>NZ_CP041632.1:0-3465000 GCF_007197795.1 Geobacillus sp. E263
CTAGTAATAATGCTTGTTGAAATGTGGATAAGTAAAAAAAGTAAAGGAAACACAGTCTGTCCACATGTGGATAGACTGTGTGTAACCATTCACTAGTTATTCACAATTGCTTTAGTTTCTCTTCAATCTCTTTTATATGTTTTTGCAATTGAGCATCTGTTTGGAGAAGCTTAGAAATTTTTTCATGGGCATGAATGACTGTCGTATGGTCACGGCCTCCAAATTCATCACCAATTTTCGGCAATGAACAATCGGTAAGTTCTCGCGAAAGGTACATAGCGATTTGGCGCGGAAAAGCGACAGATTTCGTTCTTTTCTTAGCTTTAAAATCTTCTAGTTTAATATTGAAATGCTGGCCGACAACGCGTTGAATATCTTGAATGGTAATGACTTTTGGTTTTGTACTCGGAATAATATCCTTTAACGCCTCTGCCGCTAAATCAGCAGTAATTTCTTTATTGATCAGCGATGAGTAAGCTACAACGCGTATGAGGGCTCCTTCCAGCTCACGAATGTTAGAGTCAATTTGATTAGCGATATACAGCATCACTTCATTCGGAATATCAAATCCTTCCGCCTTTGCTTTCTTTCTGAGGATAGCGATCCTCGTTTCTAAGTCAGGAGGAGTGATATCCGTAATAAGCCCCCATTCAAACCGTGAGCGAAGGCGGTCTTCCAATGTCGGAATCTCTTTTGGCGGCCGATCGCTGGAGATAACGATTTGTTTACTTTCTTCATGCAATGTATTAAACGTATGGAAAAATTCCTCTTGAGTTTGTTCTTTTCCCGCTAAAAACTGAATATCATCAATTAATAGGACATCAACGTTCCGATATTTGTTGCGAAAATCATCGGGGCGATTGTCACGAATCGCGTTGATAAATTCATTTGTAAATTTTTCTGATGATAAATACACTACTTTCGCGGACGGATTATGTTCAATGACGTAATGGCCGATCGCGTGCATTAAATGCGTTTTGCCTAAGCCAACCCCGCCGTAAATAAATAGCGGATTATATGCTTTCGCCGGCGCTTCTGCCACCGCTAAAGAAGCTGCATGGGCAAAACGATTGCCGGAACCGATGACAAACGTGTCGAACGTATATTTTGGATTCAGCATGCTTTGCGGAAAATCCGTTGATTCCTCGTATGACTTTCGATGCTTTTTCGAAGATCGCTGAAATTCAAAATCATCTTCGGATTGATTAGGGGGAGTAATGAACTTGATCAACAGTTCTTCTCCAGTGATGTCGTAAATGGTTTCAGCAATCAAGCGAGAGTAGCGGGAATCAAGCCAGTCTCTTGCAAATTCGTTTGGGGCTATGATGACAAGCGTGTCACCTCGTAAAGAGTGGGCTTTTGTTGATTTTAACCAAGTTTCAAAGCTTGGCTTGCTAATTTTCTTTTCGATTTCCCCGAGCACACGATTCCATAAATCATGGATGTTTTCCACCCGTTGCCCCCTCCTTTGAATCGTTTAAAAAAAGAATCTGTGGAAATAACATAATAATAAGGAAAAAAGATGGTATTTCGACAAAATCCACTACATGTGGATAACTTTATAAACAAGTTGTAAAAAAACATATCCACAACATATCCACAAAATGTGGATAAATTTTCTTATTCACACAATTATCCATAATGAAAACACAATAATAATAGCAAATAAACTAGCATGTTGCAATGGATTTTTAAAATTATCCACAAAAGAAAGACGTTGTGAAAAAATAATTATCCACATAGGTGAAAGATGTGAAAAAATTGTCGATAAATTATGTGGATATGTAAAATGGTGTCTAAAAAATTATCCACAACTTCGTGAACGAGGGAAAAATCCTGGAGCGGTTGACATTTTGCTAGATTGTTCAATATAATTAGAAAGACTGCCCGTAACAGTTATTCCTCAGGGAGGTGTCATAGATGAAACGGACATACCAACCAAATAAACGGAAGCGTAGCAAAGTTCATGGGTTCCGTGCGCGCATGAGTACGAGAAATGGCAGAAAAGTGCTTGCGCGTCGTCGTCGTAAAGGAAGAAAAGTATTATCCGCATAGGCCACTGAAACTTCAGTGGTCTTTTTTCTCAAGAGGATAGTGATTATAGAGATTGAAAAAGATGGAGTGTTTCCGCACGATGAAGAAAAAGTATCGCATAAAGAAAAACAAAGAATTTCAAGAAGTGTTCCAGCGCGGTACATCGATGGCGAATCGACAGTTTGTTATTTATATGCTTGACCGTCCTGAACAACCGTATTTCCGGATCGGTTTATCAGTGAGTAAAAAGCTTGGGAAGGCGGTTGTAAGAAATCGAATTAAACGTTACATTCGACAAGTTTTTTTGGAGATGAAAGACGATATTATGCCTCAAAAAGATTATGTGATTATTGCTAGGCTCCCAGTTGCAGAAATGACATATTTTGAGGTGAAGAAAAGCTTGCTGCATGTATTGCGCAAGGCGGGCGCGCTGAAAAGAGATATAAAATAAGGCATCTATTTTACTCCCGATGCTACGGTTTCTCGCTGAAAAAAGAGCGCCCATTTTGTTTGAAATGATGCTAAAATACATATTTAGGGTAATGTGAATTTGTCGGTTAGGAGGAAAAAGATGGTGAAGAGGCGAATTTGGTTAACGGTTGGGTTAATGGCATTGCTTGCACTCATATCGGGCTGTACGCAAATTAACGAACCAATTACGCCGGAGAGCAAAGGTTTTTGGAATGAGTATATCGTTTACCCGCTCTCTTGGCTAATTAAATATGTCGCTAATGCTTTAGGCGGAAACTTTGGATTGTCGATTGTTATTGTAACCATCTTCATTCGTTTGCTTATTTTACCGTTAATGATCCAGCAAACAAAAAATGCGAAAGCGATGCAAGCGCTGCAACCGGAAATACAAAAGCTTCGGGAAAAATATAGCTCTAAGGATATGCAAACACAACAAAAGCTCCAGCAAGAAATGATGTTGTTGTTTCAAAAACACGGTGTAAACCCGATGGCAGGTTGTTTCCCAATTCTTATTCAAATGCCGATTTTAATTGGATTTTATCATGCCATTATGCGTACGAGAGAAATTGCGGAACATAACTTTTTATGGTTTGATCTCGGCGAAAAAGACCCATATTTTATTTTACCGATTGTCGCAGGGATTACGACATTTATCCAACAAAAAATAATGATGGCTGGCGCTGGACAACAAAATCCGCAAATGGCGATGATGCTTTGGATGATGCCGATTATGATCGTGATTTTCGCGATTAATTTCCCAGCTGCTTTATCGCTTTATTGGGTAGTCGGGAATATTTTCTCTATTGTGCAAACGTATTTCATTAAAGGGCCGAATGTGGACTCTGCTCATTCAGGAGGAAAGAAAAAGTGAAAGAAGTAACCGCGACCGCCGCGACCGTAGATGAAGCTGTGCAGTTAGCGCTGCAACAGCTCGGTGTTTCGAGGGATCGTGCAGAAATTACGGTGTTGGATAAAGGAAGAAAAGGGCTGTTTGGGATTTTTGGAAGCAGACCTGCAGTGGTAAAAGCAAAACTTATGATAGATCCAGTAGAAGAAGCAGAGTTATTTTTAAAAAATGTTGTAAAACAGATGGGAGTAACAGCAGCAAAAATAGAGAAGCAACAAGATGGCAAGCGGATAACATTCATGATCACAGGAGAACAAGTAGGTTTATTGATCGGAAAACATGGACAAACATTAAATTCATTGCAATTATTGACTCAGCTTGTCGCAAACCGCTATGCAAAAGAATATGTTTCCATTATCGTCGATGCGGAAAATTATCGGGAACGAAGAGAAAAAACGCTGATTCAGCTGGCGCAGAAGTTAGCGGAAAAAGCGATAAAAACTGGAAAAGAAGTAAAGTTGGAGCCGCTTCCAGCGCATGAACGAAAAATTATTCATAATGCGTTAGCGAACTATAAAAAAGTAACTACTTATTCGGTTGGAGAAGAACCACATCGTTATGTTGTAGTATCTCCAATCATGTAAATCCACATTGATGAAAAGGGGCTATCTCTGAAACAAGCGAGGCAGCCTCTTTTTCTTCTTTTTTTGTTTACATTTTTTAGGTTTAAGGATGAGCACTTCATGTTGTTATTCACATGTGGATAAGTTAAAATTGAAATGATTAACGAAAAAATTGTGGATAGATCGTTATTGACAACGGTAGTTGTCTAACATATAGATAGATTGGCTTTTTGTCAGCAAAAAGAGGTGAGGAATTGATGGAATTTGATACGATTGCTGCGATCTCCACGCCGATGGGAGAAGGAGCAATCGCGATTGTCAGACTGAGCGGCGACGAAGCGATTGCGATCGCTGACCGCATTTTTCAAAGTCCAAGCGGAAAGCGTCTTAAAGACGTTCCGTCACATACGATTCATTACGGTCATATTGTGGATCCAAAAAGCGGCCAGACGGTCGAAGAGGTAATGGTATCGGTGATGCGAGCGCCAAAGACGTTTACAAGGGAAGACATCGTTGAAATTAATTGCCACGGTGGCTTAGTATCGGTCAATCGTGTATTGCAGCTCGTATTAACTAATGGGGCGCGGCTTGCTGAGCCAGGAGAATTTACAAAGCGCGCGTTTTTAAACGGACGAATTGACTTGTCTCAAGCGGAAGCGGTTATTGATTTGATTCGAGCGAAAACAGACCGAGCGATGAACGTGGCGCTGCAGCAAATGGAAGGGCGCTTATCGAAACGAATTCGCGAATTGCGGCAAGCGATTTTAGAAACACTTGCCCATGTGGAAGTGAATATTGATTATCCAGAATATGATGATGTGGAAGAGATGACGCCTCATCTGTTAATGGAAAAGGCACAATACGTGCGCGAGCAAATTGAAAAATTGCTGCAAACCGCGCAACAAGGCAAAATTCTGCGCGAAGGTTTAGCAACGGTCATTATCGGCAGACCGAACGTCGGGAAATCGTCGTTATTAAATGCGCTCGTTCACGAAAATAAGGCGATTGTGACGGATATTCCTGGAACGACGCGCGATGTGATCGAAGAGTATGTTAATGTCCGCGGTGTTCCGCTTCGGTTAATCGATACGGCGGGAATTCGCGAAACAGAAGATATCGTCGAGCGAATTGGTGTAGAACGTTCACGGCAAAAGTTAAAAGAGGCCGATTTAATTTTGCTTGTATTAAATTATCATGAGCCGCTGACAGAAGAAGATGAAAAGCTGTTCGAAATGGTAAAAGGGATGGATTTCATCGTTATCGTTAATAAAACAGATTTACCAAAAAATATCGATATGGATCGAGTCAAACAATTAGCGGACGGTCGCCCGATTATTACAACATCTTTATTGCACGAAAAAGGGATTGAAGATTTAGAAACAGCCATTTCCGACATGTTTTTCAGCGGTTCTGTCGAAGCAGGGGATCTTACGTATGTTTCGAATTCGCGTCATATCGCTTTGCTTCATCAAGCAAAAAAGGCGATAGAGGATGCGATTTCTGGAATTGAATCCGGAATGCCAGTCGATCTTGTACAAATCGATTTAACGAGAGCATGGGAGCTTCTTGGAGAAATTATTGGGGATACGGTGCATGAGAGCCTAATTGATCAGCTGTTTTCGCAATTTTGTTTAGGAAAATAATGAAGGAGGCATGTGGCTATGGACTATCATGGAGGTTCATATGACGTCATTGTCGTTGGCGCCGGCCATGCTGGATGCGAAGCGGCGTTAGCGGCAGCGCGCATTGGCGCCAAAACGTTAGTGATTACATTAAACCTTGATATGATCGCATTTATGCCATGTAACCCATCGATCGGCGGTCCAGCAAAAGGAATTGTTGTTCGTGAAATCGATGCGTTAGGCGGAGAAATGGCAAAAAATATCGATAAAACGTACATCCAAATGCGGATGCTCAACACTGGAAAAGGTCCAGCGGTGCGGGCATTGCGCGCGCAAGCAGACAAAGTGTTATATCAACGCGAAATGAAAAAAACGCTTGAAAATCAAGAAAATCTTACATTACTGCAAGGAAAAGTGGAACGTTTGATCGTGGAAGACGGTGTATGCAAAGGGGTTATTACCCATACGGGAGCACATTATTATGCAAAAACGGTTGTTATTACGACAGGGACATTTTTGCGCGGAGAAATTATTATCGGAGACATTAAGTATTCCAGCGGACCAAACAATCAACAACCGTCGATTAAGTTGTCCGAGCATTTAGAAGAGCTGGGTTTTGAGCTTGTCCGCTTTAAAACAGGAACGCCGCCGCGCGTCAACAGCCGCACGATTGACTATAGCAAAACGGAAATCCAGCCAGGTGACGATGTTCCGCGGGCATTTTCGTATGAAACGACGGAATATATTACCGACCAATTGCCATGCTGGCTTACGTATACAACGCCAGAGACACATCGGATTATCGACGAAAACTTACATTTATCGCCAATGTATTCCGGAATGATCAAAGGAACGGGTCCGCGTTATTGCCCATCGATTGAAGATAAAATCGTGCGTTTCCATGATAAACCGCGCCACCAAATCTTTTTAGAACCAGAAGGACGCGAAACGGAAGAAGTATATGTGCAAGGATTGTCGACAAGCTTGCCGGAGCATATTCAACGGCAGCTGCTTACGACGATTCCTGGTCTTGAAAAGGCGCAATTAATGCGGGCAGGCTATGCGATTGAATATGACGCAATCGTTCCAACTCAATTGTGGCCAACGTTGGAAACAAAACTAGTGAAAAACTTGTATACAGCTGGACAAATTAACGGAACGTCCGGATATGAGGAAGCGGCGGGACAAGGAATTATCGCTGGCATTAACGCAGCGCATCGGGCGCTTGGAAAAGAAGAAATTATTTTAAGTCGTTCGGATGCTTATATTGGCGTGTTGATTGACGATCTTGTCACAAAGGGAACGAATGAACCATATCGATTGTTGACATCCCGTGCGGAATATCGCTTGCTTCTTCGCCATGACAATGCCGATTTGCGTCTGACCGAACTTGGGTATAAAATCGGCCTTATTTCTGAGGAACGTTATCAAAAATTTTTGGCGAAAAAAGAAGCGATCGAAAGAGAGAAAAAACGGCTTCAAACCTATATCATTAAACCGACTCCAGAAGTACAAGAAGTGATTCGCCAAGCCGGCGGAAGCGAGTTGAAAGACGGAATTCGCGCTGCTGACTTGCTGCGGCGTCCGGAAATGACATATGAACATATTAAACAGCTTGCTCCGGCGGAAGAAGAGATTTCACCAGAAGTGGCGGAACAAGTAGAAATTCAAATTAAATACGAAGGATATATTCAAAAATCGTTGCAGCAAGTCGAACGCCTCAAAAAAATGGAAAATAAAAAGATTCCGGAAGATATCGATTATGATGCCATTCACGGCTTAGCGACAGAAGCGCGGCAAAAACTAAAACAAGTCCGACCATTGTCGATTGCACAAGCTTCGCGCATCTCAGGGGTAAATCCTGCCGATATTTCGATATTATTAGTGTATTTAGAACAAGGAAGAATCGCACGAGTGTCGAATGAATAAAAATTAGGGAAAGGATTGGAGTATGGATACAGCACAGTTTCATACCATGCTTGAGGAGAAAGGGATTTCTCTCTCTTCTCAAGCATTGGCACAATTTGAGCGGTATTATGAGTTGTTAATGGAATGGAATGAAAAGATGAATTTAACTGCCATCACGGACAAGCCCAGCGTGTATTTAAAACATTTTTTTGATTCTCTTTCTCCGGCTTTTTACTATGATTTTTCCCAATCATTATCCATTTGCGATGTAGGCGCAGGTGCAGGATTTCCAAGCGTTCCGTTAAAAATTTGTTTTCCGCATCTGAAATTGTCGATTGTCGATTCATTGCAAAAGCGCATCGCCTTTCTCGAGCATTTAGCAGCCGAGTTAGGATTAACCGATGTCGCCTTTTATCACGATCGGGCCGAAACGTTTGGAAGAAAAAAAGAATTCCGCGAATCATTTGATATTGTCACTGCAAGGGCAGTGGCGCGAATGTCCGTATTAAGTGAGTTGTGTCTTCCGCTTGTCAAAGTGAATGGCACCTTTATCGCCATGAAAGCCGCCTCGGCACAGGAAGAATTGGAACAAGGGAAAAAAGCGATTGATGTGCTTGGCGGGGAAATTTCCGCGATCGAGCGGTTTATGCTGCCGATAGAACAAAGTGAACGAACGATTATTTTTATTCAAAAAGTGAGAAATACGCCAAACAAATATCCTCGCAAACCGGGAATGCCAAATAAGCAACCAATTCAATGAATTTTTTACAATCTAGGGGAGAGTTTTTAAAGGTGGTGTAAGGGGAATGAAGCATCCTTTCTCTCGCTTCTTTAGCTTTGGAGAAAAGGAACAGGAAGAGACGATGGAAAAACAAGAAAAAGAAGAAGTAAGAAAAATTCCGGTTTCTAAAATTGTTCCAAACCGCTTTCAGCCACGGACGATTTTTGACGAAGAAAAAATTGAAGAACTTGCATTAACGATCCATACGCATGGCATTATCCAGCCGATTGTTGTCCGCGAGTGCGAGGATGGAAAGTTTGAAATTATTGCAGGAGAACGAAGATGGCGCGCCGTTCAAAAGCTCGGTTGGTCGGAAATTCCAGCGATTATTAAAAATCTAAATGACAAAGAAACCGCTTCAGTAGCATTAATTGAGAATTTGCAGCGTGAAGAGTTGACACCGATTGAGGAAGCGATGGCGTATGCGAAGCTATTAGAGCTACATAATTTGACACAAGAGGCGTTAGCGCAACGGCTTGGAAAAGGACAATCGACGATCGCAAATAAACTGCGTCTGCTGAAGCTGCCGCAAGAAGTGCAGGAAGCTTTGTTGCATCGAACCATTACGGAACGTCATGCACGCGCATTAATCGTCTTAAAAGATAAAGAAAAGCAATTAAAATTGTTGCAAGAAATCATTGATAAGCAATTAAACGTGAAACAAACGGAAGATCGTGTATTGAAAATGCTAGAAGCGGCGAATCCGAAACCGAAACCAAAACGAAAAGCATTTAGTAAAGATATGCGCATCGCCGTCAACACCATCCGGCAGTCGCTCACCATGGTGGCAAACAGCGGCGTTGCTGTTGATTCAGAAGAAGAAGAATTTGAAGACTATTATCAAATTACGATTCGCATTCCGAAAAAGTAATGAACCGAAGAATGTTTTGCCTCATCAAGTTATCTTTGATGGGGTTTTTTTTCTTTCTATAAATAGAAAACAAGTCCATTTTATTTGTTTCATGTTAAAATAAACAATATGAGTAAGAATTAGAGGTAGGTGGCATCGTGGGCAAAGTAATTGCAATCGCAAATCAAAAAGGCGGAGTCGGAAAGACGACGACAGCGGTTAATTTAGCAGCTTGTTTAGCGCATATTGGAAAAAAAGTATTACTTGTGGATATTGACCCGCAAGGAAATGCGACGAGCGGAATCGGAATTGAAAAAGGAGACGTCGATGAGTGTATTTATAACGTTATTATTGGGGATTTAAAAGCGAAAGATGTGATAAGACCAACCAATATTGAAAACTTACATATTATCCCGGCAACCATTCAATTAGCAGGGGCGGAAATTGAGCTCGTATCGGTTATTTCGCGTGAAATTCGTTTAAAAAATGCGCTCGATCCGTTGCGGGAAGCATATGACTTTATTATTATCGACTGCCCTCCTTCATTGGGATTATTAACGCTAAACGCGTTAACGGCAGCCAATTCCGTTCTTATTCCTGTTCAATGTGAATATTATGCGCTTGAAGGACTTAGTCAGCTTTTAAATACGATTCGGCTTGTACAAAAACATTTAAATCATGATTTACGGCTTGAAGGCGTTTTGTTAACGATGCTGGATGCCCGTACGAATTTAGGTATTCAAGTTATTCAAGAAGTAAAAAAATATTTCCGCGAAAAAGTATATAACACGATCATCCCGCGAAACGTCCGGTTAAGTGAAGCGCCGAGCCATGGAAAACCAATTATTTTGTACGATGTCAAATCACGGGGCGCGGAAGTATATTTAGAATTGGCGAAGGAGGTGTTAGAGCGTGGCTAAAGGTCTTGGCAAAGGAATTGATGCGTTGTTTTCCAATTTGACGTTAAAGGAAGAAGAAACAATAAAAGAAGTGGATATCCGCGAACTTCACCCAAACCCTTATCAGCCGAGGAAAGTGTTTCATCAGGAAGCGATTGAAGAATTAAAGCAGTCGATTTTGCAGCACGGGATTTTGCAGCCATTGATCGTGCGGAAAAGTATAAAAGGGTTTGAAATTGTCGTTGGGGAACGGCGTTATCGCGCCGCAAAAGAAGCGAATTTAAAAACCGTTCCGGTTGTCGTGCGTGAATTGACAGATGAGCAAATGATGGAACTGGCTCTGTTGGAAAATTTGCAGCGTGAAGATTTAAATCCGATTGAAGAGGCAATGGCTTATAAAATGTTAATGGAAAAGCTGCAGCTTACACAAGAAGAGATTGCCAGCCGCGTAGGAAAAAGCCGCCCTCATATCGCCAATCATCTTCGTTTATTGTCGTTGCCAAAGGACGTACAAAAGATGCTTGTAGATGGAACGCTTTCGATGGGGCATGGCCGTGCGCTGTTAGGGCTGAAGCACAAAAATAAGATGAAATTCGTTGTTGACCGTATTATTCGCGAGCAGTTAAACGTCCGCCAACTAGAAAAGCTCATTCAAGAAATGAATAAAAATGTTTCACGTGAAACACCAAAGCGAAAACCGGTGGAAAAAAGCGTTTTTCTGAAGGAAAGTGAATCTTTATTAAGGGAAAAATTTGGAACGAATGTAACGATTAAACAAACTCGAAAAAAAGGAAAAATTGAGATTGAATTTTTCTCTTCTGAAGATTTAGAAAGAATACTAGAATTGTTAGATGTGCGATTGGATGAATAAGTAGGCCATCATCTTTGGTGGTTTATTTTTTTATGGTAATGAACGGGAGGAAACGCATCGTGGTACTATTAGGGACGATTGTAAATGGAATTTGTATTGTGGTCGGGTCATTGCTAGGGAAATTATTCCAACATATCCCGGAACGATTAAAAGCAACGGTGATGGGAGGAATCGCACTGCTTGCGACGCAAATTGAGCGATGGGTGCCAAAAGAAATTGTCGATTCGTTCATTACTGAATCGACGGCAACAGGAGGAATTTTAATTATGGCGATTGGTTTAAATATGCTTGGTATTACGAACATACGTGTAGCGAATTTGCTGCCTAGCATTATAGTAACTGCTTTCGCGGTTTCCGTTCTTCATTTTTTTTAAAAACAAAGAACCCCCTTCTTGTTCATCACAACAAAGAGGGGATTTTTTATGATTAGAATGGCTGTTGGGAGTCTTTGACGATGGTTGTATTCGTCCAAAATTCCTTTCGGCTTAATTTTCGATCCGCCTCATAAATGCCGTTGGCGATCGTTTTTGCCATGTTCATCACAAGATGAAGACGAGTATTTTGCAAAACGAAAAATTCCATAAATCCGCTAACGTTCACTACTCCGGTAATATGAAGATCACCGACAGGTGGAAGCTGTTTATTCACCCCGGCGCCTGGCCGTACCGGCCCTTTTGCGATCGTAATGGCGCCAACGCTTTTGAGCCGTCCTAAGCAAGCGTCAATTGCAATCATGAATACGTCGTCATGAATTGAACGAATCGCGGTGATTTTTTCTTCTAGGTTTACGGCATGGATCGGCTCTTCCAATGTCCCATATACATGGAAGTGAGAAAGGTGTTTTTCTTTTAGCATCGTACCAACAAGCGGCCCGAGCGAATCGCCGGTAGAGCGATCCGTACCGATACAAACAATGGCGGCAGGCTGCGATAAAGGGGAAGGAAGCAGTGAAATAAGCCGCAGCGCTATTAATGTAGAAGCTCCTTGTTCATCATGAAAAATACGCTCTCTATCATCTTTGGATGAGAAAAAAATAGATGGTATACTCATCATACCCACTCCTAATTGTCATCAAAGTATTAACAGTATACGGAAAAAACGAAAATTATATACATTATGTTTATTGCTACAAATTGATTTGTAATCTTGTTAAAATAGTTGATGCAAAGCGTAAAATGATGCAGAGGTGTGAACAACATTGGATACAGTGAAAAAGATTTTAGACTCTTTATTTGGATTTGCTGCAAATGAAGATTTTTGGGTGAAATTAGGGGCAGGAACGCTCAAAATCATTATTATTTTAGTATTATGCATGATTGTGACGAAGGTTTTAAAAGTTGCGATCCATAATATTTTTAAAATGCGGCAAAAAGCTCCAATCCGCATTTCGGAGCGGCGGGAAGCAACGTTGTTGCGGCTTCTTGATAATGTGATTACGTACGTACTATATTTTATTGCGCTGATTATGATTTTAGATACGTTTGGCGTGGAAGTAAAAGCAATTTTGGCAGGTGCTGGTATTGTTGGACTTGCTGTCGGTTTTGGCGCGCAAAGCTTAGTGAAAGATGTCATTACCGGATTTTTTATTATTTTTGAGGATCAGTTTGCGGTTGGGGATTATGTACGAATAGGTAATTTTGAAGGATATGTTGAGGCAATTGGCCTAAGGGTAACCAAAATTAGAAGTTGGACAGGGGAAGTTCATATTCTGCCAAATGGAAGTATTGCGCAAGTGACGAATTATTCTTTGAATAATAGCATTGCGGTAGTGGATGTCAACATCGCTTATGAAGAGGACATTGAAAAGGTAGAGGAAGCGATTCTCGAACTTCTGCCGCAATTGCCGGCAAAATATGAAGATATGGTTGCCCCGCCTGAGTTGTTAGGCGTTCAAAATTTAACGAATTCTGAAGTGGTCATGCGTATTACTTGTGAAACGAAACCAATGCGCCACGTTTCCGTAGCAAGAGCGATTCGCAAAGAAGTAAAAATGCATTTAGATGAAAAAGGAATTAAAATCCCATATCCACGCTTTGTTCTTCATGATCGCAATGAACAAGAAAAACAATCTGCTCAGCAAGCAAAGGGAAACGCCTAAGCAAAAGACGGGGGTGAGCCAATGGAAAATAAAGAGTTTGGATTATACGATATCGTGGAAATGAAAAAGCCGCATCCGTGCGGAACAAACCGCTGGAAAGTGATTCGTTTAGGCGCCGATATTCGCATCAAATGCGAAGGTTGCGCCCATAGCGTGCTGCTTCCGCGAAAAGAATTTGTACGAAAGATGAAAAAAGTGTTAGTCAAGCATGAGGAGTAACGACCTCATGCTCTTTCTATAACGAAAAGGAGAGGAGAGTTATGGAAGAGATACGCGTCACATCTTGCTCGTTAAATTGTTAGGATGTGTGCGGATTAAAAGTAATGATTCAAAACGGAAAAGCAACAAAAGTAGACGGGGATGAAACACATCCGACATGTATATCGGGGATGGACGCGTTTTTGGCGATGGGAATTATAAAAGAAATGCTGCGCTTAGGTTTGGAAGACTGAGCGTTTATTGAACAGCATACCATTGGGTTTGCCGATGTCGAGGCGGTACTGGAAAGTATAACGATGGAAAAAATTGAGCGTCTCACGGAAGTAGACCGCGACGTGATGACGCAATTAGCTGTTATTTACGGAGAGCGTCCAACTGCGACATATTTAGGGCTTGGCATGCAGCGATATGCCAATGGCGGCAATACGATTCGCTGGATTGACGCGCTTGTAGCGATAAGCGGCAATGTTGGCATTCCGGGGGCGGGGCGAACTTCGGCAATCTACGAATGCGCTTGTCATTTTCTTTTGGACTCACTATAATGAGGAAAGATGTGAACGGAAAAGAGGAGTGGAAAAATTATGGGATTAACAGCAGGAATCGTCGGTTTGCCGAACGTTGGAAAGTCGACGCTATTTAATGCGATTACAAAAGCGGGAGCAGAATCTGCTAATTATCCTTTCTGTACAATTGAACCAAACGTTGGTATTGTTGAAGTGCCGGATGAGCGGTTGAAAGTGTTGACGGAAATGTTCAAACCGCAACGTACGGTACCGACCGTGTTTGAATTTACCGATATTGCCGGAATTGTCAAAGGGGCAAGTAAAGGAGAGGGGCTTGGGAATAAATTTTTATCGCACATTCGCCAAGTCGACGCCATTTGTCAAGTCGTTCGTTGTTTTACGGATGAAAATATCACCCATGTAGCGGGAAGAGTCGATCCGCTTGCCGATATTGAAACGATTAATTTAGAGCTAATTTTCGCCGACTTAGAAACGGTCGATAAACGCATAGACCGCGTCGGCAAAATAGCGAAACAAAAAGATAAAGACGCCGTTTTTGAATATGATATTCTGGTGCGCCTGAAAGAAACGTTCGAAGCAGGAAAACCAGCGCGTACGCTTTCATTTACAGAGGAAGAAATGAAAGTAGTCAAGCAGCTTCACCTATTAACGATCAAACCGATGTTATATGTTGCTAATGTCGGTGAAGAGGATGTCGCTAATCCAGATGCCAACCCGTTCGTCAAACAAGTTCGCGAATTTGCGAAAAGCGACAATGCTGAAGTGATCGTTGTTTGCGCGAAAATTGAAGAAGAAATCGCTCAATTGGATGATGAGGAAAAAGAGTTGTTTTTACAAGAACTTGGCATTCAACAATCGGGTCTAGATCAATTAATTCGTGCATCATATAACTTGCTTGGATTGGCAACGTTCTTCACTGCAGGGGAACAAGAAGTGCGCGCATGGACGTTCCGCCGAGGGATGAAAGCGCCAGAGTGCGCGGGAATTATTCACTCCGATTTTGAACGGGGATTTATTCGTGCGGAAACGGTTTCTTACGAGGATTTAATCGCAGCTGGGTCGATGGCGGCAGCACGCGAGGCAGGAAAAATCCGGTTGGAAGGAAAAGATTATGAAGTACAAGATGGCGATATTATTTATTTCCGCTTCAATGTTTAATATTGCTTATCGTTTTCTAGCATGATATAATCAAAAAATGTGAGTAATCTTTTACTCCTTGCCCTTATCAAAAGGGCCGTTTAGACCAAAAGGAGGTGACTAGCGTGAGAAAGTACGAAATCATGTACATTATCCGCCCAAATTTAGACGATGAAGCGAGACAAGCAGTAGTGGATCGTTTCAATAATATTTTAAAAGAAAATGGTGCGGAAATTACAAATGTGACGGATTGGGGCAAACGCCGCTTAGCATATGAAATTAAAAAATACCGTGACGGTCATTACATGATTTTGAATGTCGTCTCTGAGCCAAAAGCGGTGCAAGAGTTTGACCGTTTAGCAAGAATCAGCGACGATATTATCCGTCATATTGTCGTAAAAGAAGAAAAATAATTTTTTTTAAACATTAAGAGGTGGTTCTGATGATTAATCGCGTAATTCTTGTAGGAAGGTTAACGAGAGATCCGGAATTACGCTATACTCCAAGTGGGGTGGCTGTTGCCACGTTTACGCTTGCTGTCAATCGTCCGTTTACAAACCAGCAAGGTGAACGTGAAGCGGATTTTATTAACTGCGTTGTTTGGCGTCGTCAAGCCGAAAATGTCGCGAATTTCTTAAAAAAGGGAAGTTTAGCCGGAGTAGACGGTCGTTTACAAACCCGCAGCTATGAAGGTCAAGATGGAAGACGTGTATATGTGACGGAAGTGGTTGCTGATAGCGTCCAATTTCTTGAGCCGAAAAGTAGCGCAGAACAGCGTGGAGTGGCAGCAGGCGGCTACTATGGGGAGCCATTCCCATTTGGACCAGATCAGAACCATCGCAATCCAAACGAAAAAGATTTTAGTCGCATAGATGAAGATCCTTTTGCAAACGATGGTCAAACGATCGATATTTCGGATGATGACCTACCGTTTTAATCAAAAAGCAAAAGGCGCCTTGATCGGATAAAGATAAAGGAGAAAGGAGGATATATGATGGCAGGACGTAAAGGCGGACGCGCAAAACGCCGGAAAGTATGCTATTTCACAGCGAACGGAATTACACATATCGACTATAAAGATGTAGACTTGTTAAAGAAATTCATTTCGGAGCGCGGCAAAATTTTACCTCGCCGTGTTACTGGCACAAGCGCGAAATATCAACGTAAATTGACGGTTGCTATTAAACGCGCTCGTCAAATGGCATTATTGCCATACGTAGCAGACGAATAAAATACGAAAGCAGTAAGGGGGAAATCCTTACTGCTTTTTCTATTTATTTCTCCGTCATTGTGATACGATGGACGTAAGGAGGGAGAATGGAAAATTGCGAAAAACGCACATCATTACGGAGGCGGCGATTCAGCTTGCTCTGTTTGCCGTTTTATTTTTAGTTTCCCTATATGTACCGCTGTTAGGGATGATTGCTATATTATTTTTATCGCTGCCGTTTATGATTTTTACGATGAGGCACGGTTATGCATATGCACTTCTTTTGCTTGTGGCTTCGCTTATTATTTCTACGCTGATTGGTTCGCTTCTTTCCTTGCCGGTTGCATTGATGTTTGGAACAGCAGGGATTGCGATTGGGGGAATGCTTGCCAAAAATAAAAGCCGTTATATGATTTTACTGACGAGCGTGCTTATATTTCTTATGAACATAGTCATCGATTATGTCATCTCCGTAAAATTTTTGCAGATGGATATCATTCAGGAAACGCTCTCAGCATTTCGCCAATCATTTGAGACCGCGATGCAAATTATGAAAGGAATGGGGCAAACGCCGACAAAACAATTACAGGAACAATTTGAACAAGGATTGGAACTTATAAAATACGTAACCCCGACGTTGTTTGTCATCGCTGCTTTCTTGCTTGCCTACGCAACAATGGCCGTCTCTATCCCAATTTTAAAACGATTAAAGCTGCCAGTCGGCACGTGGCCTCCGTTTCGTGATTTTACATTACCAAAAAGCTTATTATGGTGCTATTTGCTCGTGCTTGTTATTTCATTCATTCCGTTAGAAAAAGGAACATTTGCCTATCTTGCCGTTTTAAACGTATATTATTTATTACAGCTGCTTTTTATTGTTCAAGGGTTTTCTTTCTTGTATTATGCTGCCAATAAAAAGAATGTACCGAAAGGAATCGTGATCGGTGGAACGATCCTATGCTTATTCCTGCCTTTTTTACTTTATCTTATCGCGATATTAGGTATAATTGATTTAGGATTTGATTTGCGAAAACGCATATGATAATTGAATAAGGCAGATTATTTTTCTATGTAGGAGCTGACTTTTGAATGTCTCATTTTTATGAAAGGAAAGCGTATCGCTATCCCTTATACGCTTTTATTGCATTATCGGTTGTTTTTGCAGCGTTTTTGTTTTATTTTCAATGGATATTAGGGATAGTTAGCTTTTTGCTCCTTGGTTTTGTACTTTATTACGTGATCCATTCACAACGGTCATTATATGCAGAGCTTGAGCAATATATTTCCAACTTGTCGTATCGAATTAAAAAAGTTGGCGAAGAAGCATTAATGGAAATGCCCATTGGAATCATGTTGATTAATGATGACTATGAGGTAGAATGGGCGAATCAATTTTTAGCTTCTTGCTTTAAAGAGCAGACGTTAATAGGCCGTTCGTTATATGATCTTTCTGATCCATTAGTCGCTTTATTGAAGCAGGAGCAAATAAATGAAGAAATCATTAACATTCATGGAAGGCAATTTAAAGTCATTATAAGACGCGAGGAAAGGCTTCTTTACTTTTTCGATGTGACGGAGCAGGTAGAATTACAAAAACAATATGAGGCAGAACGATTAGTATTGGCCATTATTTTCCTTGATAATTATGATGAAATTACACAAGGAATGGATGACCAGGCGAAAAGCCAGATGAATAGCCATGTGACGTCCATTTTGAACAAATGGGCGAATGATTATGGGCTATTTTTAAAACGGACGTCGTCCGAGCGGTTTATCGCTGTCTTGAATGAGCATATTCTCAAGCAATTGGAAAAAAGCAAGTTTTCCATTTTAGACGAAGTCCGTGAACAGACGATGAAATATAATGTCCAGTTAACGTTAAGTATTGGGATTGGCACTGGTGTATCATCGCTTCCGGAATTGGGATTGTTGGCACAATCCGGTTTAGATTTAGCGCTAGGCCGCGGCGGCGACCAGGTTGCCATTAAACAAGGCAACGGGAAAGTGAAGTTTTATGGTGGAAAGACCAATCCAATGGAGAAACGTACAAGGGTTCGTGCCCGTGTCACTTCTCATGCGCTTAGGGAATTGATTACAGAAAGCGACAAAGTGCTGATTATGGGGCATAAATACCCAGATATGGACGCACTTGGAGCTGCTATCGGAATTTTAAAGTTAGTACAATCCAATCAAAAAGAGGGATTTATCGTCATTGATACGGCACGAACGAATTCTGGGGCACAACGTTTAATTGAGGAATTGAAAAAGCATTCGGAGCTATGGTCAAGATTTATTAAGCCAGAACAAGGGCTTGAGTTGGTTACAGAGGATACGTTGGTTATTGTTGTTGATACGCACCGTCCTTCATTAGTCGTAGAAGAAAGATTATTATACCGTACAGATCATATTGTTGTTATTGACCATCATCGTCGCGGTGAAGAATTTATTAATGATCCGATTCTTGTTTATATGGAACCATATGCGTCTTCCACTTCTGAACTGGTGACTGAACTGTTAGAATACCAGCCAAAACGGATGAAGCTGTCGATGCTGGAGGCGACGGCGCTTCTTGCAGGAATTGTGGTTGATACGAAAAGTTTTACGCTTCGCACAGGTTCACGGACGTTTGATGCTGCTTCTTATTTACGTGCTCAAGGCGCTGACACTGTTTTAGTGCAAAAATTGCTAAAAGAAAGTATCACAAATTATGTAAAGCGGGCAAAAATTATTGAAAATGCGTCTATCGATTCGAGAGGAATCGCCATTGCAAAAGGGGATCCAACAGAAACATATGATCAAGTGTTAATTGCCCAAGCGGCTGATACGCTATTAACATTAAGCGGAGTCGTTGCTTCGTTTGTTATCTCAAAGCGAACGGACCAAACGATTGGCATTAGTGCTCGCTCCTTAGGAGATATCAATGTTCAAATCATTATGGAAAGCTTAGGAGGAGGCGGCCATTTAACCAATGCTGCTACACAGCTTTCCGATATAACGATAGAAGAAGCAGAACAGCGCCTGCGAGCAGCAATTGATGATTATCTAGAAGGAGGTAAGGAATCATGAAAGTCATCTTTCTTAAAGATGTAAAAGGAAAAGGAAAAAAAGGGGAAATTAAAAACGTCGCTGACGGATACGCAAACAATTTCCTTTTTAAACAAGGGCTTGCCATTGAAGCAACACCAGCAAACATAAAAGCGCTAGAGGCGCAAAAACGAAAAGAACAACGGCAAGCGGAAGAGGAGCTTGCAAAAGCAAAACAATTAAAAGAAAAGCTAGAACAAATAACGGTGGAATTGTCCGCGAAAGCTGGGGAAGGCGGTCGTTTATTTGGATCGATTACAAGCAAACAAATTGCTGAAGCTCTTCAATCCCAGCACCAACTTAAAATTGATAAGCGTAAAATCGAACTGGACGATGCCATTCGTTCATTAGGATATACGAATGTACCTGTAAAACTTCATCCGGAAGTCACAGCAACATTAAAAGTACATGTGACCGAACAAAAGTAAATTCGTTTCCCCATCAATATCGGTAACATGAGAATAAAATGTGATTTTATGAGGATGTTTTCCTCATATAATCACATTTTTCTTATGGCAGGAAAAACGGGGGAAAAAGGTGGTGAAATCACATGAACGATCTATTTTCAGAACGAATTCCTCCGCAAAGCATCGAGGCGGAACAGGCTGTGTTAGGTGCTATATTTCTTGATCCTTCCGCCTTAACATTAGCTTCGGAAATTTTAATTCCGGAAGATTTTTATCGTGCTTCCCATCAAAAAATTTTCCATGCGATGCTTCGCGTTGCGGATAAAGGAGAGCCTGTCGATTTAGTCACAGTGACGGCGGAGCTTGCCGATACGCAGCAATTGGAAGAAGTCGGCGGAGTGTCATATTTAAGCGAACTGGCCGATGCTGTACCAACGGCGGCAAACGTTGAATATTACGCGCGCATCGTGGAAGAAAAATCGGTGTTGCGCCGCTTGATTCGCACCGCCACGTCGATTGCGCAAGACGGTTACACAAGAGAAGATGAAGTAGATGTTTTGCTTGACGAAGCAGAACAGAAAATCATGGAGATTTCACAGCGCAAACATTCAGGCGCATTTAAAAATATTAAAGATGTCCTTGTGCAGACGTACGATAATATTGAAATGCTCCATAATCGAAAAGGCGAGGTGACGGGAATCCCGACTGGATTTACCGAGCTTGACCGCATGACATCGGGATTTCAGCGCAGCGATTTTATTATTGTTGCGGCCCGGCCTTCTGTAGGGAAAACGGCATTTGCTTTAAATATTGCGCAAAACGTAGCGACAAAGACGAATGAAAACGTCGCGATTTTTAGTTTGGAAATGAGCGCCCAGCAACTAGTGATGCGGATGTTGTGTGCGGAAGGAAATATCAACGCGCAAAATTTACGGACAGGGAGGTTAACGCCGGAAGACTGGGGCAAGCTAACGATGGCGATGGGAAGCTTGTCGAACGCCGGCATTTATATCGATGATACGCCTAGCGTCCGTGTCAGCGATATTCGCGCCAAATGCCGCCGCTTAAAGCAAGAAAGCGGTCTTGGCATGGTTGTCATCGACTACTTGCAGCTCATTCAAGGAAGTGGCAGAAATAGAGAAAACCGCCAACAAGAAGTTTCGGAAATCTCCCGTTCTTTAAAAGCGTTGGCTCGTGAATTAGAAGTGCCGGTGATCGCTTTATCCCAGCTTTCTCGAAGCGTCGAGCAGCGCCAAGATAAGCGGCCGATGATGTCCGATATCCGCGAATCCGGAAGCATCGAGCAAGATGCGGATATTGTCGCCTTTTTATACCGCGACGATTATTACAATAAAGATTCGGAGAATAAAAATATTATTGAGATCATTATTGCCAAACAGCGGAACGGCCCAGTCGGGACCGTACAGCTTGCATTTATTAAAGAATACAACAAGTTCGTTAATTTGGAACGCCGTTTTGATGATGCGCAAATTCCGCCAGGAGCATAACGAAGAACAGGTGCCGCTTTTTTAGAGGCACCTTATATTTTTTTCATTTTCACGAGAAGCCTCCCGATGCAGGCTCGAGTAGAAGGAGATCACCTTTCTTCTACGCGGAAGCTTTTTCGATGGAGGTAGTAAGAAACTCCCACCTCTTTATGGAATGAAGGTAGGAGAGGTTCATACACGAATAATAAATGATTAATATATATAAATGTTCGTGTTTTATTGACTTTCCCTTGAAAAACTGCTACACTTACAATGTTTATATCGAGTTAAAGGTGGAGGTGCTCGCCATGTCGTCAGTCGTCGTTGTCGGGACGCAATGGGGCGATGAAGGAAAAGGGAAAATTACTGACTTTTTATCAGAAAATGCGGAGGTCATTGCAAGATACCAAGGCGGAAACAATGCTGGGCATACGATTGTCTTTAATGGAGAGAAGTATAAATTGCATTTAATTCCGTCCGGAATTTTTTATAAAGATAAAATTTGTGTCATCGGAAATGGAATGGTAGTTGACCCGAAAGCATTAGTGGCGGAGTTGAAATATTTGCACGATCGCAGCATTTCAACTGATAATTTACGCATTAGCAATCGTGCGCATGTTATTTTGCCATACCATTTAAAACTGGATGAACTCGAAGAAGAGCGGAAAGGCGCAAACAAAATCGGCACGACAAAAAAAGGGATCGGACCTGCGTATATGGATAAGGCGGCGCGCGTCGGCATCCGCATTGTCGATTTGTTAGATCGCGAAGTATTTGAAGAAAAATTGGCTCGTAATTTGCAAGAGAAAAATGTCCTTTTTGAAAAAGTATACGGCGTCGAAGGATTTAAGCTAGAAGATATTTTAGATGAATATTACGAATATGGACAACAAATTGCCAAATATGTTTGCGATACGTCTGTAGTGTTAAATAACGCGCTTGATGAAGGGCGCCGTGTTCTCTTTGAAGGCGCACAAGGCGTCATGCTTGATATTGACCAAGGAACCTATCCATTTGTTACTTCCTCAAATCCAGTCGCTGGTGGCGTGACGATCGGTGCTGGCGTCGGACCAACGAAAATTAAACATGTCGTCGGGGTTGCAAAAGCGTATACGACTCGTGTCGGCGACGGTCCATTCCCGACAGAATTACATGATGAAATTGGCGACCGCATCCGCGAAGTCGGCCGTGAATATGGAACAACGACAGGCCGTCCACGCCGTGTCGGTTGGTTTGATAGCGTTGTTGTTCGCCATGCTCGTCGGGTTAGCGGTATTACAGATTTATCGTTAAACTCGATTGACGTTCTTACCGGTATTGAAACGTTAAAAATATGTGTTGCTTATCGCTATAAGGGAAAAGTGATCGAAGAATTTCCGGCAAGCTTAAAAGTGCTAGCGGAATGTGAGCCAATTTATGAGGAACTTCCAGGATGGTCAGAAGATATTACTGGTGTAAAAAGTCTGGACGAACTGCCAGTCAACGCCCGCCATTATGTAGAACGCATTTCTCAATTAACAGGCATTCCGTTATCGATTTTCTCTGTCGGTCCAGATCGTTCGCAAACAAATGTTGTTCGCAGCGTATATGCGTGAAATATTTATAATATGTATAATAAAAGCGTAGATGCAGCAATGTATCTATGCTTTTCTTTTTGTTTCTTCTTTAAATGGCAAATGGTTATGAGTGATTTCATTTTGATAACATGATAAATTAATAATGGTAAATCTATTTCTGATTCCATCGTAAAAGGAAGGATGTGAAGAGAATGATGGAAAAACGAATTCTCGTTGTTGATGATGAGAAGCCGATTGCGGATATTTTGCAATTTAATTTGCAAAAAGAAGGATATGAGGTAATTTGTGCTTACGATGGAGAAGAAGCGTTGCAAAAAGTCGAGGAAATAATGCCGGATCTTATTTTGCTTGATATTATGCTTCCACAAAAAGACGGTATGGAAGTTTGTCGGGAAGTACGGAAAAAATACGATATGCCAATTATTATGTTAACTGCAAAAGATTCAGAGATTGATAAGGTACTTGGTTTAGAATTAGGGGCGGATGACTATGTAACAAAGCCGTTCAGTACGAGAGAGCTGTTAGCGCGGGTAAGAGCGAATTTACGCCGTCATACACAAATTGTTGCACAGGAAGAAACGAACGATACGAATGAAATTATTATCGGTTCTCTTGTCATTCGTCCTGATGCATACATCGTTTCGAAACGAGGAGAAACGATTGAATTAACGCATCGCGAGTTTGAATTGCTGCATTATTTGGCAAAACATATTGGACAAGTCATGACAAGGGAGCACCTGTTGCAAACCGTATGGGGATACGATTATTACGGTGATGTTCGTACTGTTGATGTCACGGTGCGCCGTCTCCGCGAAAAAATTGAAGATAATCCATCACACCCTTCATGGATTGTCACACGACGGGGAGTCGGATATTATTTGCGCAACCCAGAACAGGAGTAACGAAAACAAATGAAAAAAGTAGGCCCATTTCGTTCGATTCATTTCAAGTTTGCCGTTATATACGTTTTGCTTATTCTCATAGCGATGCAAATTATCGGTGTTTATTTTGTTAGAAAGCTAGAAACGGAGTTAGTGCAAAGTTTTAAAAATTCCCTGAATGAACGGGTGACGCTATTAGCGTATAATGTGGAACAAGCGATGAATAAAGAAAGGGATTCGAAAAGTCCGATGTTAGAAGAAGATATCCGCTCCCTTCTCCGTGATTTTGTTTCCGATGACATTTCTGAAGTCCGTGTCATCGATCATAAAGGCAAAGTGTTAGCTACATCGAATCCATATATGCAAAATATCGTTGGAAAGCGGACAACGGAAATTTATGTGAAGCGATCGCTTGTGACTGGGGAAATCGTCGATCAAATGTTCATAGATCAGAAAGGACACCGTATGTATATTTCTTCTACTCCAATTAAATCGAGTGGAGAAATAAAGGGAGTTATTTACATCATTGCTTCGATGGAGAACGTATTCTCACAAATGAAACAAATTAATACAATTTTAGCAACGGGAACCGGAATTGCTCTTGCTATTACGGCTGTACTCGGTGTTCTTTTGTCACGCACGATTACTCGTCCGATTTCAGATATGCGAAAACAAGCGTTAGCGATGACAAAGGGAGATTTCTCCCGCAAAGTAAAAATTTACGGTTATGATGAAATCGGACAATTAGCAATGACGTTTAATAATTTAACGAAAAAGCTGCAAGAAGCTCAAGCGACAACAGAAGGGGAACGGCGTAAGCTTGAATCCGTATTAACACATATGACGGACGGAGTAATTGCCACGGACCGCCGCGGCAAAATTATACTCATTAATGATGCCGCCTTAAACATTTTGAATGTTTCACGTGAAACGGTACTGTCGAGTTCCATTATCGATGTGCTTGGAATTGGTGACCAATATACGTTTGAAACACTGTTGGAGGAGCAAGATTCGCTCATTTTAGATTTTAGTACGGATGAAGAGCTATATATTTTGCGTGCATCACTTTCTGTGATTCAAAAAGAAACAGGATTTGTTAATGGATTAATTGTCGTATTGCATGATATTACGGAACAAGAAAAAATTGACCGCGAACGTAGAGAATTTGTTGCCAATGTTTCACATGAGCTTCGCACTCCGTTAACAACAATGAAAAGTTATTTGGAAGCACTAGCGGAAGGAGCTTGGCAAGATAAAGCGATTGCTCCTCGATTTATCGAAGTAGTACAAACAGAAACAGAACGAATGATTCGCTTAGTCAATGACTTATTACAGCTTTCTAAACTGGACAGTAAAGATTATAAGCTAAATAAATCATGGGTAAATTTTTCGGAGTACTTTCATAAAGTGATTGACCGTTTTGAATTGACAAAAAGCGAAAACATTACGTTTGTGCGAAAAATCCCAAAAGAAGCGATTTTTATTGAAATCGATAAAGATAAAATTACGCAAGTATTAGATAATATTATTTCCAACGCCATCAAATATTCTCCACAAGGCGGAAAAATTACGTTTCGCGTTAGAGAGCTTGCCGATGAAATTATTGTGAGTGTCAGCGATGAAGGAGTCGGTATTCCTAAGGCGGATCTCGCGAAAGTGTTCGAACGGTTTTATCGTGTCGATAAGGCAAGATCACGCAAACTCGGCGGTACAGGGTTAGGATTAGCAATTGCGAAAGAATTGGTGATCGCTCATGGAGGAACCATTTGGGCGGAAAGTAAGGAGCATAAAGGAACAACGATTTTCTTTACTTTACCGTTGGAAAGAGATCAAAAGGATGACTGGGACGATGTATGAAGCAGCAAAAACAGTCGTGTTGACGTTTTTAGTATTAGTGAGTATTGTGCTGACGTTTGTATTATGGACATACCACCCAAAATACGATGTTTTGCAAAATGATGAGTACGTTCAGAACGTTTCCGTCAGCAACACCCAAGTAGATCCAGCGATGATTGTTCAACCTTCACAGCTGTTGTTTCATAAAAATAATGCTCATTATGGAATTGTACAAGAAGAAGAAGCAAACCAGATTTTAAAAGAAATCAAAAAATGGTCCATTGATGATTTTGAAAACATTTCCGATACGATTCCAAAAGGAAAATTTTTATCGTTTTTACACGAAAAAGAGAGACTAGAACTCGTTTATCCCGATAGCATCCCTATTGATGTTTATCGTTCCATTTTTCAAATTGAAGACAAAGGAATAAAACATATTAGTTTTGACCGTATAATCATTCCATTAGCGAACAAGGACGAGCTTTCTATTTATTTTATTTCTACGGAAAAACGCAGGGTATATAAAGCAATTGCAACGGACGTATCACTTTCTGAAATTAACAAACTAGCAATGGAATTAGATAAATACCCTCGTTATTTTCCTTATGTAATTAATGAAACAAAGCAAATTTTTTTGCCTGAAAAAGAGGTCACAATGAATCGTCTTCAATATTATACGGACGAGCTTGACTCTGATAAATTTAAAGAGGCGCTGTTTAGCGATCCTAGTTTTGTGAAAAAAGATTTAATTACATTTGGCGAGGAATATACCGATGGATCGCGATTAATGGATGTTGATTTTTTACAGCGAATGTTGTTATATGTAAACCCAGCAGCGCGGACATTGAACGGTAGCGAGAATCAAAAAAGCGATAATTTAATTCAAAAGAGCATTGACTTTGTCAATGAGCATGGCGGCTGGACCGATATGTATCGCTTTGCTAGATGGAATGAGGACGAACGGACCGTCGTATTTCGCCTAATAGTCAACAACCACCCTGTATTTAACGAATATGGCATGTCTGAAATAGTACAAATATGGGGAAGCAGCGATCTTGTAAAATATCAGCGTCCTCTATTTCGTTTAGAAGTTGCCGACCGTGTGAATGTGCCAAGGACGTTATTATCCGGTCATGAAGTGATTAAAAAAATAGAAATGATGGAGGGATTTAAAAAAGAATTAGTAAAAGATATTGTGGTAGGATATGAGCTGATAAAAGATCCGGAACGAGAAAAAGTGATTATTTTAGAACCATCATGGTTTTGTTTATACGGTCAGACGTGGAAGAAGATACCTTTAGATGACCAAGAAAAAGAACAAGACAGCAAAAAGAGAGGAGGGAACGTAAGTGGATTGGAGTAAAACAAAAACGATTTTTATTATTACGTTCCTCATCCTCGATTGTTTTTTAGGATATCAATTTATGGAAAAGCGAAATAGCAGCCAATTAGATGTCATTTTGGAAACAACGATTGAAGAACAATTGGAGGCAAACGGCATCACTTATGTAGAGCTTCCAAAAGAAATAACGAAAGCCACTTATGTCAGCGGGGAAAGCAAAAAGTTTACCGATGAAGAAATAAAAAAATTGCCTGGCCAAAAGGTGACGATAAACGATGGAACCGCTTTGAAAGGGACATTTATTCATCCGATATCGTTAAATTTCAAAGATCCATATCGATTGAAAGAATTTTTACAGCGGCATATTGTCAATGGAAAAAAGTATACGTTTTGGACATTTGACGAAAAGTCAAATACCGTCGTTTGCTACCAAACGTATGATGGAAAAATAATTTACAATAATGAAAGCAGTAAACTATTGATACATTTAAATGAAAAAAGCGAAGCGGTATCGTATGAACAAACGATGTTAGATGATTTACAAAAATATGAGAGAAAACAAGATATCGTCCCAGCTATTAAGGCAATTGAAACGTTATACAAAAAAGGGTATTTACAACCCGGGGACCGCGTCACATCGGTTGAACTAGGATATTACGGCCTGGTTCAGTTTACCACTTCTCAAGTATTAACGCCGACGTGGCATATCGTCATTAATGGAAAAAAAGACTATTTTATTAATGCATTCGAAGGACAAATCATTAATGATGAAGGAAAAATTTTGGAGTGAGAAAAATGGCGATGCAGTTTAGCGTTTTAGCAAGCGGCAGTACAGGAAATGCATTTTATATAGAAACAGGACAACAGAGGCTGCTTGTCGATGCGGGATTAAGCGGAAAGCAATTAGAACAATTATTCGAGCAAATTGATCGCGATTTGCGTGACTTAACGGCGATTTTAGTGACACATGAGCATAGCGATCATATTAAAGGATTAGGCGTCATTGCCCGAAAGTATAAACTGCCTATTTATGCGAATGAAAAAACGTGGAAGGCAATGGAAGGGTTAATTGGCGATATTCCCACCGAGCAAAAGTTTATTTTTCCATTAGGCAAAGTGCGTTCTTTTGGCGATCTTGATGTAGAGTCGTTCGGTGTATCACACGATGCGGCAGAGCCGATGTTTTACGTATTTTATCATGAAGGAAAAAAACTTGCGTTAATTACGGATACAGGCTATGTTAGCGATCGGATGAAAGGGACGATCAAAAATGCCGATGTATTTATTTTTGAAAGCAATCATGATGTGGAAATGCTGCGAATGGGAAAGTATCCGTGGAACGTCAAGCGCCGCATTTTAAGCGATGTTGGTCATGTTTCTAATGAAGAGGCGGGGCTAGCGTTAGCCGATGTGATCGGAGACCGCACAAAACGAATTTATTTAGCGCATCTAAGTCAGGATAATAATATAAAGGAATTGGCTCGGATGACGGTGGCGCAAACGTTGGCAAACAGAGGATTGGCAATCGGAGATCAGTTTGATTTATATGATACTGACCCGAAAATAGCAACGAAACTTGTGTATGTATAATCGCCATTTCGTCAAAAATAGGTAAATATGTTTGTCATGAGTGTTGGTTCATCAGCACGTCTATGTGTTGATAAATGGATTTTCTATTCTTTAAAAGAGTATAATGGGAATAGATATGCTTTCTTATTGAACAATTATCGTTGCTGAAAGGGTTGATGCGCATGGGATATTACGATGATCACTACGAATACCAGCAAAAACAAAAGGGAAACCGTGGCCGCTGGTTTTTTTCCGCGTTAGTTGGCGCTGTTTTAGGAGGGTTATTAGTAGTAATTTCTGTTCCAGCTCTTTCAAAATGGAATGTGCTTCCTTATCAAGTTACACCGAGAGAGAGTGAACAGGTACAAAATGAAGAAACAGCAAAAGAACCTGCTATACGGCAACAAGTTTCTGTCGATGTGTCAAGCCAAGTAACAAAAGCGATTGATAAAGTATCCGATGCGGTTGTTGGCATTGTAAACATTCAAGCAGCGAACTTTTGGTCGCAGGGCGGAGAAGCGGGAACTGGTTCAGGCGTCATCTATAAAAAAGAAAATGGGAAAGCATTTATTGTGACGAACCATCATGTTGTCGAAAACGCCAGTGAATTAGAAGTAAGCTTAAAAGATGGAACAAGAGTGCCAGCGAAGCTGTTGGGAAGCGATGTGTTAATGGACTTAGCAGTATTGGAAATTGATGCGAAGCATGTCAAAAAAGTAGCTGAGTTTGGCAATTCAGATACAGTCAAACCGGGAGAACCAGTCATTGCGATCGGAAATCCGCTTGGGTTGCAATTCGCTGGCTCTGTTACGCAAGGAATTATATCAGGAACGAATCGAACCGTAGAAGTTGACTTAGACCAAGATGGTACTCCGGATTGGAATGCAGAAGTATTGCAAACGGATGCTGCCATTAACCCGGGCAATAGCGGTGGCGCCCTTGTCAATATTCAAGGGCAAGTTATTGGCATTAACTCCATGAAAATTGCCCAAGAAGCAGTGGAGGGAATTGGATTTGCCATCCCAATCAATACGGCGATTCCGGTAATTTCAGATTTAGAAAAATACGGACAAGTACGCCGCCCATATATGGGGGTAGAACTTCGCTCCTTAAGCGATATTTCTTCTTATCATTTGCAAGCAACCTTGCACTTGCCAAAAGATGTAACAGAAGGTGTGGCTGTCATTCAAGTAGTGCCAATGTCTCCAGCAGCGCAAGCGGGATTAAAGCAATTTGATGTGATCGTAGCATTAGATGATCACAAAATTCGTGATGTGTTAGATTTAAGAAAATATTTGTACACAAAAAAATCGATTGGCGATACAATGAAAGTAACATTTTATCGAGACGGAAAAAAACATACAGTGACGATAAAATTAGAGAAAGAATCGTTTTAACCATAAATAAAAAAACAAGGAGCGCTATATTCGCTCCTTATTCTTTTTCCACATGTGGATAAAAGGAGATGAGAACATGTTTTTCTGCTGTGAAGAACATATCGATATAGCCATCGACATGTATGTGGATAAAATGGAACAAGCGCCGAATATTTCGTTTATTTCTGTGGATAAGTCAGAGAAATCATGCGATTTTTGTACGAATAAAGCCGTATATATAGTGGGGAACTAATGTTTTTTACACAATATGTGGATATATACTGTGTATATGTGGATAAATGTTGTTGATATTTTGTTTGTAAAGTGGGGATGAGTTGTGCATATTCACATTATTTCTGTTGGTAAGTTAAAAGAAAAATATTTGATGCAAGGGATTGACGAATATAAAAAACGATTATCCAGTTATGCGAAAGTTGATATCATTGAAGTTCCTGATGAAAAAGCGCCAGAACATTTAAGTGAACAAGAAATGGAGCAAATTAAACAGCGGGAAGGGGAACGCATTTTAGCGAAAATTCCCAATGACGCGTATGTGATTGCCTTAGCGATCGAAGGAAAGATGAAATCGTCCGAGCAATTTGCCGCCAGCCTAGACAAACTTGCCACTTACGGAAAAAGCAAAATCGCCTTTATCATCGGCGGTTCGCTCGGCTTAAGCAAACAAGTGATGCAGCGCGCCGATGAAGCGTTATCGTTTTCCAAAATGACGTTCCCGCACCAGCTGATGCGTCTCATTCTCCTTGAACAAATTTACCGTGCGTTTCGGATTAACCGGGGGGAACCGTATCACAAATAGGTAATGGTTAGGTTTAAAATATAACCCTTTCAAGAGAAGAGGGGTTTTATTGTTGGTACTATGTAGGCTTGGATCTGTAGGATCCAAGTCTCTATCTGGAATGTGAGCTATAAAGGAAAAGTAAATATTTTGAAGTTCCTTTTTGTTTGCTTCTATTCTTTCAATAGAAGTAACAAGAAGTTGCCTAAATTCCAAAACCGATAAATATTCTTTCAATTCCAGGAACTCTTGAAGCTGTAATTTAATGAACTCAGGAGAGGCGGAAAACACTGGGGAACAATTCCGGCACCGATAGCGCTTTACCTTGACGAACAAGTACACCGGCTGATGGAAAATCGCCAAATCCCGTACTTTTCTTGTCCGTCTGTCGTGGACAGAGGAAGTGGCAAACCCACAATGAGGGCAACGTTCCTGTGTCTCTGTTTTCTCTACATGAATCGCATAACCATAGGAAAGAAGTTCTTGTTTAATCACTTTAAATTCTGGCAATCCTAGTGATATAGAAAGCACTTACGAGACCTCCTTAATGTTTGTTTCGTCGCTAACATTATTGCCAGGATCTCGTTAGTGCTTTCTCTTTTTTGTCACTAAATCACAAAATTTGGTGATGAACCAAATTTTATACATCATCGTTTAATACTAAGTCATAGAACTACATAATAATTTATTGACAGGACAAGCTAAAAAGTGTTAGCATGAGTTTTAAATAACCAATAATGAATGATGGATATGTAATTGTCTGATTTGATATCCACGTATATGGTTATGAAATATAATACCCTTCATTGATTTTAAGCATTGAATCGATGCGATGACCCGAAAGGTGAGATTACGAGCGGTTGCTTGTCAATCGAAGGTGGATTTGAAAGGAGCTATTCAATGAAAGAGTTTCATACGTTCGGTTGGTATGCCGCCAGGATTTCTCCACATTTGCCGAAAAAGGCGTTTCAACCTGTTCCGTCCCGCCTATTTGGAGGTTTCGCTTATTTGTCGTTAACCATCGGCTGCATCCTCGCTGTTTCTCTCTTGCATCTTCATCCGGTATGGAATCTCCTCCTAGCTGTTGTGTTAGGTTTCAGCTTTGCGGCATTGGGGTTTTTAGGACATGAAATTTTGCACGGCACGGTCGTACGAAAGCCGTGGCTGCGTGATATTCTTGGCGCAATCGCATTTTGGCCGCTATGCACAGGTCCGAAGCTGTGGCGAAAATGGCACAATGTGACTCATCATGTACACACACAAGATGAAGAAATGGATCCGGATGCATGGCCTAGTTTAGAAAGGTTAGCCAAAAGCCGTCTATTGCGCTGGGTATACAAAATTCCGTTTCCAATTCGTGCGTTTTTCGCTTTTAGTTCATTGTCTGTTATGTTTACGCTTCATTCTATCAAGATGTTAATCTATTTCTTCAAAGATTTTCAGCCGAAAAATCGCAGTGTGGTGCTGCTTCAGTTTTTCCTGCCATGGTCCACATGGATTGGGCTGTTGTTTTTCATTGGATTTGAGCGTTGGTTTTTTGCCTTTTTGTTGCCTTTGCTGATTGCTAATTTTATTGTGATGAGCTATATCTCTACGAACCATCGTTTAAATCCGTTAGTGCCGGTAAATGATCCGCTGGCAAACAGCCTTACCGTAACGGTGCCAAAGTGGATAGATGTGCTTCACTTTAACTTCTCGTATCATACCGAACATCATCTGTTTCCAGCGATGAGCTCGAAATATTACCCGTTAGTGAAGGAGCACATTAAACGAATGTGGCCGGATCGGTATCACGAATTGCCAATGGGAAAAGCGTTAGCCGCGCTTTGGAAAACACCGAGAGTATATTATCAGCAAAACGAGCTGATCGAGCCGCGGCAAGGACATGTTTACGGTTCGTTAGGCAATGGGTTGGATCCTGAAAATATTACTTATCGAAACATGGAGGCAATGCCGTTTTCCAGCTTGGAAGAGAAACCGATAATCATAAAAAAAGCAGTGGGAAAAGAGAATAAGTAACAAAAAGGATTCTTCATCATGAGAGTGATGAAGAATCCTTTTTACTTGATGTTGTCTTGTTCATGACGCCTGTCATCCATCGTTTCGTTTGAACCATATTTGACACTCCTTTTTCTTATTTTTACAATCATTATGATAAAAAAGAAAATTGAAGCGATTATTGTGAAAATGTTGAAGAAGGAAGGAGATGTGTTGTATCCATTTACAAAGGGGTTATCGTTAATCGGATGATGAAGATTTTAGGGAGAAATATAGATGTGATGGAATGAGAAGGTATCATTATTGGTTTTGGAGATAAAGAGAAAATTGGTCATGTTCATGAGGGCGTTGTTTGTATGAAAGGGGAATCTGTTATGGATATTCAAGTAAGCGCCGCAGGAGCCATCGTAGCACTGGTTGTTGCCATTGTGTTGATTTTACGGAAAGTTTCCCCCGCCTACGGGATGATTGCTGGTGCTTTTGTCGGCGGAATCATTGGCGGGGGAAACGTGACAGATACGGTCACGGTGATGATGGATGGAGCAAAAGAAATGATTCCTGCGGTATTGCGTATTTTGGCGGCAGGAGTGTTAGCCGGGGTTTTAATGGAATCGGGGGCAGCGGCAGCGATCGCTGAAACGATCGTTCGAAAGCTTGGGGAAACGCGGGCTTTGCTTGCGCTTTCAGTGGCGACAGCGCTGCTGACTGCGATCGGCGTGTTTGTGGATGTCGCAGTCATTACCGTTGCGCCGATTGCGTTAGCGATCGCAAGCCGCGCCAACTTATCAAAAACGGCGATTTTGCTGGCGATGATTGGCGGCGGGAAGGCGGGGAACATTATGTCACCGAACCCGAACGCCATCGCTGCTGCGGATGCATTCCATATTCCGCTGACATCATTAATGGCAGCTGGAGCCGTTCCAGCAATATTCGGGCTCGCTGTTACGTATATCATCGCCAGAAAACTTGCGCAAAAAGGAACGCTTATTTATGACGTGCAGGAAAGAAAAAGCAGCGGACAAACTCCTTCGTTCTTTGCGGCTATTATTGCTCCGCTTGTCGCGATAGTATTGCTTGCATTGCGGCCGTTGTTTGATATTGCGATTGACCCAATGATCGCCCTTCCGGTTGGCGGTATCGTTGGTGCGTTGGCGATGAAAAAAGGGAAGAAGTTGAATGATTATGCCATATCCGGGTTATCCAAAATGTCTGACGTTGCCATCATGTTAGTCGGAACAGGGACATTAGCGGGCATTGTTGCCAATTCCTCGCTAAAAGATGTTATCATTAACGGTTTGGATCATTTCGGGTTACCAGCATACGTGCTGGCGCCGATTTCCGGGATTTTGATGTCTGGGGCGACTGCTTCCACGACGGCGGGAACAGCTGTTGCCAGCAGTGTATTTGGTGAAACGATGATAAGTCTAGGTATTTCCGCATTAGCCGGGGCAGCGATGGTTCATGCCGGGGCGACCGTATTGGATCATTTGCCGCACGGAAGCTTCTTCCACGCGACAGCGGGCAGCGTCCATATGGAGGTCAAAGAACGGCTGAAACTAATTCCGTATGAGTCACTCATCGGCTTGACACTGGCTGTCGTATCGATGCTGATTTTCGGAGTCTTCCAATGATTTTCATAATCACAATGAGGAGGAAAGAGGATGAAAGTGATTATTGCGCCAGATTCGTTTAAAGAAAGCTTATCCGCGCTTGAGGTGGCGAACGCGATTGAAAAAGGGTTCCGCGATATATTTCCTGAAGCGGAATACGTGAAAATTCCGATGGCAGACGGCGGAGAAGGGACGGTTCAATCATTGGTCGATGCGACAGGCGGGCGAATTGTGAAAACGGAAGTGACAGGACCACTTGGGGATCGTGTCCAAGCCTTTTTTGGCATGCTTGGGGATGGAAAAACAGCAGTCATTGAAATGGCGGCCGCCTCTGGATTGCACCTTGTTCCGAGTGAAAAGAGAAATCCGCTTGTGACGACAACGAGAGGGACAGGGGAATTGATTCTCGCTGCGCTAGATGAAGGAGCCGAGCATATTATTATCGGCATCGGTGGAAGCGCGACAAACGATGGCGGGGCTGGCATGATTCAGGCGCTTGGCGGGCGTCTTTTAAACCGACATGGACAGGAAATCGGACCAGGGGGCGGGAGCTTATCCGAGCTTGCCGACATTGATTTGTCAGGACTCGATCAACGGTTAAAATGTGTAAAAATTGAAGTTGCGTGCGATGTTGACAATCCGTTGACAGGTCCAAAAGGCGCCTCGGCGATTTTCGGTCCACAAAAAGGAGCGACGCCCGAAATGGTCGCGACACTGGATAACAATTTAAAGCACTATGCGGATGTCATTGAACGAGTGTTAGGAAAGCAAGTAAAAGATATTCCTGGTGCCGGGGCGGCTGGAGGACTTGGCGCTGGATTGCTTGCCTTTCTCGAGGCGAAGCTGAAGCGCGGAGTGGAGATTGTGTTAGAAACGGTGAATTTTCATGAACGAATTCAAGGCGCATCGCTAGTGATTACGGGGGAAGGACGAATCGATAGGCAGACGATTTTTGGAAAAACGCCGATCGGCGTAGCAAAAGCGGCCAAGCGATACAATATTCCAGTCATTGCCATCGCCGGCTCTGTATCCGATGACAGCGATGTTGTGCGAAGCTATGGAATTGATGCGCTTTATAGCATTGTCCCGGGAATTATTCCATTAGAAAAAGCATTAGCAAATGCTCGGTATTATGTTACTCAAACCGCTCGGAACATTGCAGCGGTTTGCAAAATTGGAACAAATATGAAGTAAAAAAGGTTCTTTATCCCAGAACCTTTTTTAATTTTTACTATTAAAAGAAAATTTAAAATATTTTATAATAAATATTATTATAGTAAATACAGGGGGATGAATATGGAACAATTTGTGAATTGGTTAAACAGCATTATTTGGAGCAAATATTTAGTCTATCTTTGTTTGGCAACCGGTCTTTTCTATTCGTTGCTCACTCGCTTTTTGCAAGTGAGGCATATGAAAGAAATGATTAAACAAATGTTTCAAGGCAAGAGCTCTGAAGCAGGAATTTCTTCTTTCCAGGCTTTATCGCTCGCGTTGTCCGGACGGGTTGGGACAGGAAACATAGCAGGTGTCGCGACTGCTATTGCATATGGAGGTCCTGGTGCCGTATTTTGGATGTGGCTCATTGCTTTCGTAGGGGCAGGTTCCGCTTTTGTGGAAGCAGCGCTCGCGCAGGTGTATAAAACGAAGCAGGACGGTCAGTTTCGCGGCGGACCAGCCTACTATATTGAAAAAGGGCTAAAAATGAAATGGTATGCGGTATTGTTTGCTATTGTTACAGTGTTGGCGACCGGGGTGCTGTTGCCGGGTGTGCAAGCCAACAGCATTGCCGCGGGAATGGAAAACGCGTTTGGCATCAGTCCGACGATTACAGGAATCGGAATTGCCGTTCTTTTAGGCGCCATTATTTTCGGGGGTGTGAAGCGGATTGCCCGTGCGGCCGAATTGATTGTTCCATTTATGGCGTTAGGATACATTATAGTGGCTTTATTTATCGTATTTGCGAATATTACCGAACTCCCTCATGTACTCAGCTTAATTTTCCGAAGCGCCTTTGGTATGGATGCGGCGTTTGGAGGAATTCTTGGTGCCGCAATTTCGTGGGGAGTCAAACGGGGAATTTATTCCAATGAAGCGGGACAAGGAACTGCACCGCATGCAGCCGCTGCCGCAGAGGTGTCGCACCCAGCAAAACAAGGCTTAGTTCAAGCATTTTCAGTCTATGTCGATACATGGTTTGTTTGTTCGGCAACTGCATTTATGATTTTAATTACCGGCATGTATAACGTGACACCGGAAGGAAAGGCGCCGATTGTGCAAAAACTTGGCGATGTAGAGCCGGGACCTATTTTTACGCAGAAAGCAGTTGAAACGGTATTCCCAGGATTCGGTGCTCCATTTGTTGCGATTGCTCTATTTTTCTTTGCGTTTACGACCATTATGGCGTATTACTACATGGCAGAGACAAATTTAGCGTATATTACAAGGAGAATGAAAGCTAGCTGGCCGCAATATGCGTTAAAAGTGGCGATTTTAGGGGTAGTGTTTTACGGATGCGTCAAAACGGCAAAACTCGCTTGGGCACTTGGCGATATCGGTGTCGGAAGCATGGCATGGCTCAACATTATCGCGATTCTTTTATTAACGAAACCAGCATTAAAAGTTCTTAAAGATTTTGAAGAACAGAAAAAGGCTGGCAAAGACCCAGTCTTTGATCCGGTGAAACTAGGCATTACCGGCGCGGACTTTTGGGAAAAAGAATATCCAACTTCCCATGCTAAAGCGGTAAATGAAGATTGATTATATCGTAAAAAGAAAGGGAGCTGTCTCATATTTAAGAGGCAGCTCCTTTTTGTACTAGAGGCCATGAAGCAATCATTTCGAGCGTTCCGTTTATGGAAAAACGCCCAAATTGATATGGAAGAATGAAATGATCCCCTTTTTTTAGATCGTATGAACCGCCTTCCGACACTAGCTTGCCTTCTCCATTAAGGACGCTAACGATGAGAAAATGTTTCGTTTGGTCCAAGTTGACAGTTCCATTAATCTCCCATTTTTGTACGCCAAAGTAGTCGCTTTCGATAAATGTTGTAATGGTGGCATCGTCAACTTGGGTGATGTTCGGATGAACATTCGCGTCGCGATGTGGAACGGTAATGACGTCTAACGCTTTGTCTAAATGCAGTTCGCGTTTTTTCCCGTTGCTGTCGACGCGGTCATAGTCATAGACGCGGTATGTTGTGTCAGAGCTTTGTTGTGTTTCTAAGACAAGCGTCCCTTCGCAAAGGGCGTGAATTGTGCCGCTAGGGACATAGAAAAAGTCGCCAGGTTTAATCGGAATTCTGCGAAGCAACTTGTCCCATTGACCGGTTTCCATCATTTCTTTCAGTTCTTCTTTCGTTTTCGCATGATGTCCGTAAACAAGTTCCGCATCTTTTTTGCAGTCAATAATATACCAACATTCTGTTTTTCCAAATTCGCCATTTTCATGTTTTTGTGCGTATGCGTCATCAGGATGCACTTGCACTGATAAATCAGCGTTGGCATCTAAAATTTTCGTCAACAAAGGAAAACGGTCTGATGGAAAGTGGCCGAATAAGTCGCGTCGCTCTTCCCATAATTGTCCAAGCGTCATTCCTTGAAACGGCCCGTTTTTGATCACGGTTTGTCCGTTTGGATGTGCGGAAACTGCCCAGCATTCCCCTGTGTGTGTTGACGGGATGGAATAGCCGAATTCATCCGCCAATTTCGTGCCGCCCCAAATTCGCTCTTGAAAAATAGGAGTGAGAAAAATTGGTTCGATTTGCACGGAAATCACCCCTTTTATATACAATGTGCCTGATATGATTATACAAAAAAGAAAGGCGTTTTGCACTGATCACGAAGAGCACAAATGTAAGAGCATTCTATTAGCATAATGATATAGTTTGCAGATGCAACAAAGGGCCGCCTTATCGGGCAGCCCTTTGTTATGATGGATCGTCCTCTATTTTGTTTAAAGGATATTTCGCCGGTCCTTCGATGACATCGCCGTGAATGGAGAATCGCGAGCCGTGGCAAGGGCAGTCCCATGTGCGGTCGCCGCTGTTCCATTCCAGTTCACATCCCATGTGGGTGCATGTCGTGTCAACGATGAACAATGTCCCGTTTTCGTCCTTATACGTACCGGCACGTTTCCCGTTCACGACAACAACTGCGCCTTCGCCGTTTGCCAAGTCTTCCGGATTGCGGACGACCACCTCCACTTTTCCTTCGATGAGGTGTTTGGCGACATCAAGGTTTTGCGTGAGAAAATGTTTGACGCTCGGATCGGCATAAAAGCGCGACGGCGTATATAAGTCATGGTAGCGGTTGTTGCGTCCCATGACTAAGTCGCTGAGCAATAGCCCCGCGATTGTCCCGTTGGTCATCCCCCATTTCCGGTATCCTGTCGCGACATAGATGTTCGGCGTGCCTGCGGTCATGTTTCCAATGTAAGGAACTTTATCAAGTGTCGTTAAATCTTGCGCCGACCAACGGTATGGGATGTCAGTGACGGTAAATAGCTGAGAGGCAAAGCTTTGCAGTGCCTCGTAATGTCGCATCGTCGGGACGCCCTGTCCTGTCTTGTGGTTTTCGCCTCCGATTAAAATCAAGTTTTCCCCGTTCATCGTTGTGTAGCGGATGGACCGCTTCGGGTTATCAGCGCTCAAATACATGCCGCCTGGGTATTGCTCCGCTATTTTGGCTGCCAATACGTAAGAGCGCTCTGCGTACATGCGTGAAAAATAAAAGCCGCCGTCATAAAACGGAAAATGGGAACAAATGATGACATGTTTACACGTAACCCGTTTTTTGTCGCGGGTGACGACGGCAAGCGCCGCTCCTTGCTCGATATCGGCGGCGGGCGTGTATTCGTAGATTTTTCCACCTGCCTCGACAACAGCGTCGACTAGTTTCATTAAGTATTTCAGCGGGTGAAATTGCGCTTGATTTTTCATCAACACCGCAGCTTTCACAGGGATCGGAAGAGGAATCGATTCAACAAACGCTCCGTCAATGCCAAGCTTTTCATACGCCTTCCATTCGTTTATTAATTTTGTTAACGATGAGGAGGAATTGGTGTATATATATGCATCTTGCTCAATAAAATCGCAGTCAATCGCTTCTTGTTCGATTGTACTTCGAATAAAACGCAATGCTTCCGTACATGCTTCGTAGTACAGTTTCGCCTTTTCCTGTCCAAGGTGGTTGATTAATTCATCATAAATGATATCATGCTGAGCAGTAATTTTCGCGGTCGTATGCCCTGTCGTTCCGTTCAGAAGACGATCCGCTTCTAATAAAGTGACGCGCACTCCCTGTTTAGCGAGCAAATAAGCGGTCGTGATACCAGAAATTCCTCCGCCGATAATGGCGACATCGGTGCGAATATCTTCTTCTAGTTTCGGAAACGATGGAAGCTTGACAGATGTCCGCCAATACGGCTCTAGTGATGAAGGAAGAGATAGCATATGTAACAAAATCCCCCTTACTGTGTTTTAATTTATATTAGTTTTGCTCACTTTTAGAAAAACTATCCATCTATTTTCCAACATGCAATAAACGTGTTGGGCATCTTCTTTCTTCTTTTTTTGGCAACTACACGCAACGAAAACGAAAGATGATACAATAAGAATAAAGAAGGAAGTAAATATTTTTATAAAATAATAATTAAAGGAAGATCGGAAGTGAATAAATATTCAAGTTTTTATGATGGGAATTCAACTGTTTGGCATGATAGTTCCATTTTGGAACACTATGGACTGCATGAATTAAATTTTGAATCGGTGAAAAGCTACCGGGAAAAGTTTGCAGCTGTCAAGCCAAACCATCCATGGAATGGGTTGGAGACGAAAGAATTTTTATACAAGATCGGTGCATGGGGAAAATTGCGAGATAGCAGCAAAGAAGGAGTTACATTAGCAGGGTTATTGATGTTTAGTGAGGAACGGATTATTACAGAAGTTTTACCGCAATATTTTCTCGAATATCGGGAAAGTTTGAACGGTATAGTAACGAACGATTGGACAAAGCGATTCACCTCTCAAGATGGTACATGGTCTGGCAACTTATACGATTTTTATTTTAAAGTGATCTCACAGCTTAAAAATAATGATATGGATCGCTCCATGCAAATTGCGCTGCACGAGGCGCTTGTAAACGCGATTGTTCATGCGGATTATTTAGGAGAAGGCGGGATTATTGTAGAAAAAGAAAACGGTGTGTTTCGCTTTGCCAATCCAGGATTATTTCGCATTCCGATTGATTCTGCTCTTTCCGGTCATATGAGCAATCTTCGCAATCCGAATTTGTTTAAAATGTTTATTTTGATCGGTCTTTGCAAGCGGGCTGGTTTCGGGTTAAAGCATATTGTTACAACATGGAGCAACCCTCAATACAAGCAGCCTGAATTTATTCAACATTCGAATCCAGAACGAACTGTCGTGATATTATATCCGTTCGATTTTCCAGATGAAACAGCTGCATCATATGAAACAGATATATATCAAGATATAGAACAGCATGATGATAGTGAAATGGATCTTACATTAACGGAAGAAGACTTGAACTCCATAAATAAGCAACAAAACTCCGTAAATAACGAAGATAGCTCTATAAATAGCGAAGAAAAGTCCGTAAATAAACAAGACAACTCCGTAAATAAATCGCCAAACTCCATAAATAACGGCGTTGACTTCGTAAATAACGATGCTGACTCCGTAAATAACGAACCTAACTTCATAAATAAAGGTTCGGACTCCATAAATAATGAACCATCTTCATCTGATCTGTACAAAGAGAAGAGCGAAATCGATGAAAAACTATGGAACATTGCGGAGTTGGCGAGAAGGAAAAAACGATTGCCTCCAAGTGTGATGGAAAATATTATTTTGCAGCTTTGTGCGCTAAGACCGCTGATGTTAAAGGAATTAGCGGCTCTGTTGGAGAGAACACCGGACGGATTAAGGAACAACTATTTAGGGAAATTATTAGAGGAAGGGAAAATTTGCTTGAAATATCCTGACCAACCGAATCATCCGAGACAGGCATATATGAAAGCGCCAGAATAGAGGTTGCCCCATCGATTTAGTTCATATTATTGTCAGTCGTTTAAAGGAGTTTACAACAAGCCTTCTCCATCGAAAAAGGATGGCTCCTATGTTCGCTGGTAAAGCGCGGTGAGCCATCCTTTTTCTGTGTGTATATCCCAAAGTCCCACTCTGCGGCGAAGGAATTGAGAAAGCCATTTGCTGATCTTCTAAACATAATATAGGTGTTAGATTATCTATATATATGTGAAATCAGAAAAAAACTCTTACATTACGTAAGAGGCGTGCTATTTTCCGTTCCATTTAAGATTTGTTGGGCCATTTGTACGCTTTCTTCCGAAGGAGGTTCAATTCCTTCCAAAGGATACTTCAATCCAAGCGCTTTCCATTTGTATACTCCTAATTTATGATATGGGAGAATTTCAATTTTTTCTACATTATTTAACGTGCGAATAAAAGCGGCGAGACTGCGCAAATCATTCGGGTCGTCTGTAATGGTTGGAACGAGAACATGCCGGATCCAAACAGGAACGTTTTTTTCGGATAAGAACCGAGCAAATTGTAAAATATGTTGATTTGTTTTTCCTGTCAGTTTCCGATGTTTTTTTTCATCGATATGTTTTAAATCAAGCAAAATTAAATCCGTATAGGAAAGCAATTCGTTTAATTTTTGCTGGAACGACGCTTCCGCTGTGTAGCATCCTCCTGACGAATCGATCGCTGTATGAATGCCGAGTTTTTTGCATGCTTTAAATAGCTCGATTAAAAAGTCGATTTGCAACAAAGGTTCCCCTCCGCTGACGGTAATTCCGCCGCCGGAAGCGTTGATAAACGGCAAATACGTTTTTACATCATCGATAATTTCTTCTACGGTCATTTCTTTTCCTTTTCCGATTTCCCATGTGTCGGCGTTATGACAATATTGACAGCGCAGCAAGCATCCTTGTGTGAAGATGACATAGCGAAGGCCTGGGCCGTCGACAGTGCCGCATGTCTCAATCGAATGAATAAACCCTTTCATCGGATGGTCTCCTTCCTAAGAGAAATATCCCCCCTCAAGAAGGAGGGGGAGATCGTTACATCGTTTCGTGGAATGTGCGGTTAATGACGTCAATTTGTTGTTCACGAGTTAGTTTAATGAAGTTGACGGCATATCCAGAGACGCGAATCGTTAATTGCGGATATTTTTCTGGATGTTCCATTGCATCTAATAACGTTTCACGATTCAACACGTTAATGTTGAGATGGTGTCCGCCTTTTTCCATGTAACCATCTAAAATGGCGACAAGGTTGCGAACACGGGCATGTTCTTCTTTTCCTAAAGCTTTCGGCACGATTGAGAACGTATTAGAAATGCCATCTAATGCATGTTCAAATGGCAATTTCGCGACAGAGCTTAACGAAGCGAGCGCTCCCTTCGTGTCACGGCCGTGCAGCGGGTTCGCTCCCGGGGCAAACGGTTCGCCAGCGCGACGGCCATCTGGCGTATTTCCTGTCTTTTTCCCGTATACGACGTTCGATGTAATCGTTAAAATCGATAACGTATGTTTCGAATCGCGATACGTTTTATGTTTTTTCAATTTCGTCATAAAACGTTCGACTAAATCAACCGCAATTTGGTCGACGCGATCATCGTTATTTCCGTATTTCGGGAAATCTCCTTCGATGTCAAAATCAACGGCAATGCCGTTTTCATCTCGAATCGGTTTGACTTTTGCGTATTTGATCGCACTTAACGAATCAGCGACAACCGATAGTCCGGCGATACCAGTTGCCATCGTGCGTAAAATATGCGAATCATGAAGCGCCATTTCAATGCGTTCATAACAATATTTATCGTGCATGTAATGAATGACATTGAGTGTATTAATATAAAGTTCCGCAAGCCATTCAAGTACATGATCAAACTTACGCATGACTTCATCGTAATCTAAATATTCGGATGTAATTGGCGCAAACTCAGGACCAACTTGTATTTTTAATTTTTCATCAACGCCGCCATTAATCGCATATAACAATGCTTTCGCAAGGTTGGCGCGCGCTCCGAAAAATTGCATTTGCTTGCCAATTCTCATTGGCGATACGCAGCAAGCAATTCCGTAGTCATCGCCGAATTCCACGCGCATTAAGTCGTCGTTTTCATATTGAATCGAGCTTGTTTTTATCGACATTTTCGCGCAATATTCTTTGAACGCTTCCGGCAATTGTTTCGACCAAAGTACCGTTAAGTTTGGCTCTGGCGCAGGTCCTAAGTTATCCAACGTATGAAGGAAGCGGAACGAGTTTTTCGTGACTAACGGACGACCATCGATCGCCATTCCGCCGATCGATTCTGTTACCCATGTCGGGTCGCCGCTGAATAGTTCGTTATATTCCGGTGTTCTGGCGAATTTGACAAGGCGCAATTTCATCACAAAATGGTCGACAAGTTCTTGCGCTTCTTTTTCTGTTAGCGTACCTTCTTGTAGGTCGCGTTCGATATAAATGTCTAAGAAGGTGGACACGCGGCCTAAGCTCATCGCTGCGCCGTTTTGTTCTTTAATAGCGGCAAGATAAGCGAAATAGAGCCATTGGAATGCTTCGTGTGCGTTTTGCGCTGGTTCGGAAATGTCGTAACCGTAGCTTAATGCCATTTGTTTCAATTCGTTTAACGCGCGAATTTGTTCAGCAATTTCCTCGCGAAGGCGGATAATGTCTTCCGTCATCGTTCTTGCGCCAGTGTTTTTCAAATCCTTTTGTTTTTCTTCAATCAGACGATCGACACCGTATAACGCCACGCGGCGATAGTCGCCAATAATGCGGCCGCGTCCGTATGCGTCTGGAAGGCCGGTGATAATTCCCGCTTTGCGCGCTAATTTCATCTCTTCGGTGTAAACGTCAAACACACCTTGGTTATGGGTTTTTCGGTATTCGGTAAAAATTTTTTTCACTTCGTCGCTTACTTTGTAGCCGTATGCTTCGCATGATTGTTGCGCCATGCGGATGCCTCCGAACGGCATTAATGCGCGCTTAAACGGTTTATCTGTTTGAAAACCAACAATTTTTTCCAAGTCTTTGTTTAAATAACCCGGTCTGTGGGAAGTGATGGTGGAAACAATGGATGTATCCATATCGAGAACGCCGCCTTTTTCGCGTTCTTGTTTCGACAATTCCATCACTTGTTCCCATAGTTTCTTCGTCGCTTCTGTAGGCCCTTCTAGAAATGACTCATCCCCATAGTAAACGGTGACGTTGTTTAAAATAAAGTCACGGACGTCAATGGACTTTTTCCATTTTGACCCTTTAAAATTTCGCCACGGGTCTAATACAGCAGTAGCTTGTTTCATAACAGATCCCCTCCCAATCGCCTGTAACTATAACAGGCTGAAAAAATATATATATAACAGATTTCAACTATACAATACTATATTTATTGGCGCCTAGAACTATCTATTATTGAATAGTTTGTGAAATATTGAACAATATTAAATGAATGATGGTGTTGGTATGTAACAGGGGGAAGGGAGAAAGGATCATCAATGAACATGGAGAAGGATGTAAAAAAATAAACATCTCCATCCCTATAAAAGGGATGGAGACGGTTGTTTAGCTAACTTGTTTTTTATCAGAAGGGTAGGCATGGCGCTTATGCATGCCTTTTGCATAATAGACGACAACGAGCAAGATGAGCCAGGCTGGTCCAATGATAAGTGCGATTCGTGTGTCAGGGAAATATGCCATTAAACCGACAACTCCGACTAAAAAGGCGAGAGCGATATAAGAGCTATAAGGATAAAGCGGCATTTTATACTTTAATTGTTTTTGCTTTTCTGGGCTTAAGCGTTTACGGAAGTGCAATTGCGAAAGCAAAATAATCGCCCATGTCCAAATCGCGCCAAATGTCGCGACACTTGTGACCCATTGGAATACTTTTTCGGAAACGTAGTTTAAATACACACCGACTAACATCGCTAACGCCGTGACGATGAGGGCGACGCCTGGAATTCCGCGCTTTGTCAGTTTAGCGAAGGAAGGCGGTGCTTCTTTTTGCTCAGCCAAGTTGAAGAGCATGCGGCTTGTGCTGAAAATTCCACTGTTGCAGGAAGACAACGCAGCCGTTAAAACGACAAAGTTGATGATTCCCGCAGCGGCGTGAATGCCGATTTTTTCAAATGTTAAGACAAACGGGCTTCCTTTTTCGCCGATTTCGTTCCAAGGGTAAATGGACATGATGACAAATAATGCGCCCACGTAGAAAATTAAAATGCGCCAAAATACGCTATTGACCGCTTTGGTCAGCGATTTTTCCGGATTTTTCACTTCGCCGGCCGTAACGCCGAGCATTTCAATTCCTAAGTAGGCGAACATCACCATTTGCAAAGACATTAACACACCGGTAAAGCCGTTCGGGAGAAATCCGCCATGTTCCCAAAGGTTGCTGATGCCTGTGGCGACTCCGCCATTGCCGATTCCGAACAGAATCATACCCAAGCCAACGATGATCATAAATACAATGGTGACAATTTTAATAAGCGCAAACCAAAATTCTAATTCCCCGTACGCCTTGACAGCGAGGAAATTGATTAATGTCATCATTATTAAAGCGGCTAGCGCCCATATCCATCTTGGCGTATCAGGGAACCAAAATTGCATATAAATGCCGGCAGCGGTGATTTCCGCGATGCAAGTAACTACCCATAAAAACCAATAGTTCCACCCGGTTAAATAACCAGCAAGCGGACCTAAATAGTCGTGTGCATATCGGCTAAATGAACCGGCGACGGGATTTTCCACAGCCATCTCTCCGAGAGCGCGCATAATCAAGAACATGACCGCGCCGCTTATCGCATAAGCAAGCAAAATGGCTGGTCCCGCGAGTTTGATGGTAGATGCAGAGCCAAGAAATAGACCGACCCCAATCGCGGCTCCAAGAGACATAAGAGAAATATGTCTTTCCTCTAATCCACGATGTAATTTTTGTTCATTTTTTGGAGTTTGCATAATCGTTTCCTCCTATCGATCGGGACAATTTTGTAAAAAGCAAATAAAAAAATAAATTATTTTAAAAAATTTTTAAAGCGTTTACATTTAATATAGTACATGCTGGATAAATATTTGTAAATGTATTTATATATGAAATAAGTGGTATCTTTGTTATTTAAATAAAATTAATAATATTCTAATAAATATATCATTTGCTTTGTAATATGTATTATGGTTCATGATAGGCAATAAAAAAATGGGAATGTATGGATTTATTAAGAAGTTTTTCGGCTTGTTGTGTTTGCTCGCATTGTCAAAATTTTGTACAATGAGATTCGTTCTAAGCAAATATAAGAGGAAACGAAGGTGATGGCAATGAACGAGCAAGAAGCAAAAGCGTTCATTGAACAGCTGCAAAAAGAAGGGGTGTTGACGGAAGAAACGCGTCTTATTTGGGAAATGATTTTACCGGAACGGTTAAAGCGGATGTATGATGTACTTCAAAAGCGGACGCGTTATATTACGGTATTGACTGAAGCAGTCGACGATCCGCATAACCAAGCGGCGGTGTTGCGGACAGCGGAAGCGTTTGGCGTGCAGGATGTGTATGTCGTCACTGGAAAAGCGCCGTTTCAGCCGAACCCGCTTGTGACGCGACATGCCGATAAATGGCTGACGCTGCAGCAAAAACCGGATATTGTAACGACGATTAAAGAGCTGCAAGCAAAAGGGTATCAAGTGTATGCCAGCTATCTCGGCGAGGGAACGCTTCGCCTTGGCGACATCGATGTGTCGCGGCCGACGGCGCTTCTATTTGGCAACGAGCATAGCGGTGTGTCGCAAGAGGCGATTCGTGCCGCTGATGCGACGTTTATGATTCCAATGTATGGGTTTGTCCAAAGTTTTAATATATCAGTGGCGGCAGCGCTTTCGTTATATGATGTAACCGAGAGAGCGCGCCAACAAGCAGGCGAGCGCTACTATTTACCATTTCAAGAAAAAAAGGAGCTATTTGAAAAATGGATGTGGCAAACGTTAAATCCGCGCATTCGCGAACGGCTGGCAAAGCAGCTGGGTCGTTCTGTTTAGCCTTCCCTAAATGCGAGGGAAGGATTCTTTTTTGTTTGCGGATGGAAACAGCATGGCGAAGACCAGCTTTTTGCTGTTGTGGTCCGTAAAAAACCTTGTCGCTTCGTCCACTTTTGGCTTCAAGTCGCTTCCTTTTGGGAACATCAGCCCGTAAAACTCAGACTCGAAATGTTCTGGATCGGCGATGGTTTTGATTTTTTTATCCGGATTGTTTTTCACATACTCGCTTGCCACCGCGTTGTCCGTAACGACCGCCTCGACGCCGCCGTTTAATAAGTCCATAATCGCCACAACCGTATTTTCGAATTTTTTAATGTTTTTATTTTCTTTTCCAAGCAATTTTTCTACTGCTGCTTGTCCCGTGGTGCCGTTTTGGACGCCGATCGTTTTTCCTTTTAAGTCAAGCGCATTTTTGATTGGACTATTTTCTTTCACCATAATCATATAGGTGGATTCAAAATAAGGAATGGAGAAATCGTATGTTTGTTTCCGCTTATCATTGATCGTGATGCCGGAGATCGCCATATCGATTTCTTTGCTTTGCAATGCGGCAAAGAGCGGATCCCAGCCGTCTTGAAACAAATGAATATTCATTTTTATAAAATAATGTAGCAGAAGTGGGGTGGTTTATTTTTATATTATAAATTAATTGAATATTCGTTTTGTTTTTTGGAAAACCTTATAATATATTTATGTTCTAAACAATTGGAAAATTATAATTATTATTGTAAAAATAATATTCTTTCGTTATGATGATAGAGAAGGCAACAAAGGAAAGGGGAGAATGCCTTGGTATTGATTTCTGTCGCAGTGTATATGATTGGGATGCTTCTTATTGGGTATTGGGCTTATAAACGTACGTCCAACCTTTCCGATTATATGCTTGGGGGAAGGACGTTAGGCCCTGCGGTCACAGCGCTCAGTGCGGGGGCTTCCGATATGAGCGGTTGGCTGTTGATGGGGCTTCCAGGAGCAATGTATGCGCAAGGATTAAGTGCATCATGGATTGTTATTGGGCTTACGCTCGGAGCATATGCGAACTGGTTATATGTTGCGCCTCGTTTGCGTGTATATACGGAAGTAGCAAATGATTCGATTACGATTCCGGAATTTTTGGAAAATAGATTCGGCGATACATCGAAGCTGCTTCGGTTAATTTCCGGTCTTGTTATTATGATTTTCTTTACCTTTTATGTATCTTCTGGTCTTGTGTCTGGAGCGGTGCTGTTTCAAAACTCATTTGGTACAAGTTATCATACAGGGCTATGGATTGTTGCTGGTGTCGTTGTTGCGTATACATTGTTTGGAGGATTTTTGGCTGTTAGTTGGACCGATTTTGTGCAAGGAACGATTATGTTTATTGCTCTTATTCTTGTCCCGGCCGTAACGCTTTTCCATACGGGCGGTGTCGGCGATACGTTTACTACCATTAAAAACATTGATCCTAATTTGCTCGATTTATGGAAAGGAACTAGCTTCCTCGGTATTATTTCGCTGTTTGCGTGGGGTCTCGGTTATTTCGGACAACCGCACATTATTGTCCGTTTTATGGCGATTTCATCGGTCAAGGAAATGAAAAATGCCCGCCGCATTGGAATGGGGTGGATGATTTTCTCCGTTGTCGGCGCGATGTTGACAGGGTTATTTGGAATCGCCTATTTTTCTGAGCACGGTCCGAAGCTTGGCGATCCGGAGACCGTCTTTGTCAAGCTCGGAGAAATTTTATTTCATCCGCTCATTACTGGATTTTTGCTTTCGGCGATTTTAGCGGCGATTATGAGCACGATTTCTTCGCAGCTTCTGGTGACGTCAAGTTCCTTAACGGAAGATTTATATAAAGTATTATTCCGCCGTTCGGCTTCGGATAAAGAATTAGTTTTCATCGGCCGGCTTTCCGTGCTCATTGTAGCGTTAGTAGCGTCGGCGTTGGCGTATACGAAAAACGATACGATTTTAAACTTGGTCGGCTATGCGTGGGCAGGTTTTGGCGCTTCGTTCGGTCCCGTCATTTTATTAAGTCTGTTCTGGCGGCGCATGACGAAATGGGGTGCGCTTGCCGGCATGGTTGCAGGAGCAATGACCGTTATTCTCTGGACGCAATCAGCGTATTTAAAAAGCTTGCTTTATGAAATGATTCCAGGCTTCGCTGCGAGTTTGGCGGCGATTGTGATCGTCAGCTTGTTAACAAAGGCGCCGGAAGGTAAAATTGCTGAGCAGTTTGACCGTTTCAAAGCATCGTTATAAGAAAAAAACCCGGACGTGTTGTCGCATCCGGGGTTTTTTTCGTTAAATCGGCAGCAATTCCACTTCCGTTTTCGTTTTTAAGTTTTCTATCATGTCATGCCAGGCGTCTGATTTGTTTGGCAAAATTGCATAGTACGTCTGAAGAAAGCGGACGATGAGATCGGCCGGCAGCGTGTCTCCCTTATGGCTATAAGATAGGAAGCAAAAATCAAGGGCGGATACCGCTTCCCCATCATTTTTCCACGAAGGGTGGACGTACGGAAAGTTAAGCTTGCGGTAGCCGATATGGGACAACACTTCGCGGCGGACGTAAGGGTCCATCGGTTTAATGCCGCCGAACGAATGATCTTGCACGCGATAAGGGTCGTAAATTTCCGCAAACATGCCCAATAGCTCGTTGCCGTGCTTGGCGGCCATCCCTAGCAAATCTTTCTCGCGGTGTTCCATTAAAAAGCGGCCGATGCCAAGCCCTTCTTTACCGATGATTGTAAAGTCCGTCATTGCGACGTTCATGTCCGGGTAGTAGCGGTATTCGGTCGCACCGATGACATTATCGTCTAGTATGGCGACACAGACGCGCAAATTCTGGTCTTGGAGCGGTTCTTTCCACAGCTCAAACTCGAGCACTTCTTCTTCTGGAAATACTGTTTTTAGCAACTCATACATTTTTGCAAAAAGCGGGTCGTCAATGCTTGTAATTCGTACGTATTTCATCGATTCGTCCTCTCCCTTATTTCCAATCTGGGTACAAGTCGGTGCGGCGGTCGCGCCATGTCGTCACCGAACCTTTTTCCCGCACTTTATACAACAGCGACAAGTCGAGGTCGGCGGTGACAATCATGTCGTCGTTGATTTCCCCTTCGACTAAAATGCCGCGCGGTGGGAACGGAATATCGTTTGGTGTAATGACCGCGGCTTGGCCGAAGTTGGCGCGCATGAAGTCGACGGTTGGCAGCGAGCCGACCGTGCCTGTCGTGACGACATACACTTGGTTTTCGACGGCGCGCGCGTGGCAGCAATACCGTACGCGATGGAATCCATGGCGGTCATCGGTGCATGATGGGCAGAAGATGACGTCCGCCCCTTTGGCGCGAACGATGCGAACGGCTTCCGGAAACTCAATGTCATAGCACGTCAAAAGCGCGATCGTCCCTTTTTCTGTTTCGAACACATTGATGCTTTCTCCCGGAGTAATGCCCCATTCTTTTACTTCCGTCGGAGTAATATGCAGCTTTGCTTGTTGATGAATTTGTCCGTCTGGTGTAAATAAATGGGCGACATTATATAACTTTCCGTTTTTGCGAATAACATGTGTGCCGCCAATTAAGTACATGCCCGTTTGTTTCGCTAACGAAGTGAATAGCTCGTAATACGGTTCTGTATAATTTGGCAAGTCATCAATGGTTGCGGCTTTTCCTGAATTGGTCGGAATGGATAACAGCTGGGTGGTTATAAATTCGGGAAACAGGACAAATTCCGCTTCGAACTCTTGTGCGGTTTTTACGTAATGGGTTACTTGATCGGCAAATTGCTGGAACGAATCAATGGTATGGAGATGGTATTGAACAGCAGATACTCTCAATCGATTCACACATCCTTCTTTTAATAAATTATTTGTTTTTTATAATATTATCACGTTTGTTTTTTTGTATAAAGCAAAAGGAAAGCAGGAGATATTCCTCCTGCCTCATTATTGATGATAGCGGCGGTACGCGCCATGATTTGTTGGCCCGACATATTGGTTGAGCGGGAAAGAATGGCGAATTGCTTCCGTAATGAACTCCTTCGCCGTTGCGATCGCTTCTTTCACCGGCTTTCCTTTCGCAAGTTCTGCAGCGATCGCAGCGGAGAACGTGCAGCCTGCGCCGTGTGTATAAGTTGTTTCGATGCGATCGGATTCCAACAATTCGAACGTTTTTCCATCGTATAGGACGTCGATCGCTTTTTCATGAGGAATTTTGCGTCCGCCTTTTACGATTACATATTTTGCGCCAAACTCATGGATTCTTCCCGCCGCTTCCTTCATATCTTCCACCGTTTCAATGCGGCTTAGCCCGCTTAATTGTGCTGCTTCGAATAAGTTTGGTGTTACTACTGTCGCTTTTGGCACAAGCACTTCGCGATAGCATACTGTATTTTCCGGATGAAGCGGTTCGTCCGCTCCTTTACATACCATTACCGGGTCAATGACAACATTGGTCAATTGATGTTTTTCAATCGTTTTTGCGGCAAGTTCAATGATATCTGTTGTCGGAAGCATGCCGGTTTTCATCGCGTCAACTCCGACGCCAACAATAATGGTTTCGAGCTGCGCTTCGATAGTAGCGAGATCGATCGGAAACACTTGATGAAACCATTGTTTATGTGGATCCATCGCGACGATCGTCGTAATCGCGGTCATTCCGTATACGCCAAGTTCTTGAAACGTTTTTAAGTCCGCTTGAAGGCCAGCGCCGCCGCTGCTGTCAGAACCGGCGATGGTCAGTGCTTTAGGCATTGCCATGGTGCATTCCTCCCTCGTATGTATCATGATTCTTTAATAATAGCATAAAATCACTTCGATAAGATAGAAAAGTGGTTGTGGCAAAGGAATAAAAAACCGGCACTGCGCCAGGCGCGCAGTACCGGTATGATGGATTAATTTGCGGTTAGTTGTTTTCCTAACGCTTCTTCCACTGGGACATAGTTGTAGCCAAGGTCGCGGGCAACTGCTTCGTAAGTGATTTCGCCGTTTGCGACGTTGACGCCAAGTTTTAACGCCGGGTTGTCTGCGACGGCTTGATGAACACCTTTGTTAGCGATTTGCAGAGCGTATGGAATCGTTACATTCGTTAATGCGAGCGTGGATGTTCTTGGAACCGCTCCAGGCATGTTGGCAACCGCATAGTGAACGACACCGTGTTTGACGTATGTTGGGTTGTCGTGCGTCGTGACGTGGTCGCTTGTCTCGACGATACCGCCTTGGTCAATCGCGACATCGACAATGACGGAACCTGGTTTCATCGCTTTGACCATTTCTTCTGTAACAAGTTTTGGTGCTTTTGCTCCTGGGATTAAAACAGCGCCGATCACAAGATCCGACTCTGCGACCGCTTGAGCGATGTTCATTGGGTTGGACATTAATGTCGTAATTTGGTGGCCGAAAATGTCATCTAGCTCGCGAAGGCGGTCTGCGCTTAAATCGATGATTGTTACATCTGCGCCTAAACCGACTGCGACTTTTGCCGCATTCGTTCCGACAGTACCGCCGCCGATGATCGTCACTTTACCGCGGCTTACTCCTGGAACACCACCGAGAAGAATGCCTTTTCCGCCTTTTGGTTTTTCTAAAAATTGCGCGCCGATTTGCGCCGCCATGCGTCCTGCTACTTCGCTCATCGGCGTAAGAAGCGGAAGGGTGCGGCCGACTTGTACAGTTTCGTATGCGATCGCAATTACGCCTTTTTCTTTCAGTGCACGCGCCAATTCCGGTTCTGCAGCAAGATGCAAATACGTGAATAAAATTAATCCTGGGCGGAAATAGTTATATTCGCTTGGCAGCGGCTCTTTTACTTTCATGATCATATCCGCTTTTGCCCATACGTCTTGTGCTTGATCGATAATTTGCGCTCCAGCGCTTGCATAATCTTCATTAGTGAAACCGCTTCCAATTCCTGCGTCTTTTTCCACTAACACCGTATGTCCAGCTTGAACGAATGACATAACGCCCGCCGGCGTGATCGCAACACGGTTTTCGTTATTTTTAATTTCTTTTGGTACCCCAATAATCATGAGTGAAATTCCTCCCTCGTATTTTGGCCTTAATTATAGTATAAATGGTTGTAATAATTTTTTCTTTGTTAAGAAGGAAAAAAGAAGCGCTATCATTTTGTGGATTTCCACAAATTAATGGAGCGCTTCATATTTGGCAAGTTTAATATCGATATATAGTTTTACTTTTTGATTGATATCATGTAAGTCAATTTCACCAATTTCGGCGATGCGTTTTAGTCGGTAAGCAAGGGTGTTTGGATGAATGTTTAACGCTTTCGCCGTTTCATTGACATTGCTGTCGTGGTCGAAAAAGATTTCAAATGTTTCGACTAAATCGCTATGGTGTTTTTGATCGTACGATTGTAATTTGAGTAAAGCCGTGTTGGTAAACTCTCCTTGTCGTTTTTTCTCTAACAATAAATCAAAAAATTGATAAATGCCCAATTGTTGATATCCATAAATGGAGCTGATTTGCGCCGGAAACTTTTCTTTCATTTTCAGCACTGTTAAAGCTTCCTTGTAGCTTTTTTCGATGCATGTATACGTTTCGTATATACCGCCGAAGCCGCTTTGAATGCTGCTAATGTGAAATCGCTCCTTCATTTTCGTCGCGAATGATTGGATAAAGCAGTTAAACTCTTGCAGCGGTTGATTTACATTTTTCGGTGTTGCCAATAAAATGACATCATTCCGGTCTGTCGTATACAGAAGAAGTTGAATTTGTTGAGTTGTCTGTAACAGATAAGAAATTTGTTTTTCAATCTCTCTCGTAATTTCGTTGGCAAGCCGAAAAACGATGACGGAAAATAAAGGAGCGGTCGGGATTTGCATCATCTCGAAATTTTCTTTAATTTCTTCCTCTGTCGTCATATGTCCTGTCAACAGCTTCCAAAAAAATTCCTGAACCCGTTCTTCTTTTTTATTTTTGCGCATATACAGCTGCAATACTTTATTTTTCGCTGCTTTTGCTGCTTTTTTTAACAACTCCATATCCTCTTTCGATAACGTGCGGTCTGTTTCCAATGCCCAAATAAATCCGATTACTTCGTCGTTTTTCCAAATCGAGACGGCGACACGACTGCCAAGACCGACTTCGGAAATGGCCGCGACACGGACAGGGTCACGACTGCTTAATAACGCCGGGATCGCCCCTTGCTTCCATAAACTATTAATCACTTTTTCGGGTACGCGCCGGCTGATAATCGTTGCGGTACGCGCCGGATCGGTATAGTCATCGTGAGCGCTATAGGCGATGAGCCGATGGTTTGCGTCTTCAATCGTAATCGGACATTGCAACAGATCGCTAATATGGTCCGCAAATTCTTCGAGGCTGTCGAAGTTCCCTTGAAATGGGTCATCGTGATGGGTCATATCCGTTTCCCTCGTTTCATAACGTGAATTTGTGGAAATGCACAAACAAAAAATTGTTTGTTTTTATTTTAGCACGAAACCAATTTTTGAGAGGAGTGTGCAGGGGCTTTATTATAAAGGAACCGATTATCGAAGTGTAGCAACAGATGGCATAAAAACTTCTGACATCGGCGGGAAATTGACTATCCGTGAAGTGGCGGACGAGATTTGCCGATGCTTAAGACAATGAGCATAGCCAAAATATGAATTTCCAATGAACTTATATCGTTATTCTTTGACAAATTTGGCATTTCCATTTACCCTAAATATGAAAAAGGATGGGGTTGTGACTGCGACTGCAGGCAAGACCTAAGACGAACACGATGGTGGCGTTTTAGGTTTTTTTTGTTCATTTATCTCGTTTATTTAAAAAAGAAGAAAGGATGGACTACATGTTTAAAAAATGGTTTGGCAAAAAAGAAAAGCCGACTCATGAAGATGTGGTTGCGCCGTTGACAGGCACAATCAAGCCTCTAGAAGAAGTTCCTGATCCCGTTTTTTCGCAAAAAATGATGGGAGACGGTATCGCGATTGAACCAACGGAAGGAGAAGTTGTTGCGCCTGTCAATGGGGAAGTCGTACAAGTATTTCCAACAAAACACGCGGTCGGTTTGCGTTCGGAAGCGGGCGTAGAACTGTTAATTCATGTGGGATTGGAAACGGTTTCGATGAATGGCGAAGGATTTACAGCGCATGTAGCAGCCGGAGACCGTGTCAAAGCCGGCCAGCGTTTATTAACGGTAGACCTAGATCTTGTCAAACAAAAAGCGAAAAGCACGGTCACACCGATTATCGTGACAAACGGTGATGTGGTGGCAAGCTTGCAAAAAACGTCCGAAACGAAGGCGACAAAAGGAGAAACGGCCATTTTCCGCATTGACACCAACGCGTAATGGTGATGAAGCCATGGCGTTAAGAATCCATAAAATTTTAAATAACAATGCGGTTGTCGTGGTAGATGTTAGACCGCGGTTTTGAATTTTACGCCCCGCAAACGATGCTTGATGCAAAAGGACGGCGCATTTTAATCGCCTGGATGGGAGTTCCTGGTCAAGATGAGGATAAGCATCCGACCATTGCGCATCGCTGGATTCATGCGCTAACATTGCCGCGTGAGTTGAAACTGAAAAATGGTAAGTTATATCAAACACCAGTTGAAGAGTTACAAATGTTGCGAAAGGATAAAATTGCATATTCAAATGTCACGATTGCGAACGAAGAAATGATGTTAGAAGGAATCAGCGGGGATGTTATCGAGCTTAATCTAGAGAATATTCGATTATTAGGGGGCATAATGGAAATTGCTATTCGCAATACGGCGCGCATCATTTACAACAGCGGTGAACGCGTGCTAACGTTGGAGCGCAAAAGTTTTGCCAACGGTCTGACCGAAAAAAGACAATGCCGTTTGGAACGTTTGCATTCGCTGCATATGTTTTTAGACACGTCCTCGATTGAGGTATTTGTGAATGAAGGGGAAGAAGTATTTACGGCACGGTTCTTTCCGTATAAAAATAATCAAACGATTTCATTCGCCGCAAATGGGCACCTTGTTTTTGACATCCAAAAATGGAGTTTGTAACGCCGCACCTGCCATAGGTGGCGGCGTTATTTTTTGCTAAAATAAGGGAGAACGATATCAAAAATAATGGGGGATCGGGATGAAATGGCAAACGACGCAACAATTAAAGCAATTGCTTTGTCATTTAGTTGAATATCCAAGCATTAGCGGGACAGAAGCGGAAGTGTTACTTGCACAATACATCACGGAACAGTTGTGCACACTTGATTATTTCCGGGAAAATAATAAATTTGTGCAATTGCATCCGACAGGTGATGGCCGTTATTTTGTAACCGCACTGGTGAAAAAAGCGGAACAAGTGCGCGATACCGTCATTCTCATCAGCCATTTTGATGTGGTCGATGTGCAAGATTACGGGGCATGGAAGGACGCCGCATTTTCTCCCGAAAAGCTGACGGAGCGGTTTTACGAACAGAAACAACAGCTTCCTTCTGATGTGCAAGCTGATATGGAAGAAGGGGAATGGTTATTTGGCCGCGGCGTGATGGATATGAAGTGCGGTCTTGCTCTTCATATGTCGCTGATCGAGCAAGCATGCCAAGGAAAGTTTGAAGGAAATTTACTGCTGCTTACGGTACCGGATGAGGAAGTGAGCTCGGTAGGAATGCGTGCGGCCGTGCCGATCCTTGTCGAAATGGCAGAAAAATACGGATTAACCTATCGGCTTGTGCTTAATTCCGAACCGATGTTTACTCGCTATCCAGGGGACAAAGCGAATTACATTTACACCGGCTCGATTGGAAAAGTGCTGCCGGGCTTTTATTGTTACGGAAAAGAAACGCATGTCGGAGAACCGTTCGCAGGGCTAAATGCCAATTTCATGGTGGCGCAAATCGCTAATGAATTAGAATTTAACACTGATTTTTGCGAAGTGTTTAGCGGGGAAGTCAGTCCGCCGCCGACAAACTTATTGCAGACCGATTTAAAAGAAGAATATTCTGTGCAAATACCGCATCGCGCGGTAACATTATTTAATTTATTTTTGCAGAAAAGGTCGCTCGATGATGTGACAAACTCGTTAATCGCGATCGCAAAGCGGGCGGCAAAACGCATCGAAGAGCGTTATAACGATGAGGCGTCCCGTTTTGCGAAACTCGAAAAATGGGCACCGAAACCGCTGTCTGTCAACGTATTCACTTTTTCAGAGTTAAGAAAGAAAGCAGTGGAGATGGTTGGATTAGAAAGAATTGAACAGCTTGAAGCAAGCGTTCTATCAACGGAAACAGCGAAAGACGAGCGGGAGAAAACGATCAAACTAGTTGACCGGCTTGCTATGCTTTGTAAAGATTTCGCGCCGATGATCGTTCTTTTTTATGCTCCTCCGTATTACCCGGCTGTCAACGCCAGCAGCGATCCGCTCGTTCAGCGTCTTGTTGCGAAGCTGCAAAAATACGCGCAAGAAAAGCATGGCATTTCTCTTGTGCAGCAACATTACTTCGGCGGAATTTCCGACTTAAGCTATGTCGGCTTGCAGCAATCTTCATCTTCTTTACGAGCTCTTACCGATAACATGCCGGTGTGGAATCGCGGCTATCATTTGCCGTTTGATGCGCTGGCAAAATTTCAAGTTCCGGTGCTCAATGTCGGTCCGGTCGGACGCGACGCCCATCAATGGACCGAGCGCCTCAACGTTCGTTTTGCGTTTGAAACAGTGAAGGAGTGGCTGGAATATACGATTAAAGAAGTATTTGCAAGATAATTTGGTATAACTAGCTAAGTTTATTCTGGTTATATTTTCAAGGAGAAGAGGAAAAAATTTTAAGTAAGTTTGTGTATGGGGTGTTATGGGGATTTCCGGCAACCGCGTTTTTATTGCTGATTATCGCTTTATGTTTAAAAGCTTCTTTTCCATTCATTTTATCAATCGGGCTAGGGATAGGAGGTTGGGGAATATTTCTTATGATGCAAAACATTCTATTTAAAAATATCTTTTATTGAATCATCCAGCAAAACCCCCTATAATGATGTAAAAAAGGTGTCTTTACACTTGTAAAAATAGGAGGATTTACATGATTCAACAAACGATTTCGCAGCGAAAGCTGTTAGGAGTTGCCGGGCTTGGCTGGATGTTTGACGCGATGGATGTTGGCGTGCTGTCGTTTATTATCGCGGCGTTGCAAAAAGATTGGAACTTAAGTGTCGAACAAATGGGATGGATCGGCAGCATCAACTCCATCGGTATGGCAGTTGGCGCGCTGTTATTCGGATTGTTGGCCGACCGCATCGGCAGAAAAAACGTGTTTATTATTACACTATTATTATTCTCGATCGGAAGCGGACTATCTGCCTTAACGACGACATTGACGGCGTTTTTAGTTTTACGGTTTCTCATAGGCATGGGGTTGGGCGGAGAACTGCCGGTTGCTTCGACGCTTGTATCGGAAAGCGTGCCGGCGCAAGAACGTGGAAAAGCTGTTGTGCTGCTGGAAAGCTTTTGGGCAGTCGGCTGGTTGTTATCCGCGTTAATTTCATATTTTGTCATTCCAACATACGGTTGGCAAACAGCGCTATTGCTTGCGGCGATTCCGGCGTTATACGCCCTATATTTACGATGGGGATTGCCTGATTCGCCAAGGTTTACAAGTGCGCGCAAAGAAGAAACCGTATGGGACAACATCGTCAAGGTTTGGTCGTCTTCTTACCGGAAAGAAACGTTCATGCTTTGGGTGCTTTGGTTTTGCGTCGTATTTTCTTACTACGGTATGTTTTTATGGCTGCCAAGCGTAATGGTCATGAAAGGGTTTAGCTTAATTAAAAGCTTCGAGTATGTCTTGATTATGACGCTGGCGCAATTGCCTGGCTATTTTAGCGCCGCATGGCTTATTGAACGAGCGGGTCGGAAATTTGTGCTCATCACGTATTTGATTGGTACGGCCGTTAGTGCCTATTTCTTTGGCAATGCGGATTCGCTTGCACTGCTCATGACCTTTGGCATTTTACTATCGTTTTTTAACCTTGGCGCATGGGGAGCGTTATACGCCTATACTCCAGAGCTTTACCCGACTTCGATTCGCGGCACGGGAGCTGGGATGGCGGCGTCATTTGGACGCATCGGCGGCATTTTAGGACCACTTTTCGTTGGCTATCTTGTCAATAGACATATTACGATTACAACGATTTTTCTGATTTTCTGTATTTCTATTTTCATTGGCGTTATTGCGGTATGGGTGTTAGGAAAAGAAACGAAGCAACAGGAATTGGCATAGCGGTTGACAAAAAGGGGGAGGAGCTTATACCTTAAGGGTAATTGCTCCTTCTTTTTTGTGGGGAGAAAAAGAGAGGCGGTGAGCGGACTTTGCGTCCCTTTGTATCGGTTGTCGTTCCCACCTATAATCGTCTGTATCCGCTTGCGGAATTATTAGAATCATTAAACAGACAGACATATCGTTATTTTGAAGTGATCGTTGTAAATGATGGTGGCGAGCGTGTTGATGATATTGTCGCGTTATATCCAGAGTTGCGCGTCCATCTCATCCATTGCCGCGACAATGTCGGACATGTCGAGGCGAGAAATATCGGCGTTAAAGCGGCAAAAGGGGAACTCATTATGCTTTGCGATGATGACGATATATTGCTTCCTTGTCATATAGAGCAAATGGTTGCGGAAATTGCCGATGTGGACTTCGTTTATTCAGATGTAGAAATTTTCCATTATCGAATCGAAAACGGACAGCGTATCCCGACAGACCGCTTCTTATTCGCTTATGAATATGACCGGGAAGCGATGCGGAGATTTTCTACATACGTTCCATCCGGGAGTTTATACCGAAAATCGATTCATGATCACCTCGGTTATTTTGATCCGAATGTTCACCATTATTGGGATTGGGACTTTTTTTTACGCGTGTCCGAGGCGTTTCGCATCAAGCGTGTCGCGGTCGCGAGCGTATTGTACGCTTTTTCCAATGATGGAGACAACTTGTCGCGACAGATGAGCGACAAACGACAAATGTACTTAAATCGGTTAAGCGAAAAGCATGGGCTTGGAAATTTGCCGATGAAAAACTTTTGGTTGCTGCTTGATGAGCCGGAAGTGAAAAAACGAAGAGCAAAAAGCAAGATTGTTTGGGATGGAACGCCGATAATATCAAGACTGTGTCGTTTAAAACATGTTTAAAAAATGGTGTTGGCCATTGACGATCGTTTTTTGATTTTGCTATTATAATTAGCAAAATGGAATATGCTGTAGCGATGATGGATCGATAGTAGTTAGCCCTCTCTTCCATAGCGAGCCGGGGACGGTGGAAGCCTGGCGAAGATGGTTAATGAAACGGCAGTCCGGAGTTACTTTCCTGAAAAAGTGGATGCGCAGGTCGCATCAACTAGGGTGGAACCGCGGGAGTCACGCTCTCGTCCCTAGGCATAAGGCCTAGTGGCGAGAGCGTTTTTGTATGTCTAAAGAAAACAGTAAAGGAGGAAACAGTTATGTCAGTGACAATGGAGCAAATTGTTGCTCATGCAAAACATCGCGGCTTTGTATTTCCAGGTTCAGAAATTTATGGCGGCTTAGCAAACACATGGGATTACGGTCCATTAGGAACGGAATTAAAAAACAACATTAAGCGGGCATGGTGGAAAAAGTTCGTTCAAGAATCACCTTACAACGTTGGTTTGGACGCGGCGATTTTAATGAATCCAAAAACGTGGGAAGCATCCGGCCATTTAGGCAACTTCAATGACCCAATGATTGACTGTAAACAATGCAAAGCTCGTCACCGTGCTGACAAGCTGATCGAAAATGCGTTAGAAGAAAAAGGAATCGAAATGGTCGTCGATGGTCTTCCGTTTGAAAAAATGGAAGAGCTCATTAAAGAGCATAACATCGCCTGCCCAGAATGCGGCAGCCATGATTTTACGAACATTCGTCAATTTAATTTAATGTTTAAAACATATCAAGGAGTAACGGAATCAAGTGCAAACGAAATTTATCTCCGACCGGAAACGGCGCAAGGCATTTTCGTGAACTTTAAAAACGTCCAGCGTACGATGCGAAAAAAACTGCCGTTCGGCATCGCGCAAATCGGCAAAAGCTTCCGCAATGAAATTACGCCAGGAAACTTTACGTTCCGTACCCGCGAATTCGAGCAAATGGAGTTAGAATTTTTCTGTAAACCTGGTGAGGAGCTAGAATGGTTTGATTATTGGAAACAGTTTTGCAAGCAATGGCTGTTGTCATTAGGCATGAAGCCGGAAAACATCCGTCTTCGCGACCATACGAAAGAAGAATTGTCGCACTACAGCAACGCCACAACCGATATTGAATACAAATTCCCGTTTGGCTGGGGCGAGCTATGGGGAATTGCGTCACGTACGGATTATGATTTAAGACAACATATGGAATATTCCGGCGAAGATTTCCGATATATTGACCAAGACACGAACGAACGTTATATCCCTTATTGCATTGAGCCATCTCTTGGGGCGGACCGCGTGACGCTTGCGTTCATGATTGACGCCTACGATGAAGAGGAGCTGGAAGACGGTACGACACGGACAGTGATGCGTCTGCATCCGGCGCTAGCTCCTTATAAAGCAGCTGTCTTCCCGCTGTCGAAAAAACTATCGGAAGGCGCGCGCCGCATTTATGAAGACCTATCGAAATATTTCATGGTGGACTATGACGAGTCTGGTTCGATCGGCAAACGTTATCGCCGTCAAGATGAAATTGGTACACCGTTCTGTATTACGTACGATTTCGATTCCGAACAAGACGGCATGGTGACGGTGCGCGACCGCGACACAATGGAGCAAGTGCGAATCCCGATTTCAGAGTTAAAAAGCTTTTTAGAAGAAAAAATTCAATTTTAATTTGGAAGGAGAGCGCCTTTATGGATAAGGCGCTCTCAGTTTATCGACAAGCTGAAGACGATTGGCAAACGCTTAAACATCATTGATTTCATCTGCAACGAATTCGAATATGTGGCGCTGTTCATTTGGCTATTTCAGTTTCTCGCTGAACAATTTAATAATAAAATGAGTTGTGATACATTAATGATGAACAAATGAAAAGGAGTATGGGGGTATGGCAATTTTAAAAAATGACTGGGCTCCATTGCTCGAAGAAGAGTTTCATAAGCCGTACTACATAAAGTTGCGTGAGTTTTTAAAAGAGGAATATCGCACGAAAACGATTTATCCGGATATGTATGATATTTTTAATGCGCTTCATTATACACCGTATGCACAGGTGAAAGTGGTGCTTTTAGGACAAGATCCGTATCACGGACCGGGACAGGCGCACGGGTTGAGTTTTTCTGTCAAACCAGGGGTTCCGCTGCCGCCATCGCTAGCCAATATTTTTAAAGAGCTTCATGACGATTTAGGTTGCTACATTCCGAACAACGGTTATTTAGTAAAGTGGGCAAAGCAAGGAGTATTATTGTTAAACACTGTATTAACCGTACGGCGCGGGCAAGCGAATTCACATAAAGGAAAAGGATGGGAATTTTTTACGGACCGCGTGATTGAGCTTGTCAATGAAAAACAAGATCCCGTTGTCTTTCTTTTGTGGGGGCGGCATGCGCAAGCGAAAAAAGAACTGATTACCCATCCGCATCATTACATTATTGAAGCGCCACATCCAAGCCCGTTTTCCGCTGCGCGCGGCTTTTTTGGGCATCGCCCGTTTTCGCGGACAAATGCTTTTTTGCAAAAAGTGGGGCGTGAACCGATTGATTGGCAGATTGAAAATATTTAATCTGTCGATGTCAGCAAATCCGCATCTTTAAGCGATTCCGATATTGGAAAGAGGAGAAACGGACAGGAAAAGAATCATTATGTGTTGGAGTTCAGCGTGATTTTATGTAGATAGGAGTGAAAGGAGTTGCATATACCAATCACCACCATTTTAACGAAAATGGAGGAACAGCTGCGGCAGGCGAAGACGACTGCCAGCCCGCAGCATTTGCGCGAGCATATCGCCATTGTCCGTGCTCTTTGCGATTTGGTGTTAGAAGAAGAAACAAAAGAAATGACCGTTTCTCCTTCCGTGGAGGTGTCGCCGCTTTCCATCTCACAAGGGAAAAGTGAGCGGATCGAAATCGGAGATGACGCAAACGGACCATCGTTATTCGATTTTTAAGTTAAGATTTTCTTTTCTCATAATCGGTAGACAAAAGGGAATAATGGTCAATAAGCGGAGGTGACCATATGCCAGATCGTTTTGATTTTTTCCCTTTTGTCGATACCGATGCAAATGAAGTAAAATTGACCCATGATCGTTACGAAGTATACGTAAACGGCGATTTTGTCGGATATAAAACATTGTTTAGCCCAAAAGAGGAAATCATTGATATTGAAGAGTTTTTGCATCATCAAGGATTTTCGAATGTGACGGCAAAAGTGGATGGAGATCACTATGAAATTCATGCCGATCGCGATTCGGCGGAAAAAGTAAAACAAGTATTAGAGATGTATTTGCAGCAGCGATAATGCGGCCCTTCTTGAGCAGAAGGGTTTTTCTTTTGTGTGGAAATACGTTATCATAGTGATGAAAAATTGTTCATGAGGGGACGGAGATCAATGAAAATGTTTGTGCTCCTTGGAGCGATCAATGCATTTTTAGCGGTTGCGCTCGGGGCGTTCGGAGCGCATGGGTTAGAAGGAAAAATTCCGGACCGTTACTTAGAAATATGGAAAACGGGCGTGCAATATCAAATGTTCCACGCACTCGGCTTGTTTGTCGTTGGTCTATTGCTTGGCAAGTTTCCGAATATCAGCCTATTGACAACAGCTGGCTGGATTATGTTTATTGGCATTTTCCTTTTTTCCGGAAGCTTATATGTGTTAAGCGTGACGCAAATCAAACCGCTTGGGATGATCACTCCATTTGGTGGCGTTGCCTTTTTAATCGCGTGGGTGCTGATCGGTTATGCAGCAATGAAAATAAGTTGAAAGGAGCGGTTCCATGAAGCGCTCCTTATTTTTTGGAATATAAACAGTTCTTTGCGGGTGGCAAATGACCGAAAGTTTTTCTGACGTTCGTTTACAGGGATATGCCAAAAACAAAGAGCAATCCGAAGACCCAGTGATGCCAGGCCGCCCATTTCATGCCGATAATTTCACCCATCCGTTCGGCCCCATGGCGGAAACACCAGCGAAGCCGAATGGCTAGCGGTAGAGCGAGCAAGGCCGCTCCCGCTGTCCATGGAACGATATGAAAAGCGATCAAACTAATCATGGACAAGTAGGCGAGAGTGAGTATAACGGAAAGAAGATGTACAGCGCCCGCGCGTCCAAGAACGATCGCCAAGGTGCGACGAAATATCGCCGCAAACATGTCGGCGCGGCGTGGGATGGCATAAAAAAATAAGGTTGCCGCTAGCAACCTTATTTTTTGCGGTTATCGCGGGGAATAGCTGCTCAATTGCGCTGTCGCCCCAGCAAACGGATATTCGTAGGCAATTTCCCCGTCAAACGTAATATAATCAAGGTAAATCATCGGCAATAAGTAGCGCATTTCCGTTTGCGGGTCTCTCAAGATTAAATGGTCGCGCCCCGCCGCTTCGATGGTTCCGCGGAATATTTTTGCGTTCCACTCGCGGTTGTTTTCAAACGTCATATATACGGTAACGAGTTTTCCTTTATTGAGGCGCAAAATGTTTTCAATGTAAGACTGTTCGATTGGCAGCATGCCAGGGATAGACGGCTGGCTTGCCATTGTCGGTGTTTGGGCCGCGAAAGAAGGCGCCTGCAAACCAAATTCAGAAGTTGGCGCCATCATTGGCTGTTGGTACGCTGTCATTAGTTGTTGGTAGTATGGATAAGCCATTGGGTAGTAGGTTTGTGGGTACATATATCCATATGGATACTGCTGATAAGGTTGATAAAATTGATAAGGTTGATACGGTTGTTGACGCTCATCTTCTAGCGGGTTATACGCATTTTCATATGAATGATTGGACATAGGGGAAACCTCCTCCATGAAAATTTAATAATATACTCTTGGGCAATCACTCGGTGATGGCGCAAAAAAGCAATGCGACTTATAACGGCCGACGTTCCGTTGACCAAACCACTGCGGTGGACAATCTGCGCCCGCTGGAGGTTTAAAAAACCAAAGCGCATAGGTGGCCGGATGGTACCGCCAGCCGCGAAGCACTTGACGGGCTAATTGCATGTCTAGTTGTCTTGCTCGTTGATAAAAATATCCTTTTTGCACTGCTTCAAAGCCGCCCGGGCTTTGAAACACCATTTGACGGATGGTGCGTATCCCTCGAAAGTCAAGGCAATCGGCAATGCAGCGGTTCACTCCGACGTTTCCTACCATTAACATGCCAAGTCTTCCGTCACCTTCTGCTTCTGCTCGCATCAGTCTTGCCAGCAGTCTTACGTCTTCCTCTGTATGTGCCACAACAGCCATGTCGTCACCTCAATTGTCTTTTTTCTCGACAATAATAGGCTATTGCGGAAGCGAGAAATGGTGACAAATTTATAAACGAATTTCTGATTTTATATTTATGGGGAAGAAAAACGGTATATGACAGAAAAAACGGAGATTGTCCAAAAAAAAATCGGGGATGCTTGATGCATCCCCGTCGAGGTTACACGTGTAAAAATACCGGTACTTTTTCTACTGTTAAACGATTTCCAACAAAGAACGATCCAAATTCCCCGTAGCGGGCACTGACCTCGTCAAAACGCATCTCATAAACAAGCTTTTTAAATTGCAATGCGTCATCAGAGAATAATGTAACGCCCCATTCAAAGTCATCTAAACCGACGGAGCCAGTGATAATTTGCGTCACTTTGCCGGCATATTTTCGACCTGTCAGACCATGGGCGCGCATTAAATTGCGGCGTTCTTCCATGGAAAGCATATACCAGTTGTCATTGCCTTGACGACGCTTGTCCATAGGATAGAAGCAAACATGTTTCGTTTTCGGCAAAATTGGATAGAGGCGGCGGCGCACTTCCGGAATTTGATAAGGATCCTCGTCGCCGGAGGCTAAGTAGTTGCTTAGCTCGACAACAGAAACATATGAATAGGCCGGCACCAAAAATTCGGCTAGTTTTGTTTTGTTTAGCGCCGTTTCGATTTCATTTAATTCTTCGATCGTCGGACGTAAAATCATAAACATAATATCTGCCTTTTGACCGACGATGGTATAAATGGCGTGGCTGCCTTCTTGTTTATCTTCTGTTTCTTGCCATTTTTCGACTAAAGATAAAAACTCACGAATCGCTGCTTCACGCTCATCACTCGTTAACGTTTTCCAAGCGCTCCAATCGATCGAGCGGAAATCATGAAGACAATACCAACCATCGAGTGTTTGTGCAGCTTCACTCATTATATTCACTCCTTATATGTAATTTACAGTTCTACTATACCATAGTTTAGCCAAAAAACACGCGAATGTCGCATGTGGAAGTCAGTAAACTGAATTATTTTAATAAATCGACTATTCATTGCAAGTGCTTAAATTGGTTGCGTTTCTACATAATAAGAGTATCCTAGTATATGGGGATTTTTTATATTGAGGAGGATTATTCGTGAGTAGCGATTTATTTTCTGCCTTAAAAGAAAAAGTAGTAGGAAAACAACGGAAAATTGTGTTTCCAGAAGGTCTTGACGAGCGTATTTTAACTGCGGTAAGCCGTCTGGCCAATGAACAAGTTGTCATACCGATTGTGATCGGCAACGAGGAAGCGGTAAAACAAAAAGCAAATGAGCTTGGATTGACCCTTCCGAATGTCGAAATCATCGACCCGCATCAATACGAGGAAATGGATGAGCTTGTCAAAGCATTTGTCGAACGCCGCAACGGAAAAGTGACAGAAGAAGCGGCGCGGGAAATGCTTCTCGATGAAAATTACTTTGGCACCATGCTTGTGTACATGGATAAAGCGCATGGGCTTGTAAGCGGTGCGGCACATTCGACTGCCGATACAGTAAGACCTGCATTGCAAATTATTAAAACGAAACCAGGCATCCGCAAAACGTCAGGCGTATTTATTATGGTGCGCGGTGACGAGAAGTACGTGTTTGCCGATTGCGCGATTAACATTGCGCCAGACAGCCAAGATTTAGCGGAAATTGCTGTAGAGAGCGCCAACACCGCAAAAATGTTCGATATCGAACCACGTGTGGCGATGTTAAGCTTTTCGACAAAAGGATCGGCGAAATCACCGGAAACGGAAAAAGTCGTCGAAGCGGTGCGGCTTGCGAAAGAAATGGCGCCAGACTTAGTGTTAGACGGCGAGTTTCAATTCGACGCGGCGTTCGTTCCATCTGTCGCGAAAAAGAAAGCGCCGGATTCGGTCATTCAAGGAGATGCGAATGTATTTATCTTCCCAAGCTTAGAAGCGGGAAATATCGGTTATAAAATCGCTCAGCGTCTCGGTAATTTTGAAGCAGTCGGTCCGATTTTGCAAGGGCTGAATAAGCCTGTTAACGACCTGTCTCGCGGCTGCAATGCGGAAGATGTGTACAAGCTTACGCTCATTACCGCGGCGCAATCGCTATAATCGAAAAAAGGGTGACAAGCGGTCACCCTTTTTTCATATTGTGATATAATTTTTGGCAGATTACTTCGTTAAGGAGAAAAGCAATGGTTCACGAATTGTTGCAACAGGCGAAATGGCGCATTATTGATCAGTCGAATTTCGGCCCGATGTTTGATGCGAAACAATCGTTTGCGATCGATGATACACTTTGCACATCGGTAGGAACGGGACAGTCTGATACGGTCGTTCGTACATGGGTTCATTACAATACGGTAGTATTGGGGATTCAAGATGCGAAGCTCCCCTATTTGCATGATGCGGTGTCATTTTTAAAGGCGCAAAAGTACAATGTCATTGTCCGTAATTCTGGGGGGCTTGCCGTCGTGCTGGATGAAGGGGTGCTCAATATATCCCTCATTTTTCCGGAAACAACGAAAGCAATTGATATCAACCAAGGATATGAAGCGATGTGGCAGCTTATACAGGCGATGTTTTCGGCTTACAATAAAACGATTGAAGCAAGGGAAATCGTCGGTTCGTATTGTCCGGGAAGCTATGATTTAAGCATTGCTGGAAAAAAATTTGCCGGTATTTCTCAGCGGCGCGTGCGCGGTGGAGTCGCGGTGCAAATTTATTTATGCATAAATGGAAGCGGATCAGCGCGGGCGGAGTTAATCCGGCAGTTTTATGAGCTTGGACTAAAAGGAGAAACGACGAAGTTCGTATACCCGACGATTGTTCCAAGCACGATGGCATCGCTTTCCGAATTGTTAAACGAGGATTTGACGATACCGTCGGTCATGCTTTTGTTGCTTCGCACGCTGCAATCGTTTGGCGGCGAGCTTTATTCGTCCGCTTTGACCGGGGAGGAGCTATCGCTATACGAATATTATTGGGATCGGATCGTCAAGCGGAATGAGAAAGCGTTGATGACACAATAATGGCTGCCTCGATGGAACCGGGCAGCCATTATTTATTCTGCGATTTTTTCCAGATTTCCGTTTTGGTCCATTCGGAATTTGAGCGTTTGCCGCTCTTCTTCCTCTTGCAAGACAAGTTTGCGGGCTCTATTAATAATTCTTACTAATGTTTCATAATCTTCTTGAATCGTGGAAGAGTTTTCTTCTAATTTGGCAATTTTCTTTTCTAATTCTTCATTTTTTGCGCGCATTTCTTCATTTTCTTTTCGTAAACGCTCGTTTTCTTTTGCTAATGCTTCGTGGTTGCGGTGAGTTGTTTTTAATGTTTGTAAAAAGGCAATCACGTGATCGATCGTCATCGATGCTGTTTCATTGGAAGGAGATACAACAGCTGGTAATTGGGCGATTTCTCCGATTTCCCCCAAAGAAGGAACTGGTGGATTGTACAACAATTTTTTCTTCCCGCCTTGCTGTTTTCCTAAAAGGCGCTGCCGTTCTTTTCGCTGCCGTTTGGCGAGCTGCAATGCTTGCTCATAGCGACGACGGACAACTGCGTTCCAGCGGAATCCGCAGGCGGCTGATGTTCGGTTTAGTTTGTCTCCAACTTCTTCAAACGCGTTAAGCTGTGTACTTCCTTCCCGCACATGCCGCAACACCGTTTCCGCTAATAGCAAATCATCTTCTTCTGTCCATGCATCTTGACGTTGTTTCATTATTCTCAACTCCCCTTTTTTCTTGTTTGCTAGTAGAAGCATGGACAAAAATAGTAAATTTTATACTATTTTTAGTTTCCGTGAATAAAAATTTGCAAGAGTTGCTGTCTATGCGAAAAAAGAACTTGCTAACTTTCGTTATACAAACATAAGGAAGTAAATGGAATCAAGACTTCAAGCAAATAAACTTGCATTGGTGAAAAAGAAGCGTTAGAATACACGTTAGTTTAATCTACACGGCAAGCGAAGAGAAAGGGTGACAAGAGATGGCGAATGAATTTCGCGTCTGTGACGATTGTAAAGCGCCAAATTTAAAAACGTTGATTCCCCGTTTGAAAAAGCTGGATCCAAACGCGACGATTAAAATTGGCTGTCAGTCGTATTGCGGTCCCGGCCGCAAAAAAACGTTTGCCTTTGTCAATAACCGTCCAGTCTCCGCGCTGACAGAAGATGAGCTTATTGAGAAAATTGCCGAAAGATTAAAGAAAAGCTAAAATCGCCTTCATTTTTTAAGAAGAAGGTGATTTTTTGTTTCTATTTTTAGGAAATACTGATAGGTGAAGGAGGAAAAATCAAGTATTTTTTTATCATTTGAAACGGCTTATAATAGATTCATGTTAGAAATGAAAGAGGGGATAACATGGTATATCCCGGCGGGCAACTGAGTGAGGAAAAAGTATTTAAAGATCCAGTTCATCGATATATACACGTTCGCGACAAAGTCATTTGGGATTTAATCGGAACGAAGGAATTTCAGCGATTGCGCCGCATTAAACAGCTCGGTACGACGTATTTGACGTTCCACGGCGCCGAGCATAGCCGCTTTAACCATTCGCTTGGAGTCTATGAAATTATTCGCCGCATTGTTGATGATGTGTTCGTCGGCCGCGAACATTGGGATCATAGCGAACGGCTCCTATGTTTATGTGCGGCCCTGCTGCACGATTTAGGCCACGGTCCGTTTTCCCATTCATTTGAAAAAGTATTTCATCTTGATCATGAAGATTTTACCCAGGCGATTATTTTAGGGGATACGGAAGTAAATGAAGTGCTTCGGCGCGTAGGAGAGGATTTTCCAAAAAAAGTGGCCGAAGTCATTGCGAAAACATACCCGAATAAACTGGTTGTCAGCTTAATTTCGGGTCAAATTGACGCCGACCGAATGGATTATTTGTTAAGAGATGCGTATTATACCGGCGTCAGTTATGGCAATTTTGATATGGAGCGGATTTTGCGCGTCATGCGTCCGCGCGAAGATCAAGTGGTCATTAAGCGAAGCGGCATGCATGCGGTGGAAGACTATATTATGAGCCGCTATCAAATGTATTGGCAAGTATATTTTCATCCAGTGACGCGCAGTGCCGAAGTCATTTTAACGAAAATTTTGCATCGGGCGAAAAAGTTGCATGAAGAAGGATACAATTTTCAAACGAAACCGGTTCATTTTTATTCTCTCTTTACTGGAAAGGTAGATTTACAAGATTATTTAAAGCTTGATGAAGCGGTCATATTATTTTATTTCCAGCAATGGCAAGACGAGCGTGACGCGATTTTAAGCGACCTATGTCGTCGTTTTGTAAATCGTCATTTATTCAAATATGTCGAATTTAATCCAACAAATGAACAGATGACAAAGCTGATCGAACTGACAAACTTATTTAAAAAAGCGGGCATTGATCCGGAATATTATTTAGTTGTCGATTCTTCTTCCGATTTGCCGTACGATTTTTATCGTCCGGGCGAAGAAGGGGAGCGGCTGCCGATTTACTTGTTAATGCCGAACGGAGAGCTCCGCGAACTGTCACGGGAATCGGTGCTTGTCGATGCGATTTCTGGAAAGCGGAGAACCGACCATAAGCTATATTTTCCAGCTGATTTCATTTATGATTTTTCAACGAAGCGGACAACCAAGAAAAAAATTATCGAAATTTTAGAGGGTTAGGAGATGACGGGGAGTGTTCACAGAGCATGCAAAAGTGATGAAGGCGTTGGCGGCAGCTGGGGAAATTGTTGGTCGCAAAAAGCTACAAAAAATGATTTATATCGCGAAAAAATTACAGTTTCCATTTTACGAGAAGTTTGACTTTCACTTCTATGGACCGTATTCCGAAGAATTGACATGCCGCGTTGAGGAGCTTTGCGATTTAGGATTTTTGCATGAAGTAAAAGAGAAAAAGGGCGGTTATTTCCAATATCGCTACACGTTGACGGAAGCAGGAAAGCAGTTTTTAAACCACTACGAGTTGGACATGCCTCATTTACAAGAATGTATGCAAGATATGAATGAACAAAATTCGCGGTTTTTGGAACTCGTATCGACAGTGCTGTATTTTGAGCATTTAACGAAAGATGAAGTGAAAGAAAAAGTATTTTTATTAAAAAGCAAGCAACGGTATACGGAAGAAGAAATTGAGCAGGCGTATGCATACATAGAGAAATTGCGCGCCAAAGTAAAAAACGAAGTCCACGCCTGAACGGGACTTCGTTTTTTATGCGCCGGTTAATGTGGTAAAAAGGCGAGCTGATAGAAGAAGAGGACGGCAAAAAGATACACGAGCGGATGTACTTCGCGCCATTTGCCGCGCGTCATTTTTAACAGCGGATAAGAAATAAAGCCGAGCGCGATTCCTGTTGCGATGCTGGAAGTGAGCGGCATGCTTAAAATAATGAGAAACGCCGGGAATGCCTCATCTAATTGATCCCACTGAATGTGAGCGATGCTGCCCATCATTAAGCTTCCGACGATAATTAACGCTGGAGCTGTGATCGCCGAAATGCCGGATACGGCGCCAACAAGCGGTCCGAAAAAGGCGGATAGCCCAAATAATATGGCGACCGTTAGCGCTGTAATACCGGTGCGCCCTCCGGCGGCAACGCCTGAAGAAGATTCAATATAAGCGGATGTTGGGCTAGTGCCGAACATTGCTCCGATCGTGGTTGCGATAGAGTCGGAAAGCAATGCTTCACGGGCGCGAGGCATCGTTTTTCCTTTCATCAGTCCGGCTTGCTGGGCTACGCCAATCATCGTTCCCGTCGTGTCAAAAATTGTCACAAGCAAAAAGGAAAATACAACGGCATACAATCCGTAATGGATGACATCGCCGATGGCCGTAAACGGGTTGGCGACAACAAGCCCTTCCGGAAGCGATGGCATAGAAACGAAGCCTTTTTCAAATTTCAATTGTCCGGTGAAATAAGCAATCACTCCGGTGATGACCATTCCGAAAAAGAGCGCGCCGTTGACGCCAAGCGACATGAGCACAAGCGTAACCGCTAAACCGACCAACGTAAGAATGGCCGATGGCGAGTGCAAATCGCCTAACGCGACTAAGTTTTGCGGATGCGCTTGAATAATGCCGGTGAGGCGCATGCCGATAAATGCGATAAACAAGCCGATTCCAGCGGTAATGCCATGTTTTAAGTTTTCTGGAATCGCTTCGATCAGCTTGCTGCGGAACGGCGTCAGCGACAAAATCACAAAAATGATTCCGGCAACGAACACAGCCGAGAATGCTACTTCATAGGAAATATTGCCATGCGATCCGACAACGGAGTAGGCAAAATACGCGTTTAACCCCATTCCCGGCGCAATTGCGATCGGATAGTTCGCAAACAGCGCCATCCATAGCGTTCCGATGACGGTAGCGATAATCGTGGCGGTGAACACTTGGGAAAATGGAACGCCGGCATCCGATAATACAACAGGGTTCACGACGATGATATATACCATCGTTAAAAACGTTGTAAATCCGGCAATGATTTCTGTTTTTAAGTTAGTGTTATGTTTCGCTAAATCAAACATCGTTTACCTCCAAAACACGAACATTTTAAATCACATATATAATAATATTCGTTTTTTGAAAAATTGGCAATAAAAAAAGCAAGGAACATAAAAGTTCCTTGCCCGCATGTTTATTGCTCGTCGCTCAAACGTTTTCCGCCGACAGCGTAATGATTTTTCGACATTTCTTCAATAAAAACGACAATTTTGTCTTTCGAGGCGCCTGTTGTTTCGGCGACCGCCTCTGTCACTTTTTCGACAAGCGCTTTTTTCTGCTCTTCCGTGCGTCCTTCGAGCATTTTGATCGTAACGTAAGGCATGGCCCGTCCCGTCCTCCTTTTGGTCATCTGTCGTGTTTATTATATCATGAAAAATGGAACTTCAGTCCACTTTTTCCGTCAAATCATGTATACTAGGTAATAAATTGATGGAAAAAGGAGTTAAAAAAAGTGGAACATTTACTTCCTTATTCGCTTCAGCAAATTCCATATGTGTTTATGACGCTTGCGATTGCTTTTTCGGTTCATGAATTCGCCCACGCATATACCGCTTATAAGTTCGGAGACCCGACGGCCAAAAACGAAGGAAGATTAACGTTATCGCCGTTTGCTCATCTTGATTTGCTCGGTACATTGCTTATTTTCCTTGCTGGGTTTGGCTGGGCAAAGCCCGTTCCCGTGAATCGGTTTAACTTTAAACATCCTCGCCTTGCTGGGATTCTTGTGTCGGTTGCCGGTCCTTTAAGCAATCTTCTTCTTGCCGCATTCGGATTTCTTGTGTGGTATAGCATGATTCATTTCGGGATTATGACGGCGATTCCAGATTGGTTTGCTGCGGGATTTGATTTATTTTTTCAAATTTTTATCAGCTTAAATGTGGTGTTGTTTATCTTTAACTTGCTTCCATTTCCGCCGCTCGATGGGTATCGTATTATCGAGGATTTAGCCCCGCAAGGCGTTCGCGCGAAAATGACGCAGTGGGAAAGCTATGGAGCGCTTATTTTTCTTATTCTTGTGTTGACGCCGCTTGACCGTTATACGATACAGCCGATTTTTAATGTAGCAATTCCGTTTGTATTAGAAAATTTGCAATCGTTTTTTTCTACATTATTCTTTTAGGTGATAAAGGAGGGTATTTGGATGGAGAAGAAAAAGAAAAATATCGGGTTTAATATCATTAAAGATGATCCAACCGACGGCCACGGCGGGTTTGGCGCAGGAGTATTAAGCTTGGAAAACGTTTCCCCGGTGATTATCGATGTCGAAGCGGGGGAAGCGTTCGTGGATATGGGGGCAATGCATGCCCGCAGCGCAGTGGAACGGGGAATTAAATTTTTGCCAAATCGCGATGAAGTGCCAAACGGAAAACCGTATTGGATCGTATGGGTAACGATTGAGCGAAAAGAAGATGGACCGTATTATGCCGGCGTAACGGCGTGCGAAATGACGGTCGACAGGGAGGCTCGCCGCGGCTATAAACTGCTTCCAGAGCATGTAAATCGTTTAGATAAGTCATTAAAGCGCCATATTATCGTGGATCATATGGATGAGAAATCAAAACGGGTGCTTGCGGACTTTTTAAAGAAACACGATATCGAAATGTGGAATCGTTCGAGTGAGGAATTGAAAAAAGGACTCGAAGGCGAAAAATAACAAGAGAAGATGCCCATGCTTTCATGAAATTCCATATATGTGACATTTTTGTGAATGTTATGTGACGAATACTTGTCGTCTAACAGGAAACAGGGTAAACTAGACCTAAATGTATAACACAATAAAACTAGGACAGGAAAACCCCTCAAGCGATTTCGCTTGAGGGGTTTTCCTTTAGAACCAAGGGAACAGTTTTTCAAACCAATTTTTCTGCTTTTCTTTTTTCTTTGATTTCTTTTGATGTAAATGGTCGGTGCAGTAGTCGTTCGGTTCTGAGCCAGAGATATAATAAGTAAGACGCTTTACCGGACATGACTTTGTCGCAAGTTTGCCGTTATCCGGGTCGACATAGACCCCAACGACCCCTTTGGTTGGTTTAAACTTTTTCTTTGGTTTTCCTTGCAAACTTTTTTCCATAAATTGCACCCAAATTTGTTTTGCATATTGTTTCTCCGCAATTTTATCAATCGTTTCCCCGCGGTCGTAACCGGTCCATACCCCTGCAACTAGTTGTGGCGAAAATCCAATCATCCAGCTATCTGTTTCTGTTGTTCCCGATTTTCCTGCGTATGGGCGTGTGATCTCCTTTCGAATCGATTGCCCGGTGACTGTTGTATAATCATTTAATTTCGGATCAAACATGCCTGTCATCAGCTGAGTCGTTACATATGCGGCGTCCGGATCTAGCACTTGTTTGCTTGATGGTTTGTATTCGTAAATTGTTTCTCCATGATGATTGACGACTTTTTTAATAAAAACTGGCTCGACTTTTTTGCCGTTATTGGCAAATACGCTGTAAGCTTTCACCATATCGATCACTTTCACCGGCGATGTTCCGAGCGCGAGTGAAGGAACAGCTTTTAATTTGCTTGTAATGCCTAGTTTTTTCGCTGTCTCTACCAGTTTTTCCTCACCGATAAACAAATGCGTTTTTACAGCAAATACGTTGTCTGATAGCGCGATGGCTTGAGCGAGCGTAATCGAGTCGTTCGCATAGTAGTTATTGTAGTTATGTGGTGTATACGTTGCTTTTCCATTGTCAAAGGCAAAGGTGGTCAACTCGCTTCGCATTTGTGTCGACGGCGTAAATCCCTGTTGAATGGCTGCATAGTATAGAAATGGTTTAAACGTAGAGCCCGGCTGCCGTTCCGCTTGCACGGCGCGGTTGAAAGGGCTTTTGTTGTAATCTCTGCCGCCGACGAGCGCTTTTACTTCTCCTGTGCGCGGATCCATCGCTACAAGTGCCGCTTGAATGTTCGAGTGAGGGTCAATGATGTCATGAATGTTTTGTTCCGCAGTTTCCTGCATTTTCGTATTCAGCGATGTATACACGCGCAATCCGCCCATTTCAATCGTGCGTTCATCCAATCCTAATTGATTTCGCAGCACATATTTCACTACATCTTGAAAATAAGGGGCGATCTTTTTCGTTTCTATTTTGTGATGGGGAGAATAAACAAGCGGTTCTTTATACGCTTGTTCCGCTTCTTTTTTGCTGATGTATCCAGTTTCCGCCATTGACAAAAGCACCGTTTTTTGCCGCGCTTTTGCCCGCTTCTCATCAATAAGTGGCGAATAGTAATATGGACCTTTCGGAATTCCGGCTAACATTGCCGCTTCGCTTAAGGTAAGCTGTTTTGCCGGTTTTCCAAAATAATGATGAGCAGCCGCTTCAATTCCGTAAGCGCCATGGCCGTAGTAAATGGTGTTTAAGTATCCTTCTAAAATTTGTTTTTTGCTGTAATTCGCTTCGAGGCGAATCGTATATAATGCTTCTTGCAATTTCCGCGTCCATGTTTTCTCGTGATTCAAAAATAAATTTCGCGCATATTGCTGGGTGATGGTGCTTGCTCCTTGCACTTTCGCCATCGCCTTTATATCGGCGATAATGGCCCCGATAATGCGCTTTATATCAAAGCCGTGATGTTCATAAAATTTCCGATCTTCTACAGCAACCGTTGCTTGTACAATATAGGGGGATATATCATCAAGGTCTACCCAGTAACGCGTCTGCCCGTTATCGCTCTCGCCGATTTTTGTGCCATCATCTGCATAAAAAATCGTCGTTTGCGGCACTGCTAAAGGCGGGGCTCCTTTTAATTTGGCAAACGCGATCAAACCGGCAAGCGTAACAACGAATAAGATTGCTAGGATAAAACTAATAAAAACGAACGCCCGAATGTATTTCCATGTTCCGCGAAACCGGCTGCTTGGAATGATTTCCAACGTTCATCACCTCATGATCGTCTTTGTATTAGTATGCAAAATTTTTTTTTATTTTAAACATTTTTCTATTAAGTTTCACTTGCATTTTTGCTAGATTGCTCTATACTTTTTCATGTTTGGTTTTTTCTTTACCAGGGAAAGATGAAAAGTAGTATATAGTTATGATAGACGAAACGAGTAAAGGAAGGGTTGTTGAAGATGGAATTATGGTTTACGGAAAAGCAGACAGAGCATTTTGGCATTACAGCGAGAATTAAACGAACTTTACATACAGAGCAAACCCCATTTCAAAAGCTGGACATGGTGGAGACAGTAGAGTTCGGCAATATGCTTATTTTAGACGGAATGGTGATGACAACGCAAAAAGATGAGTTTGTGTACCACGAAATGGTTGCACACGTTCCGCTCTTCACCCACCCGAATCCGGAAAATGTGCTTGTCGTTGGCGGCGGCGATGGCGGTGTTATTCGTGAAGTGTTAAAACACCCGAGCGTAAAAAAAGTGACATTAGTGGAGATTGATGGAAAAGTGATTGAATGCTCAAAAAAATTTCTTCCGGAAATTGCTGGAAAGTTAGATGACCCGCGTGTAGAAGTAAAAGTGGATGACGGTTTTATGCATATTGCGAAAAGTGAAAACGAATATGACGTCATTATGGTCGATTCGACAGAGCCAGTCGGCCCGGCTGTCAACTTATTTACAAAAGGTTTTTATGCTGGAATCGCAAAGGCTTTGAAAGAAGACGGCATTTTTGTCGCACAAACAGACAACCCTTGGTTTAAAGCAGACTTAATCCGTAATGTTTATCGCGATGTTCGCGAAATTTTCCCGATTACGCGTCTATACACTGCCAATATCCCGACATATCCAAGCGGTCTATGGACGTTTACGATCGGCTCGAAAAAATACGATCCGCTTGAAGTAAGCGATGAACGCTTCCACGATATTGAGACGAAATATTACACAAAAGAGCTTCATAAAGCTTGCTTTGTTCTGCCGAAATTTGTCGCTGATTTATTGAAGTAAGGGAGGGGCATGACGATGCGATTTGATGAGGCGTATTCGGGTAATGTGTTTATTAAAAGCCATCCGAATTTTGAGGAAAGCGAAGCGGTGATTTACGGAATGCCGATGGATTGGACGGTAAGCTACCGTCCTGGTTCCCGCTTCGGTCCGGCACGCATTCGCGAAGTATCGATCGGCTTGGAAGAATATAGCCCGTATTTAGATCGCGAACTTGAAGAGGTAAAATATTTTGATGCGGGCGATATTCCGCTTCCGTTTGGAAACGCGCAGCGCAGTTTAGAGATCATTGAAGACTTCGTGGATAAAATTTTAGCGGCCGATAAATTCCCGCTTGGCATCGGCGGCGAACATCTCGTTTCTTGGCCGGTCATTAAAGCGGTATATAAAAAATATCCCGATTTAGCGGTCATCCATATGGACGCTCATACCGACTTGCGTGAACATTATGAGGGCGAACCGCTGTCCCATGCGACGCCGATTCGCAAAGTAGCAGAGCTTATCGGCCCGACCAACGTATTTTCGTTCGGCATTCGTTCTGGCATGAAAGAAGAATTCGAGTGGGCGAAAGAGAACGGGATGTACATCGCAAAATTTGAAGTGCTCGAGCCGCTAAAAGAAGTGCTTCCAAAGCTAGCTGGACGTCCGGTGTACGTGACGATTGACATCGACGTTTTGGACCCTGCCCATGCCCCGGGCACGGGAACGGTCGACGCCGGCGGCATTACGTCTAAAGAACTGTTGGCGGCGATCCATGAAATCGCGAAATCGGATGTTCGCGTCGTCGGAGCGGATTTAGTGGAAGTAGCTCCTATTTACGACCATTCGGAACAAACCGCCAACACCGCAAGCAAACTCATTCGCGAAATGATTCTCGGCTGGGTGCAAAAACGGAACGCATAAACGAGGTGGAAGGTCGTTTTTCTGGCGCAGGCAAAAAGCATCCTTGCTATGGTAGCGAGATATGCCCATGACAAAATATTTGCAACGAAAATCCTGCCTTTGATTGAAAAAGGCAGGATTTTTTATATTTTTTGGGAATATAGACCGATACTTACGATTTATTCATGATCCGCACGTCTCATCCTCTTGAACATTAGGAAACGATTCCTTTATACTTAATAAAGTTAGTTATTACTTGTTTTGGATCATAAGGATGTGTCCTTGATGGAAAAGCAACACGGAATTCCTATTCGCCTCAAGCAAATTACCAATATTCGCGACGGATTTCGCAAAGAAACGGTTGCTTTGGAAACGGAAGGATTTTACTACATAAAAGAAAATGCCGTTTATTTGCAATTTGAGGAACAGCAAGAACTAGGCAAAGTAAACACGGTGATGAAAATAACGGATCATGAAGTTGTCGTAATGCGGTCCGGAGCGGTTCGGATGCGCCATGTCTTTCGCAAAACAGAAGAAACGACTGGACACTACCATACTCCGTTTGGACAGTGGACGATAAAAACAAAAACGGACAATATTGAATTTCGGTATAATGAAAAAAGAAAGAAAGGACACCTATTTTTATCGTATCAATTGGAGATGCAAAACGAACAAGCAGGACGTCATGCGATGACGATCATGTTTAAGGAGGCATAGATTCATGAATATTGTCGAACAAATGAAAGAACGCATTAAAGAGGAAATTAAACGCGCTGTCGTAAGCGCAGGGCTTGCTGCGGAGGAAGAAGTGCCAGATGTCATTTTGGAAGTACCGAGAGAGAAAGCGCATGGGGATTACTCGACAAATATGGCGATGCAGCTAGCGCGCATTGCAAAAAAACCTCCGCGCGCAATTGCCGAAGAAATCGTCCAGCATATGGATAAAACAAAAGCGTCGATTGAAAAAATTGATATTGCCGGTCCTGGCTTCATTAACTTTTACATGGACAACCGTTACCTTACGGAGCTCATTCCAACGATTATTCAAGCCGGTGCATCTTACGGTGAAACAAATGTCGGAAAAGGACAAAAAGTCCAAGTGGAGTTTGTTTCCGCGAATCCGACTGGGGACTTGCATTTAGGGCATGCGCGCGGCGCGGCGGTTGGAGATTCTTTATGCAATATTTTAGAAAAAGCGGGGTTTGACGTAACGCGCGAATATTATATTAACGATGCCGGAAATCAAATTTACAATTTGGCGAAATCAGTGGAAGCTCGTTATTTCCAAGCGCTCGGGATCGATAAAGAAATGCCGGAGGACGGCTATTATGGCGAAGATATTATCGAAATCGGGAAAAAGCTCGCCGAGGAGCATGGCGACAAGTATGTTCATATGGATGAACAAGAACGTCTCGCCTTTTTCCGCGAGTACGGACTCAATTATGAATTAGAAAAGATTAAAAAAGATTTGGCAGACTTCCGCGTGACGTTTGACGTTTGGTATTCGGAGACATCTTTATACACAAGCGGAAAAATTGATGAAACGTTAGCCATATTGCGCGAACGCGGGCATATTTACGAAAAAGATGGCGCGACATGGTTCCGTTCGACAACGTTTGGCGACGACAAAGACCGCGTCTTAATTAAGAAAGACGGTACATATACGTATTTGTTGCCGGATATCGCCTACCACCAAGACAAGCTGCGTCGCGGCTTTACAAAAATCATTAACATTTGGGGCGCAGACCACCATGGTTATATTCCTCGGATGAAGGCGGCAATTGAGGCGCTTGGCTATGATCCTGACGTGCTCGAAGTCGAAATCATTCAATTAGTCAATTTGTATCAAAACGGCGAAAGAGTGAAAATGAGCAAACGGACCGGAAAAGCGGTGACCATGCGCGAATTAATGGAAGAAGTCGGTCTTGACGCGACGCGTTACTTCTTTGCGATGCGCTCAAGTGACACCCATTTAGACTTTGATATGGACCTTGCCGTATCGCAGTCGAATGAAAACCCAGTGTACTACGTACAATACGCTCATGCGCGCGTTTCTAGCATTCTTCGTCAAGGGGAAGAACTGCAGTTATCGTACGAAGGAGATTTGCAGCTTGATTATATCCAAACCGAAAAAGAAATCGAGCTATTGAAAAAACTAGGGGAATTTCCAAGCGCAGTTTCGGAAGCGGCGATCAAACGGATGCCGCATCGGATCACTGGCTATGTTTTTGAGTTAGCATCAGCATTGCATAGCTTTTACAATGCAGAAAAAGTACTAGATCCAGAAAACATCGAAAAAAGCCGTGCCCGTTTAGCGTTAATGAAAGCCGTCCAAATCACGCTACAAAACGCTTTAGCGCTCATTGGCGTATCCGCTCCAGAAAAGATGTAAGAAAATCGGCGGATCAGCGTGAAAGACGGAAAGCAGTAAAAACGGAAGACGTTTTTCGACAATAATGATACAATAGACATGGGATAGAGGGGGACTTTCAGAGTGACCCCTCTTTCTTATGGGCATAATGACAATAAAAAAGCACACATGGAGGAAAACCGATGAAAGAAGTGATTTTATCATTAGTGACAGGCATCGTGGTCGGTTTCTTATTTACGCTGTTTCGTTTGCCGATCCCTGCTCCTCCAGCATTAGCGGGCATTGCTGGCATTGTTGGAGTATACCTAGGAATGAAAGTGTTTGAATGGGTAAGTTATTTTTGGAAATAAAACAATGTTGAGGGCGATTCCCTCAACATTGTTTTTTAAATCATACGCTACAGCCATGCAGAAAGGAGGGTAGATATCGATTCTTTGCCGCGCTGCCATAATGTGCGCTTTTTCCAAAAATCGAGCGTCAGCGGTTCCGAGCGAGCCAGATCATGCCTGATCGCTTCTTTTACTTGCTGCACAAAATTGCGATCATAAATATAACAATTGATTTCGCTATTTAAGAAAAAGCTTCGTTTATCAAAGTTAGTCGTACCGATATCACAACAATCTTCGTCAATGACCATCGTTTTGGCGTGATAAAATCCTTGATAAAACCGATAAATATGTGCTCCAGCTTTTAAAAGGCGGTAAAAATAAGGATATGCGGCTTCTTTGACAAATAAGTGATCGGCTTTTAACGGTACGAGAATCGTCACCTTTACTCCGCGGGAGAGTGCATCAAGCAGTGCGTTCATCACAGCGCTGCTAGGGATAAAATACGGACTTCCAATGATCAATTCTTTTTTCGCTTGGCGAATGAGATCGATGAATTGTTGTTCTAACAAATAACCGTTCGTGGCAGCAAACTGGTGAGAAACCGTTCCTTTTTGAAGAGGAGGGAAATATTGATCTTCCACAATCGATGTATTTGTCGCTTCTTTCCAATCACGGCAAAACTGCATTTGTAAATCGCCAACCCCTTCTCCTACTATTTTCAAATGGTAATCACGCCACTCGCCGAATTTTGGATCTTGTCCAACATATTCTTTGCCGATATTAAAGCCGCCTATATATCCGATTTTTCCATCAATGACGGTAATTTTCCGGTGATTCCGCCGGTTTAGCCGATAAAAGAAAAATGGAAAACGAGGTTTATGTGCATATGCGAATTCGATGCCGCTTTCTTTTAAGGAACGTATCAATTTTTTTGGCAATCCGAAGCTGCCGACCCAATCGACAAGAAGACGAACGCGAACGCCTTCTTCTGCTTTTTGTTTTAACAATTGAAAAAATTGCTGGCTAATTTCATCCGTCTTCACGATATAAAACAAAATGTGTATATGATGTGTTGCCTTGCGAATTTCTGCAAAATAATCGGCAAATAGATGTGTACCGTTTATGAAAAAAGAAAGATCGCTTTGGCGCTCTGGATACACGATTTTTTCTTTTTTCTTTTTGTAAAAGTATTCTCCCAGCTTGTCATCGAGATAAATTAGCGCTAATATAATAACAATAACGAAAAGTACAATCATTTCGTGCCCTCCTGATTACATCGTTATTTATTAATGTACCCGTCATGAGAAAAAATAGCAGGACAACTTGTAAAAACATTATTGACTGAATGCTCATTCATTATGTAAAATAAACACAAAGTTATAATTCTGAAAATTTATTCTGTTGTCAATATTTTTGATGATCATCTCATCGATTCAAAGGGGGAAGGGGAGACAATAATGAATTCACTGTTAGTCATTAATTTTCTCGCATTTTTAATTGTAACCGCTTACGCTGTCTACTTGTTTGTCTACTTGGTTAAAACTCGTGCCGCTTACATTAAACTCGGTAAAAAAGTCGAGTTTGATGACAAAGTAAAAGAGCGTCTCCAAAAAATTTGGGTGAACGTATTTGGACAGAAAAAGCTATTAAAGGATAAAAAAAGCGGAATCATTCACGTTATGTTTTTCTACGGGTTTATTCTTGTTCAATTCGGGGCGATTGACTTTATTATTAAAGGTCTTGTCCCTGGGGCGCATCTTCCGTTAGGGCCGCTTTATCCAGGCTTTACGTTTTTCCAAGAAATCGTTACTTTGCTCATTTTGATCGCAGTGTTCGCCGCGTTTTATCGCCGCTATATTGAAAAACTCGTCCGTTTAAAACGAGATTTCAAAGCTGGCCTAGTGTTGATTTTTATCGGCGGATTAATGATCTCCGTCTTGTTTGGAAATGGAATGAGCATGATTTGGCACGGTGAGGAAGCCTCGTGGAGCGAACCGGTCGCATCATTCATCGCTGGCGCTTTCAGCTGGGTCGGCGAAACAGGTGCAGCCGTATTGTTCTTTATCGCTTGGTGGGTGCACTTATTGATTTTGCTTACATTTTTAGTATATGTACCACAATCGAAGCATGCTCATTTAATTGCTGCGCCGATTAATGTCTTTTTCAGCCGTTTGTCCCGGCCAAAGCTGTCGAAAATCGATTTTGAAGATGAAACGCAGGAAGCGTTTGGCGTCGGAAAAATTGAAGATTTTACGCAAAAGCAGCTCATCGATTTATACGCCTGTGTCGAATGCGGACGATGCACAAGCATGTGTCCGGCAACAGGAACTGGGAAAATGTTGTCGCCAATGGATCTAATTTTAAAACTGCGCGACCACCTGACTGAAAAAGGGGCGGCCGTTACGTCCCGCGCTCCGTGGGTGCCGACGTTTGCCTTTAAAAATACGAGAGGTAACCAATTGGCGTTTGCCGCGCAAGGAGTGCAGGAACAAGCGGCGGCATTGGAGATGCCAAGCCTCATCGGCGACGTCATTACCGAAGAGGAAATTTGGGCCTGTACGACATGCCGCAACTGTGAAGACCAATGCCCGGTCATGAACGAGCATGTCGACAAAATTATTGATTTGCGCCGCTATCTTGTGCTGACGGAAGGAAGAATGAACCCAGATGCGCAGCGGGCGATGACCAATATCGAACGTCAAGGAAACCCATGGGGACTCAACCGCAAAGAGAAAGAAAACTGGCGCGAGCTTCGCGATGATGTGCATATTCCAACAGTAAAAGAAGCGAAAAAAGCTGGCGAAGAGTTTGAATATTTATTCTGGGTCGGCTCAATGGGGGCATTTGACAACCGCAGCCAAAAAATCGCTTTGGCGTTTGCGAAATTGTTAAACGAAGCTGGTGTGAAATTTGCGATTTTAGGAAATAAAGAGAAAAACTCTGGCGACACGCCACGTCGCTTAGGAAACGAATTTTTATTCCAGGAACTCGCGGCCAACAATATCGCGGAATTTGAAAAAGCGGGCGTGAAAAAGATTGTGACGATCGACCCGCACGCGTACAACACGTTTAAAAACGAATATCCTGATTTTGGATTAGAAGCGGAAGTATACCATCATACAGAACTGCTTGCGAAGCTTATTGAAGAAGGCAGATTAGTACCAAAATACGAAGTAAAAGAAAGAGTTACTTTCCATGACTCCTGTTATTTAGGCCGCTACAACGATGTGTACGATGCGCCGCGTAAAATTTTGCAAGCAATTCCGGGCGTGGAGCTCGTGGAAATGGAACGTAACCGCGAACGAGGCATGTGCTGCGGTGCAGGCGGCGGTTTAATGTGGATGGAAGAAACAACAGGCAATCGGATTAATGTTGCTCGTACAGAACAAGCGCTTGCCGTCAACCCAACGGTCATCAGCGCTGGCTGTCCATACTGCTTAACGATGTTAACCGACGGTACAAAAGCAAAAGAAGTCGAAGATCGCGTCACTACTTACGATGTCGCAGAACTGCTTGCTAAATCCGTATTTGGCGAAGAAAAGGAAGCCGCTTCATAAAAAAGAATTGAATATATAATTCTCATTTTTTAAAATATTAGTATAATAGATAGAGAGGGTGTGCGCTCCAATGTACACCTTCTCTTGACCATCAACATCGAGCGAGCGTTCAGTCTGCATTGTTGTAATCGCTTTCTTGAACTGGTGGTCAAGACATATAAACAAAGGGGAGAGGTTTTATGGGAAAAACGGTTATTTTAAGTGGGGTTCGCACACCGTTTGGAAAATTCGGTGGAGCACTGCAGCCGCTTACGGCACCCGAGCTTGGCGGCATTGCGATCAAAGAGGCGCTTCATCGAGCTAACATTAGCGGTGAGCAGGTCGATCAGGTGATTTTAGGAACGGTGCTGCAAGGTGGACAAGGACAGCTTCCATCCCGTCAAGCGATGCGTTATGCCGGCATTCCATGGGAGGTGCGGACGGAAACGATTAATAAAGTATGCGCTTCAGGAATGCGGAGCGTTACTCTTGGTGATCAAATTATCCGCCTAGGAGATGCGGAAGTCATCGTCGCAGGCGGAATGGAATCGATGAGCAACGCGCCATATATTTTACCAAATGCTCGTTGGGGATTACGAATGGGCGATTCTACCGTAAAAGATTTAATGGTGTATGACGGGCTGACATGCAGTTTCACCGGTGTGCATATGGGTGTGTACGGTGGTGAAACGGCGAAAGAATTAGAAATTTCCCGCAAAGAACAAGATGAGTGGGCATACCGCAGCCATCAGCGGGCGATCGCCGCGATGGAAGCCGGATTATTAGCGGAAGAAATCGTACCAGTGGAAGTTCCGCAACGTAAAGGAGCGCCGCTATTGGTGGAGCATGACGAAGCACCAAGAAAAGATACATCTCTCGAAAAGCTGGCGAAGCTTCCGCCTGTATTTGACCCAGAAGGGACGGTAACAGCGGGGAATGCACCTGGGGTCAATGATGGTGCTGCGGCGCTCGTGTTAATGAGCGAGGAAAGAGCGGCGCGGGAAGGAAGAAAACCGCTCGCAACGATTTTGGCACACACATCGATTGCAGTGGAAGCAAAAGACTTTCCGAAAACGCCAGGGCTTGTGATTAACGAATTGCTTCGCAAAACAGGGAAAACGGTCAATGACATCGATTTATTCGAAATTAACGAAGCGTTTGCCGCAGTTGCATTGGCTAGCATCAAAATCGCTGGCATCGATCCAGAAAAAGTGAACGTCAATGGCGGCGCGGTCGCATTAGGCCATCCGATCGGCGCAAGCGGTGCGCGCATTATCATTACATTGATTCACGAATTAAAACGCCGTGGCGGCGGCATCGGAATCGCGGCGATTTGCAGCGGCGGCGGTCAAGGCGATGCCATTATGGTACAAGTATAGAAAAGCTGAGGTCGCCCCAATTTCGCCTAAAGGCGGCCCGCATCCTGCGGGCAACGGCGAAATGTCGCCGTCCTGGCTCCGCGAAACGCGCTGGAGGGCCCGCGAGGAGGCTCAGACCAAACAAAGTTTGGTCTTGCGTGGGTTGTTCAGGGAAGTTAACTCAATGTGTTGCCGCCGGAGCTAGACAGAGAGAAAAGCGGAGGCAGCGCAATTTCGCCTAAAGGCGGCCCGCATCCTGTGGGCAACGGCGAAATGTCGCCATCCTGGCTCCCTCGAAGCGAAATGTTCTTTGCGCGCGGAAGTGCTTGCACTTCAAGCGAAGGTTATTTCGCACAAGGGAGCTAGCCTCTGGAGCTAGACAATAAGAAAAGCAATGGTCTCGATATTCCATCAGACAAACTGTACTTCACTTAGAAATGACTAAGGATAGGGGATGTGGAACAATGGACGTCAAAACGATTATGGTTATCGGTGCAGGACAAATGGGATCTGGCATTGCGCAAGTGTGCGCGATGGCAGGATACGACGTTTTCTTGCATGATATTAGCCAACAACAGCTCGACAAAGGATTGGCGAATATCGAAAAATTGCTGTCACGCCAAGTCGAAAAAGGAAAATTGACAGAAGAGGAAAAAGAGGCGACATTGTCGCGGCTTACTCCTTCAACCGATTTGCAAAACGCCGCGAAAGCCGATTTAGTCATTGAAGCGGTCGTCGAAAACATGGATGTTAAAACAAAGTTGTTTGCCCAGCTTGATGAAATTGCTCCGCCGCACACGATTTTGGCGACAAACACATCTTCACTGCCAATTACGGAAATCGCAGCGGCGACGAAGCGGCCGGAAAAAGTGATTGGCATGCACTTTATGAATCCGGTTCCTGTAATGAAACTTGTAGAAATTATCCGCGGATTGGCTACCGCCGATGAAGTATATGAAACGATTGAAGCGATTACGCGCAAGCTGAACAAAGTTCCGGTGGAAGTCAATGACTTCCCAGGCTTTATCTCGAACCGCGTGCTCATGCCGATGATTAACGAAGCGATTTACGCGTTATATGAAGGGGTCGCGACAAAAGAAGCGATTGATGAAGTAATGAAGCTTGGCATGAACCATCCGATGGGGCCGTTGACATTAGCGGATTTTATCGGGCTGGACACGTGCTTATACATTATGGAAACACTTCATGAAGGATTTGGCGATGATAAATACCGCCCATGCCCGTTATTGCGCAAATATGTGAAAGCCGGCTGGCTTGGCCGCAAAACAGGCAGAGGTTTTTACACGTACGATTAATCAGCAAAGAAGGTGGCATACATGAATTTACACTTTACAGAAGAGCAAGAAATGATGCGGAAGATGGTGCAAGAATTCGCGCAAACGGAAATCGCTCCATTTGTTGAACGTATGGAACAAGGCGAATTTCCGCGCCCGATTTTAAACAAAATGGCCGAACTCGGTTTGATGGGAATTACCGTTCCTGAAGAGTACGGCGGTGCGGGAATGGACTTTATTTCCTACATTATCGCCATCCATGAAATTTCGAAAGTTAGCGCTACAGTTGGTGTCATTTTATCGGTGCATACGTCGGTCGGCACCAATCCGATTTTATACTTTGGAACGGAAGAGCAGAAGAAAAAATACGTTCCAAAATTAGCCAGCGGCGAATATTTAGGCGCTTTTTGCCTTACTGAACCGGGCGCCGGATCGGATGCGAAAAGTTTAAAAACGAAAGCGGTCCGCCAAGGAGACTACTACATTTTAAACGGCTCGAAAATTTTTATCACCAACGGCGGGGAGGCGGATACGTATATCGTATTTGCCCGCACCGATCCGAATGAAAAAGGAAGCCGCGGCATTTCCGCCTTCATCGTCGAAAAAGATACGCCGGGATTTATCATTGGCAAAGACGAGAAAAAAATGGGGCTTCATGGTTCACGGACGGTGCAAATTACGCTGGAAGACGCGAAAGTGCCGGCAGAAAACTTGCTTGGCGAAGAAGGGCAAGGCTTTAAAATCGCAATGGCTAACCTCGATGTCGGACGCATTGGCATCGCCGCGCAATCGCTAGGCATTGCCGAAGCGGCGCTCGAACATGCGACCGCTTATGCGAAAGAACGCATCCAGTTTGGCAAACCGATCGCCGAACAGCAAGGCGTTGCTTTTAAGCTTGCCGATATGGCGACAGCGGTCGAAGCGGCGAAACTGCTTGTCTATCATGCCGCGTTTTTGCGCGCGCAAGGCCTCCCATGCGGAAAAGAAGCATCGATGGCGAAATTGTTTGCCTCCAGAACGGCGATGGAAAACGCCATTGAAGCGGTGCAAATTTTCGGTGGCAATGGCTATACGAAAGATTATCCGGTCGAGCGGTTGTTCCGCGATGCAAAAATTTGTGAAATTTACGAAGGAACAAGCGAAATTCAACGTCTAGTCATTAGCAAATATTTATATCAATAAATAAATGGGGGATCGGGATTATGAACTTTCAGTTAAGTGAAGAGCATGAAATGATAAGAAAAATGGTGCGCGAATTTGCTGAAAAAGAAGTAGCACCGACTGCAGCCGAACGGGATGAAGAAGAACGATTTGACCGCGAAATTTTTAATAAAATGGCTGAATTAGGCCTTACCGGAATTCCATGGCCGGAAGAGTACGGCGGTATCGGCAGCGATTATTTAGCGTATGTCATCGCAGTAGAGGAGTTATCGAGAGTATGCGCGTCTACCGGGGTAACGTTGTCTGCGCACATTTCACTCGCAAGCTGGCCGATTTACAAATTCGGCACAGAAGAGCAAAAGCAAAAATATTTGCGCGCGCTTGCGACAGGTGAAAAACTTGGCGCATATGGCCTTTCGGAACCAGGTGCCGGTTCGGACGTCGCCTCCATGAAAACGAGAGCTGTAAGAGATGGCGACTATTACGTGCTAAACGGCTCGAAAGTATGGATCACCAACGGCGGCGAAGCAGAAATTTACGTGGTGTTCGCCGTAACCGATCCAGAAAAGCGCCATAAAGGAATCAGCGCCTTTATCGTTGAAAAAGGCACACCAGGCTTTTCGATCGGGAAAAAAGAGAAAAAACTCGGCATTCGTTCATCGCCGACAACCGAGCTTATTTTTGAAGATTGCCGCATTCCGAAAGAAAACCTTCTCGGGCAAGAAGGGGAAGGATTTAAAATCGCGATGATGACGCTTGACGGCGGCCGAAATGGAATCGCTGCACAAGCGGTCGGTATCGCGCAAGGAGCCTTAGACGCAGCGATTGAATATGCAAAACAACGGGTGCAATTTGGCAAACCGATCGCTGAACAGCAAGGAGTTGCTTTTAAACTTGCTGATATGGCGACCGCCATCGAAGCGGCGCGCCTGCTTACGTATCAAGCGGCATGGCTCGAAACAAACGGTCTTCCATACGGCAAAGCATCGGCGATGGCGAAATTGTTTGCCGGCGATACAGCGATGAAAGTAACGGTCGATGCCGTGCAAATTTTCGGAGGCTATGGCTATACGAAAGATTATCCAGTCGAACGGTTTATGCGCGACGCAAAAATTACACAAATTTATGAAGGAACGCAAGAAATTCAACGTCTCGTTATTTCGCGGATGCTTACAAGATAAGCATTCCGCGGCATACAGGTGATGCATATGAAAAAACGGGAAGTGATAGCGTCCGTAAAAGATGAAAAACTGGTGAAAAAACGCCGTAATCAAATGATTAAAGGGGCCATTGCCTTGTTTAAACAAAAAGGATTTCACCGCACGACAACGAGAGAGATCGCGAAAGCCTCGGGGTTTAGCATTGGAACGCTTTATGAATACATTCGCCAAAAAGAAGATGTTTTATATCTTGTCTGTGACCGTATATATGACGAAGTGCGCGAACGGATGGAAAAAGATATCGACACCCATCACGGGACATTGGAAAGCTTTAAATTAGCGATTGCCCGTTATTTTAAAGTCATCGATGATTTGCAAGACGAAGTGCTTGTAATGTATCAAGAAGCAAAATCGCTTAGTAAAGAATCGCTGCCATATGTGCTCAATAAGGAAATACAAATGGTCGCGATGTTTGAAAAAATTTTGCAGACGTGTGTCGACAATGGGGTATTTCAACTAACAGAACAAGAAATTAAATTGTTCGCCCATAACATCTTTGTTCTAGGGCAAATGTGGGCGTTCCGCCGCTGGGCGCTGCAAAAAATGTATACGCTCGATGAATACATTGCATTGCAAACGGAATTATTGCTAAAGGGAATTATGGAGAAACGGTCATCATGACAAAGGGGGAGAAAGGGTGGCACATATTTACCGTCCAAAGCATCATGTTCGTTTTGTGACAGCTTCTAGCTTATTTGACGGACATGACGCATCGATTAACATCATGCGCCGCATTTTACAAGCAAGTGGAGCGGAAGTGATTCATTTAGGACATAACCGTTCCGCTAATGAAATTGTGAATGCCGCTATTCAAGAAGATGTGCAAGGAATTGCGGTATCTTCCTATCAAGGCGGACATATGGAATTTTTCAAATATATGTATGACCTGCTTCAAGAACGTGGCGCTTCCCACATCCGCATTTACGGCGGTGGCGGCGGCGTCATTATTCCAAGGGAAATAAAAGAGTTGCACGAATACGGAATTGCGCGTATCTTTTCGCCGGAAGATGGCCGCAAGCTCGGATTGCAAGGCATGATTAACCTCATGCTCGAAGAATGTGATTTTCCGACTGTAACAGAAATTACCGATGAATTAGAGCGGCTGCCAAAAGGGGACGTTCAGGCGATCGCTCGCTTGATCACGCTATGTGAAAACCGTGTTGATGTGACGAATGAAGCAGCTGCGGCGATGGAAACAGTGATGGAAAAAGTAAAAGAGCTGACGAAACCGGTGCCAGTTATCGGAATTACCGGTACAGGCGGATCGGGAAAGAGTTCGCTTACCGATGAGCTTGTCCGCCGTTTCTTAAACGAAATACCAGATATTAAAATCGCGATTTTATCGATTGACCCGACGAAACAAAAAACAGGCGGCGCGCTTTTAGGTGACCGCATTCGCATGAATTCGATCAACACACCGCGCGTGTATATGCGCAGTTTAGCGACGCGAAATTCCCGTTCCGAATTGTCGCTTGCGATTAAAGATGCCATCTCGGTCGTCAAAGCGGCAGGGTTTGATTTAATTATCGTCGAAACAAGCGGGATCGGCCAAGGTGACGCGGCGATTACCGAAGTATGTGATATTTCGATGTATGTGATGACAAGTGAATTCGGAGCGCCAACACAGCTTGAAAAAATCGATATGATTGATTATGCGGATTTAATCGTCATTAACAAATTTGAACGAAAAGGCTCCGAAGATGCGAAGCGTCAAGTGCAAAAACAATATCAGCGCAGTCATCAATTATTTGATAAAGACCTTTCCGAAATGCCGGTATATGGCACGATTGCGAGTCAATTTAACGACCCGGGAACGAATACGCTATTTGTGGCGCTTGTTGACCTCATTAATCAAAAAGCAGGAACCAATTGGAAAACAAGCTTAAAAACCGTATCGAATGTCGAAAAACATAACGTCATTATTCCGAGCGAACGCCGCTACTATTTGCGCGAAATTACCGAAACCGTTCGCAACTATCATAAACGCGTCGAACGGCAAGTAGAAATCGCGCGCCGCTTATTCCAAATCGAAGGAGCGATTGAAGCGGCAAAAGAGCGCGGTGAAAGCGAAGACGTCATCGCGTCTTTAGAGACGCTCAAACAACATTACGAAAACGAACTAACGCCGGAATCAAAACGAATTCTTGATTCATGGGAAGACTTGAAGGCAAAATACTCCGCAAAACAATTCGTGACTAAAGTTCGCGATAAAGAAATCGTAACGGACTTAACGACCAAAAGTTTATCAGGATTAGATATTCCAAAAGTGGCGTTGCCGAAATTCAAAGACTATGGCGAAATTTTGCGCTGGGTGTATAAAGAAAACGTTCCGGGTTCGTTCCCATATACAGCAGGCGTCTTTCCATTTAAACGGCAGGGAGAAGATCCGAAACGGCAGTTTGCCGGGGAAGGAACGCCAGAACGGACGAACCGTCGCTTCCATTATTTATGTAAAGAAGATAAAGCGAAGCGCCTAAGCACCGCGTTTGACTCGGTAACGCTTTACGGTGAAGACCCAGATTACCGGCCAGACATTTTCGGGAAAATTGGGGAAAGCGGCGTCAGCGTCTGTACGCTCGATGACATGAAAAAATTATATAAAGGCTTTGACTTATGCGACCCGCTAACGTCCGTATCGATGACAATCAACGGTCCAGCACCGATTATTTTAGCGATGTTTATGAATACGGCAATTGACCAGCAAGTCGAAAAGCGGGAAAAAGAGCTAGGCCGCCCGCTTACGAAAGAAGAGTACGAAGAAGTAAAAGCATATACGCTGCAAACGGTGCGCGGTACGGTGCAAGCTGATATTTTAAAAGAAGACCAAGGACAAAATACGTGTATTTTCTCCACCGATTTCGCCTTAAGAATGATGGGCGACATTCAAGAATACTTTATTAAAAATAAAGTTCGCAACTATTACTCTGTTTCGATATCGGGATATCATATCGCCGAAGCAGGAGCAAATCCGATTACACAGCTTGCATTTACGCTTGCCAACGGCTTTACGTACGTCGAATATTATTTAAGCCGCGGCATGAAAATTGATGATTTCGCGCCAAACCTTTCGTTCTTCTTCAGCAACGGCTTAGATCCGGAATATTCGGTTATCGGCCGGGTGGCGCGCCGCATTTGGGCGATCGCCATGCGGGAAAAATATGGAGCAAACGAACGCAGTCAAAAGCTGAAATATCATATTCAAACATCAGGCCGGTCGCTTCATGCGCAAGAGATTGATTTTAATGATATCCGCACAACATTGCAAGCGTTAATAGCGATTTATGATAACTGCAACTCGCTGCACACCAATGCCTATGATGAAGCGATCACAACACCGACCGAAGAGTCGGTCCGCCGAGCAATGGCGATTCAGCTAATCATTACGAAAGAATTTGGTCTCGCGAAAAACGAAAACCCGCTTCAAGGCTCTTTCATTATTGAAGAGCTTACCGATTTAGTCGAAGAAGCAGTGTTAAAAGAGTTTGAGCGCCTCAACGACCGCGGCGGCGTGTTAGGCGCGATGGAAATGCAATATCAGCGCGGAAAAATTCAAGACGAATCGATGTATTATGAAATGAAAAAACATAGCGGCGAGCTTCCGATTATTGGAGTAAACACATATCTCAACCCGAACCCGCCGTCTGAAGAAGAGCTGAACAATATACAGCTAGCGCGCGCGACATATGAAGAAAAAGAATTGCAAATTAAGAACTTGCGTGAATTCCAAGAGAGAAATAAAGATAAAGTAGATGCGGCGCTAGAGCGTCTCAAACAAGTCGCGATTAGTGGCGGCAATATTTTCGAAGAGCTAATGGAAACCGTAAAGGTCGCAAGCCTTGGACAAATTACGCGCGCTCTCTATGAAGTTGGCGGTCAATATCGCCGCAATATGTAACGTTGAAAAAAGGAAATCGCTTGCCGATTTCCTTTTTTCATGGCATAAAAAATATGGGTTATGATCTACAATTTCGCTGCAAAACATGCTTTCTACGATTGTCAAAACAATTTTATGAGGAAATTCGCATTTTTTTCAGTAAACATCTAGCATAAACAACGAGAATTTGTTTATAATGAATGGTATGTATTCGAATCGCATTCATCGTCAGTTTACATAGGAAAGGGAGTGCCGAATTTGAGTTTGCAGCAATACTCTCAAGAGGAATTGCGAGAAATGTCGTTTGTGGAACTCGCTAGTCTCGTTTTATCTGAAAAAAGGGAAGCGTTATCGTTCCAACAGCTTGTGAATGAAGTTGCTGCGCTAATTGGTTTATCGGAGCAAGAAGTAAAACAGCGGCTTGCTCAATATTATACAGATTTAAATATTGACGGTCGTTTTATTTGTGTTGGAGAAAATGTCTGGGGTCTGCGCGTTTGGTATCCGTTTGATCAAACAGAAGATGAAACGGTAATGATCGCCAAGCCGAAGAAGAAAAAAGCCCTTGATGATTATGAGGATTACGATGATATTATCGATGATGAAGATATCGATTATGATGATCTTGACGAATATGATGAAGACGAGCTTGATCTTGATGAAGACGAGCTTCTCGATGATGACGAATTTGATCTCGACGACGACGAGGCGTTTGATGACGAACTTCTTGATGACGATGAATTTGACTTAGGGGATGACGAACTGGACGAAGATTTAGATATAGACGTCCCGGAAGAAGACGAGTAATATTCTCTTGACTTTATCCATGGAACTATGTAAAATCTTATCTGGGCTCTTAAAAACAGACAGTACAAATATATCGCTCCCTTACATATACGTAAGCGGAGCGTTTTTTATTTTTGTATTTGGCACACACTTAAACTGTTATATATATTTCGGCAGGGGGGAACACAATATGACAAAATATATTTTTGTTACCGGCGGTGTCGTATCATCGTTAGGAAAAGGGATTACGGCGGCGTCGTTAGGCCGGTTATTAAAAAATCGCGGCTTGAACGTAACGATTCAAAAGTTTGACCCATATATCAATGTAGACCCGGGAACGATGAGTCCGTATCAACATGGAGAAGTGTTCGTTACCGACGATGGCGCAGAAACGGACCTCGATTTAGGACACTACGAGCGCTTTATTGATATTAACTTAAATAAATATAGCAACGTAACAACGGGAAAAATTTATTCCGCTGTGATCAAAAAAGAGCGCCGTGGGGATTATTTAGGAGGAACGGTGCAAGTTATTCCGCACATTACGAACGAAATTAAAGAACGAGTATTTCGGGCCGGTCAAGAAACCAATGCGGATGTTGTCATTACGGAAATTGGCGGAACGGTCGGCGATATTGAGTCGTTGCCATTTTTAGAAGCGATTCGCCAAATCAAAAGCGACGTTGGCCGCGACAATGTAATGTACATTCATTGTACGCTTGTTCCATATATTAAAGCGGCTGGCGAAATGAAAACAAAACCAACCCAACATAGCGTAAAAGAACTACGGAGCCTTGGCATTCAACCAAACGTCATCGTCGTTCGCACCGAGATGCCAATTTCTCAAGATATGAAAGAGAAAATTGCGCTATTTTGTGATATTGATCCGAAAGCGGTCATTGAAGCGCGCGATGCGGATACTTTATACGCTGTTCCGCTTATGCTACAAGAGCAAAAATTAGACCAAATCGTTTGTGAACATTTGAAGTTAGACTGTAAAGAAGCGGACATGACGGAATGGAAGGCGCTTGTCGAAAAAGTGCGCAATTTGTCACGGACAACGAAAATCGCGCTTGTCGGAAAATACGTGGAATTGCAAGATGCGTATATTTCTGTAGTAGAAGCGTTGCGTCATGCCGGATATGCGTTTGACACCGATATTGATATTAAATGGATTAACTCCGAGCATGTAAATAAGGAAAACGCAGCCGACTTATTGAGCGATGCGGACGGCATTCTCGTGCCAGGCGGATTTGGCGACCGCGGCATTGAAGGAAAAATTGAAGCGATTCGTTACGCGCGCGAGCAGAAAGTTCCATTCCTCGGAATTTGTCTCGGAATGCAGCTTGCTTCGATTGAGTTTGCCCGCAATGTAGTGGGGCTGAAAGAAGCTCATTCCGCTGAATTTGACCCGAATACACCTCATCCAATTATCGATTTATTGCCGGAACAAAAGGATATAGAAGATTTAGGCGGAACGCTTCGACTAGGTCTTTATCCTTGCAAATTGTCAGAAGGAACGCTTGCCTACGAAGCATATCAAGATGAAGTCATTTATGAACGCCATCGCCATCGTTATGAATTCAACAATCAATATCGTCAAATAATGGAACAGCACGGATTCGTCTTTTCCGGTACAAGTCCGGACGGCCGTCTCGTCGAAATTATTGAGCTAAAAGATCATCCTTGGTTCGTCGCTGCCCAATTCCATCCGGAATTTACATCACGGCCGACAAGACCGCAACCATTGTTCCGTGATTTTATTAAAGCATCATTAAAACAATAACTGTGGTTGCACAAAAAAGGACTATCTTCCGCATAGGTTAGATAGTCCTTTATTATTTACTCGTATTCTTCTAAAATGTCATAAATGGTAAGCAACAGACAATAGTATGCAAACGAGGCTGTAATGACCGTCGGGAAGCCAATGCGGCTGCCGTCGTCTTTCGGAACGATCGGCTTTAGCAATTTGCTATCGATATGGACATCGGCAATGTCAACTAGTGAGGGTTGCTCGTCTTTGACCACAGCGGAAATGGCGGCAATTTCAAGACCTTGTTCTTTTAATCGTTCGGCAAGACGGATGGCGTCTTTATCATTGGAAAATCGCGCAATCAATAAAACGCGATCCGTTTCATCGATATCATTGCGAAGATGTCCATTTTCCATTAAGCGTACCGCTTTTGGAAGCTTATCTTGTCCGCAGAGAGCCTCGATGACAACGGCTTCCATTTCGTGAAATCCGTGAAGCAAAATGCGTCCGTCTCCGATGATCGCCTGTGCGAGCAGACGCGCCCCATCCTCGAATGCCATTTCTTCTTCTTCGGCAATTTTTTTCAAATAACCGATCATTTGAGTCGTAAAAATTTTCACTGTTCGTCCCCCTTTCGTTGCTATTATATAATAAAATGATTTGTTAATTGGAATTTATCCAAATGCAAAAAATTTGGCAGGAAAATAACTGAACGATGCGAAACTAATAACATGGAAGAAAAACAAAGAATTGAGGTGCATAATAGAGATGGGCAGTAAAATTTTAATTGTTGATGATCAATACGGGATTCGCATTTTGTTAAATGAAGTGTTTCAAAGAGAAGGATATACGACATATCAAGCCGCTAATGGCATACAAGCGCTGGAAATTGTCCGCAAACATCAACCCGATTTAGTGTTATTAGATATGAAAATTCCTGGAATGGATGGAATTGAAATATTAAAGCGATTAAAAGAAATTGATCCAGATATTAAAGTGATTATTATGACTGCTTACGGAGAACTCGATATGATTCAGGAAACAAAAGAATTAGGCGCGATTATGCATTTTGCGAAACCGTTTGATATCGATGATTTGCGCGAGGCAGTAAAAAAGCATTTAGTTTCGTAAGAAAGTTGTCATTGTTTGTTCTAAGTTACAATGTTGCTGTTTTGTCTGTAAGTTGGTATGCTTATAATGTAAGGATCATTTACGCCTTTCATACATATACCACGCCGGAATAACGCATAGCTATTTAAGAAAGGCGAAGACGTTAAAGCATAAGGAGGATTTTACTATGCCTTTAGTATCCATGAAAGAAATGCTTAATAAAGCGTTGAAAGAAAAATACGCTGTCGGTCAATTCAACATTAATAACTTAGAATGGACGCAGGCGATTTTAGCCGCGGCAGAAGAAGAAAAGTCACCGGTGATTCTCGGAGTGTCTGAAGGCGCGGCGCGTTATATGAGCGGTTTTAAAACGGTAGTAAATATGGTTAAAGGATTAATGGAAGATATGAATATTACCGTTCCGGTAGCGATTCATCTTGACCATGGTTCTAGCTTCGAAAAATGTAAAGAAGCAATCGATGCCGGTTTTACTTCTGTCATGATTGACGCCTCCCATCATCCATTTGAAGAAAACGTCAAAATCACCTCTCAAGTGGTGGAATATGCTCATGCACGCGGTGTATCGGTAGAAGCAGAATTAGGTACGGTCGGCGGCCAAGAAGATGATGTTATTGGGAAAGACATTATTTATGCGGATCCGAAAGAATGTGAAGAATTAGTCAAACGGACGGGAATTGACTGCTTGGCTCCTGCATTAGGTTCTGTGCACGGTCCGTATAAAGGGGAGCCAAAATTAGGTTTTGCGGAAATGGAACAAATTCGTGATCTAACTGGCGTTCCGCTCGTGCTTCACGGTGGTACAGGCATCCCAACAGAACAAATTCAACGTGCTATTTCTCTCGGTACATCCAAAATTAACGTCAATACAGAAAACCAAATGGCATTTACAAAAGTCGTCCGCGAATTGTTAGCGAAAGACGAAAAAGTATATGACCCTCGCAAAATTATCGGTCCTGGCCGCGATGCGATTAAAGCGACAGTAATCGGGAAAATGCGCGAGTTTGGTTCTTCCGGAAAAGCAGTCCAATAACATTTTCATTGGTAAAAAAGGAAAAACCGCCTAACGGAACAACGAACGTTGTGACGTTATCGCGGTTTCCTTTTCTTGCCCCATCAATGATAAGGGAGGATATCGCCATGAAATTTTTTATCGATACGGCAAATTTAGAAGAAATTAAAAAAGCGAATGAGCTTGGGATTTTAGCCGGTGTGACGACAAACCCTAGTCTTGTTGCGAAAGAAAATGTCCCATTCCATGATCGTCTTCGCGAAATTACGTCCATTGTTTCTGGGTCGGTTAGCGCGGAAGTGATTTCCACGGATGCAGAAGGAATGATCGAAGAAGGCGAAGAACTAGCAAAAATTGCCCCGAACATTACGATTAAAGTGCCGATGACAAAAGAAGGGCTTAAAGCGGTAAAGGTATTTAGCGAAAAAGGGATTAAAACGAACGTTACATTAATTTTTACAGCAAACCAAGCGCTATTAGCAGCACGTGCCGGAGCAACATACGTATCCCCATTTCTTGGCCGTTTAGACGATATCGGTCATAACGGTTTTGAACTCATTTCCACCATTGCCAACATTTTTAATATCCACGGAATCGATACAGAAATTATTGCTGCCTCCATTCGCCATCCGCTTCATGTGACAGAAGCAGCACTAAGAGGAGCGCATATCGCTACTGTTCCGTACAAAGTATTAATGCAATTGTTTAACCATCCGTTGACGGATCAAGGAATTGAAAAGTTTCTAGCAGATTGGAATCGGCAAAAATAGAAGTCAACTTCTCGTTAAAGAAGGGAGACTATAATGGAAAAAATCAAAATTATCGGCGGTGATCCGCTGCAGGGAACGATCAAGGTAAGCGGGGCAAAAAATAGCGCCGTTGCCCTCATCCCTGCTACGATTCTCGCTGATTCACCGGTTACAATCGAAGGATTGCCGGACATTTCTGATGTGCGAATTTTAGGCGACTTAATTAAAGAGATTGGCGGAACGTTCCATTTCGATGGCAAAAAAGCGGCCATCGATCCGACCAATATGGTACCGATGCCGCTGCCGAATGGAAAAGTAAAAAAATTGCGCGCTTCGTATTATTTAATGGGAGCAATGCTTGGTCGTTTTAAAAAAGCGGTTGTCGGGCTGCCAGGAGGCTGCCATCTAGGTCCGCGCCCGATTGACCAGCATATTAAAGGCTTTGAGGCGCTAGGAGCGAAAGTAACGAACGAGCAAGGTGCGATTTATTTGCGCGCGGAGGAATTGCGAGGTGCCCGTATTTTTTTAGATGTGGTAAGTGTAGGGGCAACGATTAACATCATGTTGGCCGCGGTGCGCGCCAAAGGCCGGACGATTATTGAAAACGCTGCAAAAGAGCCGGAAATTATTGATGTGGCGACATTGCTTTCCAACATGGGAGCAAAAATTAAAGGCGCCGGAACCGATGTCATTCGCATCGACGGTGTTGAGAAATTATCAGGATGTCGTCATTCGATTATTCCGGACCGCATTGAGGCTGGTACATATATGATTGCTGCGGCAGCGATGGGGAAGGAAGTAATCATCGATAACGTTATTCCTCAGCACGTTGAATCATTGACCGCAAAATTACGCGAAATGGGCGTGCATGTGGAAACGAGCGACGATCAAATCCTTGTTTCTAGTGTACCAGCTTTAAAAGCAGTAGATGTGAAAACGCTTGTTTATCCTGGTTTTCCAACCGATTTACAGCAACCATTTACAGCGCTTTTAACAAAAGCGCACGGGACAAGCGTTGTCACGGATACGATTTATAGCGCCCGCTTTAAGCATGTCGATGAACTTCGCAGAATGAATGCGAACATAAAGGTGGAAGGTCGTTCCGCCATTATTACCGGTCCGGTTCGGCTGCAAGGCGCAAAAGTGAAAGCGAGTGATTTGCGCGCAGGCGCAGCCCTTGTTGTTGCTGGTTTAATGGCAGAAGGGCTTACGGAAATTACGGGAGTAGAACATATTGACCGCGGATATAGCAATCTTGTCGAAAAGTTAAATAGCATAGGAGCAACGATTTGGCGAGAAAAAATGACGGACGAAGAGATTGAACAAGTCAGAAATGCATAGGCAACAAAGGGAAGGGGAGAAGTGGCGATGGAAAGAAGTTTATCCATGGAGCTGGTTCGTGTCACAGAAGCAGCTGCTCTTGCCGCCGCTCGATGGATGGGGCGAGGCAAAAAGAACGAAGCAGACGAAGCAGCGACATCGGCCATGCGCGATGTATTTGATACCATTCCGATGAAGGGAACGGTCGTCATCGGTGAAGGAGAAATGGACGAAGCACCGATGTTATATATTGGAGAAAAGCTCGGCAACGGCTATGGGCCTCGTGTGGATGTTGCAGTAGATCCGCTAGAAGGAACAAATATCGTTGCTTCCGGAGGTTGGAACGCATTAGCGGTCGTTGCGGTGGCGGACCATGGCAATTTGCTTCACGCTCCTGACATGTACATGGATAAAATCGCCGTCGGTCCTGAGGCGGTCGGAATGATTGATATTGAAGCACCGGTGATTGATAATTTAAAAGCGATTGCAAAAGCGAAAAACAAAGATATTGAAGATGTCGTTGCTGTCGTATTAAACAGGCCGCGCCATGAACGGCTCATCGCTGAGCTAAGAGAAGCAGGAGCGCGCATTAAGCTGATTAATGACGGCGATGTTGCCGCTGCGATTAATACCGCATTTGACCATACAGGTGTGGATATTTTGTTCGGTTCTGGCGGGGCGCCGGAAGGAGTATTGGCTGCGGTAGCACTGAAATGTTTGGGAGGAGAAATTCAAGGAAAATTATTGCCGCAAAATGAACAGGAAGTAGAACGATGCAAAAAAATGGGGATTGATGTAACGAAAGTGCTTCGCATGGAAGATTTGGTGAAAGGCGACGACGCTATTTTTGCCGCAACTGGCGTAACAGATGGGGAATTGTTGCGAGGCGTTCAATTTAAAGGTGCATATGGCGAAACTCACTCCGTTGTGATGCGTGCGAAATCAGGAACCGTTCGTTTTATTGAAGGGCGGCACAGCTTGAAGAAAAAACCAAATTTAGTCATCAAGTAAAAGCGAATGCCAGCGGGGCGAAAAAGGTTCAACCTGTCGCCCTTGCTTATTTTATATCACGAAATAAAAAACTGTTGATTAAAAAACGATAAAAAGGGTAAAATAGTCATGCTGCGTGTGCATAAAATAAGCTCTGCCATTTCTACTTCATTTTCAGCCTTCATCGCCTTCTTTTCATCCCATCCGTTTTAAAATTCATAATAAATTGAAGGTTTGGAGTGAGTATGGAAGAACATGAAAAATTGCAAAAGTGTGGTGTCGAAATGGAGTTAACACTTTCTACATTAGAAAATATGAAACTGAAAGAGCTCTATGAGCTTGCTCGCCAATATAAAATTTCTTATTACAGTAAGCTAACAAAAAAAGAGCTTATTTTTGCCATTTTGAAAGCGCGTGCGGAACAAGATGGATTGTTTTTTATGGAGGGCGTGCTTGAAATCATTCAATCAGAAGGATTCGGCTTTTTACGTCCGATCAACTATTCCCCAAGCTCCGAAGATATTTATATTTCCGCGTCACAAATTCGCCGATTTGATTTGCGAAACGGGGATAAAGTGTCTGGAAAAGTGCGTCCTCCAAAAGAAAATGAACGCTATTTCGGATTGCTTCATGTCGAAGCAGTCAATGGCGAAGACCCAGAAGTCGCAAAGGAACGTGTGCACTTCCCGGCATTAACACCTTTATACCCAAATCGACAAATGAAATTAGAAACAACCCCGGACAAGCTATCAACGAGAATTATCGACTTAATTGCCCCGGTCGGATTCGGGCAGCGCGGATTGATTGTAGCTCCTCCAAAAGCGGGAAAAACGATGTTATTAAAAGAAATCGCCAACAGCATCACGACCAATCATCCAGAAGTAGAACTCATTGTTCTCCTCATTGACGAACGTCCAGAGGAAGTAACAGACATCGAGCGGTCGGTCAATGGTGACGTTGTCAGCTCGACGTTTGACGAAGTGCCGGAAAATCATATTAAAGTAGCGGAATTAGTGTTAGAAAGAGCGATGCGTCTTGTCGAACATAAACGAGATGTCGTTATTCTTATGGATAGCATCACTCGTTTAGCACGCGCTTATAACTTAGTCATCCCGCCAAGCGGCCGCACGCTTTCAGGGGGGATTGATCCGGCTGCGTTCCACCGTCCGAAACGGTTTTTCGGGGCGGCCCGCAATATTGAAGAAGGCGGCAGTCTAACGATTTTAGCTACTGCTCTTGTTGATACAGGTTCACGTATGGATGATGTAATATACGAGGAATTTAAAGGCACCGGAAATATGGAACTCCATCTTGACCGATCGCTGGCGGAGCGGCGTATTTTCCCAGCCATCGATATTCGTCGCTCAGGTACGCGTAAAGAAGAGTTGCTCATTCCGAAAGAGCATCTTGAAAAATTATGGGCGATTCGAAAAACAATGTCTGATTCCCCGGATTTCATTGAGCGGTTCTTAAGCAAACTCCGTCAAACAAAATCAAACGAAGAATTTTTTGCGATGCTTGATGAAGAATGGAAAAGTAATGGAGCCGTGCGAATTTAATAGAACCGAGGGAAGAAATCGGCAAAAATCACTGGTTGCAAAAGAACATTAAAGTTGTTATAATTTTACCATGTGTGTTTTGACAAACGCCAAAATATGATAAAAATAATGATATACAAACTCTGTTTCGAAATGATACAGGGCGGAAGGAGTGAAGATCATGAAACCAGGAATTCATCCAGAGTACAAAAAAGTAATCGTACGTTGCGCATGTGGAAACGAATTTGAAAGCGGTTCTGTAAAAGATGAATTGCGTGTAGAAATTTGCTCCGAATGTCATCCATTCTTTACAGGACGTCAAAAATTTGTTTCTGCTGCAGGACGTGTCGATAAATTCAACAAAAAATACGGCTTGAAATAAGAAAAGCGGAGGGCGCTTGCTCATCGGCGACACGCGCTGGAGGACCCGCGAGGAGGCTGTCGCCGCCACAGCGGGGCCGAAGCGTCGCGAGCCGATAGCGCCCGGAGCTGGACAATAAAGAAAAGCGGAGGCGAGCTGCTTAACCGCGAAGGGCAAATGTTCTTCGCCCGTAGGGGTGCTTGCACCCTGAGGGAGAAGGTTATTTGACCCCGAGCGGTTGCGAGCCGAGCTAGACAATAAGAAAAGCGGAGGGCGCTTGCTCATCGGCGACACGCGCTGGAGGACCCGCGAGGAGGCTGTTGCCGCCACAGCGGGGCCGAAGCGTCGCGAGCCGATAGCGCCCGGAGCTGGACAATAAGAAAAGCGGAGGGCGCTTAAGCGTCTATCACGTCCTAACGAATTCCATGAAAAACAGGCAAGCGGCTGATTCTTGCCTGTTTTTTTATGGGCAAACAAGGTACAATAAAACATACATACGCCGGCAGATGAGAACGAAGGGAGAGGCATTTCATGTATATTATGAAGCAGTCCGGCTGGCTTGAAGTCATTTGCGGAAGCATGTTTTCCGGAAAATCAGAAGAATTGATCCGCCGCGTTCGTCGCGCGACATTTGCCAAACAAGAAGTGAAAGTATTTAAACCGACCATTGATAATCGTTATAGCGACGAAGCGGTTGTGTCGCATAACGGCAATTCGGTGATCGCCATTCCTGTTTCCTCGCCGAAAGAAATTTTTGAGCATATTTCAGAAAAAACAGACGTTATTGCTATCGACGAAGTGCAGTTTTTTTCCGATGACATTATCGATGTCGTGCAGACGCTGGCAGACCGCGGCTATCGCGTCATTGTCGCGGGGTTGGACCAAGATTTCCGTGGCGAACCGTTTGGACCTGTACCAACGTTAATGGCGATTGCCGAATCAGTCACAAAACTGCAAGCGGTATGCACGGTATGCGGTTCCCCTGCAAGCCGGACGCAGCGGCTCATTAACGGCGTTCCGGCCTCTTATGATGATCCGGTGATTTTAGTAGGCGCCAGCGAGGCATACGAACCGCGCTGCCGCCATCATCATGAAGTTCCCGGCAAACCGAGGAAAACGGATAAAACAAACCATCATTTCGCCCGTTAAACGGTGAATCCTACCATCTATATTTTTGGGAATGCGGGAAAACCTAACAGCAGGGAGGCGACAAATGATGAGAAACTTGCTGCTGTTAGGTTTTGCTATGGTTCTTTCCGCTTGTTCGATGAATCCAAATCATGCTTCTTACCACGAGCAAAGCGAAGACAAAAATGGCACGAAGCTAATGACCGATGATAAAGCGAAAAGCGATTATGACCGCTATTTATATAACAACTTTGACGACCCGGAAAAAACACGGCAAAATCCGAATTTCATCAACACCACAGACAACAGTGGAAATGATCGCGCCGATGTTAGGAAAGCCGTACAAGTCATCGAGACATATACCGATTATGAATTAGGGTCTGTTTGGATGAACGGAAACAATATGTACGTGACGGTTCACGTTCCTTCCTCGATGTCAGAGGAAAAACGGCAAAAAGAACAGAAACAGATTCATCAGTTGCTCACAAAAGCCATTCCGACGTACGATATTCATGTGCGTTTAGATTAAGGATTCATCTTCTGAGAAGAAGATGGATCTTTTTCTTCATCAAATATTGTAATTTGATGGTTAGTTATGCTTTTTTATACGTTTTTGAGCAAAAAAGAAAAATTTGGCTAAATTCAACGGAAAAGAGGTATCCAATTTATTATATGTCGAGAATACACCTAAATTGATATAATTGAATGTAGGAATATACATAATGGTGTCGAATAAAATGTCCTTTAGATGACTTTGACAACTTTTTGGTTAGGTGGGTAATATGAATATTCATAAATTCGTGATGCCGGAGATCATTTTTGGGAATGGTGCTATTGAGCATGTAGGGGAAAGCTCTTTGCGGCTTGGAGCAACCAACGTTTTAATTGTCAGCGACCCAGGAGTGATCGAAGCCGGATGGTTGGATGTCGTCGTAAAAAGCTGCAAACAGGCGAATTTAAAATACACGATATTTCACGATGTAACGGTTAATCCAAAAGATATCGAAGTGGAAAAAGGATGCAAAGTTTACATAGAAAATGAATGTGATGCGATCATAGGAATTGGTGGAGGAAGTCCTTTAGATGTGGCGAAGGCCATTGCCATTTTGGCCACCAATGGAGGAAAGATTCACGATTATGAAGGGGTGGACAAAATCAGAAACCCATTGCCTCCACAAGTGATGATTCCTACAACGGCTGGATCAGGTTCTGAAGTATCACAATTTTCCGTCATCGTAGATACATTAGGACAAAAAAAGATGACGATTATTTCCAAATCTCTTATTCCAGATATTGCAATTATTGATCCAGAAACATTATCGACAAAAAGCGCTCGTTTAACTGCTTCGACTGGCTTGGATGTTTTAACACATGGCATCGAAGCATACGTAAGTTTGGCCGCAACCCCATTAACGGACGTTCAAGCAAAAAACGCTATTTCTTTAGTATCAGAATATTTGCGTCCATCTGTTGCTTCAAAAATAAACAAAGAAGCAAAGACACATATGGCAATGGCTAGTTTGCAGGCTGGCCTTGCGTTTTCTAACTCCATTTTAGGCGCGGTGCATGCGATGTCGCATGCGGTCGGAGGAAAGTATCCCGTTCTTCACGGCGATATTAATTCTATTTTACTTCCATATGTGATGGAATATAATCTATTGGCCAATCCGAAAAAATTTGCGGATATCGCGACATTTCTCGGTATTGATATTCGAGGATTGTCGCACATGGAAGCGGGAAAAAAAGCGATTGAGTATATCAAACAATTAACAATGGAGATTGACGCTCCGCAACGATTATCCGATATAGGATTAGAAAAAGACGAAATACCGCATATGAGTGTCATCGCCCTCCATGATGCTTGTATGATCACCAATCCTAGAGATGTCACCGTAGAGGATATTGAAGAAATATTTAGAAGGGCATGGTAGAGATGGAAGTAAAAGATCGGCAACAAATGATTAACTTATTAACTGGCGTTCAGTCTTCGAAAAAAAGTTACTATAACGAATTAAAGAAAACGGTGATTGAGCTCAAAAAGAAAAATATGCAGTTGGAAATTATTAATGATGTAACAAAAAGTTTTAATGTCGATATGTCCATCGATGAAATGTTGAAAAACGTTTTTGATAAGTTGCAAACGATTTTTCCCATCGAAAGAATTAGTTTATCTATGTATGAAAATGAAAAATTGATTTTAACCAATGTTTATCCTCCTCACTCATTGTATTTTCCGATTGGATTTGAGTTGTCAAAAGAGCATTCCCTTTATTGGAAAGCAGTTGAATCACTTGAAAAAATCTTTTATCAAGTAGATTCCAATAAAGAAAACTATGAAGACTATATAGAAAATAAAGTATATGAATCTTTAGGAATTCGCAGTGTATTGTTAGTCCCGCTTATTCACAAAGGGAAAGTCATCGGTGTGTTCAGTATAGGAAGTAAAGAAATGATGGAATATGACGAAGATGATTTGACCTTCTTTCAACAGTTTTGTGACCAGTTAGCCGTGTGCATCGAAAACGCTCGTCTTTATAACGAGGTTCTCACTAGCAAAAAAGAGTGGGAGGAAACATTTCGCGCGGTTTCAGAGATGATTTTAGTCGTTGATTTAGAAGGAAATATTTTGAAATATAATGACGCAGCGAAAGATTTTTTCCAGCTGCATTTATATAAAAGTGAGAAACGAAACTTTCATCAACTTTTGTCGATAGACGTTCATAACAGTCCCGTGCTGAAAATGGTTCAAACAAAAAAGCCTGTCTATCAGGAGATTCATTTTCAAAAGCGAATATGTGAATTGCGTGCTTATCCAGTATTCAATGAAAGTCAACACATCTATGCCATTATTATTTACATTAATGACATCACGGAAAAACGCCGGATTGAAGCGCAGTTAGTTCAATCAGGAAAGTTGGCCGCGATCGGAGAGATGGCGGCGGGAATCGCCCATGAATTGAATAACCCATTGACGGCTATTTTAGGCAATGCCCAATTGCTGTTAAGAACAGCAGATGATCGATCCTACAAATTGCTTTCCGATATTTATTCGTGCGGAAAGAGATGTAAAACGATTATCCAAAATTTATTGACTTTCTCAAGGCAAGATGAATATATGTTTGAAGATTGCTCTGTCAATGAAGCGGTGGAGCAAGTGCTAGGGTTAATCGGTGATCAAATTAAGAAACAAAATATCACCATTCAGAAAAAATTAGATCATTCACTGGAATTGATTGAAGGAAATATTCAGCAAATCGGACAAATTGTTTTAAATCTTTTAATTAATGCAAAAGACGCATTGGAAGAAATGGATATTCCAAAAAAAGTTATTTCTATTGAAACGAAATCGGTGACGGAAGACGGCAAGAAGTGGATTCTTTTATCGGTTCAAGATAACGGCAAAGGAATTGAAGAACAATACTTGCAAGAGATTTTTAATCCTTTCTTTACAACGAAAAGGCCAGGGAAAGGAACGGGACTTGGATTATCCGTCAGCTTAGGAATCGCGCAAGCTCACGGAGGAACCATCGAGGTGATAAGCCATCCTGGAAAAGGAAGTACATTTATGTTAAAGCTGCCGGCAAAGCAATAAACGTGGGAGTGAACAATCAATGCCCAATGTGTTAGTGATTGACGACGAACGAGAAGTATGTACATTTTTCCTTCATTTGTTAGAGGGAAAAGGATATCATGTCAAGTTAGGATGGAATGGAAAAGACTTTTTCAAATTAATTCAACAGTATTCATTTGATCTTGCCTTAATTGATGTAAAGCTGCCAGACACAAACGGTTTGGAACTATTAAAACAGTTAAAAGCCGTTCAACCATCGTGCAAGGCTATTATTATGACGGGATACAGCACCGTGAAGACTGCGGTAGAAGCAATTAAGTATGGTGCAAGTGATTATATTGAGAAGCCATTTGATAATATTGATGAGTTAGAAAAAATCATTGAAGAATTGCTCGATAGTGAAATCCATTCGTCTCAACATGATATGTATAAGTTGGCGGAAGCGCTCGGTTTTGTTATCGGAACGAATAAAGAAATGAACGATTTAATCAAGCTTGCTTATAAAATTGCGAAAAAAAATGTAAACGTATTAATTGAAGGAGAGACCGGAACGGGAAAAGAAGTGCTCGCGCATTTTATTCATCAAGCAAGCATGCGTTATGACCAGCCTTTTATTGGAATCAACTGCGGGGCGCTGTCGGAAACGCTGCTTGAAAGCGAATTGTTTGGCCATGAAAAAGGGGCGTTTACGGGAGCGTTGAAAGAAAAGAAAGGAATTTTCGAAATCGCGAACAGAGGAACATTATTTTTGGACGAAATAGGGGAAGCATCCTTAGCTACACAAGTAAAATTATTACGTGTGTTGGAAACGGGAGAGTATATTCGCGTCGGTGGCGAAACCGTCCGTAGAACCAATGCTAGAATTATCGCCGCTTCCCATGTCAATCTCAGTCAGGCGGTAAAAGAAAAAACGTTTCGTGAAGACTTATTATACCGATTAGATGTAGTAAAATTAACGATCCCTCCTTTAAGAGAACGAATAGATGATTTACCTATTTTGATCAAGCACTTTTTAAAAAAGTTGAATTCTACTCTTACTTTTTCCGACGATGCTATTTTGCAAATGAAACAATATCCATGGCCGGGAAATGTAAGAGAGCTTTTTAACATCGTAAAAAGAGCGGTGACGTTGGCGGAAGGCGAAACGATGGTCATCACTCCTGATTATCTTCCGGAAAAAATAAGAACGGAAACGAATATGTTTTCTACTCCATCGGATGAAACGAAAAATCACAAAGAAATGGATTTAGAATCTTACTTGCAAAACTGGACCAGCTATATTTTATCATTGTGGAAAGAAAACAATGAGCGGCTCGATCTTCAACATGTTTTAGATGCCGTAAAAGATTTAGAAACACAGATCGGACGATTTTTCGTTTGGAAAACGTTGAAGGAAACATTAGGAGATAAAAAAGAAGCGGCAGAACGGTTAAACATTACGGTGCGCCAGCTTCGCTATTTATTGAAAGAAAAAGGGACTGCTTTAAAAGAATAAAATTTAAAAGCAGTCCCTTTTTAACATATTATTTTTATTTTTCAGAAAAATCCTTGGGCTTTTGGACTGTAACTTACCAATAAGTTCTTTGTTTGTTGATAATGGGATAGCATCATTTTATGTGTTTCCCGTCCAAATCCAGATAGTTTATAACCGCCAAATGCAGCATGGGCTGGATACGAGTGATAACAATTCGTCCATACCCTACCAGCTTGAATACCTCTACCAAAACGATAGGCAAGATTAATATTTCGTGTCCAAACTCCTGCGCCTAAGCCATATAATGTATCATTGGCAATTTCTAATGCTTCCTTTTCATCTTTAAATGTAGTAACAGATACAACCGGTCCAAAAATTTCTTCTTGAAAGATTCTCATTTTATTATGACCTTTAAATACAGTCGGCTTAATATAATATCCATTTTCGAATCCTTCAATAATGTTTTTTTCTCCACCGATGAGGCATTCTGCTCCTTCTTGTTTACCAATTTCAATGTAAGAAAGTATTTTTTCCATTTGTTCGGATGAGGCTTGTGCACCCATCATTGTATCAGTATCTAATGGGTTTCCTGTTTTAATATTTTTTACTCTCTCTAACGCTCGTTCCATAAAATCATCATAAATTGATTCATGAATGAGCGCTCGAGATGGGCATGTACATACTTCTCCTTGGTTGAGAGCAAACATCGCAAATCCTTCAATGGCTTTGTCTAAAAATTCGTCTTCTTGATCCATCACGTCAGGGAAAAATATGTTTGGAGATTTGCCGCCTAGCTCAAGAGTAACTGGGATGATATTTTGGGAAGCATATTGCATAATAAGCCGACCTGTTGTCGTTTCTCCGGTAAAGGCGATTTTGGCGATACGTGAACTCGAAGCTAGAGGTTTTCCAGCTTCAAGACCAAATCCATTAACGACATTTAGTACTCCTGGTGGCAATAGATCACCGATAAGTTCCATCAGCACCATAATGGAAGCAGGAGTTTGCTCTGCTGGTTTTAACACAATGCAATTGCCCGCTGCCAGTGCGGGAGCGATTTTCCATGCAGCCATTAATAACGGAAAGTTCCAAGGAATAATTTGTCCAACAACGCCTAACGGTTCATGGAAATGATAAGCTACTGTATCATCATCAATTTGGCTGATCGTGCCTTCCTGGGCGCGGATAACTCCGGCAAAGTAACGAAAATGATCAATACATAACGGTAAGTCAGCATTCAATGTTTCTCGAATAGGCTTACCATTGTCCCACGTTTCAGCTACCGCGAGCATTTCTAGATTAGCCTCAATGCGATCGGCAATTTTATTTAAAATTAACGCTCTTTCCGCTGGAGAAGTTTTTCCCCATGATTCTTTTGCAGCATGGGCAGCGTCTAACGCTAACTCAATATCTTCTGCTTGGGAGCGAGCGACTTCACAAAACACTTCGCCAGTTACAGGGGTGATATTTTCGAAATATTGCCCTCCAATAGGCGGAACCCATTCACCATTAATATAATTATCATATCTTGTTTTAAATTGTACTTTTGCGTCTTTTTCTCCTGGGCGGCTATAAATCATGCTTTTTCCCTCCTATAATGTCATTTTGAATAGGGAGCGGTCAAAAAGACCGTCTCCCGTGTGGATCATATGTTCCATTAACGGTTTACACCGATTGTTAAAACGACCCGGCCGTTAATTTTTCCTTTTTCCATTCTCTCAAATACTTCATTGATTTGTTCTAGTGGAGCGGTTTCTACAATAGGGCGTACTTTTCCTCTCGCAGCGAAATCCAACGCTTCTTGCATATCTTTTCTCGTACCGACGATCGATCCTTTCACCGTAATTCCATTTAATACCGTATCGAAAATAGGGATTGGCAGTTCATCGTTAGGCAATCCAACAACAACAAGGCATCCGCCGCGTCTTACAGATTTATAGGCTTGTTCGAACGCTTTTTTCGTTACGGCAACACTAATAGCAGCATGTACTCCGCCTACTTTTTCATGAATAGCTTCGACTGGATCCTCTTTTAGTCCATTAATAGCAATATCCGCCCCTAATTGTTTGGCAAGATCTATTTTTTCATCGCTAATATCGACCGCAACAACGTTGAATCCCATTGCTTTCGCGTATTGAAGAGCAATATGCCCTAATCCTCCGATTCCGTAAATGGCTACCCATTCTCCCGGTTTGGCGTTAGACACTTTTAGCGCTTTGTATGTCGTTACTCCCGCGCAGAGAATTGGCGCGACTTCCACTGGATCTAAATTTTCTGGGATTTTTGCGACATAATCGGCAGGTGCTTTGCAGTATTCCGCATATCCCCCATCGACGGAATATCCACCGTTTAATTGATGTGGGCAAAGTGTTTCTTGCCCGCTCAAGCAATATTCACATTCTCCGCAAGCGGAGTATAGCCATGGGACACCGACACGGTCACCTACTTTAACGGATTTTACTCCTTCTGCTACTTCGACAACAATCCCTACCCCTTCGTGTCCAGGAATTAAAGGCAATTTTGGCTTGACTGGCCAGTCTCCGTGCGCAGCATGCAAATCGGTGTGGCAAACCCCGCAAGCTTCAATTTTGATAAGTACTTCTCCATAGTTTAGCTTCGGTTTTTCCACCTCTTTAATTTCTAATTGTTGCTTAAATTCATTGACAACCGCTGCTTTCATTCTCCCTACCCCTTTCTAAATTTGAAAAATAGTTTCGCTAATTTACTTTGCAAAAAGTATGCCAATAGAAAAAAACGATTTTTCTATGACCAATACCTATTTTTTGCCGAATTTTTGTTAAAATTGAACGAAATCTCGATGATTTTGACTAATTTTCGTAATATTATTTTATTTGGCTTGTGAAACTCTCTTATACTATACACACTTTTCTGTTTCATATATTTGGGATATAATAATAAATTAGACTGTGCATCGAAAAACAGAGGTGAAAAACGTGTTTGAACGTCTGGAAGCAGTAGAAGAACGTTATGAAAAATTAAATCAACTGCTCATGGATCCGGAAGTCATTAACGATCCAAAAAAACTTCGCGACTATTCGAAAGAGCAATCGGATTTATCAGAAACGGTACAAACGTATCGCGAATACAAATCGGTCCGCAAGCAGCTGGATGAGGCAAAAGCGATGTTAGAAGAGAAGCTTGATCCAGAAATGCGGGAAATGGTGAAAGAAGAAATTGATGAGTTGGAACAAAAAGAAGAAGAGCTTGTCAATAAGTTGAAAATTCTTCTTCTTCCGAAAGATCCGAACGATGAGAAAAACGTTATTATGGAAATCCGTGCCGCGGCAGGCGGCGAGGAAGCGGCGCTATTTGCCGGCGACTTGTACCGGATGTATACACGCTATGCGGAATCGCAAGGATGGAAAACGGAAGTGATTGAAGCGAGTCCGACCGGGCTTGGAGGATATAAAGAAATTATTTTTACGATTATCGGAAAAGGAGCGTATTCCAAGCTGAAATACGAAAACGGCGCGCACCGAGTGCAGCGCGTCCCGGAAACGGAATCTGGCGGACGTATTCACACATCGACGGCAACGGTTGCTTGTTTGCCGGAAATGGAAGAAATCGAAGTCGAAATTAACGAAAAAGATATTCGCGTTGATACGTTTGCATCGAGCGGACCGGGTGGACAAAGCGTGAACACCACGATGTCGGCGGTTCGTTTGACGCACATTCCAACGGGAATTGTCGTAACGTGCCAAGACGAAAAATCGCAAATTAAAAACAAAGAAAAAGCAATGAAAGTGTTACGCGCCCGCATTTATGACAAATACCAACAAGAAGCGCGCGCGGAATACGATCAGACGCGCAAACAAGCAGTTGGAACAGGGGATCGTTCGGAGCGAATTCGCACGTATAACTTCCCGCAAAACCGTGTGACCGACCATCGCATTGGATTGACGATTCAAAAGCTTGATCAAGTGTTAGACGGCAACCTCGATGAAATTATTGAAGCACTGATATTAGACGATCAATCAAAAAAATTGGAGCAAGCGAACAATGAGCTATAAAATTTACGAAGTCCTCACATGGGCTTCTTCTTTTTTAAAACAACATGGCAAAGAAGAGCGGGCCGCGGAACTATTGCTTTGCCACCATTTGCAAATCACAAGAGCGCAGCTGTTTGCCCGGCTGCGCGATCCAATCGATGAAAACGTGCGCCAATCATTTGAAGCAGATGTTCGTAAGCATGTGTATGAACATGTTCCGGTGCAGCATCTGATCGGTTTGGAACAATTTTACGGCCGGCCGTTTCTCGTCAATCGCAATGTGCTGATCCCCCGCCCGGAAACAGAGGAATTAGTGGAAGGCGTGCTAACCAGAATCACACAATTATTCCCGGGAAATAAAACGATCGATGTGGTCGACGTCGGGACAGGAAGCGGGGCGATTGCGATTACGCTGGCATTAGAAAACAAATCGCTTCGCGTTGCGGCCATCGATATTGCTCCCGAGGCTCTGGAAGTGGCAAAGCGAAATGCGGAACGTCTTGGAGCGGATGTTGCATTCATTTGCGGCGACTTATTGCAGCCTCTTGTAGAGGCCAGTCGCAAAGTAGACGTTGTCGTTTCCAATCCGCCATATATTCCGGAGAATGAAATTGCTTCGCTTTCCCCTGTCGTAAAAGATTATGAGCCTTTACGGGCGCTTTCCGGCGGCAAAGACGGCCTTGATTTTTACCGCCGTTTCGCCCGCGAGCTGCCATTCGTATTAAAAGAACGCGCGCTTGTCGCGTTCGAAGTAGGAGCTGGGCAGGGAGAGGCGGTCGCGGCAATATTGCGGCAGACGTTTCCACAAGCAGAGGTGGAAGTTGTTTTCGACATTAACGGAAAAGACCGAATGGTATATGCATCATTAGGAAAATAACTTCCAGTACCACCTGGAAGTTATTTTTTAGATTGATAGAGTTTAAAATTTGCTTGCGCTGTCCACAATGAAAAGTGAAAGGACGGTGCAAGCAAATGAACCAAAAAAATATCGGAATTATTTTATATATACTTCTATTAATCATCGGGGTGCTGGTAAATGTATATGGCCATCAAACGAAAGCGGGGGAAAACGCGACGGTCGCTATTCCGGACGAAGCGATCCGTCTGCGGATTTTAGCCAATAGCGATTCTGCGGAAGATCAAGCGTTGAAACGAAAAGTGCGCAACGCGGTGAATGCGCAAATTAATGGGTGGGTAGCCGATTTAACGTCTTTTCAAGAGGCAAAGCAAGTGATTCGATCCCATATTCCAGAAATTGAACAAACTGTAGCGGATGTGTTGCGAAAAGAACACAGCGATCAATCGTATAAAGTACAGTTCGGAAAAGTCGATTTTCCGACAAAAATTTATGGGAATTACGTTTATCCAGCCGGGCAATATGATGCTGTTTTAATTACGCTTGGCGAGGGAAAAGGAGCAAACTGGTGGTGCGTTTTATTTCCGCCGCTTTGTTTTCTTGATTTTAGCAATAGCGATGCGGTGCGAATGAACGAGCAACCATACGACGCCAATGACAATAAAAAAGAGGTGTTCGCTCCTGCACAAGGAGAGAATAAGGAAACGGTAGAAACAGACGAACAGCAAGAACAAAGCAGCAAGAAGGAAAAAACCATAAAAGAAGAGGAAGTAAAGCGGGCAAGTATAGCAACGACGCCGTCTCCGTTTGTAGCAGAAAATGATCAACCTGTGGAAGTCAAATTTTTCGTGAAAGAACTTATTGAACAATTGATTCCATAATAGTTTGTGGATAAATGTGTAAAACTCACTCACATATCCACAAACTTATCCACTAAAATAACACATTTATCCACATTTTGTGGATAAATTTTGCGAAACTTTTTTTCTTTTTTTCATTTTAAGATATAATTCTCGAAGAGATTGTTGATATTTTTATACTATTTTGCTAGCAAGCAGCAACGATAGTTGGGGGGAACAGAGTGGAAACGAATATTTGGGTTGTGGATAATATTGTTGATAAACAAAGTATTTATCCACAGGTTAAAGAGGCTGCACAACTATTGAAATCCGGCGAGGTTGTCGCTTTCCCAACGGAAACGGTGTATGGACTGGGGGCAAACGCAAAAGATGCAAAAGCAGTGAAAAAAATTTTCGCGGCAAAAGGCCGCCCAAGTGATAATCCGCTTATTGTCCACATCGCTCATCTTAAACAGCTAGAAGAGATGGTTTCTGCCATTCCTGATGTGGCGCATACGTTAATAAAACGCTTTTGGCCAGGACCGCTTACGCTCGTTCTGCCAAAAAAAGAAGGAGTGATTTCTGATCCAGTAACAGCAGGGTTGCCTACTGTAGCGGTGCGCATGCCAGCACATCCAGTCGCCCTTGCGTTAATTGAAGCCAGCGGATTGCCATTGGCCGCGCCGAGTGCCAATATATCAGGGCGTCCGAGCCCAACGACAGCGGCGCATGTGTTCGCTGACTTAAATGGACGGATTGCTGGCATTGTTGATGGCGGGGAAACAGGTATTGGAGTGGAATCGACCGTTCTTGACTGTACGACGAAAGTGCCGACAATTTTACGTCCGGGCGGTGTAACAAAGGAAGCACTCGAGAAAGTGATCGGAAATGTTTTCGTAGATAGCGCGCTAACCGATGAACGGCAAACACCGAAATCACCGGGAATGAAATATACACATTACGCCCCAAAATCACCAATGGCGATTGTTCAAGGCTCTCCGGCTTTTTTGCAAACGCTTGTGAATAAACAACGTACGCTTGGAAAAAAAGTCGGTGTCCTAACGACAGAAGAAAACCGCTTTTTTTATGATGCCGATGTAGTGTTAGCGTGCGGATCGCGTCATGATTTACATACCGTAGCAAGCCATTTATATGATACGCTTCGAAAATTTGACGAAACAGATGTTGATTTCATTTATAGCGAATCGTTTCCGACAGAAGGAATTGGAGAAGCTATTATGAATCGGCTGAAAAAAGCCGCAGGTCATCAAGTGATTGATGAAAAATAAATCTTCTAAAATTCCCGGACATGCATATGTTAACAGTAAGGCAAGTCCGGGAGGGAAATCAAATGAAGATGTTCATCGGCGAACTTGTGGCACTATCGATGATGGCGTTTGCATTAGGAATGGATGCATTCTCCGTCGCATTAGGCATGGGGTTGTTTCGATTGCGATTAAAACAAATTTTTTACATAGGCATTATGATTGGGCTTTTTCATATTATTATGCCGTTTTTAGGAATGTTCCTCGGCCGCTTTTTATCACACCAATTTGGCAGCATCGCCTCTTATATCGGAGGGGCGTTGCTGCTATTGTTAGGAATTCAAATGATTGTTACATCCTTTAAAAAGGAAAGCGATAGATTTGTTTCGCCAATGGGAATAGGACTTATTTTTTTTGCTTTTAGTGTGAGCCTTGACAGCTTTTCTGTCGGGCTTAGTCTCGGCATTTACGGCGTGCGAACATTGCTTACGATTTTATTGTTTGGTTTTTTCAGCACGGTGTTGACGTGGATGGGATTAATGTTAGGGCGTCATTTCCAACAATGGCTTGGTGCTTACAGTGAGGCGCTTGGCGGCAGTATTTTGTTAGCGTTTGGGCTGAAACTATTATTTTCGTTTTAAGTTGGCCGCTGCTCACTAAAAAACAAAAGAGCTGCTCCAAAAAGAAGTTTGAACGTTTTGGGCCGCTTTTTTGACACTATATTTTGCTGGTAATTTTTATTATAATTAATTTGTACGTTAGTCGAGTTATGAACGGTAAGAGGTGTTTGTATGTCGCATCGCATTTTATTTGTTTGCACGGGAAACACATGCCGCAGCCCGATGGCGGCAGCGCTGCTGAAAAGCAAACAATTGCCAGATTTGGAGGTGAAATCAGCGGGGGTGTTTGCTGCGGAAGGAAGCGATGCTTCGCCTCACGCAAAAACGGTGTTGAAAGAAAAAGGAATTGAAGCAGAACATCGTTCGTCATTGCTAAAAAAGGAAGATATCGATTGGGCGACGCATATTTTTGCCATGACGGCTGGGCATAAGCAGTTAATCATTGAAAGATTTCCAGAAGCGAAAGAGAAAACATTCACTCTCAAAGAATTTGTTTTCGGAAAACAAGGGGACGTATCCGATCCATTTGGCGGTTCTGTTGAAACGTATCGCAAGACGAGAGATGAGCTGGAAAATCTGATTGATCATCTTGTATGTAAGCTTGGGGGAAATCAGTAGGGGGATATAGGGAATGGAAAAGCGAAAAAAGAGATATCGCTTTAGTTTACGGCTAAAGCTTGTTGTGTTTACAACCGTGTTAGCGCTTATTACATATTCGACGAGTGCGTTTTTTATTTATATTTTGTATGATTTATTCTTCACTTCGATGAACAAAAGCGCGTTTACCATTATTATACTATTGCTTGGAATCATTTGGTCAGGCTTGCTTGCATACATGGCATCAGGATTGATCGTAAAGCCGTTGCATCGGTTAGAACAGGCGGCAATCAAAGCAGCAAGCGGACAAATTAATGAAGATGTTCCGTTGCCCAAATCAGATGATGAAATCCGCTCATTAGGGATTGCTTTTAATGAAATGTTGCGAAGTTTGCGAACAATTGTGAAAAATATTGAAGATAATTTTTCTCGCACGAATGAGAAAGTCGTGGAAATTACGAACGCTTCCCTTGTTGCGGCAGAGCGCTCGAAAGATATTGCCCACACGATTGAAGAAATTTCTAAAGGCGCGAATGACTCTGCTGTATCGATGCAAACGGCTGCTGAGTCGGTGGATGATGTGCTGCGCATTGCGAATCAAGTGCAGCAAAAGGCGAATCAATCCGAACAATTAGCGAAGGAAATGGTGACAACATTACATAAAAGCCGTGAAGTCATTAGTTCGCTTGTCAGCGGAATCGAACAATTGGCGCGCAATAATCAAACGTCTTTAAGTGCGGTCGAGCGGCTGGAGCAACACGCGAAAGAAGTGGAAAACATTATCTCTCTAGTCGGTGATATTGCCGGGCAAACGAACTTGCTTGCCTTAAATGCCTCCATTGAAGCGGCGCGAGCTGGCGAGCATGGAAAAGGTTTTGCTGTTGTCGCGGAAGAAGTCCGGAAGCTTGCGGATGAGAGCGCAAAAGCGGTTCAAGGGATTTCTGAACTGATTCAAAACATTCAAAAGGAAGTCGCACATGTCGTATCACAAATTCATGAGCAAGTAAAATCCGCGAATGAAGAAGCCGCAAAAGGCTCCGATACGAACGACGCGATTGCGGAAATGACCAAATCGATTCACGAAGTCGTTCGTTCCGTCCATGAAATTGCGGAATTAGCGAAAGAACAAATGTCACATATCGAAAAAGCGTCGATTCAATCACAAGAAGTTGCGGCGATTGCCGAAGAAACGTCGGCTGGGGCGATGGAAGTAACGGCGGCGACACAAGAACAAACTTCTGTTATTCAGCATGTAAACAAACTAGCGGAAGAATTGGCGGAACAAGCGAAAAAATTAAAAGAAACGATCGACCAATTTGGTACAAGATAAAATTAGAAAGGTCGCCTTCTATATCGGAAACATGTAAAATGAATAGAAAGGCGGCTTTTTTCTATATGACAAAACAAGGAGGAAACGAACATGAAAGTAGCGATTGCATCTGATCACGGCGGAATTCATATTCGTGAAGAAATTAAAAAATTAATGGACGAAATGGGGATCGAGTACATCGACTTAGGATGTGAATGCGAAACATCGGTCGATTATCCTGATTACGCGATTCCAGTTGCGGAAAAAGTCGCAAACGGGGAAGTGGATCGCGGCATTTTAATTTGCGGCACCGGAATTGGCATGACGATTGCCGCTAATAAAGTAAAAGGCATTCGTTGCGCGCTCTGTCATGACGTATATAGCGCCAAATTAACGCGCCAGCATAATGATAGCAACATATTAGCGATGGGAGAACGCGTCATTGGGCCAGGATTAGCGCGTGAAATCGCGAAAGTGTGGTTGACGACGGAATTTGAAGGCGGACGTCACGCACGACGCGTGGAAAAAATTACACAATATGAAAACAAACATTTATAACATGGGAGGAATCGTCAATATGTCTTCCCCATTATCCGAATGGAAGCAGCAATGGCAGACGATTATTCGTGAATTTCGAAAGCAAGTCCCGCTTTCATCCGGGCATATTCTTGTCATCGGCTGCAGCACAAGCGAAGTGATCGGCGAGAAAATCGGAACAGCTGGCTCAACGGAAGTCGCCGAAATGCTGTTTGCCGAATTGAGAAAGTGGCATGAGGAAACAGGGGTGCAGCTAGCGTTTCAATGTTGCGAACATTTAAACCGCGCGCTTGTTGTAGAAAGACAGACCGCCATGTCCCGTCAGCTTGAAATCGTCTCGGTCATCCCTGTCCGAACAGCCGGCGGAGCAATGGCTGAATACGCGTATCGTCATATGAACGATCCCGTCGTTGTCGAATTTATTAAAGCAGATGCCGGCATTGATATCGGCGATACATTGATCGGCATGCATTTAAAGCATGTCGCTGTTCCTGTGCGCGTGTCGTTAAAGCAAGTGGGACATGCCCATGTGACATTGGCAAAAACGAGGCCGAAACTGATCGGCGGCGCCCGCGCAGTTTACTCTTTAGAAAATCCGAATACTTCTTGCACTTCCTGATGATTTTGTTCATTTTTTCTTTGAATCTACCCGCAAAAAGCTGGTAAAATAAAAAAGAATATTCATTATTTCGAAATGAGGGGGAGCTAGTGATGAACTACTTGCCACAACAAGATCCGCAAGTATTTGAAGCGATTCAAAATGAGTTGAAACGGCAGCAATCAAAAATTGAATTAATCGCGTCAGAAAATTTTGTCAGCCGCGCTGTTATGGAAGCGCAAGGATCGGTATTAACGAATAAATATGCCGAAGGATATCCGGGACGCCGCTATTATGGTGGCTGCGAATATGTCGATGTCGTCGAGGATCTCGCGCGCGAACGGGCGAAAAAATTGTTTGGCGCGGAACATGCCAACGTACAGCCGCATTCTGGCGCACAAGCGAACATGGCGGTATATTTTACTGTTTTGGAACATGGCGATACGGTGCTTGGGATGAATTTGTCGCACGGCGGTCATTTAACGCATGGCAGCCCAGTCAACTTTAGCGGCATTCAATATAACTTTGTCGAATATGGTGTCGATCCAGAAACACATGTCATTGATTATGATGATGTGCTTGAAAAAGCGCGCATACATAAGCCGAAACTGATTGTAGCAGGGGCAAGCGCTTATCCGCGCGTCATCGATTTTAAACGTTTCCGTGAAATCGCTGATGAAGTAGGGGCGTACTTGATGGTAGACATGGCGCACATTGCAGGTCTTGTTGCGGCAGGTCTTCATCCAAATCCGGTGCCATATGCGCATTTTGTGACTACAACGACGCATAAGACGCTCCGCGGGCCGCGCGGCGGCATGATCCTTTGCAAAGAAGAGTTTGCAAAACAAATTGACAAAGCGATCTTCCCAGGCATTCAAGGCGGACCGCTCATGCACGTCATCGCGGCGAAAGCAGTCGCGCTCGGTGAAGCACTGCAAGACAGCTTTAAAACATATGCGCAAAATATCATCAACAACGCAAAACGCCTCGCGGAAGCATTGAAAAAAGAAGGCTTTACACTCGTTTCCGGCGGAACAGACAACCACTTGTTGTTAATTGATTTACGTTCCCTTGGCCTCACTGGAAAAGTGGCGGAAAAAGTGTTGGACGAAGTCGGTATCACCGTCAACAAAAATACGATTCCGTACGATCCGGAAAGCCCATTTGTGACAAGCGGCATCCGTATCGGCACCGCCGCGGTAACGACGCGCGGATTCGGTTTGGAAGAAATGGATGAAATCGCAAGCATTATTAGTCTTACATTAAAACATCACGAAGACGAAGCAAAATTGGAAGAAGCGCGAAAACGCGTAGCGGCATTAACGGAAAAATTCCCATTATATCGTTGACAAAAAACGCGCCTCTAAGACGAATGTCTTTAGAGGCGCGTTTTTGTTTGTAGTTGAATACACGTATATTTTTCGGTAGAATTAATGGAAGTGTAAACTGCAAACAAAGAGGAGAGTGCAAAATGGGAAAAGTATATGTATTCGATCATCCACTTATTCAACATAAGCTGACATATATTCGCGACAAAAACACTGGCACGAAAGAGTTTCGTGAACTTGTCGAAGAAGTGGCGACGTTGATGGCGTTTGAAATTACGCGCGATCTCCCGCTTGAAGAAGTAGAAATTGAGACACCAGTCAGCAAAGCAAAATCGAAAGTAATCGCCGGCAAAAAACTTGGTGTAATCCCGATTTTGCGCGCAGGAATCGGTATGGTCGATGGCATTTTAAAATTGATTCCAGCCGCGAAAGTCGGCCATATCGGGTTATATCGCGACCCAGAAACGTTAAAACCGGTTGAATATTACGTGAAGCTGCCGACCGATGTAGAAGAGCGCGATTTTATTGTTGTGGACCCAATGCTCGCGACAGGCGGATCAGCGGTAGAAGCGATTAACGCCTTAAAAAAACGCGGCGCGAAAAGCATTAAATTTATGTGTTTGATCGCCGCTCCGGAAGGCGTTGAAGCGGTGAAAAAAGCGCATCCGGACGTTGACATTTATATCGCTGCGCTCGATGAAAAACTAAATGATCATGGTTATATTGTCCCAGGACTTGGGGACGCCGGCGATCGCCTGTTCGGCACCAAATAGGACGGCATTCAAGGACGGATCATTTCGTGGAAATGATGCCGTCTTTTTTTATCAAAAACAAAATTGTGTCTAAAAAAGTAAATATATCATTATACACTAGTTTAGTGAAAAGAAAATTAATAAATGTCACAAATTATTAACATTTTCGTTGTTATAATACAGTTTTTTTCTATGAAACACATTGACATCGACCCCATGGTATTGTATGCTTGACAGGGGATGTATGATAAGGTTTTCAGATACACTATATACATAGTTTTTACGATAGTTTTTACGAATGTGAGGACTATAACGATATGGGGCAAAACCAACGCTATCCTTTCCGGGCAATCGGTTTGATGTCTGCCATTGTTTCTCAGTTGGCTGGTTCTGTTTTAATTGGTATATTCGGCGGCAGATGGCTTGATCGAAAGTTTGACTCCGAACCTCTTTTTCTTATTATTGGTCTCCTTCTTGGACTAGCTGCGGGCATCTCTGCAATGTTAAGAACAATCCGTCAATTTTTTTCAGGGGAATAATAGAATTATGGAACATATAATGCGAAATTTGCGAAAATATTCGTTGTTTCTCCTTTTGATGTATGCGGCAGGCTGGGGGATGACAGAGTATAAAACATTATTTTTGAGCTTGCTGTTCGGAACATCTATAGGATTTTATAGTGTGTGGTTATTAGCCAGCCGAGTAATGAAATTTGGACGAGCCGTAGCGGAAGGGAAGCGTGTTCGCTCACTAGGTACGTTTTCACGAATGGCGCTTGCGGCACTTGCTGCTTTAGTCGTATTGCAATTTCCTAACCATTTTTCCATTGCACCTGTCATATTGGGGTTAATGACACCTTATTTTGTCATTATAATAGATTATTTTCTGCACATACATTCATAAGGCAAGGAAGCGAGGTGATAACTAGTGCATCATGAAGCTCCTTTATATGAATTTCTAGGACTTACCTTTAACTTAGCCAACGTTTTGATGATAACGATCACTAGCGTGATTGTGTTCATCATTGCCGTTGCTGCTACGCGCAATCTTTCTATGAAGCCAACAGGAATGCAAAATTTCCTTGAATGGGTCGTCGATTTTGTCAAAGGAATCATCAAAAGCAACATGGATTGGCAAACAGGAGGGCGCTTTCATTTACTCGGCCTCACTTTAATCATGTATATTTTTGTTGCAAACATGCTTGGTCTTCCATTCTCTATTGTCATCGATAATAAGTTATGGTGGAAATCACCGACGGCAGACCCTGTTATCACATTAACGTTGGCGATTATGGTTGTTGCGCTGTCGCATTATTACGGCATCAAACTTCGTGGATTCCAAGAATACGCCAAAGGCTTTGTCAGTCCAATGTGGATTTTATTCCCGCTTAAAATTATCGAAGAGTTTGCTAACACATTAACATTAGGTTTGCGTCTATACGGGAACATTTATGCTGGAGAAATTTTGCTTGCTTTATTGGCGGGTGGATTGGCTACTGGCGTTGGCGGTACGATCGCAGCGATCATTCCAACGATCGCTTGGCAAGCGTTCAGTATTTTCGTTGGCGCCATCCAAGCGTTCATTTTCACGATGTTAACAATGGTTTATATGGCGCACAAAGTGAGTCATGACCATTAATTTTTTATAAAAACAACTTCAATAAATTTCAATAAATACTAAAAGGAGGACTTTTCAATGGGTGTATTAGCTGCAGCAATCGCAATTGGTTTAGCTGCACTTGGTGCAGGTATTGGTAACGGTTTAATCGTATCTCGTACAGTAGAGGGGATCGCACGCCAGCCAGAGGCGCGCGGTATGCTTCAAACAACAATGTTTATCGGGGTTGCGTTAGTCGAAGCGATTCCGATTATTGCGGTTGTTATTGCCTTTATGGTTCAAGGGCGCTAATTTTTGCGTAGCGCTTGTTCATCAACGTTGGCAAGCAACGTAAAAATCGATAGGACAAGCAAAATCGTTCAATGATGGCGAAGATCATTCCATGCGAACCTTCGCCATTCCTTTATGTTCATTTCATCGTAAAAGATAACAATGACGCTCAAAAAGCGAGAAAAATAGGTCTAGAGGGCGACTCTTGAAGGGAGTGAAACGCGTAATGGCAAACTTTTTTGCATTAGGGGCTGCTGGGCATGGATTCAACGGCGGCGATATGTTATTCCAGCTAATTATGTTTTTATTATTAATGTTATTGCTCCGTAAATACGCGTTTGGTCCATTAATGGGCGTGATGAAACAGCGCGAAGAGCATATTGCAAACGAAATCGATCAAGCGGAAAAACATCGCAAAGAAGCGGAAAAGCTATTGGAAGAACAGCGCGAACTAATGAAGCAATCTCGCCAAGAGGCGCAGGAGCTCATTGAAAACGCGCGCAAAATGGCTGAGGAGCAAAAAGAGCAAATTATCGCGTCTGCCCGTGCGGAAGCAGAGCGTTTAAAAGAGACAGCGAAAAAAGAAATCGAACGCGAAAAAGAACAAGCGATGGCCGCGTTGCGAGAACAAGTTGCTTCACTATCTGTATTAATTGCTTCCAAAGTGATTGAAAAAGAGTTAACCGAGCAAGATCAAGCGAAGTTGATTAGCGAGTACATTCAAGAGGTAGGAGAAGGGCGATGAACAAAGAAATCATAGCAAAGCGATATGCGTTAGCTCTTTTTCAAATCGCCACGGAAAAGCAGCTTCTTGATCAATTAGAGGAAGAAATTCGCGCCGTTTGGCAAGTGTTTGCTGAAAACGATAAATTCTTATCGCTATTGACATACCCGAAGCTATCATTGGAAAAGAAAAAAGCGTTAATAAAAGAAACGTTCGCGGCGGTGTCAAGCCCGTTACGAAATACATTGCTGCTTTTGTTGGAACGTCATCGCATTGATATCGTTCCACAGCTTGCAGAGCAGTTTATCCATTTGGTGAACGAAGCTCGTGGCGTCGCTGAGGCGACCGCATATTCGGCTCGTCCGCTAACGGAAGAGGAAAAACGCGCACTTTCGGATGTGTTTGCGAAAAAAATGGGCAAAACGACGCTTCACATTGAAAATATCGTCGACCCAAGCTTAATTGGCGGCGTGAAGCTGCGCATCGGCAACCGCATTTACGATGGCAGCATCAGCGGAAAATTAGAACGAATTCAACGACAGCTTATCGGCTAAGATTTGAAGATAGGGGTGAAATGAATGAGCATCAGAGCGGAAGAAATAAGCGCGCTCATTAAGCAGCAAATCGAAAACTATGAGTCTGAAATTCAAGTAAGCGATGTCGGTACGGTAATTCAAATTGGTGACGGTATCGCGCGCGCCCATGGTTTGGACAACGTAATGTCTGGGGAACTTGTCGAGTTTTCCAACGGTGTCATGGGAATGGCGCTAAACTTAGAAGAAAACAACGTTGGTATCGTTATTTTAGGTCCATATACAGGGATTAAAGAAGGCGATGAAGTGCGCCGTACAGGACGTATCATGGAAGTGCCTGTCGGTGAAGCGTTAATTGGCCGCGTCGTTAACCCTCTAGGACAACCAGTCGACGGTTTGGGCCCAATCGAAACGACAGAAACTCGTCCAATTGAAAGCCCAGCACCAGGTGTTATGGACCGTAAATCGGTTCATGAACCGTTGCAAACAGGGATTAAAGCGATTGACGCATTGGTGCCAATCGGCCGCGGTCAACGTGAGTTAATCATCGGAGACCGTCAAACAGGGAAAACATCGATTGCGATCGACACGATTATCAACCAAAAAGATCAAAATATGATTTGTATTTACGTTGCGATCGGACAAAAAGAATCAACGGTCCGCACGGTTGTCGAAACATTGCGGAAACACGGTGCGCTAGATTATACGATCGTTGTGACGGCATCTGCATCACAACCAGCGCCACTATTGTTCCTTGCGCCATATGCCGGTGTAACGATGGGCGAATATTTCATGTATAAAGGTCAGCACGTGCTTGTTGTTTATGACGACTTATCAAAACAAGCGGCGGCTTACCGTGAGTTGTCACTATTGCTTCGCCGTCCACCAGGCCGTGAAGCATATCCAGGGGATATCTTCTACTTGCACTCTCGCCTCTTAGAGCGCGCAGCAAAATTAAGCGATGCCAAAGGCGGCGGTTCGTTAACAGCGCTTCCGTTTGTCGAAACGCAAGCTGGTGACATTTCTGCTTACATTCCGACGAACGTCATCTCCATTACAGACGGGCAAATTTTCTTGCAATCTGATTTGTTCTTCTCCGGCGTTCGCCCGGCGATTAACGCTGGTCTTTCCGTATCCCGCGTCGGTGGTGCGGCACAAATTAAAGCGATGAAAAAAGTATCGGGTACGCTTCGCCTTGACTTAGCGGCGTATCGTGAACTTGAAGCGTTCGCACAGTTCGGTTCAGACCTTGATAAAGCGACGCAAGCAAAGCTCGCACGCGGTGCTCGTACGGTAGAAGTGTTAAAACAAGACTTGCATGCACCGATTCCAGTAGAAAAACAAGTGGCGATCATTTACGCGCTTACTCACGGTTTCTTAGACGACATTCCAGTCGAAGATATTCGCCGCTTTGAAAAAGAATTCTTCTTATGGCTCGACCAAAACGGCCAACACTTGCTTGAACATATTCGTACAACAAAAGAACTTCCAAACGAAGAAGATTTCAACAAAGCGATCGAAGCGTTCAAGAAAACGTTTGTTGTTTCTCAATAAAGCAGGGCGGAACAGAAGGATGACGGCTTCTGTTCCTCCTCTATTCTAGATTTCGTGCATAAAAAAGGTGGTGAAACCTTTGGCATCCTTACGCGACATTAAAAAGCGCATCAACGCGACGAAAAAAACAAGCCAAATTACGAAGGCGATGGAGATGGTTTCCGCTTCGAAGTTAAACCGCGCGGAAATGAACGCGAAATCGTTTGTTCCATATATGGATAAAATGCAAGAAGTCGTTGCGAACATCGCCCTTGGTGCCGGCAATGCGACACATCCGATGCTAGTGACGCGCCCGGTGAAAAAGACAGGCTATTTAGTAATCACATCGGATCGCGGCTTGGCGGGAGCGTATAACAGCAACGTTCTTCGCACTGTGTACCAAACGATTCAACAGCGCCATCAATCTCCAGATGAATATGCGATTATTGTCATTGGACGTGTCGGTTTAAGCTTTTTCAAAAAGAGAAATTTCCCGGTCATTTTAAATATTACTGGGCTGCCGGATCAACCGTCTTTTGCGGATATTAAAGAAATTGCGAATAAGGCGGTCGGATTGTTTGCGGATGGTACGTTTGATGAGTTGTATATGTACTACAACCATTACGTCAGTGCGATCCAACAAGAGGTGACAGAAAGAAAGCTGTTGCCGTTAACGGATTTAGTCGATAACAAACAACGGACAACGTATGAATTTGAACCTTCTCAAGAAGAAATTTTAGATGTGCTTTTGCCGCAATATGCCGAAAGTCTTATTTACGGTGCGCTGTTAGATGCGAAGGCAAGCGAGCATGCAGCGCGGATGACGGCGATGAAAAACGCGACGGACAACGCGCACGAGCTTATTCGTACGCTTACTCTTTCCTACAACCGTGCTCGTCAAGCAGCGATTACCCAAGAGATTACGGAAATCGTGGCGGGAGCAAACGCGTTGCAATAACGGTAAATTGGAAGCTGCAATTATATAAACGCAACTTGATATTTCATCTTATCGAAAGAATTTTCGACTGTCGGAGGCAAGTCGATAACTTGCCTTCGTCACGCATAAGCGCAGTCGAAAAAATAGATCGCAAAAGTAGAATTTTCAAGTTTCACTATATAGGTACTGCTGTCCAACTAGCAAGTTAGGAGGGAAAACGATGACAAAAGGACGCGTTATTCAAGTTATGGGTCCGGTTGTAGACGTAAAGTTCGAAAACGGACATCTTCCTGCGATCTACAATGCTTTGAAGATTCAACATAAAGCGCGTAATGAAAATGAAGTCGACATCGACTTAACATTAGAAGTAGCACTTCATCTTGGAGATGATACGGTTCGTACGATTGCAATGGCATCGACAGACGGATTGATTCGTGGAATGGAAGTCATTGACACAGGTGCGCCAATTTCCGTTCCAGTCGGAGAAGTTACCCTTGGCCGCGTATTCAACGTCTTAGGGGAATCGATCGACATGCAAGGGGAAATTCCAGATGATGTGCGTCGTGACCCAATCCATCGTCCAGCGCCAAAATTCGAAGAGCTTGCAACAGAAGTAGAAATTTTGGAAACAGGTATTAAAGTCGTTGACTTGCTTGCTCCATACATTAAAGGTGGAAAAATCGGTCTATTCGGCGGTGCTGGTGTAGGAAAAACGGTCTTAATCCAAGAACTTATTCATAACATTGCACAAGAGCACGGTGGTATTTCCGTATTCGCCGGCGTAGGGGAACGCACTCGTGAAGGAAACGACCTTTACCATGAAATGAAAGATTCCGGCGTTATCAGCAAAACGGCGATGGTATTCGGACAAATGAACGAGCCGCCTGGTGCGCGGATGCGCGTAGCGTTGACAGGATTAACGATGGCGGAATACTTCCGTGACGAGCAAGGACAAGACGTGCTGCTCTTTATCGACAACATTTTCCGTTTCACGCAAGCTGGTTCTGAGGTTTCGGCGCTATTAGGCCGCATGCCTTCTGCCGTAGGTTATCAACCGACGCTTGCGACAGAAATGGGTCAATTGCAAGAACGGATCACTTCTACAGCCACTGGTTCTATCACATCGATTCAAGCGATTTACGTACCAGCGGACGACTACACAGACCCAGCGCCAGCAACAACGTTCTCTCACTTGGACGCAACGACGAACCTAGAGCGGAAACTTGCGGAAATGGGTATTTATCCAGCAGTGGATCCACTTGCGTCCACATCTCGCGCGCTTGCGCCTGAAATCGTTGGTGAAGAACATTACCAAGTAGCGCGCAAAGTGCAACAAACATTGCAACGTTATAGAGAATTGCAAGATATTATCGCGATTCTCGGTATGGATGAGCTATCCGATGAAGATAAACTCATCGTTCATCGCGCTCGCCGCATTCAATTCTTCTTATCGCAAAACTTCCATGTCGCGGAGCAATTTACAGGCCAACCTGGTTCTTACGTGCCTATTAAAGAAACAGTTCGCGGCTTCAAAGAAATTTTGGAAGGAAAATACGATCACATTCCAGAAGATGCTTTCCGCTTAGTAGGGCGCATTGAAGAAGTTGTTGAAAAAGCGAAGCAAATGGGCGTAGAAGTTTAATTGAGGGACATAGGAGGATTTCATGATGAAAACGATCAAGGTCAGTGTCGTTACTCCTGATGGCCCGGTATATGAAGCGGACGTAGAGATGGTAAGCACGAAAGCAAAAAGCGGAGAGCTTGGAATTTTGCCAGGACACATTCCGCTTGTTGCTCCGCTTGAGATCAGTGCCGTTCGCCTGAAAAAAGAGGGGAAAACGGAATATATCGCGGTCAGCGGCGGGTTTTTGGAAGTCCGCCCTGACAAAGTGACGATTTTGGCGCAAGCGGCGGAAAGAGCGGAAGATATCGATGTGGCCCGAGCAAAAGCGGCGAAAGAACGCGCGGAACGGCGTCTGCAAAGCAAAGAGGATGATATCGACTTTAAACGTGCGGAACTGGCACTAAAACGGGCGATTAACCGCTTAAACGTAGCAAACATGAAATAAAAGACGGGAGGAAATCGTTTCCCCCGTCTTTTTTTATTGTTATCGCTGTCGTTATAAGTAAAAATGGATGGTCTGTCGACACTTCTGGATATAAATGTTATAATGGCACTGGAAACATTCGTAATTGTGTAATATTTCAAAACAATATAAAGTAGCATAATAATGAAGGGAGCGAACGGCATATTGTGGAACGTATACGTCAATAACTATGTGATTGTCTTTGTATTTTTGTGCATCGGCATTTTGCTTCCTGTTGGCGCATTAACAATAGGACGATTTCTACGTCCACACGTTCCGAGTGAGGCAAAGCAAACGACTTATGAAAGCGGTAACAATCCGTTCCATGACTCTCGTGTTCAGTTTCAAGTTCGTTACTATATGTTTGCACTATTATTTGTCATTTTTGATGTCGAAACAGTGTTTTTATATCCATGGGCAGTCGCTTATAACAAACTAGGATTATTCGCTTTAGTGGGAATGATTATTTTCGTGTTGATGCTCGTTCTTGGACTTGTCTATGCTTGGAAAAAGAAGGTGTTACAATGGATGTAAAATGGTTGGACGTACCGGAAGGAGATACGGAAGAGTTAAAGCGCAACGTGTTTTTCACTACACTGGAACAATTAAAGGCGTGGGCCCGCAGCAATTCTCTATGGCCGTTAACGTTCGGTCTTGCCTGCTGCGCGATTGAAATGATGGGAGTCGGTGGAGCTCATTATGATTTAGACCGGTTCGGCTCCTTTTTCCGTGCGTCTCCAAGACAGTCTGATGTCATGATTGTATCTGGAACGGTGACGAAAAAGATGGCGCCAATCATCCGCCGTTTATATGATCAAATGCCAGAACCAAAATGGGTCATTGCCATGGGGTCATGCGCAACGGCAGGGGGGCCGTATGTGAAATCATATAGCGTCGTCAAAGGAGTAGATCAAATCGTACCAGTTGATGTATATATTCCTGGTTGCCCGCCGAATCCAGCGGCGTTAATTTACGGGATTAATAAATTAAAAGAAAAAATTCGTTATGAAGCAAAGACGGGGAAGAAGGTGCTGTAATCGATGAGTGAAGAAAAAGATTTACAGCAGCGGAAAAAAGAAGCGGCAGAGCGAGCGAGACAGTTGGCTCGCGAACGATTAGCGGCGAAACGAGCCGCTGAACAAACTGAACAGCCGCTCGAAGAACCAAAAGTTCCAACCGAAGAAAAACTTGCCGAAGATGATCTAGCGCTTGCGAAGAAGAAAGCAGCAGCGGCAGCGAAAGCCAAAGCGGCGGTGTTGGCGAAACAAAAGGCAAAAGAAGCGCAGCAGGCAGAAGGAGAAAACCAAGAAACAGCCGAAGATGATCTGGCGCTTGCGAAGAAGAAAGCAGCAGCGGCAGCGAAAGCCAAAGCGGCGGCATTAGCGAAACAAAAAGCAAAAGAAGCAGCGGGCGACGGAGCGGAAGAAGACCTTGCCAAACAAAAAGCGATTGCGGCAGCGAAGGCCGCAGGAGATTCGGAGCCAGCAGCGAAAAAAGAAGAAACTCCATCGCCAAATCAGCCGCTTCTTGATAAATACGTCAAAGTGATTCGCGAACATCTCGGCGAAGATGTGCTAGAAGATGCCTATATTAACCGCCTTTCCAAAGATGTTCCGACATTGGTCGCAAAAAAGGATACATATTACAAAATCGCCGAGTTTCTAAAATATAACGAACAGCTTAGTTTTGATTATTTGTCGGAGTTGCATGGAACGGATTTCCAAACACATATGGAAGTATATGTGCACTTATATTCTTATAAAAAACAACAAGCTGTCGCATTAAAAGTGAAAATCGACCGCGACCAGCCGGAGATTGATTCGCTCGTTCCGCTTTGGCAGGGGGCAAATTGGCCGGAATGCGAGGCGTACGACCTATTAGGAATCCGCTTTAAAGGGCACCCGAATTTAATCCGTATCTTTTTAGGAGAAGATTGGGTCGGATATCCGCTTCGCAAAGATTATGAACCATACGACGCGGAGGTATAACTATGCTTCGGACGGAAGAAATGATTTTAAACGTAGGACCGCAGCACCCGAGTACACACGGAGTCTTCCGCCTCATTTTAAAAATAGATGGAGAGATCATTCAAGAAGCGAAACCTGTCATCGGCTACCTCCACCGCGGAACGGAAAAGTTAGCAGAAAACTTACAATATACGCAAATCATCCCGTATACAGACCGGATGGATTATTTATCGGCAATGACCAATAACTATGTTATTTGTCATGCAGTGGAAACAATGATGGGCATTGAAGTTCCGGAACGAGCGGAATATTTGCGCGTTTTGGCAATGGAACTTGGCAGAATCGCCAGCCATCTTGTCTGGTGGGGGACGTATTTGCTCGACCTTGGCGCCACAAGCCCGTTTTTGTACGCATTTCGCGAGCGGGAAATGATTATTAATCTATTAAACGAGCTGTCAGGGGCGCGACTGACGTTCAATTACATGCGCGTCGGCGGCGTGAAATGGGATGCGCCGGATGGATGGATTGAAAAAGTAAAACAATTTGTCCCGTATATGCGGGAAAAACTCGCTGGTTATCATGACCTTGTGACAGGAAATGAAATTTTCCGCCATCGTGTCATCGGTATTGGCAAATATACGAAAGAAGAGGCGATCAATTATTCGTTAAGCGGCGTAAACTTGCGTTGTACCGGCGTGAAATGGGACTTACGGAAAAACGAGCCGTATTCGATTTATGACCGTTTTGATTTTGACATTCCGGTGCGGGAAGAAGGAGACTGCCTTGCCCGTTATGAATGCCGTTTGGCGGAAATAGAAGAATCATTAAAAATCATCGAACAAGCATGTGAACAATTTCCAAAAAGCGGAGAAATTATGGGGAAAGTGCCGCGCATCATTAAAGCGCCGCCGGGAGAGACATTTGTCCGCATTGAATCACCGCGCGGGGAAATCGGCTGTTACATCGCCAGCGACGGAAAGAAAGAGCCGTACCGCATCAAATTCCGTCGGCCGTCGTTTTACAATTTGCAAATACTCCCGAAACTGTTAAAAGGGGAAAATATTGCGAATGTGATTGCGATTCTTGGCTCGATTGATATTGTGCTCGGGGAGGTCGACGGATGATGGAACAATTGCTGAATTCTGCTCCAAGCTGGACGAATCTCGTGATCTTCTTCGGACTTGGCATCGCCTTGTTGCTTGCCGTTCTTGCTTTTGTGACGTATGGCATTTTAGCGGAACGAAAAGTCATGGGATTTATGCAAGGCCGTTACGGCCCAAACCAAGTCGGAGGCCGATGGGGGCTATTGCAAACGGTCGCGGACGTATTGAAGCTGCTTTTAAAAGAAGATACGATTCCAAAAGCTGCTGACAAGCCGTTATTCATTTTAGCGCCGATTATCGCTTTTGCGCCGGCGTTTATGGTATTGGCGACATTGCCGTTTACTGACGCATTTCAATTTGCCGATATCGGCGTTGGCCTGCTTTATTACATTGCCGTTTCGGGACTGACGACGATCGGCGTTGTGGCCGGCGGATGGGCATCGAACAATAAATATGCGCTCATCGGCGCAATGCGTGCGGCGGCACAAATGATTTCCTATGAAATTCCGCTTGTTGTGTCTGTGCTTGGTGTTGTTTTGCTAACGGGCAGTTTAAATTTAAACGATATTGTCGAAGCGCAAAAAGATGTATGGTATATTTTCATACAGCCAATTGCGTTTATCGTATTTTTCATTGCTGCTGTCGCGGAGTTAAACCGCACTCCATTCGACTTGCCGGAAGCGGAATCAGAGCTTGTTGCCGGGTTTCATGTCGAGTATTCCGGTTTTCGTTGGGCATTCTTTATGCTTTCGGAATATGTGTATCTTTTTGCTATGGCGGCGCTTACAACGATATTATTTTTAGGTGGATGGCACCCGGTGATGTTTTTAGATTTCATTCCAGGAGCGGTTTGGTTTGCGTTAAAATTCAGCATCGTTGTTTTCGTCCTGATTTGGTTCCGTGTGACATTTCCGCGCCTTAGAGCGGACCAGCTCATGGAATTAGGATGGAAAGTATTGTTTCCTGTGGCGCTTGCAAATATTTTTGTTACCGCGCTGATACAAGAACTATTTTTCTAATAAGAATGGGGTGGCATGCATGATCGGTTTAGCCAAAGGGTTGGCATATACCCTGAAAAATTTAACTCGGGAAAAAGTAACGTACGACTATCCGAATGAACCGCTTCTCCTTCCAGATCGGTTTCGCGGCATTCAAAAATTTTATCCCGAAAAATGTATCGTTTGCAATCAATGTGCTAATATTTGTCCAACCGACTGTATTCAATTGACAGGAAAAAAGCATCCGGATCCGACGAAAAAAGGGAAAATCATTGATACGTACAGCATTAACTTCGAAATTTGCATTTTATGCGACCTTTGTACAGAAGTATGTCCGACAGAAGCCATCGTCATGACGAACAATTTTGAGCTGGCGGAATATAGCCGCGATGCCCTTTATAAAGATTTGGCATGGCTCGATGAAAACGACGCCAATGTCCGAAAGGAGAATAAGCCGTGAGCGGAGAATATCTCGCCTTTTTAGTGCTTGCCCTTGTTGCGATCATCGGCGGAGTGCTCATGCTGAATTTAACGAAAGTCGTTCATATGGTCATCGCGCTTGTGTTTACGTTCATCAGCATCGCGGGCCTTTACGTGCTCTTATCAGCGGAATTTATTGCTGCTGTGCAAGTGCTTATTTACTCTGGCGCCATTACCATTATCATGCTGTTTGGCATCATGTTGACGCGCCATCGGGAGGAAGAAAAAGAAGAAACGACAACAGGCGGATTTTGGCGAAAAACATTCACCGCCATCGCGGTCTTTGCCTTTGGCATCGCCGTTTATCTCGGCATTTATCAGCTTGATTTTGGCGAGGAAGCCGCAAATCTCCATGAAAACAATACGGAACAAATCGGCCTCGCCCTATATTCTCATTATATCATTCCGTTTGAAATTACATCGATCATTTTGCTTGTGGCGCTTGTTGGCGCGATTATACTAGCGAAAAAAAATGATAAGGGGGCGCCAAAAAAATGAGCTCCGTTCCATTATCCGTATATCTGGTACTTGCGCTCATCTTGTTTTGCATTGGGCTGTATGGAGCGCTCACCAAACGAAATACCGTGATTGTGCTCATTTGTATTGAGTTAATGCTGAATGCCGTCAATATTAATTTAGTCGCTTTTGCGAAACACGGGGCTCATCCCGGTATTTCAGGGCAAATTTTTGCCCTATTTACCATCACGGTGGCAGCTGCTGAAGCCGCGGTGGGACTCGCGATTTTAATGGCGCTTTATCGCAACCGCAAAACCGTTCATATCGATGAAATCGATTCGATGAAGCATTAAAGCAAGAAAATGCAAAGAGCTCTTCAAGCTCTTTGATCAAAAGGGGACTGTGATACCATGATGGAAATGGCTTGGATTGTGCCGCTTTTTCCTCTGTTTTCCTTTTTCTTATTGCTGTTTTTTGGAAAACGAATGAAAGAAGCGAGTGCTTATGTTGGAATACTAGCGACGTTCGTTTCTTTCCTTGTTTCCGTCGCTGTGCTGTTTGACCGCATTGGCGGTTCGACTTACAAAGCAGAACAAGTATGGCTTACGATCGGCAGCACGAAATTGACAGCTGGATTTGAGGTGACGGCGCTAAATGCATTAATGCTTGTCGTTGTCTCCCTCGTTAGCTTTCTAGTACATATGTATGCAAAAGGGTATATGCGCGGCGATGAGCGGTTCTCGGTTTTCTATGCGTATTTAGGGCTGTTCACGTTTGCGATGCTCGGTCTTGTCGTTTCGCCGAATTTATTGCAGACATATATGTTTTGGGAACTGGTTGGTCTTGGTTCGTTTCTATTAATCGGATTTTATTTCTATAAAGAAGAAGCGAAAGCGGCTGCGAAAAAAGCGTTTATTATGACGCGGATCGGCGATGTCGGCTTTTTTATCGGCATGATTCTATTATTCTGGCAAGTGGGCAGTTTTGAATATGATGACATTTTTAAAGCCGTGCAAGACGGAACGCTGTCGCAGACGATGGTGACCCTAGCGGCGATTCTCATTTTCGTGGGAGCGATCGGAAAATCTGGCCAGTTTCCGCTTCATACGTGGCTTCCAGATGCCATGGAAGGTCCGACGCCAGTTTCGGCGTTGATCCACGCGGCCACGATGGTAGCCGCAGGGGTTTATTTAGTGGCTGCGCTGTTCCCGTTATACGAAGCAAGCGAAACGGCGATGCTGACGGTCGCGGTTGTCGGGGGATTTACGGCGATTTTCGCCGCATCCATCGGCCTTGTGCAGACCGATATTAAGCGCGTGCTTGCCTACTCGACGGTAAGCCAGCTCGGCTACATGATGCTTGCGCTCGGTTCGGGAAGCTATGTAGCGGGAATATTCCATTTGACGACACATGCATTTTTTAAAGCGCTCTTGTTTTTAGCGGCAGGAAGCGTCATTCATGCTGTCGGCACGCAAGACATTGAAAAAATGGGCGGACTTTGGCGGAAAATGCCGCTTACCGCGCCGCTATTTCTAGTCGGAACGCTGGCCATCAGCGGGGTCCCGCTTTTATCAGGATTCTTTAGCAAAGACGAAATTCTTGCTGCCGCTTGGACGCATGGTCATGTCGTTTTATTCTGGATTGCGGTTTTTGCTTCGTTTTTCACCGCGTTTTATATGTTCCGTCTCTTCTTCCTTGTCTTTAGCGGCGAGGGGCGGCATGAAGCGGAGGAAATTCATGAATCGCCAGCGGTTATGACGTTTCCGATGCTCGTCTTGGCCGTGCTTGCCGTCATTTCCGGGTATATTCATACTCCATGGTTCGGGACATTTCTTGGAGATTGGCTGACAGATGGCCATTATGTTCACAAAGAAGCGCCAAGCTGGATTATGGTCGTTGCTGCCATCGTTTCGTTGCTTGGCATTTTCCTTGCGTGGCTGATGTACGGAAAACGTTCGCTTGCGAGAGATTGGCTTAGCTCGCGCGTTCCGTTTGCGTACAACGTGTTATGGAATAAATATTACATCGATGAATGTTATGCGTGGACGGTTGGCTATGCGGCAAACGCCATTAGTCTATTATTCTATTATATTGATCGCTTTATCGTAGAGGGAATGGCCAGTCTCGTTGCAGCGGCAGTAAACACGGTTGGTTCAATCGGATCGCGGCTGCAAAACGGGCAAGTTCAAATGTATGGCGCGGTGACGTTGATCGGCCTTGCGCTTCTCGTCGTCATTCTCGCGTTCACAGGGGGGTATTTATAATGAATGGAACGTATTTTCTCTCCCTTCTCGTTTTCTCCCCGCTTGTTGGCATTCTTTTGCTTGCGTTTGTACCAAAAACGCAAGAGCGGACGATAAAATGGCTCGGTTTTTTATCTACGCTGCCATCGCTGATTTTATCGCTATTTGCCTTTGTACAATATTTGCGGGGTTACCGCCTGGAACATTTGGCAGAAAAACACGATTGGGTTCGCTTCGCGGATTTTCCGTTTTTAACGGAGTCCACGTTCGCCATCCGTTATGAGCTGAGTATCGACGGCTTTTCGCTTGTCATGATCGTGCTTACGTCGCTATTGGCGACGCTTGCCGCCGTCGCCTCCATTCATATCAAAAAAGAGTGGAAAGGCTATTTCATGCTCTTTCTTCTATTAGAAATCGGCATGCTTGGCGTGTTTGCGGCAGGAAATATGATTTTATTCTTTATCTTTTTAGAAATCACACTCGTTCCGATGTTCTTTTTAGTTGGAAAATGGGGCGGTTTTGAACGGGAGCGCGCCGCATACAGCTACTTGCTTTACAACGGGATTGGTTCGGCGATTTTACTGATTGCCATTATCGTTTTATTTGCCCGCACCGGGACGTCCAATGTCGAGTTGGTAAAAGAAATGCTTCATAACCCGGCGGTCGAGGCGCAGCTTGTCGCGCCGATTTCAAACGATTTGCGCTTAGGATTGTTTATTGCATTGTTGATCGCATTTGGGATTAAGCTGCCGATCGTTCCGTTTCACCGCTGGATTTTGCGGGTGCACGTACAAGCGCCGCCGTCGATTGTGATGCTGCACTCCGGCGTGTTATTAAAAATCGGGGCGTACGGTTTGATTCGGTTCGGCATCGGTTTATTCCCAGATCAATTCCGCGATTTCGCTTTTTGGATTGCGATTTTAGGGGTTGTCAACTTATTGTACGGAGCGTTTTTAGCGTTCGTCCAAGACGATTTTAAAATGGTGCTTGCCTATTCGAGTGTTTCCCATATGGGAATTGTGCTCATTGGATTGGGAGCGCTGAATGAAGCAGGGATTCAAGGGGCGATTTTCCAGGCTGTTTCCCATGGATTTATTTCCGCATTGCTGTTCTTGCTCGTCAGCATTTTATACGAACGAACGAGTACGACGACGATCGACCGTTTAGGAGGGCTGGCGAAAGTGATGCCGCTGACGGCGGGATGCTTATTGGCAGGAGCGATGGCGTCGCTCGGATTGCCGGGAATGTCTGGGTTTGTAAGTGAGTTTACCGCATTTTTAGGTTTGTTCAAAACAGAGCCGGTCGTTGCGGCGATCGGTGCGCTCGGCATTATCATGACCGCGGTTTACCTGCTTCGCGCCGTATTGAACATGACGTTTGGCGCCTCCAAGCGCGATGATGTACAAGCGCTTGATATGAGCCTGGCGGAAGCGATTCCGGTGTTCGTATTGCTCGCATTGATTGTGATGATCGGCGTATATCCGCATATTTTAGCGAAACCATTGCAAGCGACGATTGAAATGATGATGAACGGGTTAGGAGTGTGAGAGAAATGAGCATGCATACATTATTGCAATATAAATGGGGGATGATGGCACCGGAATTCATCGTTCTTGGAACGGCGCTCATTCTCTCGCTGATGGACCTGTTTATGCCGGATGATAAAGACCGCCGTCCGCTTGCATGGATTGCTTTTGTTGGAGTTGCCATTGCGTTGATCGCGACAATCGGACTTATTCCGGCCAAAGTAGTTTCGATTTTGAACGATACGTTTCGCTTAGACGCGTTTGGCAAAGCCTTTAAGCTTCTTTTATTAGCAGGCGGAGCGCTTTCGCTGTTGCTTGCGTTTGATTATCGCCCAAAAGAAGGGTTAAAAGATCGCGGGGAATTCTACTATTTATTGCTTTGCGCCTTGCTTGGCGCGATGATCATGGCCTCCAGCGGCGATTTAATCACCTTATTTGTCGGGCTAGAGCTATTATCGATTTCCTCTTATATCTTGGCGGGAATACGAAAAACATCGATGCAGGCAAACGAATCGGCGATGAAATATGTGATTAACGGCGGGATTTCGACAGCGATTACGCTGTTTGGGATGAGCTATATTTTCGGCTTAACAGGCACGACGAACATAAAAGAAATTGCCTTAGAGGTACAGAAGCTAACCGATAGCGGATACCAATACATCTTGGCGATTGCGTTCTTGATGATGCTTGTCGGTTTATCGTTTAAGATTTCATCCGTTCCGTTCCATATGTGGACGCCGGATGTCTATCAAGGAGCGCCGACTCCTGTTACCGCGTTTTTAAGCGTCGTTTCGAAAACGGCCGGGTTTGTCATCGTTTTACGATTGTTTATCACCATCTTTGCCCAAGCGCCGGCGCAAGGAAAAGATCCGTCTTCGCTATTGTTTTCGATGCAAGATTATATCTCCTTTTTAGCCGGGGCAACGATGATCATTGGAAATACGATAGCGTTAAAGCAGCGGAGCATGAAGCGGCTGTTTGCTTATTCGAGCATTGCCCACGCCGGATATATTCTTGTCGGTTTTGCGGCGATGTCATGGGTCATGATCGATTCGATTTGGTTTTATTTGCTTGCGTATTTGTTCATGAATCTTGGCGCATTTGCGATATTGCAACGAATATCTGACGAAGCCGATTCCGATGATCTCAGCCATTTTGCCGGTCTTTATCAGCGAAACCCGCTTTTAGCGGTTGCGATGGGAATTTTCTTGCTGTCGCTTGCGGGAATCCCGGGTACGGCTGGTTTCATCGGAAAATTGAACATTTTCCTTGGGGCGCTCATGACAGAGCCGGGTCATTATGTGCTTGCTGCGGTGATGATCGCTGCAACGGTTATATCGTATGTATACTATTTTGGCATTTTTGTGCAAATCTTTTTCCGCCCTGCCGGTGAAACATCATCGGTGAGACTATCGATCGGGCTGGCGATCGTTGTTGTCATTTGCGCGCTTGGCACGTTGCTATTCGGTGTCGTTCCAGGGCTAGCTTATCACTTTCTTGAACAATTCGATCACTTTAGCGATTTCCTTCAATAGCGTTACAATAAAGGGGGTTATTCCCCTTTCTTCTTTTATCGCCAAACCGCGAAGTAATGGATGGAAAGAAAGGAGTGAAAAACGATGATGCCCATGCTGGGCCAGCAGGCGTTAGTAAGCATTGTTGTCCATCTCGTGTTTATCGCCATTACGTGGTGGACATTACAAGGAGTTCGGCTCGAGATGATCATCAAACCAAACCGTGTATTTCAGGGACGATTGCTTTATATTTTATTGACGATTATGATCGGTTCGACGGTGGCCAACTTTTTTCTTGACTATTTATCATGGTCAAAACAACTCCCGTTTCTATTTGGAGGCGAGTAATGCCATATTACTCGCTTTTTTTGAATTGACAGCGCTTTCATTTTTGGTTATTGTCGATTTTTTTTATGTATGTTCACTTCCGATCTGGCAACAATAACAATTAAGGAGAGGAAGTGAAACGGATATGAAAAAAAGACAAGTGCGTCCATTCATTTTTTTATGGACATCATTATTTATCATGATTATTGGAATGTATCAATATTCATCCGGAGAAGCGATGGGGAACGAGTCCCTTCAGCCATTAAAAACGATCGCGCGCGTTTTAGAAGACAATGAAGTAGAAATTGAACAATGGACTGTTTACACAAGAGAGTATGCCCCGCATATTCGAAATGATGCAACTTTTTTTAAAAAGCTAGACGAACTCAAAAACGAAAACCGCGCCTTTCATTGGCATTTTGAGGCAAACCACCATATGAAAAAAGCAACGGGTATATACAACCGCCCCTTCTTTCAAGAAAAAATTCAACTCGTCATGACCGACACAAAGGACAAGCCCCAAACGTATATCCTCTATGAACTCAAAGGAGTAGGTTGGAGCAGAAAAATATGGGAAAAAATTGTCGAAACGATAGAGAAAAAGTCGAGCCAATTATTTGTGAAGCAGCCTACATTTTTCACTTGTATCAAAGGGGATTTCAGTGATAATATGGAAGGTGGTTTGTTCTACAATGCTTTACATCTTCTAAGAGAATTTCAAGCAACACCAGTTGAATCATTACAAGAAGAGTCATTTGTTTCCCTGTCTGCATATACTGGGCAGTGGGAATACGTTCTTCCAACTAGCAAACATCAGCCAATGAACATTCAACTTGCATTGCGAGAAAGATTGGGCGGGAAGACGGCTGTCGTCATTGGAACCCCAATCATTACGATTGAATATTAATATAGAGAAATTGGACGCGGAGGGGAATACCTTGGAAAAGATCATCGTCCGTGGCGGAAACCGGTTAAGCGGCACCGTAAAAGTAGAAGGAGCGAAAAATGCCGTTTTGCCTGTGATCGCTGCAACATTATTAGCCAGTAATGGGAAAAGTGTTATTCATGAAGTGCCTGCTCTTTCCGATGTATATACAATCAGTGAAGTACTGCGTTATTTAGGCGCGGATGTAAAAATAGAGGAAAATACGATCACTGTCGATGCATCGCAAGAGCTAAAGTTCGAAGCGCCGTTTGAATATGTGCGTAAAATGCGGGCATCGGTGCTTGTGATGGGATCATTGCTTGCCCGAAATGGCCGCGCCCGCGTCGCGCTGCCAGGAGGCTGTGCGATCGGTTCGCGCCCGATTGACCAACATTTAAAAGGCTTTGAAGCGATGGGCGCCCACGTAAAAGTCGGAAACGGATTTATTGATGCCGAAGTAAAAGGAAGATTGCGCGGCGCAAAAATTTATTTAGATTTTCCAAGCGTTGGAGCAACAGAAAATATTATGATGGCCGCGGTATTAGCGGAAGGTACCACCATTATTGAAAACTGCGCCAAAGAACCGGAAATTGTCGATTTGGCAAACTTTTTAAATGCAATGGGAGCGAAAGTGCGCGGAGCTGGGACCGGCACGATTCGCATCGAAGGGGTAGACCAGCTGACTGGCACGACTCATACGGTCATTCCTGATCGCATCGAAGCAGGTACGTTTATGGTTGCTGCGGCAATTACAGGCGGAAACGTCCTTGTACAAGGTGCTGTTCCAGAACATTTAAGTTCCTTGATTGCCAAAATGGAAGAAATGGGTGTCACTATTATCGAAGAAGGAAATGGACTGCGGGTAATAGGTCCAGAAAAATTAAAAGCGGTGGACATTAAAACAATGCCGTATCCAGGTTTTCCAACGGATATGCAGTCACAAATGATGGCATTGCTGCTTAAAGCAGAAGGTACCAGTATGGTTACGGAAACGGTATTTGAAAACCGCTTTATGCATGTGGAAGAGTTTCGCCGCATGAATGCCGACATTAAAATTGAAGGACGTTCTGTTATTATTAACGGTCCTTGCAATTTGCAAGGCGCGGAAGTAGCTGCTACCGATTTGCGGGCAGCGGCGGCGTTAATTTTAGCCGGCTTAGCGGCGGAAGGCTATACGCGCGTGACCGAATTAAGACACCTCGACCGCGGATATGTTCGCTTTCATGAGAAACTAGCGGCGCTTGGTGCCGACATCGAGCGTGTCAATGACGAAAGCGAAACGGCGGCAGAGGATGTAAAAGTGAAGGATCTCAACATATAAAAATAAAAACGACCGTCAACTACATATGTAGTGAATGGTCGTTTTTATTTTTTTGGCATTTGGGAAAGCTGCCGCCATGTCCCGAGCGATTCTTGCTTCATGCGCGCGCAAGAAAGCATCTCTGTATACGGCGAAAAATACACGTCCTATCAGATGCAAAGGAGCGAATGAAAAGAAGTTGTCATATATACTTGTCCGAGCCCATAACTATATAACGAACAAAAGCACAAACCAAGTGTCCCTAAGTGCAAATATGCAGCTAGCGCCTAACTGGGAACGGATATACGCTTGTGCTTGGAAAATGAATATTGGGGGCTCGGAGTATATGAAACGTATAAAACCACTTATCGCACTCCTTTCTTTTTTATTTGTCGTTGTATTGCTCATTCCAACAGTGCTAGTAATTCCATTTAACGACGGTGAGGTTGGAAAATTGGCTGAAGAGCTTCGCAAACAGGAGAAAGTGCCAAACGTAAAAGCAACCGAAAACGGACCGGCCGTGGAAGTAGCGGTATACCGCAGTAAAGAAAAGCGGATTGAACGGATTCCGCTTGAACAATATGTCATCGGCGTTGTCGCAGCGGAAATGCCGGCGGAATTTGAAATGGAAGCACTAAAAGCACAAGCGCTTACCGCCAGAACGTACATTGTCAAACAATTATTAAATGATCAACCAATCAGCCTGCCAAAAGGAGCGAATGTGACTGATACGGTCATGCATCAAGTGTACTACAGCAATGACGAATTAAAGCGTCTATGGGGAAGCGATTATGAATGGAAAATAAAAAAGATTACAGAAGCGGTACAAGCAACAAGCGGGCAAATTTTAACATACGACAATAAACCGATTGAAGCGTCGTTTTTTTCAACAAGCAACGGTTTTACCGAAAATTCCGAAGCGTATTGGCAAAACGAATTTCCATACTTAAAAAGCGTTGCTAGCCCGTGGGATAAAAAGTCGCCCAAATTCTATCACCAAAAGGTAATTTCGGTGGCGGAATTTGAACGAAAACTAGGTGTCAAACTTCCGCAAGACGGCTCTGTCGGTGTCATTTTATCGCGCACGCCGGGGAAACGTGTCGACGTTGTAGAGATTAACGGGAAAAAACTAAAAGGAAGAGAAGTACGAGAAAAATTAGATTTAACATCCACCGATTTTACGTGGGTTCGAAAAGGCGATCAAATCGTCATCACGACAAAAGGATACGGGCATGGTGTCGGCATGAGCCAATACGGCGCCAATTTTATGGCGAAAGAAGGGAAGACATACGATCAAATCGTCAAATATTATTATCGGGGAGTGAAAATTTCTTCTGCGACCGCTTTTTTAAATAAGCTGACGGTGAAAAAATAGAGGCTGGGATGCCTCTATTTTTTTGCATAAAATCACGCATTTTTTCAAAAAATAAATGAAAAAATTGTTTTTTCGTGTATATATTTTCCTCTTTCTGTTCAAAATGGTTGCTGAGGTGATGAACATGAGAGAGGAAGAAAAGAATCCAATTTCTCCAAAGAAACCAAGTTTACAACGTTTGTTCAGAAAGCGTTGGGTGTTTCCAGCTATCTATTTAACATGCGCCGCCCTCATTGTAGCAGGAGCGCTCTGGTTCCAAAACAAACAGGACGAAAAAACTAAAAAAGACGAATACGAATACAGCCAAGCAGGCACTTCGCAACAAAATGAGCCGGCCGTTCCAGTCAACGAAGCGGTAGAAAAATTCGCGATGCCGGTTCTTGATCCAAATTCCGTGGAAATCCAAAAACCGTTCTACGATTACCATGCGTCAAAAGAAGAACAGGAAGCAGCTCTCGTCTTTTATGATAATACGTATCATCCAAACCGCGGAATCGATATCGTGAGAAAGGACGGCAAAGCGTTTGATGTTACTGCTTCGTTAAGCGGTACAGTAACCAAAGCGGAAAAAGATCCGATTTTAGGTCATGTCGTGGAAATCGACCATGAAAACGGCGTCGTCACCGTTTACCAATCGCTTGCCGATGTGAAAGTGAAAGCTGGAGATACGGTAAAACAGGGACAAGTGATCGGAAAAGCGGGACAAAGCCAATTTAACCAAGAAGCCGGCATTCATGCTCACTTTGAAATCCGCAAAGACAATAAGCCGGTCAACCCGATTGATTACATCGACCAACCGTTTACAGCGCTAACGGAACAAAAAGCTGGAAACGAAAACGCGACTGAACAAAACAATGCAACGTCAACCGATGAGCAAACAAAAGAAAACGAACAAACAACATCTGATGAACAAAGCCAGTTGAATGAAGAAACACCGTCAACGGAACAATCAACCGATGAAGAAACAACGACACCGAGCGATGAACAATCTTACAAAACGCCAGACGCCTCGATCGGCATGGCAAGAACGTAAACCATCGCCTGTTTCCTTCCTATTAGATGGAGGGAAGCAGGCGATTTTTTTATGAAAAAAGGAAAAACATTTCGGAAAGCGAATAATAGCGATAGATTCACTGGTATAGGGGGGAATGCAATGGACTATTTACACTATCCGTATCCGTCACAGCGGATGACGACGTTTGCGGCAAACGGCATGGTGGCGACATCACAGCCGCTCGCGGCGCAAGCGGGGCTAGAAATACTAAAAAAAGGCGGAAATGCCATCGATGCGGCGATTGCGGCCGCCGCGTGCTTAACGGTGGTGGAGCCAACATCCAACGGCATCGGCAGCGATGCGTTCGCGATCGTTTGGACGAACGGAAAGCTTTATGGGCTAAATGCAAGCGGGTACTCGCCGAAGTCGATTTCTATCGAAGCAGTAAAAGAGCGCGGATATAAAGAAATTCCAAAACACGGCTGGATTCCGGTCACCGTCCCGGGCGCGCCGGCGGCGTGGGCCGCGTTATCCGAACGATTCGGGAAGCTCCCGCTTACCGAAGTGTTAAAACCCGCCATTGACTACGCGGAAAACGGCTATCCGGTGTCCCCGACGTTAGGGAAGCACTGGCAGGCCGCATTTCAAACATATCAAAAAACGTTAAAAGGCCCGGAGTTTGCCAGCTGGTTTGAAACGTTCGCGCCAAACGGACGCGCTCCAAAAATCGGGGAAATATGGGCGTCCAAACATCATGCCAATACGCTTCGCCTCATTGCGGAAACGAATGCAGAAAGCTTTTACCGCGGCGAATTAGCGGAAAAAATCGCGGCCTATTCCAAACAATATAACGGCTTTTTAGATATCGATGATTTAGCGGAATATGAAGTGGAATGGGTCGAGCCGATTTCGGTTCATTACCGTGGTTATGACGTATGGGAAATCCCGCCGAACGGACAAGGACTTGTCGCCTTAATGGCGCTGAATATCATGAAAGGGTTCGCCGTTCCAGAAACGCCAACGGTCGCGACATACCACCAGCAAATCGAAGCGATGAAGCTGGCGTTTGCCGACGGAACGGCTTTTATTACCGACCGCCGTTATATGCAATATCGCGTCGAAGAATTATTGTCCGAATCATTTGCTAAGGCAAGACGAGCGCTTATTGGAGAAGAAGCATTGCTTCCAAAGCCGGGAACGCCTCCAAAAGGAGGGACGGTCTATTTAGCCACTGCGGACGGCGACGGCAATATGGTATCGTTTATTCAAAGCAATTACATGGGCTTTGGCTCCGGCCTTGTTGTGCCAGGCACGGGCATCGCCCTGCAAAACCGCGGGCATAATTTTTCCTTTGATGAACATCATGTAAACCGGCTGGCCCCAAGGAAAAAACCGTACCATACGATCATTCCGGGGTTTTTAACAAAAGGAAACGAGCCGGTCGGACCGTTCGGCGTCATGGGCGGATTTATGCAGCCGCAAGGGCATTTGCAAGTCGTGATGAACATGATTGACTTCCATCTTAATCCGCAAGCGGCGCTCGATGCGCCAAGATGGCAATGGGTTGAAGGAAAAAAGGTGCTCGTTGAACCTCATTTCCCTCGCCATATTGCCGAAGCGCTGGCACGAAAAGGGCATGAAATCCATGTTTCCCTCGATTCCGGGACATTCGGGCGCGGTCAAATCATTTGGCGGAATCCGCGCACAGGAGTGCTCGCGGGCGGTACAGAGCCGCGCACGGATGGAGCGATAGCGGCATGGTAAAAGAAATCATCTTAAAAACGAAACCTGCCTTGTTGGAAAGAGGCAGGTTTTCATATGCTTATTCTACCGTAAACATAATCGTCGCTTTTGCGTTTGGCCAATTTTTATCCGCAAGCCACCATTCGAGCTTGTAATTTCCTTTTGGCAAATCGGCAAACGTTTCGGTAAAAACGAGCGCTTCTCCTTGTTTTAACGGACGTTCTTCATAAATTTGCGTAAACATTTTCCCTTCGCTGAACTGTTTCACTTTTTTTCCGTCGCGGTACAAAATGTAATCATATTTTTTTCCGCTCGTAAACGTCACTGTTTGCACGCGATTGGTTTGATTTTTTACCGTAAACGTCACCACGTAATTTCCATCTTTTTTCTCATACGTTAATGAAGGTTTGAGCGTCCCATTGCTCATCCCTCGCTCTACTTGCGATTTTGCTTGCGAAGCCTCCTCTTTTGCCTTTGGCCGTTCTCCTCCATTGTTGGAAAAAAGCATACCGATTGCCGCCACCCCCACAGCGATGACCGCTAGCCCGATCATCCGCCCTTTTCCCATAAAGCTCACTCCTTTCTATATATAGTCGTCCCCATTTTTCATCTTGTTACAAGAAACGAAAAAAATTATGAAAAAATCCTTGTCCTCCTTGATATTTCTGGCATATATGCCCGATATGTCTAATAAACTGTTACAAATTGAACAACAACGAGAGTGTTTGAGGTGGGGATCGTTCATAACAGCACGGATACAAGCTCTAGATATTTTCGAAATGCACAAGCAGAAGTGGTTTTCATCATCCACGAGGCGAGTCTCATTTCACACTCCTCACATCCAACTTAGGGAGGGCGAGTGGTGTGCACGATTACATCAAAGAGCGTACTATCAAGATTGGAAAGTACATCGTGGAGACGAGGAAAACCGTTCGCGTGATCGCGAAAGAATTCGGGGTTTCCAAAAGTACGGTTCACAAAGATTTAACAGAGCGGCTCCCTGAAATTAACCCGGAGCTGGCACAGGAAGTCAAACAAATTCTCGATTACCATAAATCGATTCGCCATTTGCGCGGGGGGGAAGCGACAAAGAAAAAATATAAAAAACAAGCCGTGAAAAATAACTAAGAAGTTTTCTTCCTTGCGTCATACCTTCGTAACAAAAATAGTATGATTCTCCTAATAGAATATGGTAAAATAACCAATTAGGAGTGATTTGAGGGTAGAGGCAAGGAGGATCATATATGTTCTCGAGGGATATTGGGATTGACCTTGGCACGGCGAACGTACTCATTTTTGTCAAGGGAAAAGGAATCGTGTTAAATGAGCCGTCCGTTGTCGCGATTGATAAAAATACAAACAAGGTGCTGGCTGTCGGCGAAGAAGCGAGACGAATGGTAGGACGTACTCCTGGGAATATCGTTGCCATTCGGCCGCTAAAAGATGGAGTAATCGCCGATTTCGACATCACGGAAGCGATGTTGAAATACTTCTTAAACAAGCTCAACGTCAAAGGCTTTTTCGCCAAACCGCGCATTTTAATTTGTTGCCCGTCGAATACGACATCGGTGGAACGGAAAGCGATCAAAGAGGCAGCGGAAAAAAGCGGCGGCAAAAAAGTTTACTTAGAAGAAGAGCCAAAAGTAGCGGCCATTGGCGCGGGAATGGATATTTTCCAGCCATGTGGGAATATGGTAGTCGATATTGGCGGTGGCACAACCGATGTGGCAGTCCTCTCGATGGGAGACATTGTCACCGCCTCCTCCATTAAAATGGCTGGGGACAAGTTTGACATGGAAATTTTGCATTACATCAAGCGGGAATATAAGCTGTTAATTGGGGAACGAACCGCAGAAGAAATTAAAATCAAAGTCGCAACTGTATTCCCAGGCGCACGTGATGAGGAAATTGACGTCCGGGGCCGCGATCTTGTCACAGGCTTGCCGCGCACGATCACGATCCGCTCTGGGGAAATTGAAAAAGCGCTTCGTGAATCGGTCGCGATGATTGTACAAGCTGCCAAAAGCGTATTAGAGCGCACCCCGCCAGAATTGTCAGCCGATATTATTGACCGCGGCATTATTTTAACGGGCGGCGGCGCGCTGTTGCACGGCATTGACCAATTGCTTGCCGAGGAACTAAAAGTACCTGTGCTTATCGCGGAAAATCCGATGGATTGCGTTGCGCTCGGAACGGGGCTCATGCTTGAAAACATCGACCGCGCGCCAAAGCAAAGTTTTGCGTAATTTTTTGATGAACAAAGCGAATAGATGCCGTTAGGAATTGGTACCTATTCGCTTTTTTCGCCCCACTGTCTTATAATGGTAATATATGACCACATGCGAGGTGACATCCCTTGTTGCGAGGGTTTTATACAGCGGCCAGCGGCATGATGGCCCAGCAGCGCCGCATCGAAATGTGGACAAACAATATCGCCAACGCCAATACGCCTGGATACAAGTCTGACCAAGCGGCATTGCGCGCATTTCCGGAACTGCTTCTTTCGCGATTGGACAAGGCAACCGTGCCAACGAAAACGCCGCGTTCATTTCCGTTGCAGCCAACGATTGGTTCGATCAACACAGGCGTCTATATGCAAGAACTCATCCCGAATTTCCGCCAAGGCGATATAAAAGAAACCGGACAGCCAACCGACATTGCGCTGATCAACGGGACGCTTCCTGTTGATGCGGAAACGGGGAAGGAAGGAACGCTGTTTTTCGTCGTGCAAAACGAAAACGGTGACATCCGCTATACGAGAAACGGCAATTTCACCTTGAATCCACAAGGTTTTTTAACGACGAACGACGGCTGGTACGTATTAGATGAAAACGGCCGGCGCATCCAGCTCCCAAGCACGAATTTTGCCGTGAACGCTGATGGAACGATTGTCGCAAACAACACCCGCATCGCAAGAATCAACATTGCGTTTGCGGCGAATCCAAATACGCTTGTCAAAGAAGGAAACGGCTTATTCCGCAGCGAAAACGGCGTCTTGCCGAGCGCGCTGAATAATCCGAACGTTACATATACGCTGAAACAAGGCTTTTTAGAACGATCAAACGTGGACCTCAACCGCGCGATGACGGAAATGCTTTCTGCATACCGCGCTTTTGAAGCAAACCAAAAAATCGTACAAGCTTATGATCGAAGCATGGATAAAGCCGTGAACGAAATCGGGCGGCTCAAATAACGAGTAGGGGGATCAATACGTGTTACGTTCGATGATTACCGCTGCCAATACGATGGCGCAGCTCGGGCAGCAGCTCGACGTCATTAGCAACAACATCGCCAACAGCAACACAACCGGATTTAAACGGCGCGAAACGAACTTCGGCGAACTGCTTGCCCAACAATTTACGAATTTACCAAATGACAAGGCCACTCGCCTTACCCCAAACGGCGTACGGTACGGCGTCGGCGCGCGCCTTGCCGAAACAAACCTCGTGCTTGCACAAGGGGCGCTGACGAAAACGGACCGCGCCTTAGACGTTGCCCTTGCAAAAGAAGGACAATTTTTCCGCGTCCTCGTCCAAGGAGAAAATGGCGCGCAAGAAATCGGCTATACAAGATCTGGCGCATTTTATTTAACTCCGTCCGCTGAAAATCCAAATGAGCTGATGCTGGTCACAAGCGATGGCCATCCAGTGCTTGACGAAAACAATGCGCCGATTTTGCTTCCGGAAGGCTTTAAAAACATTGCAATTTCCAATAATGGCACCATTGCCGCTGTCGCTTCCGACGGCCGTGTGATGACAAGAGCCAATATCGGCATTACAACGATATTGCGGCCGCAGCTGTTGCAATCGGTCGGCGATAATATATTTACCCTCCCGGATTTAAACGCGCTGAACGTCAATGAAACCGATGTCGCGGTGAACATGATCGGCAATTTGCGCAATCAAATCAGCATGACGCAGGGCGCTCTCGAACAATCGAACGTCGACCTCAGCGCGGAATTAACCGATATGATGATCACGGAGCGCTCGTACCAATTGAATGCCCGCGCGATTTCCCTTTCCGACCAAATGCTTGGTTTAATTAACGGAATCCGTTCATCATAAGGGGACATTTATATGAATGAACAACACCAAGAAGAAAAACAAGAGCATAAAGAAGAAGCGAAGACAGAGCGCCGCCGCAAATTTCAGCGCACCCGCCTCATTCCGATTTGGCTTCGCCTCGTGATCGTTTTTGTCCTGATGACGGTGAGTCTTGCCGCTGGCGCGATGATCGGCTATGGCGTGATCGGCGATGGCAGCCCGTTTGATGTCTTTAAACGCTCGACATGGCAGCACATCATCGATTTTGTCGAGAAGCAATAACAAGGCGAACATAGAAAGGAGACTATGTATGCTTGACATCCAACAAATTCAAGCGATCATTCCGCACCGCTATCCGTTTTTATTAGTGGACCGCATCTTGGAAATCGAAGAAGGAAAACGCGCCGTCGGCATCAAAAACGTCAGTGCCAACGAATCATTTTTCGTCGGCCATTTTCCGGAATATCCGGTCATGCCTGGCGTCTTAATCGTTGAGGCATTGGCGCAAGTCGGCGCGGTCGCGATGCTGAAAAAAGAAGAAAACCGCGGACGCCTCGCCTTTTTCACCGGCATCGACAACTGCCGCTTTAAAAAGCAAGTAAAACCAGGTGACCAGCTTCGCCTTGAAGTCGAAATCATCCGCGCCAAAGGCCCGATCGGAAAAGGAAAAGGTGTCGCAACAGTGGACGGCGAACTCGTTTGCGAAACGGAAATTATGTTCGCCCTTGGCGACAAGAAAAACGACTGATGCCTCGCTCTCCTTTCGGCAGCGAAAGGAGAGCCTATTTTGTTTGTCCGGGAAAGCTGATTTTTGTGGTAAAATGGACGTCAAGAAGGAGGTGAGGAGACGGTGGAGCGGCTGATGGAACAAATTCTTTTTGAGTTGAAAGAAATGCGTGTGGATCTAAACGAAGTGAAGCAAGGCCAAAAGCAATTAGAATCGGACATTCGCGAGCTGCGCGCAGGTCAAAAGCAATTAGAATCGGACATTCGCGAGCTTCGCGCAGGTCAAAAGCAATTAGAATCGGACATTCGCGAGTTGCGCGCAGGCCAAAAGCAATTAGAATCGGACATTCGCGAGCTTCGCGCAGGTCAAAAGCAATTAGAATCGGACATTCGCGAGCTGCGCGCAGGCCAAAAGCAATTAGAATCGGACATTCACGAGCTGCGCGCAGGCCAAGAGCAATTAGAATCGGACATTTGCGAGCTGCGCGCAGGCCAAAAGCAATTAGAATCGGACATTCGCGAGCTGCGCACAGGCCAAAAGCAATTAGAATCGGACATTCACGAGCTTCGCGCAGGCCAAGAGCAGCTGGAATCGGATGTACGTGAACTTCACTTAGGCCAACAACAGCTAAAGTCCGATGTTCGCACGTTGCAGAAGGCGGTTGCTGAACTCCAGGAGGGGCAAGTGCGGGTCGAACAAACCATCGACAAACTTTCTCAAAGTATCATTGACAACTTAGCTCCTTATTTTGACACAATTACCCACCATATCGATGAACGATATGAAGAAATAAACGAGAAATTACAGCGCCACGACCGGATGATCGAAACCCTCTCCTATCGTTCCCTCGCGCAAGAAACCGAACTCAAAGACTTCAAAAGAATGATACAAAATTCCTCATAAAATGCATGAATTTCTCCTTTCTGGGAAACATAAGCAAGGACCGGTCTTTACATAAGGTCAACAACATTCCCAGAAAGGAGAAGAACCGATGAAGAAAAAGTGGCTTTTATTCAAACTGCTCAGCGCTTTCGTCGCCCTATTCATTGCGGCTGGCTGCAATGGTGACAATGACAACGACAATCCGCCGCCGCCAAACAACAACGTGGATCAAAATGACAATAACAACATCAACGATCGGGACATGAACCCGGCGGACGACATCAATCAAAACGATGACGCCGACAACGATATGAACAATAACGGCGATCTCAATGACAATAAAAATGATCAATTGCCGCCAGGCGACGATACGAACAACACACCAGGCGATGATGAAAACGATAACGTTCCGGACCGTGAAGACCCAATCGAAGACCCGCAAGATGCAAATGATAAAGACAATAAAGACGAATAATGAAACAAGGTTGCCCTACAAGCAAGGGGCAGCCTTATTTTATTTATGCGAAGACGCAATTTTTGTCAGCGGATGACCAGGCTACAATCATATTGTGAACGCTTTCTTAGCTACACAGGAAAAAATGTTGCCTAGATATATCTATCCTTATCGTTTATAATGGTTACGGTATGATATTTGTTAGACGACAAGGGATTTATTTCTAGGAGGTATAATCATCATTATGGAAGAAACCATCAGCCTGCGCGAACTGTTCGAAACATTGCGGAAACGTTTAATGCTTATCGTACTCATTACTGCCTTAGCGACAATTATAAGCGGCGTAGTCAGCTACTTTTTTTTAACGCCGATTTACCAAGCATCGACACAAATCTTAGTCAACCAGGCAAAATCGGAACAGCAGTTATACAATTATAACGAAATTCAAACGAACGTGCAGTTGATTAATACGTATAGCGTCATTATAAAAAGCCCGACAATTCTCGAAAAAGTAAAAGAAGAATTAAACTTGGACCTTACAGTGGACAAGCTCAACGAACAAATCCAAGTTTCAAGTGAAAAAGATTCGCAAGTGTTCTCGGTGACCGTTCAAGACCCGGATCCTGCCATGGCCGCCAAAATCGCCAACAAAACGGCAGACGTCTTTAAAAACGAAATCGTCAAAATTATGAACATCGACAACGTCACGATTCTTTCGAAGGCCGAAGTAAAAGAGAATCAGGCGCCCGTGAAGCCGAAACCGATGTTGAACATGGCGATTGCCTTTGTCGTTGGTTTGATGACCGGCGTTGGACTTGCCTTTTTACTGGAATATTTGGATAACACGATCAAAACAGAAGCAGATGTCGAAAAACATCTTGGACTGCCAGTGCTCGGTGCAGTAAGCATCATTTCGATGGAAGAATCGAGAAAAGCGAAAAAACAAGTAAGCATGGTGAAAACAAGAGGTGAAACCATTGGCTCGTAGAGATCGGAAAAAAATACAAAAAATAGAGCGAAGTTTAATTACGATGGAAGACCCGAAATCGCCAATTTCGGAACAATACCGGACGATTCGGACGAACGTGCAATTCTCGTTTGTCGACAAAACGATGCGTTCCCTAATGGTCACTTCGGCAGGTCCTGGGGAAGGAAAATCAACGACAGCGGCAAACTTAGCGATTGTCTTCGCCCAACAAGGGAAAAAAGTGTTATTGATTGACGCGGACTTGCGCAAGCCGACGATGCATTACACGTTCCGCCTAAACAACTATACGGGGTTGACCAATGTACTAACCAACTCCGCGCCGTTATTGCCGTCATGTCAAGAAACGAGTGTAGAAAATTTATATGTTCTTACATCCGGCCCCATTCCGCCAAACCCAGCGGAGCTTCTGAGCTCCAAGACGATGGAACAATGCATACAACAACTGTATAACGAATTTGACTTGCTCATTTTTGACACGCCACCGGTGTTGGCGGTGACGGACTCGCAAATTTTAGCGAATCAATGCGACGGGACAATATTGGTCATCGAAAGCGGCGGAACGGAAATCGAGGCTGCCGTAAAAGCGAAGGAACTATTGGAAGCGGCCAACGCGAAACTGCTTGGCGTTGTGCTGAACAAACGGAAACACCGCGAAGGCGGCTACTACTATTACTATCGATATAAATAAGGAAGGGAGGCTTCCCGATGATGGGAAGCCTTCGATATGGTGCATAGAGGGTGAGAGTGATCGTGAAAAATTTTCTCTTAACGGTGTTGCTTTTGGTAAGCTGCGTGTCATTTATTATAGCGGGGCAGCTGTATTGGCAGAAAAAAATTGATGACACGGTGAAGCAGGCGATGGCCGAAGCACCCAAGCAAGAAGCAATCGAAAATGAAAGCAAGCTGATGAAATATGCAGCTCAGCTGCCTTCCGAAGTGCAAAACAAGATCAAAAATGCGATCCATACAAACCACCCGGTGCGGCTTGTCATTGTCGGTTCGAAAGCCATTTCTTCTTCCGAGAAAAGCTGGCCGGCTTTGTTCAAAAACGAATTGGAATCTACATACGGTCAACAAGTATTCGAAGTGGTCGTCAAAGAATATGGAGATATGACAACGAAAGAAGCATTAGAGGCGAATGTAGACAAAGAAATCATCGATGCGAAGCCAGATATTTTGTTATGGGAGTCGTTTTTATTAAACAATAACGGTGTCATCGAAATCGAAGATACGCTGCAACAGATTGACACCATCATCCAAAACATCCAATCCGCATTGCCGGATGTGACGGTGATGCTGCAGCCGCCGCATCCGATTTATAACGCTACATATTACCCAACCCAAGTGGAAGAGCTTAAAACGTTCGCGAAAGAAAAAGGATACACTTACTTAGACCATTGGAAAGCATGGCCGGATTACAAAAGCGAAGAGCTCAACGATGTTGTCAATGAAAACACAGACTTGCCAAATGAACGAGGCCACCAGCTATGGGCGGATTTTTTGATCAACTATTTTATCGCCAAATAAGAAGCGCACCACACTTTCATGCGGTGCGCTTTCCTTATTACGATGATGTTTTCAATTCCAAATGCTCTTTTAATTTATTCGAAATCGCTAGTCTCTCTTCTTCTGGAACAATCAAGTAATAAGTACCGTTAATTTTCGTCCCTTTTCCGGTAATATGAAGCTGCTCAATATGGCGGCGGGCCTCTTTATAGTTCGCTTGAATCTCTTGCATTTCGTCAAACGTTAAATTTGTTTTCATGTTTTTTCCGATTGCTGCTAACACTTCATCATAATTTGTAAGGGAAGAAAAGCTCGCCCCTTTTTGAATGATCGCTTCAATAATTTGCTTTTGCCGGTCTTGGCGGCCAAAATCACCACGCGGGTCGCTTTTGCGCATGCGCGAATATTTCAACGCTTTCTCCCCGTTTAACGTAATTTCTCCTTTCGGGAACGTCACCCCTTCATACGTAAACGCAAACGGGTTGTTTACCGTTACACCGCCGACCGCATCGACAATATCGCGGAAGCTTTCCATGTTGACTTTAATATAATAGTCAATCGGAATATCTAAGAAATGTTCGACGGTCGCCATTGTCATCTCTACGCCGCCAAACGCATACGAGTGATTGATTTTATCTTTTTTGCCTTTTCCGATGATTTCCGTGCGTGTATCGCGCGGAATACTGACCATTTCTATTGATTTTTTATTTGGATTGACCGTCATCACAATTAACGAATCAGCGCGGCCGCGGTCTCCTTTCCTCTCATCGACGCCAATTAACAAAATGGAAATTGGTGTTTTCTCCTTAAATGATACTTCGTCATCCCGCTTATCGGATTTCCAGTCTACATTTTCATACATTTGATTTGCCGTCTGTTTTACATGGTGATAGATCGAATAAGCGTATGCTCCAATACCGATGAGAAGGGCAGCGACAATCCCGCCAACCCAGCGCAGCCATTTTTTCTTTTTTCGACGTTTTGCTCTCATGTGCAACCTTCCTTTTAGCATCAAATTTGCATGTTGCTATTAAGATTATAGAGTGTTTTTTCATGCTATACAACCAGGAGAAGTATAACAATTAGGAATTCTTTACTATCATAACCACAAGTTTCTCAAAAATGCAAAAAATATCTTATATTCGACAAAATTCTACAAAATACACTGATTGATAGTGCTAACTTCCTATGCTAACATAATAGTTGTTTGGTTAGTCGAATAGCAAGGAGGAGCGAGGATGATCGATATACATAGTCATATTTTACCTGGCGTCGATGACGGCGCGCAAACAATCGAAGATGCTATAGCAATGGCACGCGCCGCGGTGAAAGAAGGAATTACGACCATCATCGCGACTCCTCATCATAAAAACGGAAAATACGAAAATCCGAAACACTCCATCATCACATTAGCCGCACAATTGAACGATATCATGAAGCAGCACGATATTCCGATTACGGTACTGCCGGGGCAGGAGGTCCGTATTCATGGGGATTTATTGAAAAACTTAGAAGCAAACGAAATCATGACCCTAGCAGAAACTTCGTATTTATTCATCGAATTCCCTGCAGACCACGTACCCCGTTATGCCGAACAGCTATTGTTTGATTTACAGCTAAAAGGCATGATCCCAATTATCGTACACCCAGAGAGAAATGCAGAAATCATCGAACGTCCGGAGCGTCTCTACCAACTGGTGAAACGAGGCGTGCTGACACAGCTGACGGCTTCAAGTGTATCAGGACATTTCGGAAAAAAAATAAAAAAATTTTCCTTACAGCTGATAGAAGCAAACTTAGCGCATTTCATCGCTTCTGATGCGCATAATACGACAACCCGTCCATTCCGTATGCGGGAAGCATACGATGTCATCAACAAGGAATTTGGCATGAACGCCGTGTATTTCTTCCAAGAAAACGCCGAGCTTCTCATCCGCGGGCAAGCGGTCTATCGCGAAGAGCCGGAACGAATAAAAAAGAAAAAGTTTTTAGGCTTGTTCTAATATGTTTTATGGTAACATCGTTGTCATAAAACATATTTTTCTTTTCTCCTGTTTTTGTCGAATCGTTGCTGATTTCTACGAACGATGGCAAAAATGGGGGCGAAAGATGGATGAAAAAATGACGCAATAATGGTAATCTATGTGAAATAGAAAAGAGATTATGGGACTAGGCAGTCGCCTGCGCTTTTCGATTTCGGTGATGTCTAGCTTCGCCGCCTAGCTCTCTTGTGCCAAATAACCTTCTCCCTTGAAGTGCAAGCACTTCCACGGTCGAAGAACATTTGGCTTCGGGGGAGCCAGGATGGCGACATTTCGCCGTTGCCCGCAGGACGCGGGCCGCTTTTAGGCGAAATTGGGGCGGCTCAGCTTTTCGGTGATGTCTAGTTCCAGCGGCTATCCCCTCGCGACGCTTCGGTCCTGCTGTGGCGGCGACAGCCTCCTCGCAGGCCCTCCAGCGCGTCTCGGGGATAAGCAAGCCGCCTCCACTTTTCGCGGTGATGTCTCCTTACCGTTATCAATGGAGGCACTCGGCCATGCCGTGGGTGGGGACGATGACGGTCCTGCCACCTTAGACGCTAGTCGTCGAGGGTGTGGTGTGAGGGCGGGTTAGATGCCCGGTTTTTATCTATATTTTTGTTTATGCCTCTGTTGGACATGTTATAATGGGAGAAAGGGGAAAGGAGGGGTGAAGATGAGTCAAGAATTGAGAGATTTGCTGCGTTCGGTTTTGAAGGAAGAATTAGAACCGATTCGAGATAGGCTAGACCGTGTTGAGCAAACACAGCAAAAATTAAGCAGCGATGTCGGACAAATTCAGAAGGATGTTGCTAGGCTGCAGCAAGGCCAGCAAGAACTGCGCAATGATGTAGCTCAACTGCAAAATAATGTATCTCAACTCCAAAATGATGTCTCCCAACTTCAAAACGATGTTGCCCAACTTCAACAAGGTCAACGGGCACTCCAGCAAGACGTTGCGCAACTTCAAGAAGGCCAGCATGCGTTACAGCATGATGTGGCACAACTGCAAATCGGCCAACAGAAATTAGAACACGAGATGGCCGCCATGAAGCAAACGCTCGGAAATGTGGAGCAGACACAAGAAAAGATCCTTGAGGAACTCCGCATCTCGAAAAACAATCAAGCGCATATTTTGAATGACCTTACAAGCATGAAACAGTCCGTCGAGGTAACTGTCACGTATTTACAAAGGCGGACAGATGTCATGTTCGATAAAATGATCGAACACGAAAGAGAGATTTTAAACTTAAAATCCCATTTGCAAAACTAAGTCCCAACAAAGGGGCTATTTTTATTCGATGCGCATCGACGTATGTTCTATTCATCCAATAGCCCATACGTCGGCGCGTATCGCAAATACATAAAGAAAAGAGGGGTTTTCATTGAAAAAAGTACGCAAAGCGATCATCCCGGCGGCGGGGCTCGGAACAAGATTTTTGCCGGCAACGAAAGCGATGCCGAAAGAAATGCTCCCGATCGTCGATAAACCAACGATTCAATACATCGTTGAAGAAGCGATTGCATCCGGCATTGAAGATATTATTATCGTCACAGGAAAAGGAAAACGTGCGATCGAGGACCATTTCGACAACGCCTATGAACTTGAACACATACTAATGAAACAAGGAAAACTAGACTTGCTTGAAAAAGTAAAAGAACCATCGAAAGTCGACATTCACTACATTCGCCAAAAAGAACCGAAAGGGCTCGGCCACGCCGTCTGGTGCGCGCGCAACTTTATCGGCGACGAACCGTTTGCCGTTCTGCTTGGTGACGATATCGTCCAAGCGGAAACACCGTGCTTAAAACAATTAATTGACCAATATGAACAAACTCTCAGTTCCGTTATTGGTGTCAAAAGAGTGCCTGATAACGAAACGCACCGTTACGGCATCATCGATCCAATTGAACAACACGGACGCCGTTACCAAGTCCGCCAATTCGTCGAAAAACCAGCGCCAGGCACCGCACCATCGAACTTAGCCATCATGGGACGATACATACTCACGCCGGAAATCTTCTTATTCCTTGAAAAACAAGAAGCCGGCGCCGGCGGCGAAATCCAGCTCACCGACGCGATTCAAAAGCTAAACGAAATCCAGCGCGTCTTCGCCTACGAATTCGAAGGCAAGCGCTACGATGTCGGAGAAAAGATCGGGTTTATTAAGACGACGATTGAGTTTGCGGTGCAGCACGATGAGTTAAGAGAAGATTTGCTTCAATTTATGGAACAAGTTCTTAAAAAGGAAAAGGACTTTGGAGAAGTTTAAGGGACTCCTGTAATCAATAATTTAGGAGGAGAGATAGAAAGTGGGGGTTAGCTCCAGCAAAAAAAATGATTTTTTTAGGGAATACGCAGTTGCAATAGATACGCAGTACACAATAAGAAATCAAAAAGCAAACATAAAATATTATCCGTATGTAAAGCGGTTTTTAGATATATTGCTATCATTGTTAGCATTACCAATTGCTATTCCTATTATTTTAATTTTTGCTGTTATTATTAAACTAGAAACACCTGGTCCAGTGTTTTTTCTACAAGAGCGGGTGGGTTTACATGGAAAGTATTTTAAAGTGATCAAATTACGTTCCATGGGAGTAGACGCAGAAAAGAATGGCGCACAATGGGCGACAAAAAATGACCCTCGTGTTACAAAAGTAGGAGCATTTATCCGAAAAACGAGAATTGATGAACTCCCTCAATTATTTAATGTGCTGAAAGGCGATATGAGTTTAATTGGTCCAAGACCGGAAAGACCAATGTTTACCGCGCAATTTAATGAGGAAATTCCAGGCTTTATTGATCGTCTGCAGGTGAAGCCAGGAATTACAGGATGGGCGCAAGTGAATGGGGGATACGACATTACCCCTAGAGAAAAATTAGAATTAGATCGTTATTATATTAATAATATGAGTTTTTGGCTTGATCTTAAAATTATTTTAAAGACAATAAAAGTTTGTATAACAGGTGATGGGGCGAGATAGAACAAATTGGAGGAATACATAGATGGAAAAGGTGCTTGTTACAGGGGGAGCGGGATTTATTGGTTCTCACATAGTGGATAAATTGCTTGAAGAAGGTTATGAAGTAGCGGTTTTTGATAATCTCTCAACAGGTAAATTAGAAAATTTAAGAGATAAGGCCTATACTTTTTATGAAGGGGATATCACTAATAAAGAACAATTATATGGCGCTGTTGCTGATTTTCAGCCGCATTATATTATTCATCAGGCGGCACAAGTAAGCGTAGCGAAATCAGTAGAAAATATGGAAGAAGATGCTCGGATTAATATTATGGGTTCTATTAATGTAATTAATGCTGCAAAAGATTACGGAGTAAAGAAAATTGTTTATGCATCCAGTGCAGCTGTGTACGGTGAGCCTCAATATTTGCCAATTGACGAAAATCATCCAATAAATCCTCAATCACCTTACGGTATCTCTAAATTTTCGGTAGAATTATACTTAAAAGTAGCGCATGAACTATATGGGATTGATTACACTATTCTACGTTATGCAAATGTGTACGGACCGAGACAAGATGTTAAGGGTGAAGGTGGAGTTGTAGCCATTTTTGCGGAAAAAATCGCAAATGAAGAAACTCCAACAATCTTCGGTGATGGTGAGCAGACGAGGGATTTTGTTTATGTAACTGATGTAGCTACAGCGAATGTTTTGGCTATTCAAGGAGGCAGAAATAAAATTTTTAATATATCAACTAATACTATAACTAATATTAACTATCTACTTAATTTAATTAATAGGACATTTCATAAAGAAATAACTCCTATTTATGAAGAAGAGAGAAAAGGGGATATCAAATCAAGTGTTTTAAATAATAAAAGTTCTAAAGAAGCTTTAAATTGGGAACCACGAATTTCAATTGAAGAAGGTATAGACAAAATAGCTGAATATTACAACAAAATGAACAAAATTCATATTTAAAATTTAAAAGTTTCGATGGAGGATTTTTGTATGGAACGTTCATCAAAAATTTATATTGCAGGACATCGAGGATTAGTAGGTTCGGCAATTTTAAGAAAGTTACAAGCAGATGGGTATACTAACCTTGTTTATAAAACAAGCCAAGAGCTGGATTTACGTGACAAAAATCAAGTAGATAAATTTTTTGCTGAAGAAAAGCCAGAATATGTCTTTCTTGCCGCAGCGAAAGTTGGGGGCATTGTTGCAAACAATGAATATCCAGCGGACTTTATTCGCGACAATTTAATGATCCAAACCAACGTCATTGATGCAGCATATCGAAACGGGGTCAAAAAGCTGCTATTCTTAGGAAGCACATGTATTTATCCAAAATTTGCTCCACAGCCATTAAAAGAAGAATATTTGTTAACGGGCGAGCTAGAGCCGACGAATGAACCATATGCGATTGCAAAAATTGCTGGCATTAAGATGTGTCAGTCATACAATCGCCAATACGGTACGAAATATATTTCCGTCATGCCGACGAATTTATATGGTCCAAATGATAATTTTGATTTACATACGTCTCACGTATTACCAGCATTAATTCGCAAGTTCCATGAAGCAAAAGAAAACAATGCTCCATATGTCGAAGTATGGGGAACAGGAACACCAAGACGCGAATTTTTGTATTCGGATGATTTGGCTGATGCTTGTGTCTTTTTAATGAAAAACTATGAAGACAATGAAATTATTAATATCGGTGTCGGCGAAGATATTTCTATTAAAGAACTAGCAGAAAAAATTAAAGAGGTAGTTGGTTATCAGGGAGAAATTAAATTTGATACAACAAAACCAGATGGTACTCCTCGTAAACTAGTGGATGTGTCAAAAATCAACGCATTAGGCTGGAGAGCAAGCATTTCGCTAGATGAAGGCTTACAGAAAGTGTATCAATGGTTCTTAGAAAACGTAGCAGTGAAAACAAATTAAAAAATGGAGGATACAATGAAACGAGCGTTAATTACAGGTGTAACAGGACAAGATGGATCTTTCTTAGCTGAGTTTTTGTTGGAAAAAGGTTATGAGGTACATGGCATTATTCGCCGTAGCTCTTCCTATAACCAAGAGCGCTTAGAAGATATTCTGTCGCAGGAAGAAGCGGATGCGCTAATAAATATAATAAATAACAAAAACTTCTATTTACACTATGGTGATATTACAGATACATCCAATGTAATCCGTTTAATCGGTGAAATTCGTCCGGATGAAATTTATAACTTAGCCGCACAATCGCATGTTCGCGTATCATTTGATATGCCGGAATATACGGCTGATGTAGATGCGTTAGGTACATTGCGCATTCTAGAAGCAGTGCGTATTTTAGGGTTGACAGAGAAGACACGTATTTATCAAGCATCCACATCCGAATTGTTTGGAAAAGTTCAGGAAGTTCCACAAAAGGAAACAACGCCATTTTATCCACGTTCACCATACGGCGTGGCGAAACTTTATGCGTATTGGATTACGAAAAACTACCGTGAATCATATGGGATGTTTGCAGTGAATGGAATTTTGTTTAACCATGAATCAGAGCGACGCGGCGAAACATTTGTCACACGTAAGATTACATTAGCTGCGGCTAGAATTGCTCAGGGTAAACAAGATAAATTATACTTAGGTAACCTAGATGCACTTCGCGACTGGGGATATGCAAAAGACTACGTAGAATGTATGTGGCTAATGTTGCAACATGATACTCCTGAAGACTTTGTAATAGCTACAGGAGAGATGCACTCTGTACGCGAATTTGCGACTTTAGCATTTAAATATGCAGGCATTGAAATTGAGTGGCAAGGTGAAGGACTAAACGAAAAAGGTATTGATAAAGCTACTGGTCGTGTATTAATTGAAGTAGATCCGAAATATTTCCGCCCAGCTGAGGTGGATCAATTATTAGGAGATCCAACAAAAGCAAAGAAGTTGTTAGGCTGGAATCCAACAAAAACTCCATTCGAAGAACTAGTTCGTATCATGGTTGAAGCAGATATGAAGAAGGTTGAAAAGGAAGATAAGTTGAAAAAGATGTTTGATTAAGAATACTTGAATAGATTCATGAAGACTTAACAAACTTTGCTTTTTTATGATGGGGTTGCAAAACTAGAGTAAAAAATCGAAGTTATGCATAAGGATACAGCATAACACATGCAGTACATATCGATGAAATCCATACCATCGCGGCTGTTCCACCCCATCACTTTTTAACTCATTAAATACCCGTTCAATCCCGCGGCGAAGCCCAAACAGCCATTGGCCAAACCTCGTTTTCAAAAAGACAGGAAGAACCCGGCCATAGGCATCTTTCCGTTCCTCGCTATTGCGGCGGTTGATAGGGGAAATGAATAGGATTCCTGACTGCTCTGCTGTTTGACGAACCTTTTCACTGTCATACGCGGCATCGCCCAATACAAATTCGATATCCCACTGCTTTAAAGAAACAAGCAATTCTGGTGCTACTGCCGCATCATTTCGATTCGCTGTGGTTAACACATGAGATAAAATGATTCCCTCGGCAGTGGTGCAGAGATGGAGCTTATATCCTTTAAACCAGTGATATCGGGTGGACACTCCCCACTTTGCCTGTGAATCGTAAAGACTGCTTCGAAGGGCCGTACTGTCGATCAGCACAATTTTGGGATACCGTACTTCTAGATCTTTGAGCACCTGTGCATGAAAAACAGGAAATCCTTGTTCCCGGAACCACTTCGCCGCGCGGGAAAACGTAGACAGATGAGGGACTTCACCAAGCCCGCAAGCCCGTTGAAAACAGCGAAAACGCTGTAGGACGCGTACTAATTTTCGCAAGGAATCAATAGCAAAATAGGTTTTCAAAAAGAAACATTTCAACAACGATTTTTTCGACACTGGCGGCCTTCCTGTCACATACGGTGTTTCTGGTAATGACAGAGAGTCAATATATCGAAATAAGGATGCTAAAAGTGGATCGATTTCATAAGACCATGCATGTTCGCTGTTCAAATTGGAAATCATGATAGTGTCTACCCCTTGGAGAGTTGTTTTTTGGTCACTGTATATGATTTCCAAGGTGGTGGATTTTTTATGTACATTTATGCATTCGTTATGCGTTTTGCAACACGTTCTATTATTGTAAATCGTTTCTATGGCAAGTAAGGAGATATTTAAGAGTCAGTCATTTCTTTTTTTGAACTACGTAGCTGATATACTAGGAAAAACACTACAATAATTATACAAGTTTATATTTTATTTAAGTTAGATTTATATAGAATATTATATCTATTTGTTTGTAAGTCTTTAACTTTACTTTAGGGCTTAAAGACCCATTAATAGTGCGTTGGTCTAAATTAATTTTCATTAAGAAAAACTATAAGGTAAGTTTTAGCTAAAAACTTAAAAGTAGAGGTCAACATCTTTATGTCATTAAGAGAGAAAGTCACAAAATCTGCAATAAGTATTATGTTAATCATAATTTTCAGCAAAATATTAGGGTTATTTAGAGAAATATTAATTGCTGCAAAATTTGGTTCTAATGATGAAACAGATGCTTATTTTACTGCAATGACAGTTAGTTCTATTGTAATTGCTCTAATATTGGATACTCTTAATACAACTCTAATTCCTATATTTTCTGAAATACAGGTAAAATACGGAAAAAGAAGAGTAAATGATTATATTAATAATATCATAAATATTGTTATATTATTTTCAATAGCGCTTATATTATTAAACTACTTATTCTCTCCTTATATTATTAAATTATTAGCAAGTGGATTTACTGGTGAAAAGTTCGATATAACTGTCTATTTAAATAGAATTGGATTTCCAATAATTTTATTTATGGGATTAACAATTATATATAAAAGTTATTTGCAACATAACGAGCAATTTTCTATACCTGCAGCTACTGGTCTAATATTAAATGGTGTATATATTGTTTTTCTGTTATTCTTTCATAGTAGTTTTGGTATAGAAGGCCTAATGGTTACAACATTAATATCATATTTAGCACAATTAATAATTTTATTACCTTTAGTTTATAAGACAGGATATTCTTATAAAATCACTTTGAATATTAGAGATAAATATGTGAAGAAAACATTATATTTAACAAGACCAGTTATTTTAGGATCAATGGTTTATCAAATTAATACTATTATAGATAGAACCCTAGCATCAAGATTAGAAGATGGGAGTGTATCTTCATTAAATTATGCACTTACACTGAACTGGCTAGTAATTAGTATCTTCATTACTGCGATAACTACAGTCATTTATCCAATACTCTCAAAAGAAGTGAATAATCCGGAAGATGATAATTTCAAAAAAATAGTAGAATTTGGTATAAATATTGTTTTGTTAATTACTGTTCCAGTAACAATGGGGGTTATAATATTAGCCTATCCGATTGTACAGGTATTTTTTGAAAGAGGGGCCTTTGATTCAAATGCAACTCATATGACAGTTATAGCATTAATTTATTTTTCACTGGGGCTTCCAGGGATAGGGCTTAGGGAGTTATTAAGCAAAGTTTTTTATTCAATTCAAGATACAAAAACACCAATGGTTAATGCAGTTATTGGAATTTTATTAAATATAGTGTTAAATACAATATTAGTAAAATACATGGCACTTGGTGGATTAGCTTTAGCTACCAGTGTATCATCAATTGTAACAACTATACTTTTGCTCTTGAGTTTGAAAAAAAGAGGTAAAATAATTAATTTAAGAAAAATTCTTACTTACTTAATTAAAATTTTTGCAGCAACAGGAATAATGGGTAGTATTTTATATTATTTAAATCCCCATTTTCTTGTTAATGTGAATTCTCTACTTATTAAAATAACAGTCTTGTTTATGTATATATTTTTAGGTGCGATTGTATATATTATTTCTTGTAGTTTTCTAAAAGTAAAAGAAATAAAGGTAATAGAAAGAATGCTAATACAGCGAATAAAAAGATAGTGAAGGGGCATGGGAAAATAAAAAGACCTAAGTGGAAATTATGTTTTCTTGATAAAATTAATATGTACTTTAGGAAATAATTTAACTAGTTAATTGTCATAGAGGAGTTCTGGTATGAAAATTTTACATTGCGCTGAATCATACCCTCCATTAATAAGTGGAGTAGGTAAAGTTGTTCAAAAATATGCCGAATATTTCGGACAAAAAGGAATAGAATCTTGGGTAGCAACAAGTAAAAAAGGAGTAATGAACGATTATGAAATAATTAATAATGTTCATGTAAAAAGATTTGATATAACTGGAAATGATGTGAAAAGGATAAAAGGGAATCAACAAGACTTTATAAGATTTATAAAAGAACAAAAATTTGATGTAATTGTAACATATGCAGCGCAAACATGGCATTTTGATATATTAAAAAGAATCAATAAGGAAGAGATCGGTAATCCATTGTTATTAGCCTTTCCTTGTGGTTTTTCAGGATTGGTTAGTTTTAGGCGTCCAATTTATTATAGATATTTTAAAGAGTTGCCGAAATATCTAAAAAATTTTGATATTATAATTCTGCATTCAAGAAACTATATTGATTATGATTATATAAAACAAAATTACTTAGGTGATATTTGGGTATTACCAAATGGTGTGGATATTAATGAATTTGAGATGGGAAATAGTACAATTAACGCAGAAAAATTATTATCTTCGTACGGTATAAATGTTGAAAAGAAAATAGTATTAAATGTCAGCAATCATATGTATGCAAAGAATCATAGAGATTTTATAATCCTTGCAAATAAATTTCCGGATATGGAGTTTGTACAGGTGGGTCTTGATCAAAAATCTTTTGGTTCATGCTATAAAAAATGTAAGAAAAAATCAAATGAAATAAAAAACTTCTATTCATTACAATTAAGCAGAGAAGAATTGATAGAAGTATATAAAAAAAGTTGGGTTTTTCTTTTAACTTCTAGATTAGAGTCATTTGGATTAGTCTTACTTGAAAGTATGATCTCAATGACGCCATTTATAAGTTATGATGTTGGAGTTGCGAATGAATTAAATGGTGGGTTTGTTGCTCAGGATAGAAAAGATATGGCTCGAAAAATAAGATATTTACTTGATAATGAAGATTTGTATTTACTGAAAAAAGAGCAAGGATATTTAGAGGCACGAGAGAAATATTCTTGGGAGTATATACTGAGGAATTACTACGAAAAAATAATAAATAAAGTTGGTAAATCTTAAAAATAATTTTTTACAAGAAGGGGGAAATTATGCCTAAAATAAGTGTTATTATGCCTTGTTATAATGAAGAGAAAAGTATAGGTAAATCTATAAAGAGTATTTTAAACCAATCATTTACAGACTTTGAGTTTATAATTGTTGATGATTGCTCAACAGATAATACAGTTAATGTTATTAACTCATTTAAAGATGAAAGAATTAAGCTTATAAGAAAAAAGGAAAATTCTGGGGTTGCAGCATCGTTGAATTTAGGATTGCAAAATGCAACAGGTAAATATGTTGCACGCATGGATGCAGATGATATATGCGAAAGGGAAAGGCTTCAAGTACAGTACGAATATATGGAGAACAACGAGGATGTAGTAATTGTTGGAACGTGGGCATACACAATAAATCCAATTACTAATTCTATAAGGGAGAGTAGGACACCTGTAAGTGATTCTGAAATACGTAGGTATATGCAAAAAGATAGTCCGTTTATTCATCCAAGTGTCTTATTTAGGAGGATTGTAAATAGGAGTCCGGTATTTTATAGTGAATTGAAAGGATTTGAAGATTACGACCTTTGGATAAGACTATCAAAACACGGTAAAATGGCCAATATTCCTAAATTTCTAGTTACTAGATACGATGCAAATAACTTTAAAACTAAGAATACATGGAGTGGATTAGGGAAAGTTGATGTATATAAAAGGAGATTATATTATCAATGGCAAGCTGTAAAAGCATTTGGTATTTTTCCTCAAACACCTTTTTATTTATTGAAAACTATAATTTCTATAATCTTGGCAAAAAAAGAGGGTTAAAATAAAATGCTCAAAGCATTAACAGAAAATATCGTCCTAATATTAATGCTTATATCAATCATAACTTATCCTATTCCACAATTAAGATTATTCGGGAATATACCAATTGGTATTATATTTATTTGTTATCTTCTAATCATAGTATTACCTAAAATTGCAAAAGGTAAGATGAAAGTAAATACTAGTAGGAAATTCTTACTTCTATCTTCTTACTTTATACTTTTTTCTATATTTTTGACTTCTCTTTTTTCATATGAAATTAGAACAGAATCAATTATTAATATATTGATATTCATAGTTATGGTATTCCTATTAAATATACAATCAGAGCATTTTGATTATTCCAAGGTTTTGTTTGTTATTATAATAAGTGGGTTTTTATTATCTATTTATGGATTTTATGGTTATTTTACCGGAAATATAGGAGAAGAAGCTAAAACGGAGGTTTGGAAAAACTATTCAAGATACTTTGGTTTGCATTATACAGCTTCCACAAGAAATGCGGATGTACATTATGTTGCTATCCCTTTTTTAATTAGTTTTTCATATCTAAATTTTAGTAACCATTTGAGTTTGTTAAAGAGATGTTTTTTAATAATAGTTGCTTTATTGTCATTTACAGGAGTTATTTTATCTTTTTCAAGAAGTGCATGGATATCTGTAACTGTAGCGATATTATATACTATCGTTGTATCTCGTATTAATTTTAAGAAACTTAATAAGCTCATTATATTGGGTATTATTGGAGTTATATTAGGATCTTATATTTTATTTAAATTTAATTTAACTAATTATTTTTTAGGAAAATTAATTAGTATTGTATCTCCAGAAAAGAGTAAAGAATTTTTAATAGAAAATTCATCTAATTCTGAAAGATTTGATACAATATTAACTTCCTTGGAACTATTTTTTCTTCATCCGTTAGGAGTAGGCCTGGATAACTTGCGATATTATTATCCAAAATACGGTTTATACTTAAACCATGCCGAGAACAGTTATTTAACGGTTCTAAGTGAAACAGGTATTGTTGGATTCATTGGATTTATGATCTTTTGGCTTTATCCGTTAATAAAAATAAATAATATTATTAAAAATCAAGAGACTAACATAGTATTTGTAAGTACTCTATTTATTACAATCTATTTAGCAATTACTTTTTTATTTAACACAGAAGTACTCAACTTTTATATTTGGGTTATTTATTCAGTTATTTGGAGTATAGTAGTTAATTTAGAAAAAAATAATAATAGGAATGTAACTATTCACTCCGATAGTAGTATGTAAAGAAGCGCAACACAAATAGGGCATCCCCGTAATAGAAAATGCCCTAAGTGGTAGAAAGAACACGATCGAGCGTTTCGCCTGTCAACAGAAGACATAACGAGTCCCACACGTTTTTTTCGTGTTTCGTCAGTGTGGAAACGATGCTTCTTGTGATGCAAAACGACTGGGCGAATGTTTCTTCGCGGAACGTACCCGAAATGTTCTCTTTGACTTTGACCATACGAAGATCGCGTTCGGCTTGGTTGTTGTCAAAGGGAACGTGAGCTTCGCGTAAGAAACGTAGCGCTTCTTCCTTTCGTTTCTGAAGCCGTCGAACAAAAGCGAGTGCTTTTTTCGGAAGAGGCGTCATCGTTTCTAATCGGTGCTGTGCTTTCGCTAGGATGCGATCATACACTCGTTCCCACCGTTTCGCTTCTTTTTCGGAAAGTGCACCGTGATGAGCTTCGACGGCCTGTTTGGCGGCTAACAGAAACGTGGTCATGCGCGATGCCCATGTATGCCCTTGTTCGATGAAACCCTTCAATTCACGCAAATGATGGGCGTGACAAAGGGCATGGGTGGCTTGCGTGTATTTTGGATACGTACCGAACCCATCGTGCATCATCGTTCCTTGATATCGGGGAAGAATCCCGATGTCATCGGTCGCTTTTTTTCCACGAGAAGCGTGAGGAGCCAAGTACGTATATTTCGATGTGCACGCGACATGCACCCATGCGAGTTTCCCCTTGATGCGCAAACTCGTTTCATCGACATGCAGGATGTTGGATTCAAGTAAGGCGTCTTCGATGATGTCCATATTTGATTCCAGCGCTTCACGTCCTCGTTTCACCATATTGGCAAGAGTTCCTGTACTGATTGAGTGTTGATATAACGCTTCGATTGTATCACTTAAACGCTTGTACGGGATCAATTGGATATGATGTAAATAAACAACGAGCGCCGTGAGCCGTGGACCGTATTGCACATGATTCGTGACGTGGGATGGGAATTCGGCTTGTTGAACACATCGACAATGTGGACACGATTTCACTTCACGTTCATGTTGTGTCACCTCGATCGTCACAGGAGGAAGATCAAACACTTGACGGATATCGACTTTGAACGGTTTGACTTCACGCAAAGAAGCCCCACATCCTTGACACGTATGCACACGGTGGACGACACGATGATGTGGATGTTCCACTTGACGAAGCGTCGTTCCTTGATGTCCTTCTTGTCCGCCTGGCTTGTTGCCAGATGGCTTGCGAGAAGAATGGGTGTGAAAACGGTCAGAAGATGGGGGCAAATGGCTATTGGAGCTGTTTTTTTTCGTGCGTGCTTCCAGCTCTTGAACACGGTACTTCAGTTGTTCATTTTCTTTGCGTAGTTGTTTGTTTTCGTGACGCAAATGTTCATTTTCTTGAACGAGTTGATGAATGAGCTGTTTTTGTTGTTGAACTTTGCCGATTAAGCTCTCAACTGTAAATACAGCTTGTTGTACCGTCAACATGCGATTCACCTCCTTGTCTATCAGTATTCACATCATAGACAAGGAAAGAAGAAAATATTCAGCTCACTTTATGATGTGGCTGAATAGTTACATAGGAATAATACAATTACAATTTAAAGGAGATTATTATGAAAATTGTTAAAGTAATTGGCGGTCTAGGAAATCAAATGTTTCAGTATGCATTTTATAGAAACCTTAAAGCTAAATTTCAAGAAGTTAAATTAGATATTACTGCATTTGAAACTTATAAACTTCACAACGGTTATGAATTAGAAAGAGTCTTTGATATCAAACCCGAATACGCTACCAAAAAAGAAATATATCCATTAACAACAAATAGAAACAGTAAAATTTCTAAAATAAAAAGACGTATATTCGGAGGGAAGGAAACAGAATATATTGAAAAAGATTTGAAATTTGATCCAGAAGTTTTTAAGGTGACTGGTGACGTTTACTTTGAAGGATATTGGCAAACTGAAAAGTATTTTAAAGAGATTGAAGATCTTATTCGAAAAGATTTTCAATTCAAGAATCCATTAACAAATAAAAACTTGGAATTAAGTAACAAAATTAAAAATGAAAACTCTGTTAGTATTCATGTTAGAAGAGGGGACTATTATACAAGTAAAAAGGCGGAAAGGAAACACGGGAATATTGCAACAATAGAATATTATCAGAAAGCAGTTCGTAAAATTACGGAATTTGTTGATAATCCCGTATTTTATATCTTTTCTGATGATATCCCTTGGGTAAAGGAAAATTTAAAGTTGGAGAATGAAGTAATTTATGTAGATTGGAATAAGGGGTTAGACAGTTACATTGACATGCAACTTATGAGTATTTGTAAACATAATATTATTGCTAATAGTACATTTAGCTGGTGGGGTGCTTGGTTAAATCAGAATAAAAACAAAATAGTCATTGCTCCTTCAAGATGGATAAATAATAAAAGACTTGATACTAGTGATGTAATTCCAAAAGAATGGATTAAGATTTAAAAAGTTAGGCTCTTCACCAAAAGTTGTACTTGATTTTTTCTGAACATACTCTATTTACGCTTGTGAGGGAAAATCAACAAATCAGTGATTTTTGCACATCTTTGGGCAGGAAACCGTATTGCTTGTCAAGTACATGTTGTGGTGAAGAGCCTAAAAAGTTATTAGTTTAAACATATACCTTTTGTAACTATGAAAATAGTAAAGAGTTGGAGGTGAGGATTGTGAAAATAGGCTTCTTTTCGGATACTATAATAGATAGTGACATATCGATATCAAAAGAGTTAGAAAAAATTATACTAAGTAATGATATAAACATTCTAAATTTAGAAGCACCTTTTAAAGAAGAGGGATTTCCTAAGCTGAAAAAGGGTATAAATGTATATCATGGCACCGATAATGTGGACTTTTTAATAAAATATAAGTTTAAATATGTTAATTTAGCTAACAATCATATCTTTGATTTTATGGATAAGGGATATTATAAGACTATAAATATCTTAAGAGAAAACAATATAGGGTATTTTGGAGTAGGGGAGAACCTTGAAAATGCATTAAGGCCGATTATATTAGAGGATAAAGGAAAAAAAATAGGTATATTTGGATTCTGTTGTAGATATACGGGTGCGGTTAATGCTAAAAAAAATAAGATGGGAACGGCTCCTATAGATTTCAGGATAATAAGGAAGACCCTACAACAATATGAACATTTAGATTATAAAATTGCTTATTTTCACTTTGGTGTAGAGTTTGAAGACTATCCAGAACCATATTATAAACACCAAATTGAGAAACTCGTTGCAGATGGATATTTAAATGTTGTAATTGGCAATCATACTCATTCAATACAAGGATATAAAATGATAGGAAATGGCGTGATTTTTTACAGTCTAGGTAATTTTATATTTCCGCAAAGAAGTTATGATGGGATAGTATTAAGGCATCCCAAAATTTCTTTTTTGGGATATTTTGTTAATATTGAGTTAAATGAAAAATTAACATTTAATTTAACCCCATATTACTTAAGTGACGATGGAAAAAAAGTGATGCCATTGAAAGAAGATGATATATCAAACTTTAATAATCGATTAGAAAAACTTAATAATTATTTGCATTTAAATGATAGTACATATTTTAAATTTTATTTGGCTCAAAGGAAAAGGAAGTATATGCCTGTTATGGTAAAAAACGAAATGATTAATAAAGTTATTTTTTTTATATTTAAATTTATTGAAAGACAAGCCGTAGTATTAACTAAAAAGTTAAAGATTCATAAATTTATCAAGAAGATATTATTTAGTAGAGTAGAATAATTAAATCTAACCAGGCGTGTTGATTATCCAATAAAATCCAAAGGGTATAGAAAAAAGAGCACCTTTCCTGTAGAATGTGAGTAGCAACACAAACAAACCCAGGAGGTGCTCTCTATGAACAAGCATACCACACTCCCGAATTTGATGCAAAAACTTGTTTCGGATGAAGAGATTCAACTGATTGCCGAAGCGGTTGGGTATCGTGATTCGTCTCGAACCTTTACGTTGCGCGAGTTGATTCACTTCTTCCTGCTGGCCGCCATGCATCAATGGAAAAGCTTTCGCCACGGAGCCGATGTGGGGCCTCTGTATGGATTGCCGCGATTCCATTATTCAACTGTATCCAAGAAAGCGAAAGAAGTTCCCTATGACATCATGAAACGCTTGTTGGCGTTGATCATTTCCAAGTGCAACCGCCAAACCCGCCGTTCGCTTCGGTTTCCCAAACCGCTTCGGGTGGTGGATTCGACGACCGTCACAGTCGGGAAAAACCGCCTGCCATGGGCGCCGTATCACGGCGAACGCGCCGGAGTGAAGCTGCACGTCGCGTATTCGCCGGAATCCTCGTTGCCGGCAGACGTGGTGGAAACGACCGGGCTGCGTCACGATGGCCCGGTGGGAGAACAGTTGACGAACGCTCAACAAGTGCTGGTGGAAGACCGGGCGTATTTCAAAATCGAACGCCTCGATCGATTTGTGGAGCAGCATCAGCTCTTTGTCATTCGGATGAAGGACAACATCGAACTTCATCAGAAAAAAAGCTTGAAACGCCTTTCCAGCACATCCTCATCGGTTCAAGCCGACTTCACGTGCCAGTTGGGGACGAAACAATGCCGCTCCACCAAGCGTCACCGGGTGGTGATCTTTCGAGATGCGAATGGCCGCGACATTCGGGTCGTGACGAACCTCTTCCATGCGTCTGCGGAAACCATTGCCGACATGTACCAACAACGTTGGACTGTTGAGGTCTTTTTCCGTTGGGTGAAGCAATATCTGAACTCACATTTCGCACCCTCCCGACGAAAATCGGGAGGATTTTTTGTTCCGATGTCGAATGAATTCTTGACACACAAGGAATGTAAAGGAGTTTTTCTCTCATGAATGTGAAAGTCAAAGGGGTCTATCGTAATGATTATTTGAATATAATAAGTGTTCTAGTCAAAAAGCTGGACATCCCCCGCTTGATTGACCATCTTGTACCCGTCGATCCACAGTGCCAAACACGAGTCAGCGATGCCGTTCAGGCCATCCTTTACAATCTATTTGACGGCCGGCAAGCCCTTGTTCACTTAGAACGATGGGCTCAGGAGATCGATTTAGAGAAACTCATCCGTCCCGGTCTCCAACCTTCCTGGTTGAACGACGATGCCTTGGCTCGTCATCTCGATCGCTTGTATGAGGCCGATATTCACAAGGTCATCAGCACTTGCTTGATTCATATTTATCGCAAAGAAGGCCTTTCCCTCCGAGTCTTTCATGCCGATACGACGGACAAGACGGTTTACGGAGCCTATGAATCGGCCTCGTTGGAGGCTCTGCAGATCACACATGGCTACAACCGCCATCATCGTTGGCAAAAACAGATCGGCTTTGGACTGGTCGGCAACGAGGACGGCATCCCGTTTTACGGCGATGTGCACGACGGCAATCGATCGGATAAGGCGTGGAATCCTGAGGTGCTGTCGCGGATCCACGAACAGTTCAAACAAGCCAAGATCGACGATGAGTGGATTTACGTGGCCGATTCCGCCGCGATGACAAAAGACACCTTGGCGCAGACCAAAGCCGCCCGTGCCTTTTTGATCACCAGAGGCCCTTCATCGCTCCGGATCGTGAAACAGGCGCTCGCGGAGGCCGATTCGCCTCACATCCCGTGGAGCAAACCCTTTTCCCTAGCGGAGAGAAACGGCGCCACGTATCGGGTATGGGAAACGGCCTCGACCTATGAAGGCCACTCGGTTCGGCTGATCGTCGTCGAATCGAGCGCCCTCGACCAGCGCAAAGGAAAGACGCTCGAAAAAGAGCGGGTCAAAGAAGCGGAGCTTCTTTGTGAGGAACAAGTCCGTTGGGAGCGCCGCCCCTTCTCCTGCCGCGAAGACGCCGAACAAGCCTTGACGTCCCTCAAGGCGTCCCTTCGCCCTCGGTTTCATCGAGTGGAGGCGGCGGTCGAAGAGATCGTGCGTCCGAAAAAACGGCGCGGACGGCCGAAAAAAGGGGCGGAGCCCGAGACGGAGACGCTGTACACCCTTCGCCTAAACGTCGAATTCGACCAACCGGCATGGGAACAGGCAAGACGGAAAGCGTCCCGGTTTGTTCTCGTCACGACCGTTCCGAAGGAATGGAAGGGCCAACCCATGGATGCCCAAGAGATCTTAAAGCTGTATAAAGGGCAAATCTCGGTGGAAATGAACTTCGCGTTTTTGAAAGATCCGTTTTTCACCGATGAGATTTACGTCAAAAAACCGGAACGGGTCGCCGTATTGGGCTATTTGTTTCTGTTGGCCCTAGCGATTTACCGCGTTTTTCAGCGCCGGGTGCGCCAGTTCATCACACCCGAACGTCCGTTAAAGGGTGCGGGAGGCCGCAAGTTGACACGGCCAACGGGACAGGCGATTTTTCAGCTGTTTCAATATGTGAACGTCATCCTGCTGGAGCTGCCAGACGGGCGCATCCAACGCGCACTCGATCGCCCCCTCAACCCGGACCAGCGAAGGATTCTGCAGGGATTGGGCATGGATGAGAGCATCTACGTGTAACGTGATACGGAACGACCAGCGATGGTAAAAAAAGGATTGCCATCGCTCGTTGTGTTGGTCAAAAAGTTATTCTGAAAAACTAAATAAAAAATCCTTCGTTTTGACCTTGTTAGGGTGCGAAATGTGAGTCTGAATGTCCCGACCTTGTTTGGCACGACGGAAAATGCGGTATACAACCAACTGTTTGCGGCGTTCATCGCGTATGTGTTGCTGCGATGGCTGTATGATCAAACCAAAAAACAGACGAACGTCTCTCTTTCCTTCATTTCGTTCGTTCGCCGTTTTTTCTCTGGGCAGCTTCCTCTCGATTGGAAATCCGGGATGGCCGCTGCTTTGTTTGAGTATGCCCAAATTTATGGAAGGCGTATGTCTAATTTTGGATAATCAACACTCGTGAAATCTAACATGAAATTAGATAAGAAACTGTAGATAAGCAAATTCTATTACGTTATTTACCATCAAAAAAGAAAACGAAGATACCTTTTATGCCACTTGGAGCTTATTTTGAATGGATTCAGTAGCACTCTGTGTTGAACCTTATGATAAATAAATTCAATGAGGTAATATATTTTTCTGAATCTTACTCTTGCAATGCCTGTCGAAAAATCACTAGAATGCTTCATCTCGAAGATAGCGTATGTAGATTTTTTGGTGGACCCATACGTGAAACGTGAAACATGAACCTTCTTGTTTAGGTAGTTTGATGGCACATTCTACTCTAACCAAGAAGTCGGTTCATGTCTTTTTCTGTTCTATTATAGATTTATGTTAGTAAATTTGCTCAAATACAGTAAGAAATTAAAAATGTACTAGAGCATTAAGACAAATGTAATATATTGATTATGGAAGAGTGATAAGGTAAAATGAAGCTCATTATCCTTACTAACAGTAAAAATTCCATCCCACAAAAACTCCATGAGACAGAAAGTTTAAATATAGAAATATTAAAAACAAGTTTACTTCAGTTGAATTGGAATGTAAGTGTAATGACATTTGATAACTTTATTAATAATTTTAATAATATTAATTATATCAATGGTACTTATTTTATTTATGCAAGTTCTCAATATGAAAGTTATCAAAGCTATATAGAAGATATTTTATTATATATACAGAATAATGGAGGAATTTTAATCCCAAACTTTAATATATTTAGAAGCCATGAGAACAAATTTTTTCAGGAATTAGTAAAACGTAACCTTACTGTAAATACACCTAAATCTTATTTAGTAGGCACAATTGAAGAAGGAATCGAGATTTTAAAAAATATTGATTATCCTATAATTGCTAAGGAACCTTCTGGATTTGGGAGTAAGGGCGTTTATCAAATTAATAATGAACAACAAGGAATTAATTTCTTAAACAGAAAAATGATAAGCGGTGTGAATTTGTTTTCCTATTACGGTCTAAGAAATCTTTATGTAAGATTCAAATACAAAGGGAAGTATCCTAAAAAGATTGGAAAGTTGATTTTCCAAGAAAAAATTGAACAAGTTGACCATGATTGGAAGGTACTTGTGTTTGAGAATAAGTGTTTTTGTTTAAAACGAAGCGTTAGAAAAAACGATTTCAGAGCATCTGGAAGTGGAATATTTGATTTCTCAATAGAACCTCCAAAACAAGTACTGGATTTTGCATATAAAGTAAAGAATGAACTTAACACTCCGTGGGTTTCGCTAGATATAATTATAAAAGACGATGTATGCTATTTAATTGAATACCAAGGTGTACATTTTGGTTTATCTACTGCTATAAATAATAGTTGGTATTATGAATTAAACATCAAAGGTAATAAATGGGAAAAAAAGAAGATTGAGAAGGAAGTAGAATATTACTTTTCCGAAGCACTTGTTAGGTTTATTGAAAGAAGCAAAAATTCCGAACGAAAGTTGGATTAAGTATAGTTCAGTGATAGTAGTACATTTTAATTACCCGTGGTGCTAGTTGAGCTTTAGCGCTCAACTAGCCCAAGTGTAACCAGGGAATAAGCTAACAATATACCGTCTAGTGCCACTTCAAATCCGATAATCGAATTGGCTCGGATCCCCGTGATGCGATAGTGGTCAACCAGAACCGAGAACACCGTCTCGATCACTTTGCGTTTTTGTTGGATCCACTGCTCCCATGTCTCAGACGCACGATGTTTCTGGTTTTTTCGAGACGGAGTCCAAAGCGCCATTTGGTATTCTTCGTACAGCCTTTTTTGCAAGTCACGGCTAATGAATCCTTTGTCCCCAAAGTTATAGGGATGAGGAATTTGAGTCATCACGCTTTCGGCTGCGATTCGATCGTGGCAAGATGCTTCCGTCACCACATACCCCATTGGCAGCCCTTGATCGGTCACTTGAAGGTGCAGCTTCAACCCGTAGTACCATTGCTTTTTGGAAGCGCAATACCCGATGTCGGCGATCTCTTGAAACCGTTTGACGCGATGCATTCTTGCCGTATGGCACAACGGGAGCGGCAAGCTGTCCACGACGGCATAGGCATGATGTTGACCGCGTTTTGCCAGCTCATGACGGATCCATTTGATTGCGAAACCAAGCGCCCGGCAACGGCGGTTGTATCGGGAGCGTTCAAGAAACGAGCCGTTTGTGAACAAATTTCCCGTGACAAAACGATGCCACGCCCGTTCAGAAGTAAAACCGAGCAACTTTCCTAAAAGATGAATCGCGATGACCACGGCGTCTTCCTGTTTGACCAAATGGCGGTTGCGACGCTGTAGGTACATCTGAATCGATGACAGTTGGGCAGAGACAAAAAAGAAAATGGCGGCATATTGCTTTTGAATCTTTGCTTGATCTGTAGTAAAATGAAAGTGCTCTTGCATAGGGATTCTCCTTTCAATGTTTGGTTGCACTTTCATTTTAAGGAGATCCTCATGCAAGGGCTATTTTTATGCTTGTTTGAGTTTATCTAGCACCACGGGTTTTAATTATGTCCTTACAATGAATTTTAAGGAAGGACGTATCTAAGATATCGCTAATATAATTAAGAATTATGGGGTTATACAATTCTAGATATCAGTTCGAGCGAGAAATAAGATGCAAATACTTCGTATCGATAGCATCAATTTGAAAATGAAAAAAGTTGGCATGCTAGATTTTATGAAGACAATGACTAACTTTTTTTATTAAAAAAATAAGTGGGTGATTCCAATAATACCTAAAGTAGCAGTAATATTATCTACTTATAATGCCGAAAAATATCTAGAGGATTGTTTACAAAGTATTTCAAATCAAACATATCAAAATTTTGTAGTTAATATCATTGATGACTCATCAAGAGATAATACAGTTTCAATTATAAGAAGATGGTGTCAACGTGATGAGCGTTTTCGGTTAGTGGCTATTCATGAAGAGAACAAAGGTTTAACGAAAACTTTAAATGAATTATTATCCATTGGAGATTATGATTACATCGTAAGAATAGATGCCGATGATTTAATGATGCCTGAACGTATAGAGAAACAGCTTCAATACTTAGAGAATAATCCGGATGTAAGTGTAGTCGGATCTTGGGCTATTGAGATTGATGAAAATAATTTGTTAGGGAAAATAAGGAAGGTGCCACTGGAGTTAGAAAAGATAAAAGAATTAATGCCCAAAGTAAATCCCGTCATACATCCATCTGTTATGTTCCGTAGAAAAGATATTATGTCTATAGGTGGATATAATGAAAATTTTCGTTTTGCTCAAGATTATGACCTTTGGTTCAGATGTATAGCTAATGGACTAAAAATTGCTAACTTGAATGAGCCATTAATAAAATATCGAGTTAGTAGTACGCATGTAGAAAAGAGAAGAATGGGTTATCGAATATTAGATGCAAAAATTCGATGGAATGGTACAAAAATTATTGGGTGTCGATTAACAACTAGGCTTTTTGCTACTGCTCTGCCAATTGTTTTCGGGTTGATTCCAGATTCTCTTAAGAAAGTAGCAATGTGCTATAGTAATAAAATTGATCCTCGCCAAAAGGTTTAGAGGGCAATTAAGAAAGATTTTTAGGGGGATTAAGATGTTAATTTTAGTAACCGGTGCAGCTGGGTTTATTGGGATGCACTTATCAAAAAGGCTAGTGAAAGATGGATATTCAGTAATAGGAATTGATAATCTTAATGATTATTATGATGTAACTTTAAAAAAGGATAGAGTCAAAGAGTTAATTAAGTATGACAGTTTTCGGTTTTTTGAATTAGACCTAATTGACCAAAGTAGACTTGTAGACTTATTTAAAACCTATAAATTTGAAACGGTTATTAATCTAGCTGCTCAGGCAGGTGTACGCTATAGTTTAGTAAATCCTACTGCCTATATTAATTCTAACTTAGTTGGATTTGCTAACATTCTCGAAGCTTGTCGTCATTTTAATATCCAACATCTAATATATGCCTCATCAAGCTCAGTGTATGGTTCTAATACAAAAATGCCTTTTTCGGAACATGACAATGTTGATCATCCTGTTAGCTTATATGCTGCTACGAAAAAATCAAATGAATTAATGGCACATACTTATAGTCATTTATATGGAATTCCAACTACTGGCTTACGATTCTTTACGGTTTATGGTCCTTGGGGAAGGCCCGATATGGCTTATTTTTCTTTTACGAAAAATATACTAGAAGGAAAGCCGATTAAAGTTTTTAATTATGGAAATATGAAACGCGACTTTACTTATATTGATGATATAGTCGAAGGTATAGTTCGTTTAATCAAACGTATTCCAGAAGCTAATGATAGCTGGGATCGTAGCAATCCTGACCCTGCAACTAGTTATGCACCGTACCGTATTTATAATATAGGAAATAATCAACCTGTAAAATTAATGGATTTTGTAGAAACTTTAGAGAAGCTATTAGGTAAAAAAGCTAATATTGAATTTTTACCTATGCAAGATGGAGATGTAGAAGCAACATATGCAGATATAACCGATTTACATGACGCAGTAGGCTTTAAACCATCTACTTCACTAGAAAAAGGTTTACAAAACTTTGTTGATTGGTATATAAGTTATTACGGTTACGAACCTAGATTAATAAATTAATATTGAACATGTTGCAAACTTGCAAATGGATAAATTACCAAAGAAAATCTACCTCCTTGATTATATGCAGTTACTAGACAATACATTTCCAGGTGGATATTCTCATGATTTCCAATTCCGTGACCAAACTTGCTTTTTTAATAGCAACCAAAGGAATTTATTAAGTGTTCTCTAAATGCAGCGGATGTCTACTTTGTTATGAATCAAAATTGTGGAGTAGTGGAGTAGTCGAGCTGAAAGACTATAAAGGGATTGTTGAGGCTATTAAATATTTTTACAACCTAGATAAAGAATAATGAAAACAAATGGACCTTAATGGAAGAGATTATTTAGAGAAGTACCTGAAGCGGGAAACTTCTATCAACAAATATCGTAATTTATTAAAATCTATTTAATTAAAGCGGGGAAATAAAAGTGAAAATCTCTGTTGTTGGAACAGGTTACGTCGGTTTAGTCACTGGCGTTGCTTTATCTCATATTGGTCATCATGTCACATGTATTGATATCGATGAAACAAAGGTAGAAAAAATGCGTCAAGGCATTTCACCAATTTATGAGCCCGGACTTGAAGAGTTGATGAAGGAAAACATTCAAGCCGGGCGTTTGTTTTTTACAACAAGCCATCAAGAAGGGTTTAAAGATGTGGATGTCATTTATATTGCGGTTGGTACGCCTGAGAAAGAAGATGGATCCGCTAATTTAATGTATGTTGAACAAGCAGTTCGGGATATTGCAGCGAATATTACCAAGGATGTTATTGTTGTGACAAAAAGTACGGTACCGGTTGGAACGAATCATTATATTAAAGAGTTGTTAGATTCTTTAGTGCCTAAGCATATCCATGTGGAAGTGGTGTCCAATCCGGAATTTTTGAGGGAAGGTTCCTCCGTTTATGATACGTTCCATGGTAATCGGATTGTCATTGGTGCCGATAGCGAGGAAGCAGCGAAGGTGATTGAAGAAATTAACAAACCTTTTGGTATTCCAATTTTTAAAACGGATATCCGAAGTGCGGAAATGATTAAATATGCTTCAAATGCTTTTTTGGCGACGAAGATTAGTTTTATTAATGAAATTGCCAATATATGCGAAAAAGTGGGAGCCGATGTGGAAAGCGTTGCGTTGGGAATGGGAATGGACAAGCGCATTGGTTCGATGTTTTTAAAAGCAGGGATTGGTTATGGAGGATCTTGCTTTCCAAAAGATACGAAAGCTTTGGCAAAAATCGCGGCGAACATTGATCATGATTTTGAATTGTTAAAAGCAGTGATAAAGGTGAATAGTAAGCAGCAACGCATATTAATCGATAAAGCAAAAGAACGTTTTGGAAGTCTAGCTGGTAAGAAAATCGCTTTATTAGGCTTATCCTTTAAACCGAATACGGATGATATGCGTGAAGCAGCTTCGATTGTTATTTCCAAAGAACTAATTGCTGAAGGAGCAGAGATTGTTGCTTACGATCCAGTTGCGATTGAAAATGCGAAGAAGGTTCTGCCGCAAGAGGTAATATATACAGAATCCATTGAGGCTGCGCTGGAAAATGCCGATATGGTATTTATTCTTACGGAATGGGCACAAATTAAAGAATTGGATTTAAATATATATGTTCAGAAGATGAAACAACCGGTTATTTTTGACGGACGGAATTGTTATAGCCTAAACGAAGTGCAAAAGTATCCTATCGAATATCATTCGATTGGCCGCAAATCCATTTATAATTATCAGTTCCAAACAGTCTAACAATGATGCAAAGATCAGATCATTTAAGATCTGATTTTTTTATGGAGGGGTCGTCATGAAACTAGTCCTTTTATCCGGCGGATCTGGCAAACGCCTCTGGCCTTTGTCGAATGATACGCGTTCGAAGCAGTTTTTAAAAGTATTGGAAGGAAAAAATGGCGAGAAGCAGTCGATGGTGCAGCGCGTATGGGGACAGTTGGAAGAGGTTGGGCTTGCCGAATCTGCGGTGATTGCGACATCGAAAATGCAGCGTGATATGATTTATCGCCAATTAGGGACAGAGGTGCCGCTCATTATTGAGCCTGAGCGTCGCGATACGTTTCCAGCGATTGCGCTGGCCGCTTCGTATTTATATACGATTGAGAATATTCCAGAAGAGGAAACGGTCGTTGTCTTGCCGGTAGATCCTTATGTGGAAGACTCGTTTTTTCAACGGGTAAAAGAGTTAGAGCAGGTTCTTGAGCATTCGAATGCGGAGTTAGCCTTAATCGGTGTGAAACCAACGTATCCGTCTTCGAAATACGGATACATCGTTCCAAAAGAGAAGGTGGATGGTGCGGAGTATTTTATCGTTCATCATTTTACGGAGAAGCCGAGTGAAGAAAAGGCGGAAGCGTTAATCACCATGAACGCCTTCTGGAATTGTGGGGTATTTGCCTTTAAGTTGAAGTATTTAGTGAATCTTCTTGTGAAAAAAGGTATTCCTCTTTATTTTGATGAGCTGGTGAATCAGTATAGCAAGTTGCCGAAAATTAGTTTTGACTATGAAGTCGTAGAAAAGGCGAGTCATATTGTGGTCCTTCCGTATGATGGATATTGGAAAGACCTTGGTACGTGGAATACGCTGACAGAGGAAATGGCAACGAAGCAAATTGGGAAAGGAATATTAGCGGAAGATACGGTGAATACCCATTTAGTGAATGAATTAGACATTCCTGTGACGGTGATTGGTACAAAAGATCTTGTAGTGGCCGCAAGCCCAGACGGAATCTTGGTTGCCGATAAAGCTTCCAGTCCAAAAATTAAAGATTTGATTAACGGTTTTCATCAGCCACCGATGTATGAAGAACGGATTTGGGGTTGGTCACGCGTTCTTGACTATGCGAAATATGAAGATGGTCAAGAAATGGTAACGAAGCGTATTTGTATTCATAAAGGAAAAAACTCAAGCTACCACTACCATCATTTACGAGACGAAGTATGGACGATTGTTCGCGGTGAAGGGGAGTTAGCGTTAGATGATTCGATTACTCGTGTAAAAGCAGGAGACATCATTCACCTTCCGGCAGGTCGCAAACATGGGATTCGTGCGATTACGGAATTAGAGTTTATTGAAGTGCAAACTGGGTCTGGTATTAGTGATGAAGATTTTGTGCGGCTTTACTTCGATTGGGATGATGTGATTCGTCATTTCCAAAAATCGAAAGCCAAAGTCATTTCTTAAATTGGCGGGGATGGTTCCCCGCTTCTTTTTTTATTTCAATAGAAAGGCTTAGACAAAATGAAGACGATGGCGTATTACATTTCTGATTACGGTTTTGGGCATGCGGCAAGAAGTGTCGCGCTTATTCGCCAGTTATTGAAGATGGAGGAAGACGTAAGAGTGATTATTTGTCACTCTTTTGCCCTTCATTTTTTGCGAGAGTCTTTGAAGGGTGAGAATCGAGTTGTGTTTCGCACGCTGGAAACGGATATTGGTTATGTGTTGCGAAAAGACTCGATTGAGCCGGATATCGAAAAATTAAATGTTGAATATAAAAAGTATCTGAAAAAGTGGAATTTCCTCATTGAACAAGAACGAAATTTTTTACAGACAAATAAGGTAGATTTCGTCATTTCCGATATTTCCGCTTTTCCGTTTGAAGCGGCGTATACGCTAGCAATTCCTTCTATCGGTATATCCAATTTTACTTGGTATACGGCATATCAGGGATTAATTGCTGATCCGCTGCTTGAACCTTTAAAAAAAGCCTATGAAAAAATGACTTATTTCTTTTCTTTAGCCGGAGGCCAAGAGCCGGATTGGGGGATGAAAGGAAAGAAGCAGTTTGGCTTTTTTGCAAGAAATGTAGATGAAAATGAAGTTCATAGGATAAGGAAACTTATAAACCCAACTGGCGATCAGTTCGTTGTTTTCTTTGGACTCGGCATGAAAATCGATATCGAGCAATTAGAACGGCTGCCGATTTGGGATAGCCCTAATTGTACGTTTATTGTTTCATCCAACGTCCAAGTGCAAAGGCCAAACGTTTTTTCCATTCCAAAAGACTACATCGAATCGCAACATTACATTGCTGCAGCGGATTTAGTCATTTCAAAGCCAGGTTGGGGAATCGTTAGTGAAGCAGTATGTGCTCGTAAGCCATTATTGATTTTAGATCGACAAACGATGAAAGAAGATCAAAATACGATTTCGTATTTAAAAGAAAATCATTTATGCAAGACAATTACATGGAAGGAATTACACAATTTTGTCATTGACGAAGCGTTTATGAAGAAAATGCGAAGTCAATATCCATCTCATTAGGGTTGGTGCCTGTCACCACCCGAAATTTGTCGAAATATTGGTAATTGAAAGATAAAGGGGAGGGTATTACAATGATTGGTGAGAACTAATGTTCTGTGATTGGGAGGGATGGATGAGTGACGGTGAAGATTTTAAGCATTGGGTTGAGGGGGTTAGAAGGGTATCGGGTGCAGGTGGAGGTGCAGGAGGTGCCGGGGATTGCGGCGATGGTGATTGTTGGGTTGCCGGATGCGTCGGTGAAAGAGGCAAAGGAACGTGTTCTTGCTTCGCTTTATGCTTTCGGATGCGACTTTTTTGATAAAAGGCTCGTTGTTCATTTGTCTCCGCCGGAGCGGAAAAAGCATAGCCCGATGTTTGATTTGGCGATGGCGATTGGGATTTTGAAGGCAATGGGCAAGCTGACAGCGCCGGTTTCCCCCGATGCAGCGTTTTTAGGTTCATTATCGTTGGATGGAGCGATTCAGCCGGTGGATGGCATGCTTCCAGCGATATTGGCAGCAAAGAAGCTCGGTTTTCAAAAAGTATACCTTCCGTATGATCCCACACTTCCGCTTCATCATTTGAAAGATCTCGATTGTATCTTTGTTCAGACATTGGAAGAAACGGTGCAATATCTGCAAGGACAACGTGTTCTTTCGTTACCTCCAGCTTTTCGCACTCCTGAAATTATGAACTCCCCGCGAAAGCATCATCGGGATTTTCAATCGATTATTGGCCATCATCAAGCAAAGCGTGCATTGGAGATCGCAGCGGCAGGCGGACATCACGTGTTAATGGTTGGACCGCCTGGATGCGGGAAAAGTTTGTTGGCGGAAACGTTTCCGACGATTTTGCCGAGCCTTTCTCATGATGCGCAGTTAGAGGTGATCAGTTTGTACCAGCTGGCAGGGGAAAAAATCGAGAGCGGCCATCCGCCTTTTCGTCATCCGCATCATTCCGCTTCATCGGTTTCTTTAATTGGCGGGGGAACGCACCCAAAGCCTGGCGAGGTGTCGCTGGCACACCGCGGTGTTTTGTTTCTCGATGAAATGGCGGAATTTGCGAAAAAGACGCTGGATATGCTTCGCCAGCCGTTAGAGACGGGGAAAGTGACGATTAGCCGTATTTCGTCGACGGTGACATATCCTGCGGACTTTATTTTGCTTGGGGCGATGAATCCGTGTCCGTGTGGATATTTAGGCTCAAGAACACGCTATTGCACATGTAGTCCGAAACAAATTCAAGCGTATCGAAATCGTGTTTCCGGACCGATTTATGAAGCGTTATTATGGTAAATGGATTGACAATGACAGCGGAATGTTGGAAGTGAGTCGATATATTCATCTCAATCCTGTAGAAGCTCATATGGTGCATGCGCCGGAACTTTACCGATGGAGAGTTTATTTGTATATGCATCCCAAATCGCTGCCTCCGAAATTTATGAATATGGATGCATTATTAGATTACTTTTCAGGCACAAAAACAGAGCGGAAGAAAAAATATGCTGAATTTGTGAGGGAATGAGGCTGCCTGTCACTTGTCAGCCATCGAAAGCGCGTGGAAATGGCATCAGCGGAAAGGACGATGATTAGGCACCCCTTGGTGGGGCGGTTTATTTATAGGCATTTTCTATATACAGCGGTTTCCCTAATGAAATGAGTGCAAGAAAATTCTTTAAGGTGTAAAATATAATTACAATACCGTTTTAATATATGGAAGGGAATATGGAAAAGAGGCCCTTCAATGTTTATTGTAATTCCATTAGTTTAAGTATGAGTCTTCATGATATTATCCTTAATCTTCAACAGCAATCGCCCGATGAGAATATATACCTCGGAAAGGTTACTATGAGCCCACAACACGCCAAACAATTTGCCTATTTGTTATTGAATTACATTAAGCAGTATGAAGAGATATTCGGTGAAATCCCTTCCCCGCCAAGCGAGGAAAAGATTCAGGAACTTTCGCAATTAGGTATTATTGGTGTGAAGAGTGAGCAATAATGGAAGGTAACAAGATCAATACAGACTACATATTTATAACTGAGGACCCTCTAGGCAGAGAGGTGCGGCTTAAAAGCACAACATGGAATTATCATATTGTTGGTGGGGATCATACAAGGGAAGAGTTTATAGGCCAAGAAGATATGGTCAAGAGCGTCATTCAAGATCCTTGTTTTATATTGCCAAATAATCCGGACGATCAGCATGATACAAGACAAAAATATATAGATCTTGTGCAATTGCCTAAGTTTAAGTCGCTAAAGGCATTGGTCGTTATTGTCGACCATGAAGATGAAGCGTATGGTGACGTTGTTACCGTCATCGCCAAAAGCAGGTTAAACCAAGAGACAGGAGGTGCGATTTATGTTCGTCCAAAATTTACAGGAAAACGTTAAATATTCCTATGACTATGATCATGATGTTCTTTATATTTATTTGGGCGAACCAAAAGTGTCGTACGATGACGAAGCAGCTCCTGGTGTGTTTATCCGGTTTTCTGAAGAGGATGAGGTCATTACTGGCATTGTGATTATGGACTACAAGAAGCGGGATATTGAGCGTATAAAGAAGTTTATACCGGTGAATATTAATTTTCATATGATTAACGAACAAATCCATTAGTTTTGACCGATTTTGCCTCTGGTATGGATTCAACTATATCGTCCTTCGCTACTTTAATGCGGCTGGGGCGCACGAGTCGGGAGAAATTGGCGAAGACCATAACCCGGAAACGCATTTAATTCCGCTTGTCTTGCAGCACTTGTTAGGCCAGCGCGACAAAATTTCCGTCTTCGGTACGGACTATGATACACCAGACGGGACATGCATTCGTGACTATATCCATGTCACCGATTTAGCGAAGGCGCATATTTTAGCGCTGGAAGCATTGTTGTCAGGAAAAAAGAAAACCGCCATTTACAACCTTGGCAACTGCTTAGGCTATTCCGTCAAAGAAGTGATTGAAACATGTGAAAAAGTAACCGGCCGCAAAACTTTCATTGAATACATCGACCGCCGCCTGGGTGTCCCGGCGCGGCTTGTGGCGCTATCGCAAAAAATTATGAAGAACTTAGCTGGAAAGCGGAATGTTCGTTGGAAGATATTATTGCAAGCGAGTGTATAGCTGAAAAGTAAGGTAAATAGGAAGCCTCCTGATGAATGGTGTTTAGTAGGAGGCTGTTCATTTTTATATAGTTACCTCATCAGATTTCGCTTTGATATTTAATGTTCCGCCTGTTTTTCGCAATATTTTTTGTAATTTAATGATATACGGAGATTTTAGGGCAGGTGTTCTAACTCTTGTAGTAATAATCCTTCCTTCCAAAATATATTCTGGGAGATATGGATGTAATTGTTCGATTGTTTTTGAAATTTGTTGCACGGCTTTTTCTAAATCAGACCCTTTCAGTTCTATAAAGAATGCTCTTTTATCTTCATTAATTAAAAAAAGGAAGTCACATTTTATACCTTCTGTAATAATACAGCCATCTACCCGATATAGTGCGACTTTTTTTCTTTTGTTGTTTATAAATTTTATCCCCCGACCGTTTTCTTCAACTGTTACCAAACTTCGGTTATCGTTGTATTCTAGGCATCTTTCCCATGCTTGAATCGGCATCTTTAATCCTCCAGTTCCTCCACTTCCATTAGTCGATCTAATAAATCATTGATTGCGTTTGATGCTTCGTCTATTTCCTCCGGTCTAATTAATCCTAGCTCTTCATCGACGATGCTTTTGTAACTGAATGTATCTTCCGTGCGTTCAACCATATAAGCTCTGAGCTTTGAAGGGGAAACTCGCAGTTTTTTATCGACGATAGGATGATTGCCTTTGTCTAGTTTTTCACTAATCTGAGCAGCGTACAAGTATATATTAAATGCTGATAAAATATAAGGACTATGAGTTGTAATAACTAGGGTATTGTTCGATGAATTCAATAAGAGAGAGAAAAGAGCCACCATTTCTTTTTGAGCGGTTGGATATAAATGTGCTTCAGGCTCCTCAATAACCATAAATACATTTAATCGTTCTAAAATAACTGTGAAAATTAATAGTAAGATCCATACTACTTCCTGTTGACCAGAGGAAGAAAATTTCAATTTTGTGTATTCTTTGTCGTTAAAAAAGATTTTTTCGCCGTTATCTGAAAATACATATTTACCTTTCATAATTTGTTGAATAATGTTGATTGCTAAATTGATGGACTCGAAATCGATTTTTTCAACAGAGAATTTTTTTCTATCTTGAATAATCTCCTCAAATGATTGAGAGAAGTTTTTCTTTAATAAATTAATACGATCGATAAATCCTTCTGTTAATAAATCAAGTTGTCTAGGATTAATATCCTGTAGCTGATCGGATAAGGTTGCAACTAAGCTTCGACCTGCGGGAATAAATATCGCTGTTTTAGAATCTTCAAAAGCGGAATAGATGGCACTTCTTGTTTTTTCTAACAAGCTTTTTTGATTGGCTTTCCAGTACGATACATCCCAAGAATCGATAAACGATTTTTCTTGATTTTGTATTTCTTTTTTTAGATTTCTCACTTTTTGGAAAATATCAAAAATCTCCTTTTTTAAGTTTTCGCTAAAATTGATTTGTACGTATCCATTTTCTAGGTATAACCTAATCGATTTGTCAGTACTGTATTCATATTTAATATTAAACGGTTTCATATGTTTCGTGGTTCCAAAATAACCTACAAATTTGTATCTTAGCTCCTTATTAAATTCAAAAAAAGGGTTATTTTTGCTTTTATCCATTTTTTCATTCGAAAGTAAATATTTAATCAATTCATCAGGGATGGAACGAAAGAAAAAAATTAATTTGCTTATTGTACTTTTTCCGCTTGCTTGTGGTCCGATTAGAATGGTTAAATCAGCAATTTTCTCATCAAATGAGGTGATAGGACCGAAATTTTCAATCGTAATTCTATGCATTGTTTATTCAACTCCTAAAGTAATCTCACTTATATTTATAAATTATAGCCAATAAGTTAATTTTAGAAAACAATGAACCAAATGTGGTGTAAGCGTTCATAGGATGAGGACGAATAAGCATATTTTATCTTTTCAATGAATTAACCAAGTGCCTGTCTCTAGGCGTTTTGGGGCTTAATCAAAAATGTGAAGTTGACTCATTGAAAGTTACTGTTATCGGTCTGGTAAGTCAAGAAAGACGCTTCATGATATTAGGATATGTGCGTTGTTATTCATAGTCGGAGAAAAGTGTTATTTATACCCTTGGCAATAGTGCTATAGATGCATTTAAATAATTGCCTAAGTAAGTAAAAAGGAGCATTCCTGTTAGAAGTTTTTTCGGGGACTTGAATAAAAAAAGCCCTCTTGGTATGATTCGGGGGTGTCAATCGCACGAATTGACCCCTAATTTGGATACCAAGGAGGACTATACATGAATTCTATCTCAAACAAGAAGATTAATCAAGTCACCGATCAAACGCTCGTCGTTGGCATGGATATCGCGAAAAAGAAGCATTACGCCTGCTTTGTGGATGAGCGAGGGAGGGTGCTGAAAAAATCGTTTCCCGTTCCGCAATCCAGAGAAGGGTTGGAATGGTTGTACCAGTGCATCGTGAAAGCGATGGAGGAATTTGAAAAAACGGAAGTGATCGTTGGCATCGAGCCAACGGGACATTATTGGCTCAATCTCGCTTACTTTCTTGACGAGAAGGGCATTCCTCTCGTCATGACAAACCCGATGCACGTGAAGCGATCCAAAGAGCTGGACGACAATCTTCCAACCAAGCATGATGCGAAAGACGCGCTCGTCATTGCCCGGTTAGTGAAAGACGGCCGATTCAGCTATCCGCGCATTCTGAAAGGGATGGAGGCGGATCTGCGCGTAGGGGCGACATTTCGCTCCAAATTGGTGGAAGAACAGGGAGCGATTCGAAATCAAATGATTCGCTGGCTTGATCGATATTTTCCGGAGTTTTCCCAAGTCTTCCCGTCATTTGGGAAAATGGCGCTCGCGGTGCTGGAATATACGCCATTTCCGAGTGATCTGGCAGGAAAAGAACTAGAAGAGGTGCTGGCCCTTTACCGGCAAAGTGAGGGATTACAATCGCCACAAAAACCGAAAGCGAAGAAGCTCATAGAACTGGCCCAACACTCCATTGGCGTAACGGAAGGACAACAGATGGCCCGTATTGAAATCGCCACGCTTGTCCGCCGGTACCGCCAACTGGAAGAAGAAATCGAGGCACTGACAGAGCAGCTGATCGAACTCGTACAGACATCGGTCGAGTACGATGGTTGAAGATCGTTCCGGGCTTAGGCGATGCGACCATCGTGGAACTGTTATCAGAGATCGGGAGTTTCTCCCATTATCAGGATCCGCGGCAGCTTATCCAATTAGCGGGCCTGACGCTGCGGGAACATTCCTCCGGCCAACACAAAGGGCAAAAACGGATCTCGAAGCGTGGAAGAAGGCGGTTGCGCGCCCTTCTGTTCCGGGTGATGATGCCGATGATCCGCCACAACGAAGCGTTTCGGCAGCTGCACGACTATTACACGACACGTCCTGATAATCCGTTGCGGAAGAAGCAATCGATTGTGGTGTTATGCGGAAAATTATTGAAGGTATTGCACGCTGTATGTACGAAGCACCAAGCGTTCGATGCGAAGCGAATGATGCAGGACATCTTTGGCCTCGAAACGGCTGCTTGATGCCTATAGTCTCGATTCTCTAGACAACAAGGATGACACGGAGAAGCTGGCGCGATATCATCCATTCGACCTTGAGTCCCTAAAGGAGCTTAGCCAGCCTCTGCCTGATGACTAGACCGAACGAAGGAATGTAGGCACAAGGATGCCAAGAGACATGGGAGGGTTCGTCATCATCAGCGATGCAGAGATCCACGGTGCATCCCATACGCTTCCCCCCACTACAACCAAATTTAACCAGTAGTGGCCGCGAAGCGTACCCAGTCAATGTAAGATATACACATATTTAAGAAATAATGTTAGAAACTTTGTCGAAAAAATTTTTTTGACACCCCTGAAACGGCTACAACCGTTGATATATCAACATTTATAGAGGAAGGTCATAAGTAGTATTGGGAGGTATGTATCAACAGCTGGCAAAGTGTATATGGCGGTTTAAAAGTACAGAGGTTGGCGGTGCATAAATACATATAGGGCTTTACATGGAGTGGCGGGTATGATAGGCTGGCTTTGCCGTGCGAAAACCTTGGTTGGTGCCTGTCACCACCCGAAGCAGTGAAAGCGGAAATAAGAACGAACAGCCAAAACAAACGGAGAAAAATCGGCCTCTCGCCCATGAAGAAGCGGAACAGCTTGTTCGTGACTATTTAAATATTGACAGTACGACATCTAACGTATTTGTTAAATATGATCATGATAATGAACGTGGTCATTATGTCTTTCAAGTGTATGAGTTAGTAATAGATAACTACGAGACAAAAGAAGGCCATACAGCGACAATAGGCTGGTATGCGGTGGATCCTGTGAATAAAACCGTTTATGATGCTTTAGGCGAGTGAGTAGATTCGTGCCGTTGGCGGCAAAAGGAATGACAGCGAAAGATATTGCCGCTTTCACTGGTCTTGCCGAGGAAGAAGTTCGAAAATGGATGGAATATTGCAGCGCATTGTTTCTCCTCGAGTTTTTTCAAAAGAGAAGGAGAGCCGGTCACCATAAGAAGTGAACGGCTCTCCTTTTTGTCTTGTTATCTGGAAAGCAGGCGGAAGGTTTTCCTGCTTATTTTTTGTGTTTCCCTTCTGTTTTCACGTATTTTTTCATAAAAAATGATGAGTGATGTAAGCATGCACATGTTTCTCCTATTTTTCCTCCCAAGTCCTCTAGACGAACACCATTTTTTAGAGAAAGTATTTTCCAATCATGGGATGGCAGCCTGTAGATTTGAAATTTTTATCGGATGATCAACGGATTTCGTGCAGATGGTTTCTGTTGCGACGCGGAACATCATGATGGAAATTTGTTTGATGGAAAAAGTGGAATATTTTTGTGAAAAAGCTCATATTGTTGTTATTACGATGGCTATAGTAAAATAATGTGGAGACGTGACAAATGGCAATCCAAAAGGACATTTGGTTTTTGGTGGCTGCTTTATTTAGCAGGAGTAACGCGGAATGACCATACGAAAATAGGAGGAGCGATGAAACAAAAATTTAGTTGGCTGTATATCGGCATCTGTTTGCTTTTTCCGGTTAGTGTGAACTATATATTTCCAAAAGATCAAGTCCTTGCCGTGGTGATTCAGTATGTGTTGGCCATTTTCTTTTTTGCCGTTTTATCCCGCAGGCAGGGCTTTGTTTTACTTATTGCTTATATCGTGGCCACAGCGCTGGCTGGATTAGTCAAGGCATTGATAAGCGGATGGAACACGGACATTCAGCTGCAAGCCATCTTTCATCATATCGTTATGATGTTTCATATTGTCATGGTGTATATATGTCTGTATTGGCTGAAGGGGTTGGAAGAGGAAAATCGCCATCTCAAAGAACAAGTAGTTGCATTCATGAAGTATGTTGGTTCTTCGAAAGTATTGACGAAGCAAGAGTTTGAAGAGAGAAGGGCTCTTGTCAATAAGGCAATGGAACGGCGCGGAGAGAAGGGATATGAAATTTATTTTTCGTTGGAGTCTATTCCTGTTTCCGTTCGCAGCGCTCTGTTTGATCAATTAACCGCTTTGGCGGTTCGGACATTCCGCGAAAGATATGACTTGGTGGGAAAATGGGATGATACGACGTTTGTCGTTTTATTGCAAAATACGGATGAAAAAGGAATGAGGATCGCGATGGATCGCTATTTTTCTAAAATAAAAGAGACGATCCATATTGAAGAAGAAGAGATCGTGAAAGAAGTCAAGGAAATTGGATCCATAACGGAGGAGGTGGGCTCTTCATGAACACTTTGTTTATGGTTATTTCCTCCGTGTTTTCGATTGTTCTGCTGTACTACTCCGTTTTGACGGTATTTGGCTTATATTATCGCTTGAAGCGAAAGAAGCGAATGGCATTGGACCGCTATCCAAGTGTAGATGTGTTGATTCCAGCCCATAACGAAGGAAAAGTCATCGGGAAAACGTTAGAAGCGATGGTGAAATTACAATATCCTGGAAAGCTGAACATCTATGTTTTAAATGACAATTCAGAGGACGATACGGGTGCGATCGCCGATGCGTTTGCGGAAAGATTTAAGCATATTCATCACATTCGTGTTCCACAAGGATTTCCAAAAGGAAAATCGAGAGTGTTAAATTATGGGCTCGAAATCTCCGATTCCGAATATTTTGCCGTGTATGATGCAGATAATCAGCCGGAACCTCAGGCGCTAACCTTGCTTGTAGAGGCAGCCGAAACCACGGCTGGAGCAGTGGGGGCGGTTGGTTACGTCAGAACGGTGAATGAGCAAAAAAATTGGCTTACTCGCATGATATCGTTGGAGTTTCAAGTGTTTCAGCTATTAATGCAAGCGGGAAGATGGTTTTTATTTCGGACGGGGTCATTGACAGGAACCAATATGTTGGTGAAGCGTTCGGTGATCGAAGAAGTGGGAAATTACGATGTATACGCATTGGCGGAAGACGCTGAACTGACGCTGCGAATTACAAGGGCAGGAGGATTGCTTCCGATTGTTCCGGAATCGGTGACGTGGGAACAGGAACCGGAGAAACTGAATGTTCTGATCCGGCAGCGAACACGATGGCTGCAAGGAAATCTCTATGTGCTCGAAAAAATGTTCTCATCCTTTGATTATTATAAAGGAAGAGTGCTTGTCCACACGCTCCAGCAGCTGTTGGTATATGTCATATTTTTAATGTTGCTCATTATTTCAGACTTCTTATTCATTTTGGGTATTTTCGGATACGTAAGCTTAACGGTGGAACTGCCGATGTGGATGATATGGTATGTTTCTTATTTGGTTCATACGGTGCAGCTATTTAGCGTTCAGGCCGCGGAAAGAACGTTTTCGCCGTTGAATTTGTTCATTGGCTTTATTTTATATTTTACGTATTCGCAATTGTTTATTGTGTTGTTTTTCCGCAGCCTGTTTTATTATTTAAAAGCGAAGAGACGGAATGCGGTGATATCGTGGGAAAAGACCATTCGATTTTAATTTGGGTTTGGTGCCTGTCACCACCCGAAATTTGTCGAAATATTGGTAATTGAAAGATAAAGGAGAGGGTATTACAATGATGGGTGAGAACTAATGTTCTGTGATTGGGAGGGATGGATGAGTGACGGTGAAGATTTTAAGCATTGGGTTGAGGGGGTTAGAAGGGTATCGGGTGCAGGTGGAGGTGCAGGAGGTGCCGGGGATTGCTACGATGGTGATTGTTGGGTTGCCGGATGCGTCGGTGAAAGAGGCAAAGGAACGTGTTCTTGCTTCGCTTTATGCTTTCGGATGTGATTTTTTTGATAAAAGGCTCGTTGTTCATTTGTCTCCGCCGGAGCGGAAAAAGCATAGCCCGATGTTTGATTTGGCGATGGCGATTGGGATTTTGAAGGCAATGGGCAAGCTGACAGCGCCGGTTTCCCCCGATGCAGCGTTTTTAGGTTCATTATCGTTGGATGGAGCGATTCAGCCGGTGGATGGCATGCTTCCAGCGATATTGGCAGCAAAGAAGCTCGGTTTTCAAAAAGTATACCTTCCGTATGATTCCACACTTCCGCTTCATCATTTGAAAGATCTCGATTGTATCTTTGTTCAGACATTGGAAGAAACGGTGCAATATCTGCAAGGACAACGTGTTCTTTCGTTATCCCCAGCTTTTCGCACTCCTGAAATCATAGACCCTCCGCGAAAGCATCATCGGGATTTTCAATCGATTATTGGCCATCATCAAGCAAAGCGAGCATTGGAGATCGCAGCGGCAGGCGGACATAACGTGTTAATGGTTGGACCGCCTGGATGCGGGAAAAGTTTGTTGGCGGAAACGTTTCCGACGATTTTGCCGAGCCTTTCTCATGATGCGCAGTTAGAGGTGATCAGTTTGTACCAGCTGGCAGGGGAAAAAATCGAGAGCGGCCATCCGCCTTTTCGTCATCCGCATCATTCCGCTTCATCGGTTTCTTTAATTGGCGGGGGAACGCACCCAAAGCCTGGCGAGGTGTCGCTGGCACACCGCGGTGTTTTGTTTCTCGATGAAATGGCGGAATTTGCGAAAAAGACGCTGGATATGCTTCGCCAGCCGTTAGAGACGGGGAAAGTGACGATTAGCCGTATTTCGTCGACTGTGACATATCCCGCGGACTTTATTTTGCTTGGGGCGATGAATCCGTGTCCGTGTGGATATTTAGGCTCAAGAACACGCTATTGCACATGTAGTCCGAAACAAATTCAAGCGTATCGAAATCGTGTTTCCGGGCCGATTTATGACCGGATGGATGTTTTATTGTCATTGGAAGTCATTGATTTCACCAAAGAAACGAGGGTTTCGGAATCTTCGGAAACCATAAGGAAAAGAGTAGAAGAAGCAAGAAGAAAGCAATATGAACGTTACGGAAAAGAAATAACGAATGGGCGTGTTCCTTTTGAGTTATTAATGGAAAAAAGCCCGCTTGCCAAAAGGCAGCAACTTCTGTTGCAGCAATGGGCATCCCAACATCAATGGAGCAATCGTGTACAAACGAAAATCATTCGGTTGGCAAGGACCATTTCCGATTTAAAGGGAACCGAAGAGATAGCGGATGAATCGCTTTGGGAAGCGATGACGCTAAGATGGCTGAAAACATATACGAAGCAACAGGCAACAGCGAGGTAAAAAGAATGGGACGGCAAAAGCGGATCTGGGTGCCCCATCGGTTTTATCATATCGTTTGCCGCGGCAATCGGCGTGATCCCCTATTCAAGGAAACAAATGATTTTCTCGCTTTTCTCCATATCCTCCACCAGCTTCACGAAAAAATCCCTTTTGAAATAGCCGCATATTGCCTTATGACGAATCACTTTCACCTGCAGCTGCGCTCAAAACAGGAGCCGATTTCGAAAGTCATGGCGCTCATGAACAAACGGTATGCGAATTATTATGCAGCGTGCCTGTCACGCCCCGATATATGTCGAGATTTGTAGAAACAGAGGGTCATAGATTGGCTCTCTGCTTTTGTTTAAAAAATTCATTCCCAAGCAGGAATTTGGTTCGTTTTGTCGAAGTATGTAAAATTTTTGGAGGTGAGGTAAATGTATGGCCGTCGATCACGACCGCTTGTTTAAAGAGCTCATCACAACGTTTTTTGAAGACTTTATTCTTCTCTTTTTCCCGCAAGTGCACGAGCATATTGATTTTCACCATTTATCATTTTTATCTGAAGAACTGTTCACGGACGTGACCGCTGGGGAAAAATATCGCGTTGATTTGTTAGTGGAAACGAAGCTAAAAGGGGAAGACGGTTTAATTATCGTCCATATCGAAAACCAAAGCTACGTTCAACCATCGTTTCCAGAGCGTATGTTTATTTACTTCAGCCGCTTGTTTGAAAAATACCGCACAAACATCGTTCCGATTGCCGTCTTCAGCTACGATACCATCCGCAACGAACCATCTTCATTTACGCTTCGACTTCCATTTGGGAACATACTCCACTTCCGTTTTTTCACCGTCGAGCTGCGCAAACAAAACTGGCGTCATTATATTCGCAACGACAACCCGATCGCCGCTGCGCTGTTAAGCAAAATGGGGTATACTGAAAGTGAACGAATTGAATTGAAAAAACAATTTTTACGCATGCTTGTGCGCATGGAATTAGACGAAGCAAAGCAACGATTGTTAATCGGCTTTTTCGAAACATATGTGCAACTGTCGGATGAAGAAGAACAACAATTACGAAACGAGGTGAACAAGATGGGAACGAAAGAAAAAGAACAAGTGCTCGAATTGTTAATTTCGTATGAGCAAAAGGGATTAAAAGAGGGTGTAAAAAAAGGATTACAACAAGAAAAGCGACAAATTGCGAAAAAGATGTTGGTAAAAGGGTACGACATCCAAACGATTCACGAATTAACCGAACTGCCGATTGAAGAGATTGAAAAATTGAAATAAGGGTGTGATTGTGATGTTTAACAGAGAGCCATCGATTGCCCCTCTGTCATTTTTTTAAAGTCGTATGTAGCAGTAAGGCGGTATTTAGCAAATATGAGGATTTAGCGAGGGGAAGGAAACGATGTGCGCAATGCGGGTCTCGGTGCCGCATAGCCCCGCTACCAGAGGGTTTGGTGCCTGTCACCGCCCAAAATATGATTAAAAAAGCAACGGTCGATGCCCGTGTGATGACAGGATGGATGTTGTTGTTTGGGTCTTTGTTTTTATTTTTCATTAGTTTGTGGATGGAACCGAACGGCTTATCCAGCTTGGCAGGCGGTACGCCATCCCTATGGATGATCTTCCTTGCTTCTGCTGTATTTGCCACCGCGCTCGGCCATATGTTTTACAACAAAGCGATTCAACATATTGGCGCGGTGGAATCGGCGATTTTCATTAATTTAAATCCTTTGTTCTCTTTGCTGGGAGCTTATTTATTCCTCGGAGAATCTATTTCCCATACACAAATGGTGGGATTTATTTTGATCGTGATCGGCGTCGTCTTAGGGAGCGGTGTATTGGATGAAATCGGGACGCTTGCTCATCGCTCGAAAATGATGGGGAAAAAGTGTTGAAAAACGGAGCTTGCAGGGGCTCCGTTTTTTGGTGAGGGCCTGTCGCTTGGCGATGAAATAAGGGGATTTCCTCTGTCTGCGCAATAGACTGAATATTCAGTTCCCTGTGTGGAGAAAATCAGTCCGCTATCTATTTTATCTATCTTCCATTACCCAAAATTCTTGACGGTACCTTGCAAAACCATCATCTATGCATAAATCAACCAATGTTCACACTTCCCCCCGATTTTCTTCATTCCAGGAATGCTCCTCTAATGGGAGATTCATCTTGCCTCTGGGACATTCTGCCATTAGATCTTTCGTCCAAAGCATCTCCATTTCTTTTCCTCTTGTTTGTTCCTTGTCAAATTTTTTTCGGAAAATATCAACCTAATATTCAAAAACAAGATGGGTTTCTCGCTGTTTGTTTTTTTACAATAATTAGCGGCGCTGCGTGTGAAAGTTGGTGTTGTGACCGATGTAACAGCGGACAGCGGCAAATTTTTATTATGATGTTAAAAGGGTGTAGAGAAGCATGAAGTGGATTCCATCTCGATTTAACGCGATTTCGCAAGCGGAAAATGGTGAGCTCATTCTTTACAACAGTTATACAGGGGCGATCGGCGTTGTGGCGGAGGAAGAGAAAAAAACGGTGATGCAAGCGTTAAAGAGAAGCGGCATCGAGCGGGACTTATTGCCTGTTGAAAAAACGCTTGTCGAATGCGGATTTCTCGTCGCAGAGAGCGTAAACGAGGAACAGCGCGCGCGGTTTTTGCATCAGACGCTGCATCGGACGGATGTAATGCATCTGATTGTCCTTCCGACAGAAGCGTGTAATTTTCGCTGTACATACTGTTATCAAGATTTTTCGCGCGGAAATATGAGCCGTGATGTGATCAATGGGTTAAAACGTTTTTTGGAAAAGAAAATTCCGCGGCTCGAGCATCTTACGGTCAGCTGGTTTGGCGGTGAACCGTTGCTGGCGCTGGACATCATCAAAGAGTTAAGCGAAGCGATCGTCGAATGGACAAAGCGGCACGGCGTCACGTATCAAGCGGAAATGTCCACGAACGGCTATTATTTATCCAAAGAAACATTGCAGCGTTTATTGAAATATAAAGTGAATCGCTTTATGGTGACGCTGGATGGAAGCAAAGACGTGCATGATTCGCGCCGGGCTCTTGCGAATCGGGGGCCGACGTATGAGACCATAGTCAATCATTTGCTCGATATCCAGACGTTAGATGATTCGTTTGAAATTTACATTCGCATTAATTTTGATGAAGACAATCTTTCCCACGTTCCAGCGTTTTTAGAGGAGTTGGCCCGTTATTTTGCCGGAGACTCGCGCTTTCAAATTTTCTGCCGTCCTGTTGGAAGATGGGGCGGAGCGAACGATGAAGGGCTGCCGATCTGCGACCATCGTACCGCGGAAACGAAAATATGGGAGTTTACGGAATTAGGGATCAACAAAGGGTTGCATATGAGCTCGATTATTGAGTCGATGCTTATGCCTTCCGGGGCGGTTTGTTACGCTGCCAAGCCGCATTCGTTCGTCATTGAGGCCAACGGTCGAGTGTATAAATGTACGTGTTTCCTTGGCGAGGAATATAACCATGTCGGATGGCTTCATGCCGATGGAACGATGGATATTGATTTTGATAAATTGGCCTTATGGGTCACGTCGGGAGAAGAACAAGACGAAATGTGCCAAGCCTGTTTTTTCCGCCCGGCATGCCAAGGGAATCATTGTCCGTTGTATCGCATACGTAAAGGAGAGCGTCCTTGTCCTTATGAAAAACGAAAAATTAAACAGGTACTGCGCTTGATTCATGCGCAGCAATCGAAATCAAAGTAACGTCGGCGCGATGATGCCGCGCTGCCAGGCGGTTTGAATGCCTAACGGGATGGCAAAGGAGGAGGTGAAACGATATGCGCATTTTACGTCCAGCGGTATCGCCAGTTGCGGCGTCCAACTCGGGAAGACTTTCTAAATCCGTTCCGGGCAACTTAAAATGACAAACGTCTGATTTCCCTATGAAGATTATCGGAAGAGCGTTTCCGCGAAGGCGGTGCGCTCTTCTTTTTTCTTGCGCGCCTGTGCACTATGATTCGAAATTACCGTGTGGACTTGCCTTGAAATCCATTAAAGGTTTTTAAAAACGTAGGAAAAAGAGGAGAGAAGGAGTTAGAAAACTCTTATTATAAGGAGTCCGAGCCCTCTTTTTAAAGTAAAAAAGTGGGGAAAAGGATCCCATAAAAACTTGACTCACACTTTTCGTTGGCTGGGGGATGTTTCTGTCAAACGCTGCGCGGCAGGAGGAAAAAGAATGCCATTGTCGAAAGAATAAAGTGTTTTTTGGAAAGCAACAGGAATATGCATTGGATGATGGCATATTGGTCGATTGAATCGTATGGAAGTGTAGGGTTTTTCATGAAACGAGGGGGAAGGATATGAGCACGATTACCACGTTTGACAGTACGGTCGAAAGTTTGCTTGATTTGCTTGAAAGCATTCAGGAATGTCGAACACAGCTTCCTGATTTTCAGAGAGGCTGGGTTTGGGATGACGAGCGGATTCGGAATTTGTTGATCAGTGTTTCTCTCTCTTATCCGATCGGTGCGGTGATGATGCTGCAGACGGGAAATCCGAATGTCCGTTTTGCCTCAAGGCCGATCGAAGGGGTCGATAACGTGAACCAAGTGGAACCGGAACGGCTGATTCTTGACGGTCAACAGCGGCTGACGGCGTTGTTTCAATCATTGAAATTGAAAGCGCCTGTAGCGACAAGAGACAAGAGAGACAAGGCAATCAAACGGTTCTACTATATTGACATTGACAAAATGTTAGATCCGAACGTCGACCGAGAAGAGACGATCGTCAGTGTTCCGGAAGACCGGATCATTCGCGGACCGGGAGGGAGGGTTGTTCTTGATTGTTCTGACTTGGAGAAAGAATGCGAAGCGGGAATGCTTCCGGTGAATTTGCTTTTCGATCCTGCGGGGTTGTTGGCGTGGCAGACGCGCTATTTTTCGGATTCAACGAAAATTGCGGAACGGTCATTGAAGTGGCAAAAGTTGATGACGGACGTATTTCCCCGTTTTCAGCAATATCAAGTGCCTGTTATTATGCTTCGGAAGCCGACTCCGAAAGAGGCGGTTTGCCAAGTTTTTGAGAATGTAAACACGGGGGGCGTCTCTCTGACCGTCTTCGAGCTTCTTACCGCCACATTTGCGGCGGAAGATTTCAAGCTGAGGGATGATTGGGAAGAGAAGGAAGCAAAATTAAAGAGATCTGGAGAAATTTACAACAAAGTGTTGGCCGATATCAGCAGCACCGATTTCCTGCAGGCAGTTGCGTTGTTGGCCACGTACAATCGACGAAAAGCGGGGGAGGGTGTGGCGGTCAGCTGCAAGCGGCGCGACATCTTGCAGTTGACGTTGGCGGATTACCAAAGATGGGCGGATCGGGTAACGGAAGGGTTTATTCAGGCGGCTCAATTTTTGCATGAGCAACATGTGTTTTCTGCGCGAGATTTGCCGTACGGCACCCAGTTGATCCCGCTGGCAGCCATTTTTGTCGAGCTGGGAAAAGAGGCGCACAATGTTCGTGTCCGTGATCGAATCGCCCGTTGGTATTGGTGCGGTGTATTGGGTGAATTGTATGGAGGAGCGACGGAGACGCGGATTGCCCGTGACGTGGTGGAAGTCGTCGAATGGGTTCACGGCGGTGCGGAGCCGACGACGGTGCGGGATGCCCATTTCGCCGCTGACCGTCTCTTGACATTGCGTACTCGAAATAGTGCGGCTTACAAAGGGTTGCATGCGTTGTTCATGAGGGAAGGGGCGCGGGATTTCTTATCTGGGGTGCCGATCGATATTCAGACGTATTACGGCGAGTCGATTGATATTCACCATATTTTCCCTCGTGACTATTGCGAAAAACGGGGGATTGAGAAAACGAAGTACGACTGTATTATTAATAAAACTCCATTGTCCTATAAAACGAATCGGATGATTGGTCGTGATGCTCCAAGTGTATATTTGAAGAAACTAGAGGAGAGGAAAGGCGTTTCGGCAGCGGTGTTGGATGACATCCTGCAAACGCATGTCATTGATGTGGCATTGATAAGAGCGGATGATTTTGAGCAGTTTTTTGAAAAAAGAAGGCTGGCTCTGCTTGCGATGATCGAGCGGGTGATGGGTAAGAAAGTGGAGTGAGCGGGACGGGAGGATGTTGTAGGGGAGAGGTTTTGGTTTATATTTCAAGGAAAAGGACCTTTAGGACCTTTTTTAGCAAATGCCTTGGAACGACGTATTCGCAGGGAGATCAAAGGGGGAAAACTTGGTGGAAAAACAGGAACAGATACATTGGCTGCTGGACAGCAGACAAATGGAAATAGAATATTTATGAATTGGAAAAACTGGCGGTGCAACTGGCCGATATGCGAAGTTCGTTTGGATCGGAAGCTGTGCAGGGGTAGGGGGACGGAAAAAGACACTTTTTATCATTGGGGGAGAGGGCATGAACCAACGGCTGTTTGCGGAGGAAATGTGGAAGTCGTTGCTGGATAAGCTGTACGAAGGAAAAATGGTATCGACGTTCAAAGGGAAGGAAGCGTTTCGCGTTGTTTCGTTTTCCGATGAGGGGGTTATTGTGCGATTGAGTTCGAAGGAGAAGGATGTGTTTCTAAGCAAGAAGGCGATGGTCAATGTGATTGAGAAGCTCATCGCCCATGAAGATGGCGTGCGGAAAAAAATGGTGGACCCGGAATTCCGTCTAAAGTTAGGGCTGTTTTTGCTTCACCCGTGGATGGAGAAAGTGGTGCGCCAGGAGGAGGGGAAACGCCGTCCGTATTTGTTGTTAACGGATGAAGCCCGTCAGCGATTGGCAAGCGGCGAGTAGAGGGATTGACACACTGGGAAGTGCGCTCGCTTTGGCGGCCAAAGGCCAAGGGAAAAGTCCGACTGTTGCTTGTTCCACACGCCAAGAGCCATAGGGAAAAGACCAGTGATAAGAGCCGCACGGTTGCGGCTCTTTGGCGCTATTGGATCGGCGGCTGATCGTTGTCCATTTCCTTCGCTAGGTCGGCGACTTCGGCAACGGTCAGTCCGGTTCGTTTGGCGATCTCGTGAATGGGAAGAACATCAAGCAAATTTTTGGCGATTTCGATGGCCTTCCGTTTTTCCGTTTGCTTGATCGCCTGCTCCTTTTCTTGCATGACTCTTTGCACTGCTTGTTCTTTTTCCTGCATCACTTTCTTCAACATTTCTTCTTTTTCTTGTTCAAGTTCTTCGACTAACAGGCGAAACACTTTGTTCATTTTGATCCACTCCTTTACTTTTTCGGCGTATGACCGGTCGATGAATTTGTCTGTAGCGGTCAGAACGCCAGCGATGATGTGCAGCTGTTTCGGTTCGTCGCCGATCGCTTTCGCCAGCTCGATCGTTTTTTCGATCATCGTTTGCCGGTCGAAGCGGGTGTGCATGAGCGGCACGAGGATGAGTTTCATCGTTTCTTCCGGAGTGAGCGGTTCGCCGTTGTGGACTTTTTCTTCAATGGCATGGAAAATCGCATCGCCGTTGAATTCGCCAAGCAACACCGCTTTGGATGAAAGAAACACATCGCCGGCGTCAAGCCGTTCGCGGGCGGTCGTGACATCGCTTGTGTAGATCACAACGATGCGAATCGGGCGGATTCGTTTTTCCTGTTGATAGTATGTGTGAAGGATGCGGCAGGCATAATCAAGATACTTTAAATGGTTGTCGAGAAATCGTTCATTGCTTTCGTACTCCAGAAGCAAAATGGAATCGTCTTCGAGAAGAAACACGGTGTCGGCGCGCCGTTCATCCGCCCGTACAGACGGAAATTCGTTTGGAAGCAGTGCTTTGATCCGTGAGAGTCCGTGAAGTCCGTATACATCGAGGGCTTGGTTTTGGTACAATGCGCTCAGCGACTTGAACAAAATGTCTTTGGCGTGATGCGAGATCCCGCCTGGCATCGTCTTCACTCCATTCGCTTTTGACCTAATTATACTACTTGCCCGATCGATTGTCAGCTGCCATCGTGAGCGGAAACACGGTGTTCGTTCGGTGGGAGTGAATGACATCTTCTTGAAAAATAAAACGGGTTGTGACTCAGAACAGACGGATGAATGACGCTGTTTTGCCTTCACGGCCGGATAAACACTTCCGTTCCGTTCGGAACGATGGAGGCGAATTCGAGCACGTCTTTGTTGTGCATGCGGATGCAGCCTTTGGATACGTATTTGCCGATCGAGGACGGGTCGTTCGTGCCGTGGATGCCGTAATGGACTTTGGATAAGCTGAGCCACATGGCGCCGAACGGACCGCCCGGGTTCGGCTGGCGGTTGACGATGACAAAATCGCCGACAGGCGTGGCGGTGACCATTTTGCCGACGCCGATCGGATACGTGCGGATCGTTCGTCCCCGGTGTTTTAACGTCAGCTGGCGGCGGCTGATCGAGATGTGGATCGTGTAGGGAATCGATCCTTTCGGCGGAAGGTGGGGGATGACGATCTCCTGCCCGGGAAAGATGACGGACGCGGCGGTCAAACCATTGGCGCGAAGGAGCGCCTCAACAGATGTGCGGTAGTCGCGGGCGATGGAGGCGATCGTTTCCCCGTGTTTGACGATATGTTTGTACATGGCATTTCGCTCCTTTTTTTCGCTGGATGGAGAAAATAGCTCCGATTGATGATACATTAGTGTATGAGAAGATTCGAATAAGGTTGCTCAAATGGGAAGAGAGTCTCATGCGCATGGCATGCGGCCGCCAATGCCGTATGAACGCGCTGTGCGTTAGTCTATACTTGACAGGGAGCGTTGCCTAACGGGTGTTTCTTGTCAAAACGTGTAGGTGAAAAAGGAGGATGGCGCGAATGAGAACGTTTGTCCTAAAACCGGAAGGACAGAAGGTTGATTATGAGCTGTATGCCGAGCTCTCCCCTGTCCCGCTTGAGATCATTGACGGCGATCTCTTTTTTACGAAAGAGGAGCGGGAAAACTTGCTTAAGCTGCTGATATACAATGTCGGCATTAATCGGACGCTTGAGATCATCGAGGAATGGAAGGAGCGGTGAAAGCGGCGCCCGGTCGATATCGGGGCCGCATCGATGTTGGGGGTTACGGGCGGTAAGGGAACAAAATGTTCTTTTCCCCTTTTTCTTTGGCGACGAAGACGTCTTGATGGATTTCGAACACGCCAAAAGCGCTATGGAACGTCTGAATGACGCGGACGCGATACACGTCGTGAAGCGGTTTGTTCTCATCAGACATCGACCATGACGACAGTTTTTCCACCTCATCGATGCGGTAGTCGAACGTCTCGACGCCGAAGTCTTGCATAAAGACGTGGGCGCGGCGCTGGATGTAGACGTCTTTTGGGAATTTCTTTTTCATAAGCGGGTGAAACAGCTCCCAAGAGCTGCCAAAATCCCCTGCCTGCTCGTAGCGGTAAAACGTGTCAACGATTTCCTTTGCCTCGTTCCGTTCGTTCGAAAGAAACAGAGACAAGATCGCCACCAACACGGCGACGGCAGTGAGAACCGCCACCCCAGTCCTGGCTCGGATCGTCTTTTGGCGGTAGCGTGGGAACATGGGTCTCCTCTCCTCTCTGTTATACCATATGCACGATGGGCGGCGGCGTGGCAGCGGCGATCCGTCGGGCGGGGGGGACGTGTGATCGAGGAGGAAGCGATCCGCGTCTGTCAAGCGCAAGACCCTAAGCCCGGTGATTTGTACGTGACAGGAGCAGGCTCGCTGCCGTTTCGCGGGGTCCTTCACTTAGTGACGATGAAGCAGCCTGCAGGGGCGACGTCGTATGACATCGTTCGGGCGTGTCTCGAGCGGCTCGTCGCGCACTGTCGGGAGAACGGAATCAAGAAGGTGGCGTTGCCAGCGCTAGGGACAGGCGTCGGAAGGCTTGACAAAGAAAACGTGGCGCAGTTGTTTGTCGAGGTGTTGGGTCCGGTCGAGGATGTGGAGTTTGTGGTGGTGGATATTGATCAAGCATTCATCCGTTTTGTCCAACAGCGCCAATAAAGGGAGAAAAAGGGCCTTGACTTCGTCTTGGCCCTGCTTTTTTGGCAATGAATAACGTGTTTCCTTCTTTCTCATATCATATTATAATAAGAACACACGAATGAATGAGTTTCATTGACTTTCTCATCCGGCCGACAGGAGGTGGCATCATCGTTGATGTCCGAATGACGAAGCCGGTGTGAAAGGGAGTGGGGTTTCCTGTTCGAACCGCGATCAGGAAAAACAGCCAAAAATGCCAATGCGGGCGTTTTTGGCGCCATCCGGAGGGATGAATCATGTTATTCTCATTGCCAACATTAAAGACATGTCAAGTGTTAGTGGATGAATTTCGTTCGGCCCCACAGCCGTTTGAGCCGGAAAAACTCCGCTTTGCGGGTGTTGGGGACCGAGATGTTTATAATATTTCCGCACCGTTTGTGGATGAAGGAGAATGGGTGATCGCTGGGCGCGTCGAGGCGCGCGACAGCGAGCAATCGGAAGTGTACTTTTTCGTCGAGCGCGACGGCGTCTGGGTTCCTCGTGACGGGGCGCCGGTGTTCGCCTTGCAGGATCCGTTTGTGGCGCGCATTCACGGTCAGTTGGTGTTCGGCGGCGTGGAGACGTTTCCGCATCCGGTGTTTGACGGCGAGCTGAGCTGGTGGACGGTCTTTTACCGCGGCCGCAATATCTGCAGTTTGAAAAAGTTCGCCGAAGGGCCGGACGGAATGAAAGACATTCGCCTTGTCGAGCTGAAAGATGGCTCGATCGGCGTGTTTACCCGACCGCAAGGGGAAAAAGGCGGACGCGGGAAAATCGGGTTCACCCGCATTTTCTCGCTCGATGAGTTGACGCCGGACGTGATTGAGGCCGCGCCGATTTTGGACGCCCAATTTACGGATGAAGAATGGGGCGGCGTGAATGAGGCGCATTTGCTGGCGAACGGGCTTGTGGGGGCGCTTGGCCATATCGCTTGCTTTGACGAGCACGGCAACCGCCATTACTACCCGATGGTGTTCGTGTTGAACCCGGAGACGATGGAGCGTTCAGAGCTGGAATTGCTTGCGCTTCGCTCCCACTTTTTGGATGGTCCGGCGAAACGGCCGGATTTGGCGAACGTTGTCTTTAGCGGCGGACTCATCCGCAAAGGCGACGGCACGGCTGAGCTGTACGCCGGCGTGAGCGACGCCGAGGCGCAAAAAATTTCGCTCATCGACCCGTTTGCGAAATACGAAGCGCAAGAGCTTGATCGGATGTATGCTTCCGTTTAGCGAAAGGATCGGTGCGACAGACCTTCTCTATGAATGGGGAAGGTTGGCGGCCGGTCCTTTTTCACATTTGGCCGGCTATGTTTCTTGCCTTGTGCGAAGGGCTTCGGTTTGACATAAACGTGACTTGTTCGGTGACGGTGTATGTGCTCAATGAGGAACGGCTGTATGAGCAGGCGGATGTTCAAGTGAAAACGGGAACGGTTCGCTCCGTGTATTTTCCGGGGCTTGCAATCGACATGCCCGAATTGTTTCGTTGACAAGGTGCTGAGAGGATGGCTTGAAAGCGAACAGCGTGGGATCAATCCCACGCTGTTTTCGTGAAAATGCAGGACTGGCGCGTGATTTTCATCCCCGGGTGGAGGGCAAAGCGTGCTGCCCATGGACCTTTCCGTGAAAATGCGCGTGCCTTGATGATTCATGTTCATGCCCGGGTGAAGGGCAAAACGTTGCCCATGAGATGTTTCGATGAACACACGTGCCTGGATGATCCTTTTCATGGCTGGACAAAGAACAACACTTGTTGATGAAGTTTTTTCTGTGTCCAACAGGATGTTCATCGCCCGCGTGATGTCCTTTACGGTTGTTTTTGCCGCTTTTCCCGCTCCTTCATTTTCTCTTCCATCCGCTTCAGCAGCTTTTCCCACGGGTTTTCCGCCGTTTTTTTCTTGCGCTTTCGTTTTTCTTCCGCCATGCTCAAGCGCCTCCTTTCGCTGCGGCCGATAAGGCGAGCAAGTCGCGCAGTTCGTCATCGGACAGTTCGGTGATCCATGCCTCGCCTTCGGTGATGATGTCGGCGAGCGCTTGTTTTTGTTCGAGCATCTCGTCGATTTTTTCTTCGATTGTCCCGACGGTGATCAATTTATGGACGTGGACGAATTTCGTCTGTCCGATGCGGTAGGCGCGGTCGGTCGCCTGGTTTTCCACCGCCGGGTTCCACCAACGGTCGAAATGGATGACATGGTTGGCAGCTGTTAAGTTGAGCCCGGTGCCGCCTGCTTTGAGCGACAAAAGGAAAATCGGCGCTTTTCGTGCTTGAAACTCTTCGACCATTCGATCGCGCGTTTGTTTCGGGACGCCTCCGTGCAAAAACAACACCCGCTCATCAAACAGGTCGGAAAGCAGCTGTTGGATCATCTCGCCCATTCGCACGTATTGCGTGAAGATGAGGCACGATTCGTCGTTGGCGCGAATTTGCTCGATGAGTTCGACGAGTTTTTCAAGTTTATGCGACCGCTCGACGAGTTGGCGCGGCCGGCGTTCTTTTAAATAAAGCGCCGGATGGTCGCAAATTTGCTTCACACCGTTTAGCATTTGCAAAATCAAGCCGCGCCGCGCAAACGGACTGGCATTTTTGGCGCGCTCAAGCGTATCGTTGACGAGCTGCTCGTACAGCGCTGCTTGCTCGGCCGTGAGCGGGCAATACTCTTTTTGTTCGAGCTTATCCGGCAAGTTGAGCGCAACCGCTTCATCCGTTTTCGTCCGCCGCAAGAGAAATGGGCGGATGAGCGCCTGCAGCGCCGCTTTTTTGCGGGCATCTCCTTCTTTTTCAATCGGCCCGGCAAAGCGCCGCTCAAACTCCGCACGGCTGCCGAGATAGCCAGGGTTGAGGAAGTGGAAGATGCTCCAAAGTTCGCCGAGACGGTTTTCAACCGGCGTGCCGGATAAGGCGATTTTATGTTTTCCGCTCAAGCGGCGGATGGCGCGCGCTTGTTTTGTTTGCGCGTTTTTAATGTTTTGCGCTTCATCAAGGCAAATCGCATGCCAATGAATCTGTTTTAAATCGTCTTGGTCCAAATGAGCAAGGTTGTAAGACGTAATGACGAGGTCGGCCTCGCCTGCCGTTTGCACGAACGCATCGTTTTTCGCCCGGTTCGGTCCATGGTGCACGTAGACGCGCAAGTCTGGGGTGAAGCGGGCGCATTCCTTTTGCCAGTTGCCGATCACGCTGGTCGGACAAATGAGCAACGCCGGCGTGTCCGGGCGTTCGATTTCTTTGACGTGCGCCAAATAAGCAAGCAGCTGCACCGTTTTGCCAAGCCCCATGTCATCGGCCAAGCAGGCGCCAAAGCCGAATCGGCGCAAAAAGACGAGCCAGTCGACGCCGCGCTGCTGATACGGGCGGAGCGTGCCGTGAAAAGACGGCGGCACATTCGCTTTCGGCAATCCATCAAGCTGCTGGAGCTGGCGGATAAACGCCCGGAATTGGTCGTGGACGTCAATGTGGATCGGGATCGATTCGTCCGCTGCCTCTTCGCGCTCCTCTGCTTCCGAAAGCAGCGTTTGCGCCACGATATCGTGGATCGGCACGCCTTCTTTTTTCGCCTTTTCCATGAGCGCCTGTGCGCGGCGGACAAGGGCGGGATCGAGAATGAGCCATTGGCCGCGCAGGCGGATGAGGCGCCGCTTTTGTTCCGCCAAAGCGGTAAACTCCTCTTCTGTCAGCTCAATCCCGTTGGTCGCCACCCTCCAGTCAAAGTCCGCGAGCCGCTCAAGGCCGAACAGTGATTCGGCGTTGACGGAAGGCGACAGTTTCGCTTTGATCGACAGCTGCGCCTGGCGGATGTCGTGCCACCAGTCGGGAAGCAAGAGGCGTACGCCCGCTTCGGTGAGCTTTAAGCTGTCTTCGGACAAAAAACGCCACGCTTCTTCATTAGACAGTTCCGTCCGCAGACCCTCCCCGGCGTCAAGCCACGGCACGATCGCGCAAATGCGGCGAATGGCGCGCTGGATCGATGATTCATATGGGCGCCAGGCGCGCGGAATATCACGGGCAGAGGCGATGACGCTGTCGTCGACGGCGATGAACACCGCTTCAAGCGTCCATACGTCGCCTTCCTCGGACGGCTCGACAAGGCGCAGTCCGACGACAAACGGCGGCCGGTCGCCGAGCCATCCGATTTGTTCGAGCCAGTCGTCTTCCGTTCCGGTCCATTGGCCGCTGGGGGAGGCGATCAATGGATAAGTGCGAACGATTTCGCCCCAAATGCCGCGAAGTTCCGGGTCGCGTGAGAGCCAGTCGGCTACCGCAAGCGACCGCCATGTGGCGACGAACGGATCGGGATCGTCATCCGCGCCGCGCCAGCGGGTGCGTCCTGCTTCGCTCCATGCGCCGCCTGTGCTTTTCCATAAGGAAGCATCTGGAAGGAAGCGGCGTTCGCGCAAACCGTTCCAAATGTGCTTCGCCCACTCTTCCAATCGGGCGGTGAACTCGTCTGCCCATTCAATGGCGGAAAAGCGTGAGTGCGGACGCAAAGCGAACAGGGTGAGCGCCTGCCACGGCGACAGCCGCACGATCCCGTTTTCACCGTCATGGTCGATATCGAGCAAGGTGCCGTAAAAGGTTTCTTCATGCCAGGCGAACACAAGCGGCGCCCAGCTCGAAACACGGTCCGGGCCGCTGAGCCAGAAGCATCGTCCTTCTTCGCTCCATTCACATGAAAGGGTGATCGTCTGCAACGCTTGTTCCATCATAGAAGCAATTTTCCTTTCTCCACTTCTTCATGAAACGCGCGCATGCGCGCTGTTTTGGCTAACAGCTGTTCAAGATACATCTGCCAGTCGTTCATTCGTTTCAACGATCGGTAGCACGCACGCAATTTTTTTAAATATTGCACGGCGACGCGATAGCTTGCGCGGTTTTTCGCCTCGACAAAACGCATGACCGCTCGGTGATACAATGGCAAGACGAGCGCCGGGTTTTGTTTTTGCAGCATGGCGAGAAATGTTGGATCAATGTCATGGGCGGTGGCGTCCACCCATAAGTATAAGTCGACTACATCATGGTAGCGCCTTTGATCGAGCAGCCAATGAACGTAGCGGTTCGCGCTGTATGGGAAGCATGCGGCCAACAGCTTCTCATAGTCGTCCCATTTGTTGTGTTGGCGAGCGTATGATTCGTACAGCCGACCGATTTCGTTGACAAACGGCGACCGCTCCATCTCTGGAAGAGCGGATATGTAGAAGGCAAGCTCTTGCTTTCCTTTCGCCCAAAATGATGCGAAACGTTCCGGCGAATGCGAGGATGCGAACCGCTCCATCCAATCGATAAAAAACGGAGCCGCTTCCTTGGGATGTTGGCGGTAGATGGCGAGCGCTTCGTCATCTTCGCCGAGTAAAAAGGCGAGATGGGCGGCAGCTAGCAACAGAGTGGTTGACTGTTTTTCCGTTGCCAGGCGGATCAGCGTTTCTTTCTCTTGCCGGCGCTGCGCTTCTTTCGTGAACAGCAGCTCCCAAGCGGTTGTGTATAGGCTGTAGACGAGTGAAGGGGACGCCTTTCCCCACCGCAGCAACAACTCCCGTACATACGGGATCGTCTGTTCGATGTGCGTTTCAACAGACGGGGGCAGCAGTTCGGACGGAAACCGTTCCAACGTTTCGAACCATTCGTCGGCGATATAATCGACGTCTTGTTGCCACGAAAACTGCTCGTATGATCCGAACAACAGCCCACGGTCCCAACCGCGTTCGCGTCCGTATTCGAACAAATGGTCAAGCAAAAACAAGGCCGCATGAAAGCGATGCAACAAACGGACAGCGCTGTGTTTCGGGCTGTTTTTGACGAGTCGCGGAAACAGTTGATGGGACAAGCGGTACGGCCAATCATTGCGGCGGCGGTGGCGGGCGCTCCACTCGTCCAATAGGTCGGCGAACTGCTTCCGCCATTGGGCGACCGATTCCGCTGTGTTTGGTTCAGACGGTGTTTGGACCGATGCCGCTTTCCGGTTCGGTTTTTTCTTTCCTTGTTTCCATTGCCGCAACAACTCGCCGTTGTCAAATACATTTCCGTACACGTAAAAGAACAGCGCCAGTACGTGCGGACAAAGATCTTCCGCCCCGCATGTGCAGCTGTGGAGGGAGATGTCCGACAAATCAAGCGTCACGTCATGAATGGCGGTGTCGATGACTTTTCCTTCGATAAAATCGCTGTCTATGACCGTGACGTTATACACCAACCCTTGCCGTGACAATTCCCGCCCTTTTTGGATGACATGTTGGAAGAGAGAAAACGGCCATTCCCGCTGCAAGTCGGCAGCGGCTTTTTGCAACAGAGGTTTGGAGATTGCGGTCTGCAACATATCAGTCCGTCCTTTCCGTCCATTGTGCATCATGGGTTCCCGAAGAAAGCCCCCGTTTTCCGTTCATTCTTTATATCTACATTATTATAGCATGGCGGATTGTACTGTTGCTATGTTTGTTTGGCGTGGGATTTATTCCTAATTTTCTCTCTGTTATGATACAATGAACATAACGGCAAGGCCGAATCGAAGGAAAGTGGGTGACGATATGACGGTGTCGCGGAATGCCCTTTGTCCGTGCGGCAGCGGGAAAAAGTACAAGCATTGTTGCGGAAAAAAAGAGGCGGTTTCGATTTCGTCATTGATTGACCGCGAGTTGATCGAATGCATGAATGATATGCGCCAGTTTGTTTTACAGCGGTATGAGAGGGAGGCGGAAGAGCTTTTAGACCAGTTCCCGCTTGATGAGATGCCGGAGGAACTCGAGCTTGGCGTGCAGATCATGGCGGTGAACTGGATGTTGTTTTGTTGGCCGCTTGATGAAACAGGACAAACGATCTTTTCTGCTTACCGGAAAAGCCGTCATTGGGAGCGGTGGCGCCCGTCCGTTCAGGCTCACATCGAGAGGTGGGAAGGAGCCGTTCCGTCGCTTGGCGAGTTCATCGGCTATGAGGACGACAATCGCCCCGTTGTCCGGGATTTGTTGACGGGAGAGGAAAAGATCGTTCATTTATTGACTTCCGATCAATGGCCGAGCGTGATCGAAACAGGAGATGTGGTGTTCGGCTTCCTTGTGCCGTACCAAGACGTGTTCACGTGTTTCACAGCGGTGTTTCCGCTCCCGGCGTCAGGGAAAGATCGATTGCTTCGGGCGATTCAACAAGAAGGGGAGTGGAGCGGTCAGCCATCGGCTTTATGGATGCGCGATCGGTTCGTCGCTGTGCTTTCCGATGTGCTCTTGGAGTGGCTTTGGCAGTTCGCCAAACAGTTCAAATGGGATGATCCGAAACAAGCGGCCGTCATTCGCGAGCTCGATGAAAACGAGCCGGAGGCGCCAGCGGCGCTGCTCAATCAAGCGTTCGCCATATGGGCGATCTATTGCGGAAAAACATCCCGCCTCCCTTATTCGGTTCCCGTCTACGCGGCGGCGCTCCGCTATGTGGCTGGGCATTTGATGAAGGCGGAAGGATCGGAGGTGGAAGACATCGCCGATCGGTATGACGTGATGCCAGAAGATGTGCGATCGGCGGCGTTGGATTTTTTCCTGATGGCTGTTGATGATGAAGACGACGAGGAATGGCTCGATGACTGGGAGGAAGACTGGTTCGAAGAGGAAGGGGATGAGCTTGATGCGCGCATCAATGAATGGATCGATGACATCGATCTGATGTTGATGCGTGAAGGATGGGACGAGAAGCGAGTCAACCGTCATATTGACCGCGCCATCCGTTCGTGGCGGAATGAAGGCCTGCTTGAGGAAGTGAATGAAAAAGAATTGCGTAAAGAACTCCGCGATGTAGCGTGGGAGATCTTCACCGATCGGGGATTCATCTAGAAGCTGGCAGAAAAACGGGCGCTGCGCGCAAGTCAGCGGCATTTCGTCAGAAAGGAAAGCCGGTTCCACAAGGGCTCTCTCATTCAAACATCATTGGGCTCAACCCAAGCCCTCTATAAGTAGAAACAGGGAATGGAATGCGTTCCATTCGTGAAACTCCAAAAAAAGCGGCGGGGAACGATCGGTTTTGACCGAATCCATAATGGATTGGGAAAAATGGCTTTGTGCGCGATTCCGACAGTTTTTAATATCTTGGTCGCCGTTTTGGAAAGGAATGATTAGAAGGGAGGATTTTGCATGGCAATCGGCCGAAATGACCCGTGCCCGTGCGGAAGCGGGAAAAAGTATAAGAAGTGCTGCATGAACAAACAGCAGGAGCGTGAAATCAAGCGGGTGCGGCAGCGCCGCTTTTTTGACCAAAAATATGAGCTGTCGCAAATGGTGCAGCGGTTTTTGGATGAATCGCTGTCTTATGATGAACGTGAAGCGGTCAACCGTACATTTCGCCGAATGATCGAACAAAAGGATCATCGTGAAGAGTTGAAGGTGTTTGAGACGCTTTGGCGTTTTTTCCTCCATCGTTATCCGAATGGATTGCGCGGCGTTGAATGGTTTCAACAGGAAAAAGGGCGTCGTCTGTCTCCGGAGCTCAAGGAAATGTTGGACCGCTGGGTTCGACTTGTGCCGCGCCTTGTGCAATTTGTCGATTTGCATGATGAAGGAGGAGTGGCGGTCGACCGGTTGACGGGCGAGAAACTTCTCATGCCGTATTGCGAGACATTGGAGGTTGTGCGCCCTTGGGGCGGCATGTTTGCCTTTTTGGAGCCATTTGACGGCGGCTATTACGTTTGCGGTGTATCATCGATTGTGGATCCGAAGGGCGTGGAACGGGCGGAAGAGAACATTCGCGTCTTGTTGACGCAAACCGATTGGCCGTATGAAAAGGTAGCCGTTGAACATTTTCTCGATATCGTTGATGCAGGCTATCCTCCGAGGGCGGACGATGTGCAAGAGGAGCGCACGCGATGGACGTATGAATACGAATGCCAGGAAGCCGCTGAGGCGATGAGGAAGCTTGCTTCGATCGGACGCGCTCACATTGATCATGACGATGGGGAGAAAGTGGAAGGTTCATGGTGCACCAATGTGTACCATTATGTCGGAGTGATTTCCCCCAAGCTGATTCGTGTATTTGAATTAGGCGGGTCATTATCCGCTCATCGGTCGCGTCTCGTGTTGTCTACCGAGGAGGAAGGGACGGCCGAACAGCTCGTGTCGCTGCTGCAGGCGTTTGGGTATTCCCCAAAAGAACGAAAACGGGGGACAGAAGCCGTTTTGCGCCGAAAAGGGATCGAAAACGTTTCGCTTCATATTGATTCAGACCCAGACTCTCCCCCTTGGGTGGCAACGATGGCCGGATTGGATGTTCAAATGGAAAAAGCCCTTCACATCCCGCTTGAGAAATGGAATGGAAAAACCCCTCACGAAATGGCGCGCGAGGGGCGTGTGCAGGAAGTGGATGAGTGGCTGAAAGAGTATGAATTCCATTTGTTTAACATGCAAGAACGAGCCAATTTGCCGGTGCTCATCGGAGTGAATTCCATTCGCTCCCGTTATGGATTGCCCCCATCTCCGTTTAGCTCATCACATCGTCTTTCGGACTTATGGAAAATGAAATGGATGGGGCCGGAAAGAACCGAGACATTGTTGATCCGCGCGGAATGGGAAGGGATGTATTTTACCGATGACGCATTGGCGTTTTATAACGAAGTCATCGTGAGCGGAGAAAAAGAAGCCAAAGAGGCGTGTTGGGCCGTGGTTTTGCTCGTGTGTGAATATATGAACGGGCGGACGTTTTCATCGTGGGAGGACGTAGGAGAAGAAGAATGGAAACAATGCATCGTCGAGCAAATCCCGTCAAGATGGAGTTCGTTTTCATGGGAAGTGGTGAGCCGAGCGCTCGATATGTTGCTTGAGTGGGCCGATTGGCTGGACCGCCGTTATGGAACGAATCATCGAACTGTTATTGGTGCCGTGCTGGAAGAGGTCAGAAGCGAATTGGAACATTGTTTTGCTTTGCTGGATGAATGGAGGGGCGAGAGAGGAAAGGCGGATGAGGAACTGATGGCTTGGCAGCTTGCTCGTTTGTTTGGTTTGCCTATTCCCCTTTCCGTCGGTTTCTCGTTTTTCCGCGTCAAGCGTGTGGAACAGGGGAAGGCGGTGCTGGATTGGCTTGCCCATAACCGAACGGTGACATGGGACATTCCGAAGCGGGCAGAGCCGCATCTGTTGTCGGGCATGTATATCGTCGCCGCGACCGATCGCAACGGCAAGCTGGACGATCTTGCCCGCGTGTATCCGCCGTCTTTCTCTCCGTACGTAGAGCCGTGGCTTCAGGCGTTGCAAGAGTGGCCAGACAAGGTGGAGAAAGAACGGGCTGCGTTTCAAGAGCGCCTGCTTGTCTCGTTGTCCCGTTTGCTTCGCCGGCCGTAGGCGTCCCGATGAATGACGGGGCGCTTGTTTCTCTCGGCTCGGCCTCTATGATTCTCCATTATGCAGGCAAGCCCAATGGTAAGAGTCATTCATATTCTTAGGATTTTGGGCCATCACCATAACGTGTGCTTGAGAAGCAGGGTTTTTCTCGTTTTACCGAGAAACGGATGAGGACGCGAATGATCCAAGAATCCTACACCTTTAGGAGTGCGGAGTGTCAACCGGCATGAAAATCATGGATTGGCTGATTTCTCCTTGGAGAAGGAAATATGGCATGTTTTGAAAAAGCCAAGGGCACCTTTTGATAAAAAATGGAATGCGAATCGATGTTCTCGACATGAGCGGCGGAAGTCCCAAAGTGCTTGCGATATGTGTTGCTGAAAGCAGTTCCATCACACGTTGATCGTGAATGTCTCCCCAAAGTGTTTAGCTGGCCCGAGCGTTAGCGTAGAGGGGGAGAACGTTCAATGACTATGATACAAAGAAAGTAGGTAGCTATATGGCGAAGGCATCGCGAAACAATCTTTGTCCATGCGGCAGTGGGAAAACGTACAAGCATTGTTGTGGGAAGAAAGAAGCAGTATCGATAGAATCTCTAATTGACCGTGAAGTGGCCAAATGTATGCAAGATGTGTTTTCGTTTGCGTTAGAGCGATATGAGGAAGAGCTTGCTTTCATGATGTCTGGTTCTCCATTTCAAGGGCTTCCTAACGAGCTGGAGACCAGCGCCAATTTATTGCTGACGAACTGGGCGATTTTTCACAGACACGTTGATGACAAAGGGATGACAATTTTTTCAGCCTATATGAGAAGCCGGCGCCGCACGCGGTGGCGTCCAGCAGTGCAAACTCATTTGAAGCGATGGGACGAGGCGGTTCCGTCGTTTGACGAGATCATTCATATCGAGGATGAGCGGCGTTTCCTTGTACGCGATCTGTTGACCAGAAAAGAAAAGTACGTCCGTTTTTTGACGCCGGAGGAGCTTCCGTCTGCTAGGGAGGGGGACGTGTTAGTAGGATGCCTCGTTCCGCATGGGGACGAGTGGGCGTACTTCATGAAGGTGCTGCCGATTCCAAAGAGCGGGAAGGATCGGCTTGCGCGGGCGCTTCAAGCGGAATGGAATCCGGATATGAAAACGTGTGAAGTGTTTTTGCGCGAGTCGTTTCCGGAATTGCTTGAAATAGCGGTCCATGAGCTGTTGTGGCAGCTGCTGAGCGAAAAGGACTGGGGGGATCGAGATCAAGATGATGTTTTTCGCGAATTAAAGAAAAAGGAAGAAACAACCTCCTCCCTAGTGCTCAGCGAGGCTGCGTTCCTTTGGCGCGCATATTGCGAAATGGATGAACCGGTCATCAAGAATCCTGCTGTGTATGCGGCTGCACTCCGTTATTTGGCGAGTGAAATGGCTGGAAGAGAATTTGTCAATATGGAAAAGGTTGCGGAACACTACGGCGTTCCTGTAGAGGAAGTGGAAGCCGCTGTGATGGAATTGTTTTTATTTCGCACAGAGTTGCTCGATGATGGAGATGATGAGGGCGAGAATGATGATGAGTGGCTCTTTGACGATGGGGATGACGGTGATGAGATCTGGTTCGACGACGGTGGGATGGAGGATGGCGATGAGCTGGACCGTGCGATTGAGGAATGGCTTGACCAAGTTGAGGAGTTGTTTGATTGCGAGGGCTGGGACGTTGATCAAGTCCATCGCTTGATCGACAAAGCGATCCGAACATGGAAAAAGGACGGGTTGCTTGAAGGAGTCGATGCAGCTGAGTTGCGCAAGGAGCTCGAGGAGCTCGTCTGGGAGACGTTTGCCGAACGGGGATTTTTGTAAGGCGATGGACAAAGCAGGCAACAAAGGACAGATGGGTGCGAAAGAAGGTGCCCTTGAGAGATGACGGATACCTTCTTTCGCATGCGTTACAATCGGATATAGGCCAGCCGCTCGTTCGCTTCCTCGACGTCAAAGGCATCAGGGTCAAAATCTTCGCCTTTCATGTCGTACATCCAGTCTACCAGCTCGCGCAATTCGGGATCGGCAAGAGAGTCTTTTTGCGCCGCCGCTTCCAGCAGCTCCAGGTAGCCATAGACGCCGCCGCAATCCTCGGGAGGGCACGCCCGTTTTCCTTTCAGGCAAGCGGCGCGTTCCAACGGTTTTGGGAGTGTTTCAATCTTTTCAACAGTGACGGTATGGCGCCAGTAGTCGCCAAAATCGTAAATATATAGAAACTTTTGTTTTTCTTCCGTCAGCCATTGCTGTAATGGGATGCGGCGGGCGTCCATCAGTTCTTTTTCCAGCTGAAACGAATCCCAGCCGTCAGGGATGCCGATGAGAACGCTTCCGAAATCGAATTCGTATAAATGGGCTTGTTCCCATCCCATCGCTTCTTGGATGATGAGATGAAGCTCGTGAAATGTCGCATGTCCGGGAACAAGGACGCGCCGCCAAATCGGCGGGCGGATGCCGTTTAATGTGATTTTCAGCTGGTAGGCTGTTTTGGACCGCCGCCGTTTGGAAGGGGGTGCGCTCTTTGGCGCCTTAACCCATCTGCCGTGTGGACGGTCCCGCTCTGTCGGATGGAACATGGCAGACAATTCGTCGATCAGTTTAGCAAGATTGTCGGGGTTCATAGCCCTCGTCTCCTTTCGGATAAACGTTTTGTATAATAGTAGTTTATCCTGTCCATAGTAGAATTTAAACATTATTGATGGAAATATTGAAAAAAGAAAGATGGGAGAGGAGGATGACGCATGTCGATCGGCTGGAATGACCCATGCCCGTGTGGAAGTAGGAAAAAGTATAAGAAGTGCTGCATGAACAAACAGCAGAATCATGAAATCAAACGGGTGCGCCAGCGCCGCTTTTTTGGCCAAAAATATGAGCTGTCGCAAATGGTGCAGCGATTTTTGGATGAATCCACGAGTGTTGATTATCCAAAATTAGACATACGTCTTCCATAAATTTGGGCATACTCAAACAAAGCAGCGGCCATCCCGGATTTCCAATCGAGAGGAAGCTGCCCAGAGAAAAAACGGCGAACAAACGAAATGAAGGAAAGAGAGACGTTCGTCCGTTTTTTGGTTTGATCATACAGCCATCGCAGCAACACATACGCGATGAACGCCGCAAACAGTTGGTTGTATACCGCATTTTCCGTCGTGCCAAACAAGGTCGGGACATTCAGATATTGCTTCACCCAACGGAAAAAGACCTCAACAGTCCAACGTTGTTGGTACATGTCGGCAATGGTTTCCGCAGACGCATGGAAGAGGTTCGTCACGACCCGAATGTCGCGGCCATTTGCATCTCGAAAGATCACTACCCGGTGACGCTTGGTCGATCGGCATTGTTTCGTCCCCAACTGGCACGTGAAGTCGGCTTGAACCGATGAAGATGTGCTGGAAAGGCGTTTCAAGCTTTTTTTCTGATGAAGTTCGATGTTGTCCTTCATTCGAATGACAAAGAGCTGATGCTGCTCCACAAATCGATCGAGGCGTTCGATTTTGAAATACGCCCGGTCTTCCACGAGCACTTGTTGAGCGTTCGTCAACTGTTCTCCCACTGGGCCATCGTGACGCAGTCCGGTCGTTTCCACCACGTCTGCCGGCAGCGAGGATTCCGGCGAATACGCGACGTACAGCTTCACTCCGGCGCGTTCGCCGTGATACGGAGCCCATGGGAGGCGGTTTTTCCCGACCGTGACGGTCGTCGAATCCACCACCCGAAGCGGTTTGGGAAACCGAAGCGAACGGCGGGTTTGGCGGTTGCACTTGGAAATGATCAACGCCAACAAGCGTTTCATGATGTCATAGGGAACTTCTTTCGCTTTCTTGGATACAGTTGAATAATGGAATCGCGGCAATCCATACAGAGGCCCCACATCGGCTCCGTGGCGAAAGCTTTTCCATTGATGCATGGCGGCCAGCAGGAAGAAGTGAATCAACTCGCGCAACGTAAAGGTTCGAGACGAATCACGATACCCAACCGCTTCGGCAATCCGTTGAATCTCTTCATCCGAAACAAGTTTTTGCATCAAATTCGGGAGTGTGGTATGCTTGTTCATAGAGAGCACCTCCTGGGTTTGTTTGTGTCGTTACTCACATTCTACAGGAAAGGTGCTCTTTTTTCTATACACTTTGGATTTTATTGGATAATCAACACGCCTGATATTTTTTTAAAGGTAACAAATGATAGAACTAGAAATGCCTACGAAATTATTGAAGAACATATAAAAGTCACCGAAGATGGTCTAAGCTATGTTTGTTTATGAAAAACATTCATTATATTCTTTTGAGGACGGAGAACGTAAGTTAGTATCTTCTAATATAAACTTCTTTAAAATATCTCCTAACAAGGACAAAGCTATTTTTTTGAAAAACAGTAAGGACTGGTATAAAGGTGATTTATATCTTAAAGAGTTACATAAAAAACCAAAATTAATTAAGAAAAACATAAATTTAAGATACGTTTCTAGCGACTTAAACAAAATTATGTATAAAACAGATAGAGACGATTTGTATGTTTTACTTAACTGTGAAACAAATAAATTAATAGCAAAAAAGGTATCTCAATCAGTATTATTAGAGAGAAAAAAAGAGGAATTTAAAATATTTTATACGGTAGAAAAAAGTTCAAAAGATTTCATATTATTACTGTAGATGAGCATTTTTCATTACAATAATTTCCATGGTTAGAGAGACAAACAGGGTACCCCTTACGCGATACGGAGCTGTTTTTTGATCACATCAATGGGAATATCTTGCTTTGCAGCGTCATAAATGAACTCGACGACACTGTGGTCTTTCCGCGACCGAAGAAGCTCCAGCCCGGTGGAGAGGTTTTGGCGGGATTCGGCGATGCTGTACACGCAGGCCAACAGCACCACCGCCCAATACCGTTTCACCGCCCGAATGTGGCGAACGCGGTATCCATCCAGCTTCAGTTGATCTTTCGCCTGCCGGAAAAAGCACTCGATCGTCCAACGCTGAGCATAGTAACGCAAGATGTCTTCGTCCCCGAGTTCCCGGTCGGTGCTCAAGATGCAATGAAGATGTTCCGGCGCCATCGGCTGATCCGCCTTCCAAGCCAGCAGCACCACCGCGTCATCGAGGCCATGGATGGCCCCCTCATAGCGATACACGCGATAACGCTCCTGCCCCACCGTGACGAGGCGGGTGTCTTTGGACTCGATATAGCGGGCAAACTGCTTGGCTTGGATGGCGATGCCTTTCGGGTAGAGAATCCGGTTCGTCTTGAGCATCGCGATGACATGGAATCCCTGTTTCAGACAGGCTTCGATGAGCTTCTTAGACGGATACCACGAATCCATGAGCACATACACCGGCTGAGCCCGCTTCACCTTGAGCGAGGAAAGCATCTCGATCGCCAGGTCGATCTTGCTTTTTCCCGCTTTCTTGTCATACAGGCGGAACGCAAATGGGAACGCCTGCGTGAAGGTGTGCACCATCAGCCAAACGAGCGAATGCCCCCAGACCGATTGATGATCTTTATGCGAGTAGTGCCAGTCGCACCCTTGAATGGCGTGCACAGCCCGTGACGAAGGCTTTGTTTTTTGGCAAATCGTATCATCAATCGAAACAAAAAGGGGTTGATTCTTCCGTTTGGCCAGTCGTTCGACCTGGGAAAGGATCCACTCTTGAAGCTTCCCAAGCAGCCTTTCCTCGTTCCAAGGGCTTTTCGTGAAAAAGTGACTGAGCGTCGTTCGATGATTCGGATGAAAGCTCCAGTAATGAATATCAGTCAATGTTCCCGAGAATCCCTTGGTGGTCAAGGCATCGACAATATGAATGAGATGCTTGATGACCGGTTTGGAAAGCTGCAGCGTCAACCCCAGCGTGAAGAAAAACTTGTGGATTCCTTGGTGATGTGCTAATCTATTCATGAGACATGAACCTCCTTGTGGATAGTTGGTGGTACATCTATTCTAACCAAGGAATCGGGTTCATGTCTCCTTTTTTGTTTAGTTGTCAATTTATGTCAGTGAATTTGCTCATCTACAGTATATATGAAGAAAATCATGACGTTATTGAAATTCTTGATTTTCCTAATGATTATGAAATTTTAAATTATGATGAGAGAGTATTTATCTTTGCATTTCAGGAAAGGTAACTATTCAGCCACATCATAAAGTGAGCTGAATATTTTCTTCTTTCCTTGTCTATGATGTGAATATTGATAGACAAGGAGGTGAATCGCATGTTGACGGTACAACAAGCTGTATTTACAGTTGAGAGCTTAATCGGCAAAGTTCAACAACAAAAACAGCTCATTCATCAACTCATTCAAGAAAATGAACATTTGCGTCACGAAAACAAACAACTACGCAAAGAAAATGAGCAACTGAAGTACCGTGTTCAAGAGCTGGAAGCACGCACGAAAAAAAACAGCTCCAATAGCCATTTGCCCCCATCTTCTGACCGTTTTGCCAACACACGTTCTTCTCGTCAACCATCTGGCAACAAGCCAGGCGGACAAGAAGGACATCAAGGAACGACGCTCCGTCAAGTGGAACATCCACATCATCGTGTCGTCCACCGTGTGCATACGTGTCAAGGATGTGGGGCTTCTTTGCGTGAAGTCAAACCGTTCAAAGTCGATATCCGTCAAGTGTTTGATGTCCCTCCTGTGGCGATCGAGGTGACACAACATGAACGTGAAGTGAAATCGTGTCCACATTGTCGATGCGTGCAACAAGCCGAATTCCCATCCCATGTCACGAATCATGTGCAATACGGTCCACGGCTCACGGCGCTCGTTGTTTATTTACATCATATCCAATTGATCCCGTACAAGCGTTTAAGTGATACAATCGAAGCGTTATATCAACACTCGATTAGTACGGGAACTCTTGCCAATATGGTGAAACGAGGACGCGAATCGTTGGAATCAAATATGGACATCATCGAAGACGCCTTACTTGAATCCAACATCCTGCATGTCGATGAAACGAGTTTGCGCATCAATGGGAAACTCGCATGGGTGCATGTCGCGTGTACATCGAGATATACATACTTGGCTCCTCACGCTTCTCGTGGAAAAAAAGCGACCGATGATATCGGGATTCTTCCCCGATATGAAGGGACGATGATGCACGATGCGTTCGGTACGTATCCGAAATACACACATGCCACCCATGCCCTTTGTCATGCCCACCATTTGCGTGAGTTAAAAGGATTCATCGAACAGGGGCATACGTGGGCGATGCGCATGACCACGTTTCTGTTAGCCGCCAAGCAAGCCGTCGAAGCCCATCACGGTGCACTTTCCGAAGAAGAAGCGAGACGGTGGGAACGAGTGTATGATCGCATCCTAGAAAGAGCACAACACCGATTAGAAACGATGACGCCTCTTCCGAAAAAAGCACTCGCTTTTGTTCGACGCCTTCAAAAACGAAAGGAAGAAGCGCTGCGTTTCTTACGTGAAGTACATGTTCCCTTTGATAACAACCAAGCCGAACGCGATCTTCGCATGGTCAAAGTCAAAGAGAACATTTCGGGTACGTTTCGCGAAGAAACATTCGCGCAGTCGTTTTGCATCGCAAGAAGCATCGTTTCCACACTGACGAAACACGAAAAAAACGTGTGGGATTCGTTATGTCTTCTGTTGGCAGGCGAAACGATCGATCGAGTTCTTTCCGCTACCTAGGGCATTTTCTATGACCGAAATGCCCTATTTGTGCTGGGCTTTTTTATACACTAGCACTGGGGTGAATAGTTACCAGGAAAGAGGTTCACTAGAAATTCCATTAGAAGGAGATTTCATAGGTTCCCTTTCCTATGGAGACTTATTTATTTATTCCGAAAATGGAGAACTTATTCACACAATTTCGAATATCCTTCGTGACTATGTTATAAATGAAACCTTAACAGAAATTTTGTATGTTAAAAACAAAAGTAGTAAGAGAAAAATCAAATTTTCCTTGTGTTTGAAAAGTCTAGAACAGAAAAATAAAGAAAAAGTATTATACAGCGAAGTTGACATCGATTACGTTTATAACGAAGAGTATCGTTCTCTATTTCAAAAACAAGAAGATATGAAAAATCAACATAAAATTAATCTCTTACTTTTGAAAAAACATCAATTTGTAAAACAACCAGATATTTCTGTGCCATATAAAATTTACTTTACGAAGAAAATTGGAAAAACATATTATACCGCATTAGAGTTGGCTCAATATGCAAGTGAGCATATAATATTAGACAATTTGTTTGAGGATGACGATAGTGTGAACCATTTAGTTACATATACAGAAGATAAGTTTGAAGATTTTATGCTAATGTGTCATATCTTGAATAGAGGTATATTTAGAAATAATGATGATCCTCTAGGTTTTTCTATATACGGTGTAAATATAGAGGATATTTTAATATCTTGTGAAACGCTAATGGGACACTCACAGACAAGCGATCTTATTAAAGAAGCATATCAGTACAATTATAATTCTTTTATGACAAATGATTCTAATTATCAATTACATGTAGAAGCTGTACGAGATCGTTTAATGAGTTATTATAACTTAGAATATAAAAAACAATTAGCAGATAAATTATATAAAGATATACTAAAAAGCGTATTTGAAGAGAATTTAAAAAGCTTGCATGCTTATCGCAAAGGACTTGAGGTACTTCCTTATGAAGTATTACAGAGAAAAAAAGAAAGAAATACAAAATAAATTAATTCTAGAGAGAAAAATACCAATAAGATGGAAGTCGGAATTGGCACTATTTGAGTTAATTGCAAGTCATTATCCATCAGCGATTATGCATTATTCACCAACATGGCTACAACCACAACACATAGACGTCTTTGTTCCAGAATTAAATGTTGCTTTTGAATATCAAGGAGAGCAGCATTTTAAACCAATCGATTATTTCGGAGGTGAAGAAGCTCTAAAAAAGAGAATACATTTGGATAACAGAAAAAAAAATCTGTGTACAGAAAATGGGGTTATATTAATTGAATGGTTATTTAACGAACCTATAACAAAAGCTATGTTATCGAAAAAACTAAAAGAGGTGGGTTTGACCATTTAACTACATATCTGGATATGACAAAAAAGAAGATCATGAATTACTATCTGGTCAACAGCGAAGAAGAGGGGGAGCTGTATCACAAACTCATATTGACGCAGAGCGATAAGGACACGCTGATCAACCTGATCTTAGACAAAAAACTCCCCGAGGAATACTCCCCGAGGGTGTACGAGAACTATCATTTTTTTGCGGAATCCATCAAAAACAGCGGTATCGATCTGAACAAGCTGTATCAGGGAATCTCCAAGCTGATTATTGTAGATATTTCGTTGGATCGTGACCATGATAATCCGCAGTTGATTTTTGAAAGTCTGAACTCGACAGGGCTTGATCTGTCGCAAGCCGATTTGATCCGAAACTTCGTTTTGATGAAACTGGAGCCGAAAGAGCAAGCGGAACTGTACAGGGAATACTGGTATCCGATGGAAAAAAGCTTCGGGAATCTGACAAATTCCGCTTTGTTTGACCGATTTATGCGTGACTATTTAACGGTGAAAACGGGGCGAATTCCAAACATACAAGAAGTTTACTCCAGTTTCAAGGCGTATGTATTTGAGCACAGTGAACTGAGTGTCCAGCAAATTGTCGAGGACATTTATCGATATTCCCAATATTTTGTGAAGTTTGCATTCCAGACGGAAAAAGATAAAGAAATCAATGAAGTGCTTAAAGATATCAATACGCTTAAGGTCGATGTCTCATATCCGTTCTTGCTTGAGGTATATGACGACTATGAGCGTCAAATTTTATCAAAATCGGAACTTATCGAAATCCTAAAGCTTGTTGAAGCTTACGTGTTCCGCCGAGCGGTTTGCGGGGTTCCGACCAATTCATTGAACAAAACATTTGCGACACTCAGCAAAGAGATCGACAAGGCGAATTATTTGGAAAGCGTTCGTGCGGCGTTTTTACTCAAAGATTCCTATAAACGGTTTCCGGCCGATGAGGAGTTCAAGCGGGAACTCATGATTAAGGATGTGTATAATTTCAGAAATCGAAATTACCTGCTTCGGAAGCTGGAAAATTTCAATCGGAAAGAGATTATTGATATCGAAGCTTATACGATTGAACACATCATGCCGCAAAATCCAAACTTGTCTCCAGAGTGGAGACGGGATTTAGGGCCAAATTGGGAAGAAGTACACAAAACATATCTCCATACGTTGGGAAATCTAACACTGACCCGATATAATTCCGAGCTCAGTGATCGTCCGTTTAAGGAAAAACGGGATATGGAGGGCGGGTTTGCTGACAGTCCACTGAGGTTAAATAGAGGACTAGCTAGACTTGAAACTTGGAATGAGGAGGAAATCTGCAAAAGAGCTCAATTCTTGGCGGATTTAGCGTTAAAAGTCTGGAAGTATCCACAGCTTTCCGATGATATTCTGGCTAAATACCGAAAGAAAAGTTCCAAAAGTGAAAGTGTGACTTATACAATTGCCGATTATCCTAAATTACAGGGAGATATGTTGGTATTATTTAATGAATTGAGCAAACGAATTTGCAACTTAGACAGCTCTGTCCGCATGGAGTTCAAAAAGCGATATATTGCCTTTAAAACATCGACTAATTTCGTCGATATTGTGCCGCAGGAAAGCAGACTGCGGTTAAGCTTGAATATGCCTTTCGATGAAATACAAGATCCTAAAGGGATTTGTAGAGATGTCACCAATATCGGTCGCTTGGGGAACGGAGACGTTGAATTTCACGTTTCTTCTGTAAGTGAAATCGAGTATGCAATGTTTCTAATTAAACAATCATATGAAAAGCATCGGGAAGATGAATAAAGGAAAAGGGGGAGTATGATATGATCCCCTTATAGTAGACAGAAAAAGAAAGCACATGAATCTGTCTACTGAACATATCCCTGTCAAGTAGACAGTGTGAAAAATATCCACCTTCTTCAGCTGCTTGTTAGGATAGTGGAATGAGGAAACGTTGTCAAGGAAAGCACTTGACAACGTCTCCTTCATTCCACTTCATCGTTGGCAAGCTGAAGAAGGAGACATTCTCAGCCGTTCGTCTGCTAGGCTGCTTAGGCAATTCGGTATTCCACTGGGCTGAGGTAGTCTAGTTTTTTCTGGCACCGTTCATAATTATAAAAATACATGTACTGATCGATCGCCTCGATCATTTCCTCTTCCGTTTCAAAGGTGGGAAGGTCCACCATTTCCGATTTCAAATGCCCGAAAAAATTTTCCATGCAGGCATTGTCTAAGCAGTTTCCTCTTCTGGACATACTAGGAATGATATGATGAGCCTTCAGCAGTTGATGGTACTGGCGGGATGTGTACTGGGAGCCTTGATCGCTATGGAGAAGGACTCCTCGCGCATCCCGTTTTTTGATGGCATCCTTGACAGTTTCGATCACCAATTTTAAGTCATTCGAACGACTGATGCGATACGCAATGATTTCATTGTTGTACAAATCTTTAATAGCAGACAGATACAAATAGGTTCCTTGAAATGGCACATAGGTAATATCCGTCACCCATTTTTGGTTGGCTGCAGTGGCCGCAAAATCACGGTTTAACACGTTCGACGCTACGATATTCTCCTTTCCCGCTTTATACTTCGGCTTTTTTCGACGGATTTTGGCCTGAACCCCCAACTCTTTCATCAGTCGGTACACTCGCTTATGATTCACGGTCTTCCCATAATTTCGTTTTATCCATGCTTTCACGCGGTAGTATCCATAGATCCCATTGACCTTTTGATGGCATTCGAGGATCATTTGTTTGATTTGTTCATTTTCCTTTTGCTTCTCTGTGACGATTCCCTGCTGGTTCATCCATCGATAGTATCCACTTCTTGACACACCGGCCAGTTGGCATAGCCAGGCAATCGGATAGGTGTTGGATAACTCCTGAATGATCGAGAACCGCTCTTTCGGTTTCACCTCCTTGCCAGCTCTCGTAACTTTTTTAAATAATCATTCTCTGCTTTCAGTCTTCGATTCTCTTCCTCTAAACTGCACTCTTTTTTTCGAGGCCTTCCCTTGAATGGAGACTTGGATGTCCCGCGCCGTTCTTCGAGCCCTTTTAGACCATGTTCATGGTAACGTTTTACCCAAAGTCTGATCGTTTTCGTGCAGGGAATCCCTAACTCTTGGCATATCCGCTTATATCCCCATCCTTCTTCGATGTGCATCTGGACAGCCCTCCATTTAAACTCCACGGAATAAGTGGTCTTCCCTTTCAGTGTTTGCTTGGTCTCGAACATAAACAAATCCCTCCAGTGTTTTTACTGACAGTATGGGCATTTTCCCAACTGTCTACACTAGAGGGATAATATCAGTGGAAGAAGGGCTGTTTTTTTGCGAGAATCATCAACGTTTGTAGCGGAGCGTTCTTCTGCGAGGGAATGCTCTTTGTTTTTATCATGTTTAACAGCAAAAATATAATTAAATTCGATAATTATTTATTGAAAAACGATAAATGAATGATTAAAATAAAATCGAAAACAAATCAGTGAGGTGCTCGCGGTGAAACGAGAAACAATTTTTTTGAAAGTGGCTGTTGTGTTGATTGGTCTTCCCGTTCTTGCGTTGTGCCTATTTTTGGTGCCTGCGCTTGCGAAGGTGGCTGTCAAGCTGGTGCCAACGTTCCCTTGGATCAAGTATTTTGTTTATCTTGTGTTTGAGGCGTCCGCACTGCCGTTCTACTTCGCTTTGTATCAGGCGTTCCGGTTGTTAGTGTATATTGACCGAAACGACGCGTTTTCCGAGGCGTCGGTGAAAGCGTTAAAGACGATCAAACATTGCGCCGTCGCCATCAGCGGGCTGCATTTGCTTGTCTTGCCGCTGTTTTACTTGTTCGCCGAGAAAGACGACGCTCCGGGTGACATTTTCGTCGGTCTGATTGTGCCGTTTGCGTCGCTTGTCATCGCTGTGTTCGCCGCGGTTTTGCAAAAGTTGCTGCAGCAGGCGATTGAAATCAAACAGGAAAATGAGTTGACCATTTGAGGTGGATGACATGCCGATTATCGTGAATCTTGATGTCATGTTGGCGAAGCGGAAGATGAGCGTCACCGAGCTGTCGGAGAGAGTCGGGATCACGATGGCGAATTTGTCGATCTTGAAAAACGGGAAGGCGAAGGCGATCCGTTTCTCGACGCTCGAAGCCATTTGCAAGGCGCTCGATTGCCAGCCCGGGGACATTTTGGAGTATCGAAGTGATGAAGGGGAGTCAAATCCGTGAGTAGGGAGGGGACGGCTTGAAAGGGGAGAAACACGAGGCAGCGGTGAACGAATACCCACCGCTTTGCCTCATGATCGTCCGGGTGCGCCAGTTTTGCAGAAAGTCGCGGCTGATCAAAGCGTTTGTGCAGCTTGTTCGCTTCGGTTGGGCGCAGGCGTTGTCTTGCGTGTTTCCGGTTGTTATTTTTGCCTCATTGGCGCTGACGAAGATCGCGCCGCTTCCGCTATTGCCGCGGTATGATTGGCTGCTTGTTATTTGCCTTCTCATGCAATGGTGGATGGTGCGGTCAGGGATGGAAACGCGGGATGAACTCAAAGTGATCACCTTGTTCCACGTCATTGGACTTGCGCTCGAGCTGTTTAAAGTGCGCATGGGTTCGTGGTCGTATCCGGAAGAGGGGTATACGAAAATCTTTGGCGTGCCCTTGTACAGCGGGTTTATGTATGCGAGCGTCGCCAGCTATCTTTGTCAGGCGTGGCGAAGGCTGAAGGTGGAGTTGGTGCAATGGCCGCCGTTTTGGATGGTCGTTCCTCTCGCTTCGGCGATTTACTTGAATTTTTTCACCCACCATTATTGGGTGGACGTTCGTTGGTGGCTCTCAAGCCTCGTCATGGTTGTCTTTTGGCGGTCATGGGTGACGTATGAGGTCGGGGGAGTCCGCTACCGGATGCCGCTTGTTTTGTCCTTTTTGCTGATCGGGTTTTTCATCTGGATCGCGGAAAACATCGCCACCTTTTTTGGCGCTTGGCAATATCCAAACCAGGTGAAGGCGTGGAGCCTTGTTCATCTTGGGAAGGTGAGTTCGTGGTGTTTGTTTGTTATTGTCAGTTTTCTCATCGTGGCGATGTTAAAGCAAGTGAAAACAATGGCTGTGACAGGGGCAGTGGAGCGTTCACATGAAGATGGAAAATCGTTGTAAGCCGAGCAGGGTGGGGATTTGGCTGGTCGTTGCTCGGCTTTTTCCTTGATGAGCCGCCCGCTCCTCACGGAAGCTGTGCCTTGATTTCTTCCATTTGCGCGAGGTGGCGCTGTTCATGGTAGCCGACAAATTCCACCCATTGCTTCAAATTCAGTGGCCCAAAAATTGGATGCGGGAACGATTTGGCTTCCAAGTCAGCCGGATTGGCTTGCTCCGTGATTTGGCGCAACCGCTGCCGCGATTGATGCAATTTTTCTTCCAGTTCGTGTCGAGTGAAAAAGCGGTCGCTCGGGCGGGCGAAATCAGGCGCCTCCACTTTTTTGGAACGGTCAACGGTCAAGTGGATCGGTTTCTCCTCGACCGGTTGGCTCTCGCCATGCTTTAATGTATGGGCGATCATGGCTGCGATCGATGTTTCGATTAAGTACAGGTGTTCGAGCACTTGGGCGATCGTCCAACTTCCGTCCGCCACTCGGGTGTTCAGCTGTTCGTCCGACAGCCCGGAAACGCTTTTGATCAGCTGTTGGCGTACCCGCTCATTATGATCCATCATGTTTCCCTCATTTCGATGTAGATTTGGTTTCATCGTATCATAAGGAAGATCAACCGTAAAGCCGTTTTGTGTTCGCCGTGATCATGGTTTTGACTTGTTCGATATCTCGGCCATAGTGTGCCGCCACGGCTCGTGCGGAGTCCAATAGCCATAACGGCGTCGTCAGTTTTCCGGCAAACGGGCCTGCAAACGGCCATGGGCCATCGGTTTCAAGGAGCAGCTGCTCGATGGGAACGAGGGATAACAGCTGCTTGTCGCGCTCGCGGTAGCACACTTCCGGTGTGACGGAGATGTAGTAGCCGCATTGGACGATTTGTTTGACCACGGCAGGCTCGGCCTTCAGCCAGTGGAAATGGGCTTGTCGGACGCCAGCTTGCTGCAAGATGGCCAAGGCGGTTTCGGCGCGGTCGTAGACGGCGTGAAGGGCGAGCGGCAAGGAAGCATCCGCGGCGATGGCCGCGATTTCGGTTAATCGTTCTTGATACGCGGGCAGCTTGGCGCATGCTTCCGCTGAATAGTATGGCAGCCCGACTTCGCCGATGGCGGCGAGCAGCGGCCGCTCTTGCTTGACAAGCCCTGTCCATTCGTTCCAATCGGCTTCGCTTGGCAGCGGTTGCTCGGGATGGAAACCGATGGCGGCGTAGACGAAGGAAGGGAATCGCTGTTTCAACTCGAGCGTTCGGCAGCTGGAGCGCAAATCGGTGGATACGGCGACGACGCCGATGATGCCCGCTTCTTGCCAACGGTTGATTTGTTCATCGATGTCCGTGTACTGGTCGAGATGAATATGAGCGTCGATCATCCACAGCGACCTCCCCTGTCCTTTTTGCCGTCCCGCTGGCTGAGGCTTTTCGCCTTTTCATCCCCATTCCTTATCAATCTGGTACTTGCGGATGCGGTATTGCAAGTTTTGTCGGCTCAAACCAAGCGCTTTGGCCGTTTTGGTGATGTTGAAGCCGTGATGCTGCAGCGCCTTGCGGATGTAGTAAATTTCGACTTCTTCCATGTATTTGTCAAGAGGCAAAATGTCTTCCGTATCAAATAAAAAGTCCGTTTTCGTTTCGTCGGGCGCCAGCTTGGCTCGAAAAGGGGCAGGCAGATGGGCGAGGGTGATGGTTTGTTCTTGTTCCATCGTCGCCATCGTTTCCAAAATGACGGCCTCAAGCTCGCGCACGTTGCCGGGCCAGCTGTAAGCAAGAAACGCCTCTTGCACGTCATCGCCGAGTCCTTCGACATGTAGGCCATAGCGCTCGTTGCCTTGACGGATGAAATGGATAGCGAGCGGCAAAATGTCCTCTTTCCGTTCGCGCAACGGCGGCAGGACGATGCAGTGGACGGCAATTTGGTAGTAAAGCGATTTGAGCAATTCCCCTGCTTGGACGGCATCGATCGGGTCGCCGCTTGTCGAGGCGATGAGGCGAACATCTGCATGAACCGGTTCTTGGCCATGGGCGCGGACAAACTGTTTTTCTTGCAGAAAACGGGCGAGTTTTTGTTGAAGCGGCAGGCTTAACGAGTCAATATCGTCAAGCAGGACGGTGCCGCCGTCCGCTTGTTCAAACAAGCCGGGCTGGATCTCGCCGTCTTCTTCGCTGCCAAACAGCATCGTTTCCATCCAATCATCCGGAAGCGACAAACACGTTTGCGCAAAAAAACGGCTTAGCTCGCCGTTCGCTTTCGTGGTGAATGCAGGAAGCGAGCAAGTCTTTTCCTGTCCCTTTCTCCCCAATGAGCAGCACAGGCGCTTCCGAGCGGGCGGCATGACGCGCAAGGCGGATGGCCTTTTGCATCGCTTCGCTTTGGCTGATGATATCGGCAAACGTGCGGCTGGCTTCCTTGCGTTGGTGGTGTTCTTGGATCAGTTTGCGGAACTTCGTGATGTCTTTGGCGATTTCCACGGCGCCGATGATGCGCCCGTCTTTTTGCAGCGGGTGTGTTTGATTGACCGTTGTCACGGCTTGCCCTTTGTTATTGAAATACGTTTGCTGTTGATTCAGAATGCTCTTGCCGGTGCGCAGCGCTTCTAGCAGCGTGCTCGGCTGCTCCGGGTTGAAGCGGAAGACGTCCAAAATGTTTTTATCGAGCACGTCCTCGATGTTCATACCCTCGATGTCCCGCATTTTCCGGTTGTAAATGATGGTTTTCCCATGTTGATCGACCGCATGGACGCCAAGGTCGATCATTTCGAGAATTTGCTCATACATTGATAAAAGCGTTTCCATATCCCGGTTCACGATCAGCACCTCTCTTTTTTGTATTATAGCATAAGGTGGACGGGAGACAGGAAGGGAAAGAAAGATGTGAAAAAAATTTTTGCTAAATATATTGAAAATAGACAAAAGTTATAGTTTATTATAAATTGACAAATAGATTTGCAGTAAGAGAGGTTCTGTTCCCTTTCTCAAAATGTAAGCGGTTGCGAAATCGATCATAGAGAGGGGAGAGTTTTCGGATGCAACCCGCGCAAGAACTGAAACGAGAGCTAAAAAGCAGGCATTTATTTATGATCGCGCTAGGTGGGGTGATCGGCACCGGTTTGTTTTTAGGATCGGGTTATACGATTCATGAGGCGGGGCCAGGCGGGGCTGTCGTTGCGTATCTTTTTGGCGGATTGGTCATGTATTTGACCATGCTTTCGTTGGGAGAATTGGCCGTCCGCATTCCTGATGCCGGGTCGTATCAGACGTATGCGACAAAATTCATCTCGCCGGCGGTAGGGTATTGCATCGGCTGGCTGTCATGGCTGAACTGGTCGGTGACAGTCGGCATCGAGCTTCTCACCGTCAGCATCCTCATGAAGCGGTGGTTTCCCGATGTACCGACGTGGGTGTTTTGCGCCGTCTTTGCTTTGCTCTTGTTTTTGATCAATGCGTTGTCTGTCAAAGGATTTGGCGAGGTGGAGTTTTGGTTTTCGAGCATTAAGGTGTTGACGGTCATCGCCTTTATTGTTCTCGGTCTGGCGGCCATGTTTGGCGTCATTCAGATGAAAAATGGACAGCCCGCTCCGTTTTTCTCGAATTTTACTGATCATGGCGGATTGTTTCCAAACGGGTTTGGGGCCATCTTTACGACGATGATCCTCGTGAACTTTTCGTTCCAAGGGACGGAATTGGTCGGCGTGGCGGCGGGGGAAAGCCGCGAGCCGGAAAAAACGGTGCCGGTTGCGCTGCGCAACACCATATGGCGCATTTTAATTTTCTTCATTTTGGCCATTTTTGTGCTGGCTGGCTTGTTTCCGTGGGAGAAAGCCGGCGTTGTGGAAAGCCCGTTTGTTGAGGTGTTTGACAACATTGGCATTCCGTATGCAGCCGATATCATGAATTTTGTCATCATTACCGCGGTGCTGTCGGTGGCCAACTCGGGCTTATATGCGACATCGCGCGTCCTCTGGTCGATGTCGCGCCAAGGCATGGTCACTCCGTTTTTCAGCAAGCTATCGAAACGCGGCGTGCCCATCAATGCGCTTATTGCCAGCATTGCCATCGGCTGCTTGTCTCTGTTGTGCAGCGTGTATGCGGAAGATACGGTGTACGTCTGGCTGACGGCGATCGCCGGATTTGGCGCCGTCACGGTGTGGGCTTCCATCGCGCTGTCAAGCTATTTCGGCCGGAAAGCGTTTTTGCGCGAAGGCGGCGATGTGCGCGATCTGAAATACAGGACGCCGTTGTATCCGTTCGTGCCGCTGGCCGCGTTTGCGTTGAATATGGCGACGATCATCGGACTGGCCTTTATCCCAGATCAACGGATCGCGCTTTACTGCGGCATTCCGTTTTTGCTCGCTTGCTACGGGTACTACCACCTTGTGGCGAAAAAACGGGTTCAGCCCCTAGCCGCAGAAGAAGGGGAGCTCAAGGCCGCCAAGTAAAAACAATTGAAAAAAGCCATAATCATTTGCATAATATAACTATGAAACCGTTTTATAACGAAAAATTTTTTTGCCTTTAAAAGGAGCATTCCCGTTAGGAGCTTTTCCGGGGACTTGATCAAAAAAAGCCCTCTTGGTATGATGCAGGGGTGTCAAACAATACCTACCATCATGCCAAGGAGGACTTCAGATGAATTGTACACAAAACTATAAAATTGATCAAGTTACGGAACAAACGCTTGTCGTGGGCATCGATATCGCGAAACGAACCCACTACGCCTGCTTCGTGGATGACCGGGGGCGCGTGCTTCGCAAGTCGTTCCCGATCTTCCAGTCGAAAGAGGGGTTTCAGCAGCTGTATAAAGCGATTCAGGAGGCGATGCAAGCGTTTGGGAAGTCAGAGGTGATCGTCGCGGTGGAGCCGACCGGGCACTACTGGTTGAACCTGGCCTACTTCCTCGAGGAGCACGGGATCCCGTTGGTCATGGTCAACCCGGCGCATGTGTGCCGGTCGAAAGAACTCGATGACAACCTGCCGACGAAACACGACGCCAAAGACGCCCTGGTCATCGCCAGACTGGCGAAAGACGGACGATTCCTCGTCCCCCGGCTGCTGCACGAGATCGAAGCCGATTTGCGCGTCGGGAGCACGCTCAAAGAGAAGCTCCGCAAGGAACAGACGGCGGTGAAAAACGCGATCGTCCGCTGGACCGACCGATATTTTCCGGAGTTTTGGACGGTGTTTCGCGACCTGGGGAAAACGGCGCTTTCGGTGCTGGAGTGGACGCCGCTTCCAGCCGATATGGCCGGCCGGGCGGTGGAGGAGCTTCTTGAGGTGTACCGGCAAAGCGAAGGGCTGAAATGCCCGCAGAAGGCCAAAATTCAGGCGTTGATCGACGCCGCGAAGGACTCGATTGGGGTGACGGAAGGGACGACGATGGCCCGGTTTGAGATCGCCGCGCTCGTCCGCCGATACCGCCAATTGGAGGCTGAGATCGCCGCGTTGGACGCCGAGTTAAAGGCATTGGTTCAAACGACGATGGAGTATCAATGGCTGAAAACGGTCGACGGGTTGGGAGACGCCACGATTATCGATCTGTTGGCGGAGATCGGCAGCTTCGCCCATTATCGGGACCCGCGCCAATTGGTGAAGTTGGCGGGCCTGACGCTCAAGGAGAACTCCTCCGGCCAGCGCAAAGGGCAAAAGCACATCTCCAAACGGGGACGGAAACGGCTGCGCTCGGTGCTGTTTCGGGCGATGATTCCGCTGATCCGGCACAACGAGGCGTTTCGCGAGCTGCATGAATATTACACGACCCGATCCGTCAACCCGCTGACCGGAAAGCAATCCATCGTCGCCTTGTGCCGGAAGCTGTTGAATGTGCTGTTTGCGATTTGTACGAAGAAACAAGCCTTTGACGCGGAGCGAATGAAACAGGACGTCTTGTCCCAGGTGCAACGGGCGGCCTAAGGCCTCCCCCTGCGAACGGAAGAATCGTTGGACAACAGGATGACACCGGAGAAGCTGGCGTGATTTTATCCATTCGACCTTGAGTCCCCAAAGGAGCTTGGCCGGCCTCCGCCTGATGACGAGACCGAACGAGGGAATGTTGGCGCGAAGACGCCCGGAGACATGGGAGGGTTCGTCCTCATCAGCGACGCGGAGATCCAAAGGGTGCATCGAATACGCTTCCCCCCACGGAAGGAAAATATAACCAGCCGTGGCCGCGAAGCGCACCCTAGGTCTGTAAGATATCCACAAAACTGAAAAAGGATGTAAGGGATTTTGTCGAAAAATATTTTTTGGACACCCCTGAGAGGCCGAAAAGCCTTGATACATCAACATTTCTAGAGGGAGGATGACCAAATGGTGCAGCCGTACAGACACGAACCGCTCACCGACTTTACCGTAGAAGCAAACCGTGAGGCGTTTTTAGCGGCGCTCAAAAAAGTGGAATCGGAGCTTGGGCGCGATTATCCGCTTGTGATCGGCGGCGAGCGGGTGATGACGGAAGACAAAATCATTTCGATCAATCCGGCGAACAAAACGGAAGTGGTCGGCCGGGTGGCGAAAGCGAACAAAGAGCTGGCGGAGCGGGCGATGAAAACCGCTGATGAGGCGTTTCGCACTTGGAGCCGGACGAGCCCGGAAGCGCGGGCCGATATTTTGTTCCGGGCGGCGGCGATCGTGCGCCGGCGCAAGCACGAGTTTTCCGCTTGGCTGGTGAAAGAAGCAGGCAAACCGTGGCGCGAAGCGGACGCCGATACCGCGGAAGCGATTGACTTTATGGAATATTACGGCCGGCAAATGTTGAAGTTGAAAGACGGCATTCCGGTCGAAAGCCGTCCGGGGGAAACGAACCGCTTTTTCTATATCCCGCTTGGCGTCGGCGTCGTCATTTCACCGTGGAACTTCCCGTTTGCTATTATGGCGGGGACAACGGTCGCTTCGCTTGTGACGGGCAATACGGTGCTGCTGAAACCGGCGAGCGCAACGCCGGTGGTGGCGTATAAATTTGTGGAAGTGTTGGAAGAAGCGGGGCTTCCGGCTGGTGTATTGAACTATATCCCGGGCAGCGGGGCTGAAGTCGGAGATTATCTCGTCGACCATCCGCGCACACGATTTATCAGCTTCACCGGATCGCGGGATGTCGGCATCCGCATTTATGAGCGGGCGGCGAAAGTGCATCCGGGGCAAATTTGGCTAAAGCGCGTCATCGCGGAAATGGGCGGCAAAGACGGCATCATTGTCGATAAAGAAGCGGACCTCGAACTGGCGGCGCAATCGATTGTCGCGTCGGCGTTTGGCTACTCTGGGCAAAAATGTTCGGCGTGCTCGCGCGCGATCATCGTCGAAGATGTGTATGACCAAGTGTTGAATCGCGTTGTCGAGCTGACGAAGCAGCTCAACGTCGGCGATCCGGCGGAGCAAGCGACGTTTATGGGGCCTGTCATCGACCAAGGGGCGTACAACAAAATTATGGAGTATATCGAAATCGGCAAGCAGGAAGGTCGTCTCATGACCGGCGGGGAAGGAGACGACTCGAAAGGGTTCTTCATCCAGCCGACCGTGTTTGCGGATGTCGACCCGAACGCGCGCATCATGCAGGAGGAAATTTTCGGACCGGTCGTGGCGTTTGCGAAAGCGCGCGATTTCGATCATGCGCTTGAGATCGCGAACAACACGGAATACGGCTTGACGGGCGCCGTCATCTCGCGCAATCGGGCGAATCTTGAAAAAGCGCGGCACGAGTTCCATGTCGGCAACTTGTACTTCAACCGCGGCTGCACAGGGGCGATCGTCGGGTATCAGCCGTTTGGCGGCTTCAACATGTCAGGCACTGACTCGAAAGCGGGCGGCCCGGACTATTTGATCCTCCATATGCAAGCGAAAACGGTGTCGGAAATGTTTTAAACCAAAAAAGGGCGGCGGCGTCCGCCCTTTTATAGCGAAGAAACGCAGATAAGGAAAGGAGCGGTTGATGATGGCTACGAAGTCCGAACAGCTCATTGAACAGACGGAGCGATACGGAGCGCGAAATTATCATCCATTGCCGATTGTCGTTTCCGAAGCGGAAGGGGTATGGGTGAAAGACCCGGAGGGCAATCGCTATATGGACATGTTAAGCGCCTATTCGGCCGTCAACCAAGGACATCGTCATCCGAAAATTGTGGAGGCGTTGAAGCGGCAAGCTGACCGCGTCACGCTCACATCGCGCGCCTTCCATAACGACCAACTCGGCCCATGGTACGAAAAAGTGTGCCGGCTGACGAAAAAAGAGATGGTGCTGCCGATGAACACCGGCGCCGAGGCGGTAGAAACGGCGCTCAAGGCGGCGCGCCGCTGGGCGTATGACGTGAAAGGCGTCCCTGACAATCAGGCGGAAATCATCGTTTGTGAAGGCAATTTCCATGGCCGGACGCTCGCCGCGGTGTCGTTGTCGTCCGAACCGGCTTATAAACGCGGTTTTGGTCCGCTTTTGCCCGGGGTGAAAATCATCCCGTACGGGGATATCGAAGCACTCAAGGCAGCGATGACCCCAAATACGGCGGCGTTTCTTGTCGAACCAATCCAAGGGGAAGCCGGCATCCGCATCCCGCCGCAAGGCTTTTTAAAAGCGGCCTATGACGTGTGCAAAGAACACAACGTGTTGTTCATCGCCGATGAAATCCAAACCGGGCTAGGACGGACGGGGAAGTTGTTTGCTTGCGACTGGGAAAATGTTGTGCCTGATATGTATATTTTAGGGAAAGCATTGGGCGGCGGGGTGTTCCCGATTTCGTGCGTCGTCGCCAACCGCGACATTTTGTCGGTGTTTGAACCGGGCTCGCACGGGTCGACGTTTGGCGGCAATCCGCTCGCTTGCGCGGTGTCGATCGCCGCGCTTGAGGTGATCGAAGAAGAGCGGCTGGCGGAGCGGTCGCTTGAGCTTGGCGAATATTTTTTGGCAAAGTTAAAGCAAATCGAAAACAAGGACATTAAAGAAATCCGCGGTCGCGGCTTGTTTATCGGCGTCGAGCTGCATGTGCCGGCGCGTCCGTATTGCGAAGCGCTGAAAGAACAAGGGCTGCTTTGCAAGGAGACGCATGAAACGGTCATCCGTTTTGCGCCGCCGCTCATTATTACGAAAGAAGAGCTCGACTGGGCGATTGAGCGGATTGTAAAGGTGCTGTCCCAACCAGCTGCGGTTTAAAAAAGTGGAAAAAAGGTGTCCCGAAAGTACAGCGGGGCGCCTTTTTGTTTTGCGGGGAATGGCGGTTTTCTGTTAAGATAGGGAAAGGATTGCATTGACGCTGCATAAACATCCTACATAAGCGAAGGGCGAGTGAATGGAGGAAGAACGCGTGCAGGCTTGGATCACTGATTTTATGGAGCAATTCGGATATATCGGTATTTTTTTGATGATCGCGCTTGAAAATATTTTCCCGCCGATTCCGTCGGAAGTCATTTTGCCGTTTGGCGGATTTATGACGACGTACACGTCTTTGACGGTGCCAGGCGTCATTGTGGCAGCGACAGCGGGATCGATCGTTGGGGCGATCGTGCTGTATGGGATCGGCCGGCTGTTGTCCGTTGAGCGGCTTGAGCGGATCGTTGACCGCTGGGGCGGATGGCTGCGGGTGAAGCCAGAAGATATTGATAAAGCGAATCGGACGTTTCAGCGTTACGGGGTATGGGCGGTGTTTCTTGGCCGCATGATTCCGCTCGTGCGCAGCTTGATTTCCATTCCCGCGGGCATGGCGAGGATGAATCTTTGGCTGTTTGTCTGGCTGTCGGTATTGGGGACGCTCATTTGGAATACGATTTTAATCTCCGTCGGCGCGGCGCTCGGCCAGTCGTGGGGGAAAGTGTCCGAGGTGATTGGCGCGTATGCTGATGTTGTCTATATTGTGCAGCGTGCCTGTCACACCCCGATATATGTCGAGATTTGTAGAAACAGAGGGTCATAGATTGGCTCTCTGCTTTTGTTTAAAAAATTCATTCCCAAGCAGGAATTTGGTTCGTTTTGTCGAAAAAGTATGTAAAATTTTTGGAGGTGAGGTAAATGTATGGCCGTCGATCACGACCGCTTGTTTAAAGAGCTCATCACAACGTTTTTTGAAGACTTTATTCTTCTCTTTTTCCCGCAAGTGCACGAGCATATTGATTTTCACCATTTATCATTTTTATCTGAAGAACTGTTCACGGACGTGACCGCTGGGGAAAAATATCGCGTTGATTTGTTAGTGGAAACGAAGCTAAAAGGGGAAGACGGTTTAATTATCGTCCATATCGAAAACCAAAGCTACGTTCAACCATCGTTTCCAGAGCGTATGTTTATTTACTTCAGCCGCTTGTTTGAAAAATACCGCACGAACATCGTTCCGATTGCCGTCTTCAGCTACGATACCATCCGCGACGAACCATCTTCATTTACGCTTCGACTTCCATTTGGGAACATACTCCACTTCCGTTTTTTCACCGTCGAGCTGCGCAAACAAAACTGGCGTCATTATATTCGCAACGACAACCCGATCGCCGCTGCGCTGTTAAGCAAAATGGGGTATACTGAAAGTGAACGAATTGAATTGAAAAAACAATTTTTACGCATGCTTGTGCGCATGGAATTAGACGAAGCAAAGCAACGATTGTTAATCGGCTTTTTCGAAACATATGTGCAACTGTCGGATGAAGAAGAACAACAATTACGAAACGAGGTGAACAAGATGGGAACGAAAGAAAAAGAACAAGTGCTCGAATTGTTAATTTCGTATGAGCAAAAAGGATTAAAAGAGGGTGTAAAAAAAGGATTACAACAAGAAAAGCGACAAATTGCGAAAAAGATGTTGGTAAAAGGGTACGACATCCAAACGATTCACGAATTAACCGAACTGCCGATTGAAGAGATTGAAAAATTGAAATAAGGGTGTGATTGTGATGTTTAACAGAGAGCCATCGATTGCCCCTCTGTCATTTTTTTAAAGTCGTATGTAGCAGTAAGGCGGTATTTAGCAAATATGAGGATTTAGCGAGGGGAAGGAAACGATGTGCGCAATGCGGGTCTCGGTGCCGCATAGCCCCGCTACCAGAGGGTTTGGTGCCTGTCACCGCCCAAAATATGATTAAAAAAGCAACGGTCGATGCCCGTGTGATGACAGGATGGATGTTGTTGTTTGGGTCTTTGCTTTTATTTTTCATTAGTTTGTGGATGGAACCGAACGGCTTATCCAGCTTGGCAGGCGGTACGCCATCCCTATGGATGATCTTCCTTGCTTCCGCTGTATTTGCCACTGCGCTCGGCCATATGTTTTACAACCAAGCGATTCAACATATTGGTGCGGTGGAATCGGCGATTTTCATTAATTTGAATCCTTTGTTTTCTTTGCTGGGAGCTTATTTATTCCTCGGAGAATCTATTTCCCATACACAAATGATCGGATTTATTTTAATTGTACTCGGTGTCGTCTTAGGCAGCGGTGTATTGGATGAAATCGAGGTGTTTACTCATCGCTCGAAAATGATGGGGAAAAAGTGTTGAAAAACGGAGCTTGTGGGGCTCCGTTTTTTGGTGAGGGCCTGTCGCTAAGGGGATTTCCTCTGTCTACACAAAAGAACGAATATTCATTATCTTGTGTGAAAAAAATCAGTCCACTATGGATCGAAAATGAAAAATGTAGGTGGGGGAGTCATCATTCTAACATGTTATGTAAATCTTGCAGCATACCGACAAAAACTGGATCGTGATGTATGTTTTCATATAAAGCTGGGCCAATTGTTACATAAGTTTCTGTTATGTTCCCCATATTTTCCTTCTTTACTCCTCTTCCCCTAAATATTCCAACATCTTTTCCGCTATGTTGATGGATTGATTTTTCACCTTTTGTCTTTTTCGGAGAAATGCTGGCCAGCTTGGATGATGGAGAAACTGTGCGGTTGGAATGATCCATTTTCCACTGCCTTCGAGGCGTTGGTACGCATCAATTTTTCCTTCTGCGCAATATCGGCGAACCATTTGCGGTGTGACGTCGAGAAGAAGTGCGACATCGCGAACGGTTAGATATTCTGGAATAGTTGGTTCCGTTATTTGGCTAAGAACGTTCTGAACTTCTTCTTTTTCTTGTTCGTTTAGTGCTAGATACATCTTCTCTTTTTGCTTTTCTAGTTCAAGTGAAAGTCTTACCAGCTCCAAATAACGTCTGGCGTTTTCACTTAGTGTTGATGTTTTTTCATACTCATCATCAACTTTTGAATTTCCTGCTGTTCGAAAAAGAGTAGTCATTTTTTATTCACCCCTTCCTCACCTCCATTATATCAGAATGATTAAAGAAACTAAAGAAAAAAAAGAAATAAAAGAAACTTTTATTAATATTTGTTTCCTTATTAAGGGAAAATATTCTCTGGAATGATTGCTTGCGTGTCTGTGCATTGCAATCCGAAGTTATTGAACAAACACATCATCTTAGTGACCGGAGAAGAACAGACGATTGATTTGCCACGCTCGGATGTCTTGAAATACTATTTTGCCAACGCTTGGTTTTAATCACGTTCATTAGGTATTAGGGTCCGTGTCTTATTTAGTGTTCTTTATATCATCATGATTACAATGATTTTTCCCCCATTCATTAGCGGGAAACGATGATAATACACAAATGTATCATAATTTGTTAAAATTTTATGTATATTATAAAAATTCAAAACATATTTTTTTGGAAGCCAAAGAGTCGTTCTTTCGTCAAAAAAGATAAAGATTTATTTACGTAAACTAAACAAAATCATCAAATATGTAAAGTAACCTATATAGTAGAGTAAGTGATTTGCCGACCGTTTTATAACCGAAAGAATGGGGGAGAGCGCAGTGAAGAAGATAGAAGATGCCTTGCCTTTGCATGAAACAAAAAGGCGTCCGGGATGGAAACTGTATGTTTCTTTGCCGGTTTTATCGTGGGCGTTGTATGATTTTGCGAATACGATTTTTTCTTCGAATGTGAATACGATTTTTTTCCCGCTTTATGTTTCGGAAACGGTGGGAAAAAGCGAGAGCTTGAACCAGATCGCCAGTACATTTATTTCGTATGCGAATGCGTTAGCCTCTTTCTTTTTAGTTTTATTTTCTCCTTTATACGGCACATGGATTGACCGGACTGGGAGAAAAAAGAAATGGCTTGGGATATTTACAGTTCTTGCGGTTGTAGCGACTTTGCTTATGGGCGTTGCCGGATATTCGAATCATGGGAATTTCATTTTTGGATTGCCGGTGTCTTTTGTCATCACCGTGCTTTTATTTGTCGCAGCAAAATTTTTTTACCATTCGAGCCTCGTTTTTTACGATTCCATGATTTCGAGTTTGGGGAATAAACAGGAAATTCCGCTTATCTCCGGTTTTGGTGTTGCCGTCGGATATGTCGGAACGCTTGTCGGGCTTGCCGTGTATCCGTTTGTTGGCGAAAAGGATTACTACCGGGCTTTTATTCCAAGTGCTCTTTTGTTTCTCCTCTTTTCTTTACCGCTTTTTTTCTTTGTCAAAGAAGAAGCCGTTGCGCTAAAACGAAAGACCGGATTTTTTGCGGGCTATCGGGATATTTATGCGACGTTGAAAGAAATGAAAAAGTATCAAAGCATTTTTACATTCATGATTGCTTATTTCTTTTTAAATGATGCCGTGGCGACGACGATCGCCATCATGTCCGTTTATGCCAAAGCCATTGCCGGGTTTACGGCGGGGGAATTTATCCTTTTATATTTAGTTTCCACCGTTTCTAGCATTATAGGTTCCTTTCTTTTCGGCTATATTACGAGAAACAAAGGGGCAAAAAAAGCAGTTTTGTATGTCGGTATTATGATGTGCATCGCCTTGGCGATAGGAGCGCTTGCTTATTCCAAGCTTTCCTTGTGGATCGCCGGAAGTTTGTTCGGCGTCAGTTTAGGAGCGATGTGGGTCACTTCGAGAACGTATATTGTCGAACTTTCGCCGAAAGACAAGCAAGGGCAATTTTTCGGGCTGTTCGCCTTTTCCGGAAAAGTGTCGGCCATCGTCGGTCCGGCGGTTTACGGAAGCATCACCCTTCTTCTTCATTCGTATGGAAACATTGCCAATCGGTTGGCGATGGGATCGCTTTTGGTGATGGTGCTCGTTGGCATTTTCTTTTTGCGGAAAGTAAAGCCGCAGGCGTCTGCCGAGCCGGAAAGCTGACGGGAGATTTTATGGATGCTTGTCACTTGTCAGCCATCGGAAAAACTTTATTTTCTTATCGACAGCGGTCGTATACGTTAGGACAGATCATTATAAAAAGACACACAGTATCTTCCCGAAATTTGCCGGAGATTAGCAGGATAAAAGAGAAGGAGAGCGTTTCCGCGAAGGTGGTTCGCTCTCCTTTTTTGTAAAAAAATTCAGTATTCTTATTGACTTTTCCTTCCTTGCCTATTTTAATGAAGATGTGACCTCTATTCTCCTCAATTACTCTCCCCGAAAGGATGATCCTCGTCATGAAAGAATACCTCGATTTGAAAATGGATTTCATGTTTAAACAGTTGTTTGGCCATCCGAGCCGAAAGCGGATTACGATTGCTTTTTTGAACGCTATTTTGCATCGGAGCGGACGCGACCGCATTGTCGATGTGCAGTATGAAAATACGGAGCTTGCGAAAGAAACGGAAGATGGAAAAACGAGCCGCTTAGATGTGCTCGTGTTTACCGACCGGGGCGAGCGGATTAACGTGGAAATTCAGGTTGTTCACCAGCATGATTTGCCGGAGCGGGTGTTGTATTATTGGGCGAGGCTGTTTTCTGCGTCGCTCTCCTCCGGACAAGCGTATTCTGAGCTTCCTCCTACCATTATGGTTACGATCCTCAACTACCCTTTATTTCCTCATGAAACAGACCGTTTTCATACCGTGTTTCATTTGCGTGAAGATGAGGAACATTTCCTTTGGAGCGCTCATATTGAATTCCATGCGATTGATTTGTCACAGTTTATGGTACAATGGAAGAAATATCGGCGGGAGATGAAAAAGTCGGCAGAAGTGCCATGGCTGATGATGTTATCGGTGGTAGACATTTGAAAAAAATGTGGGATGAAGAATTTGTTTATGAATGTCTAGCTTCGGCGGCTATCCCCTCGCGACGCTTCGGCCCCGCTGTGGCGGCGACACATTGAGTTAACTTCTCTGAGTAACCCACGCAAGGCCAAACTTTGTTTGGTCTGAGCCTCCTCGCGGGTCCTCCAGCGCGTTTCGGGGATAAGCGAGCCGCCTACGCTTTTCGATGAATTGGAGGAGTGGGCGATGAATGAACAAGAAATTCGCGAAGCGTTAGAAGAATGGGAGAAGTTAAGCGTCAGTCCGGAAAACCGATATGCGTATGAGATGCGGCTGAAATGGCTGCGCGACCAGCTTTCCAATCTTCTTGGGGAGCGGCGCGCAGGACTAGAGGAAGGATTAAAGAAAGGGAGAGCAGAAGGATTGAAGAAAGGTCGGGAAGAAGGGCGGAAAGAAGGAGTTCGACAGGTTGCATTGGAAATGCTTCGTGCTGGGTTAGACCTCGAAATGATTATGTCCGTGACGAAACTTAGTAGAGAAGAGTTGAATGAACTAGCTAAGAAAACATTGGACGATTAAATGGTTTATTGCCAAAAATTTATGTAGCGATATGCAAGAGGTCTTATATAGAACATATATGATCGCCTCTTCATGTTTTTGCACAAACAATGGCAGCTCGTTCCTGACAAAAGAATCACGTTTACAGGAGTTCTCTGCCAAGTCTTCAATAGCTAATGGATCAATTGCTTTGATTGTTTTCGAAGAAAGAAAATATTGGAGTGAATTGGAGGGGAATAGTCATGATCAAAGCAGTGCATGGAGACATTACGAAACTTCAAGATGTTTCCTACATTTGCAATGCGGCAAACGGAATCGGCCCGATGGGAGGAGGAGTGGCAGCCGCGATTCGCAGAGCTGGCGGCAAAGAGATTGAAATAGAAGCGATTAAAGTTTGTCAGGAGCAAAATCCGATGCCAGGCGACCTGTATGTCACCCATGCGGGAACACTTCCGTTTCAAAACATTATTCATCTGGTGACGATGAAAGAACCAGCCGGGGCGACCTCTTATGACATTGTCAAAACATGCTTAAACAATTTAGTCGCTTATTGTCAAAAACATGGAATTGACAAGGTAGCCCTTCCAGCATTGGGAACAGGAGTAGGAAATTTGGATAAAGCAAAAGTCGCCGCCATCTTTAAAGAAGTGTTGGAACCGGTGAAAGACATTGAATTTATCGTTGCCGATATTGATGAAGAATTTATCGCATTATTCGCTGGAAGCGGTAATGTTGACTAAAAGGGGAGCGGAGCATCTTCTTTGGTGCTCCGCTCCTTTTGGTATTTTTCAAACACTTTGATTTACCTTTATTCTACCTCTCGAAGGATTTTTTCAACATTTTTCATTCGGTTATTCAAATCTTGAAGTTCTTGAAGAATTTGCTTTTGATGTTCGACGGTGTCTCGTTGTAAAGCAAGCAATTCTTCGGACATTTTTTGATAAGCTTGTTCTTTCCCTGCTTGTATTTTGACGTGCCATGTTTTGATCAAATAGATGATAATGATTGTTGTCAATACCAATACAGTTAAACTATAAAATACACCCGTATGCATGATGTTCATTCTCCTTTCTTCTTGATGGTCAGTGTGTTTATCGATTTTGCAATCAATTCTTTCGTTAAACGAATATCAAAAGGCTTTAATTCATAATATTTCATGGATTTGCCGTCCTCTGACAGCTCCAACTCACTCGTTACCAGCCCTGCTGCCTCTAATTTCTGCAAATGCATATAAAGCAAGGGCCGGCTCATCTGAACGGCTCTTGCTAATTGGCTCACATACTGCCTCTCTTTTGCTAATATAGAAATAATTTTTAAGCGATGAGGGTTCGACAGAGCTTCCAATACAGCAAGCAATTCATCACCAGACAAGTCATCTCCAGACAAGCTCGGATTTTTATTTACCATCACTATGTCTCTCCCTTTTTATTCCGCGTCTTATCCAATCTTCTCGACTGCTATAACCCCGTTTAAAGTTTTACGGTACTCAGCATCCCCCTTTCATTTTGGCATATTTAATAGTTAAAAATTTAATAACATATGTAATAAATATTTTACATGTAAGAATAATATTACATATGTTCATTTTTGTCAACACCATAAAAAACGACTTGTACTTTGGTAAGAACACACTGATCTGATTCAGTTTATGGTCGTCAGCTACTTGTCAAAAAAACAGCACAAAAAAATCGCCATTTACCGTCTTGGCAACGGTTTAGGATTAAGTGATGGAAACATGTGAAAAAGCCACCGGCCGCAAAGCCAGCATTGAATCCATCGACCGATGCCCGTTGTTGCTTCATCGCAAAAAATGGATGACGAGTTGGCTGAAAAGCGGAATATTCGTTGGAAGGGATGATTGCAAATGCGTGGAAAAAGCATGGTAAACCGAAAAGCCTCCCGCTGAATGGTGTTTAGCAGGAGGCTAATTTTAATAATCAGCTCCATTGCTTTGGTTGACGAAATAGCGAAAAAAATGTAATATTAAAAAAGTTTCAATTATACAAAAATAATAAATTTTGATGTAAACTGAGATAAAATGATTGTATTTTTAAAAAATTACAAAGACCATATATGGGAGGGCATCTTAGATGAAGAAAAAAGACATTTTCTTTACGGGGTTAATGCTTTTTGCCTTATTTTTCGGGGCAGGGAACTTAATTTTTCCGCCGTATCTTGGCATGGAAGCAGGGAAAGCGGTTTGGCCGGCGATTATCGGGTTTGTCGTTACAGGGGTAAGTTTGCCTATTTTGTCTGTTGCCGCGATTGCGCTAGCCAAAGATGGGATTCAATCGATTGGAAATTATGTTCATCCTCTGTTTAGTTTATGCTTTTCGCTTATCATTTATTTAGCGATCGGTCCGTTTTTCGGCATTCCGCGGGGAGCGGGTGTCACTTATGAAATGGGAGTAAAACCGTTTCTCAGCGGGAATAGCGGCGCGTTCTCGCTGCTTTTATTTACCATTATCTTTTTTGTGATCGTTTATTGGTTAAGCTTAAATCCGTCGAAGCTGGTTGATCGCATCGGGGAAATATTGACGCCGATTTTGCTTCTTTCGATTGCCGTTCTTTGCATCGCAGGGATCATTCAGCTGCAAAACCCGCTGCAAGAACCGGCGGAAAAATATGCTTCCGCTCCGTTTTTTAAAGGATTTATGGAAGGATATTTAACGATGGATGCGATCGCGGCGCTTGCGTTTGGGATTGTCGTGGTGAACGCTTTAAAAGATAGAGGCGTGCATCAGCAATCGGCAATGATAAAAGCCACTATTCAAGCAGGGTTGATCGCTGGAGTGGGTTTGGCGTTAGTTTATATAGCGACTGCGTTGGTCGGCGCGAAGATGTCTGTAAACGGTCCATTTGCCAATGGCGGGGATTTATTGTCCAGTGCGGCCGCGCTTTTATTTGGAAGCGGCGGAAAGCTATTGCTTGGCGTCATTGTCGCTTTAGCGTGTTTAACGACCTGCATTGGGCTAACTACGGCATGCGCGCAATATTTTCATAAAATAACTCCAAACATATCGTATAAAACTTATGTGACGATCATTACGATGTTTAGTTTAGTCGTTTCTAATTTAGGATTAAATCAACTGATTTCGATTTCCGCTCCGGCGTTAACGATGATTTATCCATTAGCCATTGTGCTTGTGGTCATGTCGTTTTTCCATCGCTTGTATAAAGGTTCTACGAAAACGTATGGAATGGCTTTGTTGTTTACCTCGGTGTTCAGCGTATATGATGGCTTGAAGGCGTTTGGTGTGGATACGCAATGGTTAGAGCCGTTATTATCTTGGTCCCCATTTTTCTCGATGGGATTAGGTTGGGTGGTTCCTGCCATCATCGGGGCAATCATCGGCTTTGTGATGGACAACATCGTCTTGAAGCAGCATCGGACAGCGTAAAAGCTGGAGAATTGGGAACGGCCGCTTTGCTTCGGCATGGCGCTTGCCGTTCCCGTGTTGTTATAAGGAAAAGAAAGCCGATCACGGCAGACATGATGGCCTGTTTTATTAAAAGCGAAGAAGCGGAATGCGGTAATATCGTGGGAAAAGACAGTTCGATTTTAATTTTTTCTTTATTAACGGAAAGGAAAATCAATCCTCCCTTCGAAATATATAGTAAGCGAAGTGGTATTTGATAAGAAGGGAGAATAATAGATTGAATAGGCTGCGGATGAGATCGTTCGTATTTTTTATATGCATGACAGTGTTGCTCGCCGCGCTGCCGACGTCTCAGGCGATGGCGGCAAAACAAACGGCAGTGGTGACGGCGAAGCAGGTAAATGTGCGGCAAGGGCCGGGAACGCTTTATCACGTTGTGATGAAGGTCGATCAAGGGGAAACGTATCGAGTCGTTCGTGAAAAGGCAGGCTGGGTGCAGTTAGAAATAAAGCAAAATCAGACCGGATGGGTCGCCCAACAATACATCGCCTATGTCCGCAAACAGGCGATGGCAACAGAGGATAGACTGCGAGTACGGACCGTCCCGAGCTTGAACGGCAAGGTCGTTGGCTATCTTTCTCAAGGACAAGCCGTTGAGGTGATAGAGAAGGAAAACGATTGGGAGAAAGTGGTGACTCCTTCGTTTATTGGCTGGGTTTCTTCCACTTATCTTGCTTCGAATGATGATAAGAAAACATCGATGAGGCAAACAGGATGGGTAACGGCGGATTCATTGAACGTAAGGGCAAGACCATCGCTGCAGGCAGAACGTGTGGAAAAAGTTACATACGGCCAACAAGTGCAAATTATGTTCAAACAAGGACAATGGTATCAAATTGCCACAGAGAATGGAAAGATTGGCTGGGTGTCCAGTGAGTATATTGCCGCTGTTTCTCCGACGGCTTCGCAATGGGTGAAGGTATTGTATAATGATGTGAATATTCGTTCGGCTCCTTCGCTGGATGGAAACATTAAGGCAACGGCGCGATATGGCGAGCGTTACCGCGTGCTAGGGAAGATTGGCAATTGGTATGAAATTGAGATTCCAGGACGGGGCATTGGTTATATTGCCGGCTGGCTCGTTTCCGCTGGTGCGGATGGCAAATCGGAGTCCAAAACCTTAAAAGGAAAAACGATTGTGATCGATGCTGGACATGGCGGCAAAGACAGCGGGGCCATTAGCCATACCGGGATGATGGAAAAAACGCTGACATTGCGGACAGCGCAGCTTCTCAAAGAGAAACTGCAAGCACAAGGGGCAAACGTGGTGATGACGCGTTCGAGCGACCGGTATGTTTCGTTGTCGGAGCGCGTGCAAACGGCGTATCGCTATCACGCGGATGCATTTATTAGTATTCATTATGATAGTGCAAAAAATCAACATGCCAAAGGAATGACCGTCTATTACTATGATATGTTTTCCGACTATTTGCTTGCCTTGTCGTTGGAACACCCGTTTTCCCGCATGACGTCGATTCCGTTTCGCGGGGTGAGCTTCGGAGATTATTACGTGATTCGCGAAAACGAGCTTCCATCTGTATTAATGGAACTCGGATATTTAAGCAATCCGACAGAAGCGAGCATCATTGCGACAGATCGTTACCAGCAGGAAGTGACAAGCGCGATTGCCAATGGTCTTCGCAATTATTTTGAATAATGAACGAAAAGGCAGGGTGTGGGAGTATCCTGTCTTTTTCTATCTTTAGAAGCAAAGAGACAACATTGTTCTAATAGAATCGTATATGAGGTTGGGAAATTGCTAAAATAGTATAACAGTCAGGGTGAGGGGAGAAGTCGATTGCGTTTCCGGTACTTGAGATAGTAGGAGCATAGCCGGGAAGTATGATGAGTGTAATCACCGACACCATTACAAGCGCAAAAAAGTGATTTTGGTTGAAGAAGTGGAGTAGATTTTTTGAGGTTTTGCTTGGAAAAGAACATTTTCATAAAGCGATGCGCTCTTTGTATTTATCAGAAGATTCATAATTTAATATTGACTTTTTTGCCTCTGTCTATTGTAATAAAGATGCATCCTCTACTATCCTCTATATTTCCTCGAAAGGATGATCCTCGTCATGAAAGAATACCTCGACTTGAAAATGGACTTCATGTTTAAACAGCTGTTTGGGCATCCAAGCCGAAAGCGGATTACGATCGCTTTTCTGAATGCAATTTTGCATCGGAGCGGACGCAACCGCGTTGTCGATGTGCAGTATGAAAATACGGAACTTGCGAAAGAAACGGAAGATGGCAAAACGAGCCGCTTGGATGTGCTCGTATTTACCGACCGGGGCGAGCGGATTAACGTGGAAATTCAAGTTGTTCAACAGCATGATTTGCCGGAGCGGGTGTTGTATTATTGGGCGAGGCTGTTTTCTGCGTCGCTCTCTTCAGGACAAGCGTATTCCGAACTTCCTCCAACCATTATGGTTACGATCCTCAACTACCCTTTATTTCCTCATGAAACAGACCGTTTTCATACCGTGTTTCATTTACGTGAAGATGAGGAACATTTCCTTTGGAGTGCTCATATCGAATTCCATGCGATTGATTTGTCGCAGTTTATGGTACAATGGAAGAAATATCGGCGGGAGATGAAAAAGTCAGCAGAAGTGCCGTGGCTGATGATGTTATCGGTGGTAGACGGCCGTGATAGCAGATTAGATGAAACGATGTGGAGCGAATTGGAGGAGTGGGCGATGAATGAACAAGAAATTCGCGAAGCGTTAGAAGAATGGGAAAAGCTAAGTGTCAGTCCGGAAAACCGATATGCGTATGAAATGCGTTTAAAATGGCTGCGCGATCAGCTTTCCAATCTTCTTGGGGAGCGGCGTGCAGGACTAGAGGAAGGATTGAAGAAAGGGCGGGAAGAAGGACGAGAGGAAGAACGGAAGAAAATGATTCGCCATATGGCGGCAAAAGGAATGACAGCGAAAGACATCGCCGATCTCACTGGCCTTACGGAAGAGGAAGTGCGAAAGTGGATGAAATAGTACCGGTGTAGCGCATTGTTTCTTTTCGAGTTTTGCCAAAGAGAAGGAGAGCTTGCCACAGTCAGAAGTGGACGGCTCTCCTTTTTGTTTTTTTCAATAATTAGAAGTATCAAGCACATTAGTAACTTATAAAGAAAATGAATAAATCCAATAAAATCGATAAATTCAACAAAATCAACAAAAACCAATGAATTTCGTCATAAATAGGTAAATCGAATAAACCTTTAGAACACTCACATGGAATTCCATATGATGGATCTGCACTTACATACACAATCATGGAAAATGCAAAAGAGGTTCATTATCAGTTATAATAACTTCATATATGAATGAGAATATCATGGACGAATGCGAGCGTTTGGCAGAAATGATGGGTTATTGGACGGCCGTATGCCATGAATCGCATTTGCGAGCGGAGTAAACCATCAAAGGTGTGATGAAATATGGATATTGCCGTAGCGGGTGTAGGATATGTGGGACTAGTCACGGCCGCGTGTCTGGCGGAAAAGGGACATAAGGTGGCGTGCGTGGATGTCGATGTGGAAAAAGTGGCATTGCTTCAGCGAGGGAAATCTCCGATCTATGAACCTGGGTTGGAGGAGTTAATAAGAAAAAATCGCGAGCGGTTGTTGTTTACGGCTGACTATGCGGCGGCGTGCCGGCGGGCAGATGTGATTATCATCGCTGTTGGCACCCCGGAAGAGCCGGATGGATCCGTGAATTTGCAATATGTATGGGAAGCGGCAAAGCAGATTGCGCAGACGGTGGAAAAAGACTGTGTAGTGGCGGTGAAATCTACCGTTCCCGTTGGGACAAGCGATCAAGTGGAACGTTGGATATATGAACACCGGAAGCACCCCGTTCATATTGAGGTTGTGGCGAATCCCGAGTTTTTATCACAAGGGACAGCAATCAAGGATACGCTGCATGCGTCAAGAATTGTGTTAGGGGTAGAATCGCCGCATGCGGAGAAGATCATGAAAGAAGTGTATGACCCGTTTTATCTTCCTTATGTCGTGACAGATCGAAAAAGTGCGGAAATGGTGAAATACGCATCCAATGTTTTTCTCGCCTTGAAAATATCCTATATTAATGAAATCGCGAATTTATGCGAAATGGTTGGCGCCAATATCGAAGACGTGGCGGAAGGAATGGGAATGGATCCGCGGATCGGGAGCCGTTTTTTGCGCGCCGGCATCGGTTATGGCGGGTCGTGTTTTCCGAAAGACACGAAAGCGCTGCGTTGGCTTGCCGATGGTTGCGATTATGAACTGAAAACGGTGCAAGCCGCAATGGAAGTGAATGAAAGTCAAAAAGTGAAATTGATCGAAAAGGCAAGAACGTACGTGAGCCATTTTCGCGGGCTGGAGGTGGCGGTGTTAGGTCTTACGTTTAAGCCGGGAACGGACGATATAAGGGAGGCCCCTTCCCTTGCTAATATCGCGGTATTATTGGAAGAAGGCGCAAATGTAAGGGTGTGGGACCCTGTTGGGATGGAAAACGCAAAGCGCGTATTTCCAAAGGAAATCACCTATTGTTCGACGATCGAAGAGGCGGTTGCGAACGCCGATATTTGTTTTATTTTTACGGAGTGGCCGGAAATCCGGCAATTTGACGTCCGTCAATATGCGAATTTAATGAAAACGCCGCTTGTGTTGGATGGGCGGAATTGTTACAGTCTAGCGAGTGCGCGCGAGGCAGGAATCATTTACGAATCGATCGGCCGAAAACGGGTGTGTCCGGCAGAGGACCACTTGCCGTCTGAACATATCCCCGTCAAGTAGATAGCAATCCCCATTGTCGTTTCAAGGAAAACAGTGGACAATCCAAATTCATAAGCGGAAGGAAAAATCGTATAGTCAGCAAACTTACCTTAGCTCCTATTGCGTTGGGCTAAGGTAGTTTTGTTTCTGATGAATTTTTTATGATTGCAGAAGGCTATGTTGGGCGGAATAATGTGTCGAATTTCAACCTGAATTTATATAATGATATAGTAAAAAAACCGCGTATTATCAGTGCAAAAGATTTGCAAGTAAAGAATAGCTAAAAAATAATAATTTAGTGAAGCGAGTTGGTCTGAATGCACCAAATGCAAATAACATGAAACAATTGGTAAAAATAACAAAAACTTTTCTTTCTGGCGTTTGGCCAATTGTGATGGGCATAATGCGTTTTTGGTGCTAGTTACCTACTTGACTTCTGATGCCAGCTTGTTAATATCTAATAAAGGTAAACACCTTCATTATATTACTTTGCGACAATACATCTATGTGAAGCATTATGATATATTTGGGAGGAGTTTTATGCTGTTGAAGAAGGCCAGCGTCAAAACATGTGAGGTGTTATTAAAAGAGTTTGAACAAGGGCCGAAGCCGTTTAGTCCGGAGAAGTTGGTTTTTACAGGAGTGGGAGAACGGGATGTATATAATATCTCGGCACCGTTTGAAGACGAGGGAGAATTTGTTATCGCTGGTCGAGTAGAGCCAAGAGATAGTGAGCATTCGGAAGTGCATTTCTTTGTGAACCGTGGAGAAGAATGGGTGCCAAAGGAAGGAGCGCCAGTATTCACGCTTCAAGACCCATTTGTTTCGAGAATTCGCGGGGAATTGATCTTCGGTGGAGTACAAACTTTTCCACATCCATCCATAGAAGGCACCTTAAGCTGGAGAACGATTTTTTACAAAGGGAAGAATATCTCTAGTTTAAAAGAATTTGCAAAAGGCCCAGATGGGATGAAAGATATTCGATTGATTGAGTTAAAAGATGGATCAGTTGGTGTGTTTACACGTCCGCAAGGGGAAAAAGGCGGACGAGGGAAAATAGGTTTTACACGAATCGATTCATTAGATGAGTTGACAGTGGAGATCATGGAAGAGGCTCCTCTTTTGGATAATCAGTTCGTAGATGACGAATGGGGAGGAGTCAATGAACTTCACTTGCTTTCGAATGGACTTGTTGGTGTTCTTGGGCATATTGCTCGTTTCGGTGAAGATGGCAAACGCCACTATTATCCGATGGTATTTGTGTTGAATCCGGATACAATGGAGCTTTCCGATATCGAATTAATTGCGACAAGATCACATTTTTTGGAAGGTCCTGCGAAACGCCCAGACCTCGTTGATGTGGTATTTAGCGGCGGGTTAATTCGGAAGGAGGATGGCACTGCAGATTTTTACGCGGGAATTAGCGACGCGGAAGCACAAAAAATTACTGTCATCGATCCATTTGTGAAATACGAAAGACTAGGAGATGGCCGTGAACATTTTGCCAAAACTAGGTTCGCCTAGTTTTGGCATTTTTTTATACAAATTTGTATCAGTAAATTTAGAAATTTTATATGTTTTTGCGATAGAAAGCGAGCGCTTTTTGGTAGAATGATAATATAGAACAAAGAAGTGGAGTGATAAAATGAAATCGGATAAAAACGCCCCATATTCTCGCAGAAGTGGGAAGGGGAACATTGTTTCCATACAAACCGCAGTGGATCAACAATTAACGGAATGCATGCATGATTTATTATGGTATGCGACCGAAGAATATGCGGATGAGTTGTTAAAAACCATCGGCGATCCAGGAGAATGGGAACAACATGGGGAAATCGGAGAGGCGATTAGTTTTTTTATAGCAAATTGGACTATTTTTTGCGTTCCAGTGACGCCGCGGGGCGAAACGATCATTGAGCGATATGTAAAGTGGAGAGGTTCGTTATGGCGGCCTTCCACTCGCTCCATTCTTGCGTCATGGATTGGAGCGGCGCCGTCTTTTGATATAGTGGTAGAGCTTCAAGGAGAACGGCGTTTCGTCGTTCAAGATGTGTTGACATTGGAAAAACGAGTCGTGCGCATTTTTGACAGTGAGCCATTGCCGCAAGTGCAAATAGGAGATTTGCTAATGGGGATTATAGTGCCTGCCGGAGAGGAATACACGTATTTTACCACCTTTTTTTCATTTCCAAATATGATCGCCCATGAAATTGCATGTTCGCTAAAAGAGGATTGGGAAGCATACGGACCGGAAGATGCGCGTGCATTTTTGCGGACATCCTTTCCAAGCGCGTGGATGACGGCCGTTCGTTTGCTCGTGTCATTCATAGCCGATCCGTTCGAATGGGAACATCCGAATTACGCAGCGGTGGTTTATGAATTAGAAAAGAAAATGCCGCAAAGTATGAATTTGAATATGGCAAAAGCGATTTGGCATGAATATTGTGATACCTGCCAACCTGTTATTCGCAGCGTTCCTTTGCATGCGGCTGCTTTGCATTATTTTGTTTGTCGGATTTTGCGCGGCGAGGCAGTAACACAGACGGATTTGGCGCATCTTTATGGCGTTTCCGCAAGCAGTATTTCCAAGAAAGTGAATGAGATGATGGATTATATGACAGATCATCTCCTATCGGAAGATTTCGAAGAGGACGATGATTTCATCGAGGAATGGGATGATGACGAGTATTGGGATGAGGAAGAGCCATACCCTGTTAGCGAACTTGTGGAGTCGATGCTCGATAAACTTGTAAAAACAGGATATATATTTGGAAAAGAACAGAATCGGCAGGAGTTAAATCAGCTTGTTAATGAAGCGGTACGTGAGTTTTTCGAAGTGGAGGAAAATAAAATATACGATCGCAAAGAAATTCACGCCATCGCCGAAAAGGTCATCGCTGATTTACTGGACTGAAGAATGGGCTGCATGCGCAAACGTTATTTGACAACAAAGGGGATTTTGCGGTCCTGAAAAGGGGAGGGACGAACGATTCGCATACGTCTGGGAATATTAGGGGCGGATGATTCGTTGGAAATGATTCAAAACATTGCGAATGAATATAAGGAGCTTTATTGTGTGCCTGTTGTATATTGGGACGAAGACGAAATTATCGATCTTATTCGTCCGTTTATTCATCAAGTCGATATGTGGCTTTTTTCGGGACAAGTTCCTTATTCTATTGTGAAAGAGTGGGGAGAGGTCGACTGCCCGATGTTTTATGTTCCGCATACGGGGGCAAGTTTATATCGGACGCTGTTGCATATTTATTATGAGCGGCAAATCCCCATCCATCAATTAAGTTTTGATACGTATCATCCATCGGAAATCGAACGGCTGTTGGATGAGGCGGGGATTTGCGAACGAGTTCCGCATGTGAAACATTATCAAGGGGAGATTTCCGCGGAAGTTTTAGCACAGTATCATTATGAGTTATGGAAGCAAGGAGTAACGAAAGCGGCGGTGACATGTTTGCGGACAGCGCATCTTGAATTACAAAAGCTTGGCGTGCCCGTATATCGCGTGCTGCCTGCCCGTTCGGCGGTGGAGTCGGTGATGCAAATGATCATTCGCACGGGCGAAATGCTGCGCTTTCAAGACGCGCAAATCGCTGTCCAGATGATCGAAGTCGACTCGTTATCTGCGATATCGAGCGAAACATTTTCGACTGATGAAATATATAAGATGGAAATGAAAGTAACGGAAAAGTTGTTGAGATATGCCAAAAAAATACAAGGATCGTTGAAAACTGCCGGTCCTGGCCGTTATGTTATTTTTACGACAAGAGGAGTATTAAAGGATATCACCGATCATTACAGAATCATTCCGGCGATGGATGAAATAGAACACATTGATCAAGAGATGGTGACGTGTGGAATCGGGATAGGAAGGACTGCTTATGAAGCCGAAATTCATGCCGGTAAAGCGTTTCTTCATGCGAAGAAATATGGAAGAGGCACGTGGATGGTCATATTTGATGATGATACGATTGTTGGGCCGTTAGGTCGTTCGGAACAAATACGTTATTCTTTTGATTGCGCCGAGCTGCAGGCGATCAGCCAAAAAACGAATTTGAGTGTCGCAACATTGAGCAAATTAAGCGCCATATTACGAAAGCTGGGAAAAAATGAGATTAATGCTTACGAACTAGCAACACATATGCAAATTTTGCCAAGAAGCGCAAGACGGATTTTGAATGAATTGAAACATAAAGGATTGGCGGAGGTCATTGGCGAAACAAATCCATATCCTCGCGGCCGTCCAAGAAAAATTTATCGTATTTTTTTATGATTATTAGTAGCGAACAAACGTCGTTTGTTCGCTATATTTTTTTTAATATGAATTTTTTATAAATTAAATTATTCAAAAATTTTAATAATTATATTATAATTAAGGTCATAACCGAAATTCATCCGTAAATCGTAATGAGAAGGGAGGAACGAAATGATTAATGAAAACCGGCTTTGGAATCGGCTGATGGAATTAGGCAAGATTGGAAAACAGCCGTCAGGTGGGGTTACTCGTTTATCGTTTACAAAAGAAGAACGTGCCGCAAAGGAAAAAGTAGCTTCGTATATGAAGGAAGCAGGGCTTGCCGTGTATGAAGATGCGGTTGGAAATTTGCTTGGACGTAAAGAAGGAAAAGATCCGGAGGCCGCTGTCGTGCTGGTCGGTTCGCACTTAGACTCCGTCTATAACGGAGGAATGTTTGACGGTCCGCTCGGAGTGCTTTCCGCGGTGGAAGTGTTACAAACGATGAACGAACGAGGGGTGGAAACGAAGCATCCGATTGAAGTCGTTGCCTTTACCGATGAAGAAGGAGCACGCTTTAGTTACGGTATGATCGGCAGCCGTGGAATGGCGGGAACATTGTCGGAGGAAGAACTCGTTCATCAAGATAAACATGGAATTTCGATTGCCGAAGCGATGAAAGCAGCGGGGCTTGACCCCAGTGAAATAGGCAAGGCTGCGCGGCGAAAAGGATCAGTAAAAGCTTATGTCGAGTTACATATTGAACAAGGGCGTGTTTTGGAACAAGCGAATCTTCCCATCGGAATTGTCACAGGGATCGCCGGGCTTGTATGGGCGAAATTTACGGTAGAAGGAAAAGCGGAACACGCCGGGGCAACGCCAATGCCAATCCGCCGCGATCCGCTTGTTGCCGCAGCACAGATCATCCAAATGATCGAACAAGAGGCGAAAAAGACAGGAACCACCGTGGGAACCGTTGGGCAAATGCAGGTGTTCCCGGGAGGAATTAACGTCATTCCGGCACGAGTCGAATTTTCCTTAGATTTGCGGGATATTGACGCGGCAGTGCGCGATAACGTATTCCAGTCGATTATTGAACGAGCGCAACAAATTGGCCAAGAGAGAAATGTAAAGGTCACTGTCGAGCGGCTGCAAGAGATGCCTCCGGTATTATGTTCCGAACTTGTACAAAATGCAGCGAAGGAAGCGTGTAAACAACTAGGTTTTGATGTGTTCTCCCTTCCTAGCGGCGCTGCCCATGACGGGGTGCAGCTCGTGGATCTTTGCCCGATCGGGATGATTTTTGTCCGCTCGAAAGATGGGATCAGCCATAGCCCGGAGGAATGGAGTTCAAAGGAAGATTGTGCGGCCGGTGCGAACGTATTGTACCATACGGTAATGCGTTTAGCGATGGGAGAATAAGATGGGAAAAAGGGGGAAGAGAAGATGACAAAAACAGAAATTAAACAGCTGGTGGATGAAATCAAAGAGGAAGTCATTGCATGGAGACGGCATTTGCATGCAAATCCGGAGCTATCGTTTCACGAAGAAAAAACGGCGCAATTCGTTTATGAAACGTTGCAGTCATTTGGCAATTTGCAGCTTTCTCGTCCGACAAAAACGAGTGTTATGGCGCGGTTAATCGGGGATGAGCCGGGAAAAGTGGTGGCCATTCGCGCCGATATGGATGCACTGCCGATTCAAGAGGAAAATACGTTTGAGTTTGCTTCAAAAAATCCAGGCGTGATGCATGCGTGCGGGCATGACGGGCATACGGCGATGCTGCTTGGCACAGCGAAAATTCTTTCGCGGCTGCGGCCGCAAATCAAAGGAGAAGTCCGCTTTTTGTTCCAACATGCTGAAGAACTGCATCCAGGCGGCGCGGAAGAAATGGTGCAGGCAGGCGTGATGGACGGCGTCGATGTCGTGATTGGCACCCATCTTTGGGCGCCATTAGAAACTGGCAAGATTGGCATTGTGTACGGCCCGATGATGGCTTCTCCAGACCGCTTTTTCATTCGGATTCATGGAAAAGGCGGGCATGCTGCTTTGCCGCACCAAACGATCGATTCGATCGCGATCGGCGCGCAAGTAGTGACGAACTTGCAGCATATCGTGTCGCGCAACACGGATCCGCTCGAGCCTCTCGTCGTTTCGGTGACGCAATTTATCGGCGGGACGACGCATAATGTCATTCCAGGCAGCGTGGAAATCCAAGGAACGGTGCGCAGTTTTGATGCAACGCTTCGCCAGAACGTACCAAAATTAATGGAACGGATCATCAAAGGCATTACCGAAGCACACGGCGCAACTTACGAATTCGAATATGAATACGGTTATCGTCCGGTTGTTAACAATGAGAAAGTGATCCGCGTCATTGAGGAGACAGTACGCGAAGTATTTGGCGAGGAAGCGATTGATCATCTGAAGCCGAATATGGGCGGAGAAGACTTTTCGGCATTCCAGCAAAAAGCACCGGGAAGCTTCTTCTATGTCGGCGCCGGAAATAAAGAAAAAGGCATTGTCTATCCGCACCATCATCCGCGCTTTACGATTGATGAAGATGCATTAGAAATCGGCGTGCGCTTGTTTGTCCATGCGGCGCTCAAACTGTTGGCGGAAGCCCCGTAAAAGCTTCCGCTTCCTATTATTCCGTGAGGGAGGAAATAAGGATGAAAGGAATTCGCTGGCTGATGGTGCTTCCGTTTCTTGGCATACTTGGCGGCATCCCGTTTGCCAATAAAGTGACTCCATACGTGCTTGGCATGCCGTTTATTCTCTTTTGGCTTGTCGCTTGGGTGATTCTCACTTCCGCCATCATGGCGATTGTCTACCGCTTTGATCCGGAAGTGCGGGAGGAGGAGCGTACATGAATGCTGCATTGGTGATTATTTTCGCTTTCCTGTTGCTTTCCCTCTATTTAGGGGTGCAAGCGCGCAAAGGAAAAGATATGAACTTGGAACAGTGGACGGTCGGCGGCCGCGGGTTTGGCACGATCTTTGTCTTTCTCCTCCTGGCCGGCGAAATTTATACGACATTTACCTTTTTAGGCGGAAGCGGTTGGGCTTACGGCAAAGAAAGGAGGCCGATGTTTTACATTATCGCGTACGGCTGCTTGGCGTATGTGCTGTCATATTGGATGCTTCCAAAAGTATGGAAATATGCGAAAGAGCATCAGCTGATGTCCCAATCTGACTTTTTTGTTAGCAAATACAACAGTCCGCTGTTAGGGGGGCTCGTTTCCCTAGTCGGGGTGGTCGCTCTTATTCCGTATTTGGTGCTGCAGCTAAAAGGATTGGGTATTATCGTTTCTCAAGCTTCATACGGCACGATTTCGTCGACGGCGGCGATATGGATCGGTGTTCTTTCCGTTACAGTGTACGTGATGATTTCGGGCATCCACGGCTCGGCGTGGACAGCGGTAGTGAAAGATATTATGATTTTAGTTGTCGCGGTCTTTTTAGGTCTTTATCTTCCATTCCATTATTACGGCGGAATTCAGCCGATGTTTGAAGCAATTGAACAAGCAAAACCAGGGTTTCTCGTATTGCCGGACAAAGGCATGAGCGTGTCTTGGTTTATTTCCACCGTGCTGTTAACGGTGCTTGGTTTTTATATGTGGCCGCATACGTTCGGTTCGATTTATTCGGCGAAAAGCGCCAACGTTTTTCGGAAAAATGCGATGATTTTGCCTCTTTATCAGTTAGTGCTGCTGTTTGTCTTTTTTGTCGGCTTTGCAGCGATTTTGCAAATTCCGCATTTAGAAGGCTCCGATGCTGATCTGGCTTTATTGCGGTTGTCCATTCAAACGTTTGACCCTTGGGTCGTCGGGCTGATCGGTGCAGCGGGGCTGTTGACGGCAATGGTTCCGGGTTCGATGATTTTAATGACAGCATCGACGTTGCTTGCGAAAAACGTCTATAAAGTGTTTTCTCCTTCCGCTACCGACGATCAGGTCACGAAACTAGCGAAATATCTCGTCCCTGTCATTGCGTTAGTTTCGTTATATTTCACGTTCCGCGGCGGAAATACGATCGTTGCACTGCTTCTTATGGGATATAGCCTCGTGACGCAGTTGTTCCCATCGTTTGTGCTCAGCCTGATGAAAAACAATTTTGTGACGAAACAAGGAGCGTTTGCCGGTATTATCGCTAGTGTTGCGACAGTTGCCTATATTACATTATCGGGCAGCAGCATCGGCACGTTGTTCCCTTCTCTGCCGTAGGTCGTGCAAGATCTGAATGTCGGAATTATCGCATTGATTGTGAATATCGTTGTCACGGTGGTCGTAAGCTGGATTCCGACCCGATCTGTCAGCGTCGACACAGAAAAAAGCGTGATGTAGGGAGAGGGAACTTCTTTTTATGTCTGTATTTTCCAAAATGGGGTTGTTGTTCTAACAGACACAATGAGGAAAAAAGAAGAAGGAGACATGAGCTGAAACATTCATGTCTCCTTTTTGTGTTCTTTCTTATTTGTTGATGTATCTTCTTGCGCCGGCGAACTCTTCGCCATATCCAGGAGCACGGTAATCATCAACGCGTACTGTTGTGCTGGAGTTTGGCGAGTGGATCATTTTGCCGTTGCCGATATACATGCCGACGTGGTGGACTCTTCCTTTTCCGTTATTGTACGCAAAGAAGAGAAGATCGCCCGGTTGCAGTTCGCTTTCCGGGACAGGTGTACCGAACTGGGCCTGTACGGATGAATCACGGGGAATGGTAATACCGTGCGCTTTATAAATCGTATGGGTAAACCCAGAGCAGTCAAAGCCAAATCCGGATGTTCCTGCCCATAAATAAGGTAAGCCTAAAAACTGTTTTGCGGTATTGACTAAGTCTTCTCCAGTTGGTTTCGGAATGTCTGCTTCAGTACGGAAAATTTGGACATCCTCTTTTCTTAGCCATTTGGCCCCATCACTTGGTGTCATCACTTTGACTGCGTTTTTTGTTGAGTGAATCACAGGAAGGCGAGTGTTAAAGCTGATTTCCATAAATTTATGGTTCCCTTTTGGATCTTTGTAAAGCCACGCAGTTGGCGAAGTGACTTGGGCAAATGGTTTCGATTGAAATTGTGCAAATGCGTTTCCTTTGGTCAGTTGGCGAATTGGCACCCAACCTGGATATCCAAGCGGATGGCGCGGCGTTGGTTGGCCATGTACGACAACTTTAGCCCAATCTCCTTGTTTTTCTAGTATCGTGACTTTCATGCCGTATAACGCTTGTGTTTCGAGATTTCCCACTAACCATAGTTTTTCTTCGTACGTCATGCTTTTTGTCCACTTCCACATATCGACCGGGTTGGATAGTGATGGACTGTCAATGTCTCTTGCAATATTCGGCTCTGTCCAAAGCGTTGCGACAGAGACGTCAACATAAGCCGTTTCATCCTTGTTCGTTTTGGCATTTGCAGGTGAAAGAAAGAAGAACATCATGCAGAAGCAAAGGAATGCGGTGAAGTACTTTTTCCATTTTTTCATTGCTCATCCCCTTTCTTACGATCAATGATTAGGCATATAAGGAACATAACCAATGCCCGGTAAATCAGGAACGTTAATCTTGCTTCCTTGAAAGAAAGAATGGCTGCTGTCATCGTCTATCCATAGAGGGGCATCTAAATCGACTTTTGTAATGTTCGGATGGGCCATTGCTAAATGGGTTGCTGCCAATACAGAAAGAGTTGGTTCCATCATGCTTCCGATCATGCATTCGATGCCAGCCGCTTCAGCTAGACTAGCAATCTTGTATGCTTCCCGTAATCCGCCTGTTTTCATCAGCTTAATATTGATTAAATCGACAGCGTGATGACGGATCAGTTCTAGTGCATCTCGAGCCGAGAATACACTTTCGTCCGCCATAATCGGTATGTTGACTCGTTCTCGGATAAACTGGAGACCTTTTATGTCGTATTTAGGCACGGGCTGCTCAATAAATTCGATCGGAAGTTGGAGTTGTTCCAGCGATTGAATGATTTCCACCGCTTCTTTCGATGTCCATCCTTGATTAGCGTCAATGCGAAGTGAAACGTTTGGGCCTACTTCTTCATAAATTCGTTCGATTCGTTCGATATCTTTTTCGGCTTCTTTTCCTACTTTAATTTTTAAAATCGAAAAACCTTTTTCCATCACGTTTTTTGCGTCACTGACCATTTCTTCTACACTATTGACACTAATTGTCATATCGTTGACATGATGGTTCGTTTTTCCTCCAAATAATTGATACAGTGGAATGTTTAGTAGTTTGCAAAGCGCATCGTACATGGCCATTTCTAATGCTGCTTTCGCGCTTGTGTTTTCGATGCAACTAGTTTGAATATCTTTACTGTTTTTTGCTATTTCTTCGATTTCTTTACCGATGATTTTAGGGATTAGTACATTTTCTAAAATACCGATGATTCCTTGTTTCGTTTCTCCCGTGATGGCTTCGGTCGGGACGGCGGCCCCATACCCTTCAATTCCGTTATCCAGAGTGATTTTTACGATGATGCTTTCAATTTGCGTAGCCGTTCGCAACGCTGTTTTGAAAGGTTTTATTAATGGAGTCGATTGTGTGGCGATGGTTGCGTCTTTTATTTTCATGAATAGACATCCTTTCAGTTACAGTGATGATAAAATATGAGCAGTGAGCAATCCATAGTAAGTTCCAAGTAAATTTCCCAGCAGCGCCATTAATACCCCGACAGGAATGAGTGACTGATGATAAGCGCCTGCAAGAATTGGCGCGGACGCTACTCCACCGATATTAGATAGTGATGCAACTCCCATTGTAAACAAATCCAGTTTGAATATTTTCGCGATTACTAACATTAACAATGCGTGAATCAACAGAATCATGAACCCGGAAATGATATAAATTGGCGCTTGAAATAATTGAGAAAAATCTGCTTTTGATGCAATCAATGCAATCACGACATAAAGCATGACTTTCGATACATCGCTGGAGCCAGGAATTTTTGCGGCTTTTGTCATCGCCAATACTAAACCGATGATGGATGCGAATACAATCGTCCACGTTGATCCGTTAAATACGGCTCCCACCTCAGGCAAAGCATTTCCGATTTCCGTGCAAATTGTTGATAAAAGAATGCTGAATCCAAGTAAGACAATTAATTCAGTAAATCCCATTTTTCCTTGATGATTTTCGCTTGTTGTCGCCACTTCGTCCGCTGCAATCGGCACTTCTATTGCTTTGGCTTTTGTCCAGCGATTGAATCGGCTAGCAAACGGCACCAGCCAAAACATAAACATGACCCAAATAGAATAGTTGATCGTGTCCATCATTAAGGCGTAGCCGAAAATGTTTTCTGGAACATCTAATATTTTTTGTAGAATGACCATGTTTGCCGATCCACCTGTCCAGCTGGCGCTGAGCGCGGCAAAAGCTTTCCATGTATCTTCCGCATAAAGCCCTTTAAATAACACATAGGTGACTGTAAATCCAACAATAATCGTCAATGAAGCAGCGAAGAAGGTAAGAAGGATTTTTGGTCCCATTTTGATGATTTTTCGCAAATCACAATGCAGAAGCATGAGAATGAGCATAGCGGGAAGCAACACGCTTCTCATGGTATTGTACGTGTTGTCGATCGAATCCGTTTTCCCGAAAACTCCAAATGTTTGCATTAGTGCTCCACCGACATAAATAAAAATAATTCCAGGAACGACTTTAAAAAGTTTGGATTTGGATTTTTGCTCCGTAAAAGCAATGAGTGCGACATAAGCCAGCAAAATACTTAAGTAAACAATACCGTCTTGAATCATCGTTTCTCCTCCTTCATTGATAGAAATGTAAAAATATAAAAACCCAGCAAATAGAGAGAAACAATCGCTCTATTCGCTGGGTTTCATCTGCGTGACGAAGGTACAGATGAAGCAGCTGACGAAACGATATTTTGATATTTTAAGCTGGCGTTTTTAAAAGCAACGATTAACGCCTTTTGTGAAGATCCGAAATAGCGAGTTTGAATTTCTTTTGTTACTGTGTCAATGTCCAATATCGATCGACCGACCAGTAAACTTTTGACAAAGGACTTCGTCAGTTCAATCGTCGTTGAACAATCTGCATCAACAATGATACCGCTTTCTTTATTGACCACTAATCCAATGAAAAATGCATTATATTGCTGGGTAATCGGATTGTTTGAAGGCGCTTTCGCGTCGCCGATGATATATATGGTATTGTTCTCAAACATGCTAATCCTCCAGCCAAATACAGCTATTACGAGGGGCATTTATGATAGACTCATAAATGTTGCTCGTAATATGTATTCGTTGTTGAATTTTATTGTACGAAATAATCAGAAAATAGTCAATGCTTTTGGAATTTTTTCTCTTGGAGAAAAATTAGCTTTAGTATAGATAGGATAGGGATAGATTAAAACAACGTCTGTAAAAACAATCTATTAAGAAAGCTAAATAGTTACAAGAATAACTGCTACGAAAGCCCGTGACTTTAGTCATCGGGATGAAGTGGCTGAATAATAAAATTATTAGAATATTCTTTATTATTATAATTGTAACCTATCTAATGTTTGGTTATCATGATATTAGATAGGGGTGATTTATTAAATCTCTATGATCAATATTACATAAAGAAGGAATGGTTTATCTTCATCCATATCATGTGATTTTCTACCCAAAATACAGACGAAAAGTGTTAGTCGGTGAGATGGAAAAAGATTTAAGAAAAATTTTTTATCAAGTGGTGAAAGAAAAGGATGTTGAAATCCAATCGTTAGAAATCATGCCTGACCATGTTCATTGGTTTATTTCCTTATGATCCAAGAATTCATATTCATGCGTTAATCCAGAAATTGAAAGGTCGAAGCAGTCGTATTTTTCGTGAAAAATATCCGCCCTTGAAAAGTCGACTGCCTTCCCTTTGGACTCGCGGCTATTTTTGCTGTACAGTTGGATGTGTTTCAGAAGAAACCGTTAGGAAATACATTGAAAATCAAAAACATGTGTAAAGGAGGTGGGTTGCATTGGCGGGAGCGAAAACACCAAGCTATGTATTGACGTTGCGGCTCCAGACAGAATCATGGCAAAAACATATCCTCGAAAAGCGGTTTGAAATCGGCCGCTGTTTGTATAACGCCTGTTTAGAGGAATGTTTGAAGCGGTACAAAAAACTCCAACATGATTCCCGCTATCAAGACCTTGCTCAACAGAAGCCCTCCAAAGAAAAAAATCGCCAACTTTCCGACCTGCGAACCGAGTACGGACTCTCCGAATATGCGATGCACGCTTTCGTTCAGCCAATGCAGCGCCACTTCCGCAAACACATGGACGCGCATACGGCGCAAAAAATCGCCACCAGAGCGTGGAAAGCGGTAGAAAGGTTCTTGTTTGGCGCTGCCAAACGGGTGTATTTTAAACGGTTCGGCGAAATGGGTTCGTTAGAGGGAAAATCGAATTTCGCAGGGATTCGCTTCAAAAGCCATGCCATCCATTGGAATGGGCTGATGATCCCTGTCATTATCCAACCAAATGATGTGTATGCCCATCTCGCCTTGCAAGACCGAATCAAGTATTGCCGCATTGTACGTAAACGGATTCGGGGGAAAGTAAAGTATTATGCCCAACTCATTTTGGAAGGGGTTCCGCCGCAAAAAATCAATCGGCAAACCGGCAAAGCCAAGCATCCCCGTGGTGAAGGAGTGGTCGGCATTGACATTGGCACGCAAACGATCGCCATTTGCGCTCCGAACGAAGTAAAATTGTTGGAACTCGCTCCAAGTGTGGATGACATCCATCCGGAAAAAAGGCGGCTGCAGCGAAAACTAGACCGGCAGCGGAGAGCAAATAATCCAAATAAGTACAACGAAGATGGAACCATCCAGCGAGGAAACAAAGAAAAGTGGATGTGGAGCAAAAATTATATCAAAACAAAAAATCAATTAGCGGAACTGCAAAGGAAGTTAGCGGAAAAACGCAAGCAAGATCATAATAAGCTGGCAAATTGGATATTATCGTTAGGCAATGATATTAAAGTGGAAACAATGAATTATAAAGCATTGCAAGCAAGAGCGAAAGAAACAACGATGAATGAGAAAACAGGAAGGTATAATAGAAAGAAACGATTTGGTAAAAGTATAGCGAATAAAGCTCCAAGCATGTTTTTAGCCATATTAGACAGAAAATTACGGTATGACGGAAAAACGCTCAAAAAAATAGATACATTCTCTGCGAAAGCCAGCCAATATAATCATATCACGGGTGAATATGTAAAAAAGAGGTTATCCGAACGATGGAACGATATGAATGGCTGTAAAATTCAACGAGATTTATATAGTGCGTTCCTCATCATGAATGCGAAAGATCACTTAAAAGAAATCGATAGAGAAAAATGTTTTGCGACATGGGAAAGATTTAAGCGACTGCATGATAAAGAAGTAGAACGTTTAAAAAATAGTGGTAATAAATTATTAAGCAGTATGGGAATTTAAATGATGAAAAGCGTCTTGAACCGGGCGCACAGGGCGCTAAGCACCATTGAGGTGTTTGCCCATGAAAGTCTTGTGGAATGAGAGTGAGTGTCTATACGAAGGTATAGACGAAGCTCTTTAGTACACAAGAACCTGCCGACTTTAGTCGTGCAGAGGTTCAGAATGAATTAATATATTTGTCTACTTATAGCAAATTTAAAAATCTTCTATTGTGAGTTTTCCTAAATTTTTGTATACTATATGTAACCGGTTACATATAGAAAGTGAGACGAACGACAATGGCGACGATCAGAGATGTGGCAAAGCTGGCAGGTGTATCTGTAGCAACCGTTTCCCGCGTTTTAAATCAAAATGGTTATGTGAATGAAGAAACCGAAAAGCGCGTGAGACAGGCGATGAAAGAATTAAATTATAAACCGAGTGAAGTGGCGCGGGCGCTGTTTAAAAAGACATCGAAAACAATCGGGTTAATCGTGCCAGATATAACAAACCCGTTTTTTCCAGAACTTGTCCGCGCTGTGGAAGATGTGATGAATATTTATGATTACACCGTGATTTTGTGTAATTCGGATGAAAAAACAGATAAAGAAAAAGAATATATAGAAGTGCTAAAGAAAAAATATGTTGACGGTATTATTTTGACGACTAATCAGCTGCAACTAGATGAAGTATCGGAATGGGATATCCCCGTGGTGGTGCTAGACCGTCCCCTAAGTCGCAGCTATCCGTCAGTGATTGCTGATAATTATGGAGGAGCGCGGCTAGCGACAAAACATTTATACGATATTGGGTGCCGCAAAATTGCTCATATCCAAGGACCACCTCATGTTGTGAACGCGATAGAGCGCTTTCGCGGCTATCGAGATGAAATGATGGAGAGGGGACTTTGGGACGAGAGGCTGATTATTTCTGGAAACTATCAGCTAAAGCAGGCGAAAGAAGCGGTGATCGAAGCATTAAATAAATACGATATCGACGGCATTTTTGCCGGAAATGACGCGATGGCGGTGGGAGCGCTGAAAGCGGTTCAACAGCTAGGGCTGCAGGTTCCAGATGACATTGCGATTATTGGATATGACGGCATTCCGCTGACGGAAATGACGACACCGGAACTATCGACCATTTCCCAACCGATTTATGAGATGGGCGCAATAGCCGCAAGAATTTTAATCAAAAAGATAGAAGGAAAACCGCTTGAGAAGCTTCATTATGTGCTTCCGGTTGAACTAGTGGTACGACAATCGACGCGTAGGGGGGAATGAAAATGACAAAACCAGTGATTACCGTAGTCGGCAGTATCAACATGGACCTTGTGACGATCGCTTCCCGCTTTCCATCACAAGGCGAGACAATTTTAGGGGAGGAGTTTCATCTCATTCCTGGCGGGAAAGGAGCAAACCAAGCGGTGGCGGCCGCGCGGCTTGGCGCGGATGTGCATATGATTGGCGCAGTCGGGAAGGATGCGTTTGGAACGGAGCTGCTTCGCTCATTGGAGCGGGAAGGTGTTCATATCGATAATGTGAAACCGGTTACAGATAAAGGGACCGGCATTGCTTCGATTACGATTTCGGAACAAGATAACCGAATTATCGTTGTGCCAGGGGCAAACCATGCGCTTCGTCCAGAAGACATTGATCGATGCGAAGAAATGATTGCCAAAAGTGACGTATGTGTACTCCAGCTGGAAATTCCGCTTTCCGTTGTAGAAAGAGCCGCTTTTTTAGCGAAAAAGCATGGAGTGCGCGTCATTTTAAATCCTGCGCCAGCGCAGCCGCTGCCTCAGAAGCTTATAGAGCAAGTCGATTTTCTTACGCCAAACGAACATGAACGGGATATTATTTTCGAACAAGTCGATGCGGACGCGTTTGCCGATAAAGTGATTGTCACGGAAGGGGCGCGCGGCGTGACGACTCGGAAAGATGGAAAAAAGATGCTCATACCAGGCTTCCGCGTTCCGGTCGTGGATACGACAGGAGCGGGAGATACATTCAACGGCGCGCTGGCGGTCGCGTTAAGCAAAGGAATGAGTTTAGAAGAAGCTTGTCTGTTCGCCAATGCAGCGGCGGCGCTATCAGTGACAAAGCTAGGCGCGCAAGGCGGAATGCCGACTGAAGAGGAAGTGGAGAAATTTTTGCAGGAAAAGGAAGGGTGTTCATCATGAAAAAACGGGGCATTCTGAATAAAGAATTAAGCACGTTATTGGCTTCTCTCGGTCATACCGATACGATTGTCATCGCAGACTGCGGCCTGCCGATTCCAAATGAGTCAGCCCGCATTGATTTATCACTGGTGAAGGGGTTTCCACCATTTTTATCGGTGCTGGATGCGATTTTAGAAGAGTTAGAAGTGGAAGCGTTCACATTGGCGGAAGAAATCAAAATAGAAAACCCCGTTATGTATGAAAACATTCAGCAAAGATTGGCCAGTGTTCCGATGCAATTTGTTCCACACGAACAGTTTAAAGAGATGACCAAATCCGCGAAAGCAGTCATTCGTACAGGGGAAGCGACACCTTACGCCAATATTATTCTTCGCTCCGGTGTGAACTTTTCGTAGTGTTCATTTTCAAAAAAGGAGGAAGAGAGCGATGACCAAACCGTTTATTGTGATGCGGGGCATTAAAAAAGCGTTCCACCAGCATGTCGTCTTAAATGGCGTCGATTTTGAAGTACTTACCGGTGAAGTGCACGCGCTCATGGGCGAAAACGGAGCCGGAAAATCGACGTTAATGAAAGTATTAACCGGCATTTATGAGCGAGATGCCGGGACGGTCTTGGTGGATGGCCGAGAAGTGCATTATCGCCATCCAAAGGAAGCGGAACGTGATGGGATTTCTGTCATTCATCAGGAACTCACCATTATTCCTACATTGACGGTAGCGGAAAATATTTTCCTAGGGCGCGAAAGCACCATCGGCCGTACAGGAATCATTCGTAGTAAAGACATGGAAAAGCAGGCGAAAGTTTATTTGGAAAAACTCGGCATCGATATTGATCCGAATGAGTTGGCAGGCAATTTGTCGGTAGGAAAACAGCAAATTGTCGAGATTGCAAGGGCGCTTTCTACAAACGCCAAATGTTTGATTATGGACGAGCCGACCGCCGCGTTGACGGAGCGGGAAATTCAAACGTTGTTTGAAGTCATTCGCACCTTAAAGCAGCAAGGAGTTGCGATCATTTATATTTCGCATCGCATGGAGGAAATTTTCACGATTTGCGACCGCATTTCTGTACTCCGAGACGGACAGTTTATCGGCATGAAGCGCATCGCCGAGACAAACTTTGATGAGATTGTTCACATGATGGTCGGTCGACAAATTGGAGAGCGCTTTCCAAAACGAAATGCGGTCATTGGCGAAGAACGGATGCGCGTGGAAGGTTTGACACAGGAAGGCGTCTTTGAAAATATTTCGTTTTCCGTGCGTGCTGGTGAAATTCTTGGTGTAGCCGGATTGATGGGATCAGGACGCACCGAAATAATGGAGGCGATTTTTGGGGCAAGAAAACCGACCGCGGGAACGATTTATATTGACGGCCAACCAGTTCGTATTACATCGCCAAGAAAAGCAATTGAATACGGAATTGCTATGATTACAGAAGATCGCAAACAAAAAGGACTCATTTTAAATATGAGTGTGCGGGAAAATCTAACGTTGCCAAAATCAGAACAATTGGCGGCAGCCGGTGTCATTCAAGCGACGAAAGAGCAGGAGTTAGTTTCGACGTTAATTAAGAAACTAAACATTAAAACGGCATCTCCAGAATTAGAGGTAAAAGCGTTAAGCGGAGGGAACCAGCAAAAAGTCGTATTCGGAAAATGGCTGGCAATGGAGCCGCGCATTCTCATTTTAGATGAACCAACGCGTGGGGTTGATGTTGGGGCCAAAAAAGAAATTTATGAAATTATGAATGAACTGACGGCTCAAGGGGTCGCAATTATTATGGTATCATCTGAACTTCCGGAAGTACTTGGGATGAGCGACCGCATTATGGTCGTCCATGAAGGGAAAGTTCGCGCTATTTTGGAGAATGAAGGAATTGATCAAGAAACGATTATGCGCGCGGCAACAGGGGGGAACGCATGATGGAAAACAAACGGAATTTTGATATAAAAAAACTTGGTCCGCTTATCGGCTTCTTCTTGTTATGTATTGTGCTGTCGATATTGAGTGACAGTTTCCTAACGGTCAATAACTGGATGAACGTTTTACGCCAAGTGTCGATTAACGCGTTAATCGCGTTTGGTATGACATTCGTTATTTTAACGGGAGGCATCGATTTATCTGTCGGTTCTGTGTTAGCGCTCTCAAGTGCGATTACTGCCGGAATGATGGCAAGTGGAATGAACGGATTTACCGCGATCATCATCGGATTGCTTGCCGGATTTCTCATGGGTATACTAAACGGCATTGTGATTACGAAAGGACGCGTTGCTCCGTTTATCGCGACATTGGCAACGATGACGATGTTTCGTGGATTAACTCTTGTTTATACAGATGGTCGTCCTATAACTGGTTTTGCCTCGGACGATATTTTGTTTCAAATGATGGGACGCGGGTATTTTCTCGGCATTCCGGTTCCGGTTGTGTTTATGATTGTCGTGTATGTGGCATTATATTTTGTATTAAAGAAAACGACGTTTGGCCGCCATACGTATGCGATTGGCGGAAATGAGGAAGCGAGCCGTTTATCCGGAATTCGCGTCGATCGCCTAAAAATTTGGATTTATTCTTTAACCGGCGGATTATCCGCATTAGCCGGAATCATTTTAACCTCTCGCTTAAACTCGGCGCAGCCAACGGCGGGAACAGCGTATGAATTAGATGCGATTGCTGCTGTGGTGCTTGGAGGAACAAGCTTATCGGGTGGCCGCGGCTGGATTTTCGGAACGTTGGTTGGCGCGCTCATTATTGGTGTATTGAACAACGGGCTGAACTTATTGAATGTATCTTCATTTTATCAGCAAGTCATTAAAGGGTTAGTCATTCTTCTTGCGGTGCTCCTTGATCGCCGCAAAGAAGCTTGATGAATAAAACATTATACAAGGAAAGGAAGAGAGCAATGAAAAAGTTAGCTAGCATGTTGTTGGCGTTTTTGTTGGTTATTGGTGTCTTAGCAGGTTGTTCGTTAGATAACGGCACAACCGGCGACAAAAAAGAAGAAGCAAAGAAAGACGGAAACATGAAAATTGGTTTATCGATTTCAACGTTAAATAACCCATTCTTTGTGACGTTAAAAGAAGGTGCTGAAAAGGCGGCGAAAGAAGAAGGTGCGGAATTAATCGTTGTCGATGCGCAAAACGATTCTGCGAAGCAAATTAATGATATCGAAGATTTGATTCAGCAAGATGTTGATTTGATTTTAGTGAATCCAACTGATTCCAGTGCGGTGACATCGGCAATTGAATCGGCTAACAGCGCGAATATTCCTGTAATCACGGTGGACCGCAGCGCAGATGGAGGGAAAGTAGTTACCCACATTGCTTCCGATAACGTTGCAGGCGGAAAAATGGCAGGAGAATTTATCGTTGAACAACTAAAAAATGGCGGCAACATTGTAGAGCTTGAGGGTATCCCTGGTTCGTCTGCCGCGCGTGAACGTGGGGAAGGATTCCATCAAATCATCGATAAAGCGTCCAATATAAAAGTCGTAGCGAAACAAGCGGCTGATTTCGACCGCGCCAAAGGATTATCCGTCATGGAAAACATTTTACAAAGCCATAAGGACATTCAAGCTGTATTTGCTCACAATGATGAAATGGCGCTAGGGGCATTAGAAGCGTTAGAGGCGCGCGGTATGAAAGATGTAATCGTCGTTGGCTTTGACGCAACAGAAGACGCGGTGAAGGCGGTTAAAGAAGGAAAAATGGCGGCAACTGTTGCTCAAAAGCCAGAACTTATTGGAGAGAATGCAGTAAAAACAGCGTTGAAAGTATTAAAGGGAGAAAAAGTGGATAAATTTATTCCTGTTCCGTTGGAGTTAGTAAAAGGAAATAAATAATCGATTGATTTACCTTCTGTCCATGTACGGGCAGAAGGTATTTTTTATTGCCACAGCTTCATAAAGATAGTAAGGTAAATAACAGGTGATGTGTATGAAAGAAAAAATCCAACGCTGGAGCCTTGTCGTGATCTGGTGTATCGTCATTTATTGCTTTAGTGAATCTTCACTGTTTACCGGTGAAAATACGAAGCGCATATTAGAAGCGGTGTTGTCGTATTTGCCATTTGGCCATGACGGGGATGATGCGTCGTCTCCGTTAAATTTTATTGTTCGGAAGCTGGCGCATTTAACCGAATTTGGCATACTGGCGGTGCTTGTTTGGCGGGCGCTTGAACGAGGGCGTATGGCGTATGTTGGCGCATGGGTCTTTGCGACGGTGTACGCGATGACGGATGAGTGGCATCAATCGTTTGAGCCGGGGCGCACCGCTGCGCCGACAGATGTGGCGATCGACTCGTGCGGAGCGTTCCTTGCCTTGCTTTTTGTCCGTTTGTATATGTATTGGAAAAGGAAAAAGAAGGATGTTTCCGTATAGATTGTTGCTGAAAAATGTGGATGATGGATTACAAGAAGTCGCCGCAAAGCATTTAGACGATTTGACTTGAAATGGGCAAAAAAACAGCATTTGATGAACGAGTCAAACAAATGCTTATTTCTGCTTGTCGAATATAAAATCTTGAGAAGTGTTTAGGGGATGAGCAATCGAACTAATGGCTAACTCCGTGCCCAGATATCTTTATTTTTTCTTGTGTTTTTTGCCTAATAGAGCCGTTGCGATGGCACTAAAGAAGTTTCCTAAAGCTTCGATCATTTTAGCAAAAAACACCTCCTACCTTAATATCCCTTTATTTACCACATATAACAATACTATAGAAAAACTATGAAAAACGACAATCTTTGTGAAAAGATCGAAAAAGAATATACCGTCGTCATATTGCGGCCTCTCCCAAGTATCGTTTTTGGCAAATATGGAAATAATGATAAAAGCAAGTTTGCTAGAATCAAAGAGGGGAGAGGTCTTTATGCTTGCTTTTATCGCTGGATTATTCGTTGGGGCGTTCGTGATGCTTGTTGTCATGAGCATGATGTTTGTCGCCAAACAGGCAGATGAGCATAGCGCCAATTGGCAGAAGAAATGAGGAAGCTTCCTGCAGACATGCAGGAAGCTGTTTTTACTCATCAGCAGGAAACACGATTCCCGTTTGTTTGCGGGCTTCTTCCATCAAGGCAATCGTCAGCAGCGAATGATTATGTGAATTGATTTCGGATTCGCGTTTTCCGCTTTTGATCAGCTCGATAAATTCCTTCGCTTCATAATACATCGGATGTTTCTCTTGTGGAACGGTAATGTCTTCTACACGCCCGTCTCGGTAGCGAATTTCCACTTTTGCCGGCGTATGGATCGCATCGATCAGAATGCTTCCTTCTTCCCCCTGAATTTCCGATGGAAGATAAGAGTTGGTGATTTTTGAGTACATCACCATCGCATCCATGTCGCCGTAATCAAAAATAATGCTTCCTTCTCCGTCAACGCCGGATTCGAGTTTCAAGCTATTTGCTTGAAGGCGATGCGGTTTTCCGAATAAGACGACCATCGGGTAAATGCAATAGACGCCGATATCCATAAGCGAACCGTTGGAAAAGGCGGGATTGAACGCGTTCAAGACCGTTCCTTGTTTGTACGCATCATAGCGGGATGAATATTGGCAGTAGCTGGCGAAATAGCGGCGTATTTTCCCGATTTTATGTAAATGTTCGCGAATCGTTAGAAAGTTCGGAAGCATCGTCGTTTTCATCGCTTCCATCAAGACGACATCATTTCGGCGCGCCGCATCAATCATCGCTTTGACTTCTTTTGTATTCGATGCCATCGGCTTTTCGCATAGCACATGTTTACCGTGATTCATAAGCAAAATCGCCTGTTCGGCGTGCAAAGAATTTGGGCTTGCGATATAGACGGCATCGATGTCTTTGCTTTTCGCCAGTTCCTCAAGGTTCGTAAACGTCCGTTTGGCACCTGTTTTCGCCGCAAATTCCTTCGCTTTTTCTTCCGTCCGCGAATATACCGCGGTTAATGCGAAGTCTTCTACTTTTCTTGCCGCTTCAATAAATGCTTCCGTAATCCAGTTCGTTCCGATCGTGGCAAATCGAATCATGGCGGTCCCTCCTTGTTTGTCGTAACTATACCATTTTAACGCTCATACAATTCAATCGGCAACTCATCGGGATCGCGGAAAAACGTGAACCGTTTCCCTGTAACTGGGTCGATCCGGATCGGCTCCGTAGCGACGCCTTGCGTTTGTAAGTATGCGACAGCTTCATCGATATCGTCAACTTCCAAGGCAAGATGGCGCAGCCCGCACGCTTCCGGATAGCTCGGCCGCTTTGGCGGATTTTCAAAGGAAAACAGCTCAATTTGTGTATGTTCGCCGACTTGCAAATCTAATTTGTACGAATTTCGTTCTTTTCGATATTGCTCGTGAATAATGTTGAAACCGAGGATATTCGTATAAAAATGTTTCGACCGTTCGTAGTCGGAACAAATAATCGCGATATGGTGAATGCGGGTGAATTGCATAAGCTCCTCCTTTAGCAAGGCAAATGAATTTCTACTAGAAGTGACATTATTTTTTAAAAATAAAAAAATCCAATTCTGCATGAATATTGACGTGGAATAATATGTATATTATCATAAAAATCAATAGATAATAATATTCAAAATATTCATATATTTATATTTTACTCATAAAACATCACCTCTAAAAATTCAACATTTTTGAAAACGTTTACCAACCTGGTTTTTTCGTTCACGAGAACATCCGCCGGAAGCCCACTGCTTTAGCTGTGGGAGGAAGGCGGGGTTTATATTTTCAGTATATATTGAATTTTTCGTTCAATATAAGTACACTGGATTTAGAAAGGTAGGTGAATCAAGAATGCTCTGCACTCTCAAGATTAAATTAATGCCAACTCTTGAACAGTTTCATGCGCTGCTGGAAACAATGAAACGGTTTAACCAAGCATGCAACTATATTAGCGAGATTGCTTTTCGCTCCAGAACCTTTTCCAAAACGAAAATCCAGCGGCTTTGCTACTATGACGTCAGGGAAAAATTTGGCCTCTCTGCCCAAATGACCGTTCGTGCCATCGGCAAAGTGTCGGAAAGCTATCGTTTGGATAAAAAAACCTTGCATAACTTTAAAGAAACCGGTGCCATCGTGTATGATGAAAGAATCCTGTCCTTTAAAGGGTTAGAGTATGCTTCCATCCTTACCTTGCAAGGAAGAATGGAAATCCCTATGGTCATTAGCCGCTACCATCAAGGTTTGCTGTGCGGCAACCGTGTTCGGGGTCAAGCCGATTTAGTCCTTCAAAACGGTATTTTTTATTTACTGCTCGTGGTGGACGTTCCCGAAGGCCAGTCCAATTCCGAAAACGGATTTATCGGTGTGGACCTTGGCATCACTAATATCGCTGTCGATAGCACCGGTGAGGTATTTTCCGGCTCGAAGGTCAACGGGCTGCGCCGCCGCCATGCGAAACTTCGCGCCAAACTCCAAAAGAAAGGCACCAAGTCAGCGAAACGCCTGCTTAAAAAGCGTTCCAAGAAGGAAAAACTATTTGCCCGTGATGTGAACCACTGCATTAGCAAGAAGATTGTTGAAAAGGCAAAGGCACTCGGATGCGGCATTGCCCTTGAAGATTTAAAGGGCATCCGCCAACGCACCGAGAAAACGGTTAAAAAGCAACAGCGTCGTCAACACTCTTCTTGGTCTTTTTATCAGTTGAGAAAGTTTATTGAGTATAAAGCGGCGATCGCTGGCGTGCCGGTGGTATTGGTTCATCCAAAAAATACTTCCCGCACCTGTCCGGTTTGCGGACATGTGGCCAAAGAAAACAGACCGTCAAGGGATCAGTTTTGTTGTCGAGCTTGTGGGTACGCTGCCCCTGCCGACAACGTGGCTGCGGAAAACATCCGCAGGGCTGCTGTCAACCAGCCGAACGCGGCAGCCAATTAGGCTAGTTGCAAGCCCACGGCTTTAGCCGTTGGGTAGTTGACTGTCTTAATGCCTTTGCCTTATGGTACAATAAAATCGGAAATCATAGAGACGAAAGCGAGGAGAAATGCGTGTATCTTGGGGCGATTGAAGCAGGTGGAACGAAATTTGTATGTGCTGTCGGGGATCGCGGCGGAAATATAAAAGAAAGAGTGACATTTCCAACAACGACGCCGGAAGAAACGATGCGCCATGTCATCGATTTTTTTAGCCGATATGAATTAGAGGCGATCGGCATCGGTTCCTTTGGTCCGATTGATTTGCATCCCGATAGTGCGACATATGGCTATATTACAAGCACGCCGAAACAAAAATGGGCAAATTTTAATTTTGTCGGTGAAATGAAGCGGCATTTTCAAGTGCCGATCGGATTTGACACGGATGTGAATGCGGCCGCGCTCGGTGAACGGCGCTGGGGTGCCGCAAAAGGGATGCGAAGCTGCATTTATATTACGGTTGGAACCGGAATCGGCGTCGGGGCGATTGTCGAAGGGAACCTGCTCCATGGTCTTATGCATCCGGAAATGGGGCATATTCTCATCCGCCGTCATCCGGAAGACACATTTGCCGGTGTTTGCCCATATCATGGAGATTGTTTAGAAGGAATGGCGTCCGGACCGGCGATTGAAAAGCGCTGGGGGAAAAAAGGCGCGGAGCTGGCTGATCGCTCGGAAGTATGGGAGTTAGAAGCATTTTATTTAGCGCAGGCGATTGCCAACTACATCTTAATTTTATCGCCGGAGAAAGTCATTATCGGCGGCGGTGTCATGAAGCAAAAACAGCTGTTGCCAAAAATCCGCCGCAACGTTCAGGAACTGTTGAATGGGTACATTCAGCAAGAAGCGATTTTGCATGATATCGATCAGTACATTGTGCTTCCAGGTCTTGGCGATAACGCTGGCATCTGCGGGGCGCTTGCTCTCGCCGAACAGGCGCTTGCACAATGATCCACTGACCGCTTGTTCAAACAGGCGGTCTTTTTATATTTTTAGCCAAAATAAAAAAGAAGTAGGGACCTACTTCTTAATTTCTGTGACTGATGGGTCATAATTTATATAGAATCATGTTATAAAATAAGTTGATAAATATATACCGCTGTTTTATAATATTTTTGACTGTCTAGTCATATTATCGTTAGGAGCGAAGTCCAATGAAAAAGGAAACGAATTATCAACGAATTGTTCAATGGCTTCGGCAGCGCGGCGTGCGTGCGGAAATTGCGAAACCTCGCATCTCATTGCCATCGTATCGGCAATGCATCGAGCCAGGTATTTCGAAAAGTTCCTCTTTATAGGAGATGACGGGCATGACAGCAGGCCGGAGAGTGCAATTTATCGAAACAGCGATGAAATTGTTTGCTGAAAAAGGATACCATTCGACATCGATTCAAGATATCGTCGATGCGTGGGGGATTTCGAAAGGAGCGTTTTATCATCATTTTTCGTCAAAAGAAGATTTGATGCTGGCGATTATTCAGCACTATTTTGAAAAAATGATGGCAAACATCACCGCCATTTCACAGGATAGCAGTTCAGAAAAAGAGCGGTTTATTCAGCAAATCGCCGCACATTTTGCGAATATGCATGAGCATAAAGACTTTTTGCAAATGATGATGAACGAACAGCTGCCAAAAATTAGCCACGATATTCACCATTATTTATTGAAGCAGTATGCTAACATCTTTTCTTGGTATTGCGACCGTCTCATCGAAGTATATGGAACAGAGGTAGAGCGGTACGTGCTTGATGTGGCGACGATGTTAAACGGCATGATTCGGCAATATATATTTTGTTTCATTTTGCAGGCAAATAAGTTTCATGCCGAAGAATTAGCGCGTTTTCTCGTACGGCGTTTGGATGCGATCATTGCGAGTTTTTCGCATGAAGAATCGCCGATTTTAAACAAAGAAATGTTAAAGCCGTTGATGGAAATAGAAGAAAAAGAACGCCGTGTATTGCGAGAAAAGATCAGCGCCCACATTGCCCATATGCAAAAAAAGATTTTATCGTTTTCACTCGATAAAAAAATACAGCACGAACTTCATGACGCGCTTGATGCGTTAGAAGCAGAGTTAATGAATGAAGAGTCGGCACCAAGGAAATATGTGGTGAAAGGAATTTTATTATATATCGAAAATCAACATATTCCGCTATTAGCTGATGATTTAGCATCGTTGACAGAAGTTATCCAACAATATATGACAGCGAATAGATGGGAGAGACGAAAATGGAACAAGTAAATGAGTTTGAAATGCAATCGAACACCGTTCGGCATCGAAAGATATTAATTACTGGCCTTATGATTGCCATGCTTTTTGGAGCATTGGAAGGAACGATCGTCGGAACGGCGATGCCGCGCATCGTTGGAGAGCTTGGAGGATTAAGTTTAATGATATGGCTGACGACCGCTTATATGTTGACATCGACCACGATCGTGCCGATTGCCGGAAAACTTGCGGATTTATTAGGCAGACGAGTCGTTTATGTGACAGGACTCGTCATTTTTATGGTTGGCTCCGCTCTTTGTGGCATGGCGGATAATATGACAGAGCTCATTATTTACCGCGGACTGCAAGGAATCGGCGGGGGAATTATGATGCCGATGGCAATGATCGTCATCGGAGATGTGTTTACGGGAAAAGAACGTGCGAAATGGCAAGGGGGTTTTCGGTGGATTATACGGCCTTGCCTCCGTCATCGGCCCGCAAGTTGGCGGTTTTATCGTCGACCATTTAAATTGGCGCTGGGTATTTTACATTAATCTTCCTGTCGGGATTTTAGCAACCATTTTTATTGCGATGGGATTGAGCAAATATAAAGCCGAGGGGCCAGTGAAATTTGATCTTGCCGGGATGTTTACGATGGTTGTCGGCGTGGTTAGCCTGCTTTTAGCGTTAACGTTTGGCGGGGATAAGTATGAATGGGCATCATGGCAGATCTTCACGTTATTTGCCGTGGCACTCGTCTTTTTAACGCTGTTTGTATTTGTAGAGAGAAAAGCGGAAGAACCGATTTTGCCGATGCATTTATTTAAACACCGCACGTTTACCGTATTAAATGGAATTGGCTTTTTAATGAGTGTCGGCATGTTTGGGGCGATTATGTTTGTTCCGTTTTTTATGCAAGGGGTTGTCGGAGTAAGTGCAACCAAGTCCGGCACGATTATGACGCCGATGATGATTACGATGATTATCGGAAGCATCGTTGGTGGCCGAACCGTTTATAAAATTGGTGTAAAATCACAGCTATTCATTGGCATGGCCATTATGGCGGCAGGGTTCGGTTTATTAAGCACGATGGATGTGGATACGTCCGAATGGACCGCCACGTTGTATATGATCATTTTAGGGCTTGGAATGGGGTTAGTGATGCCGCTTTTAACGCTCGCTTTGCAAGAGAGTTTTCCAAAGTCTGAGCTTGGTGTCGTCACTTCCTCAAGCCAATTTTTCCGTGCGATCGGCGGGACGTTCGGAATGACGATTTTAGGGGCGATTATGAACCATCGCTCGAGCCAGTTGCTGGATGACCGTCTCATGCCAATGCTTCAGTCGCTTCCGGTGCAAGCAAAAGGAATGGTGGACCGGTTTGCCCATATGATTCATGATGATCCGCAAGGGCTTTATTCGATTTTGCTTAGCCCGGAGGCCTTAGAGAAAATACCGCCGCAAATGAGAGAAACATTTGTGCCGATTTTAAAACAGTCGCTCGTGGATTCGCTTCATTCGGTTTTCCTATTTGGACTTATTTTTGTCATTGGTGGAACAGTGCTCGTATTTGGGTTGAAGAATATCAAGCTATCTGACAGACGACAGTTGCAAGAAATGGCCGAAAAGGAAAAACTGCCGCAGAGCTAAACCTCCGCGGCAGTTTCTTTTTGTGGAAGCGATGGGTAACGGTTAGTGGGAGGTTTTTTGCTAAGAAGGAAAATGTGGTGTTGTTGACGGTGTGCTGGTGCGTTTTGTCGCTTTATTTACGAAGCGGTGATCAACTGTCAAACACTTTTGAGCGTGTGTGAAAACGGACGCCTTCTGGACCTTCTAACGAAAACATGCCGCCGCGCCCCGGAACGACGTCGATAATGAGCTGCGTATGTTTCCAATATTCGTATTGCGCTTTCGAAATGTAAAACGGACAGCCGCCGATTTCGCCAAGCAATACATCGGAATCGCCGACGATCAGCTCGCCTTGCGGGTAGCACATCGGTGAACTTCCATCGCAACACCCGCCGGATTGATGAAACATTAACGGTCCGTGTTTTGCTTTTAACTTTTCAATCAGCTCCAAAGCGGCCTCTGTCGCGATTACTTTTGGCTGATTACTCATCGCAATCTCCCTCCTAAAATAAAAAAGATGGATGGCAGGAAAGGCAGCGTGAATGACACGCTGCCTAAAAATTAGAAGAGTCCTAGTTTTTTCGGTGAATAGCTGACAAGCAAGTTTTTCGTTTGTTGATAATGTTCAAGCATCATTTTATGTGTTTCGCGGCCGAATCCGGATTGCTTATAGCCTCCGAATGCTGCGTGTGCAGGATACATGTGGTAGCAGTTTGTCCAGACGCGCCCTGCTTGAATGCCGCGGCCAACGCGATAAGCGGTATTAATGTCGCGCGTCCATACGCCTGCACCTAAGCCATACAATGTGTCATTGGCGATCTCTAATGCTTCGTCCATGTCTTTAAATGTAGTGACTGCAACGACTGGTCCGAAAATTTCTTCTTGGAAAATGCGCATTTTATTGTGGCCTTTAAAGACGGTCGGTTTTACGTAATATCCGTCTTTTAAGTCGCCTTCTAGGATATTCCGTTCTCCGCCGGCAAGCAATTCGGCGCCTTCCTGTTTGCCGATATCAATGTACGATAATATTTTTTCTAATTGTTCCGAAGACGCTTGTGCGCCGATCATCGTTTCCGTATCGAGCGGATTGCCTTGTTTAATTTGTTTTACACGCTCTAACGCGCGCTCCATAAATTTGTCGTAAATGGATTCATGAATGAGAGCGCGGGAAGGGCATGTACATATTTCGCCTTGGTTTAAAGCAAACAACGTAAAGCCTTCGATCGCTTTATCGAAAAATTCATCATCTTTTGCCGCCACGTCTTCGAAGAAGATGTTTGGCGATTTTCCTCCAAGCTCCAATGTGACTGGAATAATGTTTTGCGATGCGTATTGCATGATTAGACGTCCTGTTGTCGTTTCGCCAGTGAAAGCAATTTTAGCGATGCGGCTGCTTGAAGCAAGCGGTTTTCCAGCTTCCACTCCGAATCCGTTCACAACGTTGACAACACCTGGAGGAAGGATGTCTTGAATTAACTCCATTAAAACAAGGATCGATGTCGGTGTTTGCTCTGCAGGTTTTAAGACAACGCAGTTTCCAGCTGCTAACGCTGGAGCGAGTTTCCATGCTGCCATTAAAAGCGGGAAGTTCCAAGGGATGATTTGTCCGACAACACCAAGAGGCTCTTTAAAGTGATAGGCGACCGTATCGTGATCGATTTCGGATAAAGTGCCTTCTTCCGCACGGATGCAACCGGCGAAATAGCGGAAATGGTCGATCGCAAGCGGAATGTCGGCATTCAACGTTTCGCGAATCGGCTTGCCGTTTTCCCATGTTTCTGCAACAGCGAGCATTTCCAAGTTTTCTTCCATACGGTCAGCAATTTTGTTGAGGATTCGCGCGCGTTCGGCAGGGGAAGTACGGCCCCATGCATCTTTTGCAGCATGAGCAGCATCCAACGCAAGTTCGATATCAGCTGCTCGGGAGCGTGGCACTTCGCAGTAAGCTTGCCCTGTCACAGGGGAAATATTTTCAAAATACTCTCCATCGACCGGTGGAACCCATTTGCCGCCAATGAAATTTTCATAGCGTTTTTTGAACGTGATCAGTGAACCAGGCTGCCCAGGTTGAGCGTAAATCATCCAAGTTTCCCCCTTATATATTTTTTATATGCGCTTACAAGAAAGCGCATTCAATATAATGAAGTGAAAAATTTCTCCCAGTAATTAAGTTATCATTTTGTCACAATTTTGTCAAAACAAATTTTGATTTATTTAAAATTTTATAAAAATAAAAATGATGATCTAGTAATGCAGCTCGAGTCCTTCTATCCATTGGCTTGCATATACGCTGCTTAAATGATGGAACGCTTCGAGCACATCGCTTGGATTTGCCGCAAAAAGTTGTTTTGCGACGTTTTGATTTTGTTCGTGAATAAATTGAAACAGAAAGTCTGTTTTGACACGATTGACGATTAAAAGCGCACAATAAGAGCGTTCGAGCTGCTTTTTGCGCTCGATTGTATCATCAATTTGTTCGAAATGCGCTTTATAGCGGGAAATAAGTTCGGATATATGCTCGCGAATTCGCGCTTGCGCTTCGTTCATCATTTCCTCCATTTCTCTGGCAGAAAGAAATGATTGCTCCTCAAGCATGGTTCCAAGCACTTGTTGTAAAGCATGCGACGATTCTGTTGCGAATGCTACATTGGCGAGCAATCCATGCATATATTCATTCTCATCCGCTGCTTGAATTCGTAATTTCATAATGATTTCAAGCACATCGGAATGAACTTTTTCTTTCGTCCAATGGGCGGTCAATTCATGAAGGAGAATGGACAATATACGGGCAACTTCCTCTTTTGTCATTTTCATCGTTGGCAGTTCCTTTCTGATTCGTGTTGTATATTTTAAGAATGCCATGGTGATGTATCCACCGTCAACGTTGCTTCCTTTTTTTAGTTGTAGAATCGCGCTTCTTTGAGTAAGATGGAACTAATAGAAAAGGGGAGGAGAAAAGCAATGAAGCCGCTAAGGCTGCGAGGTCATCATTTATTATGTGTTCATGGATTTCGCGGAATGGGATATAGCCCGTCGTTTGTCAAAAAAATGTGGGAAGTAGTGACGAAAATTCGCGATGAAGAACAAGATTTTCCGATTCAAGTCGTTGCTGCGCTCGATGATACGTGCATGACATGTCCGCATCACGGGGAAACGGCATGCCAAGCAGATCCAAATTCGAATGAACATGTGATCTCCATGGACCAAAAAGTGATTCGCCATTTAGGAATTGAAGAAAACGAAATTTATTTAAAATCGGAATTAGTGCGGCTTACAGCGCAAAAAGTGCGGCCGGATGATTTAGATTACTTATGCGCCAACTGTTCGTGGCTTCCGTATGGCGTGTGTAAAGAAGGAATTGCCAATGTGCAAAATGGCAATGTGGCGCAAAAGTAAGTACCGGCAGAAAATCATTTTCGCAGCAATACCGTTTTCAGAATTCATAAAAAATAATGACACCATTGATAAAAAAGTGTGGTATGATAAACAAATATAAGAGATTTTCAGACAGAAAGGGTTATGGAATATGAAAGTGGCAAAATTTGGGGGAAGTTCGGTCGCAAGCGCCACACAGTTTCGAAAAGTCGCCGATATCGTCAGCTCTGATGTGGAGCGCCGCATTATTGTTGTATCGGCGCCGGGGAAACGATTTAAAGAGGATATAAAAATAACTGATATCCTTATTCAATTGGCACAAGCGGTTATGGACGGAAAAGCATGCGATGAGATCGTTCAGGCGGTAGTAAAACGATATGCAGAAATCGCCAAGGAGCTGGAATTACCGGCAGATGAATTTACAGCAGAGCTAGAAAAGGATTTGCGTTGGAAAATGAACGAATATCGGCATGATCCGTGCCGCTTGATGGACGCGATAAAAGCGAGCGGGGAAGATCATAACGCTAGATTGATGGCGCTTTATTTACAGGAGATAGGGTTAGAAGCAAGCTACGTCAATCCGCGGGAAGCAGGAATTATTGTAACGGATGAACCGGGTAATGCGCAAATTTTGCCGGAATCGTATGAAAAGCTATATCATTTACGAAAACGACGCGGCGTATTAGTGATTCCGGGATTTTTTGGCTACTCATTGGAAGGGAATATCGTCACATTCCCACGCGGAGGTTCAGATATTACCGGATCGATTGTAGCAGCCGGGGTGAAAGCAGATGTGTATGAAAACTTTACGGATGTCGATTCGATTTATTGCGTCAATCCTTCCATTGTCGAAAACCCACGCCAGTTAAAAGAAATTACATACCGAGAAATGCGCGAACTTTCTTATTCCGGATTTTCCGTGTTTCATGACGAAGCGCTGGAACCAGTTTATAAAGCAGGCATTCCTGTTTGTGTGAAAAATACGAATAACCCTGCCGCTCCAGGCACTTGGATTGTCGCCAAACGCAACCATCACGACGAACCGATTGCCGGCATCGCTAGTGATACGGGATTTTGCAGCATTAACATCAGCAAATATTTAATGAACCGGGAAATCGGATTTGGCCGCAGACTGCTGCAAATTCTAGAGGATGAAGGAATTTCGTATGAGCATACTCCTTCTGGCATTGACAACATGTCCGTTATTTTACGGGAAAATCAATTAGAAGGAGGAAAAGAGCAGCGCATTTTAGACCGCATTCAAACGGAGCTGGAAGTCGATGAAGTTCATATCGAACATGGACTTGCGCTGATTATGGTGGTTGGCGAAGGCATGGAACGCACCGTCGGGATGGCGGCAAAAGCAACTGCGGCGCTTGCGAAGGCAAACATTAACCTTGAAATGATCAACCAAGGTTCATCGGAAGTAAGCATGATGTTCGGCGTAAAAGAAGAAGTCGTGGCCGATGCGGTTCGCGCGCTTTATGAAGCGTATTTTCAAGAGGCTTCCGTAGGAAACGAAGTATAAAATACATAAGAGGCGGAACGAAAAGTAATCCATTACTTTCGTATCCGCCTCTTTTTATATGTTTTTATACATAAGACATAGAAGTTCGGAAAATACTACCAATGTATATATTTTATGAGGGAGGAAACGGCATTGAAACGATTTTTCTTCGCCATCATCGCATGTTTCGTTTTCACCATCGCCCATGACGGACCGCATGCATTTGCGCAAATCCAAAAGCAAGAACTAGAGCAGTACATAAGCAGCATCGGCTGGACGATGGAAGATTTACTAAATTATTTAGATGATTACCAGATGACGGTCGCAGATTTTCAGACGATGGATGAGCTAAAGCAGTGGCTCGGTACACCGATTACAGAAGAAAATTTCCATCAGCTGCTTACACGCTATCAACTGACACAAGAAGAATTAGAAGCATTGCTTGGCCAGTTTGGAGAAACGGTTCAAGATTATACGTTTATTGATGACTTGGATGCGGCTGTTGGCTTTTATTTGCGACATAACGAACAAATGCAGCAAATTAATGATATGCTTGGGGCGATTGGGTTTACAGAAAAGGAAGCGAATCGTTTATTTGCGCATATTGCATCGCTTCATCACCAAAATTTGAAGCAACAGTTAGAAGCATTGAGCGCGCGCATACAACCGTTTCTTCAAGTGGAAGATGCAACACAGCTAACGAAGCAGCAACAGAAACAATTGTTTTCCATTTGGGAAGATGTGCTGGCTGCGCTGGAAATACAACCGAAATTTTACCTGGAGAAAAACGGGGACAAGCAGGAAGTATCTTATCGCCGGCTTTTGTCAATGGATACGCTCGGTGGTCGGGATTTACGGGTCGAGCTATACAATCAAAAAGGAGAATTGCTTTCCGATGTCCAGTTGTCGGAAGAAATGTTTACTTCGGGATATGTGTTCCGAGCAGGTGAAAAATTGATCGACGCCAGCGCATTAGCAAGTGAAATGAAAGAAAAAATGTATGGCGAAAAAATGCCAGATACCGCTTCTCCGTATCTTGCCAATATGTTGCTTGGTCTTCTGTTTGTTTTGCTTGGCGCTTATGTTTATTGGCGCGCAAGAAGCAAATTAGCGGAGTGAGACATATGAGCGGGCGGTGGAAAACATATCAAACGTACGGTGCGTTGGTTTGTATAATGATAGGATTGGTGTTGGCACTTTGGAATGGATATTCCTATTGGCTCGGGTACGATGCTGTAAAACCGTTGGAAGAGAAAGGAAAAACGCCTATTGCTCGGCAAATGACTATAAATACGGCCGCCAAACCGGAGATTGGCGAGCAAATCGGGATGTTATCGATTCCAAAGCTTGGCGTTTCTATACCAATTTATCATGGAACAGAAGAGCGGCAATTGCGAAAAGGAATTGGGCATTATCCAAAAAGCGCTTTGCCGGGAGAACGAGATAAGAATAATATGGTGCTATCCGGTCATCGTGATACTGTATTTCGGCAATTGGGCCAAATCGGTGTTGGCGACAAATTAATTGTGGAAACAACAATGAAGCAGTTTATTTATCGAGTAAAAAAAGTCCGCATCGTGGATGAAAACAACCGTACGGTTCTCGTCGAAAAGCCTCGTCCAACATTAACGGTGACGACATGCTATCCGTTCCATTTTATTGGCAAAGCGAAGCAGCGCTATGTTCTCATTGCGCAGCTTGTTTCCACCATAAAGAAAAAGGGCTAGATGCGTGATTCTAGCCCTTTATGGTTGATTCATTGTTTTTAAAGCCGCGGCGCTCGTTCAATTGCTGTTTAAATTCCTTCAACAATGCTTCTCCTTGCAGCCCTTTTTTTACAAGACCCGCAAGTACCACTTCCGCTAAATCTGTTTTGCTTCGGATTAACAATCCATCCATAAGCACGCTGATATGGTCGTTCATTCTTGTGATGGAACGAACAGTTGCGAGCATATTGGCGGGATCGTTGCTTCGGTTTGTAATCGTTACTTGAAGACGGAATTCGTCATTTCTTTTTTGCAGTTCTGAAAATATCGATTCGTATTCTTTATCTAAATATGTTTCGATTAGCCAGCGATTTTGTCCGTCTTCTTTATTAATAATCAGTCCATCAATAAACGGGATTTCTTGTTGGTGCAAATCATCGTAAACAACGGAGAGCCCCACAAGCTTGAAGGTCTTCATTCCATCACCTCGTCAACATTGTCCTTGTAGAAATTATAGCATATTCCAACGACCGAGGGAAAATGTATCACGTGCCCGTTATCTATTTAATATTTTATCCAATTGCAACCGTATCGATGTGGTGAGCTGTCATTTTATGGTTCGATAAGTCTATTTTTGATGAGAATATAGAAAAATTGAATTTTGCTGTCGATTTTACATCGTTCAGACCGTATGACCATCATAATTGCGGAAACAAACGGTATGTAAAATTAAAAAATGATGATTTTACGAAGAAATAGAAGTCCATTATGATGAATATGCATCGAAATGGAAGGGAGGGATGTGTCGAAACATGATTAATCAAGTCGTGCTCGTCGGCCGGTTGACAAAAGATCCGGAACTTCGATATACCGCCGATGGAGCAGCAGTCGCTAACATTACGTTAGCGGTAACAAGAAATTTTCGCAATGCGGAAGGGGGAATTGATACCGATTTCGTTCAATGTACACTTTGGCGGAAAGTGGCGGAGAATACAGCCAATTACTGCCGGAAAGGTTCGATTATTGGCGTCATGGGGCGGATTCAGACAAGAAACTATGAAAAGAAAGATGGGCAACGAGTATACGTGACAGAAGTAGTGGCTGAATCCGTGCGGTTTATGGGCGGCAAAACGAATGAATGGATCGAACATGCGTAAATTTCCTCTATGATTCCCCATTCTTTTCCTTCCAACCTTTTCCCCAAAAGAAAGAGAGCGTGTTTCCTCGTAACATCCCCAACTTTGCGCTAGCAGGAAACGTTAGCGCTTTTTTTTGTAGATATCGAGCGTTTTCGTTGCTTGCACCGTGCAAAGCGAATAGCTGGATGTGATTATTTGATGGCATCGGAAAATTCTTTTACTAGCTTAATGATGATCGATTCTAAATGTCTTCGCTTTTTGACCGGCAATTGGGTCAGCGAGTAAATCGTTTTTTCCATATTTGGGTTTTGTCTCAAATAGTCAATAATATCCAACATTTTTTCATCAATACGATCCGTTTGATATAGAAGGTTTACCTCTCGCAGCAACTCTTTTTTTGTCGTATGCTTCCCAATTAAAAAATCGACGCTCACTTTGTATAAATTGCTTAGTTTTTGCAACGATTGCACGTCCGGAAGCAAATCCCCGTTTTCCCATTTGCTGATTTGTGAGCGCGATATATTGAGATGTTGCGCCAGCTGTTCTTGTGTCCAATTATGCTGTTTGCGCAAATATTTTAGTTTTTCTCCTAAATTCATGATCATTATCACCACGCTCAAATAAAATCCATCAATAACTTAAAGATAGGAGAGCGTGGAAGAGGTTTGTGTTCTGTTTAGGAACGTTTGTTTATTTGTTCCTAAAAAGATCAAACTTTTCCACTTGTCAATGTTCGACATCTTTGTCCGTTGACTGTCATCATGGTACAATAAGCGAAAAATGGATAAATATTTACTATAACTAGGAAAAAGAGGGATGATGGTGAATATTTATCTCGCGGATTTAATGGTAAGTGAGCGGAAAGGTTTCAAACGAAAGAAAGGAACGTATCGGGTATTTATCAAAGAAATGCGAAGCCCATTTTCGATCAAATTGAAAACGATTGCACCAACTAATTTTACGGATTCATTGCGGTTTTTAAAAAGCAAGGAAAAACATGACCGTTTCTTGGGGGAAGAAGCGCGGTTTCGCACCATTGCGTGTTCTTGTGATGCTCAATTGTATTTCGTATTTAAATCGATCAATCAACTATATATGTTTATCGTAAAGCTTGATTTACAAAAACAAAAGTTCGAAATTGCCCTCTATGAGTGGAATCAGCTCGAACAAAAATATCTCCGCCTTCACACCAATGAGCTATTAACCATTGAGAGGCAGCTTATTTATTACATTTTGCAGTCGCTTTATATTTTGGACAACAATCGTATTTCTTATTTATTTATGTGCCCGGCAAGAAAAAACAATAAACGGTTGTAGCTGTTTTATGATCGCCTCAAGAACTTCCCTCGTTTGTTCTGCTTTTCCTATGGTATTTTGGATGAGGATTGTACGTTAAGCTGCAGATATTCAATACGATTTGATCCTTGCTTAAATAGGGTATTCCCTATTATTTTTTTAAAGTTTTCCAGTTCCCCGCCGCGATTATTCTAGTTTGGATGGCAGCGAACATGGCTGTTTTTTCGTAAAGATTATCTAAATTTTGTATAAAAAAACAAAAATGCTCTTTCTATGAGAAAGGAAGTTTCGCTATACTAATGATATATATGACCACTTTTCACACCTTTCCGCGTGTCGAAAAATGGAATCTGCCTAAAAAGATGTCGTATCTCTCAAAAGTTGCTATGTAGATTCTTTTTTTCGACATCAAAACTGTAAAGACGTTTGGGGAAAAGCGAAAAGGTGTTAGAGTGAGAAACAGAAAGCCAAGCATTGATTCAAAGCGGCAAACGGTTGCGATCACCGCTGTGCAAAAGAAGGAAGCAGAAACAATAAGGGAGAGGTAGATGATTGTGAATTGGAAACCAAGGCATATCGTGTTAACGTCCGCTTTCGCCTCTGCACTGTTTCTTATGCCGGATGATGGAAAAGCGGCGGAATGGAAAGTGGGGATGAGTTCGCCGCAAGTGAAAGAGCTTCAGCAGCTATTAAAAGAGAAAGGATTTTTTACATATCCGACTGTCACAGGCTATTTCGGCACGATTACCGAGCAGGCAGTAAAAGCGTTTCAAGCATCTGTTCGTTTGCCGGCCACGGGCATCGTCGATGACGCTACATACGCTAAGCTGAAAGAAACAGCTGCTACTAGTGCGGCGGAAATGAAAATCGGTTCGCGCGGAAACAATGTAAAAGTGCTGCAGCAAAACTTAAAGCTGCTTGGCTATTTCCAATATCCACAGATCACCGGGTATTATGGAACGATTACGCAAGAGGCGGTCAAAAAGTTTCAACGAAATAACGGCCTTTCCGCGACAGGAATCGCAGATGCGCGCACTGTACAGTTGATTCAAAACGCGGTGAATAAGCAATCTAACAAAACTTTGCAAGCAAATGCATTAAAAATAGGTTCAAGAGGGACGGAAGTAAGCAAATTGCAACAAAAATTAAAGCAGCTCGGTTATTTTACATATCCGGAAATTACGGATTACTATGGAACGTTTACGGCGGAGGCGGTCCGCAAATTCCAGCAGCAAAACAAACTTCCAGTTACTGGGGTGGCTGACAGCGCGACGCTGGCGAAAATAAACGAAGCGGCAGCCAGCTCTAAACCCCAGCCGTCCACAACAAAAGAGGAGATCTATTTAACGATTGGAGCGACTGGTTCTGCAGTGAAAGAAGTGCAAACAAAGCTAAAACAACTTGGCTATTTTACATATTCGCAAATCACTGGCTATTATGGAACGATGACAGCAGAGGCAGTAAAGAAATTCCAACGCGATGTTAATATGAAAGTGACAGGTGTTGTGGATACAGAAACATATGAGCGTTTGATGGGAAAAGCGCCGCAACGAAAGCTTGATGTTATTGAACTTATTGCCGATGCTTCGGAACTTCTTGGCAAACCATATGTTTGGGGCGGAGAAACGCCGCAAGTAGGGTTTGATTGTAGCGGATTTATTGTTTATTTGTTTAAAAAACAAGGAATTTCTTTGCCTCGCACCGTAGCGACGATTTGGAATGTCGGCACGCCGGTTTCCTCCCCATCGGTTGGCGATATTGTCTTTTTTGAAACGAGTCGATCTGGTCCGTCCCACGCGGGCATTTATATCGGCAATAGACAATTTATTCATAGCGGCTCTTCGACTGGCGTCACCATCAGCAGTTTGGACAGTTCTTACTGGAAAGCGCGTTACTTGGGCGCAAAACGATACTAAGTCAGGAAAACTTCGACAGATGCTTTGCTTCAGATAGATGATGGACGATTTATAAAGGAAAGGGATGGCTTGGGAGTTTCCAAAGCCGTCCCTTTGTTTTAGCAGATATATACGCGTGTGGGGAAGAAAGAGGTGAGTGTTTGCCATCTTAATGTTACTCATTTTTAAGCATAATGAGATGGATGTACATGAACATTGTCTTAATTGCACAAGCTTTTTTCACCACTTACTCTTCTCTAACAAGGGCTCCCCTCCATCCAATAGTTTATGGAAGTTTTTGGTTTTGTGGGGAGGGGCATGTGTTAACGGTTGAGGAAATAGAACGGTTATGATAATGTAAGGAATGAAGTTTGCATCGGACTTAACATTTTGGCATTGTAGGTGAAAGTATGGCTGATAAAATTAAAGTAATGACTATTTTCGGCACAAGACCGGAAGCGATTAAAATGGCGCCGCTTGTATTGGAGCTGAAAAAACATTCTGAGTTCATTGAACCGATTGTCACCGTAACGGCGCAGCATCGGCAAATGTTGGATCAAGTTCTAGAAATTTTCGATATAAAGCCCGATTATGACTTAAATATTATGAAAGATCGTCAAACATTGACGGAAATTACCGTCCGTGCCTTAGAAGGACTCGATGACGTGATGAAAAAGGTGAAGCCGGATTTAGTGCTGGTACACGGAGATACGACAACCACGTTTGTCGCCAGCCTTGCGGCGTTTTACAATCAAATCGCTGTCGGACACGTCGAAGCCGGGTTGCGCACGTGGAATAAATATTCACCATTTCCGGAAGAAATGAACCGTCAGCTTACCGGTGTGATCGCCGATCTTCATTTCGCGCCAACGAAAAAAGCGTATGAAAACTTAATTAATGAGAATAAAAAACCGGATTCGATTTTTATTACGGGAAATACGGCCATCGATGCGTTAAAAACGACAGTGACAGAAAATTACAAGCATGATATTTTAGAGAAAATCGGCAATGACCGCATGATTTTATTAACTGCCCATCGCAGAGAAAATCTTGGCGAATCCATGCGCAACATGTTCCGCGCGATTAAACGCATTGTTCAAGAGCATGAAGATGTGCAAGTAGTCTATCCTGTCCATTTAAACCCGGCGGTGCGTGAAGTAGCCGATGAAATTCTTGGCAATGATCCGCGCATCCATTTAATCGAGCCTTTAGGGGTGTTTGACTTTCATAATCTTGCTGCAAGAGCGTTTCTTATTTTGACCGATTCCGGCGGTGTGCAGGAAGAAGCGCCTTCGTTAGGCGTTCCGGTATTAGTGCTTCGAGATACGACAGAACGACCGGAAGGCATCGAAGCGGGAACGTTGAAATTAGCGGGAACTAATGAGGAAACGATATACAACATGACCCGCGAGCTGTTGAATAATCGAAACGAATATGAAAAAATGGCGAAAGCTTCGAATCCATACGGAGATGGGCAAGCTTCTAAGCGCATTGTGGAAGCAATTCTTTATTATTTTGGCAAGGTGACACAGCCGCCTGCACCATTTTCCATTTGAATTTTTTAATAAGGAAAATACGGGAGTTTTCGAAATTAGCCCGATACAGTATAGAAAATAACTTCTTTTCGTTTCTGTCTTGCTTATGATAAAATTAAATATTAGGGGTCTATTGGCCCCAAAAAAGAAAACATACGGAGGTTTTTTAAGTTAATGTTGAAAAATCTTCCCCGTTCTGTAAAAATTGGAATAACACGTTCTATTACTCGTACATTTGAAGCGTATATGCGGGACATTGAATGGAATGAACAACGATTTGATCCGCGTGTATTTATGCAACGGTGGCGCGATTATATTGAGCATCACTCCAGTTGGTTTCATTCCCTCGATGATCGCCTGAAAGCAAATCCAGCGTTTCATGAGGAATTAGCCGATAAAATTAATTCCGTTATCGACAAAGTGCTGTCAGAAGCACCGACGGAGGAGCAGCTTGCCAAAATCGAGAACTTGGCAAAACAACATGGTGTAGAAGACATTCCCGTTTCTTGCAAAGCGGAAGCGGATTATCAGATTGAACGCCTCAAGCGCCTTGGGAATATGAACAAAATAGAAGAATAATGACATGCCATATCAAGATATTTTGGCATGTTTTTATTTAGTTTGCGGAAGAACGGCATTATTCAAAACGGTAACACGGATGCATGTATGGCGGATTTGGTTTTATATATGGAAAAGTATACATTTAAAATTTGTTTCAGTATATTGAATTTCCGTTACAATAAAGACAAATGATATGATTTTTTGCTATAATAAAGTTTGGTTGTAAAAAAGGCATCTTGCATAAAAAAGGAGAGAAAAACTTTCTTATGAGTAAAAAAATTTGCGTCATTGGATTAGGGTATATTGGATTGCCGACAGCAGTGATGTTTGCCAATCACGGCATCCAAGTGCATGGTGTCGACATTAACGAAAACGCAGTAAAGATGATTCAAAACAAACAGCTGCACATTGAAGAACCGGGATTACAGGAACGCCTTAACAGTGCGATTGATAGCGGGAAATTTACCGTTTCCACCACACCGGAGGAAGCGGATGTATTTATTATTGCTGTTCCATCTCCTATTAATGAAGATAAAACAGCAAACTTAGATTATGTGCGCGATGCGACAAAATCGATTGTCCCTTATGTTCGCAAAGGGAATTTGGTCGTACTCGAATCAACGGTGCCGCCGCGCACGGTAGAAGATGTCATGCTTCCTATTTTAAAGGAAACAAATTTAGAGATTGGGACGGAATTGTTTGTTTCGCATTCTCCAGAGCGTGTGATTCCAGGAAGAATTTTTGAAGAATTAACCAACAACGACCGCATTGTCGGCGGGATTAATGAGGAATCTTCACGTTTAACAGCGGAATTATATAAAACGTTTGTCAAAGGAACGATTCACATTACTGACGCGACAACCGCTGAATTGGTGAAAGTAATAGAAAACACGTATCGGGATGTCAACATCGCGTTTGCAAACGAATTGGCAAAAATAAGCGAGAAAATTGGCGTCAATGTGTGGGAAGCAATTCGTCTTGCTAATTTCCATCCACGTGTAAACATTCATTTGCCTGGTCCAGGGGTTGGAGGCCATTGCATTGCGGTAGACCCTTGGTTTTTAGTGGAATTGCAACCGGAATTAGCGAAAATAATCAGTCTTGCTCGCCATACAAACGACAGCATGCCGGAATATACGGCGCTGAAAATCAAACAAATTCTTGAAAATGAAAATATCTATCATGGCCGTGTTGCCGTATTTGGTCTAGCGTTCAAAGGAAACGTTGACGATATGCGGGAAAGCCCATCGCTTGAGGTTATTCATCATTTAGAAAAGCTTGGATTTGATTATACTGCTTACGATCCACATATCAAGGAAAATAAAGTGGAGCGCCAGACGCAGCAAATCGAAGAAGCGGTGGCCCATGCGGATATCATTGCCATTTTAACCGATCATAACGAATTTAAAACGATGAATCCGGAAAAGATCGCTTCTCTTGTACGTACTAAAATTATTTTGGATACAAAAAATTGCATTGACCGGAACGAATGGGAGAAGCACGGATTTCAAGTATTCTTGCTCGGGGATGGCAAAAATACTCTAAAATAAAGCAAGATGACGTTTCGAATTAGGTGATAGGATGAAAGAAACATTTTTAGGTGTCCATGTTTGTGGATACACGTATGAACAGCTTGTGGCAAAATTAATGGAAGACATTGATCATAACCGTAAATCGTTTATCGTTGCGATTAACCCTGAGAAAATTATGAAAGCCCAGCGAGATGACCGATTGCGGGAATTGCTGAATCAAGCGACATACCCTATCCCGGACGGGATAGGGGTGGTTTTCGCTTCCATCTTGAAAGGTGGAAGCATTCGGTCGCGAGTAACGGGAATTGATATGATGCTCCGCTTATGCCAAGAAGCGGCTGCCCGAGGAAAAAAAATTTTCCTTTACGGGGCAAAGCCGGGAGTAGCCGATGAGGCAAAGCGGAGATTGGAAGAAATGTTTCCGGGAATTCAAATTGTCGGAACCATGCATGGGTATGAGAAAGATGAACAGGTAATCAAAGACGCAATCAATCAATCGGGAGCAGACATTTTGTTTGTCGCGTTAGGAAGCCCTGCCCAAGAATATTGGATCGTCAATCATATGCATTCGCTGGCCCCAAAAGTATATCAAGGAGTTGGTGGGTCTTTTGACGTCATTTCTGGAAGGTTAAAAAGAGCTCCTCACCTCGTTCAAAAGCTAGGATTAGAATGGCTGTACCGCTTGCTGAAAGAACCGTGGCGTTGGAAGCGGCAGCTTGCGCTTCCGAAATTTCTTATTAAAGTGATTAGGGAATAGAAGGGATAGTATGTCAAAATTACGCATTGCGAGCATCCTGTTTTTGCTATCCACCTTTTTCTTGAAATTTTCGAGCATGTTTCGTGATATGATCATCGCCAAATTATTCGGCAACTCTTATGTCACCGATGCTTATATCGCGGCGATGACTATCCCCAATGCGCTTATTTTGTTTATGTTGACAGGGATGAAAGATGCCTTTTTGCCTAGCTATTATAAGTACTCCCAGCTAGGGAAAGGTTTTTCTCATTTAACGAATATCGTAAAGGGAACATTTTGGATTTCGTTTGTCATCTCTGTCGCCGGAGCGCTTCTTTCGCCATTTGTCATTCCAAAGCTATATCCAGATTTTAATAGCCATGGAACACAAATTGCTATATGGACGGCAGTCATTTATTTTCTGTCAGTGGCCCTTGTCGGTGTCAATGCGGTTTTTGAAGGATATTTTGATGCCCAAAAAATGTTTTCATTTTCGACATTTTCCCAAACGATTGTAGTGCTATGTACGATTGGCGGCGCGCTGTTTCTTCATCACCAAATGGGGATTTATTCCGTGCCGTTTGGCTATTTTGTCGGAACGGTTTTCTCTTTCTTAATCAAGCTGTTTTATTTAGGACCTCGCCGGTTTATCGACTGGAAGCAGCCGATGGATCGAGAAGAAGTTATCTCGTTTTACCGTATATTTTTGCCAATCGGGCTAACGATCGCGGTCGGCCAAGTAAACTTGTTTGTGAATACATTGTTTGCAGCTCGTCTTGGCGAAGGGGCTGTATCTACTTTAAACTATGCGTTTCGCCTCGTAAGTATTCCGCAGGCGATTTTTGGAGTAACCATCGCTACGATTGTGTTTCCGTTGTTAGCGGAGGCAAGAACGAAAAACGACATGGCTCTGTTTAGAGTCGGCATCGAAAAGGGACTTACGTACATGTTTCTATTTTTGGCGCCGACGGTAGCCGGGATGCTCGTTCTGATGAAAGAGTGCGTCCAGATTGTATATGAACGGGGCGCGTTTACGGCGAGTGCGACCGCCCAAACAAGTGAATATGCGTTTTTATATATCGGTTCTGTTCTTTTTTACAGCATTCAAGCTGTCATAGCGAAGGGTTTTTATACGTTGGAAAAAGGGCATTACATGTTGAGGGCAGGAATTGTTTCGATTATTGCCAACATTATTTTTAATGCGATTTTTTCCAGCACAATAGGAGCGGCAGGTTTGGCTTTATCTGCGTCCTTTGTCGGTTTAGTATATTCGATGATTACGTTTACGACGCTTTATAATATTTCAGGTGGATTTCGCCTTTCGGTGATTGGGAAGGAATATGGAAAAATTACACTTAGTACGCTCGCAATGGTAGCTGCACTGCTTTTTATGAAATACGAATTGCATACCGATCGGCTTGCTATCATACCGTACTTAGCGGTCATGATTGTGTCGGGGGCAGCGATATACTTTGTGGCATTATGGGTGTTTAAGGTACAGTCCGTTAAAGAAATTTTGGTGAAAAGGAGGAGTAAAGAAGTTTCTTAGAAGGAAACTGAAGAGCTATGAAACGACTAGGGATGCTGCGAAAGTGGAATAACGAGATTGATTCATTTTCACCATATTTTTTCTTTCCTTTTATTTTGATTCTTTATTTTTTTGTTAGTTTATTTGATTTTGGAAAAATAGAATATTTCGAAGCAAACCGGAATATTTTATGGGCCATTTTAGTCGGGATGCTTTCTTATTTAGCAGCTGTTCATATTGTACAAAAGAAAAATTGGATGTTTCCTTCCTTGGGGCTGGCCTTTTTAAAGGGAAAAACGAAGTATTTTCTGTATTTCCTTGGCTTCATCGGCTTAGTTAGTTACATTATTATGCTTGCAACAGGACAAATTGGGATTACGGATGAATCGGTGCGCAGGCATTTAGATCCGAAGTTAAATTTTTTAAGTTCGTTTTTATGGTTTTCTGTTCTGTTTCTTATTTGTGACCGCGCCGTTCGCGAGTATCCGCTTACAAAGAAGCAGATGCGCATGTATTTTTTTGTGTTGGCCGCCGTTTTACTGCTTTTAGTGTTAATGGGATATCGGACACCGATTGCCATTATGTGCTTCACATGTTTGATTGTTTTCCATTATACGATTCGGCGCGTTAAGCTGTCATGGCTGTTGGCATTTTTATTTATTGTTGGTTTGTCTCTTTCATTATTCGGATTTTTCCGTGTCATTACGGAGGACCAGTCGAAAAAATTTAACAGCCATGAAGGGCCAAATGTGGAGTTAAACAAAGAGCAAATGAGCAGAGATGAGGCTCTTCGCCGCAAAATTGATGAAACGCCGAAATGGGTTCGCGGTTTAACGGAAGTGAGCGTAACAGGTCGAATTGTGTTAAGCAAATTAATGGAATATGCCGATAAGCATGGATATATGTATGGAAAGCTTCATGAAGGAATATTTTCCACGGTTTTGCCGGGTGAGCAGCTATCGCCTCGCATGCAGATCACAGAAATGGTAAATTCGCTTACGGTAGATAAAGGAAAATATGTGACGCGCCCGGGAAGAACCACCACGCCGACTTTGCTTGGACAATTTTATGTCGAGGCAGGCTATTTGGCGATTATCATTGGATTTGCCCTGTATGGCTTGATTTTGTCGATGTTGTATAACCAGATGAAGCAGTCGGGATTTGCCTCGTTTCAAACGATTGCGTATGCGTTTATCACTACGATTTTTATGATTTCCATCCATACAGGTTTGCTAGATTTATTGTTTTTGTTGATGATTGGCTATGCTATTGTTTCCAGCGCAATTGAAAGAACGAGGACAAACATCTAAAAAAGTCATTGTTATATAAAGACGTCAATGGTAAAATATACTTATAAGAAAGAAAATATTATTTCCTTCTGTAGCAATATACAACAGAGACCTCGGTTGGTAGCCTCTGGAAAACCGTCTATCTTTAGATAGACGGTTTTTTCTATGAATATATTTGTTTTCATCAAAAAAGGGCTCTCTATACGAGAACCCCTTTTTTCTTTACGATTGTGAAGAAGAAGACGGCAATGATACTTTCCATGAACGAAAATCCGGATTTTCCTTCGTGACTAGCGATTTTGGGAAAATAAACGTCCACGGCTTGCTTGTATTTGCTTTCACTTCAAAGTTATCAAGGGAAAACGCGCCGCTGGCGACGATATCCCCGCTTGCATCATGCACTTGCAGTGGTAACTGCTGAATATGAATGTTTTTGTCGCTTCCATTGCGAATCAGCAATGTGACATGAAGATCTCCTTGTTCCGTCTGCCGAATTTGCAGCCCCATAAAATTGACTTCTCCTGGTTTAGGAGGCTGTATGGATTGAACGAGTGATTGCAATTTTTCTTTGTCTTCCGCCGCTAAACTTTTCTCCCAGCTTTCTTCTAAATCGAGGGAGTGGCGTTTTTGTTTTGGCAATTCGAAGGCGAGCTTCCAATCGACAAGCGGTATTTCGGAAGCTTGGATCGTTTCTTGCTCAAATAAAAACTTCCATGGGCGGCTGCTGCGCGGCGGAATTTCCCCAAGTTCCGACAAGTCGAACACCTTACGGGCAAGCACTTCGTTGTTTGGGCCAAGCAATACAAGCGGAGTTGGTTCGAATTTAATCGGACGGGACAAGCTGTTCCGGACAAAGGCGGTAACGACATATCCTTGCGGCACCTGTTTTATATCAATGCCGGATAAAGAAATTTGGTTTTCTTTCAGCGGCCGTTGTTCATTATTCAAAAATTGATAATAGTAGCGTTCTTCTACGCTTACGTTCCACGATGGATGGAATGACAGCTCGGTTTTGACTTCTTCAGCGCCAGAGCCTGAGTCTGTATCGCTGCTTCCTAATAGCTCGCTTGCTTCCACGATGCTGTCACGTTCGTCTTTTTGCTGTTTTTGTCTTTTAAAAAATGATAGCATAATAAATTCCCTCCATAATAGTTTAGGGGTGTTTTCCGGCACTTTAGCTGGAGGTGATTTTTGGCGCGACCTCCTGCGCGAGACGGCGGCAAACATCCGCTTCAATTTGACGATACGTATATACGAAAAGCTCGAATCCTTCGCGCTGATATTGACGAATTGGATCTTCCTGGCTGTAATGGCGCAGGCCGATTCCTTCTTTTAAACGCTCCATCGCATCGAGATGATTCAGCCAGTGGTAATCGACAATCGAAAGCAAGGAAGGTCTGATTTCCGACAATACTCGTTCGGCGTCATCCATTGTCTCCAAATAATGAATATATTGTTCTAATGAGTGCTGGACGCTGTTTTTTACGTCTTCTATATCATTAATGTTTTCCGAAAGACAAACGGCAGGAAAAGGAATGATTTCATGAAGCCGTTCGGAAAGCTCTCCCAAATTCCATTCTTCTGGAAGCATCTCGATTGGGCAATGCTGCTCGATTTCATATGGAACGTATTCACGAAGCATATCAATCATCAACGGAATCAGACGGTCGTTTTCGAGAATGCGGTTGCGCAATCGGTAAATCGCTGTTCGCTGGTCGTTCAACACATCGTCGAGCTTTAAGTTATATTCGCGAATCGAGAAGTTGGTTCCTTCGCAAATGCGCTGAACGCGGTCGACAAACTCATGAATGTCTTTATTTAAAATTTCGCCATTTTCATCTGTTTTTGCTTTTTTGATCCATTTTTCCGTTTCTTCTTTGGCAAAACGGCGGAACATGTCGTCCTCTAAAGAGATGAAAAACTGAGAACGTCCTGGATCTCCTTGTCGGCCGGCCCGGCCTTTTAACTGATTGTCAATGCGCCGCGACTCATGGCGTTCCGTACCGAGTACAAACAGCCCGCCAAGTTCGGCCACTCCTTCGCCAAGCATGATGTCTGTCCCGCGGCCCGCCATGTTTGTCGCGATGGTGATTTGCCCTTTTTGTCCGGCCAACGCGATAAGCTGGGCTTCTTGTTCGATTGTTTTCGCGTTTAATAGGCGAAACGGCAGATTTTCTGCTTCTAAATATTTGGCGACTTTTTCCGACTGCAAAATGGACGTTGTTCCAATTAAAATCGGCTGGCCTGTCGCATGAACTCGTTTTGCTTCTTTCGCGACCGCTTTATACTTTTGATCGATCGTCAAAAAGACGCGGTCCGGCTCATCGACGCGGATGACCGGTTTGTTCGTCGGAATTTGCACGACATCCATGCCATAGAGTGTTTGAAATTCCTTTTCTTCCGTTTTGGCTGTTCCCGTCATGCCCGATAAAATCGGATAAAGACGGAAGTAGTTTTGAATCGTAATCGATGCCTGTGTTTTATTTTCTTCGGTTAGTTCGAGCCCTTCTTTTGCTTCGATGGCTTGATGAAGACCGTTGCTTAAGCTTCGTCCTTCCATCGGCCTTCCGGTGAACATGTCGATTAATATAACTTTTCCGTCTTTAACGATGTAGTCGACATCGCGCTGAAATAAAACGTGGGCGCGCAATGCTTGAATAACATAATGATATAAAGTTTGATGCTCTAAATCATACAAGTTGTCGATGCCAAAGCCGCGTTCGATTTTGGCGATTCCTTCTTCCGTCAAGTTCGTTGCTTTTGTTTCTTCATCATAATAATAGTCGACGTCACGTTGAAATGTTTTGACAATGCGGGCGCATAAATAGCTTAGCTCGGAGCTGACTCCCGTTTTGCCGGCGATAATGAGAGGAGTTTTTGCTTCGTCAATAAGAACGCTGTCGATTTCGTCAATAATCGCGTAGTGAAACGGCCGCTGTACACGCTGGGATACATCGTAAACCATGTTGTCCCGCAAATAATCAAAGCCGAATTCGCTGCCGATTCCATATGTAATATCCGCCTGATATGCCGCCTTTTTCTCCTCTGTTTCCATCATCGGAAGGTTCAGCCCGACTGTCAGTCCTAAAAATTCATGAATTTGTCCAATCAATTCGCGGTCGCGTCTGGCTAAATATTCGTTTACAGTAATGACATGCACTCCTTTTCCTTCCAAAGCGCGCAAATAGCTCGGCAATGACGCGACGAGCGTTTTTCCTTCACCTGTCGGCATTTCGGCAATGTTTCCTTCCGCCAGCACAAGCCCGCCGATCAGCTGTACATCGAAATGGCGCATGCCGAGCACCCGTTTCGATGCTTCACGCACCACCGCGAACGCTTCTGCCTGAATATCGAATACCGTTTTTCCGCTGGCGAGTTCATTTTTAAAATAAGCTGTTTTTTCTCGCAACTCTTGATCAGATAGTTTTGCAATCTTTGGTTCTAGTGCGTTAATATGATCAACAATTTTATAGTAATGCTTCAACCGTCTCTCATCACTGTTGAATATCTTTTTTACATAAGACAACATTCTGATAATCTCCTCCACAAATGTCGAATAATCACTTATCTAGTATATCATTGTTCGTTTTTCGTTTCACCCCAAACCTTAATCCGTAACATTGTAGAATTGTAACCCCAACTTCTAAAAGATTTAGATGTTCAGAATCCAAAAACAGTGATCATAGACAGTGCAGCCCTTCGAAGCAGCCTATACGATTCCTTACTGATTTAAATGGTCTAAACTGCATCTTTGTGCCTCCGCAAAAATTTTTTGTTGATTTTGTTTGATTTGTTGGTTTTGTTTAGTTTAAATGATAAAATAATCTTAAGAGGAGGTGGTTGAAAATGACACGCTTGATGGATCAAGAACAAGAAAATCTGTGGGATAGCGTGCAAATTCTTTCGCAAATCAATGCAGAAAAAGCCAAAGCTGTATTCAAAGTCACGATTGAAAAATCTTTACAGCAACTTGGTATAACTGTTCCTGTTTTTTCAACGATTCGTTTGTCTGTACCAAGCACAGATCGTCTTTCCCAACTCCGCCAAATCGAAAAGAAGATGAGAGAAGCCTACGCGCATCAAGAGAAAGAGAAAGCTTACGAGTATTTGGTTGATTATATCGAGCGGTTGAGTCAAATGACGGAAGATGATCCGCTTGTGGTTCGAAAAAAACTGTTGGCCTCTTTATTGAACGAACGTTACAAACGAAAGCCTAAATGGTCAGCAAAAAGGTACCGGCTATCTGCCTCTTTATCACCTCTCCTATCTAAGCAGGTTGCTGCGGCTTACTATACCACGAGTGAAGTAGCCAAAAAATTAGGGTTAAGCGATCAAACCATTCGACGAATGTGTGAAAAAGGAAAGTTTCCAGGGGCCTATAAAACCGATGGAGGACATTGGAGAATCCCGCGAAAGATCTTCATTACCACACCGGAACAGGATGAACGGGCGGAAGAGGCGCTCCAGCAAATCGATATAAAGAATCAGAAAGCGGGGTATGTAGATGAATTTGATCTATGATGCCCCGCATCCTCCTAAAGTATTTATCGATACAACAGTTTTATGCGGAGCTTTACGAGTCGATGGAGTAAACCGGAAGATTCTTAAAGCGGCTCGCTTCCCTCATTTATTTCGACCGGTCGTATCGAGGGTATGCTTATTCGAGTTTGTTCGGAATGCTTCCCAAGGAATTGGAAAAGGAGAAAAGAGGGTTGTGTACAATCAACAGGAAATCGAGGCATTTTTAAATGAGTTTTTGGATCCGATTTTTCAATATTATACAAAACTTCCAGTCAATAGTTTGGTTGGTCGATATAGCGTCGAAACCGTCATACGAGAGAATCGCCCCATTGGGGAAGTGTTGGTCGAGTTAAGTGGATGCGATCATGAAACAGCAAAACAAATTGTTTCTTCGCAAGAAATGTCTGAACCACTTTATCGTTTCGATCAAGAGGATTTTCACGTCTGGATAACGGCAATTCAAGAAGAGTGTGACTATATACTGACAACCAACCATCGACGATTTCCGGCTCAAATCGGACCAATCAAGCGCATTCATCCAAGTGATTTTTACGAACATTTATCCAATCCATAACACGAGAAAATTTGTTTGATTTTTGTTTAGTAACCTCCGATTAACCGTCACCTAGCGTGGAACGAAAAGATGCATAGTGTGTTTCTTGTCTTCTTGAAAACAAGGTTTGAAAGTGGCTATTTGGTTTCCGCGGTGCTATCGAACGAATATTCAACCCTTGAAGATCAATGGGGGTAGAACAACCACAATGGTATGGGTTCCCTCACTTTTACTCTAGTTTTTCGAAACCATCTTTTTAAGGTAAAATTTATAAAACTATGAAACTTTTTCTTATACTTGTACGTCATAACAAATAAATGTAAAAAAATTATAGAAATGGGGGACTTCAATGGGAAAAGGAAAATGGAAAAAAACCGCCGTTTCACTTGGGCTTGCTTCCATGCTCGTCCTGCCTAGTTTTGCCCAAGCGTCCACGATGCCGCCATTGGAGCAATGGAAAAAGCAGTACCACCAGCAGCATGCCTCAAAAGCGCAGCTGGCTTACAAACAGCTGAAAGAGGCGCAAAACCAAATTAGCGAAGATACGCTGATCGTAAAGTACAAGGAGAAAATCCCTGCCAGCGTTCATCGCAGCCTCGGCGCAACGGTGAAAAAATCGTTTCCGCAGTTAGGCTATGATGTCGTCACACTGCAAAAAGGAAAAACGATGCAAGAAGTGGCGCGCGCCTATGCCAAGCTAAAAGCGGTTACGAGCGTCACGCCTAGTTTTACATACAAAAAGCTTGGCACGAACGATCCGAAAAACAGCAAAATGTACCCGCTTTCGTTATTGCAGATCGACAAAGCGCTTCAGCTTGCCGGCAAACATAGTGTAACGGTGGCTGTCATTGATACCGGCTTGGATATGAAGCATCCAGACTTAAAGGCGCAGCTGCTTCCATCGTATAACGCGGCCAATCCGGCAAGCCCGGGCATCAAAGATATTCATGGAACACATGTTGCCGGGATTATCGGAGCGTCAGCCGATAATGGCATCGGTGCGCATGGAATCAATCCGAACGTGAAAATTTTGCCGATTGACGTGTTTAACGGCGGCTTGGGAGCGAGCGATTATGTCATCGCCCAAGGAATTTTATATGCGATTGAAAAAGGCGCCAAAGTCATCAACATGAGTCTTGGCGGCTACTTTGACTCCCCGATTTTGGAAGATGCCGTGAAAAAAGCGATTGACGCCGGCATAACGGTCGTTGCGGCAGCAGGCAACGAATCAACCGATATGTATGCCATACCAGCATCGTATGAAGGCGTCATCAGCGTCGGAGCTACCGACAGCCAAAACCGTTTAGCAAACTTTTCGAACTATGGTCCGTCCGTGGATATTGTCGCACCAGGGGTTGACGTCTACAGCACCGTTTATGACCCGACAAAAGGCGCATCCTATGCGGAATTAAGCGGAACATCGATGGCTTCTCCGGTTGTCGCGGGCGTGGCATCGCTCATTTTATCGAAATATCCAAACTTAAAGCCATATGAAGTGGAAGCAATTTTAGAAAAAACCGCAACCGACCTTGGGGAAAAAGGCTATGATTTAAAATACGCGAACGGTCTTGTCAATCCGGTTGCCGCGCTAAATTTTGATATAAAGAAATTGCCGAAAAAAGAAACGTGGAACGATGAAACGATTCTAGCCAAAGCGCTTCCGCTGCAATTGACAGATAAGCCGTTTACGAAAACGGGAAGCTTCACAACACCGGAAGAAATCCATTGGTTGAAGGTGGAATTGAAAGCAGGGGAAAGCGTCCAGTCAGTTCTTGAAGGAGCCAAAGATTACGATTACAAGCTTATATTGCGCTTCTATCCTGAGGGCAAAAAGCAATCCGAAAAGCCAATCAATGTCAATGACACACGCGCTGGAGAAGTGGAAGGAAAACTGTTTACAGCAAAAGAAAACGGCACGCTTGTCATCGGTGTCACGGACGCAAATGGCAACTATAGCACGCAAGGAAAATCGAAGTACACACTAACACTGCAAAAATTGGCAACGTTAGCTGTGGACAATTCCACGAAAGACAATCCAATTGTAATGGAAAAGCTTCCATTTGACAGCGACCAGACAGAATTCGCACCGCTTACTTTTGTTCCGGAAAAAGAAGGGGAAGCGGATAAAGATTACTTTACGTTTAAAGTAGAGGAACCGACGACGGTGAAACTAAATCTTTCGCCAGTTCCAGGCATCGATTCAACGATCAACGTTTACTTCGCGGAAGAATTTTATCATTCCGATGAAAAAACAAAAGAAGACTATGGTCCGTATCCAATTGTCACTGCCAATAATAACGGCAACGGAAAAGGCGAGACAGTCACGTTTGAAGCAGATCCGGAAATGGAATATGTCATTGAAGTGGCAAGCGAACCGCCGCTCGATTTTTGGTACTATGGCTTGTTCCCGCAATCCTCCGGCGCAAATGGTGATACGCCAGCGTCCGCCATTCCGTACCGTTTAACGGTGGAGCCGGTAACCATGCCGCCGGATGAAGATGGATATCCGCTGACAGATGATGAGGAAGAACCGGCGCCATCGGAAGAGACGACTCCGGCTGAAGAAGCGCAGCTAAACAAAAAAGCGAAAGAAAAGAAAGATATTATAATAATAGAAGATAACGGCCCGTTGTCTTTCGAAAAAGAAGACATACAGCACATAAAAGAAAATGCGCTTCCTTACAACCTTGGCGATAAACAGTCGGCGTATATTCAATTTGGAGAAGACCGCGATTTTTACAAGCTGTCTGCCGTCGATGATACAGCGATCTATCGATTTACGTTTGATGCGCCGGATGATATGACGCCGCAGGCGACGATATATGAATATGACCCGAAAAAAGACGAATTAAATCCTGTTGCCGATTATTACGGTTATGACTACTTTACAGGCCAAAAGACAAACAAGCTCACGTTATTTTTAGAAAAAGGAAAACAGTATTATTTATCGATTGCCAATGAACGCTACCAACCGTCTGCTGATCCATATACATTTACGTCAGAAAAACTGATGAACGCGCCGAAAGACGCGAATGAAAACAATAATGAGCCAATTCTCGCAACAGTCGTTCAGCCGAACAAAGTCGTGACAGGCAACTTCGCATTGACCAATGATGTGGATGTGTACTATTACAAGCATCGCGCCAATGACGAGATATTCGCATTCTTTGCGCGTCCAGAGAAACTGGAAAACAAAGCAAGTTTGCCAAACGACTTGCAAGGCACGTTAGTTCCATTTGTCATAGTGTTCGAAGATACGAACGGAAACATGTCCATTGATGATGATGAGGCGGGAAAAGCGGTTGAATTTGGACCGACTGGATTCAATCCGATGTATGATGTGAACGGTTCGTTTAAAGCGAAGAAAAACACAGGCTATTTCTTTGTAGCAATCAACTTCTTGTACGATGGATTAACGCTTCAATCATACCGCTTCGGCATCGAAACGCTGCCGAAAAAAGATGAAGATGCGGGATCTGTTGTGAAAAACAACGTGCCATCTAAACCGCTCAGTTTGAAACAGTCGGGAAATACGTTCAAAGCGACCGGCTATTTGAACGCGTCCGTCGATTACGGCGATAAAGACTATTATGTGTTTACCGTGGCGAAAGACGGCAAATTTACCGTCCAGCTTGCTGGCGGCGTTACGATGGATGGCGTCATCTCCATTTATAATGAAAAAGGCGGTCTTGTGCAAACATTCGACTATTATGGCGAAGGCGACAGCGAAACTGCTGTTGTTACTTTGAAAAAAGGAAAATATTATATTGTCGTAGAAGACAGCTTTGCCCGTCCAAACACACAACCATATACGCTTTCGATTTCACCTGTAAAATAATAATAATGAAGAAAAAAGATGCTTTGAAATGCAAAATGCATTTTGAAGCATCTTTTTCTTTTTAAACGATTTTCTCTGTATCCCATTTTCGAATCTATGTTACTATGAAAATAGTAAATCACAAAGGAGAAGAGGCAGATGCGCAAGTATTCTTTCATGCTTTTTTTCTTTTTCATGACATTTATCTTTGGAGGAAAAGCCGTTGATGCCCATGTCGTCGACCTTACCAATAAAGCACAAGTGCAAAGCAACTATGAAGATTTTTATCCGCTTATTGCCCGCTATAGGGGACAAAGCGGAGTGACAATCGAAAGCTACAGTCCAAAATGGCGGACGACAGCGCAATTAAAAGCGCTTGAAGCGGAGCTTTTGGCGAACAAACATGGTTTGGAACTTTCCCTTCTTGGGAAAATCATGATTTTTCCTGACTATCCGGCAGGAGAGAACGTGCTTGGGCAATACTTTGCCGAATATCAAATCGGAAAGACACTGTCGCTATTGCCTAACCGAGTCATCCATTTATACGGCGGAAACGATTTTACAACCGTTGCGCAAATGGCGACAACGCTTGCTCATGAATATGGCCATCATTTTACCTATTATTATTTAATCAACAAAGAGCAGCTGCAGCCAGACGATTGGCTTCGCTCCAAATATGCCGCGGCGCGCGAACTGTTTCGCTATCCGTCCGTACACGCTGATGGAAGCGGCGCCTACGAATGGTCATTGCCGGAAATATTGGCGGAAGACTATGTCCAACTGTTTGGCTCGCCTCTTGCCGTAAAAGGACATATGCAAATGAACGTCCACATTCCGACGCCGTTTGAGCTTTCCAGCTTGCAAGAATATTGGAAGCAGCGGCTTGGAAGCAGCTATGCCGTCCAATCTCCACTGCCGCTTCGCTTAACGGGCTATATGCCGGATTCGGCAGATGCATCATACTATGCTTTGCGTCTTTATTTATACAGCCCGAAAACACCGGTATATATTAACGCGCAAGACGGTGATGGAAAGTACGCTTCCGTTTACGTCGATACGCGGCCAGCGGGTGTATCGGAAAGATGGTATCATCCATCCAAGCTGTCTGATGATGTCTCATGGCTCTTTCAAAAAGACTGGAACGACCGTGTATTATTCCGCGCCGTTTTGCCAATGTCAAAGGGGTTTAATCGCGGCTCGGAAACGCTCGTGGTCAATTACCGTGACATTGCCGCAAGCGTCAGTCCCCGTCCGCTGTTTCCAGACGTGGAAGACGAAGAAACGAAGCAAGCCGTCAAACTATTGTACGACCGTGGAATCATTACAGGTTATTCGGACGGCACGTTTCATCCAAGTGAAAAGCTATTGCGCCGCCACGCCGCAAGCATGCTTGTCCGTGCGCTCGGCTTGACATTGCCGGAAGGATATAAAGTGAAGGCAACGGATATGAAAGAAGGGGACCCCGGATACAAAGAGATGGAAATCGCGGAGGCGCATGGACTGTTTGGAAAAGGCGGGAAGCTCCGTCCGAATGAGTATATGACAAGGGCACAAATGGCGGTGGTGCTTGTTCGCGCTTACTCCGATATATACAAACAACCGGAAACATTGCGTTCATTCCGGGACGTTCCGCCGTCGTTTTGGGCGTACAACGAAATTCAGACACTCGCCTATAACGGCATTACCATTGCCGATCCATTCCGTCCAAACGAGATGATCACGAGAGGACAGTTTTCTTTATTTTCAAAACGGACGCTGGAAAAGAAATAGCCGCAAGGAACATCCCTTGCGGCTTTACTGGCTTGTCCAACGAGTGCTACTGATGCATCGCGCGGTAAAGAAAAGCGGCAAATTGCACGCGGGTGACAGGTTCGTTCGGACCAAATGATCCATCGGAACGCCCTGTCGTAATTCCCGACGCCGCCAATGCTTGAATATCGCGATACGCCCAAAAGCTTGGCGGCACATCTGTAAATGGGTTCATCGTAGTTGGCGGCTGCAGGCGAAACGCTCTCGTTAACACCGCCGCCAGCTGCGCGCGCGTCAATGTTTCTTCCGGACGAAACTCTCCATTGCTTCCGTTCATAATCCCTTCCTTTTGTATCGCTCGAATCGCTCCGAGCGCCCAATAACCACTCGGTACATCTTTAAACGTTACGGATCGGTCGGACAAATTCAAGTCCAAATACTCGGCTAAATACGCGGCGACTTCCGCGCGGGTAATCGGCTCGTTCGGTTTAAAGTAGCTGTCTTCATATCCGATCACAAGCTCTTGTTCCGACAAGGTGCGCACTTCATCAAACGCCCAGTGGGACGGAGAAACATCTTGAAAACGCCCTGGTGCCAAGCGGTACGCTAACACCCGCCTCGCGCCAACATATGTTTTGCTCCAATAATATGGGTCATTGAGGGAGGAAATGATTACTCCTTTTGAAGAAGAAGCGTGAATAAATCGATTGTTTCCTATGTATATTCCCGCGTGAGAAACTCCTTTTCCGTTTGTGTTGAAAAAGACGAGGTCACCGACGCGCAAATCCCCTTTTTCCACTTGTTTTCCCATCCGGTACATATCGGCCGTTGTCCGTGGCATATCGATGCCGATCGATTGATAGACATGTTTGATAAATCCCGAACAGTCAAAACCATTTGCCGTCGTGCCGCCCCATCGGTACGGAACCCCGACATATTGCTTTGCCGCCGGAACGATTTGATCGTAGTTAACGCTCGCTTCCACCGTTTCGGCACGGCCGTTCATCACCAAAATGCTCCCGCTGAGCAACAGCGCCAGAGCCAGTTGCCTGCGCATTTTCTCCTCTCCTTTACTCTGGCAAAATTGTGCGAATTTTGTCACTAATACTAGTTTATCATAATCACTTTCTATGTAACGTTACAGTTTCGTAACAAATTTTAAGTCATACCGATCATAAGCGAAGCATATAGTAATCATGTTGAAACAAACGAAATGTTTTTTTTAAAAAAGGGCTTGAACTGCATGTCTTTTTTAGTAGAATATTAGCTAGAAAGAGAATTTATTGTCTTTTCTGTCGAAGAAATCAATAGGAATACATTGACAAGTTGCCTATAAAAAACTATACTAGTAATTGTTTAGTAGCTAAATTTAAGAGGAACCTAAGGGGAAGATATACATATACCGTCCATCTCTTAAATTTAGTTTCTCTTAATATAATTAATAGATATCACCACAAAAAGGGAGGAAATAATACAGATGGCTTACCAACCAAAGTCTTACCGTAAATTTTTGGCTGGTTCCGTATCTGCTGCATTAGTTGCGACAGCGGTAGGTCCAGTAGTAGCCAACGCTGCATCGTTCAGCGATGTGGATCCGAACAGCACGCATGGTCCAAATATCCTTGCATTAGCAGACAAAGGGTACATCAAAGGATTCCAAGATGGCACATTCAAACCGTTCGAAAAAATTTCCCGCGGTCAAGCTGCAAAAATTTTCGCACGCATCTTGACAGACCAAGGCTTTAAAGCGCCTGACAAAATCGAACAAGTATTCGATGATGTGCCGCTTGACGCAAAAGACCAAGAATTGGTAAAAGCAGCGGCAATCGTGAAAGCTGCAGGCGTCATGACAGGAAGCGAAGGTAAATTAAATCCAGCAAGCAACATCACACGCCAACAAATGGCGAAAGTGATTGTAGAAACGTTCGATTTAGAAAAACCTGCTGATTTCAAATCGCAAATTACAGACCTAGATAAAGCAGATGCTTGGGCACGCGAATACATCCAAACTTTAGAAGCAAACGGTGTTACAGTCGTTAAAGAATACAGACCAAAAGACAACGTAACACGCGGCGAATTCGCGACATTCATTAAACGTGCGATGGATGCGACAGCTACGGTTACAGCTGATGACATCACAGCAGTAAAATTCGTCGATGAAAACACATTAGAAGTAACATTCAACGGCGAATTAAAAGATGTTAAAAAAGAAGACTTCTCAATCGAAGGTGTTGAAATCGACTCTGTTTCTATCAAAGCGGCAGCAGCAGCTGAAAGCAAAACAACTGTTGTTGTCATCAAAACAAAAACTAAATTAGAAGAAGGCAAAACTTACACTGTTGCATACAAAGGCAAAACTACTGACAAAACAAAAGTAGAAGTGCCTGTAGTAACTCCAAAAGTTGAAAGTGTAAGTGCGATTGACGGTACAAGTATTGAAGGAAATAAATCTGTTCCAACAAACGTTAAATTTAAAATTAAATTCTCTGCTCCACTTGATAAAGCATCTGTTAGTGCAGCAAACTTCAAATTATATCAAGGTGGTACGTTAGTTGCTGTTAATGTTCCAACTTTAGATGATGATGGTAAAACAGTAACACTTGTACCATCAGGATTATTACTTGATAACAAAGATTACAAACTTGTTATCAGCAAAGATGTAAAAACAACTGATGGAAAAACACTTGGTGCTGATAAAGAAGTAGTGTTTACTACTTCAAATGCAGCTGTAGTAAGCAGTGTTGGAGCTTACAATGGTAATACACCTGTAGATAGTAATGTACAACTTGATGAAGCTGTTGCGTCTGCAAACGTAAATAAATTGAATATCACATTTAACAAAGATCTTGATTTCACTTCTGTAAATAAGGATACTGTAAAAGTATTCAACGTAACTGACAACGAGTATGTACCTGTTGATACTGTTACTTATGCAAATAAAGTAGTTACTTTCAATGTAGCTTCTACTTATAACAGTGGTCAATTAAAGCAAAACAAAACTTATCGCATTGAAATCAAAGGTGTTAAAGGATTAGATGGCGTTGCAGCTGCAGATTATTCACAAACTTTCAACGTAGTAAAACCATTTGCTGTAACACCTAAGCTTGCTGACGGTACTACTTTAGCATCTGCTACTGGTGTAAACGGAAAATTAACTAATGATTACAATGCGGATGGAACATTAAATAAACCTGCATTCAAGATTATTGCTGTATTCGATACACCTATTAAGAAAGAAACATTAACATCTGATAACGTAAAACTTTATGATAGAGCAGAACAAAAATATGTAGACGGTACAATTTCTTATGACGAAGCTTCTCAAACATTAGTATTTGTACCTAAAGCAGATTTGAAAGATAATGCTCAATATACATTCACTTTAACTAAAGATGTGAAAGACGTATATGGTCAATCATTGGCGAATACTACAGACTATTCATTTACTACTGGTGACTTCACTGCTCCTACTGTTGTAGATACTACACCAGTTTCTGGAACAGCTGACGTTGCACTTGATAGTAAGATTGTTATCAACTTTAGTGAGCCAATGGCTCCAGCAAGCTTCCAAAACAATGGTAGCCAGTTAAACACAAATACTGATTCAAGCTTTGATGCTAACACCTCTATTGTTCTTTTAGATAGCACAGCTAATACGGTGGTTAACGCATCATTAGCTTGGTCTAACAACTACAAGACGTTAACTATTACTCCTGCTGCTGAGTTAACTAAAAATCATACTTACACATTAAAATTAGCAGGTAAGAATAGCAATGGAAACTTATCAGTTAAAGATGCAAACGGAAAAGAGTTAGCTAGTGACTATACATTAGTATTTAATACAGGTGCAGGTGACTTAACTGCTCCGTCTGTTACAGCAGTTACTGACTCTTCTTTAACTGGTACGGTACTTACTAATGGTGCAAAAGCTGTCAATACACAAGGTAAAATATACATTAAATTCAGTAAGAAAATGAATTTAAACAGCTTAACTCCAGACGATGGTACTGGTACAGCTGGTACAGTTAAGCTTTACGATGTAACAAACGGTTCATATGTGAACTTAACTGATACAAGCGTGTTTGATAAACAACATAGCGCAGATGGAAAATACAGTTATATTTCCTTGAATTTCGATAATATTACTGACCGTAACGGTGCAGCTACTGGTACACCTACTGATTTAGCATCTGATACTAAATATCGTTTAATTATTTCATCTAATGTTACAGATGCGTCTTCTAATGCTAACAAGTTACCGTTTGACTATGAGTTTGAATTCACTACAGGTCCGGCTCCTTCGTTATCTGCAACACAATATTTTGTTGATAACGATGGAGACAATGTAATCGACGTCGGCGAAACAAATGGTACTCTTGCTAATGCTAATGCTGTACCTACGGATGCTAAATTGGCATTCACTTTCAGCGAAGCCGTTAAGAATGTTGATTCAACTTCAATTGTAGTGAAAGATGCAGCAGGTAACGTAGTAAACGGTACATTAAAATCAGATGTTAACGGTGACGGAACTGCTGATGACTTTGTATTCATTCCATCTGACGGATTAAAAGGTAACACAGTTTACACAATTTCTTTCGCAAATGCTATTACAGATAATGTAGGTAACCCATTTGCTACTCGAACTATTACATTCAAAACTGCTGATACAACAGCACCTAAAGTAGTATCTGTAACTCCAGATAATGGAGCATTTGATGTTCCTGTTGATTCTACTATTAAAGTAGTATTTGATAAAGATATGGATACAGCTTCTTTAGCTGCGGGGGTTGTATTAAAACAAGGTAACAACGTAGTTGCTACATCTCAATCCTATGATGCAGCTACTAAGACTTTAACAATTACTCCTAAGAACTACTTAGCGAAGGATACAGCATACACTGTTGATATTGATCCAACAGTAGTAAAAGATGTTAAAGGTAACTTTATTGATAGCACTGCTACATCTCATATTACTAAAACATTTGTAACAAACTCAGCTGCTAAAACACCTGGTATTGTAAGTGCGACATTAAATACTACAACAAATCAATTAACAATTGTATTAGACAAACCTGTAACTAATTCTAGTTTAACTGCTGCAGATTTAGTTGTAGGTAATGGTGGAGACTTGGGTACAAATAAATCAGTTGCCCTAAGTGCAGATAAAAAGACAATTGTTATTACTTTCCAAAAAGATAGTAATGGAAATTACGATTATGTAATTACACCTGGTGTAACTACAATTGATCTAGCTAATACTGTTACTTTTGCTGATCCAGTAGACGGTTCAAAAACCGTACCAGCTACAAGCAATCCTGTTACAGTTAAGTAATAAACATCTAGGGATTGGTGTCTGTCACCACCCAAAGATTGTCGAAAAGCTCTGCGGAGAGAAATCTCTGCGGGGCTTTTCTTTTTGCCCAAATCTGTATCAAGCTCTATTTCAAATATATATTATGATTTTGAATCTACAGTCATAATGCCTCAATTCCTTTCGGGGAATTGGGGCTATTTCTATTTTAGGAGGGGAAGGGATGAGCAAGTATCAAACGATCAAACATCAACAGCTAGAAATGTTAAAAAGAGAAACACCTATCAAACAGCCAATTAAGCGTATCAATATCGTGTGCCTAAAGTTGGTCCATTAGTCTATCGCGCTGTACAAGGAGCGTCAATTCAATGCTTAAAATACAAGTAAATGGATGTTAGATATAAGATAAGAATAGCATGTATCCCCACCAATTTTGTGATTTATTAAAAAATTGAATGTTTTTTGTCATAAAATGCTTGTTTATGAATAAGATTGTACTAAAGATAGGACAACGATAAATCTATGAACTCCCAATGAGATACATACCTTATATGCCATAAGGTATGGAATATTATAAATCATTAGGGAGGTATATTATGGTGAATTTTGGTTTGGAAGATTATGAGGTGTTTTTTGAATTATTGCGAGAGGATGTTCAAGATCAGATCCGGTGGTTGAAGTCGCGGAAAGATCCAAAATATCGATTATACAATGCGGGTCAAATTCGAGCATTGGAATACGTATTAGACATCATTTCATTTGATAGTCGTCGAATTGGATGAACCCAAGACCGCTTTTTACAAGCGGTCTTTCTATCAAGTAACCACAGCTTACATGAATTATGGAGGAATGAGTAATGGAAAATTATAATTATAAATTAGAAAAAGAGCTTGGTTTAGAACCAGAACTTGACTGTAAATTTGAACAAGTGCCCGACGATTGGGTTCTAACACCGGAAAATGTTGCTGATTTGATAGGAATGAGTGTTGTTAGCGTTCGAAGATGGTGCCGCGAAGGAAAGTTACCAGCATATAGATTTGAACGGAAATATATAATCACTGGGAAAGATTTCAAAGAGTTTATGAAGAAAGCAAGAAATCGGAGTAAGGCAGCAAAGTCTGTGTTTCAATCATGAGTGCTGAATATGTGGCGCTATCTTTTTTCAAAACGAATCGCATTGATTACTATTTCAAAAAGCCCTATATTTACTTCCCTTGTCCCCATTGCTGTGAAGAGGCGAAAATGTTTGCGGAGAATGCGACTTGGGAATGTATGGAATGTAACGGTAAGGGAACGCTTATCACTTTAATGGAGCTTTTAAATAAGAAAAAGAAAGAACAAAAGATTCTTCAGAATGTTAAAGTATATAATCCAACAAAAGAAATACAGCAAATACGGCTAATGTTTTCAAAGCTGAAGAAACAAGATAGCGCCGAAATTGACAGGTTATATCAGAAAGTGGATGAATTACTGAGCTATTTTGATGAAAAACTAAAAGGACCGTAGAGGGTCCTTTTTATGTTTGGAATCGAATTAATTGGACTGATCAAGTTGATTCAAAAGATATTTAAAATCGTGATCGTCAAGTTCCCTTAATCCCTTTAATTGGCTGATAATAGTTGAATAATGATCTTCAAAGATCTTCTGTTTCATGTCGGAACCTTTTATGATGTAAGGATTTTTTCTTTGGTATTTCAACTGACCGGTTCTGCACCATCTTCGTATTGTAACATCACTTTTTCCAAAAACTTCAGCAGCTTGTTTGGAGTCATATTCAAAGTCATCGATGATATTGTCAAAATCATCGGGGAGAAATCGATTGTGGGGGAGATGAAGCTCCCCCAATAATTTTAAAAACGCTTTATAAGAGATCATTGGTGAACACCTCTTAAAATAAGGTGTTTTTGTTTTTCGAGCTCGTTGATTTTCATTTGTAATTCCTTTGCTTTCTCTAAACGTTTATGAAAATCTAATCCCTGTTCTTCGTAATATTTTTCATTGGACTTTTTACCAAGTTCAGCGATTTCTTTTCGCAATTTGTCGATTTCCTGATCGATGTCGCGAATGGTTTCCAAAGGTTCCTTACTCAACCTACTGGTTTGTTGGGATGTTCCGATATTTTCCGTTTCTTCCGCCTCTTGTTCAGAAACGGATTGTTGATTGTAACCGGACAGCATTTTCTGCTCCCATTGTAATAACTCTTTTTCGTCAAACGGAAAACCTAGAGCTGTATGAATAATGTGGGCATACATGTCTAGTGTAAATCTTTCCTGATAATGTTCTTCGTTGATTTCACTGTCTCCCCAGTGCCGGCAGTGATATTTTGCAACTTCCCGTTTCAGGCTTTCTTCTGCAGGATTGGAGAAAAATGTTTTCTTGGTAATTAAGTTATTGCCTGTATGGCGAGGATCATAGCTGCTAAAATGTTCGACTTGATCATCGGTTAAAATATCCCGAAACTTGTTTTTGTGGTCTCGGATCCACTTAAACATCGTTCCCGAATCAGCGTAAGGTTGTTCAGGGTCATGTTCCATGTCAAACGGTCGAAAGAGATATCCCCTTCCTTTTGTATGAGGATGCTTTTTATAAAGTCTCTGAAGGTAGAGATTCAAGTATTTAACGGCTTGTGGAACAAGCAAAAGATCGTAAATTCCTGAAGGGGAAATTCCTTTTTTGCTGATATCTTCGGTTATAATGATCTTTCCAAATTCGACACCATTGATGGTAAACGTTTTTAATAAACCTGTTTTGGAATCAGTGACTAGATGTCTTTCAATTTTCATCCTCCTCATTTCGGAGGGTCTAATCACCGCAAAAAATCCTAAAACAAGCATTGCAGCGTATTTAATTGGATCGTACATTTTGGTATCCGTGAAAACTCTTTTGATTAATCGAACAATGTCGATTCGATCCAAGAAAACAGAAACACCGGATGTCGTGCCATCCGTAATAGGTTGGCTGACCTTTTGGTATTTCTTTTTTCTTAACTCTTTAGTGATAGGAGTATACTTTTCAAATGCTTCCTCTAATGATTCAGCCCATGCATCTAACATCGCTCTTTCCCTAGTTAATAACCTGCCTTCTTTAATCTCCCGAGATCTAATTTGCTCTTTTTGTTTCATTAAAATGAAATAAAAGAAGGGCTGTAAATATTTTCTTACGCTGTACCGGGCATGCGGAGACTGTTTGTTTTTTAACATGCTCAATAATTCTTCCGATGAAAAATGAAACACATTAAACTTGTCAGGATTAAACTTTTTCAGTTCTTCAGGACTTAATGTGCGATAATACCCCCTTGCGTTCGTTTCCCAATATCTTTCGATATGGCTTTTTGCACAAATGGCTAAATAAAATAACCTGGCAAGTTCATCACGATGTTCAATCCAAGCCTCTTTAGTTGCGAACGGCTCGAATTTTTTTCCGCCAAAGATCACTCTGTGATTTCGTCGGTGTTCACAATAATTGTTAATCCAAGTTTGCTGTTCTTTGTTAAGCATAGAAAAATAATCTTTCCTTTTTCCGGTCGTTTTTGCTCTCCTTGTTTTTATTCCTTCTTCTCTTATTTTCGGGTAATTCTCTTTAATCCATTGGACATTCCAACGCTTCATTTCGGGATGAAATCTAGCTGCATCTAGTTTTCCGCGTGCATTATATGCATTTAAGCTTGTATAATCGAAACCAAAATCTTGAGCAATAGCCGAAAGGGGTTTGTAATTTTTATTAAAATCCTCAATTCCTTTTTTAATAAAAACAGCCAGGCTTTCATTCCCCGATTTTGGGAGAATATCTTTCCCGATATAAAGTACAAACCCCAGCTTGTCGAATACTCCTTCTTGAACATATTTCATTAAATCTTTGCTATATTGGAAACCAAACATTGGAAGAGCCTCTGTTAGAGTAAGGATTTTTCCAAACTTTTTTTCTTTGTCTTCCCAAGAAAAACCTTCTCTTTCTCCAACTTCTCTGGCTTTTTTACGAATAAGATCAGCTTCGTATGGATTAAATCCAGTGTTCAAAAGATCTACTCGCTTTTTTTGAAACACATGTCCAATGGATTGAATATTATTCTCCTTTAACTTTTTCAGAGTATCTGGCGGTAACTCTGCTTCTTCAATTGGAATATCCAATAAGGTTTTTCCCATCCTTTAGAATCCTCCTTGTTTTCTTATATGCGGTCATAACGTTCAATATGATAATGATTTAAACAGGAACTTATGGTAGTATCGGTCTAAACAGTGACCGTTTTGAACGTTTTGATTGATGCTCATAACAGATTCATGACATGCGTTTATTACAATCAGTGCGATCACTTCATGATTGTGAATAACGATTAAAATCACCTGACACGAAGAAAGTGCATGGATATTATGATCGCATTGGTTGTCTGTTGCTATAAATTGAATACATTCGATCACAACAATCAAAAAAGAAAAGCGAAATAACATTTTTCTAAAGGCTGCAGTGCGTTCCGTATTTTTTTGTTACGTATATAATAAGGAAGAAAATAAAAAATATATTTTTCGAAAGAATAGAAAACATATTTTTTGCTATTTCGGTAAAAATAAAATTACAAAGGGTACAAACACGGATTAAAAAATATTTTTATTTTTTCTTGTGCATAGATAAACGTAAATTTGGAGAGAATTGAAATAAACGAAAAAAATAAAAATATATTTGTACCCTTTGTAAATAAAAATTTACTTTAATTTGTTGATCATTGGTCGGAGGTTCTCCACATTAAGCTGTTGATAACGAGCAGTCGAACGTAAATCGACATGCCCAAGGATACTGGCAATGTATTTTTGATCCACATTCAAAAGGGTTAAATGGGTAGCTGTACAATGCCGTAAAATGTGTGGAGTCACTCGTTTATTGATTCCTGCCAGTTTTGCGATTTTTCTCATTGTTAAACGAATGGCACCCGAATCGATGGGTTTATTTTTAAATTTAGGCGAATTAAATACGTATTCCGACCCATCGTAACGTTGGTTGATGAGAAAATTCGCTAAAATATGGTACATATGATCATTCAACGGTAAGTGTAAGTCCCGACCGCCTTTAATCTTTTCAAAATAAATGCAACGATGTTTCAAATCGACGTGCTTTTTAGGAAGCGTGCGTATAGGCGTTAAACGGCTTCCTGTATAGTAGATGAGACTAAATAAAACATAGTAAAATTCGGAATATCGTTTCGCTGTGTTTAAAAATTGCTGGACTTCTTCCATGTCCAATATTTCCGGTAAGGGTGTATAAATCCTTGGATGCTTAATTCGTGCAGCCACATCAACCTTAAAATCCATTTCATGCACAAGAAATTTGTAGAACGATTTTAAAGTTGATAAATGGCGTGCAACCGAATTTGGCTTAAGTCCTAAGGATTCCAAATACCCCAAGTAATCGAGAATGTCTTCTTTTTGAATTTCTTCTGTCAAAAGGTTACCGTGGTATTCGCGGTAAAGAAATTCATGAAACTTTTTAAGATCCTTTTCATAACCAGTGATGGTTTCTTCGGAATAATGTTGTCGTTTTAAATAGCGCAAGAATTTGCTTGTGTAAATTGGCAAATCATAATTGGTTGTGACAATCAATGAGTTTCCTCCTTTCACTATTGGTAAGTGTTATTATTCCCAAAAGGAGAGAAAATATGTAAAAAAGCTCCTGCCCTACATGGCAGAAGCTTCACTGTGTTGTTCTAATAGATACTGTTGGATATACCAGTTGAGTTGGTGTTCTGAACAATCAATATGCTGAACATTGATGTTATGGTTCAAAAGATATTGAAATCGATGTAAGACGGAAACCGATGGGCTAAACCAAATGAACCGAGCCACTTTTTGCGGTTGTGACAAATGAGGAAGCTGCATCTCAGTAAGATAGCGTACATTGCTTTCGCCTAGCCAATTTTCAAACATCGTAATCTGGTTTTGTTCGGCATATAGCAAAGTCACAGATAACGCAGATTCATCGAGTTGCAGTTTAAAGAATAGTTCTTTTTCATCTAACGGGATATATCCCAATTTTTCGTGGAACATCGGTTCAGAAACATGTTCATTTTTGATGAGGCTTAGCCAATACCTCTTTACATCGAGCACCATCTGTTTCACTTCTTTTAATTCATAAGGCGTTAACAAGCTGTAAAGCTTCTGTTGAAGCTGTGATTTAAACTCTTCAATGATTTTCTTACACGTATTTTCTTCTAGCTTCATCAGCAAGTTCACAAACTCTTCCATATACGGTGGAAGGGAAGATAAACCAGTTTTTTCTGTTTTGATGTCATAAGCCTGGTCATTCAGTTTTTCATCCCTTAAACTAAGCAATTCATCGGGATCGACACGAAAAAATTCAGCGATTTTTCGAATGGTTTCCTCTGTTCCGCTTCTAATCCCTTTTTCAAGAAAGCCAATATAAGCATGAGAGAAACCGAGCTGTTCAGCCAATAAGCTTTGACTTAAATTATGCTTTTGTCGCAGAGCTTTAATCCGATTGCCTAATGCTGTTGACATGGATAGGATAACCTCCTTCATTTACTCATCTGGAAAGCGTTTGTTGTTTTTGAAGTCATGGACTTAACCAGAGCGCATTCCAATGTATTGCATTTCTCCGGGTTTCAAATCTTGCACGATAAAATGTTGTGAGTTAGATGAATCGAAGGTATATAACACCGGAATGAATTTTCCCAGGAACTCCTTCATGTAACCAAATCGAAAAGCGAATAACGTTTTCCCTTGCGAGCCAATTAATAAATGTTCTTCGTTGTGTCCGAATGCTTTTGAGTAACCTACACACGTGTTTTCGCTCAAGAAAACAGGCTTTGGGTTTGCCATTCCAAACGGCTCAAGTCGTAATAGTTCTTCCCGCCAATGATCAGGGAATTGGGTAATTGGAATTTTCATTTGATAGTTAGCCAAAGGCTGAATCATTGGTTCTTGTTTGGCAGATTGCTGAATGGCTTGCTGAAACGCAGGTAAACGTTCTAGATCGATGGTTAGTCCAGCCGCGGCTTGATGACCACCGTACTTTTCTAGGTGCTGCTCACAACGCTTGATCGTATTTACAATGGAAAACTTCGTATTTTGTACGCTTCGCGCGGATCCCTTTCCTTCGTGGTTAATGACAATGGCTGGTCGTTGATATTTTTCGGCAATCCTGGAAGCAAGAATTCCTATTATTCCTTCATGAAGAACATCTTGAACAATGATGACAGGGTGGTTGTATAGCTTTTGACGAACGATAATTTCATCGACTTGTTGAAATTGTTCCGCTGTCAATTTCTTTCGTTCATTGTTCAAGTGAATAAGATGACGGATTTCCTCAAGTGAAGGATTCGGGTTACACAGTGTGTTGACCGCAAAATTTGGATTCCCTATTCGACCACAAGCATTAAGAATGGGAGCGAGTTGAAACGAAATAGCGGAGCTGTCAATTCGTGCAATTTTTAAACTACTAACCAAACTCTGAATTGCACGGTTTTTTCCGCCTTCGTTCATCACCCTCATTCCTAAAGCGGCAATGGTTCGATTTTCGCCAATCAGTGGGACCATGTCAGCAATCGTCCCTAGTGCTGCCAATTCAATATACTTTTGAAAGTGTTCTTCCCAGTCATAGCTTAAACTCTCCAACAACGCTTGAGTAAATTTAAAGGCAACACCCGCGCCACATAAAGAGTCAAAAGGGTAGGTACTGTCAGTTCTCTTTGGATTAATAAATGCATAGCAATCCGGGTGCCCTTGTAAGACTTCGTGATGGTCGGTGACGATGACATCGATTCCTAACTCTTTTGCTCTTTGCATAGCGCTATGTGCCGAAGAACCGTTATCAACGGTAATTATGAGTGATGCCCCATCAGCCGCCATTTTTTCAACTGCCTCTGGAGTAATTCCATATCCCTCAGACCTTAGCGAAACTTTGAACCTTACATCGGCGTTTAGAAAGGACAAAGCTTGGTATAGTAACGTAGTGGCGGTTTGCCCGTCTACATCGTAATCCCCAAATACAAAAATCCTTTCCCTATTCTCGATTGCTCTAAGCGTTCGATCGATTGCCTTTTTCATGTCATTTAAAAGAAATGGATTGTGTAGTTGAGAAAATGACGGCGTTATAAAGTTGTATAGATCTTGAAAATTTTCGGGACGGTGTTGCATAAGAATCATTTGAACCACAAGAGGGTCCATATCAAACACTTTTGCACAATACCGAATCGCTTGTTTTCCTTTATCTGTAGACTTCATTTGTTGATGTATCCATTTTTTCAAATTATCTACTCCTCCTATATTGTGGCAGCAGTCTTGTTGTGTGAGTTGGCGTAGACTATGCTTCTGAAAATACGTTGTAATTCTTCTGTTCGCTCACTTCCTTTCATGAAACAGTTATTTTTTTCTATTATGATCCATTTTTAAAGAAAAAATTCCCAGAATTTTTTTTGCAAAGGGATGGGGATACATCTTGGGCAGAAAAAGCATGAAAATAAAAAGGATCATCATACAACGGGAGATGTGAAAAATGGATAGTATCCAACTCACAGGTTATCCAAAATTGTCATGGTTATACCGAATAAAGATGGTTACAGATGACCATGTTGACTTAGTTGAGTAAATCCCAAGGGAGCTTGCTGGGGATTAAGTCGTTTTTCATGTGTAAATGATCAAATTGTGTGAACATAAAATCGGTTTGAATCAATCGGTGGGAGAGGAGTTTTTGGAAATGCTGAAGAAAATCTCTGACCGGGGAAGAGAAGTTTATCGATGGTGTAAATAAGTATTCTATTACTAATCAGTTACATACATCATTAGGTATTTCGAGAGGAGTTTTGGTATATAAATTACTGATACATGAGCCAATTATATAGTATAATAACAAATGAAGACCCCTTTCCGGGACTATGCCTGAAAGGGGCTTTTGTAATTCAGGACTATGCCTAATTACTATATAATATGTATATCCAATACCATCCGAAATATACATAATATACGATAATATCGAAGGGAAGATCTACGATTTCAGAATCAAAAATTAACTGCATTACATATCTTGACGAGTCAAAAATCGAGAACATTCCTAACCATCCTTATCGATATTACACCATTGCAAGCATAACAGCGGAAACGGAAGATTATATCAATAAGATCGAAAAAAGATGGATGGAATTTAGAGATGATTATGGCATTCCTCTTGGACAAGCGATGCATTTTGCGGATATTAAACATTTGCTTAACCCAAAATCCGCCCATAATGAAACATGGGAGAACATTTTCTCTAATTCGAATGAAGAATTAGATTATGAAAAGCTATATCACTTTTATCAAGATTTATTATCCTTGATTCAAGATTTGCCTTTTATTATTCAAGTAACAGGTTATCGATGGAATCCATCCCATCATATTCGATCGGTCTCGAGCACCTACAGAAAGCATCATATTTATTATCATCCATATATTGCTTTTCGGGAGCATTTAAATTTGATGAGTTATTATTTATTGGATTTGCATCATACAGAAAAGAAAAGAAGAAAGAAAATTACAAAGTTACGATATGATGGTGATATCGGTCTTGGAGAAAGAGATGATATTAAAGAAGCCTATCATCATTCCATTACGTTAGGTACGAGACATTTTCGACCGCAAACAGTCACTGAACTGTTTGATGAAATTCGATTTATTGGAAAAAATGAAGTAGCAAAGAATAACACAATTACTCATGCTGGGTGTGAAATAGTGGATTTTGTTACTACAATTTGCGCAAGAGATTTGTGGCAGGTTGAAACAGAAAAAATCCTCCTTAAATTCCCTGATTCCAAAGTTATTGACCCTTTGCCTACAATTCGTTCGAAAATTTTACACAGCCAAAAAATTGATGATGTATTATTTTGAATAAAACACTTGAATTTATAAAAAAATGTTGTATAATTGAGGGTAGTTAAGAGGGAATATTCCCGTCTTAACGAACCTCGCGAGCATAGTCTTGGCGAGTTTTTTATTTTGAAAATATGAGTCGTTTCGACTACATAATATAAATTGATCGGGAGGAGTATTTATGTGTTTGGACATAAATACTCCTCCTTTTGATTTTTATATAACAAATTCGATTTTTACTTATATTCAAATGAGAGAGCGGATTTTGGATTCGTTCTTTTTGAAGGGATTTTATGTTAAATAAAGTAAATGTTTTGTACATTTGCAAAAATTTAATAAAATGGATTGATGAAAGGTGTACCAATCTATTGAGATGTAAAACGTTAGGGATGGATTATTTAAGGAAGGGTGTGTGAAAATTGGGTGTTATTGTATTCAGGTATTTTTTTGATATACACCTTTCATTACCAATTCCTCCAAACGTAGGTTTTTTTGTAAAGTTAGGTAATGAAACTTCAATAATTTCAACTACTATGAGACAAGGAGATAAAATATTTTCATTTACTAGGGATACATATGAATGGTTATGTCCGCCTCAAAATGTTGAAAAAAATGATTCGCTCTCTAACATCGAAATAATAAAGTTAGAGGCTGTTCGAGATCGCGAGTCAATTCCAATCAGGTATATTAGAAAGTTTAAAGATCGAGATAGTTATAGTGGCGGTATCATTGAGCCAACTAATTATTCGATTTTTAATGTACACTTAAATATTGATAACATCAGAAGTTTACAAAATAAAGAAATATACAATAAATTTTTAAAGCTATCAGAAGATATGTTAGAACATTTCATTCGTTTGTATCAATGGGTTTCACAGGAAAAAGATGTATATTTACCTAATATAAGTGATTGTCCAATTGTTGAGGTATTAGTATCAGAAAATGGGGATATAAACAGTGGAATTTTAAATCAGACTTTTAAGTTTCACAGTACAAAATTGAATTGGGATAATCTTACTAAAAAGCCAGTAAAGAAAACTCCTTTGTCTAAAGAAGCAATGAATTGGTTTAGCAATCTTTTGAAAAGTGGAAAAGAGCTCGAGCTTTATCAAAAGCTTTTATTAGATGCTAAAGAGCAAGGACATTTAAATAGAAAATACGATTTAGCAATTCTAAAGATTGGTACAGCCTTTGAGGTTTTTGTACAGGATAGACTTTTAAGAGCGTGCGAGCTAAAAGGTATTAAAAAGTTGCCTGGTAAGGGGAAAAATGCAAAAGAAAAAGATTATAAAGAGGCAATAATAAATGGGAATGTAAGGGAAGAACTTCTTTCAATTTATCTCAAAGAAATTACAGGAATAAGTATAAAAGGAACTAAAGCCTACAATGAATGGTATACGAATGCATATTCAATAAGAAATGAAATAATACACAGAGGAAAAACAGATGTTAATGATAAAGATGCTGAAGTCGCATTTAATTCAACAGTAAAACTTATATTTGAAATCGAAAAGAAATTGAGTCAAGCGGAAATAAAATTGAACTAGAGATTTGAGTTTATAAAAAATGTTTCAAAATCGAAACTAATACAGTAAGTGCGATTAACGCTAAACAAGTTAAAGTAACATTTAACAAAGCAATTAATCGCGTATCTCTAGAAGATCGTGCGAACTTTGAAATTAAAGGTCCTGAAGGTACTAAAGCTATTGAACAAATCGTAGCATTAAGTGATAAAGAAGCACTTATCACTCTTGATATTGATAGCAACCCAGCTAACGACTTAGCATTTAACAACGGTTCAACTTATACTTTAAAAGTTAAAAAGGATCTTAAACTTGCAAACGGTACAACACTTGGATCTGATTTAACTGCAGACTTCACGGTTAATGATTTAAGTGTACCAACTGTAAAAGATGTTAAAGTGCTAGGATTAAATAAAATCCAAGTTACTTTCAGTGAACCAGTTAAGAATGCTAACAATACATTGCGCTTTGTAGTAAAAGCTCTTGACAAGGATAATGCTCCTACTGGATCTGATTTAGTTGCTGGTGCTAATGGAAGAGTTGACTATGTAACAGCTGACAATACTCGTGTAATTATTACACTTAATACTTACATGGTAGCTGGACAAAACTATCGTTTGTTCTTAAATAACGATCAAGGTATCACTGACTACGCTGGATACAAAGTTCCTTCTGTAGCTCAAGATATTAAGTATGAAGCAGATACTACGGTACCAGAAGCTGTAGAAGCATCTGTTATCAGCCAAAAATATGTTTTAGTGAAATTTAATAAACCAGTTGATGCTCAAAAAGAAGACTTCTATTGGAACACAGATGGCTCTGAAAGCAACGATGCAAACAAAGCTACAGGTGTATTACAAGTAGATGAAAAAACTTATCGCGTAGAGTTTGGTAATTTAATCCCAGCTGGAAATATTAACTTATTTGTTAAAGGAGTTCAGGATTACGTTGGTAATACTGCACCTGTTAAGAAGTTTGCATTAACTGTAGTAAACGACGTAAATCCTGCTGTTGAGTCAATTACCTTAGTTGATAAACAAACTATTAAAGTTAAGTATAACGTTGATATTAATGAAACCTTAACATCTAAATACACACTCACTGATAAAGATGGTAAAGTAGTTCCTATTAAACAAATTGATCACGGACCTAGCGGTGAAAAAGACATCAAATTAGTAAAATTATACACTCCATTAAAAGATGGAGATTATACGCTTAAAGTATCGGGCGTAAAAGATGGCTTAAACCGTGAAATTCCTGAAACAACTCAAAAACTTTCGATTTCAAGTGTAACAACTATTTCTGCAGATGTCGTTAAAGCTTACAAAGATGACACTAACCTAGATAATCAAACTATTGTTGTTTCGTTCGACACAGCTCTTAACGTGTCTGGTAATAACTCTGCATTAGACAAGTCAAAATGGCTTGTTGAAACAGCAGTTGGTACTAAGTCTTTAGATGCGATCTCTGGTGCAACAGTAGATGTATTACCAAACTCTGGTAATAAAGCATTTAAGATTACTCTTCCAGAGGGTACTCTTGGTTCAACTACTAGCGTACAATTGTCAAATGTTGCTGATGCTAATGGAAAATTAATCTCTCCATTTAGCACTGGTTCAATTGCTGTAACGACACCATCTGCATATGCGTTTGATCTTGGCACTTCACTTGTAAGCAAGGCAGAGGCTACAGATAAACGCACAATTAAGTTAACCGTTAAAACATATATTGATACTCTTCAAGCTAGCGACTTCGTAGTAAAATCAAATGGTACTACGAAAGATGTTACTGGCGTTACATTCACAAACAACTATGCTGATGGTAACGCAACTATCACTATTACATTAAAAGACGATATTGATGCGGGTACTTATACAGTAACATCTGCAGCGACTACATCTACAAAAGATGTATATGGTAACAAATTAGTTCCAAATAAAGCAGTGGCTGTAACTAAGAAGCTTGCTGCTAAAATTGAGAAGGCTGCAGTAACTGGTGCTAGAACAATTCAGTTGTTCTTTGAAAGCCCAGCTACTACTCCAGCTGAACCAGTAGCTAGTGACTTTACAGTTAAGGATGCTAATGGTAAGACTTATACTGTAAGTAATGCTGTTGCAAACGGCACAACAGGTATCACTCTTACAACTTCTGATGATTTACCAGCAAACGGAACTTATACAGTTACTGTTAAGTCTGACGGCTTAACTCGTGTTGATGGTGTTGCTTTACCAGCTGGTGATATAAGCGTTTATAACTTTGGTATCTCCAAAGTTGAATACGATGCTGGTGACTATGCTGGAACAATTGAAGCAGCAGGTAAAGAATCAATTACAATTACATTTGCAGAATCCGTCGATCCAGAATCTCTATTAACAGGATGGACTGGTGCAGCTAGAACTGTAACTGATGGTTTAGTATTCGATGACAATACTACAGACTCGTTGACGTTAGATATTAATGGTTCAACAGCTGGTGGAAAAGTTGCAACAATTACATTTGATAAAGATGTTATTAGTGCAGATTTCACAGCTGATGCAACATTCGAACTTGTTGATACTAACAAGCTTAAAGTAACATTTGAAGGTACTACTGCTGACTATGCAGGCTTCATAGCACAATCAGGTACTGTAATGAGACTTGCACCTGCGGCTACTATTACTAACGTTGCTGGAACACCAATTAATACTGCTAGCGTAGCAACTGCTCTACAAAGCAGCTTACTTGCACCTGCAGCTATTACTATCAAACCAAGCGGTGCATTAGATAATACATTTGTAGTATCTAATAACTACAATGCATCTCTTGCTACTGCTAACGTTATTGTAGATGCTGATGCTACATTTGCAGGAACAGAAAATAACACTCTACCAACAACAGTTGGTGTAACTTTAACTGCAACTTATAATAATGGTGTTGTTACTGTAGCTCCTACTGGAAATGCTAATACAAATATCGCTGCAGGTACAGTTCTTGGATATGTGTATGTTAAAGACTCTACTACTGCAACTTCTAATGTACTTAAAGTAGTAGTAAACAAAGATATTAATTCTGGCAACGCCGTAACTGCAGCTGATTTATCAGTACAGTATTAATAATAAAGGCTATTGCCTGTTACCATCTGAAATATGTCGAAAAGCTCTGCAGAGAGAAATCTCTGCGGGGCTTTTCTTTTTCGGGAACGCAACTATTACACTTTCCAAATTTATCGAATAGACATTTCGAATATGTCTTGTAGAAGAATGTTTCCCTGTTTAGAGGGATAGTGTTAAACGTTATAATATATAACAATTAATAGGGGGTATAAGCGATGAAATTAAAGATATGGATTAGCCTATTTCTAGTGTTACTGCTAGCAGTTGGTTGTTCAGCAAACGAAGAAAAGAAAGCGAATGAACCAAAGAAGGAAGAATCAACGGTCAAAAATGAGCAAACAAATGAGCCGAAGCAAAATAAAGAGCTTACGAAGAAAGTGAAAGAAGAGAAAGGTGTGCTTGACGGTCAAGTGTACACGCAAAATGGCATGGCAGTAGGAACGTTGGTGTTAGATAAAAAAGTTAGCGATGCGGATGCAAAGAAATTAGCAGAAAAATACGCAAAAGAGCTAAAAGAAGAGTATAAGGATATGAAAGTAAACGTACAGGCTGTTCGTGGCGGAAAGAACGTTGCTAATATAACGTTAGAGTAAGGATGATCAACGAAAGGTCTCGCGGAGAGCAATCTCTGCGGAGCTTTTCTTTTTCCTTTCTTTCCTTCGATTAAAAAGATAAAAAGAAAAAAGGCAAAGCGACAATGGCTTTACCCTGAAATGGATGATATCTAGTCATCTGCGACTTTAATCAAAACTTCTTCTCTTTTCCGTTTTATTTCGTTTCCAAAGATACGGACCAATGCATAGTAAGCACTTTTAGCCTGTTCGTTTTTAACCGCTCTTTCCAAGTATTTCACCATCTTTTCCCCGCTATCTTCGTTTTCTTGCAGGGATAATAGATCCATTTCCTTTTGATATCGAAGCAAGACGCCATGGATGAACTTGATCCTTTCTCTTTCTTTTTCTTCATCGATTAGTTCATATATATCTTTTGATTGATGAATATCTTCAAGCAGTTTCTTAAATTCTTTCGATTCCTCATCGTTTAAATAAATATACGGTAGTTGGCAGCGTCTATCTTTAGAAACAATGCGATCAAATTCTTCTGATGAAATATTCGTTATATCTAGAATTTCATCTCTGCTTAGACCGTGTTCGATTAATTTTTGAATGGTTGGTACTAGAGGTATCGAGTGTTCTTCTTTTTCTTTTATTAACTGATTTAATTGTTCGACTAAATGCCCTTGTTGTTTTATAAGGTTATTGAAGTCTTCGATGCACTGTTTTATTCGGGATGCGTGCCTGGCACGCCCCGAAGATTATCGAAATATGTCGAAAAGCTCTGCGGAGAGAAATCTCTGCGGGGCTTTTCCTTTTCCTTCCTTTCCTTCGATTAAAAAGAAAAAAGGCAAAGCGACATGGCTTCTGGAAAAGTAACGATGCACGAATAATGGAAGGATTAAAGCTATATCTTGTTGAATTAGGCTTTAGGAAATGCTTGTTGCAAATTAAGGGTAAAAAGAGGTGTCAAACTATGTCAGTTCATTTAGTTACCAATTGGGATAGGTGCCTGTCACCGCCCGAAAAATGTCGAAAGGCCTCATAGGGAGAAATCTCTGTGAGGTCTTTCTTTTTTGCGCCTAGAGCTGAAGGGTGCTTGTTGGTAAAAGTAGGCATGCGTGCCTGTCACCACTCGAAATTTGTCGAAAGATTAAGAATTGAAAAGGAAAAGAAGAAGGAATAGAATAGTATATAAGAACTAATGTTCTGTTTTAAGGAGGAATGAATGAGTGACAGTTAAGATTTCAAGTATTGGATTAAGGGGATTAGAAGGGTATCGTGTGCAGGTGGAGGTGAAGGAGGTGCCGGGGCTTGCGGCGATGGTGATTGTTGGGTTGCCGGATGCATCTGTGAAAGAAGCGAAGGAACGCGTTCTTGCGTCACTTTATTCTTTTGGCTGTGATGTTTTAGATAGGAAAATCATTGTTCATTTGTCTCCACCAGAGCGGAAGAAGCATAGCCCGATGTTTGATTTGGCGATGGCGATCGGGATTTTAAAGGCGAAAGGTCAGATCAAAGAGCTCATTTCTACGGATGATGTGTTTTTAGGAGCTTTATCGTTAGATGGAACGGTTCAGCCGATAGATGGCATGCTTCCTGCTGTATTAGCGGCAAAGAAGCTTGGTTTCAAAAGAATGTATCTCCCCTATGATTCCACACTTCCTCTTCATCATTTGAAAGATTTCAATTGTGTGTTTGTGCAGACGTTAGAAGAAACGGTTCAATGGCTGCAAGGACAACATGTTCTTCCATTATCTCCGCAACAAACGACTCCCGAACATTTTCATTCTCCATTAAAGAATGATCGAGATTTTCGACATATTATTGGTCATCATCAAGCAAAGCGAGCATTAGAAATCGCTGCGGCAGGCAGGCATAATGTGTTGATGATTGGACCGCCCGGCTGTGGGAAAAGTTTATTAGCGGAAACGTTTCCTACGATTTTGCCGGAGCTTTCCAATGATGCGCAGTTAGAGGTAATCAGTTTGTATCAGCTGGCAGGAGAACCATGTATGAATGGAGGGTATCCACCATTTCGGCATCCTAAATAGGAGGGTGCCTGTCATTCCCTGAATTTTGTCGAAAGAATCGAAAAAAGCAAAATATTGTCAGGTATTAAAAAAATGTTATGATTATCAAGGACAGCCACGATTAAGCAAAATAATCATGGCTGTTTTTGTTTTTATTTAATATTAAGAAAGGGGATGATAGTTTTGACCATTATTAGAACAGGTGGTACTGTTGAACAATCGGGGATATATAAATGTACAAAATGTGGAAATGAAATAACGTGTGTAAAAGGCGAGCGTGTACCGCCTTGTCGAAATTGTGGTAATACGGTATTTCGTCTAGTTCGAGCGACTAGATAGGCAAGAGTGGGGGCCCATGTCCATAGCCATCAAGTTAAGAATTTGATCTTTTTTCAGCGCCAAAAACATGGTATCCTTTCTAACGAAAATCATCGTTGGAAAGGATTGTTTTTTGATGGCAAAAAAGATGAAGGCATGGATAAAAACGATTCGTCAACTCTTCTCCTCTGAAGAACTGACCCGTCTGGCACGGAAAGTCGGATTCATTCAGCGGCAGCGTTCATTAACAGCGGAAGCCTTTCTGACGCTATGTGCTTGGGGAGACGGATCGCTCGCTTGTCAGTCGCTTCAGCGGTTGTGTGCCGATTTGGCGCTCTGGCATGATTGCTCTCTCTCGAATGAAGGACTGAATCAGCGGTTTACGCCTCGTGCCGTGGCGTTTTTAAAAGAGGTCTTTTTTACTCTCCTGATGCATCAACGTCCGGCACTCTCTTCCATCACCGAAACGTATCGCGCTTGTTTCACCCGTCTGCGGATCTTAGACTCTACCAGTTTTTTACTTCCGACCGACTATGGTGAGGACTATCAAGGTTCGGTTTCATCTGGCGCCAAAATCCAATTTGAGTATGAGCTGTTATCGGGCACCTGTCTTCAGCTGTGCGTCCAACAGGCCAATGATTCCGATGCCCGCTTTGCTTATCATACCCAGCACACGATTTTACCGAATGACCTTTGCATTCGGGATCTGGGGTTTTTTTCACTCGCCACGCTGGCGGAGATCGATGCTCGAGGTGCTTATTATATTACCCGGTTGCGTTCCAATATCAAAGTCTATATCAAACAGGACGGGGAGTGGCACGAATGGGATTGGGAATCGATAGGAAATCGATTGGGCGAGGGGGAAGCCGTGGAAGTGGAACACGTGTATATCGGACACCAACGCCTGTATGTTCCGCGTCTGATTTTTCGCCGTCTAATGGGAAAAACGGCTGGCGTACGTGCGGAAAAAGGAAAAAAAGAAAGGGAAGGCGCTGTCACGCCAAACCCTTGAACAAAAGAAATATCACATCTTACTGACCAATTTACCACAAGAATCGTTTGATGCGCAACAAGTTTATGAGCTGTATTCGCTGCGCTGGCAAGTGGAGCTGTTATTTAAGGGCTGGAAATCCTTATTTGACCTTGACCGTGTCAAAAAGATGAAGAAGGAACGATTCGAATGCCACTTATATGGGACATTGATTGCCATTTTAGTCACGCAGACTCTTCTGTTCCAAGCCCGAAGGTATTGGCATCAACGGGAGGGAATCGAGATCAGTGAATGGAAAGCGCTTAACATCCTCCAATCGTATTGGCATCGGTTTCTTTTGCATCCCCAAGCGATGGAAACCGCCCTTCCATCTCTCCTGTCTCTGTTAAGGAAACACGCGAGGAAAGACCGAAGGAAAGGAGAGGAAACGGTATCGGATCTTTTAAAGAAATAGGGGATATGGTAGTGTGGGTTATGGATATAAATGCCAAATAACCCTCTTCTTGAGGGTTATTTGGCATGCCCAGCATTTGGTTTTCTCTTCATCCTTTGATTGATTTTTCGAACATGCGTATCATCCTAAAAAATTTTATACCGCTAACTTGACGGGTATGGGGTGATTCCCCCTGATTTATACATAATAATTGGTCGTAGAATTACCATTCTGCGATAAGTAACATTCTAATCAGTTCATAATTGTTCGCAGAATTATTTAAAAGCTTAATTAAAATTGTTCGCATAATTTTTTTCAAAACACTGCTAAAGAATGATGTTTATTAATGTACATTTGATTTTAATATGTCAACCCCGAGCGATAACAGTATCTTCTTAAAAGTATTTGTTTATGGAGGTGTGCCGTGCAACAGTTTATTGACCCATTTGTTCGTTATTTATATGAAGAAGCAAAAGATAAAAAAACAATTGCTTCTTATCGAACAACGGTGGCCCATTTTCTCGAATGGTATGAACAGCGGGAAGGGAACATTATAATAGAAGAAACTCGTCCAGTCGATGTGAAGGAATACATAAGCTACTTGAAGCATCAATGCAAACGAAAGCCAGCAACCATCAACAAATATATTGCTGCACTAAAGGTGTTCTTTTCTTATTTGACTGAGGTAGGCTTGGTAAAAGATAACCCAATGACCAGAATCAAAACGGAAAAAATCGAGTATGCTCAAGGTTCTAGCCAAACAAAATGGTTAACCAAGGAAGAACAAGAACGGTTTATAAGCTATGTTGAGTTAGAGAAGAATGAGTTTAAGCGCCTCCGGAATCTTGCGATTATCGACTTAATGCTTTATGCGGGTTTGCGGGTCAACGAAGTGGCATCCTTAGAATTAAGCGATATTCAAGTCAAAGGAAATGATGTTGAAATTATTGTTCGCCAAGGGAAAGGTAATAAATATGCCTCTGTTTTGCTCGTTCAAAAGTATTCAAGAAACCTGAGAAAGTGGTTAAAATACCGTCAAAACCTTGAGAAGAGCACTCATAAAGAATCTCAACGCTTATTCGTATCAGAAAGATCCATGTTTCTAACAGAGCGAGCCATTCAAAAAATGCTAACTAAATACGCGGATTTAGCCAACATGAAGAACATTACCCCGCACCGCTTCCGTCATAGTTTTTGCAAAAACCTAGCCAATGCCGGAACGCCCATTGAAATTATTAGACGGCTTGCTCGGCATGAAAGCATTCAAACAACAGCCATTTATGTAGATGCATCGAAAGAGGAACAGGTGCAAGCATTAAGGAAAATGTAATTATAAATTATTGCTTTTCAGTAGCATAAATGCTATCATATGTATAATAATAATTATTAGTAAAGGGTAGAGGATGTTGTTTGAGGTAATATACACAGGAAATGTAAAGGAATTTGAAAATTATCTATTGAGTAAGGCAGAGCAAGAACTTAGACAAAAAGGTCGTCCGGGTATATGGTGTCGTGTTGCTGATGTATATGCAAGGCAACTTACGATTATTCAACATAATCCATATCCGTCTGATCCGGAGGACAACAGCGTTCCGGACGATATAACTCCTCCGTCATTAAAACATCTTAGCATGAATACCCGTTATGATAATTTTTACAGATGGGGTATAAAGGGTGGAGAAACTGGAAATCACAGGATTATATTTGCAGTTCACAATTTTTCAAAAGTCATATTGCTTCATTATTTCAACAAGCAGTATAACGGAACGATAAGACGAGAGGATATTGAGCCTGCCGAATCAGCATATGAAAGTTATTGCGCTTTTGATCCTTACCTTTATTGATCAACTGGGAGGGAAAAAGAATGAGTGATTTTTTTAAGAAATATGCAGCTATTCGAGGCGAGCAGCATGTTCAAAAACTTCAATTAGAGGGAACTATAGCTGCACAGATCAAAACAAGACGGAAGCAGCTGAATATGTCTCAACAGGAACTTGCAGACCGTATTGGAGTTCCAAAATCCACGATTGGGAGAATTGAAGCGGGGCTTACAAGCCCTAGAGTAGAGACACTTTTTAAAATCTCGCAGGCATTGAATACTCCTTTCATCATTGATGGTACAAGTAGACAGGATCATAACTTGCATGTTCAAGTTTAGCGCATAATTAATACGCTTATATTATCGAAGCAGTTCCTTGGAGAGAAAATTCTCCAAGGAACTTGTTTTTTAAGGGAAATGGATAGATGTATGACGTAGTTTGAAATCAAAAAACTTAGCCGCTGGAACACTGCTGAAATGATTAGAATGTTTTTTACATGTTACTTAACCAACTAGAAATTGTTGACTGGGTTCTTCCCAGTATTTCTCCTATTTCCTTTTGCGTAAACCCCTCATTGGGATAGGTGCCTGTCACCGCCCGAAAAATGTCGAAAGGCCTCATAGGGAGAAATCTCTGTGAGGTCTTTCTTTTTTGCGCCTAGAGCTGAAGGGTGCTTGTTGGTAAAAGTAGGCATGCGTGCCTGTCACCACTCGAAATTTGTCGAAAGATTAAGAATTGAAAAGGAAAAGAAGAAGGAATAGAATAGTATATAAGAACTAATGTTCTGTTTTAAGGAGCATTCCCGTTAGGAGCTTTTCCGGGGACTTGATCAAAAAAAGCCCTCTTGGTATGATGCAGGGGTGTCAAACACATCACTCACCATACCAAGGAGGACTTCAGATGAATTGTACACAAAACTATAAAATTGATCAAGTCACCGAACAAACGCTTGTCGTGGGCATCGATATCGCGAAACGAACCCACTACGCCTGCTTCGTGGATGACCGGGGGCGTGTGCTTCGCAAATCGTTCCCGATCTTCCAGTCGAAAGAGGGCTTTCGCCAGCTGTATGAAGCGATTCAGGAGGCGATGCAAGCGTTCGGAAAGCCGCAGGTGATCGTCGCGGTGGAGCCGACCGGGCACTACTGGTTGAACCTCGCCTACTTCCTCGAGGAGCACGGGATCCCGTTGGTCATGGTCAACCCGGCGCATGTGTGCCGGTCGAAAGAACTCGATGACAACCTGCCGACGAAACACGACGCCAAAGACGCCCTGGTCATCGCCAGACTGGCGAAAGACGGACGATTCCTCGTCCCCCGGCTGTTGCACGAGATCGAAGCCGATTTGCGCGTCGGGAGCACGCTCAAAGAGAAGCTCCGCAAGGAACAGACGGCGGTGAAAAACGCGATCGTCCGCTGGACCGACCGATATTTTCCGGAGTTTTGGACGGTGTTTCGCGACCTGGGGAAAACGGCGCTTTCGGTGCTGGAGTGGACGCCGCTTCCAGCCGATATGGCCGGCCGGGCGGTGGAGGAGCTTCTTGAGGTGTACCGGCAAAGCGAAGGGCTGAAATGCCCGCAGAAGGCCAAAATTCAGGCGTTGATCAACGCCGCGAAGGACTCCATTGGGGTGACGGAAGGGACGACGATGGCCCGGTTTGAGATCGCCGCGCTCGTCCGCCGATACCGCCAATTGGAGGCGGAGATCGCCGCACTGGACGCCGAGTTGAAGGCATTGGTTCAAACGACGATGGAGTATCAATGGTTGAAAACGGTCGACGGGTTGGGAGACGCCACGATCATCGATCTGTTGGCGGAGATCGGCAGCTTCGCCCATTATCGGGACCCGCGCCAATTGGTGAAGTTGGCGGGTCTGACGCTCAAGGAGAACTCCTCCGGCCAGCGCAAAGGGCAAAAGCACATCTCCAAACGGGGACGGAAACGGCTGCGATCGGTGCTGTTTCGGGCGGTGATTCCGCTGATCCGGCACAACGAGGCGTTTCGCGAGCTGCATGAATATTACACGACCCGCCCCGTCAACCCGCTGACCGGAAAGCAGTCCATCGTCGCCTTGTGTCGGAAGCTGTTGAATGTGCTGTTTGCGATTTGTACGAAGAAACAAGCGTTTGACGCGGAGCGAATGAAGCAGGACGTCTTGTCCCAAGTGCAACGGGCGGCCTAAGGCCTCCCCCTGCGAACGGAAGAATCGTTGGACAACGAGATGACACCGGAGAAGCTGGCGTGATTTTATCCATTCGACCTTGAGTCCCCAAAGGAGCTTGGCCGGCCTCCGCCTGATGACGAGACCGAACGAGGGAATGTTGGCGCGAAGACGCCCGGAGACATGGGAGGGTTCGTCCTCATCAGCGACGCGGAGATCCAAAGGGTGCATCGAATACGCTTCTCCCCACGGAAGGAAAATATCCCCAGCCGTGGCCGCGAAGCGCACCCTAGGTCTGTAAGATATCCACAAAACTGAAAAAGGATGTAAGAGATTTTGTCGAAAAATATTTTTTGGACACCCCTGAGGGGCCGAAAAGCCTTGATAAATCAACATTTCTAGAGGGAGAGCTTGTTATGCAGAACTATGTCGATCCGTTTGTCAGCTATTTATATGAAGAAGCGAAAGACCCAAAAACCATTGCGTCGTACCGGACAACAGTCGTTCATTTTTTAACATGGAAAGAGCAGCGGGATGGAGAATATATAATAGAAGAAACTCGTCCAATCGATATTAAGGAATATATAAGCTACTTAAAACATCAATGCAAACGGAAACCGGCGACCATTAATAAATACATCGTTGCATTGAAAGTCTTCTTTGCCTTTTTGCTTTCCAGCGGGATCATTAAGGACAACCCGATGACACGCATCAAAGTCGAAAAACTGGATTATGCTAATGGGGCAAATCAAACAAAATGGCTGACAAAAGAAGAACAAGACCGCTTCATTAGTTATGTACAATTGGAGCCAAATGAATTCAAACGGCTGCGAAATTTAGCCATTATCGATTTAATGCTTTATTCAGGACTGCGGGTAAATGAGGTTTCTTCATTAGAAATAAACGACATTATAACAAAAGATAAAGATGTTCAAGTGATCATTCGGGAAGGCAAAGGGAATAAGTTTGCCACTGTAATACTGGTTCAAAAACACGCCAAAAATTTACGTAAATGGCTAAAGTACCGGAAAGGCTTAGATAAGGACATACATAAATCCTCGCCGCGGTTGTTTGTTTCCGAACGTTCCCCATTTTTTACTGAGCGGGGAATACAAAAGATGTTGAACAAATATGCAGAGCTGGCCAATATGGACCACATCACTCCCCATCGTTTCCGTCACAGCTTTTGCAAGAACTTAGCTAATGCTGGAACTCCGATTGAACTTATAAGAAGGTTGGCCCGGCATGAAAGTATTCAGACAACAGCTATATATTTGGAATCATCACAAGAAGAGCAGATTGAGGCATTAAGGAAGGTGTAATGTTTTTGAAATCTGTACTTTAGGTAATAACAAAAATATGTTAGGAATGCGAAGAATTAATGTATTAACAAATGGAATATAGGCCATAAATAAATGTGTTGTTTTTTGTGTAAAATTATGTGTATAATATAGATAATAATGCATATACTAAAGAAAGGAGGATGGAAAGTGGGTGTTCATACATTGACAAAAGAACAATATCCTATTGCCAATACAAACACATTGAATTTTTTGAAAACTAATGTTTTAAGTGTTACGGATATTTCTAGAACAAAAAAATTATCAGAAATACTTGATCGTTTTTCAAATGGAGTCTCAGATGAAGTATTTGTTATTCAAAATGCAAAAAAGAAAGATGCACTGGCTGTAGTCGTCGATATAGATTATTTTGAGCAACTGCTTCAAATAAAAGAAGTTGTAGAAGAAGCACTTGATCAAATTGTTATGGAAGAGGCATATGCACGTAAGAATAAACCTGTAAATCAAACTTTATCAGATATTTTTGATGAAGCAGATATTAATGTAAACGAATTAATGAAATTATTAGAGGAAGATTGATGTGAAAACACTTGAAGATTTGCAGGAGCTTATTTTAGAAAAATATAATGTTGAACTGAGGTTTGTTGAGGATGTAAAGCAAGATATTAAAGCGATTAATAAAGGACATAGACAAACCGTTTTATTAGAAATTTTAAGAAGGGCAAAGCAAGGTCCCCTATTTAAGCCGGATGGAGTTGCTGAATCGTTACATGGGGACTTGCATGGTTTTGCAAAGATTAAGTCAAAGTCACTAAATATTAGAATTATTTATCGCCCGGTTGAAGGACAGCCGATAAGAATGGAAATAATTGCAATAGGCCCTCGTGATAAGAAAAAGGCATATCGAATGGCTGCTGAACGTTTACAAAAATTCTTCATGGAAATGGATTAGATACAGACTTTAAGATTCAAGTTTTCTATGAAATGTTAATCAAAATATTTTGGGGAAATGTATCTTATACATGGTTAAATGTTAAAAGCCGGTCAATTAAGACTGGCTTTTAATCATTAATAATCATTCTATTCCTATCTGAACCTCTGCACGACTAAAGTCGGCAGGTTCTTGTGTACTAAAGAGCTTCGTCTATACCTTCGTATAGACACTCACTCTCATTCCACAAGACTTTCATGGGCAAACACCTCAATGGTGCTTAGCGCCCTGTGCGCCCGGTTCAAGACGCTTTTCATCATTGAAATTCCCATACTGCTTAATAATTTATTACCACTATTTTTTAAACGTTCTACTTCTTTATCATGCAGTCGCTTAAATCTTTCCCATGTCGCAAAACATTTTTCTCTATCGATTTCTTTTAAGTGATCTTTCGCATTCATGATGAGGAACGCACTATATAAATCTCGTTGAATTTTACAGCCATTCATATCGTTCCATCGTTCGGATAACCTCTTTTTTACATATTCACCCGTGATATGATTATATTGGCTGGCTTTCGCAGAGAATGTATCTATTTTTTTGAGCGTTTTTCCGTCATACCGTAATTTTCTGTCTAATATGGCTAAAAACATGCTTGGAGCTTTATTCGCTATACTTTTACCAAATCGTTTCTTTCTATTATACCTTCCTGTTTTCTCATTCATCGTTGTTTCTTTCGCTCTTGCTTGCAATGCTTTATAATTCATTGTTTCCACTTTAATATCATTGCCTAACGATAATATCCAATTTGCCAGCTTATTATGATCTTGCTTGCGTTTTTCCGCTAACTTCCTTTGCAGTTCCGCTAATTGATTTTTTGTTTTGATATAATTTTTGCTCCACACCCACTTTTCTTTGTTTCCTCGCTGGATGGTTCCATCTTCGTTGTACTTATTTGGATTATTTGCTCTCCGCTGCCGGTCTAGTTTTCGCTGCAGCCGCCTTTTTTCCGGATGGATGTCATCCACACTTGGAGCGAGTTCCAACAATTTTACTTCGTTCGGAGCGCAAATGGCGATCGTTTGCGTGCCAATGTCAATGCCGACCACTCCTTCACCACGGGGATGCTTGGCTTTGCCGGTTTGCCGATTGATTTTTTGCGGCGGAACCCCTTCCAAAATGAGTTGGGCATAATACTTTACTTTCCCCCGAATCCGTTTACGTACAATGCGGCAATACTTGATTCGGTCTTGCAAGGCGAGATGGGCATACACATCATTTGGTTGGATGATGACAGGGATCATCAGCCCATTCCAATGGATGGCATGGCTTTTGAAGCGAATCCCTGCGGAATTCGATTTTCCCTCTAACGAACCCATTTCGCCGAACCGTTTAAAATACACCCGTTTGGCAGCGCCAAACAAGAACCTTTCTACCGCTTTCCACGCTCTGGTGGCGATTTTTTGCGCCGTATGCGCGTCCATGTGTTTGCGGAAGTGGCGCTGCATTGGCTGAACGAAAGCGTGCATCGCATATTCGGAGAGTCCGTACTCGGTTCGCAGGTCGGAAAGTTGGCGATTTTTTTCTTTGGAGGGCTTCTGTTGAGCAAGGTCTTGATAGCGGGAATCATGTTGGAGTTTTTTGTACCGCTTCAAACATTCCTCTAAACAGGCGTTATACAAACAGCGGCCGATTTCAAACCGCTTTTCGAGGATATGTTTTTGCCATGATTCTGTCTGGAGCCGCAACGTCAATACATAGCTTGGTGTTTTCGCTCCCGCCAATGCAACCCACCTCCTTTACACATGTTTTTGATTTTCAATGTATTTCCTAACGGTTTCTTCTGAAACACATCCAACTGTACAGCAAAAATAGCCGCGAGTCCAAAGGGAAGGCAGTCGACTTTTCAAGGGCGGATATTTTTCACGAAAAATACGACTGCTTCGACCTTTCAATTTCTGGATTAACGCATGAATATGAATTCTTGGATCATAAGGAAATAAACCAATGAACATGGTCAGGCATGATTTCTAACGATTGGATTTCAACATCCTTTTCTTTCACCACTTGATAAAAAATTTTTCTTAAATCTTTTTCCATCTCACCGACTAACACTTTTCGTCTGTATTTTGGGTAGAAAATCACATGATATGGATGAAGATAAACCATTCCTTCTTTATGTAACCCGTGGTGCTAGATAAACTTGATCAAGCATAAAAATAGCCCTTGCTGGCGGATCTCCAGTAGAATGAAAGTGTCACCCAACATTCGAAAGGAGAGATCCCCCATGCAAGAGCACTTTCATTTTACTACAGATCCAGCCAAACTTCAAAAACAATATGCCGCTATTTTCTGTTTTGTTTCTGCCCAACTGTCGTTGATTCAAATGTATCTTCATCGCCGCAACCGTCACTTGGTCAAGCAAGAAGACGAAGTGGTCATAGCGGTTCACCTTTTGGGGAAGCTGCTGGGCTTTTCTTGCGAACGAGCCTGGCATCGTTTTGTCACGGGAAATTTGTTCACAAACGGCTCGTTTCTTGAACGCTCCCGATACAACCGCCGCTGCCGGGCGCTTGGTTTCGCCATCAAATGGATCCGTCATGAGCTGGCGAAACGTGGCCAACACCATGCTTATGCGGTCGTCGACAGCTTGCCTCTTCCGTTGTGCCATCCCGCAAGAATGCAGCGCGTCAAGCGGTTTCGAGGGATCGCGGATATGGGGTATTGTGCTTCCAAAAAGCAATGGTACTACGGTTTCAAGCTGCATCTTCAAGTGACCAATCAAGGGCTGGCCATGGGCTATGTCGTGACGGAAGCGTCCTGCCACGACGTCAAAGCCGCTGAAACGGTGATGACTCAAATCCCTCATCCCTACAACTTTGGGGACAAAGGGTACATCAGCCACGCTCTTCGAGAAAAGCTGTACGAAGAACACCAAGCCGCGTTCTGGACACCGTCTCGACACAATCAAAAGCACGGCCCATCCAAGGCATGGGAAGAATGGATCAGGAAAAAACGCAAAGTCATCGAGACGGTGTTTTCGATTCTCGTAGACCAATACCGGATCACCGACATTCGAGCGAATTCCATGGCCGGGTTTGAAGTGGCACTCGATGGCATCTTGTTGGCTTATTCCTTGGTCACACTAGGGCTGGTTGAGCGCTGACACTCAACTAGCACCACGGGTTAATTCATATACTTGTTCTTTAAAACGTTGCGTATCTTTTTTTTCCTTTTTACTGCAATATTGGCAATATGAGTTTCCATCTAAAAAGTGGCGAGGTCGTGGATATAAATAATTGTTGCAGACTTTATGTAAAATCTTAATATTTTCATGGCGGCCCTTATATTCCCCGATTACTTCAAATTCATCTCCATACATTTTATAAACTTCCTGCTTAAAGGCTTCTGTATCACGTTTCCATTTTCCTGAACATTTTGGACATCTGTTTCCTTTTTTCCATCACCATTTCTCGAACCAAGAAATGCATCAGGAGTAGTAGTAAATTCTTCGTTACAAACTGTATGATACATTTTTATAGGGTCTTTACTTCTTGTATATTCGCTCCTTACTTGATATTCATTACCAACAAGTTTCTTTACCTCATTAACAAACCAATCGTGGTTCTTTCTTCTCTTTTTCCCATTCTCTTTATTTTTACATATTCTACATCCAAGTTTTAAAGTGATCAAGTTTTTTGGGGTTTTATCAAGAATTCTTCCGCATTGTTTATGCCGAACCTTTATTGGCTGATCATACCCCTTATATTCCTCAAGTGGTTCAAACTCATTCCCCCAAACCTGAAAAAGTTCTTCAAGAAATTGATGATTAGTTTTTTTACCTTTTTTCATCTACTTCACCTACTTCCACGGTAAGATTGCATGTTTGGTTAAAGTCTTAAATATGGTACTTTGAAAATCTTAATATGATAAGAGGTTTTTATAAAAAAAGAGATAGCCGGCATTGGTTATCTCTGAACATCATTATTTAACAATTGTTTTCCTTGCCATATCATTTTCCAATAATTCTCGATTCGTTTAATTGTGTCATCGGCACGCTCTGCAACAAAATCTCTTGCCAATTGGTAATCTATATCCTTTGGTGAGATCCCTTTCGTGACAAACGAAAGCAGTTGTTCTTTCGCTTTAACTAGCACCGCGGACAAATCTTCTTCATTTTGAATGCTCTTAAACATTTCTTGATAATTTTGGATGATCGATTCGATTTCTTCATCTGTATAAACAGTTTTTCCAAGTTTATTCGTCATGGACAGCTCGCGGCTTTGTTGGTATGTCAGCGGAGCATTCAATGGTCTGATTTTGGCTCGTGCTGCTATAAATATTTCCTCTACAGATTTATAATTCATTGCTTTTTTCGTATTGTGACGAACATAATCTTGGATCAGTTGATCGAATCCGGTTTTTACATCACCGCTTAAAAACGTATCGCTGAAGTGTTGAAGTGCAGCTGTTGAAGAAGCCAATTCAAGATGGGCTTCATAAGAGTTCGGCTGTTGTTTCTTAATTCCAAAAAGGTTAATCCCTGTATATTTCGCTAAACTATCCATTCCATCCGTTATGTGTTGTAAGATGGATTCTATTTTCTTCAATTCTTCGTCGTTTAGAGAATCAAAGTATTTGGATTCATGTAAATATTGACTAAACACTAGCCATTGATCCTGTGGCCGATACGAAAAAATATCGGAAGGGTCTGCGTTTTGTACATTAATATCTTTTTGAAAAAACTCTTCTACCGTCATGGCCATCATGTCTTGAACCTGTTTGATTTCATCCGAAATGGTGAGTTTATAGGCTTGTCCATTTCTGATGACTTCCACTTGCTTTCCGGCTAATGGATTTTTGATTTCATGTATGGATGGCATTTTGGCACTATTTCGAGCAGCTATTGCTCCTATATACCCGAGATCAATTTTCATGGTTATTCCCTCCTAATGTCCTTTATGTTCGACGCGGTTGCTTGAGTGGACGTACTGGGCAAAAAAGTGTTGCGAACGGTAAATCGAATTGCTTTCGACGACGAATGTCAGGTCATCCGGGATGGGCAGTAGCTTTTGCGGGACATTAACGATGGCCCGGATCGTCGACAGGGTATTCCGTTTGGACGAGACGCGGTAGGACAATACGACTTTTTTCACCATATTAAATATCGGATATCAAAACGAATTGTTAAGTGAAATAAAGAATAATTCGAAAATTACGCTTTACTAAGGAAGAAACTGGTTTGCAAACGATGTTGCTTTTTCCTATTAAAATATTAAGACTCCGATGTTAAATTATTTGAAATACCAATTAAGTCAATAAGATTTTGTACAGAACTCCAATGTATTGTAAGGATATTTTATATCTTAAACTCGTGCCTGTCACGCCTCGAAGTTTGTCGAAAATTGCTAGAGACAGAGAGTCATTGATTGGTTCTCTGTCTTTTTTAATCCTGCGTGATTATCAATCGTTTCTTTGATAAAATCGTTTGTTCCGACTGGAACCATACTTTTGGTTGCTACAATCACAAAATTGGTTCAGTTCAAGACATGGGCAGGGTACTCTGTTCTCTGGAATGGGTTAAGGCCGAATCAGAGAATACCCTGTCTTTTTTCTTTTGATCTAGTAAAATGCTTTACACAAAATTTTATACATCATCTACGAATCACTTAACATTTTTGAAAATAAGCCGATAAAAAAGTATAAGAGTAGAAAAATATTGTTCATTTTTCCTTTGTGCTTCTCAGTAAGCAGATAGAAAAAAAGGGAAGTAGGTGGGAACGAAAAGATGAAAAATATAGGAAAAGCTGTCATTTTATCGATGGGGCTTTTGGTTGCTTCTGCAGGGGGATCTATGATTCCGTGGAACGTAAATACAGTAGAGGCAGCGAGCACGGTAATAAACAAAACAACGTATCAAACGACTAATAATGTATACATGCGGTCGGGAGCGGGAACGAATTACAAAGTGATTATCATGATTCCGAAAGGAAAAGTCGTCACGGCGACAGAGAAAAAAGGGAACTGGTACAAAGTTTCGTACCAATATGTGCTGAAAGGGAAAAGCTATACGAAAACAGGCTGGGTAAGCGGCAGTTATTTAAAGGAATATGATCAATATATCCAAACGAGCGGTACATATTACTTTACCAAGAAAACTGTCAATCTCTACAGCGCGCCAAACACGAAAAAGAAAGCTGTTACTAGTTTAGCCAGTGGCAACGGATTATATTCAACGAGAAAAGTAGTCAATAGCGTCGGTCAAACTTGGTATGAAGTTTCTTTTAATGGGAAAAAGCTGTATGTCATAAGCAACGATGTCGTCAAAGTGTCGTCCAAAAGTTTTGCGGCAACGAAGTACATATCGAATAAGGATACATTTTTGTATTCTTCCTTTGGAAACGCATATGCAAAGTTGGAGAAAATCGCAAAAGGAACAATTGTTTCATCTAGTTTTAGTGTTGGAGATTGGTATAAAGTTAGCTATAAAAACAAAACTGGATATGTTTATATCAACGATTTTGCTCCTTATACAGGAAACAATGCAGGACAGAAGCCATCATCGCCAGTGCCACAGCAGCCAGCGCAAGATCAGCAAACAACAGAGCAACCAAAGCAACCGGATAATTCACCGAATGCTCCTGTTACAGAACAAGCGATTTCTGGCAAAACGTTTGCGGTAAGAGCGGATTTAAATGTACGAAAAGAACCGAATACTACCTCTGATAGTCTCAAAGTGATTCCAAAGGGAACGATTATTGTGCCGACCCATAAAACGTCCAATAATTGGTACAAAATAACATATAATAATACAATCGGTTACGTTTCTGGAGATTATGTGACGGAAGTCAAAACCGGAGCGCCTTTAAACGGGGTGCGGGACGGCTACCAATTTATTGATTTACGGACAACCGCTTCGGTTACGGCTCAACAAATAAACCAGTATATCGAAAATTATGTCCATTCAACAAATAAGCCAAGCGTTTTACTAGGGAAAGGGCAAGTGTTTATCGATGCCGGTAAAAAATATGGAGTGAATGCGTTATATTTAGCCGCACATGCGATTCATGAAAGTGGTTTCGGCACTTCGAGACTGGCGCTGACGAAATACAATTTATTCGGTTACGGCGCTTATGACGCATCCCCGTTTGTTTCGGCATATCGCTTTTCGTCCGTAGAAGAATCGATTGATTATATCGCTCGAAAAGTGAAAGCAACATATTTAAACCCGGCCTATTCGTATTTTAAAGGAGCGTATCTCGGTTTTCGCACTAATACATTAACGGGAACACGTGTCAATGAGAGCAGTGAAGGCATGAATTTTTATTACGCCAGCGATCCATATTGGGGGCAAAGCATCGCCCGCCATATGGCCAATATTTTGGCGTATGATAGTAATTATTACAAATCCGCTAAACCAAACGAAACGGTGCCTGCCTCACCAGGTATTCCGCAAGGATCGGACGTGTTTCCGGAAAATATCGTAGCGGTGGCGAATCAAGACCTTGCGCTATACGATCAAAAAGGAGCGAATAAAAGCATAACCATTTTGAAAAAAGGATCTACATTTATATTGCTGGAGAAAACGAATGATTACTGGGTTCGTTTAAAATACAACAATCAAGAATATTGGACGAATTCCATTAAGTTTTATGAGTATAAAAAATACATTACGGTCAAAAACTTAGGCAGTGTCAATGTGACCACATTAAATGTAAGACCAACGCCGTCAACGACAAAAGATCCAATTGCCCAGCTAAAAATGGGAGAGTATGTTCAGCTGTCATTAACAGACGATGGAAAGCTGGAAACCCAAAATTCTTGGTATAAAATCATATTAAAAGATGGACGTGTGGGATGGGTCAGTTCGCAATATATTATTAGAGAACTAAATTAATTGTGTTATAGACGGATGACGATAAAGATTTTCGTAAAATTTTAAACGGATTTTTGCGGTTTATAGTATTATTCTGTTTATTGGACAGGGATAAGGCCACGTTTCCATAGAACTTTTTCGGACTGTTGAAAAAAAGAGTTCCGCTTCATAGCAGAACTCTTTTTTATTAACTGTAGATGAGCAAAATCACTAACATAAATTTACATCGAAACAAAAAAGGAGACATGAACCCGATTCCTTGGTTAGAATAGATGTGCTACCAAACCATTCACAAGGAGGTTCATGTCTCATGAATAGATTAGCACATCATCAAGGAATTCACAAGTTTTTCACGATGTTGGGGTTGGCCCTTTATTTTTCAAAACCTGTTATGAAGCATCTCGTTCATATCGTGGATGCGATGATCACGAAGGGCTTTTCGGGAACATTGACCGATCTTCATCATGGGAGCTTTCATCCGAACCACCGCACGACACTCAGCCATTTTTTCACGAAAAGTCCGTGGGAGGAAGAGACACTGCTTCGCAAACTCCAGCAGTGGATCCTTCGTCGTGTCGAACGCATCGCCAAACAGGAGAATCAACCCTTGTTTGTTTCGATCGATGATACGATTTGCCAAAAAACCAAGCCTTCGTCACGGGCAACACACGCGATTCAGGGATGTGATTGGCACTACTCTCACTCAGAGAAAAAATCGATTTGGGGCCATTCTCTTGTTTGGTTCATGGTTCATACTGCAACCCAGGCGTTTCCCTTTGCCTTCCGCCTCTACGACAAGACGGCGGGAAAAAGCAAAGGGGAACTCGCGATCGAGATGCTTTCTTCGTTGGATGTACGCCGTCCCGTTTATGTGCTGATGGATTCGTGGTATCCATCGAAAGCGCTCGTGGAAGCTTGTCTGAAAAAAGGATTCCACGTCATCGCGATGCTCAAGACGAATCGGCTCTCTATCCCAAAGGTGTCGCGATCCAAGCGAAACAGTTTGCCCAGTACATCGAACCCGAAGACACCTACCTCGTCACCGTGGGGGAAGACACGTATCGGGTGTATCGATATGAAGGGCCGCTCAAGGACATCGACGATGCGGTTGTGCTGTTAGCTTGGAAAGCGAACGGACCAATGACGACCCAACATCTTCACTGCGTCTTGAGTACCGATCGGGAGTTGAGCGATGAAGAGATCTTGCGCTACTATGCGCAACGTTGGTCCATTGAGAGCTTCTTTCGTCAATCGAAAGATCAGCTGAAGCTCGATGGATACCGTGTTCGTCAGGTTCGGGCGGTGAAACGCTACTGGATCTTGGTGCAGCTTGCTTATGTGTACAGCCTATTCGAGTCGAACAGCGATTTTTCTGATGGGCTCGATCTCTTGCGCAAGAGAAAAGGACATAGCCTCGTGGAGTTCATTTACTGTGCAGCGAAACAAAATATTCCCATTGATACCGTAAAAAAACAGCTCCATGTGGCATAAGGGGTACCCTGTTTGTTTCTTTTTACATGGTAATTATTGTTATGAAAATTGCTCATCTACAGTATGGAATTGAAGAAGTGGAGGTAGGCGGCCATAAAATAAGCATTTATAATCGTGAAAAAACGATTTGTGATATTATTCGATACAGAGAAAAAATAGGAATCGATTTAATGAAAGAAGGTTTGCGAAATTATTTACAAAGTCCTGAAAAAAATATAAATAAATTGGTGGAATGTGCTGAGAAAATGCGCATCAAGACCGTTTTATTAAAATACTTAGAGGTGCTTTTATAATGGGAAATGTTAAAAATATACCTGCTTCTGTGAGAGAAAGACTAAAGAATATTGCCAGACAAAGCGGAAAAACCTTTGATTTAATTTTATTGTTGTATTTTCAAGAAAGGTTACTATATCGACTTTCCATTTCTAATTATCGGGATAAATTTGTTCTAAAAGGCGGTCTCTTTTTATTTTCCTTAACACAATTTAAATCTAGGCCAACCAAAGATATTGACTTTTTAGCCAGACAAATTTCGAATGATATACAATATATTAAGGCTGCGTTTGAGTCCATTTGTGCGTTAACCGCTGAGATTGACGTGGTGGTTCAACATCTCTGCCACTTCTTTCCCGAGATAGCCTTCCATGATCAATCGGACGGCGGTCACTCATTGACGCAAAGAAGCATCTTTGATTTTTCGTTCTTCTTTTCGTAATCAACGTTTGTAACTATACTTGTTGATATATGCTTTTGAGTCTGAAAAAAGCATTTTTAATTAATCGATTCAAATGATCGCCTTTGCGACGAGAATATTTGTTTGTTGAAAAATCAGGAGTATCATTTTTTGGAAGAATGTATATACTATGTATATACATTTTGGGTTGGGGGTGATATAATGAACTCAAAGGAACATTTAGAAAGCAAAATAAACCAAAGTAAAGGAGGGGACTACATGTCTACAGTTGTTGCTCAAAAATGGGGAAACAGTTTGGGCATTCGTATCCCAAAAGATGTTGCTGATAAAATAGGAATCAAACAAGGTTCCGAAATGGAATTAAACGTGATTGGAAATGAAGGTATCATCACATTAAAGCCAAAAAGAACACGGAAGAAATACACATTGGAAGAACTAATATCACAGATTACACCTGAAAATCGACACGAGGAAATTGATTTTGGGATAGAAGGGCGTGAATTGATTTAATGCCAGCAGACGTACCAGAGAGAGGCGATTTCGTTGTTTTAAACTTCAATCCACAAGCTGGTCATGAACAAGCTGGGAGAAGGAATGCTATTGTTTTATCGCCTAAAGAATTCAATCAAGCAACAGGATTTATAGCTGTTTGTCCGATTACCAATCAAAAGAAGGGTTATCCTTTCGAAGTGGATTTACCAAAAGAAGGAATATCCCTTGATGGCGATGGCTATCCAATAACAGGGGTAGTTTTAACTGATCAAATTAAGTCATTGGATTGGAAAGCTCGTAATCTAAAAATTTTAAAGAAGTATAATCCAGAAGATGCTCAAATTGAAGAAATAGATAAAATCATTGATGAATGCCTAGCGAAAATAGAAACATATCTGACTTGACATGATCCTTTCTCTTTCAGAAAGGGATTATCGAAACTGTTCCTTGGAGAGAAAATTCTCCAAGGAACAGCTTTTTTAAGGAGGAATAAGTACGACGTAGTTCTCGATATTACGGGATGTCACAGCTTCAATAACTAATTTATTACAATTATTGATAAATATAGTGATAGAAATTTTACTAAGTGTCGGCATAAAATTATAAGTGTATACGTTAAAATAAAAAAGGAATATTATAAATAATGGAGAATTAAGTTTATTAAACGTTTGCAATTAATGATAAATGCCGACCTTTAGGTGAAAAGAGTGGTGATGACATGAATAAAGAAGTAAGCAAGATAATAAAAGATATTTTTGTTCGCCAAAAGGGATTTGCGACGACAGAAGACTTAACCAGAGAAGGAGTGAGCAAATATTATATTCGAAAGTTCGAGCAAAATGGAGAAATAATTAGGATAAAACGTGGGCTTTACCGTTATGCTGAATTTGAAAATGATCAAAATGAAGAAGTGGTTGAAGTATCAAAAGTGATCCCGAATGGTGTTCTTTGTCTTTTGTCGGCATTGTCTTTTTATGAGTTAACAACTTATAACCCGTGGGAGTACCAAATTGCTATTGAAAGAAAATCAAGGAAACCCAGTTTACCTGATTATCCACCAATTAAAATTTTCTACTTTTCAAAAAAACAGTTTGAATATGGAATTGAAGAAGTGGAGGTAGGCGGCCATAAAATAAGCATTTATAATCGTGAAAAAACGATTTGTGATATTATTCGATACAGAGAAAAAATAGGAATCGATTTAATGAAAGAAGGTTTGCGAAATTATTTACAAAGTCCTGAAAAAAATATAAATAAATTGGTGGAATGTGCTGAGAAAATGCGCATCAAGACCGTTTTATTAAAATACTTAGAGGTGCTTTTATAATGGGAAATGTTAAAAATATACCTGCTTCTGTGAGAGAAAGACTAAAGAATATTGCCAGACAAAGCGGAAAAACCTTTGATTTAATTTTATTGTTGTATTTTCAAGAAAGGTTACTATATCGACTTTCCATTTCTAATTACCGGGATAAATGATGCTGGTATCTTTCCGAGCGCATGACAAAGGAGTTAGTGATCAAAGCATTCCACCGGGCCATCCATCAGCGAAATCCCCAACCTAGTCTGATTCACCATTCGGACCAAGGGGGCCAGCATGCATCGAATGAATATCAAGCCATGTTGAGGCAATACGGAATCCAGACGAGCATGAGCCGAAAAGGAAACTGTTATGACAACGCATGTGCCGAATCGTTTCACAGCATCCTTAAAAAGGAACTCATTTTCCACGAAACCTTTACAACAAGAGAAGAAGCCAAACAGCGAATTTTCGAATACCTTGAATGTTTTTATAATGCCCAACGAATTCATTCGGCAAACGGGTACATGTCGCCAATGGAGTATGAGAAGATGCATCAGCAAAGTAAAAAGCAGTCATGTTTCTCTCCACCAATCACGATATAGGGGAATCTTTCTTCTTGAGAAGGGAAAGGGTTGAACAACCGTTCTTCTTCTCAAGAGGCCACCAAACGAAGTGCGGTAGTAGGGTTTTAAAATTTTTCTCGATTTTACGTGTCTATTTTCTTGACATAATACCACATTAAATGTAAGACAAACGCCGTCAACGAAAAAAGATCCAATTGGCCAGCTAAAAATGGGAGAGTATGTTCAGCTGTCATTAACGGACGAAGGAAAGCTGGAAATCCAAAATTCTTGGTATAAAATCATATTAAAAGATGGACGTGTGGGATGGGTCAGTTCGCAATATATTATTAGAGAACTAAATTAATTGCGGTTTATACATTTTATGGACGAATAACGATAAAGATTTTCGTAAAACCCCTTTATAGGTAGATATGAAGATTTAAAATCTACCTACTTAAATGGGTTTTTTATAAGCAAATATTGTATGTGTGCCTGTTACCACTTGAGATATGCCAAAAAGCCCTGTTGAGAGAAATCTTTGCGGTGCTTTTCTTTTTCTTCATTTTTTAAATCTATAATAATAAAGAAAAAAGACCATTCAGCAATGTGCTTTTCCTTTAGAGAAGGGGTCTATCATTACCTGAAAGAAGGAAAAAATGGACAATATGTCGAAATTATCAAACATGAACAAATATACAAAAATGAAAACATATTTAAATATCGCATTAGCCGCTTAGCTTTTATAAAAAACAATGAATCTCTCTTCTGGGATCGAGGGAAAATCGACTGTGGTGCCGGAGGCGAACGACCTCGAGTGACAGCATGATTGACCTTGTCCTGTAATGCGAATTCTACGTTAAAAGACCGGTTTGAACTAACCAGGTCACATCCATGCAGAATTGAAGCAAGGTATCATTGCGATTCAGATCCGAGAAGAGAAGATTCATTCATAGTGTTTTCTTTCAGTTGTTTAATGTATATTTATTCCAAATATACGTGAGGTGTGTTCGGCATACCTAAAAATCAAAAAATCTTACTTGATATAGTACACTGCCACCGCCCGATGGATGAAGTGTTTTTACTCAATTCTCAATCACATGGATAAACCAATACGTAAGACCATCTGATTACCGGAAGAATTATTGAGGAAATGGAAAAAAATGAAGTTTTACCTCTTATAACAACTAATTCCCAGGAGGTTACTATGAATAAAAAAGTTTTAACGTTAGGTTTATCGTTTGCCCTGTTTACAGGAGCTATCACAGGAACTAGTGAATTATTTTCCCCGCTTGTAGTCGCTGCAAAAATATATAATTTTTCCGATGTTCCACCAGATCATTGGGCTTACGAGGCAATTCAGAAATTTGTAAATATGAATATTGTAAGTGGTTATGATGATGGGACATTTAAACCTAATAGTACATTAACAGAGGGGCAATTTGTAAAAATCGCAACCATTGCTTTAATTGGAGATCCGGGTGAATCGAAAGTAGGTCACTGGGCAGAAAAGTATTATAAGGTTATGGAACGAAAGGGAGTACTCTTAGACGGGATTAAAGATATTTCCATGCGTAACAAGAAAATTACAAGAGGAGAAGTCGCTGTAGTATTAGCCAAGCTTGTCACTGGAAAGGATATGAGTTTAAAAGAATCGGTAGATTTTATGTATGAAAAAAATTTAACAACCGGGCGGTATACCGATAAAGGGTCCAACCTAGCAAATTTTGATCCGAATTCTACATTAACTCGTGCTCAAGCTGTTGTATTTATGCAAAGAGTGCTGGCAGGCTTAGAGAAGGAAAAAGTAAATATTCCAGATCCTAACCTAGAACACTTAATACGGACTGAATTGGATAAGCCAAAAGGGGATATAACGAGAAAGGATATGTGGAATCTAACGGAACTAGTTGGTGTCAAGGCCAAAGACATTGTAGATCTAACGGGTTTAGAATATGCCAAAAATTTAAAGTACCTTGATCTACATAGAAATCAACAAGTCAGAAATATCAATCCCTTACGCAGTTTGATTAATTTAGAAATTCTTCGTCTTGATAATAATCAGATTAGTGATATAAGTGCTTTGGAGAACTTAACGAATTTAACATCTCTTTCTCTAAACAATAACCAAATTCGTGATATAAGTGCTTTGAAGAACTTGAAGAATTTAACGACTTTATGGTTGAGCGCAAATCCACTAAAGAGTATTGAGCCTTTGGGTAATTTAAAAAAATTAGAAACACTTTGGTTATATAACAATTCAATAAGCGATATTAGCGTCTTACGTAATTTAACTAATTTGAAAGAACTTAGTATAGGTGATAATCAAATTAGGGATATCAGCGCTTTAAGTCATTTAAAGAAATTGTCTCACCTTGATTTAAATCGTAATAAAATAGAAAAGATAGCACCCTTAAAAGGCATGAAATTACAATACTTAAACATTGAAAATAACCCTTATAAAGATTATGAATCTCTGAAGGCCATATCACCTAATGTCGAGTTATTCGTTTATGGAGATATATATTTTTCCCATATAGGTGCTGAATTGAACTTATCAAAGGAACAGGTTATTGAGCTATTTATTGAAACAAACAGAAAAGCGGATGAAATCATAGCATCAATTATAACTCCAACTATGAACGATTATGAAAAGGTAAAAGCCATTCATGATTATGTAGTATTAAATGCTGCTTATGATTATGAAAATTATATAAAGGGAACTGTTCCTGCTGCTTCGCATTCATCATATGGAATATTGATTAAGAAAACGGGCGTTTGTGAAGGGTATGCCAATGCAATGAATTTACTGTTTAATAAGGTTGGTATAGATTCAATATTTGTAGTTGGAGAGGCAAACGGGGGAGGTCATGCATGGAACAAAGTCAAAATTGAAGATGAATGGTACAATTTAGATGCTACATGGGACGATCCCGTTCCAGATCGAGAGGGATTTGTAAGATATGACTATTTTTTAATTCCAGATAGTGAATTAGAAAAGGATCATACATGGGATAAAAGACTTTACCCCCCATCTACAAGTACAAAATTTATGGAGTCTTTAAACTAGAAAAAAGAATGGTACCCAAAAGTAAAATATATAAGAACGTGTTACAAAACGCATAATGAATGCATAAATGCACATAAAAAATCCACTGATTTGGAAATTATATACAGCGATCAAAACCAACTACCAACGGTTAAGGGCCTGTCACCCATACCCGTCAAGTTTAGCGGTATAAAATTTTTAAGACGATACTCGTGTTCATCCCCGCAGTGAATGATGGGGATCACATCCATTATTGGGCATACCAAATACCCTCCAGAAGAGGGGTATTTGGTATTTATATCCATATCTAATTCTACCATATCTCTAATTTCGTTAAGATATCTGATGCCGTTTCTTCCCCTTTCCTTCGACCTTTCTTGGCATGTTTTCGTAACAGGGAAAGGAGAGAGAAAAGGTTGATTTCCGCCATATGCGAACGCAAAAGCAACTGGTGCCAATACGATTGGAGAAGATCGAGCGCTTTCCGTTCACTGATTTCAATGTCTTCCTTTTGATGCCAATACATCCGAGCTTGAAACAGAAACGTCTGGGTGACCAAAATGGCAATCAACGTCCCGTATAAATGGCATTCGAAACGTTCTTTTTTCATCTCCTTGACTTTCTCCAAATCAAATACGGATTTCCAGGCTTTAAACAACAATTCAATTTGCCAGCGCAGGGAATAGAGCTCATAAACCTGTTGACCATCAAACGACTCTTGTGGTAAATTCGTCAGTAAGATGTGGTATTTCTTTTGTTCGAGGGTTTGGCGTGCCAGCGCCTTCCCTTTTCTTTTTTCCTTTTTCCGCACATACGCCATCCGTTTTTGCCATTCTTCCGCCGTCAGACGGCGGAAAACCAACCGTGGAACATACAAGCGTTCATGTCCGATGTATACATGTTCCATTTCCACTGATTCCCCTTCCTCTAATTGATTCCCAAGGGATTCCCAATCCCATTCCTTCCACTGGCCATTCTCCTTGATATACACTTTCATATCGGAACGGAGCCGAGTAATATAATACGCTCCGCGGGCGTCGATCTCGGCCAGTGCGGCAACGGAGAAAAAGCCCAAATCCCGAATACATAGGTCATTCGGTAAAATCGTATGCTGGGCATGATAGGCAAAACGAGCGTCCGAGTCATTGGCCGATTGAACGCATAGCTGAAGGCAGGCGCCGGATAACAAGTCATATTCAAACTGAATTTTCACCCCCGACGAAACGGAACCTCGATAGTCTTCCCCATAGTCAGCGGGAACCAAAAAGCTGGTTGAGTCCAAAATCCGCAGGCGGGTAAAACAAGTTCGATAGGTCTCCATGGCTGACAAAAGCAATGGACGTTGATGCAGGAGGAGAAGGAAAAACACTTCTCGCAAAAATGCCACGGCCCGATCGGTAAAACGCTGATTCAAGCCTTCGCTTGAAAGGGAACAGCCATGCCAGAGCGTCAAGGCCGCACACAACCGCTGAAGCGACTGTTTGGCCAGTGAGCCATCTCCCCATGCACAGAGAGTCAGAAAGGCTTCCGCCGTTAACGAACGCTGCCGCCGGATAAAGCCTGTTTTCCGTGCGAGACGGGTTAATTCTTCGGGAGAAAAGAGTTGACGAATGGTTTGAATCCATGCTTTCATTTGTTTTTCCATGAAAAAAATCCTTTCTAACGTGGAGTGTTCGTTAGAAAGGATACCATGTTTTTGACGATGCACAAAGACCAAAATTCTTAACTTGATGGGTATGGGGAATTCTCCCACGTTCTTGCCGCTTCTTGGATTTTTTCCTTTATTGCATCAGTTAACTGCCCGGCACTGTCTAACTTTATTGCTTCTGTTTTTGGCCATTGGTAGCCAAAATATAATCCGGGGCATACATTTAAAGTCTGCCTTTCCGTTTTATCAAACAAATCAGCCAGTTTATGTTTATCATCTGGAGTCATCATATTTTGGCGAATGAGTTCATCGATGAATGACTGATACTCATCCATATTTGATTTATTAAGCTGTTTTATTTTTCTGACTTTCCAAAACTCTATATAATCCCTTATTCCTGCCCGGGTAGTTGGATAAAAAAGGTTGGTTCCTTGAAAAGCAAAATGAAAATTCGGTTCAAGACGCCACCCTTTATGTTCAAGAGCAAGCAGTTCATCTACATCAACACGATTAAAAAATGTTCTCGCTTGATTCATCGTATCTCCTGCGTAAAATTCTAATTCAATCGTCCATTCTCCGTCATTTTTAATATTCGGGGCCACAGCAATTTGTTTCACTGGGCCATAGTCGACTAAAATATAATTTTTCCATGATTTATGATAGTCAATGGGACCAAGGTTTAACTCTGCCATAATGGAAATACACCGTTGTTTAAGTAAATATTCGTTATCCTTACAAACGGATAAGGTAGTATAAGGGTTTAAAAACTCAAAGTTTTTATCTATAAAACGAAGAAAGTCACTCAGCAAAACGGCTTCAGCGCCGGTTACTAAATCTTTTTCTAATAAACGATTAATTCTTTCAATAATACTCCTCCAACTTAAACATATCGGTGTTTCTTCTATAACGATCTGTGTATCTGCCGGAAGGCTGGGATTTAATTGTTCCACCCGTACTTGATTTTTATTCGGCTTGTTTTCAATGATGAAAATAAAATCAGGTTTATAGTAAATGACCCCGTCATAAACGGCATCTCTTTCCGAGTTATGTACTTTGTGATCTGTAATAAATTCATCATCTGATATAAGAATAGATATTAATTTCCCGCTATCTTGGCTTATTTTCTTCACTTGCGTTTCAATTCTCTCGATTCTGTGCTCTGTATTTACCAATGAAGGGACAATATTTCCAGGATTTACATTTTTCTCAAACATTTTCTCCCTTATCATCTCAATAAACATATGCTGGATAAATGGCACCATCTTCAAAATAACTAAAAATGCTCTAGTTAACTGGTCTTCATGATGTGCATCTTTGCGTTCATAGGGGAAAAAGTAATTTAAATGGTCCATTTATGAATGCTCCTTTCCCGCATTATCGTATTATGTAATAAATTCGATGAAAACGAAAAAATCCCTTTGCCATTGCGGAAGCATACTTCTTGCTGATTATTACTGGGAGATCATTGAAGAAGAGTGTTTCTGGCATGTAAAAAATGAATGAAATGGAAATGATGGTGTGTTTATTTTCGGATAAGAGAGTTTCTTGAATGGTCCGGACATAAAGCTTCCAGCTGTTGTGGCACTTCATTGATTTTTTATTCCGTCGGAGAAAAGCAAGCAACAAAGCAGGAGTTTGCGTTTTTCTTAGTCTATCTCCTTCCTCTAAGGAGTGAACGTTTGTGGGCACGGCGTCGGCGAAGCCATATAAAATAAATTATGTGTGAAAATAATGGCAGAAATTTTACTTATTAGCTAAAAAGTTATAAGGGAAGGGCGCAACATATAGCAATATATTCCTCTTTTTAAGGAAAAAATGAGTTTTATCAAGAACTTTTTTAATAATTTTTTGCATAAAATAATCATATATTCCGTTTTTTGAGGAAAATATATGGGAAATCAACACATTTTTATTTATAATTTATTGTAGATACGGAGGTGAAAATGTATGGTAAATACAAACAAAATTGTAGGTCAGAATGTCAAAAAATATATAGAAAGTAAAGGTATTAAACATTCATGGGTGATGGAACGCACTGGTATTAAGAAGACAGCTTATTATAATTTCTTAAAAGGTGAAGGAAATGTGGAAGAGTATGTTGCAAAGATCAATAAGTTATTCCGCATTAAAGATCCGTTCTTTTTTTACAAGGCAGATATGGAATTCAAAGAAAAAACGTTTGAACGCAGCCGATCTGATTCATTTATGAATCATGTGGCACTTTCGTTTCACGGTACAGTGGACGAAGAATTAAAAAAAGGCATGCATCTTTTTAGTGAATTTGTTGAACTGATCGATGTTTTAAAATCAGTCACAAATTCGGAAAATCCAAGGGGGCAGTCCATTGATTACAAAAGATAATCTTGAAATGATTCTAGAGCATAACAAAACATATTTGCCGAAAATGAAAAAGGCAATGGACCGTATTTACTCCCTCGGAGATCCTCTTGCACATGTAAAGCCTCTTGATTTTATAAAAACCTATCTTTACGAGCATGCAAATGTATTGCAGTTTCCGATTCAAAATGCTGACTATGGGGGGCTTGTGTATTACTATAACGGTGATTATTATGTCCATATTAATACCGCACAGCCGAGAATATATGAAAATTTCATGTGGGCGCACGAGTTTTATCATTTCTTTTTTGACAGAGATAAAATTAAGAACCCTGACCAAAATTTTATCATGATTGATCATATTTATGATGAAAAGGAGCGGCTTCCTAATCTCTTCGCTTCCGAATTTTTAATTAATGACTTTGTGTTAGAAAGAAGTTTCAAATTTTTAGAAACTGCTCATACGAAACAATCTCTTCCGGAAAAAATTATACGATTAATCAGTATCTTCCAGATCCCGTATAAAGCGTTAGTTGTGAAACTTGCTCAAAACGAATTGATCACGATTAACGAAGCGAAAAGTGCATTGGACTATGATTATAGAAATCGTATTCCTCATGATATAGACAAATCATTTTTCGAGCCTAGTTATACAATAAATATCAGAGGGTTTGATGAATTGTATGAAAAAGCAAAAGGGTTGATGTATGAGGAGGATCTTCAATCGATTAAAAAATCTTATGATAAGCTATATGAACAAGTGTTGGTGTCAGTACATGATCAAAGGAGGACTAAAGGATGAAGGTCCTCGATTCTCCTGTTTTAGAATCGGTTCGTCCGTTTATTTCAGATAATACGGAGCAATTGTACCAGTCACTAAACGAACATCAAGCATTTTATATGTTCGATAATATGATTTTAACGAAATTAAGAAAACAAATATCCAATTTGCCGCTTTTGCTGCAGGCGTTTCATCAGTCTCCGATTTTTCTTATTCCTGATGTAGTGTTAGAAGAGTCTTTTAGGAATATTCCCACAAAGGAACGGTATAACGATTATTACTTTGAGCTTTTCAAACAATTATCGGCGAAGAAACAGCTATACATTATATCGATGGAAACCATTTATCAATTATTAGCAAAAGGAATGACGAAAAAGCAATACATATTTGATGCGATGAAACAACTAGCTTTGGAAGCTTTCAGAGTAAATAGAGATATTATTAACAATTTGGAACGATGTGAATTATCTTCTTTTTCGGATCTTCCGAAATTGAGACAAATCATTTTACATAACGGAAATAATGCAGGAGAGCGCTTTATTTGTTTTTTCGCATTATTGCTTGTTCACCAGTACTACGGTCCTGCCTATATATGTAGTGATGACGGCAAAGGTGTATATACGATGTATAGTACTTTTGTCAATAACGAAAGTTTATTTCGAATGTTAGATGTCGATGATTTTTTGATGTTGAAAGAGCAATACATCCTGCTATCTTATGACTGTATTCTACAATTATCCATTAAAAACACGGGATTAAGTTCAAAAGAAATCTATGCTTTCGTGCAGAGTAGCGGTCGAAACGAGTCAAGGAAGGTCCTTTATTCGTTAGATGGACAGTCATTCCATACAGAAATTAAAAATGCAAATTTCGCCAAATGGATAGAAGAAGGAAAAATAGAGATTTTCTTTTAATTCTGTTGTCAATCATGAAATCTTTAAAATGAATTTTAGAGTGGGATTCATTTTATCATCGGCTTTAACACGGGTAAATGAGGTTTCTTCATTAAGAAATAAACGACATCTAAAGATAAAGATGTTCAAGTGATCATTCGGGAGGACAAGCGGAATAAGTTTGCAACTGTAATACTGGTTCAAAATTCAAAAGTCATACTGCTTCATTATTTCGACAAGCAGTATAACGGAGCGATGAGACGAGAGGATATTGAGCCTGCCGAATCAGCATATGAAAGTTATTGCGCTTTTGATCCTTGTCTTTATTAATTAATCGGGAGCATTCCTGTTAGAAGCTTTTTGGGAACTTGAATAAAAAAGCCCTCTTGGTATGATTCGGGGGTGTCAATCGCACGAATTGACCCCTAATTTGGATACCAAGGAGGACTATACATGCATTCTATCTCAAACAAGAAGATTAATCAAGTCACCGATCGGTGCAATAGCAAGTCCGAAGTCTGCAACAATGCGGATGTCCGGCTTTTTTGTGGTTATGTACCTGTGTCATCGTCCGAAATTTGTCCTCGAAAACTTATCGTAACTCTTAAACTTCTAAATTATATATCCTCCATAGTCTTCCATAATTTATAATAAATACGAAATATAGAAAGAGAGGAAATGGTAATATATGAGGTTGGTTTTGTTTACTTTTTTATTGTTCATTTCTTTTTTTAGTGTTTCCAACCATTTCGTTAAAGCTGACAAGCTTAATACATATATTAAAGCCACTAAAAATCACGAGAACATCCGCCGGAAGCCCACTGCTTTAGCTGTAGGAGGAAGGCGGGGTTTATATTTTCAGTATATATTGAATTTTTCGTTCAATATAAGTACACTGGATTTAGAAAGGTAGGTGAATCAAGAATGCTCTGCACTCTCAAGATTAAATTAATGCCAACTCTTGAACAGTTTCATGCGCTGCTGGAAACAATGAAACGGTTTAACCAAGCATGCAACTATATTAGCGAGATTGCTTTTCGCTCCAGAACCTTTTCCAAAACGAAAATCCAGCGGCTTTGCTACTATGACGTCAGGGAAAAATTTGGCCTCTCTGCCCAAATGACCGTTCGTGCCATCGGCAAAGTGTCGGAAAGCTATCGTTTGGATAAAAAAACCTTGCATAACTTTAAAGAAACCGGTGCCATCGTGTATGATGAAAGAATCCTGTCCTTTAAAGGGTTAGAGTATGCTTCCATCCTTACCTTGCAAGGAAGAATGGAAATCCCTATGGTCATTAGCCGCTACCATCAAGGTTTGCTGTGTGGCAACCGTGTTCGGGGTCAAGCCGATTTAGTCCTTCAAAACGGTATTTTTTATTTACTGCTCGTGGTGGACGTTCCCGAAGGCCAGCCCAATTCCGAAAACGGATTTATCGGTGTGGACCTTGGCATCATTAATATCGCCGTCGATAGCACCGGTGAGGTATTTTCCGGCTCGAAGGTCAACGGGCTGCGCCGCCGCCATGCGAAACTTCGCGCCAAACTCCAAAAGAAAGGCACCAAGTCAGCGAAACGCCTGCTTAAAAAGCGTTCCAAGAAGGAAAAACTATTTGCCCGTGATGTGAACCACTGCATTAGCAAGAAGATTGTTGAAAAGGCAAAGGCACTCGGATGCGGCATTGCCCTTGAAGATTTAAAGGGCATCCGCCAACGCACCGAGAAAACGGTTAAAAAGCAACAGCGTCGTCAACACTCTTCTTGGTCTTTTTATCAGTTGAGAAAGTTTATTGAGTATAAAGCGGCGATCGCTGGCGTGCCGGTGGTATTGGTTCATCCAAAAAATACTTCCCGCACCTGTCCGGTTTGCGGACATGTGGCCAAAGAAAACAGACCGTCAAGGGATCAGTTTTGTTGTCGAGCTTGTGGGTACGCTGCCCCTGCCGACAACGTGGCTGCGGAAAACATCCGCAGGGCTGCTGTCAACCAGCCGAACGCGGCAGCCAATTAGGCTAGTTGCAAGCCCACGGCTTTAGCCGTTGGGTAGTTGACGTTCCACTATTTGATAACAGCACCGGTTCATTGGTAGAAGTCGGTTATATGGAAAAAGGAGATATGTTAAAAGTTTATAAAGATCAAGGAAAAAACTGGTGGCAAATTAAATTCGGTAATAGTTATGCCTATGTTTATAAAGGTAATGTCGAATCGTTTAAGGCGAAAGCGATTAGGGGAGAGAATACAAGCAATTTAAAGAATTCAAACAACACGATTTTATTAATGGAGAATCAGCGAATCTATGATAATAGTACAGGAAAGTTGATTCCGTTTGTTACGATTAAAGGGAATATGCGTTATCCAATCATTCGTAAACTTAGAAATTGGTATCAAATTGATGTTGGTGGTCGGATTGGATACATCCATCATTCAAAGGCTAGTTGGGACCATGGAGTTCCTGTATTAATGTACCATCATATTTTGAAAAAATCCGAAAACAAAAACTATCGTGATGTATCAACGACAATTTCAGATAGTCAATTTAATGAGCAAATGGATTGGTTAAAAGAAAACGGATATGAAACGATTACATTGCAACGTTTAGAACAGTATGTGCGGGGAAAGGCAAATATTCCTGCCAAAGCGGTCGTCATTACCTTTGATGATGGGTTGAAAACAAGTTTCATATATGCTTATCCAAAATTAAAAAAGTATGGATTCAAAGCGGTCAATTTTATCATAACGAGTAGAATACCGAAAGAACCACAAAAGTTCAATCCAGATAGCTTGCAGTTTTTGAGTCAATCTGAAATGGATGCAATGAGCGATGTATTTACTTTTGGATCCCATACACATCGTTTGCATAATTTAACTGGAAGGAAGAGCGATGTTCTTATTAAGCCTTACAATATGGTAAAAGAAGACATTAAACGGAGTAAAGACATATTAGGCGCCCGGTATTTTGCCTATCCATTCGGTCAATATAACTCTAGTATTATTCGAATATTAAACGAACTGGATTTTAAACTGGCGGTGACGACAAAAGAGGGGAAAGTGCACATAGGAGATCCTTTGCTGGAGATAAAACGGTTAGGTGTATACCCGGAATATACGCTGAAGGACTTTGCGAAAATGGTTCAAAACTAACAGGGGTGCTCACTTCATTGGCACATCCAGAATGAGAATTTCCCGTTTCCATGGAGAGCATTCCTCTGCACCGTTTCCGCCATAGGTTTTTGTGAAAATTGGCTAACGCTCGAACATTCATTGGCATTGTTAGACGTCTTGTTCGTCAAGAAAGCATTCAAACAACCGCTATTTTCATAACGGCGAGACCTAGCTGTTCTTCTACTTGCATCTCGAGGATTGGATTTTAAGACTTGTTCCAGCAGCTTAGGTAATCCCCATCTTTGGCCAATAACCCGTACAAAAGTTTATCATTTAGGGTAATATGGTATGGAGCCATTGTTGCGTTCCTCCTTATGTTTGTCCATTGTTCGTTCTACCAAAGGGGAAGTAACATGGCTCTTTTTCTATTTCCTTTTTACACAATTATATGGACTTAACTTTATTGAGTGAAAGAGGACATTTATACAATTTAGTAAGCTGTGTATGTAGAATGGAAAGCATCATTTGCGGGCGGCCAAAAGGAATCAGGCGATTTAAGCCCTGGTTCCTTTTTCGTCTTTTCGTACATTCAACTTTTAAGAAGTCGATGTGTGTGTCATGTCGTCAATAACAGATGCATGAGCATTGTTCTAATTGTTGTATCAAGATCAATTTCATGGTGGTTTCAGATGGTTGGTTATCACTAAACGAAGAAGTTCTCATATTTTAGGATGGCTGCCATCCTAGATATGAGTAATAGGGATTTTAGCCTAGATAAAATAGCATTGGACATATTTGTTTATGGAAGAAAATCAAATATTTTGTTGAAATAGGTATATTTTACTAGTATGATAAAAAAGGAATAAAAGATAAAAAATGGGGGTTTTTTCACTTGTATTGCGTTAAGTGTGGAAGCAAAACGGAGCCTGGAGCAAAATTTTGCAGCAACTGTGGTGCTTCTGTGCGGTCTCGGTCTAATAAACTGTTAGTGATCACGGCTATATTGATGTTTGTCGTTTGTGTTAGTACTTGGACGGCACTTGTAAATCAATGGCGACATTATGAGAAAAAAACAGAGGAAGTCGCTAGCAAGCCAGTCGAGCAAGTAAAGCAGGAAGGAAAAACAACTGTGAAAAAACAGACCGCACCTGCCGCCAAAGCAAAAGTGACGAATACGAATAAAGACGTAAAGGAAATCATTGCCGAAGCGCAAGAAAAAGTATTTACCATTTATACTGACTATTCACAAGGATCAGGCTTCTTAATCAACAAGCAAGGAGATGTGTTAACGAACGCGCATGTGGTCGAAGGATCGATTGACGTCATTGTTCGTGATAAAAATGGAGAAGAATATCAAGGAAAAGTGATTGGTTACAGCAATGAAATCGATGTTGCCGTTATCCGCGTTCCCGCGCTAAAAAATAAAAATCCGCTTCTGTTGGAAACAAAAAGAAAAGCGCGGGTGGGCGAAGAAGTAATTACGCTCGGAAGTCCAATGGGATTGGAAAATACGGCGACGTTTGGGTATATTAGTGGCGTAGACCGCAATTTCGTTATCGAGCCGCATATATATAAATCCAGTTTGAAATTCCGACATGTTTAATCAACCTGCATCCTTGTCTATACTGCTCCTAAGTGAGTAAATCAAAGGAGCGGAAGAAGAATGAGGAAAAAAGGATTACAAATTACAAACGATCATGGTTGGACGATCGAACGTCTTCAAGAACAGGAACGCAAAATGAAAAAGGCGAACATGGCAAAACGAATTGCAGTCATTCGTCTGATTATGCAAGGCTATTTGGGGATCCAAGTCGCTGAGCTCTTGAATCTCCACCGTGAGACCGTTTCGATTTACGTGCAAAAGTTTAATCAAGGTGGGATGGATGCGCTATTAGAACGTCGATACGCCCCGGGCAGAAAGCCGTATCTATCTCCAGAAGAAGAACGGGAATTAAAAAAAATGCTGGAAGAAAGCACTCCTGCCGATGAAGGATACGGCATTGAAACGGGCTGGAATACCCGGATTATTCAACATGTGTTAGAAGAGAAATTTTCTGTCACCATGTCCCGTGGCGGTATTGGTGATATGCTTCATCGATGGGGATTTCGCTATACACGCCCTACGTATACCCTCAAACGGGCCAATCCACAAAAACAAAAAGAGTTTCAACAGGAGATGGAACTCATAAAAAAAAACTTGTCCGACAACATGGTCATCATCTATGAAGATGAAAGCCATATTCGGGATTACCAAACTCTACGGGCCACATGGAGTGTGAAAGGGCGTCAAAAACAAATCCCTACGTATGGACATCACGCAACCGTTAGCTTATTAGGCGGTGTGAATATCGAAACGGGTGAATTTCTCTGTATGGAAACCAATCAATGCAATGCACAGGCTTTTCTGCAATTTCTTCAATACACATTGGACCAGTATCCGGATAAACATGTCGTGATGGTCTTGGATAACGCAAAAATTCATCGCGCCAAAATTCTTCAGCCTTTTCTACATGAGCACGAAGAACGGTTGACTTTGATATTCTTACCTCCGTATTCACCGAATTTAAATTTGGTCGAACGGATTTGGGGATGGCTGAAAGAGAGCGTGATTGCCAATCGGTTTCATGCCAATCGAAAAGAGTTGCGGGAATCGATTGTTTCGTTCTTGGAGCATCTCACTCAATTTCCAGAAAAAGTGCTCCAACGCATTGGACAGATAGTTATGTCGGAAAATTAATCTGAATCTATATATATGAAGGCATTTACCAAATCTCTGCCCCGATTGCGCCGGGAAGCAGCGGCGGGCCGTTGCTTGAACGAAAAACAGGAAAAGTGTTGGCGATTAATTCGGCGCGCCACGCAACAGAGGCAAATATCGGTTTTAGTATCCCAATTTTTAAAATATATAGCCTTATACAGAAGTGGATTTCCACACCGCTCGCAGAAGATGAGATTTATGCAATGTTTTTTAACAGCGAAGGAGCGTATTTTTACCGGAACCTCGAGGGCGAAGGATATTTCGAGGGCGGCGATTACAGCGAAGAATATGATTCGTATGATGTTTGGAATTATGATGAACAACAGTCCGAAACGGAAAGCGAATATGAAAACTATGATGAAAGCAGCGTAACGGAAGAAAACGGGGAGGTTGGCGATTCCGTCGATGAGAGCGATGTTTCCGAAGATGAAAGCTTGAATGAGGAAGAAATTAACGATGTGCCGGCAGAGGAAGGGGCGAATCTGGAAGAAGAATCGCCTGATGGAGAACAACCGGCAGAGGGCTATGAAATAAATGGGGGCGACAGTTACGAAGGTGAGTCTGGTGAAGAAACGATAGATCCGTCAGCGGAAGATCAATTAACGGAGAATCCGCCAACGGACCAATCGACGAATTAACTGCGCTTTTCTGAGACGAGAGACTATTATGCTATGTTGCTTTTATATAGAGTATCATGTGGTTTACCATTTTTCAAAAGTTGTGTTCAGCGTCGTATCGAAGCTGTTCCTTGGAGAGGAAATTCTCCAAGGAACTTGTAATATATTGGAGTAGTTTGCAAACAAAAACTTAGCTACTGGAGCATCGGTTCGAATCATCTATATGCTCATTTTTTTTCATGAACTTTTCGGAGGTTTATTAGCATTGCACGATTTTTGTCGAAAGATTAGTCATTGAAATACAAAAAATGCAAGTATTACAATGACATTAGGAAATAAATGACATCAGAGGAGGTGTATAAATTCAACTTGATTTCTCAACATAGTAGATGTTTGTCACTTCTTTGTTTGAAAGCGCATCCTAAAAAATGATTTGGTCGAATTTTTTACCTGGATCTCTGTATAGTTGCCAAAATCTTGGTTATAGATTGAACTATGCGTCGAAGAAACTAGTTTGAAAGAAATAAAGTTTTAGTATGGGGGATTTACTACTGTTAATAAATTCAATGATTGAATAAATTTGTTGGCAAAAATGGGGGGAAGAGGATCGATGATGAAAAAATTGTATCGTTGCTTGACAGTCTTTTTATTGTTTAGTTTTATGTTTCTTCCTGCGGCAATGACAGAAGCAAAATCAAAATTTAAAGACGTTCCCAATGATTTTTGGGCAAGCGCAGAAATTGAGTTTTTGAGCAGCAAGGGAATTATTAAAGGGTTTCCTGATGGATCATTCCAGCCTAATCAGCCGGTGAAGCGCGTTCAGGCTGCAATTATGATTACGAGGGCATTAAGTTTAAACACTTCTAATCGGCCAAATCCGGGATTCAAAGATATAAAAAATTTAGATAAAGAAGCATATAATGCGATCGCTGCGGTTGTTGATGAAGGAATTTTTCCAAAAGGACAAACGTTTCGGCCTCATGAAGCGCTTTCTAGGGCGGATATGGCGATAGCGTTAGTGAAAGCATATGATTTGAAAGGAACATATCATAAGCCAATTACCGATGTTTCAAAAGAGCTTTATCCTTATGTTAGTGCGCTGGCGGCAAATGGCATTACGAAAATTTATCAGGATGGAACATTTAAGCCGAACGGTACGGTTACAAGAGCGCATTTTAGCGTGTTTTTTGCTCGTGCTTTAGAGCCATCGTTTAGAGTGCCTGTCAATTCGAAAGAAAATCCGGCAAAACTCGGGGAGCCTGTGGTTGTAGAAACCGATAATTGGCTATATGGGCGCCATAAATACGAAATAGAGTTAACCGATGTCATTACTGACGGTGAACAAGCGTGGCAAATGATTCAAGCCGCGAATATGTTTAATGAGGAGCTGCCAGCAGGGAAAAAATATATCCTTGCGAAGTTCCGGTTCCATTTGCTTGAGTTTACTGGAAAAACATTTTCTTCTTACGATTTAAATTCAGCAGCATTTGAAGCAGTGAGCAAGAACGGAGTAGTTTATGATATTCCTTTTGTCGTTGAGCCAGAGCCAAGACTGTCCGCAAATTTGTATAAAGGCGGGGAAGTGGAAGGATGGGTGGCTTTCTTAGTAAATGAGAATGATACCCCTCTCATTGTATGGCAGAGGGAATGGGATGATGAGCTTTGGTTTAGCCTAGAATAATGATCCTTTTATTGTTGATGTGAGGAACCAAGCCATGAAAGGGTTTGGTTCCTTTCTTTTCGTGCAGATCTAATCGATTGTATCCCGTGCGATGCAGTATGTTGGATATGACAAACAAAAACTGGATGCAGGAAAATCAATCCAAGAATATAAGGACTTGCATGCGATAGGTATTTGGGCTCGGGATGATGTGGAGTTATTGCTGCAGGCTGGCATTATGAAAGGACGAGAGACAGGACAATTTGCTCCGCGGGAACCTGCGAACCGTTCTCATATCGCGGCTATTTTAAACCGCTTCTTAGTATTTGTTGACTATATGAACTAATGGCGTACTGCTGTTAGCCGAAATGTGTTGTAGATCATTTTAAAAAGGAGAGTATCGTTCCGTGCCGATACTCTCCTTTTGGTTTCATCAAGTTCTCTTTGTTCTTCGAATTTCTTACGCATGCGAGTATTGTGCTAGTTTACTCTGTTTGGTTCGGCGTTTTACGGTATGAAATAAACGCGAATAAAAATGCGATAAAGAATACGAGTGAATTGGAATATAAGTAGCGAAAATCTTGCGCCGGCAAGGCGATAAATACCGTCCCCGCGTTGAGCAGCACGGCGATTGGCAAAAGCCAAGCTTTTCGATCGTTCCGCAAAAAGGCGACAAACGTAAACAACAGAATAGAGAACATATATACTGCCGGACGCCAAAGAAACGGTTTGCCCGTCGTTTCGGACCATTTTAAGTATGTACCTACCATATTGGTTATTGGCTGAGAAATCACTTCATTTTTTAACCCAAATTTGTTCCCGTAAAAAACGTTGGTAACGAACATGGATGTGTATCCATCGTTCGGCTCGTTCATTTGCCAGACGAGGGAAGTTTGCTTGATCATCGCCTCGATAACGAGTCTAGGATTTTGCAGACAAATTTCCCACCATGTTCGTAAATAGGTGGAAAGATGATCTGGAAAAATTGCTGTCTTATTATAGTAGCCAGAAAATTTAATCGGATCGGTCACGTAAGGATTGTAGAGTTTTTTCCATAAGTCTAATGACATAATTTTATTGATATATTCGGCTTGCTGTTCAGTCATTTTCCCGTTATGCGCGATTACGCGGGCGATTTGCTGGGTTGGAATGCTTAGCGCTTCGTTTGGGTCGGATGGCGTAACGTTCAAATAAGTAAATAAAGGTCCCGTTACGGCGTAATGGATGAACACGACAAGCGAAATGACAAGGAGCCACCGTTTCCATAGATGACGAAACACCGCGAGCAATATGATCAACGACGCCAAACAGACAACAAATCCGTTATGCCGAAAAAAGACAACTCCCAATGCTGTCATTGTAAAAAAGAGAAAAGATGGAAAGCGATTCAGACAGTTTCCGTTTGTCATGATCAGTTTGCATATCAGTGTAGTAAACAGCAAAATAAACGTGCTGTATAAAATGTCTTTCCAGACCGTGATGGAATAAATGCCGTTGACCGGACTGACGGCAAATAAAATGGAAACGGTCCAAACCGCCCATTTCGGCGCCCCTGCTTTTTCCAATTCGAATAGACAATAGCCAATAACAACCGAAATAATGATGATTTGCGCGATACCAATCGCGGCCGGAGAGTCCCATACTGCCGTTACCAGCATGATAAAAAATGTGTACATGACCGGATGCCAGTCATTGAATTTTCCAGTATGGGCTTGTTCCCACTGAAATATAGAATCCGCTGTCATTGCCCCAGGGAAAAAGGCAATGAGATAAAACGGCCAAACGATAAGCGAAGGCAAAGCGTAAACAAAGATGAGCACCCGCTTTTTGTCCGGATTAGGACGGTTAGGTTTTATCGATAGAATCAATGAAGCAGCAAATAGCACAATGATAGACGTACTAACATAAGTTCCGATATAAATAAGAAACTTTATAAACAGCGGCGAGTGCTGCAGATGCGTTTGTTCTCCTTTCATGCTGAGAACAGCAAAGAATGGAAATAATAGCATAAACAGCCCCGCTATCCATTGTTTTGAGCGAAAAAGGGATAAAAGGCGCGCTTTGTTTTGAAGCACTATATAATAAGCGGCAAATAGAAGGAAAAATAAGAAAACCCCTTCCGCAAAAATGTCCCGATGAATGGGAGAAAAAAATAAGATAGTACATATCGTGCTGATCAGCGCTGCGATGGCGCTAAAAATCCTATTTTGCAACATGGCATTCGCACTCTCCTTTTTCATAAAGCATTAGCATTATTATGTAAGCTATCTGCTGATGGCAATTGAAGAAAGGCGCGACATCTGTTCATTTTTCAGACAGATGAGTGGATAAGAATCATAAATACGCGTGGCGTGAAAAAATTCTATAGACAAGCATAACATAATAATAAGGAAGTGGAAAGAAAGAGGCAGAAAAGGAGGGCGCCGAATCGGTCCGCTCTCCTTATTTTATTCAACGAGGCGGATGATGCGTTTAAACTCCTCTAATGTCGTATCAGGACCGATACCGAGGCGTTTTAACTGATATGGATCGTCTCCTGGTTTTACTGTTCCGATTTTTGTCGTAAATGCCATGGTGAAGCCTGTTTGTTTCAAGATGTTAATCGTTTCTTGTTTGTATTGGCCAAATGGATAAGTGAAGTACTTCGTTCCGTTGAGAAGCTTTCGGCTTTGCAGGAGGTCGGTCTTTACGGTCTCACGCGGTTTTTTCACCAAATCCCCAATTCCATCCGTTCCTCGGTTATGAAGTGCGTGGGTATGGCTGGCGAATTCAAATACGTCACGCATCTGATTGATTTCCGCCCAACTGAGGAATTGAAGGATATCTGGGCGGAACGGCTGAGCAACGGCGGTATTTCGGCTCGTGATAAGGAACGCAACGGCATGGAAACGGTATTTCTTTAGCACCGGATAGGCATAAATATAATTCGTTTTTAATCCGTCATCGAAATGGATCATAATGCTTTTTGCGGGCAAGCTTTGTTTTCCGCGCAAGAATTGCTCGAGTTCTGGCAAGGTAATCGTATGATAGCCATGATCGCTCAGAAGTTTCATTTGTGCCGAGAATTGTTCATAGCTGACAACTGTTTTTTCGTTTTTGAACTTCACGTTTTCTTTTTCTTTTAGCAGATGGTGGTACACAATAACCGGCACTTCCGTTGCGAGGCCGGCTACGTTATTTTGATGGACATAGGCTAAGCGTCCGGCGAACATTATTTGATACCAAGGGCCTTCTATCTGCTGGACAGGCAAAGGCATGTTTTTATATACAGTGCCAATTGGCTCATCCAATGTTTTAGTTTTATAAACTGGTACGTCTGTTTTTGGGTAAACGATCTTTTTTGGCTTTGTCGAGCCATTCACAGCCGGCAAGGAAGCTCGGACTTCTTTGACGTGCTGTTTGTATAAGTAGTATGAATTGTTTCCGAGCTGAATGGTATACCAATTATTATTTATTTTCGTAGCGCGGAATAATTGATCTTTATAAAGCCGGCCGACTCGTTCGAATTTTCCGTTCACCTTTCGATGGAAGACTGCTTTGTCGTTTGTGGCGCTGATCACTTTGACAGAAGCGGCAAACACAGGCTTGTAGGTTAATAGAACTAAAAAAATAGAAAACATGAAGCTCATCGCTAATATACAATAATGTTTTTTACGCATTATTGCCCCCCCTTTTTTTGGTCTTTAGTCGCATTACAAAATTCATAATAAAGCATAAATTTGGAAATGGAAGATTGTCAAGAAATGTATTTAATTTCCATCAAAATTAATAGATACTTTTTTCTTCTGCTCTATTAAAATATGGTTATAATAACAATTTTATTATTAAGAAAGGAGAATAGTTTTTGAGAACTCGACGCTTTATATCCATTGCGCTAGCTGCCGTCCTGCTGCTTCCATTTTTGTTGTTTCCAGTTGCGGAAACAGCCGCGGCGGAAAGCGTTTCGTTCCGTGATGTGAAACAATATGAAAAAGAGATTACTTATTTATCAAGATTAGGTGTGATTCGAGGGTATCCGGATGGAACTTTCCGTCCGAATGATTCTGTAAAGCGGATACAAGCGGTGCAGCTCATTTTGCGCGCGCTAGGCATCGATCTTGTTGAAGATTCTTCTGTCCAGTTTACGGATGTGAAGAAAGGGGATTATGGGTATCGGGAAGTCGCTACCGCCGTGGAACTCGGCATTGTCAGCGGAAAAGAAAATGGTTCGTTTGATCCGTATGGACGGCTGACACGGGGACAAATGGCAAAGATTTTTGCGAATGCGTTTCGTCTTGCAGGAAAATGGAACAAAGACTTTACCGATGTAAAACCAGGAAATTGGGCATATGAATATGTGCAAGCATTAGCAGCGAACGGAATTACAACCGGTTACCCTGATGGCAGTTTTCGTCCAAATGATTCGATTCAGCGCATGCATTTTGCGGCGTTTTTGGCAAGGTATATCAATGATGAGTTTAAGCCACCTGTTTTGACGCCGTTTAGCCGAAAGGAAATTATCGCGAAAAAGGAAAGCGTTGTAATGATTGATGTGTATGATGAAAATGAAGAGCTTATTTCTCAAGGAAGCGGGTTTGTCACAACAAACGGATTGATTGTTACTAACTATCATGTTATTAATGGCGGATCATATTTTGAGGTGGAAACGCATACGGGAGATATTTATGAACTAGAAGGAGTTGTGGATTACGATTTAGATAATGATATCGCGATTTTAAAGCCATACGATTTATTGCCGATTAAGCAATTACGCCTCGGTTCTAAATCAATGGTGGAAGAGGGGGATGATATCGTTGCCATCGGAAGCCCACTAGGATTTTATAACTCCGTTTCTATCGGTATTGTCAGCGGGATTCGTCATTTTGAAGAAGAAGGATGGGAAGCGGATTATATTCAATTTACAGCGCCAGTCACCTTTGGCAACTCAGGCGGACCACTATTAAATATGTATGGTTACGTTGTCGGATTGGTTTCTTTTGGCTTTGAAATAGGAAATCTCAACTTTGCATTGGCGGTGGACCATATTAAAGATGTTCTTCAACCATATATTGGTGTTCCATTTTATCAGCTTCCGGTTCTTTCTATTGAAGAGCTGCCGATTATTGATGATGGAGAAGAGGAAATACCGGAAGAGGGGGAAATACCGAATGAAGAGAAGGATCCTGGCGAACAGCCGCCGGCTCCTACTGTGGAAACGACGAAATTTGTGTTAGAGCAAAATTTAGTGACATCGGTTTTTCATCCATCGTTGCCGATTTTGTATGGGCTTGATGTATTTGGAAATGTTGTTGAAGTCAATTATGAAACAAGACAAGTAAAAACATTGCCGTTGCCGCTGCCTGCTGAACGGTTATACTTTGCTAATAATGAACTATATATTACGTTGTTAAAAGGAAAGCATAGTTCTTATTGGTCGGAGGAAGACCAGCAAGGGGCGATAGCCATCATTGATGCAAACACGTTTACATTAAAGAAAGTATTTGACGTTGCCATCGATCCGTATGATATAGTGGCGGATGACCGCTATATTTATATTTCATCAGGCTCTGGGCAATGGACGTTGTTAAAAAGCTATGACCGCACCACTTATCAAGAAGTGGACTCTACATCGATTCGGCAGGCAAGCTTTTTGGAAATGAGTCCGGACAAAACGAGAATTTATGCAATCGATACAGATCTTTCTCCTAGAGATATGGAAGTATTTTTTGTTTCGGATGGCAAGTTTACGGTCTATTATGATTCGCCGTATCATGGGGACTATGAACTTGCTAAGGATATGACCATCTCTAGCGATGGAAAATATTTATTTAACCATGCAGGAACGGTATTTTATGCTACTCCTTTGCAAAGCACGAATATGACTTATGCGGCAACGATTCAACCGTTTACAGCCATCGCTTTTGATCGGACAGCAAACGTATTTTATACAGCAAAAGATCATACAGTGAGAATGTACAACCAAACATTTGAAGAAGTAAAGGAATGGATTGTTTCAGGTACTGTTCAGAATATCTTTGTCTCAAACGGGAAAGTAGTTTTGTTAACGACTGAAACGCCGTATTCCAATGGATTAAACGTTCAATCTATCCAGATTTTTAATCAGGCTGTCGGTAGTGGTCTGTGAAGAAAAACCTCTCAGGAGCCCTGAGAGGTTTTTTAAGGAAAAATAAAAAAGGGGCCAGTGCTTATGCAAAGCAACTGGCTTACCAAACAAAATCTTACCGTGACTTTATTCTACAAAATTCGACAAAATATGTCTATAAGTAATTGTTTCTTGTCGAAAAATATATTTCCATATAATCAAGGTATTTCCTAGTTTGTTTTGTGGGTGATATATCATGATATTAATAAAAAATGAAACGCTCCAAAGAATTGCATTTGGAGCGTTTCACTGTTTATTTGTAAATCGGCACGTCAAAAATGAGCGTATATCGGTCAAGCAAGTCGTACAGCGCACTAATGTTGCGTACTTGTTTGACCGCCCAGCCAATGTCAGTGGCGTATTGATGTACGCCTGGGTTGGCTGGATTCCATCTCATTTTGTATAGCGTATCCTGCTTATAAGTTGGATTATTAATATATCCATTGGCGATGTCCTCGGCTCCGCCGATAATCGCTGCTTCTGGCGTAAACCAGCCTTTCTTATAAGCGTATTCCGAACCGCAGCGGACTGGGCATTCGTCATTAGCTTTCAGTCCGTACATGTTATAAACTACTTTCGGTTCAACCGGTTTGCCGTCCACTTCACTTACTAGCACGCCATTTGCTAATTGGGAAGTGCCGTTTCCTGTTTCAAGGAGCGCATGTGAAATAAGGTAAATTTCATTAATATGATATTTTTGGCCAGCTTCGATAAATGCTTGGCCTTTTCCGGCAAGGATGCCTTTGCCGGCTAAAATTTTGTCATTTAGCTCGTTTAATGGGACACCCGCACTTTCTGATAGAACAAGAAACTGAAAATATTCTTTGCTGTTGCGGCTGAATCGGCTTGGGTCGAGATAGGATTTGACATCTTCCGGCTTTGCATTTTTCCAAGGACCAAACTTAATTTCATACCAATCGCCTACTTGGTTGACAACTTGCACGATGCTACCAGCTTTTAACGTCCCTACGATCCAATTAGATGTACTTGTTCCTTCATAGACGTTTAACGTATCGGCTGTAACCGTTCCGGTCGTTGGGAACGTACCCGGTTTATCGACTTTTATGAACTCAGCAAGTACGTAAGACGGATTGTTTCGGTATAAGTCGGTTTGCGGTTTTTTTTGCATTTGAATTTTTAACATGTCATCCAGTGTTAAATTATAGGATGTGTAACGGATCACCGGACCAATTTGGATTGCCTCTTTCCACACGTAACCGATTCGTCCGCCGATGTCGATCACGACAGAACTGTTTTCCTCGCGAATGATTGGATAGCTTTCCCCTTGTTTGATGATCGCGAACCTTGTTTTTGCGTTATTCGGATCTTCGTAAACAGGTATGTCGGATATCGCTAGAAAGTTTTTGTCTGTTGGCTGGAGGCCTTTATTTTCATTTTTTAGTTGAATGGAAAATGGAGGCCTTGTCGATGCTTTCCAAACGTACGCGACCCCTTTTCCATATTTGATTTCATGCCAGTTGCCGAAATCGCGCAGGCGCGGGAATACTTGCCCCTTGTCCAAGTAAGCTACGGCAATTAGTTTTCCTGTGCTATTGTCATAGACAGGAAGGCGGTCTTCCAGCACTTCGAAATAGCGGTCCGTGCTTTTGAATGGAAGTTTTACGGCATTTTTATGGATGTAACCAATCCGCCCCGATACATCGACGCCATACCAGTTTCCTAATTCTTTCACAACCGGATAGCTGACACCTTTTTTAATGGTAGCGAATTGTACTAGTGTTCCCGATGAATTGTCATATACAGGCGCATCAGCGATGGTTGTAAAAGTCACACCAGTCGGAGGAGCAGAATTGGCGTTTCGGATGGAAGAACCGCTCGAAGGCTCCGTTGAACCTTTCCAAACGTACGCGACCCCTTTTCCGTACTTAATTTCATGCCAATTGCTGTAGTCTCTTATTCTTGGAAACTCTTGTCCTTTTTCAAGCGTGCCGACTTGAACGAGTTTTCCCGTGCTGTTGTCATAGACCGCTAGTTGATCGACCGTGACACGGAAATAACGGTCAGTAGGCTTGAAGCTGATTTGCACGCCGCTCTTATGGACGTAACCGATTCTTCCAGCGATTAAAACTTCGTACCAGTTTTCCCCGAATTTGCTGATAATAGGGTAAGTTTGCCCCTTTTTAATTGTAGCGATATGAACAAGCTTCCCGGTTGAGTTGTCATATACAGGCAAGTCAATAACAGCGGTAAATACGGTGCTTCCCCCTGCGTTGCTGCCTGTTTTCATCGGGCTTTTTCCGTTCGATGGAACAGTGGATCCTTTCCAGACATACGCGTATTTTGTGCCAAATTGAATTTGATGCCAATTGCCGTAATCTTTTATTCTTGGAAACTCTTGTCCTTTTTCAAGCGTGCCAACTTGAACAAGTTTTCCGGTGCTATTATCATAGACCGCTACTTGATCGTCGATGACTTGAAAATATTTCGTGCTCGCTGTAAATGGAGCAGCCGTTGTTTGATTGGTTGATGCGATGGAGGCGCGAGCCGCTGTTTGATTTGTGGTGGCGCTTTTATTGGCCTCTGTTGTATTTGTTTCCGTTTCTGGCTGTTTTGTTTCTGTTATTGGCTGGCTTGTTTCTGTGCCGTTTGTCGGCGCGGTATCCGTATTTTTTGTTTCTTCAGAATCGGACGCCGTTTGATCGTTTGGCTCTGTTACAGAAATAGACGGAGATTTTTTCATGTATCCGAGCTGGTTTCCGATAATAATTTCAAATGCGTCATCAAGCTCCTGAGAAACCGGATATTGTTGTTCTGGCATTAAATATCCGATTAATTGACCGTTTTTTGTGTAAACGGCTGCTTTTTCTTTGACTAGCACATATGTGGATTGCGCTTTTTCTTCATATGTATAGCTTGTTAGTGGTTCGGAAAGAACGGCATTTTGCACATCAGTACGATCAAGATAGGCAAGTTCGGTTCCCCATTGAATGTAAACACGATGGTTTTCGAGTTTTACAGCTTTCAAGATGGTTCCTTTCGCTAATTCCCCGACCTGCTGATTTGTTTCCGTTTGTTTGACCGGCGCTGTTTCGCTTGTTACTTGAACATACGTATTCGCTTCCTCACCGGTGTTTGCTGGCGTGTTGGCAGCATATGCCGGAGAAATGCCATAGGAAACTAGCAAAAGTAAAATAGATAGCAAAGCTAGGAATTTTCTTATCTGTGTTTCCATCCGTGTTAAACACCTCCTGGAAAGATATAGTATGGTAGACATAACAAATTATATCATTTTCTCTCATAAACTGACATAGTTCGATGACATAAAAAATAGATAGCGGGATGCTTGATGTTTTATATCGAAAAAAGAGACCGGTTGTTCCCTAAATTTTGTTAAGGTATAATGAAATAGCAAATTGGAGCGTAAGGGGAGTTTTATGATGAAAAAGGTACGAAAAGCCATTATTCCTGCCGCTGGGCTTGGAACAAGATTTCTCCCGGCGACAAAAGCGATGCCGAAGGAAATGCTGCCGATTGTCGATAAACCGACGATTCAATATATTGTAGAAGAAGCGATCGCTTCAGGGATTGAAGATATCATTATTGTAACGGGAAAAGGAAAAAGAGCGATCGAAGACCACTTCGATAATGCTCCGGAGCTGGAACAAGCGTTGCTTGAAAAAAAGAAATATGATTTGTTGGAGCAAGTTCGACATTCTGCGAACTTAGTCGACATTCATTACATTCGTCAAAAATCGCCAAAAGGGTTGGGGCACGCGGTATGGTGCGCGCGAAAGTTTATCGGAGATGAACCGTTTGCTGTACTTTTAGGCGATGACATTGTTCAAGCCGAAAAGCCGTGCCTAAGCCAGCTGATCGAACAATATGAACGTACCGGCTGTTCCGTGATTGGTGTTCAGCCTGTGCCAGAAGAGGAAACACACCGTTATGGCATTATTGAACCCTTGGAACGAATGGGAAACTTGTATCAAGTAAAGCAGTTTGTTGAGAAGCCGCCTCGTGGAACGGCTCCATCGAATTTGGCCATTATGGGCCGCTACATATTGACGCCGGAAATTTTCGGCTTCTTGGAGAAGCAAGAAGCGGGAGCAGGAGGAGAAATCCAGCTTACCGACGCGATTCAAAAATTGAATGAACAGCAACCTGTATATGCTTACAGCTTTTCAGGAAAGAGATATGATGTTGGAGAAAAATTGGGATTTGTTAAAACAACTATCGAGTTTGCTTTGCAAAACGAAGAATTGCGTGAGGAGCTTGCCGCGTTTTTAAAAGAAATCGTAAAAACACTGCCTTGAATGGGGAAAAAACTTCTTCAGCCCATCATGAAAATTGCATATGGAGTAAACCCATATCTAAAAAAATGATCCCTCCCGTTAGAGAAGGAAAGATAGCGGGAGGGATTAAAGCACAAGAAAGATAGAACCAACGATAATGAACAGCACGCCGATGATTTTTCTGCGAGTGATCGTTTCTTTTAGCAAGATCGCTGACAATAGGAGCGTCCAAATGTAGGTGAGCGATGTCAGCGGAAATACAACTGTATATGGGAGCTGCTGCAATACGATAATGTTTAATACTGCACTGATGCCATAAAGCAGTGCGCCAGCGGCAAAGAACGAAAGGAACGAAATGTGAAATCCGATGCGCTGGCTTGCTGCTTTTTTTAAATAATATCCTCCTAATGCTCCGAGGAGTGTCATGACGATAAGCAGTAACCATGATTTAATCGTCCCCACCCCCGATTAGAACCGAGCCGGCGATAATTAGTACGACCGCGATCGCCTGCAGCGTGGTAATTTGTTCATTAAGAAACGTAATCCCAAGCAGCAGCGCGAACACATATCCCACGCTTAAAAGAGGGTGCAATACAGACAAACTCCCGAAACGGAAAGCTACGGTCATTAGAACAGCACCGACACCATAAAATAGAAACCCTAGGATTAAATAGCGGTTCCATTGTCCTCCCGATAACTTCCAAAACATCTGGCCGCTTGCTGTGCTCATGGATGCCAATAAAATGAGGACAATACCGATTTTGTTTTTCTTCAGCGATTGAATAAACGAGTTCATGGTGGCATCCCTTTCTTTCGATCGGAAATGAATGCAAATAAAAAAGGGATAAAAAATGATCATACCATTATGGTTAAGAGTGGTCCTGCTAAAGAATAAAATGTCATCGAAACACCGCTAAGCAGCCCAGCTATAAAGCTGGCTGCGTAACAATTAAGAGACGTCATTTCGTTCTTTTTCTCTTTCTCTCAAGTGTTCATACATTCTGTTGAGTTCAAGTTCATACTGCTTCCGATGCGCAGCGGCAACTGTGTCTAAAATAAGTCCGCAGGTAAATGACAGCAACGCAAAAATCATTAATCCTACTGCTAAAATGGCAGAAGGGACGCGAGTAATAAATTTCGTTTGAATAAATTCTACCACGACAGGAATGCCGACGGCGAGTCCAAGGATGAAAAATAGCAACGCCCATAAAGAAAAGAACAAGAACGGCTTATAATCTTTAAATAAGGTAAAAATCATTTTTAACACTTTCCATCCGTCGGAAAACGTGTTCAGCTTCGATTCGCTTCCTTCCGGACGGTCGCGGTAATCAATCGGCACTTCTTTAATAAGAAATTTTTTATCGAGCGCGTGGATGCTCATTTCGGTTTCGATTTCAAACCCCGGGCTCATAACGGGCATTGATTTTACAAACAATTTGTCGAAGGCGCGGTAGCCTGTCATAATATCTTTAATGTCGCTTTTGTATAAAAAGTTGATTAAGTTTTTAACGAGGTTGTTCCCAAAGTTATGAAACGGGCGTTTGTTTTCTTGAAAATACGTCCCGTTGGATAGACGGTCGCCAATCACCATGTTGGCTTCTCCTCTTTTAATTGGCTCAATCAGCTGATGAACAAATTCGGCAGGGTATGTATCGTCCCCATCGACCATGACATAAATGTCGGCATCGATTTCGCGAAACATGGACCGAACGACGTTTCCTTTGCCCTGGCGCAATTCTTTGCGAACGATCGCGCCATGCTCGGCAGCGATTAAAGATGTTTTATCTTTTGAATTATTGTCATATACGTAAATGTCTGCCTCTGGCAATTCGCGCTTAAAATCGCTAACGACTTTGCCAATCGTTTTTTCTTCATTGTAACAAGGGATAAGCACAGCAACTTTCATGGTGTTCACTCCTTTATCGTAAAATATTGAGCCGCTTTTCACATTGCAAAGAAACACAGGGACAAGCATATCATTTTTTCATCATTTTTTCTATCACGTCATCGGTCTTCGTACGGAAAAATCCCGATGTGATCAGTGACGCCATATCCGTTTTTGAGAAATAACGAAAATACTCTTTCTTTATTTTTCCAAGTTCCATTGGAGTCGAAATGGTCATCCCTTCATAAAGGGAAGAAGGAGGGTTATCGATGATCCAATCGCCTGCGTGAATTCCGCTCGCTATTTCACGTTCTAGCCCATCCGCTAAACCAAGCTGAACGCTGCGCGCATCCACTTTGTCTTTAGAAAGCTTATATACAATGTGTTTTTTCCGTTTTTGTACAATAGATGTTTTTGGAATGGACGGAACATCTTTGCTTTCCTGCAAAATAATCGAGAGCGACACATGTGACCCGTATGGCAAGGATGCTTCGTTATTTTCAAGATGAACATAAAAAGGATAAAAGCTTTCCTTTTTTTGCTGCGTCGGGATTTTGTCAATTTCCGTTATTGTTCCCGAATAGATGTTTTTCCTTTGCCCAAGCGGTATGATCTTTACACGTTGGCCTTCTTTTATTTTTGGCAGCTCCATTTCGGATAATGTCCCTTTGATGAGGTAAGGACGGCTGACAATAGAAATAAACGGGTGCGGTTTATTCAGCTCCACGTTGTCAATGATGCCGGCAGCCGGACTTTTTACTATTTGTTTTTCCTTTTTTTTCTCTAAATAGGCTTTTTGATTGGTGAGGTGATGTATTTTCGATTCAATCTCTCTTCTTTCTGACTGTAGCTGCTGCATGAGAAGTGCCTGAGAGTTTTCTTGGCCCTCTTGGGTTTCCATATCCATTTTTAATGAATCGATCGATTGTTCCACTTCATTTTGTTGCTGCTGCCAAAATGCAAGTTCATTTGCAAGTTCTTCGATCTGTTCATCGAGTTGATTGCTTTTCAATGAAAACAGTGGCGTTCCCATCTGTACTTCTTGTCCGCGTCGAACAAAAATTTTTTCTACCTCATTCATATCTGTCGGCAGAAAGATTTTTTCGATGTGCGGAGATGAAACAACCCCTTTAGCAGGGAAAAATAATGTAAAATCCCTTTGTTTTACTTGAATGATGGAATCGCTGATGACGGTGCGCGACAAAGATTTGTCATATTTATCAAAGAGATATAAATTAATGGAGAAAAAAAGAGAGAAAACGATTAATGTTCCATATATCATCCATTTCTTTCGCATATGAACCCCCTCGGTTTATATGAAATTGTGCCGTCACAGCATTTTGACACTATCTTTGCTTGCTAGACCATGACAAAAATCAACGAAGCGGCAAGACGGATGAATAAATAAACAATGGCAACGATCGTCAACACACTCCATTTTGACATCGAAGAACAAATGGTTAGACCGATTGTCTGCACCGTCAAGCTCCAAATAGAAAAGATGGTGATTGATTGGAAAAAATGGATGAGAAAGAGATGGTCGAAAGCAAGCTGGGCGATAATGCCGAGCCCAAATGGCGATGAAAAGATATTCGCGCCTGTCATTAGACGAAATAAAAGGAATAGCGCATGCTCGATAACATAAATAAACATTGCGTACAGTTCAATCGTCATGATTTTGTCAAAAGGCACTTTTCCTCTTATGATGAGCCAAATCAACAATGACGTGACGTACATGACGATCATTGGAGCGATGAGTCCATGTGCAATTACACCGGCGGCAAATAGCAGTTTTGCCGTTTCGATGTAGCCTTCGGGCATTTTTCCAATCAATGGCGTAAATCTTTCCGTATCCAATCCCATATATACGCCTAATCCGGAAAGAAGCGCATTGCATAGTGATAGAATCGCAAGTCTTCGGAAAAACCCTCGCACCGTTTCCGCCTGTTGCAGCTCCATAAAAGCGGCGGAAGGGTGGAGTATGCCATGCCAAAGCCGTACTTGAAACATGATTCAGTCCCCCATTAATGACTTTTTATATATGTACACTTCTATCATTTTAGCGCAATCATTGATCAATTTAAACAAAAAGAATTTCTAAAATTTACTTGTATCTAGGTGGGCAAGATGTTTGTTAAAATGAAACAGCACCAACCGAGTCTTTCATATAGAATCGTAATATTTTAGCCAGAGCTGCCTTACGAAAAAGGCGGCTCTTTTTTTTTCGTTGTTTGCTATACTAAATTAGAAAAAAGAGAAAGAGGTGAAAACATGCGGAATCATTTGTGGTTTATGGTTTGTTTATGGGTCGGCTGTGTATTCTTGTTTGCAAAAGACGCGCACGGTCAATCCTTATCTGAATGGCTCATTTATTTTCAAAATGAAAAAGATTATTCGCTATTTATGGAAAAATATAAAGATAGAGTAAAAGACGAAGAGGAACAATGGGTAGCAAAAGCCCTGTTTACTAGGGAGGAAATCGATGAAATTCAAAAGCTTCCCATTGTAGCAAAGGTAGAGCCGAATTATCAGAAATCGCTCGCTTCTTCTATTTTTAATGATCCTCTTTTCTCTCAACAATGGGGGATAAATAAAATTGATATATGGTCCGTGGCTCCTAAGTTTCATCAACGTAATATTTTGATAGGAAAACAAATCGTCACTACCCAAGGTGCGATGACATATGAAGGGCAGCCATTACATACTCTAAGCTTTTCGATTTCGTCAGAGGAAGGAATGAAACTATCCCGCTTATCGGTCACAATTGATCATGTCGAAAGCCTATGGACGCTCAAAGTGATGGATCAGAACGGAAATGTGGTCTCGCAAAATAACGGCAATTTATCCACGTTGGACGTGCTTTTGCCGAAAAATCATACATATAAGGTGTTACAGATTCATATTCAAGCAAATGGCTGGAAAGAACCGCCCGTTATAACCAATGTGACGGCAGTCGATCATGTGCTTGTCGCTGTCATCGATACAGGAGCGGCGATACATAAAGACTTTTGCGGAAACGTTCTTCATAGTTTAGGGGGAGATTACGTTCATCCGGGAAGGCTGGCGCTGGATGACCATGGACATGGTACGCACGTGACAGGAATCATCGCTGCTTGTGCGAATAATCATGAGGGAATTGTTGGAACAGCAGGATTTGCTCCTGTGGATGTTGTTCCTTTTAAGGTGCTTGACCGTGAAGGGACGGGCAGTGATTTTGAGATCGCCAAGGCGGTCAATGACGCGGTATCGATCGGGGCGGATGTCATTAATTTAAGCTTGGCTGGAAAAGGAAAGACGCTTGTTTTGGAACAAGCGGTTCAAAACGCTCTTCGACATCATGTAGTTATCGTAGCGGCTGCAGGCAATTGGGGAATTTCGCTGCAGGAGGTTTATCCTGCCTCTTACCCAGGAGTGATTGCGGTTGCGGCGGTGGACGAAAACAATCAAATTATCCCTTATTCCGATTATGGATGGGAACTGGATATTAGTGCGCCTGGTGAAAATATTCTCAGTACATATATGAATAATGAATATCGTGTCCTAAACGGAACGTCGATGGCCGCGCCTTTTGTGTCGGGCGTGGCGGCGTTATTAAAGGCAATGGATCCGCGCTTGGATGATATACAAATTCGCAAGCGGTTATTTGAGTCAGCGAAGGATATACGAGAAAAAGGATATGATACTCATTCCGGATATGGCGTAGTGCAGGCGGCGAAAGCCATCCATCTTCCGTACAGTGAAGCGGTTGATTGGCTGACCATCCAAAACGGCCAGCCGGTTTCATTTTCGAAACAGCAGCTTCTCGGCATTTCGAAAGGATTGATTGGCAAAGATGTGTATGTTTTTATCGATGATCAGTTCGTAGAAAAAAGAAACGCTGATGATCATTGGATTTCATTTATATTGCCCGATATTCCATCAGCTAGGAATGAGCAAAAGCTGACGGTGATCAGCGCCGATCATAATGGAGAGGTAGTTGCTTTTGATGAACGTTGGATGAATTCGACATCATCGGCATCTGCTTCTTTCACTGATGTTCCATCGTCATTTTGGGCATACGAAGAAATTCAAACGGCGTACCGTGAAAGATGGATTAACGGTTTTACCGATCATACATTTCGTCCTAACGCCTTGTTAACGCGGCGACATGCTGTGATGATGATGAATCGGTTGTTCCAATGGAGGCCGAAGCAAATCCAATCTCCTTTCCTCGATACGCCGCTGACGTTGGCGGGAGCGGTGCCGATTTACACTGCATATGGTCAGCGCATTGTGAAAGGATATGATGATGGACATTTTTATCCAGAACGGTTTGTGACGAGAGCACAAATGGCGGTGATGCTGGCAAGAGCATTAAAATTAAGTGAAACCTCGTTTTCCGGCACTCCTTATCCGTTTAAAGATATAGACGGCCCAGGGCATTTTGCTTATTATGCGGTCCAACAGCTCGCAGATAAAGGCATTATTACGAAGCAGCCGTATTTTCGTCCAAATGAATTTCTTACCCGCGCTCAATTTGCGGCAATGCTTGCAAGAACATATCGATATATGTCGAATAGGAAATAAAGCTCATCATGCTTATCATGATGGGCTTTATGTCGTATATTTGGAAAAGTTTGTCGAATTAGGGTTGCGATTTTATACATAGTTTCATAGAATTAAGTTGATAGAGGGAGAATGTACATATTTGCCCGAATTTTGGATAATGAAAGGAGAGATGTTGTTGCAGCCGTTGCGATTATTGTTGGTTTGTTCACTGATGTTGTTTTGTTACTGCTCGGCGGCTTATGCAGAAATGGATTCATCTGCTACTTCTTCCCGCGATAATTTGCAGGAAATTCGTGATTTTCATCAGCCATCGCCGTTTAATGCCAAATCATCCTATGCTTCTTTTTCGACCGCTTCCACCGAGAAAACGATATTTGCTGATGTACCAGCCGATCACTGGGCAAAAAGAGAGATTGAATTTTTATACGAGCGCTCGATTATCCAAGGATATAATGAAAATGGGGTATTGAAATTTCATCCAAACGAGAACGTAACGAGAGCACAAGCGGCGAAAATGATTATAAAAGCGTTAGGAGAAAGCGAAAAGCCTGTAACTAGTGCTCGTTTTAAAGATGTTCCTCCTTCCCATTGGGCGGTAGGTTGGATTGAAAGAGCGGTGGAAAAAGGAATTTTCAAGGGATATGATGATGGAACGTTTCAACCAAACGCTCCACTGAAACGGTCGCAAATGAGCAAAATTATTGCTATTGCTTTTAAGTTACCGGAGCCTGCAGTTGCGAAAAACCAGCAGATTTTCCGTGATATTAAGCCAGATTACTGGGCTTATCCTTACATCGCGAAACTGTATTACCATGGGATTTCTAACGGAAGCGACAATCAGTTTATGCCAGAGTCATATATATCAAGAGCTCAATTTTCCGCATTTGTCGCTCGCGCGTTGAACAAAGATTTCCGCCTTTCGGTCAATAGCCCTGCTATTGCTACAGGGAAAGTGACTGCGGACACATTAAATGTCCGTTCGGCTGGAAACGCCAACGCTTCGGTGATTGGCCAGCTTGTTCGTGGGACAGTGGTTAATGTTTTAGAGATAAACGGATATTGGGCGAAAATTTTGTACAATGGCAAAACGGGATATGTACATAAGTCCTATTTGAAATTAAAAAATGTGAGCGGCAATCCGGTGCAAGGGCGTATTATTGTGGTTGATGCCGGCCATGGCGGAACAGATCCAGGGACGATGAAAGAAAAAACGTATGAAAAGAACATCGTTTTGTCTGTTGCGAAAAAACTGAAACAGAAGCTGGAAAGCGCCGGGGCTAAAGTCATTATGACGAGGGAAACCGACGTGTTTAAAAAGCTCGAGGAGCGAGTGCAGATTGCCAAAAATAATTACGCGGAGCTGTTTGTCAGCATTCATGTCAACTCGGGAAGCCCATCTGCGAGCGGCACAGAAACTTATTATGATACATCGAAAAATCCGAATGGCTACGAAAGCTATTTACTAGCGAAAGCCATTCAGCAACAAATCGTAAGCAACGCCAGCATGAAAGATCGCGGCGTAAAAGACTATAATTTTTACGTCGTCCGCAATAACAATGTTCCAAGTGTTCTGATCGAACTCGGTTTTATCACGAACAACAGTGACTACCAAAAATTGACTTCCGATTACTATCAAGATATTTTTGCGCAATCGATTTATAATGGCATTGTCCAATATTACAGCCAATGATAAGATGAAGGGTGCCCAAAGGGCCTCCCTTCATTTTTCATTGTATTGAAAAATTGCTATAATGTAATGGTCAAAAGTGCTTTTATGGATAAGGAAACAATAGTATAATGAATAAAGTTGAGACGAACAACATTTTTCGACAATCATTTTTAAAAAGGTGTTTTTTATGAAGATAGGTATTATAGGAAACTATGGTCACAATAATAATGGAGATGAGGCAATTTTAACAGGAATCTTAAAACAGTTGATAGAGGAGCTGTCTATCCCCAACGAAGATATCATTGTTTTTAGCAACAATCCCAAGGATACAGAGCAACGATACGGGGTCAAAGCAGTTCCTATCTTTCACCGCAAAGGCCCTCTCCTGTTCTCTATTATGAAAACATTAAAAGAAAATTATTTTATCATGAGAAAGCTCGATGCAATCATTGTGGGCGGCGGCGGAATTCTTATGGATTTGTATAAATGGGATGGTCCATTATACGCTACTCTTGGGTTATTAGGGCATTACGCAGGATGTAAAGTGATTGTTTACGGAGTCGGGGTAGGTCCGATTGAAACGAAACTGGGGGCCTTTTTCATTAAGCAATTATCCCAAAAAGCCTTCTGCATTTCCGTTCGGGATGAGCAATCGAAACGGCTGCTGCAGGCGCTAGGGGTGAAAAGGGACATACATGTAATCGGAGATCCAGCACTGTATTTAGCTGCTCCAAACGAAAAGAAAGAATCACGCTTTGTTCAAAAAGTAGCCGTTACCGCTGTGCCATATTACAATGGGAAGTATTGGCCTACTTCTAATGAACAAAAGTACTCCAATTACGTTACCGGAATGGCGAAAAATTTAGATCAGCTTATTGAGAAAAAGAACGTGACGGTTACGTTTTTTTCAACGAAATATCCCCAGGATGTGCAAGTTACAAAGGATATTGCCTCACGAATGAAACATAGTGATCGTGTCACCATTATTGATGAAAATTTGCATCCAAATGATATTGTCTCTATTTGTGCTTCCCATGATCTTGTGATTGGAACAAGACTGCATTCGCTTATTTTGGCGGTTGTCGCAAAAACTCCAATCATTGGCGTTGGCTATCATCCAAAAGTTCATCATTTTTTAACGTTTATCCGCCAGACAGATCGCTATGTTTCTGTTGAAGAACTAGGAATGGAACCGACTTCGTTTGTTCAGATTGTAGAGAAGATGGAGAAAAATTGGTTGGACATTCAACGGGAAACGATACAAATAGCTGAACAGATGAGAGAGAAAGCAGGGGAAGGGATTGAATTGCTGCGTTTGATGGGTGAGAAACATGTCCGCTAAAAAAATATTAGTGTTAAGCAACATGTATCCGACGGAAACGGCAAAATCATTTGGCATATTTGTGAAAAATCAAGTGGAAGCTCTCCGCGGCCGAGGGCTGGATGTGGATGTCATTGCTGTAACAAACCCTCGTACTGACAAGGCAAATGTCCTGATGAAATATATTTTTTGGTTTCTTCGGACGCTGATTCATTGTATGATAAAAGGCCGAAGTTATGATGTCGTTCACGCTCATTACGTTTTTCCTACAGGAATGTTAGGATTATGGTATAAAAAATGGTGGAAGAAAAAGCTGATTGTGACTGCACATGGCGGGGATATTGACCGGATGGCCAACAAAAGCGGACGGATTCGGCAGTGGACTACAACCATTTTACAAGAGGCGGACCATGTCATTGCGGTAGGGCACAAACTTGCCGAACAAATTCGCAATGAATTCGGCGTTCCTAGAGAAAACGTCTCTGTGATTAACATGGGAGTAAATCGCCGAATATTTCAACCGCTCGATAAAGATAAGGCGAGAAAGCGCTGCGGGATCGGTGAACATGAGGTTCCAATTTTATTTGTTGGAAATATTATTCGTCAAAAAGGACTAATCGAATTGGTGGAAGCATTTTCTAAATTGAAAAAAGAATATCCTTCTGTTTCTCTTTATATGATTGGGGCCAAGAAGGATAATGCCTTTTATAATGAACTCATTCATCGCATTAAGGAAGCGGGAATCAACGATGTATCTATATATGATGCTATGAAACAGCAGGAGGTAGCGGTGTGGATGGCCGCCGCGGAGATGTTTGTTTTGCCGTCTCATTTAGAAGGATTTGGATTGGTGGCATTAGAGGCAATGTCTTGTCATACTCCCGTTGTCGGAAGCCGTGTTGGTGGATTGGCTTATTTGCTGGATGATGGGGCAGGCGTGCTTGTAGAGCCTCGCAATCCAGACTCCTTATTCGAGGGAATGAAAAAAGTTCTTGATGATCCTGCCCTTCGGAAACAGCTAATTCAAAAAGGTGAGGCGCGCGCCCAAGAAAATGATCAAGAGCGAATTATTGATCAAATTCTTCAGCTTTACGGTCATGTTGAGTAATATTATTATTTCAAAATACTAATTCCAAACGAAATCAATGGGTATGATGAACGCAAAAAATAGTGGTATAGCAGGTGAGGATGTGAACAGAAAACGCCTGTTTCAAGTCATTGGTGTCGTAACCGTTATTAACATATTGGCCCGATTTTTCGGTTTTATACGTGAAGTGATCATCGGATATCATTTTGGCACGTCCTCATTAGCAGATAGTGTTGTTTTGGCTTATACCATTCCTAACTTTTTGTATTTGGTACTTGGCGGGGCGATTACGACCGCCTACATCAGCATCTATAGTAAAATGGTGAACGATATAGAGAAGCAGCGCTTTCACAATACTGTATTTACATATATGTTGGTTTTCTTATTATTGCTCACAGCAGGATTAATGCTGTTTTCAAAAGCCATTGTCGCATTCTTTTTTTCAGGTCTCACCGGCTCACAGTTGCTGATGACGTCACAGCTTTTTGCCATTACGGCTCCGTCTGCGTTATTTCTTGTTTTTTCAATGTGGTTTTCTGGCATTTTAAACGCGCAAAATCAATTTTATAGCGCTGCTGTTGCGACATTGGTGAATAACGGGATGTTTGTGCTGCTGGTCGTATTGCTTTATCCTTTTTGCGGTATTTATGCATATGGATGGGGAGCGGTGGCAAGTGCTGTGATGATGATTGCTATTTTGTTTGTTCATTTGCGGAAAAATAACTTGCACCGCTTTCGTTTTCAATGGGTGACGACGGAATCGGAATACATCGTTAGAATGTTGAAAATTGCTATACCTGTCCTATTTGGTGGTGCGACGCTGCAATTGTATATTTTTATTCAGCGCATGTTCGCATCACAGCTCGAGGCCGGCTATGTAGCGGCTTTAAACTATGCTTCGAAGTTTGTCCAGCTGCCGCAAACTATTTTAATGACTAGCGTAACGACAGTCATCTACCCAATGCTTGCCAAAAAAACAGCAGAGCAAGATTATGCGGGCATTTCATCTATATTTTTCCGTGGGCTAAAATCGTTATTCATGATTATTATTCCTGTTTCGATTTTTGTTTATTTTTATGCTGAAGAAGTGGTAAAGCTCATTTTCGAATACGGATCGTTCACGGCACAATCGACAAAAATGACGGCGATGATGCTAAAAATTTTTGTCATCGGGATGTTTGCGCAAGCCGCTAATCTTTTTGTCACACGATTTTTTTACGCAATGGAAAAATCGTTCGTTCCAGTAGCTACCGGCATGATTTCCGTATTTGGCGTCAATATTTTGATTATTAAGCTGTTCATTGGAAAATATGGAGCGGACGCTGTAGCATGGGGAACGACGATTAGCGCTATGGTTCAATTTCTAACGCTGATTGCTGCAAGCGTGGTACAGCTTCGTCTCCAACCTGAAAAAGAAACGCAGTGGCTTCGGCTTTTCCTGTATGCCATCTGTGTAACGGTCGCCGCATCGATCATTCACAAATATGTAGATTTTAGCAATCATATTGTGAATATTGCAGTAGGCGGAGTCATATTCGTTCTTTTCTCTTTTCTTTTGTTAAAATCGTTTCGTTTAATTTCTCTTCAACGGCTGCCGATGATGAAATAGGCAGCTGTTTTTTTATGACTGTTTGTTTATCTAAAGGCAGATGTGCGTACAGAGAAAATACATATATGTTCGAAATATATGAATAAAGAAAAAGATTAATAGATTTTCAGTGATTTTGCTATTTATGTAATAGAGTTAATATGCTATAATCAACGCTGTGGGATTTGAGCGCTGAAAGTGTTTGGAAATCAAATTTAAAAAAAATGGCAACAGCCGTTTCGAGTGAGAAGTTAGATGAGTGGTTATCCTAGAACTTAAGGGAGGGGTTCCCATGCTATCTTTATGGATGACTTTGCTTATATGTTTTGCCTGCTCCGTTATTTTAACCCCAATTGTAAAAAAATTAGCGTTTGCCATTGGAGCGACTGATAAGCCAAATCATCGAAAAGTCCATCAGAAAGTAATGCCGCGTTTAGGCGGTTTAGCGATATATATCAGCTTCTTGATTGGTTATTTTATTTTGCGCCCATGGAACGAGGATTGGATGTATATTTTGCTCGGAAGCTCGATTATCGTTGTTATCGGCATACTGGATGACATTTACGAACTTTCGGCAAAAATAAAGTTTTTGGGTCAGCTTATCGCCGCTTTTATTGTGGTGGTAATCGGAGGAATCCAAGTCACCTTCATTAACCTTCCGTTTGGCGGGGAACTGCACTTTGGGGTATTGAGCATCCCTATTTCTATTATTTGGATTGTGGGAATTACTAATGCCATTAACTTAATCGATGGACTTGACGGGCTGGCTGCGGGAGTGTCCGCGATCGCCTTAATTACTATTTCTGGAATGGCCATCATTATGGGTGACTGGTTCGTTTCCTCGATAGGATTCATTATACTTGGAAGCACATTAGGGTTTTTATTATATAATTTCCACCCGGCGAAAATTTTTATGGGCGATACAGGTGCTTTATTTTTAGGATATATGATCTCCGTGTTGGCGCTGTTAGGGTTTAAAAATGTTACATTCATCTCGTTTGTTGTGCCTGTGCTCATTTTAGGAGTGCCGATTTCTGATACATTTTTTGCAATCATTCGCCGAATTGTTAAAAAACAGCCTTTATCTGCGCCTGATAAATCGCATTTGCACCACTGTTTGCTTCGGCTTGGATACAGCCATCGCCAAACGGTTCTCATTATTTATGGCATGAGCGCCTTGTTTGGACTTATCGCTGTTATTTTGTCACAGGCTGCCGTATGGGTATCGATGATTATATTAGCTATTGTCCTGCTTGCCCTTGAATTAGTGGCAGAAAAAATCGGCTTGGTCGACAGCAATTATCGTCCAATTTTAAAAATTGTTCGGGTCATCCGTTATGCCAATGGAAAACAAAATTAATAAAAAAGGTCATCTTGGGCTTCTTCCCAAGATGACCTTTTACTTTGTTATGGCTTACTGTTCTTCGTCGCTATTTTTATCGGTGCTGGTGCTGTCATCATCAGCGCTCTCATTCGATGATTGCAAATGATTTTGGAGCGTTTCCCCTATTTCTTGTACGGAATCTTCATCTAACATGTAGTAATAAATCCCGTCGTTATGGTCTGTTCCTTTGAGATAGAGTGATTCAATCGTCAGCTTTTTGTCACCTATAACATAATGGACGAGAGATTTCATCTGATCAAACGTGAAGTTCGTTTTCATATTGTCCCCTACGGCTTCGATGACATCGTCATACTTTGTAATGGAGCTGGTCTTGCTTGCTTTCTCTAAAATGGCTTTTAAAATTTGTTGCTGGCGTTTTCCGCGTTCGATATCGTTATCTTTCTTCCTGGTTCTCGCAAGGGCGAGCGCTTCTTCGCCATTTAACTTCTGAAGCCCTTTTTTCAGCACAATAGCATTATGGTGATCTTCCGAGTCTTTTTCCTTAATATCATAAGGAACTTCGACTTCAATTCCCCCTAGTGCATCTACTACATCCATGAAGGCGTAGAAATTCATTTTGACGTAATAATCGATATGAATGTCAAATAAATTTTCGATGGATTCGACAGTACATTTTGTGCCTCCATAAGCGTGCGCGTGTGTAATTTTATCGTATTTGTCTTCACAAGGGATATATACGTATGAGTCGCGCGGAATGCTCACCATTTTCACGGATTTGTCTTTCGCGTTAAACGTAGCAAGAATAAGCGCGTCCGATCGGGTATCGCTTTTAAAATTTCGCGACTTGCTATCGTCGATGCCGATAAACAGCACAGAGAAATTATCTTTTTTCGGGTCAAGAGACTTTACATTGCCGTTTCCGATCTCTTCATACGACTTGTTAATCATCGATTCAGCTTTATGCATTAAAAATAAAGCATATCCTGCGGAACTGATTAGAAATAATAAACAGGGAACAAATAGCCAAAATAAAATGCGTCTTCTCCGTTTTTTCTTTTTCATCTTTTTAAGCCGTTTTCTTTCATTTACCATGGTAAAAACTCCTTTTCACCGTTTTGACTTTATGTCCGCTTTAAGAGACGTCTGTTTCGAGATACTCTGTCTCCCCTTCTTTTATTTCCGCTCTTCCATTGGTAAGTTCCGTCATCCAGTCGATAAACGTTTGTTTTTCTGCTTCATCAACAAAAATTTCCAGTTCGACATTCTCTAAATAATGAATGTCTTTTATAGTATAGTCAGAAGAGCGCAATTCATTTTCCACTTTTCCAAGCCATGTGTAGTCAATGACAACATGCATGACGCGCACAAGGCGGCGTTCGACAATGCCAGCTGCCTTAAGCCCTTCTGATACGGATTTTCCGTAAGCACGAACAAGACCGCCCGCCCCGAGTTTAATGCCGCCAAAATATCGGGTGACGACGGCGACGGTATCTTTTAATCCTTTTTTCTTTAACACTTCCAGCATCGGAACGCCAGCGGTGCCGCTTGGCTCGCCGTCATCGTTCGCTTTTTGAATTTGGTCGTGTTCGCCGATGATATAGGCAGAACAGTTATGTGTTGCGTCCCAATGCTTTTTTTTAATTTGCTGGATAAACTCAATCGCTTCCTCTTCTGTTGTTGCTCTATTGATATAGCAAATGAAACGGGATTTTTCAATAATGATTTCGTTTTCTCCGTACCCTTTTACTGTGTAATATTTTTGTAACAAAACAAAAATCACCCCACTGTTACACAAAGGAGTTTCAAAAATTCGATAAGTTTTGGACAAAAACATGTTATACTAATTTAGTAGAAAAAGAAATAGATTGTTATTGTTATTGGATGCTTTTTTTATTATAAATCGACAACATTTTTCCTTCAAATAAATTTTTTTGGTGCAGATACACAAAATTAGAAAGCAGCGCAGCAAAGCGTTTACGGGGGATCTTGTATGTCTTCAAATAAAACGTTAGATGCAAAAGAATTAGATAAAATTGTCGAAAAAATGATCGACACCGTTCAACATAGCAAAGACGAAATTTTTCGAATCGGTGAACAGTCACGCCAAGAACATGAACGGCTGCTTCAAGAATTGTTGGAAGTGAAGATGCTAACCAAACAGACGATTGAAGAGGCGGATAAACTGGAAATACAAACCCGGCTGTCTCGGCAGCGTCTTGCGGAAGTAAGCAAGGATTTTTCGCTATATTCGGAAGAGGAAATTCGTGAAGCATACGAAAAGGCCCATGAATTGCACATGGAGCTGGCGATGATCCGCGAGCGGGAAAAACAGCTGCGGCTGCGGCGCGATGAGCTGGAGCGGCGCTTAGTTGGGCTGAAAGAAACGATTGAACGGGCAGAGCATTTAGTTGGACAAATTACGGTTGTTCTTGATTATTTAAACAGCGACTTCCGTCAAGTGGGGGAATTTATTGAAGGGGCTAAACAAAAACAAGAGTTTGGGTTAAAAATTATCGAGGCGCAAGAAGAGGAAAGAAAACGGCTATCGCGGGAAATTCATGATGGTCCAGCGCAAACGCTCGCCCATGCCATTCTTCGTTCCGACTTCATTGAAAAAGTGTTAAAAGATCGCGGCATTGAAGCGGCGATTGCCGAAATTCGCGATTTTAAAAAAATGGTTCGTTCTGCTCTTTATGAGGTGCGAAGAATTATTTATGATTTGCGACCAATGGCGCTTGACGATTTAGGTTTAATTCCTACACTAAGAAAATACCTACAAACGATCGAAGATTATAATAGGGAGATTGCCGTCTCCTTTGTACACATTGGTGAAGAAGTAAGACTACCGACCCGAATGGAAGTTGCAGTGTTCCGCCTCATTCAAGAATCAGTACAAAATGCCCTGAAGCATGCGGAAGCGACCGAAATTCAAGTGAGAACGGAAATGAATAACAACCAGCTGTTTGTGATGGTAAAAGATAATGGGAAAGGATTTGACACAACGGTAAAAAAAGAGAATGCTTTTGGACTTATTGGTATGAAAGAACGGGTCGAATTGTTGGAAGGGACATTAACGATTCGGTCGCAGGTTGGACTCGGTACAACGATTTTCATTCGCATTCCATTGAACGTATAACATACATAAATCAAAAAAGAGAGGAGAGGGATGCATGAAAACACGCATCGCCATCATTGATGACCATCAACTGTTCCGGGAAGGGATGAAACGAATTTTAGAATTTGAAGAAAACTTTGAAGTCGTCGCAGAAGGCGCGGACGGAAGCGAAGCCCTTTCGATTGTAGAAGAGCACCGCCCTGACATTGTTATTATGGACATTAACATGCCGAACATCAATGGAGTAGAGGCAACGAAACAGCTGATTGAAACGTATCCTGATACAAAAGTTGTCGTTCTTTCGATTCATGATGATGAAAACTATGTGATGCGCGCATTGCAAACAGGGGCTACCGGCTATTTATTAAAAGAAATGGATGCAGATACATTGATTGAAGCGGTGAAAATCGTCGCAGAAGGCGGCTCGTACTTGCATCCGAAAGTGACGCACAATTTGATTCGCGAATACCGCCGGCTTGCATCGGAAAAAGGCGAAAACAAAGAAAGAAAACGCGAAGTCCGCTGGCCGCTTCATCTATTAACGCGCCGTGAATGTGAAGTATTGCAGCTATTAGCAGACGGAAAAAGCAACCGCGGTATCGGTGAGGCGCTATATATCAGCGAAAAAACGGTGAAAAATCACGTAAGCAACATTTTACAAAAATTAAATGTCAATGACCGTACACAAGCGGTCGTTGTCGCCATCAAAAACGGCTGGGTCGAAGTGCGCTAATGTTTGCGGAAAATGGCTGGACAATTTATTGCTATTGGATAATGAATTTCGTCCCTTTTTTTTTGTTACAATAGGTAATAAAGACTAATGAATGAGGAAGGTATGAACGATGAAAACAGCCATTGTAACGGATAGCACCGCTTATATTCCGAAAGAAGTGCGCGATAAGCTAAGGATTCATATGATTCCGTTGAGCGTCTCGTTTGGCGCGGAAACGTATCGTGAGGAAATCGATATTAGCACGGAACAATTTTACGACAAAGTAAAGCAGCATAAAGAGCTGCCGACCACCTCCCAGCCAGCGGTTGGCGAATTTGTCAAACTATTTACATCGCTCCGTGACGAAGGATACGATGCGGTCATCAGCATACACCTATCAAGCGGCATTAGCGGAACATACCAAGGTGCGCTGACGGCAGGGAATATGGTCGATGGTCTGCAAGTGTACGCGTATGATTCGGAAATCAGCTGCATGGCCCAAGGTTTTTACACGATCGAAGCGGCGAAGATGGCGCTTGATGGGAAAACGCCAGAGGAAATCATCGCACGGCTCGATGAAGTGAAAAAAACGTTGCGCGCTTACTTTATGGTAGACGATTTATCGCATTTGCAGCGCGGCGGAAGATTGACAGGCGCACAGGCGTTCATCGGCGGACTGCTGCAAATTAAGCCGCTGCTTCACTTTGAAAATAAAGTGATCGTTCCGTTTGAGAAAATTCGCACGCGCAAAAAAGCGATCAAACGGATTGAAGAGCTGTTCAGCGAAGATGCGGCAAAAGGGGTGCCGCTAAAAGCGGCGATCATTCACGGAAATCGCCCAGAAGAGGCGGAACAATGGAAGCAGCAATTATCAAGCCTTTATCCGCATGTGGAGTTTACCATTAGCTATTTCGGACCTGTCATCGGCACCCACCTTGGCGAAGGTGCGTTAGGACTAACATGGTATCAACCGTAATCTTGCTGATCCCTATGCCGCAAAGCCTTATGCGGCATAGGGATGAACAATATGAAATGGAGGGATCATATGCGTTTTATCGTGGATGAAGGAAGGTTGATCCTCGAAGCATTGGCCAAAACCAATGACCGAACTGCTAAACCGATCAGCCACATCGATGTCACGTCTTCTATCCCACTGCACCCCGAGTTTCCTTACTCCCCAGAACTCCTTTCCTTTCTGGAAGGAAAACAGCTTCTCCTCGAGGAACTTCCTTTTCCTCTCGAGATGATTCAAGCCCATTATGAACACGGCTACCTTTCCTATGAAAAAGGGATTGCGAAAACGAAACATGGATGGCGCTGCATAAGGTGCGGAAACGAGGAGAATCATTTTTTCGCCTCATTTCCTTGTGCACGCTGTCAAGCGGTTTGTACATATTGCCGCAAATGCATTATGATGGGGCGAGTCAGTACATGCACCCCGCTCGTCGTATCCCGCTTTTCCTTCCCTCAAGCTTGCTATTTTTCCCCGCTTTCCTGGAACGGAATATTATCCCAAGGCCAGCAGCGTGCTGCCGATGCGGTGGAGGACGCAATCGTGCGGAATGACGAATTGCTCGTATGGGCGGTTTGTGGCGCTGGAAAAACGGAGGTATTGTTTCCAGGCATCGCGCGGGCGCTTGAGATGGGAAAACGAGTATGTATTGCCACCCCAAGAACCGATGTTGTGCGCGAGCTTGCCCCTCGTTTGAAACAAGCGTTTCCAGGCGTCCCATTGATCGCCTTGTACGGCGGCAGCGACGACCGCGGCAAATTCGCCCCTTTTGTTATTTCCACCACCCATCAGCTATTACGTTTTTACCGCGCTTTTGATGTGATGGTGATTGATGAAGTCGACGCCTTCCCGTATTCGGTGGAACCGATGCTTGAATATGCTGTCGCAAAAGCGCGCAAAGAGACCTCCAGCCTTATTTATTTAACCGCAACCCCTCACCCAAAGTGGCAGAAGGAAATCAAGCGCGGCAAACGAAAAGCGGTCACCATTCCCGCCCGCTACCACGGTTTTCCTCTTCCTGTCCCATCCTTTGAATGGTGTGGAAACTGGCGCAAGCAGTTAAAGCGCAGGCGTCTTCCCCGCAACGTCATCACCTGGGTGAAATTGCGCATTGAAACAGCAAAACAAGCGTTTTTATTCGTCCCCCATATTGATGAGCTCGAGCAAGTTGTACGTATATTGAAACTATTAGACGAGCGGATCGAAGGCGTTCACGCGGAAGATCCGAAGCGTGCGGAAAAAGTGCAAGCGTTTCGCGACGGGCATATTCCGCTTCTTGTCACTACGACGATTTTGGAACGCGGCGTGACCGTTCCGAACATTGACGTTGCCGTGCTTGGCGCGGAAGACCGCATTTTTACGGAAAGCGCGCTCGTGCAAATTGCCGGCCGCGTCGGGCGAAGCGCTCAATTTCCAAGCGGCGACATCCGTTTTTTCCATTACGGAAAAACGCGGGAAATGGTCGCGGCGAAACGGCAGATTGAGCGAATGAATAAGGAGGCGTCGGAAAGGGGGATGTTAAAAACGCAATGAAGTGCTTGATTTGCCATACGCCGTACAATCCGATGGTGAGTTGGCGGCATTTTTTGACATTAGAAAAAGCGGATTGTCTTTGTTCGAAATGCCGCAATGCGTTTATGAGGATTAACGGAGAAATTTGCGATATGTGCGGCCGCCCGTTTGCAGACCTTGAACCATCCCATCGTAAAGAGCGATTATGCATGGATTGTGTTCGCTGGCAAGAGGACGACGAGTGGAAAGATGTGTTGACGAAAAATCGGTCGGTGTATATGTACAATGAATGGATGAAAGAAGTGGTTGCGATTTGGAAATTTCGCGGCGACTACGCGATTGTCCAAGCGTTTCAAGAAGAGTTTCGCCGTGAATTTTATCGTCATTTTGACCATACCTTTTTGATCGTTCCGATTCCCCTCAGCGCCGAGCGGCTGTACGAGCGAGGCTTTAACCAAGCAAAGGCGCTGGCCGAGCTACTCGCTCTCCCCATCCACGATATCCTCACACGTCATCACCTCGAAAAACAATCCAAAAAATCGCGCCGTGAGCGATTGCGGACGGAAAACGTCTTTCAGTTTTCAGGAAAAATGCCTTTACAGGACAAGCATATTGTGTTAATCGACGATATTTATACGACAGGGACAACGTTAAGGCATGCGGCGAAGGTGTTGCGTCAAGCTGGCGCTGCTTCTGTTTCTTCGTTTACATTGGCAAGAGGTTAATATCGAAGACAAACATGCCGATATTAAAAATAGCAAGGGATAGAGCGGAGTGTGAAGTAAATGCAAATTCGCAACGACTTGATCATGAACGAGTCAATGACAAATCTATTGCCGTTTTCCTTGAAAGAGGGGGAAACATTTTTCGCGACCATTAAGGAAAAATTAAGCAGCAATGAAGCGATTATAACGGTTAAAGGACAGGATGTGCACGTTCTCTTTCAAGGCGAAATACCGAATGAAGATCAATTTGCTGTGCAAATTATCGGCATAAAAGATCATGTTTTACAAGTGCAGGCCGTACCGAAAACAGCAGAAACGAATGACGCAGCCACTAGCTTGCTCCCTGTCAGCGAATTAGAGAAAGCGGAACAAATCTTGTTAGCGCAAGGAATTCGTCTATCTAAGGAAGAAAAAGCGATATTAAGACGTTTTTTCGAAAAAGCACAGGGGGCGCTGGATGAAAAACTGGAAACGATACAGGCGCTTGCGAATAAAAAGCTGGAAGTGACCGAATTGCATTTACAGTCCATCCATGAAGCGCTGCATGGCGTGCCATTTGGCGAGATATTAACACAGTTAGCAGATCATCTCGATCTCTTGCCGCATTTGCAATATTCGGAGGAGAGCAGCAGGGAGTCTGTTAACAATGAAAAGGAGAGTTTCAACTCTCAAACTGAAACAGAGTTATTAGAAGATCAAAGGATCTCACAAAAAGATCGCATTTCTGCAGGAGCAGAAGCAACGAATGAACAACAAACGGAACTGCCGTATTGGAATGAGGAATGGTTTCAAACCATCCCCGTCCAATCCAAAGATATGATCGTTAAGACGGTTACAGAAAAACTCTCGCAAGCGGCTCTTGATTTTAAAAAACTGCAAATAGAGATGAATAAAAAGTTAGAAAACGCAGCATTTTTATTGAACAGTGGACAAACATTGGCGCGACAGCAGGCAAAACAATTCGTTGAATCCGTGATTAATACATTAGACCGTGCTATTTTGCGAGGAGAATTTATGCTTTTTACCGACATGAAAACGGAGAAGCAAATGCTTCAAGCAAGTGCAAAATTGGCGGAAGCGAAGCAGCTGCTTACGGAAGGAAAGCCGAGCGATGCTTTAACAATCGTGAATGAAGTGAAAAATTGGCTTAGAGGGCTTCGCTTTCAACCGGCGGATGTAAAAATAAAGCATTTTATTTCCGCTTTTCATTTGAATGAGCAAGAAGTGATGCCGAAGCAACAGCTTCTTTCGCAGCTGGCAAGAACATTAAAGCTTCCGCTAGGCGAAGAAGTTTCAGCACGAAGTATGTTTGAGCAATTTCGGCAATTAGGGTTTCAGCATGAAAAAGATATTTCCCGCGCCTTATGGTTGAAGCAGCCAGCCATGGAACCGCAAAACATAAAGGCGGTGTTAATGAAATTAAGCCAAGGAGAACTTGGCATGATCGCACAGCAAGCCGAGCATGCTTTAATGAATATGACAGGCCAGCAGCTGTTGAGCAAATTTGATGCTAACCATCATATGCAAACGATGTTTTATCAATTGCCGGTGTTATTGCACGATCAAATTGAAACGCTCCATATTTATTTAAACTCCCGAAGTGCTGGAGGAAAGCTTGATTGGCAAAATTGCAGCCTGTACTTTTTACTGGATACAGAAAAATACGGGAAAATCGGCATTTTGCTTCAAGCATTGGAACGAAATTTAACGATTACCATTAAAACGGACAATGCACAACTTGCCGAAGCATTAAAATCGTTAACAGAGATGGCTAAAGAAAATTTGGAGGCAATCGGCTACAATGTAAAAGGGATTGCTTTTGCGAAAATGAATGAACAAGAAGAACCAAAAACAGTGGCAGAAACAACGAAAGAGAAAGAAACAAACAGAGAGAAAGGTTATGATTGGACGGTATGAAAAACGGTTATCCACATTATTTTTCTGCGTTGACGAGTTATCAAAAAGGAGCTGATCAACTGTCGGAGTCTAAAAGCAATACTGTCAACGAAATCATCAAGCAGGCGCAACAACAAAACATTCCCATGCAAAACGATTCATCGCTTGTCAAGCATTTAGCGGATCCGGAAAACCGCGTTCCTTCACAGCTCTATGCAGTCATTGGAGAAATTTTAAAATTAATTAAGAGTATTGAACAACAATAGGGGAGATTCATGTGGAAATTCAAAAAATCACAAAAGCAAACATGGTGAACGTAAGCAAAAAAGAAGCGACAGCATCAGCGTCTGTATCGTTTGCCGAAGTCGTGGCAAAGCAAAACGAAGAACTCGCACTGGAACGGTTTCAGCAACTTGCGAAAGAAATCGAAGAACAAGGGAAAGTTTTGGCGGAATCGCGTTCGGTGGAAGAGTTGCGAAAATATAAAAAGCTTGTGAAAACGTTGCTTGATGACGTGGTAAAAAACGGTTTGCAACTATCCGAACAGCACGGTTTCAATTGGAGCGGGCGCTCGCGGCTATATAAGATTGTGAAAGAAGTGGACAGAAAGCTAATTGATTTAACGAATGCCGTATTGCAAAAAGAAAAACAAGGGATTGACCTTTTAAGCACCATCGGGGAAATTCAAGGATTAATTATCAATATTTATACGTAAGCGTTTTTTATTTGTCTTATAATGAAGGAAAGAGAGAAGTGTTGGGAGGGGAAACAATGAGTTTAGCAAATTGCCCAAACTGCGGGAGCCTATTTGTAAAAAGTCCGTTTCGCGATATTTGCGAGAGCTGTTATAGAGAAGAAGAAGAGGCTTTCGAGAAAGTTTATCGCTTTTTGCGCAAAAGGGAAAATCGCATGGCGACGATGGCGCAAATTGTAGACGCAACAGGAGTGAAGGAGTCGCTGCTGATGAAATTCATTAAAAGCGGCCGTCTACAACTCGCCCAATTCCCAAATTTAGGATATCCTTGCGACCGCTGTGGCAAACTGATTCGCGAAGGAAGACTGTGCGCAAACTGTTCAACAGACTTAAATAAACAATTAGAAATGGTGCAAAAGGAAGAAGAAAGGAAAAAACGTCATCAGATGAGAAGCGTTTATTATACGAAAAAGGACGACGAGAATTAATTTTGATTTCTTGTAAACAATTTTTTTCGTTTGCCGATAATATAGGTAGGAGATATGGAAACGGCATAGAGGCATGGAAAAGGGGGGAATTTTCATGAGAATTGACAAATTCGGCTTGATGGGCGTTAATCCTTACAGACGCCAGTTCGATAAAGAGATGCAGGCGAAAAAGCCTGTAGTTAAACAAGATAAAGTGGAAATTTCCAAGGCGGCGAAAGAGCTACAGCAAATTTCTCAATGGACGGTCGAACGTCAAGAGAAAGTGCGCAAGTTAAAAGAACAAGTGCAAAACGGAACATATCAAATTGATGCGAAGACAATCGCGAAAAGTATATACAAATACTACTTTGAAAATTAAATCAGTATTCACATCATACTGATTTAATTTTTATGTACTTTTAGGGAGAGATTGGATTGTCTGCCAAACAATTAATAGAGTTGCTAGAAAAGCATGTGAAACTGCATAAAGGCTTGTTGGACTTAGCGAACAAAAAAACGGAAGTGTTAAAGAAAGGCGATATGGAAGCGCTCAGTGAAATGGTGAAAGAGGAACAAAAGTATATTGCGGCAATTAAACAAATCGAGAAGGAACGGATTCTTGCTGTTGAAAAGATCATAAGCGCATTTGGCCATACGCAGACAGAGCCGACATTAACGGCATGTATTGAACTAGTGAACGAACCGGAACGTTCCGCTTTAGAAAGATTGCGAGACAATTTGGCGGCGGTCGTTACAGAGCTTAAAAATATTAATGAATTAAACCAACAGCTTCTCCAGCAATCGCTGCAGTTTGTCAACATGACGTTGGATATGATTATGCCGCAGCCGAAAGAAGTGAATTATAGAAAACCGAACATGGCGCCATCTTCATATGAAGGCAGCAACTCGTTATTTGATTCAAAAGCTTAGAGTTTCAAGCATTGGGGGAAAATGTAATGCGATCAACGTTTCATGGTTTAGAGGTAGCCAAACGAGGTATGTTTACGCAGCAATCAGCGTTATATGTAACCGGACATAATATTGCTAATGCGAACACACCTGGTTATTCCCGGCAACGTGTCAATTTTGTGCAAACAGAACCGTACCCACCAGCTTCAATGAACCGTCCGCAAATCCCAGGACAAATGGGGACGGGGGTCGAAGCGGGTTCCATTGAGCGGGTGCGTGAAAGCTTTTTAGATATTCAATATCGTGGGGAAAATAACAAGCTTGGCTACTGGGAAGCGCGAGCAGAAGCCCTAAAAAAAATGGAAGATATCATGAACGAGCCATCAGACAACGGTTTATCGAAAACGATGGATCAGTTTTGGCAAGCACTGCAAGATTTAAGCGTGAATCCGGAAAATGAAGGGGCGCGTTCGGTCGTTCGTCAACGCGGGTTGGCGGTTGTGGAAACGTTTCACTATTTAGCTGACTCATTGACATCGATTCAGAATGATTTCGCGAACCACATCAATGTGACGATCAAAGAAATCAATTCTATTGCTGAACAGCTTTACAAAATCAATCAACAAATCGGAGAAATCGAGCCACACGGTTATTTGCCAAACGATTTGTACGACGAACGTGACCGATTGTTAGACCAACTATCTAACTTAGTCAATATCAAAATTGAGGCTAAGCCAAGCGGCGGGAATGCTGTAAAAACGGCCGAGGGCATATATGATGTATACATTGTGGATGATACTGGCAATCAATATTTGTTAGTCGATGGAAACCAGTCTTATAAAACATTGTCCATTCAGCCAAGCAATGCGGCCAATCCGGAAACGCCAACAGGTCCAGTAAACCAATTAGTATTGAAGGACGTCACCACTAATAGTACTACTAATATTCCATTTACCTCTTCCGGCAAGTTGAAAGGGTTAATTGAGGCTTATGGATATGTAGATGGATCAAATGTCAAAGGCATTTATCCGGAAATGTTGAAAGACTTAGATAATCTTGCTTATTCTTTTGCGAAACGATTTAATGAAGTACATCAACAAGGATACACCCTGAATCCGAGCAATAAAGGCGGTTTGTTTTTTGAAGATCTCTCGCAAGTGGCAGGAGCAGCCAAAGCGATCCAGCTTTCTTCCAATATTGATGATTTAAACAATATTGCGGCATCGTCCCAACAAAATGAACCTGGTAACGGGTTGAACGCAATTAAGCTTGCCAACGTGAAAAACAGCAACTTTGCTAACTTGCAAGATCCGGTTCCGGATCCGTCCATCACATATCCCATTACCGCCGGAACATTACAATCGTATTATGAGGGAATGATCGGGAAATTGGCGGTCGATGCCCAGCAAGCGAACCGTTTAATGAATAACTCGGAAGTGCTGAGACAATCGGTGGAGGAAAGAAGACAATCGGTCAGCGGGGTTTCGTTAGACGAGGAAATGACGAATATGATTAAGTTTCAACATGCTTACAATGCAGCAGCTAGAACGATCACTGCCATTGATGAAATGCTTGACAAAATTATTAACGGTATGGGAGTCGTTGGAAGGTAGGTGAATAAAACATGCGTGTCACGCAATTCATGTTAACACAAAATATGTTAAGAAATTTAAGCCAAAGTTACGAAAGGCTAGGAAAAATTCAAGACCAGTTGTCTACTGGCAAAAAAATTGCGAGACCGTCGGATGACCCAGTTGTCGCGATCAAAGGAATGGCGTACCGAACCAATTTGACAGAGGTAGAGCAATTTAAGCGGAATTTTTCCGAAGCGCACAACTGGATCGATACGGCAGACTCTGCTTTAAACGAAGCAACGCAAGTGTTGCAGCGCATAAGAGAACTCGTTGTGCAAGCGAGCAATGATACGTACGAAACATCACAACGACAGCATATCGCAAGTGAAATCAGCGAATTGAAGGACCATTTAGTGTCGATCGCCAATACACAAGTAGCCGGCAAATATATTTTTAACGGGAGTGATACGCTGAATCCGCCGGTCAACTTAGCCAATTCGACTAATAAAGTGTCGACGAACTCAGAACAAGTGAAAATTGAATTGCTAAAAGGCATTGAAATTCCGGTGAACGTGGATCCGACCAAAATTTTCACCTACAGTACCATCCCGGGTGACGGCTTATTTAGCGACATTGAAGAGTTAGAAAAAGATCTTCAAGCAGGAAAAACCGGACAAGATCTCAATAAATATTTGCAGTACCTTGATAAGCATTTAAGTAACATTCTATCTGAAAGAGCGGAACTCGGTGCCCGCAGTAACCGGATTGAATTAATGGAAGCGCGTGTGGACGAACAGGAAGTCATCGCTCATCGGATTCTCTCTGATAATGAAGACGCTGATATTGAGCGTGTCATCACCGATTTAAAAACGCAAGAAAGCGTGCATCGCGCCGCGCTAGGTGTCGGTGCCCGCATTATTCAGCCGACGCTTCTTGATTTTTTACGTTAAGCTATCTTGCGAGGACAAGATAGCTTTTCCTCTAGGAGGGAATAAAATATGCAACTGCCGCAAATTCGCTTGCAGTCTACCTTTGCAAAGATCGCGATCAAGACAACACCGCCTGTGCTGGAAATCAAACAGCCGCCTGCAGAGCTTGACCTGCAGCAACCCCCGGCGGAAATGAAGATCGAAACAACGCCAGCCAAACTAACCATTGACCAAACGAAAGCATGGGAAGACATGGATCTCAAACATATTTTCCGCCGCATTGAAGAATTTGCGCAACAAGGTTATGAAGACTGGCTGGAAGGTATTGCCCGCGTGTCTCGACAGGGGGATGAATTAATGCGAATTGAAGATGGCGGCAATCCGATCGCTGAGCAAGCAAAAGAAAACAGCGAAGACCCGATATACGATTTTAACATTGGCTGGATCCCTTCTCTCTTTAGTGTCAAAACGAATTTTGAACCAGCGAAAGTGCACATTGATGTAAAAGTCAATAAACCGATTAATCATACAAAAATAAACAAGCCGATGATCAACTATACACCAGGGAAAGTGACGGTAGAGCTTGCGCAGCGCAATTCATTAAAAATTGATTTCGTCAACTTACGGTTTGTTGGTACTAATTTTGAAATTTCCATTTAGTAAAAAGGTGTGAAACGATGAAACTTCGTACAAAATATCATGGTGAAATTGAAATTAACGAACAGGATATTTTTCATTTCGAGCACGGCATTCCAGGTTTTTTAGATGAAAAACAATTTGTCCTATTGCCGCTTGAGGATACCCCGTTTGTTATTTTGCAATCAGTCAAAACGCCAGCGCTTGGGTTTGCGATGATTGATCCGTTCGTATATTTTCCAGATTACGATATCGAACTTGATGAGCAAACGGTAACACAGCTTGAACTTTCTTCAGAAAAAGAAGTGATAGTATATGTCATTCTCACGGTTGCTGATCCGTTTAACAATACAACCGCGAATTTACAAGCGCCGATTGTCTTAAATTACGAAAAGAAACTAGGCAAACAAGTGATTTTAACGAATACACCGTATAAAACGAAACACCGGCTATTCCCTGAAAAGGTCGAGGCGAAATAAAGGAGGCGGGAGCAAGTGCTTGTTTTAACGCGTAAACTCAAAGAAGCGATTCAAATCGGCGATGACATCGAAATCACCGTCCTCGCCATCCAAGGCGATCAAGTGAAGCTTGGCATCAACGCGCCGAAACATGTCGAAATTCATCGGAAAGAAATTTATCTTGCCATCCAAGCCGAAAACAGCGCCGCCTCCCTCGCCTCCAAATCATCGCTTGAACAACTGAACGAGCAATTGAAACACTGGAAAGGGGGGAAAGAAGCATGAGCGTCAGCATCGGCGGAGTGCCAGTTCAAGGCATTGTCGCCCACATTGTGCAAGATAATAAGGCCATTGCCGAACAAGCCTTAAACGAAATCATTAACAAACATAAAGACGATCCAGCCCATATCATCAAAGAAATCCAGCAGCCTTCGCCATTTTCCCAATTTCTCGACATCAAAATCTAAAAAAATTGCGCCAACCTATTAAACTTCCAAAAAACAAACCGATATAAAAAATGAACGCGGCATAGCGAAGAAAGGCGGCCGACTTTCTTCCTATCCGCAAATCTATCATTCCACAAGGACGTGGAAGAAAAAATTTTCAAGGAGGAAAAGAAGATGAGAATTAACCACAACATTGCGGCGTTGAACACGTATCGCCAATTAACGGCTGGTACTGTAGCAGCATCAAAAAACATGGAAAAATTATCTTCTGGCCTTCGCATTAACCGCGCTGGTGACGACGCGGCAGGTCTTGCGATCTCTGAAAAAATGCGCGGCCAAATTCGCGGTTTAGAGCAGGCGTCACGCAATGCGCAAGACGGAATCTCGCTCCTCCAGACAGCAGAAGGGGCTTTAAATGAAGTTCATTCTATTCTTCAACGTATGCGTGAGTTAGCTGTTCAAGCAGCAAACGGTACTGCAACAGATGCTGACCGTGCGGCTCTTCAAGATGAATTAAACAACTTAACTTCCGAAATTAACCGTATTGGTAATACGACAGAATTTAACACTCAAAAATTATTAAATGGTGGAATCGGTTCTAATGAAAGTGCAAAAATTACCCAAGCAAGAAGTGCTTCAATAACTGGTACTGTAAACTTTGCAGCTCAAAATTTGTCTTCTGTTAACTTTACAGCAAAAATTAAAGTCGACAACACTACTTTTGATGTAACTTCCGCTCTTCAAAGGGACTGGACAGGTAAAACTGTTGATGATGTAATTAATGCTTTAAATGAGGTAACATCTGGTGGAACTAAATTATCTGATTTAGTTAATTTGGAGAAGGTTACTTCTGGCGGTAATACATATATTAAATTTACTGCCAAATCAGAAGGAGCGACGAGCTCAATTGATATTAGTCTGACAGGAACGACAACTAACGTTGACGATGTTTTGACAACGGGAACAACAAGTGCAGTGGGTAGTCCTACGACTATGGAAAGAGCAGGAGTTGAAAGTGGATTATCTTTAGATAAAACATTAGCGATTGTAGAAGGCGGAAAACTTGACGCTGATGGAGAAGGTGCAAAAGATCTATACTTTGGTAGTAACAACAAAAATATTGAAATTAACGGAGTAACTATTACTCTTGACAAAGACTATACAGACATAAATGATGTAATTACTGATGTACAATCAAAGTTGGACAACGCATTTGGTGCTGGTAATTTCCTTGTTGAAGCCAATACTTCAGGTAACGGCTTAAAGTTTACAGCTTTAGATGGTAGTAGTATTACCATTGGGGGAGGTACAGCTACGGCTGAGACAGGGTTAAGTACTGCTACTACTAACCCTCAAACAAGAAGCAGTGAATTACAAATTGTACCTGGTGATACCTTAAAAATTACTGTAGGATCTGAAAGTGCTGTAACTGTAAACTTAAATACAGGTACAGATATAATGAAGTATGATGTTACAAATTCAGACTCAAATGTCGCGAAAGCTGAAATGGAGCGTTTTGTGAAAGATATTAATGCAGCTTTACAAAAAGCTGGATTATCTGACAAAGTAACTGCGGCTTTATCAAAAGATAACAAACTTCAATTTATTTCTGAAACTGGAAAAGACATTAAAGTAGAATTCAATAGTGATGCATTAAAATCTATTGGTGGAGCTACTTTAGATGATGTAAAAAATGTTCAACAGGTAGTAGGACCTGGGACACAAGGTTCAGGATATACTACTAAGTTCCAAATTGGTGCAAATACTGGTCAATCTATGTCCTTAACAATTAATGATATGCGTGCGGCTGCATTAGGTATTACAGGTAATGCTGGTCAAGCAGGCTTTACTTCTACAAATACAGTAACAAATGGCACAAATGATATTAAAACGGAAGCGGCATTAAATATTTCAAATAAAGATGATGCTTCTAAAGCTATTGAAATTATTGATAAAGCTATTCAAACTGTATCAGCAGAGCGTGGTAAACTCGGTGCGGTTCAAAACCGTCTTGAGCATACAATTAACAACTTAGGAACAGCATCTGAAAACTTAACAGCAGCTGAATCTCGTATCCGTGACGTTGATTATGCCTTAGCTGCCTAAGCAGCAACAGGCAGAGTCGTCCTAGCTGGAAACGGCTAGGAGTATCACCGGGTGAATTGCTGGAAACCCCTTAGAGCCTTTGACGCCACAACGTAGCTGGAAACGGCAGGCGTGATGGCTGGAAAAGTCAAAGGATTGGGCAACCAGCAGCCAAGCTCCTGTCCCGAAAGGGTGGAGAAGGTTCAACGACTAGGACAGACCGCCTACGGCGAGACGCTATGGCGATGAAGTCCGTAGGGTGGACAGGATTCCTCCATCGTCCTGTATCATCCGAAGCGCCCGGCCCCTAACAGGTCATGCTGAGGGTGAAGATGTAGTCTGGTCCCATCACGAAAGTGAGGGTGGCACGATGGCCAAAGAAATGATGGAGTTCACAAAGAACAATATCCTAACACAAGCAGCACAAGCGATGTTGGCTCAATCTAGTCAAATTCCGCAAGCGGTGTTGCAACTGCTTCGGTAATTTGATTAGAAGGGCGTCTTAGCTGGAAACGGCTAAGAGGATCACTGGGTGAATTGCTGGGAACCCCTAAAGCTTTCCTTGCCACAACGTAGCTGGAAACGGCAGGCGTGATGGCTTGAAAAAAGGAAAGATGCAACAATGGGCAACCAGCAGCCAAGCTCCTGTCCCGAAAGGGTGGAGAAGGTTCAACGACTAGGACATACCACCTAAGGCGAAATGCTATGGTGATGAAGTCCGTAGGGGAGGCAAGATAAGCCGAACCGAAGTGCCCAGCCCCTAACAGGTAAAGCTGAGGGTGAAGATATAGTCTACACAACGGTCGAAAGACGTTGAGGCATGGCAAGCCAACCAACAACCACAAGGGGTACTTCAGTTGCTCCGTTAATTTTATCAATAGAGAGAGGGACCCTAGAGATTCTAGGGTCTCTTTGGTTTATTCTTTATAAGAAGTTACAAAAATGTTTTAGATCTATCATTTAACAAGGGGATGTATTAATGTCAACGGAATTGAGAGCCGCTTTAGATCATTTATTTATGCAAGTTATTTATTTACTGGACAGATCAGAAAACATTTCGCCAAAAGAAACTATGGAAGCAATACAAGACGGGAAGATTATTGAGTTCCTTAATCGGAAGTTTCCAGATCTAGATTTGTCATTGTTTTTAGGAAACCACAAAGAGGAAGGGCAAAAACTTGCTAATCTTTTGGCTGATGTTGCCTGTAGTTATTCCTCATTAAAACAACACGCGACAAGTAATGGATTACTTGTTATCTTATCATGCATTCGAATAGCTTATCAAAATAATCATTGATTGTAAATGCAACTATTCACCTTCCTAGTAGAGCTTCCTTTGAAGCTCAGTCCAGGGAGAGGTTTTTCCATGCTGAAAAATCCCTTGGTAACCACCATTAAACGGTGGAAAACAACGCCTCGAAATGGCCCTGAAGCAGCCGTTCGAGCGTTTTTTCCACCGATTTTTTTTGATCGTGGAAATTACGCTCAGCATGATGGCTATCCGCAAATTTTCAGGAGAAGTTTTAAAATGTTATAGAACATATGTTTGTGTTATGTTATAATCAAAGGGGGTGATCCAAATGACCACTATAAACGAATATCGGCAAATCCCTTCTTGCGAATTGGCGCAATTTCCGATTGTCAGTGTGTACAAAGAGCTGTTGGTTGGAAAGAGAAAGGCGCTCCCAGCTGGGACGTGGGAAAAGGACGAAAATGTCATTATTTTGGTGCGTTATGTGTTGGAAGTGCAACTTGGTTTATCGAGGGAACAAATTCCGAAGATCACGAAAAAGCTGATCGGCGAGCAAAAGCTTTGGGGGGTGTTGAATCGGTTTAAGTCTCCCCGGCGGCTCATTGAGTTTGTTTATCCGAACCAGTATAATGAATTCGACTTCCGCCGTGTTCCGGTTGATTATTGGGGTAATGTGGAGAATATACGTAAACGCCTAGAGTGGTATTTAGAGAAAGAGGGAATCAAGATTGAGGAGATCCCTCAAAAAGTAAATCGCTATGTTCTTGTCGAATGGGGGTTTTCCAATCCTTTAAAGCGGTACGGTTATTCTCCATTTCGCCTTATGAACGCCCTATACCCCGGCCGTTTTAAGGAAACGGATTTTAAAAAAATTCCTCAAGGTTATGCAACAAACCGCGAATTTTTGAGAGAGCAGTTTATGGACATGCTTCGTCAAGAAAAGATTCGGTTCGAAGACGTGCCGAAGAAAGTGACGCAACAAATGCTTTTGCAATATCGTTTTAGCGCAGCGTTAAAACATCACCGCGGATCTCCTTCAGCGTTCATCCAGTATCTTTTCCCTAACCAATTTTCACTCGATGATTTTCACACAAAACCAAACGGCTATTGGAAAGATATCAAGAATGTCAGACAGGCCATTATTGATTTGATTGAAAGGGAGGGAGTAGCCGAGCAGGATGTCCCGCGCTTTATGACGAAACAGCGGCTGATGGCGGAGGGGCTGACTGGTCTGTTGCATGAATATCACGGTTCGCCGATTGAGATTATAGAGGCGGTGTTTCCGGGGAAGTATGATGTGACAGAGTTTCAGCGTGTGCCGAACCAACATTGGCATTCGCCGCAAAACCGGGTGCAGGCGCTGCGGACGTTTTGTGCCAAGCGGGGGATCGGCCGCGAGGAGTTGCCGCGGTTAAACCGGGCGTATTTTCGCAAGCATTTTCCACGGTTTATCAGCATGGTCGATCGTCATTACGACAGCAAATTTTACCGTTGGATTATGGAATCATTCCCCGAATATACATTTCAGCCTGAGGAATTTAATTTGCTAGTTGGGATTGACGGGCAATTGTGTGATTCAAAAGAAGAACTAGAAATCCATAACTTTTTGATTCGCGCGGTCGTTGATGGGAAAGTGGAAAGAGAAGGATGTCGTTTTGTGAACCAAGAATATGACGAAGTATACATCCCTGACTGGGTGATCGAACAAAACGGTAGAAAGTGGATTGTCGAATATTTCGGACTATATGGTTCGACTCGTTATAAGTGGTATGCGGAGAAGGCGGGCCGAAAAATGCAGTTTTACCATTCGCTCGCCGATTATACGTTGATTGTGATTATGCCTGATGATTTTCGGGAAAAAGGGTTTCAAAGAATTGTGTCCCTTTTGATTAGTAATGGGATACAGATTAATGTTCATTGTTCTCTGGAACGATGATTTTTAAGGCATTAAGAGGTTAAAAATGACAAAATGAAGCAAAAAGTTGAAGAGATTATGTACCAATGTCATTGCCATAAACCGATAGCTGTCCGGCCACATTGGTACTACTGAAGAAGGTGATGTAATGATCATCTTAAAACAAGGCAACCTCTTAGAAGATGAAGCAGAAGCTTTGGTGAACACGGTCAATTGTGTCGGCGTGATGGGGAAAGGAATTGCACTGCAATTTAAGCAAGCTTATCCGGAAATGTTTTCGGAGTATGAAAAGGCTTGCCGCCGCAAGGAAGTGTAGCCAGGCAAAATGCATGTCGTTTCCACGAAATTGTTATTGATCTCAAAATAATTATTAATTTTCCTATAAAACGCCACTAGAAAGGTAAATCACAGATGGAAGATATTGGACTAGGATTGGTGGATTTAATAAAAGCGGTTAAGGGCTTGATAAAAAATCGATTGCGCTTCTACCGTTCGAATGTGGAAAGAGTGGACTTAGATGGGGGGATGAAGTACGGAAGCGGCTTTTGAACATTTAAAAAAGGTGGAAGTGCATTGTATGAGCTCGCAGGAAGTCCAACACCCTATCAATAAAGATGCGTCCAAAACTCTCTAAAGATGATAAGTCAAATGTGTTATTTCGACACTACAATTTCTTCGTTAATGACTCTCTTTTTATATTTGCAAATAATCGACTAAGTTTTTACATATCGTGTATACTGTTAACAGGTCATATTTCTTCCCCAGCTTTGGTGTCCAATACCGCCCATGAGCCAACCAATGGCGCAATTGCAGTGCGCCTTTATAATCGCTAATATATTTTTTCGCCTGTGGATATTGCTCTTTCCAGCTTTCGAGAATATCTTCATCGAGAGAAGCGCGTTCTGCTTTTTCTTTGTAAATATGTCGGAAGATCCTGCTAAGATGATCTTTTTTACGATTATATACTCTTGTTAAATAGTCCATTCTTAGTTTTGCCTCCACGGCTGCTAGTAAGTCTAAACATATTAGATTTTCCAGTTCTTCGATTTTGTCTTTAAAATGCTGATCTAATTCTTCTAGTGTAAAGCCGATGAATTCTTCGGGTATTTCTAGCCCTTTTTTGATATTTTCTTTGTATTTTAAAAGTGCGCTTTTACATAGATTATAAAAATTCACAATATCTTCAAGGCTTTTATTCTCCCCCGAAAATGTGATGCGTCTCTTCACTCGGCAATAACTCCTAACAAGGCATCAGAAAAGGAATCTTTGTTCAAGTCAATAAATTTTATGTTTGGGGGAGGAGTCGCAATTTTCCAAGCATATTCGGGATTTTTCGTTTCACGAATTTTTTCTAAACCTTTTGACAGTCCATCGCCAAAATGAACCATAATTTTTGGTGATTCTGCTTCTTTATCTACTAACAAAAAGGTAATATTTCCATTTTTACCAATCATATCTATCCTCCCCATAGCGCCTATAATATTTTTTCCAATTGGCTCTATGACTACTTTTTGATCAGGAAAGTTTACGTATAATTTGTTTGTTGTATATTCGCCAAGGTATTCTTCATATTTTTTTACTTCTTCCCAATTCAAAGACAGCAGCCCTTTTTCTTGAAGGGGTGCAAGAAATGATTTAACTTGATTATAAAACTCTGCAATTTCCGCCAGCCACTGCTGTTTTCTCTGTTCCCAATCGATTTTATTCTGTTCGGCGTCTTTCTTTTTTCTTTTCAAAAATTCTTCTAAATTCTCCATTCCCATTTACAAACTCTCCTTTATACAATATTTGTCATTTTTTATTATATCTTATTTGGCGGCTAACGGGTAGATGCGTTAGAAATGATGGTGAAACAAACGATATATGAAAAATTTCTGTGGCGATCATTAACTTATTCCCCTGTTATGTACTTAAGATGGTAGGAGGGGCACGAAAATTTACTGATTACTTGTAGATACTGTTTAAAATTTTTGTTCAATATCGAACAGAACCCTAATCGGGAAAGAAAAAAGGCAGGGAGTTTTTAGAGTAGTTTGTTTTTAACTAGGCATTGACGTTAAGTTTACTCATACTGCCTGTCATCTGTTGCTTTATATATGTAAGGTGATTAGTGATAAAATGGAATAAAAAGAGATGGAGGCAAACAAATGAAATGGTCAGAGTTGCGTAAGCAATATCCAAATCAGTTTGTGTTGGTGGAGGCCATTTCGGCTTGTTCGCAAAATGGCAAACGCATCATTAAAGAAATGGCAGTGATCGATCGGTATCATAGTGCGTCCGATGCATGGAATGGTTATAAGCAACAGCATAAAACTTTTCCGAAGAAGGAATTATATATTTTTCACACAAGCAAGGAGCAAATAGAGGTAGAAGAGCAATATTTTATAGGGATTCGGGGGAGAGTATGAATATAAGAATAGAAAATGGATTACCTATTGTTTCTGTCGAAATAAAGTGTGGTGAAAAGACTGTTCTTTTAACAGACGTGTTGTTGGACACAGGTTGCGCTACGACCATTTTTGATACGGATGTACTCGCACAAATCGGTATAGAGTTAGATATTATTAATGGAAGAACAAAACGAATGTACGGAGTAGGTGGATACAGCGAACTTTGTTATGAACAAATAGTAAATAACGTCACAATTGATGGAAAGGAACTAGTATCATTTTTATTGCAACTAGGAATGATTAGAGAAATATATGGTTTTGACGGAATTTTAGGCGTAGACTTTATGGAGAGAACGGGAATGATTATTGATTTTAAAAATTTCATTATTAAATATGGATAAAAGCAATGTTTGAGTTTTGCCAAGAATGTTTTGTGCTTATATTCCTCATCTTGTTTTTTTGTTTTAATGTGATTTTACTCTTTATATTCCCCTTTTAAGTTTCTACTTCCCCCTCGTTAGTTTTTGCTTATGATACCCCCGCTATTTTCAACAATTGACAAGTATTATACACAAGAAATGAAATTATCATCATCCCCTGATTTTTATATGGATTGCATTTATTGTTCCCTCCCCCTTCACAACTCCTCATCTCCATCCGATATAAAACATAGATAGTGTTCATGCAAAGGAGCGGACGATGATGGCGATGGAACGAGTATCTTCGCATTCTCTTTCCTATTTGTATGAAAATATTCGCAATGAAAAAGCCAGCAGCATGATCGAACCCCAGCAGCAACATCATACGAGCAATTCGGAAACAGTAGCGCAAGACATTCCAAAAGAAAAACTAGAAGAAGTAGTAAAAGGCTTGAATGAATTCCTTCAGCCAAGCCATACGTCGTTAAAGTTTGAACTGCATGACGAGTTACAGGAATATTACGTACAAATCATTGATGAGCGAACGGATGAGGTCATTCGAGAAATCCCGCCGAAGAAGCTGTTGGATATGTATGCGGCGATGATGGAATTTGTCGGTTTAATTGTCGATAAAAAAATTTAATGGTGGTGAGTGAATTTGGCAAGCAACATGCGCATTGGCGGTTTGGCGAGCGGCATGGATATCGACCAGATCGTTAAGGACTTAATGAAAGTGGAACGGATGCCGCTTGATAAGTTGAAACAGAAAAAGCAAATTTTAGAGTGGCAGCGTGATGATTATCGGGAGATGAACAAATTATTACAAGAACTAGACACGCTTATTTTCGATGGAGTATTTAGGCAGAGTACATTTTTGAAAAAAACGGTTACAAGTTCGGATGAGAGTGTTGTCACCGCAACGGCAGTCAATGTTGCTGGAAATCAAACGGTTGAGCTGTCGAATATCACCCAATTGGCGACTGCTGCGAGATGGATATCGGAGCAACCTATTCAAACCACAAGTACGTCTGGAAAAATTAATCCAAACGATAAATTGAAAGACGTTACTTTCCTGGTGGAAGATAGTAGTGGTAATCCGCAAGAAATTACATTTACAGAGGCGTTTTCTTTAAAATTTGAAGTAGTAAAACCGGGAAGTTCGACGCCGGAGACAGTGGATATTTCCATTGATCCGACAGCTGATACGTTAAATAGCGTTATTGCCAAGTTGAATCAAAACAGCAAATTAGGAGTTAGCGTCTTTTTCGATGAGTTTAGTCAAAAACTGGTCATAACCAAAAATGAAACAGGAGCAGGGGCTTCGATTAAAGTAATTGAAGGGGCAAGCGATGGTACTCCTGGGACAATCGGCTTTCTTAATGCACTTGGATTTGAGTCAGCCCGAGCTAATAACGAATTAACAGGAAAAGTAGATGGACAAAATGCTAAGTTTACAATTAACGGATTGCCAACCGAACGTACGACCAATACATTTACGATTAATGGTATGACTTATACGTTAAAAAATACTAAAACATCAGGAACTGTAACTATCTCTACTACAACCGATACCGACTCAATTTTTAACTCCATCAAAGCATTCGTCGACAAATACAACGAAGTCATCAGCAAAATCAACGCCGAGCTGAAAGAAGAACGCTATCGCAATTATCCACCGCTTACCGACGAGCAAAAAGAAGCAATGACGGAAAAGCAAATTGAGCTTTGGGAAGAAAAAGCTCGGAGCGGGATGTTGCGAGGCGATTCGATTTTATCGAGCGGTTTAAGCAAGATGCGGATGGATCTTTATACGAGTGTGCAAGGAGTTGCGAGCGGGTTTTCCCAGCTTGCGGAAATTGGCATTACTACCTCGTCTAACTACCTGGATGGTGGTAAGCTCATTATTGATGAGACAAAGCTGCGCGAGAAAATTCAAGAAAATCCGGATGCGATTTACCGCTTGTTTAATAATGACAGCACCAACTATTCAGAAAAAGGCATTGTCCGCCGTCTCCGTGATACGATCAAAGATACCATCGGCAAAATCGAGCAAAAAGCCGGGAAGACGATTTGGACGAACCAGCAGTTTGCGATCGGCCGCGATTTAATCCAAATTGACAGCCAAATCGATCGTTTTGAAGACCGCCTCAAAGAAATCGAGGACCGCTATTGGCGGCAGTTTACGGCGATGGAAAAGGCGATTCAGCGGGCGAACGAGCAAAGCATGTATTTGATGAACGCCTTTTTCGGCGGTTCTCAATAGAACGTAAAGGAGTGGGATGAATGGCAACGAACAATCCATATCAAAACTACCAAACGAACGCGGTGCAGACGGCATCGCCAGGCGAGTTGACATTGATGTTATACAACGGCTGCTTAAAGTTTATTAAACTAGCGCGCAAGGCGATCGAAGAAAACAATATCGCAGCGCGAAACGAAAACTTGATCAAGGCGCAAAACATTATTCGTGAGCTGATGGTGACGCTCAATATGGAGTATGAAGTCGCGAAGTCGATGATGACGATGTACGACTACATTTACCGCCGGCTTGTCGAGGCGAACGTGAAAAACGATGCGGCGATTTTAGATGAAGTCGAAGGATATGTGACCGAGTTTCGCGATACATGGAAGCAAGTGATCCAAATCAACCGGCAGCGTCAATACGCGCAAGGCGGGCAGGCATAATGAGCGTTGTCATCGCGTTATTTCACGTGACGAAAGAGCTGCGTGACCTCGTCGCTATGCCGATAACAGCGGAAGCGCGCGACGAGAAGATAGCCGCTATCGAGCGGTTGCTTGCACAAAGGGACGAGCTGTTACGGGAGCTTCGTCCGCCGTATAGCGGGGAAGAACAGCGGCTTGGCAGGCAAATCGTGCAGTGGAATCAAGAGATTGAAGAACATTTGCGGGAGCTGAAGCGGCAAATTCAGCGCGATTTGGCGATGGTCCGCGAGAAAAGGCGGGCCAATACCCATTATACGAACCCGTACGAGCAGTCTTTAGTAATGGACGGAATGTTTTACGATAAAAAGAGATAGGTTGTGATAGATATGACGGTGTTAACACCGATGCAAATCGAAATGGTGCAAAAATACGTGGCGCTTCTCGATACGATCGAGGAAGGGTTTGCGTATGTGGAAGAAAGTTTCGTAAATTATGAGCGGACGCAAGGAGACGAGGTGCTTGCCAATATTTTTATGGCATTGGCGAAGATTAGCGAGACAAATGTACATTTATGTCGGCTGTTTGCCGAGGAGACGGGCATCGTTCATCACTTGCGGCTATTTTCCGATGTGTTGGAAGAAGCGTATAAATTAGATGGAAATTTTGGCGATCCGAACATGAAGCAGCGTATCATCGGGCAGCATCTTTCCCCCGCGTTTCAAGCGTGGAAGATGATCATCACCCAGCTGTTAAAGCGATATGTCGAACAATGAAAACACCGAGTCCCATGGCGTGGGCTCGGTGTTTTTTATACGGCTTTGACGATTGTCACATTAATTTCTTTGCGCAAATCGATTTCGTACGGGCTTTTAATGATGCGCACGATCGGTCTGAGAGGAAAGTCGGGAAACACTTTCGATACGACGCCGACATATCCGGTGTTTCATCCGATTGTGTAGAGACGATGAAATAAGCAAATTTTTGCATGTTGCCGCATTTTGAATGGTAAAATGGAATTGGTAATAAAATAAAAAATGGGGTTAGGAAAAACGATGTTATTCTCTGAGTAATATTGCCACATTTCCTTCTCGCTTTCACAAAATTTTCAAAAACATTTTGCTGATTCAAGCAGGACCTTTGTTGGGGTTTGTAGAATATTAAACACATAGCCTTAATAAAAAGGAGTGATCAGCGATGATCTATAACATTCGCGGGGAAAACATTGAAGTAACTCCGGCATTGCGTGAGTATGTCGAGAAAAAAATTGGAAAATTGGAAAGATACTTTGAAAACACAGAAGATATTCATGTTCACGTTAATTTAAAAGTATATAACGATAAACAAGGAAAAATCGAAGTGACGATCCCAATGCCGCAACTGTTGCTTCGCGCGGAAGAACGCCATGACGACATGTATGCGGCCATTGATTTAGTAGCGGATAAATTAGAAAGACAAATTCGTAAACATAAAACGAAAGTAAATCGTAAATTACGCAATAAAGAAACAAAACAAGTGCTTGTCACGCAAAACAACAATCCTCCGGTAGAGGAGAATGAGGAAGAAGAATTTGAGATTGTCCGCACGAAACATTTCAGCTTAAAACCGATGGGCAGCGAAGAAGCGATTTTGCAAATGAATTTGCTTGGCCATAACTTCTTCATCTTTACAAACGCGGAAACAAACCGCACAAACATCGTGTATCGCCGTAAAGATGGAAAATACGGCTTAATTGAAGCAAACTGACCCTCATCCCCTGCCGACAGCCGGCAGGGGATGTTATAATATGGAGGAAGGAGGGGAAGAACGATGGAGGCGCTTTTGCGGCAGATTTTAGTAAAATTGGACAAGATGGAAACGAATGCTGAACAATTTCAAGTAGAAGTTCGCGATCGTTTTGATCAAATTGACAAATGTTTCGCAACGATAGAAGCTCGGTTGGGACGTCTGGAGCAAGGGATGGAAGAGGTTGATGGACACCTTGATCGTATTGAAAATGATATGGTTGATGTGAAAGGGCGGCTCGAACGGGTAGAACGGGAACTATGTGAGGCGAAAGAAGCATTATTTCGTCTAGAAAATCAAGTTGCTGACGATGTGCATGCTCTGTTGAAAAATATAGATAAGAAAGTGGAAGAAAAAGGGTTTGAAATATATGCGATCAACAAATGTCTTTTGCATGTAGAAGGAGCTATTGAACAAATTCAATCCCAAGAATGAAGCTACTCCAGTTCTTCTTTTCCGCATTTTCCTCCCCGGTTCATCTCCGCGTCTTAGTTGTCACCCATTCGTGTACATGATATCATGTAGATTAGTGATTCCATTGAATAAGGAGCGTTTTCTATGCTTGGAGTATTAAAAAAGGTGTTTGATCCAAACAAACGCCAACTAAGCCGTTTAGAAAAGATTGCTGACCAAGTCGATACGCTTGGCCCAGAGATGGCAAAGCTTTCGGATGAACAGTTGCGTCAAAAGACCGAGGAATTCAAGGCGCGCTATCAACAAGGCGAGTCGCTGGATGACTTGTTAGTGGAGGCTTTTGCCGTTGTGCGCGAAGGTGCAAAGCGCGTCCTTGGATTATATCCATATAAAGTGCAAATTATGGGCGGTATTGTCCTCCATGAGGGAAATATCGCCGAAATGAAAACAGGAGAAGGGAAAACGTTAACGGCAACGATGCCCGTTTATTTAAACGCTTTAACCGGAAAAGGTGTGCATGTCGTGACGGTCAACGAATATTTGGCGACCCGCGACGCGACGGAAATGGGCAAATTGTATGAGTTTTTAGGATTAACCATCGGTTTGAATTTAAGCGGTATGTCGCGGGAGGAAAAACAAGCGGCGTATAATGCCGATATTACGTACGGAACAAACAACGAGTTCGGCTTCGACTATTTGCGCGATAACATGGTGCTTTATAAAGAACATATCGTACAGCGTCCGCTTCATTATGCGATTATTGACGAAGTGGACTCGATTTTAATTGACGAGGCGCGGACGCCGCTCATTATTTCGGGCACCGCGCAAAAATCGACAGCGCTGTATATTCAGGCAAATGCGTTTGTGCGTACATTGAAAAAAGATGTCGATTATACGTATGATGAGAAAACGAAAAGCGTACAGCTCACCGAAGAAGGGATCACGAAAGCGGAAAAAGCGTTTGGAATCGACAACCTATTCGACTTAAAGCATGTAACGCTAAACCATCATATTAACTTGGCGCTAAGAGCGCATGTGACGATGCATCGGGATGTCGATTATGTGGTGGAAGACGGAAAAGTCGTCATCGTCGACCAGTTTACAGGCCGCCTAATGCGCGGACGCCGTTATAGTGATGGATTGCATCAAGCGATCGAAGCAAAAGAAGGATTGGAAATTCAAAATGAGTCGATGACGCTTGCGACGATTACGTTCCAAAACTACTTCCGCATGTATGAAAAGCTTGCGGGAATGACGGGAACGGCGAAAACGGAAGAAGAAGAATTCCGAAACATTTATAACATGCAAGTCGTTGTCATCCCGACAAACAAGCCGGTCATCCGTGAAGACCGTCCAGATTTAATTTTCCGGACGATGGAAGGTAAATTCCGCGCCGTAGTAGAAGATATCGCACAGCGTCATGCGAAAGGGCAGCCGGTGCTTGTCGGGACGGTGTCGATTGAAACATCGGAACTTCTTTCGAACATGTTGAAAAAACGCGGGATTCCGCATAATGTATTAAATGCGAAAAACCATGCGAAAGAAGCGGAAATTATCGCCCAAGCCGGTCAAAAAGGCGCTGTCACGATCGCGACAAACATGGCCGGACGCGGTACGGATATTAAGCTTGGCGAAGGTGTCAAAGAGCTTGGCGGATTAGCGGTCATTGGCACGGAGCGACATGAAAGCCGCCGTATTGATAACCAGTTGCGCGGTCGTGCGGGACGTCAAGGCGACCCAGGTGTATCGCAATTTTATCTATCGCTTGAAGATGAGTTGATGCGCCGTTTCGGTTCGGAAAGTTTAATGTCGATGATGGACCGTTTAGGCATGGATGATTCGCAGCCAATTCAAAGCAAAATGGTCACTAAAGCGGTCGAATCGGCGCAAAAACGGGTAGAAGGCAACAACTTTGATGCGCGTAAACAGCTGCTTCAATACGATGATGTGTTGCGTGAGCAGCGCGAAATTATTTATCGCCAGCGTTATGAAGTGCTCGATTCCGACAATCTTCGCGGTATTATCGAAAAAATGATCCAATCGGTCATTGAGCGGGTCGTCAACGCTCATACGCCGAAAGAAGAGCTTCCGGAAGAATGGAATTTAAAAGGAATCATCGATTACGTCAATGCCAACCTGTTGCCGGAAGGCGATGTCACTGTTAACGATTTGCGCGGCAAAGAGCCGGAAGAAATGATTGAGCTCATTTGGGAAAAAGTGAAAGCGCGCTATGATGAAAAAGAACAGCAAATTCCGCCGGAACAAATGCGCGAATTTGAGCGCGTCATCGTCCTTCGCGCCGTCGATATGAAGTGGATGGATCATATCGACGCGATGGAGCAGCTGCGTCAAGGAATTCATTTGCGCGCGTACGGACAAATTGATCCGCTTCGCGAATATCAAATGGAAGGATATGCGATGTTTGAAAACATGATCGCTTCCATTGAAGAAGAAGTAGCAAAATATATTATGAAAGCGGAAATCCACAGCAATCTCGAACGCCAGGAAGTGGCAAAAGGCGAAGCGGTTCATCCGAAAGAAGGAGAAGGAGAAGTAAAACGGAAGCCGTACCGCAAGGCTGTTCGCATTGGTCGTAACGACCCTTGCATTTGCGGAAGCGGCAAAAAGTATAAACATTGCTGCGGAAAAAATGCATAACGTTTGCGGCAAAGTGGGGGGATTGCCTCTCACTTTGTTTGCGAACTCCCATTGATTCTTGTTTCAAAAATCCAGTACAATGAGTAACGAGGTGAAGCATCATGATTGATCTGATCGAAATTAAGCAAGAACTTGAAAAAATGGCTAAGCGATTAGCGGAAATAAGGGGGTCTCTTTGACCTCGAAACGAAACAGGCGCGCATTCGTGAATTAGAGGAACAAATGGCCGCGCCAAACTTTTGGGATGATCAAAAAGCAGCACAAACGGTAATTAATGAAGCAAATGCGCTGAAAGATTTAGTGGGCGAGTTCCAATCACTTGAGGAGCGTTTTGAAAACTTAGAAGTGACGTATGAGTTGATCAAAGAAGAGCCGGATGAAGATTTGCAACAGGAGCTGGTCGCAGAAGCGAAAAAATTAACGAAAGATTTTAGTGAATTCGAACTCCAGCTCTTGTTAAATGAGCCATACGATAAAAACAATGCGATTTTAGAGCTTCATCCTGGCGCGGGCGGCACGGAATCCCAAGACTGGGCTTCGATGCTTTTACGAATGTATACGCGCTGGGCCGAGAAAAAAGGGTTTAAAGTCGAAACACTTGACTACTTGCCTGGCGAAGAAGCGGGAGTTAAAAGCGTCACGCTTCTCATTAAAGGGCATAACGCGTACGGCTATTTGAAAGCAGAAAAAGGCGTGCACCGGCTCGTTCGGATTTCTCCGTTTGATGCGTCTGGCCGCCGCCATACATCGTTTGTTTCTTGCGAAGTTATGCCGGAGATGGATGATGATATTGAAATTGAAATTCGTCCGGAAGAGATTAAAGTCGATACGTACCGCTCTAGCGGCGCCGGAGGCCAGCATGTCAACACGACCGATTCTGCTGTGCGCATTACCCATATTCCGACTGGCATTGTCGTCACGTGCCAATCGGAGCGCTCGCAAATTAAAAACCGCGAAAAAGCGATGAACATGTTAAAGGCGAAGCTGTATCAAAAGAAACTTGAAGAGCAGCAGGCCGAGCTTGCCGAAATTCGCGGCGAACAAAAAGAAATCGGCTGGGGGAACCAAATTCGTTCCTATGTCTTCCATCCTTACTCGCTTGTCAAAGACCACCGTACGAACGTCGAAGTTGGAAACGTGCAGGCAGTAATGGATGGCGAAATCGATATCTTTATTGACGCCTACTTGCGTTCCAAACTCAAATAAGACGAAAGGCATCTGCTATCGCTCGTTCGATAGCAGATGCCTTTTTTGTGTAGACTAACTTTAATGCGTTACTGCTTTATTCCGCTGTCATTTACTTGTAGAAATGGGCGTGCTATACTCTCATGGGAGGTCTGATGAATGAGAAGAAGAAGTCAACCATTGCATCCAAAAGTGGGGCTAATGATGGAATATGTATACATATTGATTGGTTCGGCGATTGTTGCCGTGGCGTTTAATGTCTTTTTATTGCCAAACCGCGTCGCTTCTGGAGGCGTAAGCGGAATCAGTACGATCGCTTATGCGGTGTTCGGTTGGCAGCCTGCTTATGTGCAATGGGCGCTGAATATTCCTTTATTTATTTCGGGAGTTGTTTTGCTCGGTCGGCAGTTTGGCGTAAAGACGCTTGTCGGCACATTGTTTTTGCCGTTTGTTGTCTATTTAACGAAAGATGTCGAGCCAGCCACCCATGATCCGCTGCTTGGTTCGTTATTTGGCGGCATTGGGGTTGGGCTTGGCCTTGGCATTGTGTTTCGCGGCAAAGCATCGACAGGCGGGACCGATTTGGCGGCGCAAATTATTCACAAATATACCGGATTGTCTCTTGGTATGTGTGTGATTCTCATTGACGGGCTAATCGTATTAACCGCTGCGTTCGTCTTTGATATTGAACAAGCGTTGTATGCACTCATTGCTCTTTATGTGACAAGCAAAACGATTGATTTAGTACAAATCGGGCTCGGCTACTCGAAAATGGCGATGATTATTACCAATGAAGAAGAAAAAGTACGTCATGCGATTTTGCATGAAATTGACCGCGGTGTGACAAAGTTGTCAGGGTACGGCGGCTATACGGATCACGAGCGCCCAGTGCTGATGTGTGTGGTGCAGCAAGCGGAGTTCACAAAATTGAAACAATTGGTCAAAAGCATTGATCCATCAGCATTTGTCATTGTTATGAACGCTGCCGAAGTGCTTGGAGAAGGTTTTAAGCGCACATAATTTTTTCAAAATGGGTTATAATAACTCTGAATGTAATTATTAGATTAGGGGGAGTTCATTTATGAAATGGAAACTTGCTGCTGTATTTCTTGGTGCTTCACTAGCGCTTGCGGCCTGTGGCGGCGGCAACAATGCAACGGATAATAACAATGGCAATAATGGCGGAGGGGATACTGCCGCAGCAGCAGAGCAAATTTTCCAACAAAACTGCGCTTCTTGTCATGGGAAAGATTTATCAGGTGGTGCAGGACCAAACTTACAAAAAGTTGGAAGCAAATATTCGAAAGATGAAATTAAAAACATTATTGAAAAAGGACGCGGCGGCATGCCAGCTGGCCTTATAAAAGGAGAAGACGCTGATAAAGTTGCGGAATGGCTTGCGTCCAAAAAATAAACCTTTTCAATCCGGTACCTACAAGGGCCGGATTTTTCTTATGTAATGTATTTGAAATATAAATGTAAAACTCAAGTGTAACAAATAATGTTATAATATGCTTTGCAGAATTTTGTATGATCGATTCGAAATATAGCGAAACAGCTCGAGTAACGGCAACAATGAAAATGAGATTAGGTGATAAAGCATGATCGAAATGCAAGATGTATATAAGACATACCCGAATGGAGTAGTAGCGCTAAACGGGGTGAATGTTCGCATCAAACAAGGAGAATTTGTCTATGTCGTTGGACCTAGTGGTGCGGGAAAATCAACGCTTGTGAAAATGATGTACCGTGAAGAGAAGCCAACAAGCGGCTCTATTATGATCAATGGTGTAAATCTCGCTAAATTAAAAGACAGCAAAGTTCCATTATTGCGGCGACATATCGGAGTAGTGTTTCAAGACTTCAAATTGCTTCCTAAGCTAACGGTATATGAAAATGTAGCGTTTGCTTTGGAAGTAATTGAAGAATCGCCGAAAGTGATTCGCAAGAAAGTGATGGAAGTACTCGAATTAGTCGGATTAAAACATAAAGTACGATCCTATCCAGATGAACTTTCCGGAGGAGAGCAGCAACGAGTTTCTATTGCACGCTCGATTGTGAACTCTCCTAAAATTGTGATTGCAGATGAGCCGACAGGGAATTTAGACCCAGAAACATCATGGGGGATTATGGAGTTGTTTGAAAAAATTAATAATCGCGGCACAACGATCGTCATGGCAACACATAACCGTGAAATTGTAAATACGATTAGACGCCGTGTCATCGCAATGGAAAATGGGAAAATCGTCCGTGACGAGGCGAAGGGAGAATACGGTTATGAGGATTAGTACCCTAAAGCGCCACGTGCGGGAAAGCGTGAAAAGTCTTGGCAGAAACGGCTGGATGACGTTCGCTTCCATCAGTGCGGTGACTGTTACGTTGCTATTAGTCGGCGTGTTTTTAGTTGTCATGTTTAATATGAACCATTTTGCGAAAAAAATCGAAAATGATGTCGAAATTCGCGTCCATATTGATGTAACGGCGAACAATCAAGATAAACAAACGCTTCGTGCGCAGATTGAAGCGATCCCTCAAGTGAAGGAAATACGTTATTCTTCGAAAGAACAAGAATTGAAAAATTTAATTAAAAGTTTTGGCGAAGAAGGCTCTTCGTTCCGTTTGTTTGAACAAGACAACCCGCTAAGCGATGTGTATGTGGTGAAAACAGAAAAACCGACAGACACGATCAAAGTGGCCAAACAAATTGAAAAGTTCCAGTTTGTCCACAAAGTGAACTACGGCCAAGGCCAAGTAGAAAAATTATTCAGCACGTTGAAAGCGGCGCGGAACATCGGGCTTGTGTTAATCATCGGCCTGTTGTTTACCGCGATGTTTTTAATCTCCAATACCATTAAAATTACGATTTTTGCGCGGCGGCGCGAAATTGAGATTATGAGATTAGTAGGAGCGACAAACGGATTTATTCGTTGGCCGTTTTTCTTGGAAGGATTGTGGCTTGGCGTCATCGGTGCGGTTTTTCCAATCGTGTCGATCATGGCCGTTTATTATAACATTTACAAATTTTTAGAGCCGAAAATTACGATTCCATTTGTAGAGCTTCTTCCATTTTATCCGTTTATGTGGCAAATCAGCTTGCTTTTATTGCTTATCGGTGCATGCATCGGCGTTTGGGGAAGCATGATGTCTGTCCGTAAGTTTTTGAAAGTCTGATAGAAAAAGATCATCACCATAAGGGAGAGGGGAATCAATTGATGAAAAGCAGGAAAGTACTGGCGCTTGCCGCAGCTGCAGCGTTAAGTTTTGGTGTTTTCCCGCACTTTGCCAATGCGGTAAGCGACCGGGATATTCAAGAAAAACGGGATGCGATTAACAACATTCGTTCAAAGCAGTCCGCGGTACAAGAGAAAATAAATGATGCTAATCAAGAAATTCAAAAACTGCAATCCAAACAAAAAGAGCTCTCCGAAGAAATTAAAAAACTCGATTTAGCAGTGGAAGAAACGAGTGGAAAAATTCGCAACTTATCCGCTGATATTCAACAAACAGAACAAGATATTGAAACATTGAAGCGTGAAATTGCCGAAGTGCAAGCGCGCATTGAAAAACGAAATGAGATTTTGAAAGAGCGTGTTCGTTCTTTGCAAGAGAGCGGCGGAGTCATCAGTTATCTTGAAGTATTGCTCGGAGCGCAAAGCTTTAGCGATTTTATTGACCGCATGAGCGCTGTCACCACCATTTTTGAGGCGGACAAACAAATTATCCGCGAACAACAAGCGGATAAAGCATTAAAAGAGAAAAAAGAAAAGGAACTTACGGATAAACTAGCTAGTCTTCAATCAAACTTAAAAGAACTAGAGCAGCTGAAACAAAAATTAAGCGAGCAAATGAAGCAAAAGAATCAATTAATGGCACATTTGAAACAAGAAGAACAAGAACACCATGATAAAAAAATGGCGCTTGCGGAAGAACAAGAATTGTTGAGAAAACAAGAAGCAGCGATGAAATATCAGCTTCAGCAGCTAATGAAGAAAAAGCGTGCTGAAGAAGAAGCGAAACGCAAAGCGGCTGCTAGACATACATATTCATCAGGAAATGAAAGTGCGCCTTCCGAAAATGAAAATACGCCGTCCGAAAGTGAAAATAGCAGCGGCGCATCTAGTTCCCGAGATACATCAAACGTTCCACCCGTTACAAGCGGTGCGTTTATGAGACCAGCGAATGGTCCGATTACATCAGGATTCGGTTACCGTTTTGGTGGAAGTGATTTTCATCCAGGAATCGATATTGGTAAAACTGCTGCTGTTGTTCCTGTTGTGGCAGCGGCTGACGGATACGTGTTCCGTTCGTATTATTCGAGCAGTTACGGAAACGTCATTTTCATCACTCATGTGATTAATGGACAAGTATACACAACGGTATATGGCCACCTTGAAGCGCGTCTTGTCGGTGAAGGGCAAACGGTCCGCAAAGGACAAGTCATCGGTTATATGGGGAACACAGGCCATTCGACAGGGCCTCACCTTCACTTCGAACTGCATCGCGGAGCGTGGAATCCGGCAAAATCGAATGCAGTAAATCCGCTTAATTATATTAATTAATTTTTAACCGTTACGCCGAGCAGTGAAACACTGCTCGGCTTTTTTGCCTATTCTATTAGAACTATTTTTATAAGTGAGTTATTAATATTTTCGAACGTGCTGCAAGGATCCATAAATGCAAATAAAAACCATCATCTTACAAAGGGGGAGGCTATATCTAATATTAGTACAATCTTGCGATTATTGCGGTTGCTGTTGGAGTAGCATTAATCGGACCGGGGCAATATGCGCTTGATACGATTATTTTTGGATAAGCTATTGTAAGGAGAGAGTGTGTATATGATTCAAGTATATCCTGCGCAATCCCGCTATTATGCGGATTATGGATGGTTAAAGACGTATCATAGCTTTTCTTTTGGCGACTACTATGATCCTAATAACATTCATTTCGGCCCGCTGCGCGTATTAAACGACGATTTTGTCGCTCCGCTTAGAGGGTTTGGCGCCCATCCTCATCAAGAAATGGAAATCGTTTCGATTGTATTAAAAGGCTATTTAAAGCATGAGGACAGCACAGGACATACCGCGACGACAACGTTTGGCGGCGTGCAGCGGATGTCGGCAGGGACAGGAATTGTTCACTCTGAAATGAATCCATCGCCAACGGAAGAAGTGAATTTTTTGCAGCTATGGTTTTTTCCTGAAGTCCGAGGGTTGACGCCATCGTACGAGCGGACGACGTTTGATGTGGCGAAAATGAAAAACGCGTTGCTTCCGGTGGTGGCGAAAAATCCTTCGTCTCCAGGAATTGCCCATATTCATCAAGATGCAACGATTTACCTTTCCGATTTAGAAGCAGGGCGCGAGCTTATATTTACAAGTACAATCGGAGAAAGCCCATGCAGGGTGTAGCCCGTCTTTAGACATGGGATGAACCGATTGCTTTGACGTAGTCAAAGATGGTATACTACTCTTATAGAGAAGAAAAATCCAACGTCTTGAATCGGGCGCACAGGGCGATAAGCACCAGTGAGGTGTTTGCCCATGAAAGTCTTGTGGAATTAGAGTCAGTATCCATGCGAAGGTATGGAAGAAGCTCTATAGTACACAAGAACCCCGTGGCTTTAGCCATCGGGAGGTTCAGGGAAACGCCGATACTCCGTATTGCATCAGAAAATGGCGCGCGTTTTATGTTAATCGATTTACCGTAACGAACATGGCACAACTTGCGAAACGCAAGTTGTGCATTTTTTTCAAACTTATTTGGTTGAGAAAACAATGGGAAATGTGTAAACTAGTAATGCAAAGAAACAGAATGTAATCATACTATGTACAAGCTAGTCATATGATAAAAATAAAAGGCATCGCACGGCCTACTGTGTGGTGCCTTTCCTGTATGGCATAAGGTGAGGAGGAGACAGTTGTGAATAAAAAAACAACCGCAATACTTATGGCTTTATCGATGCTAGTTGGTGCCGGGGGAACATATGCCGGCATGCAGCTTGCAGCGCCTGACAGCGATCGTGAAATAACACTGGCCGAGCCAGATAAAGCGGCAACGAATGATGACGAGAAAGAACTGAAGAAAGTCGAACAAGCTTATGAGCTGATTAAAAAACGCTATGTTGAAAAAGTTGATGATGATAAACTCATCCAAGGCGCAATTCAAGGAATGATTAGCACGCTGAACGACCCGTATTCTGTCTATATGGATGAAGAAACAAGCGAACAATTTACGGAGTCGCTTGACTCTTCGTTTGAAGGAATCGGTGCCGAGGTAAGCATGATTAACGGAAAAGTCACGATTGTCGCACCGATTAAAAACTCACCGGCAGAAAAAGCGGGATTAAAACCGAATGATCAAATTTTGCGGGTGAATGGCGAGAGTTTAGAAGGGCTTGATTTATATGAAGCCGTGTTGAAAATTCGCGGGGAAAAAGGGACGACGGTACAATTGGATATTCTTCGCCCCGGCGTAAAAGAAGTGATTAAAGTAAAAGTAGTCCGCGACGAAATTCCGATTGAAACGGTTTATGATTCGGTAAAAACGTATAACGGGAAAAAAGTCGGCTATTTAGAAGTAACATCGTTTTCCGAAAATACAGCAAAAGATTTTAAAAAGAAATTAGCAGAATTAGAAAGCAAGCATATCGACGGGTTAATCATTGATGTGCGCGGCAACCCAGGCGGCTATTTGCAAAGTGTGGAAGAAATTTTAAAACAATTCATTCCGAAAGATAAACCATATGTACAAATCGAAGAACGCAATGGCGATAAACAACGTTTTTATTCCGATTTAACGAAGAAAAAACCGTATCCGATCGCCGTGTTAATTGACAAAGGCAGCGCATCCGCTTCAGAAATTTTAGCTGGTGCTATGAAAGAAGCGGGAGGATATAAGCTCGTTGGTGAAACATCGTTCGGAAAAGGAACGGTGCAGCAAGCGATTCCGATGGGGGATGGCAGCAACATTAAATTAACGCTCTATAAATGGCTGACGCCGGATGGCCATTGGATTCATAAAAAAGGTGTTAAGCCGGACGTTGAAGTAAAGCAGCCGGATTACTTCCACGTTAGTCCGCTTCATATCGAAAAAGAGCTTTCCTTTGATATGAACAATGAGCAAGTAAAAAGTGCGCAACAAATGTTAAAGGGACTTGGATTTGACCCTGGCCGCACCGATGGCTACTTCAGCAAAGAAACTGAGTCGGCGGTAAAAGCATTCCAAAAGGCAAATAAACTCCCGCAAACCGGAAAAATCGATAAAAACACAGCCGAAGTATTACAAGCAAAAGTGATGGACGCCATTCGCGACGACAACAATGATGTACAACTAAAAACAGCGATGAAAGTGCTGTTTCATTGAAATGAAACGGGCAACTGCCTTTAAGGGTTGCCCGTTTTTTCAATGATGCACTTTTTCTTTTTTGGAAGATGGCGAGAACGATGGGGAATGCAATGTTTTTTCAATCCTGAACCGCGGCCGTCTTTTTACTTCTTGATAAATTTTTCCGATATATTCTCCAATGAGTCTCTTTTTTTAGAAAAGAAAAAAGAGAGAAGGTGGGAGATTATACAAATAGACTCATAATGCGGCTGATGCCACGGCGTTTCGGTTTTTGCTTTGCATTTTCCGTTATAATCGCTTGTTCTCTATTAACGTCTTCTTCTAAGCGGGCAATACGTTGTTCGAGTGAATGAAGCTGGGAGGCTAGTTCTTCAATTTCTCGGCGATGATGCAAAAGCTGAACGGAAACGATATCGTCCGCTTTTTCGTTGAGCTTTTGTTCGATATTTTGGAGGCGGGAGGTAAACTCATTGAGATGTGGTTCGATATAAACGTTGAACAACTCGTCAGCGGAGAATGGATGTTGCGGATTTTCTTGATTGATGCATGGTTCTAGGGCAGCACCTTGTTCAAATTTAATTTGTTCTAGCAAGGCAACCGCTTCGGCATCGAATACGTAGTGTCCCGCTTCGTTTTTTTGGCACGGAACATTATATTTCTTTACCCAGCGCTGAATCGTTTTCGGTGATACACCAAGACGCTTCGCGACACTGCTTGTTTTTAACTCCATCTAAATGATTCCTCCTTTTTCATCCTCTTTTATATCATTTTCCATCAAGACGGAAATCCCTTCCTGCTTGACAAAACTAGTGTGGATTCGGCAAAGAAAGTCGTTATGCGAAAGGATTCGCCAATAATAAACAAATAATGTTGAAAAAAATGTGTATGCGATCATAGGATTTATGAAAGTGATTTGGTAGAATAGTAGATAAAGAATCGCGAACATAGCGAGGTGGCGGCGATATGTCGATATGGGTGTTGGAGGCGCTCAAAGGCGTTGGGCGGCTGCTTGTGCAACCGTTGTTTTATTATGGGATCGCACTGGCGCTTGTTATCGGATGGCGGCGGGTGAAGCGGGAAAGAAGCTATTTTTCTATTCGCGTATACAACATGTTTCATGAAAGCAAGCTTTTTTGGCGAAGCGGCCTCGTTGCCGGCGGTATTTTGTCGTTAGCAGCGGTTGCTATCGGCATCGTGCTTCCGCGCGATGCTATTTCAATGATTGCGCTTGTGACGATCGCAATCGGATTAACGATGCAAATGCGGCTGCTTTCCCCGGCGTATACGATGGGGCTTGTGTTTTTTATCGTTAGTATTCTTGCCAATGATAAAGAAACGGCACCAGCTTTAAAGCGTTTTTTCCCGGAACTTAGCGAAACGAATATGGCTGCACTTGCTATTTTGCTTGCTTTATTGCTTTTTGTGGAAGCATGGCTTATTTTACAAAACGGCGCTATCGAAACATCTCCACAGTTAGCGAAAAGCAAGCGTGGTTTTGTTGTCGGAGAACATTGGTCGCAGCGGCTTTGGTTCGTTCCTGTGCTGCTTCCGGTAACAGGAGAACTTCCGTCTCCATTTTCATGGTGGCCATTATTTCCTGTTGCTGGCGATTCTTATTCATTGATGCTTGTGCCGTTTTTGATCGGATTTTCTGAGCATGTACAAGGGATGCATCCAAAAGCCTCGATTCGTTTAACTGGAAAAAGAGTGATGTTGCTCGCATGGATTGTCAGCTTGTTTGCTATAGGAGGCTATTGGTATGCGCCGCTTTCGATGATTGCGGCAGCCCTTGCATTGATTGGAAGGGAGTGGCTTGCTTTCTTCCAGCATCGTCAAGATCGCTTGAAACCTCCGTATTTTTCGAAGCGTGAACAAGGGCTTGTCATTTTAGGGATTCTTCCGAATTCCAAGGCGGAAAAAATGGAGCTAGAAATTGGTGAAGTCATCACAAAAGTGAACGGAATGACAGTAAAAACGGAAACAGAGTTTTATGAAGCGTTGCAACGAAACCGCGCATTTTGTAAATTAGAGGTAGTCAATGAACATGGAGAAGTTCGTTTCGTTCAAGGGGCGTTATATGAAGATGAACATCATGAGCTTGGGCTGCTGTTTGTAAAAGAACGGGAAAAATGGGCGCTAGAAGCCGTCTAAATAAGGAGTTTTTCATATGTGGTTTATAGTTTCGTTAATTGTGCCATGTTTGCTTGTACTGTTATTTACCCGTGTTACGTACAATCATTATATCGGAACATTATTGACCATCGCGCTATTGGTTGCTTCCTATTTCAAAGGATATACAGACGAACTGCATGAAATTCTAGCAGATATCGTATCAACGACAGTTGGGTTTTTGTATGCGCAAAAAATGGTAAAACAGTTGAAAAAATAGTTAAATAGCGGCGGACGGCGAATGCTGTCCGCCATTTTTCATTGGAAGGTACTTTCCTATTTTGGAACGAATATAAGTTCGCATTTTTTATGCATCTTTTTTAACAATGTGCTACAATGAAAAATAAGATGAAACGAAACAGGAGGTCGAATCAGTGGGGGACCGTTTTGAGTTAGTGTCGGCGTATAAGCCGCAAGGAGATCAGCCGCAAGCGATCGCCAAACTGGTCGAAGGCATTCGCAAAGGAGTCAAGCACCAAACGCTGCTAGGGGCAACGGGGACAGGAAAGACGTTTACGATTTCCAACGTCATTAAAGAAGTGAACAAGCCGACGCTGGTTATTGCCCATAATAAAACGTTAGCGGGGCAATTGTACAGCGAGTTAAAAGAGTTTTTCCCAAACAACGCGGTTGAATATTTTGTCAGCTACTATGATTATTATCAGCCGGAGGCGTATGTGCCGCAGACGGATACGTATATTGAAAAAGACGCAAGCATTAACGACGAAATTGATAAGCTGCGGCACTCCGCAACATCCGCGCTGTTTGAGCGGCGCGATGTCATCATTGTCGCCAGCGTATCGTGCATTTACGGGTTAGGGTCGCCGGAAGAGTATCGCGAGCTGGTCGTGTCGTTGCGCGTCGGGATGGAAATCGAGCGCAACGCTTTGCTGCGCCGTCTTGTCGACATTCAATATGAACGGAATGACATTGATTTTCAGCGCGGGACATTCCGTGTTCGCGGAGATGTCGTCGAGATTTTTCCTGCTTCTCGGGACGAGCATTGTATTCGCGTTGAATTTTTTGGCGATGAAATTGACCGCATTCGCGAAGTCGACGCATTGACGGGGGAAATTATCGCAGAACGCGAGCATGTCGCGATTTTCCCGGCATCCCACTTCGTTACGCGTGAAGAAAAAATGCGTTTAGCGATCGAAAATATTGAAAAAGAATTAGAAGAGCGGCTGCGCGAATTGCGGGAACAAGGAAAACTGTTAGAAGCGCAGCGGCTTGAGCAACGGACTCGTTACGATTTAGAGATGATGAGAGAAATGGGCTTTTGCTCAGGGATTGAAAACTACTCCCGGCATTTAGCGTTGCGCCCGCCAGGCTCGACGCCGTATACGCTGCTCGATTATTTTCCAGATGATTTTTTGATTATCATCGATGAGTCACACGTGACATTGCCGCAAATTCGCGGCATGTATAACGGGGACCGGGCGCGCAAGCAAGTGCTTGTCGATCACGGTTTTCGTCTGCCATCTGCGCTGGATAACCGCCCGTTAACGTTTGAAGAGTTTGAACAAAAAATTAACCAGATTATTTATGTTTCTGCGACACCTGGTCCGTACGAGCTGGAACATAGTCCGGAAGTCGTCGAACAAATTATTCGTCCGACAGGGCTGTTGGATCCGACGATTGACGTTCGTCCGATTGAAGGGCAAATCGACGATTTAATCGGGGAAATTCATGAGCGGATCAAGCGGAATGAACGTACTCTCGTTACGACGTTAACGAAGAAAATGGCGGAAGATTTAACCGATTACTTAAAAGAAGTCGGCATTAAAGTTGCGTATTTACATTCCGAAATTAAAACGCTGGAGCGCATTGAAATTATTCGCGATTTGCGCATGGGCAAATACGATGTGCTCGTCGGGATTAACTTGTTGCGGGAAGGATTGGATATTCCGGAAGTATCGCTTGTCGCCATTCTCGATGCGGATAAAGAAGGCTTTTTGCGCTCGGAACGTTCGCTTATTCAAACGATTGGGCGTGCGGCGCGAAACGCCAACGGCCATGTCATTATGTACGCCGATACGATTACAAAATCGATGGAAATTGCCATCAATGAAACGAAACGGCGCCGTGCGATTCAAGAAGCGTATAACAAAAAGCACGGCATCGTTCCGCAGACGGTGAAGAAAGAAATTCGCGATGTCATCCGTGCGACTTACGCGGCGGAAGAGAAAGAAACGTACGATACGAAACCATCTTACGGCAAGATGGCAAAGAAAGAACGAGAAAAGCTCATTGCCGATTTAGAAAAAGAAATGAAAGAAGCAGCAAAAGCGCTTGATTTCGAGCGTGCTGCCCAATTGCGTGATATTATTTTTGAGTTAAAAGCGGAAGGATGATTGGAGTCTATGGCAACCGATAAAATCATCGTAAAAGGCGCAAGAGCTCATAATTTAAAAAATATCGATGTGGAAATTCCCCGCGATAAACTCGTCGTATTGACAGGACTGTCCGGTTCGGGGAAATCGTCGCTTGCATTCGATACGATTTATGCGGAAGGACAGCGGCGGTACGTCGAATCATTGTCGGCGTACGCCCGCCAGTTTTTAGGACAAATGGATAAGCCGGATGTCGATGCGATTGAAGGGCTGTCGCCGGCCATTTCGATCGACCAAAAAACAACGAGCCGCAATCCGCGCTCTACTGTCGGAACCGTCACGGAGATTTACGATTATTTACGGCTTTTGTTTGCCCGCATCGGCCGGCCGGTTTGCCCAGAGCATGGCATTGAAATTACATCGCAAACGATCGAACAAATGGTTGATCGGCTTCTTGCTTATCCGGAACGGACAAAAATGCAAATTCTCGCTCCCATTGTTTCCGGACGGAAAGGAACGCACGCCAAAACGCTGGAAGACATTCGCAAACAAGGATATGTGCGCGTGCGCGTCGACGGGGAAATGCGGGAACTCACGGAAGATATTGAACTTGAGAAAAATAAAAAACATTCGATTGAGGTCGTCGTGGACCGCATTATTATTAAGGAAGGAATTGCTGCACGTTTGGCGGATTCATTAGAGACGGCCTTGAAGCTTGCGGACGGAAAAGTGCTGATTGATGTCATTGGCGAGGAAGAGCTGTTGTTTAGTGAAAAGCATGCATGTCCGTATTGCGGCTTCTCGATTGGAGAGCTAGAGCCGCGCATGTTTTCATTTAACAGTCCGTACGGCGCCTGCCCAGACTGCGATGGGCTTGGCGCGAAGCTCGAGGTGGATCCGGATTTAGTCATCCCCAATGATGAACTGACGCTGCGCGAGCATGCGGTTGCTCCGTGGGAGCCGCAAAGCTCACAATATTATCCGCAGCTGTTAGAAGCGGTGTGCAACCATTACGGCATTGACATGGATGTGCCGGTAAAAGACTTGCCGAAGGAGCAGCTTGATAAAATTTTATACGGAAGCGGCGGCGAGAAAATTTACTTTCGCTACCAGAACGATTTCGGACAAGTTCGCGAGCAGTATATCGTTTTTGAAGGCGTTATTCCGAACGTCGAGCGCCGTTACCGTGAAACAAGCTCTGATTATGTTCGCGAACAAATGGAGAAATATATGGCGCATCAGCCATGCCCGACTTGTAAAGGAAACCGCCTGAAAAAAGAAAGCCTCGCCGTGCTTGTCGGCGGCAAACATATCGGCGAAGTGACGGCATTATCGGTTACGGAGGCGCTTGAGTTTTTCCAAAACTTGCAGTTAAGCGAAAAAGAAAAGAAAATCGCCCATCTCATTTTGCGTGAAATACGTGAGCGGCTCGGCTTTTTAAAGAACGTCGGCCTCGACTATTTAACATTAAACCGTTCTGCTGGGACGCTTTCCGGCGGAGAAGCGCAGCGCATTCGTCTGGCGACGCAAATCGGCTCGCGCTTAACAGGAGTGCTGTATGTTTTGGACGAGCCGTCGATCGGACTTCATCAGCGCGATAATGACCGCTTGATTGCAACGTTAAAAAGCATGCGCGATATCGGCAATACGCTTATTGTTGTTGAACATGATGAAGATACGATGCTTGCCGCGGATTATTTAATTGATATTGGGCCGGGTGCGGGCATTCATGGCGGCGAGGTTGTCGCTGCTGGAACGCCGCAAGAAGTGATGGACAATCCAAACTCACTGACTGGACAATATTTATCAGGGAAAAAATTCATCCCGATCCCAGCCGAGCGCCGCAAGCCGGACGGACGCTGGGTCGAAATTGTTGGCGCGAAGGAAAATAACTTAAAAAACGTGTCTGTCAAAATTCCGCTCGGTACATTTGTCGCAGTCACGGGCGTATCTGGTTCTGGAAAAAGCACGCTCGTCAATGAAATTTTGTATAAGGCGCTTGCGCAAAAACTGCATGGCGCGAAGGCAAAGCCAGGCGAGCATAAAACGATTAAAGGGCTTGAGCATTTAGATAAAGTTATTGACATTGACCAATCGCCGATCGGCCGTACGCCGCGTTCCAATCCAGCGACATATACCGGCGTATTTGACGACATTCGCGAAGTGTTCGCGGCGACGAATGAAGCGAAAGTGCGCGGATATAAAAAAGGCCGATTCAGCTTTAACGTCAAAGGCGGGCGATGTGAAGCGTGCCGCGGGGACGGCATTATTAAAATTGAGATGCACTTTTTGCCGGACGTGTACGTTCCATGCGAAGTATGTCATGGTAAACGGTATAACCGTGAGACGCTGGAAGTAACGTACAAAGGAAAAAATATTGCGGAAGTGCTTGATATGACTGTGGAAGACGCACTTGAGTTTTTTGAAAATATCCCGAAAATTAAACGGAAATTACAGACGCTATATGATGTCGGCTTAGGGTATATGAAGCTCGGACAGCCGGCAACGACATTGTCGGGAGGAGAAGCGCAGCGTGTCAAATTAGCATCTGAATTGCATCGCCGCTCAAATGGCCGGACGCTCTATATTTTAGATGAGCCGACGACCGGGCTTCACGTTGATGATATTTCCCGTTTATTGAAAGTGTTGCAGCGCTTAGTTGATAACGGGGATACCGTTCTTGTGATTGAGCATAATCTCGATGTTATTAAAACGGCGGACTACATTATCGATCTCGGGCCAGAAGGCGGCGATCATGGCGGGCAAATTGTTGCGAAAGGAACGCCGGAAGAAGTGGCCGAAGTAGAAAGTTCGTACACCGGACGCTATTTAAAACCGATATTGGAGCGCGACCGCGAACGAATGCGCGCGTTATATGAAACGGCAAGGGCATAAGCCTTTGCCGTTTTGTTTTTCTTTAAATCGCATCTCCTGAGAAACTTTTCTTGATCGCGGTCGTATATAAAAACAAAGGGGGAGTTTTCGTGAATTCCAATAAAGTGCTTGCATCATTATGTTATTTCAGTATTTTCTTTGCTGGATTCATCTTTCCGATTGTCGTTTACTTTGTCGCCGATGATCAAGCAGTGAAACAACACGCGAAAAAAGCGTTTCTTTCCCATTTGATTCCAGCCGCGACCATTTTGTTGTTTATCATCAGTGCTATTTTTGCAGGATTGACAGGGGGAGGCAGCGATGTGTCATTTTGGGTCGGCAGCGGCCTAGTATGGCTCGGTTTTGCTATAGCGGGGGTCGTCAACTTGGTCGTTGTCGTTTGGAATATTATCAAAGGGATTCAGGTGTTAAAATAACATAATGGGAGGGGATCAACGATGGAAGAGAAAAAACGCATATTAAAAATGGTGAAGGAAGGGAAGCTTACAGTAGAAGAGGCGCTTGCGCTGCTTGAGCAGCTGGATGAACAAAAAAGCGGCAGCGAGCTGTTCGGACCTCTTCATTCGTCCCAGTCTCATTCGAATTCGAAGCAGCACTCTGTAAAAATGGCGTCATTGAAAGAGAAACTGTTTGATTTTTTCGATGCGACCGTAAAAAAAGTGAAAGAGTTTGACTTTCCGTTTGCGAATGCCTTTGAAGTGAGACATGTTTTTCAGCAAAGCAATGCTGCTTTGCAGGAAATCGATGTGCATATCGCTAATGGTAATATCAAGGTATTGCCGTGGGACCAAGCGGACGTTCGCGTCGAATGTGAAGCAAAAGTTTATCGTTCCGAATCACTGGATGCGGCGAAGAAGTCATTTATAGAGGAGACGTTGTTTCTTGTGCAAAATGGGCGTTTTCGCTTTTCCATTGCGAAACCGTTTATGAAAACAAATGCGATAATCTATGTTCCGCAAGCACGTTATCAAGACGTCAAATGCCGGCTTTTTAACGGGGATATCGATATCGAGCGTCTGCATGCAAACGAGTTGCATCTCAAAAACGTAAACGGTTCGATCACGCTTCAACACTTGTTCGCGGAAGAAGCGGAATTAGAAACGGCAAATGGGGCCATTGTATTGGAACAGAGCGAGATCGAGGACGTCGAAGCAGAAACGATTCACGGGGAAGTCAAGCTGAACGGGAATTATCGTTACGCGCGTTTACGGACGTTTAGCGGTGGAATTACGTATGCAACGGAACGAGAAGATGGAGTCATCACCGGAAAAACGGTCACAGGAAACATTACATTGCTGCTTCCTCGTGATATATGTTTGGAAGGAGAAATGAGAACAAACCTTGGCGGATTGATCTGCGAGCATCCGAACGTATCACCTGTGGAGGAAAAACAAGAAACGGCACAAAAAACGATTCGTTTTGTAAGTGAAAATTCCTCCAAACCGCCCCTTCATATTTGCGCGGATTCGAAAGCAGGATCGATTTCGCTGCAAATGATGGAGGGCGGTAGTGAGTAACAGAAGAAAATCATGAAAAGACGGTGATGGTAGATGATCAATTGGTTAATCGGTGTATTTGTGAATACGGTTTTATTGGCGGCGATTGATGGATATTTTGATTCCATTCAATTTAGCGGCATCGGCGCCGCTTTTATCGCCAGCATGATTTTATCCATTTTAAACGTTGTCGTGCGTCCCATTTTAATTTTATTAACATTGCCTGTAACGATTTTAACACTTGGATTGTTTCTATTTGTCATTAATGCCATTACCTTGATGATGACAGCAGCATTAATGGGGAATGCGTTTGAAATAAACGGGTTTGGCACCGCACTGCTTGCTTCGATTGTTCTTTCCTTTTTCCATTTACTTATTCAAAAAGCGATTATTGAGCCGTTGCGGCAAAAATAAGTATGAGAGGCGGAACGAAGGGATCCGCCTCTTTTTGATTCAACGCGAGAAAGAAAAATGCTAAAATGGAAAAAGACAAAGAAAGGGGAGAAATGCCGACATGCCGAAAGTGCGTACAAAAGACATTATCGAAAAGTTTCAGTTGGAATTAGTAAGCGGAGCGGAAGGAATTCATCGTCCGATTACGACAAGCGATTTGTCTCGTCCTGGTATTGAAATGGCAGGTTATTTCACGTATTATCCAGCAGAGCGAATTCAATTATTAGGAAAAACAGAGCTTTCATTTTATGAAACGTTAAGCCCGGAAGAGAAAAAGATGAGAATGGAGCGGCTTTGTACCGATATTACTCCAGGGATTATCATATCGCGCGGATTGGAAGTGCCGCCGGAACTGATCGAAGCTTCCGAACGGCAATCGGTGCCGGTGATGCGTTCGTCGATGAAAACGACCCGTCTTTCGAGCCGTTTGACGAACTATTTAGAAAGTAAATTGGCTCCGACAACGGCTGTCCACGGCGTGTTGGTCGATGTTTACGGCGTTGGAGTATTAATTACAGGAAAAAGCGGGGTCGGCAAAAGTGAAACAGCTTTGGAATTAGTCAAGCGCGGCCATCGGCTTGTCGCGGATGACTGTGTGGAAATTCGCCAAGAAGATGAAGGGGTGCTCGTTGGCAGCGCGCCGGAACTTATTGAACATTTGCTCGAAATCCGCGGGCTAGGCATTATTAATATGATGACATTGTTCGGCGCCGGAGCGGTGCGGACGCATAAACGCATTTCGTTAGTGATTGATTTGGAACTTTGGGATCCGAATAAACAATATGATCGTCTCGGGTTGGAAGAAGAGAAAGTAAAAATTCTTGACACAGAATTAACGAAATTAACGATACCGGTTCGCCCAGGGCGAAATCTCGCTGTGATTGTCGAAGTGGCCGCGATGAATTTCCGCTTGAAACGGATGGGGGTAAACGCAGCGGAAGAGTTTTCCGCGCGTCTGACTGATGCGATTGAAGATGGTGAACATGATTACGAATAACAGTTGGGAGGAATAATCGAATGGATTCGACGATTCAACCGCTAGACCGCGTCTTTTTGCATCTCGGTCCGATTACGATTTATTGGTATGGTGTCATTATCGGAACGGGGGTATTGATCGGATTATGGCTGGCGACAAGAGAAGGGATGCGGCGCGGACTCCCGAAAGAAACGTTTGTCGATCTCGTCTTGTTTGCGGTGCCAATCGCGATTGTGTGTGCGCGCGCCTATTACGTGATTTTTGAGTGGGATTATTATTCTAAACATTTATCGGAAATACCGAAAATTTGGGAAGGCGGTCTTGCAATTCACGGCGGATTGATCGGCGCGGTCGCAACAGGAGCCGTTTTTGCGAAAACGAGAGGGCTTTCGTTTTGGAAGCTGGCGGACATTGCGGCGCCAAGCATTATCTTAGGGCAGGCGATCGGACGCTGGGGCAATTTTATGAACCAAGAGGCGCATGGCGGTCCGGTAACGCGGGAGTTTCTTGAAAGCTTGCATTTACCGGATTTTATTATTAATCAAATGTATATTAACGGACAATATTACCATCCGACATTTTTGTACGAATCGCTTTGGAATTTAGCGGGCTTTTTGCTGCTGTTGTGGCTGCGGCGCGTTAATTTGCGGCGCGGCGAGTTATTCCTCAGCTATCTTATTTGGTATTCCATCGGACGTTTCTTCATTGAAAGAATGCGCACCGATAGTTTAATGCTAGCGGGCCATCTTCGCATCGCGCAAGTCGTTTCCATTGCGCTAATTATACTTTCGGTATGTTTATGGATATTTCGCAGAATGAAAGGGTTGGCGAAGGAGCGGTATAACGATTAGAAAAGGGGAGAAGAAACATGGGCGGAATATTACAACGGGGGCTCGTGGTTGGCCTGCAAACGACGTGGACGCTTGGAAAGGTGATTTTTCCGATTACGCTCATCGTGTCTATTTTGCAGCATACCCCCGTATTGCAATGGGTCATTCAGCTTGTTGCCCCGTTCATGAAATGGATCGGGCTTCCGGGAGATGCGGCCATCCCGCTTGTGCTCGGCAACTTATTAAACTTGTACGCCGCAATTGGCGCCATACTGACAATGCACTTAACAGTAAAAGAAGTGTTGATTTTGGCGGTTATGCTTTCGTTTTCCCATAACTTGCTCATCGAGTCGACCGTCGCGTCGCGCACCGGTATGAGCGTTGCGCTAATGGTTATTGTTCGCGTCGGGCTCGCGCTTGTTTCCGCTCTATTGATTCATTATCTTTGGCAAGGAGGAAGTGAAACGGCGCAATACGGCTTTGTTTCCAATTCTCCAGAGCAGCTGACAAGCTGGGGAGCTATTTTGCTTGCCGGGTTGAAAAAAGCGTGCCTTGGGATTGTGCAGTTAGCGGTGATTGTTATTCCGCTTATGATTGGAATTCAAATATTAAAAGAGTTAAAATGGATTCATATTTTTTCGCGTTGGATGGCGCCGGTGACGAAATTGCTCGGCATGAAAGAAAATACCTCTTTGACATTGGCGGCCGGACTCGTGTTCGGTTTAGCGTATGGTGCGGGAGTGATGATTCAGGCGGTAAAAGAAGACGGCGTATCAAAACGCGATTTAACATTGGCCTTTATTTTTCTTGTGTCCTGCCACGCCGTTATAGAAGATACGCTCGTATTTGTTCCGCTTGGAATCCCGGTATGGCCGCTGCTTGTCATTCGGCTGGTCACCGCTATTTTATTAACCATGCTTATTAGCTTTATTTGGAATCGTGTCGAAGATACAAAAAGGAAGGAAGCTGCAGTATGAACATTCGTACAATATTATTTGATCTCGATGGAACATTGATCGATACCAATGAATTAATTATTCAATCGTTTTTACATACGTTAGAAAAATATTATCCAGGCAAATATAAACGCGAGGATGTCTTGCCGTTTATTGGCCCTCCGCTTTATGAAACGTTCAACGCATTGGATCCGTCGCGCGTACAAGAAATGATTGATACGTACCGCGCATTCAATCATGCGCAGCATGACGCGCTCATCCGTGAATTTGAAACGGTGTATGAAACGATTGAAACGCTGCACCAAAACGGGTTTCGCCTCGGCGTGGTAACGACAAAAATTCATCAAACGGCAGTGATGGGATTAAAGAAAACGAGACTAGAACCATTTTTCGACTGTGTCATTGGGCTCGATGACGTCAAACATGCAAAGCCGGACCCAGAGCCAATTTATAAAGCGCTGGACTTGCTGCAATCCACGCCGGATGAAGCGTTAATGGTCGGCGACAATTATCACGATATTTTAGCGGGAAAACGCGCTGGCACGAAAACGGCGGGAGTGGCATGGGCGATTAAAGGACGGGAGTATTTGGAACAATATGAACCAGATTTTATGCTTGAAAAAATGAGCGACTTATTGACGATTGTAGGAGTGGAAAACGTGTGAGACGGACGACGAAATATCCAGTATCTGGTGCCAATTCCTTGTGGCAGATTTATAAAACCGTGTCGTTTTGGAAAGTGCTCAAAAACGTGATCATCATCCAAATCGGGCGCTACACACCGTTTTTAGCGGTGAAAAACTGGCTGTACCGCACGTTTTTGCGCATGAAAATCGGGGAAAAAACGGCGCTTGCCTTTATGGTCATGCCGGATATTATGTTTCCGGAAAAAATTCAAATCGGCCGCAATTGCATCATTGGCTACAATACGACGATTTTGGCGCATGAATATTTAATTGATGAATATCGTCTTGGCGATGTGATTATTGGGGACGAAGTGATGATCGGCGCCAACTCGACGGTGCTTCCCGGCGTGGTCATTGGCGACCGCGCCGTCGTCGCCGCTGGCACGGTCGTACATAAAGATGTGCCTGCGGGAGCGTTTGCCGCTGGCAATCCGATGCGCATCGTTTATACGAAAGAAGAAAGAGAACAGCGGAACGATAGATCCACCTGACCATGTCGAGTGGATAATAAAAAGACTGTATTCGTACAGATTGTTGCTTTTGAAGAGAAAGACAAAAGTCTAATGTCCTCCGCCATGGGAGTATTAGGTGGGTAGATAGAATCATCTGTAGGGGTTGTTTTGTTGTGTTCATCACGCTTTTTCAGGATAGGTGAACTTCCGAAAAATTTAAACATAATCCTGCAAGTAAAATTACAATCCCTATCATTGCATTGAACAAGGCAATCCCTCTCCTTTGGTTATTGAACGAGATTTTGTATTTATTTTTGGCTAATAGCAACAATTTTTTAGAAAAGAGCCATAAAAAGAGTGTACCAAACTACGGCCTTTCCCCGATGTTTCAGCGGGGAAAGGTTGTTTCGTTTTTTTGGTACTTTTTATAGGATTTATCTTGTGTCCGTTAGGTTTTTATAATAACCTTTGATTTTTCCGGTAAGGATCCATACATGAAATATCGTTGTCCGTTACCAATACGATGCGTGGGGGAACATTCTTACCCAATCCGGCGCATTGGCGGACGAAAACCCATATCGCTATGCGGGATACCAATATGATGAGGAGACCGGGCTCTACTACTTGATCGCCCGTTACTACCACCCGACCCATGGCGTGTTCTTGTCCATGGACCCAGACCCAGGCGATGCCGATGATATTCTGACGCAAAACGGCTATACGTATGCGAACAACAACCCGGTGATGATGGTCGATCCGGATGGGCATTTTGTGTGGATGGTCGTTAATGCGGGATTGGCGGCGTATGAAGGGTATAAGGCGTACAAGGCAGGAAAAGGATGGAAAGGTGTCGCAGCTACGGCGGCTATCGGTTTTGTTGGTGGAGGAAAAGTTAAACTTGTTAGAAATACAGGAAAATATGTTAGATTTGTCAGACTTCTTGGTAAAAACCCTAAAAAGCATAAAACTAGAATCAACACTGACCTGCCTGGAGGAAAGGCAGTAGCCAAAAGTATATTTAGGCACTATACAAAGAGAAAAAAAGTGAAACAAGTCTCTAAAGGAAATACTATTAGGAGATTTACTCCTGACGGAAGATATCAAATTCGGTATACAAGGAGAAAGGATGGGACATTAAAGATCAACTTAGATTTCAAACGAGGTGGTATTTACGAGGATATACACTTTTAAGTGAGGTGTAAAATATGTCATCTATGCCACATTATGTGATTCCTATTCAAACGAAACTTGATAACTTATATCGTATTTCGCAGTCCAAACATGTAACGGTGTTTACGGATGGGCTAGACCTTCTTTCTAACTATAGTGAAGTTATTAGCTGTCTTCAAGTATTATTGCAGATAGGCGATAGAGAGTTTTATTTAGTTACAGCAGAACAAACGGAGATAAACTATAATGCAGAAATTGATCATCTTGTCATTGTAAAGGAAAAAGAAATACCGAAACTGTATTCGTTTAATCCTAAAGAAAAACCAGAATTTATAAAAATTAAAGATATGCAGTCTCCAAATGGGTTTAAATTGATTACTTTTTTAGAAGAAAACTATTATTGTAAAGCTAACTCTAATACTCTTCATTTCACTTTTGAAGCAGGTATAGCTATTTTGTTAGAAGGAGAACACGAAAAATTGTTAATCAGTTTTGGTCGTACTCCTCAAGAGTTAATAATTACTTCAAATACAGACGATATTGCCAGAATTTTATTAGAAAAGGAGTTAAAGCCTTATACATTAGAGGTGAAATCTATCATTTAAGTGGGGGGACAAATTCCCATACCCGTCAAGTTAGCGGTATAAAATTTTTTAGGATGATACGCATGTTCGAAAAATCAATCAAAGGATGAAGAGAAAACCAAATGCTGGGCATGCCAAATAACCCTCAAGAAGAGGGTTATTTGGCATTTATATCCATAACCCACACTACCATATCCCCAATTTCTTTAAAAGATCCGATACCGTTTCCTCTCCTTTCCTTCGGTCTTTCCTCGCGTGTTTCCTTAACAGAGACAGGAGAGATGGAAGGACGGTTTCCATCGCTTGGGGATGCAAAAGAAACCGATGCCAATACGATTGGAGGATATTAAGCGCTTTCCATTCACTGATCTCGATTCCCTCCCGTTGATGCCAATACCTTCGGGCTTGGAACAGAAGAGTCTGCGTGACTAAAATGGCAATCAATGTCCCATATAAGTGGCATTCGAATCGTTCCTTCTTCATCTTTTTGACACGGTCAAGATCAAATAAGGATTTCCAGCCCTTAAATAACAGCTCCACTTGCCAGCGCAGCGAATACAGCTCATAAACTTGTTGCGCATCAAACGATTCTTGTGGTAAATTGGTCAGTAAGATGTGATATTTCTTTTGTTCAAGGGTTTGGCGTGACAGCGCCTTCCCTTTCTTTTTTTCCTTTTTCCGCACATACGTCAGCCGTTTTTCCCATTCTTCCGCTGTGAGACGGCGAAAAATCAGACGCGGAACATACAGGCGTTGGTGTCCGATATACACGTGTTCCACTTCCACGGCTTCCCCCTCGCCCAATCGATTTCCTATCGATTCCCAATCCCATTCGTGCCACTCCCCGTCCTGTTTGATATAGACTTTGATATTGGAACGCAACCGGGTAATATAATAAGCACCTCGAGCATCGATCTCCGCCAGCGTGGCGAGTGAAAAAAACCCCAGATCCCGAATGCAAAGGTCATTCGGTAAAATCGTGTGCTGGGTATGATAAGCAAAACGGGCATCGGAATCATTGGCCTGTTGGACGCACAGCTGAAGACAGGTGCCCGATAACAGCTCATACTCAAATTGGATTTTGGCGCCAGATGAAACAGAACCTTGATAGTCCTCACCATAGTCGGTCGGAAGTAAAAAACTGGTAGAGTCTAAGATCCGCAGACGGGTGAAACAAGCGCGATACGTTTCGGTGATGGAAGAGAGTGCCGGACGTTGATGCATCAGGAGAGTAAAAAAGACCTCTTTTAAAAACGCCACGGCACGAGGTGTAAACCGCTGATTCAGTCCTTCATTCGAGAGAGAGCAATCATGCCAGAGCGCCAAATCGGCACACAACCGCTGAAGCGACTGACAAGCGAGCGATCCGTCTCCCCAAGCACATAGCGTCAGAAAGGCTTCCGCCGTTAACGAACGCTGCCGCCGGATAAAGCCTGTTTTCCGTGCGAGACGGGTTAATTCTTCGGGAGAAAAGAGTTGACGAATGGTTTGAATCCATGCTTTCATTTGTTTTTCCATGAAAAAAATCCTTTCTAACGTGGAGTGTTCGTTAGAAAGGATACCATGTTTTTGACGATGCACAAAGACCAAAATTCTTAACTTGATGGGTATGGGGACAAATTCCCCCTTTTTCTTTTTAGATAGATTTTTACAAATAATTCAATTTACAAAAAACGTTAAGGTTAATTGTTGCGATAAAGGGATGTATATTTCACTAGAGCTAGTTCTAATTATGATATCGCTATCAGTTGGTTTGTTTTGGAATGGAATCCATCATATATTACGTCAACGGCAACCGTTTAGAAGATGGAAAGTATCAATACGAGTGTAAAGAAGTGGACCAATTAGTTTTCATTATAAGAAAAGGAGAAAGCACTTCTTTTGTGACGTACAAATATGATGAAGACGGCCGGCGCATCCAAAAGAATGTAAATGGCGTCATTACGAACTACCATTACCAAGGGGACAGCCTAAATGTTCTGTATGAAACCGATGTGGATGGAAATGTGGTAAGATCATATATATACGGAGAAAACGGGCAACTCCTTGCCATGAAAAAAGCAATGCGACGTATTTTTATCACTATAACGCGCATGGCGATGTCATCGCCCTGACGGATGAACAAGGGAACATTGTTGCCCGCTATCAATACGATGCGTGGGGGAACATTCTCTCTCAATCCGGTGCCTTGGCGGATGAAAATCCATACCGATATGCGGGATACCAATATGACAAAGAAACGGGTCTCTATTACTTAATTGCCCGGTACTATCATCCAACGCATGGCGTGTTCCTTTCTTTGGATCCAGACCCAGGGGATGCGGACGATATCCTCACACAAAACGGCTATACGTACGCGAACAACAATCCGGTGATGTTGGTGGATTTGGATGGGCATTATGCTCATATTGTTATTATAGCTGGAGTGGGGGCTTATAGAGTTTATAAGATTTATAAGGTCTACAAGAAATATAGAAAGATTTCAAAAAAATATCATTCGAATAGTAAAAGAAATCCTGCGATACATCATGGATATGAAATTTATGATAAAAAAACTAATAAAGTAGTCAAAGTTGGTATTAGTGATGGAAGGATTTCTAAAAAGGGAAAATCATATCGCGCTGAAAGGCAAGTTAGAAAGTGGAATAAGCGATACAAGACAGATCGGTATGCTTTACGAATAGTAAAAACTAACATACGTGGTAGGTATAATGCACTGAGATGGGAAAAAAGGCATACGGAATACGTTAATAGAATCCAGCCTAACAACAAATTATCACCTCCATTTCACTATCGCCCATAAATTTAATAAAAGGAAGTGAAAAAATGACTGTTATAAGGGATATTCAACTTTCTATTCCAATTGATATAAACTATTTTGATCATACTGTAATAGTTGACTATGATACTGGTGAGACAAGCCCCTTTACCGATTATAGGCAAAGCAAGTCCGCCATCTTTCATTATGAAACAAGATGTATTACATCACTTTATACTCGTCTTTTGCCCGAAATTCATACAGATGGGGAAAAGGGAGTTATCATTCAATGCGTACCGGATCTATCTAAATTAAGCGAGAAAGAAATTGAAATGGAAATGGTACCCGATTTTATTACTGTTTATGTTGAAATGGATTATAATCAATACTTCTCTCTTACGGATGACTTGGAAAAAAAGAAAATGGCATTAGAAGTGTTACAAAAGGGTATGGAAAAACTTGCTGATGAGCGAGGATGGGATAAGCAAATTTTTCGTGAAATATACAACAAGATAAAAGAATTAAATTACAAAAATACATTTATCTATAAGAAAAAGAGCAGTCCTAATCGTAGATATATATGTAGCATTATATGTGAACACGAAGTCTCTTATGTAGATATATATTTAGAAATAAAACGTCAAAAAGGAAATAAGGTTTTAAAGAAAGAAAGATTAGTAAGAGTAGACAGACCATACGAATCTTTTTATTGGAGATATTTAGGTGATTTAACATGGACACTAAATCATAAGGTGACATTTACTGATCGTTTACATCATTTCGGGTGGGTTGTAACTTTTTTAGAAAAAGAAAACGAAACACAGATTATATGGAAAGTAAATAAAGTGTCTTATCTTTCTTCATAGTGTGAGTAAAATGTTTGTGGGAGAAATTCTTAGAATTCCCCGATGAGGGGGTTGGGAACGTAGGTTCGCAATCCCCCTCATCGGGGCCACCAAGCGAAGCGCGGTAGGATCCCAAGCAGGAAACATGAAAAAAGGACTCTCTCCCTATTATGATAATGATTGACCAAAACACCCAAACAGGAGGAGAGAGTCCCATGAATATTCAACAACATCTTACCAAAAATTCGTTGACATGGAAAGAGATCGAACTTGATTTGTTTCGGGCCTTGCAAAACGCCTTCGCCGAGCTGTTTACGGCTCTGTTGGAGGACATCGACCGACAATTGGCGGAAACCCGGGACAAGCGCCGATACCACTTGAAAGACAAACGACGCACCACGATTCAAACCCTGTTTGGCGAAGTCACCTTTGAGCGGAACTACTATTTGGATCGAGAACAAAACCGTTACACGTTTTTGCTTGACTCCTTTTTAGCGTTTGATGGATCACAGTCAATCAGCCCTTGTCTAGAAGAAACGGCGGTGGGATTGGCTGTGGAGTGCTCTTCCTATCGCAAAGCGGCTCGTACGCTTGCCCAGATGGTCGGGTATCCGGTGATGAGCCATGAGGCGATCCGCCAGTTGGTGCTCGAAGCTGAAGCTCCGCTGCACTGCCCGGTGGACCAGCGATATGGACGGGTGCTGTTTGTGGAGGCCGATGGACTGTTTGTTTCTCGCCAAGGGAAGGGAAAACGAGCCAAGGAAGACAAAATCCTGACCGTTCACGAAGGGTGGAAGCGCAACGGCTCACGGATCGAATTTGTCAATCAGCGCCATTACGTCCATGAGGGCAAGAGGGAGGTGTGGGAAGGCTTCGAGGAATTTTTGATGAACGAATATGCCTATGATCCGTGTCGGGATCTTCTTGTCATCAACGGGGACGGCGCTCCATGGATTACCGCGTGCCGGGAGTATTTCAAGGGACGGGTCTGCTTCCAATTGGATCGATTCCACGTGGCGCGTGAGTTGCGCCAATGCCTCTCGGGCCATCCACGGTGGCAGGCGATTCGGCAAAAGCTGGCGAAGCAGGATGAAGAGGGGTTGCTTGTGGAACTGAACAGCGCCCTCGGCACGCTGGGGGACGAAGCGAAAGAACAACAGCTGGCTGCCTTGATCCACCGGATCGAATCGATGCCGGGATGCATCCGTGATTACCGGGAATGGCTGAAGGAGCAAGGAGTGGACACAACGGGCATGTATCCGATGGGGAGGGCTGAAAGCGTGATGAGCCAGCTGGCGTATCGGGTGAAATACCGCCGCAGTTGGACAGACAAGGGACTCAGGGCGTTTTTCAAGGCAATGATTGCCCGGATGGATGGGATTCGTCTTTTCGGACGTCGTTTAGGAGAAGAATCGTCGCAGCCGGCGGAGGAAACGGCGTCGACGGCATCCACCAAACAGACGATCGTGAACAAGGCGAAACAACGCGTCCGCCGTCTTCTTCCGGAGGTAACGCGGAATAACGTGCCATATTTACAGCAATCGTCCGGGACACCGATCTATCATGCCCTGTCTGAACTCAAGGGATGGTAAAAAAAGGTATACATATCGGTCTGTCATGGCAAGGGATGAGAGTCCGAAAGCGCTTACGGATGGGATTCAAAAAAATGGTTCGCTAACCTATGACTTACATCTGTTTTCAGCGAATCAAAAAAGTTCCCACAAAGTCTTGACTGACTCTTCTTCATAAACTCAATGAAAAACAGGAAAACATTGTGATAAAATATTGATTAAGGTGAAAGAAATCAGACATATTAAATAAAATATTGATTAGATAGGTCGGATTATTTTTGTAATTGTAGAACCTTAGGAGAAACGCTCTCTCCTAAGGCATTTTTTTATAATTAAAACTTTGAAAACCTTTATTAATATTAAGGGTTTTGTCTTACTTTCTGTAAGAATAAATCAGACAAGCTCGACTGTTAAGGGATGAGGCAGCGTATTTCCCTGCTCCGGTTGGAAGTAAGGCAACTCATGCATGTATATTTTTGAACTTCTATTAAGCGGATATTTCTCATTACCCGGTACTATCACCCGGAGCATGGCGTGTCCCTTTTCTTGGATCCAGACTCAGGGGATGCGGATGATATTCCCACGCAGAATGGGTATGCGTATGCGAACAACAACCCAGTGATGTTGGTGAATCCGGATGGGAACCTTCCTTGGTTGTTAATTAATGCAGGGTTTGCGGCGTATGATGGGTATAAGGCCTTTAAAAAAGCGGTTGGAAGGTCGCAGCGATTGCTGTAGGTGTAGGGCTTGTTGGCGGTGCGGCTTTTAAAGCGTATAGAATTTATAAAGCGGGAGAAACAGCCAAGATTATGAAGATTTTATTGGCGGCTAAGTATGGAAAAGGTAACACTACTATAGAAGTAGGGAGAGTGAGTAAGAGACTAGCAAAAAAGGCTGGGAAAGCATGGGTTGGATCAGGGGCTAAGCCACTCTACAAAAATGGTAAATGGATAGGATATAGAAGTAAAGATAAATCTAAAGTATTTAGAATGCAGTATAAGAAAACAAGAAGGGTATATCAAGCGAATTTTGAGGAATTTTATAAGAGTCCTATCAACAAAAAGACATATAAGTTACGAAATGCACGCTTGAATGTTTAGCATGGAGGGAGCCATATAAATGATAATTCCTGAATTATTTTGTTTAACGATAATGGATGAAGACTGGGGAGAGAAGACTGATGATTTTTGGATAGAAATTGAAGCGGATATTGGTATCAAGGGAGACTCAGATTCTGCTGAAGTATTTACTATCTATGTTACAAGTCCAAAAAGGTTAGGGAATATGGTGGAAAAGTCAGGATTGGAGATAGCTAGGGGATTGTTTATAATGAAAGACTTTAATATAAAAAGTGTAGAGGATCGTCTCAAAAAAATACTTGCCCATTGTTCAAGAAAAACCTGGAACGAAACAGCTTTAGCTATTAGTCGGTACGCTATTTGGGAGTATGAAAACTAAATCAAAGTATAATTGGAAATTTTTTAAATATATAAATCCAACCTATTTTCCTAACATGTCGTCTGGTTAACGTGGGGTACTTTAAAGATAGAATTTTCAAACCTATCTTGACAGAAACACAGAATATTGATGAAGCCTTTTTATGAAAAATTTTTATTTAGAGCTCACGACCTACTTTAAGGTTTGTGAGCTTTTATTATCTCAGAGTGAGAAAGAATAACAACTAATAAAGAAATGTAGCCAAACAAAAAACATTGATTGTGACGAGAGAGGAAACGTTCACACCTTCACGACAGGAAATGGAGCCGGTTCGACCTTTACGTATGATGACCGCGGCTTAGTGGAAAGCGTTTCGGTCGGTACGGCGGACGGAAAAGAAATTTTAGACGTTGAATTAAAACCAAAAGATTCTTGGAAAAGAAGCAATGTAAAAAGGCAACTCAAGAATTATAAGAAAGCCGGCGCATGGATTATAATTAGGGCAAGTTATTAAAGATATTTTGGGCCACACACTCAGAGTGTGTCCCTCTTTGATAGTTTTAGGGGTGAAAAATATGAATCAATATGAGGGGACGGTTAGAAATTTAGTTAATAATTTCGGTTCATCACCAAATTTTGTGATTTAGTGACAAAAAAGAGAAAGCACTAACGAGATCCTGGCAATAATGTTAGCGACGAAACAAACATTAAGGAGGTCTCGTAAGTGCTTTCTATATCACTAGGATTGCCAGAATTTAAAGTGATTAAACAAGAACTTCTTTCCTATGGTTATGCGATTCATGTAGAGAAAATAGAGACACAGGAACGTTGCCCTCATTGTGGGTTTGCCACTTCCTCTGTCCACGACAGACGGACAAGAAAAGTACGGGATTTGGCGATTTTCCATCAGCCGGTGTACTTGTTCGTCAAGGTAAAGCGCTATCGGTGCCGGAATTGTTCCCAAGTGTTTTCTGCCTCTTTGGAATCGATTGAACCCAATCAACATTACACTAGTCGATTTTGTGAGTACTTGTATGAACTTTGTGAAGGCTCCACCATTCAAGAGGTTAGTCGAAAGCAGCGCATCCCCTATACGACATTGGAACGCATCTACTACTCCATCGCATCAAAAAAAGCAAAAGAGCGTCAAAACACAATGGAGGCATCTTGTCAGGAAGGGATGGTGCTTAGCTTAGATGAAATCGCGGTAAAAAAGGGACATCAGTATGAAACCGTATTGATGGATGCCAAAGCTGGATCGGTCATGGGAATGCATGCCGATCGCCAATGTGACTCCGCCATCAACTTGTTGAGCCAAAATATCCTGTCGAAAGAAATGGTCCAAACGGTGATTCTTGACATGTGGGAACCTTATCATAAGGCGGTTCGCGCCCTGTTTCCATCTGCTTCGATTGTCATCGATAAGTACCATGTGGTTCAAAAAGTGACCCAAGCCTTGGATCAAGCAAGAAAGGAATTTTCTCCATTGAAAAAGGCTCGATATCTTCTCTTAAAAGGCTGTGAAAAGCTTCGTAAGGACCAACGGCGTCGATTAGACGATATCTTGGAGGAGTATCCGGTACTCTCCATTGCTTATTATCTGAAAGAGTTGTTTCGGGATTTTTACCGAACCGATGGATATAACGAAGCAAAGGAACGCTTGGAAGAATGGATTCAGTTAGCTAAACAGAGCCCTTTTGCTTCTTTTCAGGAAGCAGCCAACACGCTTGAAAGGTGGAAGGAGCCGATTCTTTCCTACTTTTTGTGCCCATATACGAATGCCCGAATCGAGGGGACGAACCACAAGATCAAAAACATCAAACGCCGGGCATACGGCTATCGAAATTTAGAACGGTTTCGTTTGCGTGTATTTCTGGAGTGTACAGGGAACACTACAGGTAGTCAGGCTGCTTAAGCGCTCCCTTCTTCCGCTATCGGTATGATAGTTGGTAGAATGGAACCCGTCAAGGAAAGCACTTGACTGTTTCCATTCTACCAACTTCGTGGTCTGTATGCGGAAGAAGGATCCTGACTGATGAACCTATTTCATCCAGCTAACATGTATCTAGGATTGAGTAGAAATCACAGAAAATGGTGAAGACCCATAATTTCAACGAGCATAATATAGATATAGTTGCTCAAGATTTAGCTAAGATGGGAAGAGACATAATTACTATCCTACAAAAATACTTTTATAAAGTAGATCCTACTGGCAAGATTGGTATATTAGAAACATTGAAATTATTAAATGACAGTAGTGTAATCCCTTTTCTGAAAACTATTCTTGAAGATGAGACAGAGATATTTTTTGTTAAAGCTTATGCAGAAAGTGTATTGGATTTTTTAGAGGGTAAGGAAACTCAATTAAAAAGAAAGATTCACAATTTATCTAAAAAAAGTGGCACGGATTTAATCGCAGATATAGCTATGATAGGAGTAATTGGCGATTATAACGCTATAAGAGAATTAGACAAAATCAAGACGGATAACAAAGAGGTACTGGAACAAATCAAGGTAGCAAAATTACAAATAATGTGTGGAATAGAAGAAATAATCAAGGAGTACAGAAAACCAGATTCCCGTTATTCTCATAAAGCATTAGCAGAGGCTATTTATCATTCATTTGATCATCCAGAAGCATCAAAAGTTATAATAGAAGATCTCTTTAGTGAGGAATTTGAGCGTATTTTTAGTGCCGTTACTCTACTTGCTTTCGCGGAAAAATTTCCTAAGGACAAAGTTACCAGGGATGTAGTAAATAAGTTCTTTGAAATTTTAACGGGTGATTTTAATACAACACTAAAGAATCATGCCATACTTGCAATAGGTAGATATGGAAATACTGATGATGCATCAAGGCTTGAAAGAATTGTTGAGGAAAAAAAGTATTTAACAAAAAAGAAATTTTGGAAATGGCTAAGTGAAAGCGCACTATTAGACGATATCAAAATCACAATAAAGAAATTGAAACGAAAGAAATAGACGATTCACACTCTAAATGAGCAACAAGGAAACATTGTGTTCCGTTACCAATATGATTCGTGGGGGAATATTCTTTCCCAATCCGGTGCCTTGGCGGACGAAAACCCATACCGATATGCGGGGTACCAATATGACAACGAAACGGGTCTCTATTACTTAATTGCCCGGTACTATCATCCAACGCATGGCGTGTTCCTTTCTTTGGATCCAGACCCAGGGGATGCGGACGATATCCTCACGCAGAACGGCTATACGTACGCGAACAACAATCCAGTGATGTTGGTGGATCCGGATGGGCATTGGGTATGGCTGGCCATCAATGCAGGGGTTGCGGCTTATAGTGCGTATAAGGCATACAAGTCAGGAAAAGGATGGAAAGGTGTCGCGGCTGCGGCGGCTATCAATTTTGTTGGTTTTGGTGGCAAGTTCAAAGCTGCTAGTAAAATTATTAAAGCTGTGCATGGTAATAGTCGATTCTCAAAGAGGATTCATCATGGGTATGAAATTTATGAAATAGTTAACGGTAAAAAACGTATAGTTAAAGTAGGTATTAGTGGTGCTAAGCTAAACAAAAACGGTACATCACCTAGGGCTAACCGTCAGGTCAATAAGTGGAATAAAAAAGCGGGGTATCAAAGATACTATGCTCGGATTGTTAAGAGAAATATTTATGGAAGAGAGAAAGCTCTAAAGTGGGAGAGAGGAAGAGCTTATGCAGTGAGAAAAGCTGGGGGTAATATGTATCTTCATGTCAGACCGTGATAACATAAAGAAAGGGGTAAGCTATGTTACTGAAAACATTTCTATTATTAGGAGAAGAAGGGATATCCGACGTTAAAAAAAGTTTTTCTTTTCAAACTAGATGTATTACCAAATTGTATGAACGGGTCTTTGATAAAAAATATAAAACCGCTGATTGTAGGCAGTTAAATTTCCATTGTGGTAATTACTCCGAGATGAAACTATTAGGATGTTTTGATGGTTTTTGTCAAGTCTTAGTGCCATATAATATTCAAGAATTTCTAGAGTATCCAGATAACAAAAAAAAAATAGAGATCCTAGAACTGTTGAAAAATAGCCTCGATTTTGTTATTAGAGAAAAAAATTGGGATCCTAATCCTTTTCAAGAAGCTTATGAGAGAGTAAAGGAGTTAAACTATATTAATGAGTTTATTTGGAACAAGCCTAAATTAAGTCCAAATAAAAAATACAAAGCTGAGGTACATTGTAATCACGATCTGTATGATTTTACAATAAAGATGGTGATTAAAGATAGAAAAGATAAAGTATTACTTGAAAAAAAAATAGTGTCAACTGAACCCGATGAACTTATTTACGATAGGTTTTTAGGTCATTTAATGTGGATAAGTGATGATGAAATAGCGCTTTACGAGAAAAATTCAAAGCGTTATACCTCTGTAAAATTAAGAGAGGCATAATGAATAGCTCTAAAATATTATCAAAGTTGAATCATTTTTCACCAGATTGACAGTTTAAAATTTTTCTTCAGAAGGACGCAAATTCGTCCTTCTGTTTTTTTGTCCTATGGGGTTCCGTTAAGCAGCTTTCTTATTGTCTAGGGCACGGTGTGTTCCTTTCCTTGGATCCAGACTCAGGGGATGCGGGTGATATTCTCACGCAGAATGGGTATGCGTATGCGAACAACAATTCGGTGATGTTAACCGATCAGATGGAGAGAATCCTTATATAATTATCTTGGTCTCCGTTGGTGGAAGGATTGTTGCTAAAAAAGTAGCCAAATCCTTAATAAAAAAGCAGTAAAACGAACCGTTAAGAAAGCTGCTAAACGATATACAAAGTCAAATTTAAAATTAGGACGACAAATGCATAAATCATATAAAGCTAATAAGGTACTTAAAGGGGGAAGAGAAAAGGAATTTCGTTTACCAAGTGGAAAAAGAATTGATTTTATTGATTTCGAGAAGAAAATTATATATGAACTTAAACCAAATAACCCACGAGCAATAAAAAAAGGCCTAAAACAATTAAAAGCTTATAAAAAAGAAGTTGAAAAAATTTATGGTAAAGGCTGGAGAACAGTATTAGAAGTTTATTGAGGAGGTAGAGGCGATGGAAAGGAAAGAGTTTAAAAAGATTGTTAATGACTGTTTATTAGCAAACGGTTTCTCGAAAAAAGGCAAATATTATTATAAGGAAAGTCCTGAGGTAATATGTTGCCTTGGATTGCAGAAATCAAATTACTCTAATTGTTATTATGTAAATGTAGGTATAGTGATTAAGGAAATAAATAAAGGGCTAGAGCTTCCACGAGATGTTGACGGTGATATTAGATGTAGGTTCTATTTCAAAGTTGAAGGTAAGGAAGTTGACTGTCTTGACCTTGATAGAATAAATGAAAGTAGTGTTATTGTTTCATCATTAGAAGCGAACATTTCAGAAATAATAAATCCATCATTAGAACTCGAAGGTCTTAAAGAACTATTAAAGAAGAAACCCGTTCTCTTATACCAAACAACAATTAATGCGAAACAATATTTAGGTATAGATGAATAAGATTTAGCTATAGGGGAGATCTCCTCTATGGATATTTTGGTTTGGGAGCGTAGTGCCGAATTGTTTAATGCAAAATAAAACTTTAGCAAAATGCAAGATAAAAATTAAGCACTAAATTGGAAACAAAACAGGTCAGTTTTTCTCAAAAAATATAATTTCACAGACACGGCTTTACATGGAGTGGCGTGCATGGTAGGCTGGTTGCCTCTGCGAATTCCTTTTGTGCTACGGCCTTCGCAAAATAATCCATGCACGCAGAGGATCCATGTCAAGCCTTATAGGGTAAGATAATTTATATTGGTATATGGATTATATTTACTTTTATGGAACATAGGGTGCTAAACTTTTTCATTGCATTTCGCTTAAATTTTTAGTTGTAGAAAACAATCGTAGTAAACAGGAAAGATATTATCCTGATGAATGGAGGCCATGATAATGAACGACTATGAAATACTTTTTCAAAAATATGTAAAAGAATTAAAAGAGGCAATTGAAGAAGAAAAGGAATTTTTAGATCCGAATCTTGACAAAGAGAGATATGAATACGAATTAAGTATTAGCGGAAGAGTAATTGCCGTATTTAGGAAATATTGGTTTGAGTGTGACAAGTTAAACGATAATGAGGAAAATGAATACTATGTAAATCCAAAAGATTTTTGTGTTGATTGGTTGTCAGGTGAACATGAGGAGCTATTTAGAATTATTGAAAAAATGCCATATTATCCAATAGGAATAGACGAACATGGAAATTATGTTTAAAAAAACAGCTGTAATATGGGCTATCTCATGATTTATGAGATAGTCTTTTTATTTCTGTGAAAATCAATGAAACATGGTCGAATCGGTATACCCCACGATCAAATTGGATACCCTGTTAATGACCAAAAACGGCAATAAGAAAGCAGAGCTACCTTATTTTTAGGTATCTCGTATAGTTCTTCGTCTTTTTGGTTATACTAATAGGTTGGCTGTTCTCGAAACGGTTCTTTTCGAGAAAGCATGCAGTAAATGATTGTAAGCATTCGGTGCGCCATCGCAACGAGTGCTTTTTTCTTTCCCCTGCGTGCCGCCAGTGACCAATATTTCGCTGCCAATCGTTGATTCCTGCATCGAGATAACGCCCACGCTGCCTCACATAACGCGGATTTGATATGGGGATTTCCCTTCGTCGTTCGGGTACTTTTCCGTTTCCCTGCACTTTCATGATTCCCTGGAGCCACTCCAGCCCATGAAGCGAGGTGTTGCGAAGTTGGGAACTGTCCCATATCGACTCCGATTTCAGCGATGATCACGGCAGCGGTTTCTTTTTTGACTCCCGGTATGGTCACAAGAAGCTCCATCTCTTGTTTGTAGGCTTGTAAGAGTTGGTCGATTCGCTCTTCGATTTCTCGAAGTAAGCTTTCCAACGATTCGATATGCTTCCAAGATTGGCGAATCATAAACAACTGATGCTCGGTCAATGTTCCAAAGAGAGAATCTTGAATTTGTTGTCTTTTTCCTTTCATTCTCCCATGAATGCAGGCATCAATCTCTGGTTCTTCGATATATCCTTGTTTCATTAGGCGTTCAAGTAGTTTTCGCCCAGATACACCAAATATGTCCGAAATGACAGAACTTAACTTGATATTCGAACACTCTAACACTTTTTGTATCCGATTTTTCTCAGCGGTCAATTGCCCAATCCACTTTTTCCGTAAACGGGTCAAATCTCGCAATTCCCGAATGTCCGCAGGCGGAACGAAACTCTTCTCGATCAGCCCATAACGCAATAATTTGGCGATCCATTCGGCATCGGAGACATCTGTCTTTCGACCGGGGACATTTTTGATGCGCTGGGCATTAGCGAGAGTAATGTCAAAATAGTCTTCCAAAATGTTGAACACGGGTTTCCAGTAAACACCGGTACTTTCCATCGCAATATGAGTGACCCCACGATCTTCTAACCATTTCAGAAGACGAAACAAATCTTTCGTGAAAGTAGGGAATGTTTCGATTTCCTTTTGAATGTGATCTTCTTCTCCAAGAAGGGCACAAACCACAATGGTTTCGGCATGGACATCTAATCCCGCACAACGATGATAAAGAACATCCATGATTCTTACTCCTTCCATTGATGAATTCGCAAACAGTGAGTCCACTTGTACGTTAGGCATTTTTCTGTTCGTAGTCACCTTTTCACATGAAAAGGGCTCACAATGGGTGGAACACCAAATGGACTCAAACAGTTTTTTGTACAGGGTCGAACCACCATTAAAAAGCACGTCTTTCCAAACTGTTTGCGTTCATCCTCCATTATGGAAGGAGAGATGGATTTTCATGCCTGGGTGGGGAGTAAAATTTACTCATGGATGTTTTTTATGTGAAAAAAATGAATAGAAAACAAAGAAAAAATTTAGGTATATAGGTTGTAATAAAGAATTTCCGATCTCCATGTCCCGTCTTTATCACCTGACAAGCTGGCACGGTAACAAGAAGAGCGAACAATGCCATGTAAAACAAAATTGCAACTTATATAGTTTCTCATCACAAAAAAGTACTTCCATGTATTTTTATCACTATAACGCGCATGGGGATGTCATCGCCCTGACGGATGAACAAGGAAACATCGTGGCCCGTTACCAATACGATGCGTGGGGGAACATTCTTTCCCAGTTTGGCGCCTTGGCGGATGAAAACCCATACCGATATGCGGGGTACCAATATAACAACGAAACAGGTCTGTATTATCTGATCGCCCGGTACTACCACCCAACGCATGGCGTGTTCCTTTCCTTGGATTCAGACCCAGGAGATGCGGAATGACATTCTTACGCAGAATGGCTATACGTATGTGAATAAACAGCCTGATGATAGTCCGGATAGGGGATTCGTGTATACTGTAGGGCTTTATTTGTTCGTATAAGTAAAACGTTTGTTTTAGAGAAAATCCGTTTCATTCTTTATCGAAGGAGATGGGTAAAGAAAAAGAGAATTACATAAAAAGAGTTCTCTTTTTGTAAGATAGCAATTTGGACCAAAAACCGAATGCCTATGCAAAAAGATAACATCGTTCTCCGCCTGTCGCCAAGCCTAAAAGAATGGGAAGGGGAATTGTTCCGGTTATTGCGGAAATGCTTCGCAGAGCGTGATTTAGCGTGTACTGATGAGGGAAAACGATCGGCTAAATCTGTAAATAGCATTTCTTTCAAAAATTCTCCTCCAACATTTTGAATCAGTCGATATAAAGTTTATGGTTGACGTCACGGCCAATGAGGAGTAAACTACTAATAACTTCACTTCTCTACCATATTAGCAAACTAAAGTATTTTGATATAAAGGACGTGTGAACATGACCAAAAAGTTGTTTATGTTCGAAAAACCGTTAGGCATGCGTGATACATTGCCGTTTTTATATGAAATAAAAAAACGTGTTCGCCAGGCGATGATTCGTGAAATTGAAACATGGGGATATGAATTGATCGAAACGCCTACATTGGAATATTACGAGACAGTCGGGACCGTATCGGCGATTGACGACCATCAGTTGTTTAAACTGCTCGATCAACAAGGTCATACCCTTGTCCTTCGTCCCGATATGACCGCTCCGATCGCAAGGCTGGCTGCTTCCCGTCTTTACAAGGAAGGCAATCCGCTCCGCCTTGCGTATAACGCAAACGTGTTCCGCGCCCAGCAGCGCGAGGGAGGACGCCCGGCGGAATTTGAACAAATTGGTGTCGAATGCATTGGAGACGGCACGGTCGCAGCGGATGCGGAAGTGATTAGTGTCATGATTGCGGCGCTTAAGCAGGCTGGGCTACAGCATTTCACGGTGACAATCGGTCATATCGGCTACGTCAACGCTTTGTTTTTAGAGATTGTAGGGAATGAGGAACGTGCCAGCGTATTGCGCCGCTTTTTATACGAGAAAAATTACGTTGGCTATAGGGAACATGTGAAGTCTCTGCCCCTTTCTTCCATTGACCAAAAGCGCCTGCTTCAATTATTGCATTTACACGGCAACGACATGACGATGGAAGAAGCCAAGGAGCTTGTTCATAGCGAGGAAGGAAAGCGAGCGGTCGACGATCTTTGCGAACTTTCGAACGCGCTTCAACTATATGGCGTTGATGATGTAGTGAAAATCGATATGACGCTTGTTAGCCATATGAGTTATTATACGGGCATTTTATTTGAAGTATATGCTGAACACGTTGGCTTCCCAATTGGAAATGGAGGCCGTTATGACGAGCTGTGGGAGAAATTTTCGCGGAAAGCCCCGGCGACCGGATTTGGCATTCGCGTCGACCGATTAATCGAGGCGCTCGGGGAATCAGAGGAGGAGGCAGCGATCGAGTGCATCGTATTTAGCCAGGAACGGTTTGCCGAAGCAATTGAGCTCGCGAAAACGAAGCGGCGGGAAGGAAAGCGCGTGGTGCTTCAGCATATTTCTGGAATCCGTGATATTGATGCCTACAGCAAACGGTATAAGCCGATTACTTATTTGCTCGGCAGCACAGAAAAGGAATGACATTGTTTATACATAGCTTTTCTGCCGTAATCCCCAAACGGGAACGCTAGCGGACAAATCCAATTTGTCCGCAAGGCGTTTGCCGTTGGAGATGGGCATGCGACGCATGACCAGTCGGCAAGCATTGGCTTGCCGACTCCGGCAGAAAGACCGAGTTCATTCTTTGTCTTCACTGGCTATATAGGCTTATTGCTGCACTATTATGCCTTCATAATAGATAATCAACACTCATGAGGAGTGATAAACGATGTTGACGATTGCGATGCCGAAAGGGAGGATTTTCGACGAAGCGCTCGAACTGCTTCGGAAAGCAGGCTATACGCTCCCTCCGGAATTTGCCGAGTCAAGAAAACTAATGATTGAAGTTCCGGAAGAAAACATGCGCTTTATTCTCGCCAAGCCGATGGACGTCGTCACCTATGTGGAACATGGGGTGGCCGATTTAGGCATTGCCGGTAAAGACGTGATGATGGAAGAAGAGCGCGATGTGTACGAGCTGTTAGATTTAAAGATTAGCAAATGTCATTTAGCGGTGGCAGGATTGCCGGGTGTGCGCATGAATCAAATCGCGCCGCGCGTAGCGACGAAATACCCGAATATCGCCTCTAGCTATTTTCGCGAACAAGGCGAGCAAGTCGAAATTATTCGATTGAACGGCTCCATTGAGCTCGCTCCGCTGATTGGGCTTGCCGACCGCATTGTTGATATTGTCTCGACCGGACGGACGCTGAAAGAAAACGGGCTGGTGGAATTGGAGAAAATCGCTGATGTCACCTCACGATTAATCGTCAATCCGGTCAGCTACCGCATGAAAGACGAAGCGGTCGATGAACTAGTTCATCGTTTATCCGAAGTCATTCCGCAATGAAGGAGAGAGCAAACGTGAAAATCGAACGAGTGACAAACCGTGTATCATTGCGTCGCACCATTGAATCAGGGACGGAAGAACAGCGCAGTAAGGTTCTGGAGATTATTGCCGATGTGCGCGCTCGCGGTGATGAAGCGCTAAAAAGTTATACAGAAAAATTCGATGGCGTCCGCCTTGATTCGCTGTGCGTGACAAACGAAGAAATAGAAAGAGCGTATCAGAACGTAAGCGCAGAAGTGCTTCGTATTATCCAAGAGGCGGCGGAAAACATTCGCGATTATCATGAGCGTCAAAAGAGAGAGTCATGGATCATGACAAAAGAAGACGGCACGATGCTTGGTCAGAAAATAACGCCGCTTGATGCGGTTGGACTGTACGTTCCAGGAGGGACAGCCGCCTACCCGTCATCGGTGCTTATGAATGTCATTCCTGCCCAAGTAGCAGGGGTCAAACGAATTGTGATCACCTCTCCGCCAAATAAAGACGGAACGCTTCCGGCCGGCGTGTTAGTGGCGGCGAACGAATTAGGAGTGAAAGAAATATATAAAGTCGGCGGTGCGCAGGCGATTGCCGCGCTTGCATACGGAACGGAGACGATTCGTCCGGTCGATAAAATTTTCGGGCCAGGCAACATTTACGTGGCGCTCGCGAAACGCGAAGTGTTCGGGCAAGTCGCGATTGATATGATTGCCGGACCGAGCGAAATCGTCGTGTTGGCGGATGAAACGGCAAAGGCGAACGAAATTGCCGCTGATTTGTTGTCGCAAGCCGAGCACGACGAACGCGCTTCCGCGATTCTCGTCACTCCATCGATGAAATTGGCGCTTGCAGTCGCACGCGAGGTCGAAAAACAGCTGGAGACGCTGCCGCGCAAAGCGATTGCCGCTGCGTCGCTCGAGAACTACGGAGCCATTTACGTCACAGAAACGCTTGCGGAAGCGGTGGAAGTCGTCAATGAATTGGCACCGGAGCATTTGGAAGTGATGACAGCCGAACCGATGCAGATCCTTGGCCAAATCCGCCATGCGGGAGCGATTTTTTTAGGGCGTTTCAGCTCTGAGCCGGTTGGCGATTATTTCGCCGGTCCGAACCACGTGCTGCCGACCAATGGCACAGCGCGGTTTTCGAGCGGATTAAGCGTGGATGAGTTTGTGAAAAAATCGAGCATCATTTTTTACAGCGAAGCGGCACTAAAGCAAAACGCCGAAAAAATCGCGGCGTTTGCCAGACTCGAAGGGCTTGAAGCACATGCGCGCGCTGTTGAGGAACGTTTTAAAAAATAAGGGGGATGTACTTATGGAAAGGCATGCATCGATTTCACGAAAGACAAATGAGACGGATATTCAACTAGCATTTACGATTGACGGAGAAGGAAAAGCGGAGCTGGATACCGGCGTGTCGTTTTTAACGCATATGCTCGATTTGTTTACGAAGCACGGCCACTTTAATTTAACGGTCACCGCCAAAGGCGATACGGAAGTGGATGACCACCATACGACCGAAGATATCGGCATTTGTCTCGGGCAGGCGCTTCGGGAGGCGCTCGGCGATAAAAAAGGGATTAAACGTTACGGAAATGCGTTTGTGCCGATGGATGAAGCGCTCGCCCAAGTCGTCGTCGATTTAAGCAACCGTCCGCATTTTGAGTTTCGCGGACAGTTTCCAAGCGAAAAAGTCGGAACGTTTGATGTCGAGCTAGTCCATGAATTTTTATGGAAATTGGCGCTAGAAGCGCGCATGAATTTGCACGTCATCGTCCATTACGGGCGCAATACGCATCACATGATTGAAGCGGTGTTTAAAGCGTTAGGGCGCGCGCTCGATGAAGCGACGATGATCGATCCGCGCGTCAAAGGCATTCCATCAACGAAAGGAATGTTGTAACGATGATTGGCATTATTGACTATGGAATGGGCAACTTATACAGCGTCAGCAAGGCGTTGGAACGCCTTGGTTATGAGTATGTCATTTCCGAACATCCAAACGAACTGAAACAAACGAAAGGACTCATTTTGCCTGGGGTCGGTTCGTTTAAAGATGCGATGCATATTTTGCGGGAAACAGGGCTTGCCGAGTTTGTTTGCGAGGCGGTAAATGAAGGCACTCCACTCCTTGGCATTTGTCTTGGCATGCAGCTATTGTTTGAAGAAAGCGAGGAAAACGGGTTAACAGAAGGATTGGGGCTGCTTAGCGGCCGTGTCGTTCGCATTCCCGGCATGACGGCAACCGGAAAGCGGTATAAAGTGCCGCATATGGGCTGGAACCGTCTCGTTTTCCGTCATCCCTCTCCGCTTTTACAAAACGTGGAAGAAGGACACGTTTATTTCGTCCATTCGTACTATGTGGTGACCGATGATGACGATGTCGTGCTTGCAAGCAGTTTTTACAATGTGGAGGTGCCCGCTGTCGTTGGAAAAGGAAACGTGTATGGGACGCAGTTTCATCCGGAAAAAAGCGGCGAGATCGGCATGAAAATTTTGCAAAACTATGCGGCGATCGCCGAAGGAAAGGGGAGTATGTGATGGCGGCATTTACGATTTATCCGGCGATTGATATGCGCGGCGGCAAATGCGTCCGCCTTTTGCAAGGCGATTATCATAAAGAAACGGTATATGGCGATTCACCGGTTGAAATGGCCGCTTTCTTCGCTGAACAAGGAGCCGAATGGATTCATATGGTCGACCTTGACGGCGCGAAAGAAGGAAAACGCATAAACGACCAGTTCGTCGTCGAAGTGGCGAAACAGCTGCCGGTGAAAGTGCAAATTGGCGGCGGCATTCGCACGGAAGACGATATCGTGTATTATTTAGAAAACGGTGTGGCACGCGTCATTTTAGGAAGCGCTGCTATCGCCGATCCGCCGTTTGTAAAAGAAATGCTGAAAAAATACGGAGAGCGCATCGCCATTGGTATTGATGCGAAAAATGGATTTGTCGCGACGGAAGGATGGTTGAACACATCGAATGTCAAAGCAACCGACCTTGGTAAAGAGCTAGCAGAAGCTGGGGCGCAAACGTTTATTTTTACGGATATCGCAACGGACGGAATGTTGTCAGGTCCAAATATTCAAGCGGTCGTGGAAATGGCGCGCGCAACTGAAAAACATGTCATCGCATCAGGTGGCGTCAGCTCTCTGGAGGATTTGGTATCGCTTCAAACATATGCCGATGCCGGCGTGATTGGCGCGATTGTCGGCAAAGCGCTCTATACAAAGAAATTCACGGTCGCGGAAGCGCTGAAGGTGGTGCAAGGGAAATGATTACGAAGCGCATTATTCCTTGTTTGGATGTGAAAGATGGACGCGTCGTGAAAGGAGTGCAGTTTGTTCAGCTTCGTGATGCCGGCGATCCGGTCGAACTGGCGAAGTTTTACGATGAACAAGGAGCGGACGAGCTTGTCTTTTTAGATATTTCCGCCTCTTACGAAGGGAGGAAAACGATGGTGGAAGTCGTCGAGAAAGTCGCCGCACAGTTGGCGATTCCGTTTACGGTCGGCGGCGGAATTAATTCGTTGGATGATATGAAAACGATCTTGCGCGCCGGTGCGGATAAAGTGTCGCTCAATACAGCCGCTGTTCGCAACCCGAACCTCATTACGGAAGGAGCGGACTTTTTTGGATCGCAATGCATCGTCGTTGCGATTGACGCGAAATATGACGAAACGATTGGCTCGTGGCGTGTGTATACGCACGGCGGGAGAAACGCGACGGACTTGGAAGTGGTCGAATGGGCAAAAGAGGCGGTACGCCGCGGCGCGGGAGAAATTTTATTGACAAGCATGGATTGCGATGGTGAAAAAAATGGTTTTGATATTGCGTTAACGAGAACGGTAAGCGAAGCGGTTTCCGTTCCGGTCATTGCTTCGGGCGGAGCCGGCAACGCGAAACATTTCCTTGAAGTGTTTGAAAAAGGGAAAGCAGATGCGGCGCTTGCTGCTTCGATTTTTCATTATAAAGAAACATCGGTGAAAGAAGTAAAAGCGTATTTAAAAGAAAGAGGGGTAAACATCCGATGAACCTCGCCAACATCCGATTTGACGAAAAAGGTCTCGTTCCGGCAATTGTCCAAGACGCGCAAAGCAAAGAAGTGTTGATGCTTGCCTATATGAATGAAGAATCGCTAAAAAAATCGCTCGAAACAGGCGAAACATGGTTTTACAGCCGCTCGCGCGGGGAACTTTGGCATAAAGGCGCAACTTCCGGCAATACGCAGCGCATTGTCGAGATGCGTTATGATTGTGACAGTGACGCGCTTTTGGTGCTTGTCGAGCCAGCCGGACCAGCTTGCCATACGGGAAGCTATTCGTGTTTTTCGAACCGTATTAATGGAGAAAAATACGAAGCTTCGCCAAACCGATTTGCGATTATTAACACGTTAGAGGAGATCATCGCGAAACGGGATGCGGAACGTCCTGAAGGAGCGTATACGACGTATTTATTGGAAAAAGGAGTGGATAAAATTTTAAAGAAAGTCGGTGAGGAAGCGGCCGAAGTTATTATTGCCGCGAAAAATCGCAGCCATGACGAATTGAAATGGGAAGTCGCCGATTTATTGTATCATTTACTTGTGCTGCTAAGGGAACAAAAACTTCCGCTTGATGCGGTGTTGGAAGTGCTAACTAAGCGGCATAGCGCTAAGCAGTGACGTCGAGCTGGCTTCTTGCTGGGTCAGCTTTTATATTATTTTTATGTTTGCTTTTCCGAAGAATGTGGTATACTTTTTTCGGTAAATTCAACAATAGATGGAGGATTCCATGGAAAAGCAACTAAAGTCAAAGCAGCAAAAAGCGAAAATTATTCCATTTATCCAAAACGGTGAATACTATTTCAAAAAAGGAATGCAAGCGTATCAACAACGAGATTTATATAAAGCAAAAAAATATTTTGAACGAGCCGTTCAATATGATAAAAACGATGCTACATTTGTATTGCAGCTTGCCTCCGTGCTTGCGGAGTTAGGAGAATATCAGGCTTCGAATCAATGGTTATTCAAGATTGTCCATGAATTAGATGAAACGATGTATGAATGTTTTTATTTTTTAGCAAACAACTTTGCTCATCTCGGATTATTCCGCGAGGCGATGAAGTATGCGGAAATGTATTTAGCTTGTGATCCAAATGGCTATTTTGTCGAAGATACAGAGGACTTAATAGAATTGTTAAAAATCGATCAAGAAGATGAAAACAGCGATGTGCAGGATGATTTAATTGTATTGCAGGAACGGGCGCGGTTTTTATTGGAAAAAGAGAAGTTTCCGGAAGCAATTCGCCTGCTGGAAACGATAATTGCGAACTATCCTGAATTTTGGTCAGCGTACAATAATTTGGCGCTCGCCTACTTTTACAACGGAAATGTGCAAAAGGCGCAAGAAATTGTCGAACAAGTGCTAGAGCGAAACCCAGGTAATTTACACGCGCTTTGCAATCTCCTTGTCTTTCATTATTATTTGCGCAATGAACAGCAAGTAAAACGTCTTTCTGACAAATTGGCATGCGTGTATCCGTTTTTTATCGAGCATCGCTATAAGCTTGGAGCGACATTCGCGCTTGTCGGCCGTTTCGACCTCGCTTTTAAATGGCTATATCATTTATATAAAATGGGCTATGATGGAGATGATGCCTTTTATTATTGGCTTACCTATGTAGCCTATTATACCGGCCGCGAAGAATTAGCGAAAAATGTTTGGGAGAAGGTAATAAAAGTAAATCCTGACAAACGCGGAGAGGAGCCGTGGACATTTTCCTCTCTATCTGTCGACCATGAACTTCGGAGCATTATTCGTTGGTTTAACCAAACGAATATAGCAGAAATGTTATATGGACTTTATTTGCTTAGTCAATCGCCGTACAAAAATGATCCCGCGCTTTCCATTGCGATTCGTCGTTATTTGACTGATCATCCACTCCTTAGTCAATTTGCCGATTATTTTCTATTTCATATGACAGAAACGTCTCCTTCATATGTCATCAATAGCCATATCATTATCAATGAGTTATCGATGAAAAATGATCAGATCGATGAAAACATGTATATTTCATGGTTTTCCGTCGTCGTAAACGCATTGCCGACAAAAGAGCGATTTTCTAACCATTCTGCTTGGGCGGCGGCGATGGAGTATGTATGGCGGCAGCAGCAAGGGCAACGTGTAACACAAAAATGGATTGCGGATAAGTATCATATTTCATTATCAACGGTGAAAAAATATGTAAAGAAAGTGAAAGAGCTGTTATCGTGAGCAAATTAATAGACGCTCATTCGAAACTTCTATACGATAATGGTAAAGGGACTAATCAATGAAGGAGTGGAAGCAGCGTGTCAGAGGAAAAAATTTACGACGTCATTATCGCGGGAGCCGGACCAGCAGGGATGACTGCCGCTGTCTATACATCTCGCGCCAATTTATCTACATTAATGATTGAGCGTGGTGTACCAGGAGGACAAATGGTAAATACAGAAGACGTGGAAAATTATCCTGGATATGAGAATATTTTAGGTCCAGAATTGGCGACAAAAATGTTTGAACATGCAAAGAAATTTGGTGCGGAATATGCATACGGCGAAGTAAAAGAAATTATTGACGGCGAAGCATATAAAACAGTGGTTGTCGGCGATAAACAATACAAAGCACGCGCTGTCATTATTGCAACTGGTGCGGAGTATAAAAAACTCGGTGTACCTGGTGAAGCGGAACTTAGCGGCCGCGGTGTTTCTTATTGCGCTGTCTGTGACGGGGCGTTCTTTAAAGGAAAAAATCTCGTTGTCGTTGGTGGCGGGGACTCCGCGGTAGAAGAAGGGATCTATTTAACTCGCTTTGCTAATAAGGTAACGATCGTTCATCGCCGTGACCAATTACGTGCGCAAAAAATTTTACAAGACCGCGCATTTGCCAATGAAAAAATTGATTTTATTTGGAACCATACCGTAAAACAAATTAATGGAAAAGATGGGAAAGTAAACAGCGTGACACTTGTTCATACGCAAACGGGAGAGGAACGGGAATTTCCGTGCGATGGCGTGTTTATTTATATCGGCATGCTTCCGCTTTCGAAGCCATTTGAGAGCCTTGGTATTACGAACGAAAACGGATATATCGAAACGAATGAGCTTATGGAAACAAAAGTGCCGGGTATTTTTGCGGCAGGAGACGTCCGCGAAAAATCATTACGGCAAATCGTTACAGCAACGGGGGACGGAAGCATTGCAGCGCAAAGCGCACAACATTATGTGGAAGAGTTAAAGGAAAAATTAAACATAAAGTAACGAAATCGTAATAGACGTTTAATTCTGCTGTAACACGCATGAAACATTTTTTTTGTATGCTAAAAGTAAGTAATTGACCCCCTTTTATATAGATCTTTTTGTTCAGCACGGGTACCCTTTCCCGTGCTTCTTTTTTTATGTGTGAACAAGTATGTGTGTGTTGCGGAGGCGCCTTCCGCTTTTCTTCGTTGGCTAGCTCGGCGGCTAGCTCTCTTGTGCGAAATAACCTTCTCCCTTGAAGTGCAAGCACTTCAGCGGTCGAAGAACATTTCGCTTCGAGAGCTGTTCGCGCCGCCTCCGCTTTTCTTATTGTCTAGCTCCAGGCGCCATCGGCTCGCGACGCTTCGGCCCCGCTGTGGCGGCGACACATTGAATTAACTTCTCTGAGTAACCCACGCAAGACCAAACTTTGTTTGGTCTGAGCCTCCTCGCGGGTCCTCTAGCGCGTTTCGCCGATAAGCGGGCGCCTTCCGCTTTTCTTCGTTGTAGCGAACTGTAAGAAATAGTATAATAAAGTAAATGGGATTCTAAGACTTTGGATGTTATGTAGTGATGTTGAGGTGAGCGTGTTGCAACGCGTGACGAATTGCGTTTTACTAAAAGATGGAAAAGTCTTATTACTGCAAAAACCGAAACGGGGTTGGTGGGTTGCCCCGGGAGGAAAGATGGAACAAGGGGAATCCATCCGCGAAGCGTGTATTCGCGAATATCGCGAGGAAACAGGGATTTACTTAAAAAACCCAAAGCTCAAAGGAATTTTTACGATGGTCATCAAAGAACAAGAACAAATCGTTTCTGAATGGATGATGTTTACTTTTTTTGCCGAACAATTTGACGGAGAAAATGTTCCATATTCCGAAGAAGGAAAGTTGGAATGGCATCCGATGGAAACAATCCATCAGCTTCCGATGGCACCAGGTGATTACCATATTTTAGATTACGCGCTAAAAGGATCAGACATTATGTACGGGACGTTTATATATACGAAAGATTTTGAGCTGCTTTCCTATCGGTTAGATCCCAGTTAATAGAGTGGAGGGAGAGGCATGAGCACAGGTTCGGCCAACCATATTCAAATGGTGATTATAACAGGGATGTCTGGCGCTGGAAAAACGGTCGCTATTCAGAGTTTTGAAGACTTAGGTTTTTTTTGTGTCGATAATTTGCCGCCGACGTTGCTCCCAAAATTTTTGGAGTTGATGAAAGAGTCGGGGAATAAAATGAATAAAGTGGCGTTAGTAATGGATTTGCGAAGCCGTGACTTTTTCGATAGTTTGTTTACCGCGCTAGACGAGTTGGCGGAGCAATCATGGGTGACGCCGCAGATTTTATTTTTAGATGCGAAAGATTCGACGCTTGTGGCGCGATATAAAGAAACGAGACGCACACACCCGCTTGCCCCAAATGGATTGCCGCTTGAAGGCATCCGTTTAGAGCGCAAATTGCTCGAAGAGTTAAAAGGGCGGGCGCAAATTATTTATGATACATCTGATTTAAAGCCACGGGAGTTAAGGGAAAAAATTTTACAGCAATTTTCTTCTCACACGCAACAGACGTTTACCGTCAACGTGATGTCGTTTGGCTTTAAATACGGCATTCCGATTGACGCTGATTTAGTTTTTGATGTCCGCTTTTTGCCAAATCCTCATTATATTGACCATATGCGGCCGAAAACAGGGTTGGATGAAGAAGTTTCCTCCTACGTGTTAAAGTGGAGTGAAACGCAGAAATTTCTTGAAAAACTAATTGATTTATTAGCCTTTATGCTCCCTCATTATATGCGAGAAGGAAAAAGCCAGCTTGTGATCGCCATCGGCTGTACAGGGGGTCAGCACCGGTCGGTTGCCATTGCCGAATATATTGCCCGTTATTTTTCGAAAGATTATAAAACCCATGTGTCCCACCGTGACATGGAGAGGAGAAAGGAAAAGCATAAATGAGTGTGAAGCATCAGCCTAAGATTGTCATTATCGGCGGCGGAACAGGGCTCCCTGTATTGTTGCGCGGCTTGAAGCAGTATGCCATTGATATTACGGCAATCGTTACTGTCGCTGATGATGGCGGCAGCTCAGGAAGATTGCGCGATGAACTAGACATTCCGCCACCGGGAGATGTGCGTAATGTATTGGCAGCGCTGTCAGATGTCGAGCCGCTTATTGTTGAATTGTTCCAACATCGATTTAAAAACGGCAACGGTCTATCAGGACATTCGTTAGGTAATTTAATTTTGGCAGCGTTGACGTCCATTACCGGCGATTTTGTCAAAGCCATCCGCGAGATGAGCAAAGTGCTGAAAGTGCACGGACAAGTATTGCCAGCGGCGAATAAAAGCGTCGTTCTTCATGCGGAAATGGAAGACGGCGTCATTGTTTCTGGAGAATCGAAAATTCCTTATTCCGGCAAAAGGATTAAAAAAGTATTTTTGACACCGGAAAATATTGAACCGCTTCCAGAAACGATTGAAGCGATTCGTTCTGCGGATTTGATCGTCATCGGTCCGGGAAGTTTATATACGAGTATTTTGCCAAATTTACTTGTGCCGAAAATCGGGCAAGAAGTTTGTCAAGCAAAAGCAAAAAAAGTGTATATATGTAATGTGATGACCCAAGCGGGTGAGACGCTGCACTACACGGTAAGCGACCATGTCAAAGCGCTCCATGACCATATGGGATGTTTATTTTTGGATGTCGTTGTTGTGAATAATGGTCATATTCCGGAAGAAATTCAAAAACGTTATGCAGAAGAGCTGGCGGAACCGGTGAAGGATGATAGCGACCGGCTCATCGATTTAGGAATTCAAGTGATTCGCGATAATATCGTCAGCTATGAAGATCACGTCATTCGTCACGATACGAAAAAAGTGGCATCGTTACTTATTTCGCTGATTACAGCACCTCCTTCCTCCTGATTACGATGAATGAACCGTTGGAGGTGACTAACCATGTCGTTTGCGTCAGAAACGAAAAAAGAACTAACGAATTTGGAAGTGAAACCGTGCTGTTTAAAAGCAGAATTGTCAGCGCTTCTGCGCATGAATGGTTTGCTGTCTTTTTCCAATCAGCAAATGATTGTGGATGTGCAAACGGAAAATGCCGCGATCGCGCGAAGAATTTATACTCTTTTAAAAAAAGGGTATACGGTAACAGTAGAACTATTGGTTCGAAAAAAAATGCGCCTGAAAAAAAATAATGTATACATCGTTCGAATTATTGACGGCGCTCATGAACTATTAAAGGATTTAAAAATATTGAAGGAGGATTTTTCACTAATTCGCGTGATTTCACCAGAATTAGTGAAAAAAAAGTGCTGTAAGCGTTCTTATTTGCGCGGTGCGTTTCTTGCCGGAGGATCTGTAAACAATCCGGAAACGTCATCGTACCATTTAGAAATTTTTTCTCTTTATGAAGAACATAACAATTCATTATGTGAATTAATGAACAGCCACTTTTTTCTTAATGCCAAAACATTGGAACGAAAAAAAGGGTTTATTACGTATTTAAAAGAAGCGGAAAAAATCTCTGAGTTTTTAAATATTATTGGGGCACATCAAGCGTTATTGCGCTTTGAAGATATTCGCATTGTACGCGATATGAGAAATTCGGTAAACCGTCTTGTCAATTGCGAAACAGCAAACTTAAATAAAACGATTGGCGCAGCGCTTCGCCAAGTAGAAAACATTCGTTATATTGATGAAACCATCGGATTAAGCGCCCTTCCTGATAAATTGCGGGAAATTGCGGAATTGCGGATGATGTATCAAGACGTAACGTTAAAAGAATTAGGCGAGTTAGTATCCGGTGGAAAGATTAGTAAATCAGGAATTAATCACCGTCTGCGAAAAATTGATGAGATTGCGGAACGATTGCGGGCAGGTAAGCCTGTTGATTTTCATAAGTCATTATAAAAAAGGGGAGATGGAGAATGGTAGAGAAACAAGTAGAAGTGCGATTAAAAACGGGATTACAAGCACGCCCGGCAGCGTTGTTTGTTCAGGAAGCGAATCGCTTTTCTTCCGATATTTATCTAGAAAAAGACGGAAAGAAAGTGAACGCAAAAAGCATTATGGGGCTAATGAGCCTTGCGATCAGCACCGGTTCTGTCATTAAGTTGATTGCGGATGGTCCGGATGAAAACGAAGCAATTGAAAAATTGGCAAACTATGTACAAAAAGAAAAATAAAGAATAGGCTGCTTCTATGTCAAGCGAAGCAGCCTGTTTTTTCATGTTTTATTTTTCATCGATGCGTGTTAATACACGGTCGATAATGCCGTATTCTTGTGCTTTTTGCGCCGTCATGAAGTTATCGCGGTCTGTATCGCGTTCAATCACTTCGACTGGTTGGCCAGTATTTTCAGCAAGAATGCGATTTAACTTATCGCGCAAGAAGAGAATCCGTTTTGCGGCGATTTCAATTTCTGTGGCTTGACCTTGCGCGCCGCCAAGCGGTTGGTGAATCATAATTTCGCTGTTTGGCAAGGCAAACCGTTTTCCTTTTGCTCCTGCGGCAAGCAAGAACGCACCCATCGAAGCAGCCATACCGATACAAATTGTAGAAACGTCTGGCTTAATAAATTGCATCGTATCATAAATTGCCAAGCCAGCAGTAATCGAACCACCTGGGCTATTGATGTAAAGCGAAATATCTTTTTCAGGATCCTCGGCCGCTAAAAATAATAATTGGGAAACGATCGAGTTTGCCACTTGGTCATCAATTGGGCTGCCAAGAATAATAATGCGGTCTTTTAATAAACGAGAATAAATGTCGTAAGCACGTTCTCCACGGCTTGTTTGCTCAATAACTGTAGGAATTAAATTCATGAAGCTTCCTCCTTTACCAATCGCTTAATCATATGTACCTCTATCATACCTAAATGGTCAATGAAGGTCAAACAAAAAATATCGGCCTTACTTTATTATTATTCGCTATAAACGTAGGACATCCCTTTTTTCATCATAACCTCTTTTTCATTTTTTAAACACATTTTCCCTCTTGCAATATAAAGGTGTTTTCAATATAATTGAATATGCAACTGATAATAGCAACTAAATATAATGCCCTCGTAGTGTAGTGGATAGCACGAGAGATTCCGGTTCTCTTAGCGTGGGTTCGAATCCTGCCGAGGGCGTATCAAGTGAAAACCTGCTGCGAAACGTAGCAGGTTTTTTTGTGCCTTGAATATAATATAATCAACAGTCTGGCTCGATGATCGACTGTTGGCGTACCAATCTGCCTTTTTGAATGACGGATAAAGTTCAGTCACCGCCAATGGTTTTATAAACAATAGGTTTAACAATTATTTTTTTATATACCGCCGGGGCGACAGTATTGTACAATAAAAAAAAGGGGGCTTGACAATGAGGGCCGAATTATTGCAGGAGCAGCGACTGAAGCTATCGCTTACAAAGGAATTGACTCAAGCGATTGAACTATTGCAATATTCTGCTGTGGAATTACAGTCCTTTTTGTATGAGCAGTCGTTGGAAAATCCTTTTCTCGAAATTCGCGACTACCGGTTAAAGCGAAACTTCCGCAACTTATCGGATAAGGAAAAACAGCAGTGGATTGAAAATATGAGCACTTATTCGGAAACGCTTTCATCATATTTAACTGCACAGCTTCCAGCTCTTTCGCTTTCGGAACACGAAGAACGCATCGTGCATTATATGATTGCTTGCCTTGATGAAGATGGGTATTTGCGGGTAAATATCGAAGAAATTGCAGAACGATTTGCTATTTCCAAACAGGAAGCAGAAAAGGCGCTTCAGATCATTCAGTCATTAGAGCCGGCTGGCGTTGGCGCCCGCAACTTGCAAGAATGTTTATATTTACAGTTAAAGCGCTTACCATATCGCGATGAATTCGCGGAACAGATTATACAGCACCATTTTTCGTTATTTGTCGAAAAAGCTTGGAAAACGTTGGCGAAACAACTTGGCGTGGATATCGCTTCATTGCAGCGTGTATGGGATTTAATTCGCACGCTTGAACCGCGTCCTGGCATCCATTATACAAAAGAGAGACCGCATTTTATTGTTCCCGATATAATTGTCCAACGCAGCGAAGAAGGTGATTGGCGCATTTTTTACAATGAAGATGTGCATCCGGAACTCATCTGGAATCGGGGATACGAGCAAAAGATTTCCAGCTGTCAAGACGGGCAGGTTCACGCGTTTGTAAAAGATAAATATCGCCAGTTTTTATGGTTAGCAAAAAGTCTGGAACAGCGCAAACAAACATTGCTGAACATTATGCATGTCATTGTCGATAAACAAAAACAATGTTTTGAAACTGGTTTTGCAGCCTTAAAGCCCCTTACAATGCGCGAAGTTGCGGAAGAGCTTGGCATTCACGAATCTACTGTCAGCCGCGCGGTAAAAAACAAATATGTTCAAGCGCCGTTTGGCACAGTGGAACTTCGCCGCTTTTTTTCAAGCGCTGTTTCTTCTGTTTACATGGATGAAGATGCTGCCTCTTCTGTAAAAGTAAAAATGTTTATCAAGCAGTTAATTGAACAGGAAAATAAGCAGGAGCCGCTTTCTGACCAAAAGCTCGCCGATTTATTACATGAGCAATACGGTGTGGTGATCTCGCGCAGAACGGTCGCAAAATATCGCGAACAACTGCATATTCCATCTTCTGCAAAACGAAAACAGTATGTAGGGAAGTGACAGCAAGTGATCATCAACTTATATTCGAAAACAAACTGTCCGTTATGTGATAAAGCAAAACAAGTGTTGCAAGAACTGCAAAAGGAATTCTCGTTTCAAATCAATGAAATTGATATTTATCAAGATGATGTTTTGCTGGAAAAATATCAATTGATGATTCCGGTTGTCGAAATCGATGGGGAAGAAGTAGCTTTTGGCATAGTTCAAAAAGATGTCATAAGAAAGCGTTTACTTGAGGTTGGAAATAGTTGAACATGATTATTCCTCCTGTTACAATGAAATTGTGGCAGGGGGAATTTTTTTCACACAAGCGGGACATAATAAGTCATAGCGGGACAATTAATGTCCATATATTTTGCAAGGAGAAGGGGACCAATGCAATCATTAATTGAAGCGCAAAAAAAATTATTGCCCGACCTTCTTGAAGTTATGCAAAAACGATATCGTATTTTGCACTATATTTCGCTGATGCAGCCAATCGGGAGGAGAGTACTGTCGGGCAGTTTAGGAATAACTGAGCGTGTGCTTCGTTCGGAAGTGCAGTTTTTGAAAGAGCAAAATTTGCTAACCATCAGTTCCGCCGGCATGAGTTTGACCCAAGAAGGCAAGGAATTGTTGCATACGCTCGAGGATGTCATGAGAGAATTATTAGGCCTAAAAGATTTAGAAACAAAATTAATGGAGAAACTTCATATTGAAGGGGTTATCGTTGTTGCTGGAGATAGTGACCTTTCTCCTTGGGTAAAAAAAGAAATGGGAAGAGCTTGTGTGACCTGCATGAAAGAAAGATTGACAAATGGCGATATTGTGGCAGTGACTGGAGGAACAACCCTTGCCGCTGTTGCCGAGATGATGACTCCCGATACGAAGCTAAACAATATTTTATTTGTTCCTGCAAGGGGCGGCTTAGGTGAGGATGTGAAAAACCAAGCAAATACAATTTGTGCAAGGATGGCGGAAAAAGCGTTAGGAAATTATCGGCTTCTTCATGTTCCTGACCATCTAAGCCGCGAGGCGTATGAGTCTTTAATTGAAGAGCCGACGGTGAAAGAAGTGCTGGAACTCATTAAATCATGTCGCATGGTCGTGCATGGAATCGGTGATGCTGTCACAATGGCAGAACGCCGGAAAACCTCAAAAGAGGATATGGAGAAAATTAAAGCACGACATGCGGTTGCCGAAGCGTTTGGCTATTACTTTAATGAAGCAGGAGAAGTTGTGCATAAAGTGAAAACGGTTGGCATTCAGTTGGAAGACCTTCCGCGTGTCGAACATGTCATTGCGGTGGCTGGAGGATCTTCCAAGGCAAAAGCCATTCAGGCGTATATGAAACGAGCGCCTCATTCCATTCTTATTACCGATGAAGGTGCAGCAAGAGCGTTACTAGGGGAGTAACATCCCTTAAATATATACAACCATTTTTTAAAGGAGGAACTATCCATGGCAGTAAAAATTGGTATTAACGGTTTTGGCCGTATTGGTCGCAATGTTTTTCGTGCGGCATTAAAAAATCCGAATATTGAAGTAGTGGCGGTAAATGACTTAACGGATGCAAACACATTAGCTCATCTTTTGAAATATGATTCTGTTCACGGAAAATTAGACGCGGAAGTATCAGTGAATGGCAATAATATCGTTGTAAACGGAAAAGAAATCGTTGTAAAAGCGGAACGCGATCCAGCTCAACTAGCATGGAACGAATTAGGTGTGGACATTGTCGTTGAATCGACAGGTCGCTTCACGAAACGTGAAGACGCGGCAAAACATTTAGAGGCTGGCGCGAAAAAAGTCATCATTTCTGCACCAGCGAAAAACGAAGATATTACGATCGTGATGGGTGTAAACCAAGACAAATACGATCCTGCAAACCATCACATTATTTCCAACGCTTCTTGTACAACGAACTGCTTAGCGCCATTTGCGAAAGTGCTTCATGAAAAATTCGGTATCGTTCGTGGAATGATGACAACGGTTCACTCTTATACGAACGACCAACAAATCTTAGACTTGCCACATAAAGATTTACGCCGTGCACGTGCTGCTGCTGAGTCGATTATTCCGACAACAACAGGTGCAGCAAAAGCGGTTGCGCTTGTACTTCCTGAACTAAAAGGAAAACTAAACGGTATGGCAATGCGCGTACCAACACCAAACGTGTCTGTTGTTGACCTTGTTGCGGAGCTTGAAAAAGAAGTAACTGTTGAAGAAGTCAACGCAGCATTGAAAGAAGCAGCGGAAGGCGAATTGAAAGGCATCCTGGCTTACAGCGAAGAGCCGCTAGTATCTCGTGACTATAACGGCAGCACTGCTTCTTCGACAATCGATGCACTTTCCACGATGGTTCTAGAAGGAAAAATGGTAAAAGTTGTTTCTTGGTACGATAACGAAACAGGCTACTCTCATCGTGTGGTTGATCTTGCAGAATATATTGCATCAAAAGGCTTATAATCGATGGTGATTGTTTTTATCGGGCAATCAAGTCTATAATAAGATGGTGAAGAGGGGGAGCGGGGAATTATCCCCACTCCTCTTCGTTTGTGGGAACGATATCATCAAAAAGGGGGCATAGCGCCATGAACAAAAAAACGGTTCGAGACGTAGATGTGAAAGGAAAACGAGTGTTTTGCCGCGTCGACTTTAATGTGCCGATGGAAAATGGTGCGATTACAGACGACACACGCATTCGCGCAGCACTTCCAACGATTCGTTATTTAATGGAACAAGGTGCAAAAGTGATCCTAGCGAGCCATCTTGGCCGCCCAAAAGGAAAAGTCGTCGAAGAGTTACGCTTAAATGCGGTTGCTCGGCGTTTGAGCGAGCTGCTTGGAAAACATGTGACAAAAACTGATGAGGCATACGGCGATGCAGTAAAAGAAGCCATTTCGAAAATGAATGAAGGCGATGTATTGCTTCTAGAAAACGTTCGTTTTTACCCAGGTGAAGAGAAAAACGATCCAGAGCTTGCGAAAGCATTTGCTGAATTGGCCGATATTTATGTGAACGATGCGTTTGGTGCTGCCCATCGGGCTCATGCTTCTACAGAAGGAATTGCACACTATTTGCCAGCCGTTGCTGGATTTTTAATGGAAAAAGAAATTGAAGTGCTTGGAAAAGCTCTTTCTAACCCAGACCGTCCATTTACGGCGATCATTGGCGGCGCGAAAGTAAAAGATAAAATTGGCGTTATTGAAAACTTGCTTAATAAAGTAGACAACCTCATTATTGGAGGCGGTCTTGCGTATACGTTTGTTAAAGCGCTTGGCCATGAAATCGGCAAATCACTGCTAGAAGAAGATAAGATTGAACTGGCAAAATCGTTTATGGAAAAAGCGAAAGAAAAAGGCGTTAACTTCTATATGCCGGTTGATGTTGTCGTAGCCGATCGGTTTGCGAACGACGCCAATACGAAAGTCGTTTCGATTGATGCGATTCCAAGCGATTGGGAAGCGCTCGATATTGGGCCGAAAACGCGTGAGCTTTATCGCGATGTTATTATGAAATCCAAGCTTGTTGTTTGGAACGGTCCAATGGGAGTATTTGAAATGGATGCTTTTGCCGAAGGAACAAAAGCGGTTGCCCAAGCGTTAGCGGATGCTGTCGATACATATTCGGTCATCGGCGGCGGCGATTCGGCAGCGGCAGTAGAAAAATTTGGCTTAGCGGAAAAAATGGACCATATCTCCACCGGTGGCGGTGCATCGCTAGAATTTATGGAAGGAAAACAACTTCCTGGAGTGGTGGCGTTAAACGATAAATAACGCGTCAACTCCGTTCATAGAAAGGAAGGAATCAATCATGAGAAAACGAATTATCGCAGGAAACTGGAAAATGCATAAAACATTGACGGAAGCGGTAAACTTCGTTGAAGAAGTAAAACGGCTTGTCCCGCCTGCCGAACAAGTCGATTCCGTCATTTGCGCACCTTTCCTATTTTTAGAGCGGCTTGTGCAAAGTGCGCAAGGATCTGATTTAAAAATTGGCGCGCAAAATATGCATTTTGAAGACAAAGGAGCGTTTACTGGCGAAATTAGCCCAGTTGCGTTGAAAGATATTGGTGTTACTTACGTGATCATCGGTCATTCCGAACGCCGCGAAATGTTTGCGGAAACGGATGAAACGGTGAATAAAAAAGTGCTTGCTGCTTTTAAACACGGGCTTATTCCAATTGTTTGTTGCGGTGAAACGTTAGAACAGCGGGAAAGCGGCAAAACGAATGACATTGTTGGCGCGCAAGTAGAAAAAGCGCTTGCCGGTTTAACCGCGGAACAAGCAAAACAAGTGGTCATCGCTTATGAACCAGTTTGGGCGATTGGCACTGGCAAATCATCGACCGCTGAAGATGCCAATGAAGTGTGCGGCCATATCCGCTCAATCATTGCAAAAATCTTTTCGCCGGAAGTGGCCGAAGCTGTACGCATTCAGTATGGCGGCAGCGTAAAACCGGAAAACATTCGCGAATTTTTAGCGCAAGAACATATTGATGGCGCCCTTGTCGGCGGTGCAAGCCTCGATCCGAAATCATTTTTACAATTAGTGGAGGCTGGGCAACATGAGTAAAAAACCAGTGGCGTTAATTATTTTAGACGGATTTGCGCTTCGCGAAGAAACATATGGCAATGCGATCGCACAAGCAAAAAAGCCGAACTTTGACCGTTATTGGAATGAATATCCGCACGCTACATTAACTGCATGCGGCGAGGCGGTCGGGCTTCCAGAAGGACAAATGGGAAACTCGGAAGTCGGCCACTTAAATATCGGCGCCGGCCGCATTGTATACCAAAGCTTAACGCGCGTAAACATTGCGATTCGCGAGGGAGAGTTTGACCGCAACGAAACGTTTTTAGCGGCGATGAATCATGTCAAAGAAAAAGGAACGAATTTGCACATTTTCGGTCTTCTCTCTGACGGCGGCGTTCATAGCCATATTAACCATCTATATGCGCTATTAAGATTAGCCGCTAAAGAAGGCGTAAAAAACGTCTACATCCACGGCTTTTTAGATGGCCGCGATGTCGGACCGCAAACGGCGCCGAAATATATTAAAGAATTACAAGAAAAAATAAAAGAGTATGGCGTCGGGGAAATCGCAACCTTATCCGGCCGTTATTACTCGATGGACCGCGACAAACGGTGGGAGCGCGTCGAAAAAGCATATCGCGCGATGGTGTATGGAGAAGGACCAACCTATCGCGATCCGCTTGAGTGCATTGAAGATTCTTATAAACATGGCATTTACGACGAGTTTGTGCTTCCATCGGTCATCGTGCGTGAAGACGGCTCGCCTGTGGCGACGATTAAAGATGAAGACGCGATCATTTTCTACAACTTCCGGCCAGACCGGGCGATTCAAATTTCGAACACGTTTACGAACGAAGACTTCCGCGAGTTCGACCGTGGTCCGAAACATCCGAAAAACTTGTTCTTTGTATGCCTAACACACTTTAGTGAAACCGTAAAAGGTTATGTCGCGTTTAAACCGACAAATCTGGATAATACGCTCGGTGAAGTCCTATCACAACATGGATTGCGCCAGCTTCGCATCGCGGAAACGGAAAAATATCCGCACGTTACGTTCTTTATGAACGGCGGACGGGAAGAGAAGTTTCCAGGCGAAGACCGCATTTTAATCAACTCGCCAAAAGTCGCCACATATGACTTAAAACCAGAAATGAGCGCTTACGAAGTGACGGATGCGCTCCTAAAAGAAATTGAAGCAGATAAATACGACGCGATCATTTTAAACTATGCGAACCCGGACATGGTCGGCCACTCAGGAAAATTAGAACCGACGATTAAAGCGATCGAAGCGGTGGATGAGTGCCTTGGCAAAGTTGTGGATGCGATTCTTGCAAAAGGCGGCATCGCCATTATTACCGCAGACCATGGAAATGCGGATGAAGTATTGACGCCGGATGGCAAACCGCAAACCGCGCATACGACAAATCCGGTTCCAGTGATCGTAACGAAAAAAGGAATCGAGCTTCGCAAAGACGGCATTTTAGGCGATTTAGCGCCAACGATGCTTGATTTGCTTGGCTTGCCACAGCCGAAAGAAATGACAGGAAAAACATTAATAAAAAAATAATTAAAAGGAGAGTGTGAACATGTCTGCAATTGTAGATGTATACGCACGTGAAGTATTAGACTCTCGCGGCAATCCGACAGTAGAAGTCGAAGTATATACGGAAGATGGCGGTTTTGGCCGCGCATTAGTACCAAGCGGTGCATCAACGGGAGAATACGAAGCAGTGGAATTGCGTGACGGCGATAAAAGCCGTTATCTTGGAAAAGGCGTATTAAAAGCGGTGGAAAACGTCAATGAAATTATCGCACCAGCGATTATCGGTTTTGAAGTGACAGATCAAGTTGGCATTGACAAAACGTTAATTGAACTAGACGGCACGGAAAATAAAGGTAAATTAGGGGCAAACGCGATTTTAGGCGTATCTTTGGCAGTAGCGCGCGCAGCAGCAGATGAATTAGATATGCCATTATACCAATATCTTGGCGGATTTAACGCGAAAACATTGCCAGTACCGATGATGAACATTTTAAACGGCGGCGCGCATGCGGATAACAATGTAGACATCCAAGAATTTATGATTATGCCTGTCGGCGCGAAAAGCTTCCGTGAAGCGCTTCGCATGGGCGCAGAAATTTTCCATAGCTTAAAAGCGGTATTAAAGGCAAAAGGCTACAATACGTCTGTTGGTGACGAAGGCGGATTCGCGCCAAACTTAAAATCGAACGAAGAAGCGCTGCAAACGATCATTGAAGCGATTGAAAAAGCCGGCTACAAACCAGGCGAAGAAGTTATGCTTGCGATGGACGTTGCTTCTTCCGAGCTTTACAACAAAGAAGACGGCAAATACCATCTTGAAGGCGAAGGCGTTGTAAGAACGTCCGAAGAAATGGTCGCATGGTATGAAGAACTTGTTTCGAAATACCCAATCATTTCGATCGAAGACGGTTTAGATGAAAACGACTGGGAAGGCCACAAACTATTAACAGAGCGCCTTGGCAAAAAAGTACAGCTTGTCGGTGACGATTTATTCGTAACAAATACGAAAAAACTAGCGGAAGGAATTGAAAAAGGTGTCGGCAACTCGATTCTGATTAAAGTCAACCAAATCGGTACATTAACCGAAACGTTCGATGCGATCGAAATGGCAAAACGCGCTGGATATACTGCCGTTGTTTCCCACCGTTCTGGTGAAACGGAAGACAGCACGATCGCTGACATCGCGGTAGCGACAAACGCCGGCCAAATTAAAACAGGGGCACCTTCCCGCACCGACCGCGTCGCGAAATACAATCAATTGCTTCGCATCGAAGATCAGCTTGGCGACACAGCGATTTACAACGGCATTAAATCGTTCTATAACTTGAAAAAATAATGATTAAGCAAGGGAACCTAACCGAATCGTTCGGTTAGGTTCTTTTTATTTCATAAAATAATGGATTATTTTTTTGTTTTAGAAGAAATTTGCTATAATGAATAATGCATGCTCCTCATTCCTATTGTGCAAGCTCCGCGTTTATGTTAAACTGAAAGCATTGTAGTGCGTGTTTTTAAAGGAGGATTAGGCAATGCATACATTGCTTGTCACATTGTTAGTCATTGTTTCGATAGGACTTATCGTGATCGTTTTGTTGCAATCGGGAAGAAGCGCGGGCCTTTCCGGCGCCATTACAGGCGGTGCGGAGCAGCTGTTTGGAAAGCAAAAAGCGCGCGGATTGGACGCGATATTGCAGCGCATTACGGTTGTGCTGGCAGTGTTGTTTTTTGTATTATCGATTGCGGTGACGTATATGCAACTTTAATGATGAAAACAATGGGGGCGGTCCAACCATTTACTCGGGCTGCCTTTTCTGTTTTTCATAAAAAGAAAGGAGTTGTGCATCATGAAGATCGTCCCACCAAAGCCATTTTTCTTTGAAGCAGGAGAACGCGCCGTGTTATTGCTGCATGGTTTTACTGGAAACTCGTCGGATGTAAGAATGTTAGGCCGTTTTCTTGAATCAAAAGGATATACATGCCATGCGCCAATTTATAAAGGCCATGGGGTGCCGCCGGAAGAGCTTGTACATACCGGACCGGATGACTGGTGGCAAGATGTCATGAACGCTTATGAATTTTTAAAAAATAAAGGATACGAAAAAATTGCAGTGGCAGGATTATCGCTTGGAGGCGTATTTTCTCTCAAATTAGGTTACACTGTACCTGTAGTGGGAATTATTCCAATGTGCGCGCCGATGTATATTAAAAGCGAAGAAACCATGTATCAAGGTGTGCTAAAGTATGCGCGCGAATATAAAAAACGGGAAGGAAAAACGCCAGAACAAATTGAAAAAGAAATGGAAGCATTTAAAAAGACGCCGATGAAAACGTTAAAGGCGCTGCAAGAGCTGATTGCGGATGTACGTGACCATATCGACTTGATTTATGCACCGATATTTGTCGTGCAAGCGCGTCACGATGAAATGATTAACCCTGATAGTGCCAATATTATTTATAACGGCATTGAATCACCAGTGAAAAAAATCAAATGGTATGAAGAGTCGGGGCATGTCATTACGCTAGATAAAGAAAAAGAACAGTTGCATGAAGATGTTTATGAGTTTTTAGAGTCATTGGATTGGTAACCTATCGAAAGGAGGAAAATAATGGATCAATCATTAGTCGATCGAATTTTAACGTTTATGAGGGACGAGGCGTACAAGCCTCTTACTGTTCAAGAGTTGGAAGAAGCGTTCGGTATTACCGATGCGGCAGAGTTCAAGGAATTTGTAAAGGCGCTTGTCGCTATGGAAGAACAAGGGCTTGTTGTGCGTACGAGAAGCAATCGCTACGGTGTGCCGGAAAAAATGAACTTAGTGCGCGGAAAAGTGTCCGGACACGCAAAAGGGTTTGCTTTCGTTGTGCCGGAAGATCCGTCGCTCGACGATATTTTCATCCCGCCTTCCGAGATGAAAAACGCGATGCATGGCGATACCGTATTAGTGCGTGTGCATTCCGAATCGTCAGGCGCCCGCAGGGAAGGAACGGTTGTACGGATTTTAGAACGCGGTGTCACCGAAGTTGTCGGAACTTATACGGAAAGCAAGTATTTCGGATTTGTCATTCCGGATGATAAAAAAATTGTCAATGACATTTTTATTCCGAAACATGCCGCTAACGGCGCTGTGGAAGGACATAAAGTGGTTGTGCGGTTGACATCGTACCCGCAAGGACGAATGAGCGCCGAAGGAGAAGTTATTAAAATTCTCGGACATAAAAACGACCCAGGTGTTGATATTTTATCGATTATTCATAAACACGGCCTTCCTTTGCAATTTCCAGATGAAGTCATCGAACACGCCAACAGCATTTCCGATACGATTTCGGAAAAAGATTTGCAAGGCCGCCGCGATTTGCGCGATCAAATGATTGTCACGATCGACGGAGAAGACGCGAAAGACTTAGACGACGCTGTAACGGTCACTAAGCTTGAGAACGGGAATTACAAGCTTGGCGTCCACATTGCCGATGTCAGCTACTATGTGGAAGAAGGCTCGCCAATTGACCGCGAAGCGTACGAACGAGGGACAAGCGTTTATTTGGTGGATCGCGTCATTCCGATGATTCCGCATCGTTTATCGAACGGCATTTGCTCCTTAAATCCGAAAGTCGATCGCTTAACACTTTCATGTGAAATGGAAATTAACGAACGCGGCGAAGTCGTCAGCCATGAAATTTTTCAAAGCGTCATTCGTACGACAGAGCGGATGACGTATTCGGATGTGAACAAAATTCTCGTTGATAAAGACGAGGAACTAAGAAAAAAATACGAACCGCTTGTGCCGATGTTTGAATTGATGGCAGAGCTTGCGGAAATTTTGCGCAATAAACGGATGAAGCGCGGTGCAATTGATTTCGACTTTAAAGAAGCAAAAGTGCTTGTGGATGAGAATGGAAAACCTTATGATGTCGTGCTTCGTGAACGATCGGTGGCGGAGCGGCTTATTGAAGAATTTATGCTGGTGGCGAACGAAACGGTCGCTGAACATTTTCATTGGTTAAACGTTCCGTTTATTTATCGTGTTCACGAAGATCCAAAACCAGAAAAGCTGCAGCGTTTTCTCGAATTTATTACAAACTTTGGCTACGTCGTCAAAGGGACAGGAAACCAAATTCATCCGCGCGCGCTCCAGGAAATTTTAGAAGCGGTTCGCGGCGAGCCGGAAGAAATGGTCATATCGACGGTGATGCTTCGCTCGATGAAGCAGGCGCGCTATGACGCGGAAAGTCTCGGTCACTACGGATTATCGACCGATTTTTATACGCATTTTACATCTCCGATCCGCCGTTATCCAGACTTAATTGTGCACCGTCTCATTCGCACGTACTTAATTAATGGGCAAATGGATGAACAAACCCAACGAAAATGGGCCGAAAAGCTTCCAGACATCGCTGAACACGCATCCGATATGGAGCGCCGCGCTGTGGAAGCCGAGCGGGAAACGGATGATTTGAAGAAAACAGAGTTTATGGAAGATAAAATCGGCATGGAGTTTGACGGAATTATTAGCTCGGTTACGAACTTCGGCCTTTTTGTCGAACTCCCGAACACGATCGAAGGGCTTGTTCATGTCAGCTACTTAACGGACGACTATTATCGCTATGATGAACGGCATTACGCCATGATCGGTGAGCGAACCGGAAAAGTGTACCGCATCGGCGATGAGATTACCGTGCGTGTCATTAACGTGAACAAAGATGAGCGGATCGTCGACTTTGAAATTGTCGGCATGAAAGGCCGCCGTCCTAAAGAGGCAAAAAGTGCACCTGTCGTTATTGAAGGGAAAAAGCGGAAAAAAACAAATAAACAAAATGGAAAAGCGAAAAAATCAAAGAAATTTTACGAAGACGTTCCACAGCTAAAAGCAAAAAAGAAGAAAAAGAAAAAACGATAAGGAAAAGTCTCGATAGCAAGAGACTTTTCCTTCTTCACGTTTTTTGTTAAAATCATAGTTGCACGATATGAGGAGGAAGGACGTCGTATGCCAAAAGGTGAAGGGAAACTGATTGCCCAAAACAAAAAAGCGCATCATGATTATTTTATCGAAGAAACGTATGAAGCGGGGATTGTCCTGCAAGGAACAGAAATTAAATCGATTCGCGCTGGAAAAGTTAATTTAAAGGATTCATTTGCGAAGGTCGAAAAAGGGGAAGTATTTCTTCATAATATGCATATTAGTCCGTATGAACAAGGGAACCGTTATAACCATGACCCATTGCGGACAAGAAAGCTTCTTCTTCATCGCCGTGAAATTAATAAGCTGATTGGTTACACAAAAGAACAAGGCTATACGCTCGTTCCGTTAAAGCTATATATTAAAAACGGTTTTGCCAAAGTGTTGTTAGGCGTTGGCAAAGGAAAGAAAAAATATGACAAACGCGAAGATATGAAGCGAAGAGAAGCGCAACGGGAAATCGAACGTGCTTTTCGCGAACGACAAAAAATATAATTCCAAAAATTTACAATTGAAAATTAAGTGCATTATGTTATAATAAATAACACAAACGGCAAAAAATATGATTCCAAAACTTCATCATTGAAAACTAAATGCATTATGTTATAATCAATAATGCAAAGGCCAGTTATCCAAAGCTTAAGCTTATCGTTATCGCTTCTCCATCACGGGGACGATACGGATTCGACAGGGATAGGTCGCGCTTAAGCTGCGAGCCGAGGGGATCGTCCTCGTAAAAAACGTCACTTAAAGATAACTGGCAAAGAAAACTACGCTTTAGCTGCCTAATTAAACGCAGCTAGCTCCTCCCGCCATCGCCCACGTGGTGGTGCAGGGGCTCATAACGAGTGGGCTACGCCCGAGTCCGCCGCCTGAGGACGAGGGAAGAGAACAATCAGGCTAGCTGCTCGGAGGCCTGTCGGTAGGCGGAAGATGCAGCGAAACCGAAATATACCGACTACGCTCGTAGATGCTTAAGTGGCGATATCTCTGGACGTGGGTTCGACTCCCACCGTCTCCATTACAAGTACAATCGGAGAAAGCCCATGCAGGGTGTAGCCCGTCTTTAGACATGGGATGAACCGATTGCTTTGACGTAGTCAAAGATGGTATACTACTCTTATAGAGAAGAAAAATCCAACGTCTTGAATCGGGCGCACAGGGCGATAAGCACCAGTGAGGTGTTTGCCCATGAAAGTCTTGTGGAATTAGAGTCAGTATCCATGCGAAGGTATGGAAGAAGCTCTATAGTACACAAGAACCCCGTGGCTTTAGCCATCGGGAGGTTCAGATAATCATACGCTTAAAAATAAATCAACGGACTTGCCATTATCGGCAAGTCCGTTTTTTCATGTGCGCCCGGCATGGGTGTAGTCTATAGGGTGAAAGTCCCGAACTGCGAAGGCAGAAGTAGCAGTTAGCTTAACGCAAGGGTGTCTGCGGCGACGCAGAATCTGAAGGAAGCGGGCGGCAAACTTCCGGTCTGAGGAACACGAACTTCATAGGAGGCTGGGTATCATTGGGTGAGTTTGCATGACAAAACGAAGCCCTTTCTGCCGAAGGTGATACCGAGTAAATGAAGCAGATAGATGGAAGGAAAGACTGCACTCTTACCCGGGGAGGTCTGTCCGGGTAGAACATTGGGACGTGATACGGCACGCTTTGGAAGAAGGGACCTACGAACCTTGCCCGGTCCGACGGGTAGAAATCCCGAAACCGAACGGAGGAGTCAGGTTACTAGGAATCCCGACCGTGACAGACCGGTTCATCCAACAGGCCATCGCCCAAGTGCTCACGCCGATCTTTGACCCATCCTTTTCGGAACACAGCTACGGGTTTCGTCCCGGTCGAAGAGGACACGACGCGGTGAAAAAGGCGAAGCAGTATATTCAGGAAGGATATACATGGGTGGATCGACCGTGGAGGAGAAAATTCCTCGGTTTTAGCTTCACCCCAAATAAGGAGCCAAAAATCCGGATCGCAAAGGAAAGTATTCGGCGCATGAAGCAAAGGATGCGCACCATGACGAGTCGATCGAAACCGATTCCCATGCTCGAGCGAATCGAACAGCTCAACCAGTACATTCTGGGATGGTGTGGATACTTCTCGTTAGCAGAGACTCCAAGTGTGTTCAAAGAACTAGATGGATGGATTCGACGAAGGCTGCGCATGTGCCAATGGAAAGAGTGGAAACTTCCGAGAACCAGAGTCCGAAAACTGCAAAGTTTAGGAGTGCCCAAGCGGAAAGCATATGAATGGGGAAACACTCGGAAGAAATATTGGAGAGTGGCCGCTAGTCCCATCTTGCATAAAGCCCTTGGCAACTCCTATTGGGAGAGCCAAGGGCTGAAGAGTCTTTATCAACGATATGAATCTCTGCGTCAGACTTAATGGAACCGCCGTATACCGAACGGTACGTACGGTGGTGTGAGAGGACGAGGGTTAATCACCCTCTCCTACTCGATTGGTTCTATGTCAATTGTTCGGATGCACTTGATATAAAGTGCACCTTTTTTATATGAAAGAACAAGATGATACAATTATGTCTTCGTTTTGTAACATAATTACTAACTCTATGAAACATAATTGTTATATTTTATTGATATTATACTGTTACGAATCCTAGTACGAATCCAAGCAAGTATTCTATTGTTACGAATTTAAGCAAGGAGGGAGTAGTATCTTGAAAAAGCTACTATTATATATTACTTCATCAATCTTTCTAGCGTTCGGATTTTCAGGAGCTGCATCGGCAGCCGGCACATATCAGGTAAAAAGTGGTGATACTCTTTGGGGCATAGCTAAAAAGTATAAAGTGACTGTCAGCCAGCTAAAGAGCTGGAATAACCTTAAAAGCGATTTGATCAGACCAAAACAGGTTTTAAAGATTTCAGGAACGGCAACCAAAGCGCCTGCTAAAACTACGGTAAAAAAGGCAGCAGCCAAAACAGCAGCGTACAAAACACTCACCGTTAAAGCATATGCTTATACAGTAAACTGCAAAGGCTGCAGCGGAATAACAGCTACAGGCTTAAATTTAAAGAAAAACCCTTCGATTAAAGCAATTGCCGTTGATCCGAAGGTAATTCCACTAGGTTCAAAGGTTTATGTGGAAGGTTACGGCTATGCGGTTGCAGCGGATAAAGGAGTCGGAATCAAAGGAAACAAAATTGACGTATTCATGCCTACAAAAGCAAAAGCTATCCAATGGGGCGTCAGAACCGTAAAAGTTAGAGTATATAGATAATCAAGGAGCCGGCATGATGCCGGCTTTTTTTCATATTTAAATATTAAATATTTATCATTATATTTATATAATATCAGCAATTGCAACGCCTGTTGATGTCTGACAACCTGTGAACTTACCATTTCCTACATAGATTCCAACATGAACATCTTTCTTTCCAAATTAGTAGAATGGTCGCATGTATTTTATTTCCAATAAAGTTATAATTTATTAGGGAGTTTTACTATAATATAAGGAGAGATGTCAAAGAAGGCGGATGAAAAAATGAAAAGGATAGACGTTGTCAGTCAGCGTCTATCCTTGGTTTATCTATCCGCTATGCCTTTGTGATCACATCGTCTGGGACGCTTAAGCCAAGCCCTTCGGCAACGCGGCGGCCGTAGTCAGGGTCTGCTTTGTAGAAGTGGCGGATTTGGCGAAGTTTAATTTCTTCTTTTGTTACTTGTTTCATTGATTCAACGATGTTTTTCACAAGGCGCGCTTTTTCGTCCTCGCTCATGAGACGGTATAAGTCGCCTGCTTGCGTATAATGATCATCGTCGTCATATGGCACGCTTTCTGCCACGCCGGATACCGGGAATGGGGTCGTTTTATGTTCTGGCACTTCTGTCGGTCCGCCGAAGCTGTTTGGTTCGTAGTTGACCGAACCGCCTCCGTTATTATCAAAGCGCATGAAGCCGTCACGTTGATAATTGTTTACTTCCACGCGCGGGCGGTTGATCGGCAGCAAGTTATGGTTCACGCCGACGCGGTAACGGTGCGCATCCGCATAAGCGAACAAACGGGCTTGCAACATTTTGTCTGGTGACGGCTCAACGCCAGGAACAAGGTTTCCAGGAGAGAATGTCGCTTGTTCGACTTCGGCAAAGTAGTTTTCCGGATTGCGGTTTAATACCATACGGCCGACTTCAATTAACGGATAATCTTTATGTGACCAAACTTTTGTGACGTCAAATGGATTGAAACGGTATGTTTTTGCGTCTTCTAGCGGCATAATTTGCACATATAATGTCCAAGATGGATAGTCGCCTTTTTCGATAGCGTTATATAAATCTTCCGTATGGTAATCCGGATTTTCTCCGGCGATTTTTACCGCTAGTTCTGGATCCATGTTTTTGACGCCTTGGTTTGTTTTAAAGTGGTATTTTACCCATACCGCTTCGCCGTCTTCATTCACCCATTTGAATGTATGGCTTCCGTATCCGTTCATATGACGGTAAGTGAGCGGAATGCCACGATCCCCAAACAAATAAGTGACTTGGTGCAAAGATTCCGGAGATAAAGACCAGAAATCCCAGATTGCTGTTGGATTTTTCAAATGTGTGCGCGGATCGCGTTTTTGTGTATGGATAAAATCCGGGAATTTAATCGCATCACGAATAAAGAAAATTGGTGTGTTGTTGCCTACAATATCGTAGTTCCCCTCTTCTGTGTAAAACTTCACCGCAAAACCGCGCGGGTCGCGGACGGTATCCGCAGATCCCAATTCACCGGCGACAGTAGAGAAGCGGACGAACACAGGTGTGCGTTTTCCAACACCATTAAACACTTTTGCTTTTGTATACTTCGACATATCGTTCGTTACTTCGAAATAACCATGCGCACCTGCGCCTTTCGCATGTACGACACGTTCTGGAACGCGTTCTCTATTGAAATGTGCCAGTTTTTCAAGAAGATGTACGTCTTGGATTAATGTCGGTCCGGGATTACCAGCCGTTATCGAGTTTTGGTTATCGCCAACAGGTGCTCCCCAACTAGTTGTGAGCTTTTTTTTATCTGACATCGTTTATTTCCCCCTATTTTCATTTTCGTCTTCATAACAAATGATAACATTTTTCAAATTAAAGTCAATACTTATTTATAATAATTATAAAAATATATTTATAATAAAATCATATTTAAAATAATATAACAACTATTCAGATAATTAAGTTGCCATATGTACGAAAATGCATAAGCTGTTATCAATATTATCGCTCCAACTGAAAATCATGATAGTGTCCATCCCTTGGTAGTTGGTTTGGCTGCTGAATGATTTTCAAGGTGGCGGATTTTTATGTGCATTTATGCATCTGTTATGAGTTTTGCATCTTCATTTAATTAAAAAAACGTCTGATTTATGCATATGACTCCTGATAAAAGAGAATTAGTATGATTTACGCTGTATTGAGCGAAGTGACGGACGATTTGAGGAAAGACGAAGCGAGAGATCCGTTATTGTTATTAGGGAAAGTATCGAAAAGCATCGAGAAGGGATAATAAACGAAGAACTGCCCACATTTGTGGGCAGCTTTTATTTTGTTTTTAATACATCATGATCCACATACCGTTCACCGTTTAATTCGCTAATGACGTTAATGGCCACTTTCGCTCCATCGCCAGCGGTGATAATGGTATGTACGCTGACGCCAGCTGCTGTTCCGGCCGCCCAAATTCCATCGATATTTGTGCGTCCGTTCTCATCTACATCAATAATTGTTTTAATGCGCGGCTCGGTTCCTGGCTTTGTTTTCACGCCGATTTTTTCGGCAAGATCGACTGCTATTCCTGTTGCCAAAATAACGTGTTTTGCCTCAAACGTACCGTTGTCTGTTTGAATGCGGAAGCCGTTTTCTGTTTTTTCGATGTTGGTGGCTTGGCCAACGACAAGTTCTGCTCCGAATTTTGCTGCTTGTTTTTTCCCGGTTTCGACTAAATCCGGCCCTGTAGTTTCCACAACGCCATAATGGTTTTCGATCCAGGCACGCTTTGTCATGCTTTTGTCATTGTCAATTAATACTGTTTTCTTTCCTGCTTTTGCGGTAAAAATGGCAGCGCTTGCCCCGGCAGGACCAGCTCCGATAATGGCGATATCGTACATCGGTTCATCCCCTTTTCGTTAGAATATTCCAACATTTATTATAACATGTTCATTGTTTCCATCCAATTAATATGAATCGCATCTCTTTTATTTAAAATAATTATAATTTGATATTGATTATTTAAAAATAATATGTATAATAAATGATAACAATAATCATTCGTAAACAGTTAAAGGAGAGCGAAAACATGCGAAAACAAGTGATTTGCGAACAATGCCATCAACCGATTCGCCGGTTGAAACATTCTATCCTTTGCCGCTGCGGAACGAAAATTATTCAACATAAATAAGTATATAGGTATTTGGAGGGACTGTGCTTCTTAGTTGGCCAGTCCCTTTTTTATGATAATGAGAATCCTTTTCATAAAAATGTTGACAATAGGAGATTGTCTTAATACAATTTTAATTGATAATAATTATTAAAATCATTTAGGGTGCATTAGAGGAAAAAACGATGAAAAAGCTGTTTATATTATTCGTCATATTAGCAGTTGCATCTTTATTTATCGGTGTTCAGCATATTTCGCTTGCCGATTTGCTGATGTTGAAAGCGGATGACGTAGAAGTATTAATAATCAGCCGGATTCCGCGATTGATCAGCATTATTATTGCGGGTGCCAGCATGAGTATTTGCGGGCTAATTATGCAGCAGTTAAGCCAAAATAAGTTTGTCTCGCCAACGACGGCGGGGACGATGGATTGTGCAAGGTTAGGAATTTTAGTGTCATTGATTTTGTTCGCTTCCGCAGGTCCGCTGCTGAAAGTTACGGTCGCATTTTTATTCGCTTTTGCCGGTACGATGATTTTTATGAGAATACTTGAAAAAGTGAAATATAAAGACGCCATTTTTATTCCGCTTGTCGGTTTAATGTTTGGCAATATCATCAGTTCCATGACAACATTTTTCGCGTATAAGTACAATTTAATCCAATCCATTTCGTCATGGCTGCATGGCGATTTTTCCATGATTATAAAAGGGCGGTATGAACTGCTTTACTTAAGTGTTCCGCTTATGATTGTCGCTTATATGTATGCGAACCGTTTTACGATAGCAGGAATGGGAGAAGAAATCGCGACAAATTTAGGCCTTCATTATCGGTCCATCGTCAATGTCGGATTAATCATCGTGGCTGCTACTTCTTCTGTTGTGGTGCTGACGGTCGGGACACTGCCGTTTTTAGGATTGATTATTCCAAACCTTGTCACATTATATTATGGAGATCATTTAGAGAAAGTCCTGCCTCTGACGGCATTGTCAGGAGCAATTTTCGTGTTGGCTTGCGATATTTTCGGGCGCGTCGTTATTTATCCGTATGAAATCCCGATCGGTTTGACGGTAGGAGTCATTGGCAGCGGCGTATTTTTGTATTTGTTAGTAAGGAGAAGAAAGCAATATGTCTAACAAAAGGAAGCTGATCGTGTTAAGCATTGCCGCTTTGTCGCTGATTATGGTGTTTTTGTTTACGGATGTCAAAGGCAACTGGGACTATGTTTTTCGGTCAAGAAGTGAAAAAATTGCCGCTATGGTGTTGACAGGATGTGCGATTGCCGCTTCTACCGTCATTTTTCAAACGATCACGAACAACCGGATATTAACGCCGAGCATTATCGGGTTTGATTCGGTTTATATGTTGATTCAGACGTTTGTTGTATTTATTTTTGGGTCGACGACGCTGACAATGATGAACGCGAACGTGCAGTTTCTCGTTTCCGTTGGGTTCATGGTGGGATTTGCGGTATTGCTTTATTCCATTTTATTTAAACAAGAAGAGCAGACGATTTATTTTCTCCTCCTTGTTGGAATGATTATGGGGACATTTTTTCAAAGCGTGACATCCTTTATGCAATTTTTAATCGATCCGAACGAATTTTTTGTGATTCAAGATCGCATGTTTGCGAGCTTTAACAATATGAAAACAGAGCTTTTATTGGTGGCAGGCATTGTCATTGCGCTGATGATTGGCTATATCGTTTCTTACATACGTTATTTAGATGTGCTTTCGCTAGGAAAAGAGCATGCGGTTAATTTAGGCGTTCCATATGAAAAAACCGTCAAGCGGCTGCTCATTGTCGTTGCCGTGCTTGTTTCCGTCTCTACTGCGTTAGTCGGTCCGATTACGTTTTTAGGATTCATTGTGGCGAACGTAGCGTATACGTTTTTGCAAACATACCGGCATAGTTACTTGCTTGTTGGCGCGATGCTGTTTGCCGTTGTTGCGTTAGTTGGCGGGCAGCTGTTAGTGGAAAGAGTGTTCACATTTTCCACGCCGATAACGGTGATAGTGAATTTAATTGGCGGAATTTACTTTTTATATCTTTTATTGAGGGAGAGGAAAGCATGGTAGAAGTAAGAGGGGTTTATAAGCAATACGGTGGAAAAAACGTCGTTGACAACGTGTCGATTACGATCCCGACTGGGAAATTAACATCGCTCATTGGGCCGAACGGTGCGGGAAAAAGCACGCTGTTATCGATTATGAGCCGTCTTATCGATAAAGACCGTGGCGAAGTCAGAATTGAAGGAAAAGAAATTAGCCAATATAAAAGCGATGAATTGGCGAAAAAGATCTCCATTTTAAAACAATCAAACCATATTGCAATCCGGCTGACGGTGAAAGAACTCGTTTCTTTTGGACGGTTCCCGTATTCACGCGGCAGACTGACGCGCGAAGACTGGGAGTATGTCAAAGAAGCGATTCGGTATATGGAGCTGGAGGACTTGCAAGATTGTTATTTGAACGAATTGAGCGGCGGGCAAAGACAGCGCGCGTATATTGCCATGGTGCTCGCGCAAGATACAGACTACATTTTTCTCGATGAGCCGTTAAACAATTTAGATATGAAACATTGTGTGCAAATGATGAAAGTATTGCGAAAATTGGTGGATGAACTTGGAAAAACGATCGTCGTTGTCATGCACGACATTAATTTTGCGTCCTGTTATTCTGATTATATTGTTGCCCTTAAAAACGGGAAAGTGGTTCGCGAGGGAACAGCATCAGAAATTATGAGCAATGGCGTATTGCAAGGCATTTATGATATGGACGTTCATATTGAAACGATCCATGATAAGAAAATATGTGTTTATTTTGCATAACTCTGTTTTTCATATAGCTTTTTTCGCATATATTTCGCGAGACTGGGCGCCCCTCGCGGAAAGGTGCGGGAAAGCTGTTGAAAATAAATATTATTATGATATAAAAACAAGGGGGATCTGTGATGCTAAAAAAACGTTGGTTGCCGATTTTCGTGGCGCTTTTCACTGCCATATTGCTGGCAGCGTGCGGGAACGAAGACAATGCAAAAAATGCAAGCAGCTCGAACCCGAAAAACGATAGTGAAAAAATAACGATCAAGCATGAATTAGGGGAAACAAAAGTAAAGAAAAAACCAGAGAAAGTCGTTGTCTTTGACTTCGGCGTTCTTGATTCATTGGATAAGCTTGGTGTTGAAGTGACCGGCGTTCCGAAAGCCAACCTTCCATCTTATCTTGAAAAATATAAAGATAGTAAGTATGAAAACGTTGGAGGGTTGATGGAACCAGATTTTGAAAAAATAAATGAAATTGCTCCAGATTTAATCGTTATTTCTGGACGCCAAGCCAATTCCTATGAAAAATTCGCCGAAATTGCCCCAACGGTTTATATGGGAATTGATACGAAAAACTATATAGACTCTTTCGCGAATAATATGAAAACGTTAGGTAAAATCTTTGGAAAAGAAAAAGAAGTCGAAAAGGAATTAGAAAGCATTAATAAACAAATCGAAGCGGTCAAATCGAAGGCAGAAAAAACGAGCGGCAAAGCGCTTATTGTGCTCACGACTGGCGGAAAAGTAAGCGCATACGGCCCAGGGTCCCGCTTTGGGATTATTCATGACGTGCTTGGCATTAAACCGGTCGATGCGAATATTGAAGTATCGACACATGGCCAAAGCATTTCATTTGAATATATTGCTGAGAAAAACCCGGATTATTTATTTGTGGTGGATCGCGATGCAGTAGTGGCAGGAAAACCGTCGGCAAAACAAACGATTGAAAACGAGCTGGTGAAAAAGACAAACGCTTATAAAAACAATCGCATCATTTATTTAAATCCGAACTATTGGTATCTTGCCGGCGGCGGCCTCATTTCTGTTGCGGAAATGATCAATGAAGTGGAAAAAGGCATCGAATAATGGCATTCAGCGGCTAACCTTGGAAAGAATGGTTAGCCGTTTTATTTTTGTTTGCCCTATCCTTGTGCGCATCGGAAATATCATTTGGCTGGTGGAAAATTATGTTCTTCGTCCAGTGAGCTTGGATCGCCGGAATACAGTTTTTCTTTTTATCTATATGTTAACCTATAAACAAAATTAAGTTGACATTTAATAGAGTGTCAGGCAAAATAATAGAAAAAATATAGGATTGGAGGGAGAGGAATGAAAACAAAATCATTGTTGCTGGCGGCGCTGTTTGCCGCGCTTACGGCCATTGGCGGGTTTATCAAAATTCCGATTCCCTATGTGCCGTTTACGTTGCAAATCGCTTCCGTTTATTTAGCAGGGTGTTTATTAGGACCGAAGCTTGGGATGTTGAGCCAGCTTGTTTATGTGCTGATCGGTCTTGCGGGAGCGCCAGTTTTCGCGGAAGGCGGAGGACCTAGCTATGTGTTGAAGCCGACGTTTGGTTATTTGATCGGTTTTGTTCTGGGGGCCTATGTCAACGGGTGGATGATGCAGATTTTTCAATTTCGTAGGGCAGTAACGATTTTTCTAGCGAATTTATCTACTCTTCTAGTTGTTTATTGCTTTGGATGCGCCTGGTTATATATGGCGATGAAATGGATCGTGGAAAAGCCGCTTACCATTGGACAAACGTTATGGTTTGGCTTTGTGCTTCCGGTGCCGGGAGATCTACTGTTATGTGCGGTTTGTTCCGTACTTGTTGCACGTATACTGCCGCGTCTTCACATCGTTATTCGTAAGCAAGGGGTGGTTTCCTAATGGGAAAAGCAATATTTATCACTGGAACAGGAACCGAGATTGGCAAGACGGTGGCAACCTCTTTTCTTGCTTTTGTTTTCCAAAAGATGGGGTTAAATACAAAAATATTTAAGCCGATTCAAACCGGCTTGGCGGAAGATGGAGTTTCATTTGCGGATCAATATTGGTACGAGAAGGTTGTTGGACTGGCGCAATCAGAAGGGCTATATTATATGGAACCCGCCGTTTCGCCGCATTTAGCAGCAACATTAACGAATACCACTATTGACCCGGCGTTGATAGTGGAAAAAATCGAACAATGGAAACGTCAATACGACATCGTTCTTGTCGAGGGGGCGGGAGGTTTAGCTGTTCCGCTAATAGAGAAGGAACAAGGGTTTTATATGACCAACGATTTGATTAGAGAATACAACATTCCGATTATCATCGTTTCCTTAGCAGGGCTTGGCGCCATTCATCATACGGTGACAACCGTATCTTACGCACAGCAGCAAGGCATTCATATTCTTGGGTTGATTTTTAATCAATTTAATGCCGAAAGCATCATTCATGTTAATAATATTGAAACAATAAAGAAAATGTTAGATTTGCCGGTTATCGCCACACTGCCATCTCTTGCGAAGGTGACGAAGCATACGATGATGGCGTTGGCGGAACGTTGGCTAGAGAATAACGAGCAAAAGCAATTGTTACAGGAGGTGCTTTCTGTTGCGATATAGTTATGAACAATTAGAACAATGGGATAAAGAGTATGTGTGGCACCCGTTTACGCAAATGAAAACATACGTGCAAGAACATCCGCTGATTATTGAGCGTGGGCAAGGAAGCTACTTATTTGATGTCAATGGGAATAAATATTTGGACGGATATGCATCATTATGGGTAAACGTCCACGGCCATAATGATCCGGAATTAAATGAAGCTTTGCACATGCAAATAGAAACGATCGCGCACTCGACATTGCTTGGGTCGGCAAATGTGCCTTCGATTTTATTGGCGAAAAAGTTGATTGAACTTTGGCCGGGACTTTCGAAAGTGTTTTACTCCGACACGGGAGCTGCCGCTGTGGAAATTGCGCTAAAAATGGCGTATCAATATTGGAAAAACATTGATCCAGTTAAATATGCGGCAAAAAATAAATTTGTTTCTTTAAAGGAAGCGTATCATGGTGATACGGTCGGCGCTGTGAGTGTCGGCGGAATGGATTTATTCCATCGCATTTTTAAGCCGCTGTTGTTTGAACGAATTGAAGTTCCTTCTCCGTATGTGTATCGCATGGACGGATATGGCGATGAAGAGGAGATTGTCAGATATTGTTTGCAACAGCTTGAAGATGTGTTAGAGCGTGAACATGAACAAATCGCCGGCGTGATCGTGGAGCCGCTCGTTCAAGGAGCTGCGGGCATCATTACACATCCAAAAGGATTTTTAAAAGGCATTGAAACACTTTGTCGAAAATATGGGGTGCTGCTTATTTGCGATGAGGTCGCCGTCGGGTTTGGAAGAACGGGCACGCTGTTTGCTTGTGAACAGGAACAAGTAACGCCAGATATCGTTTGTTTAGGGAAAGGGATTACAGGTGGTTATTTACCGCTAGCTGCCACATTAACAACGGATCGAGTGTATGAAGCGTTTTTAGGAGAAGTCGACGAAGACAAGACATTTTATCACGGTCATACATATACAGGCAATCAGTTGTCTTGTGCTGTCGCTTTAAAAAATATTGAACTCATCGAAAAACGAAATCTTGTAGAAAACGTAAGAAAAAAAGCAGAAAGGCTGGCAAAAAAGCTAGAGAAGCTTTATGAAATTCCAATTGTTGGGGATATTCGTCAAAAAGGATTAATGGTAGGAATTGAAATTGTTCAAGATCGAAACACGAAACAAATTTTCCCGCGCTCCGAAATGATTGAACATCGTATTATTCTAGAAGCTCGAAAACGCGGATTGATCATTCGCCCGCTCGGTCCGGTGATCACGTTTATTCCAGTGTTAGCAATGACAGAGGACCAGATGGAAACAGCAGTCCGTATCCTTTTTGATTCGATCGCGGAAATGGCCAAAGTCGTTCGATAATGGTTTTCATTGCTGCCTAGAGCGTCTAGGCAGCCTATTTTTTTGCAAAAACGGTCAATCGCCCATGACCTCGGCGTTTGTCCTACATATATTGAAAGGGAAGAAACAAAACGATCAGCAAAGGAGAGAGGAGCATGAATGATATAAACTTACAAGATACGAGAGTATGGGGATTTGGTTTTGGCCGTCCATGGTGGGGATTTGGCTGGCGTCCATGGGGATTTGGTTTTGGCCGTCCATGGGGATGGGGCTTTGGTTTTGGCGGTCCGTTCTTTGGCGGTTTTTTAGGGGGGCTGTTGGGCAGCGCGCTAACAGGCCCGTTCTATGGCGGTTATGGCGGTTACGGATACGGATTCCCTTATTGGTAGTAAACATTGTTTGAGCCTGCCGGTTACATGGCAGGCTTTGAACTTTTTCAAATCCATATTTTAAGAAAAGCTTGTGAAAAAGTGGGCAGCTTCCCAGCTCCTTTTGCCTTTCATTGACATAACATGTTGGTGTCCAGTTTTATTTTTTGGGAAGGAGGAATAGCGATGGTATATCCACGAGTATTTTTCGGAGGTCCGTTTTTAGGCGGCTTTCTAGGCGGATTGCTCGGCAGTACGCTAGCATTTCCGCTTTTCTATCGTCCAAGACCGTATTATCCATACCCTCCTTATTATCCGTATAGTGGATTCTGGTATTGAGAAAGAGCGTCCTCGCAATACGCGGGGCGCTTTGTAACGGGAAACATATCAGCACCTAGTCTCGCCAAACATTGGAGTGAGCTTTATCTGGAGGCGAAGGAGCAAATGAAGCAGTTGGTTGAGGAAATCAAATAATGGAATGAAGAAGCGAGCGAATGCGAAAAAGCCATGATGTGTGCAATCATGGCTTTTTCGCTGCCTGAAGGTTTAGTATTACTGAACTGTATTTTGATATGGGAATTGATTTGTGTATCCTTGGAATTGCTGATACGATTGTTGCAATTTTTGCTGGTCAGCTGCTTCAAGCTTGTACCAGCCTTTTTTGAACATTAAGTTATATAACTCACGTTGGCAGTTTTGTGTCTCCGTAAAAATATTCATCATATCTTGATATAATTGTTGATGGCTTGCTTCATGCAAAAAGACGTTATATGAGGAAGTCATATATTTTTCTGTTGTTAACATATCGTTAAGAAAGTCGCGATCATTCATTTGCGGTGTTTTTGGTATTTGCGTTTCTGGATTTTGAATTTGGTTTTGGTTCATGATCATTCCTCCCGATTGTTATTGCATTGTCATTTTAGGCTGGCTTGGATTTTGTAGGTGGCTTAAAATTTTTTGATAGTGGCGTTGATGCATTTGACCAGCTTTTTCAAGCGCTTGTGCCACTTCTTTATCTTGGCATTGCGATGCAAAAAAGTGCGCTTTTTTCATGGCAAGCAAATTCCAAGACAGCATGTCTGTAAAATAAAGCGCATCTTTCGTTGAAACCATTTGCGGCGGCTGCGGCATGACCGTTTGTTGTTGCATGTTCATTTGTTGTTGCATACATCGTGCTCCTTTCCAAAGTTGAATGTTTCAGTTGTAGATTGTTCATTTTGTGGGAAACTATACACAGGGAAGAATTTTGTCGAAAAAAGATATTCAATAATAATAAAACATGCTACAATAAAAATACGAATGCGTTTGCGGAATAAGGAGGAACAACGATGGAGCAATTGATGCGCGACTTTTTTTTGTTTTTATCGAAAAATAAGACATTAACTAAATTGGCGAAAAAATATGGATTGCGCTTTGGGGCCTCCCGATTTGTTGCAGGGGAAACGATCGCACAGGCTGTCGAAGTGATTAAACAATTAAATAAAAAAGGGTTGGCTGTTACGGTCGATTATTTAGGAGAATTCGTGGACAATGAAAAAGAAGCGAACGAGATGGCGAACCATTGCATCGAGGCGATTGAAGCGATTGGAAGAGAAAAGCTTAATTCACAATTGTCGTTAAAAATGACATCGATGGGTCTTGATATTTCAGACGAGCTTGTGATGCGCAATATGCGGCGTATTTTAGATACAGCGAAACAGCACGGCGTTTTTGTCACGATTGATATGGAAGATTATTCTCGCTGTCAAAAAACGCTCGATATTTTTAAACAGTTGAAAAGAGAATATGATAATGTCGGAACGGTATTGCAAGCGTATTTGTACCGTACGGTATCCGATATCGAAGATTTAAAAGATTACCACCCAAATTTGCGCCTTGTCAAAGGGGCATATAAGGAATCACCGGAAGTGGCGTTTCCAGATAAAAAAGATGTCGATGAAAACTTTAAAAAAATCATTAAGATGCATTTATTAAATGGAAACTATACAGCGGTAGCGACCCATGACGACGCCATCATTGAATATACGAAGCAGCTTGTCAAAGAATATAACATTCCTAATAGCCAGTTCGAATTCCAAATGTTATACGGAATTCGTCCAGAGCGGCAAGAACAGCTTGCGCGTGAAGGATATACAATGCGCGTTTATGTTCCATACGGAACGGACTGGTACGGTTACTTTATGCGCCGCCTTGCGGAACGTCCTGCAAACGTCGCATTCGTTCTTAAAGGAATTTTTCGTAAATAATGGTAAAATCGTTGAGAAGATCGGTCATCCGCACGTCGGCAAGAGTCATCTGGCAAACTTTTTAACCCTAAATGGAAAACGCATCGCAGACTCGTTTTTGTCCGTGATGCGTTTTTCTTTTGGAAAGTAACGCGGATCGCTTTTATATTTTTGATTTTGCATCATATATTACTTATGAGTGAATTACTCCCCTTGCATATTGTGCCGCTTATATTGCTGGTTTTGGCTCGTCTTTTTTCCTCCGCCGTCCGTTTCCACAGTTGGACCAGCGTTACCCTTTACGCTTGCTGCGCTGACTGCTCTTTCCGAAGGGTTCTTTTTCAGTTTTGCCATCAGTCTCACCTCCTTTTATTATCGTCACCAAAAAATAATTTCTTATGAATACAAAATTTGTTAAGTTTATATATTGCGAAAATTATTAACATATTTTATATTTAATATAGCAACAATTTTAATGGCATATTTTTTTTCAGCATAAAATGAATGACTATTCATTCAATGTGTGAGGGGGAAAAGGAATGGTGAAACGCATTCAAAGGGCTGCTGTGCTCGGATCTGGTGTGATGGGTTCGGGAATTGCGGCGCATTTAGCGAACGTGGGGATACCGACGTTGCTTCTTGATATCGTCCCGCGTGAGCTGACGAAGGAAGAGGAAGCAAAAGGGCTAACACTTGAACATAAAGAAGTGCGCAACCGCCTTGTCAATCAAGCGTTGCAAAAGTTATTGAAACAAAAGCCAGCACCGCTTATGTCAAAGTCCAATCTTGCCCTTATTGAAGTAGGAAACTTTGAAGATGATTTTCATCGTCTTGCTGAAGTGGACTGGATTATTGAAGTGGTCGTGGAAAATTTAGAAATTAAGAAAAGTGTATTTGCAAGGGTAGATGAGGTAAGAAAACCGGGAACGATCGTCAGCTCAAACACTTCGGGCATTTCCATCGAAGCAATGGCAGAAGGCCGTTCCGAGGACTTTAAAAGACATTTTTTAGGAACGCATTTCTTCAATCCACCGCGCTACTTAAAGCTGCTTGAAATCATCCCGACAAAAGATACAGCCCAAGAAGTGGTTTCTTATATGAAAACATTTGGAGAAGAGGTTCTTGGCAAAGGCGTTGTGATGGCAAAAGATACGCCAAACTTCATTGCGAACCGAATCGGCACGTACGGACTTTTAGTCACTGTAAGAGAAATGATGAAAGGCGGATACAGCGTCGGAGAAGTAGATTCGATTACCGGGCCGCTGATTGGCCGTCCGAAAAGCGCGACATTCCGTACGCTTGATGTAGTTGGATTAGACACATTTATTCACGTTGCCAACAATGTATTTGAAAAAGTAGAAGGAGAAGAAAAAGAGGCATTCCGCGTTCCGGACTTTATGAAAGCAATGCTCGAAAAAGGCTGGCTCGGCAGCAAATCGGGGCAAGGCTTCTTCTTGAAGCAAGGAAAAGATATTTTAGAGCTTAATTATGAAACGTTGGAATATGAGCCGCGTAAAAAGTTAACAACCCCGGCAGTAGAAATGAGCAAACAAGCAAAAGGGCTTGCCAATAAGTTGAAAGCGCTTGTATATGCGGATGACCGTGCAGGAATATTCCTTTGGAACATTACTGCCCCAGTTCTTCTCTATTCTGCGAAATTGCTCGGTGAAATTGCTGATGACATTGTCGCTATCGACCGTGCGATGAAATGGGGATTTGGCTGGGAGCTCGGTCCGTTTGAAATGTGGGACGCAATCGGTGTTGAGCAATCTGTTCGTAAAATGCAAGCAGAAGGATTTGAAATTCCTTCGTGGGTAACGGATATGCTTGCGGATGGATTCACCTCTTTCTATAAATCGGAAAAAGGGCAAGCATTCTATTACGACCACGGAGAATACAAACCGATTGAAGAAAACCCGAAAGTCATTCATATTAAGCGCTTGAAAGAGCAAAAAGACGTTATTAAGAAAAATAGCGGCGCAAGTTTAATTGACCTTGGCGATGATGTAGCGTTGTTAGAGTTTCACTCGCCAAATAACGCGATCGGCACGGATATTGTTCAAATGATTAACTATGCCCTTGAAGAAGTAGAACGAAACTATAAGGGGCTTGTCATCGGAAACCAAGGGAAAAACTTCTGTGTCGGCGCAAATCTTGCGATGATTTTAATGGAAGCACAAGATGACAACTATTTTGAAATTGAGATTGTTGTTCGCCAATTCCAGCAAGCGATGATGAATATTAAGTATAGCCCGAAACCAGTGGTCGTTGCACCGTTTGCGATGACACTCGGTGGCGGAACGGAAATTTGTTTGCCATCATCACGCATTCAAGCCGCGGCGGAAACGTATATGGGGCTTGTGGAAGTTGGTGTCGGCCTCATTCCTGGCGGCGGCGGAAATAAAGAACTTTATATTAAATATTTAAACAGTCTGCCAAACGGAGTTAATGTCGATTTGCAACAAGTGGCGAATAAAGTGTTTGAAACGATCGCAATGGCAAAAGTATCAAGTTCAGCAGCGGAAGCGCGCGAATGGAACTTCTTAAGTAAACAAGATGGCATTACGATGAATAGTGATCATTTGCTTCATGACGCGAAACAAGCGGTGATTTCTCTTTACGATCAAGGTTATCGCCCGCCGGTTCGCAAAAAAGTACCTGTGGTTGGTGAAACAGGTTATGCGGCAATGTTGCTTGGAGCGCAGTCGATGTATCATTCTGGATACATTAGTGAACATGATTTAAAAATCGCGAAAAAACTTGCGTATGTCATCGCCGGCGGAAAAGTTCCATACGGTACGGAAGTGGATGAACAGTATTTGCTTGATTTAGAACGCGAAGCATTTTTAAGCCTAGTTGGCGAACCGAAATCGCAAGCAAGAATGCAACATATGCTTGTTAAAGGAAAGCCGTTGCGCAACTAGCGTATATGAAAAAACAGGGGGGGAAGATTGTGAGAGAAGCGGTGATTGTAGCTGGGGCGCGCACGCCGGTCGGAAAGGCGAAAAAAGGGACGCTCGCCCATGTACGTCCAGATGATTTAGGCGCGCTCGTTGTAAAGGAAACGTTGAAACGCGCGGGGAATTATGAAGGAAATATCGATGACCTTATTATTGGGTGTGCGATGCCGGAAGCGGAGCAAGGATTAAACATTGCGAGAAACATCGGGGCGCTTGCAGGGCTTCCATACACGGTTCCTGCCATTACGATTAATCGTTATTGCTCGTCCGGTTTGCAAGCGATTGCTTACGCTGCAGAGCGGATCATGCTTGGCCATTCGGATACGGTTATTGCTGGCGGTGTGGAATCAATGAGCCTTGTTCCAATGATGGGGCATGTGATACGTCCAAATGCGAAACTGGCAGAAGAAGCTCCAGAGTATTATATGTCAATGGGACATACAGCCGAACAAGTGGCGATGAAGTATGGGGTAAGCCGTGAAGACCAAGACGCGTTTGCTGTACGAAGCCATCAGCGTGCCGCAAAAGCGATTCGGGAAGGCAAATTTAAGGATGAAATTGTCCCGGTAGAAGTAACCGTTCGAAAAGTAGAAAATAATAAACTAGTCGAGAAAACAATACTTTTCGAAGAGGACGAAGGGGTACGCTCAGATACGAATATGGAAACTTTAGCAAAACTCCGTCCGGCATTTTCGGTCAACGGAACGGTAACAGCCGGGAACGCTTCACAAATGAGTGATGGGGCCGCTGCGGTAATGGTGATGGACCGTGAAAAAGCAGAATCGCTAGGGTTAAAACCGCTTGGAAAATTCCGTTCGTTCGCTGTTGCCGGCGTACCGCCGGAAGTAATGGGAATCGGTCCGGTTGCTGCTGTTCCGAAAGCGTTAAAACTTGCGGGGTTAGAGCTTTCTGATATCGGATTAATCGAACTAAATGAAGCGTTTGCGTCTCAATCGATCCAAGTGATTCGCGAGCTTGGGCTAGATGAGGAAAAAGTGAATGTAAACGGAGGAGCGATTGCGCTTGGCCATCCGCTTGGTTGTACAGGCGCAAAACTGACGTTATCGTTGCTTTATGAAATGCGCCGCCGCAATGTACAGTTCGGAATTGTCACGATGTGTATTGGAGGCGGTATGGGCGCAGCAGGAGTATTTGAATTAATTTAATGGGCGGTATCATTTCCGCCCGATTATATACAAAATCAAGGGGAGGAGTTACGAATGGCGAAAGCATTAGAAAATGCGATTAAAGGCGGAAGCTTTCTTATTGAAGACATTCCTTGTGAACGTGTGTTTACACCGGAGGATTTTACAGACGAACATAAAATGATTGCAAAAACAACGGAAGATTTCGTTGTAAACGAAGTGCTTCCACAATTAGAATATTTAGAAAATCACGAATTTGACCGTTCTGTGCAATTGCTAAAAAAAGCAGGGGAACTCGGGCTGCTTAGCGCGGATATTCCGGAAGAATACGGTGGCTTAGGGCTTGATAAAATCAGTTCTGCACTGATCGGAGAGAAAATGGCGCTTGCCGGCGGTTTCTCGATTTCTCATGGTGCGCACGTCGGAATTGGATCACTTCCAATTGCCTTGTTCGGAACAGAAGAACAAAAAAGAAAATATTTACCAAAGTTGGCGACTGGTGAAAAAATTGCTGCATATGCATTAACAGAGCCAGGGTCTGGTTCAGATGCGTTAGGCGCAAAAACGACAGCGAGATTAAATGCGGAAGGCACCCATTACATTTTGAACGGGGAAAAACAATGGATTACGAACGCTGGATTTGCGGATGTATTTGTCGTATACGCAAAAGTAGACGGCGAACATTTCTCCGCATTCATTGTCGAGCGTGACTTCCCTGGTGTTTCTACTGGACCGGAAGAAAAGAAAATGGGAATTAAAAGTTCTTCGACACGTACATTAATTTTACAAGACGTGCCTGTTCCGAAAGAAAACTTGCTTGGGGAAGTTGGAAAAGGCCATGTTATAGCGTTCAACATCTTAAACATCGGCCGTTATAAGCTAGGAGTCGGTGCGGTTGGCGGTGCAAAACGGGCGCTGGAAATTACGCTTCAATATGCGAACCAACGTCAACAATTTAAACAACCGATTTCTAAGTTTACATTAACACAAGAAAAATTTGCGACAATGGCATCCCGGTTGTACGCAACAGAAAGTTCCGTCTATCGTACGGTCGGTTTATTTGACGAACGGATGAGCCTTCTTGATGAGGAAAAAGCAAAAGACGGAAAAGAAATTGCGAAATCGATTGCTGAATATGCCATCGAATGTTCGCTAAACAAATTCTTCGCAACAGAAACATTAGATTATATTGTTGACGAAGGTGTACAAATTCACGGTGGTTATGGATTTATGCAAGAATACGAAATTGAGCGGGCTTACCGTGACTCTCGGATTAACCGTATTTTTGAAGGAACGAATGAAATTAACCGTCTATTAGTTCCTGGAATGTATTTGAAAAAAGCAATGAAAGGCGAACTGCCACTTCTTCAAAAAGCGCAACAGCTTCAAGAAGAATTAATGATGCTTATGCCGGAAGAAGTTGGTGACGGCGTACTTGAACAAGAAAAATATTTAGTACGCAACGCGAAAAAAATCGCATTAATGACGGCGGGATTAGCAGCACAAAAATTCGGCCCGAAATTGGAAAATGAACAGGAAATTTTAGTAAACATTGCCGACATTGTTGCGAATATTTACGCGATGGAATCTGCTCTGCTTCGTACAGAAAAAGCAATTAAAAACACCGGAGTAGAGAAAAACAAACAAAAACTTCTTTATACGCAAATTTTCTGCCAGGAAGCGTTCAACGAAATCGAGGCGCACGCGAAAGAAACCATTATCGCAGTAGAGCAAGGCGATATGTTGCGCATGATGTTGGCCGCTTTGCGCAAATTGACGCGCTATACTCCAATCAATATCATCGCGAAAAAACGTGAAGCGGCAGCGGCGCTCATTGAAGCAGAACGTTATATTGTGTAATAATGGAAAGTACCAGGTTTTATCCTGGTACTTTTATTTGCAAAGGATGGTGCAATATGTCGTTAACCTTTTATTGGTATCCAAAGTGCGGTACATGCCGAAAAGCGAAAAAATGGCTCGATGAGCATGGCATCACGGTACAGGAAGTACATATTGTCGAAAACCCGCCGAAAAAAGAGGAATTGACAGAACTTTATCGCAAGAGCGGGCTTCCACTGAAAAAGTTTTTTAACACAAGTGGTATGAAATATCGCGAGTTAGGGCTAAAAGATAAAGTGAATACTGCTTCGGAAGAGGAGCTTCTTGAGCTTCTTGCTTCCGATGGCATGTTGATCAAGCGCCCGATTTTAACAGATGGAAATCATGTCATCGTTGGATTTAACGAAGAGCAATACGAAAAATTCTTTAAACAAATGTAACGAGTTCAGTGAGTTTTTTGGCAAAATCGGTTATTATTAAAAAGAATATAATCTATTATGAAGGGGTGCGATTATGAATACACCAAAGGAATTACGCTATTCTGAAGAACATGAGTGGGTGCGTGTCGAGGGAGATAAAGTACGCATCGGTATTACTGATTTTGCACAATCGGAGTTAGGTGACATCGTTTTCGTTGAACTGCCAGAAGTAGGTGCGGAAATTACAGCAAACGAGCCATTCGGCAGCGTCGAATCAGTGAAAACTGTTTCCGAACTTTATGCGCCAATTAGCGGTAAAGTAGTAGAAGTGAATGAAGAATTAAATGATAATCCAGAATATGTGAATGAATCACCGTATGAAAAAGCATGGATGATTGTTGTCGAGCCTTATGATATGAGCGAGATCGACAATTTATTAACAGCAGAGCAATATGAGGAAATGGTAAAAGAAGGATAATAATACACCCAATCACCACGGTTGATCACGCGAACGATGGGCACCCTATACATAAAGAGGTTTGCAAAGGGTGCCCGTATGGCAGCGGAAACAAAGGATATAGAACATGATTTATATGAAGGTCATGTTTCTCTGTCGCAAGTTAGCAACAAAATAGACGAATTGATAAGCAAATAACCGTCACCGTTGGACCAGATCAACAGTATGTCGATTGCGACGGTGAGGCTGGTTGGGGTCGAAAGCAACGGTGCTATACCGTTGCTTTTCTTCTTTATTTTGCAAAAACGACTATAGTCTCGTTTCCTTTCCTTATCCATGTGGAAACCATCGTATTGTTTTTCCATATAATAAATGAATGACATTTTCAACTAATCAGGTGATAATAATGATAGAAATCGAAAAAGTGATTATTGTGGAAGGGCGTTCCGACAAACAAAAAATTGAAAACATTATTAATGAACCGGTTGAAATTATTTGTACAAACGGGACGATTAGTGATGCCAGACTGGAAGAACTGATTGAGGAGCTCTATTATAAAGAAGTGTATATATTAGTGGATGCCGATGAAGCGGGGGAAAAATTACGAAAACAGTTTCGCCGTGAATTTCCTGAAGCGGAACATATATATATTGACCGAATGTACCGTGAAGTGGCTGCAGCGCCGAATTGGCATATTGCCCAAGTATTATTACGCGCGAACTTTGATGTCCATTACGATTATTTATTAAAAAGGTGAAAGTAGCAATGAAAAAAGTAGAGTTACCAGAAATAGATGACATTATTCATAAAAAAGATATGGCTTGTCTTTATGTATATACACCGATGTGCGGCACTTGCCAGCTTGCGGAGCGGATGCTCCAGGTTGTCGAGGAACTATTTCCGCATATTCCATTTTACAAGACCGATATTAATTATATGCCAGAGCGTGCGGTTGCATGGAAAATTGAAAGCGTTCCATGCCTTCTTTTATTTGATCGCGGCAATATTGTAAAAAAATTATACGCGTTTCATTCTGTACCGTATTTATACGAAACAATAAAGGAAATGTTGCCTCAGAATTAGAAAAATGAACAGATGTTGTTCATTCTCTCCTCCCCTTAAAGGTGACAGCGCAAGAACTAAAATAAACGGTGATTTGACTTCGTTTGACATATTTCTTGGGAAATGATGAGAATATTGCCTATTTTCCAGACGATTTGTCGAGATTTTTATAAAGGATTCTCCTTGTTTTTTATGGAAATGAATGAAGTGACAGGATAATGGGGGAGGCGGGTATAAAATGGATATGTGTGAATTAGTAGGACAGCTTACAGAACGAATTCAAAAATTAAATCATTTATCACCGATTTTACCAGAAGAAGAGTTATACGTTCAGTTTGAATGTGAAACAGAAACAGCGGTTGTTGCGATTTCTAAATATAAAATCGGTCAAAAGGAAAAGATAGATGAACGTCGGCTAGTGACCATTCGAGGATCGAAAGAGGCGCTGGAATCATTGATAAATGGAAGGTTAAAATTACAACAACAAATTCGGCTTCGAGAAGTGCACATTTCTGGAAGTTTCCGTCATATGTTGCTTCTGGAGTCTCTGTTACATTTGTCAAAACCGTATCGCTATGTTTGCTAAATACCATATTTCTTTATTTTTAATTTTTATAAAAAAATGAATTGACAATTAGGAGGAATAATAGTATTATTCAGAAAAAATGGTATATATCATTCTTATCAAGAGAGGTGGAGGGACTGGCCCAATGAAGCCCGGCAACCGGTTGTTTCAACACGGTGCTAATTCCAGCAGAGCGAATTGCTCTGAGAGATAAGAAGAGTGCATCCCCCTCTCTTCTTAGAAGAAGAGGGGTTTTATTATAAAAGGTAAAGGGGGAGAGAGTTTCAATGAGTGAAAAACAATACCGTTTCGAAACAGTAGCCATTCATGGCGGATTAAAGCCTGATCCTGCCACTGGAGCGCGTGCGGTTCCTATTTATCAATCGAACGCCTATTTATTTGCCAATACGGATCATGCCGCGAACCTTTTTGGTCTAAAAGAAGAAGGATATATTTATACACGCATCCACAATCCGACGGTTACCGTATTGGAAGAAAGGGTGGCACAGCTGGAAGGTGGAGTGGGCAGTCTTGCTCTCGCTAGCGGAATGGCCGCCATTACACTGGCCATTTTGAATATCGCCGGAGCTGGGGATGAAATTGTATCGGCATCTACGTTATATGGCGGTACATATAATTTGTTCGTCAATACATTGCCGAAATACGGAATTAAAACCCACTTTGTCGATCCGTCTAATCCGGAAAATTTCCGAGCAGCGATTACACCAAAAACGAAAGCAATTTTCGCCGAAACGATTGGCAACCCTAGTTTGCACATATTAGATATTGAGGCGGTGGCGCAAATCGCTCGTGAAGCGGGAATTCCGCTCATTATCGACAACACATTCGCCACTCCTTATTTGTGCAGACCAATTGAACATGGGGCGAATATCGTGATCCATTCCGCCACAAAATGGCTTGTTGGGAATGGGACGACCTTAGGCGGCATCATTGTTGATGGTGGTAATTTTGACTGGAATTCGCCGAAGTTTCCAGGATTTATTACTCCTGATCCAAGCTATCACAACCTTGTGTATGCTGAGGCGTTTGGACCTGCTGCATACATTGTCAAAGCTCGCGTGCAGCTGCTTCGCGATTTAGGTCCAGCGATTAGCCCATTTAATGCCTTTCAAATTCAGCTTGGTCTTGAAACATTGCATGTACGTATGAAAGAACATATTGCGAATACAAGAAAAATCGTCGAGTATTTAGATCGTCATCCAGCAATAGAGTGGGTGCTTTATCCAGAACATGGCAGTCATCCAGCAAAAGAACTAGCGAAAAAATATTTGCCAAAAGGAGCGGGTTCCATCGTTGTATTTGGCGTAAAAGGCGGCAGAGAGGCAGGAGCGAAATTGATCAACAGTGTAAAATTATGGTCGCATGTTGCCAACGTTGGCGACGCGAAAAGTTTAATTATCCATCCTGCAAGCACCACACATCAACAGCTAAACGAAGAAGAACTAAAATCATCTGGAGTGACAGAAGATTTAGTTCGTCTATCTGTCGGCATCGAAAATATCGATGACTTAATCGAAGATTTAGAACAGGCAATTGCGGCTGCTACCGGAATTACATCTGATGTTTCCGTCTCATAATCACAAGAAATGATAATCATGCCATTTTCCATAATGATATAACATTTCTATTGACACTATTCGACATATAGTGATAAAATCACATTCGTAATTATTGAGAGATTTTAATTGAATAAAGTGTTTTTTGTGCTCTTATCAAGAGAGGTGGAGGGATGTGCCCAATGAAGCCCGGCAACCGTCAGCGTACTCGCTGAAATGGTGCCAATTCACACAAAGCGTCTGCTTTGAGAGATAAGAGACAGAACGGTAATCATTGCCTTTCTGTTCTCTTGAGCAGAAAGGCTTTCTTTTTGCGGCGAGCCGTCTTTTACATGAGGGAAGGTGGAAATGTGCATGATTACATTAGAAAACGTGACAAAAATATATGAAGCGGCCAATGGATCTGTAACAGCAGTGGATAATGTCTCTTTGCAAATTAAAGAAGGCGAAATTTTCGGAATCATCGGATATAGCGGGGCGGGAAAAAGTTCATTAATCCGTCTCCTTAACGGATTGGAAAAACCGACCAAAGGGAAAGTCATTGTCGCTGGACGGGATATTGCTAATATTAAAGGAAAGGAATTGCGAAAGGCCCGTCAGGAAATCGGAATGATTTTTCAGCATTTTAATTTATTATGGTCAAGAACGGTTCGCGAAAACATTGCGTTTCCATTAGAAATTGCCGGTGTACCGAAAGAACAGCGGAAAAAACGAGTAGACGAGTTGATTCAGCTTGTAGGTTTGCAAGGAAGAGAAAACGCCTATCCGTCACAGCTTAGCGGCGGGCAAAAGCAGCGCGTCGGCATCGCGCGCGCTTTGGCGAACAATCCAAAAGTGTTATTGTGCGATGAGGCGACATCCGCGCTAGACCCGCAGACAACCGACTCCATTTTGGAACTTTTGGTGGATATTAATAAGCGTTTAGGATTGACAATTGTATTAATTACCCATGAAATGCACGTGATTCGTAAAATTTGCAACCGCGTTGCAGTGATGGAAAACGGAAAAATTGTCGAACAAGGAGAAGTGCTGCAAGTGTTCCGGCAGCCAAAGCAGGAGATTACGAAACGATTTGTACAGCAGGTCATCGAACCGGAGGAAACGAAAGAAACGATTGCGCATTTACTCGATAAATATCCAAAAGGAACGGTTTTTCAATTGACGTTTGTTGGAGAGGTTACGGAACAGCCGCTGATTGCTAACGTTGTTCGCCAATTTCAAGTTGATGCGAATATTCTTCAAGGAAAAATTTCGCAAACTCATCAAGGCGCTTACGGTGTGCTGTTTGTTCATATGGATGGAGAGAAAGAGGAAGTTGCCCGCGCGATCGATTATATTCGAAAGCAGCAAGTAGCGGTGGAGGTGATTACGGATGCTCGCTAACCTCTTACCAAATGTAGAGTGGGATATGATTTGGGCAGCGACCGTTGAAACGCTTTATATGACAGGAATTTCTGTCGTTGCAACATTTATATTAGGAACGATTCTTGGACTGCTTTTATTTTTAACGTCAAAGGGAAACTTATGGGAAAACAGCTTGGCGAATATGATCATCGCCGCTATCGTTAACATTTTTCGTTCCATCCCATTTATCATATTAATTATTTTGTTAATCCCGTTTACGAAATTCGTTGTCGGAACGATTCTTGGCGCAAATGCGGCATTGCCAGCACTCATTATTGGAGCGGCGCCATTTTACGCGAGAATGGTGGAAATTGCGCTTCGCGAAATTGATAAAGGTGTCATCGAAGCGGCCAAAGCGATGGGAGCGACAACGGCCACGATTATTTGGAAAGTGCTTCTTCCAGAGTCATTGCCTGCTCTTGTATCTGGAATTACCGTCACTGCAATTGCTTTAGTTGGATATACAGCGATGGCAGGGGTCGTTGGCGCCGGCGGCCTTGGCAACTTAGCGTATCTTGAAGGATTTCAGCGCAATCATAACGATGTGACATTTGTCGCAACCGTGCTTGTATTAGTAATTGTGTTTGTGATTCAGTTTATCGGTGACTTTGTCACTTCCAAAATAGATAAACGATAAAAGGGGGAAGATCAATATGAAAAAATGGATTAGTGCATTATTTGCCATCGTTCTTGTGTTGGCTTTGGCAGCATGCGGAGGCAATAACAACGCTGATGGTGGCAAAAAAGAAGGGAAATTAACAAAATTAGTGGTTGGAGCTTCCAATGTCCCGCATGCAGAAATTTTAGAAAAAGCACAACCGATTTTAAAAGAAAAAGGCATTGACTTAAAAATTGTTAAATTCCAAGATTATGTTTTACCAAACAAAGCGTTAGCAGATAAAGAAATTGATGCCAATTATTTCCAACATATTCCATATTTAGAAGCACAGAAAAAAGAACATGGATATGACTTTGTCAACGCTGGCGGCATTCATATTGAGCCAATCGGTCTTTACTCGAAAAAATATAAAAGCCTCGAAGAATTGCCAGACGGTGCGACGATCATCATGAGCAACTCGGTTGCAGACCATGGTCGCATTTTATCGATGCTGCAAGAAAAAGGGTTAATTAAATTAAAAGAAGGTATCGATAAAACAAAAGCTACGGTCAAAGACATTGTGGAAAATCCAAAACATTTAAAATTTGAAGCAGATGTGGAAGCAGGATTGCTGCCGCAAATTTATAAAAACGGCGAAGGCGATGCTGTGCTCATCAACGCCAACTATGCGCTTGACGCGGGATTAGATCCTGCGAAAGATCCAATTGCTGTTGAGTCGCCGAAAGATAACCCATATGTCAATATTATCGCTGTACGCAAAGGCGATGAAAACCGCAAAGAAATTAAAACGCTTGTCGAAGTGTTACAGTCGAAAGAAATTCAAGACTTTATTAAAGAAAAATATAAAGGTGCTGTCATTCCAGCAGCGCAATAAAATAACGGAAGCGGTCCGCTTCCGTTATTTTTATAAAACAATCTTGATCAAAATATTTTTCACTATGAACATAGTGATATTCTCTTCAAAAGGTTGCTAATACTTTTCATTTGTTATAAGATTGTAATGAGAATAAAATGAGAATGGAAAGACAAGCAAGTCAATGATATACACAATTTTTAGTGAAAATTGGAGGTATTCTTCATGGCAGTGTTAACAATTAAAGATCTTCACGTATCCGTTGAAGGAAAAGAAATTTTAAAAGGTGTGAATTTAGAAGTAAAAGGCGGAGAAATTCACGCGATTATGGGTCCGAACGGAACGGGAAAATCAACGTTATCGTCGGCGATTATGGGACATCCAAAATATGAAGTAACAAAAGGAAGCATTACATTAGACGGGCAAAACGTGTTGGAGATGGAAGTGGATGAACGTGCACGCGCCGGTTTGTTTTTGGCGATGCAGTATCCAAGCGAAATCAGCGGGGTAACGAACGCCGATTTCCTTCGCGCCGCTATCAATGCCCGGCTTGGCGAAGGCAATGAAATCTCGCTAATGAAATTTATCCGCAAGCTGGATGAAAAAATGGCGTTTCTAGAAATGAACCCAGATATGGCGCATCGCTATCTAAATGAAGGATTCTCCGGCGGAGAGAAAAAACGCAACGAAATTCTTCAATTAATGATGCTTGAACCGAAAATCGCGATTTTGGACGAGATCGACTCCGGTCTTGATATTGATGCATTAAAAATTGTTTCAAAAGGAATTAATGAAATGCGCAGCAGCGAATTCGGCTGTTTGATCATTACGCACTATCAGCGTTTACTAAACTACATCACACCGGATTATGTGCATGTCATGATGCAAGGGCGTATCGTAAAATCCGGTGGTCCGGAGTTGGCACAACGTCTTGAAGCGGAAGGATACGATTGGATTAAAAAAGAACTTGGCATTGAAGATGAAACGGTTGAGCAAGAAGCGTAAGCGTTAGGAGGAGTATTATATTATGACGACAGGAACAAAAATACCATTCGACCAACAATATGTGCGCTCATTTTCCAGCGGACGCGGCGAACCGGACTGGCTTTTACAGCTTCGCTTACAAGCTCTTGCTAAAGCAGAAGAGTTGCCGCTGCCAAAGCCGGATAAAACAAAAATTGACAAATGGAATTTCACACAATTTGCTAATCATGTAGTGGAAAGCGCGCCGTTTGCTTCATTAGATGAATTGCCTGAAGCAGTAAAGGCGCTTATTGAAGCAGGAGAGGGAACGAAAAACTTATATGTCCAACGCGACCATACACCAGCATATTTATCTCTATCGGATGAGTTGAAAGCAAAAGGCGTCATTTTCACTGATATTTTCACAGCAGCACGTGAGCATGGGGATTTGTTGCAAAAATATTTGATGAAAGATGGCGTGAAAATTGACGAGCATCGTTTAACGGCGTTGCATGCTGCGCTACTTAACGGCGGTGTGTTCGTATATGTGCCGAAAAATGTTGTAGTGGATGTTCCGCTTCAAGCTGTTTATATTCAAGAAAATGATGATATCGCATTATTTAATCATGTCATCGTTGTAGCGGAAGATAATAGCCGGGTTGTTTATGTAGAAAACTATATTTCCGCAAAAGGAACTAGCAAAGCAGTTGTCAATATTGTCGCCGAAGTGTTTGCCAACACGAACGCTCGTGTGTTTTTTGCTGCGGTGGATAACTTGGCAAAAGGTATTACAACCTATGTAAACCGCCGCGGTATCGCTGCCCGTGATGGCCGCATTGAGTGGGCGCTCGGTTTAATGAACGATGGAGATACAGTTTCTGAAAACATTACCCGCTTAATGGGCGACGGTTCTTTCGGCGATACGAAAACGGTCGTTGTCGGTCGAGGAGAGCAAGTACAAAACTTTACGACAAGCGTTGTCCATTATGGTAAACATACAGAAGGCTACATTTTAAAACACGGTGTTGTGAGAGATAGCGCGACTTCGATTTTTAACGGAATTGGAAAAATTGAACATGGCGCTTCTAAATCGAACGCGCAGCAAGAATCGCGTGTTCTAATGCTAAGCGAAAAAGCGCGTGGAGATGCGAACCCTATTTTATTAATTGACGAAGACGATGTAATGGCGGGACATGCTGCATCGGTCGGCCGCGTTGATCCTACGCAGCTATATTATTTAATGAGTCGCGGTATTCCGAAACATGAGGCAGAACGTCTTATCATTCATGGATTTTTAGCTCCTGTTGTAGAGGCTATTCCGATTGAAAGTGTGAAAAAACAACTTATTGAAGTAATTGAAAGGAAAGTGCAGTCATGAATACGAAAGAGGTTCGGCAGCTGTTTCCGATTTTGGACCAAGAAGTAAACGGGAAGCCGCTTATATATCTTGACAACGCTGCGACATCACAGAAACCTCTTCCCGTCATTGAAGCGATTGATCACTATTATCGCCAGTATAATTCAAACGTCCATCGCGGCGTGCATACGCTTGGTACGAAAGCGACGGACGCATATGAAGGAGCACGTGAAAAGGTACGACGGTTTATTAATGCGAAGTCCACACAAGAAATCATTTTTACAAGAGGAACGACAACGGCGTTAAATATGGTTGCAGCGAGCTACGGCCGCGCTAATTTACAAGAAGGCGATGAAATTGTCATCACGTACATGGAGCACCATAGCAATATTATTCCATGGCAGCAAGTCGCTAAATATACGGGCGCCACATTAAAGTATATTCCGCTTCAGCCAGATGGAACGATCGACCTAAAAGATGTAGAAGCGACGGTCACATCCAATACAAAAATTGTCGCTATTGTACATGTGTCCAACGTTTTAGGAACGATTAACCCAGTAAAAGAAATTGCGAAAATCGCCCACAAACATGGCGCTGTCATCGTAGTGGACGCCGCGCAGAGCGCTCCTCATATGAAAATCGATGTTCAAGATCTAGATTGTGATTTTTTGGCGTTTTCTGGGCATAAAATGTGCGGTCCGACAGGAATTGGCGTATTATATGGTAAAAGGGAATTATTAGAGAAGATGGAACCGGTAGAGTTTGGCGGCGAAATGATTGATTTCGTCGGCTTGTACAAATCGACATGGAAAGAGCTTCCGTGGAAATTCGAGGGCGGTACGCCAATTATTGCGGGAGCCATCGGTTTAGGAGCGGCGATCGACTTCCTTGAAGAAATCGGATTAGATAATATCGCTGCACATGAGCAGGAACTTGCCCAGTACGCTTTAGAACAATTGTCCGCGATAGAAGGGATCACGATTTATGGTCCAAAACATCGCGGAGGATTAGTGACGTTTAACATAGAAGGAGTTCATCCGCATGATGTGGCAACCGTCCTTGACGCGGAAGGGATCGCCGTCCGCGCCGGTCACCATTGCGCCCAACCGTTAATGAAATGGTTAAACGTAACAGCTACAGCGCGTGCAAGTTTTTACCTCTATAATACAAAAGAAGAAATCGATCAACTCGTAGTCGCATTACAGAAAACAAAGGAGTATTTTGGCCATGTCTTCTAATAATCCTTTAGATCAGCTTTATCGCCAAGTGATTATGGATCATTATAAAAATCCAAGAAATCGTGGTGTTTTAGAGGGAAATAGTGTAGATATTGATATGAATAATCCGACTTGTGGTGACCGTATTCATCTAACGATGAAAGTCGAAGACGGGAAAATTGTGGATGTGAAGTTTGAGGGAGAAGGCTGCTCCATTTCGATGTCATCAGCCTCGATGATGACGCAGGCGATCAAAGGAAAAACGGTGGAAGAAGCGTTAAAGCTAGCCAATATCTTTTCCGATATGATGCAGGGGAAAGGACATGATGACTCTGTTGATTTAGGTGATATTGTGGCACTTCAAGGCGTTTCGAAGTTTCCGGCCCGTATTAAATGTGCGACATTGGCATGGAAAGCAATGGAAAAAGGGTTGCACCAGCGTCATTAATGGCAAGAAGAAAAAAGGAGGGTGAAACCGCATGGCGAAAAAAGCGCCAGAAATCGGCGAATATAAGTATGGTTTCGTCGATAAAGACGTATCGGTATTCCGCGCAAAACGCGGGTTGACACGGGAAGTGGTCGAAGAAATTTCCCGCATGAAAAATGAGCCGCAATGGATGCTTGAATTCCGTTTAAAAGCGTTAGATATTTTTTACAGCAAACCAATGCCACAATGGGGTGGCGATTTATCGAGTTTAGATTTCGATGAAATTACGTACTACGTAAAACCGACGGAAAAATCGGGCCGTTCTTGGGATGAAGTGCCAGCGGAGATTAAAGCGACATTCGATAAGCTCGGAATTCCTGAGGCGGAACAAAAATATTTAGCAGGAGTATCGGCACAGTACGAGTCAGAAGTTGTTTACCATAATATGAAAGAAGATTTGGAGAAACTTGGTGTTATCTTTAAAGATACGGACTCTGCGTTGAAAGAAAACGAAGACCTTTTCCGTGAGTATTTTGCAAAAGTTGTGCCGCCTACGGACAATAAATTTGCTGCGTTAAACTCGGCGGTGTGGTCGGGCGGTTCGTTCATCTATGTGCCAAAAGGCGTGAAAGTAGAAACGCCGTTGCAGGCATATTTCCGCATTAACTCGGAAAACATGGGACAATTTGAACGTACGTTAATTATTGTTGATGAAGGGGCGCACGTTCATTACGTAGAAGGATGTACCGCGCCAATTTATACAACTGCTTCGCTTCATAGTGCCGTTGTTGAAATTATCGTCAAAAAAGATGCGTACTGCCGTTATACGACCATTCAAAACTGGTCGAACAACGTGTTTAACCTTGTAACGAAACGCGCGGTTTGTGAAGAAAACGCAACAATGGAATGGATCGACGGAAACATTGGTTCCAAATTAACGATGAAATATCCAGCTGTTGTTTTAAAAGGAGAAGGTGCACGCGGCTTGACATTATCGATTGCGATTGCCGGAAAAGGGCAGCATCAAGACGCTGGTGCAAAAATGATTCATCTTGCGCCAAACACGTCATCGACCATCGTATCGAAGTCGATTTCTAAACAAGGTGGAAAAGTGACTTATCGCGGTATCGTTCACTTTGGCCGCAAAGCGTCAGGATCGCGTTCGAATATTGAATGCGATACGCTCATTATGGATAACCAATCTTCATCCGACACGATCCCGTATAATGAAATTTTAAATGACAACATTTCGCTCGAGCATGAAGCGAAAGTGTCAAAAGTATCCGAGGAGCAATTGTTCTATCTGATGAGCCGCGGCATCTCTGAACAAGAAGCGACAGAAATGATTGTCATGGGCTTTATCGAGCCATTTACAAGAGAGCTTCCAATGGAATATGCGGTGGAAATGAACCGGCTTATCAAATTCGAGATGGAAGGTAGTATTGGTTAATCCTATAAAATCAAAGGTGTGGCGCTTTTTCTTGAACGCCACACCCACAATTCACCCACAATTATATTTTTTCTGTGTACCGCTGATACAACTCCAGTGCCTCATCCTCGATTTTTTTGGTCACATGGAGGTAGGTGTCAGCGGTTGTTTTTATACTTGCATGTCCTAACCTTTCGGACACGTATTTAATATTTGCTCCGGCTTCGAGAAGATGAACAGCATGAGTATGCCGAAGAGCGTGGGGTGATAATATCGGAAGCCCAGCACGCTTACAAACCTCTTTAAAATATTCACGGACAACGTTTGTCCGTAACCAACGTCCGTCATGTTGATGAAACACAATGTTGGTTTCAGGTTTTTTATAGTTCTGGTATTTTAAATACATTTCATTCCGGTTGATACGATGCTTTTTCAACAGACGAACCGTCACATCGTCTAATTTGATTGTTCGTAAACTTGCTTTCGATTTTGGAGTCGAAAGATACGGCGTTGAGTTAGTCGGATACACTAGCGTTTTGTTCACCGTGAGTATCTTGTTTTCAAAGTCAATGTCATCCCACGTCAATGCCAATGCTTCTCCAATTCGCAAACCAGTCCGTGCCAAAAGAGTAAACAGCACATAGTACTGAATGGAATGCTGATATTTGGCATGCTTTTGTGTTTTTTTTACTTCGTTCAAAAATTTCTCCAGTTGTTTACGTGTAAAATACTTCAGTTCGTTATTTTTCTCTTTTTCCTTTGGAATGGTGATTTTAGCGATGGGATTCTCGCGTAAAATCCGGAATTCATGAACAGCGTCATTGAGCGCCGAATTCATGATACTGTGAATTCGTCTAACTGTTCCTTCGCTATATCGTTCCCTCAATTCATTAATACATTTCTGATATTCAACTCTGGTAATTTCTTTAAGCTTATAATTCCCCCAACGCGGAAGAATGTTTAGTCGGACGTTTCTTTCTTGGAGAGAATAAGTGATCGGCTTGACGTTTGGTTTTTTATACACTTCGAGCCACTTTTCAAAATACGCATCTACTCTTTCGTTCCCATCTTCAGAGAATCCGTAATACTCCAATTCCATTTCCGCCTGGGCGGCTGCCAATTGAGCTTTTTTTGTTTTAAATCCACGCTTAGATTTTTCTTTATACTTACCGGTCGACCGATCTTTATAGCGGATTCGATATTCCCATGTTCCGTTTGGGTGTTTACGGAAACTAGCCAATTTCACTCCTCCTTTTCTAAGTTTTGAATGATAACTTTTTGTCCATTCTCAAGCTCACCGATTAATTTGTTGTCCTCTACTGTAATTCGTGAAAATATAGGGATACTGACCATTGAACGGTCATTTCTTTTCTTTTTCTTCTTTTTCCGATAATCATCTAAATTAATGATCATAGCGAAACACCTCCTCAAATTAAACGAATATACGTTCTGTTTCATGGTTAAAATTTTTTAAATGAACAAGCTCTTGTGGCACACTGTACATTTTAGCTACGTCATATATGGTCAGATCGGTGCCTTGGTATTGAATGATAACGTCATCTGGAAGTAATAATTCAATAGCAAAAGTATTTGCTTCAATTTCGATTTTATCAACTGAAAAGAGAGTGTTTGCTCTCAAAAAAGGAGCATTCCTGTTAGAAGTTTTTTCGGGGACTTGAATAAAAAAAGCCCTCTTGGTATGATTCGGGGGGGTGTCAATCACACGAATTGACCCCTAATTTGGATACCAAGGAGGACTATACATGAATTCTATCTCAAACAAGAAGATTAATCAAGTCACCGATCAAACGCTGGTTGTTGGGATGGATATCGCAAAGAAAAAACATTATGCCTGCTTTGTGGATGAGCGAGGGAGGGGGTTAAAAAAGCCGTTTCCCGTTCTGCAATCGAAAGAAGGATTGGAATGGTTGTACCAGTGCATCGTGGAAGCCATGAAGGAATTTGGAAAAACCGAGGTGATTGTTGGCATCGAGCCAACGGGACATTATTGGCTGAATCTCGCCTATTTTCTTGATGAGAAAGGCATCCCTCTCGTCATGACAAACCCGATGCACGTGAAGCGATCCAAAGAGCTGGACGATAACCTTCCAACCAAGCATGATGCGAAAGATGCGCTCGTCATTGCCCGGTTAGTGAAAGACGGCCGATTCAGCTATCCGCGCATTCTGAAAGGGATGGAGGCGGATCTGCGCGTGGGAGCGACATTTCGCTCCAAATTGGTGGAAGAACAGGGAGCGATTCGAAATCAAATGATTCGCTGGCTTGATCGATATTTTCCGGAGTTTACGCAAGTCTTTCCGTCATTTGGGAAAATGGCGCTCGCGGTGCTGGAATATACGCCATTTCCGAGTGATCTGGCAGGAAAAGAACTAGAAGAGGTTCTCGCCCTTTACCGGCAAAGTGAGGGATTACAATCGCCACAAAAGCCGAAAGCGAAGAAGCTCATAGAACTGGCCCAACACTCCATTGGCGTAACGGAAGGACAACAGATGGCCCGTATCGAAATTGCCACGCTTGTCCGCCGGTACCGCCAACTGGAAGAAGAAATCGAGGCACTGACAGAGCAGCTGATCGAACTCGTACAGACATCTGTCGAGTACGATGGTTGAAGATCGTTCCGGGCTTAGGCGATGCGACCATCGTGGAACTGTTATCAGAGATCGGGAGTTTCTCCCATTATCAGGATCCGCGGCAGCTTATCCAATTAGCGGGCCTGACGCTGCGGGAACATTCCTCCGCCAACACAAAGGGCAAAAACGGATCTCGAAGCGTGGAAGAAGGCGGTTGCGCGCCCTTCTGTTCCGGGTGATGATGCCGATGATCCGCCACAACGAAGCGTTTCGGCAGCTGCACGACTATTACACGACACGTCCTGATAATCCGTTGCGGAAGAAGCAATCGATTGTGGCGTTATGCGGAAAATTATTGAAGGTATTGCACGCTGTATGTACGAAGCACCAAGCGTTCGATGCGAAGCGAATGATGCAGGACATCTTTGGTCTCGAAACGGCTGCTTGATACCTATAGTCTCGATTCTCTAGACAACAAGGATGACACGGAGAAGCTGGCGCGATATCATCCATTCGACCTTGAGTCCCTAAAGGAGCTTAGCCGGCCTCTGCCTGGTGAAGAGACCGAACGAAGGAATGTTGGCACAAGGATGCCCAGAGACATGGGAGGGTTCGTCCTCATCAGTTGTGCAGAGATCCAAGGTGCATCGCATACACATCCCCCCACTGGAGTGAAAAATACAAAAATATCCAGTGGCCGCGAAGCGCACCCATGGACTGTTAGATATCAACAAAAACTCAAAAGTATGTGATGAGTTTTGTCGAAAAATATTTTTTTGGCACCCCTAAGATGCCAAGAAACCTTGATATATCAACATTTCTAGAGGGAGGTGATATTAATGTTCAAATTGGTAAGAATGTTGAAATTGCGAGACCTAGAGTTGTTTCGTTTAGATAATCAAGATAATGAAACTGTCTGTATGCTATTGATTTTAGATTACAGAAGACCTAGTGTTTTAGATGATTTTCCTATTTTAAAGGAAATAGAGGATGAGGATTCATTTGAAGGCGCGGAGAATTATATCCACACGGTAATAATTTCAGAAAAAAAATTAGAAGAAAATATTGTGGACCAAATTGCTGAGGTAATCGAAGGGTTAGTTGAACATAAGCCAAATTGTGATAATAATAATTCTTTTTATATTAGTAAATTCCCTGATAATTTTGAGGCTGGCACACATTTAATAGAGTATATTAAACCTATCTTAGATAAGATGAATTTTGATATTGATTTAACATATATCACTGATAAACATTTTAATTACTTGACTCAAGAATAATCTTTAATTTAATTGTGGTTCTTGAGTGGTACAATGGGTAATGTAGCGGTGAACATTGATCCAATCGTTAACCTAAAAATAGCATTGAATGGCGCAGGAATTAGGGGTGGGAGGATTTTCGACAGCGATGGTAAAAAAGATTGCCATCGTTCGTCTTGTTGGTTCAAAAATTACTTTCGAAAAGTAAATAAAAAATCCTTTCTTCCCCGATTGACTCATGTATTTCTTTTCGTTTATCTAAAATGGTCTTCAAACTGTGTCGGGCTCAGGGTAAACGAAACAAAAAGGCGGAGTGAGGGTTTCGACTTTTAATATGGGTATTTATAATTGAATTTTTTATTGAGCCCCAAGTTTCGAAAACGAAACAAGGAGCGTGATAATATACACACATCATTATGCGCAGAGTGAAGGAGGTGAGTGAAAATGACACTTCCGATCGATCTTGATTTGCTTCAAAAGAGAAAGGCAATCCCGGTTAAACTTGCCTAGTTATCCTATACAAATCCAGAAAAAGCAATCGGGCTTTTACGAAAGTGGGGAGAGAAACAAGTCCCTATTACTCCCTTGGTATGCGGAAATTACCCAAGCATTAAATTCTGATGCGCAACGCAAAATAAAATCCCACGACACATCCGTGCCGCTTATTGAGAGAGACGAGCAAACAGTCGAAAGGATGGGTAACGTGAACAAAGTCTGGTGGTCCATGCAGGATCTCAAGGAGCGTACTGGATACAGCGAGGACTGGTTGAAAGAAAATATCCTTCTTCATCCTCGCTACCGACAAATGCTTGATTTAGAAAACGGCGGGTTTGTGTACTACCCGGAGAAAAAAGGGGAACGTTGGTGCTTCATCGCATCGCGGATGGAAGAGTTCCTTGAAAAGCATTTTCGCGACATATTCATGAAGAAACTCAGGCGATTCGAACGATAATTAAACCTACTCGATTTGAGTAGGCTATTTTGTGCATAAAAAAGAAGGCCAAGTAAGACTCCGGCCTTCTGATTAGATGCTTGTGGGTCACCCACAAAACACTTACAATTTTATAGTGGGTTACTTTTTTAATCAGGTTAAATAATTCGAAAAACCTTACAAAATCAATAATCGTAAAGTATTGTTTGCCCATGCTGTGAGCAAAAATAATCAAGTTCGAAATGGAAAGATCTATCGGTTAATGATTGTTGCAAAATCATCCATTTGCCTATGGTGAATGGATGGTTTTCACATTTTTATGTATTTCTCTACTTTTTGCTATACGTATTCTCCATTGTTCTCAAATTTTTTACAGTTGTGATATGATGAAGTTAGGTGATTGGTGTATGATTTATATCGGATTAACCGGCTGGGGAGATCACGATAGCTTATATCCTCCTGGTCTTGCAGCGAAAGATAAGCTGCAAGAATACGCCGCACATTTTCCCACTGTAGAAGTGGATTCGTATTTTTATGCGATTCAGCCGCGCCAAAATGTCGAGAAATGGATTCATGAAACACCGAATTCGTTCCGCTTTGTCGTGAAAGCGTACCAAGGAATGACGGGACATGAGCGGGGCCCGATTCCGTATTCGAGCAAGGAAGAGATGTTTGCTGCTTTTTTAGACTCGATTGAGCCGTTTATCCAGTCAGGAAAGCTAGCGATGGTGTTGTTTCAATTTCCGCCATGGTTTGATTGCCGCCGTGAGCATGTAATGTATTTGCGTTGGTGCAAGGCGCAAATGAAAGAAGTTCCGGTAGCGCTTGAGTTTCGCCATCGTTCATGGTTTTCCCCCCGCTTTTATGCAAAAACGCTGCAGTTTATGACAGAAGAAGGATGGATTCATAGCATTTGCGATGAGCCGCAAGCTGGGGAAGGTTCCATTCCGACCGTGTTATATCCTACAAATGCAGAAAAAACGCTCATTCGTTTGCATGGGCGTAATGTATATGGGTGGAATAAAGCGACAAGCGGAGAAAATTGGCGGGCCGTAAGATATTTATATCGGTATCGGGAAGACGAATTGCGCGAATGGGTGGCGCATATTAAAACATTAAAAACGAAGACAAAGGATATTTACGTATTGTTTAACAACAATTCCGGCGGGGATGCTGCGGATAATGCGAAGCAATTGATCCGTTTGCTTGGCATTGAATATACGGATTTAGCGCCGCGCCAGCTTGATTTATTTTAGTTATTGGAGATGAGAATATGGAGTATGTGCTGCTAGTCATTGTCGGCTTTTTAGCGGGAACGATCGGAAGTTTAGTCGGTTTAGGCGGCGGAGTGATCATCGTGCCATCTTTGCTGTTTTTAGGCTCTACACATTGGTTGCCGCATGTCACCCCGCAAGCGGCTGTCGGCACTTCGCTCGTCGTCATTATTTTTAACGGACTATCATCAACATTATCCTATATGAAAGAAAAAATGGTTGATTATCAAAGCGGCCTTTTATTTTTTATCGGAAGCGGCCCTGGAGCGATCATTGGCGCGTGGATGAATAATAAGTTGAGCCTTGAGCATTTTTCTTTCTATTTTGGGCTTTTTTTAATCGCTGTATCGTTTTTTTTATCTTTCAGCAAAAATGCTTCAGTACGTTCACAACGAAAAACATTTAAAATTACCCGCACTTACACAACGAATGAAGGGGAAACGGTGACATATGGATACAACCCGATCGTAGCTATTGTCATCTCTTTCATCGTTGGTTTTTTTGGGGGGATTTTTGGTATTGGCGGCGGTTCATTAATGGTGCCGGCGATGATGATTTTATTTTTCTTTCCGCCTCATGTTGCGGTAGCGACTTCGATGTTTATGATCTTTTTGTCGTCACTTGTCAGCTCGCTTACACATATTTTTATGGGGAATGTACAATGGCTATTTGCGCTTGCTCTAATTCCGGGTGTTTGGTTTGGAGCGAAAACAGGTGCTTTCATTAATAAACGGCTTCGCAGTAAAACAGTGGTCATCGTCTTGCGCCTAGTGCTTGTTCTTTTAGGAATCCGTCTTATTTACGAAAGCTTTTCATAAAGGGGGAGGCTCGTTGAAACGGACAGTATATGTATACCATACGAACGATGTGCATAGCCATTTTGAATATTGGCCGAAAATTTCCTATTTTTTATGTGAACAAAGACAAAAGCATGAAAAAAACAACGAAACGATGTTGTTGTTTGATATTGGGGATTTTATTGATCGCTTTCATCCGATTACGGAAGCAACAAGGGGAAAAGCAAATGTTGATTTATTAAATGAACTTCATTATGATGCGGTAACGATTGGGAACAATGAAGGAATTACCCTTGACCATGAGGAACTAAATGCATTATACAAAAACGCCCGCTTTCCAGTCATTGTCGCGAATTTATTTAAGAAAGACGGGACACGTCCTTCTTGGGCGCATCCGTACTATATTATTCCTATTTCTGATACGTTTCGTGTTGGCGTGATTGGACTAACGGCTTATTTCGCTAAATCTTACGAGTTATTAGGATGGAAAGTGACGCCGCCTCTTGAGATGTTGGAAAACATTGCGGCAGAAGTGAAAAAACAAGCGGATCTTGTCATTTTATTATCGCATTTGGGAATCAACGAGGACGAAAAAATTGCTCAGACGATACCAGAAATTGATATTATCCTCGGAGGGCATACCCATCATTTATTTCCAGAGGGAAAAAGGATTAATCAAACATTATTGTGTGGAGCCGGGAAATATGGAAAGTTTATTGGAGTAGTGAAGTTAGAAATCGGGGAAAGTGATCATACATATAAAGCATTAGCTACCGTTGTGGATGTAAAAAGTCTGCCGGATTTGGAGAAAACGAAGCGCACCTTATCGTTATTAGAACAGCAAAGTTTAGCAACATTGGAAGCGGAACAAGTCGCAGAATTGAAAGAAGACTTGCCGTTACAATGGTTTTCGCCGTCTCCGTTTGCCGAATTGCTCGCTTCAGCACTTAAAGAATGGTGTAAAGCGGAAATCGGCATGGTAAATGCAGGTGTCCTGTTAGAGCCGCTTTACAAAGGAGTAGTAACAAAAAAAGATTTACACCGTATTTGTCCGCATCCGATCAACCCGTGTAAAGTGCAGCTTCGGGGCGCAGAATTAAAGGAAATTATTTTACAAGCAAATACAGAAAGAATGAAATACTTAGAATTTAAAGGATTTGGTTTTCGCGGCAAGGTGATGGGGCAAATGGTATATGATGGAGTCGAACTGGAAACAGAAACAAGTAAAGATGGATCCGAACATATTCGCCACATTATGATTAACGGTGAGCCATTAAATCCAGATCAACTATATGATGTGGCGACGATTGATATGTTTGCGATCGGAAATTTTTATCCCCAAATCCAACGCGCTTCGAAAAAAGAATATTATATGCCGGAATTTTTACGGGATGTTTTGGCATGGAAATTAGCAAACCAAAAATAAGCACATTTCCTTCCCTATTTCATACATTAAAGTAGGGAAAGGAGTGTGGCTTTATCATGATCAACGTAACTCCTATTACGATCGATCATTATCCATTTATTGCTATTTCCGTTCAATTACCAAAGACGAATTTGCTTGCCGTAGCAAGTGAAAAAGGGTACATTATGTGCGGCGCGCTCGATGTGGCGCTATTGAATGAGAAACTGCGCGACCGCGGAATTGTCGCTGGAAGGGCGGTCGGGGTGCGCACGATTGAACAACTGCTTGAAGCGCCTTTAGAATCGGTGACAGTAGCTGCTGAAGAGTTGGGAATTACGGTCGGTATGAAAGGAAAAGATGCTTTGTTGAAGATGCGGTAAAAAATTATATAACAATTTGCGTTATCTCCCTCCTTTCAAGCATACATATAGCTTGTAAAGGAGGGATTTTATTTTGCCTAGATTTCCCGCACGCTTTCCGAGAAGAGGCCCGCTTCCCTTTCGATATGTATTTTTATTGACATTTGTTTTCTTTATGTTTTCCACAGCTCTCAGTCTTTGGATTGTGAATAAAAGGATCGAACCAGTTTTAATGGAAATTGCTGAAAAGGAAACGAAACGAATTGCCAATTTAGTCATTAATAATGCAATTGAACAACAGTTTTTAAAAGACAATCCGGAAATGAGTGATTTAATTACAGTACAGAAAGATGAAAATGGCAAAATTGCTTCGGTGGATTTTAATGCAGTCATTGTAAATCGAATTTTAGCAAATACGGACGACTATGTAATGCAAAGTTTAAAAGCGGCAACGGAAGGAAAGATTGAAGAACTCGAACTTCCTGACGCCGAACCGGAAAAAGGGAAAAATAGCGGAATTATTTATTATATTCCAATTGGCCAAGTCACCAATAATTCACTCCTTGGCAATCTCGGGCCGCATGTTCCTGTCCAATTTCAAATTATTGGTAATGTATTATCGGATGTAACAAAAGAAATTAAGCCGTTTGGGATTAATAACGTGTTAATTGAAGTGGATATTCACGTTTCCGTAGATATTCAAGTAGTAATCCCGTTTTCAGCAAAAGCTGCAACCGTCTCAACAAAAATTCCGATTGCGATGCATGTGATTCAAGGAGAGGTTCCGGAATTTTATAATAATGGCGGCAATGTCAACCCATCTTTTAAAGTGCCTTCTCATTAGCTTAACGTTTTTCGGTCGCCTGCCGGGTCGGTGAAGATTTTTTATATGTTCGCCGGCTCGGGTTACGGCGTAATAAGCATGTCATATCATGGGCGTTACTTATTTTATGTAAAGAAGAAAAAAAGTTTTGTAATATAGGACAAGTTGCCATTGTTTTTTCCTACATGGAAATAACAAACATAGAAGTCTAATATTGCTTTGACTTCTCGACTAATAGGAAGTATACTATACTTATAAAAGACAGATAAATCAGAAAATAAAAAATTATATTATTCTACAAAAAATGGGGGGACTGTAAATGGAGAATCGACAGCAATGGGGAACGCGCGCAGGGTTTATTTTAGCAGCAGCTGGCTCTGCGATCGGGCTCGGAAACATTTGGCGTTTCCCTGGGGTCGCTTATGAAAATGGCGGCGGAGCATTCTTTTTCCCGTATTTATTCGCTTTGCTTACTGCAGGGATTCCGTTGTTAGTGATGGAATTTGCCATCGGTCATAAATACCGAGGTTCTGCGCCCCTATCGCTTTCCCGCATTCATAAAAACGCGGAGTGGATTGGCTGGTGGCAAGTGCTTATTTCGTTTGTTATTTCTACGTATTATTCCGTTGTTATTGCATGGGCATTATCTTATACGGTATTTTCCTTTAATTTAAAGTGGGGAGAAGATACAGAAAGTTTTCTTTTTAAAAATTATTTGCATTTAGCGGATAAACCGGGTCAATTAGGAGGAATTTCGCTTAATGTACTTATTCCGCTGGTGATTGTCTGGATTGTTACGTTAGGTGTGCTCTATAAAGGCGTTAAAAAAGGAATTGAATTGGCAAACAAAATTTTCTTGCCAACGCTTGTTGTTCTTTTCCTTATCATTGTTATTCGCGCGGTTACGCTTGATGGGGCATTAGAAGGATTAAACGTGTTCTTTAAACCGGATTGGGACCAAATTATGAGCGGAAAAGTTTGGATTGCCGCGTATGGACAAATTTTCTTTAGCTTATCCATTGCTTTTGCTATTATGGTCACGTATGCCAGTTATCTTCCACAAAAATCAGATTTAACAAATAACGCGTTTATTACGGGATTTGCAAACTCTGGATTTGAATTGTTGGCTGGAATTGGAGTATTTAGTGCTCTTGGCTTTTTAGCGCAACAACAAGGGGTAGCGGTAGATGAAGTGGTAAGCAGCGGTGTCGGATTAGCATTTGTAGTGTTTCCGAAAATTATTAACGAGTTTCCGACGCTTAATGCCTTTTTCGGTGTTCTCTTTTTCTTATCGTTAACGCTTGCGGGACTAACATCTCTCATTTCGATTTGCGAAACGTATATTGCCGGGATTCAGGAAAAGTTTGGTGTTTCCCGTACGAAATCGGTATTGTTTGGAGGAGGCGTTGCGGCGTTATTATCTCTTTTCTTTGCGTCGCATGGCGGTTTATATTTGTTAGATGTCGTCGATTACTTTATTAACAACTTTGGCATTGCGTTGGCGGGACTTGTTGAGGTTGTTGTAATTGCTTGGGTTGTGCGCGAGCTTAATAACTTGCAAGAGCATGCGAACAGCGTTTCCGATATTATGCTCGGTGCCTGGTGGAAAGTTTGCTTAAGCGTCATCACGCCGCTTGTGTTAGGATATATGATGGTGGATAACATTCGGACAAATATTAAAGAAAATTACTCAGGATACGAAACTTGGTTTGTTACGTCGTTCGGCTGGGTTGTCGCGCTTGCTGTCATTGCAATCGGAATCTTGCTTTCATTCAAGCAATGGCACGGTTCTACTGTCAGAGAAACGCACCAGACGGAAAGCAAGGGGGTTTAAGATAGATGGAAACAAGTGCGGTTGTCATGATGGTTGTTGGTATCGTCGTCATTTGGGGAGGTTTAGCGGCAAGCATTATTCATGCGGTGAGAAAAGCAAAACAAAATGCATAATGATATGTAAAGGAAAAGGAGGTCGGTGTTTCATTCCGACCTCCTTATTTTTTCTTTTGTTTTTCCGCGCGTTCCCACGCTTTCAGGTGAGGATACGGATCGAAAGACCATTCCGTATATCCGTTATCTTTGTACATTCCATAATGAAGATGTGGCGGAAATTTTCCAGCCGTCCCTGGCGGTCCGTAGCCCGAACTGCCGACCGAGCCGATAATGGTTCCTGGTTCCACGATTTGTCCTTCACGTAAGTTAGGGGAAAATCCATTTAAATGAGCAAAATAGTGATAAGTGTTATTAATATCACGAATACCCACACGCCATCCCCCATATTTATTCCATCCTTTTAATTCTACAATTCCGTAGCAGGTCGACCGTACAGGGACACCGTAGCTGGCAAAAATATCTGTCCCTTCATGAATGCGGCGTCCTCCCCAACCTCTTTTGTCACCCCATGTATCCCGATAGCTGTAATTCGCATGAAGCGGAAGCGGGAATACATGATCATCTAACTTTAACGTCTGATACTTTTTGTAAATTTTTACTTTGCCTAAAATTAAATCAACCGTTTTGCTTCGCTGATAATAGTCCCAAAGGGCCATTTTTATATGTTTATGATCGATTCCATACGATTGAAGAAAGCGTGCCATAGCAAAAATAACATCTTCATCATCTGTCGGATCGGAGACACCGTCTCCGTTTCCATCCATACCAAAACCGCCAAATTGCGAAATCGTAAACGGATTGGTATCATGAGGGTTTTTATTTAAAGGCCCCGCCCAAATTTCCGGTTTGATATAGATGCCAAGTACGCCGGTAGGTTTAGGCAAATCACGGCGCACTTGACGGACGTTCCGTTCATATTGATCAATCGCCGCAAAATAATACCAAGGGATCAGCGAGGCTGCTTCTGCTTTTTTGTATAACTCCATTCGTTTCTGATAAATCTCTTCTTCATCGAATTTTTCTTGGCTAAATATGATTTTTGGTGTCGTGAATATAATTATCATCATTACAATGCCAAATATAAATCGGTACACATACTTCTACCCCTTTCCATTCATCTCCTTTATTTAGTTTGAGGAGATTCGCTTATTTCATAAATGTTAAAATGCGGAAAGTGAGGGGTGACTAATTTCTTTGTGTTTATTTGCTGTTTTTTTTATAATGAAAAATATAAATAAAACTATTGGAGTGAGAACAATGGCAACAAATGAAGAGCACCTTCGCAAACCGGAATGGTTAAAAATAAAGCTGAATACAAATGAAAATTATACTGGCTTAAAGAAATTGATGCGTGAAAACCGGTTACATACCGTATGCGAAGAAGCAAAATGCCCAAACATTCATGAATGTTGGGCGGTACGAAGAACGGCAACATTTATGATCTTAGGGAACGTATGTACTCGTGCGTGCCGCTTTTGCGCGGTAAAAACAGGATTACCGACGGAACTAGATTGGCAAGAGCCGGAACGTGTTGCCGAATCGGTTCGCCTTATGAACTTAAAACACGTTGTTGTCACTGCTGTCGCTCGCGATGACTTGAAAGATGGAGGAGCGGCTGTATTTGCGGAAACGGTCCGTGCCATCCGCCGCAAAAATCCATTTACGACGATTGAAGTGCTTCCTTCCGATATGGGTGGAGTATATGAGAACTTAAAAACATTAATGGATGCACGTCCAGATATTTTAAACCATAATATTGAAACGGTTCGCCGATTAACGCCAAGAGTGCGCGCACGCGCGACATATGAGCGCTCGCTTGAATTTTTGCGCCGCGCGAAAGAATTGCAGCCGGACATTCCAACCAAGTCGAGTATTATGGTCGGCCTTGGGGAAACAAAAGAAGAAATTATTGAGGCAATGGATGATTTGCGCGCCAATCATGTGGATATTTTAACGATCGGCCAATATTTACAGCCAACGAAAAAGCATTTGAAAGTAGTGAAATATTACCATCCAGACGAATTTAGAGAATTAAAAGAAATCGCATTAAGCAAAGGATTTACTCATTGCGAAGCTGGTCCGCTCGTTCGCTCTTCTTATCATGCAGACGAACAAGTAAATGCGGCTTCGGCAGCACGGCAGATGAAAGCGTAAAACGTGTGTAAAAAACGGTCTTGCCTTCATCGAGATGAAGACAGACCGTTTTTCTGTTCTCAGGTTATCGGTTCATTTTTGCAGGCTTTGGCGTACCATCATGGAAATCACGATCGAGACGGTCGTTTGTTTCGTTAATCATTTCCCCATTTTCGTTTTCCCCGTCACTTAGTTTGCGGCCTTGCGGATATTTCAGCATTCTTTGAATCGTTGCATCGATAATTTGATCGATATTTCGGCTGTTGGAATCTAAACGTCCAAAGCGCTCGATATCTTTCATGAGGCGTGGATCATCAGCCACATAGACATGATAATAGCGCGGAACGACAGAAAGAGCTGTCTTTTTTACTTGGTCTGCTGTTTCCTGACGATTTTTTGTATCTGTATCATAAACGATCAATACTTCTTCGTCTGTTACTAATGTGGCGACATCCTTAACGTTCGGCAGTTGTGTGCAAAGCTTGCTGATTAAATCAGCCGCGCGCTCGCGATTGAACGTTGGCATATTGTTATATAAGTTTGCATCACCGCGAACAGGGCTTTGTTGATGGCGGACATAGCCAAAATTGTTCATTCGTGCATCGTCGCCGTTTGGCACTCCTCTTTCATTATATAAATCGTTGCGATCGGTGACGTTCATCGTATTACCGCTTCGTTTATATACATCGGTATTGTTATCTTGTCCCATTTGCGCACAGCCTGCTAATGTTACAGCTGTACCTAATGTGACCGCAAGCAATGTTTTTCTCATTGCAAACACCCCCTTCACCTTCAGGATGTTCCTCTTTATGAACTTTGATAACAGTAATTGATTGGGAACGTTTCATCGTTTATGATGAAAGTGGAAAGGCAAGGTGAAAAGGATGATATGCATTAACAATATATGTTATGAATTAGTGGAAAACGTGAAAAATGCGTTTAATGAAGAGGCGTTTCGTGCGCGATATGCAGATATTTTAAGTAAGTATGACTATATTGTGGGAGACTGGGGATACAACCAACTTCGTTTGCGCGGATTTTTTGATGATCATAACCAAAAAGCAACATATGATACGAAAATTAGCACATTATCAGAATATTTGTATGAATATTGCAATTTTGGTTGTGCGTATTTTGTGCTTCGTAAGGTAAAACGATAAAACAAAACGCGGCTATCCTTTTTATGAGGATAGCCGCAACTATTATGCTTGACCGTATGGGAATTGTTCATTTTCCCGCGGGTCATCGTGCGGCGGATGCGCGCCAGGGTCTTGTCTTGGAATGTCTTGGTGGAATGATTTGTATTCGTAGTTAAAAGCACTATAGTAACGCTGTCCCTTTTTCCATGGGGTGCTTTTGTTTTGCACTGGTTCGTCTGCGCGGCGCGGAGAACCGTACGGTCCTTCTGGAAATTCTTCGGCCGTTAAAAAATTTTTCTGTTTTTCCACGGTGGAAAAATCGCTATACTTTTCCTTTTCCTGCATTTGTTTCACCTTCCTCAGGATGGGGATTATTTATAATGTCCCCTAATGAGAAGGCAGCTATGAAATGCATTCATATAAAAATGATCGTAAATCATTGGCATCTTCTTCACTCAAGCGGTAAGCATGTTCCAAATATCCCGGTTCTTCTAAATCGTCTTGTCCAATAATTGCAAAACGGTTGCTTTGCAAATCAAGGACTAAATATTTTCCGTAAAAACGATCTGTTTGGATAATGGCTAAATCAAATCGTTGCCGTTCTCCTAAAAAACTGACAAAACGCGTTTTCGTATCGACCGTATCGTCATATAAGTAAAAACGCTCGTTCATAAACTCCGCCCTCCAGTAAGAAATGTGCGTACTTCCATCATAACAAACGATATGTGAAATGTCTCGTATTCGTATAATTATGGTACAATGAAAAAGAGATGGAATATGGGAGGAAGTAATCATGTATTTTGTAGATCGTAATAAAATCGAAGAAACGTTGCGCTATATGGAAAAACTGTTGCATATTTATAAACAAAAGCCATCGTGGGATGATGAATTGTCTCAACTTGTTCTTGAGCGCATTGTTCATTTAGTGATTGAAGCAATTTTAGATGTCGGAAATGCGATGATCGATGGTTTTATTATGAGAGACCCAGGCAGTTACGAAGATATTATCGATATTTTAACGGATGAACGGGTTATAACGGCGGATGATGCAAAAGGATTAAAAGCGATCATTGGCTATCGGAAAATGCTTGTTCATCATTATACGAATGTCGACCACGCAAAATTGCTTGAGGAAGTGCAAAAACATTTTCCAGCACTGCAAGCATATCCATCCGCTATTCGCACGTATTTAGAAAACGAGCTTGGTCCCGTGTCCGCGTTCCGCAATTGATGGATCGTTTAGCAAACACGTCTCCAATGTTAACTTGTACCAAGGAGACTTCCACTCCATTTATCGGGTAGAAAGAGATATCCTCCTTCTGCGTGGAGACTTCTTTGTAAAGCCCCCCTCGCTTCTAAATGGAATACAGAAGGGAGGGGATTGGGGCGTGTTTGCTTTTTGACATTTTTCATTTCTTTTTATAAGTTTGTTACGTGATGATCAATAAAGAGGTGAAGATGTTGAAAAAGTATAAAGGATATTTGATCGACTTAGACGGAACAATGTATCGAGGAACAGAATGTATCGCGGAAGCTCGTGATTTTGTAAAAGAGCTGTATCGAAAAGGCATTCCGTATTTATTTGTCACGAATAACTCTTCACGCACACCGGCACAAGTGGCGGAGAAATTGCAGTCATTCGGCGTTCCAGCAACAGAAGAACATGTGTTTACAACAAGCCAGGCGACAGCAAACTATATTTTTGAAAAAAAAACGGATGCTTCTGTTTACGTGATTGGCGAAGAAGGAATTCGCACAGCTCTTGAAGAAAAAGGATTTACTTTTGCGAAAGAAGACGCTGAATTTGTCGTGATGGGAATTGACAGAAGCATTACATATGAAAAACTTGCCATCGCTTGTTTAGCCGTTCGCAATGGCGCGACGTTTATTTCGACAAATGCCGATATTGCGATTCCGACAGAACGAGGATTGTTGCCGGGAAACGGTTCTCTCACGGCTGTTGTTGCTGTGTCGACCCAAGTGCAGCCTATTTTTATTGGAAAACCGGAAAAAATTATTATGGAACAAGCGCTAAAAGTGTTGGGAGTGCCGAGAGAGGAAACATTAATGATCGGCGATTACTACGATACCGATATTATGGCAGGAATGAATGCGGGAATGGACACGCTTCTTGTCCATACGGGAGTAACGACAAAAGAACTGTTGCAACGATATGAAAAACAGCCAACATATACGGCCGATTCACTAAAAGAATGGATGGATCGCATTTAAAAAACGCCGCTCTAACGAAGAGCGGCGTTTTTTCTTTTCGCTAAAGCGCCGCTTACTCCACATTCGCCGCTCGATGGGCTAAGCGGCTTGAGGCAGCGGCAGCAATAGCGCCGACAATATCGTCTAAAAACGTATTGCACTTTCCTGTTGATTTATCATTTAAGTATTTCAAAATGCCTGGCTTTTGTTTATCAATATATCCATAATTGGTGAAACCGATGGAGCCGTATACGTTTACGATCGAAAGCGCTAAAATCTCGTCCACTCCATATAAACCTTCGTCACGCTGAATAATAGACTGCAACGGCTCATCTAATTTGCCTTCTTCTGCTAATTTATCAAGCTGGATGCCAGTGAGTATCGCGTTTTGTACTTCACGCTTGGCAATCACGCGGTTCACATTTTCAATACATTCTTCTAGTTTCAAATTTGGATGGTATTTCGATTGTAAATAATATACAAGTTCAGCGATGTCTTTGATTGTAACCCCGCGTTCTTCCAGCCATTGGCGGGCGGTTTGTTCAAGATTGTTCATAATTGGTTCTTTCATGGGCGTCACCTGTTTCTTTAAGGAGTTATTTTTTATTATATATGTTTATCATGGCATAAATGTGCCGTTTCTGTAAACTTTGATGCTTGCAAATATGGGAAAAAACAGATTTTTTTGCAAATGAATTCATATATTGCTTTTATAAGGAGGGAGAGAAGTGATGCAAGAATTTATTCGTCATGAATACGAAATTTCGGCAGAAAGAATGGGGAAAATTGGACGATATTATACATTTCTATACAAAAATCAATATTATACCGTTATTCCTGTACATGGGCGTACGGAAGCGGAAATAAAGGAATTGCAGAAAATGAGCCATTATTTGATATCGAAAGGAGATGTCACTGTCGCATCGTTTGTTCCAACCAAGTCAGGAGAGCTGGTTGCTTACAACGCCAGACAGCCCATTGTTATGGTTCGTACGTCCATTCCGCCATATGCAAGAAATATCTCGATTGGTCGGGAATTAGCGAAATTTCATCAGCGTGGCCGCACTTGTCCTATTTCGATTATTCATTGTCGGCGGATAGGCCAATGGAAAGAATTTTGGGGAACACGCCTTGATCAGATGGAGCAATTTTGGAGAAGAAAAATAGAGATGGGAATTACTACTATGTTTGATCGTCTTTTTATTGAATCATTTCCATATTATCTTGGCTTGGCGGAAAATGCGATTCAATATGTAGCGGATACGGAGTTAGATGAGGAGCCTGTCGGTATTGACTATGCAACTTTTTGCCATGAACGGTTGCCGGATGCAAAGTGGATAGAGGGAAAGGAGCATAAGTTAGCGACGGATTGGGTATATGATCATTGTGCAAGAGATTTGGCGGAGTGGGTTCGGCAAATATACACAAAAAGACAAAATGCTTCTGTGGAAAGAATCCGGCAATTTTTTCGAGACTATGAACAGGTCACCCCGTTATCGGCATTTGCCTGGCGCTTAATTTATGCACGGCTTCTTTTCCCGCTTCATTATTTTGAATGTGTGGAAGGGTATTATATATCAGAAGGAGAGAGAGAAAAACAAGCATATGAACAAACGTTACGTCATATTGTCAACCATTCCCGAGAGCATGAACAATTTCTCGCGTCATTTGTGGATATTGTCGGACTATCGAACCGCCAGCTTCATCTTCCGAAAATTGATTGGTTTTCTCACGTATCATAAGAGCGGTGATCACGGAATCATCGTTTTTTTTTTATGATAATGGCGCAATTATGATAAGATAGAAAAAAATACATAAAAGAAGGTGGGCGTTATGGGTCGACCATATGTGTTTATTACAAGAAAGCTTCCCGATGATATTATCGCTCCGATCAAAGATATCGCCGAAGTAGCGATGTGGCCGCATGACGATATACCAGTTTCTCGCGATGTGTTAATCAATGAGGCGAAAAAAGCAGATGCGTTATTAACAATGGTATCGGATGTCATCGATCAAGAGGTATTAAAAGCGGGAAAATCGTTAAAAGTTGTTGCAAACATGGGGGTCGGATTTGACAATATCGATGTCCCGGCCGCGACAAAATATGGAATTGCTGTTTGCAATACTCCTGATGTACTAACAGATACAACCGCTGACTTAACGTTTGCCTTGTTGTTGGCAACCGCCCGCCGTATAGTGGAGGCAGCGCAATTTATCAAAGAAGGAAAATGGAAAAGCTGGAGTCCATTTTTATTAGCTGGTGTGGATGTCCATCACAAAACGATCGGTATTGTCGGCATGGGGAAAATCGGGCAGGCTGTTGCAAAACGGGCAGCCGGTTTTGATATGAATATTTTGTACCACAATCGTTCCCGCAACATAGAAGCAGAAAAGCAGCTTGGCGCGACATATTGCTCGTTTCAAGAGTTATTGGCAACCGCTGATTTTGTTGTTTGCTTAACGCCGTTAACCAATGAGACACGTCATATGTTTAACAGGGAAGCATTTCGCAAAATGAAACAATCCGCGATATTTATCAATGCGTCAAGAGGGGCGGTCGTTGATGAACAAGCTTTATATGATGCGCTTGTAAGCGGAGAAATTGCCGGAGCAGGATTAGATGTATTTGAACATGAACCGATTGACGCTTCCCATCCGTTATTGACATTAAAAAACGTTGTTGCATTGCCGCACATTGGAAGTGCAACGGGAGAAACACGTACAAAGATGATGGAATTAGCTAGCCGAAATATTATTGCCGTGTTGCAAGGAAAACAGCCTGAAACGCTTGTAAACAAAGAGTGGAATTCACGATAAAGCGGTCCTATGAAGCAGGGCTGCCTATTTTTTGTAAAAAATTATCCGAATTTACTTGATATTAAACGTTTTCAATATTTATTATAAAAATTAGTCATTTTAGTCATTGTAAAACAAAGCAATATCTTTTATAATGTCTACTATAGAAAAACAAATGTTTATTCAGGAGATACAGAAAGGCGGGGGAATATGGAAAAGCCAATCTTAGTTGGTTTATTAGGATTAGGTACTGTTGGGAGCGGTGTTGTAAAAATTATTGAAAATCATCAAGAACGGCTGATGCATCAAGTAGGTTGTCCGGTGCAAATCAAAAAAATTCTTGTAAGAGATATATATAAAAAACGGGACGTGCGCGTGGAACCATCGTTGTTGACAACAAATGTTACAGACGTCATTGATGATCCAGAAATCAATGTCATTATCGAAGTAATGGGGGGAATCGAGGAAACTCGTCAATATTTGCTTCGCGCATTGCGGCAAGGCAAGCATGTGGTGACGGCAAATAAAGATTTAATGGCATTGTATGGGTCAGAGTTGTTGGCAGTGGCAGTGGAAAATCACTGTGATTTATTTTATGAAGCAAGTGTTGCTGGAGGAATTCCGATTTTGCGCAGCCTTGTTGATGGTCTTGCTTCGGACCGCATTACGAAAATGATGGGGATTGTAAATGGAACAACAAACTATATTTTAACAAAAATGTGTAAATACGGTGCATCCTATGAAGAAGTATTGGCAGAAGCACAAGCGCTTGGATATGCGGAAGCAGATCCAACCGCGGATGTAGAAGGATTAGACGCAGCAAGAAAAATGGCTATTTTAGCCCGTCTCGGATTTTCCATGAACATTGATTTAGATGATGTTCAAGTAAAAGGAATAACATCGATTACGGAAGAAGACCTTAACTACAGCAAACGTCTCGGTTACACGATGAAATTAATCGGCATTGCTAAGCGTGATGGAAACAAAGTAGAAGTAAGCGTCCAGCCGACATTGCTTCCTGATTCCCATCCGCTTGCGTCCGTTAATGATGAATACAACGCGGTATATGTGTATGGCGAAGCGGTCGGCGAGACGATGTTTTATGGACCTGGAGCGGGAAGTTTGCCAACAGCGACTGCTGTTGTTTCTGATTTAGTGGCCGTCATGAAAAATATGAGATTGGGAGTAAACGGATGCAATGCCGTTGCGCCGCAGTACGAAAAGCAGCTAAAATCCGCATCAGAAATTTTTTCGAAATACTTTTTGCGTATTCATGTGAAAGATCAAGTTGGTGCGTTTGCGAAAATTACGGCACTATTTTCTGAACGCGGTGTTAGCTTCGAAAAAATTTTACAATTGCCTTTAAAAGAAGATGGGCTTGCGGAAATCGTAATCGTTACTCATCGTGCGTCACAAAAAGATTACGAGGACATTTTACAGCAATTGCGTGATTTAGAAATTGTTCATGAAGTAAAGAGCTCGTATCGCGTTGAAGGAGAGGGAAAATAATGACATGGAAAGGGCTGTTGCAGGCGTACGGTGAATTTTTGCCAATCAATGAAAATACCCCGATGCTTTCTTTAAACGAAGGAAATACACCGCTTATTCCGCTGCCACGGCTATCGGAAAAGCTTGATGTGGAATTGTACGTAAAAGTGGAAGGCGCAAATCCGACGGGATCGTTTAAAGACCGTGGCATGGTGATGGCGGTCGCAAAGGCGAAAGAAGCGGGCAGCCATACGATTATTTGCGCTTCGACAGGCAATACGTCCGCTTCTGCTGCGGCTTACGCGGCAAGAGCAGGGTTGCGCTGTATTGTCGTGATTCCGAATGGCAAAATTGCAATGGGAAAACTAGCCCAGGCAGTTATGTACGGAGCAGAAATTTTTGCGATTGAGGGAAACTTTGATGAAGCGTTAAAAATGGTGCGCCGCCTTAGCGATATCGCCCCGATTACCCTTGTCAACTCGGTAAATCCATATCGTATCGAGGGGCAGAAAACAGCGGCATTCGAGGTTTGCGACCAGCTTGGCAAAGCGCCGGATGTGCTTGCGATTCCGGTCGGCAATGCGGGGAATATTACTGCTTATTGGAAGGGATTTAAAGAGTATCATGCGGCGAAACAAACTGGTCTTCCGCAAATGCGCGGATTCGAGGCGGAGGGAGCGGCGGCGATTGTCCGCAATCAAGTGATTGAGCATCCGGAAACGATCGCGACGGCGATTCGTATTGGCAATCCGGCAAGCTGGGAAAAAGCGGTGCAAGCGGCAACGGAATCAAATGGAAAAATTGATGAAGTATCGGATGCGGAAATTTTAGAAGCGTATAAACTGCTTGCGCGGGAGGAAGGAATTTTTGCTGAGCCTGCTTCTTGCGCATCCATTGCGGGAGTGATCAAGCAACGGAAGCGGAATGAAATTAGAAAGGGAAGCACCGTTGTGGCGGTGTTGACAGGAAATGGGCTGAAAGATCCGGCAATTGCGATGGAAACAGCGGAAATTGAACCAACCGTACTTCCGAATGATGAGGCGATTGTGTTTGAGCATATTCAAGGAGTTGTCCATCAATGAAAGAAGATGGGATGTTAAAAATCGTCGTCCCAGCAAGCACGGCGAATTTAGGACCTGGTTTTGATTCGATTGGTCTCGCAGTATCCCGTTATTTGACGTTAGAAGTCAGGTTGGCAGATGAATGGAAATTTATTCCCCGATCTCCTGAAGTGAAAGCAATTCCGCCGGGAACAGACAATTTAATTTATCAAGTGGCGGCGCAAGTCGCTCAAACATACGGGCGTACGTTGCCGAGCTGTGCGGTCGATGTATATAGTGATATTCCATTTACGCGCGGCTTAGGAAGCAGTGCAGCAGCAGTGGTAGCGGGAATTGAGCTGGCCAATGAGCTTGCAGGTCTATCGCTGACTTTAGAGCAAAAAATGAGGTTGGCCAGCTGTTATGAAGGGCATCCGGATAATGTCGGCGCTTCTTTATATGGAGGGCTTGTCATTGGCAGTCATCGCCAAGAAGAGACAAATATCGTTCATGTTCCAAACGTGCAATTCGATTTAGTCGCTGTCATCCCTTCGTATGAGTTAGAAACAAAAAAAGCCCGCAGCGTTTTGCCACAGCTGCTGGCGCGCGAAGAGGCCGTCGAGGCAAGTGCGGTCAGCAACGTATTAGTCGCGGCGTTATTAACGAAAAATTGGGAACTTGCCGGAAAAATGATGGCAGCTGATTTATTTCATCAGCCTTATCGTAAAGAACTTGTCCCGCAGCTATCGCTTGTAGAGACGTTGGCTGCGCGATACGGAGCGTTTGGGGCGGCATTAAGCGGGGCGGGTCCTACCGTTCTTGCTTTTGCCGAACCTGGAAAAGGAGAAAGCTTAAAAGAAAAATTGCTTCCGCACTTTCCAGATTGTGCGGTAGAATCCCTGAAGGTGGCACAAAAAGGCAGTCAAGTATATAAGCTGGCGCTTGAAAAATAACAGCGGTTTCCATTGGGAAACCGCTGTTATTTTTGGCATGAACCTCGTGATTAGAATACTTGTTCTACTTCGACAACGCCTGGTACTTCCTCTAAGAGTGCGCGTTCAATTCCGGCTTTTAATGTAATCGTTGAGCTTGGGCAGCTTCCGCATGCACCGAGCAAGCGTAATTTGACAACACCGTCTTCAACGTCGATTAATTCGCAGTCCCCGCCGTCACGAAGCAAAAACGGGCGCAGTTTATCCAAAACTTCTTGCACTTGTTCTTTGATTTCTTGATCCGTCATTTTTATCGACTCCTTTCTTTAAGTTTATTATAATCATGATAAAGAAAAAAATCTAATAATAAATTTTGTTTTTATGATATGAAAGGTGGAAATATATGACGCTGAAGCAAGTAGAAATATGCGTATATGGTGCCGATGTGATTTGTCCATCTTGTGTGCAATTGCCATCTTCCAAAGAAACATATGAATGGCTAGAAGCAGCTATTAAACGGAAATATCCAGACCAGCCGTTTTCCATTACGTATATTGATATTTTTAACCCACCAGAAGATGATGAGGAGAAAAAGGCGTTTGCCAAAAAAGTGATCGAAGAAGATTTATTTTACCCTGTTATTGTGATTGAGGGTGCCATTGTCGGAGAAGGAAACCCAAAGCTAAAGGCGATTTATGCAGAAATGGAGAAGTATGGTTATCGATGATAAAAAGGGGGATCTTGGAACGAAGATCTCCCTTTTTTCATTAATAACCGTTGTGATATTTATACATCCATAATACTCCTGATTTTAACAATCTAGGGACTCTCCCGGTGATTGGACGATCAGCGAGAAGGCCGAATCCATGTTTTCTGCCGAGCGACCCGAGAATACCTTTTAATTTAATTGGCGGGAATTCGCTCGGTGGCTCTTCTCCTTTCCAACGTTTTTGTAATACTTGAACGATTTGCTCCGCTTGCCCTTCTGCAAGCTGCGCGCTTGGAGAGTGCGGCAAACTTGCGCAATCACCAACTACGTATACATTTTCATATCCAGGAATGTGATGTTGTTTCGTTAAAATAACACGGCCTTGTTTGTCTTTCTCTACTGGCAAGTTTCTGACGACACGGTTTGGCTGTATTCCCGCTGTCCATACAATGACATCGCAATGAACCGGATGATCGTGATTATAAAGAGTATGTTCTTCTACTTTTGTAATGTTAGAACCGCGAACGATTTCAATATCGTGTTGTTTAAACCAACTTTCCACATAGTCGCTGAGCCGTTTTGGAAACATTGGCAAAATTCGTTCTCCGCGGTCAAACAGTTTGACGTGCAAATCAGGGCGGCTTTCGGCTAATTCACTTGCTAATTCAACGCCGCTTAGTCCCGCACCGACAATTCCGACAATAGCGCCAGGCGGTAAATTATTTAATGCTTCGTATGCCGCTCGCGCTTTCTCAATCGATTGAATGCTATGTGTAAATGTTTCAGCACCTGGGACGCCGTGGTATTTATCTTCACATCCTAACCCAATCACTAAATCATCATACTGGATACTGCTTCCATCTTGCAATTGTACGTTTTGATGGTTGAGATCAATGTTTACGACCTCACCGAAACGGTAGGTAAGACGCGGATGTTCTGGAAATGGAACGCGAATATGATGATCGCTAATCGTTCCTGCTGCGAGTGCATAATACTCTGTTTTTAAACAATGATATGGAATACGGTCGACGAGTGTAATATGAACATCTTCTGGTAAATGGTTTGGGAGGAGGCGAAGCAAAATTCGCATATTTCCGTATCCTCCACCGAGCAGCACAAGGTGTCTCATTGTAAAATACCCCTTTTATCGTTTTATAAAACGCAAAATGCCATAAAAAAGTATAACGAAATTGTGGCAAAATAACAACAATTTTTCGGAAAGCATTGACAAAGGAAGAAGATATAATGGCAAACGAAGTGTCTGAATTGACGTTTCTAAAAAAAACCGTTACGATGAAAAACAGTAGGAAGGTGAGAAAACGATGATTCAGCCAATGATTGAGTTTTGCATCAGCAATTTAGCGAGCGGATCGCAAAAAGCGTTAGAAATACTAGAAAAGGATCCTAATTTGGATATTATAGAATACAGCTGTTTAAGCTACTGCACTCGGTGTGCGGAAACTCTTTTCGCTTTAGTCAATGGCGAAATCGTAACCGGAGATACGCCTGAACAGCTAGTAGAAAATATTTATCGTTATTTAGAGGAAAATCCGATGTTTTGAACGAAAGGAAGCGGCTATATCAAGACGATTAGCCGCTGTTTTTATTAACTATTTTTACCGCACTTCGATCATTCTTGGAATATTATATGGATAGTATGTACTCGCTGTGACATAAAAAACGAGGATGTCCCATCAGACATCCTCTTTAAGGTGTATATTATGAAAAAACGGGGGATATTCTCATTGTGTCCCGTTTATTTTCGATTTATACTTATGTATAAAAAATTTTTTATTTCAAGGAGGAAATAATGAATAAATTTTCGTTTACAAAAATGCATGGGCTCGGCAATAGTTATATATATGTAAATATGTTTGAAGAAACAATTCCAGAATCATTATTATCGTCCTTAGCGGTGAAAGTATCCAACGTAAATACCGGAATCGGAGCGGATGGCATGATTCTCATTTGCCCGTCAGAAGTAGCTCCGGTAAAAATGCGGATTTTTAATAGCGACGGTTCTGAAGGGAAAAATTGCGGCAATGGCTTGCGTTGTGTCGCAAAATATGCATATGAGCATGGAATGGTAAAAGACCGATCCTTTTTTATTGAAACATTGTCCGGACTCGTGAAGGCAGAGGTTACCGTAGAAAATGGAGCCGTTACAAACGTTACCATTGATATGGGAAAGCCGCGTTTAAAGCGGAGCGAGATCCCGATGATTGGTCTGGATGCGGAACGAGTCGTTGCAGAACCGTTTGAAGTCGATGGAAAACAGTATGAAATTACAGCCGTTTCGATGGGAAACCCTCATGTCATTTTTTACGTGGATGATATCACAACAGCGCCGGTAACGACACTTGGTCCGATTGTGGAAAAGGACGAGCGGTTTCCTGAAGGGGTAAATGTCGAATTCGTCGAGGTGGTAAACGACCATGAACTCCATTTTCGCGTATGGGAGCGCGGCTCTGGAGTGACGCAAGCTTGCGGTACAGGGGCGTGTGCAGCTGTTGTTGCTTCCGTATTAAATGGAAAAACAGCGCGAAATAAAGAAACGGTCGTCCATTTGGCAGGCGGGGATTTAATCATTACATGGACAGATGAGGGAAATGTGCGGATGACAGGACCGGCGGAAACGATTTGTACAGGTGTGTATTACTATTAAATATTTGAGAAACATGTATGGAAAGCGATATACTATCCATAAGGAGGGATCGCAATGGCTGATATTATTACACTTACAGAAGCAGCTGCGCTTCAAATTAAAGATATGATGAAAGAACATGAGGAAGAAGGGGCATACCTTCGCATTGGAGTGAAAGGCGGCGGCTGCAGCGGTTTATCGTATGGAATGGGATTCGACCATGAGCGTCATGAAGACGATCATGAATTTGAACAGCATGGAATTAAAATTCTAGTCGATAAAGAAAGCGCGCCAATTTTACAAGGAACAGTGATTGACTATAAACAATCGTTAATGGGTGGCGGTTTTACGATTAACAATCCGAATGCGATCGCCACATGCGGTTGCGGTTCATCGTTTAGAACAGCAACGAATGCAGGCACGCCGGAACAGTGCTAATGATGCTCGCAAGCATTAGCGCAGGAAAATGTACAGTTAAGAGAACAAATCACGGCACGCAAACAGAAGGAAAATGGAAGTAATCTGTTCAAACTGGGCGCAACAAAGGGATGCTTTTTATACATAAAGCATCCCTTTCATTTTTGTGAACATAAAAGCAAATTAGAATAATGAAGTGGAGTGTGCCGGCTGCATTCTCGCTGTTGGGTCGATATACGTTTTTGCGCTGCTGATTGCGATCGGCGCTTCGCCGAATCCGCAAGCAATGAGTTTTATTTTTCCTTCATATGTGCATATATCGCCAGCAGCGTAAACGCCAGGAATATTTGTTTCCATTTTGGAGTTAACCTTTATGGAGTTTTTCTCAATTTCAAGTCCCCAGTTTTTAATTGGCCCAAGCGAGGAAATAAAGCCATAGTTCACAATCAGTGCATCGATTTCAATCGTTTCGCGCAGACCGTCTTTCACATGTTCGATGACAACTTGGCGAATGCCCTTTTCGTCACCGATTAACTCCACAGGGACAAATGGAGTTTTCACATTGACTGTGGAATTCATCAATGTTTCCACACTATGTTCATGAGCGCGGAATTTATCGCGTCGATGTACAATCGTCACTTTTTCAGCGATTGGTTCTAGCATAAGCGACCAGTCCACGGCGGAATCTCCGCCGCCGCAAACGAGTACTTTTTGCCCTTTAAATTGATTTAAATCATTAATGAAGTAGTATAAATTTTTTCCTTCATATTGCGTTGCATTTTCTAATTCAAGGCGTCGAGGCTGGAAGGCGCCGTTTCCTGCGGTAATAACAACAGTTTTGGAATAATGTATTTCTTTGTTTGTCGTTAATTTAAATGTTCCATCTTCCAATTTTTCTAACATTTCCACTGATTGATCAAGACAAACAGTTGGTGAAAATTTCTCCATTTGTTCTTTTAAATGATCAATCAATTCTTGAGCGCGTACTTTAGGAAATCCAGCAACATCATATATGTATTTTTCAGGATAAAGAGCAGACAGTTGTCCTCCTAATTGCGGCAAGCTTTCGATAATTTTTACGCTCATCTGCCTTAATCCCCCGTAAAAAGCGGCAAACAGCCCGACCGGTCCGCCTCCTATAATGGTAACATCATATATTTTTTGGTCTTCTTTCATTATCAAAGATTCCTCCCCCACAAATAAAATTACCCTCACCATCTTATCATACCATAAAAGCCATTTGTTATTTATGGGGATTTTTGTAGCTAATAAAAATATAAAAAACGCTTGAAAAGATTGAAAAAAAGGGCTAATATGTTTTGTGGATGCATTGTTAATTTTTTGTGACAATTGTTTAACATTTTTTTGACGATTAACGTGAATAATTTCACAAACTTTGCCCGATAAAAATGTGCATGGCGGCAAAATCTATAAACAAAATTACAAAAAAATTAAAAAGGATGGAAGTGATTTAATTGAAAAAACCAAATGTCGTCATTTTAGGTGCTGGTTATGGCGGTTTAATGACAACAGTACGTTTGCAAGAGCTTGTTGGGATCAATGAGGCGAGCATTACACTCGTGAACAAAAACGACTACCATTATGAAACAACATGGCTTCACGAAGCATCAGCCGGTACATTGCATCATGACCGAGTTCGTTATCCAATTAGCGATGTGATTGATCGTAATAAGGTAAAATTTGTGCAAGACACGGTTGTCAAAATACTTCCTGATGAAAAGAAAGTGTTAATGAAAAATGGCGAACTTACTTATGATTATTTAGTTATTGCTCTTGGATTTGAATCAGAGACGTTTGGAATTAAAGGGCTAAAAGAGTACGCTTTTTCTATTGCAAACGTGAATGCAGCGCGGCAAATTCGTGAACATATTGAGTATCAATTTGCTACGTATAATACAGAAGAAGAAAAACGGGATGAACGTCTAACGATTGTCGTTGGTGGTGCTGGATTTACAGGTATTGAGTTTTTAGGCGAATTGGTAAACCGTGTTCCTGAATTATGCCGCGAGTATGATATTGACCCGCATAAAGTTCGTATTATTTGTGTAGAGGCAGCGCCGACAGCGCTTCCAGGTTTTGATCCGGAACTGGTTGAATATGCGGTTAACCAATTAGAGCGTAAAGGCGTTGAATTTAAAATCGGCACTGCCATTAAAGAATGTACACCAGAAGGAATTATCGTAGCGAAAGGAGACGACATCGAAGAGATTAAAGCAGGCACAGTCGTATGGGCCGCTGGTGTACGCGGAAGCCATGTAATCGATGAGTCTGGCTTTGAAGCGATGCGCGGTCGTATTAAAGTGGACCCATTCTTGCGCGTTCCAGGACACGAAGATATTTTTGTCGTTGGTGACTGTTCGTTAATCATTAATGAAGAAACAAATCGCCCATATCCGCCAACGGCACAAATTGCTATGCAAGAAGGCGAAGTGTGCGCGAAAAACCTTGCTGTGCTAATTCGTCAGCAAGGAGAATTGCAGCCATTCCGTCCAGATATTAAAGGAACGGTTTGTTCGCTTGGCGAGGATGATGCGATTGGAGTTGTATTCGGCAAAAAAATTTGGGGAACAAAAGCAAGCTTTATGAAAAAAATGATCGACAATCGTGCTCTTTATTTAATTGGCGGTCCTTCGCTTGTAATGAAAAAAGGAAAATTCAAGTTCTTCTAATAGACGGGCAAACTTCAATGTTTGCCCTTTTTCAACATTTATATCATATTTATATACTGAAGCAACCTTTTCTTTTTTTAGCGAAAAATGGACGGTATTCGTACAAATGTAAATGTTTTTCGCATACGATTACTGTGCAAACCGATGAATTGTTCACGGCTGAATTTTTAAGCAAGCAAAGATTGCGAGAAGATCGACATACATCTCGGTTATTGCGATATTTATTGCAATTAGAACCATTTCACTATTTTCCGGCTCATGACGGACTCAATCCCGGGGAACCGTTTGGATACACAAAATATAGTTTATATTTCAAAAATTCGAAAGATTAAGGAATATGAAGAAAACAGAAGCATGCCACTGATGTATCCGTTTACATCACGATAAATGAGGAAAATCCCTCTTTTTCTTTTGAAAAAAATTTTGGTATATTATCAGAAAATTAGGGAAAATGGAGGGGCAAATATGAAACATACAGAACAAACGGTATGCCCATATTGCGAAGGGAACGGATACGTACAACTTTTGCTAGGTGGCTCGGAAACTTGTTATGGATGTTCAGGAAAAGGAACCGAACAAAAGAAGTAAGCCGTTTCTGAAAATTGACTCCCTTTATCCGATTCAGTACACTTAAAAAGGGTGTACTGGAGGTGATTAGGGATGCAAATGAGCTTGCCTGTTGTACTAATTTCCATGCTTTTATTTTTTGTTTTATTTTTCGGCATTGGCTTTTTATTAAATATGTTGTTGCGTATGACTTGGATTATGGCAATTTTATGCCCGTTTGTATTTATGTTTATTATCGATGATATTCCGTGGACGCAATATTTTACAGATCCACAAGCTTCTTTTATAGCGTTAAAGCGTAAAGTATTGTCGCTGGCTCCGGCTGATATTTTAATTTTATCTAGCGGATTTGCCGGTGCGCTTTGCGCTGGATTTGTCATTCGCACGTTGCGTGCGAAAGGATACCAGATGTTTTAAGGCTTTCATGGTGATATGAAAGTCTTTTTTTTTACCTCACTTTTCTCACAATGAATATTTCTATTTTTTTGTGGAGATAAATAGAAATGTGAGAGGAGTGAGGAAATGGTTCTTCTAAAAAATATAATAAGAAGAATAACCATGTCATTATTGTTTGTAATGGCGCTACTAGCGACATTACAATCGATTTCAGGTGTCGAAGCGAAAACGATTTCTAACAGTTTGTATGATGCATCATCATTTTTCTACACAGATGACCATTTTTTTGACATATGGAATAAAGGACAATATGTTGCGATAGATAAACAGTGGAAGCATTACGAGAAACAGAACAAACCGCAAATTTCTTCGAAAAAGGCCATTAATCAATCGCTTCGTCTTGAAGAAGCGTTTGATTGGTCAAAATATCCATCCATGGTTGTTGTGGCGACAGGATATACGGCAGGAGTAGAGTCAACAGGAAAAACACCAGATCATCCGGAATATGGGATTACCTATTCCGGGGTGCGTGTGAAACGAGACTTATATTCAACCATTGCTGCGGATTTAAATATATTCCCGATCGGTACGATTCTTTTTATCCCTGGATATGGATATGGGGTCGTAGCCGATAAAGGAGGAGCGATTAAAGGAAATCGCCTTGATTTATATTATGATACGGTCGAGGATGTATATAAATATTGGGGTAAAAAGAAGGTACAAGTGTATATCGTGAAAAAGGGTGATGGGACGCTTTCCGAAGAAGAGTTAATACGACTAAATGAGGACGAAACAATGCAAGTGTTTAGGCAACAGTATTTACAATCGAAAAGTTAAGGGCGGACAAGCACCGCCCTTTATTTTGTTAACAATGGGTCAATCCCGTCATCAGGTGGGAAAACAGACGGATGCAACAAGGCGGCAAGTTTTTTTAGACCAAGCAAAAGCCGCGGAGAAGGACGGCAATATAACGATTCTTCGAGCAAGTAAATTCTCTCTGTAAGGATAGCGTCCACTTTCTCTGCATCAAGTCTATTTTTGACAGCATCTTTATTCATTTTTTTTGTCTGCACGCCAACCCAGACGAGGCAAATATGAGAAGGATTTCGCTTGATCACCTCATCCCAGTTGGTTTGCACGTTTGCTTGCTCGATATCGGCAAAAATATTCGTTGCCCCGGCTAGTTGGCTAATTTCTGTTAGCCAATTTGTTTTACCAGGTGTAAAAATCGGCCTTGGCCACCACTCCCAATACAGCCGCGCAGGATGCTTAATATTCGCGGACAGCTGGCGATATTTCTCTATAAACGAGTGATAGCGGCGAACAACGGCTTGTGCCGTTTCTTTTTGGCCAAGTGTTTCACCGAGACGAAGCAAGTCATCCGCAATATCGTGCAATGAATTTGGCGCAAAAACGATGTAGGGAATGTTCCGTTTCTGCAGTTCTTGTACGTTTCGTTCCATACCTGGAACGCTTAAAGAAGCAAGCACTAAATCCGGTTTCATTGCTTCTACCTTTTCCATATCGATATTTAAGTCGGGACCGACTCTCGGGAGATGGCATACGGAAGATGGCCAATCGGAATGATTGTCTACGGCAATAAGGTGGTCGTGCATATCTAAATAAGCGAGCAATTCCGTGTTGCTTGGACAAAGCGAAATAAGTCTCATCGCACTTCTCCTTCCATTTGTCATTGGGGAACAATATGCTCCCTTCTTTTTTCATTCCACATGCGTATGCTGTTTCCTTGTGATATTTTGAAAAAAGGGAGAAGATAAGATTGTCAACATTATCTACTGGAATTATGATGAGTTTGGAATATCGAAATAGTCATTGTATTTCGATATAATGGAAAAAGAAACCGTATCGTAAGGAGAGATGATGAGATGTTTACCATTAAACAGCAGCTGTCCCTTGATACAACGCATGAAGTGCTAGTGGTTGGGATATTTGAAAAAAATCAGCCGTTAGACGGAATTGTTGCCGAATGTGACCGCCGCCTTGGCGGACAAGTATCGGTTTTGTTGAAAGAAGGGGATATTTCCGCTAAGAAAAAGCAAATTTCCAAAGTACATACTCTGAATCAAGCGGGAGCAAAACGTCTTTATTTTGTCGGATTAGGAAAAGAAGAAGAGTTGACATTTGACTTATTGCGTGAAGCGTTTGGTAAGCTGTTTAAAACATTAAAACAAGCGAAACGAACGGAAGCGGCAATCGCTTTAGATACGTTTGTCACAAAAGATATTGACGCAAATGATGCAGCACATGCGCTTTCGGAAGCTTATTACCTTGCGACATACGAATTTCCTGGATATAAACAAAAAAAGAATGAACCAGAAAAACGGATCGAATCCATTACGATTTACACAGAAGCGGACCAAGCAGAAATCGAAGCAAGCGTGTTTGTCGGTTCTGTATACGGAAAGGCAACGAATTCTGCGCGCACGTTGGTCAACACTCCAAGCAACTTATTAACTGCGGCAGATTTAGCGAATTATGCGGTGGAATTGGCAAACAAATATGAGTTTGAATGTGAAATTCTTGAAAAAGAAGATATCGAAAAGCTCGGAATGGGAGCATTTCTTGCTGTGAACCAAGGCTCAAAAAATCCGCCAAAAATGATCGTCCTCAAATATCAAGGAAAAGAAACGTGGGAAAATGTCATCGGTCTTGTCGGAAAAGGAGTGACGTTTGATACTGGAGGCTACTCCCTTAAACCGCGCGAAAGCATGGTCGATATGAAAACAGATATGGCTGGTGCGGCGGCAGTACTTGGCGCGATGGAAATTATCGGGGAGCTTCGGCCGGAACAAAATGTTGTTGCTGTCATTCCGGCTACTGATAACATGATCAGCGGTGAAGCGTTTAAACCGGATGATGTGATTACATCGATGAGCGGAAAAACGATTGAAGTAAAAAATACCGATGCAGAAGGCCGTCTTATTTTAGCAGATGCCATTACATATGCGAAACATCATGGCGCCAGCTATTTAATTGATGTCGCGACGCTAACGGGCGGTGTCATTGTAGCGCTTGGCGTTCATACAACGGGTGCGATGACCAATAACGAAGCGTTATTTGAGCAAGTGTTAGAAGCGTCTGCGGAAACAGGGGAGTTTATTTGGCGCTTGCCAATTACGGAAAAGGATAAGGAACGTGTACGCAGCAGTAAAATTGCAGACCTTAATAATTCACCAGGACGAGAAGGACATGCGATTATGGGCGGTGCGTTTCTCGGTGAATTTGCGGAAGATACACCGTGGGTTCATCTTGATATTGCGGGAACATCCGTTACTTCGAAAGAGCATGATCTCGGACCGTCTGGAGCTACTGGGGTAATGGTTCGCACGCTTGCGACGTTGGTGGAGCGATTCGAATAAGAATAATATGAAAAACGAAGCCGACTTGTATGGCTTCGTTTTCTTTTTGGAATGATATACTTAAAAAATATTTATAAAATGTTAAGGTAATGTAAATTTAGTGTAAATTTTTTATATGTTCATTGTAAATTCGACATTTATTGCTAAAATAGAACACAGTGGCCAAATTTCCATACGTTAAATAAATGGGGGTTTTCATATGATTTTTTCACCAAAAAAAGATGTCTTTTTTGATTTATTATTTACGATTTCCGAAAATGTGAAAGAAGCGGCGCAATATTTTGTCGAGTATAAAATCCATAATGTCAGCGATTTGAAAGAATTTGCGCGTGTGATGAAAGAATATGAGCGCAAGGGCGACTCCTATATTCATGAGCTTGTTGTCGAATTAAATAAAACGTTTATTACGCCAATTGAGCGCGAAGATATTCACCAATTAGCAATGAAGATGGACGATGTGTTAGATGGGCTAGAACAATGTTCCGCCCGCTTCGAAATGTTTTCATTTACGGAAATTGATGATCATATGGTGCAATTTTTTAATAATATTTATCAAAGCACGATTGAAATTGCCGATGCACTTAAACTGTTGTCTCATAAAAAGCTTCTCGATATGCGGACACATGCCATTAAAATTAAGGATTATGAGACAAAATGCGATGAAATTTTACGAGCTTCGATCAAAAATTTATTTGTAGAACAAAAGGATCCGATTAAGATCATTCAATATAAAGAACTATATGAAATGTTAGAGGAAATTGCGGATAGCTGCGAGGATGTGGCAAATACGATTGAAACAATCATCATGCGTAACGCATAAAAGGGGACGTTGTTTTTATGGATATGATATTTTTACTTACGGCTCTTATTGTCATTTTTGCGTTGGCATTTGATTTTATTAACGGGTTTCATGATACTGCCAATGCCATCGCAACATCGGTATCAACAAGAGCACTATCGCCACGACAAGCGATTATTTTAGCGGCGACAATGAACTTTATTGGCGCATTGACATTTACTGGGGTTGCAAAAACGATCACGAAAGATATTGTTGATCCATTCGCACTGGAGAACGGTTCCGTCGTCATTTTAGCGGCATTGACAGCAGCCATTGCGTGGAATTTAATTACGTGGTATTACGGAATTCCAAGCAGTTCTTCGCATGCGTTAATCGGTTCTATTGCGGGTGCCGCTGTTTCTGCAGCAGGGTTTGATGTTTTGCATTATAAAGGATTTTTCAAAATTTTAGAATCTCTTATTATCTCGCCATTTCTTGCTTTAGCAGTTGGTTTTATCATGATGAGTCTGTTTCGTGCCATTTTTAAAAACGCTAACTTGACGCGTACAACGAAAGGATTTCGCATGTTTCAAGTCGTAACTGCTGCTCTTCAAGCGTATACGCACGGAACAAACGATGCGCAAAAGACGATGGGGATCATCACGATGGCGCTTATTGCCGCAAATTATCATACATCGACAGATATTCCGGAATGGGTTAGAATCTCTGCAGCGACGGCCATGGGGCTTGGAACCGCAGTAGGTGGATGGAAAATTATTAAAACGGTTGGGGGAAAAATTATGAAAATCCGCCCAATCAACGGGGCGGCGGCAGATTTATCGTCCGCTCTGATCATTTTTGGCGCCACCACGATTCACTTGCCTGTTAGTACGACCCATGTTATTTCTTCCGCAATCATGGGGGTTGGTGCGGCACAACGAGTTAAAGGCGTTAAATGGGGTGTGGCGCAGCGCATTGTATTAACATGGATTATTACGTTGCCTGTTTCTGCACTTATTGCTGGATTTGTCTATCAAATCTTTAGATTGTTTTTTTAAAAAACGTGCATGTATTCACATGCACGTTTTTTTTATGAAAAGTTTTTATGGGAGCGCTACTCTATGCCACGCGTTGATGGTATGAGGCGGATTTACGGACAGACATATAAATTCGCGGTGAAAGGATGCCAGCGATCACGGATAAAATAATGTCTTTTGGAAGCGGGACGATCATCCAACTCCATGCCAAAGCATAGGAAAATCCTTTAGGCGCTTCCGCCCAAAATTTATAAGCGATATACATCCAGTTGGTGCCGATCAGATAGTTAATGGCCATACCAGCGAGCGTAGCAGCGATAAATCGAACAACGGACGGATTTCCGTTTCCCCGTTCAATCATCCATCCTGTTACATAAGCAGCAAAAATGAACGATATAATAAATCCAAACGTTGGTCTGGCAACGCTGCCAAATCCTCCGCCAAACTGTGCAAACACAGGAGCGCCGAATAGCCCAATGAGCATATAAACAATCATTGCTACTGCTCCCAATCTTCGCCCTAAAATTGCGCCAGCAAGCACGCAAAAAAACGTTTGTAATGTAATCGGAACACCGCCGATAACTAGAAATGGCGCCCACGACGTAATATTTGCTCCAATTGCCATTAATGCTGCAAACATGCCGACTAATGTTAAGTCAATAGCCCGCCATTTTGGGCGTGTTTCTTTCATATGTAAACCCCCTTTTATTTATCGGTTAACAAAATCGTACCGAACAATGTTTTTTATGTCAACTATAATATTTTTTCAGTATGCACATAACAAATCATCTCAATGGAGACTTTATACAAAAGTTGGATTAACAGGCGGATACTGCCTTATCGGATAGGATAAGGGAAATGAGGCATAAAACATGGTGGTGTTCCCCCTTATTAGTGAATAATCTATATTACTATATGTGCATTGCGGGAGAACGGAATGAAAAATGGAAGAGTTTTTTATTTTTTGCCAACCTTAGAGCAATGAAATGGGAGTTGTTTCGTCAATTATAACATGGTTAAGAGAAAATCGCGTCGCTTCATGAAGGGAAAAAAGGGGAAACGTGTATCGCTGTTGGACAACCCCCATTGGTTTAGTCAATGTGAGCAAGCTGAATTGAACAAAAAGACATTCAAATGTTATCATAAAATAAAACGCAATTCATTCATAAGGAAAAACGTAAATAATATAGACATGATAACGAACGACCATTTATGGAATGGGGAAAGATGAATGGTAGTGTATATCGACAACATGCAAGGCAGAATAGTAGTCAGAAGCACATTTCACTATTTCTTATAATTAAAATAGGCATGTTTGCTGCATTGGCCTCACTTCAAATAGTTAGCAAAAGGTTATTGTATATAAAATATGGCGGTGAGGCAGCTAAAGTAATATAAGTTAGGAGGATTAAGCGGTGTCGATGTTGCATTGGGCAATTATATCTCCATTTTTATTAGCTATTTTTGTTCCGTTTCTGTATAAGTATGTTCGCCCTATTCATACCGGTTTGTTTATTTTGCCTTTGCCTATCATCTTATTTATCTACTTTATTCAGTATATTTCGATTACAGAGAAATATGGCACACAAATAGAAACCGTACCTTGGATTCCCTCTCTAGGATTGGATTTTACTGCTTATGTAGACGGGTTAGGTTTATTATTCGCACTCTTAATTACAGGAATTGGTTCCCTTGTTATTTTATATTCGGTTTATTATTTATCAAAAGAAAAAGAAAAGCTTCATCATTTTTATGTATATTTGCTTTTATTTATGGGAGCGATGCTCGGCGTCGTTCTTTCCGATAATTTAATGGTGCTGTATTTGTTTTGGGAATTAACTTCGCTTTCTTCTTTCTTATTAATTGGCTATTGGAATGAGCGTGAACGCTCCCGTTACGGGGCGCAGAAATCGATGTTGATTACGATTTTTGGCGGACTTGCCTTGCTTGGGGGCTTTTTGCTGCTGTCCGTCATGGGAGGAACGTATAGCATACGCGAATTAGCTGCCCAATCTTCCGAGCTGGCAGGCCATTCGCTGTTTGTGCCGGCGTTATTGCTAATTTTGTTAGGGGCTTTTACAAAATCTGCGCAGTTTCCGTTTTATATTTGGCTTCCTGATGCCATGGAAGCGCCAACGCCAGTAAGTGCATACTTGCATTCCGCAACGATGGTGAAAGCAGGGATTTACTTAGTTGCGCGCTTAACGCCAATATTCGCCGTATCGCCGTTATGGATTTGGCTAGTTGGCGGAATAGGAATTTTGACACTGTTTTGGGCGTCGTTTCACGCTCCACGGCAGACGGATCTCAAAGGTATATTAGCGTATTCTACCGTTAGCCAGCTCGGCTTAATCATGTCGCTGCTTGGTGTTGGAGCGCTCTCGTTTCATTACGATACTATTGATGACAATATATATATAATCGCGACGGTGGCGGCAGTGTTCCATTTGATTAACCATGCGACGTTTAAAGGAAGCTTGTTTATGGTCGTAGGCATTGTTGACCATGAAACAGGGACGAGAGATGTTCGTCGTCTCGGCGGTTTAATGACGGTGATGCCAATCACATTTACAGTTGCGTTGATTGGTGCGCTATCGATGGCGGGAATGCCACCGTTTAATGGATTTTTAAGCAAAGAAATGTTTTTTACGGCAATGGTTCGGGTGCTGCAGGCGGACATTTTTTCGCTTGATACATGGGGAATTTTATTCCCGGTTATTGCATGGATTGCTAGCGTTTTTACGTTCTTGTACAGCTTTTTGTTACTCGGCAGAACGTTTTTCGGCTCCTATCAGCCTGAACAATTGCCGAAGAAACCGCACGAAGCGCCGTTAGGAATGCTTATTGCTCCGGTTGTTCTCGCGCTTCTCGTCATCGTATTTGGACTTTTCCCAAACATGTTGTCACATACGCTCATCGCTCCAGCTGCTGATGCGATTTTAACCGGTCCATTTCGCACGGAAGGATCGGCGCTGCACATTAGCCACTGGCACGGATGGACCATTGAGCTATGGATGACGATTGGCGTTATTGTACTTGGGACAATGTTGTACAAGACATTTCCAAGATGGAAAAGTCTATATCAAAAATTTCCGAAGCGTCTTTCTCTTAATCATCTGTATGACCGTATGGTAGATGGAATGGAGAGAGGATCGTACACGTTAACCGAAAGCTATATGACAGGCTATATCCGTACTTACTTTGTGTATATTCTCTCCGCTTTCATTGCGTTGCTCGCTTTCTCCATCTTGGTGAAAGGAAAATGGCATATTTCAACTGATCATTTGGCACCAGTAGGGGCTCATGAACTTGTATTATCACTAATTATCATCGCTGGAACCATCACTACTATCATGGCTAAATCACGTTTAACCGCCATTATTGCACTTGGTTCCGTCGGCTATACGGTCACTCTTTTCTTCGTATTGTTCCGTGCACCGGATTTAGCGTTGACGCAGTTAGTCATTGAAACGATTTCCGTCTCGCTATTTTTGCTTTGCTTTTATCACCTGCCACAGCTCAGCCGTCATGAAAAAGGGATTCGTTTTAGATTGGGAAATGCCCTCATTTCCATAGGGGTCGGAGTGATAGTTAGCTTGATCGCTTTACTTTCCTATAGCCAAAAAAATTTCGACACCATTGCCCAATATTATGTGGAAAATACGTATGAAAAAGCCGCGGGAAAAAATATGGTCAATGTCATTTTAGTTGATTTCCGGGGTTTTGATACGATGTTTGAAATATGTGTGCTCGGTATTGCAGCTTTGGGCATTTACGTGATGGTCAAACTACGAATGTCGAAAGGAGAGAAATAGTGAAAACGAACGACGTTATTTTGCGGACGTTGACCTGTGTCGTGACGTTTATTATCATCTTATTTTCCATTCATCTCTTTTTTGCGGGGCATTATCATCCAGGCGGGGGATTTATTGCCGGGCTAATGACTTCCGGCGCCATCGTGTTGTTGCTTTTGACGTTTGATATAAAGACAGTTCGATCAATGATTCCGGTTGATTATAAAATTTTAATCGGTGTTGGGCTTTTATTTGCTGTCGGTACGGGAATAGGGGGACTTGTTTTTAATGTCCCCTTTTTAACCCATGCTCACCATCACTTTCATCTCCCGCTGTTAGGCCAAACATCGCTGCATACCGCTGTTCTTTTCGACTTAGGCGTATATCTTGTCGTTATCGGAACTACGATGACCATTATTGAAACGATAGGAGAGAGCGATTAATGGAAATTGTCATGATCATTGTCATTGGCTGTTTGTTTGCCGGGGCTACTTATCTCATATTGAGTAAAAGTTTGCTCCGAATTATTATCGGAACCGGTTTACTAAGTCATGGAGCACATTTACTGTTGTTAACAATGGGGGGATTAAAGGCTGGGGCCCCGCCTCTATTAGAAGAACAGGCGAAACAATATGTGGATCCAATACCACAAGCGCTCATTTTGACAGCGATTGTGATCAGCTTTGGTGTAACTGCCTTTTTTCTAGTTCTCGCTTATCGTTCATATCAAGAAATTGGAACGGATAATATTGAAAAAATGAGGGGAAAGGAAGAAGATGATTAATTTACTGATATTGCCAATAATCATTCCATTAGTTACTGCTATTGTCCTAATTTTTTTCGCGAAGAATATTTCTGCTCAAAAAGCGATATCCGTTTTTGGAGCATTAGGAATGATATTCGCTAGCATCATGCTAGTACGCCGTGTTCATACGGAAGGAATACAAACGTTGGATATCGGAAACTGGCCTGCTCCATTCGGTATTACGCTTGTATCGGATATGCTGTCTGCCATGCTTGTATTGACGACAAGCATCATTGCGTTTGCCTGCTTGCTTTATTCTTTTGCCACCATTGGCCGCAGCCGCGAATCATTTTATTACTATTCGTTCTTCTATTTTTTGCTTGTTGGTATTAATGGTGCGTTTACAACCGGAGATATTTTTAACTTGTTTGTCTTTTACGAAGTGATGCTTATATCTTCGTATGTTCTTCTTGTATTGGGAGGAACGAAAATACAGTTGCGGGAAACGATTAAGTATATGCTCGTCAATGTTTTTTCATCCGCTCTATTCGTTATTGCTGTGGGATATTTATACGCTGTAACTGGAACGTTAAACATGGCCCACCTTTCTGTTCGTGTAGCCGAGGTGGAAAATCAGTCTATTTTAACGGTGATTGCTATTTTGTTTCTTATCGTTTTCGGGTTAAAAGGAGCGATTTTCCCGTTTTATTTCTGGCTTCCAGGGTCGTATTCCGCTCCGCCATCCGCTGTTTTGGCTCTTTTCGGCGGCCTTCTTACGAAAGTAGGAGTATATTCAATTTTACGTACATTTACTCTTATTTTTCATCATGATGTAGGTTATACGCACACTATTTTAGCATGGTTGTCCATTGGAACCATTGTTGTCGGAGTCATCGGGGCAATTGCTTATCGTGATTTGCGGCAAATCGTTATTTATAACATTATTGCGGCGGTCGGTGTCATGACGTTTGGGATTTCACTGATGACGAACGAAAGTTTGGAAGGTACTGTCTTTTATTTACTGCAAGATATGGTGATGAAAACAACGATGTTTTTGATTATTGGAGCGATTGCGTATGTTACGGGAACGAATCAGTTGAATCAATTTAGTGGATTAATGAAAACCTATCCGCTGTTAGGATGGATGGTGTTTCTTTCTGCTCTCGCGCTTGCAGGCATCCCGCCGTTCAGCGGCTTTATAGGAAAAGCGCTTATTGTTCGCTCCAGTTTTGCTGACGGCCAGCTTCTTTCTGCTCTCGTTATTTTGCTGTCGAGTTTGTTCGTGCTCTATTCTATTATGAAAATTTTTGTTTATGGATGTTGGGGCGAACAAAAAGGATATGAAGCAAAAGAAATTCGCACACTTTATATTCCTATCGCTATGTTGCTAGGATTGACGGTTTTATATGGAGTCGGAATTGAATTTGTTCGTCCGTTCGTGTCACAAGCCATATCGGTGCTAGCGGATCCAGCGATTTATATCGAGTCGGTGTTAAAGGAGTAGAGACGAATGGCATTACAAATATTGCTGAATGTTTTATTAGCATTTGTCTGGATGTTTCTTTCCGCTTCGTTTAATGCTTCCACCTTCATTGTCGGGTACATTCTTGGTTTACTGATTATTTTCATGTTAAGAAGATATTTTCACTCTCGTTTCTATGTCATCCCTTTTCTTGTGATATGCAAGCTTATTCTTATCTTTTTGAAAGAACTGTTGTTGTCGAATATTGCTGTCTTAAAAGTGATATTAGCCCCGTCAATGAATATTCAACCGTGTATTTTCGCGCTGCCGCTTGAGGTAAAAAAAGACTGGGAAATCACGGTGCTATCTAACTTAATTACGTTAACTCCCGGAACGCTCGTTGTAGATGTGTCGGAAGACGGTAATACGCTCTATGTCCACGCACTTGATGCTCCTAATGTCGAGGAGACGATTAAACAAATAAAAGAATCGTTTGAAAAGACGATTCTGGAGGTGAGCAAATGACGGTTATTTTTAATATTGCGCTCGTTATCCTGTCCATTGCCATGTTTTGTTTTCTTTATCGGGTTGTGAAAGGGCCGAGCGTTGCTGACCGAGTGATTGCACTTGATGCAATGGGAATTTGTTTGGCAGGAATTGTAGCGATTTTCTCCATCATATTAGAAACGAGTGAGTTTCTTGAAGTGATTTTGTTAATTGGTATTTTAGCTTTCCTTGGAACGGTGGCGTTCGCAAAATTTTTACAGAAAGGTGTGGTCATCGAACGTGAAAGGGATCGCTGATGCAGTTGTTATTTTCTTCGTGGTTGTTGGTGCTATTTTAGTGTTAATTTCAGCTATCGGCGCGATTCGGCTGCCAGATGTGTATACAAGAAGCCATGCTATCAGTAAAAGCACCACACTTGGGATTATGTTTATTTTACTTGGCACGTGTTTTCATTTTTTCATCCAGGAAGGTCATTTTAATTCCCGTCTTTTATTAGGAGTTGTCTTCATTTTTATGACCTCTCCAGTTGCAGCGCATTTTATCAGCCGTGCCGCTTATTATTCCGGGGTTGAACTATGGGAAAGAACCGTTCGGGACGATCTCCGCAATCAAAAGGAATAAAGGCGGCTCTCCCAATGGCAAGCGAATAGGCTTAATAAAGGCGCACTTGCACTGTTTCATCACAGGGGGCTGTAAAAAAGTCCCTTTTTTTCTTTTTGAAGAAATATCCGTTTCGTTGAAACGAATCAAGAAGAAGCCCTTTAATAAAAATCAATCAGCTAAGAAAAAAGTTTGCTCTTTAAAGGTCGCTTTTTTGGCGGATTTTTCGCTTGGTTTATGATAATATAATAATTGATGTATCATTTTATGCGTGAGAGGTTGTCGAACGATGATCATTCCATATATATTAAACTGGACTTTTTTATATTTTCCTGAAGATAAACGAGAGTACATTCCAGCTGCCATCACATGTACGATTTTTCTTATTGCCGCAATTTTAACGATGCGGCTGATCATAAAAATTTCGAAACGTCAGGAAGAAAAGGCAAAGGAATTAGAAGAACAATTAAAGAAAGACAATATTGTTCATAATGAAAAATGATGGTTTAATTGTTTTCCCCTTTGGCAATACTATATGTAAAAAGGTGTTGCTGGAGGGGTTTTGTGTTTCAAAAGTTAGGTTTGTTACTGGCGGTGTTTTTATTTGCCGCCGGTTGTAAAAAGGAAAACGTGACGAATTTAGAAGTTAATATGATTAATAGTGCCGGTGATTCGATCGGTACGATAAAACTATCAGAACAAGCGAAAGGCGTTAAATTGAAACTGGATTTGGAGGGACTTCCGCCTGGTGAGCACGCGATTCACATTCATGAAAAAGGAGTTTGCAAAAAGCCGGACTTTCAATCGGCTGGAAGCCACTACAATCCAGATGGAAAGAAACATGGATTGCTTCATCCAGAAGGGGCTCATGCCGGGGACTTGCCTAATATTATCGTAAAAGAGGACGGAACGGTAAACGTGGAATTGACAGCGCCAAATGTGACGCTGAAAGAAGGACAGAAAGGTTCGCTGTTGACAAAAGACGGGACGGCGATTGTCATCCATGAAAGAAAAGATGATGGGATGACACAGCCGGCTGGAGATGCTGGTGGACGAATTGCATGTGGTGAAATTAAAAAATAGATAAAAAGGCTCTACCTTGTGTAAAGGAAAGAGCCTTTTCTTATTTTTTAAAATCTCGTTCGTTGCTCGAAGATGAAAGCTATTGCAACGCAACTGATAGGCGGAAAAGAGCATCTTCTAACGTTTTTCGCGGGCAAGCAACATTCATGCGAATAAATCCTCTCCCTTCTTCTCCGAATTTGCTTCCAAATTCTACAGCAATCTTCCCTTTCTCTAAAAGCAGCTGCCTTAGTTGTTGTTCTGTCACATCTAGTTGCCGGCAATCGATCCACACGAGATATGTCGCTTCAGGGCGAATGACACGAAGTTTTGGCAAGTTTGCTTCTATGTAAGAACATAAGTAATCAATATTTTCTTGTAAATATCGCAATAATGCATCGAGCCATTCCTGACCGTGCCGGTAAGCTGCTTCGGTGCCGGCAACCGCGAAGGTGTTGAGTGTAAAAAAGCCTTGCCGTTGTTGTACTTTGTTAAATTGCCGTTTTAATGTTTCGTTTGGAATAATCGCAGCGGCCGCTTGCAGTCCGGCAAGGTTAAATGTTTTCGTCGGAGCGATGCATGTGACGCTGTTTTCCGCAAATGCCGGATCAATCGAAGCGAACGGAACATGTCGGTGCGGCAGAAATGTCAAATCGGCGTGAATTTCGTCGGAAACGACGATGACGTTATGTTTGATGCATAATTCCCCTATTTTTGTTAATTCCTCATATGTCCAAACACGGCCGCCAGGGTTATGAGGGCTGCATAACAGCAATAATTTGGCACCTTGAATTTTTTTCTCGAAATCTTCCCAATCGATTTCATAGCGGTTTTCTGCAAGTCGCAAAGGGCTTGTTACAAGCGTGCGCTGATGTTTTTTAACAAGCTGAAACAGTGGAGGATATACAGGCGTAAAGACGACGATGCGGTCATTTTGTTCCGTAAACGCTTCGATGGCATTGGCAATCTCCGGCACTACACCAGTAGAAAACGAAAGCCAGGATGGTTCAATCTCCCATTGATGCCGCAACTTGAGCCAATTCTTTATGGCGTCTTTTAGCGAATGGGGAATGACTGTATATCCGAAAATACCGTGTGCAATTCGTTCATGCAGCGCTTTTATGACGGCTTGAGGGGCTGGAAAATCCATATCCGCTACCCACAATGGCAGCACGTCTTTCGCTCCAAAAACGCGCTCTGTATCATCCCATTTCAAGGAGTGGGTATTGCGGCGGTCGATGACATCGTCAAACGAATACATAAAATGCGTCCTCTCCCTTCTTTTTTTAAGGATTATCGCTTATAATTTTTGTATGCTCAACATTTTTGCTTGGAAGGTGTGGGCAGACGATGGATGCGCAACAAATACAGAGCGTTTTTGTTCCATATTGTATGCTTCGTAATAAAGCTGAATATTATTTAACTGGATTGTTTGCGCACTTGGTTGCGATGTTGCCATCGTTCGCTACCTCTCATAATTTATTGTAGCATAGTTGTATTATTTGCCATTTTTTTCGTGCAAATTGATAGAATTTATGTGAAAATGTTTATCGGGGGGATGGAGAGTGAAACTGACCGAAAAAGAAATAGAAATTATCGAAATATTAGAAAAAGACGCGCGTATTCCGATCGAAACGCTGGCAAAAATGGTATCGTTATCCGTGGAAGAAACAGAAGCGATCATGAAAAAACTTGAGGAAATGAAAGTGATTGTGCAGTACGCGGCGCTTGTCGACTGGCGAAAAGTAGACGGACATGAAGGAGTTACGGCGATGATTGATGTCAAAGTAACGCCAAAACGAGGAGTAGGGTTTGATGAAGTGGCGGAGCGCATTTATCGTTTTCCAGAAGTAAAATCCGTTTATTTAATGTCAGGAGCGTATGATTTATCCGTTGTCATTGAAGGGCGTTCTATGTCGGAAGTGGCGCAATTCGTTTCTGAAAAATTATCAACGTTAGATTCCGTCATTTCGACGACGACTCATTTTATATTGAAAAAATATAAACATGACGGTACGGTGTTTGACCAAGGAGATCAAGATCGTCGCATCGTGATGGCGCCATGATGCAACGAACGAAGAAATCCTATTTGTCGGAAACAGTCGCTCGTCTGAAGCCGTCAGGAATTCGCCGTTTTTTTGATCTTGCTTCCAGCATGGAAGGAGTTATTTCTCTAGGGGTGGGCGAGCCTGACTTTGTCACATCATGGAACATACGTGAAGCATGTATTTTGTCGCTTGAGCAAGGATATACATCATATACGGCAAACGCTGGACTTTTAGAGCTTCGTCAAGAAATTGCCGCTTATTTAGCCCGAAAATTCCATATTGAATACGATCCCGAAACAGAAATTCTTGTCACGGTCGGCGCAAGCCAAGCCATTGATTTAGCACTGCGGGCAACGGTGAATCCTGGGGATGAAGTGATCGTTGTTGAGCCTAGCTTTGTTGCTTATGAATCGCTTGTTACGTTGGCAGGAGGAGTGCCTGTTCCGGTAGAAACAAATGGGGATGAACATTTCAAGCTTCGTGCAGATCAAATCGAGCGGGTTATTACCGATCGAACAAAAGCGCTCATCATCTGTTCACCAAACAATCCGACAGGGACGGTGCTCCATAAAGAAGAGCTAGAAGCAATTGCGCAAATCGCAAAAAAACATGATTTGCTTATTATTTCGGACGAAATTTATGCAGAGCTGACGTATGACGATTCATACATAAGCTTTGCGGCGGTAGATGGAATGCGGGAGCGGACCATTTTGATTTCTGGTTTTTCGAAAGGATTTGCCATGACGGGCTGGAGGCTTGGATTTACCGCGGCGCCTGCGGAAATTTTACAAGCGATGTTAAAAATTCATCAATATGCGATGATGTGTGCGCCGACGATGGTGCAATACGGTGCGATTGAAGCGTTAAGAAACGGAGAGCAAGATGTCGAATATATGAGAAAAAGCTATCGTCGCCGCCGCAACTATTTTGTGCAATCGTTAAATGAAATTGGGCTTAGCTGTCATATGCCTGGCGGAGCGTTTTATGCATTTCCGTCTATTCAATCGACTGGGCTGACATCCGAACAATTTGCAGAGAAATTGTTGTTGGAGGAAAAAGTTGCGGTCGTACCTGGAAACGTATTTGGCGCAAGCGGGGAAGGATATATTCGCTGTTCTTACGCTTCCTCAATGGAACAGCTGCAAGAAGCGATCAAACGAATGAAACGCTTTTTAGATCGATTGTAGCCATGAATGTTCTGCCATTCCATCATTGGGATGGCAGAACATATTTTTTCTATTGGACAAAAATTATGTTATAATATAAAAACACATATTCAATTAGGAAAATAGGAGTGTTTTGTTTGTCTCATATTGAAGTAGGGAGTATCGTGAAAGGAAAGGTTACTGGCATTCAACCGTACGGCGTCTTTGTGGAACTAGACGAAGAGACGCAAGGACTTGTTCACATTTCGGAAATTTCTCATGAGTTTGTCAAAAACATTAAAGATTACGTCAATGTTGGTGACGAAATAACCGTAAAAGTATTGTCCATCGATCCACAAACAAAACGGGTCAGCCTGTCCATGAGAGCGGTGGAAGAAAGACAAGGAAAAAGGAGAAAACGGCACGTGAAGGTGAAAATGTCGTTAAACCCAGGGTTTAACACATTAAAGGAAAAGCTGCAAGAATGGATCGAACAATCGAAAAAAGAAGACTTATCCAAGTAAAACACCCACCCTTTTCCAAGGTGAGTGTTTTACTTTTTTATGTCCGGGAAGTTTTTGGTTCTGTGCGCCCTAGCTCTTCTGCAGGCTTAAAAAGAAGCGCAAGGTTAATGAGTCCGGCAATACCAATGAGTCCATAAATGACGCGTGATAATGCGGAATCTTGTCCGCCGAATATAGCTGCTACTAAATCAAATTGAAAAAAACCGATTAATCCCCAGTTAATAGCGCCGATAATCGTAAGCAACAGTGCAATGCGCTGAAGTGCACTCATCGGTAAATTCCTCCTTGAAATTTTCAATCGTTCGCTTATAGAATGCATAATACTCACGGAAAATATGCATAGTTTGTGAAAAAAATTAATTACTTTACATCCAAAGGAAGCAGCCTCCATAATAGAAGCAAAGGAGGGATGGATACATATGCAAAATTTTACTTTTCGAAACCCGACGAAGTTGATTTTTGGAAAGGGGCAAATTGAGCAGCTGAAAGAGGAAATACCGCGTTATGGAAAAAAGATACTGCTTGTCTATGGTGGCGGCAGCATTAAACGGAACGGATTGTATGATGAAGTCATCCGTCTATTGAATGAGTTGAACGTGGAAGTGACAGAGCTTCCAGGAGTGGAGCCAAATCCGCGCTTGTCAACGGTGCGAAAAGGTGTAGACATTTGCAAAAAAGAAGGAATAGAATTTTTGCTTGCCGTTGGCGGCGGCAGTGTCATTGACTGTACGAAGGCGATCGCTGCGGGTGCAAAATACGATGGCGATCCATGGGATTTCATCACAAAGAAAGTAACGGTTTCAGAAGCGCTTCCGTTTGGAACTGTATTAACGCTTGCGGCAACCGGCTCGGAAATGAACTCTGGTTCAGTTATTACGAACTGGGAGACAAAAGAAAAATATGGATGGAGCAGCCCAGCAACGTTCCCGCAATTTTCGATTCTTGATCCGACATATACGCTAACTGTTCCGAAAGATCATACGGTTTACGGAATCGTCGATATGATGTCCCATGTGTTTGAACAATATTTCCATCATACAACGAATACCCCGCTTCAAGACCGGATGTGTGAAGCGGTGTTGCGTACAGTAATGGAAGCGGCGCCAAAGCTAGTTAATGATTTACAAAACTATGAGTTGCGGGAAACGATTTTATACTGCGGCACCATTGCCCTTAACGGCTTTTTGCAAATGGGAGTCCGCGGCGACTGGGCGACCCATAATATTGAACATGCGATTTCGGCTGTTTATGATATTCCGCACGCTGGGGGACTTGCAATTTTATTCCCGAACTGGATGAAACATGTGCTTGATGAAAATGCCAGCCGGTTTGCACAATTAGCCGTCCGCGTTTTTGATGTAAATCCAGAAGGAAAATCGGAGAGAGACGCAGCGTTAGAAGGAATTGAAAAATTGCGCGAATTTTGGTCGAGCATCGGAGCGCCATCGCGGCTTGCCGATTACGGAATTGGTGAAGAAAGTTTGGAATTAATTGCCGATAAAGCGATGGCGAATGGCGAGTTTGGAAAGTTCAAAAAGTTAAATCGCGATGATGTGCTTGCGATTTTACGTGCATCATTGTAATTGGGAAAAGAGGCAGCAGCGGCTGCCTCTTTTATTTTGTTTATGGCCATGAAATGTTCAAAATGAATTCGTTTACACGATAGGGTGTGACTTGATTCCTTCTGATTGTTTCGTTAAAGTGTAAAAAGGGAAAACATTTTTGTTTGGAGGATCGAGCGTATGACACATATTCGTTTTGATTATTCAAAAGCATTATCGTTCTTTGGTGAACATGAGCTTACATATTTGCGCGATGCGGTGAAAGTTGCTCACCATTCCCTTCATGAAAAAACCGGAGTGGGCAATGATTTTTTAGGCTGGCTTGATTTGCCGGTGAATTATGACAAAGAAGAATTTGCCCGCATTCAAAAAGCGGCCGCAAAAATTCAAGCGGATTCCGACGTATTATTAGTCATCGGAATCGGTGGTTCATATTTAGGAGCGCGTGCAGCGATCGAAATGCTTCATCATTCATTTTATAATGCGCTTCCGAAAGAAAAGCGAAATACGCCGCAAATCATTTTCGTCGGCAACAACATTAGTTCGACATACATGAAAGAAGTAATGGACTTACTTGAAGGAAAAGATTTCTCGATTAACGTTATTTCTAAATCGGGAACAACGACAGAACCAGCTATTGCGTTCCGTATTTTCCGTAAGCTTTTGGAAGAAAAATACGGAAAAGAAGAAGCACGCAAACGTATTTATGCGACAACAGATCGGGCGCGCGGCGCATTAAAAACACTTGCGACGGCGGAAGGATATGAAACGTTTATCATTCCGGACGATGTCGGCGGCCGTTATTCTGTATTAACTGCGGTAGGGCTTCTTCCGATCGCAGTAAGCGGCGCAAACATCGAAGAAATGATGAAAGGGGCGGCGCAAGCGCGCGAAGACTTTAGCAGCTCAGAACTCGAAGAAAACGCTGCTTATCAATATGCGGCGATTCGGAACATTTTATATAACAAAGGAAAAACGATTGAACTGCTCATTAACTATGAACCTGCGCTGCAATATTTTGCGGAATGGTGGAAACAGCTGTTTGGCGAAAGTGAAGGGAAAGATCAAAAAGGGATTTTCCCTGCATCGGCCAACTTCTCGACTGACCTTCATTCATTAGGGCAATATATCCAAGAAGGACGCCGCGATTTGTTTGAAACGGTATTGAAAGTCGAAAAACCGCGCCATGATTTAGTTATTGAAGCAGAAGAAAACGATTTAGATGGACTGAACTATTTGGCAGGAAAAACGGTTGATTTTGTCAATACGAAGGCGTTTGAAGGAACGCTTCTTGCCCATACGGATGGCGGAGTGCCGAATTTAGTGATTACCCTTCCGGAACTAAATGAATATACGTTTGGCTATCTCGTCTATTTCTTTGAAAAAGCGTGTGCGATGAGCGGTTACTTGTTAGGGGTAAATCCATTTGACCAGCCAGGGGTAGAAGCGTATAAAGTCAACATGTTTGCGCTTTTAGGCAAACCTGGATATGAAGAGAAAAAAGCAGAACTTGAAAAGCGATTAAAATAATAAGAAGGGCTTTCCTTATGGAGAGCCCTTTTTTCATGGCATAAATAATCGTTTTGGAAATATAAGGTTTTAATTCCTCTTTATTCTAGTTTTTGCGCTTTATTTTGGCAATCAGGAGCAATAATACAAGAAATACACGGTGTCATTAAGTAGTGTTTTCCATACATGAACTTGCTTCACTAACGCACATTAATAAATGCTCGAAAAGAAAATTTTTTCGAGCGCAAGGGAAATCCGAAAAGAGGAGTGTACAGATCATGAACCGTCTATTTAATTTTGGGAGTAATAGAGGAATGTGGAATCAGTTATTGCGCTTAACAGGACACCGAAGCAATAACAACGCCATATGGACTATATTGGGGCTGGGAATTGCCGCAGCTGCTTTCAGCATGAGAAGGAGACGCAACGCTTATTATATGACGCCAAATCCGATTCAGCGGGCGATGCGTGGCATAAACAGCTTTATGAATCAAAGAAGAATGCCAAATTTAGCGACTATGGAATTTTCTAAAGAAATAGCGGAAAAGCCAAAAAGCCTTCCAATGAATAGCCACTCCCAACAACAAAAATAACTTGGCGCGGTTCGTCATCCTCCCGATGTTTTATAATACCTCTGATGTGATCTCTTCTGTGCAGACAGCGGCAAAAACAACTGCACTGTCGAACAGTTTACAGAAATACCATGATATAGCCGCTGATCAACAACAGCCCTTCCCGCAAACGGAAGGGCTGTTGATTTTTTGTTTTTAGCATTTTGCAGATTAGCGGTCGATGACATTGGCAATCGGGAAACATTATTTTCGAAGGGATGAGTAGAATGAAATTTTTTTTAAATTATCGCTAAATAGGGAAACATAGATGAAAAAGGAGGGTGTTTGCGATGATTGAAATTCCTTCACGATTAGAAGGAAAGACGTTTCCGTTATATAAGCTGGAGCAGTTGTTAAAACCGCTTGGTTATACGATTGGTGGAAATTGGGATTATGATCATGGTTCGTTCGATTATAAAATTGACGATGAAGCAGGATATCAATTTTTGCGCGTTCCGTTTGAAGCAATTGACGGGCAGCTCGATTCCCATGGAACAACCGTCAAGCTCGGCAGGCCATTTTTATTGTCCCATAAGTATCAAATAGGGATTGATGACCACGCCGATGGCGGCAATCTTGGCGCAGCTTTTAACCAATTTGCGGAGCCGCAAGACCCTGATGCGACGTTTCCGGAAAAATATATTGACATTGGAAAAGCGCTTGTCAAAGATTTAGAAAGCCAACTGCTTGATTAAGTCATGATCACGAACAAACGGTCTCCCTTTTCGATCAAAAAATGTGGAGAAGGATTTATATATCCTTCTTCTCCCCTCATTATACCGATTAAAATTATTTGTTTGTCTAATAATATTTGGCTGATTTCAAAAAATGTTTTTCCGATGAATAATCCTTCCGCATCGATAAGCTGTAGTTTTCTATTATGAAGTTGATGAAGCAACTCTTCCGTCGCTTTCGATACCCCTGGCGACTGAAGGCTGTTTACCATCGCAAAGCTTGACAGCAAATTGGTCTGAATGACTTCATCGGCGCCAGCCCGCTTTGCGTTATTCACTTGCTGTTCTGTTAAAATTTCAACGATTGCATATATACAAGGATTAAGTCCTTTGGCCGCCAACAATGTTAAAATCGAATCTTTATCTGCTTCTGCTTCATTTTTATGCTGATCGGCTGTAATTAAAATCATTTGCGCTTCGGCAATGTTCGCTTTATGAAGCACATCATCGTAACTGGCATTTCCTTTAATAAAATGAACATTTTTATAGGAAACCGGAAGTTCCTGTAAAGTCGCATCGATAATCACGCATCGAAGCGATGAGTGATATTTCGTTAATTTTGTTATTACCTCGCGCGCCCGTTCATTCCAACCGACAATGATGATATGCCCTTTCTGCATGTAACGTAGCTGCCCGCTCGATAACATAGACTCTTTTGCCGCAGCGGCTGCGGATAATGTAGCGAAATAAGTGGTGATGACTCCCGTTCCTAACAAAATGAGGGAAATGGCGATGATTTTCCCGGCAAACGTCTTCGGCACCATATCGCCATAACCGATCGTCGCGGTTGTCACAATGGCCCACCATATTCCATCGAATACATTGCGAAATGTAGATGGTTCAACGAAATGAATCAATGTTCCGAAAAAGACGATCATTATACTTCCAACTAACAACAATCGTACCAAAACAGGAAGGCGTAAATACGATATTAGTACATCCCAGTTTTTCATTGGTTTCCTCCAAATATAGATCGTTTTACATAGCTAGTCTTTACCGTTTTGCACATTTTTTTGCATAAAAATTCCTCCCTGTTTCATACTACATCATGATAATTACAACAAGGAGTATGTCATTTTGAACGATAATTATGGTATTCTTTTCTGTAGAGGAATATTATTCCATAAGGTGGAGATACGATGATTCGAAATGCAAACAGAGAAGATTTACCAGCAATCGTTCAGATATACAATGAAACGATTCCGACAAGAATGGTAACAGCAGATCTCGAACCAGTGACTGTTGAGAGCAGGGAAGCATGGTTTTTCGCGCACGATCCGCATACGCGCCCGATCTGGGTTGTGGAGCTGGACGGTCATGTGTGCGCATGGCTTAGTTTTCAGTCGTTTTATGGGCGGCCGGCATATCGTCATACAGCGGAAATTAGCATTTATATTTCCGAGGCATATCGGGGAAGAGGAATTGGCACACAGCTTCTTCAAAAAGCGATTGAGGAAGCGCCTAGTTTGGAGATAAAAACCCTTTTAGGGTTTATTTTTGCGCATAATGAGCCAAGCTTGCGGCTTTTTGCCCGCTTTGGCTTTGAAACATGGGGGCATCTCCCGAAGGTTGCGGAGCTAGAAGGGATCGAACGGGATTTGATCATTGTTGGCAAAAGAATTGTATAGAATACGGTGGGATTGGACAATTGTAATAAAGAAAATACACCGTAGAAAGAGGGAAATATATGGACGTGATGCCGGTTCGCTTATTTACGATTCAAGACGGGGAAGGATTTGTCGCTGATGCGTTTCAATGTCCGGTAACAGGCAATTTAATTTATAAGTCATCAGGAACCCCTTCGGTGATTGCTTATAATGACTTGACGGAAGAGCAAATAGAGAGGTTAGAGAAATATGGCTTTAAGCGGCTAAATGGCGCTTCTTTCTCCACAGCGGCTCATTTGTCCGAGCAGTCGGTGATTGAAGAGTTGCTGCCGGAGCAGTAACAGGTCCCGGTAGTCATTATAAAACAAAAGGAGCTAGTTGTTAGCTCCTTTTGTTCGTTCGGGGCGGGATGCTGCATATAGCCGTATCATATTATTTGCGGGCGAAAGCGTAAATAATGATAATCGCAACTGCGCCAATGAGCAAGTAAAGGAATGAATTTGTTTTGTCGGACTCTGCATCGTGCTGTTTTTGCTGGTCATCGTGCTGCGCTTCATTTTCTTGTGCCGGTGAGTTTGGTGCGGGTGTTGTTTTTTTGCTTTCCGTTTTTTCTTCCGCTGTTTGCTGCTGACGGGAGGAATCAGGTTTTTGCGCGGATGAACGGCCATACATTCCCGCGCCGTTTCGTTTCGCCTCCGCCATGGCGTCGCGGATTCGACCTTCGTATTTATAATCCCCGTAATCGTAAAAGTCTTCGACCAGTCCTGCTTTGGTCACTTCTTCCTGAAGCAATTTGTCTCCTACCCACACCCAAGCGAGCAAGCGATGATACTTATCAAACAGCGTGCTGCCGTCAGTTTCCAATGTGATGTTTCCTTGTTTTAAGAGGGAACAAGTAAATCGGCTTGCTTCCTTTCCATACGGCTCGACTTCGATTGTACTTTCCGGCGTATCGATGAATAGAAAGCGGGTTGTATATTCGCGGCCATTGACGATAAACTTTGCTGTATCTCCATCAATGCACTCTACTAATGTTGCAGGATATTTTTTTCCTAATCGCAATGTGGCCGATGAACTTGATTTCGTTGCAGGGACTCCGCCCAGCGTATGCCCTTCTAGGTCAATTTTATCCACCGTCAGCTGTCGGGTGCACTTGGCATTGCTATTGTATTTTTTGACTAATTGGACAAGCTCTGCTTTATTTTTGGCCTGCATGGCAAGCGCTGTCGGTTCATGCAGCAAGTATACGCAGTCTGAATTGCGGAAATGTCCGCCTAGTTCGTCAAGAGTTCCTGGATGGGCGAAGCTGCTGGTTGGAAAAAAGAGAATGAATAAAGCTGCTGCCAGCAAATTTGCTAATTTTCTCATCTGCTTATACCTCCTTCAATATGAGTCAACGCGCAATTTTTATATATGATCGTCCTTTTGTAATGTAAAAAAGAAAGCCCTTGCCATGCAAGGGATCGGCTTGTCGATTTTGTCGACAAGTTGATTCATGATGTTTGCCGGGTGCTTTTTTATTGGCTGTTTTCTAAAAGATTATTGCTAAATAAAAATGCCCCCCCTATCTAGATAAAAAGGAAAAACCCTTGCCACGCAAGGGTTTCTCGAATGGAGCATACCGGGTTCGAACCGGTGACCTTCGCGCTGCCAGCACGACGCTCTCCCAACTGAGCTAATGCCCCATTTTCACGGAATATTATTGTCCGTTTTTATTATATATACGCCTTTTTTGAAATGCAATACAATTTTATCTAATTTTTGTTTAGAAGGATTAGGCGCTTTCTATATCGATATGGACGATCGAATCAATGGTGCGAATGGCATAGTAGACGTCGGCGGCGGCGCGTTTTTGGTCAACAGATGCTTTTAGTTTAATTAAATGATGGTTGTCGTCTAAGTCTTTAATACGCATTGTTTTAATGTCGATATTTTGTAGTTTAATTTTTTGGATCACCTCGGCAATATTTTTTGCATCGGCAACGGTGATTTGTAAAAGAATTTCTTTTTCGCGTAACTGTTTTGGACCAAAAATGCTCATTACAACAGGAATTAACTCGACACTTACGATTAATAAAGCGACGCCAAATGCAGACTCCCAATAAAATCCGGCACCGACTGCAACGCCGATACCAGCTGCTCCCCAAATGATCGCAGCAGTTGTCAACCCAGAAATACTATCGTTCCCGCGCCGTAAAATGACTCCTGCCCCGAGAAATCCGACTCCTGAGACAATTTGAGCGGCAAGGCGGAGCGGATCCATCGTAATATGATTTTTTAGAGGAAATACATAAGCAGATTCAATCGATACAATGGTTAATAAGCAACTAGAAATGGAAATTACTAGGCACGTCTTTAAACCAACGGGCTTACGTTTTAATTCTCTTTCTAGCCCGATAATTAATCCCAATATAGCTGATATACCTAGTTTGATAAAAGGATCAAAGCTCATATTGTAATCACCTCTTTCTATTGAATCGTGGTATAATCATGATAAAACGTTTGTAGGGGATGGACAATGAAGTCATCGAATTTATTAAAGCCATACTTAGCATTGTTTATCGAAGCGCTTTCCGTCTCTACTTCTGCCATTCTTGTAAAATGGGCCCATGCTCCGGCTCCGGTCATTGCATTTTATCGGTTGTTTTTTACTGTGCTATTCATGACGCCATTTTTTGTTAAATATGTCCGGGAGCTAAAAACGATCTCGAAGCGCGATTGGATATTTTCCATCATTTCGGGCATTTTATTGGCGTTTCATTTTATTCTTTGGTTTGAGTCATTGAATTATACTTCTGTAACCAGTTCTGTTGTGCTGGTAACATTACAGCCGCTGTTTGCATTTATTGGCGGATATGTCTTTTTTAAAGAGAAATTGACAGCAGGAGCGTTTTTTAGCGCGTTGCTAGCCATTGTTGGAAGCGCGATTATTAGCTGGGGAGACTTCCAGGTTAGCGGTAACGCGTTATTTGGAGATATGCTGGCGCTTTTAGCATGTGTGATGATAACAGGATATTGGATGTTTGGTCAAGAGTTACGAAAACGCCTGTCATTAATGACATATACATATATTGTATATGGGATTAGTTCTCTTACTCTTTTTCTTTATGTACTTGCTTTCCGCATTTCGTTATTTACATATAGAAAAATAGATTGGGCTTGTTTTATTTTGTTGGCGATTGTGCCAACGTTGCTTGGGCATTCGCTTATGAACTGGTCGGTAAAATGGGTAAGTGCAGCGACGGTTTCGATGAGTATTTTATTTGAACCAGTCGGTGCAGCGATATTAGCTTACTTTTTGCTTGGAGAGCTTATTCAACCGTCCCAATGGATCGGAGGCATTTTCATTTTAACAGGAATCGGAATATATTTGTGGGGAGAAAATCGAAAAGGGTCGCTACCAGTACAAAAAAGTAGCTGACCCAAGCGTCCCGGTAATGAAATATTGCTTGTTTATCGGAAGACGATAATGGTCTAAGTTGTGAGCAAACTGAGATAAATATATAAAATTGACTCTTGTTGTTTGCGAAAGCAAGTAGGCTGATTTTGTAGCATCTTTTTTCCTTTTTTTATTTAAAGCGGCGATGATTTCTTCTGACGTTTTAATCCCGATTCCATGCCCGTAATGCAAGTCGTTTCCTAAATAGATCGTATTTTCTCCCTGCCACTGCGGCGTTTGCGGATCGAATTCAGGGTTTTTAAAATAAAGACAGTCGCCTGGGAGATAGTCTTCTCCCTTTTTTGTTTTTACTCCTAAGTCTTGATCGACATGCCAATCGTATAATAAGAGATTGGAAAACAATCTATTAAATTCCTGTTTCTCAATAACATCTAATACTGCCTTGTAAAACACGATAACGATGGCAGTAGCGCACTCAAAAGCATACAAATGGCTGTTTGTGAAAATATCGTTTACCGCATCTGATGGAAGTTTGTCTTTTTTTAATTGAAAACCTCCTAACTCATTTTTTGTCCAAAATTGCTCATTGCATTTCGAAAAACGAAAAGTGGCAAACCTTACTTTGCTTTTTGCGAGTAAGATGGCCGCATCGATAATGCGGTCGCGTAAGATAATTTCAAACAAAAGTTGATGTTCGTTTTTATATACGTAGGTTTCTGGTGATTTTAATAATGCTTCAAATATTTTTTCTTGCTTTTTTGAAAGAGAAGAATGCGCGAGAAAGTCGTTATACACAATCGTATCTTGAATTTTAATCATATTTTCCTCCTTAACAACAAGTTATTCACATGTTATTCACGAATTATCCACATTATTAACATGAGAGGAGATCGGCTCATTTAGTAAATTCAAAGTAAGATGTTTTGTTTTTTATCGAACGAATCGATGAAAAACGGCAATATTATTTAATTTATATGTATGAGATATGTGTAATTATTATGTTTATAAAGCGGTGTATAGTTGATTTGTAATAAATAATTCGGTTAAAGTTGTAATCGTAAACAGTTGAAATGAGAATGTCCAATTCCGATTGTTGTGAAAAAGTTAATTGCGCCATTTAAATAAATTTGAAGGAACAAAAAAATATAAAAAAGGGGTTGCATTTTTTAGATTAAGGTGTTATATTAAATAGCGTCGCTAATGAATTAATTGAACAATCTTGATAACGAAAAAATTAGTTGACAATAAAAAAACGCTGTGATATTATTAAGAAGCTGTTTTGAGTAGCAAATGTTCTTTGAAAACTGAACAAAACGAAGCGTCCACATAGAAAAGCGAAGGCGACTTGACACCTTCGGTGTCAGTGCCGAATTAAATAAGCCAATCAACTTTCTTTTTGGAGAGTTTGATCCTGGCTCAGGACGAACGCTGGCGGCGTGCCTAATACATGCAAGTCGAGCGGACCGAACGGAAGCTTGCTTCTGTTCGGTTAGCGGCGGACGGGTGAGTAACACGTGGGTAACCTGCCCGTAAGACCGGGATAACTCCGGGAAACCGGGGCTAATACCGGATAACACCGAAGACCGCATGGTCTTTGGTTGAAAGGTGGCTTTTGCTACCACTTACGGATGGGCCCGCGGCGCATTAGCTAGTTGGTGAGGTAACGGCTCACCAAGGCGACGATGCGTAGCCGGCCTGAGAGGGTGACCGGCCACACTGGGACTGAGACACGGCCCAGACTCCTACGGGAGGCAGCAGTAGGGAATCTTCCGCAATGGACGAAAGTCTGACGGAGCGACGCCGCGTGAGCGAAGAAGGTCTTCGGATCGTAAAGCTCTGTTGTTAGGGAAGAAGAAGTACCGTTCGAATAGGGCGGTACGGTGACGGTACCTAACGAGAAAGCCCCGGCTAACTACGTGCCAGCAGCCGCGGTAATACGTAGGGGGCGAGCGTTGTCCGGAATTATTGGGCGTAAAGCGCGCGCAGGCGGTCCCTTAAGTCTGATGTGAAAGCCCACGGCTCAACCGTGGAGGGTCATTGGAAACTGGGGGACTTGAGTGCAGAAGAGGAGAGCGGAATTCCACGTGTAGCGGTGAAATGCGTAGAGATGTGGAGGAACACCAGTGGCGAAGGCGGCTCTCTGGTCTGTAACTGACGCTGAGGCGCGAAAGCGTGGGGAGCAAACAGGATTAGATACCCTGGTAGTCCACGCCGTAAACGATGAGTGCTAAGTGTTAGAGGGGTTTTCCCTTTAGTGCTGTAGCTAACGCGTTAAGCACTCCGCCTGGGGAGTACGGCCGCAAGGCTGAAACTCAAAGGAATTGACGGGGGCCCGCACAAGCGGTGGAGCATGTGGTTTAATTCGAAGCAACGCGAAGAACCTTACCAGGTCTTGACATCCCCTGACAACCCTGGAGACAGGGCGTTCCCCCTTCGGGGGACAGGGTGACAGGTGGTGCATGGTTGTCGTCAGCTCGTGTCGTGAGATGTTGGGTTAAGTCCCGCAACGAGCGCAACCCTCGCCCCTAGTTGCCAGCATTCAGTTGGGCACTCTAGGGGGACTGCCGGTGACAAACCGGAGGAAGGTGGGGATGACGTCAAATCATCATGCCCCTTATGACCTGGGCTACACACGTGCTACAATGGGCGGTACAAAGGGCTGCGAACCCGCGAGGGGGAGCGAATCCCAAAAAGCCGCTCTCAGTTCGGATTGCAGGCTGCAACTCGCCTGCATGAAGCCGGAATCGCTAGTAATCGCGGATCAGCATGCCGCGGTGAATACGTTCCCGGGCCTTGTACACACCGCCCGTCACACCACGAGAGCTTGCAACACCCGAAGTCGGTGAGGTAACCCTTTAAGGGAGCCAGCCGCCGAAGGTGGGGCAAGTGATTGGGGTGAAGTCGTAACAAGGTAGCCGTACCGGAAGGTGCGGCTGGATCACCTCCTTTCTAAGGATGATACGAAAAGCGAAGGACGCTTACGTTTTGTTCAGTTTTGAGGGAACATGTTTATGTTCTCTTCAATCAATCCGTTTTGCGCCTGCGTCTACCAGCGGATTCAAGGAAGCTAGATTCCTCGGCGCAAGGCAGCAGAGAAGTTGATTCAAGGTAGTAGCCTTGTTCAGTTTTGAGGGAACATTTATTCCTTCAATTGCTTTGCGTCTGCGTCTTCTAGCAGATTCGGGGAAGCTGGATTCCTCGACGCAAAACTGCAGGGAAGCAGACTCAAGAAGCCGTTTCGTTCCTTGAAAACTAGATAACCGAGAAGAAAAGCGGAGGCGCCGCGGTTAGCTCTCGAAGCCAAATGTTCTTCACCCACAGAAGTGCTTGCACTTCGAGGGGGAAGGTTATTTGGCACAAGAGAGCTAGGCGCCGAAGCTAGACAGTGGAAGAAGCCGAGAAGCGAAGGCGGCAAGCATGAAGCTGTTTTCGCATGGTTAAGTTAGAAAGGGCGCACGGTGGATGCCTTGGCACTAGGAGCCGATGAAGGACGGGGCAAACGCCGAAACGCTTCGGGGAGCTGTAAGCAAGCGTTGATCCGGAGATGTCCGAATGGGGAAACCCACTGCCCGTAATGGGGCAGTATCCATACCTGAATCCATAGGGTATGGAGGGCACACCCGGGGAACTGAAACATCTAAGTACCCGGAGGAGAAGAAAGCAACCGCGATTCCCTGAGTAGCGGCGAGCGAAACGGGAACAGCCCAAACCAAGAGGCTTGCCTCTTGGGGTTGTAGGACCACTCACATGGGAGTTACAAAGGAACGGGGTAGACGAAGCGGTCTGGAAAGGCCCGCCAGAGAAGGTGACAGCCCTGTAGTCGAAACTTCGTTCCCTCCCGAGTGGATCCTGAGTACGGCGGGACACGGGGAATCCCGTCGGAAGCAGGGAGGACCATCTCCCAAGGCTAAATACTCCCTAGTGACCGATAGTGAACCAGTACCGTGAGGGAAAGGTGAAAAGCACCCCGGAAGGGGAGTGAAAGAGAACCTGAAACCGTGTGCCTACAAGTAGTCAGAGCCCGTTCATGGGTGATGGCGTGCCTTTTGTAGAATGAACCGGCGAGTTACGATGACGTGCGAGGTTAAGTCGAAGAGACGGAGCCGCAGCGAAAGCGAGTCTGAATAGGGCGTTAAGTACGTCGTCGTAGACCCGAAACCAGGTGATCTACCCATGTCCAGGGTGAAGGTAGGGTAACACCTACTGGAGGCCCGAACCCACGCACGTTGAAAAGTGCGGGGATGAGGTGTGGGTAGGGGTGAAATGCCAATCGAACCTGGAGATAGCTGGTTCTCCCCGAAATAGCTTTAGGGCTAGCCTCAAGGGAAGAGTCTTGGAGGTAGAGCACTGATTGAGCTAGGGGCCCTCATCGGGTTACCGAACTCAGTCAAACTCCGAATGCCAACGACTTATCCTTGGGAGTCAGACTACGAGTGATAAGATCCGTGGTCGAGAGGGAAACAGCCCAGACCACCAGCTAAGGTCCCAAAGTGCACGTTAAGTGGAAAAGGATGTGGAGTTGCCCAGACAACCAGGATGTTGGCTTAGAAGCAGCCATCATTTAAAGAGTGCGTAATAGCTCACTGGTCGAGTGACTCTGCGCCGAAAATGTACCGGGGCTAAACGTGCCACCGAAGCTGTGGGATGACCATTGGTCATCGGTAGGGGAGCGTTCTAAGCGCGCCGAAGCGAGACCGGAAGGACTCGTGGAGCGCTTAGAAGTGAGAATGCCGGTGTGAGTAGCGAAAACAGAGGTGAGAATCCTCTGCACCGAAAGCCTAAGGTTTCCTGAGGAAGGTTCGTCCGCTCAGGGTTAGTCGGGACCTAAGCCGAGGCCGAAAGGCGTAGGTGATGGGCAACAGGTTGAGATTCCTGTACCACCTCCTCACCGTTTGAGCAATGGGGGGACGCAGGAAGGTAGGGCGAGCAGGCTGCTGGAATAGCCTGTCCAAGCGGTTAGGCTGCCAGATAGGCAAATCCGTCTGGCGCAAAGGCTGAGCCGTGATGGCGAAGGGACCATCGGTCCCGAAGTCCCCGATCCTACACTGCCAAGAAAAGCCTCTAGCGAGGTGAGAGGTGCCCGTACCGCAAACCGACACAGGTAGGCGAGGAGAGAATCCTAAGGTGCGCGGGAGAACTCTCGTTAAGGAACTCGGCAAAATGACCCCGTAACTTCGGGAGAAGGGGTGCTCTCTTGGGTGATGAGCCCGAGAGAGCCGCAGTGAAAAGGCCCAAGCGACTGTTTATCAAAAACACAGGTCTCTGCGAAGCCGAAAGGCGAAGTATAGGGGCTGACACCTGCCCGGTGCTGGAAGGTTAAGGGGAGCGCTTAAGCCGCAAGGCTGAAGGTGCGAACCGAAGCCCCAGTAAACGGCGGCCGTAACTATAACGGTCCTAAGGTAGCGAAATTCCTTGTCGGGTAAGTTCCGACCCGCACGAAAGGTGTAACGACTTGGGCACTGTCTCAACGAGAGACCCGGTGAAATCATACTACCTGTGAAGATGCAGGTTACCCGCGACAGGACGGAAAGACCCCGTGGAGCTTTACTGCAGCCTGATATGGAATTTTGGTATCGCTTGTACAGGATAGGTGGGAGCCTGAGAAGCCGGAGCGCCAGCTTCGGTGGAGGCGCCGGTGGGATACCACCCTGGCGGTATTGAAATTCTAACCCGCACCCCTTATCGGGGTGGGAGACAGTGTCAGGTGGGCAGTTTGACTGGGGCGGTCGCCTCCCAAAAGGTAACGGAGGCGCCCAAAGGTTCCCTCAGAATGGTTGGAAATCATTCGTAGAGTGCAAAGGCACAAGGGAGCTTGACTGCGAGACGGACAGGTCGAGCAGGGACGAAAGTCGGGCTTAGTGATCCGGTGGTTCCGTATGGAAGGGCCATCGCTCAACGGATAAAAGCTACCCCGGGGATAACAGGCTGATCTCCCCCAAGAGTCCACATCGACGGGGAGGTTTGGCACCTCGATGTCGGCTCATCGCATCCTGGGGCTGTAGTCGGTCCCAAGGGTTGGGCTGTTCGCCCATTAAAGCGGTACGCGAGCTGGGTTCAGAACGTCGTGAGACAGTTCGGTCCCTATCCGTCGCGGGCGCAGGAAATTTGAGAGGAGCTGTCCTTAGTACGAGAGGACCGGGATGGACGCACCGCTGGTGTACCAGTTGTCCCGCCAGGGGCACCGCTGGGTAGCTATGTGCGGAAGGGATAAGCGCTGAAAGCATCTAAGCGTGAAGCCCCCCTCAAGATGAGATTTCCCATCGCGTCAAGCGAGTAAGATCCCTCGAAGATGACGAGGTCGATAGGTCCGAGGTGGAAGCGTGGCGACACGTGGAGCTGACGGATACTAATCGATCGAGGACTTAACCAAGCGAAAAGCGGAGGTGCCGCGCTTAGCTCTCGAAGCCAAATGTTCTTCGCCCGTAGAGGTGCTTGCACCTCAAGGGAGAAGGTTATTTGGCACAAGAGAGCTAGGCACCGGAGCTAGACAACAGAAAGCGCAGGCCGCCTATGCAAAACGGCTTCTTCCAAACAGACGGTTATCTAGTTTTGAGGGAATGAAATAAATAAAAAAACTCTTGACATGGTAATATTGGTCATTATAATAATATTTGTCCAATCAATGAAAAAGTTTATAACAATTTATTATATAACTCCTTCATATTATTCCGCAGTAGCTCAGTGGTAGAGCAATCGGCTGTTAACCGATTGGTCGCAGGTTCGAATCCTGCCTGCGGAGCCATCTTGGAGAGCTGTCCGAGTGGTCGAAGGAGCACGATTGGAAATCGTGTAGGCGCGAATAGCGCCTCAAGGGTTCGAATCCCTTGCTCTCCGCCACTAATTTTGTTACTATGGCCCGTTGGTCAAGTGGTTAAGACACCGCCCTTTCACGGCGGTAACACGGGTTCGAATCCCGTACGGGTCACTTTCTTTTTGTGGAGGATTAGCTCAGCTGGGAGAGCACTTGCCTTACAAGCAAGGGGTCGGCGGTTCGATCCCGTCATCCTCCACCATGATCGTCGCGGGGTGGAGCAACGAGCCTAAGCTTCCATGAACTCGCTGCGAGTTGCCTCGACGCATCCAGCATCTTTGGATTGGCTAGTAGAGGAAGAGGCAATGAATTTAATTAAACCTTACTAATTCAACTATTTCTTTCTATCATCGCGGGGTGGAGCAGTCCGGTAGCTCGTCGGGCTCATAACCCGAAGGTCGCAGGTTCAAATCCTGCCCCCGCAACCAATATTGGTCCCGTAGTGTAGTGGTTAACATGCCTGCCTGTCACGCAGGAGATCGCGGGTTCGAGTCCCGTCGGGACCGCCACAATGGAATTAATGCTAATTAAAAAAATGGCTCGGTAGCGACGAGCGATACTTCCATGAATATGCTGCGAGTTGTCCCGACGCATCTAACATCGCTGAATGAGCTAGAAGAGGAAGGGACACGACAACACAGAATTTAAATTAGGATAATAAAATGGCTCGGTAGCTCAGTCGGTAGAGCAAAGGACTGAAAATCCTTGTGTCGGCGGTTCGATTCCGCCCCGAGCCACCACTTATTCTTTTAGGTTCATTTGCCGACTTAGCTCAATTGGTAGAGACGAGCATCCGCTTCATCGAATCGGCTGCGAGTTGTCCCGACGCATCCAGCTTCTTCGAGTTGGCTGGTAGAGGAAGGGACACAACAAATGAACAATGAGCCGCGATTTATATCATAATTATGCCGACTTAGCTCAATTGGTAGAGCAACTGAATCGTAATCAGTAGGTTGCGGGTTCAAGTCCTGCAGTCGGCACCATGGTTACGGAGGGGTAGCGAAGTGGCCAAACGCGGCGGACTGTAAATCCGCTCCCTTTGGGTTCGGCGGTTCGAATCCGTCCCCCTCCATTTTATACTAGGGGCATAGTTTAATGGTAGAACAGAGGTCTCCAAAACCTCCGGTGTGGGTTCGATTCCTACTGCCCCTGCCATAAAATAAATATGTATGGCGACTATGGCGAAGTGGTTAACGCACCAGATTGTGGCTCTGGCATGCGTGGGTTCGATTCCCACTAGTCGCCCTTCCTTCTATTTTTTTGGGGTATAGCCAAGCGGTAAGGCAACGGACTTTGACTCCGTGATGCGTTGGTTCGAATCCAGCTACCCCAGCCATGATCACGATGCGGAAGTAGTTCAGTGGTAGAACACCACCTTGCCAAGGTGGGGGTCGCGGGTTCGAGTCCCGTCTTCCGCTTCCCTGTGGCGGCATAGCCAAGTGGTAAGGCAGAGGTCTGCAAAACCTTTATCCCCGGTTCGAATCCGGGTGCCGCCTCCATATATGGCAGAGCCGGGGTGGCGGAATTGGCAGACGCACAGGACTTAAAATCCTGGGGTAGGTAACTACCGTGCCGGTTCGAGTCCGGCCCTCGGCATGAAATAAACAGTTGACTTTGTATTATTTGTAATGTAAAATTATATACGTCTTTACGCCGATGTGGCGGAATTGGCAGACGCGCACGACTCAAAATCGTGTGGGGTAGCCCCCCGTGTGGGTTCGACTCCCACCATCGGCATCGAAAATAGGGGAAAGGCTTTAGGGACAAGGGGTTTCACGTAAGTGAAATCCCTTGTTTTTTATTTACCGAATACGTTCGAGAAAAGAAAATCGTGTGCGTACAATCGTGTTCGGTGAGGTGAAATGGAAAGTGGGAAGAATGGAAAATGAGAGAGAATTGCAGAGAAAGAGCAAGAGAGGAAGAAGAGGAGAGCTGAGTCGTGAAGAGTTGTTGTTAATATCTGACGACATTGGAGAAATTGAATACACATTTGAGGAATTGTTAGAGATATTTATTGAGGATTGCGAATTGAGGAATTTAAGGGAACATACGATTAAATATTATCGCAGCGAGTTAAACGCATTTATAAAATTGCTGAAAGAGCAAGAAATCGAATTACGTGTAAGTGAATGGACAGGAGAAACCATTAAGCGAAACGTCATTATGTACATGAAAGAAAAAGGTCTTAAGACAGTCAGTATCAATTCCCGTTTGCGAGCCATGAGGGCGTTTTTTAACTTTTTGGAAGGACGAAATCTCATAAAAAGCAATCCGATGAAAGACATCAAATTGCTGAAGGATAGAAAAAGGATTGTAGAAACATTTGATAACCAGCAGATAAAGGCGTTATTTAAAGCGTGCGACCTTCGCACGTTTGTAGGTTTAAGGGATTATACGATTATGATGTTGCTGTTAGAAACGGGAGTTCGAGTAAATGAACTGGTGGGTATAAAAACAACAGATATCATTTGGGAGCAAAAAGTCATCCGCATTCGAAACACAAAAGGGGGCTTCGAACGTTTTGTTCCTATTCAAGATACACTGTTGTATTGTCACTACGATAGTGAACCATATTTAGGTAAATCCAGCTATAAAAATGACGTACAAACTGACATCAGTTTCAGTTTTGGTACGTCATTTATTACTTTTATAACAATATTTATCTGAATTTTTATTAAAATTTTGCTGCTTTTTAGAAGAATGATGTCTATCTAATGTAAATACATTTAATAACCCGTGGTGCTAGATAAACTCAAACAAGCATAAAAATAGCCCTTGCATGAGGATCCCCTTAAAATGAAAGTGCAACCAACCATTAAAAAGGAGCATTCCCGTTAGGAGCTTTTCCGGGGACTTGATCAAAAAAAGCCCTCTTGGTATGATGCAGGGGTGTCAAACAATACCTACCATCATGCCAAGGAGGACTTCAGATGAATTGTACACAAAACTATAAAATTGATCAAGTTACGGAACAAACGCTTGTCGTGGGCATCGATATCGCGAAACGAACCCACTACGCCTGCTTCGTGGATGACCGGGGGCGCGTGCTTCGCAAGTCGTTCCCGATCTTCCAGTCGAAAGAGGGGTTTCAGCAGCTGTATAAAGCGATTCAGGAGGCGATGCAAGCGTTTGGGAAGTCAGAGGTGATCGTCGCGGTGGAGCCGACCGGGCACTACTGGTTGAACCTGGCCTACTTCCTCGAGGAGCACGGGATCCCGTTGGTCATGGTCAACCCGGCGCATGTGTGCCGGTCGAAAGAACTCGATGACAACCTGCCGACGAAACACGACGCCAAAGACGCCCTGGTCATCGCCAGACTGGCGAAAGACGGACGATTCCTCGTCCCCCGGCTGCTGCACGAGATCGAAGCCGATTTGCGCGTCGGGAGCACGCTCAAAGAGAAGCTCCGCAAGGAACAGACGGCGGTGAAAAACGCGATCGTCCGCTGGACCGACCGATATTTTCCGGAGTTTTGGACGGTGTTTCGCGACCTGGGGAAAACGGCGCTTTCGGTGCTGGAGTGGACGCCGCTTCCAGCCGATATGGCCGGCCGGGCGGTGGAGGAGCTTCTTGAGGTGTACCGGCAAAGCGAAGGGCTGAAATGCCCGCAGAAGGCCAAAATTCAGGCGTTGATCGACGCCGCGAAGGACTCGATTGGGGTGACGGAAGGGACGACGATGGCCCGGTTTGAGATCGCCGCGCTCGTCCGCCGATACCGCCAATTGGAGGCTGAGATCGCCGCGTTGGACGCCGAGTTAAAGGCATTGGTTCAAACGACGATGGAGTATCAATGGCTGAAAACGGTCGACGGGTTGGGAGACGCCACGATTATCGATCTGTTGGCGGAGATCGGCAGCTTCGCCCATTATCGGGACCCGCGCCAATTGGTGAAGTTGGCGGGCCTGACGCTCAAGGAGAACTCCTCCGGCCAGCGCAAAGGGCAAAAGCACATCTCCAAACGGGGACGGAAACGGCTGCGCTCGGTGCTGTTTCGGGCGATGATTCCGCTGATCCGGCACAACGAGGCGTTTCGCGAGCTGCATGAATATTACACGACCCGATCCGTCAACCCGCTGACCGGAAAGCAATCCATCGTCGCCTTGTGCCGGAAGCTGTTGAATGTGCTGTTTGCGATTTGTACGAAGAAACAAGCCTTTGACGCGGAGCGAATGAAACAGGACGTCTTGTCCCAGGTGCAACGGGCGGCCTAAGGCCTCCCCCTGCGAACGGAAGAATCGTTGGACAACAGGATGACACCGGAGAAGCTGGCGTGATTTTATCCATTCGACCTTGAGTCCCCAAAGGAGCTTGGCCGGCCTCCGCCTGATGACGAGACCGAACGAGGGAATGTTGGCGCGAAGACGCCCGGAGACATGGGAGGGTTCGTCCTCATCAGCGACGCGGAGATCCAAAGGGTGCATCGAATACGCTTCCCCCCACGGAAGGAAAATATAACCAGCCGTGGCCGCGAAGCGCACCCTAGGTCTGTAAGATATCCACAAAACTGAAAAAGGATGTAAGGGATTTTGTCGAAAAATATTTTTTGGACACCCCTGAGAGGCCGAAAAGCCTTGATACATCAACATTTCTAGAGGGAGGATTCCTATGCAAGAGCACTTTCATTTTACTACAGATCGGGCCAAGATTCAAAAGCAATATGCCGCCAGGAGTCAGTCAAGACTTTGTGGGAACTTTTTTGATTCCTGAAAACAGATGTAAGTCATAGGTCAGCGAACCATTTTTTTGAATTTCATCCGTAAGCGCTTTCGGACTCTCATCCCTTGCCATGACAGACCGATATGTATACCTTTTTTTACCATCCCTTGAGTTCAGACAGGGCATGATAGATCGGTGTCCCGGACGATTGCTGTAAATATGGCACGTTATTCCGCGTTACCTCCGGAAGAAGACGGCGGACGCGTTGTTTCGCCTTGTTCACGATCGTCTGTTTGGTGGATGCCGTCGACGCCGTTTCCTCCGCCGGCTGCGACGATTCTTCTCCTAAACGACGTCCGAAAAGACGAATCCCATCCATCCGGGCAATCATTACCTTGAAAAACGCCCTGAGTCCCTTGTCTGTCCAACTGCGGCGGTATTTCACCCGATACGCCAACTGGCTCATCACGCTTTCAGCCCTCCCCATCGGATACATGCCCGTTGTGTCCACTCCTTGCTCCTTCAGCCATTCCCGGTAATCACGGATGCATCCCGGCATCGATTCGATCCGGTGGATCAAGGCAGCCAGCTGTTGTTCTTTCGCTTCGTCCCCCAGCGTGCCGAGGGCGCTGTTCAGTTCCACAAGCAACCCCTCTTCATCCTGCTTCGCCAGCTTTTGCCGAATCGCCTGCCACCGTGGATGGCCCGAGAGGCATTGGCGCAACTCACGCGCCACGTGGAATCGATCCAATTGGAAGCAGACCCGTCCCTTGAAATACTCCCGACACGCGGTAATCCATGGAGCGCCGTCCCCGTTGATGACAAGAAGATCCCGACACGGATCATAGGCATATTCATTCATCAAAAATTCCTCGAAGCCTTCCCACACCTCCCTCTTGCCCTCATGGACGTAATGGCGCTGGTTCACGAATTCGATCCGTGAGCCGTTGCGCTTCCACCCTTCGTGAACGGTCAGGATTTTGTCTTCCTTGGCCCGTTTTCCCTTCCCTTGGCGAGAAACAAACAGTCCATCGGCCTCCACAAACAGCACCCGTCCATATCGCTGGTCCACCGGGCAGTGCAGCGGAGCTTCAGCTTCGAGCACCAACTGGCGGATCGCCTCATGGCTCATCACCGGATACCCGACCATCTGGGCAAGCGTACGAGCCGCTTTGCGATAGGAAGAGCACTCCACAGCCAATCCCACCGCCGTTTCTTCTAGACAAGGGCTGATTGACTGCGATCCATCAAACGCTAAAAAGGAATCAAGCAAAAACGTGTAACGGTTTTGTTCTCGATCCAAATAGTAGTTCCGCTCAAAGGTGACTTCGCCAAACAGGGTTTGAATCGTGGTGCGTCGTTTGTCTTTCAAGTGGTATCGGCGCTTGTCTCGATTCTCTGCCAATTGCCGGTCGATGTCCTCCAACAGAGCCGTAAACAGCTCGGCGAAGGCGTTTTGCAAGGCTCGAAACAAAGCAAGTTCGATCTCTTTCCATGTCAACGAATTTGTGGTAAGATGTTGTTGAATATTCATAGGACTCTCTCCTCCTGTTTGTAGTGTGGTCAATGAACATCTTACCAGGGAGAGAGTCCTTTTTTCATGTTTCCTGCTTGGGATCCTACCGCGCTTCGCTTGGTGGCCCCGATGAGGGGGGATTGCGAACCTACGTTCCCAACCCCCTCATCGGGGAATTCTAAGAATTTCTCCCACAAACATTTTACTCACACTTTTTACTGCACTCGCTAATGATGCGTTTTAGCAAAAAGCCCTTCTCATTCTGATATTATCCCTCTAGTGTAGACAGTTGGGAAAATGCCCATACTGTCATTAAAAACACTGGAGGGATTTGTTTATGTTCGAGAACAAGCAAACACCGAAAGGGAAGACCACTTATTCCGTGGAGTTTAAATGGAGGGCTGTCCAGATGTACATCGAAGAAGGATGGGGATATAAGCGGATATGCCAAGAGTTAGGGATTCCCTGCACGAAAACGATCAGACTTTGGGTAAAACGTTACCATGAACATGGTCTAAAAGGACTCGAAGAACGGCGCGGGACATCCAAGTCTCCATTCAAGGGAAGGCCTCGAAAAAAAGAGTGCAGTTTAGAGGAAGAGAATCGAAGACTGAAAGCAGAGAATGATTATTTAAAAAAGTTACGAGAGCTGGCAAGGAGGTGAAACCGAAAGAGCGGTTCTCGATCATTCAGGAGTTATCCAACACCTATCCGATTGCCTGGCTATGCCAACTGGCCGGTGTGTCAAGAAGTGGATACTATCGATGGGTGAACCGGCAGGGAATCGTCACAGAGAAGCAAAAGGAAAATGAACAAATCAAACAAATGATCCTCGAATGCCATCAAAAGGTCAATGGGATCTATGGATACTACCGCGTGAAGGCATGGATCAAACGAAATTATGGGAAGACCGTGAATCATAAGCGAGTGTACCGACTGATGAAAGAGTTGGGGGTTCAGGCCAAAATCCGTCGAAAAAAGCCGAAGTATAAAGCGGGAAAGGAGAATATCGTAGCGTCGAACGTGTTAAACCGTGATTTTGCGGCCACTGCAGCCAACCAAAAATGGGTGACGGATATTACCTATGTGCCATTTCAAGGAACCTATTTGTATCTGTCTGCTATTAAAGATTTGTACAACAATGAAATCATTGCGTATCGCATCAGTCGTTCGAATGACTTAAAATTGGTGATCGAAACTGTCAAGGATGCCATCAAAAAACGGGATGCGCGAGGAGTCCTTCTCCATAGCGATCAAGGCTCCCAGTACACATCCCGCCAGTACCATCAACTGCTGAAGGCTCATCATATCATTCCTAGTATGTCCAGAAGAGGAAACTGTTTAGACAATGCCTGCATGGAAAATTTTTTCGGGCATTTGAAATCGGAAATGGTGGACCTTCCCACCTTTGAAACGGAAGAGGAAATGATCGAGGCGATCGATCAGTACATGTATTTTTATAATTATGAACGGTGCCAGAAAAAACTAGACTACCTCAGCCCAGTGGAATACCGAATTGCCCAAGCAGCGCAGACGAACGGCTGAGAATGTCTCCTTCTTCAGCTTGCCAACGATGAAGTGGAATGAAGGAGACGTTGTCAAGTGCTTTCCTTGACAACGTTTCCTCATTCCACTATCCTAACAAGCAGCTGAAGAAGGTGGGTATTTTTCACACTGTCTACTTGACAGGGATATGTTCATTCGAGAGGGGCTTTTTTAATTTAAATGTGACTCATTTTCCTTAACTGCACTGATATAACGAACCTCGACTCTTATTGTATTCTGTCATTTTCCCATTTCCTTCAATGCTTTATCCATCTGTCTTTCATTCGATTTTACGGCAGAACTATTCACAGTATCCACACCGCGATATGTATATTTTAAGTTTTGATGATAGTCAAAAGCAAAATCTTTTACAGCACCTTCACTGTTTCGTTCAACAATATAAGATTTAAAAATATTAGTTAACATGCGTTCATGATTATCCAATTCACTTAAATAATTTCCGGATTTGTAATCATTGATTATGTCATTCTTGAATTTTTCAATCTCATCCTTATTGAATTTTGTTTTATATTCCATCATTAATTTTTCAACTGCATAATATTTATCTGCCGGTTTATCATCATTTTCGGCAATTTCTTTAATTTTCGATTTCCAATCTACATCTTCTTTATTGGTTTGCTCTTCAGCTTCCTCTTTTGCTTTAGTATTTTCTTCGGCTGGTTTCGATGATTCTTTTTGGATTTCCTCTTTAGGTGTTTCTGCGGATTCTGTGTTTTTCTGTTCCTCAGTCGGCGGCATAGCTATTAATGCGATAATAAAAAGAACCAATGAAACAATTGTAATTACCCCACCGTAATATTTTTTCTTTTTAATTTTACCTACGATAAACAGTACAACACCAACAATTATCCCGACAAATCCCAGTGCGACAAGAAATTCCACTGTTTTATCATCCCCTTTGATAATTTTTTTAATAATATTATCATAGTTGGTGTTTATCTGCCATTACAGAGAAAATACAGTTAAAAGAGTGATATGTCATTTGGTACTTAAAATGAGGAAATGCGGATAAAATTCAATGGATTAAACTAAAATGGTCTGCACATGTTGGCGGTGCAGATGAGTTTGACGGAGAAACGAAAGAATACGAAGTTGAATTGAAATTGAAGTAATGAAGCCTACTCACTTTGAGTAGGCTCCAGCTTGTTGACAAAATTGACAAGATGGGCTCAGATCTGATTTAGATCCATTGATTAGGAGCTTTGTCATACATTTTCTCTAAATAAAAACCTCTTCGAGGAAATTTTTGTAATTTTTAACATATAATAGGTTCATCACCAAAAGATGTACTTGATTTTTACGTTAAAATGTGATAGAGGTCTCTAGACGGACACGCAAAGTAAAACGCTGGATATTTCGATACCCATATCCTCGCCTTTTGATCAATTTTATTTTGTTGTTGATTCCTTCCATTGGACCATTTGAGTAAGAAAAAACGATGCAAGAAAGCACTGCGTCTCTTCGGGTGATGAGTGCCTTGGCAATACTGCGTACGGCGGCACAGTCGCTAAAAAGGTACCGATCAAACCATTGGGTCAAACGAGTTTCGGCTTGCTTTCTTGTTTGGCTTTTGGATACGTAACGGAAATGTTGAAGTGCTTGATAGACATCACGTAAATAAGCACTTTCTTGGCACCATTGTCGAACTTCCTGTCTCTCTTCTTCTGTTAATTTTTCTGGACGTTGGCTTAACAATCGGCACACGCGGCGAACGCTTCCATGTTTGGTTCCGCCTTTGGCAAGGTATTTGCGACAACGTTCCAGTGCATCGGTGAATAACTGAATCACATGGAAGTGGTCAAGAACATGGATGGCTTTTGGACATACCTTTTCAATGGCTTTTCTCATGGCAGGAGCCAAGTCGCTGACAACATACTTCACTTTGGAGGCGACGGGTTGAAGCGCCTCCACAATGGCTTCTTCATTTTTTCCAGAAGCAATGGAAAGGACATTCCGAGTCTGTGTGTCCATCACCGCTACTCCGTAATCATGTCCCTTTCGGAAAGCGAATTCATCCACACATACTACTGTAGGATTCGATGTTGGTAAAAGAGCCGGGGCATATTGATAAAACCAGCGTTCTACTGTCGTATAGGCGAGTTGTAACAAGCGAGCGACTTCTTGAATCGTTTTTCCGATGCATAACTGGGCGACCCAATGTTGAAACGATTCCGTCGCGATACTGTGAGACGGAAGTCCCGGATAAGAAACGGTGAACGTCAGAAAACAGGCTTGGCAACGCCGTCTTTCTATGGGAAGTTCAATCCAAAATAAACCGACCGTATTGGTATAGCCATGAATCCATTGTTTTCGTTTCGATGATATTTTGGTTGTCCGTCCGAAGCAAGTCGGGCAGATCGGACAATGAGGAGGGAGGGAAAGTTCAAAAATCCATCGTTCTCCCTCTTTTCGTTCTCCATGAATAAGAAAGCCTGGTAAAGTGATCAAATCTTTGATAAACTGAGATTGCATGCGAAATTTCCTCCATGGTTGATGGTTTGGTCACCTTTACCATACAGGAAATTTCGCATTTTTTGTACCCTTGATCAGAAAACAACCTGATTGTCAAGTACATTTTGTGGTGAAGAGCCATATAATATAATTTTTGTTTTAAAATTACTTATTTCTATTACTAATTAACTAAATTTAAAAAACTGCTTAATTTTTTCGAATCGTTTCCGATATAACTATTGAAATTAAATTAAATTCTAAAAGGAGGATGTATAATGAAAAAAGTATTTGGATTTTTGTTTGCTATAGCTTTTGTGTTTACTCTTAATCATAATGAAGCAAAGGCTGCTCCTGCACCTCCTTTAACCGATCTACAAATTATTGGTGTTACTTCGGATGGTGCAAATTATAAATGGGAATACATTTCATTTGATCAAACAAGTGCATCCTATCCTATGTCAGGGGAAACTGGATATATAGCAGTTTATGTAGAAGGTACTGAATTATATGGTTGGTTTAGAATATATAATAAGGGACAAGACATAACAAGTATTGCAAAAGAAATTATTGATATGAGAGAACCAGTAACAGATTCAAGCGGAATGGTTATTGGATGGATTAAATATTATGAAATACCACTAGATAAAGTAGAAAGTGGACAATTTACTGTATCTGCAAGAGACTATTATCCACCTAATAATACTTTTTACGATAATCTTTATATAAATGTAGAGTAAAAGCAGAGGAGGAGGATTATGAATATCAATAAAGCTGCATTTGCCGCTTATACACAATTAACTTTAGGAGCTAAGTTTAGAAATCATATTCGAAACGGTGAGCCCTTTGGAGGAAGAGAAGGCCAAAATAAATCTATGGATTTCATAGAGTTTCAAAAAGCGCTTGAAGAGGATAAAGTTGTTAACAAAAATTTATCTAGAGAAACTTCAAAATATCATAAACAAATACTTGAAGACAAATTGAAGTATGGTACAAATGTCTTTTTCTCAACAGAGGTAGCTGAAATTGTCAATAAAGCGTTTAAGCTAGGACTAGTTGGAAACGATGAATATCTAATTTCAAAATATGAAGAAAGGGTGTAATACAACAAAATATCATAGAAGGTTCAGCTTGTCGGCTTTGTCGACAAACTGAAGCCTACTCACTTTGAGTAGGCTCCTTTTTTATCCATATCTCCTCAAGCGGTCTCTTCAGTTCTGTACAGATCGCATAGGCCAGATGGAACGAAATGTTGGAAAGAGAAAAGGCGGATCGCTCCGCCTTTTTTGCACGGGATAGCAGCCGAAAATAATTTTGCACAAATTTTGCACGGCAAGGAATTTGAAAGACTATAAACTTTGGAAAATCAAGGTTTGGAGGGTGATGGTTATACTCCCACCATCGGCATCGAAAATAGGGGAAAGGCTTTAGGATCAAGGGCTCTCACATTCGTGAGAGCCCTTGATTTATTTTTACCGAATACGATTCGAGAAGGAAAAATCGTGTGCGTACAATCGTGTTCGGTGAGGTGGAAGTGAGAAAAATGAGAAATTTTGTTTGCTTCGCTAACGTGACAAGATAGTTAAGACTAATGTTATAATGTTAAGAAAAAGGAAGGTAACGATGAATACTTTCGGAATTGGTGTGATTATGTTAGTAGTAGGTATAGGACTTTTCCCCTTTGGAGTAATATATTTCAAGCAAAGTTGGAATGAATATAAAAAATTACCATCAAACAAAAAGAAAGTAGCTATTTTTCTTGAAATATTAGACGTATTCTCATTATCATCTTCCCTATCAACGTGGTTAATTTTTATCTCACTCCTACTTATTATTGGAGGTTCTGGATTAATTTTTTTATACCTAACAAGGGCAATGTTTAAATAAGCCATTGCTTCTTTTATTCAAATATCTTAAAAATTTATGAATCCAAAAAGGCAGCACTCCCATACGAACTCGAAGTATCAGTTTGTAATCGACCTCTGACTTCAGCTGACATATATTTATTCTTCTGATGGTGAAGTATAGATGCGGCATGGTTGTTTCCTGTGGAAGAACGAATGTCCTTTCATCATATGTATTAAAGTTCACGAGAACATCCGCCGGAAGCCCACTGCTTTAGCTGTGGGAGGAAGGCGGGGTTTATATTTTCAGTATATATTGAATTTTTTCGTTCAATATAAGTACACTGGATTTAGAAAGGTAGGTGAATCAAGAATGCTCTGCACTCTCAAGATTAAATTAATGCCAACTCTTGAACAGTTTCATGCGCTGCTGGAAACAATGAAACGGTTTAACCAAGCATGCAACTATATTAGCGAGATTGCTTTTCGCTCCAGAACCTTTTCCAAAACGAAAATCCAGCGGCTTTGCTACTATGACGTCAGGGAAAAATTTGGCCTCTCTGCCCAAATGACCGTTCGTGCCATCGGCAAAGTGTCGGAAAGCTATCGTTTGGATAAAAAAACCTTGCATAACTTTAAAGAAACCGGTGCCATCGTGTATGATGAAAGAATCCTGTCCTTTAAAGGGTTAGAGTATGCTTCCATCCTTACCTTGCAAGGAAGAATGGAAATCCCTATGGTCATTAGCCGCTACCATCAAGGTTTGCTGTGCGGCAACCGTGTTCGGGGTCAAGCCGATTTAGTCCTTCAAAACGGTATTTTTTATTTACTGCTCGTGGTGGACGTTCCCGAAGGCCAGCCCAATTCCGAAAACGGATTTATCGGTATGGACCTTGGCATCATTAATATCGCCGTCGATAGCACCGGTGAGGTATTTTCCGGCTCGAAGGTCAACGGGCTGCGCCGCCGCCATGCGAAACTTCGCGCCAAACTCCAAAAGAAAGGCACCAAGTCAGCGAAACGCCTGCTTAAAAAGCGTTCCAAGAAGGAAAAACTATTTGCCCGTGATGTGAACCACTGCATTAGCAAGAAGATTGTTGAAAAGGCAAAGGCACTCGGATGCGGCATTGCCCTTGAAGATTTAAAGGGCATCCGCCAACGCACCGAGAAAACGGTTAAAAAGCAACAGCGTTGTCAACACTCTTCTTGGTCTTTTTATCAGTTGAGAAAGTTTATTGAGTATAAAGCGGTGATCGCTGGCGTGCCGGTGGTATTGGTTCATCCAAAAAATACTTCCCGCACCTGTCCGGTTTGCGGACAGGTGGCCAAAGAAAACAGACCGTCAAGGGATCAGTTTTGTTGTCGAGCTTGTGGGTACGCTGCCCCTGCCGACAACGTGGCTGCGGAAAACATCCGCAGGGCTGCTGTCAACCAGCCGAACGCGGCAGCCAATTAGGCTAGTTGCAAGCCCACGGCTTTAGCCATTGGGTAGTTGACCTCGTTATATTCATCGGTTCGATAGAAATTCCGGAACAACTCTTTCAGATAAATAAGCAAAGGAGAAGGAGTTTTTTATAGATGGATTTTTCTATATTTTGGTTTTATGGAATAGTAAGGATATACGTTCGGTTGGAGGAAATGAACGGATGATTATCAAAAATGAGAAAGATATCATTCAACTGATTAAAGAAGACGAGTGGATGATGGATATATTAAAAGCCGTGAAGTCGTTGAATTTACCTGATTGGTGGGTCTGTGCTGGATTTGTTCGTTCGAAAATATGGGATACGTTACATGGTTTTAAAGAAAGAACACCTATTCCAGATATTGACGTTATCTATTTTGATGATACCAATATGGACGAATTAGAAGAAAAGAAGTTCGAAATGAGGTTGAGAAATATCCTTCCTAACATTCCTTGGTCAGTGAAAAATGAAGCAAGGATGCACGTTGTCAATAACGTTCCTCCTTATTCATCTTCCGTAGATGCGATATCAAAGTTTCCAGAAACAGCAACATCTTTAGGTGTAAAATTAGATGAAAAAGATGACATCATCTTGGTTGCTCCTTGGGGAGTAGATGATGTGATTAACATGGAAGTAAAACCGACACCCTATTTTAAAGAATCAAAAGAACTATCACAGATTTACGAAGAACGGATAACGAAAAAGAATTGGAAAGATATTTGGTATAAGGTTAAAGTTTTTCATATTGAAAATTCTTATTAGAAGAACGAGTGCTATACTAAAAGAGTGACTGGGAGAGATAAATGTGAAAAGCAATCCGCCGATCCTAAAGGGAACGATGGTCACGTTACGCCCCGTTTCCCCGGAACATGACTGCATTCCATTCTACAATATAATGTTAGAGCCAGAAATGCATGTATGGACGGGAAATACTGTCCCTAAAAATATAGGCGAGATAAAGCAGCTGCTTCAACATTATGCACAGTTTGAAGAAGTGATTGCTTGGGCAGTTGTTAGAAATGATACAGAAGAGATGATAGGAACTTACTGGATAGCAGCACCAACAGATGTAGATGGAAAAAAGGTTATCTCGCCGAAGCACAGCGAATTGCAAAAGAATGCTGGAGGAAAGGGTATACTAAAGAAGCGCGTAAACTAGTTTATGATTTTGCTTTCAATCAATTAGGCGTTGACGAGATTCATGCACAAGCATGGGAGAAAAATGGAAATTCTTGCAAGTCTATGGAACGTGTAGGATTTAAGTTAGTAAGGCAAGAAGAAAGAGTATTTGAGAAATACGGCCGATTTTTTCAAGAAAATCATTATTGTTTAACGAAAGAAACATGGGAAATCATCAAAGATTCATATTGGATTCCCTTTCGGTACGTTATGGATGGTATGGCTTCCTTTTTTTGTTGTTAGTGTCATTCTATCTGTTACGTTTTTGGTCCGTTATAGAAGTGAGTCCAATGCTAACCTGTTTTTATCTCTTGCTGTTCTATTAAGTAGTCTTAGTTCTTTAGGCGTTTGGAGTTTTTATTATTATTTAGCTCGTATTATGGGAGGATAAGCACGCAATTTTGTAATGCTGATTATGGAGGAGATCTTTGGTGATAATGGAATTTCTTTATAATCATCTTTTAAGTACGGCAACAATACTTGGTATATTGTTCTTATTAGCCATTGCGTTAAAAAAAAGAATATTTTCGATATTTATTTCTCTAATAGTTATCTTACTGGGTATCTCTTTTTTTCTTTACGGATTAAACACAGTTAAAGGGTTTGAGGGAATGGGGGCTTCTTTAGGCGGTTTGATTTTCATAGGTATTGGACTAATCCTTTTCTTTGTTTCTATTTTGATTATTTTTTTTGAAGAAAGAAGGAAGAAATCTTCTTAGAAATTGATGCATATTTTAGTCGCTGAGGAGGATTTTTTTGCATTGAGTGAATTTATTTCAAGCTTTTTATTAATCGTAGGTTGGTTTGGTGTTGCGGTAGGGACATATTTCCTTGTTGCTTCTCTGTTTGCAGGTGGTCTGTTAATTGCTATAGCGATTCTCTTATTCAGCTTTGGCTGTATTTGGATTTCTAAGCTAATAAAATAAATAAAATTAGAATAAGTTATTCCACTAATGCGTGATTGATTTCAAAAAACTTACCGGGAATTTCGGCCTTTTTGTTTCTTTTAAAAATCAAAACTAAGGTTCAAAGTTATTTCTTGGTAGAAAATTTAAAAATGAAGGAGCGAGAGAATGAATGATTTTAATTTACTACGCAAACTTCTGTTAGTAATATTGCCATTGGTGGCAACATTGCTTTTATTTGGGTTAGCTTTAGGTTCAGGTATTGCAGAGAGAACGAAGATAAGTTTTGTAGTGTACGTTTTTAGTTTTAGTACGCTTTTAATGATTGAATTTGTACTTTTGCTAAAAAAGAAGTGGGTAAAACCAGTTTCTGTAATTTCAATTGCAACGGTTCTTTATTTGGTTGGGGAATACTTTGAAATATTTCATTTACCCGTGGTGCTAGATAAAATCAGACAAGCATAAAAATAGCCCTTGCATGAGGATCCCCTTAAAACTCACATTTCGCACCCTCTCGACGAAAATCGGGAGGATTTTTTCGTTCCGATGTCGAATGAATCCTTGACACACAAGAAACGTAAAGGAGTTTTTCTCTTATGAACGTTCAAGTCAAAAAGGTCTATCGCAATTCTTATTTGAATATAATAAGTGCCCTATTCAAGAAACTGGGTCTGCCTCAATTGATTGACCATCTCGTGCCCGTCGATCCGCAGTGCCAAACGCGAGTCAGCGATGCCGTTCAGGCCATCCTCTACAATGTGTTTGACGGCCGGCAAGCCCTTGTTCACTTGGAACATTGGGCTCAGGAGGTCGATTGTGAGAAACTCATCCGTCCCGATCTCCATCCTTCCTGGTTGAACGACGATGCGTTGGCCCGTCATCTCGATCGCCTGTATGAGGCTGGCATTCACAACGTCATCAGCACTTGCTTGATTCATATTTATCGAAAAGAAGGCCTTTCCCTCCGAGCCTTCCACGCCGATACGACGGACAAGACCGTTTACGGCGCGTATGAATCGGCCTCGTTAGAGGCCTTACAAATCACACATGGCTACAACCGCCATCATCGTTGGCAAAAACAGATCGGTTTCGGACTGGTCGGCAACGAGGACGGCATCCCGTTTTACGGCGATGTGCACGATGGCAACCTGCCCGATAAAACATGGAATCCCGAGGTGCTGTCTCGTGTCCATGAACAGCTGAAGCAGGCCAAAATCGAAGACGAATGGATTTACGTGGCCGATTCCGCCGCGATGACGAAAGAGACCCTGGCGCAAACCAAAGCGGCCAACGCCTTTTTGATCACCAGAGGCCCTTCGTCGCTCCGGATCGTGAAAACCGCGCTGGCCGAAGCGGATGCTGAGGACACGACGTGGAGCGATCCCTTTACGTTGGCGGAGAGAAACGGCGCCACGTACCGGGTATGGGAAACGGCCTCGACGTATGAAGGCCACCCCGTTCGGCTGATCGTTGTTGAATCGAGCGCGCTCGACCAGCGAAAAGGAAAGACGCTTGAAAAAGAACGAACCAAAGAAGCGGAGCTTCTTCGCGAGGAACAAGCCCGTTGGGAGCGTCACCCCTTCTCCTGCCGGGAAGATGCCGAACAAGCCTTGGCGTCCCTCAAGGCGTCCCTTCGCCCCCGGTTTCATCGGGTTGAGGCCGCGGTCGAAGAGATCGTACGCCTGAAAAAACGGCGCGGACGGCCGAAAAAAGGGGCGGAACCCGAGGTGGAGACGCTGTATTTCTTGCACCTTGACGTCGAATTCGACCAAGACGCGTGGGAACAGGCGAGACGGAAAGCGTCCCGGTTTGTCCTTGTCACGACCGTTCCGAAGGAATGGAAGGGCCAACCCATGGATGCCCAAGAGATCTTGAAGCTGTATAAAGGGCAGATCTCGGTGGAAATGAACTTCGCTTTTTTGAAAGATCCGTTTTTCACGGATGAGATTTACGTCAAAAAACCAGAACGGGTCGCAGTATTAGGCTATTTGTTTCTGTTGGCCTTGGCTATTTACCGCGTTTTTCAGCGCCGAGTGCGTCAGTTTATTACTCCAGAACACCCGTTGAAGGGTCCTGGAGGCCGCAAGCTGACCCGGCCGACGGGACAGGCGATTTTTCAGCTGTTTCAATATGTGAACGTCGTCCTGTTCAAGCTGCCGGATGGGCGCATCCAACGCTCACTGGATCGCTCCCTTACCCCTGATCAGCGAAGGATTCTGCAGGGATTGGGCATGGATGAGAGCATCTACGTGTAACGTGATACGGAACGACCAGCGATGGTAAAAAAAGGATTGCCATCGCTCGTTGTGTTGGTCAAAAAGTTATTCTGAAAAACTAAATAAAAAATCCTTTGTTTTGACCTTGTTAGGGTGCGAAATGTGAGTTAAAATGAAAGTGCAACCAACCATTAAAAAGGAGGGATTTTGTCGAAAAATATTTTTTGGACACCCCTGAGGGGCCGAAAAGCCTTGATAGATCAACATTTCTAGAGGGAGGAAGATGATGAAGAAACTGTTCTTGTCTATTATGTTGTTATTTTCATTCACTGTTCCTGCATTTGCCAAAACCACATCTCCTTCATTAGTTTTAAAAGTAAATAACGTTCAACTAAATGCAAAAGAAGGAACGCCGTTCGTATCGAATGGAACCACTTATGTTCCTGTTAATGTGATTGTTCAAAAAATGGGGGATAAGGTGACATGGATAAAGTCTCAAAAGAAATCCATCATTCAAAAGAAAAATAAAACGGTGATAAGCATTAAGGCGGATCAAACTTTTGCGGTGTTTAATGGGAAAGTGGTTCCGTTAGTGACCAAGAAGGTAAAAGGAAAAACCGTTAATGCCAATATCAAAGCGTTGTATAAAAATAATGTACTTTATGTTCCTGTACAGTTCGTTTCGGCTTCTCAAGGTCTTGGTTATCCAATAAAAATCGCTAAGGAAAGCAGTAAGACGGTTATCTATGTGGGAAAAATCCCTACATCCTCAAAACCTTCTAAACCTAATACGAATACTCAACAATCATCTGGCAAAAAGTATCCTGACGGTTGGGTAGCACCAGTGTTGAAATCTTCTTGGACTCCTAACAACGAAAAAAACCGTCAAATCCTTGAAAGAGAACTTGGATTTGAAAATGGAGTTTATTATCACATTTCTGGTCAACCTTTCGCAATTACGATTTATAACAATTGGAGTAATTGCGAAGTTATGATTGCATTTAGCATGTGGAGAGACGAAGCAATTCCACAATCCTATAGAATACCTATTGTTTCTAAAGAGTTGTTTAAATTCTATTTTGGAAAAGATGCAGATAAAGTGTGGAATTACTTCAACAGCGGATACGTTCCAGACCGATTCACTGCAAACGGTAGAACGGTAAAAGCAGAAAATAATCCTGTGGATGGTAGACTTTATCTTTATATAGGATATCCTAACAAACCATTTTAAAAAACAAGAGGAATCTCTTTTTTTGATTTTCTAACTGTAGATGAGCAATTTTCATAACAATAATTACCATGTAAAAAGAAACAAACAGGGTACCCCTTATGCCACATGAAGCTGTTTTTTAACGACATCAATGGGAATATCTTGTTTCGCTGCATCGTAAATAAACTCCACGAGGCTATGTCCTTTTCTCTTGCGCAAGAGATCGAGCCCATCAGAAAAATCGCTGTTCGACTCGAATAGGCTGTACACGTAAGCAAGCTGCACCAAGATCCAGTAGCGTTTCACCGCCCGACGTTGACGAACGCGGTACCCATCGAGCTTCAGCTGGTCTTTCGCTTGTCGAAAAAAGCATTCGATCGACCAACGCTGGGCATAGTAGCGCAAGATCTCTTCATCGCTTAGCTCCCGGTCGGTGCTCAAGACGCAGTGAAGATGTTCCGATGTCATCGGCTGATTGGCTTTCCAAGCGAGCAGCACCATCGCATGGTCGAGACCGTTGAGCGCTCCTTCGTAACGATAGACGCGATAATGCTCTTCTCCCACCGTGACGAGGTGAGTGTCATTCGGTTCGATGGAGCGGGCCAACTGCTTCGCTTGGACGGCAACGCCGTTCGGATAGAGAATCCGGTTCGTCTTGAGCATCGCGATGACGTGGAATCCTTTTTTCAGACAAGCTTCCACGAGCGCTTTCGATGGATACCACGAATCCATCAGCACATAAACGGGACGGCGTACATCCAACGAAGAAAGCATCTCGATCGCGAGTTCCCCTTTGCTTTTTCCCGCCGTCTTGTCATAGAGGCGGAAGGCAAAGGGAAACGCCTGGGTTGCAGTATGAACCATGAACCAAACAAGAGAATGGCCCCAAATCGATTTTTTCTCTGAGTGAGAGAGTAGTGCCAATCACATCCCTGAATCGCGTGTGTTGCCCGTGACGAAGGCTTGGTTTTTTGGCAAATCGTATCATCGATCGAAACAAACAAGGGTTGATTCTCCTGTTTGGCGATGCGTTCGACACGACGAAGGATCCACTGCTGGAGTTTGCGAAGCAGTGTCTCTTCCTCCCACGGACTTTTCGTGAAAAAATGGCTGAGTGTCGTGCGGTGGTTCGGATGAAAGCTCCCATGATGAAGATCGGTCAATGTTCCCGAAAAGCCCTTCGTGATCATCGCATCCACGATATGAACGAGATGCTTCATAACAGGTTTTGAAAAATAAAGGGTCAACCCCAACATCGTGAAAAACTTGTGAATTCCTTGATGATGTGCTAATCTATTCATGAGACATGAACCTCCTTGTGAATGGTTTGTTAGCACATCTATTCTAACCAAGGAATCGGGTTCATGTCTCCTTTTTTGTTTCGATGTAAATTTATGTTAGTGATTTTGCTCATCTACAGTTTCTAAATAAAAATCTAAATACTAGAAAAACTAAAGCGACAGAAACAAAAATAATAAGAACTGAAGAAGCCTGAAAAAAGAAATCACCAATTCCCATTTTCTATTCCCCCCATTTCTTGATTTAATTTACAATACATAAAGATTATAACATATTGAATTTAATTAATCGTTAATTTTTCTGATAAATCGATGATGTATAAAAGTTTGTGTAAAGCATTTTGCTAGAACAAAAGAAAAAAGGTAGGGTATTCTCTGATTTGGACCACAACACATTCCAGAGAAAGGAGAACCCTACCTATGTCTAAAAGTATATCGAATGTCGACTGGGCAAATCAACTGGAAAGTGTCATTCGTCAGTTTGTAAAGGAAAAATTAGAACTGATCATGCGGGAAGAAATCAAGAATTTCCTCGAAATAGAACACGATGTAATAAATTTAAAATATATTTCGAGTTGTTAACTCTCTGAACCTCCCGATGGCTAAAGCCACGGGGTTCTTGTGTACTATAGAGCTTCTTCCATACCTTCGCATGGATACTGACTCTAATTCCACAAGACTTTCATGGGCAAACACCTCACTGGTGCTTATCGCCCTGTGCGCCCGATTCAAGACGTTGGATTTTTCTTCTCTATAAGAGTAGTATACCATCTTTGACTACGTCAAAGCAATCGGTTCATCCCATGTCTAAAGACGGGCTACACCCTGCATGGGCTTTCTCCGATTGTACTTGTAAAAAAGAATAAGGACACAAGAATTATAGCCCCTATTTTCATATTTACGATTAAGTATCAAAATTGGTGCAATAAATATATGCTATCTCCCATGGGAGAACGGAAATTCTTCTTTAATCTGTGGTGCCGCGAAGCGATGGGCTAATGGGATAGTTTAGTTGAAAAAGGGGAGAATTGTACATGGAGACAGAATATTACAAGTAAAAAGCTTTCGGGGGAAGTGTGAAGATGAAAATTGAAGATATAGATAATGATTTACCAACACTCGAAACTGAAGGACTTTAGAAATTATTTGCAATTGACAATATAAACTGTAATCATTATTATTACAGTTAGGAGGAAGGTTCATTATGAATAGCGATTTTTCGATTGCCGTTCACTGCGTCGCTTACCTGGCCCAAAAGCAAAGCCAACGAGTGACCAGTGAAGACATTGCCCAAAGTGTTTCTGTCCACCCAGCAAGATTAAGGAAAATTTTGAGCATATTAAGGAAAGAAAATATTATTACTTCTAAAGAAGGGGCAAAAGGCGGATTCTCTTTAAACGATTCACCGGAACATATTACGTTAGACAAAATATTTAAAATCACTAGTGAGGAAACGCTTGTACCGAAATGCCCTGATTCCAATGAGAATTGTCCAATAGGCAGAAACCTATCAAATATACTCATTCGCGTTTTTCACAATGCGGAAGAACACTTTTTAAATTATTTAAAAGGTGTAACGATCAAAGATATCATTGATGAAATCAATAGTAGTTAGGTTTTCATGCCTGAAACAAAAGTACGACTAATGCTTTTATGTTAGTTGTGCTCCATCAATTTTTTTTAAACATAACTGTAACAAAAAATATTTCAGTTTAAGAAGGTGAATAAGGTTGAAGAAAAAACGGGTTGTCGTTGGAATGTCGGGTGGGGTTGATTCCTCTGTGGCAGCCTACCTTTTAAAACAAGAGGGGTATGACGTAATCGGTGTATTTATGAAAAATTGGGATGACACTAATGACGATGGTGTATGTACAGCAACGGAAGATTACGAAGATGTTAAGAGAGTTGCCAATCAACTCGGGATTCCTTATTACAGTGTGAACTTCGAAAAAGAATATTGGGATCGAGTATTTACGTACTTTATAGATGAGTTGAAACGGGGGCGAACACCAAATCCAGATGTTTTATGCAATACAGAAATTAAGTTTAAAGCGTTTGTTGACTACGCTCTTTCACTAGATGCTGATTATATCGCGACAGGCCATTACGCAAGAATCAGCAGAGAAAATGGCCAAATCGCCTTATTGCGTGGAAAAGATCCCAATAAAGATCAAACGTATTTTCTTAGCCAATTAACAGCAGAGCATTTGTCAAAAGTCCTGTTTCCTATTGGAGAATTAACGAAAGATGAAGTACGAAAAATCGCTCAAGAATTGAACCTTGTTAACGCCAATAAAAAAGATAGTACAGGAATCTGTTTTATTGGAGAAAGAAATTTCAAAAGCTTTTTAAAGAATTATTTACCGGCACAGCCCGGAGAAATTCGTTCTCTAGATGGAGAAGTGCTAGGTACTCATGATGGGTTGATGTACTATACGATTGGCCAACGAAAAGGACTTGGAATCGGTGGAAAAGGAACAGGGGAACCTTGGTATGTCGTCGATAAAGATTTAGAAAACAACGTTTTACTCGTCGCTCAAGGTAAAAATCATCCTGCTCTGTTTTCTACCGGTCTTATTGCATCGAACATTAGCTTTATTAACGGGGATGTTCGTCCACGTACATTTGCATGTACAGCTAAATTCAGATACCGTCAAGAAGATCAGAAAGTAACCGTTCATATTCGTCCGAATGGAACGGCTTTTGTGGAATTCGAAAAACCAGTTAAAGCCGTTACTCCAGGACAAGTAGCGGTATTTTATGACAATGATGTTTGTCTTGGCAGTGCGATTATTGACGAAGTGATAAAAATGGATGCTTCAACTGCCACTGCGGCATCTTAAAACAATACACTATTTGACTATAGAATGACACCCTGTATGCACGCTATCTTGTCAGGAATAATAAGTGCTGTGATAAGGAATAAATCTCGGGGAATTTTATCGGCTATCATACAAAGAGTAACTACAAAACATCATACTGAATCATCTTTAAGATATTTTATGTTTTGATGGAACGTTTTTCTAGATACAACGAAATTAAAAAATAATTGGAAGGTAGATGTGAAATGGAAAAATTTAAAAATCACAAAGGGTATTCACGCATGTATCAAGAAAACAAACTAACTTTAGGATTGTTCTTTCCGATTGAATCGTATATGGGCGATGTCCCTGAGATGAATATAGAAAAACAAATGAAGTTAGCCAAACGAGCAGAAGAACTCAATTTCGCTTCATTATTTGTGAGAGATGTACCGTTGCGCGATCCTAATTTCGGGGATGTCGGGCAAATATATGACCCGTTTACGTATTTAGGGTATGTTGCTGCCAACACAGAAAAGATTGCCTTGGGAACGGGAAGTATTATTTTAACATTGCGCCATCCTCTTCATGTCGCAAAAGCGGCGGCTTCTGTAGACAGATTATCTGGTGAAAGACTTATTCTCGGTGTCGCAACAGGTGACCGTCCAATCGAGTTTCCAGCATTCTCTGTGAATCCAGAAGATCGGAGCGAATTATTCCGAGAAGCAATTGGTGTCATGAAAAAAGCATGGAAAGAGCATTTTCCGACCATTGACTCTACACGAGTTCATCTAGCTAATGGAGATCTTTTACCAAAACCGAAATTGTCAGACATCCCATTAATGGTGACAGGTCACAGTGGACAGTCTCCTGAATGGATTGCTGAACATAGTGATGGATGGATTTACTATCCACGTGCACTCAAATTTCAAAGAGCATTAATCGAGAATTGGCGTTCGTTAACAGAGGAATTTAAGCCATTTACCCAATCGCTTTATGTTGATTTGGCGGAAGACCCATATCATGTACCAATACCGATTCATCTTGGATTCCGTACGGGCCGCGTTTTCCTTATCGAATTTCTTGAAGCTTTACGAGATGCAGGTGTGAACCATGTCATCATCAACTTAAAATATGGCCAACGCCCAGTAGAAGAAGTGATCGAAGAATTAGGTGAATTTGTGCTTCCACACTTTCCGGCTTTATCATGATGAGGACAATCCATTTGGTTGATAACCTTTAAAGACGTAAATATAAGAAAGGGAGGATGCGTATGAAAGTTTTGGTCATTGGCGCCAACGGAAAAGTAGGCCAACAAGTGGTGAGCATGCTTCATGCGCATGAGCGGCACACCGTTCGTGCAATGGTTCGAAAACAAGAGCAATTGGAGGCTTTTCAGAAAAAAGGAATTGAAGCGGTACTCGCTGATCTTGAAGGTACTGTCGATGAAATTGCCGAAGCAGCCAAAGGCTGTGACGCGATCGTATTCTCCGCCGGTTCAGGTGGACACACAGGAGCGGATAAGACATTGCTTGTCGATTTAGACGGTGCCGTAAAAGCGATGGAAGCTGCAGAAAAAGTCGGAATTAAACGATTTGTCATGGTGAGCTCATTCCAGGCCCACAACCGTGAGAACTGGCCAGAAAACCTCAAACCTTATTATGTCGCTAAACATTATGCTGACCGTATGTTAATGAATAGTGGTTTAAATTATACGATTATTCGTCCTGGATATCTTCTTAATGAAAAAGGCACAGGGTTGGTTGCTGTAGCAGAAAACTTAAATGTCGGGAGCATTCCACGTGAAGATGTAGCAAGAACAATCGTTCAATCTCTTGATGAACCAAATACGTATAAAAAAGCATTCGATTTAATGTCGGGGGATACAGAGATTGCGGAAGCATTGAAATCACTGTAATGAAGCATTCATCCGAAGGGAGAATTTAGAAACATGGCTTACAAATTTTATGCAATGGAAATAGATACGTATAAAAGAGTGAACCTTATGCGGCAAGAGTTCGGCATTCCACCGGACTCTTGCCGTATTTTGTTTATATTCGTTTTTCGTTATAGTTGGATAAAGATGAGATAAATAAGGGATACATAACAGATATCAGCTTCATCGAATTGAAGCTCCAATCATGCTTCTAATGATAAATTTTAGGTTCATCACCCAATTTTGTGATTTAGTGGCAAAAAAGAGAAAGCACTGACGAGATCCTGGCAATAATGTTAGCGGTGAAATAAACATTAGGGAGGTCTCGTAAGTGCTTTCTATATCACTAGGATTGCCAGAATTTAAAGTGATTAAACACGAACTTCTTTCCTATGGTTATGCGATTCATGTAGAGAAAACAGAGACACAGGAACGTTGCCCTCATTGTGGGTTTGCCACTTCCTCTGTCCACGACAGACGGACAAGAAAAGTACGGGATTTGGCGATTTTCCATCAACCGGTGTACTTGTTCGTATTCGTAAAGGTAAAGTGCTATCGGTGCTGGAATTGTTCCCAAGTGTTTTCCGCCTCTTTGGAATCGATTCCACCCAATCAACACTACACCAATCGATTTGGTGAGTACTTGCATGAACTTTGCGAAGGCTCCACCATTCAAGAGGTTAGCCGAAAGCACCGCATCCCATATACGACATTGGAACGCATTTATTACTCCATCGCATCGAAAAAAGCAAAAGAGCGTCAAACAGCGATAGAAGCATCTTCTCAAGAAGGAATGGTGCTTAGTTTAGATGAAATCGCGGTAAAAAAGGGACATCAGTATGAAACTGTATTGATGGATGCCAGAGCCGGATCGGTCATGGGAATGCATGCCGATCGCCAATGTAACTCCGCCGTTAACTTGTTGAGCCAAAATGGACTGTCGAAAGAAATGGTCCAAACGGTGATTCTTGACATGTGGGAACCTTATCATAAGGCGGTTCGCGCCCTGTTTCCATCTGCTTCGATTGTCATCGATAAGTACCATGTGGTTCAAAAAGTGACACAAGCCTTGGATCAAGCAAGAAAGGAATTTTCTCCATTGAAAAAGGCTCGATATCTTCTCTTAAAAGGCTGTGAAAAGCTTCGTAAGGACCAACGGCTTCGATTAGACGATATCTTGGAGGAGTATCCGGTACTTTCCATTGCTTATTATCTGAAAGAGTTGTTTCGGGATTTTTACCGAACCGATGGATATAACGAAGCAAAGGAACGCTTAGAAGAATGGATTGGGTTAGCCAAACAGAGCCCTTTTGCTTCTTTTCAGGAAGCAGCCAACACGCTTGAAAGGTGGAAGGAGCCTATTCTTTCCTACTTTTTGTGCCCATATACGAATGCCCGAATCGAGGGGACGAATCACAAGATCAAAAACATCAAACGCCGGGCATATGGCTATCGAAATCTAGAACGGTTTCGTTTGCGTGTATTTCTGGAGTGTACAGGGAACACTACAGGTAGTCAGGCTGCTTAAGCGCTCCATTCTACCAACTTCGTGGTCTGTATGCGGAAGAAGGATCCTGACTGATGGACCTATTTCATCCAGCTAACATGTCTCTAGGATTGAGTAGAAATCACAGAAAATGGTGAAGACCCAATATGTGTATATCTTACATTGACTGGGCACGCTTCGCGGCCACTACTGGTTAAATTTGGTTGTAGTGGGGGAAGCGTATGGGATGCACCGTGGATCTCTGCATCGCTGATGATGACGAACCCTCCCATGTCTCTTGGCATCCTTGTGCCTACATTCCTTCGTTCGGTCTAGTCATCAGGCAGAGGCCGGCTAAGCTCCTTTAGGGACTCAAGGTCGAATGGATGATATCGCGCCAGCTTCTCCGTGTCATCCTTGTTGTCTAGAGAATCGAGACTATAGGCATCAAGCAGCCGTTTCGAGGCCAAAGATGTCCTGCATCATTCGCTTCGCATCGAACGCTTGGTGCTTCGTACATACAGCGTGCAATACCTTCAATAATTTTCCGCATAACACCACAATCGATTGCTTCTTCCGCAACGGATTATCAGGACGTGTCGTGTAATAGTCGTGCAGCTGCCGAAACGCTTCGTTGTGGCGGATCATCGGCATCATCACCCGGAACAGAAGGGCGCGCAACCGCCTTCTTCCACGCTTCGAGATCCGTTTTTGCCCTTTGTGTTGGCCGGAGGAATGTTCCCGCAGCGTCAGGCCCGCTAATTTGATAAGCTGCCGCGGATCCTGATAATGGGAGAAACTCCCGATCTCTGATAACAGTTCTACGATGGTCGCATCGCCTAAGCCCGGAACGGTCTTCAACCATTCCATTCGTACTCGACCGATGTCTGTACGAGTTCGATCAGCTGCTCTGTCAGTGCCTCGATTTCTTCTTCCAGTTGGCGGTACCGGCGGACAAGCGTGGCAATTTCGATACGGGCCATCTGTTGTCCTTCCGTTACGCCAATGGAATGTTGGGCCAATTCCATCAACTTCTTCGCTTTCGGTTTTTGTGGCGATTGTAATCCCTCACTTTGCCGGTAAAGGGCCAGCACCTCTTCCAGCTCTTTTCCTGCCAGATCACTCGGAAATGGCGTATATTCCAGCACCGCGAGCGCCATTTTCCCAAATGACGGGAAGACTTGGGAAAACTCCGGAAAATATCGATCAAGCCAGCGAATCATTTGATTTCGAATCGCTCCCTGTTCTTCCACCAATTTGGAGCGAAATGTCGCTCCAACGCGCAGTTCGGCCTCCATCCCTTTCAGAATGCGCGGATAGCTGAATCGTCCGTCTTTCACTAACCGGGCAATGACGAGCGCGTCTTTCGCATCATGCTTGGTTGGAAGATTGTCGTCCAGCTCTTTGGAGCGCTTCGCGTGCATCGGGTTTGTCATGACGAGAGGAATGCCCTTCTTGTCAAGAAAGTAAGCGAGATTGAGCCAATAATGTCCCGTTGGCTCGATGCCAACGATCACTTCCGTTTTTTCAAATTCCTCCATCGCTTTCACGATGCACTGGTACAACCATTCCAACCCTTCTCTGGATTGCGGAACGGGAAACGATTTTTTCAGCACCCTCCCTCGCTCATCCACAAAGCAGGCGTAATGCTTCTTTTTCGCGATATCCATGCCAACGACGAGCGTTTGATCGGTGACTTGATTAATCTTCTTGTTTGAGATAGAATTCATGTATAGTCCTCCTTGGTATCCAAATTAGGGGTCAATTCATCCGATTGACACCCCCGAATCATACCAAGAGGGCTTTTTTTATTCAAGTCCCCGAAAAAACTTCTAACAGGAATGCTCCTTAAAAATTGTTCTATACATAACATACTTAGGTCTGTTATTTAACATATTTTATGTATCTTCAAAGAAAACAAAATATTTGGTGAACAGTACGACGAAAATGTTCAATAACGTTATTTCAAAATATAAAACTCAATAGATGTTCCACCATATAATCCGAATATCTTATTTTTTTATATAATTCCGAAATTAACGTTTCCACCACTTAATCCGAGGAACCGAATTAAATAAATAATAGGGTGGTATCTATGGGAGAGATACAAACAAAGCAATTTATGACTAAGAGCGGTAAAAAATTTGTAGTAAGAACTGCTTTGCCCAGAGATGCAGATAAAGTGGTAACATTTATCAAAACCGTTATCTGTGAAGCACCTTATTTACTTACTACCGAAGCAGAATTTAAGGTAACAAGTGAACAGCAAAAACAATTGTTGTAGCAAATGCTTGATGACAATGGAAAATTGGCTATTTTAGCTGAGTATGATGGAGAAATTATTGGATTTTTAGATTTTCATAATGGACATAGGCAGCGAATAAAACATCAAGGCTCTTTTGGTATGAGCGTTAAAAAAGATTTCAGAAACCAAGGAGTAGGCAAAGCATTGCTAACTGTGTTATTAGATTGGGCAAAGGAAAACCCTTTAATTGAAAAGGTTTGTCTTGAAGTATTTGCTAACAATACGAGTGCCCTTCGTTTATACAGAAATTTTGGGTTTGTGGAAGAAGGTCTTAAAACAAAAGCGATTAAGATAGATGAACAGACTTATTATGACTTGATCTTAATGGCTTATTTTGTGAATTAGTTTCAAGTGTTCTTCAACTCTTATGGAAGAGCGAATTAACTTCGTCATCTGTGGCGAAGCTCGCTTCATGGGTGGCTAAGGGGTAGGATGGTTGAAGGAGCAAGGAATTTAATCTTAAGTCAAATAATATTAGTCAAAACGTGAGATTAAACAAAAGGGGATGGGGAAATGATTGTTCTTGAGACACAAAGGTTGATATTAAGACAATATGAAGATGAAGATATAACTCCTCTACATAGTATTTTTTCTGACCCAGAAACCATGAAGTTTTATCCAGCTCCCTTTAGTATTGAGCAAACTCAAGACTGGATTAAACGAAATCAAGATAGATATCGGAATGATGGTTATGGATTATGGGCGGTTTGTTTGAAGGAAACGAATGAATTGATCGGGGATTGTGGTCTTGTTAAACAAAAAATAAATGAGGGTATAGAAGTGGAGATTGGATATCACATTAATAAAAAGTATTGGTCAAAGGGGTTCGCAACAGAAGCAGCTAAAGCGTGCAAGGAATATGCGTTTGATAAATTGGGTTTAAATAAGCTGATCAGTATTATTGATCCAAGAAATGTTCCATCCATTCGTGTGGCAGAGAAGATTGGTTTCATTAAGGAAAAAGAAGTATTTATTTTCGGTAAGAACCATTATATATACTCGGGATTTAAAGAAAGTAACGAAGGGTTATTGAACGAATGGTGCGATAGTTAAATAAAATATGTACAAAAAGCTGCCTTATCATCACAAGGTGGCTTTTTCATCGGTCGAAAATCAACCATTAACGATAATAGAGCCTTTTAGAAAAGGGATAATAACATGGATTGTTGAATTCTGTAAGATAGGGGGTGGATCTATGTTGCAAAAGTTGTCGCTGACAGGAAAAAGAATATTTCTGCGGACACCAACGCACGATGATTTGCCAATTCTGTATAACCTGATATATGGTGTGGAGAATCCAGAATGGAAAAAGTACGATGCTCCTTATTATCCGCTTGAATTTTGTACCTTTGAAAAGTTTTCTAAGAAAATGGAAGAAAGAATGAATGTTACGGATGTACCAAGTCAAATGATTATAGAATATCAAAGTCAAATTATAGGTATGGTTAGCTATTATTGGGAGGATAAACGTACACGATGGCTTGAAATGGGAATCGTCATATATTCTCCTGAACATTGGAATGGTAGATTTGGAACAGAAGCATTATCTCTATGGATTGACTATCTCTTTGAAAATCTACCCATTGAGAGAGTGGGTCTGACGACTTGGTCTGGAAACCCACGAATGATCAGATGTGCGGAAAAATTGGGAATGCGATTAGAAGGGAGAATGAGAAAATGCCGCTACTATAATGGCGAATACTATGATTCCATTCGGATGGGTATTCTTCGAGAGGAATGGGATGAGTTTAAAAAGAATAATCCCTTATTCAATTCCCATGGAAGAACAAATTAATTTCCATCATCTGTGGTGAAGCTTGCTTTATGGTTGGCTAACGGGTGCGATACTTCAACAAGAGGGTATCGCTTTTTTTATTGAACTAACAGGGTAGTTTATTTTAAGAAGGAAAACTATTTAGAAATGAGGAAATAATTCAATAATAACATTAAATGAAGGAGGAATCGTATGGAAATTAGAAAAGCTACTTCTAATGATATTCCTGAATTAGCATCTTTAATGGAGCAACTTGGTTATCCAACCTCTGTTGAACAGATGAGAATTAGATTTAGTAATATTGAATCAAACCCAAGCTATCATACTTTAGTTGCTGAATATGATGGAAAAGTTGTTGGAATGATTGGATTATGTACTGGGGTTTTTTATGAATTGGATGGTTCTTATGTTAGAATCGTAGCTTTAGTTGTAGATTCTAACTATCGTAGCAAAGGTATAGGAAGAAAGTTAATAGAAGAAGCAGAAAGTTGGGCAAAAAGACAAGGAGCTATCAGTATTGGAGTAAATAGTGGAAATCGTACAGAACGTTTAACTGCTCATCAATTTTATATTAATATGGGTTATGAACAAAAAAGCATTGGATTTGCAAAGAAGCTTATTTAACTATCCTGAAAATTAATATTTTCATTCTTTTGATGGTGCCGTATAGATACGGCATGGTTATCTCCCATGGAAGAACGAATTAACTTCCATAAATGTGGTGAAGATCGCTTCATGGGTGGTTAACGAGTGCTTTACTAAAAGTGCGTAAAAGAGAGAGAACTATAGAAGCGATTGTTGAAGAACAAAAAAACACTTGAGTCTAAAAATTTTCCGAGAGTTTTTGCTTGCTTACCACATGCTCAATTTTATTTAGTACAGAATAATTTATGAATTCCCAATAATGCAGAAAAAAGCAAGAAAAATTATTGACCTAAAATGAGATCATTTATATAATATCCATAGTCAGCACGATAGCTCGGGTCGTTTTCGGTAGTAATTGATCAAAGAGTGAGAAAATGAAAAGAACCCTTGATACACAAGTTTTTTCAATAATTGAGGGGAATGCACGGTTTCATAATCGACTCAAAATCGTGTGGGCTTTACCCGTGTGGGTTCGACTCCCACCATCGACACTGGAAATTAGGAAAAGGATTTAGGGACAAGGGATTCCACTTATGTGGAATTCCTTGTTTTTTTATTTGCCGAATACGATTCCATGTTAGAGATCTTTCACGAGAACATCCGCTGGAAGCCCACTGCTTTAGCTGTGGAAGGAAGGCGGGGGTTATATTTTCAATATATATTGAATTTTTCGTTCAGTATAAGTACACTGGATTTAGAAAGGTAGGTGAATCAAGAATGCTCTGCACTCTCAAGATTAAATTAATGCCAACTCTTGAACAGTTTCATGCGCTGCTGGAAACAATGAAACGGTTTAACCAAGCATGCAACTATATTAGCGAGATTGCTTTTCGCTCCAGAACCTTTTCCAAAACGAAAATCCAGCGGCTTTGCTACTATGACGTCAGGGAAAAATTTGGCCTCTCTGCCCAAATGACCGTTCGTGCCATCGGCAAAGTGTCGGAAAGCTATCGTTTGGATAAAAAAACCTTGCATAACTTTAAAGAAACCGGTGCCATCGTGTATGATGAAAGAATCCTGTCCTTTAAAGGGTTAGAGTATGCTTCCATCCTTACCTTGCAAGGAAGAATGGAAATCCCTATGGTTATTAGCCGCTACCATCAAGGTTTGCTGTGCGGCAACCGTGTTCGGGGTCAAGCCGATTTAGTCCTTCAAAACGGTATTTTTTATTTACTGCTCGTGGTGGACGTTCCCGAAGGCCAGCCCAATTCCGAAAACGGATTTATCGGTGTGGACCTTGGCATCATTAATATCGCCGTCGATAGCACCGGTGAGGTATTTTCCGGCTCGAAGGTCAACGGGCTGCGCCGCCGCCATGCGAAACTTCGCGCCAAACTCCAAAAGAAAGGCACCAAGTCAGCGAAACGCCTGCTTAAAAAGCGTTCCAAGAAGGAAAAACTATTTGCCCGTGATGTGAACCACTGCATTAGTAAGAAGATTGTTGAAAAGGCAAAGGCACTCGGATGCGGCATTGCCCTTGAAGATTTAAAGGGCATCCGCCAACGCACCGAGAAAACGGTTAAAAAGCAACAGCGTCGTCAACACTCTTCTTGGTCTTTTTATCAGTTGAGAAAGTTTATTGAGTATAAAGCGGCGATCGCTGGCGTGCCGGTGGTATTGGTTCATCCAAAAAATACTTCCCGCACCTGTCCGGTTTGCGGACATGTGGCCAAAGAAAACAGACCGTCAAGGGATCAGTTTTGTTGTCGAGCTTGTGGGTACGCTGCCCCTGCCGACAACGTGGCTGCGGAAAACATCCGCAGGGCTGCTGTCAACCAGCCGAACGCGGCAGCCAATTAGGCTAGTTGCAAGCCCACGGCTTTAGCCGTTGGGTAGTTGACTATGTCGTAAATAAAGGAAAAAATCAATCGCCGTGCTAGGTGGTCTTTTTGGGCCAGATCGTCCAGTTTCATCGAAGTTTCGGTATAGAGCCGAGGTGGGAGAGGTTCATGTATCGTATGCATTTCAAGGGACGATTTTTGCCGGATGGGATGGAAAAACAACCTTTTACCTTTATCATGAAGACAACAGCTAGCATAACGAATACAATTTAATAAAAAAGATGAATGTAAAGGAGGCGGGCAGAATGAAAGTGTCTTTGGATATTGACAGCGATTACGCTGAGACAATCGTGACCATTCACTGTAAGGAAGTAGATGACACGATTAAAGAAATTCTTGATTTTTTAAAAGGGATGGAGACGGAATTTATTGTCGGAAAAAATGGTGATATGCATTATATATTAAAGCCAAATGAGATCCATTTTTTTCGTGCTCATGGGGATAGCATCGAGGCGGTGACAGCCGAGGGAACATTTAAATTGAAGGAAAAGCTGTATGAGCTCGAAAAATTGCTTCCCTCTAACAAGTTTGTTCGCATTTCTAAGTCGGTCATTGTAAATCTCTATGAGTTGAGCCGGTTTGAAGCATCGTTCAATGGCACTTTATGCGTTTATTTTAAATCAGGAGTGAAAGAGTACGTTTCTCGACGTTATGTTCATGCCATCAAAAAAGCATTAAAAATGAATAGGGGGAAAAAAGAATGAAAAAATTCTTATACAGAAGCATCATCGGGATATTGATCGGTTCCTTTATCGCAGTAGTGGTAACTAGCTCTATCATCTATTTCGGTCATTTCCCTGTCATTAATGGTGAAGAATTTATAAAAAACTCATTTGGAAGCATATTTTGTGGATGGTTTTTTGCCGTATCTTCGCTTTATTTTGAATTAGAATCGCTCCGTCTGTCGCAACAAACGGCATTGCACTTTGTTACAGTAATTGTTTTATATTTTATCCTGTCCTTGGGAATTGGGTGGATCCCGTTTGATTTGAAAAACATCCTTATTTCAGCAGCTATATTTATTGTAGTCTATTTAGTTATATGGGGTTGCTACTATTTATATTTTAAAAACTTAGCAAATCAAATGAATGAAGATTTAGAGAAAATATAAATAAATATCCCCTTCAGTCAGGATCGGATTTTCACAGTTTGGTCCTTTGTTTGCTGATGCGGATAAAAAAACATTAATAATAAAAGTGAAATAGGAGAGGAGTTGAAATGAACAATGGCAAACAAGCAAATGACTGCAGATGAAATTTTGGAAGCGATCCAAAAAATGAGCAATGAAGAACGTTGGAAATTGCTTGATAAGATGTACGACCTGTATTATTCCAAAGAGCATTTGATAATAAAAGCAAAACGTAAATATTTAGAAGAGGACGACTATTGACGAGCAAGCCTAAGCTAATTGCCTAGGCTTTTCTTTTTTTGTTCATTATGAAATTTATTACATTAATGTTATATATTTTACAATATTAAATCATTTTGCTTTCATTTATACTAAACTCGTATATTTATATTATTTTACTATGGGGATTATTTTATGAAAAAATTGATTCCTTTTGCTGTTGCGGCATTCCTTGCCATCGCAACATTGCCTGCTTCTGCTTTTGCGATTGAATCCAATGATCCTGAGCTCCAAAGCTATCTAAACGAGATCGGTATGACCCAGGAAGAGCTGAAAGAATATTTAGACTACGATGGCTACACATTAGAAGATTTTCAAGATGTCGATGAGCTTGGCGATGTATTGACAGAAGAAAATTTACAACAATTGCTTGAAGATTATGGCTTAACGAAAGAGGAATTAAAACAACTTCTTATCGATAAAACGGTCGCTGGAGAGTTTACCTACAAAGTCCGTAAAGTGCGAATTGTAGACGCCGATGACAGAACCGTGATTGTGCCAAAGCCAAAAGCCATATTAACCGTATCCACGTGCTATCCATTCGGCTACATCGGCGCAGCACCGAAGCGGTATATCCTTGTCGCTAACTTAGTGGAGGCAAGGAATTGATGTCTTATCCCTTTATCTCTATCAAATGTGAGTCGAAAATCCTTTCACATGAAAAAACCCCACAGAGTTTCTGTGGGGTTTTTTAGTTGGTATCATTTGCCTCGAAGGTTTATTTGACTTACATTTTTGTTTTCGTTTTCTGAAGCAAAAACTCTTTTCCATAGCTGCCGTGATCGTGAATCATCGCATGCTCAACCTGGATGGTCGTATGTTTGATTCCGTATTTTTTGTTTAGCATCTCGTTAATGGCCAAGATGACACAAAACGGCTGGATATGCTCGCTGATAAATACGTGTGCGGTTAATGAATAGTGGTCGGTGGAAACGGCCCATAAGTGCATGTCGTGTACATCTTCGACTCCTTCGACTTGACGGATGTCCTCTCTAATCTGGTCGAGATGAAACTGATCAGGCACCGCTTCCATTAAAATGAGATACGATTCGCGAATAATTTTTGCCCCGCCTGTGAAGATGATGGCAGCAATAATAATGCTGATAAGCGGGTCGAAAAAATAAAAACCAGTAAAATAAATGAGTATTGCTGAAATAATGACACCGATGGAGCTAAGAAGATCTCCGATAAAATGCCATAAGGCGCTTTTAATATTTAAGTTTTCCTCTTCTTTTGTACTTCGGCTAAGGACAATGGTCAATATGAGATTCACAATGAAACCAATCGAGGAAATAGTCAGCATTAAGCGAAAATCGATTGGTTCGGGAGAAATGAATCGTTTAATCCCTTCCCAAAAAATCCAAATGGAAATAATAGCCAACGTAAGACCGTTTAAAAAGGACGTAATAATTTCAAATCGCAAATAGCCGAACGTAAATCGATGATTTGGCGGACGCGTGGCAAGGTAAAGAGCGATCATGCTAAGCCCAAGCGCCAATACGTCAGATGCCATATGGGCAGAGTCGGAAAGCAAAGCCAAGGAATTAGATAATAGTCCTCCAATAATTTCCACAATCGTAAAAAACAATGTTAAACCAAGAGTGATCCAAAGCGTTTTTTTGGATTGATTTTGCGTTTTTACATGAGGAAGATGGTGATAATCGTATTGGATTGGTGACATGGCACACCTCTACTTTATAATAATTATTAGTTTATATATATTATAATATAATCATCTAAAATTGTGCAAAAAAATTTTTCGGCTCGTTTTGTTGGAAAATATCAAAAAATAGAAAATTTTTTCTCAAGGAATTTATACACCGTTGTGGAATATAAGTATCAACAGCAAGAAAATTTAGGAAAGGACGCGATGCAGATTGATCTCCGTCAGTCCCACTGATTTAGAAATTTATTTATTTCATGAAGGCAGCTTATATAAAAGTTATGAATTGTTTGGTGCACATGTGATAAAGAAAAACGGCATGGTTGGAACTCGATTTTGTGTGTGGGCTCCGCATGCGCGGGAAGTGCGGTTAGTCGGCAGTTTTAATGAATGGAACGGAACTAATTTTAACCTGATGAAAGCAAATGATCAAGGCGTATGGATGATTTTTATTCCCGAAAACTTAGAAGGGCATTTATATAAATATGAGATTAAAACTAGCGATGGGAATGTCCTGCTCAAATCGGATCCATATGCGTTTTACTCCGAATTGCGCCCCCATACTGCCTCCATTGTCTACAACATAAAAGGATATCAATGGAATGACCAAGCATGGCGACGAAAGAAGCGGCAAAAACGAATTTATGATCAGCCTTTATTTATTTATGAGCTCCACTTTGGTTCATGGAAAAAGAAGGAGGATGGCAGTTTTTATACATATCAAGAGATGGCGGATGAGCTAATCCCTTATGTTCTTGAACATGGCTTTACTCATATTGAATTGCTTCCGCTTGTCGAGCATCCGCTCGACCGCTCTTGGGGATATCAGGGAATAGGTTATTATTCAGCAACAAGCCGTTACGGGACACCGCATGATTTGATGCATTTTATTGACCGCTGCCACCAAGCGGGAATCGGTGTGATTATCGATTGGGTCCCTGGCCACTTTTGTAAAGATTCCCATGGGTTATATATGTTTGATGGCGCACCGGCATATGAATATGCCAATATGCAAGACCGAGAAAATTACGTGTGGGGAACGGCGAATTTTGATCTTGGCAGGCCGGAAGTTCGCAGTTTTTTAATTTCCAATGCGTTATTTTGGATGGAATATTTCCATGTGGATGGATTTCGAGTGGACGCAGTAGCAAATATGCTATATTGGCCAAATAGTGATGTACTGCATAAGAATCCGTATGCTGTGCAGTTTCTGCAAAAATTAAATGAAACCGTATTTGCGTATGACCCAAGCATTTTAATGATTGCCGAAGATTCGACAGACTGGCCGCGCGTCACTGCCCCAACGTACGACGGAGGGTTGGGATTTAACTATAAATGGAACATGGGATGGATGAACGATATTTTAACTTATATGGAAACTGCCCCAGAGCAGCGAAAATACGTGCACAATAAAGTAACATTTTCCCTCTTGTACGCGTATTCAGAAAATTTCATTTTACCTTTTTCCCATGACGAGGTCGTACATGGAAAAAAATCGCTGTTAAATAAAATGCCGGGGACATATGAGGAAAAGTTTGCGCAATTAAGGTTGCTGTATGGATATTTGTTGACACATCCCGGTAAGAAGTTATTGTTTATGGGCGGTGAATTTGCTCAATTTGATGAATGGAAAGATTTAGAGCAGCTTGATTGGGTGCTTTTTAATTTTGATCTGCATCGGAATATGAATATTTATGTGAAACAATTATTGAAATGTTATAAGCGCCATAAACCTCTTTATGAGCTAGATCATTCTCCAGATGGGTTTGAGTGGATTGATGTTCATAATGCTGAACAATGCATTTTCTCATTTGTTCGCAGGGGAAAAAAAGAAAACGATTTACTTGTTATTGTTTGCAACTTCACCAATAAAGTGTACTACGATTATAAAGTTGGCGTACCGCTGTTTGCTGCATATCGAGAAATAATCAATAGCGATGCAGTCGAGTTCGGGGGATGGGGGAATATCAATGCGAAGCCGATTGCAGCGGTCAAAGAGCCGTTTCATGGAAAACCGTATCACATTCGGATGACGATTCCGCCGTTTGGCATTTCTATTTTAAGACCAGTAAAAAAACGAGGGGAGAGAAACATTAATGGTAAAGAAAAAGTGCATCGCCATGTTATTGGCAGGAGGGCAAGGTAGCCGTCTATGCTCATTGACGGAAAACATTGCAAAGCCAGCGGTTCCATTTGGCGGAAAATATCGAATTATTGATTTTACATTGAGCAACTGCACAAATTCCGGCATCGATGCGGTCGGGGTATTAACGCAATATCAGCCGCTTTTATTACACTCTTATATCGGTATTGGCAGCGCTTGGGATTTAGACAGGAAAAATGGCGGTGTCACCGTTCTCCCTCCTTATTCCGTATCGTCTGGTGTGAAATGGTATGAAGGAACGGCAAACGCCGTTTATCAAAATATCAATTACATTGAACAATATGATCCGGATTACGTGCTAGTGTTATCAGGCGACCATATTTATAAAATGGATTATCGAAAAATGTTGGATTATCATATTGCGAAACAAGCGGATGTAACCATTTCTGTTATTGAAGTGCCTTGGGCAGAGGCAAGCCGGTTCGGCATTATGAATACCAATGAACAAATGGAAATTATTGAATTTGAAGAAAAACCGGCGAATCCGAAAAACAACCTTGCTTCGATGGGTATTTATATGTTTAACTGGCCGCTTTTAAAAGAATATTTGCAAATAGACAACGAAAATCCATATTCCAGCCACGACTTTGGAAAAGATGTGATTCCGTTATTGCTTCGGGAGAAGAAGCGGCTTGTTGCCTATCCATTTAAAGGCTATTGGAAAGATGTTGGAACGGTACAAAGTTTATGGGAGGCCAATATGGATTTATTGGACGAAGAAAATGAATTAAATTTATTTGACCATTCATGGCGGATTTATTCTGTCAATCCGAATCAGCCGCCACAATACATTTCCGATGAGGCCGTCGTCATTAATTCGCTTGTGAACGAGGGATGCATGGTGGAAGGGAATGTCGAGCATTCCGTATTATTTCAAGGGGTTCATGTCGGGAAAGGAGCAATCGTGAAAGATTGCGTCATTATGCCAGATGCGGTGATTGGCGAGGGGGTATATATCGAAAGAGCGATCGTGCCGCCGGACGTAGAGATTCCGCCACATTCAGTTATTTGCTCCGATGATATTCTTCTTGTTACAAAGGAATGGTTAACAGAACGGAAAATGGAAGATATTCGGAAAGGATGAGCAACAGTGAATAATAAATGGATGCTGGGAGTTATTGACGCAACAACGTATATCGAGCCGCTTCAACCGTTAACATTGCACCGCTCTGTTGCAGCTGTGCCGTTTGCGGGGAGATATCGATTAATCGATTTTGTATTGTCGAGTATGGTTCATTCGGGAATTGAGAGTGTGGCGATTTTTCCAAAATATCAATACCGCTCATTAATGGATCATTTAGGGTCAGGGAAAAATTGGGATTTAAACCGAAAACGGGACGGACTGTTTTTCTTCCCATCTCCAGATTTATCGATTCCAATGCATCACGTTGGAGCATTCGCCCATTTTGAACAACATATTGACTATTTTTTGCGCAGCAGACAAAAATATGCCGTTATTTGCAATAGTTATACGATTTGCAATATCGATTATGAAGCGGTGTTAGAGCGCCATATTGCAAACGAATGTGATATTACCGAAGTTCGTTATAAAGGGCGTTCGCTTGAAATGTTTGTGTTAGAGACATCATTGTTGCTCGATTTAATCGCTAATCACCGAAATACCGGCTATTACAGTATTGTAGATGTTGTTCGCGACCATCGCCATTCCTTAAAAATTTGTGACTATGAACACGACGGATACGCAGCTGTTATTGATTCGATTGAAAGTTATTTTCGGCATAGTATGGAATTGCTAAATAAAGATGTTTGGCAGCAGTTGTTTATCCAGTCACGTCCGATTTATACGAAAGTGAAAGATGAACCGCCAACGAAATATACAGAAAAAGCGGTCGTGAAAAATTCGATGATTGCCAATGGATGCATTATCGAAGGCCATGTGGAAAACAGCATCATTTTTCGTTCCGTGAAAATTGGAAAAGGAACGGTCATAAAAAATAGCATTATTATGCAAAAAAGCCAAATTGGCGATCATTGTGAACTAGATTGCGTCATTGTTGATAAAGATGCGAAAGTAGAAAATAACGTTTCTTTACGTGGAACAAAGCGGGCGCCATTTGTGATTCGTAAAGGAATGGTACAAGGAGAGTTGATCAACCGGTGAATGTATTATTTGTCGTGTCGGAATGCGTACCGTTTGTAAAGTCTGGAGGATTAGCGGACGTTGCCGGAGCATTGCCGAAACAATTGCGAAAATTAGGCATAGACATTCGGGTAATCATGCCAAAATATGAAACAATTGCAGAAAAATATAAAAAAGAAATGAAAAAAATTGCCGAGTTTGTGGTAAGAGTTGGATGGAGACGGCAATATTGCGGAATTGAAAAGTTTGAATACGAAGGAGTTATTTATTATTTTGTGGACAATGAATACTACTTTAAGCGCCATCAGTTATACGGACATTATGATGATGGAGAACGGTTTTCGTATTTTTGCCGCGCTGTTTTAGACGCGCTTCCTGTGATTCCGTTTCGTCCAGATATTATTCATTGCCACGATTGGCATACCGGCATGATCCCTTTTTTATTGCGCGAAGAATATCGAAAAAATTCATTTTATGAACGAATCCGCACCGTGTTTACGATTCATAATTTACAGTTTCAAGGAATTTTTCCACGCGAAATTTTAGGAGATTTATTGAATTTAAGTGACCGTTATTTTACGATTGAGTATTTAGAGTTTTATGGGAATGTGAGCTTTATGAAGGGAGCGCTTGTTTCTGCCGATATTATTACAACGGTCAGTCCGACATACAAAGAAGAAATTCAGACGGAATATTACGGAGAGCGGCTCGATGGTCTATTACGGGCGCGCCAGCGTGATTTAATCGGAATTTTAAACGGTATCGACGATGAAATGTATAATCCGAAAAAGGATCCATTTATTGCGGTGCCATACGATATACATACTATTACTAGAAAACAAATGAATAAACGCGCACTTCAACAATATTTTGGTTTATCGATAAGGGAAGACGTCCCGGTCATTGCGATGGTAACCCGTTTGACAGAGCAAAAAGGGATGGATTTAGTCAAGTGCGTTTTCCATGAAATTATTGCCGAAGATGTTCAATTCATTTTGCTAGGGATGGGTGACAAAAAGTTTGAGCAATTTTTCTATGATATGGCGGCAACGTATCCAGATAAAGCAAAAGTGTGTATCGGCTTTAACGAAGAGTTAGCACATAAAATTTACGCGGGAGCTGATCTATTTTTAATGCCATCTAAATTTGAACCGTGCGGTCTCAGCCAAATGATTGCTCTTCGATACGGAACGATTCCGATTGTGCGGGAAACGGGAGGATTAAACGATACGGTACAATCGTATAATGAGTTTACGGGAGAAGGGAATGGGTTTAGTTTTACGAACTTCAATGCCCATGATATGTTATATACCATTCGCCGCGCGCTTACGTTTTATAAGGAAAAACAAATATGGGAAAAGCTAATGAAAGAAGCAATGAGCCGTGATTATAGCTGGCGGCAATCAGCGTTTAAGTATAACCGAGTATATGCAGATTTAATGGCTGGGAGTGAACATCATGTTCTCGAATAAAGAAGAATTTAAAAAAACGTTTTTAAAACGGCTTGAGATGCTGTGCGGCAAACGGTTTGAAGAATCAACACTGCGTGATCAATATAATACATTAGGAAACATGGTTCGTGAATATATTAGCCAAAACTGGATTCAGACGAATGAGCGAAATCGTGCGCGAAAGCAGAAGCAAGTATATTATTTGTCGATTGAATTTTTGTTAGGACGCCTCCTTGGCAGCAATTTGCTTAACCTTGGCATTCGCAATGTCGTGGAAGAAGGGCTGAACGATTTAGGAATTCGCTTGGATGATATGGAAGAAGTCGAGGCGGATGCGGGGCTAGGCAATGGCGGTCTTGGCCGCCTTGCTGCGTGTTTTTTAGATTCGCTTGCTTCTCTTGATTTGCCTGGTCACGGTTGTGGAATTCGCTATAAACATGGGCTTTTTGACCAAAAAATTGTTGATGGATATCAAGTCGAGCTGCCAGAACAATGGCTGCGCCACGGAAATGTATGGGAAATTAGAAAAGAGGAATTAGCGGTTGAAGTGAATTTTTTGGGAAAAGTGGAAATATCCAACCAAAACGGCCGTCTGACATTCCGCCATATTGACAGTGAGAAAGTAATGGCGGTTCCATATGATATGCCAGTCATCGGTTATGATACGAAAACAGTGAATACGCTGCGGCTTTGGAGCGCAGAACCAGCAAAAACCTTTCCGCCTCATAAAAGCGTGATGCAATACAAACGGGAAACAGAGGCGATTTCAGAATTTTTATATCCTGATGATACCCATGACGAAGGGAAAATTTTGCGATTAAAACAACAATATTTTCTTGTTGCTGCAAGCGTTGGCAGCATCGTTCGCGCCCATCGCCGCCAGCATGGGCACCTGTATGAGCTGCATAAGCATGTGGCGATTCATGTGAATGATACTCATCCGGTGTTAGCGATTCCCGAACTGATGAGGATTTTATTAGATGAAGAAGGAATGAGCTGGGAAGATGCCTGGCATATTACGACAAATACGATTTCTTATACGAACCATACGACATTATCGGAGGCGTTAGAGAAATGGCCGATTCGTATTTTCCAGCCGCTGTTGCCGCGCATTTACATGATTGTGGAGGAGATTAATGAGCGATTTTGCCGCGAACTTTGGAATCATTATCCCGGCGATTGGAAGCGAATTGAAGAGATGGCGATTATCGCACACGGTCTTGTGAAAATGGCGCATTTAGCGATTGTTGGCAGCCATAGTGTGAACGGAGTGGCAAAATTGCATTCGGAAATTTTAAAGAAGCGGGAAATGAAGCGGTTTTACGAGTTCCAGCCGCAAAAATTTAATAACAAGACGAATGGAGTGACGCACCGGCGTTGGCTGTTAAAGGCGAATCCAGAGCTTTCTTCGTTAATTACAAAGGCGATCGGCACCAGTTGGATAAAAGAACCGCAAGCATTAATTCATTTAAAGCCATATGCTTTTGATTCGTCGTTTCTGCAGGAACTCGCAAACGTCAAGCAGCAGCGCAAAGCGAAATTAGCGAAGCGCATTTATGAAAAGACGGGGATCGTCGTGAATGAATCATCGATTTTTGATGTACAAGTAAAACGGCTCCATGCTTATAAGCGGCAATTGTTAAATGTTCTCCACATTATGTATCTGTATAACCGCCTGAAAGAAGATTCGAGCTTTTCAATTTATCCGCGCACATTTATTTTTGGCGCCAAAGCTTCCCCTGGATACTATTATGCAAAACGGATTATTAAGCTTATTCATTCTGTCGCTGAAAAAGTGAATAATGATAAAAAGACAAACGAACAATTAAAAGTGATTTTTTTAGAAAACTATCGCGTTTCACTAGCGGAAGAAATTTTTCCAGCGGCGGATGTAAGCGAGCAAATTTCAACGGCCAGCAAAGAAGCATCCGGCACCGGTAATATGAAATTTATGATGAATGGAGCGATTACGCTTGGAACGCTCGATGGAGCGAATATTGAAATATTGGAGGCGGTCGGGGAAGAAAATATATTCATCTTTGGGCTTACTGCGGAAGAAGTGTTAAACTACTATCAAAATGGCGGATACCGCGCGCACGAATATTATCATCACGATAAACGGATTAAGCAGGTCGTCGATCAGTTAGTCAACGGATTTTTTCCAGATGTCCATGACCATTTTGAGCCGATTTATGATTCGCTTTTAACACAAAACGATGAATATTTTGTGCTGCGTGATTTTGCATCATATGTGGAAACACAAGAAAAAGTAGAAGAGGCGTATAGGCAGCGTGAACGATGGCTGAAAATGAGCGCGATTAACATTGCTCATTCTGGTTGTTTTTCCAGTGACCGGACGGTTCAGGAGTATGCAAATGAAATATGGAATATTCATCCGTTGAATAAATAAAAAAAGAGAGGTTTTTCGCCTCTCTCTTAATCATCTCCATCGAACCAATCGCCAATGCTGCCGAGAACGCTTCCTTCTCCGACAGAGCGGCCTCCCGAGCTTGGAGCGGCGGCAATAATTCGGTCGGCAAGCCGGCTGAATGGAAGCGACTGCACCCAAACGGTTCCCGGACCGGTTAATGTTGCAAAAAACAACCCTTCGCCGCTAAAAAAGGCGGTTTTAATTTTGCCTACATATTCGATGTCATAATCGACCTCTTTTGTCATGGCAACTAAACAGCCGGTATCGATGCGCAATTTCTCACCAGGCTCTAGCTGACGCTTGTAAATGGTTCCGCCTGCATGTAAAAAGGCAAGGCCGTCTCCTTCGAGTTTTTGCATAATAAATCCTTCTCCACCGAAAAAGCCAGTGCCAAGTTTACGTTGAAAATCGATGCCGACGGAAACGCCTTTCGCCGCACAAAGGAAGGAATCTTTTTGGCAAATCACTTTGCCGCCAAGTTCGCTCAAATCCACTGGAATAATTTTCCCTGGATATGGAGCGGCAAACGAGACGCGGCGTTTTTCTGCGCTGTTGTTTGTAAACACGGTCATAAATAAGCTTTCGCCTGTCAACAGTCGTTTTCCCGCTCCAACTAATTTGTTGAAAAACCCTTTTCCAGAATCAGTGCCATCTCCAAAGATCGTCTCCATCGTAATGCCATCTTCCATCATCATCATGCCGCCAGCTTCCGCGATGACGCTCTCTTGGGGATCTAATTCAATTTCAACAAATTGCATATCGTCTCCATATAGCCTGTAGTCGATTTCATGGGCATTCATTGTCTTCACCTCAATATCATTGTTTCTTTGGTACATATTCTCTATACGAGTTTAGATCCCTTTTTGTTTCAAAAAAAGACCATCATTGTCGATGGTCTTCTTTTTCTGTATAAGGGTCTTTTTCATATGCTGGCAAATCGCCGATATTGGACATGATTCCTTCATCGTCCAAAATATTTTCCAGCTGTTCGTGTTCTCTTGTTGGATATACTTTCACATTTTTTCCATATAAATCTACCGCCGCAAAATTTTCCAATTCCTCGACATAACCGACATGTTCTTCTGATTCAGCGTATACTTCCCCATAATAGTCGACATTTTTCCCTAAATCGGAAGGAGTATCGGATGAGCCATAGCGTGCTACTTCTTGCCAGGCATCTTCCGCATCATATGCTACTGATTCGTTGCGGTCATCGAAATCAAATTTTCCAAATGGAGGAATCAACACTCCTTCTTCGAGCGGCCGCTTTTGAGAAACCGTTTGATCAGAGCTATGTTCCTTACAAAACGTTGTTGTCGGCAATGCTTCGAGCCGTTCGTACGGAATTGGCTTTCCGCAAACTTCGCATGTGCCGTACGTGCCGTTTCGAATGGCCTCCAGTGCATGTTCAATTTCCTTTAATTCTCGTTCTGTATGTTCGTTTAGCGCCAAATCTTTTTCGCGTTCGTATAGCTCCGTTGCTTCATCCGCCGGATGGTTGTCAAAGCTAGAAAGCTCGCCGACTGAGTCATGGGCATGGCTTCGTTCTTTGCCAAAATGGTCATTATGACGTAAACGTTCTTCAATATCTTGTTTTGCCTTAAGAAGCTGCATCTGGAAGGCAGATAACTGTTTGTGTGTTAACATATTTCATAACTCCTTCCTAAAAATAAACCGTTTATCTTGTAGTATGAACGAAAAATAAAAAAAAACACGGTTCATTCAGACCGTGTTACAACCAATAGCTAATAAGCAAACCAATTGCCAATAGAAAGCCAAACTGTGTATTCGTTTGTGCTGTTGCTTTCATCGCCGGCATCATTTCAATCGGCTTTGTTTTGCCGATAAATCCTTTCGTCGCTGTAATCGCTTTTGGCACGCTGAAAAAGACGAGCAACGTCCAGACGGAAACAAGGTGGAAAAGGACTAAGCCAATCATCCAAATAAACGATATGGCAAACATGCCGGCAAGAATGCGAATCGCATTGTTTCGTCCGACTAAAATTGCTAATGTTTTTCGCCCGTTCTCTTTGTCTCCATCGAGATCGCGAATGTTGTTTGCCAGCAAAATCGCTCCGACTAAAATGGCAATCGGAACAGAAATCAAAATCGCTGTCTTTGTCACTTCTCCAGTTTGAATGAAAAAGGAAATTAAAATGATAACTAGTCCCATAAAAAATCCGGCAGCAAGCTCCCCAAACGGGGTATACGCAATTGGTACAGGACCGCCTGTATAGAAATATCCAGCCGCCATACAAATGGAACCGATCAGTGCAAGCCACCAGCTGCTATTCATGCAAATATAGACACCAATTAACATTGCGATGGCGAAAAAGGAAATAGCTAGATGTAAAACTGCTTTTGGATGAATTCCTTCGCGGACAATCGCCCCGCCAATCCCTACGGATTCTGGCGAGTCAAGCCCGCGTTTAAAGTCATAATATTCGTTAAACATATTTGTTGCGGCTTGAATGAATAAAGAAGCTACAAGCATTGCAATAAATAGCGAAAAGCGAATATTTGTTTCATGAACTGCTAATGCTGTGCCAATACAAACGGGAACAAAAGCGGCTGTCAATGTATGCGGACGCGTTAACCTCCACCAAACACGCCAATCGCGGCGGCGATTGACCGGCGGAAAACGACGATCTGTTTGCAATGACGAGTGCATAATCATACCTCTCATATCAGATAAAATAAAAGTAATGTTCAAAAAACGTTCACAATAAGTGTAGGAAAACGGTTATAAGGTGTCAACCCCTTTAGAATAGATAAATTATTTCCTATTATATATAATGGAAAATAGAAAATAAGTAATAAAACAAGAAAGCGGGATTACAGTGGCGATTTTATACCAGCATAAAATTCAAGAACAATTGCATTTCATCGGAAAAAAAGCGAATCGTCCGTTTATTAGCTGGAGCGAGGAAATTGATCATGTAGATCCGGTTTATTTTTTTGCATTAGGACAAGCGTGTTCCTTTCGTCAGCGGTTTTATTGGTCTGATCGCACGAATGAAACTGTCTATGTAGGACTGGGCTGCACATATATCATTGAAACCGAAGAAAAAGAACAACGGTTTCGCACAGTAGAGACAAAGTGGAATCGATGGATGGCACAAACCGCTTCCTATTCTAACGGAACAGATGCGACTCCTATTATATTTGGGGGTTTTTCATTTGATCCGTTCAAACCTAGGACAGAGAAATGGCGCGCTTTTCCTCATGCGAAAATGATTGTGCCAACGGTTCTTTTATCGATCAAAAAAGGAAAAGCAACATTAACGGTGACGATGCGTTCTGAACAGAATGAAGAAATGATGGAAAAAATAGGGGTGTTGATTCGGTTATTATATCAGGGACAGGAACAAAGACAGACAACATCTTCATTGCCGTCGTTAATAAAATATGAGGAAGTGCAAAAAGAAGAGTGGATGGGTGCGGTAACAAAAATAATCGAGAATATTCGCAATGGAAAATTCGATAAAGTAGTGCTGGCGAGAGAGGCGCGTTTATCGTTTGCTGATGCGATCGATCCAAGCGTCGTTTTGCAGCAATTGCGTGAACAACAGCCATTTAGCTATATTTTTGCATTTGAACAAGAAGGGCAATGTTTTATTGGCGCTTCTCCGGAACAGCTTGTGAAGAAGGAAAAAGATACATGTTATTCTATTTGTTTAGCTGGGTCAATACGCCGCGGAAAAACACTTCAAGAAGATGAACAGCTCGGGAAATGGCTAATGAATGATGAGAAAAACCTTCGTGAACATCAATTTGTTGTTCAGATGATTAAAGAAGCGATAGAAGCGGTTTGCAAGCGTGTACAAATCCCATCTTCACCGCAACTGTTAAAATTACAGCATATTCAACATTTATATACGCCTGTGATCGGGGAAAAGTGCCGCGCCGCTTCTGTTTTATCGATCGTAGAACAAATGCATCCGACGCCGGCGCTTGGCGGAACACCGCGAGAAAAGGCGATCAAAGAAATTCGGGAAGCCGAACCATTAGACAGGGGATGGTATGCGGCACCAATCGGATGGATGGATGCAGAAGGAAACGGAGAATTTGCCGTAGCCATTCGTTCGGGGCTTTTACAGGGAAAAGAAGCGTCCATTTTTGCAGGTTGCGGTGTAGTCGGCGATTCTGACCCGATGAGTGAATATGAAGAAACGAAAGTGAAATTTACCCCGATGTTATCGGCGCTGGGAGTGGAGCGAGATGAATGAAGCACTAACATTATATATAGCAGCTTTTGTGGATGAGTTAGCGAAAATCGGCGTGCAAGATGTGGTGGTTAGCCCAGGATCGCGTTCGACACCGCTTGCCATTATGATGGCAGAACATCCGGCGATGCGCGTACATATAAACATTGATGAGCGCTCCGCCGCATTTTTTGCTCTCGGCATGGCGAAAGCAAAACGGCATCCTATCGCTCTTCTTTGTACGTCAGGAACGGCGGTTGCGAACTATTTTCCAGCGGTGGTGGAAGCTTATTATTCGCGTGTGCCTCTTATCGTCATTACGGCAGATCGCCCGCATGAATTACGGGATGTCGGGGCGCCGCAAGCAATTGACCAGCTGAACATATATGGAAGATATGCCAAATGGTTTGTAGAAATGGCGCTGCCAGAAAAGTCGACAGACATGCTCCGCTATGCGCGGACGATGGCAGCAAGAGCGGCAGGGGTGGCAATCAGCGCCCCGGCAGGCCCTGTTCATCTAAATTTTCCGTTGCGTGAGCCGCTTGTGCCGATCGTTCATGAAGAAACGTGGGAACAAATCGAAGCGAAAGAGCCGTCTTATACGACGGTCATTCCGGGGAAAATGACGATCGGCATGGAACAAATTCAGGAGTTATACAATGAACTTTCTTCGGCTGAAAAAGGGCTGATCGTTTGCGGACAAATCGATCAGCCAGCGTTTGCTGAGGCGGTCACGAAGCTAGCGGAAATGCTCGATTTTCCTATTTTAGCGGATCCGCTTTCTCAACTGCGCAGCGGAACACATGCAAAAGAGTATATTATTGACAGTTATGACGCGATATTAAAAGATGAAACGATTGCAGCTTCATTAGTTCCGGATGTCGTTATTCGTTTCGGCGCCATGCCGGTTTCTAAGCCGCTATTTCTTTTGCTGAAACGATATCCATCCATTAAACAAATCGTTGTGGATGGAGAAGGCGGATGGCGGGAACCGACATTAATGGCATCGTACATGGTGTATTGCGATGAGGTTGAATTTTGCCGCCGACTTATCGATATTGGGGCGTCGAAGCAGAGCAAAAGTCAATGGTCAACGACGTGGAAAATGATCAACGATATCGCAAAATCTGTACTTCTTGAAGCAACGATGGAAGAGGAATTATTCGAAGGAAAAGTGTTTACGGAACTTTCGCAATTGCTTCCGGACGGTGCTACCTTATTTGTTGGCAATAGTATGCCGATTCGCGATACGGATACATTTTTCTTTACAAACGACAAGCAAATACGCATTTTGGCGAACCGTGGCGCAAATGGGATTGACGGCGTTGTGTCAAGCGCGCTAGGAGCTAGTGCTGTTACCGAACCGCTTGTGCTTGTCATTGGCGATCTTTCCTTTTATCATGATTTGAATGGGCTATTAGCCGCAAAAATGCATGGACTACACGCGACGATCATCGTTCTTAATAATAACGGCGGCGGAATTTTCTCGTTTTTGCCGCAAGCGAAACACAAAAAACATTTTGAAATGTTGTTTGGCACGCCAACAGATTTGCAATTTGAGCATGCTGTCCGCATGTATGAAGGAAATTACCAGAAAATCAAGACATGGGATGAATTTCGCCATTATGTTACACAATCATTGACAACAGATGGCCTTCACGTGATGGAAGTATGCACGTCAAGAGAAAATAATGTAAGAAAACATCGTCTTTTGTGGGAAAAGGTTTCCCAGGAAATAGCGGAATTTCTCGAAAAAGGGAGAATGGTATGAATATTTTCGTCAACGGGGTTTCCTATCATGTTGAACGATACGGAGATGGAGAACCGCTTTTACTGTTGCACGGATTTACTGGCAGCGTTGAAACGTGGAAACCTTTTCTCCCATATTGGCGTGATTATCAGCTCGTTCTTGTTGATATTATCGGGCACGGCCTTACCGATTCGCCAAATGATCCAGCTCGATATGAGATGGAAAAAGCAGCTGCTGATCTGGACGAAATATTGCGGTATTTTCATTTGCAAGATGCCCATGTGCTAGGATATTCCATGGGTGGGCGGCTTGCGTTAACGTTTGCGGTTCTTTACCCTCATCGTGTTCGGACACTGATATTAGAAAGCAGTTCTCCGGGATTAAAAACGATGCAGGAAAGACGAGAACGAATGAAAAGAGATGAAGCGTTAGCGGAAGAAATAGAGCAATATGGCGTTACAGCATTTGTCGAAAAGTGGGAAAACATGCCGCTTTTCGCATCCCAAAAGCGCTTGCCTCTTAGCGTGCAGCAGCAAATCCGTAATGAACGGCTAAACAATAATGCGCTTGGATTAGCAAATAGTTTGCGCGGGATGGGGACTGGAAGACAGCCTTCCTTTTGGAATCGTTTATCCAAAGTAAACGTACCGACTTTGCTTTTGTGTGGAGAATGGGATCAAAAATTTTGCCGTATCGCTGAAGAGATGAAAGAATATCTTCCTAATTGTGAAATGATAAAAGTTCCCGAAGCAGGTCATGCAATTCATGTGGAACAACGAGAAATTTTTGCTAAAATAGTAAGTAGGTTTATAACAAGGAGGAGAGTATAATGGCTATCGAATGGGTAAAGGAACGCGAGTATGAGGATATTATATACGAAACGTACAATGGGATTGCGAAAATTACGATTAACCGTCCAGAAGTACATAACGCGTTCCGTCCAAAAACTGTCGAGGAATTAATCGATGCATTTTCTTATGCGCGCGATGACGCAAATATCGGTGTTATTATTTTAACAGGTGCAGGCGGAAAAGCGTTTTGTTCCGGTGGGGATCAAAAAGTGCGCGGCCACGGAGGATACGTTGGTGAAGATCAAATCCCGCGGCTAAATGTGTTAGATTTGCAACGATTAATTCGTATCATTCCAAAACCTGTTATTGCCATGGTGGCCGGTTATGCCATTGGCGGCGGTCATGTATTGCATGTTGTTTGTGATTTAACGATTGCCGCAGATAACGCGATTTTTGGACAAACTGGTCCAAAAGTAGGAAGTTTCGATGGTGGATATGGCGCAGGCTATTTAGCGCGTATTGTTGGTCACAAAAAAGCGCGTGAAATTTGGTATTTATGCCGTCAATATACCGCGCAAGAAGCATTAGAAATGGGACTTGTCAATAAAGTGGTGCCATTAGAGCAATTGGAAGAAGAAACAGTAAAATGGGCGCAGGAAATTTTAGAGAAAAGCCCAACGGCGATTCGCTTCTTAAAAGCGGCATTTAACGCTGATTCTGACGGTTTAGCTGGTATTCAACAGCTTGCCGGTGATGCAACGTTGCTATTCTATACAACCGATGAGGCAAAAGAAGGACGAGATGCATTTAAAGAAAAACGCAAACCAAACTTTAAACAATTCCCACGTTTTCCATAAGAAAAGCGGAAGGCGGGTTTTTTCAAAGCAGCTTGGTGAGTTCCATCAAGCTGTTTCTTTTATTGGGAAAAGGAGAGTGTCATCATGCAAACATCGATTCCAAATTGGCTTATGCAGCGGGCGTTTTTAACTCCTGAACGTATTGCGGTTTACGACGGGCAAGGAAAAAAAACGTTTATGGAGCTCCATGAGTCTGTGATGAAGCGGGCACGTCAACTTGCAAACACCGGGGTGCGTAAAGGAGATATTGTCGCTGTTTTCATGAAAAACAGTGTGGCGATGATCGAATGCATTCATGCCCTTCATTATATTGGCGCGATTGCTTTGCTGCAAAATACACGTTTAACTTCGCATGAGCTTGCATGGCAATTAAAAGACAGCGGAGCGGTATACGTAATTGCCGATGATGAGTTGGCGGACCGTATAGAAGGAAACATTCGTGTTATTACCATGAGTGAATTGTCCGCATTGCCTGAGGAAAATGTTGAGTTTCAGCAATATTATCATTTCGATGACATCGCTACGATTATGTATACATCAGGGACAACAGGAAAGCCAAAAGGAGTGCTGCAAACATACGAAAATCATTGGTGGAGCGCTATTGGTTCGGCGTTAAATTTAGGATTGAATGAAAATGACTGCTGGCTTGCGGCTGTGCCGTTTTTTCACATCAGCGGTTTGTCGATTATGATGAGAAGCGTTATATATGGCATGAGCATGTATGTGATGCGCGCTTTCGATGCGAAAAAAGCAAATGAGCTCATTATCGGCGGAAAAGTTACGATTATGTCTGTTGTCAGTGCAATGTTGCAAAAAATGATCGCTGACCTTGGCGAAAGACGATATCCTGAGACATTTCGCTGCATGCTGCTTGGCGGCGGGCCTGCTCCGAAACCGCTGTTAGAAGTGTGTAAAGCAAAAGGAATTCCTGTCTATCAAACGTATGGCATGACGGAAACCGCATCGCAAATTGCCACCCTTGCGCCGGAATATAGTTTAACCAAACTCGGTTCTGCAGGAAAACCATTGTTTCCAGCACAGCTTCGCATTGAAAAGGACGGTCAAGTTGCTCGTCCGTATGAACCAGGAGAAATTGTTGTAAAAGGGCCAAATGTCACGAAGGGATATTTGCATCGTCCGGATGCAACGGCGAAAGCGATTCGCGGCGGCTGGTTTTATACGGGAGATATCGGATATATAGATGAAGATGGATTTCTTTATGTATTAGACCGTCGTTCTGACCTTATCATTTCCGGTGGAGAAAACGTTTATCCGGCTGAAATTGAAGCGGTGCTTCTTTCACATGAAGCGGTAGAGGAAGCAGGGGTAACAGGGATCGATGATGAAACATGGGGACAAGTGCCGTGTGCGTTTGTGAAACGAAAACGCGGTTATTCTGTCACCGTTGAACAGTTAAAACAGTTTTGCCAAGCCCATTTAGCGAAATATAAAATTCCAAAACAAATCTATTTTGTCGATGAACTGCCGCGCAACGCTTCACAGAAATTATTGCGCCATCAGTTGAAGCAGCTCATTCCAAACAATGAAAACGGGGCTTTATAATTAAGCCCCGTTTTTTAAATCTCATCGTCATCCATTAAACCTAATTCCATAATGCGATAGGAAATTAGTCTCTCCACTTCTGGCGGCAGGTCATCCAATGATCCAAATTCATATTGCCATAAATTTGTAAATGAGTCGACGCAGATCGGAAATGTTATTGGATTTGATCGTTTTACTTCTTCTTTCAATGCTTTAATTAAACTGTCCTTTTTCATCTCAGCACGTTGCCTCTCTTTGCTAAACTATGTAGGCGCTGCGCCTCTGGCGCTAAAACGCGCCAAAGGCTTCGGGTTTTTCTTCTTTACATTTCACTTGAAGGGACGAATGTTTTGCAATCGGTTTCAGTGGAATCAGACGCCATTTTCCCCGTATGGCTTACAACGTAAATCGATTCCGCGTTGCAGCGGTTTCCTTCTGCCCAATAATAGCAGTTTTTCACTTCACAAAGTACATCTTTTGCCATAATAAACTCCCCCCATTGTAAAAAATGAGTTACACGTTTAGTTTGGCTTTTTGAAAAAAAGTTATGAAGGAAACAATAAGTAATTTTTATTGAAAATATTTATCATTGACATAGAAAATCATTCTCAATTAGAATAAAAATAAGAAGAGACAAATGGAGGGAGAATGGCGATGACATCTTTATTAGTGGTAGGTGCAGATCATTTAGGAAATATTACAGATAAACTAATCGATTCAGGATTTCGAGAAATTATCCATCTTGATGGTCGAAAAGTGAATATGGTGAAACGCGACATTCCGGAACATGTGGATATTGTTTTCGTCATGACCGATTACGTTAATCATAATTTAGCAAAAACAATTAAGCAAAAAGCGAAAAGTAAAGAAAAGCCAATTTATTTTGTTAAGCGTTCCTGGAGCTCGATTCATTCTGTTATTCAAAAAATAGAAAAAACGAAATAACGGAGGTACATAGCGATGAAAGCGATCATTCGCCATGAAGGAGACCGAACATGGCAGCAAGACGTGAAAAATGTGATACGCAGCGTGATGATTGAATATTATCATGCCGCTCCATCATTACGATCTCCCTTTTACATGTTAAAACTTATGGAAACATATCGACAGCTGCTTCATCCCCATTTATTTGAGTCACCAATTCATTATTACACCGTTTTAGCAAAAATCACCGATCATTTACTTCAATTTTTTACCTCTTCCGAAGAAGTGCAACGGTCTCCATTTCTTTTGTTTGAACAAGCAGTCTATCGGCATTGGAAAAGATATCAAAAAACGCATGTGGATATTGATTTTGCTTATAAAGATGCCGGAACGTACACGGTCCGAAAGCTGTTGTTGGAAGACAATCAACGTCTTGTTCAGCATTATACACAAATGGCTCCGGTTGCTTGTCGACAAACGTTTGGTTTTTTCCCAAAAAGGATCGAGTTTTGGTCTGTTCTTACGGGGAAACGGACGGTTGAAATGATCGATATTCAACCACCTTATATTGGTTACAAAAAATAGTTTACGTTTAAAGCACACGAAGCCTGGAAATAAAATGAGAAGCCCTAACACACAATGAATGGATAAATCATCCATCAAAAAACGCCCCAAAAAAACCGTCTGTCTCACAGAATGGGACAGACGGTAACTTTCATTGAAGCGCTTTTTGAAGCACTCGAATATTTTCTTCCATAATGGAAAAATAATCTTTATTTGCTTTTATATCTTCGGAAGTTAGTGATTCTAAGTTGTGCAGCCGGAGTGAGTCAGCTCCAATCTCGTTTTTTACAATTTCAGTAATTTTGGACGTTGTATTTTGCTCAAAAATGACATATTTAATGTGATGTTGTTTGGCTGTTTTAACGATTTTAGCTAATTCTTTCTGAGAAGGCTCATTCGTTGGCGAAAGCCCGGAAACGCTCAGCTGTTTAATGCCATAGCGTTCTTCCCAGTATCCGTATGCAGCATGTGCAACGAGAATTTCTTTTTTCGGAGCTTTCTTTACGACTGTTTGAAATTGTTGGTCAAGATGTTCTAATTTTGCTTTCAATGATTCAAAGTTTTTTGTAAATGTTTCTTTCTTCTCTGGCTTTAGTTCGATGAGCAAATCGCGAATATGTTCAGCCATTGTAATAGAGCGTACTGGATCAAGCCATACGTGCGGGTCTTTATCGCTGTGATGCTCGTGTTCATGCTCGTGCGCATGCTCTTCATGTGCGGAGTCTAACAGTTTGATCCCTTCAGCAGCAGCGAGAAAATGAACCTGTTCATTCTCTAATGTTTCTTTTATTTTATCAGCAAAGCTTTCCATCCCTTGACCAATATAAATAAACGCATCCGCATCCGCCAACTGTTTCATCGTTTTTGTCGTTGGCTCAAAGGTATGTGCCTCAACGCCCGGAGGATAAATGCTTTTCACGTTAACATAGTCGCCCCCGATTTTTTTCGTAAAATCTTCAAGTGGATAAACGGTCGTATAAATCGTTAAAACGTCTTTTGCTTTTTCAGTCTGTTCGTGATTTTTTTCAGCATTGCAACCGTACAAAAAAGCAGAGACGACAAGTAAAAGGGATAAAATCAATGATTTTGTTTTCATGTTAAGCCCCTTCCTAGTAAATGTGTTTAACAAGCAAACTTCTTTGTTATTACATCGTAATAATTACGATTTAACAAAGCTAATCATACAAAAAAATATCCAAAACGGCAACGGTTATTTTGGCGTCATTAAAAATTTTTTAGAGGCCGAAAGTCTTGCGATGAAACGAGGAGGAAGCAGACAGGAGATATCACTAACATCGATGATAAGTGGTTAAAAATAGTTTTCACCCGTGGTGCTAGATAAAATCAGACAAGCTTTCACTACTTTCCATTCCTCTATATTAGCAGAGGAAACTTCAAATAACGAAATTATAGAAGAAGCGAAAGAATTGATAGAGGATACTGAAGTTGTGGAAATTAGGCAAGATGATCCACTCGTGAATGTTTTTAAAGAATATATCCTTAGTAAAGGAGAGACCATTGACATTTCAGGAGATGTATTTGTTGGTGTAAAAACAGGAGATATTATAACTGTGCAATTTAATTCTTCTGCTTCCGATACAAATGTTACAATTTTTGAAATGCAGTATGATTTAAATAATGAGAAGATCATATCAGTTTTTAAAATACATTATGATGGAACTTCAAAAGAGATAACTGATTATGAAACAGGCGAAACAGAAGTTATTACAGTACAGATTGCTCTGTTTCAAACGAGGAATTTAATGAAATACAAGATACATTACAAAACATAGAAGAAGTTGCTGTTTTACAAAACGAAATAGATGCTATTTTAGATACACAAAGTAATACAAATAATGAAAATAATGCGGAGAATATCATCTTTAGAGCAAGCGCTATTTGCCCAAAAGGTACTTATCCAAGTCAAATATGCAAAAATGTTCCGGCGTTTAGTATTTCGAAATATCTTGCTTGTATGTTGGTGATTAAAAAGCACAGAACATGCAGAGCAGTAGCATCCTATGTAAAGAAAGAATGTATATTGGAGTGTATGCCTTATACTTAAAATAAATTTTAGCAAGGGAGTGTTTGAGTGAAGTTTTTTCACGATATTAATGAGGATAAAGAGTATTCCCTAAGCCTTATTTGCTACTCAATATTAAACATAATCACTCTAGGAAAGATAAGGTTTTTTCGTATGAAAGTAGCTGAACTGAAAAGAATTTTAGAGGAAACCAAAAGACTTCGTTAATCTTTAAGGAAGAAATAGCTCCTTTAATTGATAAATGGAAGGTTATTCGTGGATAGGCTTTGAGTGAATGGCCATTATTTCTGGCTTCTGACGGTGTTATACCATGCAAGTTTTGAAAAGCCCTTGTAAAAGAATCTGGTGAGTTGTACCCGTATTTCATCGCAATGTCAATGACCTTTACATTGCTATCTTTCAGCTCAAATGCTGCAAGAGTAAGGCGTCTGCGGCGGATGTATTCCGATAGCGTAATGCCCGTAAGGAAGGAAAACATCCTTCTAAAATGATATTCTGAGCAAAATGCCCTCCTTGCCACTTCTTTAAAATCTATATCGTTTGTAAGATTTTCTTCAATATACTTTATTGCTTCATTCATATTTTTAAGAAAATCCATTTCGCTTCCCTCCTTTCTTTATCAATAGAATAGCAGAAGTCGAAAAAAAACTTCCGACATTTCATGCACACTTATGTAGGGTTTCATCTTAATATTCGTGCAAATTAGTATATAGTTTGCACCAAAACTATATTGATGTTTCAAAGGAATGATTTCATTGAGAAAGAGGTATATTCAGCAGTCTCTTATTAAAAGGGAAAGGGGCTGCTGGATGCAAATATCAAGGATAAAAAATATGCGGATTTCCTTAATAGGAATCCGCAACGTAAGAATTGAAAGAAGCGATTTGATTTAGGTCCATCTGAAAATCGGATGTTTTTCTAATTTGGAGAATCAGCGCAGGCATTGATTTAGTAGAAAAAGACAATCTCCTCCGCTGTTTCAATATGTTCCAAGTTCATGACTTCCACGGTCTGATAGGCGAAATTTACTTGTTCGCCCCGTTGTTTCAGTTCTTCTTCCGAATGAAGTTGTTGTTTTGGGTCGTCGGGGACATAAACATGGTCAATGGCTATTTTCTCGATAGGAAGATCCACCGCGCGAATGAGCTGGATGGCTGCGAAAATTTTTTCTTTATCTTCAGTGCGGTCATAGCGCAGTTGCATGCCATTGCCATATTGGTCTTCGGTCAAAAGGGTCATGGAATAGGCATGGCACCGGTTGTACTGGATCATTTCCACACATTCGAGTTCCGGTTTGCTGCTTTCCGGGTTGAACCCGAGGCTTTTTAGGGCCGGCAGGATGTTGGCTGCTTTCGCTATGTCTTGTTCGATGAAAGAATCATCAAACAGGTCGATGTTGTCCGCTGCCCATTGATTGCCGAGATCTTCGGGTGATTCATAGTCTCCATATAAGGATAAAGCGGCCCCATTTACAGAAATGGTGTCAATATAGTAATCGGTCCCGTTTTCGGATAAATCATTCTGCAGGTTTTTCAAAACGGGAAACGCTTCGTAAAGCATGCGGAATGTATCCGAATCCGCCAGTTTCCGATCTTCGGGAAGCTCCAAGTACAACGGAGGATCTTCCGGTTTATGACCGAATGTGATTTGAGTAAACCCCAATTCCCGCAGCTCCTTAAAAAATCTGGAATCCGCATACTTCTGATCGAGTTCATATCGCTTTTTGACATTCTCATAATTGTCGCCGGATATTTTCCCAAACATGTTGATGTTTACATCGAATTCCAGATCCGTGCCGTCCGTGGTCCGAACCCGCGCGTCTTCAAAACCTGGAACGCCTTTGTTAGGTTCTGCTTCCCGGATGACTGTCACTTCTATTCCGTGTTTTTCCTTTATGTATGTTAGAATTTTTTCGTTGGAATAGCCAAAGTCGTCCCCGATTTCCTGAATGCCTTTTATCAAAAGAAAGACAAGGGCGAGAAACAAGAGAAGAAGCGCTACGAGAAACCCTCCGACCGCGCTTGATACAGCAATCAATGTTTTCTTCTTTTTCTCCAAATCGGTTCACCGCCATTCTTTTGGATTCGGAAGCCATGCAGCTGGTTTAATTTTTTTCGCTAGTTAAATATATATGTAAAAAGAAAAGGGAGAATAAGGATGGACTTTCCGATAAACTCAAGGAACCATTCACATACTGTCAACGTTCTTCATCATTTTTTCAATTTTTATTTTTAATATAATTCTCTCTTATGATGACATAATATGATGGTGTTGTAAAACCTGACTATTTATGAATAAACAAAAAGGAAATAGGGATGCCCTTGTTAACAGGGCTATTCCCCATTTCCTCTTTGTTTATTTTTTCGTCTACAACTTTATAAGCTAAAATCTTGCTTGTCCTACTAATCCCGCAATGACAATTCCTATAATTAGTGGGATAATGATTTCCACACTATCTAGCACAATATGTTTGGCATTGTATCATAATCCGTAAGTTAGCAGGGAATTCATGTCCTACGTTTTTTTATAAATTATCTTTGCACCAGAACCAAAAAAATTCCCACATGCCCGTGACAGTGTTTTACCAACACCTTATCGGGCAGGGGGAAATCCAACCCAAACAAGGGACGGTCCCAAGGTTGTTTTTAGATATTTTCTTTTCGCTGGGTTGTTTTTAGATATTTTCTTTTCGCTGGAAATACAACAGACCGCCAAAGAAGAAAATGAGAAAGCTGCCACCGACCACTGTTAAGACTTGCTCCCATGGGACAAAGAATATATCATTTTCCGCATTCCCAGATACATACATCATCAAGAATGGCTGTGCCCAAGGGTATAACGGTCCGAATTTTTCCGAATTTACCGCCAAAATGGCCGGCAAAGTGAAAACGACGTTCACGGCAAAGGGCGCGGCGAAACTTTTAAAAAGCATCGACATCCACAATTGCAAAGCAAGAAGAGGGAACATCGCGATCCAGCCGCCAAAAATGCTTTTCCAAAGGAGCATCATAGGAAACGGCCCCTCCGCCTCCTTCAGCACTCCAGAAGTCCAAATAGCAAGAAAATAGAGCAGTTGGATGGCTAATGCGATGAGGATGAGGATCGTATATTTGGCGAGAAATACCCGGTTTCTTGTCACCGGTGTGGCCAACAGTTGCTTCCACCCTCCGTTTTGATGTTCATACCGGCAGATGAGGCCAGCCAAGATGCCGGTCGTGAGCGGCAAAAAATGCAAGGCGTAAAGAAGCGTGGTAAACGTGATCAAAAATTCCCATAAAAATGTTTTTTCGAATCCGAATTTGTCCGGCTGGAGCGTCAGTGCATAGAAAAACGTAATGAATGGACCAAGCAAAATGGCGGCGAAGACGAATTTGGATTTTCTTAACTTAAACCACTCCGACTGCAAAAGAGAAATCATTTATTTCACATCCCTTCGAGCAAAATCCAGCATCCCGGCGATATAAAGGATGACACCGACACAAATGCCCAAAGCGACATTGACGAGCGGTTCATCCCATTGGTTTTGCAACGATGGCCACTTCCATGGCAGCCAATCCGGCAACTTAAAACTGTATGTGGCAAACAAAAATCCAACCACTCCGAGGGAGATCGGAATTCCCTGGTTATTGCTTACGGTTGCTACCCAAAGGTGCAAAGCCAACAAAGGAAGCGATGCAAAATACGGGTAGAAACTGAATTTGGCGATTTCCGCGTACGGTATGGCAGAACCGAGATCCAAATAAATACCTAGAAGCCATGTGAAAAAGAATAATAGAACCGAAGCGACAGCCAACAAGAATGCCAATACCGTGAATTTGGCCAAAAACACTCCCATTTTCGATACCGGCAAGGCGACAAGTTGCTTCCAGGCATTCGTTTCATTTTCGATACTGACTGCAAGGGATGTCAAAATGGTGATCCCAAGCACCAGTGCCGGCGGTGTGAAACTGTTGACATTGTGCAAATAAAACAGCCAGTCATCATTGCTTCTTTGAAGGAGCCATTCTCTCCTGCCGGGGACGAGCTCGTAATTGAACCACTGCAGCAGAACGACACCAAATGGACCTAGGACGGTCAAAAACCATAATCCTTTCCGTTTGATTTTCAAAAAATCGGTCGCAAGCAGTTTCGCGATCATCTGTCGTCACCACCTGCGGTCATCTTCAGGAAAATGTCTTCCAGTGATTGATGTTCTTCTTCCACCCGGTAAACCGAGTATCCTTCATCCACGAGGATTTCGACCACTGCGGCGACCGCTTCATCTGACTGTTCATACAAATAAATGATGTTATCCTTATAGTCCGTTTTTATTCCTTTTGCCAGCAAATAACGATATGCATTGTTGGTGTCACTCACCTTTAATCGGATTTTCAGTTGGGCTTTTTTGCGCATTGCTTTAATGGAATCTTGGAAAATCAGCTTCCCCTTCGAAATGACACCGACATAGGTCGCGACTTGATCGACTTCAGAAAGCAAGTGGCTTGAAATCAGCACGGTCATGTCTTTTTCTTTCGGTAGACGCTTAATTAAATTCCGCATTTCAATGATTCCCGAAGGGTCGAGGCCGTTTGTCGGCTCATCCAGAATCAGCAATTTTGGATCGTTCAACAATGCCATCGCAATCCCCAACCGTTGTTTCATCCCGAGAGAAAAGCCTTTTACCTTTTTGTCGGCTGCTTTACTCAGGCGGACAAGTTCCAGGACTTCGTCAATTTTTTCCTTGGGAGAGCCCAAGATTTTCCGCATGGCTTCCAAATTTTCATAGGCGGTCAAGTGGGAGTAATAAGACGGGCTTTCCACCAATGACCCAACATTCCGAAGAATCGAAATCCGATCTTTTTTCAAGTCTCTGCCAAAAATCCGGACCGATCCAGCCGTCGGTCTCATGAGGCCTAAAAGCATCCGGAGAGTCGTCGATTTCCCCGCTCCGTTCGGACCCAAAAACCCGTATACTTCCCCTTTGGGAATTTTCAGGTTCAGGGCGTTTACGGCGATCTCCTTTCCAAATCGTTTCGTCAGATTATGAGTTTCGACGATATATTCCATCTTCCATCACCTCGCAACACCATCATAAGAATAGAAGGTTAAAATGAGGTGTCGAGACAGTTTAAAATTTGTTTAAAAAACAAAAAAGGAAAGGAAATGGATTCCTTTCCCAGCTTTATCGATAATGAATGATTTTTATGATTGTCCCAGTTTCTGATGATTCGATTTTCCAGTCCAGCCCCATCTTCTTCACCATCAAATCCACGATGGCAAGCCCGACTCCCGCCCCTTTTTCGGAGCTTTTGTGCCGGAACCCTTTGCCGCGGTCAAGCACGACCAACGCGTCATAAGAATCGGTTTTTTTCGTTTTCAGCCCGATATATTTTCCGTCCTTGGCGTGGCGGATGACATTTTGAAACAAATTGTCAAAAATCCGTTCCATCCAAAGCGGATCGACGTTCCAATGCTTTTGTTCCAAATTATCCAGCTGCACATCTATAGAAAAACCTTCTTTTTCAAAAACTGGATACCAGGCGGCGATGAAGGAACGGACAAGCCGGACCACATCCGTCGGAGCCGGTTCATATTTCAATTTTTTAGCGTTTAAAAGCGTATACGCCATCAAATTCTCGATCAATCGGTCCATTTTCGAAACCGACTGTTCGATCGAGTCCACCGCTTGTCTTGCCACTGGAGTTAAAGCCTCTTTCCCCAACGTATAGGCATGCGCCCGGATTTTGGTAAGCGGCGTGCGCAAATCATGGGACAGATTGGCGATCAGTTCTTTCCGCAGCTGTTCCTCTGCTTCTTCCCGTTTTCGGCTTTCCCGGAGTTCATCCACCATTTGGTTGAAGGCCATCTCCAGTTGGCCGATTTCATCCTGTTTTCTCACCGTGATGGACACCGGCAATCCGTCCACGTCCCGTATCTCCATGGCATGTTGCAAATAAAGGAGACGTTTGCGGATCCCCAAGAAAAACAAATACGATACGGTCACAAATAACACGATTCCCGCGGGAACGATAAAATACATAAATTCGGTGTTCACTTCGGTAAATGCGGGTTGAAGCAGCTTCCTCTCGATTTCAAAAACGACGAATCCATAAGATGCGTCATTTTGCGGAAAGGCAATGACCGTAAAGGGGTCATTGTCATAACGCGACTTGATGAAGTTGGCGGTATAGGCGGCATTCCAATGTTTCGGAATATCCGCAGCAAGGTTTCTCCCGGAGGCGAGCCGGCCTTTGCTGTCTACCCAAAACAAGCGCGCTTTCGGATAACGGTTTTGCCATTCTTCAAACATCCGGTTGATGTCTTCGCTTCCGGGGTTTTTGAGACTACGGGCATCCTCGTGCCAGGCTTTTTCGATCTGCAACGTTTCCGGGTCTTTATGGCCATAGACATTGTAGACCAAGAGGCTAGTTCCAATGATAAGGAGGTTGATGAAAATCAGGGCGGTTAAAATAATGGCCATATACTTTGCCGTAAGCGACCGCAATCTTTTTACTCTTTTCATTTTCTCACCCGATAACCGATTCCCCGGATTGTTTCAATGATTTCCGGATTTTTTGGATCTTTTTCTAGTTTTTCGCGAAGATAACGGATGTGCACCATCAATGTTTTATCCCCTTCAATATAAGGTTCACCCCAAACTCCCTCATATAACTGCTCCTTTGTCAAAATTTGATTGAGATGACGAAGGAAGTATTGAAAAATTTGATATTGTTTTCCTGTCAACAGGATTTCTTCCCCCGTTTCATGATTGACGATGCGCATATCCTTTGTATGGATGGTCAAATGCTTCAGTTTCAGGATTTCATCATTTTTGTTGAAGCGCCGGAGCAAAACCTCCATACGGGCGGCCAACTCATCGGGGTGGAACGGCTTGGTCAGATAATCATCGGCGAAACTCAATCCTTCCACTTTGTCCTCGATGGCAGTCCGCGCTGAAAGCATCAAAATCGGCAGATCTGGATGCTCCTTTTTAATCCGTTTGCCGATGGAAAAGCCGTCCAGACCCGGCAGCATCACATCCAAAATGACAAGGTCGCAATGGGCAAGGTGCTTTTCGACCTCTTCTCCGGACCGGAGCCAAGTCACATGATGCCCACGTTCCGTAAGGCTCATGGTCACCCAACGGCCGATTTCCTGTTCATCTTCTATGTATAAAACTCGTGCCAACGTTCTCCCTCACTTTCTTTCATAATCTTAACTCTATATTAACCAATACTTGTTTGACGTGGTTAATCCCTTTCTATTTGTTTGTGGCATTGTTGTAGAATAAGGGATTAAACGCTCTTATTTTTTTGTCGTTGTTATTTTAATGCTTTGTAATTCTTTACTAAGTAGAGAGGTAATGAGATTATGCAAGGATTAGTTTTAGTTGGTAGTGCTATTAAGCCAGAAAGTGTTAAAGTACAAACACCTTTGGAAAACCCTGCTTTAACCAATATAGTGAACAAGATTAAACAATATCGTGACTTTGCAGACCATAAATTAGAAGTAGTAGAGTGAAATTTTATAAAAATTCGTTTGATAGGACAATTACTAATGCGACCTATTAATTTTTACTAGACATATAATATACATTATATGTATTCCAATCCCATCTCGTTTATGTTATACTCGTCATATAATATTATTTTTTAAATTAATTATCCTCTTTTTGAACCTTTCCAAACTAGACGTATAAGTGAAAGGGTGGAACGATGCTCAACGAATATGTGGACTATCTTCGGGAAAAAGGGGCTTCCCCAAACACAATCATCTCTTACACGAATGACTTGAATATCTTTTTTAACGACTTACATATCCGCCCAAGCGATTACGTCACGTCGGCTGACATCCGCAAATGGATCCAGCAAATGTTGAATCCAATAGAAGGGAAACCGTTGGCCATATCCACGATCAATCGCCGGCTCAATTCGCTGCGAAGCTTTTATGCGTGGGCGGTCGAACATCATAAGATCGAACAAAACCCAATGAAAGACATACAGGATTTAAAATCGGCTGATGAAGACAACGAAAGAATTATGTGGCTCACAGAAGAAGAATTTGAGGACCTGTTGCATCGGATGCGGAAAAAACCGGTCCGCAGCAGAGGGGTCGATCCAGAAGAAAAGTATCGCCGCGACCGTGCGGTGGTGTATCTGCTTACCTATGCAGGATTGCGGGTAGAAGAGTTATCCAACTTAAAATTAACGGACCTAGATTTAGAGATGAAACGAATTCGGATCGTGGGAAAAGGGATGAAGGTAAGAACGGTGCCTATCTCCAATATCTTGCTGGCAGAACTCGAGGATTGGCTTAAGTTTCGTGCGGAAATGGCGAAAAAGAAACCACATGTCGCTCAATCGCCATACGTCTTTTACAGCCAGCGCTCGCCGAAGTTTTCGGTACGGGGCATTCAGCGAATGATCGAAAGCTACAGCCTGCCGAATAAAAAACTTACGCCTCATATGTTCCGACATACGTTTTGTAAGTGGATGCTAAAGGCTACGAACAATGACATCGAGAAAGTGCGGCGGCTTGCCGGCCACAGCAATATCGCCACGACATCACGATACTTAAAAGATAGCTACAGTGATTTGGCGGATGCCGTGGAGGCGTTGCCGAAATTCTAACATCAAGATAGATGACAGTTTTGGCATCGGAGCTGTCCAAGTACATTTAGAGACTATATAGAAAAAATGCCCTGGAGGGTAGAATTTCAGGGCATTTTTTTGTTCCCTTTCCGAGAAGAGTCAATTAAACTACGAAACCTTCAAAATTTACCTACCTTGTTAAAAAACCTCTTAGTAAGGTTTACAATCACTAAGATCTTCCTTGCTGGTCAATTAATAAATAGCTAGGAGAAATTTTTAATTTAGCATTGCTGCTCTAATAAAATCATATACGGGTTTAATCATTTTTGGTCCTCCATTGTAAGTGGTACCATTGACACTAAAACTGCCTCTATGAACAGCAATGATTTCATTTGATGAATTTAATAAAGAAGAACCGGATTGCCCATTGTAAGTATCAATTTGATAAAATGCAAGTTCATTGGTTTCTTTTGAAATAGAGCCAGTCATTCCCCATTGAGAAACTTCGTTATACTGTTCGATTTTATCCCCTGGGTATCCATAAAGTTTTGCTGATGTACCTTGAATGCTAGATACTTGTCTTAATGGAAGGTATCCAACTACATCACCAATATTTTTTCCTAAGTATGTGCTAAGCTTAAGTACTGCAAAGTCTTGAGTTGGATCGCCTGTTTGAACATAGTTGCTTGTAATATAATAATCTACTATTTGATATACCCCATATGAATACGTATTATTATTGACAGCGGGATATACATAACCGTTTATCGCACCAGACTGATTTGTAACATCCATAACACAATGTGCATTTGTAAGGACTTTATCTTTCCCAATAACAGTTCCTGTGCAAGTATACCAACCATCTCTAAATTCTAATTCAATGTACGCGATTTGTCTGTGAGGAGTGACTGAAGTATTGGAAACCTTTGTACGACCATCAGCACCAATAACGACCTGAGGGAAATATTCATTTGGAGATTTACCACCTATATATGTTGTTTCAGGGGTTAAATTATATTTGTAAGGTTTATTTTTTTTGAAATCCGTATTTATCTCTGTTTTTGGAAGAACTTCACCGGTACCTTCCGAGCCTTCTGTGACTAAAGATTTGGAATTCTTTAACTTTTTTATGTAGTCTTCATACTTAATGACTTCACCTTTTGAATTAATCATGTCATAAGCATTATTACTATTTTTTTGAGCGTTGACGGTTTCTGGAGCATTAATTATGGGCGAAATGATAAACCCAACCATTACTAAAATGATAAATCCAATTTTTTTCATAAAGTAGCCCCCCTTTATGAATTTTTCAAAGTTATTATAACCAAATAGTTCATATATTTCAATTATTTTGAAAATTATAATTACATAGGTTCAATCTTTATAACTTCGACTTTGCCCGGATACGATTCTAAAATCTCTGAATACCACACTTTTACTTTTTGTCCATTTTCTATTCCCCTCAAAGTACCAAACCCCTTAATTAATAACTTACTCATATTATATTTTCTTCTTAATTCCTGTATTGTTAATTTGTTTGCGTCTTCCTGAACAAAATCTGGATCTTCAACTAAATATACTTCCCCTTCTTTCATAATTATAAAACCTTCCAAAGTAGCTTCTTGATTAAGAGATTGGTTAGTTCTATATTCGCTAAAGAAAAATAATAATAATATAAGACCTAAAATAGTACTCACTAAAATATATCTTTCCATACGCTTGCCTCCTAGCTTTTATATGGTATTGTCAAAAGTTTATCCTCCACATTCACTGTTTTTCATTGAGTTTCAACGGTTAGAATAAAAAAAGCTTGCCACCCCCGTTGTTTTAGGCCATCATTGAGGTAACCCCACACCCAACACCCAAAACAAAGGAGTGACAAGCTTGTTACCTCAATTATTAGCCTATTTGCTCGAAATAATCAAGTCCCAACATCAAATCATTGTCTATTTAATTGGTGCCTTATTAGGAAAATCCTTAAGCCGCAAAGACATGGACGAACCGGTTCGAAAACCGTACCGAAAACTTCAAGTCGATGACCTTCCCATCATCGTTGTCCCAGAAACACTCGACTACCGGCAGCTTTTAGCCGACTACGAAGCCCGGCACGGCCGTCCGTTGCCGCCGATCCAACGCCGGGACAACGCTAAACACCGTGTTCCGGATTCGTTGACGTGTCCCCGTTGCCAGGCGCCGTCATCCTACCTGTACGCCAACAACGGCGGAAAAGGGCAGTACCAATGCAAAGTGTGCCAATGCCGGTTCAACCATCGAAATCGGTTCAAAAAGCAAGCGGTCTTTCGTTGCCCGCACTGCTTCCAAACGCTTGAGAAAATCAAAGAACGCAAGGACTACTACATCTACAAATGCAAGAACAACGACTGCCCGTTTTACCAAAAGAACCTTCGCCGGATGAGCCAAAAAGAACGCCAACAATTCCAGCAGAACCCTCAAGCCTTCAAGGTGCGGTATCTGTTCCGTGAGTTTTTGTTTGACTTTCAACCATTGGCCCCATCGTCGCCGAAAAAGCCAAAAGTCGATTTGTCCCGTCTGGCGGTGTCGTCGCACACCCTCGGACTCGTGTTGACGTACTACGTTAACTATGGGATGTCCTCCAGACAGACAGCCGGAATCATGAAGGATGTGCATGGCGTGTCGATCTCCCATCAGACGGTACTCAACTACGCCAATAGCGTCGCGCTCATGATTCAGCCGTTTGTCGACCAGTTCCCGTACGAGCTGTCCGGCTCGTTCTGTGGGGACGAGACGTATATTCGCGTGAAAGGACGCTGGCATTACCTGTTTTTTATGTTTGATGCCGTGAAAAAAGTGGTGTTGTCGTATCGCGTCTCGCCCCACCGGGATACGTTGTCGGCCATCCGCGCCATCGATGACGTCCTGCGAAAGCTGCCGTCCATCCCGGACGATTTGTCGTTCGTCGTCGACGGCAATCCCATTTACCTGCTGGCGCAGCACTTTTTTGCCCAGCACGGGATTCCGTTTGACGTCCGCCAAGTGATCGGACTGACCAATGAGGATCCGGTGTCCGAAGAGTTCCGCGCGCTCAAACAAATCATCGAGCGATTCAACCGGACGTTTAAAGGCAACTATCGGCCGACTCACGGATTTGGCGCGGAAGAAGGCTCGGTCTCCTTTGTCACGCTGTTTGTGGCGTATTTCAACTTCCTGCGCCCGCACGGTGCACTCGAAGGCCGGGTTCCTGTCGTCATCCCGGAGCTCGCCGACCTGCCCCATATGCCGGCCCGGTGGACGAAGCTGATCGCCATGGCTCAAGATTTCCTCCAACAAGAGGCAGCCTAACTTTTTTGTCCACCGGAGCCCATGGATCAGAAGAACAGCCGGATTCGGCGAAGCGAACCCTTGACCAACCGAACCTCGTCAAAGGTAAAATTCGGTAAGGGCAAGGGCGGCTTTCCTATGCCCTCTTTTTTGTCCCCGTCGCCCTTGACGTCCCTTTCACACCTTTGGCGGGTGTTGGTCAAGGGCGAATCCGGCTCCAAGGATGCCTTACGATGCTCCATGGGATGGCGGATGTGGAGTTTTCATAAAACTTTTGACGCTACCTTTTATATTTTGTGTTATATAATGGTCTATCTTCTATAGATCCATAGTTTTCCCTTCCCAAGATAACAGAGCATTTTATACTGAACCTCTGCACGACTAAAGTCGGCAGGTTCTTGTGTACTAAAGAGCTTCGTCTATACCTTCGTATAGACACTCACTCTCATTCCACAAGACTTTCATGGGCAAACACCTCAATGGTGCTTAGCGCCCTGTGCGCCCGGTTCAAGACGCTTTTCATCATTTAAATTCCCATACTGCTTAATAATTTATTACCACTATTTTTTAAACGTTCTACTTCTTTATCATGCAGTCGCTTAAATCTTTCCCATGTCGCAAAACATTTTTCTCTATCGATTTCTTTTAAGTGATCTTTCGCATTCATGATGAGGAACGCACTATATAAATCTCGTTGAATTTTACAGCCATTCATATCGTTCCATCGTTCGGATAACCTCTTTTTTACATATTCACCCGTGATATGATTATATTGGCTGGCTTTCGCAGAGAATGTATCTATTTTTTTGAGCGTTTTTCCGTCATACCGTAATTTTCTGTCTAATATGGCTAAAAACATGCTTGGAGCTTTATTCGCTATACTTTTACCAAATCGTTTCTTTCTATTATACCTTCCTGTTTTCTCATTCATCGTTGTTTCTTTCGCTCTTGCTTGCAATGCTTTATAATTCATTGTTTCCACTTTAATATCATTGCCTAACGATAATATCCAATTTGCCAGCTTATTATGATCTTGCTTGCGTTTTTCCGCTAACTTCCTTTGCAGTTCCGCTAATTGATTTTTTGTTTTGATATAATTTTTGCTCCACATCCACTTTTCTTTGTTTCCTCGCTGGATGGTTCCATCTTCGTTGTACTTATTTGGATTATTTGCTCTCCGCTGCCGGTCTAGTTTTCGCTGCAGCCGCCTTTTTTCCGGATGGATGTCATCCACACTTGGAGCGAGTTCCAACAATTTTACTTCGTTCGGAGCGCAAATGGCGATCGTTTGCGTGCCAATGTCAATGCCGACCACTCCTTCACCACGGGGATGCTTGGCTTTGCCGGTTTGCCGATTGATTTTTTGCGGCGGAACCCCTTCCAAAATGAGTTGGGCATAATACTTTACTTTCCCCCGAATCCGTTTACGTACAATGCGGCAATACTTGATTCGGTCTTGCAAGGCGAGATGGGCATACACATCATTTGGTTGGATGATGACAGGGATCATCAGCCCATTCCAATGGATGGCATGGCTTTTGAAGCGAATCCCTGCGGAATTCGATTTTCCCTCTAACGAACCCATTTCGCCGAACCGTTTAAAATACACCCGTTTGGTAGCGCCAAACAAGAACCTTTCTACCGCTTTCCACGCTCTGGTGGCGATTTTTTGCGCCGTATGCGCGTCCATGTGTTTGCGGAAGTGGCGCTGCATTGGCTGAACGAAAGCGTGCATCGCATATTCGGAGAGTCCGTACTCGGTTCGCAGGTCGGAAAGTTGGCGATTTTTTTCTTTGGAGGGCTTCTGTTGAGCAAGGTCTTGATAGCGGGAATCATGTTGGAGTTTTTTGTACCGCTTCAAACATTCCTCTAAACAGGCGTTATACAAACAGCGGCCGATTTCAAACCGCTTTTCGAGGATATGTTTTTGCCATGATTCTGTCTGGAGCCGCAACGTCAATACATAGCTTGGTGTTTTCGCTCCCGCCAATGCAACCCACCTCCTTTACACATGTTTTTGATTTTCAATGTATTTCCTAACGGTTTCTTCTGAAACACATCCAACTGTACAGCAAAAATAGCCGCGAGTCCAAAGGGAAGGCAGTCGACTTTTCAAGGGCGGATATTTTTCACGAAAAATACGACTGCTTCGACCTTTCAATTTCTGGATTAACGCATGAATATGAATTCTTGGATCATAAGGAAATAAACCAATGAACATGGTCAGGCATGATTTCTAACGATTGGATTTCAACATCCTTTTCTTTCACCACTTGATAAAAAATTTTTCTTAAATCTTTTTCCATCTCACCGACTAACACTTTTCGTCTGTATTTTGGGTAGAAAATCACATGATATGGATGAAGATAAACCATTCCTTCTTTATGTAATATTGATCATAGAGATTTAATAAATCACCCCTATCTAATATCATGATAACCAAACATTAGATAGGTTAAAATTATAATAATAAAGAATATTCTAATAATTTTATTATTCAGCCACTTCATCCCGATGACTAAAGTCACGGGCTTTCGTAGCAGTTATTCTTGTGAAGGCTGTACTTTGGAAACCTCGCAACCACCTCTAGGTATCGTTGAAACTCTCCATTCTTGAAAATGCGCTCAATGGCTCGATCAACTTCTTTTTGGATTTTGTTCAGCTTTTCTTTGTATTCATTCGATTGTTGGTAATAACTCATGATTCATCCCTCACTATGGCGTACAGTGGCTCATACAGTTTTTTCCCGTTCTCTTCATATTCCAGATACCCTACTATCTCATAATCAATGAGAAATTCTCCTGAAGGAATCTCAGAAATGGTCTTAAGACCCGGCGGCTTAGTGCGATAAATCGGCTTTTCGCTGCCCAGGATTTCATGGTACTCGTACATAATTGGTCATCCTTTCTTCAAATGGTCTTGGTTTATTGGAATGTCAACTACCCAACGGCTAAAGTCGTGGGCTTGCAACTAGCCTAATTGGCTGCCGCGTTCGGCTGGTTGACAGCAGCCCTGCGGATGTTTTCCGCAGCCACGTTGTCGGCAGGGGCAGCGTACCCACAAGCTCGACAACAAAACTGATCCCTTGACGGTCTGTTTTCTTTGGCCACATGTCCGCAAACCGGACAGGTGCGGGAAGTATTTTTTGGATGAACCAATACCACCGGCACGCCAGCGATCGCCGCTTTATACTCAATAAACTTTCTCAACTGATAAAAAGACCAAGAAGAGTGTTGACGACGCTGTTGCTTTTTAACCGTTTTCTCGGTGCGTTGGCGGATGCCCTTTAAATCTTCAAGGGCAATGCCGCATCCGAGTGCCTTTGCCTTTTCAACAATCTTCTTGCTAATGCAGTGGTTCACATCACGGGCAAATAGTTTTTCCTTCTTGGAACGCTTTTTAAGCAGGCGTTTCGCTGACTTGGTGCCTTTCTTTTGGAGTTTGGCGCGAAGTTTCGCATGGCGGCGGCGCAGCCCGTTGACCTTCGAGCCGGAAAATACCTCACCGGTGCTATCGACGGCGATATTAATGATGCCAAGGTCCACACCGATAAATCCGTTTTCGGAATTGGGCTGGCCTTCGGGAACGTCCACCACGAGCAGTAAATAAAAAATACCGTTTTGAAGGACTAAATCGGCTTGACCCCGAACACGGTTGCCGCACAGCAAACCTTGATGGTAGCGGCTAATGACCATAGGGATTTCCATTCTTCCTTGCAAGGTAAGGATGGAAGCATACTCTAACCCTTTAAAGGACAGGATTCTTTCATCATACACGATGGCACCGGTTTCTTTAAAGTTATGCAAGGTTTTTTTATCCAAACGATAGCTTTCCGACACTTTGCCGATGGCACGAACGGTCATTTGGGCAGAGAGGCCAAATTTTTCCCTGACGTCATAGTAGCAAAGCCGCTGGATTTTCGTTTTGGAAAAGGTTCTGGAGCGAAAAGCAATCTCGCTAATATAGTTGCATGCTTGGTTAAACCGTTTCATTGTTTCCAGCAGCGCATGAAACTGTTCAAGAGTTGGCATTAATTTAATCTTGAGAGTGCAGAGCATTCTTGATTCACCTACCTTTCTAAATCCAGTGTACTTATATTGAACGAAAAATTCAATATATACTGAAAATATAAACCCCGCCTTCCTCCCACAGCTAAAGCAGTGGGAGGAAGGCGGATGTTCTCGTTGAGCGTTAAGACTCAACTAGCACCACGAGTATAGTTTTCATTAGAACCGAACGAGAAAGGTTCAGGCATACTAATGCTGCCCGATAGCTTTCTCGTTCGAGTATATTGCTGACAAAAAATCGCTGCTTACGATTTGCCGTTTTCCTGCTTCTCGGGAACGGGGTCGAATCCACCGGGATGAAACGGGTGGCACTTTAAAATTCGCTTTATTGTCAGCCATCCGCCTTTAATGGCGCCAAACCGTTTCACCGCTTCTAGACCATAGTGCGAGCAGGTTGGATAAAACCGGCATGTCGGCGGCTTTAACGGAGAAATGAAAATTTGGTAAAAACGGATGAAGGAAATCAATAATTTTTTCACCACTTCCCATACACCCAATCAATAAATGATTTCGTTAATAATGTATCATAAATGTAAAAAAGATGAAAAAAATCGAATTTCAGTGTATAATGAAAAGAGAAAATAAAGTAGGAGTGATTTGTATGCCTTCGGTAGAAAGCTTTGAATTGGACCACTGCGCTGTGAAAGCGCCGTATGTGAGACATTGTGGTGTTCATAAAGTCGGAAGCGATGGAGTTGTGAATAAATTCGATATTCGTTTTTGCCAGCCGAACAAACAGGCGATGAAGCCAGATGCGATTCATACGCTGGAACATTTATTAGCTTACACCATTCGTAAACATGCGGAAAAGTATGATCACTTTGATATTATTGATATTTCGCCGATGGGCTGCCAAACAGGATTTTATCTTGTTGTGAGCGGATCGCCGACAGTGGATGAAATCATTGATTTGCTTGAGGAAACGATGAAAGATGCGCTAAACGCGACTGAAGTCCCAGCAGCGACAGAGCGGCAATGCGGGCAAGCGAAGCTGCACGACCTCGAAGGGGCAAAGCGGCTCATGCGTTTCTGGCTAGAGCATGATAAAGAGGAGTTAAAGAAAGTATTTGGATAAAGTGGAAAGGCTATCATTATATTGATGATAACCTTATTCATTTTGCGAATGATCCTTTTCAGAAGGCGGGTCGATTGTGTGTTTGTACTTATATGCTTTTGATGTAGCAATCAAGGTTAAAGCAAGAATGAGCGCAGCAATGATCAGTGATGCCACTAAAGTCAAATACATCGCTAATTCACCTTTTTTCTTTCCATTGTAACACATTATCATCGTATTGGTGAGATGACACTTTGCACGAATGGATAAATAACAGGCACAATTTTAGTGATTATTGGTAATGAATATGTGTTAGGTAATAGCAAATAATATAGTTTGATTATGAATATATCTCAAGGTTATCCAATTGTACACATTCATATTAGAGGAGGAATGAGGATATGTCCAAACAATTAACAGACATTGTAAACAAGCAAATTGCCAACTGGAGTGTTCTTTACATTAAGCTCCATAATTATCATTGGTATGTCAAAGGTCCGCAATTTTTTACGCTTCATGAGAAATTTGAACAATTGTACAATGAGGCAGCGTTACATATTGACGAGTTGGCGGAACGTCTTCTCGCGCTTGGCGGAGCGCCGATCGCTACGATGAAAGAATGTCTTGAACAATCATCCGTAAAAGAAGCGACTGGGCAAGAAACAGCGGAACAAATGGTCGCAACCATTGTGAGCGATTTTGAAACAATGATCGGAGAATTAAAAGAAGGAATGCAAGTTGCCGAGGAAGTCGGGGATGAAACAACAGGCGATATGTTGCTTGGGATTCATCAAAGCTTAGAAAAACATGTATGGATGTTAAAATCGTTTCTTGACCGATAAAATGAATCACTCCTTCGATGATGAAGGAGTGATTTTTTTGTAGGAGGTTGTCTATGCCTCTTTCCTCCTTTGCGCATATCATAATAATGCTTATTCACAGGAGGAGAGAGGATGCAAAAGTATGCGTCGATGTTTGGCATTTCGTTAGTTGGGTCGTTCGTTTCATTTCTAATTGGAAGCATGGACTCATTGGTAATGATTTTACTTTGTTTTGTGATAGCAGACTATGTAACAGGACTGATCGCTAGCGCTATTGAAGGAAGATTGTCAAGTCAAGTCGGATTTCGCGGCATTGTCCGTAAGCTGCTTATTTTTGTTTTAGTGGCTGTTTCCCATTTATTAGAGATCGCGATTGGCTGGAACAATCATTTTATTCGTGATGCGATTATCTTTTTTTATATCACAAATGAATTCATCTCCATTGTTGAAAATGCAGGAAGAGCAGGTGTTCCGATTCCATCCTTTTTAAGGAAAGCGATCGAACTTTTTAAAGACGAGATGAACTAATTTTTAGCATAATTTTTTTCCATTCACCCACACTAAACATAAAGAAAGTGATCATAAGGAGATGACAAGTGTGGCAAAGCAGCAAAAAAAAACCTATTATGTGTCGATCGCGACGGGAGAAATTTCGCAAGTAAAAACCGCTTCCCCTTGGGATTTTCAAATTGAAGCTACAGATGACGAAATTATTCAATTGCGTGAGTACTTTGATCAAAACTATTCTACAGATTGGCAAGCGTTTTGGCGCGCTCACGTTCCATATGTTCAATATCATTATGATCGTCAAAACGATGCTTATGATGAAACGCTAACGAAAATTTATCAACTCATTTATAAGCTTGGCAACGAAGAAGCAAAGGAACATATTCGTTCGCTTGGCATTCTCTCGGAGGAGACAAAAGATAAATGAGCTGCCAACCATGTTGGCGGCTTTTTTTGTTATGTCATTTGTCAGTATAATAAATAGAGAGAAAAATGGAATGAGGGTATGGAATCATGTATACGTTTTTGGATTACTACGGGAATCGTGTTTGGTTATCGTTTGCTGATCATCCATTTTCCCCATCCCCCGGCCATGTGTGGATGGTCTGCCGCTATCAAGGGCAATGGTTGTTGACGAATCATTCACAGCGAGGATTAGAGTTCCCAGGCGGGAAAGTGGAAAAGGGAGAAACGCCGGAACAAGCTGCGGTTCGTGAAGTGAAAGAAGAAACGGGGGGAATTGTCGGTTCGTTAACGTATATTGGCCAATATAAAGTAGAACCGTCCATCATAAAAAATATATACTTTGCGGAAATTGCAGCGATGGTTAAGCAGCCTTCTTATTTAGAAACAAACGGTCCGGTGTTGTTTCCGGAGTTGCCGGAACATATTCGGTCGGACGATCGGTTCAGCTTTATTATGAAAGATGATGTGCTGCGCTTAGTGTTAGAAGAAATAAAGAGACGTTCTTTATAACGCGGTGAACGTCTCTAGCGATGTTTCATTAATTTTTTTTCAATGATGCTGACAGCTTGATACATAATGGTCGATAAAAGCGCAATGACAAGCAGGCTCATTAAGACAAGCGTAAAGTTAAAAACTTGGAACCCGTAAATAATCATATAGCCAAGCCCTTGTTTCGAGACAAGAAATTCGCCGGTAATGACTCCGACCCACGATAAACCGACATTGACTTTTAACGTAGAAATAATGGTAGGAAACGATGACGGCAATACCGCTTCTTTGAAGCATTGGTAGCGGGTAGCGCCGAATGTTTTTAGCACTTTGAGATAGTTGGCATCCACTTCTTGAAAGGCAGAATAAACGACGATCGTTGTGATGATGACAGAGATAATGACTCCCATTGCGATAATCGAAGTAAATCCCGGACCGAGCGCGACGATGAGAATGGGAGCGAGCGCTACTTTTGGCATGGCATTAAATACGACTAAATATGGATCGAGCGTTTTCGATAGGCGCGGAAACCACCATAGGAGAGCGCCCAAGCATGCGCCTGCCAACGTGCCGATAATAAATCCTAATACGGTTTCAAACAACGTGACGAGCGTATGGGTAATAAGAGAGTGATCCGCAATCTTTTGAGCAAATAAGTTCCAAATCGCTGACGGAGAGCTGAACAAAAGCGGGTCGACCCAGTTATATCTGCTTGCCGCCTCCCATAGCAGGAAAAAGGAGACAAAGATAATGAACTGAAAAAAGCGGATGAGCCGCTTTTCTTTTTTCAATGTGGCGATGTACTGCTGATGAAGAGAACGAACGTGTTCATTTGTTTGTTTCAAGTTGATCAAGCTCCTTCCAAATGGATTGGAATAGCGAGGAAAATTGCGGGTGCTGACGTGCCGCAAATGGAGATAAACGGCGCAATTCATCGGGAACAATAAAGATGCGCGCGATTCGCCCTGGTTTTGCGGAAAACAGAAAAATACGGTCGCTCATCGCAATCGCTTCACTGATATCATGCGTAACAAGAAGCGCAGTTTTTCCGTAATCCTTTAGTGTTTGCCACACTAACTCTTCCAGTTTTAATTTCGTTTGGTGATCGAGAGCGGAAAACGGTTCATCCAAAAGTAACATTTTTGGGTCTGTCGCAAGAGTTCTTACGAGTGCGACGCGCTGACGCATACCGCCTGAGAGCTGATTTGGATAATGTGTTTCGACCCCTTTTAAACCGATGTAGGCAAGCAAATCCAGCGCCCGTTTTTTTGTTTCTTCCGTCAATGTCCCCATGATTTTTAAGCCAAGCAAAATGTTTTCCTCAATCGTTTTCCAAGGAAATAAATAGTCTTGCTGCAACATGTATCCAGCTGTTGGATGAGCGCGGTCCAATTCTTTTCCTTCGACGAAAACCGCTCCTTCTGTCGGCTGGATTAATGCGGCGATAATCGAAAGCAGCGTTGTTTTGCCACAGCCGCTAGGGCCGAGAAAGGAGACAAATTCCCCTTTCTCTACTGTAAACGATATATTTTCAAGGGCGATAACGGCTGTTTTTTCCGTAAAATATGTGTGGGAAACGCGGTCAACGGCTAAAAAACTCATATTTTCACCCGCTTTCGTTATTTGGACATCACTTTTTCCGCGAATGAATTGTCGACAAGTGTTTCATGATCGATGCGTTTTGGCAATTCACCCGCTTCGTCCATAATGTTTTGCAAATTATTCCATTCTTCTTTGTCAAGAACCGGATTTGTCGCATATGTCCCTTGGCTTTTATAACGATCGACGACTTTTTCGATAATTTGAATATCCGTATCTTTAAAGTAAGGATGAATTGCTTTTGCCACTTCTGCTGCGCTATGTGTTTCCACCCATTGTTCGGCTTTATAAAGTGCGCGTGTGAATTTTTCGATCGTATCTTTGTTGTTTTTAATAAAGCTTTGTTTTGCCATAAAAGTCGTATACGGGACGTGGCCGGATTCCGTGCCAAATGATGCGACAATATACCCTTTGCCTTCCTGTTCGAAAATGCTTGCTGTTGGTTCAAATAGTTGGACGAAATCACCTGTACCGCTGGCAAATGCGTTCGCGATATTAGCAAAATCGACGTTTTGAATTAGTTTTAAATCTTTATGTGGATCGATGCCATGCTTTTTCAAGACAAACTCTCCGACCATTTGCGGCATACCGCCTTTGCGCTGGCCAAGAAATGTGCTACCTTTAAGTTGGTCCCAAGTAAAGTTTTCAATTTTATTGCGGGAGACAAGAAAAGTTCCATCCGTTTGCGTCAACTGCGCGAAGTTAATGACTGGATCATTTGTTCCTTGGCTGTAGACATAAATGGATGTTTCTGAACCGACGAGGGCGATATCGGCTCCTCCCGAAAGAAGAGTTGTCATCGTTTTATCGCCGCCCCATGTTGTGGTGAGTTCGACCTTTAATCCTTCGTTTTTAAAAAATCCTTTCGATAGGGCAACATATTGCGGGGCATAGAAAATCGAACGAGTTACTTCCGCAACACGTACTGTCTTTATTTCTTCCTTCGTTTGCTTGTTGCAAGCAGCTAGCGGAATAATAAGAAGGAAGAGAAAAAGCGATATCATAGCAATCTTTTTCATGCAGGGAACCTCCTTGGAAAGGTGAAATGAAACTTACTTCACCTTATCGTATGCGCAAGACAAAAATGTGTGAATGCCTAATGGAAAGGAAGAAATATATGGAGATGGACGGATATATCGTGGATCAATATAGATTTCCTTCCCCCAACCCGCATGTGGATGTATTTCTCGTCACGTATTTATGTCAAGGGCTGAAAATTAAAGGTTTTTTGGCCCAGCCGAAAACACCTGGAATATACGATGGTTTTTTATACTTGCGCGGCGGAATTAAAAACGTCGGGCAAGTGCGCCTATCTCGCATTACACAGTTTGCTTCGTACGGATTTGTTGTCATGGCGCCATTTTATCGAGGAAATCAAGGGGGAGAAGGAAATGAAGATTTTGTGGGGGAAGATCGGTATGACGCCCTCGCAAGTTTCCGCCTTTTGCAGCAGCATCCCTGGGTGAATACAAAACGCATTCACGTATTTGGCTTTTCTCGCGGCGGAGCGATGGCGCTTCATACAGCGATTTTGGAGCCTGCGGTTTGTTCTGTCGTTGTCTGGGGCGGAGTATCTGATATTGCATTGACATATTGGGAGCGAGAAGATTTGCGGAGAATGATGAAACGGGTAATAGGCGGAACGCCAACGAAATATCCAGAGCGCTACCGGTGGCGAACCCCATTGTATGAGATCGAAAAGATTCAAGCCCCTGTGTTAATCATTCATGGGGAGAAAGATCGAAACGTTTCGATTGAACACGCGTATCGCCTTGAAAAAAGACTAAAAGAGGCAAATAAACAAGTGACGGCATGGTATTTTCCAAACTTTACTCATTACTTTCCACCGAAAGATAACCGCGAAACAGTTCGTCGGTTAACGGAATGGATGAAACGACAACCAAATGTATGATACGATAAAAAGAAAAGGGGTGTGTTTCAATGGGCATGCCGCTGGAATTTCAAACACTCATTGTGACAAAAGGCAAGGAAAAGCGAGTGAAAGACAATCTATTTATTCTAGAAAAGGAAGGGTATCGTATTTATCCGATCGATATTCCGCTTGAAGTGAGAAGAACGTTGCAAAGCGAAGCGAGCGGCCAAGCAGTGGTAAAAAAGTTGGAACTTGCCAACAATCAGACGATTGTAACGTATGAGCTGATTTCGTTGCATTCGATAAACTAAAAAAGGAGGGAATGATTCCCTCCTTGGAAGTTATACGATTGGACCGCCCAGCGCTTCGATTTCCGGAGCGATATGTTTAAACTTTTGAAAGTTTTCCCGGAATTTTGCGGCAAGTTCTTTTGCTTTTTGTTCATATGCTTGCTTATCGGCCCATGTATTTTTTGGCTGCAGCACTTCATCTGGTACACCAGGAATATGAATCGGAATTTCTAAACCGAAAATAGGGTCCTTCACTGTTTCGACATTGTCGAGTTCTCCTTCGACAGCTGCTTGCACCATTGCACGGGTATAGGCAAGCTTTATGCGGCTGCCGACTCCGTATTCTCCACCTGTCCATCCTGTGTTAACGAGGAACACTCGCACGTTATGTTCAACGATTTTTTTACCGAGCATTTCCGCATATTGCACAGCTGGAAGCGGTAAAAACGGAGCTCCAAAGCAAGTAGAGAATGTCGCTTGCGGAGAAGTGATGCCGCGTTCTGTACCCGCCAGCTTGCTCGTATAGCCGCTTAAGAAATGATACATCGCTTGTTCGCGCGTTAGCTTGCTAATCGGCGGCAATACTCCGAATGCGTCTGCCGTTAAGAAAATAATCGTCGACGGATGACCAGCGATGCTCGGATCAACGATATTGCTAATCGCTTGAATAGGGTAAGCAGCGCGGGTATTTTCCGTTAACGTAGCGTCATCATAATTAGGCAGTCTTGTATGCTCATCGATAATAACGTTTTCGAGCACCGCACCGAATCCGATCGCATCAAAAATTTGCGGTTCTTTTTCCCGTGATAAATTGATGCATTTTGCATAGCAACCGCCTTCGATATTAAAGATGCCGCGGTTGGACCAGCCGTGTTCGTCATCACCAATAAGACGGCGGTTTGGATCGGCGGAAAGCGTCGTTTTTCCCGTGCCGGATAGACCAAAGAATAATGCGACATCCCCTTCTTTACCGACGTTTGCCGAACAATGCATCGATAAAATTCCTTGTTCTGGGAGCAGATAATTCATCACAGTGAAAATCGATTTTTTCATTTCGCCAGCATATTCTGTGCCACCGATTAGCACGATCCGCCGTTCAAAAGAAATAATGATAAATGTTTCCGATCTTGTTCCATCAACAGCAGGATCTGCTTTAAAGTTTGGTGCGCAAATAACGGTGAATTCCGCTTTGTGTGTTTGCAGTTCTTCCGCTGTTGGGCGAATAAATAGTTGATGTGCAAATAAATTTTGCCACGCAAATTCATTAATGACTTGGATAGGTAAGCGGTATTTGGGATCAGCGCCGGCAAATCCTTTAAAAACAAATATTTCATCTTTTTTCATTAAATAGTCAATTACCTTATTGTATAAGTTTTCGAAAACTTCTTCAGAAATCGGCTGGTTCGTCGTCCCCCAATCGATTTTTGATTTCGTCGAAGCTTCTTCTACAATGTATTTATCTTTTGGAGAGCGACCTGTATATTTTCCTGTCGTTACCGCAACTGCTCCGGTAGCTGTCAACCGACCTTCATTTCGTTGCAACACTTTTTCTACAAGCTGTGCTACCGATAAATTATGAAACACATTTGGCTGTTGTAATAATGTGGTAAGTTTACTTGTCATATTAGCGACTCCCATGTACAAAACCTTCCTTTTTATTGAAATGGTCTCCTTAAAATAGTATAACACATTTTTATTATTAGTCCATACTATTTGTGACAATTTCTTTTCTTTTATTTTTCTCATTTTTGTTCATAAAAAAATTGTCTAATTTTGTTGACTTTCTTTATTTAATTACGATATGATAACTCATTGAACGGATACTCTTATCCCGAGCCGGTGGAGGGACAGGCCCGATGAAACCCAGCAACCGTCACAACTGGAAATGTGTGAAATGGTGCTAACCTGTGGCAAGGCAACGTCCTTGAGCGATAAGAGTGAAAGGAGCAATATGATTGCAATGACCTTTCCTCAAAATTACAGGAAAGGTTTTTTTATATGTCTATGTGTCAAGATATATAAAAGCTATAATAAAAGGGAATGAGTACCGTATCATCTGCAGTTTGCAGGAATACAATATTTAGACGTTCGATTATGAAAAGAGGAGGAAACTGACGAATGTCAAAAAAAAGACGTTTATTTACTTCGGAATCTGTAACGGAAGGTCATCCTGACAAAATTTGTGACCAAATTTCCGATGCCATTTTAGATGCCATTTTAGAGAAGGATCCGAATGCTCGCGTCGCATGCGAAACGAGCGTTACAACAGGGCTTGTGCTCGTAAGTGGAGAAATTACGACATCAACATATGTAGATATCCCGAAAATCGTCCGCGATACGGTTCGCGAAATTGGCTATACTCGTGCGAAATATGGTTTTGATGCCGATACTTGTGCTGTATTGACATCGATTGACGAACAGTCTCCAGATATCGCAATGGGAGTCGATAAGGCGTTAGAAGCCCGCGAAGGTCAGATGACTGACGAGGAAATTGAAGCGATCGGTGCTGGAGACCAAGGGTTAATGTTTGGATTTGCTTGCAATGAAACGAAAGAATTAATGCCGCTTCCGATTTCGTTAGCGCATCGTTTGGCACGCCGTTTGTCAGAAGTGCGGAAAGAAGCCATTTTGCCATATTTGCGTCCAGATGGCAAAACACAAGTAACAGTAGAATACGATGAAAATGGAAAACCAGTGCGTATTGATACGATCGTTGTATCAGCGCAACATCATCCGGAAATTACACAAGAACAAATTGAGCGCGATATTAAAGAACATGTCATTAAGCCGGTTGTACCAGCAGAACTGATCGATGAAAACACAAAATATTTTATTAACCCGACAGGCCGTTTCGTCATCGGCGGACCTCAAGGCGACGCTGGCTTAACAGGACGGAAAATTATCGTTGACACATATGGCGGTTATGCTCGCCATGGCGGCGGTGCGTTTTCTGGTAAAGATCCGACAAAAGTAGACCGCTCCGCAGCCTATGCAGCGCGTTATGTAGCGAAAAACATTGTTGCTTCAGGACTTGCGGATAAATGTGAAGTGCAGTTGGCATATGCGATCGGTGTTGCAAGACCGGTTTCCATTTCCATTGATACGTTCGGAACCGGAAAAGTATCCGAAGATATTTTAATTGAAGTGGTGCGCAACAACTTTGATCTTCGCCCAGCTGGCATTATTAAAATGTTAGATTTGCGCCGCCCAATTTATAAACAAACAGCGGCTTATGGCCATTTCGGACGCACGGACATCGATCTTCCATGGGAGCGCACTGATAAAGCGGAAACATTGAAAGAGCAAGCTCTTGCGTTAGCAAAGCAATAACAAACAGAAAAGGGAGTTACGTTATGTAGCTCTCTTTTTTTGGCAAAATCAAGGGCAAACGCAACGAAAAAGCATCTGCTTTGACTGCTCTGCAGAAAAGATTGGCAACAATTTGTTTCAAAAGAGTAAACGAAATGCTATATTCCTATTATGTATGGTATAACCAATAGGGTAAATATAAGAGGACAGGTGAAACAAAACATGTGTGGGTTTATCGGATGCGTTCATGATGAGCCGAAAATGCCAGACGAACAATGGCAGAAAACGTTCGAAGAGATGAATGATATGATTACACATCGTGGTCCGGACGATCATGGATACTATTTTGATGAATATGTCCATTTCGGGTTCCGCCGCTTAAGCATCATTGATTTAGAAGCAGGTCATCAGCCGCTTTCTTACGAAAATGAGCGGTATTGGATTATTTTTAATGGCGAAATTTACAATTACCTTGAGCTGCGGGATGAATTAGTGGAAAAAGGATATGAATTTGCAACCAACTCGGATACGGAAGTCATTATCGCTCTTTACAGCGCTGAAAAAGAAAAAGCGGTAGAAAAGCTTCGCGGCATGTTTGCGTTTGTCATTTGGGATAAAGAAGAAAAAACGATTTTTGCCGCGCGCGACCCATTCGGCATTAAGCCGTTTTTCTACTTAGAAGAAGCGGGTCGTACGTTTTTTGCATCGGAAAAGAAAAGCATTTTGCATGCGATGGAAAACGACGTTCTTGATTATAATGCACTGCAGCACTATTTAACATTCCAATATGTGCCTGAGCCAATGACCATGTCCGCTGGGATTAAAAAATTGGAGCCGGGCCACTATATCAAAAAGAAAGTCGGTGAAAAATTAACGGTACACCGCTATTGGAAAGCGCGGTTCCAGCCTGTATGGAAATCGGAAGACGAATTTGTGAAAGAAATTCGCGATGTTTTATTCGATTCTGTACGCGTACATATGCGCAGTGATGTGCCGGTTGGTTCATTTTTATCGGGCGGAATCGATTCTTCGCTGATTGCTTCGATTGCGAAGCAGTTTCATCCGAACATCAAAACTTTTTCGGTTGGTTTTGAATGGGAAGGGTTTAGCGAAATTACTGTTGCGGAAGAAACAGCGGAAAAATTAGGTGTCGAAAACATTAGCTACGTCATTTCACCAGAAGAGTACATGGAAGAATTGCCGAAAATTATGTGGCATATGGATGATCCGCTTGCCGATCCAGCAGCTGTTCCGCTTTATTTCGTCGCCCGTGAAGCGAGAAAGCATGTAACGGTTGTTCTTTCCGGAGAAGGAGCGGATGAGCTGTTTGGAGGATATAACATTTATCGTGAACCACAGTCATTAAAACTGTTTGATTGGATGCCTGGCGCGGTAAAATGGGTATTGCGCATCATTGCTCGCATTCTTCCAGAAGGGGTGAAAGGGAAAAGCTTTATCGAGCGCGGTCTAACGCCAATGGAAGAACGCTATATAGGGAACGCGAAAATGTATAGTGAAGAAGAAAAGCAAGGTTTGTTGAAATCTTACAAACATGGGTTGGAATATACGAAGATTACTCGTCCGTTTTATGAAGAGACAACCCATTATCCACCGATGAATCGGATGCAATATATTGATATTCACACATGGTTGCGCGGGGATATTTTGCTAAAAGCCGATAAAATGACGATGGCACATTCTTTGGAATTGCGCGTTCCGTTTTTAGATAAAGCGGTCTTTGAAGTAGCGGCAAAAATTCCGCCAGAAATGAAAACGGCTCATAATACAACCAAATACATTTTACGCAAAGCGGCAGAGGGCATTGTTCCCGATCATGTTCTTCACCGCAAAAAGCTTGGCTTCCCAGTGCCGATTCGCCATTGGCTGAAAAATGAAATGCACGATTGGGCGAAAACAATTATCAAAGAAAGTGAAACGGATCATTTATTCCATAAAGATGTGTTATATCGCTTGTTAGAAGAGCATTGTGCCAATAAAGCGGATCATAGCCGCAAAATTTGGACGGTGCTAGTATTTATGATTTGGCATCAAGTGTATATCGAAAGAAAGTACGATTTTTCCCATCTATATAAAAAAGACAGACAACCCCTATCCATCTAATCAGGTTGATAGGTGATTGCCTGTCTGCCCATTTGCGCCCAGGCGTCTAAAAAATCGGCCCTGGGTGCTTTTTTATTTTTTTCGCCTGTAAGCGGGTCATTGAAATAAATATAATCTTGGTCGTATCCCGTAATAACGACGGAATGTTCGTAATACGTAATTTTAATGGGCCCTCTTGGCGTTTCCCATTCACGGAAGGCGGATTCAGGAAGTTTTTTATACGTGCTGTTGGTAATAATCCAAATCGGTACTCCTTTCGAAAGATATTGCTGCAACACGGAAAAGTCGCTTCCTGTTAAGTCAATGATTCTATCGGGCAGATACATTTCAGCAAGCTGTTTAATCGGCTTATGGTACACACCTAAGCCTGGCGTGGTAAGCGAGTACATATCCCCGACAAAACCATCATTTGGATGGCCAAAATACACTTTGCCATTTTTTCGCTGAAACGGAGTAGGATCTTTTTTTATTTGTTTAGCAAGCGTCAGTTTGTCGGCTTGTACGCCGGCATCCTCAAGAAGCATCGCCAGGCTCGTGACTTCACAACCGCGAGGCAACTCGGGAAGTTGGCGAATGGCTGGCACATCAAGCAGCACAGAAGGTTTGATTTTCTTCTCAACAGCGGAAGAAATCACATTCTCTATCAGTGCTTCTTCTTTTGTTAAATAAGATTGTGTTAAACGCACGATCGTTGTTTCTATTTTTTGGTTGAACAACAGTGCCGCGAGAAGACAAAACATCAAAAGAGAAACAAGTGCTGATTTCGATAATGCTTTCGTTAGGAAAAATATAATCAACAATGCGACAGCAATGATGAAAAGAAGCAAGACGATAGGCATAATGCTACTCCTTAATTGATCGGAATGACTTTAAATTACTGAAAATAAGGAACGATGATCACGGTTTTAGCTGCAACGCCTTATAGTATTGTCCCTTTTCCACATACTCGCGGCGAATTCGCTCCATCTCGCGGACATCTTCGTCAGTTAATTCACGAATGACTTTAGCGGGACAGCCAAATGCGAGCGTGTGCGGCGGAATTTTTTTTCCTTGTGGGACAAGGCTTCCGGCACCGATAAACGCTCCTTCGCCAATTTCCGCACCATCGAGAATAATCGAGCCCATGCCGATTAAAGCGTTTTTTCGGATGATGGCGCTATGTAAAATGACTTGATGGCCGACGGTTACACCATCTTCAATGATAAGCGGATTGTTTGGACTTTGATGTAAAATTGAGTTATCTTGGATATTGACGCGATTGCCGATAATCGTTGGAGCGACATCTCCGCGAATAACAGTATTAAACCAAATGCTTGTTTCTTCCCCGATAACCACATCACCGGTAATGGTGACATAATCGGCAATGAAGGCAGATTCAGCGATCTTTGGAGACTTTCCTTTGTACGGATAAATCATACGCTTCTTTCCTTTCATTTTATAAAATGGTTCAGTATTATTTATTATTGTACAGATAGTGGCACGATTCGTAAACGGAGGAGATTGACGATGTGGAAATGGGAGGCAAATGAAGGAAAAGGAACGGTTGTGATTGTCCACGGAGCCGCGGAGCACCACGGGCGCTATCAATGGTTGATCGAGCAGTGGGTGAAAAGCGGTTATCATGTTGTAGCAGGAGATTTGCCTGGACAAGGGCGGACAACGAGAAGAAAACGTGGACATATCCAATCGTTTGATGAATATATTAATGAGGTGGCCGATTGGATCACGGAAGCCAAACAATTTCATGTACCGGTATTCCTTCTTGGACATAGCATGGGAGGGCTTGTTGTTATCCGTACATTGCAAGAAAAACGCCCTTCTGTACAAGGGGTTATTTTATCTTCGCCATGTTTAGGACTTGTATCGTACCCATCGAAAGGGCTTGATATGTTATCAAGAGTATTAAATTATATCGCGCCATCCCTTTTGATCGATTCAGGATTGTCTGTCGAACTGGCAACAAGAAATAAAGAAGTATATGAGGCCGATAAACATGATGAGCTTTATGTGACGAAAGTATCTGTCCGCTGGTATCGTGAATTAGTAAAGGCGATGGAATTGGCTTTTCGCCGTATTCAGAAATTCCCTGATATCCCATTGCTGCTCATGCAAGGCGGGGACGATAAAATTGTCGATAAAACAGCTGTAAAAGAATGGTTTGACCGTTTGCCGATATCGGAAAAAATGTATAAAGAATGGAACAAATTATATCATGAAATTTTTAATGAACCGGAGCGGGAAGATGTTTTCTTATATGCAAAATCGTTTTTAGATACACAATGCCGACTATATCGCTAGACAATGTAAACATATCTGAGGTGAGCCTGTTGAAAATCCCGACACATCCGATCACTCTTATGAAAAAAGTCTATCGCGACGTCTTTCCGGTAGTGCATCGCGAATTAGCCTATTGGAAACAAAGAGCACAAAATATTCCAGACCCGGAACTTCGAAAACAAGCGTTGGCAAGTATTGAAACAAAAACGTTTCACTGTGAAGGAGGCTCCATTTTATCGTTATTAGCAGGAGAGAAAATGGAAGAGTGTATTCGTTTTATTGTCGCTTATCAAACGATCAGCGATTATCTTGATAATTTATGTGATCGAAGCACTTCATTAGATCCGCATGATTTTCGAGCCCTTCATGAATCGATGCCTGACGCGTTATCGATTGATGCCGAAGTTTCGAATTATTACCGCCATCGTCAAGAACAAGATGACGGTGGCTATTTGCATGACCTTGTACGAACATGTCAAAGTGTTTTAAAGAAAGTGACACATTACGATAAAATTGTTCCGTTTTTGCATGAATTAGCTGGATATTATTGTGATTTACAAGTACATAAACATGTGCATGTAGACGAGCGAGTACCGCGTCTTGAGAAATGGTTTAAACAATATAAAGATCAGCTTCCACCAATGGAATGGTATGAGTTTTCTGCTTGTTCCGGTTCTACGCTGGGCATTTTTTGCTTAGTTGCCTATGCGTTTACCGAAACATTTCATGAGGAAATGGCAAAACAAATACGCGACGGTTATTTTCCTTATATTCAAGGGCTGCATATTTTGCTTGATTATTTTATTGACCAAGAAGAAGATCGTCTAGGAGGAGATTTGAATTTTTGTTTTTACTATCCAAATCAATCTGTTTTGTTAGAGCGGCTTTGCCATTTTATTGAAGAGGCGGACCGCCATGTGAATCAATTGCCGCATGGGGAGTTTCATCGTCTCATTCATCGAGGACTTCTTGGTTTATATTTATCGGATGAAAAAGTAAAGAAACAAAAAGAACTCCGCCGCCTTGCGAAAAAGCTTGTTCGATCAGGCGGGATGATTGCTTGGTTTTTCTATTGGAATGGAAAAGCATATCGGTTATGGCAAAAAAAGTTCTCTGTAATAGCAAAATGAAGGAGGCTGTCCTGATTAGAAGGGCAGCCTCATGATCGTTTTTCGATCGCGATAATAAAAGGGGGATTGTTTATTTGGTTGATGAATTCATATTTTAATACGTGGGCTCGCTTTTGGTCTATCGTCTTCACGTAGTTAAGAAGCTCGTCACGTTCGATGATGCCTTCCGGATGGCCATGATAGACGACGAGAACGATAAGCCCTTCTTTCGCCATAATTTGTAGCAATTGCTCAATGGCGCGGATCGTTGAATCAGGTTTTGTTACAATTCGTTTATCGCCGCCCGGCAAGTAGCCGAGATTAAACATTGCTCCGGTGATGCGGCCATGATAAATAGAGGGAATTTTTTCGATCAGTTGATCGTGGCTTGCTTGAAATAACGTTACTCGGTTTAGCACGTTATGTTCTTGGAGGCGGGCGGATGTTGCCGCAATCGCCTCTTTTTGAATATCGAAGCCAAATACGCGGCCGGATTCTCCAACGCGCTGTGCTAAATAAAGCGTATCATGTCCGTTTCCGACCGTAGCGTCGACGGCGATATCCCCTTCGTTCACAGCGAGGTCCATCAATGTTCGTGTAAAAGGGAGAATTTTCGCTAATTTCATTGTTTGACCACTTCTTTTTTGTAATACTTTCCTTGATAGCTATCGCGGCGTTCGAGTTCCGCATCAATCGCGTTTAACACTTCCCATTTATTTACACTCCACATTGGACCGATCATTAAGTCGATTGGACCGTCCCCTGTAATTCGGTGCACAATCATTTCTGGAGGCAAAATTTCCAGCTGATCACAGACAAGGTTTACGTATTCTTCAAATGACAAAAATTTGACTAGCCCTTTTTCATATTGCTTTACCATCGGTGTTCCCTTCAATAAATGGAGCAAATGAATTTTAATTCCTTGAATGTCCATGCTTGCCACTGTTTTCGCTGTTTCCATCATCATGTCGTAATCCTCAAGCGGAAGCCCGTTAATAATATGTGCACAAACGCGAATGCCATGTTTGCGGAGTTTTTCGACCCCTTTTACAAAACATTCAAAATCATGGGCACGGTTAATAAGCATGGCTGTCTGTTCATGAACGGTTTGCAAGCCCAGTTCGACCCATAAATATGTGCGCTCGTTCAGTTCGGCTAAATACTCTACCACATCATCAGGGAGACAATCTGGACGAGTCGCAATCGACAATCCTACAACCCCGTCCAAGTTTAAGACGGTTTCGTATTTTTCCCGCAGTACGTCTACGGGAGCGTGTGTATTCGTGAATGCCTGAAAATAAGCTAAATATTTTCCGTCTTTCCATTTTTTATGCATTTTTTCTTTAATTTTATTAAATTGGGTAACAAGATCATCGGCGCGATTGCCGGCAAAGTCGCCAGAACCTGCCGCGCTGCAAAACGTACATCCGCCGTAAGCAACTGTCCCATCGCGATTCGGACAATCAAAACCGCCATCAAGAGCGACTTTAAATACTTTATAGCCAAACGTTTGTCGTAAATGATAATTCCATGTATGGTAACGTTTATGATCGTTTGTATATGGAAATGGGTTGGGCTGTTTCAAAACAGCTTCCTCCTTTTTGAAAATAATATCATTTTAGCATTGTAACATGATTAGCGGGAAAAATCGATGATTACCAATCATTAACGTGATATTCGCAAAATGAAATGTGCACATTAAAAGATGAAACAAACGATTATACGCTTGGAGGGAACATAATGGCAACGCGGCAATCGGTCGATGAATTTTTGCAGCATTGCGAAGATGTCATTCGCTATGCAAAAGAGCAATATACAGAGGCGCAAAAGCAAGAGCATTATAATGACCTTGAATATACACAAGCACAGCAAATGTTAGAGAGCGCAATCAATGATTTGGCGCATTTAGCGCTTAGCTGTAATGCGCAACAGCGCGAGCAGCTGCATCGGATGCGTTTGCAGCTTCAGCAATTGCAAAACGAAATGATTTTGCTTAATCATTAAGGAAGGGTGGGCGCTGTGAAAAAACGTTCTAAACAGAACAATCCTGAACAAAAAACGAGAAATGGCCTTAACAACAATGATATCGAACTTGGAAAAGATTTTGATCCAGTGAAACAAGCGAAAAAAGCATATGAACAAACAGGCGGGCAGCCGCAAAAATCAAAGCAGCACGTCGAAGAGTAAAAAAGCTTGTCGACAAAGTCGACAAGCTTTTTTATTGCCTTTTTTCATCCATCTACATACAATTTACTTTGTTACTCAAATATTGAAGGAGGATTACATATGCCCCGTGCGCTTTGGATATTAATGATCGGCATGGCCATCAACGTGACAGGGGCTTCTTTTTTATGGCCGATGAACACGATTTACGTTCATGAACAGTTAGGAAAATCGCTTTCTGTCGCTGGAATGGTGCTTATGCTCAATTCCGGAGCAAGCGTGGTTGGAAACTTAGCCGGAGGGCTATTGTTTGATAAAATTGGCGGTTTTAAGTCGATGATGATCGGAATTGTCGCGACGATGTCCGCGCTTGTCGGCCTTGTTTTCTTTCATGGCTGGCCGCATTATGCCATCTTTTTAACGATCATCGGGATGGGAAGCGGGATTGTATTTCCAGTAGCGGCTGCGTATGCGGGAGCAATTTGGCCAGAGGGCGGAAGACGGGCATTTAACGGGCTTTACGTTGCACAAAACATTGGTGTGGCGATCGGTTCAGCGCTTGGCGGGGTCGTCGCGTCATATTCGTTTACGCTCATTTTTGCCGCTAATTTGTTGCTGTACGTTATGTTTTTCTTGTTGATTGCGTTTGGATTGCGTCATGTTCAGGTTGCAAAATCAATCAAGGCTTCAGCAAAACCGGCGGAAGCTATCAACATGGAAAGCCGTGCAAACTGGTATGCGCTCGTGACGCTTTGTACCGGTTATTTTTTATGTTGGATTAGCTATGTGCAATGGGCAACGACAATTGCTGCATATACGCAAGAGCTCCACATTACGCTGAAACAATATAGCCTTCTTTGGACGATTAATGGTGCGCTTATTGTATTCGCGCAACCTTTCTTGTCAGCAGTTGTGCAACGATGGATGCGGCATGTAAAACGGCAAATGCTTGTTGGATTTGCTATTTTTGTCGTTTCTTTTTCTCTTTTGCTTCAAGCGAATTCGTTTTTTGAATTTGCGCTGGCAATGGTTGTATTAACGATTGCGGAAATGCTTGTATGGCCGGCTATTCCAACGGTGGCGAGCGAACTCGCGCCACAAGGAAAAGAAGGATTTTATCAAGGATTTGTCAACAGCACGGCAACGGCAGGGAGAATGATCGGACCTGTGCTAGGCGGCTTTATCGCTGATTACGCTGGCATGAAACCACTGTTTGCCGCGCTTGTTTTCTTTTGCGCGCTTTCGCTTGTCACGACGTTCTTTTATGATCGGAACTTGCCAAAGAAGCAAAACAAGGGGAAACAAACGCTTACAGTAGGGTAGACATGTTCTCTGCTTCATTTTTTATCTGAAAAAATATGGAGGTTGACAACAAACATCTAATTTGATACAAATCTAATTAGATAATCATCAAATATAGGGGTGTAGTCATGCAGCTTCATCGTTTAGTAACATTTTTTAAGACGATTGGTGACCCAACGCGTCTTCGTATTATAAAACTGCTTTCGCAAGGACCGCTGCACGGTCAAGCAATTGCTGGGAAGCTTGGATTGACCCCGGCAACGATTACCCACCATCTGAAAAAACTTCGCGACACGAACGTTGTTTATGAACGTCGCGATGGAAACATCATTTATTTTTATTTACAGCCGTCTGTAGTAAAGCATTACGCGTGCGCATTGCTTGATTTGGCTGAACAAAACGAGGTGAAAAAAGAGATGAAAGAGAAAGCTGCAGAGCGTCAAAAAGTCATCGAAAACTTTTTTACAAGCGATGGTCGTTTAAAAAATATTCCAGCGCAAAGAAAGAAAAAGCTGATTGTGCTTGAGCATATGCTAAAAGGGCTTCAGCCGGGAAAACAGTATACAGAAAAAGAAATCAATGAGTACATTAAAAAGTTCCATGAGGATTACGCAACCATTCGCCGCGAATTTATCATGAATAACTATATGTATCGTGAAAACGGCATATATGAACTGAATCCGCGGGAAATGTGGCATAGAATAGATGAATAACACAAGCAACGCGCGGATATTGACAATCTCTATTTTCCCTACTTGCAATAAAACGACAAATTTTTTAAAATATTATACACGAACAATATCGGTAAATAACGGTGAAAAGGAGTAGTAGTGAACAAAACGGACTGCAGAGAGTTGACGGCTGGTGCGAGTCAACCGAAGTTTGTTCACGAACTCGCCTTGGAGTTGCGAACATGAGCGGCTGTGTGGTTGCCTCGTAATGTTCGCCGTGAATCTGCGTTAACGATATTGAGTGAGCATGCGCCGATGCATGCTAAGAAGGGTGGTACCGCGGGAATTTTCACCTCTCGTCCCTTTTGGGATGGGGGGTTTTTTCATACGTATTTTCGTTAACAATGATGGATATGAAAAAAGAATAGGAGGAAAGACAATGAGCTTTAATCATCGGGAAATCGAAAAAAAATGGCAAGAATACTGGGAAAAAAATAAAACGTTTAAAACGGTCGATGACGATGACAAACCGAAATTTTATGTGCTAGATATGTTCCCGTATCCTTCGGGAGCTGGGCTTCACGTCGGACATCCGGAAGGCTACACAGCAACGGATATTTTAGCACGGATGAAACGAATGCAAGGATATAATGTGCTTCACCCGATGGGGTGGGACGCTTTCGGGCTGCCTGCGGAGCAATACGCCCTTGATACAGGAAATGACCCTGCGGAATTTACGGAGAAAAACATTAATACATTCCGCCGCCAAATTAAATCATTAGGATTTTCGTACGATTGGGACCGGGAAATTAATACGACCGATCCGAATTACTATAAATGGACGCAATGGATTTTCTTAAAGCTATATGAAAAAGGATTAGCTTATATGGATGAAGTTCCGGTCAACTGGTGCCCGGCGCTGGGAACGGTACTGGCAAATGAAGAAGTGATTGATGGTAAAAGCGAACGCGGCGGCCATCCAGTCATCCGCAAACCGATGAAACAGTGGCTGCTTCGCATTACAGCGTATGCGGATCGCCTTTTGGAAGACTTAGAAGAGTTAGATTGGCCGGAAAGCGTTAAAGAAATGCAGCGAAACTGGATTGGGCGCTCAGAAGGTGCAGAAATTCGTTTTGAAGTCGATGGCCACGATGAAACGTTCACTGTCTTTACAACTCGCCCAGATACGCTATTTGGCGCAACATATACCGTGTTAGCGCCTGAACATCCTCTTGTCGAAAAAATTACAACTCCGGAACAAAAAGCGGCAGTAGAGGCATATTTAGATACAATTAAAAGCAAAAGCGACCTTGAGCGTACGGATTTGGCGAAAGAAAAAACAGGAGTATTCACCGGTGCATACGCGATTCATCCGGTCACTGGCGAGAAGCTGCCAATTTGGATTGCTGATTATGTGTTAATGAGCTACGGTACGGGCGCGATTATGGCCGTGCCAGCGCACGATGAGCGCGACTATGAATTTGCGAAAAAATTTAATTTGCCAATCAAAGAAGTCGTCGCCGGCGGCGATATTACAAAAGAAGCGTATACGGGCGACGGAGAACATATTAACTCCGATTTCTTAAATGGTCTTAACAAAGAAGAAGCCATTAAGAAGATGATTGAATGGCTAGAAGCCAATGGAAAAGGACAAAAGAAAGTTACATACCGCCTTCGCGACTGGCTGTTCAGCCGTCAGCGCTACTGGGGCGAACCGATTCCGATCATCCACTGGGAAGACGGTACAATGACACCGGTGCCGGAAGAAGAGCTCCCGTTAAAGCTTCCAAAAACAGATAAAATTAAACCAACGGGTACAGGAGAATCACCGCTTGCGAACATCGAAGAATGGGTGAATGTCGTCGATCCGAAAACCGGCAAAAAAGGGCGCCGTGAAACGAATACGATGCCGCAATGGGCAGGAAGCTGCTGGTATTATTTGCGCTATATTGACCCGCATAACGATAAACAGCTTGCAGATCCGGAAAAATTGAAAAAATGGCTTCCGGTTGACGTTTACATCGGCGGGGCGGAGCATGCTGTACTCCACTTATTGTACGCACGTTTCTGGCATAAATTTTTATACGATATTGGCGTTGTACCGACAAAAGAGCCGTTTAGAAAACTATTTAACCAAGGAATGATTCTTGGGGAAAACAATGAAAAAATGAGTAAATCAAGAGGAAATGTCGTCAACCCGGACGATATTATCGAAAGCCACGGCGCTGATACGCTGCGGTTATACGAGATGTTTATGGGACCGCTCGAAGCGTCGATCGCCTGGTCGACAAAAGGGCTGGACGGAGCGCGCCGCTTCTTGGACCGCGTCTGGCGCTTGTTTGTCGGTGAAAATGGCAATTTGAATCCGAAAATTGTTGACAACCCAGAAACAGATACACTTGAGCGCGTATATCATCAAACGGTAAAAAAAGTAACGGAAGATTATGAAGCGCTTCGTTTTAATACAGCGATTTCGCAATTGATGGTGTTCATTAATGAAGCATATAAAGCACCGGTATTGCCGAAAGAATACATGGAAGGATTTGTGAAGCTATTATCGCCAGTTTGCCCGCATATCGGGGAAGAATTATGGGAAAAACTCGGCCATAACAATACGATCGCGTACGAACCATGGCCAACATATGATGAGTCAAAATTAGTCGAAGAGGAAGTTGAAATTGTTGTTCAAGTAAATGGAAAAGTGCGAGCTAAATTACGGGTGCCTGCGGATATATCGAAAGAGAAGCTCGAACAGCTTGCGATGGAAGATGAGAAAATTAAAGAGCATATTGCAGGAAAAACGGTGCGTAAAGTGATTACCGTACCAGGAAAATTAATCAATATCGTGGCAAACTAATAAAAAATGCCCCTCTTTTTACGAGGGGCAAATGATTGAAGGGAGATTCGAGGATGGAAGAAATTAAAGAAATTACCGCGGCAGAAGTAAAAGAAAAACTCGAACGCGGTGAAAAGCTAAATTTAGTCGATGTGCGCGAAGATGAGGAAGTGGCGCTCGGCATGATCCCTGGCGCCAAACATATCAAAATGGGGGAAATTCCAAGCCGGCTCGATGAATTCAATAAAGAGGAAGAGTATATTTTCGTCTGCCGTTCCGGCCGGCGCAGCGAAAACGTTTGCCGCTATTTGCAGGAGCTAGGCTACCATGTCCGCAATATGGTGGATGGGATGCTGGCATGGGAAGGAGATACCGTTCCGAAAAAATATTAAAGGTCATTGATTATTTGTGAAGATATAAAAAAAGCGTTTGGCTATTTGGTCTGGAAATAGCTGAACGCTTTTTTCTTTAATTGTTTACGTGAAATATAACGATATAACAAATCTTAATGCGGCAGAATGTATGAAAGGTTAGGGAGAGTTCTTTCGCTGATATTCTATTTTTAGGAAAGTGAAGGAATTTCTCTTTGTAAATGGAATGAGTAAATGAGGGGAAACCATAATGGGGGAGGAAGGGAAATAAAAAAATGTATAAAGTAAAATTATTTGATGAAGAGCATGAAAAAGATTTAGAACGCGCGGTGAATGCGTTTTTGGCAGGATTAAAAGAAGGGCAGCTGATGGATGTGAAATATAATGTTGCGATGATGGAATCCGAAGGAGAGCAAATTTATTGCTTTTCGGCAATGGTTATTTATCGGACCTAACGCCATCCGTTAGGTCCGTAAAGAGATTGCGTGGTTGGCTGCGTTCACTCCGGCAAGCCTTCCAGTGACAAGGGCTGCTGTGATGTTATATCCTCCTGTATAACCATGAATATCTAAAATTTCTCCGCAAAAATAAAGTCCCTCCATCAATTTCGAAGCCATTTTTTTCGGGTGAATTTCTTTGACGGAAACACCTCCGCCGGTGACGAATGCTTTTTCTAGCGGCAACGTGCCGTGAACGTGAAACGTAAATTGTTTACAATGATGAACGAACGTTTGAATTTTTTCGTGTGAGAGCATTCCAGCCGGTGTTTGCGGATCGATATGGCTTTGTTCGAGTAAAAATAATATATATCGCTCCGGTAGCAAGCCTTTCAACACGTTTTTGATCGCTTTTTTAGGCTCTTCCTTGCATAGATGGGTAATGTGCTGAAACAGCTCTTCCTTATTTTGATCAGGAAGTGCGTCAATGCTCATCATAACCGCGTCTTTGCCATGCTTTTTCAGCTCTTTTACGACAAATTGGCTGCAGCGAAGGGCGGCGGGACCGGAAATGCCGAAATGGGTAAACAGCATGTCCATTCGATGGGTAATGATCGGTTTTCCGTTTGGTTTCAGGACGCTTAAAGCGACATCGCGCAATGACAATCCTTGCAGTGTCCGCTCTTGAATAAACGGTTCGTTTGATGTAATCGGAACTTCAGTTGGAAAAAGTTCGGTGATCGTATGTCCTGCCTTTTCCGCCCAAGCATAGCCATCGCCGGTGGAACCTGTTTGCGGAACCGATTTGCCGCCAACGGCGACAACAACTGCTTTTGCGCCAATAAATTCGCCTGTTTTTAGCGTTACGCCGATCGTTTTTCCATGCTCGTATTCGACGTCGGCAACCGGTGTGTTGAGCCGAATGTCTACATGCAGCCGTTTTAATTCGTTTACTAACGCTTGTACAACAGATTGCGCGTTATCGGTCACCGGAAACATGCGGCCATGATCCTCTTCTTTTAACTGTACGCCTAACCGTTCGAAAAAGCGGATAATATCTTCATTATTAAATTCAGAAAAAGCGCTGTATAAAAACCGTCCATTTCCTGGAATATGTTTAATAATTTCCTCCACTGGAAGGCGGTTTGTTACATTGCATCGCCCACCGCCGGAAATGGCAAGCTTCCGCCCGAGCTTGTTCCCTTTTTCAATAAGAAGCACTTTTGCGCCCTGTTCCGCAGCGCCAATTGCCGCCATTAATCCCGATAGCCCTCCCCCAATAACAACAACTTCATATGTCATCTTCTTCACTATCCTTTCCTTCTGGATTATAATGGAGCGGGGGAAATTTTCTCGACCTGACCAAAAATATGATAAAATAACATAGTTATTATTTTCAATGTGATCAAATTAGGGAAGGGATGGTATGTCTACCTCAAAATTATTGCGCGGGACGTTTATTCTGACAGCTGGTGTTATGATTTCCCGGATTCTCGGTTTAATTTATGTCATTCCTTTTTATCATCTTGTAGGGGAAGAAGGCGGTGCGCTTTACGGATATGGATATGTGCCGTACCAAATTTTTCTCAGCCTTGCTACAGCAGGACTGCCACTGGCGGTTTCCAAGTTTGTGTCCAAATATAACGCTTTAGAAGAGTATCGTGTCGGTTATGTGCTATTTCGATCGGGATTACGATTAATGATCGTTACCGGCATCGTTTCTTGTGTTGTTTTATATACCATTGCCCCATGGATTGCTCCGTTTGTGATTGATGAACGTGCGAACGTCAATTCTACTGATGACGTCGTAACTGTTATTCGCGCGGTAAGTTTTGCGCTTATTATCGTTCCTGTCATGAGCTTAATCCGCGGTTTTTTCCAAGGCCATGAATCGATGGGGCCGACAGCGCTATCACAAGTAGTTGAACAAATCGTCCGCATCACCTTTTTGTTAATCGGTTGTTACGTTGTGTTGCGCGTATTTGAAGGTTCTCTCGTTACGGCAGTCAGTGTGGCAACGTTTGCTGCATTTGTCGGCGCACTCGGTGGGCTCGCTATTCTTATTTGGTATTGGTGGAAACGAAAGAAGTATCTGGATGATTTATTAGAGAGAGATCGTGGACAAGTCACGCTTTCCTTGAAAGAAATGTACAAAGAATTGTTTCTGTATGCAGCGCCGTTCGTTTTTGTTGGGCTGGCGATGCCGCTTTACCAGTTAATTGATCAGTTTACCTTTAACCATGCGATGGCGAACATAGGGCTTGGGAAAATTTCTGAGCATGCTTATTCTATTTTTAATATATGGGCGCAGAAACTTGTCATTATTCCGGTAACGCTCGCGACATCGTTTAGTTTGACGCTGATTCCAACGATTACAAAGGCGTATGTAGAAAAAGACCGGAAATCATTGCGAAAATATTTAAACCAAACGTTTCAAGTCGTCATGTTTTTAACATTGCCTGCCGTTGTCGGCATGGCACTTCTTGCAGAACCAGTTTATGCCGCGTTTTATAGCTATGATCCGCTTGGAGAGCAAGTGTTGCGCTGGTATGCGCCAACCGCCATTTTGTTCGCATTGTTTTCCGTGACAGCGGCGATGCTGCAAGGCATTAATCAACAACGTTTTTCGGTCGTCAGCTTAACGATGGGACTTTTTGTGAAACTGTTACTCAATACGTTTCTTATCACAAAATTGGCGACGATTGGCGCGATACTTGCGACGATGTCTGGTTATTTTGTTTCGGTTGTATTTAATTTATGGATTATTAAAAAATACACCAACTACCAATATCAGTTTGTCATGCGCCGCACGATTTTTATTGGAATATTAACGGCGCTTATGTCAGGATTTGTTGCGATTGTGCAGCTGCTTTTGAAATCAATGCTGCATTATCATGGCGGAAGAGTGGAATCGATCGTGATTGTTGCGATTAGTGCGCTTATCGGCGCTGGGGTGTATTTCTTTTTCAGCGAACGGTCTGGGCTGCTTGCCTCGCTGTTTGGAAATCGATTTGCGTTTTTGCAGCGCAGAAAGGAAAAGAAGGCGATCTCTTAGCCGCCTTCTTTTCTAAAAGATTAAAATTGTTCAAAAGGAAGCCCAAGTCGGCGCTCGACGCGTTGCAAACGGCGGTTAAGGAGATTGAGACGATCTTCATGACGCTGTAACGTCCGTTCGATCCGATTCAGTTGCTGTTGAATGTTTCCGAAACCTCCTGGGAAGCCTGGGCCAAAAGGTTGAGTAGGTTGTTGACGATAATCATCTGTCACTGGAAGATAATAATAATTCATTATGGGCAAATCTCCTTTCTTCTTTTTTCTTTCATAGTGTATGGAAATTAGGGAGAATGCGGACTAGACAAACGCCTAATCGAACGAAAATTTTTTAAAAAGGTGGTGAAAACAATGGGGTTGCGCATTGATAAAATGCTGGCCAACATGGGATATGGAACAAGAAGAGAAGTAAAAAAATTGCTAAAATCAGGTGTCGTAAAAATTGACGGCAGGATCGTAAAAGATCCGAAAACACAAGTCAACCCGACGGAGCAGGTCGTGACAGTGCGGGGAAAAGAAGTGGAGTATAAAGAATTTATTTATTTAATGATGAACAAGCCGCCGGGAGTCGTTTCGGCGACGGAAGATGTGGTGGAAGAAACGGTTGTTGACCTGCTAGAAGAGGAAGATCGCGTGTTTTCGCCATTCCCAGTTGGGCGTCTGGATAAAGATACAGAGGGGCTTTTATTGTTGACGAATGATGGGCAATTAGCTCATCAGCTGCTTTCCCCGAAAAAGCATGTGCCGAAAACGTATTTTGCCGTTATTGACGGGGAAGTGACGGAAGAAGATATTGCGTCATTTCGCCGCGGCATTGTTTTGGACGATGGATATGAAACAAAGCCAGCGGAACTGGTGGTTTTAAAATCGGGACTTCGTTCGGATGTGGAGGTAACGATCACAGAAGGAAAGTTTCACCAAGTGAAGCGAATGTTCCGGGCGGTAGGTAAACGGGTCATTTACTTAAAACGGATTCAAATGGGGCCTCTTGTGCTTGATCCGTCGCTAGATCTTGGTGAATATCGAGAATTGACGGATGAGGAAGTGGAGATGTTAAAACAATTTCGCCCATGAACCTTCCTCCCTTCACTCCGTTTAGAGGAGGAGAGACTTCTCTGGGATTAAAGCTGAAAAAAAAGGAACCGCACTTAGGTTCCTTTTATATGCAAACTAATACGTATTCTTTTTTGGCATGTTGAGGCTTATTCTTATCTCGCTATAACCTCTCACCTTTCTCTCTCTTCTTCGCACCCATTAAGAAGATATTCGTACCTTCTTATTGGTTGTCGTCCATTTGCCTTTGCTAGGGCTGCGAACTAGGTCGTTATACGCTAACACGTTTAAATCACGCTGAATCGTTCTTGGGGTGGTGCCAAACTCATCAACAAGCTCTTGTGTCGTTACGGTTCCTTTCTCACTAATGTACATGTATACGGATTTAATTCGTGTTAGCATACGATGTGTTGAAGGTTTCAAAAAACCACTCCCTATCATTGCATAATTCGCATGGCACAACATCGCTGCTTCTGAGATGAGAGATTATATCTTGCTGTGATTTACTATCATTTTACACGAAAATAGATGAAAAATGCTACCTATTTACCGACATTAACAAAATATTTCAATATTTTTTAATAAGATATTAATATTATCGTAAAAAAGAAAACTTTGACTTCATTTCTTCGTTTATGTTACGGTTGCAGCAAGAAAAAAATGAAAAAAGAAAGGAAGAATGGCGATGAATATCGATTGGATGGAAGAGGTATTGAAGCGAAAAGAGGCGCTTATTCAAGATACGCAGGCGCTATTGCGCATTCCGAGCGTTCTCGATGAAGAGAATGCAACAGAAGAAGCCCCGCTTGGACAAGGAGTATACGAGGCGTTGCAGTTTTTATTGCAGAGGGGCCAAGAAGAAGGGTTTGCGGTAAAAAACGTCGATGGCCTCGCGGGACATCTTGAAATCGGACAAGGAGAGGAACTCATCGGCGTATTATGCCATGTGGATGTTGTACCACCGGGAGATGGCTGGTCAAGTGACCCGTTTGCTGCAGAAATCCGTGATGGGAAATTATATGCTCGCGGCGCGATTGACGATAAAGGACCGACAATGGCTGCATTTTATGCTATGAAAATTGTGAAAGAACTCGGGTTGCCATTGCAAAAACGGGTGCGTATGATTGTTGGAACAGATGAAGAAAGCAAGTGGCGTTGTGTCGAACATTATTTTAAACATGAGGAAATGCCGACAATGGGATTTGCTCCGGATGCGGATTTTCCGATTATTTACGCGGAAAAAGGAATTGTCGATATGGATTTGCGCAAGCCATCAATAGGAACACAGGAAGAAAGTGAAATTCAGCTGCAGTCGTTCCAGGCAGGACGACGTTATAATATGGTTCCTGACTTTGCTAAAGCGGTATTGCTCGTTCGTGCAGACCGGCAACAAGAAATCGAACAGCAGTATCGCCAGTTTCTTCATGAAACGAGCATGAATGGAAATGTTGTTATGGAAGGCAATACCGTTACTCTTCAATTAGAAGGAATTTCCGCTCATGCGATGGAACCAGAAAACGGGAAAAATGCAGGTTTATGGCTGGCGAAGTGGCTATCAGATGTTGCGTTGGATACGCAGGCGCAATCGTTTATCCGTTTTGTGACGGACTATTTCTTTGCCGATTCTCGCGGAAAAGCGTTAGGCATTGCTTACAACGATGAGATTACCGGCGATTTAACAGTCAATGTTGGAATATTATCATATGATGCGCAAGCTGGAGGAAAGCTTGGCATTAACATACGCTATCCGGTCACCAATGATATAGAACAAACGAAGCAAAAACTACAGAACATCGCAGCGCAGCATGGTTTTGCGTTGGAACATTTTAGCGATTCAAAACCGCACTATGTTGATCCAAATCATGTACTTATAAAGACGCTTCAACGCGTATACGAAGAACAAACAGGAGAACGCGCTTCCTTGCTTTCCATCGGCGGCGGTACATATGCCCGTTCGCTGAAAGCGGGAGTAGCGTTTGGACCGCTGTTTCCGGGACGGCCGGATGTGGCGCATCAAAAGGATGAATATATCATGATCGATGATTTATTGAAAGCAACGGCGATTTACGCTCAGGCAATTTATGAATTAGCAAAATGAAAAAATTCTAAACATATGTTACGATAAAGAAAAACCGCTCTTTTTAGGGCGGTGCTTTTTCATGAAAGGATGCGGAATCAAGTATGGAGGCAGCGTTAAAACGAGGGGAATCGACTGGTAAGTCCACATTTTCGTTATTTTATTTCTTTGTATTTTTTGCATTCGGAGCATTATTTCCGCTTTTATCCGTATATTTACAAGAAGTGGTCGGTCTTTCGGGAACAGAAATTGGAGTCATTATGTCCATAAGTCCAGTCACAATGATTTTTGTACAGCCGATTTGGGGGATGATTACCGATTATACACGTAAACCGGTTTTCGTTCTGACAATCGCACTATTAGCTACTTCATTCATTGGACTAATGTATTCATTTGTGCATGAATATCATTGGCTTATTGTCATGGCTGTTTTACTGGCATCCGCCCAAAGTGCGATCGTTCCGATTTCCGACAGCATTACGCTTCATTATGCGCAAAAGAATGGCGAAAAGTATGGATCTATTCGTTTATGGGGATCGATCGGCTTTGCTGTTGCCGTACTGATTGGCGGGTGGCTATCAGACCGCATTGCGCTTGTTGTCATTTTTTATTTGTTTTCGTTTATGCTAATACTGTCCGGCTTGCTCGCCAGCCGGCTTCCAAAAGAAAGCCAAACGATGAAAGCGGAAGCGCTGCGCGGTATGGCACAGCTGTTTCGAATTCCTCATTTTGTATTATTGTTGCTCGCTACTTTCTTTATTTTTGGTCCTATTTTAGCGAATAACTTTTATTTTGGGATATTCATTAAACAGCTTGGTGGTACGTTGACGGGAATAGGCTTGGCGTTTTTATTGGCGGCGGGAAGTGAAGCCCCATTTATGAAAATGACAGATGGACTTATTCATCGGTTTGGGATGGTTCCACTTTTAATGTTTGCTACTGCTGTATCATGTTTACGTTGGCTGTTTTATTTTTTCGAGCCGCCGCTCTTTTTCGTATATATGACAACGATTGTTCAAGGTCTTTCCGTCGGCTTATCTATTCCCGCGGCGCTTCAATACGTACGTGATGTTGCGCCAAAACAAGTAAGGGCGACAGCAGTATCCCTTTATTCCGCCGTAGGCAATGGGTTAGGCGTTTGGTTTTGTACATTTATCGGTGGATATATGCTTGAACGTTATCATATTGGGGCTATATATTTATTTTTCAGCATTTGCACGTTTGTCGGCATGCTTTCATTAGTGTGCATTCATTTGCTGAATAAGAAAAAAGCTTCGGCATAAGAAAAGGTGGAGAACGATGAAAAAAACGCATTATTTTATCGCTATCCCTATCGCTAGCGAAGTAAAAAAACAGATTTCACAATGGAGAGATGGAATCGTTTCCCATTTTCCATTTCGTTCATGGGTGCATGAAGAAGATTACCATATTACATTAGCATTTTTAGGATACGTTCCACCCGCAAAATTGGACGCGATATGCAAAACAATGACGCAAGTGGCAAAGCGCCACGCTCCATTCTCATTATCCTTATCAGAAATACATACATTTGGAAATCGAACAGCGCCGCGAATTTTATGGCAAGGGGTGGAAAAAGAAGAAAAACTATTTGCCCTGCAACGCGATGTGTATACCGCCTGTATCGATATCGGATTTTCTTTAGACAAACGGCCGTTTACCCCGCATATTACGATTGCTCGCAAATGGCAAGGAAATGAAGAGTTTCGCTTAGATGCGCTTAAGCAGAAATCAAGAGTAACGGCGACCTTTTCCGTTCATGAAATAGTGTTATATCAAACCCATTTAGAGCGAACACCAAAATATGAAGCGCGCGCTTTGTTCCCGCTTTTCTAAAAGTAAACTTCTTATTTGAAGGAAGTGTTGTGAGTGTGGGCCAATTAATAAAGCTTCAAGACTATATTTCCAGGTATGAAACGGATGTGTACCGCTACACAAGTGAATTTATTCGTCTAAAGAAAAAACAATGGGAGCAGACGAAAGAACAATGGGAAAACAATAGAAGAAATAATGATGCTCCTCAACCGGATGAAACGTGGGAATGGCTAGTAGAAAAACCGTCATTGTTGGAGCGGATGAAAAAATGGTTTTGCCGTTCTTCCGTATTGGAAGAAGCAACAGAATCGCAAATAAATGATTGGAACGAAGAAGAGAGCTTGTCGACCATGATTGCGGAAGCAAAAAATATAGATGAATTAAAAATTTTATTTTTGGAAAATATGTTCGAATTGCAATTAAAATGGGCAAGCTCTACGATATGGTATGAATCGAAGGTAAATAAAAAGTTTTACTATGAAGAAAGGTTGAAATATTTTTTACAGCGTTTTCCCGACACATATTTATGTTTATACAAACCCGTATTTTTGGTCAAAAGCGCTCCGGTCGAATTAGATGTCATTTTATTAAGTCCGACCACAACATGGTGTATTACGTTTGCCGAAGGGGAAAAAGATAATATTATCATAGCGGCTTCAGACCGTTTTTGGACGGAAATAACGAAGCGGGAAGAAAAGAAAAAAATCAATCCGGTTATCGCTTTGCAACGAATGGAAAAAATCGTGGCAGATATATATAAACAGTACCATATTGATTTTCCTATCAAAAAAGCAGTGGTGAATCGTTATGGCTATATCGATGATCACCGTACTTTTAGCAATGTGCAGTTTATTGACAAACGAAATTATGAACGTTGGTTTTCGTCTTTGCGGGAATTAACGATTCCGTTGAAGCATGTGCAATTAAAAGCGGCATCTTTTTTGTTGCGTCATTGCTATAGTCACTATGATATACGAACAAATTGGAATACGGATGAAGAAAAGGTGTAAAGCTAATTACACCTTTTTTATCTTAATTAGGCGAGAAGACTCCCACTTCAACGAAGCGAAGCGGAGTAAGTGGGAGATGAATCGCCTTAACTATATTTTGCTGAAAATAGGATAGATTCAGTAAAATATAGTATCATATAGTTAGATGGGAGGTGAAAAAATGTATTTTTGTATCAAACAACAGCTAAATGGTTTGACCAAAGAAGAATACTTGACTCTTCGAGAACTGTGCCATATTGCCAAGAACATGTACAACGTCGGATTGTACAATGTCAGACAATACTATTTTGAACACAAGGAATTTCTTAATTATGAGAAAAACTATCATCTTGCAAAAACGAACGAAAACTATAAGCTGTTGAACAGCAACATGGCACAGCAAATTTTAAAAAAGGTTAATGAGGCTTTTAAATCTTTCTTTGGCTTAGTAAAACTAGCCAAACAAGGCAAATATGACTACAAGGCTATCAGTATCCCAAAATATCTTAAAAAAGATGGCTTTCATTCACTAATCATTGGTCAAATTCGTATAGACGGCAACAAATTCACGATACCGTATTCGAATCTGTATAAAAAGACTCATAAGCCTATCACGATAACGATTCCGCCTGTGTTACTGGACAAAAAGATTAAGCAGATTGAAATCATTCCTAAACATCATGCCAGGTTCTTTGAGATTCAGTACAAATATGAAATGCCTGAAGATCAAAGAGAATTAAATGACCAAAAAGCACTGGCGATTGATTTAGGAGTGAATAATCTTGCCACTTGTGTCACATCAGACGGCAGATCGTTCATCATTGATGGGCGGAGATTAAAAAGTATTAATCAATGGTTTAACAAAGAAAATGCCAGACTTCAAAGCATGAAAGATAAGCAAAAAATCAAAGGTACAACCCGTAAACAAGCTTTGCTTGCTATGAATCGCAATAATAAAGTGAATGATTATATCAACAAGACTTGCCGTTACATCATAAACTACTGTATTGAAAATCAAATTGGCAAACTTGTCATTGGCTATGCGGAAACATGGCAGCGCAATATGAATCTAGGAAAAAAGACAAATCAAAACTTTGTCAATATTCCTCTCGGTAATATAAAAGAAAAACTAGAGTATCTTTGTAAATTTTACGGCATTAAATTCTTCAAACAGGAAGAGTCATATACGTCTAAAGCCAGCTTTTTTGACGGGGATGAGATTCCTGAATATAATGCCGACAATCCAAAAGAATATAAGTTCAGTGGCAAACGTATTAAGCGAGGTTTGTATCGAACAAAGTCCGGCAAACTAATCAATGCTGATGTCAATGGCGCATTAAACATCTTAAAGAAAAGTAAAGCTGTAGACCTGAGTGTCTTATGCTCTAGCGGCGAAGTGGACACGCCTCAAAGAATAAGGATTGCTTAAAGCAGTCAAACTTCTTTGGAAGCCCCCACTTCAAATTTTCGCTAGAAATTAAGTGGGGTAGTTCACCGGACAAAGCAAGGAGTAGAAAATAGCTATAATGCTCCCGATTCGATTAATCAAATCGACTGGAAACGAAAGAGCGAGCATGAAGACGATGTCCGCTATGTTCAAGGGCTTATTCAGCTCCGAAAGTCCCACCGTGCTTTCCGATTTACTACCGAAGCAGAAATAAACAATCACCTTTTTTTCCTTGAGACACCAGCATTCATCATCGCATACCATCTTCGCGATGTACAGCAATATGGACCTTGGCGCGATATTATTGTTATTCACCATAATCAAGAAGAAAAACAATCTGTTTTTCTACCTGATGAAGAAGAATGGCATGTCATTTGTGACGGGATTCACAGTGGAACGGTTCTATTGTTTTCCGTGCATAAACAAATAAACTTGGCTGGAATTGGAACATGGGTGCTTGTGAAACAAACATAAACATATCTTTCCTATTTTTTACAAAACACACAAAACATTTGCAAGATGTGGCGATATTTCAGTATAATACAAGTAAAATAAACGAGCAAGAACGGAAACTTGGATGTCTTTTTGTTTGCGGAAAATAAAAATGTGAATTGACGAAAAAAAGCTCTTCCATATAAAATCTAGTAAGACAGCTATTGTCTGAAAATACGAAATCAGGTGATGCTGTCTCTTATTTTTTTAAGTCGAAGGTGAACTTGCTTTGGAACAGTTACTAGGAAAGGAGTGGGACATCACTCCTGCTGGCGGCACAACTGGAGATGCGTATTTTGCGGAATATGAGGGGAGAAAGTTGTTTTTAAAACGGAATTCTTCGCCATTTCTTGCGGTTTTATCAGCGGAAGGCATCGTCCCAAAACTGATTTGGACGAAGCGAATGGAAAATGGCGATGTGTTTACCGCTCAACAGTGGTTGAACGCAAGGGAATTGAAGCCACAAGATATGGGAAGTGAACAAGTGGCGAACTTATTGCGGAAAATTCATCGTTCCAAAGATTTAGTAACAATGCTGAGAAGGTTAGGAAAAACGCCATTACTGCCAGAGATGATGATGGAAAAACTAAAAGAGCAATTCACTCTCCATTCATTTGAGGAGCCGTTAGTGGAACAGGCTCTCGATTGGCTCGAACAGCATATGTCTTCACTTCAATGTGATGAGTATGTCGTCTGCCACTGTGATATTAACCATAACAACTGGCTGCTTGATGAAGATGGAAAATTGTACTTAATTGATTGGGATGGTGCGATGATTGCCGATCCGGCCATTGATATCGGGATGTTGCTTTATTCCTATATTCCTGAAGAAAAATGGGAAGATTGGCTCGAACTTTACGGCCTTAAGTTAACCGATGATTTGCGTTTTCGCATGAAATGGTATACTATAGCGCAAACCCTTCACTCGCTTATATGGCAAAAAGAAAAAAATGCAAAAAAGGAAATGCAACAGTCGCTGCATTTCCTACGTAAGCTGATTGACCCACTCCGATAATTGCTGTTGATGGGATAAAATGTGAGAGTTTAAATCAGCGCTATACTTTCCGTTTTGTCCGTATGTGTAAATGTTTGGAAGCACGCTTTTTATTTTCGGATGCACTTGTTCATTTCCCATCAATGATTTTACGAGCCGTTCGATTTGTTCACATTCGGAGACGGTGCCGCAGCAGTCAGCTTGATGTTCCGATAAAATATCTTTTAATATGGTGATTTGATGCTCGTGATTTAGTGGCAACACTACCACCATCCTTTGAAAAAGTATGCTATACATTTATAATATGCGCAGATATAGGGGATTTTATCATTCGTTTTTCGCAGTCGTACGCACGGCTGTGTTTTTTTATGGCGAAAAAGTTTTGTCCCAGGCGTTGATAAATGAGCTTGCATATTTGTGCTTATTCATGATATCGTTGACAACGATGAACAAAGAAACAGAGGTGTCCGTATGCGTCTACGTAATAAACCATGGGCAAAAGAAAAAATTGCTGCATATCCGCAATATGTTATTCCAAATCCAGAAGAACATAAAGGAAGATGGAATGAGCTATTTGGCAATGATCACCCAATTCATATCGAAATTGGTACAGGAAAAGGAAAATTTATTACAGAAATGGCGAAAGCAAATCCAAACATTAACTATATTGGTATTGAACTGTACCCAAGTGTACTTGTCTCTGCATTAGATAAACTCATTGAAAATGAATTGCCGAATTTGCGTTTATTAAATGTGAATGCGAAAGATTTAACGAATTTTTTTGCGGAGGGAGAAATCGAACGCATTTATTTAAACTTCTCCGACCCATGGCCGAAAAAACGGCATGAAAAGCGGCGATTAACGTATCGTGCGTTTCTTGAGTTGTATGAGAAAGTGTTAGTGGATGAAGGAGAAATTCATTTTAAAACCGATAATCAAGCCTTTTTTGAATATTCGCTTGTTAGTTTTTCACAATATGGATTAGTGCTGACATACGTAAGTTTGGATTTACACAATAGTGATTTTGAAGGAAATGTGATGACGGAATATGAAGAAAAGTTTTCAGCAAAAGGAAATCGCATTTACCGATGTGAAGTAAAATATCCGCCAAAGCATCAAAAGGCTGGTCTTTGAAGAAAAGACAGCCCTTTATTTTTTTGTTTTCGAAATATTTGCAGAAATGATACACTAAAATAGCGAGGTGATGGGGAAATGGAACAATTGCAAATTGGAAAAATTAAAATGACATGGTTAAACGGAGGGGTAACACATTTAGATGGCGGAGCAATGTTCGGAGTTGTGCCGAAGCCGCTTTGGTCGAAAAAGTATCCGTCTAATGACAACAATCAAATTGAATTGCGTACCGATCCTATTCTCGTACAAGTGAACGGAAAAAATATCTTGATTGAATCAGGGATTGGCAATGGAAAATTATCGGATAAACAAAAACGGAATTTCGGTGTAACGGAGGAATCAAAACTCGAACAGTCTCTCAACGAGCTGGGGCTGTCGATGGATGATATTGACATCATTCTAATGACACATATGCATTTTGATCACGCTTGCGGCTTGACAAAATGGGAAGGAGATCGGCTTGTTTCTGCTTTTCCGCGCGCGGAAATTATTACGTCACAGAGAGAATGGGACGAAATGAGACATCCAAACATTCGCTCGCGTAATACATATTGGAAGGAAAATTGGAAGCCGATCGCCGAGCAAGTCATCCCATTTGAAAAAGAAAGAGAAGTAGCAAATGGGATCAAAATGGTACATACCGGAGGACATAGTGACGGGCATTCGATTATTTTGATCGAATCAGATGGAGAAATGGCGATTCATATGGGTGATTTATTAGCGACGCATGCCCATCAAAATGTATTATGGGTAATGGCATATGATGATTATCCAATGACATCGATTTTCGAAAAACAAAAATGGATCCCATACGCGATCGAAAAACAGGCGTGGTTTACGTTTTATCACGATGCGTATTATCGTGCGCTAAAGTGGGACGAGGACGGAAACATCATCGCCCATGTTGATCGAAACCGCCTGTGATTTTGATCCATGTTGAAAATGGAAAGGGATGCCTCCTGTTGGGATGGGGGCACCCGTACGGTCTTAAAGCGGTTTCGTTTCGATGATGGTTCCCGTATAGGCGTCGATGACAAATTCGTATTGTTCATGATCACGGCAGACGCCTCCTTTGTACACCGTGTAGATGATATTGTTTTTTTCGTATGTTTCCGGATTTGTTTGAATCCATGAGCCGCTGATTGGCGCTTGTTGCAAAAAGGCTGCTTTGGCTAGTGAAAGTGCTTTTTCCGAAGAAATCATTCGCTGTTTTCGCTTCGTTTCAACGACGTATGCCGCGATAAATCCAACGGCCATACCAGCTATAAATTTTTTCCAGTTCATTAGTAGAGACCTCCGCAGTTTCTTGTCTACCGTTTAGTATATCCGATTTTACCAAAGAATGTAAGGAAAGTGGAAAAACGTTTACTTGTTCGTTACAATAAAAATGATTAGAAAAAAGGAGTTAAGAACGATGAATGTAGAAACGCTTCGACTGTTTCAAACATTGACCGAATTGCCGGGAGCACCAGGCAATGAACATGCGGTGCGGAATTTCATGCGCAAAGAGCTGGAAAAGTACGCGGATGAAGTCGTACAAGACCGGCTTGGCAGCATCTTTGGCGTCAAACGCGGCGATGAAAACGGTCCGACTGTGATGGTCGCGGGGCATATGGACGAAGTCGGCTTTATGGTCACCGCTATTACCAATAACGGTATGATTCGTTTTCAGCCGCTTGGCGGCTGGTGGAATCAAGTATTGTTAGCACAGCGCGTACAAATCATTACCGATCATGGTCCAGTTGTTGGAGTGATCAGCTCGATTCCGCCGCATTTGTTGAGCGAAGAACAACGAAACAAGCCGATGGAGATCAAAAACATGCTCATCGACATCGGTGCTGATGACCGTGAAGACGCGAAAAAAATGGGGATTAAACCAGGACAACAAATTGTACCGATTTGCCCATTTACCCCAATGGCCAATCCGAAAAAAATTTTGGCAAAAGCGTGGGACAATCGTTATGGCTGTGGATTGGCGATTGAATTGTTGAAAGAGTTGAAGGATGAGAAACTGCCAAACGTGCTATATTCAGGTGCTACTGTCCAAGAAGAAGTCGGGTTGCGCGGGGCGCAAACCGCCGCAACCATGATTCAGCCTGATATCTTTTTCGCGTTAGACGCAAGCCCGGCGAACGATATGACCGGAGACGCGAAAGAATTTGGGCATCTTGGAAAAGGGGCGCTTGTCCGCATTTATGACCGTTCGATGGTGACTCATCGCGGTATGCGTGAATTTGTATTAGATACGGCGGAAACGCACGGCATTCCATATCAATTTTTCGTTTCACCGGGTGGAGGAACGGATGCCGGAAGAGTGCATATCGCCAACAGTGGAGTGCCTTCTGCCGTGATCGGTATTTGTTCCCGTTATATTCATACACATGCGTCGATCATTCACGTCGATGATTATCAGGCAGCAAAGCAACTGCTTATTGAACTTGTAAAGCGGTGCGATAAAGCAACAGTCGATGCAATTAAGAAAAACAGCTAATCAATATGAGAAGTCTTGTTTGACAAGACTTCTCTTTTTCCGTAAAAAGGAGTGGGAAGCATTGAAAATCATTGCCATTGGCACAACGAATCAAGCAAAGGTGGCGGCCGTCCGCAGCATTTTTTCTTCGGAACATTATACCCTTGTACCGACGGATGTTCCATCAGATGTTTCCGCCCAGCCGATTTCCGACCACGAAACGCGTCAAGGAGCGATAAATCGAGCTAAACACGCGCTACAAAAAGAGAACGCGGACATCGGCATCGGTTTGGAAGGCGGTGTGATGGAGATAGACGGAGAGTTATGGCTTTGCAATTGGGGAGCGCTTGCCGACCGTGATGGCACCGTTATTACCGCCGGCGGAGCGCGCATTCCGCTTCCTTTTGAAGTGGCAAAAGGAATTCGTGCTGGCAGAGAACTCGGAGATGTGATGGCGGAATATACAGGAGAAAGAAACATCCGCCATAAAGAAGGAGCGATCGGTGTTTTTACAAACGGTTATGTCGATCGTGCCGGCATGTTTCGACATATTGTTCAGTTATTAGTCGGTCAGTATGAATTTTTTTGTCAAAATCACTGATTCGCGATATCATAAAAAAGACATAGAAAGGAGTTTTTATCAATGAAAACGATTGAAACAGCAGCACAATATGAGGAAGTGAAAAAAACAAAAAAAGCAATATTCGTTTTTTCTGCCGATTGGTGCCCGGACTGCCGATTTATTCAACCATTTTTGCCGGAAATCGAGCAGGCTTTTTCCGAATATGAGTTTTATTACGTTGATCGCGACCAATTGCTCGAAGTATGTCAGCAAGAAAACGTTTTTGGCATTCCAAGCTTTATTGCTTATGACAACGGCAAAGAGTTAGGCAGATTTGTCAGCAAAGATCGCAAAACGAAAGAGGAAGTTGAACGGTTTATCCAGAGCTTGTCATAATATAGGGGGCATATCCATGGATAGTAAACAAATGTGTGAGGAAATAAAAAAAAGGCTTGCCCGCGATGATTGGACGTTTCAATTTGACCGAAAAAAGGATACGCTCCGCATTGAAGATAAAGAAACGAAAAAAGGGGTAACGATTTCGCTTCCGGGTGTCATTGCGAAATGGCACGAACAAAAAGACGAAGCCGTTGACGAAATTGTATATTACGTTGAACAAGCGCTAAATACCATGCATGAAAAACATACGCTTTCCGGCAAAGAAAAAGATATTTACCCGGTTATTCGCTCGACATCGTTCCCGACGGAGACAAAAGAAGGCATTCCGCTTCTTTATGATGAACATACGGCGGAAACCCGCATTTATTATGCGCTTGACTTGGGCAATACGTATCGGCTGATCGATAAAAAGATGATGGAACAAGAACAATGGAATGAAGAACGAATAAAAGAAATTGCTCGTTTTAATGTCCGTTCGTTGGATGTTCATGTCAAAGAAGACAAAGTAGCCGGAAATACGTTTTATTTTGTGAATACAAATGATGGCTATGACGCAAGCCGCATTTTAAACGAGCCATTTTTAGCGAAAATGAAAAAGAAAATAACGGGAACGATGGCGCTTGCTGTGCCACATCAAGATGTGCTGATTATTGCTGATTTGCAAAATGAAGTTGGATACGATGTGCTCGCGCAAATGACGATGAGCTTTTTTGCGAGTGGACGAGTGCCGATCACCGCTTTATCATTTTTATATGAAGATGGAGAACTCGAACCGATTTTTATTTTAGGAAAAAATTATCGCAAAAAATGAAGAAAGGATGAGTGGGGATGAACGTATTTTATAACCGTCAAGGAGTCGGCGATGTACTTCTCGTTTCATTAAAACCGATTCAGCCAGATCAGCGGGCGTTTGAAAAAAAAGGAGACGTTGTCCGCATCTTTGATGAAAAAACAGGAGAAACAGCAGGATATAATATTTTTCAAGCTTCTACTTATCATCATTTTGACGGTAACGGCTTATTGGAGCTGAACGAGGAGCTTGTTTCTGCCATTAACAATATATTAGAGAAAAACGGCTGGAACGAAACGATTGAAGCCGATCTTTCTCCAAAATTTGTAGTTGGTTATGTAAAAGAGAAAAAGAAACATCCGAATGCGGATAAATTGAGCGTATGCCAAGTGGACGTCGGAACAGAAGTATTGCAGATTGTATGTGGCGCACCAAATGTGGAAGCAGGGCAAAAGGTCGTTGTCGCCAAAATCGGTGCGGTGATGCCAAGCGGACTTATTATTCAGGAGGCAGAATTGCGCGGTGTTCCTTCGTACGGGATGATTTGTTCCGCGCGCGAATTGGAATTGCCAAACGCTCCGCAAGAAAAAGGCATTTTAGTATTATCCGATGAATATGAAGTGGGTCAGCCATTTACTTGGTAATGCGATGATAGTCACTAGATGGATTCTAGTGACTTTTTTTCCGAAACGAATTTAACAGAAAGAGTGATTGAGCGATGAAATGGTTAAAACGATTCGTTCGTTATTTGCTGGAAACAGAGGAAGAAGAACAATACGTTTCGTCGCAGAAAAAACAGAGGGAGAAACTTTCTTCTTCCCAATTGGACGTAAAGGTGGCATATCAATATCCAAAAGGAAACTTCCGGTTTCCGCTTATTCCAGATGAACCAACATCGAAACGCCGTCATTCATCATTTCGGCAAGAACATCATGAACACGTTTCTTCTGTATGGAATTCCGATCATTTGCCAAGGCGTGTAAAGGAAAGCCAACAAGATCATTCGGCAGATTCAGAAAAAAAACGGTTCCGGCCTTCTGATGTGCTGTCTCCTATTTATGGATATAAAAGAGTAACGAAAAAGAACGAACCTGTAATAGAATGGGAGCTGCCATCTAGCTCCATAGAACGTGCAACAGATCTATTGCCATCTGTACCGGAAGAAAAAGTAGATGACATCAATGATCCGATACCAACGCCGTCGGAACGATTAGAAACAAGCGAAAAAGAATCAGTGGACAACGCTCCTCAAGAAAAAGAAGATGGATTCCAATCACCAAAAGGAAAAGAGGAAGAACAAATCGAAACAATCGCGGCGGAAAAGGAGACGAATTTACAAGAAACGGAAGCAGCAAAAAAAGAAGAGACAAAGACGGATATGCCCGAAAACGACCATCATACGAGCAAACAATCATCCCATTCGACACGTTCTCGCATTCCATACAATGTTATTATGCTAAAACAAGATCGGAAAAAGTGGGAAGAAAAAAGACAATCTGCCGCAAGCGGGTATCAATTCCCGTCCTTATCGCTGCTAGAGAGTCCCAAACGAAGCCAAGAAAGCGATGAGCAATGGATTCGCGATCAATGTGAACGTCTGAATCGAACATTTGCCAGCTTCCATATTGGCGCCAAAGTGGTCAACACAACACAAGGGCCAACGGTAACGCGGTTTGAAGTACAGCCGGACCTAGGGGTAAAAGTAAGCAAAATTACGAATTTAGCAGATGATATTAAGCTAAATTTAGCAGCAAAAGATATTCGGATTGAAGCGCCGATTCCGGGAAAACGCACCATCGGTATTGAAGTTCCAAACTTGAAAAGCCGGCCTGTATGGATTCGGGAAATTTTAGAAAGCGATGCGTTTCGAAACAATCCATCCCCGTTAACGGTCGCGCTTGGACTTGACATATCGGGAGCGCCAGTAGTAACAGATTTAAAAAAGATGCCGCATGGATTAATTGCCGGAGCGACCGGTTCAGGAAAAAGCGTGTGTATTAATGCAATGCTTGTCAGTTTGTTGTACAAAGCTGCTCCACATGAAGTAAAATTGCTCCTGATTGACCCAAAAATGGTGGAACTCGCTCCATATAATGATATTCCGCATCTTGTCAGCCCGGTCATTACGGATGTGAAGGCAGCAACGGGAGCGCTAAAATGGGCGGTGGAAGAAATGGAGCGGCGGTATGAACTTTTCGCCCATGCAGGTGTCCGTGATATTCAAAAATACAATGAGCTCGTGAAACAGAAAAACAGTCCAGAACATCATCTCCCGTATATTGTTATTATCATCGATGAGCTCGCGGATTTAATGATGGTAGCGCCGGCGGATGTCGAAGAAGCGATTTGCCGCATTGCGCAAAAGGCAAGGGCGTGCGGAATTCATTTAGTTGTTGCGACACAACGCCCATCCGTTGATGTGATCACCGGGTTAATCAAAGCGAATATCCCGACAAGAATCGCTTTTTCTGTCTCATCCCAAGTCGATTCACGGACGATTATCGATACGAATGGTGCGGAAAAACTGCTCGGACGCGGCGACATGTTGTTTTTAGAAAATGGATCATCGAAAACGGTACGTGTTCAAGGAAATTACGTATCTGATGAAGAAATTGAGCGGGTAGTGGCCCATGTGAAAACGCAGATGGCGCCGTCTTATTTGTTTCAGCAGGACGATTTTGCCAAAAAGACGGTTGCTCATCATGAGGAAGATGAGCTTTTTTATGAAGCTTGTGCATTCGTTGTGCAACAAGGAGGAGCTTCTACGTCGAGCTTGCAACGTCATTTTCGCATCGGCTATAATCGCGCAGCCCGCTTAATAGAGATGATGGAAGAACAAGGAATCATTTCTGAAGCACGAGGCAGCAAACCGCGAGATGTATTAATTACTGAAGAGGAATTGGCGAATTTGCAAGAAAATAGTATGATATGATAGAAATGTGTTATACATCACATGAAGACATAGGCGAGGGAGCAGCGATGAAGGAAATCGAATTAAAATTACAAGGGAAAATTAAACGATTAACGAATAAAACGTTTAAATTTGATGAGCGGATTCGCGACGGCTGGTTTTCCGCCGTTTATTTTTTAAAAACGCGTGAAATTGTCAAAGAGTTTTGTCCAAATAATATTGTTACGATGCAATTTTTTCAAAAGGAACATGCTGTATTATGTGGAACAGATGAGGTGATCGCACTCATCAAAACATTTGCTGACGAACCTGAGAAGTTAGAAATTTATTCATTAAAAGACGGGGATAAGATCAGTCCATTTGAAACCGTATTGACCATTACTGGCCCGTATCAAAATTTCGGGTTTTTAGAAGGGGTTATTGACGGCATTTTAGCCCGGCGTACGTCAGTGGCGACGAACGTTTACAATGTCGTGAAAGCGGCGGCGTTATCGGGTGTGCAAAAACCAATTATTTTTATGGGTGACCGCGACGATCATTACACTCAACAAGCCGGCGATGGCTATGCGGCGTTTATTGGCGGTTCAACGGCGCAAGCGACTCATGCGATGAATGAATGGTGGGGGAAACAAGGAATGGGAACAATGCCGCATGCGCTCATCCAGTTATTTGACGGCGATGTTGTTGCGGCGGCAAAGGCGTATTACCAAAAATATCCGGAAGATGACTTAATTGTGCTTGTCGATTACAATAATGACTGTATTACCGATGCGCTTCGCGTTGCCCGTGAGTTTGGCGATAAATTAAAAGGGGTTCGCGTCGATACATCGAGAACGATGATTGACCAATATTTTATTCGGCATCCGGAAGTGCTCGGAACGTTTGATCCCCGCGGCGTCAATCCACCGCTTATTTTTGCGCTCCGTGAAGCGTTAGATCGTGAAGGATTCCACCATGTGAAAATTGTCGTCAGCGGCGGATTTAATGAGGAACGCATTATCGAATTTGAAAAGCAAGGCGTGCCTGTTGATATGTATGGCGTCGGCAGAAGCCTTCTTAAAATTCATATCGGCTTTACCGGCGATAATGTATTGTTAAACGGAAAGCATCAGGCGAAAGCAGGAAGAAGATATCGGCCAAATCCACGCTTAGAAAGAGTCGATTTGTCGGAAATATAAAGGTTGCTGATAGAAAGACCGTCCCATTCGTTTTCTTTTTGGACGTACTCATAGTTTTTAGAAGCAAACAATGTTATAATGATGAAATATGAGAATACATATGCCAAATGAAATAAATGGCAAAACTAGATGAACGTCATATACTGTCTTACAGATAGACGATTGTTGGAGGGCTTAATTATGACAGTTTACCATTTTGTTGGCATTAAAGGAACAGGAATGAGCGCTTTAGCGCAAGTTCTTCATGATATGAACTATACGGTCCAAGGTTCAGATGTCGAGAAGCGTTTTTTTACCCAAAAAGCATTAGAGGAGCGGGGAATTCCCATTTTGCCCTTTAACAAAGAAAATATTAAACCGGGCTATACGGTGATTGCAGGCAATGCTTTTCCTGAAACGCATGAAGAAATACAAGCTGCTCATGAATTAGGAGTGCCTGTGATCCGGTATCATCGCTTTTTAGGGGAATTTTTGCAAAAGTTTACAAGCATTGCGGTTACGGGATCGCACGGAAAAACATCGACGACTGGCTTGCTTGCACATGTGATGCAAGGGGTGCATCCAACATCATATTTAATTGGTGATGGAACGGGAAAAGGGATAGAAGGAAGTAAATATTTTGTATTTGAGGCATGCGAATACCGCCGCCACTTCTTATCCTACTTTCCAGATTATGCAATCATGACAAATATTGATTTTGATCACCCTGATTATTTTGCCAATATCGATGATGTATTTTCAGCGTTTCAAGAAATGGCGTTGCAAGTGAAAAAAGGGATTATCGCTTGTGGGGATGATGAATACTTACAAAAAATTCAAGCAAAAGTGCCGGTGTTGTTTTACGGATTTGGGGATGATAATGATTTCCAAGCGCGCAATGTGGTGAAAACAACAGAAGGAACAGCGTTTGACGTGTTTGTCCGCAATACGTTTTTTGCTTCGTTCGAAATTCCGCGCTCTGGCGACCATAACGTATTAAATGCGCTTGCCGTCATTGCGCTTTGCCATTATGAAGAGATGGATGTCCGCATTATTCAAGAACGATTAAAAACGTTCCAAGGCGTAAAACGCCGTTTTAGCGAAAAAGTGCTTGGCAATCAAATTTTGATTGATGACTATGCGCATCATCCGCGGGAAATTATCGCAACGATTGATGCGGCGAGACAAAAATATCCGGGGCGCGAAATTGTTGCGATTTTTCAGCCGCATACGTATACGCGAACACAAACGTTTTTGCGGGAATTTGCGGAAAGCTTGCAGCAAGCTGACCAAGTATATTTATGTGATATATTTGGCTCTGCTCGCGAGCATCATGGCAAATTATCTATTCATGACCTGCAGGCGCAAATTCCGAATTCCCGTCTCATTCAAGAAGATAATACATCTATATTAAAACAGCATGAAAACGCGGTATTAATTTTTATGGGCGCAGGAGATATTCAAAAGTTTCAAGAAGCATACGAGCGGACGGTTCACTCATAATTTGGTGCTTTTTAGTAAAAAGAAAAACGAGCTAGGCATCCACTTGCCGGCTCGTTTTTTATCGCCAAATTTATCAGCTCACATTGTGAATAAATAAGCATGTCTCGTAGGAAATTTCACCGCCTCGATATCCTGAAGGCTGCTTATTATGACCATGCCGCGATGAATGAGCGTTATGCAATGCCCTTGTTGGAAATGGAAACATTGATTTCGCATCATTTTTTGAATGAATATACTTGCAGGAATTTGTCGGATGGATGTCGAACATTTGAAAAGGGAAAAATGTGGAGAACCCAAAACGGCTGCTAGCAAGGAGGAAATTAAGTGGAAATCATTTTATATGCCAGCATCGCGTTGATTGCCATCTCTTTTTTCATATTAGTCATTTATATCGCAAGGACATTAACGGTATTGCAGGAAACGATCCGACGCTTAACGGCGACCATTGACCATTTAGACAAAGAAGTGCAGAGCATTACGACGGAAACGGCACAGCTGTTAAAGAAAGCGAATGCGCTTGCTGATGATGTTCAGAAAAAAGTGGAAGGATTGAATTCGCTTGTCCATGCCGTAAGTGATGTCAGTTCTACCGTTCAGTCGTTCAACCATTCGCTGCAACAATTTTCTTCCTCTGTGACAAAGAAAGTAGATGCATACCAAGAAAAAGTAGTAAAAGTAATGCAATGGGGAAATGCTTTTATGGAAATATGGGAAAAATGGAAGGAAAGGAAGCAAAAAAAGACGAAGGGGGCTATATTTGATGGCAAAAAATAATGGAGGATTTTTGTTAGGAGCGATTGTCGGCGGAATTGCTGGTGCGGTGACGGTGATGCTATTGACAAGCGAAAAAGGAAAACAATGGCTCGCTGAAATCAATGAAACAGGAAAATTAGAGCCGATGAAAACAACAGCAACAGAATGGTTAGAAGTCGCCAAAGAAAAAACGAAAGAAGTAACGAAATTTATTCCAATTGGAAAAACGGACGAGAAGCTATCTTCTTCTGAATCTACAACAACGTCGGAAACATCGGTCATCCCGATTTCGGTGCCGGCGAGCGAAAAGGATAAAGAAAATGAAAAGGATAAAGAAAATATAGAAAAATTGTTGAAAGAAGCAGAAGAAGCGTTCCATGATGCGGAGCAAAAACTGCAAAAACAAAATGAAACGGAGTGAGCAAAGTGGGAAAGAAGAAACTGGAGACGATTGAACAATTTCAAGAAGTGTTAAAAGAGGGGAAACGGTTTTTATTCATCAAACATAGTCTTACATGCCCAATTAGTCAAGCAGCGTTTCAAGAGTATGAAAAATTCTCAGCCGACTATCCGGAAGTGGATACATATTATTTGTTTGTGCAAGAGGCGCGTCCACTTTCGAACTATATCGCTGAAACGTTTGGTGTGAAACATGAATCTCCGCAAGCACTTTTGTTTGAAAATGGATCTGTCGTGTGGCATACATCGCACTGGAATATCACATATGACTCTCTAAAAAAAGAAGTAATACAAGCATGAATGGCGTCTTTGGCCGAAGACTCCATTTCTAACATATAGCTGTAAAAGACATGCACCTCCAAGCGTTTACGAAAGGATGATGCATGTCCTTTTTTTATTGTCCATTGGCGTTTGTTTCCGAGTGATTCAGACACTTTTTATGCAATTCTCATAAAATATCTTATGCAATTTCTTATAAAATACTTTATTGCTTAAAAGCGTTTAATAAATAAAGTATTTTTTGATGACAACTGCTTCTGTTTCCATTATAATAATGACTAATTAAAAAATAATAACCACAAAGTCCGTGACTGGAGTCATCCGGATAAGGTGGAAAATGGTTTTGAACTAAACTGCACGAAAGAAAGGATGGGAAAGCATGAGCAATAAGAGATTAGATGAGCTACGGGCAAAGGTGGATGAGATTAACTTACAAATTTTAAAATTAATTAATGAACGAGGGAGACTTGTTCAAGAAATTGGAAAAATCAAGGAAACGCAAGGAACATATCGTTATGACCCAGTGCGTGAACGGAAAATGCTTGATTTAATTTCTGAGCACAACGATGGACCATTTGAAACATCGACATTGCAGCATATTTTTAAAGAAATTTTTAAAGCTGGTCTTGAACTGCAAGAAGATGATCATCGTAAAGCATTGCTTGTATCGCGCAAGAAGCATCCGGAAAATACGATTGTTGATGTAAAAGGCGAAAAAATTGGCGACGGCAACCAATATTTTGTGATGGGACCGTGTGCGGTCGAAAGTTATGAACAAGTTGCGGCTGTTGCAAAAGCGGTGAAGAAACAAGGATTAAAACTTCTTCGCGGCGGTGCGTACAAACCGAGAACATCGCCATATGATTTCCAAGGACTAGGCGTGGAAGGATTAAAAATTTTAAAACGAATTGCCGATGAGTTTGACTTAGCTGTGATTAGTGAAATTGTCACCCCTGCGGATATTGAAATAGCGCTAGACTATATTGATGTGATTCAAATTGGTGCGCGCAACATGCAAAACTTTGAGCTTTTAAAAGCGGCAGGCCAAGTGAACAAGCCAATTTTGTTAAAACGCGGGCTAGCGGCAACGATTGAAGAATTCATTAATGCGGCAGAGTACATTATGTCGCAAGGAAACGGTCAAATTATTCTTTGTGAACGCGGTATTCGCACATATGAGCGCGCGACAAGAAATACGTTGGATATTTCTGCGGTGCCAATTTTAAAGAAAGAAACACACTTGCCTGTATTGGTTGATGTTACTCATTCAACAGGCCGTCGTGACTTATTAATTCCTTGTGCGAAAGCAGCGTTAGCAATTGGCGCGGATGGAGTAATGGCAGAGGTACATCCAGATCCAGCGGTTGCATTATCGGATTCGGCACAACAAATGGATATTGCTCAATTTAATGAATTTATGGAAGAAATAAGAGCGTTCCAGCGGCAAATGGTAAAAGCATAATGGAATTCAACGTCCCCCTTCAGCAATTCTCTGAAGGGGGAATTTTCTGTTTACTGCCATTTGGGTTGTGATGTTTTTTGGAATGTACGTTTCTCTTTCCAAGATGTAGCGCGGATTTCCTGAACTAATCTTCGTGAATGCATTATTTTATGAGAATTTGTGTTCGGTTGCAAAATATATCGGAAACGGAATGGAAATGGACCATAAAGTTATCATTGTTCATAGGTTGGGTATGATATACATAGAAAGTTTTCCTCAATATTAGTGAATTGTTTGTGAAAACATTTGCAAAATAGTTGCCAATTCGTTGCGATTCAGCCATAATGTATCATAATGATATTTTTGCATAAACGGATATTTGTGGTTATGAAAATAACAATCGATGTTTATTTATAAAAAAGAGGAGTGAAATCAATGAATGTAACGATTTACGATGTGGCACGAGAGGCAAACGTGTCGATGGCGACCGTGTCTCGTGTCGTGAATGGAAACCCAAATGTGAAGCCATCAACAAGAAAAAAGGTGTTGGAAGCGATTGAACGTCTAGGCTACCGGCCAAATGCGGTTGCACGGGGACTTGCTAGCAAAAAAACAACGACCGTTGGGGTTATTATTCCTGATATTTCTAGCATCTTTTTCGCGGAATTGGCACGTGGAATTGAAGATATTGCCACGATGTACAAATATAATATCATTTTAAGCAACTCTGACCAAAATAAAGAAAAAGAATTGCATTTGCTCAATACGATGCTCGCTAAACAAGTGGACGGCATTTTGTTTATGGGTGGAAACATTACCGAAGAGCATGTCAATGAGTTTCAGAAATCACCTGTGCCAATCGTGTTAGCCGCAACGATTGAACCAAATAATACCATTCCATCAGTCAACATTGATTATGAACAAGCTTCCTTTGAAGCGGTTGCTTATCTTGTAGAAAAAGGAAACAAGCGGGTCGCCTATGTGACGGGACCGACGGATGATCCAATCAATCAAAAGAAATTGGCGGGCTACCGCCGCGCTTTAGAAACGCATGGAATAGCCTATGACGAAGAGCTTGTAATTGAAGGAGATAACTCCTATGATTCCGGCATTGAGGCATACGAAAAAATCGCTGAATTAGCCGAGAAGCCAACCGCTGTTTTTGCTGGAACTGATGAAATGGCGCTTGGCATTATCCATAGCGCGCAAGATCATGGCGTTCGCATTCCGGATCAATTAGAAGTGGTCGGTTTTGACAATACACGGCTTGCGACAATGGTTCGTCCTCGTTTAACGACGGTAGTGCAGCCGATGTATGACATCGGTGCGGTTGCGATGCGTTTATTAACTAAATATATGAATAAGGAAAACGTCGAAAACCATATCGTTGTGCTGCCGCACCGTATTGAATATCGTGACTCAACGAAATAACGAAAAGGGGCTATCGTTTTTGCTAAGCCCCTTTTTGTTTTTTATGAAGATGATAAAATATCATTTATTAGAAATAGTTTGATCGGTTGATTTTTGTCGCTGACTGCGAATTGGATATAACGCTTTTTCTACCGTTTGAGCATTTTTTTCGGTAATTTCCGCTTTTCGTGGAATCGGTGGATATAGTGGTTCCGGATCATCCCATTCTTGCGGCAATGGGACAGGAGAACGCGATTGCCATTTATCAAGCCATGGCTTCGGTAATTTTCCGGAAATATTCGATTGTTCTGTCATTTCTAGCCAAATAAGCGCCCATGCCCGCGGAACAACGCGCCAAATATCGTAACCGCCGCCGCCAACTGCGATCCAACGCCCGTCACAATATTCGTGAGCGATTTGATGGGCGAGTTTCGGGATTTCACGGTATGTTTTCATCGTTACGGACAAATGAGTAAGCGGATCGTAATAATGAGCGTCCGCTCCGTTTTGCGTGAAAATCACATCGGGCCGGAAAAATTCCGCAATTTCTCGAAGCGCTTGTGTATAAGCGTCAAGCCATGATTCATCTTCTGTAAACGCATCTACTGGAATGTTAAATGAGTACCCATATCCTGCCCCGTGTCCGCGTTCATTCACACCTCCTGTTCCGGGAAATAGGTAGCGGCCTGTTTCATGAATGGAAAACGTACATACATTTGGATCATCATAAAATGCCCATTGGACGCCGTCTCCATGATGGGCATCCGTATCGACGTAAAGAACGCGGAGTCCGTATTTTTCTCGAATATACTTAATGGCGACAGCGCTATCATTGTAAACGCAAAAACCGGATGCTTTGCCGCGAAAGCCGTGGTGAAGCCCTCCGCCTAAACTTAACGCATGCTTTGCTTTTCCGGATAGCACATAATCGACTGCAGTTAATGTGCTTCCTACCAACAAAGCGCTTGCCTCGTGCATATTTGGGAAAATTGGCGTATCTTCTGTCCCTAGTCCGTAGTTTAAGGCTACCTGTTCAGGCAACTGGCCTTTTCCGGCTGCTTTGACCGCTTCAATATATGATTGATCATGAATTAAGGCAAGTTCTTCGTCCGTTGCGACTCTTGGTGTGACAATTTGTTCATCTTCTAATGCATTCATCGCGCGCAATAAATCGTATGTGAGTTTAACGCGAAGTTGGTTAAACGGGTGCTCATCATGAAATTTATACCGAAGGAAATCATCACTGTAAATAAATACACAATCTTTTTTCATGACGAAACCCCCGGCAAGTTTGGCCATAACACCGTATAGCCAGCATTTTTTAAATCGTTAATAATCCCAATTGGATTCATGGTTTGCACGCGGAAAACAAGAATTTTGTAATTTTCATCTTTATCAGGATATAAAAGAACGCTGGAAATATTCGTATGTCTTTTGGCAATAATAGCGGCGACATTGCTCAGCATCCCGCTTTCGTTTGGAACTTTGACTTCAATTTGCGAGCCCGGCTGATGTGCGCCTGTCAGCTGAATGAGCGTATATAATAAATCTGTCTCCGTCACGATGCCGACAAGTTTGCCGTCTTGGACGATAGGTAAACAGCTGATTTTATGCTCGTAAAACAGCGCTGCTACTTCTTCCACAAAATCGAGCGGATGTCCGACGATGACGTCTGTTTTCATAATCGTGCTGAGCGGTTTTTGTAAATCTTCGAGATGTTCGTGAAGACGAAAAATAGAAGGGCTTGCATCGCGAAGATCTCGATCTGTTACAATGCCGATAACATGGTTTTCGGCATCAACAATCGGAATATGGCGAATGCGCAGTTGTCGTACTAACTGAATCGCTTCTGCAATCGTATTTGTCGGCTGGAGTGTAACGACAGGAGTTTTCATAATTTGTTCGACAATCACTGATTCCTCTCCCCTTTGTTGTCAAGAAAGATTTTTAATACATGTACCGATTCATAAAGCGAAGGCGATCGAATTTTTGGATAGATTCTTGATCGACCCGTTTGCCGATGCGAACCATTAAGCAGTTAGCCGGATGGGAACAAATTTCAGGATCATCCGTTGCATACCAAACAAGCCCGCCGGCGTTCATCATTTTCTCCATTAATTTCCGGTATTCCCATACATTTAACCCCGTCCCTTTTAAATCCCAATGCCAGTAATATTCTGTTGTAATAATAATGTAATCTTCCATTGCATCATCCATCATCGATACAATCAATAAATTTTTTCCTACCCCATAGCCGCGAAACTCCGGGATGACTTCAATCGCGCCTAACTCGATTAAATTTTCCATGTTTCCTTGTGACCAACGTTCAAGCGGGTCGGGATAAAGAAACGTAACATAACCAACAATGGTTTGGTTATGACGGGCGATAATAATTCTTCCTTCTGGCAGCTTTGCGATTTCAATGAGTGCTTTATGTTGCTGCGGCGGCTGGCGGAATGATGTCAAATCGTGATGAAATTCGTAACTTGCTAGTTTTTCAGCAGATACTGGGCCCTCAATAATTAATGTCCCTTTTGGGGTTTTTAGTTCTTTCGCATTATACGTTTTTTTATGTTCCATAGAGCACCACCTAGATTTGTCTTTCTGCTAACATTATACATGAAAAAACGACTGGAAGACCGGTTTCAAAAAAAGTTCATAAAAAATAAAAAGGAAATTTTAAAAAAATTGAGAATTCGAAAGAGATATACTATAATAGGACTGTAACCACTTACATAAGGGGGAGTCGGAGAATGAAAACGGAAGTACTACCGGTCATACAAGGGGACTATAATTTAAAAAATTATGAAGAAACATATAAAAATTTTGATTGGAAAGAAGTAGAAAAGGAATTTTCGTGGTTTGAAACAGGCCGGGTCAATATGGCGTATGAAGCGATCGACCGCCATGCGGAAACGTTTCGAAAAAATAAAGTAGCTCTCTATTACCGTGATGCATCGAGAAATGAAAAGTATACATTCAAAGAAATGAAAGAAATGTCCAACAAAGTTGCAAACGTGCTAAAACAAGTAGCAGAGATTGAAAAAGGAGACCGCGTATTTATTTTTATGCCGCGCTCTCCGGAATTGTATTTTTCTGTATTAGGAATCATTAAAACAGGCGCGATTGTTGGTCCGCTGTTTGAAGCATTTATGGAAGGAGCGGTGCGCGATCGGCTTGAGGATAGTGGAGCGAAGGCAATCATCACGACACCGGAACTGTTGCCGCGGGTTCCAGTCAATGATCTGCCTGAGCTGAAATACGTTTTTCTTGTCGGGGATAACATTGTGGAAGAAGGTCCGTATATTGACTTAAAGAAACGAATGAACGAAGCGAGCAAACATTTTGACATTGAATGGGTAGACCGCCAAGATGGACTTATTTTGCATTATACATCTGGTTCTACCGGCAAACCAAAAGGGGTTTTGCACGTTCACAACGCAATGATTCAACATTATCAAACAGCAAAATGGGTGCTTGATTTAAAAGAAGATGATATTTATTGGTGTACAGCTGACCCTGGTTGGGTAACGGGAACATCATACGGCATTTTCGGCCCTTGGTTGTGCGGCGCTTCAAGCGTCATTATTGGAGGACGTTTTAGCCCGGATGCATGGTATCAAGCGATTCAAGATTTCGGCGTAACCGTGTGGTATAGTGCGCCAACGGCATTTCGCATGTTGATGGGGGCCGGCGATGAAATTGTCAAAAAATACGATTTAAGCTCACTTCGCCATATTCTCAGTGTTGGAGAACCATTGAATCCAGAAGTCATTCGCTGGGGGATGAAAGTATTCGGGCGACGCATTCATGATACATGGTGGATGACAGAAACAGGCGCTCATCTTATTTGTAACTATCCTTGCATGGAAATTAAGCCGGGGTCGATGGGGAAACCGATTCCTGGTGTAAAAGCAGCTATCATCGATGATCAAGGAAACGAGCTGCCGCCATACCGTATGGGGAACTTGGCGATTAAAAAAGGCTGGCCGTCGATGATGAAAACGATTTGGAATAACCCACAAAAATATGAGTCGTACTTCATCGGCGATTGGTACGTTTCCGGCGATTCCGCTTATATGGATGAAGACGGATATTTCTGGTTCCAAGGTCGTGTCGATGATGTGATTAATACATCTGGGGAACGTGTTGGTCCGTTTGAAGTTGAAAGCAAGCTAGTCGAACATCCAGCAGTAGCGGAAGCAGGCGTTATTGGCAAACCTGACCCAGTTCGCGGGGAAATTATTAAAGCATTTATTTCGCTTCGGGAAGGATATGAACCATCAGAGGAATTGAAAGAAGATATTCGCCAGTTTGTCAAAAAAGGATTGGCGGCACATGCGGCGCCGCGGGAAATCGAATTCCGTGACAAACTGCCAAAAACGCGAAGCGGAAAGATTATGCGCCGCGTCTTAAAAGCGTGGGAACTCAACTTGCCGACAGGGGATTTATCGACAATGGAAGACTAAGAAAAAAGCTGATCGATATGATCAGCTTTTTTTAATGGTTCTTTGAAGGGCTATCTGATGTTTTCTTTTTTCCTTGATTTGGTACAGCGACATTTTGTTCAGAAATGATGTTCGATGGTGGGGATTCATTGCCGCTTATATCTACTGCTGTCACATAATATGTTGCTTTTGGCTGTAGATTGGAAAATGTTAAAGATTTTCCAGCTTTAACGATAGAGACAACACGAAACGGCGCTCCTTTTTGTTCCGCACAATATACACGATAGCCAATGACGTCGTTTTCGTGGTGCGGCTTCCAAGTTATTGTTTCATTGGTTAGTTGGACGGTAGGCGGGTCTGGACGTTTTCCGTTTTCTTTCATTTCGCTAACCAATAATGTTCCGTTCCACTCGGCGGAGTTTATATGGTAGATTCCTAGTTCTTTGAGCAATTTTTTATTAAGTATGACCCCGCTTGAAACAAACTCGCTCGGCGTTGTATTAAGCGCGATGTACCGTTTGCCGTTGACTTCAACAAAGCGTCCTTCGATTAAATATTGGTCCTTACTTTGCTTTGGGGTGAATTTTGTATTATATAAATCATAGTTGACTAATCCAGCTTTTTCGCATAAATCAGATGGAACGAACCCTGAAACTGTACAATATGCACGACGGACGATGCCGCCTGGCATATTGAATCGCGTTTTTGGAGCGATTAGCTGCGGCTTTACATCATAAGCCGCATTCATTAGTTGTGCCCATAATAGCTGGGTTCGTTTGCTATAGGATAACCCTTTATATTTTAGCTGCAGCGGTGCCGGAGTATCATATCCCATCCAAACGCCAAATGTAACGTTCGGATTTGTTGCAACAAACCAGGAGTCTTTATTATTTTGTCCTGTTCCCGTTTTCCCAGCCCAATCCGCTTGGAATTTTAAATAATACGGAAGAGAGGACGCTGTGCCTCGGCGAATAACGTCTCTCATCATATCAATCATTAAATAGGATGTCTGCGGAGAAAAGACAGGAACAGGTTTGCTTTGATGTTCGTAAATGACTTGTCCATCTTTCGATACAATTTTTTCAATTAAATACGCATCGATAAATGTTCCGTAATTCGCAAATGTGGCATAGGCGTTGACATTTTCTTCTACTGTCACTCCTTTATCCGTTCCTCCGATCGCCAAGGCGACGTGATTTTCTTCTGTTTTTGCCACACTGGTAATGCCCATTTTATGCAAATATTGTACTGGATGTTGGTTCATGATCTTCATATATGTTCGAATCGCAGGAATGTTATAAGAATACTGCAAGGCGCGTCGAGCGGTGACTAAACCGTGTGTTTTTCGGTCCGCATTTTTTGGAGTGTAATAACCTTTACCTGTCTTGATGTGTAATTCTGTGTCTGGGATGATGGAACCGGGCTGAATAATGCCCATTTCCATTGCTGGCGCATATACGAGCAGCGGTTTCATTGTCGAACCGTTTGATCGATATGCTTGTGTGGCGTGATTGAGCTGCTCTCGCCCGTAATCTCTGCCGCCGACAAAGCTAATAATTCTCCCTGTCTTATTTTCAATAAGGATTGCACCGACTTCGACAGGTTCCCGCTTTGCAACCGTTTTGCCCGTCTGTTGATCTTTTACGTATTGAATAATGTCGTCGCCGTAATATTGATAATTTGCAACTACTTTTTGCATGCGATCGTAAATATTTTTGTCAATCGTTGTGTAAATGTTATACCCGTTTTGGCGAAGCTGTTTTTCTGCTTTTGCTAAATAGCGTTTATAAAGAGATGCGTCTTGCCATAACTGCTGTTTCTCATACCCATCTTTTTTGGCTAAAACTTCCGCTAGCGCTTCTTTCGCACGCTTTTCAATTTCCATCGTGAGCCACGGATATTTCTCAAACGGTGATGGCTTCGGTGGTGCAAAATGTTTGGCGATATCATATTGCAGCGCTTCTCTATATTGCTTTTCGGAAATATAGCCTTCCTGTTTCATGCGTGTTAACACCGTTTTCATGCGATGCAATGCTGGGGATAAATCTTTTTTCACTTTTCCATCGCTTGTAAATGGCGTATAAACGAAAGGGCTTTGCGGAAGGCCGGCTAAAAATGCTGCTTGGGCTAGATTTAAATCTTTCGCATTTACTCCAAAAACGCCTTGGGCCGCTGCTTGGATGCCGGCAATGTTGCGCCCGGATGAGTTTCTGCCGAATGGAACGACATTTAAATATGCCTCTAAAATTTCATTTTTGCTAAAAAATTTTTCGAGGCGAAGCGCAAGCAATATTTCTTTCGCTTTCCGTTCAAACGACGCTTCATTGGTTAATATTTGATTTTTCACAAGCTGTTGCGTTAGCGTGCTTCCGCCTGTTTGCATTGCAGAGTTGGTAGCTTCTTGAAAAAGCGCCCGGATAATTGCTTTTGGAACAATACCGTGATGTTCGTAAAAATATTCGTCTTCTGTTGCGATCAGTGCTTTTATGACGTAAGGGGAAACATCTTTCAATTTTACTCCTTCTCTCTCTAAATCCGTGCGGAAATTTCCAAGATAAACGTTATTGGCGAAGTAAATATGCGTTGTTTCCTCATAGTTGTAAATATCTGTTTTCATTTCTTGATACGAAGGAAGCGGCATATCTTTTACTAAAAAAGCAAAATATCCGGCGCCAAGACCGACCGCAAAGCAAATGGCGCATAGCGCGAAAATAAGAAAAATAAGAAAAAGATTCCAACATACTTCATATGTAATGAGAAAATAGCGCCATGCTTTCTTTAGGGAAAACGTTTGTTTTATATGCTCCATGGGTATTCCCCCTATATAAACAACAAATAAATGTAAACACAGTATATCATATTTTTTGTTGAATATTGCGGCTTTTTGTCATTTTTCTTTCATTATAAATGCGATCTGATTCGGTTTGACAAATTTATGAGAGTATGATAAAAATATGTATATCAAAAACGATATACATAAAAGCGATGACAGGAACGAGTAGTGTTTATCTCCCTGTTTCAGAGAGCTAGTGGTTGGTGTGAACTAGCACATAGATAAACACGAATTACCTCCTCGAGCAGCTTTTGCGAACGGATTGTCCAAGTAGCAAAAGACGGCATTTGCCGTTATCGAAATGAAGTGAGAAAGCGCTATGCTTTCTAAGTAGGGTGGTACCGCGACGTCAATCGTCCCTTCAGTTTAAGGGGCGATTTTTTTATGAAAAAATAAAAAAGGGGTGGATCAAATGGACTTGTTGCAAGAGTTGGAATGGCGCGGATTAATTAACCAAGTCACGGATAAGGAAGGGCTTCAGAAATTACTAAATGAGGAAAAAGTGACGCTATATTCCGGATTTGACCCTACGGCGGACAGTTTGCACATCGGACATTTATTGCCGATTTTAACGCTGCGCCGATTTCAGCTAGCTGGCCATCGTCCAATTGCGCTTGTTGGCGGTGCGACCGGGCTAATCGGAGACCCAAGCGGAAAAAAAAGCGAGCGTACATTAAATGCAAAAGAAACGGTGCAACAATGGAGTGAACGCATTAAAGAGCAATTGTCAAGATTTTTAGATTTTGACGCGAAAGAAAATCCGGCGAAAATCGCCAACAACTATGATTGGATTGGTTCGCTTGATGTGATTACTTTTTTGCGCGATGTTGGAAAAAACTTCGGGCTAAACTACATGCTGGCGAAAGAATCGGTGCAATCGCGCATCGAGACAGGCCTTTCGTTTACGGAGTTTAGCTATATGATTTTACAATCATTGGACTTCTTAAAACTTTATCAAAACGAACAATGTCGTTTGCAAATTGGCGGCAGTGACCAATGGGGAAATATCACAGCAGGATTAGAGTTAATCCGAAAAACGGAAGGAGATGCAAAAGCGTTTGGATTAACCGTTCCGCTTGTTACCAAAGCAGATGGAACAAAATTCGGGAAAACAGAGAGCGGAGCCATTTGGCTTGATCGGAAAAAAACATCTCCATATGAGTTTTACCAATTTTGGATTAACACAGACGACCGTGATGTCATTAAATATTTAAAATACTTTACGTTCTTATCGAAAGAAGAAATTGAAGAGCTAGAAAAACAATTGCAGAAAGCTCCGGAACAGCGTGCGGCGCAAAAAGCGTTAGCCGAAGAAATGACGAAACTTGTCCATGGAGAAGAAGCCTTGAAGCAAGCGATTCGCATTTCGGAGGCGCTCTTTAGTGGAAGTGTGTCACAATTAACAGCAGAGGAAATTGAACAAGGGTTTAAAGACGTTCCTTCTTTTGAATATAAGGGAGAGGAAGTTCCGCTAGTGGAACTCCTTGTCATGGCGAAGATTGTGCCATCGAAACGGCAGGCGAGGGAAGATATTACAAACGGAGCGATTTACATCAATGGCGAGCGCATACAAGACGTCAATGCAGTGATTACAAAAGAAAACCGCATCGAAGGACGTTTTACCATCATTCGCCGCGGAAAGAAAAAATATTATTTAATTCGCTACCAATAAAAAAACCCGGGAAGACCGGGTTTTTTTATTGGTAGATGATCACAAGAAAAAAATCCCTCCAGAACCATATCTGAAGGGATGCAGCGCATTAACGAGAGTAGAACTCAACGATTAATGCTTCGTTAATTTCCGCTGGCAACTCGGAACGCTCAGGTAAACGAGTATACGTGCCTTCCATTTTGTCTGCATCTAATGTTAAATAATCAGGAACAAAGTTGTTTGCTTCCAATGCTTCTTTAATGACTTGAAGGTTGCGAGATTTTTCGCGGACAGAAATCGTTTGGCCAGGTTTCACACGGTAAGATGGAATGTTTACACGGTTTCCGTCAACTAAAATATGGCCGTGCGTTACAAGCTGACGAGCTTGGCGGCGAGTACGCGCAAAGCCTAAACGGTAAACAAGGTTGTCTAAACGTGATTCTAAAAGAATCATAAAGTTTTCCCCGTGTTTACCAGGCATTTTGCCAGCTTCTTCAAACGTTTTGCGGAATTGACGTTCGTTTACGCCGTACATATGGCGAAGTTTTTGTTTTTCTTGCAATTGCAGACCATATTCCGAAAGTTTTCTGCGTTGACTTGGACCATGTTGACCTGGTGGGTAAGGACGTTTTTGCAACTCTTTACCTGTACCGCTTAAGGAGATTCCTAGGCGGCGAGAAATTTTCCACGTTGGACCTGTATAACGAGCCATTCAATGCTCCTCCTTTTGCTTTTATTTCGGGTAAAATAAAAGCAGGCGTGCATCAACAATTATGGCCATTTTGTTTTCATGTATCCTCGCTCTAGCAGCTAAGAGTTACACGATACACCTCGTTATCGAGGAACAAAATGGAACCATAAAGGTGAGCACTAAGGCTGCTATATTTTACACAAAGGCTATTATATGACTTTTATAGGGCAAAGTCAATATTTTTATTTTCCTTATTTCAAGATAATATGATATAATAAAAGATGTAATTTTTTGAAAAGTTTTGTATATACTCCATTCTAAAACTAACTGGAATGAGAACATCAGTTTAGGTGAAAAGGGCGATGAAATTAGAAGAAGAAAAGGTGTACGGAGCCTTTAAACAAAAATTTTTTCATTGGTTTTTATCGTATGATGATTATGAGAATTTTTCCAATGTGATCACAGAATTGCTGTTACTACTCAAACAGGAGCTTATGATAAAGCAAGCTGCTTTTTTTGTGTTTGATCCTTTAAATAAATCGTTTTATCCGGAAGCAATCACGAAATCAGAAGAAAGTCACTCTCCTTTCTGTCATCAAATTCTGCCTGACAATATAAAAGCAATGGTAGATGATGAGCAGCAGACGATACAAATTCATGAAGATGAAAAGTATATAACCGCGCAAATTTTCCTTCGTCTTTCCGAGGAGTTAATCGGGATGTTGCAGCTAGTGTATGATCGCCAGCTTTTCATAAGCAGAAAGCTGCTAAAAAAAATCAAACAAGATTTTTCAACGCTTTTCCGAAAGTTCAGGATGATATCCCAAGGGCTTAGCGATGAAAAACGTTATGAACAGCTTCATCGGTTTGCCGCGAAAATTCATTCATCGATGAAGATTGATGATGTGCTCGAGGAAATTATTAACACTCTTAAGCAAGTATATCCGTCCTTTACATACCATTTGCTTTTGTCGCACGATAATCAGCATCACGGGCATTTGCCAATCAAACCGCTTGTTTTTGATGAAAGCGGCGAAAATATGGCAGCGATGCAGGCTTTTTTGACGGGGAGAATTCAGTTTGAAGACTCCATTTCGCTGCGTCGTTCCGTTTTGTATGCGCCGATTAAAGGAGCGCAGGGCATTTACGGTGTTATTGAAATTATGGCCCCTTACATTATGGAGTTTCCAAAAAGAGAAATAAATTTTATTTCTTTGCTTGCCAATACGGCGGGAAGCGCGTTGGAAAATGCGAAATTGTATGAGCAATCGCGCCGTCTCATTGCTGATTTACAGCTAATTAATGAAACGATACACCAGTTGAATGCAAATTTGCGTCTTCAAGATGCCATTGAATTTATGGTAAAGCAAATTAAGCAATCGTTTTGTGCGGATGAAGTCGGTTTTTTCTGGTTTGAAGGGAGGAAACGAAAGCTATTACCTGGGAGCACACCATTTTTTCAATCCTGTAAATCCAAAAAGTATATTGAATTTGTGGAAAAGAAAATGAAAACGGAAAAGGATATCGTCTTTGTTGGAGATGCAAAAATTCATGCTTCTCTTTCCGTTCCTGTCTATCACTCTCTAATGGCTGCTCCTATGGTTCAAAATGGGGAGCTAAAAGGAGTTACGATTGTTTTACATCGCGAACCATACCATTTTACGTTTGAAATGTTTAAACTGTTGCAGTCACTGATTCAACATTCCACCCTCGCATTTACGAATGCGATGTTAAGAGAAGAGCTTGAAAAGCACGTTGTTACGGACTATTTGACGAAATTGTATACAAGACGCTATTTAGATGAACAAATCAAAACATCGATGCTTCATGACGAATTTGGAACGTTTATTTTAGTCGATATTGATAATTTTAAACAAGTAAATGATACATATGGACATCAAATCGGGGATCATGTGCTCGTTCAGGTTGCCAATATCATTCGTTCCAATATTCGCGCTAGTGACATCGGCGCTCGTTGGGGCGGGGAGGAACTTGCCGTCTATTTGCCGAAAGTGTCATTAGCCGTAGGAATTTCGATTGCGCATCGTCTTGCTGAAAAAGTAAGAAAGGAAACACATCCTCCTGTAACGATTTCATGCGGCATTTCGTATTGGAAAAAAAATCGTCCCGAAGAAGCGAAAGATTTATTTAAACGGGCTGATGAGGCGCTTTATGCGGCGAAAAGAACAGGAAAGAATTGTATTTTTGTGAAAGATTATGTTCGTCAATATAAAGTGTAAAAAGGAATCCGTTCATTCGGATTCCTTTCTTCTCGATTATTGTTTTCTATCCTATAATATCGCTATAATGACGTCAACGAACTTTTCCAAATATTTTTGATCTGTTTCATCAAAACGATTTTTGATCGGACTATCAATGTCTAGTACACCGATTACATTCCCATCTTTTATCATAGGTACGACAATTTCTGATTGCGATGCAGCATCACATGCAATGTGCCCTGGAAACAGATGAACGTCAGGAACGATGATGGTTTTTTTGTTTTTTGCGGCGGTGCCGCATACACCTTTGCCAAACGGAATGCGTACACAGGCCGGAAGCCCTTGAAACGGACCTAACACAAGCTCATCGTTTTCCGTTAAGTAGAAACCAACCCAATTGATTTGTTCGAAAAAATGATTTAATAAAGCGGAAGCGTTGGCTAAATTAGCGATGAAGTTTGATTCTCCTTCAATTAACGCGCGCAGCTGTTGAATGACAAGTTCGTAGTTTTCTTCCCGTGTTCCGTTATAAGCGACAGCATGAAACAATGTTTTTCCGCCTCCTTTGTCCATATGAGGATATTCTATGGTGGTTATAGAAACTTTGTCAATCGAAAAACGCTTCTTTTAGCATAACGTCCGTTCCTTGATGTAAATCGTTTGCGCTATGTGCGTCTGAACCATATATAATACGGATGTTTCGCTTCATTGCCTCGCGGATTACCCAGTTTGGCGGATACGGCTGCAAACAAAGCGGTTTTCTAGCACCTGCACCGTTATAGTCAAGCTCATAATCGCGGAGTTTTATTTCATCGAGAATCTGTAACAGCGGCTCCGTCATCGGTGAAGAACAAGGGAAGCGTTTTTGAAATTTATGGATAAGCGTCATATGGCCAATGCGTTTCGGTTTATACGGGCCAAGATTTGCGCGAATCGATTGCAAAACTGTGTCGTAATACGTATTGTACACATTGTCGATCGAGCCGAATAATGTTATGATATCGGCGAACATTTCAGGGCTGTAATCGATACAGACGTACTGTCCTTTGCAATAGAGAAAATGTACAGATAAAATGCCGTCATCTAACAACGGTCCGACATCTTCTAAAAATCGTGCTGTTTTTTCTTCGAAACCGAGAATAAAATCGACTTCAAGACCGATGTGGATGATAATATCATTTTGATAACGTGCTTTCAAATCGGTTAATGATGCGAAATAATGATCGATTTGTTCGCGACGCATTGCGCTATCTTGATATGGTGTCGGATCGGTAAATCCTTCCGGAAGCGGGGCATGCTCTGTAAAAGAAATTTCTTTATAGCCAAGCATAATGGCCCGTTCAACGTATTGTTCTAGTGAATCGCCGCTTCCGTGCGGACAAAACGGGGTATGGATATGCCCGTCACGCAAAATGACTCACTCCTTCCTTAATATAAGAAAAATGAAGATTTCTGTGAAAAAAATAAAAAATTTGGTCAAAAAATGTCGTTAACATGGTATCATAAAAACATTGAAAAAACATTACGCAAATTTGCCTTCTCGGTTAACCTCATTTTCTTTTGTGACTAACTCGGGTGCAAGGGGGCTATTTCTTGATGGAAATCGCAGTTATCGTTCTACTCCTTCTTGGCGGAGTAATGATATATAATCATGTGTACCGAAAAAAAATGTATAGCGAAATTGATCGACTGGAAGCGTGGAAAATTTCGATTATGAATCGACCGGTGCCCGATGAGCTTTCGAAAGTAAAACAATTGAATATGACGGGAGAAACGGAACAATTGTTTGAGAAGTGGCGGCAAAAGTGGGACGATCTCGTAGCTGTTAAGTTGCCTGACGTGGAAGAAAAATTATTTGATACAGAAGAATTGCTTGATAAATATCGTTATGCAAAAGCAAAAGCGGTGTTGCGTGAAATCGATCAGCTGCTGCGTCAAGCGGAAGAGGAAGTTCAACTCATTATTGATGAAGTGCATGAATTGATCGGCAGTGAGGAGCAAAACCGTACTGAAATAGAAGAGTTAAGAACAATGTATCGTGAAGCGAAAAAAACGTTGTTGGCTTATCGGTATACGTTCGGAGTTGCAGCGGCAAAGCTAGATGAAAAATTAGAAGAGATCGAATCAAAATTTAAACAGTTTGAGGAATTAACAGCATCAGGAAACTACTTGGCTGCGCGGGAAATCGTTCTTTCATCAAAAGGGGAACTAAACAAAGTTACAGAGATGATGAGCGATATTCCAGAATTATTAACAGAGTGTCAAACAACGATTCCAGCCCAGCTGGAAGAGCTTTACGATGGATATAAAGAAATGAAGCAGGAAGGCTATATCCTTGATCATTTACAAATAGATCGGGAAATAGTGCAAAAGCGGGAAAAAATTGAACAGTGTATGCAAATGATTGGCGATTTGCAAATAGAAGAAGCAAAACAAGGGATTACTGAAATAAAAGAAGAGATTGATACATTATACGATTTATTGGAAAAAGAAGTAATTTCCCATCACTACATAAAAACAGAAATGTCTCGTATTGAAGAAATGTTGAACGAGCTCAACGAAGAAGCGAAAGAAACAAGTGAAGAAACATTGTTTGTACAGCAAAGCTATCGGTTATCGACAAAAGATCTTGAAAAATATCGCAGCATTGAAAAACAAATCCATCAGTTAATGAAGCGTTTTGAAATCATTCAAGCCCGCATTTTAGAAGCGAAAACCGCTCATTCGCTTTTAAAAGAAGAATTAGAGCAGCTGTTGGCGCAAATAGAAATGATGAAAGAAGAGCATGAGGAGTTTCGCAAGATGTTGCAAACATTGCGAAAAGACGAGCTAGTTGCCCGCGAAAAACTAGATGAGATGAAGAAAAAGCTGTCGGAAGCAATGCGGCTTGTGCAAAAAAGCCGGTTGCCAGGGCTTCCAAAATCTTACGAATTGCAATTGTCGGAAGCAAAAGATAGTTTGATGAAAGTCGCGGTGCGTTTGGAGGAAAAACCGCTTAATATGTCTGCTGTCCATCAAGCGTTGGAGGAATCCGGAAACATGGTTCAGCGCGTATATGAACGGACGGTGGAAATGATTGAGCAAGCATCTCTTGTCGAAAAAGTGATTCAATATGGGAACCGCTACCGCCGTCGCTATCCTAGCGTAAAAGAAGGATTGGAAGAAGCCGAATTTCTATTTCGCCATTACGATTATGAACAGGCGCTGGAGCAAGCGGTAGCTGCTTTAGAAAAAGTGGAGCCTGGTGCGCTTCAACGCATTCAACAAATTTTTCGTGATGAACGTTCCAAGGAAGAATAAACGATTCGCAAGACCGATAAATATCAATGGATAGATAGAGATATTTATCGGTTTTTTTGCGAATAATGTAAGTATAATATGTTTCGGTTGATGTTTAACGGCTTTCTTTATTATAATTACTTACTAGTGTACAATTTGTTAACGATAATCGGAGGATGGACGTGATGATTTATTTAGATAACAGCGCAACAACAAAACCGTTTCCTGAAGTGGTGGATTCGTTTGTCACTGTGGCTACAAAGTATTTCGGAAATCCGTCCTCTCTTCACGAATTAGGAATGAAAGCGGAGCGGCTATTAACGCAAGCTCGTGAACAAATTGCCGCGTCATTGCAAGTCAAACCGAGCGAAATTATTTTTACATCTGGAGGAACGGAAGCAAATAATTTTGCCATAAAAGGAGTTGCCTTTCAATATCGCCATCGCGGCAATCATATTATCACGACGGCGATTGAGCATCCATCTGTATCAGAGGCTTGCCATCAATTGGAACAATTAGGATTTGAAGTGACATATTTACCGGTGAATGAAAATGGTGTCGTTACAGTTGAGCAAGTAAAAAAAGCGCTGCGCGATGATACGATTCTCGTTTCGATTATGCATGTCAATAATGAAGTTGGCGCTATTCAACCTGTAGAAGAGATTGGTGAGCTGCTTTCGAGCTATCCGAAAACGATTTTCCATGTCGACCGAGTGCAAGGAATCAGTAAAGTACCGCTTGATATGAAAAAAGCGCATATTGATTTATGTACAATGTCGGCTCATAAGTTTCATGGGCTGCGTGGTGCGGGAATTTTATACGTTCGCCAAGGAATTCAGCTTTCGCCGTTGTTAGCGGGCGGAGGGCAGGAAATGCAGCTCCGTTCTGGGACCGAAAATGTTCCGGCAATTGTAGCAATGGCAAAAGCGTTGCGGATGTCGTTAGAAAAATACGACAAACAAATCGATTATTTACTTGAAGTCAAGCAAGCTTGGCTCAATGAATTAAAAGAGATTCCCTTTATTCAAATAAATACGCCATTAGAGCATTCCGCCCCGCATATTATTAACTTTTCTTTAGATGGCATTAAACCGGAAGTGTTTGTTCATGAATTGGAAAAAAACGATATTTTTGTTTCCACTACATCGGCGTGTTCTTCGAAAAAGAAGGCGCCAAGTAAAACATTATTGGCGATGGGAATGGGGGACAAACGGGCGGAAAGCGGCATTCGCATTAGCCTTTCCTTTGAAAATACGCTCGAAGAAATTCCGATTGCTATCGCCGTGATGAAAAAGGCAATCGAAAAATTAAGAGAGGTAACGAGGTAATTGCTATGAAATATGACCGTATTTTAATTCGCTATGGAGAAATGACGACAAAAGGTCGAAATCGAAACTTGTTTGTTCGCCGTTTAAAAGATAATGTCGCTAAAAAACTTCATGCGTTTCCGAATATTAAAATCGAATATATGCGTGATCGCATGTACATTTTACTAAACGGAGAACCGCATGAACCGATTATTGACAAATTAAAAAATGTATTTGGCATTCATTCATTTAGTTTAGCAATGAAATGTCATAATGAATTGAACGAAATAAAAGAAACAGCATTGGCAGCTGTTAAGCAGCTTCCTCATGAAGGAAAAACGTTTAAAATAAGCGCTCGAAGAGTGGACAAGCAATTTCCGTATGGAAGCAGCGAGTTAAATTATGAAATTGGCGCTCATATTTTGCGCAATACAGACGGGTTAACGGTAAATGTACATGATCCTGATATCGATGTCCGCGTGGAAGTTCGCCAAGAAGGCACATATATCACGTGTCACGATATTCCAGGTCCCGGAGGCTTGCCGGTGGGATCGAGCGGCAAAGCAATGCTCATGCTTTCCGGTGGAATCGATAGCCCAGTTGCCGGGTATTTGGCAATGAAGCGCGGATTGGAAATAGAAGCGGTTCACTTTTTTAGTCCGCCGTTTACAAGCGATCGGGCAAAACAAAAAGTGATTGATTTAGTGAAAAAATTAACCACGTACGGAGGAAAAATAAAACTTCACATTGTTCCTTTTACAGAAGTGCAGCAAGCCATTTATACACAAGTGCCAAACGAATACTCGCTTATTTCAACAAGAAGAGCAATGCTAAAAATTACTGATGCATTGCGTCAGCGGCATCGAGCACTTGCGATTGTGACAGGGGAAAGCCTTGGACAAGTTGCCAGCCAAACTCTAGAAAGCATGTTTGTCATTAATGATGTCACCACAACGCCGATTTTGCGGCCGCTTGTATCGATGGATAAAATAGAAATTATCGACATTGCTAAAAAAATTGACACACACGATATTTCGATTCTTCCATATGAAGATTGTTGTACCATTTTTACGCCAAGATCGCCAAAAACAAAACCAAAAAAAGAAAAAGTGGTTCATTATGAAAGTTTTGTTGATTTACAACCATTAATAGAGAAGGCGATCGCAAATACGGAAACGATGGTCATCGACGAACATTCCGCAACGGAAGATGAGTTTGAACAGTTATTCTAAATCCCGAAATTTACCAATGAGATAAATGCATGAAGCCATATGTTTTCACACATTCTATAGGTACAAGGAGGTGAAAACATATGGCACGCAACAACAATTCGAATCAATTGCTTGTTCCAGGAGCACAACAAGCTCTTGAACAAATGAAATACGAAATCGCTCAAGAATTTGGCGTAAAATTAGGCGCTGATACTACTTCTCGCGCTAACGGTTCTGTTGGGGGAGAAATCACAAAACGCCTTGTTGCTATGGCGCAACAACAATTAGGCGGTACTCAACAACAATTTTAATTGAATATATATGGCTACGAAGGCGGGTTTATCCCGCCTTTTATTATTTTTTAAAAATATTCAAAATATATAAATTATTTTGTATAATGTAAGTAGCATGCGCTAAATTGGCACCTATCATATTGTAAAGGGGAGTTGGAGAAAATGAAGCGGGAAAATTTCATCGCGCCGGAACGCTATAATTTAACGTCTGAGATCGAAAAACATGCGATGGCTAATCCGAATAAGCTTGCTTTAAAATGGGAAAATGAACAAGGGGAAACACGGGAGATTACATATGGCGATTTAATCAAACACGCCAATCAAATTGGAAACGCTTTATTAAAACGTGGGCTTGAAAAAGGGGATAAAGTGCTTGTTATGGTGCCCCGCTTAATTGAAGCGTATGAAGTATATTTAGGAACATTAAAAGCGGGACTGGTAGTCATTCCGAGTTCGGAAATGCTCCGCACAAAAGATCTGCAATACCGTATTTCCCATGGTGAGGTAAAAGCGATTATTGCGTATGAGCCATATGTGGATCAATTTGAACCGATCGGAAACATTGACCATATTATGAAATTCGTTGTCGGAAAGACGAAACCGAGCGGTTGGATCAATTTAGAGGAAGCGATGAAGGCAGAAAGCGATGAGCTTGTTGCTGCTGACACATCCCGTGATGATATGGCATTTTTATCCTATACATCGGGAACGACCGGAAATCCGAAAGGGGTCGTTCATTCGCACGGGTGGGGGTATGCGCATTTGCGCATCGCTGCGAAAAATTGGTTATGCATCGAAGAAAATGATCTTGTCTGGGCGACTGCCGGTCCAGGATGGCAAAAATGGATTTGGAGCCCGTTTTTATCGACGCTCGGTTCAGGCGCCACTGGGTTTGTGTATTATGGCCGGTTTGATCCAGAAAAATATTTACAGCTTTTAAGCAAGTACGAAGTAAATGTGCTTTGCTGCACGCCGACGGAGTATCGGCTAATGGCAAAAGTGCCAAATATCGGCGATTATAAGCTTCCGCATCTCCGCAGCGCCGTATCAGCCGGAGAGCCGCTTAACAGGGAAGTGATTGATACGTTTGAAAAATATTTCAACATTCAAGTCCGGGATGGATATGGACAAACGGAAAATACATTGCTTGTCGGCGTTATGAAAGGTATGAAGATCAAACCAGGATCCATGGGCAAACCGACGCCGGGAAACATCGTTGAGATTATCAATGAAAACGGGGAACCTTGCTCCGTCGGCGAAGTTGGCGATATCGCCGTCCACGTCGACACTCCAACGCTGTTTAAGTATTACTATAAAGATCCAGAAAGAACGGCGATGCAATTCCGCGGTGATTATTATATTACAGGGGATAAAGCGAGAAAAGATGAAGATGGATATTTTTGGTTTGAAGGGCGTGGAGATGATATTATCATTAGCTCCGGTTATACAATCGGACCGTTTGAAGTAGAAGACGCCCTTGTCAAGCACCCTGCGGTAAAAGAGTGTGCTGTCGTCGCTAGTCCAGATGAAATACGCGGTTATGTTGTGAAAGCGTTTGTTGTTCTTCGCGAAGGAGTAGATAAAAATGATCCGGCGCTGATTCCAAAGCTGCAGGAGCATGTCAAACAGCTGACCGCACCGTATAAATACCCGCGTAAAATTGAATTTGTCGATGATTTGCCGAAAACGCCGTCAGGAAAAATCCGTCGCGTGGAGCTGCGCGAACGCGAGATGCGCCTTGCAAAGCAGCAATAAAAAAGTAAAAAAAGGACTGTTTCAAACAGGAAACAGTCCTTTTTTGCTCTTAAACGGCATTGTGGGCGAAAGACTGTCTCCAGACTGACTTGTCTTATCAAAAAGCTAAATCACAACAAAAGCAAGAACACCCCAGCGGGCGAAGAACGGTTTACTTCCAGAGAGAGAGTTTTCTTATAAAAACACTCGTTTTACTTTGTCCCAGAAAGAATTGTCTTTTAAACGGACGGTTTTAATCACTCTGTCGCTTAAGATGACATCAATTTTTTCAATATGTTGAATGCTTAATGCTTCATTATCTAAACCAATGATTGGAAAATAGCTTGTTTCATCGGACATTTTTAAAGTTAATTTTCGCTCTCCGCTTAAAATAAACGATGAACCGAGCGTCCGGTAACGGTTATTATTGAGTGAAGCTAACTCGCTTACTTGAAAGCAAGGAAGAAGCGGATCAACGACAGCGCCGTTTACCGATTTATTATATGCCGTACTTCCTGTCGGTGTCGAAATGATGATTCCATCTCCACGAAACGTTTCAAAGTGCAGGTCGTCAATAAATACGTCCATCGTTAATGTTTTAATAATTTGCGAGCGAATGGAACATTCGTTTAAACAGAAAAATGAAGCGGTGCCATCAATGGTAACTTGAATAATTGGATATTTTCTTACTTCCAGCTGTAAATTTTTTATTGCTTCTGCCATATGATCAATGTCATCAATTTGAAAGTCGCAGTAAAACCCGCGTGACGGAAGTGTGGAAATCCCGACATATAAGCAATCGTTGCGAAATCCTGTTTGACGCACCGCTTGTAAAAACGAGCCATCGTCCCCGATGCTGACGATGATATTCGCTTTTTTATGATCATCGACTACCACAAACGGACCTTGTTTTGCAAGCGTGATCAGCGGTTCTACACGTTTCATCAGTTGTTCATCACGCTTATAAAAAAAATAAAGATGATTGCGCTCGTCTGCCATTTTGAAGCCCTCCCATGATCGTATTTTAGTTAATCTGTAATTATGGTACAATAAATGAAGTATACATAATTAAGTGTAACACGTTTACACGAAATCTAAAAATAGTCGTTTTCATAGGAGGAAGAATGATGAATCGAAAGCGCTGGATAGCGTTATCTATCGCCGCTGCATTATTTGTTATTTCTGTGTTAGTGAACATCATTACTGCACTATTAACAAGCGATGCGGAAAAATGGTCGGAAAGCTGGCTTGCATTAGCGGAGCAAGAGTTCAGCGAAGAGGTGCTTGAAGATGGCGATGAATTGCAAAAAATCGTTGTTCTTGAAGTAAATGGAGTCATTCAAGATGGAGAAGATACGGGGGCGTTGTTGGCTGCATCAGGATATAATCATCAATCATTTTTGCGAATGATTGAGCAAACGAAAAATGATGATACGGTAAAAGCAATTGTCCTAAGAGTAAATTCGCCTGGGGGCGGTGTCGTAGAAAGCGCGGAAATTCACGACCAACTGCTGGAACTAAAAAAAGAAACGAAGAAACCAATTTATGTTTCCATGGGATCGATGGCAGCTTCGGGAGGATACTACATTTCGACGGCAGGGGATAAAATTTTCGCGAGTCCAGAAACGATTACCGGTTCGCTGGGGGTGATTATGCAAAGTTTAAACTATGAAGGACTTGCTAAAAAGTATGGAGTAAAGCTTGTCACGATCAAAAGCGGACCGTATAAAGACATTATGAATCCGACAAGGGAAATGACGGAAGAAGAAAAGAAAATATTGCAGCAACTAATTCAAAATTCTTATGAGGGATTTGTGAAAGTGATTTCCGAAGGCAGACATCTTCCGGAAAGCGAAGTTCGAAAAATTGCCGATGGGCGAATTTATGATGGAAGACAGGCAAAACAATTGCATTTGATTGACGAATTTGGTTATTTGGACGATACGATCGCCGCATTAAAAAAAGACCATCATTTGGCGGACGCGCAAGTGGTGAAATATACAAATGAATTTTCATTTAGTTCCCTATTTCAAATGGCGTTCAATCGAAACGCAACGCCAAAGCATGAAGCAACTGAATTAATAAAATTGCTTTCTAAACCTTCTTCACCGCGCTTAATGTATTTATATGCTGAATAAAGGAAGTGGAAAAATGACCGGAGAGTATCTGCCAGTTCCAGTAGAGGCAAGAAACGAAACTGGCGCAAATGTATCTTCTCATGTACGATATGCTGGGTTTTGGATGCGCTTTTGGGCATATTTGCTCGATTTGCTTGTTGTCGGCAGCTTAAACCGTTTGCTTATTTTTCCGCTCTTTCATCTGTTGGATATTTCTGTCGATCGGACGAATATGTTTGCGCCAGCAACGATTGCTACGACCTTGACATTTTATGCATATTTTGTATTGATGACAAAATTCTTTCAACAAACATTAGGAAAAATGGTATTTGGATTAAAAGTGATTGATGAGTCAGGAAAGCCATTAACATGGACGACCGTCTTATTTCGTGAAGTGATCGGAAAGTTTATCGCGAAAACGATTTTATTTATCGGATTTCTTTTTGTCGCTTTTTCAGAAAAGAAAAAAGGGATGCACGACCAGTTTGCTGATACACTTGTCATTCATGAATAAACCTGTCATATTGGCAGGTTTATTTTTTTGCGCATATGGTGACAATGGTATGTTGAAGGGGAGTGCTGATGTTGAAAATTGCGGTAAGTATAGTTGTCGCTCTTTTTCTATTGATTTTTGTTTTATCGGTGATGAAGTTGTCGATTACAATTTTTTTTCAACATGCACAAGATGATGATGAATGGAAAATTACGTTTCGAACATTATTTGGGATTATTCGATATACGATACATATACCATTAGTAAAAATAGAAACAGAATCGCCGGGCATTGTCGTTGATCATAAAGAAACAGTAAAAAATATTTCTGAAAGCAAGCCAAAACGGAGCAAATATACGCCGAAGGAAATGATCGATATCTTTCAGAAAGTAAAGGAATTTGCCCAACATGTCATACGACTGAATGAAATTATAAAAAAATTCCTTCGTCATATATCCATTACAAAGCTCGAATGGCAGACGAAAATCGGAACAGGAGATGCAGCGGCAACAGGGATGATTGTCGGATTAGGATGGTCGTTGAAATATAGTTTGGTTGCATTATTTAGCAAATATATGAAACTACAAACGTCACCTTGTTTAATGATTACTCCATCTTTTCATGAAGCAATTTCCGAAACGAAATTCGTATGTATGATTCATTTTCGAATCGGGCATGCTATGTTAGCAGGAATACGAGTTGTGAAATATTGGCGTGACTATCATTTGTCAGAAATAAAAACATTTGTCACCCAGCAAACAAATGAAAGCTACTAGGAGGAATCTTGCATGAGCAATCATCCAATTCAAGGGCTTATGACAACAGCGATGGAAAATTTAAAACAAATGATTGATGTCAATACAATTATCGGTGATCCGGTCGAAACGCCAGACGGAAGTATCATTTTAACGGTTTCCAAAGTAGGTTTTGGATTTGCGGCGGGTGGTAGTGAATTTATGATGGATGGCAATGGCGCTAGTCAACAACAAGCTAGTGAGCATCCATTTGGCGGCGGAAGCGGCGGCGGTGTTTCCATTACGCCTATTGCCTTTTTGATCGTTAACTCTTCGGGAGTAAAACTGCTTCATCTTGACGAAAGCACTCATTTATATGAAAAGATATTGGATGTGGCACCGCAGGCGATTGAGAAAATTCAAGAGATGTTAAAGAAAAATAAAAAGGATTCGCCAACAGAAAAACACGATTTTGATATTTGATAAGTTGAAACCATTGAAATTTTTTTGTATTCCCTTTATGATGACAGTAGTACATATTTTAAGGGGGGAAGACCAATGGCGCAAGTTACATTTAAAGGACAACCGGTAACATTAGTTGGTAATGAAGTGAAAGTGGGAGACAAAGCACCTGATTTTAAAGTATTGGCTAACGATTTATCGGAAGTCACGCTCGCTGATACGAAAGGCCACGTCCGCTTGATCAGTGTTGTTCCGTCGCTGGATACAGGCGTTTGTGATGCGCAAACACGCCGGTTTAATGAAGAAGCAGCAAAATTGGATAATGTGAAAGTATTGACGATTAGCGTTGATTTGCCGTTTGCGCAAAAACGCTGGTGCGGGGCGGCAGGTGTGGAAAACGTACAAGTTCTTTCTGACCATCGCGATGTTTCCTTTGGGCAAGCGTACGGCGTGCTGATTAAAGAATTGCGTTTACTGGCACGCGCGGTGTTTGTCATTGACAGCAACGATATTGTAACATATGTGGAATATGTGCCGGAAGTAACAAATCATCCGAACTACGAAGCGGCCATCGAAGCGGCAAAAGCAGCAAAATAACCGAAAAGACCTCGACTTGTTCGAGGTCTTTCCTATTTTATCGACACAGGCTTGCGATCGGCAAATGTTCGTTTATCCTTCTTGCTATTGGATTGTGCACATCGTACAATAAAATATTGGACACTTACGGAAAGGTGGAGGAACAATGGCAACTCCAGTAGAACGTTTGTTTACATTATTTGATGAAACAGCCAAAATTTTGCAAGATGAATTACAATGCACCTATTTAGAAGCGGTGGCAGAAACGGGAGAAAATGTGTTTCACGGCGATGTCCTTCAAGAAGAAGTGAGCGAAGTCAACGCGAAACGTCTCAAAAAACAATATGCCGACATTCAACTCGAACGGTTTACGAATGAAGAAATAAGAAAAGCATTTCAGCTTGCGGTGTTAAAAGGAATGAAGGAATATACACAACCGCATCATCAAATGACCCCGGATGCGGTTAGTTTATTTATAAGCTATTTAGTCAATCAATTTACTCGCCAACATCTGGCGCTTACCATTCTTGATCCTGCCGTCGGTACCGCGAATTTGCTGACAACGGTGCTTAACCATCTTAAAGGGAAGCAAACGAAAAGTTACGGTGTGGATGTGGACGATGTATTAATCAAGCTGGCATATGTGAACGCGAATTTGCAAAAACACGCGATTCAGCTTTTTAATCAAGATGGGCTGCAGCCGCTATTTGTAGAGCTTGCAGATGTAGTCGTGTGCGATTTGCCTGTCGGTTATTATCCACATAAAGAAAATGCTTCTCGCTTTGCATTAAAGGCGGAAGAAGGACATTCATACGCCCATCATTTGTTCATTGAGCAAAGCTTGTATTATACAAAAGAAGGCGGCTACTTGTTTTTCTTAATTCCAAATACATTATTTTCAAGTGACCAAGCGGCAAAATTGCATGAATTTATTAAAGAGCATGCGGTTATTCAAGGATTGTTGCAACTGCCGCTATCGATGTTTAAAACAGAACAAGCAGCAAAAAGCATTTTTATTTTGCAAAAGAAAGGAGAAAACGTAAAAGCACCGAAAAAAGCGTTGTTAGCGGAACTTCCCCGTTTCTCCAATAAACAGGCGATGCAGGCGATGATGAGAAAAATTGATGAATGGGTTACAGAAGAAAAAGGGAAGTAAAACAGTTCCCGTGATAAGTGGGAACTGTTTTTATTTTCAGAAGATAGCAACTATTTTTATTTTCAAAAGATAAAAACATAAGTTTGTAACCGATTACCGGCAAAGAACTTGCTTGAAAAGGGAGGAGGAACAATCATACAATGAAAAAGTATAGTGGGATAATTAAAAATCGAACAAAATAACGATAGCGATAAATGTTAAAAGATTAAAGGAGTTGTTTGAAATATGTCCAAAATTTTAGCGATTAACGCGGGTAGTTCATCCTTAAAGTTTCAATTATTTGAAATGCCGAGCGAAACGGTGCTAACCAAAGGGGTCGTGGAACGAATCGGTTTTGACGATGCGATTTTTACGATTACCGTGAACGGTGAAAAAATTCAAGAAGTGACAGCGATTCCAAACCACTCGGTAGCTGTTAAAATGCTGCTTGACAAGCTAATTAGCCACGGTATTATCCGTTCGTTTGATGAAATTGACGGAATCGGCCATCGCGTGGTGCATGGCGGCGAAAAATTCAGTGATTCCGTGCTGATTACCGATGAAGTATTAAAACAAATCGAAGAAGTATCCGAGCTTGCCCCGCTTCATAACCCGGCAAACATCATCGGTATTAAAGCATTTCAAGAAGTGCTGCCAAATGTGCCGGCTGTGGCGGTATTCGATACGGCGTTTCATCAAACGATGCCGGAGCAGTCGTTTTTATACAGTCTTCCATATGAGTACTATACGAAATTTGGCATTCGCAAATATGGTTTCCATGGTACGTCTCATAAGTATGTGACACAACGCGCCGCCGAATTGCTTGGCCGTCCGATTGAACAGCTTCGTCTCATTTCTTGCCATCTTGGCAATGGTGCCAGCATCGCGGCAGTAGAAGGAGGAAAATCGATCGATACGTCCATGGGCTTTACGCCGCTCGCTGGTGTCGCAATGGGAACGCGTTCAGGGAACATTGACCCAGCCCTTATCCCTTACATTATGCAAAAAACGGGAATGACTGCGGATGAAGTGCTTGAAGTATTAAATAAGAAAAGCGGAATGCTTGGAATTTCCGGTATTTCCAGCGATTTGCGTGACCTTGAAAAAGCTGCGGCAGAAGGAAATAAACGTGCTGAGCTAGCGCTTGAAGTATTTGCTAATCGCATTCATAAATATATCGGTTCTTATGCGGCGCGCATGTGCGGTGTAGATGCGATCATTTTCACGGCTGGAATTGGCGAAAACAGTGAAGTAATCCGTGCGAAAGTCTTGCGCGGCCTTGAATTTATGGGAGTATACTGGGACCCTGCATTAAATAAAGTGCGCGGCAAAGAAGCGTTCATCAGCTATCCGCATTCTCCGGTAAAAGTGTTAGTCATTCCGACGAACGAAGAAGTCATGATTGCGCGGGATGTTGTCAGACTGGCGAATATTGGTTAATATGGAATAAAAGCAGCCTTTTATGAAGGCTGCTTTTTTATAAAAAATTTTAATCAAATAGGTGATCGATATGAGCGTTACAGAACATAAAAAAGAAGCACCGCACATCGTCCGCTGTAAAGTCATTACGATTAGTGACACAAGGACAAAAGACACGGATAAGAGCGGAAAATTAATGATGGATTTATTAAAAGAAGCTGGTCATGAAGTTGTCAGTTATGAAATCGTAAAAGATGAAAAAGAAGCGATTCGAGAGGCGATTTTGCACGGATGCGAACAGACAAATATTGATGTGGTGCTAACAAACGGCGGCACAGGCATCGCTAAACGGGATGTGACCATTGAAACAGTAAAAGAAATCATCGAAAAAGAAATCGTTGGCTTTGGCGAGTTGTTTCGCATGTTAAGCTACACGGAAGATATCGGTTCAGCCGCGATATTATCGAGGGCGATTGCCGGCGTAGCGAACGATACAGCGATTTTTTCCACCCCAGGGTCGTCGGGAGCGGTGCGCCTTGCGATGACAAAATTGATTTTGCCGGAGCTTGGCCATGTGGTGCGGGAAATAAGGAAAGATTTACGATGAAAGCAAAAAAGTGTCCGTTCAAGGAATCGGACACTTTTTTACCTGATTAGGTGTTTTTTTGTTTTTCGACTTCTTGATTGCGTAGGATAAATCGCTGGATTTTTCCACTAGGCGTCTTAGGCAGTTCCGTTACGAATTCCACTTCGCGAGGGTATTCGTGTTTTGATAAACGGTTTTTCACGAATAATGATAATTCTTGCGCTAATTCGTCTGATGGAGTAAATCCATCTGCCAATACGACGAAGGCTTTGACGATTTCCCCTTTTAATGGATCTGGCTTTCCAACGGCCGCTGCTTCCACTACCGCTGGATGTTCAATGAGGCAGCTTTCGATTTCAAAAGGCCCGATGCGGTATCCGGCGCTGGAGATAATATCATCGGCCCTGCCTTGGAACCAAAAGTATCCGTCCGCGTCTTTCGTTGCCAAGTCTCCAGTGAGAAACCAATTTCCCATCAATCTCTCCGCCGTTTTTTCAGGATCTTTCCAATAACCTTTGAACACGTTTGGAATGGAATTCGTGTTAAAAGCAATTTGTCCAACATTTCCGTCCTCTACCGGAACGCCTTCTTCGCTGAGCAGCGCGACTTCAAATCCCGGCAGCACCCATCCCATCGAACCAGGGCGTATCTCCATGTCAACCGCGTTGAAATTGCCGATCAGCATTAACGTTTCCGATAGCCCATATTGGTCGTGGACAGTAACCCCTAAATGTTTTTGGAAAAAGCGGATCACTTCCGGATTAAGCGGTTCTCCCGCGGAACTCATTGCCCGCACGCGGATATTGTATTTATTGATTAATTCTGCTCCTGCTGCGACCATCGCGCGATAAGCGGTCGGTGCGTAAGCGAAATTCGTTACATGATATTTTTCCATAAGAGAATAGTACGTTTCTGGTTTAAACGGTCCTTCGTAAAAGACGATTGGCACGCCAAAGCACATTGGCGCAAATGTGCAAAAGATCAGCCCGTAAGCCCATCCCGGATCGGCTCCTCCTAAAAATACATCATCATCCCGTAAATCGATGGCGTATCGCATATAAGGATATATGTTAATGAGCAAGTTGTGCGACCACATGGCTCCTTTAGGCATCCCCGTCGATCCGGATGTGTATTGGATAGCTAGTAAATCGTCCACAGTTGTTTCTTCGGTCTGATGATCGACAGACTCTTTTGAAAGCGTTTCCCAAAATGATAAATCGTTATGGTCATTTGTTTCATCAATGACAAAAATATGCTCTAATGTTGGCATTTTTTCTCTTGGAGGTAATTTTGAACGTTGTTCTTTATTCGATTCAATATATTATTTAAAAATAAAATAGTATATTGTATCCAGAGGCAAAAAAAGAAGGAGCATTTTTCTGCCATCTTTTCGCTCCTTCATTGTTTTATTGATGAGCGCGCATCGATACCGTTTGATTCATCCGATACCAAATCCATAAATCGTTGATGATCGAGGCGAGTTCGGCTATTTCCGAATTTAACCGGCATGATCGCTCAAAATCGTTTTCATCACTCAACTGATCTTGTTTTTCGTTAATAATTTTTTCTAATTCGGCAATACGGTCGGGAATGGTTCCACGAATATTTTCCCATCGCAGCAAAATTGCGTGTTGTTCGTCTTCGCTATAATCCTCCCAGTCTTTTTCAAGTTTCGGTAATGGAATGCCAAGACGTTGATCATAAATGAAATATTGCTCCATGCTTCTCCCTCGCTTTCCCTTATTTTCTATTTTATAAAAAAGAACAGAAAGAACCAACTTTCAGTATTTTTATACTTTTTCATGAATAACTATTGAAAAACCTTATAAAAACTGATAAAGTGATAATATACTTGGTGAATATTTATTTATGCGTAAGTATATTTATGTGAAAGGGAAGGGGAATACAATATGACGAATCCGAAACTTGTGCTGGCGTATTCCGGTGGTTTAGATACATCTGTTGCGATTAAGTGGCTGCAAGAGCGAGGTTATGATGTCATTGCTTGCTGTTTAGACCTTGGAGAAGGAAAAGATCTTGATTTCGTGAAAGAAAAAGCGTTAAAAGTCGGAGCGATTAAGTCATATGTTATTGATGTCAAGGAAGAATTTGCTGATGAATATGCGCTTATTGCATTGCAGGCACATGCGCTTTATGAAGGAAAATATCCGCTTGTCTCCGCCTTATCGCGCCCGCTTATTGCGAAAAAATTAGTGGAAATTGCGGAATTGGAAGGGGCGGTTGCTGTTGCGCATGGATGTACAGGAAAAGGAAACGACCAAGTTCGCTTTGAAGTATCCATTAAAGCGCTAAATCCAAATTTGGAAGTGATCGCGCCGGTTCGCGAATGGAGCTGGTCGCGTGAAGAGGAAATCGAGTATGCGAAAAAACATGGCATTCCGATTCCAGTCGATCTAGACAGTCCGTTTTCGATTGACCAAAACTTATGGGGCAGAAGCAACGAGTGCGGTATTTTAGAAGACCCTTGGGCGGCTCCGCCGGAAGAAGCATACGAATTAACGGCAGCGTTGGAGAATACACCGGATGTGCCGGAAATCATTGAAATCGGTTTTGAACAAGGCGTGCCGAAGACATTAAACGGCAAGCCGTATTCGCTCGCTTCGCTAATTTTGGAGTTAAACGCCATTGCCGGAAAACATGGGGTTGGACGCATCGACCATGTCGAAAACCGCCTAGTCGGCATTAAATCGCGCGAAGTGTATGAATGTCCTGGAGCGATGACGTTAATTAAGGCGCATAAAGAATTAGAAGACTTAACACTTGTAAAGGAAGTAGCGCATTTTAAACCGATTATCGAGCAAAAATTAGCGGAAGTCATTTACAACGGTTTGTGGTTCTCACCAATTAAAGACGCGCTTGTCGCTTTCTTAAAAGAAACGCAAAAGAACGTAACTGGCGTGGTGCGTGTGAAGCTGTTTAAAGGGCATGCGATTATCGAAGGGCGCAAATCAGAGTTCTCCTTATACGACGAAAAGCTTGCGACATATACGGCGGATGACCAATTTGATCATCAAGCGGCCGTTGGCTTTATTTCCTTGTACGGATTGCCAACGAAAGTATACAGCATCGTCAACAATCAAAAGAAGGTGAACGTGTGAAAAAGCTTTGGGGAGGACGTTTTAAGAAAACAGCGGAAGAGTGGGTCGACGAGTTTGGAGCGTCGATCCCATTCGACCAAGAGTTAGTCGAAGAAGACATAGAGGGCAGCATCGCTCATGCAACGATGCTTGGCAAATGCGGAATTTTGCCAAGTGAGGATGTGGAGAAAATCAAGGCCGGACTGTTTACGCTGCTAGAAAAAGCGAAACAAGGCAAGCTCGAATTTTCTGTTGCCTACGAGGATATTCATTTAAATATTGAAAAAATGCTTATTGATGAAATTGGCCCTGTCGGTGGGAAACTGCACACAGGAAGAAGCCGCAACGACCAAGTGGCAACCGATATGCATTTATATTTGCGCAAACGCGTAACGGAAATCATCGCGCTTATTCAAGAATTGCAAAAGGTGCTTGTCGAAAAAGCGGAGGAGCACGTGGAAACAATTGTACCGGGATATACACATTTGCAGCGGGCGCAGCCGATTTCGTTTGCCCATCATTTGCTTGCGTATTTTTGGATGCTTGAACGCGACCGCGAGCGATTCCGTGAATCATTAAAGCGCATTAATAAATCACCGCTCGGGGCGGGAGCGCTCGCTGGAACAACGTTTCCAATTGACCGTCATTTGACCGCGGAACTTCTTGGCTTTGACGGCATCTACGAAAACAGTATCGATGCGGTGAGCGACCGTGATTTTATCATTGAATTTTTAAGCAACAGCTCCATGCTGATGATGCATTTATCACGTTTTTGCGAGGAGCTTATTCTTTGGTCAAGCCAAGAGTTTCAATTTATTGAAATTGACGATGCGTTCGCCACAGGAAGCAGCATTATGCCGCAAAAGAAAAATCCGGACATGGCAGAATTAATTCGCGGAAAAACGGGACGGGTATACGGAAATTTATTAGCGCTTTTGACAGTGATGAAAGGAACGCCGCTTGCGTACAACAAAGATATGCAAGAAGACAAAGAAGGCATGTTCGATACGGTGAAAACGGTCACTGGATCGCTGAAAATTTTCGCTGGTATGATTAAAACGATGAAAGTAAACGTCGATGTTATGGAAAAAGCGACAAAACAAGATTTTTCGAATGCAACGGAGCTTGCCGACTACTTAGCCAACAAAGGGGTACCATTCCGCGAGGCGCATGAGATTGTTGGCAAACTCGTGCTAATTTGTATTGAAAAAGGCGTATTTTTAGCCGATTTGCCGCTGGATGTCTATAAGGAAGCGTCACCGTTGTTTGAAGAAGATATATATGAAGCGCTTAAGCCATACACCGCTGTTAACCGCCGCAATAGCGCGGGCGGAACAGGTTTTTCCGAAGTAAGAAAAGCGTTGGAAAAAGCTAAAAAAATAGTGAACACTCCGTAGCGGATGCTGCGGAGTGTTTTTCTTTATTCTTTTTCGGTTCGCACGACAAGCACATCGCACTTCGCATAGCGGGTGATATGTTCAGAAACGCTTCCAATTAACAGGCGTTCGACTGCGTTTAATCCTGTTGCTCCACAGATGATCAAATCAGCTTTATATTTTTGCGCTACATCTTTAGCGATTTTTACTTTTGGGGAGCCAAATTCAATGTCGATGACCACATCGTTTAATCCAGCGTCCAACGCTTGTTGTTGGTAACCGTTTAAAAGCTCTTTTGCGTATTCTTCAGACCGTTTAACGGCGGTGCTGTCATATAATTCAAATGGGGCGGCAAAGCTCCGTAAATCAATGACGTGAGAAAGAATAAGTTTCGCATTATTACGTTTAGCAATTTGGATCGCTTTTTTGAATGCCCATTCCGCTTCTTTGGAACCATCAATAGCAACAACAATCGTCTTATACGTCATTGTCATTGTTCTCCACTCCCTTTGGATAAAAGTGCTATCTCTATTATTAGTATACCTGCTACAAGTAATGAGAAACTACCATATGTATGATATTTCTATGAACGAGGAGGGATATAATTATGGAAAAAAACTATAGAAAAGATTTCGATTATGATGAAGATGCAGTAAAAATGGTTAGCGAGCAAATTATGGATGCATATCATAGCGGGGTTGTTGATCGTGATGAACTTCACTATAATCCAAAGCGTGAAGTTGGTGAATAATTTCCACTACATCATGGTGTTTATGCGCCATGATGATTTTTTTTAAGCGAGATGGATGCGTTTAGACATATCTTTATAGTAAAGTAAAGACAGGAAGTTGTTAAGGTGAGGAGGAGTAGATGTGCGACATGCCCTCATCACAGCCGGAGCGAAAGGGCTGGGGAGAAAAGTAACGGAACTGTTGTTAGAAAAAGGATATTCGGTAACCGTCAATTATCGAAGTGATGAAACAGCGGTACAATCACTGCAAGAAAAGTATGCCCATCTAAAAGAGCGGCTTCAATTTGTTCGCGGTGACGTCACAAAAAAAGAGGATTTATCTGCGCTTGTGGACGCGGCGTTAGATCGGTTTGGGCGGATTGATTTTTTAATTAATAACGCAGGGCCGTATATTTTTGAGCGAAAAAAATTAGCTGATTATACAGAAGATGAGTGGTACGAAATGATTGAAGGAAATTTAAGTGCGGTATTTCATTTATTGAAAAAAACGATTCCAGTGATGAGAAAACAACGATTTGGTCGCATTATTACATATGGTTTTCAAGGTGCGGCAGGAGCGCCGGGATGGCCGAACCGATCCGCGTTCAGTGCCGCAAAAGTCGGGTTAGTGTCATTAACGAAAACAATCGCGCTAGAAGAAGCGGAATATGGCATTACAGCTAATATGGTTTGCCCAGGCAATATTGTTGGAGAGATGAAAGAAGCGACGATCGCCTATTCGCGTACAATAAAAGACAATGAGACACCAATTGGGCGCTCGGGAACAGGGGAAGATATCGCTCGTGTTGTTGCTTTCTTATGCGAAGAAGATTCAGACATGATTACAGGAGCGATCATCGATGTGACAGGAGGAGTAAATGTTATTCATCGATACTGGACATAAGCGCATTTTTCCAAAAATCACCTTGCTCGATGCAGTGGGGTGATTTTTCTGTTTTTCTATGTTCCATTGGATGTGAAAAAAACATTTGATAGATAAAAGTGATCGTTTATTTAAGTGAAAATAGGAGAAAGATAAGTAATGATGATCTCACCTTTTATTAACAAAATAATATGTTATAGTAAGCAAATGATTTTGAAACGACCGATCGCGTTACAACCCATGATGATCCAATCTATGTGAAACATGGAGTTGTTCATTACGCAGTAGCGAATATGCCTGGTGCGGTGCCAAGAACGTCAACATTTGCGCTGACAAACGTTACCGTACCTTACGCGCTGCAAATCGCTAATAAAGGATATCGAGAAGCTTGTTTGCAAAACGAAGCGTTGTTGAAAGGAATTAATACGTTGAACGGTTATATTACGTATGAGGCGGTAGCGCAGGCACATGGATTGCCTTATAAAGATGCGAAAACATTGTTACAACAATCATAATCTTGTTTTCGGCAAAAAGAGCGGCCTTTTCGGCAACATCCCGAAAGACCGCTTCTTTTATTTATCTGTCTTTAAACGATTATAAGCTCTTTTGGATATTTCGTTAAAATTTCTGCACCGTTATCGGTGATGAACACATCGTCTTCAATACGCACCCCGCCGACAGAAGGAACATAAATGCCCGGTTCAATGGTAAACGTCATACCGCGCTCTAGCGGCATCGTATTTGTTGCATTCATAGATGGATATTCATGTAATTCGATGCCTAAACCATGGCCGACGCGATGTGTAAAATATGGACCATATCCTGCCTGTTCAATAATCGATCTTGCGGCTCGGTCGACATTGCCGATTTCCACGCCTGGTTTAGAGGCATCAATCGCCGCAAGCTGCGCGCGCAGAACCGTATCATAAATCATTTGCTGTTCCTCTGTCGCTTCGCCGAAGACGACCGTTCTTGTAATATCAGAGCAGTAGCCGTCCACAATGACGCCTAAATCAAATAGAACAAAATCACCACGTTGAATGGCTGTCAGTCCCGGCACACCGTGTGGGTTAGCGGTGTTTTTGCCGGTCAGTACCATCGTGGCAAACGACATTTCCCGTACGCCTTTTTTCTTCATTTCGTATTCGATGGTTGCGATAATATCTAGTTCTGTTTTCCCTTCGGCAATTGCGTTTACTCCTACTTCGACGGCATAGTCTGCAAGTTCTGCCGCCTGGCGCAATACGGCAATTTCTTTCTCCTCTTTGATCATTCGCAATTGCCGCAGCTTTTCTTCCGCGTTTATCCATGAACGCGCTTGGAAATAGGTATGAAGCAGTTCGTATCGTTCGAGAGAAAGATGGCTTTTTTCGACAGCAATTCGCTCTACAGCAATATTTCTTGAGCGAACATGATGCTCAAGCAGCTGCCATGGATTGTCTGTATCGGTGTAATCAATAATTTCGTATGTCCATCCAGCTTGTTTTACGCGTGCCGTTTCCATTTGCGGGCAAATTAATGCCGGCTCTTCTTGCGGAAAGATGAGCAACGCTAAAAGCCGCTCGTGAGGGTCGCAATAAAACCCGCTTAAATAAAAGACGTTCGGACTTGACGTAATAAGCGCAAATGAAATATGTTGTTCTTGAAGCCACTCGGAAAATAATTGAAGTCGTTTGTTCATTCTGCACCCTTCCTTTCTATATACTTTGAGAGTAGCAGGAATATAAGAAAATGTAAATGTTTATAAGCGTATGGGCAGGGAAATGCATCCACCACCGCGAATAATAATGATGAAAGGAGAGGATGATCATGAAAGTAACATATCATGGACATTCCGTCGTAAAAATTGAAACAAACGGGAAAACGATTTTTATTGATCCATTTATTACAGGTAACGGCGCGACAGATTTAAAATTGGAAGATGTGAAAGCAGATGTCATTTTGCTTACTCATGGTCATGGCGACCATGTTGGGGATACAGTGCAGCTGGCTAAGAAAAATAACGCGCTCGTCGTTGCTCCTTTTGAATTAGCTACATATTTAGGATGGCAAGGAGTAAATACCCACCCGATGCATATCGGGGGAGCGCATCAATTTGATTTTGGAAAAGTGAAATTAACGCAAGCGTTCCATGGTTCCGGTTATGTGACAGAGGACAAGCAAATTATTTATTTGGGTATGCCGGCTGGAATTTTATTCACCGCCGAAGGCAAAACGATTTATCACGCTGGAGATACGGGGTTGTTTTCGGATATGAAACTGATCGGTGAGCGCAATTCTATTGATGTCGCATTTTTGCCGATCGGAGATAATTTCACAATGGGACCGGAAGATGCTGCGGTTGCGGCGGAATGGCTTCGCGCGAAAATAGTCGTGCCGATTCACTACAATACGTTCCCGGTCATCGCCCAAGATCCGCACCAATTTGTTGCGCTGCTTCCTGATGGCGTAGGACGTGTATTAAAACCAGGAGAAGGTATTGAATTATAAATGAAAAAGCGTCTCTTATGGAGGCGCTTTTTTTAGGAACAAGTGTGTTTGGTCGTTTCATTGAATTGAATTTGCTCCACCCGTATAATGAAAATAGGAGACTATGTAAAGGGTGAAGAAACTTGGCGATGACAAAACACGAACAAATTTTGCAATATATTCATAGTTTACCGGTCGGTGAAAAAATTTCTGTGCGGCAAATTGCGAAAGAAATGGGGGTAAGTGAAGGAACCGCCTATCGCGCCATTAAAGACGCGGAAAATAAAGGGTATGTGAGCACGATTGAACGGGTCGGTACAATTCGGATTGAAAAGAAGAGGAAAGAAAATATTGAAAAACTTACGTATGCAGAAGTGGTAAACATTGTTGATGGGCAAGTGTTAGGCGGGCGCGAAGGATTGCATAAAACGCTGAACCGGTTCGTTATTGGCGCGATGCAGCTGGAAGCGATGATGCGCTATACAGGCGCTGGCGATTTGTTGATTGTCGGAAACCGTACGAAAGCGCATGAACGGGCGCTCGAAGCCGGAGCAGCCGTATTAATCACCGGCGGATTTGATACAGAAGACCATGTAAAAAAATTAGCAGACGAATTACAGCTCCCGATTATTTCGACAAGCTACGATACGTTTACAGTAGCGACGATGATTAACCGAGCGATTTATGACCAGTTAATTAAAAAGGAAATTGTTCTTGTCGAAGATATTTTAATACCGCTTGAAAAAACAGCATATTTATATACGACCGATCCGATTGAACGTTGGTATGAGCTCAATCGTGAAACAAGACATAGCCGGTTTCCGGTTGTGGATCAGCAGTTAAAAGTGCAAGGAGTTGTTACTACAAAAGATGTGCTTGATTTTGACCGAAAATTGCCGATTGAAAAGGCGATGACAAAGCACCCGATCACGGTAAAAGGAAAGACATCGGTCGCCTCCGCTTCCCATATCATGGTATGGGAAGGCATCGAATTATTGCCAGTTGTTGACGAACATAACCGGCTTCAAGGAATTATTAGCCGCCAAGACGTATTAAAAGCGCTTCAGATGATTCAACGCCAGCCGCAAGTTGGTGAAACCATTGATGATATTATTACAAGCCAATTTCAGGAAGCCAATAGTGACGGGAAAGAGGAGATGTTTCGCTGCACGATTACTCCGCAAATGACGAATCATTTAGGAACACTATCGTATGGAGTATTTACAACGATTGTGACGGAAGCGGCTACGCGCGCGCTTCGGGCATATAAACGCGGAGATTTAGTGATTGAAAATATTACGATTTATTTTATTAAACCAGTGCAAATCGAAAGCACGATCGATGTGAAAGCGAAACTGCTAGAAATTGGACGGAAATTTGGAAAAGTCGATGTGGAAGTGTATAACGAAGGTGTCGTCGTTGGAAAAGCGCTAATGATGTGTCAATTAATTGACCGTTAGAAGTCGTATCAAAACGGGACGCGATTTACGCCCCGTTTTTTGCTGTTTGTTTTGCTTCTTCCAAAACGAGAGGCAAATAATGCTTATAGGCGCGATAGCCCGCCCACGCGCTTCCGGCGCCAATTAGCAAGAAAATAGTACCGATAATATAGGTGACGGTGGAAGAATGGAGAAAAAACTGATTTAATCCGAAAAAGAACACGAATAGACCGAGAGCAATGCTTGATTTGGCGGAAAGCCAACGTCGTTCCATCGGACGGTGGGAGCGAAAATACTTTATTTTATAATAGACGTAAAAAGAAAAGGAAAATATAATGAAAATCACGAGTGTTGGCATAAATAGCACCCTCCATTATTTCTTTCTACCTTATTGTACATAGAAATGAGGAAGAATTCTAGCAATGACCTTTCTTGTTCGCGTATAATGAAAAAAAATACAGCCGCAAAAAAGGGGAAGAAAGATGAAAGAGAAATGTTTGGAAATTTTAAGAGCGATCCATCAATTTGATACGATCATCATTCATCGCCACGTGCGCCCAGACCCTGATGCGTATGGGTCACAAGGAGGATTGGCGGAGATTTTGAAAGCCTCTTTTCCAGAAAAAACGGTGTATACGGTTGGGAAGGAAGAAGAGTCGTTGCAATTTTTACGGCGGATGGATGTCATTGAAGACAAAACATATGAAAATGCGCTCGTGATTGTTTGTGATACGGCAAATACAGATCGGATTTGCGATGATCGTTATCGGCTTGGCAAACAATTGATTAAAATTGACCATCATCCAAACGAAGACCCATATGGAGACATATTATGGGTAGATACAAACGCAAGTTCCACAAGCGAAATGATTTATGAATTTTATTTAGCTGGTAAAGAAGAAGGACTTGTGATGACAAAAGAAGCGGCACGTCTTATTTACGCGGGGATTGTCGGAGATACAGGCCGTTTCCTTTTCCCAAGAACGAGCGAAAAAACGTTTCGTTATGCAAGCGAACTGATTCAATATGGATTTTCATTGACGGAGCTATATGATGGATTGTATCGTACGAAGTTGAATGTGGCGCATTTAAGTGGATATGTGCTGCAAAATTTTACGGTATCGAAAGAAGGAGTGGCAGCGATAAAAATGCCGAAATCGCTGCTTGAGCAATATGGCGTTACTGCTTCCGAAGCATCGCAGTTAGTTGGCCTTCTTGGCAATATCGAAGGAGTTGTCGCATGGGTATTTTTTATCGAGGAAGAGAAAGAAATTCGCGTCCGCCTTCGTTCCAAAGGCCCAATTGTCAATGAAGTAGCGAAAAAATATCGTGGCGGCGGCCATCCGCTTGCCGCAGGCGCTTCGATTGATTCTTGGGATGATGCGGACCGCGTCATTGAAGATTTGAAAGCAGCGTGTCTTTCTCAATAAAATGAAGGAATGTCCCGGTATGGCAAGATCCGGGACATTTTCTCTTTATGAGGAAGGCAGCGGTTTTAATTTTAGTTCAATCGATAAAGTAGTAAAGACGAACATCTGATAAATTTCCAGCTTATACGGTTGCTCGTTGATGGTGTATGTTTTATTTTCAATAGCCCGCTTTAGCAACTCCCGGCTGTTATAAACGGTTTCGATATCTTTTGCTTTTAAGTGGGAAACATCCTCCTTTACGCTTTCTTCAATGCGAAACGTCGTATAAGAGTCAAGTTTATATTGCTCCGCGTTGACGAGGTGGACAGAAATTTCTTGTACCATCAATTTTTTTTTGTTTATTTTATTCTGTTTGACATAGTCTTCTTGCCAAATGCGGATTTCATCTTCCAAATCGGCAATTTTGTCTTGAAGTTCGATGATTTTTCGAACTTGTTTTTCTTGCAAGACGCCGAATAAATGTAAAAAAACAAACCAGCTGATGAGCGCTCCGATCGCAACGCCGGCAAAAAAACGCTGCCATGTTGGATAGTTGTAATGAGGCGGGATTCTCATGAAGAAATATGCTCCTGTGTCAGCCAAGTAATAATGGTAACGCCTGTCTGCGCGCCTCCCATCGCGGAAAGAATGAGAAGAAACTGTTTAATAATGTCGCGAGTTTCCCCAAAAAAGAATCCCCGTTCTACCATATAAAACGTATCGAACGTTCCTCCAATGGCAGCAACCACAGCCCAAATTCGCAAATCACCGGCAAATCGATACATTGCCGTAAGCGGCTGTTCTCCGCTTAAAAACGCGCCGAGCGCCCCGATCATCGCACCGCCTAACAGCACGCCGACAGCAATAAAATAACTTTGAATAAAAGCAGACAAAAATGGCATCTTTTCGCTCATACTCGTCCCACCCTTTCTTTTACTATGTATATGGATGATCGGGGAAGAGTATGTTTTGCAATGAAAAAGTTTTGTCCACTATAATGGAGGAAAAGGAGGGGGAGATTGTTGTCGTTTGTTCACCTTCACGTTCGCAGCTGTTACAGCCTGTTAACAAGCCCAGCGAAAATCAGCGATTTGGTAAAAAAGGCAAAAGACCTGCAATTTTCTGCACTGGCATTAACAGATGAAAACGTATTGTACGGAGCAATTCCTTTTTATATGGAATGTAAACGTTACGGCATTCGGCCGATTATTGGGATGATCACAGACATTGTGCTGGAGGGGGAAAGCACATATCCGCTCGTTTTATTAGCAAAAAACGAAACAGGCTATCAGCATTTAATAAAAATAAGCAGTACGATTCAAACGAAAACACAAGAAGGAATTCCAGAAAAATGGCTATGGCATTATCGTGGCGGATTAATTGCACTAACCCCAGGAAAAAGCGGGCAAATTGAAACATTGCTTGCCCATAACGAAATAACAAAGGCAAAGCAAGTGTTAGAACGATATAAGCAAATTTTTGGAGATGATTTTTACCTTTCCGTACAGCGAGGAGAAAATAAGCAGCAAGAACCGTATGAGCAGCAGTTGATTCATTTAAGCAACGAAACCAATACCCCGCTTGTGGCAACAAACGATGTTCAATATATTGAAAAAGAAGATGCGTTTGTGCAGCACTGTTTATTAGCGATCAAACAAGGCGCGGTGATAAAAACGGGGATGGCGACAGATGGAGAACGATATTTAACATCGCCAGAGGAAATGAAAAAGCGGTTTTCTGATTTGCCCGAGGCGGTGGAAAACAGCAGAAAAATCGCGGATCAATGCCATCTTCATATCAGCTTGGACACATTAAAGCTGCCGAAATACCCTGTTCCAGAAAAGGAAAACGCAGATCATTATTTGCGGCACCTTTGTCTGAAAGGACTATATGAACGAGTTTCGTCCCCTTCTGATGCTTACATCAAACGGCTTGAATATGAACTCGATGTCATTCAGCAAATGGATTTCAGCGATTATTTTCTTATCGTTTGGGATTTTATGAATTTCGCTCGAAAAAAAGGGATTGTTACGGGTCCAGGGCGAGGGTCGGCAGCAGGATCGCTTGTCGCGTATACACTTTATATTACAGACATCGATCCGATTCAATACGGGCTATTATTTGAGCGGTTTTTAAATCCAGAACGGGTGTCGATGCCGGATATTGATATTGATTTTCCCGATGACCGGCGTGAAGAAGTTATTCAATACGTCGCCAATAAGTATGGACAACAATATGTGGCGCAAATCATTACGTTCGGTACGTTTGGCGCTAAAGCGGCCCTCCGGGACATTGGCAAAGTGTTACAGATTGATTCGAAAGAGATGGAAAACATCATCAAGTATGTTCCTAACAAACATGGAATAACGATTCAAGAAGCATATCATCAATCATTTGCTTTTCGCCAAGCGGTTCAAGCTTCTTCCTTGTTGAAACAATGGATTGCAATCGCAATGAAGGTTGAAGGGCTTCCGCGCCATACTTCGACACATGCGGCGGGTGTGATTATTAGCAGTGAGCCGCTTTCCCAAATCGTTCCGTTGCAGCAAGGCCATGGTGAATTGTATTTAACGCAATACCCGATGGACGTGTTAGAGCGGCTAGGTCTATTAAAGATGGATTTTCTTGGTTTGCGCACGTTAACATTGCTTGAACATATATGCCGTCTTATTCAGCAGCAAACAGGGAAAACCATCGATGTGCGTTCCATTCCGCTTGATGACCGCAAAACATACGAGCTGGTCAGCAAGGGAGACACCAATGGAATTTTTCAGTTAGAGTCGGATGGGATGAAGCAGGTATTAAAGCAATTGAAGCCGTCACAATTTGAGGATATCGTGGCGGTGAACGCGTTATATCGGCCTGGACCGATCGATTACATTCCTTCGTATATAAAGAGAAAGCACGGAGAAGAAAACGTTTCTTATCTTCATCCAGATTTAGCGCCGATTTTAGCGCCGACATATGGTGTTCTTATTTATCAAGAACAAATTATGCAAATCGCTGCGAACATTGCCGGTTTTTCGCTAGGAAAAGCAGATTTATTGCGCCGGGCAGTCGCGAAAAAGAAAAAAGAAATTTTAGATCAACAGCGGAATGAGTTCGTACAAGGCTGTATCGACCAAGGTTATGACGAAGGGTTTGCAAATGATGTATATGATATGATTGTCCGTTTTGCTAATTATGGGTTTAACCGAAGTCATGCCGTTGCTTATAGCATGCTTTCCTACCAACTTGCTTATTTAAAAGCCCATTATCCGCTTTATTTTTATACAGCATTATTAACGAGCGTGATCGGAGACGAAGAAAAAGTATCTTTATATATTTATGAAGCAAGACGAAAACAGATTGAAATATTGCCGCCTTCGATTAATCAAAGCCGTTATTCTTTCTCAGTGGAGCATGAAAAGATTCGCTACAGTTTAGCCGCAATTAAACATGTTGGAATAGCGGCAGTCAAAGCGATTGTACAAGAGCGAAAAAAGGGGCCTTTTGCGGACTTTTTTGATTTTTGTGTTCGCTTATTCGGAAAAGGCATCAACCGAAAAACGATAGAATCTCTTATTTTGTCAGGCTGCTTTGATGAATTTGGAATCGAAAGAGCATCATTATTAGCAAGCATCGATGTTGCTTTAGAACATGCGCAGCTTGTTGGTCCGTATGTCGAAGAAGGATTATTTTCAGATATATCATTGAAGCCAAAATATGTAGAAGCACCTTCTTTGTCATTAGAGGAAAAGTTAATGTACGAAAAAGAATTGCTCGGTGTTTATGTTTCTCCTCACCCAACATCTGCTTATCGGAAGGTGTTCCGTTTGGATGGTGTCCGCTCAGTCATGAGTGTAATAAGGGAAAAAACGGACTTTCCTGTTAAAGTGGGTGTATATATTGTGGAAGAGAGAAAAACACGTACGAAAACAGGAGAGGAAATGGCTTTCTTTACGGTTAGTGATGAAAGCGGGGAAATGGATGTGGTTGCGTTTCCAGATGTATATCGTCGTTATTCTTCAGTTTTAAAAAAGGGAACAGTGCGGTTATTAGAAGGAAAAGTAGAGGTTCGTAAAGGGAAAGCGCAGCTAGTCATTCGCAAAGCAGACGTACCTGCGATGGAGGCGCTTTATGTAAAAATTCGTCCGGAACATATAGCGTCTGGAAAATTGTTTACGCTAAAAGAGCTGCTGCAAAAATATCATGGAAAAACGCCTGTCTTTCTATATTACGAGCAAGTGCAAAAGATGGTGAAGCTTACGGAAGAATATGATGTCGCTTTAACAGATGAATGTATCGCTTCATTGAAAGCGCTGCTAGGAGATGAACATATTGTAGTAAAATAATTTATTTCTTTACTATTTTTCAATTTTGTTATATCGTATAAGCATTAAGTGGTCAGACCAGTGATGGAAATTGGAGGAAAGAAATACATGATTTCGTTAGAATTTCCTGAACAATGCATAGAGCAAGCATGCAGGGAGGGGTAACAAGTAAAAGACGCAAAAGTATACATTGAAACGCTCGAACAAATCCGCCGGATCATTCGCGAAGACGGACTTGTCGCCGGCGATAAACTACCTTCTGAACGAGAATTATCAGAGCGTCTGCAAGTCGGTCGCTCTTCTGTGCGCGAGGCGTTAAGAGCGCTTGAATTTCTCGGCTTAATTGAAACGCGAAGAGGAGAAGGAACGTATATCAAAGAAGTTGGGAATCATCAGCTTATTAATTTACTCGGAATGTTTATTTTACAAGATGAGCGAGCAAAAGAGGATTTAGCGGAAACGAAAAGGCTTATAGAACAGCTTTGTTTGCAGCTTGCTTGTCAACGATGGACAGAACAGGAACTGGCTCAACTTGAAAAAAGCGTTCGACAAAAAACGATCAGTTATGAGCTTTTTTTCAAATGGGTGACAGTAGCTTCACAAAACTATTTGCTCGAACGGATTTGGCGCGTGCTCCATAACTTTTCGCAAACAATCTATGATGAGGATGCATTTCCAGATGAATTTTATGAACAGATGCTAAAAGCGTTTGCGAAGCGGGATGTTGCCGCTGTGGCGAAAATTTGGGAAACATATACGCAACATCGATTGTCGAAAGAAAGATGACACCGTTTTACAAAAAATATTACTCATTTCCGATACAGTAGTAATGATAGAGTGAAAAAGTGGAGGAGGGAGCACCTCATGTGGAAAGACTTATTTACAAAAAAGAAGAAATATGCATCGATTCCTTCCGAAAAAGTGAGAAGTGAAGTTCCAGAAGGAATTATGACAAAATGCCCCAAGTGCAAAAAAATTATGTATACGAAAGAACTGGTAAAAAATTTGAGGGTTTGCATGAGCTGCGGCTATCATCATACGATGCCGTCCCGTGAACGAATTAATAGCTTGTTAGACGAAGGAAGTTTTCATGAATATGATGCGGATATGGTGTCAGTGAATCCATTGCAGTTTCCAGGATATATAGAAAAACTCGAAGAAGACCGCCGCAAATCGAACCTAAACGAAGCGGTCATTACTGGCGAAGGAACGTTAAATGGATACCCGATTGTGATCGCTGTGATGGATTCGGCGTTTCGGATGGGAAGCATGGGTTCTGTTGTTGGTGAAAAAATTACGAGAGCGATTGAAAAAGCGAGAGAGCTCCATGTACCATTTCTTATTTTTACGGCTTCCGGCGGCGCGCGCATGCAGGAAGGAGTATTAAGTTTAATGCAAATGGCCAAAACAAGCGCCGCTTTAAAATTGTTCAGCGATGAGGGCGGTCTTATTATTTCGGTGATGACACATCCGACTACCGGAGGGGTATCCGCAAGTTTTGCCTCGCTGGGAGACTATAATTTTGCAGAACCAGGAGCGCTCATTGGCTTTGCGGGCCGACGCGTGATTCAACAAACGGTAAGGGAGGAACTTCCAGAAGACTTTCAAACGGCAGAGTTTTTATTAAAACACGGGCAGCTTGATGCCGTCATTCATCGCCATGATTTAAAAGATACATTAACGACCGTGCTTGATATTCATCAAGGAGGAGGGGGACACGGATGGTGGCAGAGTTAGAATTTGAAAAGCCGCTTATAGAATTGCGCAAAAAAATTAGTGAGTTAAAAGAATTTATGAAAAGCACAGATGTAGACCTTTCATCGGAAATTGAAAAATTGGAAGCGCGCCTTGCAAAATTGGAAAATGACATATATGCGAATTTAACTCCATGGGACCGCGTTCAAATTGCGCGTCACCCGAATCGTCCGACAACGCTTGATTACATTGAGCGGCTGTTTACTCATTTTTTGGAATGCCATGGTGACCGCTGTTTTGGAGATGATGAGGCAATTGTTGGAGGGATCGCCAAATATGACGGTCTGCCTGTGACAGTCATTGGTCATCAGCGCGGAAAAGACACGAAAGAAAATATTCGACGTAATTTTGGAATGCCGCATCCAGAAGGATATCGAAAAGCATTGCGTCTGATGAAACAGGCGGAAAAATTTCAACGGCCAATCATTTGTTTTATTGATACAAAAGGGGCATATCCCGGAAAAGCAGCGGAAGAGCGCGGGCAAAGCGAAGCGATTGCCAGAAATTTATTTGAGATGTCAGGACTTACGGTACCGATTGTTTGCATCGTTATTGGTGAAGGGGGAAGCGGCGGCGCGCTTGCGCTCGGCGTTGGCAATCATATTCATATGCTGGAAAACTCTACTTACTCTGTGATCTCTCCAGAAGGAGCCGCTGCGATTTTATGGAAAGATGCATCGCTTGCCCAACGCGCAGCGGAAACGATGAAAATTACAGCGAATGATTTAAAAGAACTTGGGGTGATTGATGAAATTATTCCGGAGGTCCGCGGCGGTGCCCATCGCGATGTGGACCAACAAGCGGCGGAAATTGATAAAGTGCTGAAACGATCGCTAAAGCAGCTCTTAAAGCTTGATGGGGAAACGCTTGTTCAACAGCGATATGAAAAGTTTAAGCAAATTGGGCAATTTACGTATTCTCATGATGGAGTTCGGGCAAGATAAAAGCAGGGCTGTCTCATTTTATGGGGCAGCTTTGTTGTATTGTAAGCCGTTTCAATAAAAAATATTTAACAGCTTGTCTATTGTGTTCTTTTATGCTTCGTGTTATGTTATAGAATGTTAATGGGTTTTAAAGGTATGAGGTCGGACATTTTTGAATCTTTTGTGAAACAATGAACGAATGAGGTGGCAATATGAAACGTATAGGTGTGTTAACAAGTGGCGGAGATTCACCAGGTATGAATGCAGCGATTCGCGCTGTCGTCCGTAAGGCGATTTACCACGGAGTAGAAGTATTTGGAATTTATCATGGGTATGCAGGCTTGATTGCTGGGAAAATTAAAAAATTAGAAGTGGGTGATGTCGGCGACATTATCCATCGTGGAGGAACAATTCTGTATACGGCGCGCTGTCCGGAATTTAAGACAGAAGAAGGGCAGTTAAAAGGGATTGAACAATTGAAAAAACACGGGATTGAAGGATTAGTCGTCATCGGTGGAGATGGTTCTTATCAAGGTGCCAAAAAATTAACAGAGCACGGATTTCCTTGTGTCGGGGTGCCAGGAACCATTGACAATGACATTCCTGGAACAGATTTTACGATTGGTTTCGATACGGCTTTAAACACGGTGATTGACGCGATTGACAAAATTCGTGATACTGCTACATCGCATGAACGAACATATGTGATTGAAGTAATGGGGCGTCATGCTGGGGATATTGCGTTATGGTCAGGGCTTGCTGGAGGTGCAGAAACGATTTTGATTCCAGAAGCCGATTACGATATGAATGATGTTATTGCACGGTTAAAGCGTGGTCATGAACGAGGCAAAAAACATAGTATTATTATCGTTGCTGAAGGTGTCGGAAGCGGAGTCGAGTTTGGAAAGAAAATTCAAGAAGCGACAGGATTTGAAACGCGCGTCACAGTGTTGGGACATGTTCAGCGCGGCGGTTCTCCAACCGCGTTTGACCGTGTGTTAGCCAGCCGCTTAGGTGCACGGGCAGTAGAGCTATTGTTAGAAGGCAAAGGCGGCCGCTGCGTCGGCATCCAAAATAATCAGCTTGTCGACCATGATATTGTGGAAGCATTAGCAAACAAACATACCGTTGACCAAAAAATGTATTTGTTATCGAAAGAGCTATCCATCTAGTATATTTCCTGTGGAAAGGAAGAAGAAATGATGATGCGGAAAACAAAAATCGTCTGTACGATCGGTCCTGCAAGCGAAAGTGTAGACAAGCTTGTGGAATTGATCCATGCCGGGATGAATGTAGCACGCTTAAATTTTTCCCACGGTGACCATGTTGAGCACGGGCGTCGCATTCAAAACATTCGGGAAGCGGCAAAACGAACGGGAAAAACGGTAGCGATTTTATTAGATACAAAAGGACCGGAAATCCGTACGCATAATATGGAAAACGGGGCAATTGAGCTAAAAGAAGGAGAACAGCTGATTATTTCGATGGAGGAAGTGCTTGGAACACCGGAAAAAATTTCGGTTACGTATGAAGGACTGGTCGATGACGTCACTTCTGGTGCAAAAATTCTCCTCGATGATGGTCTAATCGGATTAGAAGTGATTTCAGTCGATAAACAAGCGCGAGAAATCGTGACGAAAGTATTGAATGGCGGTGTATTGAAAAACAAAAAAGGAGTCAATGTGCCTGGTATCCGCGTCAATTTGCCAGGTATTACGGACAAAGATCGCCAAGATATTTTATTCGGTATTGAGCAAGGTGTTGATTTTATCGCTGCTTCCTTTGTGCGGCGCGCTTCCGATGTATTAGAAATCCGTGAATTGCTTGAGGCAAACAACGCGCTTCATATTCAAATCATTGCGAAAATCGAAAATCAAGAAGGCGTGGATAATATTGATGATATTTTAGAAGTTACAGATGGACTAATGGTGGCGCGCGGCGATCTTGGGGTGGAAATTCCAGCCGAAGAAGTGCCGCTTATCCAAAAAGCGCTTATTAAAAAATGCAATATGCTTGGTAAACCGGTTATTACAGCCACACAAATGTTAGATTCGATGCAGCGAAATCCGAGACCGACGCGGGCCGAGGCAAGCGATGTCGCGAATGCGATCTTTGATGGGACAGATGCGGTGATGTTATCTGGAGAAACAGCGGCAGGACAATATCCAGTAGAAGCAGTAAAAACCATGCATCAAATTGCTTTGCGTACAGAACAAGCATTGCAATACCGGGAAATATTAGCACAACGGACAAGAGAAAGCGCGACGACGATTACAGATGCAATTGGGCAGTCTGTTGCGCATACGGCATTAAATTTAGACGTGGCGGCAATCGTAACACCAACAGTAAGTGGAAAAACGGCATATATGGTGTCAAAATACCGTCCAAAAGCGCCGATCGTTGCAGTTACTGCCAGTGAATCTGTATCGCGCAAATTAGCGCTCGTATGGGGAGTATATTCGCAAGTTGCTCCAAAAGCGAACACAACCGATGAAATGCTTGATATTGCCGTGGAAGCTGCGATAAAATCAGGAGTAGTAAAACACGGTGATTTAGTCGTCATTACCGCGGGAGTCCCAGTTGGAGAAACGGGGTCGACGAACTTGATGAAAGTGCATGTCATCGGTGACATTATTGCAAAAGGACAAGGAATCGGCCGCAAGTCCGCGTTCGGAAAGGCCGTTATTGCGAAAACGGCAGAAGAAGCAATCAATAAAATGGTAGAAGGCGGAATTTTAGTGACATATAATACGGATGCAGACATGATGGAAGCATTGGAAAAAGCAGCAGCGATTATTACCGAGGAAGGCGGATTAACAAGCCACGCTGCAGTCGTCGGTTTAAGTCTCGGCATTCCTGTTATTGTCGGTGTAGAAAATGCTACATCGATTTTAAAAGATGGGCAGGAAATTACGGTCGACGCTGGATTTGGTGCTGTTTATCAAGGACATGCAAGCGTGTTATAGGGCATAAATAAAAACAGAGAAGCAATTCTCTGTTTTTATTCTTTTCTCTGAAAGGAAGAAGAAAGATGAGATGGTTTATCAGAATGTTGATCGTTATTCTTGCCCTGGAAATCGCGTTGTTTATTCTTTCTGGCAAACTTATTGGTGTTTGGTCAACGGTTGCGCTGATCATACTGACTGGAATAATAGGGGTGCATCTTGCGAAACAGCAAGGGCTGTCGGTTGTTGAAGATGCAAAACGGGAGCTTTTCTATGGACGCCTTCCAAGCGGAGCGATACTCGATGGCGTTTGTGTGCTCATCGGCGGAGTACTTTTAATAACACCAGGTTTTTTTACAGATATCGTTGGCGTTTTTCTTCTTCTTCCTGCTACCCGGTCCATGATTAAGCCGTATATCGCCCGTTGGTTAAAATCATTGTTTGATACAAAAATGTTTTTTCGCATTTATAGATGAAAAAAGAGCCTTTCCGTGTGTTGAAAGGCTCTTTCTCTTTGATTGTGTTTATGTTGTTGGCTTTCCGATAATAAAATTCCAAATATCACGAAATACGTTGGCGCTGTGCAACGTACGGATAATGACAAGTGTAACAGGTCCAATAATTAATCCTAGGAACCCAATTAATTTAAATCCGACAAATAATGCTACTAATGTAGCCAGCGGGTCAAGTCCGATCGATGATGATAATACTTTTGGCTCCATGATTTGCCGTTGAACGAGGACGACAATATAAAGTACACTTAGCCCGATTGCAAACGGTACATCACCGCTTACCGCCGCATAAATAATCCAAGGAACAAAGACAATTCCCGTTCCTAAGTATGGTAAAATATCCACAAGCCCGATAATAAGCGCAATGGTAATAGCATAGTTGACACGAAGAATTAACAATCCGATCAAAACAATGACCGTAGTGATCGAAATAAGCGTAGCCTGCGCTTTGATAAAGCCGAATAGCGCTTTCTTTAAATCGAGAAATACTCTTTTTCCGCTCTTGCGTGCTTTTGCTGGCAAAATTTTTTGGGCGATTCCAGTGAGTCGATACCAATCTTTGCTAATAAAAAACGTAGCTAATAGCGAAAAAATAAAGACGGTAGCAGCATTTGGAAGCCAAGCGAGCAGCTGAGGAATGTTCTGAAGCACATGCTGAATAAATTGCCCGACTGTTGTTGCTATTTGTGTACCTGCTGCTTGGATGTTATTCATAATCGTATCTTGCTGGCTAGCATCTAAATTTTTAAATAAAGCGGCTAAATCATTATAAAGAGGAATGATTTGTTGGGCAACTAATGTTTCCATATACGTAATTAATTTTTGGAAATTCTCTGGTACAACATTTGCCAAGTATTGTGTACCTGAAACAATTTCCGCAATCAGTAAAGTAACAAGACCGGCAACGATTGCGAATAGTACAATTAATGTTACAATCACTGCCAGCCATCTTGGCATTTTCGTTTTTGTTTCTAGAAAATCGACTAACGGATTGATCAAGAAAGCGATAAAAAACGCAATAATAAATGGATATGTAACGGTGGATACATAATAAAGAGCCATTGCTCCGAATACGACTACAGCGATCACCAACAAAAAGCGAATAAAGCTATATAAATGATGGCGGGACAATGTTTCACCTCCATAAATTTTTCCATAGTTATATATTACAGGTTTCATTACGTATACGCAAAGAAGAAGGTTTCATGCTCTGGATATTTTAATTAAAGAAAGGAAGAGAGTCAGTGAGTGAACCAATATTATTTTTACTTATTTTATTTATTATCGGATTTATTGCCAAAAACCAATCATTAATGATTGCGGTTGCTATTTTATTAATTATTAAAATGGTCGGGATGGGAGAAAAGTGGCTACCTATCGTCCATGAAAAAGGAATTCATTGGGGAGTTACGGTGATCACGATTGCTGTATTGGCGCCGATTGCTACGGGAGAGATTGGTTTTAAGCAATTAATCGCATCATTGCAGTCGCTTTCAGCTTGGATCGCGCTATTATCAGGAATTTTTGTTGCATTAGTCGCTAAAGGCGGAGTCAAATTATTGTCAACGGACCCACATATGACGGCTGCTCTCGTATTTGGGACGATTATTGCAGTGTCGCTTTTTCATGGCGTTGCTGTCGGTCCACTAATCGGTGCGGGGATTGCTTATATGGTGATGAAAGTGATAGAATATTTTTAAATAGTTATTTAAGCCGAATTTATTTTTTTGTAATAATATTTAAAGAATAAGAGGTTTTGGATTCACAAAAGTCAGATAATTGTTTATAATATAGACGTAAGCCTATTTAGCGGCATCCCCGCTGCCGCTTTTTATTCTAGCAAAAGGCGGCGGACAACAGGGAATATATTATAAAATGTAAGCACTTTCTACATTAAACTTTTTTTACTTTTATTTCGAGCAAGCGCTCGCTCTCATATCGTATAAATTGCAATTGAGAGAAGGGGAATTTTAAAGAAAAGGAGAGATCACGATGACAGTTACACGCGGTCTAGAAGGGGTTGTGGCAACCACGTCAAGCATTAGCTCGATTATTGATGACACGCTAACATACGTAGGCTACAACATCGATGATTTGGCAGAAAACGCTTCATTCGAAGAGGTTATTTATTTGCTTTGGCATCGTGAACTTCCGACGAGACAACAGTTGGAAGAGCTAAAACAGCAATTGGCGGAAAATGCGGCAATTCCGAAAGAAATTATTGAACATTTTAAACAGTATCCAATCGACAAAGTTCATCCGATGGCAGCATTGCGGACAGCGATTTCTATGTTAGGGCTATACGACGAAGAAGCGGATGTAATGACAAAAGAAGCAAACTACCGCAAAGCGATTCGTTTGCAAGCAAAAATTCCTACAGTTGTTACAGCATTCGCCCGCGTCCGCAAAGGGTTGGAGCCTGTCGAGCCAAGAAAAGATTTAGGATTTGCAGCTAACTTCCTTTACATGTTGACAGGCAAAGAACCAAATGAAACGGCTGTTGAAGCGTTTAACAAAGCGCTTGTTTTACATGCGGATCATGAATTAAACGCATCGACATTTACTGCGCGTGTTTGCGTAGCGACATTATCAGATGTTTACTCTGGTGTGACAGCGGCGATTGGAGCGTTGAAAGGACCGCTTCACGGCGGCGCAAATGAAGCAGTCATGAAAATGTTAAAAGAAATTGGAACGATTGATAATGTAGAATCATATATCTACAAAAAGTTAGAAAATAAAGAAAAAATCATGGGCTTTGGCCATCGCGTTTACCGAAAGGGCGATCCGCGTGCGAAACATTTGAAAAAGATGTCGGAAAAATTAACGAAGCTTGTTGGTGAACCACATTGGTATGAAATGTCAGCGAGAATTGAAGAAATTGTTACTTCCGAAAAATCACTGCCACCAAACGTTGATTTTTACTCGGCATCTGTTTATCACTGCTTAGGAATTGATCATGACTTATTTACGCCGATTTTTGCAGTAAGCCGTATGTCTGGATGGCTTGCCCATATTTTAGAACAATACGATAACAATCGTCTCATTCGTCCGCGCGCGGAATACACAGGTCCGGCAAAAAGGGCATATGTGCCGATTGAACAACGCGGCTGATTATGTTTATAGTTTATAAAAGGTGAGAAGATATAATTATTCTCACCTTTAACAAAATATATTTGGAGGTTGTTATGGTGGCGCAAGGTGAAAAAATTACTGTAACAAATGGTGTGTTAAATGTACCAAACAATCCAATTATTCCATTTATTGAAGGGGATGGGACAGGTCCAGACATTTGGGCTGCCGCATCTCGTGTGTTGGAAGCAGCAGTAGAAAAGGCGTATAAAGGGGAAAAGAAAATCGTTTGGAAAGAAGTTCTCGCAGGGGAAAAAGCGTACAAACAAACCGGCGAGTGGCTTCCACAAGAAACCATTGATGTTATTCGGGAATACATAATCGCGATCAAAGGTCCGCTGACGACTCCAGTCGGCGGGGGCATTCGTTCATTGAACGTAGCGCTTCGCCAAGAGTTGGATTTATTCGTTTGCTTGCGTCCGGTCCGCTATTTTAAAGGTGTTCCTTCTCCGGTAAAACGTCCAGAAGATACAGATATGGTCATTTTCCGTGAAAACACGGAAGATATTTATGCTGGAATTGAGTATGCCAAAGGGACACCAGAAGTGAAAAAAGTGATTGATTTCTTGCAAAATGAAATGGGCGTTCGCAAAATCCGCTTCCCAGAAACTTCTGGTATCGGCATTAAGCCAATTTCCGAACAAGGAACGAAACGGTTAGTGCGCGCTGCAATCAACTATGCGATTGAACACGGACGAAAATCGGTTACGCTTGTTCATAAAGGAAATATTATGAAATTTACGGAAGGCGCGTTTAAAAATTGGGGCTATGAATTAGCAGAAGAAGAATTCAGCGACAAAGTATTTACGTGGGCGCAATATGACCGCATTGTCGAAACAGAAGGAAAAGAAGCAGCGAACAAGGCGCTGGCGGAAGCAGAAGAAGCCGGAAAAATTATTATCAAAGACGTCATTGCCGATATTTTCTTACAACAAATTTTAACGCGTCCGCGCGAATTTGATGTGGTTGCAACGATGAACTTAAACGGCGACTATATTTCTGACGCGTTAGCAGCACAAGTTGGCGGCATTGGTATCGCTCCGGGAGCAAACATTAACTACGAAACAGGGCATGCCATTTTTGAAGCTACTCACGGAACGGCTCCGAAATATGCAGGATTGGATAAAGTGAACCCATCATCGGTCATTTTATCTGGTGTGATGATGTTTGAGCATCTCGGCTGGAACGAAGCGGCAAAACTCATTGTCAAAGCAATGGAAAAAACGATTGCTGCAAAAATCGTTACATACGATTTTGCTCGTCTCATGGAGGGCGCTACGGAAGTAAAATGTTCAGAATTCGCTGACGCACTCATCCGGAATATGGAATAAAACTGGGAGAGGATGGAAAAAATGACAATGAAACGCAAAAAAATCTCAGTGATCGGTGCGGGATTTACCGGAGCAACCACCGCATTTATTTTGGCGCAAAAAGAACTAGGAGACGTCGTTCTTGTCGATATTCCACAATTAGAAAATCCGACAAAAGGAAAAGCGTTGGACATGTTGGAATCAAGTCCAGTGCTAGGTTTTGATGCAAATATTATCGGCACTTCCGATTATGCGGATACTGCCGATTCCGATATTGTTGTTATTACAGCAGGGATCGCACGCAAACCGGGCATGAGCCGCGACGATCTTGTTACAACAAACCAAAAAATTATGAAACAAGTAACAAAAGAAGTCGTCAAATATTCGCCGAATTGCTATATTATCGTATTGACGAACCCTGTTGATGCGATGACATATACGGTATTTAAAGAATCTGGATTTCCGAAAAACCGGGTAATCGGTCAATCTGGCGTATTAGACACAGCTCGTTTTCGCACGTTTGTTGCACAAGAGTTGAATATTTCTGTGAAAGACGTTACTGGTTTTGTATTAGGAGGACATGGTGATGACATGGTGCCGCTCGTTCGTTACTCCTATGCTGGCGGCATTCCGCTCGAAAAATTAATTCCGAAAGACCGCCTAGACGCGATTGTGGAACGCACTCGCAAAGGCGGCGGTGAAATCGTGAACTTATTGGGCAATGGAAGTGCTTATTACGCTCCTGCTGCATCGCTTGCAGAAATGGTGGAAGCGATTATTAAAGATCAACGCCGCATTCTTCCAGCAATCGCTTATCTTGAAGGCGAATACGGTTACGAAGGCATTTACTTGGGTGTGCCGACGATTTTAGGCGGAAACGGCATTGAAAAAGTCATCGAACTAGAGCTTACTGAAGAAGAAAAAGCGGCGCTTGCCAAATCCGTCGAATCTGTCAAAAACGTGATGAGAGTATTAGAATAATGGCAAAGGCAAAAATTCGGGAATCCCCCGAATTTTTGCCACATATTTATTGAAAGCGCTTTCTAAACAAAGGGGTGTTTTAAGTGCTGAGAAAACGAAAACTAGGGAGAAATATATCAGAAATCACGGTCGGGGAAAAATTAGTAATTAACGCCAAAATGGAAGATAAAGATTTATTGCTTTATCTTGGATTAACAGATGATGCGAATCCGTTATACATTCAACACGATTACGCTTCACAGACACCGTTTAAAAAGCCGATTGTTCCAGCGGTGATGCTGACAGGTATGATCACATCGGCTATTTCGAAATATTTGCCGGGACCGGGAAGCCATATTACAAAGCAGGAAATTCATTTTCTGAAGCCGGTTTACCATTATGAACAATTGCAATTTTTGTTTGAAGTGACGGAAATAGATGAAGAATGCCATCATATTGCGATTGCTGTCGAAGCGATACGTCAAGAATCAGAAAAAGTGTTAGAAGGTACTTTATCCGTCTGTCCGCCGTATGCACTGCCAACATTGGATAGCTGGGCATTAGAAAATTTTTAAATGAAAAAACCGCCTTATTTGAGGCGGTTTTTTGCATGTTTATGGTATGATAAAAACGAATAATATTATTGATGTGGTGGGGGCGTATATGTGTAAAAAAGTATTAGTCGTTGATGATGAGCAATCGATTGTCACACTTTTAACATACAATTTGGAACAAGCGGGTTTTACGGTTTTGACCGCAAATGACGGCGAGGAAGCAATAGAAAAGGTAGCTTTCGAACAGCCAGCATTTATTATTCTTGATTTGATGCTGCCAAAGCTCGATGGGGTGGAAGTATGTAAACAATTGCGCCAGCAAAAAGTGATGACACCGATTTTAATGTTAACAGCGAAAGATGATGAATTTGATAAAGTGCTTGGGCTTGAACTCGGCGCTGATGATTATATGACAAAGCCGTTTAGTCCGCGTGAAGTAGTAGCGAGAGTAAAAGCGATTTTGCGGCGCACGCAGCTTTCTAATGGAGAAATGGAAACAAAAGAAATAGTCATCGGAGATTTAAAGATTCTTCCTGACAGCTATGAGGCATATTTTCGTGGGGAGCGGCTTGAGCTGACTCCAAAAGAATTTGAACTGCTTGTTTATTTAGCAAAACATAAAGGTCGAGTATTAACGAGGGATCAACTGCTAAGTTCGGTATGGAACTATGATTTTGCTGGGGATACTCGTATTGTCGATGTTCACATCAGCCATTTGCGTGAAAAAATTGAACAAGATACAAAAAAACCTATATATATTAAAACAATAAGAGGGCTTGGATATAAACTAGAGGGGCCAAAGCGGAATGACTAGCTTCCGATCGCGTCTATTGTTTGGGCTTGTGACATTAATTGTCACGGTATTGATTTGTCTCGGTATATTGCTTGGGCAGTTGTTTAAAGACTTTTATGTGGAAACTATGAATATACGAATGGAAAAGGAAGCAAAAGCAATTGCCATTTTATTAAAAAATGAATCACTTGATCGAATTCGCCAAGATTTACAAGAGATGAGCGAAGCGTTATCGTCACGTATTACCATATTAGATAACCATGAAAAAACGTTGTTTGATACAGGACATGTTGCTCATATTAGCGATGAAGACCATGAACAGATCATTCGCAATATTTTGCGGAGAAACCAATTAAATCAATTTTCCGTTATTGAAAAAACAGATGATGTCTATTACTATATCGTTCCTTTTACAAAAAACGGGAAAAACGCGGGATATGTCATTTTAAGCTCCCCGACCAATTCGTTAAAAAAAGTGACTCAGCAAATTTGGGGGGTATTAATTAGCAGTTTAGGTACAGCACTTATTGTCATTATTTTGTTAGGGCTAAAAATAGCTGATCAATATATGAAACCGATCGAAGCAGCAACAAAAGTGGCATTTGAATTGGCAAAAGGGAATTATAAAGCGAGAGTTCCGCATGTAAAAAATAATGAAACAGGAATGCTCGTCCATTCTATTAACCGGCTTGCCCGCAATTTGCAAGAGATAAGCAAGGCGCGGGAAATGGAAACAGACCGTTTGCATACACTGATTGAAAACGTCGGAATTGGGCTCATTTTGATCGATAGCCGGGGATATATCAATTTAATTAACCGCGCCTTTAAAGAGAGTTTCCATATTCATCCGGTTGATTATTTATACCGGCCGTATACAGAAGCGTTTGCCCATAAAGAGATTGTTCAACTTGTAAATGAAATTTTTATGAAAGAAACAAAAATTCGCAAACAGCTGTTGCTGACGATCGGGATTGATCGAAAGCATTTTGAAGTATACGGTGCCCCAATTATTGGAACGAATGATGAATGGAAAGGGATTGTTCTTGTTTTCCATGATATTACTGAACTGAAAAAACTAGAACAAATGCGCAAAGATTTTGTTGCGAACGTATCCCATGAATTAAAAACACCGATTACGTCGATTAAAGGGTTTGCAGAGACATTGCTTGATGGCGCGATGAAAGATGAACAAACGCTGGAGTATTTTTTGTCGATTATTTGGAAAGAAAGCGAACGATTGCAAACGTTAGTGCAAGATTTGCTCGATTTGTCGAAAATAGAGCAGCAAGGATTTCGACTTCATTTGGGAACGGTGGATCTTGCGGATCTTTTGCGTGAAATTGCCGTCATGTTTCAACAAAAGGCCGAAGAAAAAGGGATTGATTTTTATTTGCATGCGCCAAAATCGGTATATATGGAAGGAGATGCGAACCGCATTAAGCAAATATTTATTAATTTAATTACAAATGCTTTAACGTATACACCGAAAGGCGGAAAAGTGGAATTAATGATAGAGGAAAAAGAAAAAGAAATTCTCGTTCACGTAAAAGATACAGGGATCGGCATTGATGAACAGGAGATCCCGCGCATTTTTGAGCGGTTTTACCGTGTGGATAAGGCAAGAAGCCGCAATTCCGGCGGGACTGGTTTGGGACTTGCCATTGTAAAACATTTAGTGGAAGCACATCATGGTCATATTACAGTAAAAAGTCGAGTTGGAAAAGGAACGACATTTACGGTGCATTTTCCGAAACAAATGCAAAGCGAGTGATGTGTTCCGGTTATTGAATAAAGAAGCGAGGACGAAAAAACGTTCTCGTTTTTTTTTCTTTATATAACAAATCGTGTTACAATAAGAACAAGATTGTTGGAGGAGGGAATGTGTTGAAAAAGAAACTTGTACTTATTGACGGAAATAGCGTTGCGTACCGCGCTTTTTTTGCGCTGCCGCTTTTACATAACGATAAAGGAATTCATACGAATGCGGTGTATGGATTTACGATGATGTTAATGAAAATTTTAGAAGAGGAAAAGCCGACACATATGCTCGTTGCCTTTGATGCGGGAAAAACGACATTTCGCCACAAAACGTTTGAAGAATATAAAGGAGGACGGCAGCAAACGCCTCCGGAGTTATCAGAACAGTTTCCGCTGTTACGGGATCTGCTTGATGCGTACCGAATTCGTTCGTATGAGCTGGAAAATTATGAAGCGGACGATATTATTGGCACGCTATGTACGAAAGCAGAGAAAGAAGGTTTTGAAGTAAAAGTTATTTCCGGAGACCGGGATTTAACACAGCTTGCATCGGATCATGTAACGGTAGATATTACAAAAAAAGGTATTACCGATGTGGAATCCTATACTCCGGAAACAGTGCAAGAGAAATACGGATTAGCACCAGAGCAAATTATTGATTTAAAAGGTCTGATGGGAGATAAATCGGACAATATTCCAGGGGTGCCGGGAATTGGCGAAAAAACGGCATTAAAGCTGTTAAAAGAGTTTGGCACGATTGAAAACATATTAGACTCGATCGAGCAAGTCAGCGGAAATAAACTGAGAGAGAATTTGGCGAAATACCGCGACATTGCTCTGATGAGCAAACAGCTGGCAACCATTTTACGCGATGCTCCAGTTGATCTTTCGTTAGAGGATATAGAATATAACGGATATGATGTTGACAAAGTGATTGCTCTATTTAAAGAACTTGGTTTTAACTCGCTTCTTGAAAAAATGGCGGCCCCGCAAGGCGAAGAAGAAACGGAGGTTGCGCTATCGGACATCGATTATACGATCGTCGATGAGGTGACAGAATCCATTTTGTCAGATGAGGCGGCCCTCGTTGTCGAGGTATTGGAGTCAAATTATCATAAGGCGCCGATTTTAGGCTTTGCGATCGCCAATGAGCATGGAAACTTCTTTATTCGAACGGATACGGCGTTGTCGTCTTCTTTGTTTACGCAATGGCTTGAGGATGAATCGAAGAAAAAAAGCGTTTTTGACGGCAAGCGGGCCATCGTTTCTTTAAAATGGCAAGGAATACAGTTGCGCGGTGTTCAGTTTGACTTATTAATCGCTTCGTATTTGTTAAATCCATCGCAATCTACAGAAGATGTCGCTTCTATTGCAAAAACGAAGCAATATACAGACGTTCAGTCAGACGAAGCAATATATGGAAAAGGCGCGAAACAAAAAATTCCGGATGAACCAGTTTTAGCGGAACATCTCGTGCGTAAAGCAGCGGCGATACGCGCATTAGAGCAAGATTTTATTTGCGATTTACAGGAAAATGAGCAATATTCTTTATTCACTGATTTGGAATTGCCCCTATCTTCCATTCTTGCGGAGATGGAGTTTACCGGTGTGAAAATTGATGTCAAGCGGTTAAAAAAGATGGGCGAAGAATTGACGGAACAGCTAAAAGAAATAGAACAAGAAATTTACGAATTAGCTGGTCAAGAGTTCAACATCAATTCACCAAAACAGTTAGGTGTCATTTTGTTTGAAAAGCTGCAACTGCCTGTATTGAAAAAAACGAAAACAGGCTATTCCACATCGGCGGAAGTGCTCGAAAAACTTGCGCCACAACATGAAATTGTCGAGAAAATTTTGCATTACCGCCAATTAGGAAAACTGCAATCAACGTATATCGAAGGGTTATTAAAAGTGGTGCATCATGACACGAACAAAGTTCATACGATTTTTAACCAAGCGCTCACCCAGACAGGACGGTTGAGCTCTACGGAACCAAATTTGCAAAACATCCCGATTCGTTTAGAAGAAGGGCGAAAAATCCGACAAGCGTTCGTTCCATCAGAACCGGATTGGGTGATTTTTTCCGCGGATTATTCGCAAATTGAATTGCGTGTGCTTGCCCATATTGCAAATGATGAAAATTTAATTGATGCGTTTCGTCACGATTTAGATATTCATACGAAAACAGCAATGGATATTTTTCATGTGAACGAAGATGAAGTGACGCCAAACATGCGCCGGCAAGCGAAAGCGGTAAACTTTGGCATTGTTTACGGCATCAGCGACTATGGGCTGTCGCAAAACTTAAATATTACTAGGAAGGAAGCAAGTGAATTTATTAAACGATATTTCGAGATTTTTCCAGGGGTAAAGCAATATATGAAAGATATCGTCCAAGAGGCAAAACAAAAAGGTTATGTTACTACGCTTTTGCATCGTCGCCGCTATTTGCCGGACATTACAAGCCGAAACTTCAATTTGCGCAGCTTTGCGGAACGAACGGCGATGAACACACCGATTCAAGGAAGCGCTGCCGATATTATTAAAAAAGCGATGATCGATTTATCAAATCGGTTGAAAAAAGAAAACATGAAAGCACGAATGTTGCTGCAGGTGCATGACGAACTCATTTTGGAAGCGCCTAAAGAAGAAGTAGAACGATTGCAACAAATTGTTCCGGAAGTAATGGAAAATGCGGTGCAATTACGGGTACCGCTTAAAGTGGATTATCATTTTGGACCAACATGGTATGACGCAAAGTAAAGGAAGGGATTACGTATGCCAGAACTGCCGGAAGTCGAAATCATTCGTCGCACTCTTATTCCATTAACCGCCGGTAAAACCATTGCTGATATCCAAGTATTTTGGCCAAAAATCATTAAGTATCCGGCAGATGTTACCGAATTTATTGAAACAATGAAAGGACAAACAATTCGTGATATTCATAGACGGGGGAAATTTTTAAAATTTATTCTTGATGAACATGTGCTTATTTCTCATTTGCGTATGGAAGGACGTTATGCGGTTTGTAAAAAGGAAGATCCTATCGAACCGCATACGCATATTATTTTCCGATTTATAGACGGCACAGAACTTCGCTATCGCGACGTAAGAAAATTTGGAACGATGCATCTTTATCGAAAAGGAGAAGAAGAGGCGCGGCTGCCTTTGTCACAGTTAGGTCCTGAACCGTTTTCGGAAACATTTACTGCCAATTTTCTTGCACAGCGGCTGCGAAAAACGAACCGTACGATCAAAACGGCACTTCTTGACCAAACGGTTGTCGTTGGGCTCGGCAATATTTATGTAGATGAGTCACTATTCCGTGCTGGAATCCATCCTGAACGTATCTCGTCGTCATTAACTGACGAGGAAGTTGCTCGCTTACATCGCGAAATGGTGACAATATTACAAGAAGCGATTGAAAAAGGAGGAAGCACGGTAAGGTCATACGTTAACACAAATGGAGAAGCAGGAACGTTTCAACTGCAGTTATTTGTGTACGGACGAAAAGGAGAGCCGTGCCAACGCTGCGGGCAGCCGATTCAAAAAACGGTTGTTGCCGGTCGGGGGACTCATTATTGTGCATTTTGTCAGCATTAATATAAATGCGACTTGATATGGCTGACGTAGGCAAGTCAATGACTTGCCTACGTCCCGCAAAGCGCACACAAATTTATTATTCTGCACTTTTAGGGAGAGGAAAATATGACACTTACGATCGGATTAACAGGCGGCATCGCGAGCGGAAAAAGCACAGTAACGGAGATGATTCGCGGTCTTGGCATACCCGTTATTGATGCCGATCAAGTTGCTCGCGATGTCGTCAAAGTGGGAGAGGAAGCGTACGAACAAATTATTAAGACGTTTGGACAGGACATTTTGCAGGAAAATGGGGAAATTGACCGAGCGAAATTAGGAGCGATCGTTTTTTATAATGAGCAGGAACGAAAAAAGCTGAACGCCATCGTGCATCCGGCTGTCCGCCGGCGTATGCTTGCCGAAAAAGAAGCGTACGTTCAAAAAGGGGCAAAAACGATCGTTTTAGATATTCCGCTTTTATTTGAAAGCGAACTTACTCACTTGATTGATAAAATCATTGTTGTATATGTTGATAATGATATCCAGCTTGAGCGCTTGATGAAACGGAACGGTTTTTCCGAAGAGGAGGCGCTTGCAAGAATTCGATCGCAAATGCCGCTTCATGAAAAGGTGAAAAAAGCGGATGCGGTCATCAACAATAACGGAACAATTGAAGAAACCAAACAACAACTTTTACAAATTTTAAAAGAATGGAACGCCCTATAAAAAAAGGGCGTTTTTTTTTATTATTTTGATGATTTTTTTCTCCACATATCATAAAAATATGATATACTATTTATGTACAAATCGGTTAATTAGTATAACATATATATGAGAGGAGAACATAAATGAAAGCGAAAGTGGCGATTAATGGGTTCGGACGAATCGGGAGAATGGTATTCCGCAAGGCGATTTATTCCCCGGATCTGGATATCGTAGCGATTAATGCAAGTTACCCATCCGAAACGTTAGCGCATTTAATAAAATATGATTCGAATCATGGGAAATTTGATGGTGAAGTGGTCCCACTAGAAGATGGGCTTCTTGTCAACGGTAAAAAAGTTAAGCTGCTCAGTTCGCGCGATCCGAAAGAGTTGCCGTGGAAAGAGTTGGATATTGACATTGTGATCGAAGCAACAGGAAAATTTAATTCCCGGGAAAAAGCAAGCCTTCACCTAGAGGCAGGAGCCAAACGAGTGATTTTAACAGCACCTGGGAAAAATGAGGATGTAACGATTGTCGTTGGCGTAAACGAACATGTGCTTGACATTGACCAACACTTTATTATTTCCAACGCCTCTTGTACAACAAACTGCCTTGCTCCTGTTGTGAAAGTTCTTGATGAGGCGTTTGGAATTGAAAACGGTTTAATGACGACCGTTCATGCATATACGAACGACCAAAAAAATATTGATAATCCGCATAAAGATTTGCGCCGTGCGCGCTCTTGCGGGCAATCGATCATTCCAACAACGACCGGTGCGGCAAAAGCGTTAGGATTAGTACTGCCTCACTTAAAAGGAAAATTGCACGGAATGGCGCTCCGCGTTCCGACGCCAAACGTATCGTTAGTCGATTTAGTCGTGGATGTGAAAAAAGAGGTAACAGTAGAAGAAGTAAACGAGACGTTTATTCGCGCAGCAAACGGTCCGCTAAAAGGAATTCTTGATTTTACAATGGAACCGCTTGTTTCCATCGACTTCAACACGAATCCACACTCAGCGATTATTGATGGATTGTCCACGATGGTGATGGAAGGGCGCAAAATCAAGGTGTTAGCCTGGTACGATAATGAGTGGGGTTATTCTTGCCGCGTCGTCGATTTAGCGAATATGATAGCAAATAAAATGAAGGAAAAGTTAAGCGTAAACGTATAATAAAAAAGCTGGCCATTGCGGCCAGCTTTTAGCTTTGGTGCGCCCCGAATCAGTCTACAGGAAGGAAAGCACGGAATTCGTTTAACAGTGTCCGCTGTTTTTTCAACACGGTCAATCATATGCCGGTTTACACGGCGATTCATATTTCCCTGCTGGAAAATCATGCGTGATCATAATGACCCTTTGATATCATTATAAAATGTGTTCCGTTCGGAAACAGTAACATGTAGATGGCAAAAAATACTCTCTTAATAACGTAAAAATACAAAAAAGGATATTGAAAAAAATATGTAAACAAAGTATACTATGTCTCGTGAACTTCTTAAAGGCAACGGTAATGTGACTACTTAAAGGGTTAGGACCTCTTAGGACTAACTTTCCCCCGTGGTAGTTATACATGCCATATTGCAAAAGAGTTTCATGCTTTATTTTTTTAGAAAATTTGTTTGAAGGGGGATTAATGGAATGGACACAATGGGTCGTCACGTTATCTCAGAATTATGGGGATGCGATTTTGATAAGCTGAACGACATCGAATTTATTGAGAAAACGTTTGTTGATGCTGCGTTGAAATCTGGAGCAGAAATTCGCGAAGTCGCATTCCACAAGTTTGCGCCACAAGGTGTTAGTGGAGTTGTTATTATTTCTGAATCGCACTTGACTATTCATACGTTTCCAGAACATGGATATGCAAGTATCGATGTTTACACATGTGGACACTTAGATCCGACAATTGCGGCGGATTATATCGCCGATAAACTTGGAGCACAAACGCGCGAAACGATTGAACTTCCGCGTGGCATGCGTCCAATTGAAGTGAAAAAAGCACAAGCATTATAATTAACGAGCGAAATTAAAAGAGGTGCGAAAGACGCGCCTCTTTTTTACTTGTCTAATATACATCTTAGTCAAAAATGATGATATGATAATAGTAATTACGGAGCGTTATAAACAGAAAAATAAGGGGAAGTAATGATGAGTGTTTGGAAAAAGCTGAAATATGCGCTAACCAATCATTGTGAAACGAGAGAAAATCATGAGGACGAACAGTTGCGGAGCCGTTACTATAAGGCGACAAATAATACTGTAATCCAGACGGTAAAAGAATTGTTCACTTCTTCACCTGATTATGAATTATTATCTGTTTCTGAAGAAAGAGGAGAGTTCAGCGCGACAACTCGCCGTGGAAAAAAAGTATTCATTGTGGTTACTGTCATTTCCGTTCGCCCGCTAGAGACAGCGGTCGATTTTTCGGTCACAACGGAAACAACCTTTTTGCCATTTGATTTTGGGCGGAGTCGGCAGGTCATCATTGATTTATATCGAAAATTGGACCAACGCCTTCCATACATTGGGTCGGGAATGAACGCATAGCGAAACAACTTGCCCGCTGTTATTTGTTCCGTTATCATTAAAGATAAGAATAAAAACGGAGTTGGTTATATGAGATGCCCATCATGCCAGCATCACGGCACAAGAGTCCTTGATTCGCGTCCGGTGGATGAAGGACGTTCGATTCGGCGCAGACGGGAATGCGAACAATGCCACTATCGCTTTACAACATTTGAAAAAGTGGAAGAAATGCCGCTGATTGTCGTGAAAAAACAAGGAATGCGCGAAGAATTTAGCCGTGATAAAATTTTGCGCGGTTTAATTAAAGCGTGTGAAAAGCGTCCTGTTGCTTTAGAAGAACTCGAAAAAATTACGCAGGACATTGAAAGGGAGCTTCGCAATCAAGGAGTAGCGGAAGTGAAAAGCGAAACGATCGGCGAAATGGTGATGGAACGTTTATCGAAAGTGGACGAGGTTGCTTACGTCCGTTTTGCTTCCGTGTATCGCCAATTTAAAGATTTAAATGTATTTATTGAAGAACTAAAAGAGCTAATTAAAAAAGAACAACGTTAAAAAGGGCTTTTTGCGCAATAGATAATAAGCCCTTTTTTTCATCGTTAAAACTTAATACGGAAGGTCGAGAATAATGGAACATCATTGGAAAGAATTAATTCCTGTTGACCGTTATACGGTACGGAGCAATGGAGTGTTGCATGATTTTGACCGAAAAGTGCTCACTCTCCTTTATCAACCGCTAATAGGCCATCGGGCATTAAGTCTTTATATGACGTTATGGTGCGAGCAGGAGCTTCTTTCGGAAAAAGAAACGACCCATCATAGTTTAATGGTGCTTATGCAATGCAGTTTGCGAGAAATCTATGAAGAACGTTTAAAATTAGAAGGAATTGGGCTATTAAAGACGTATGTCAATAATGAAGAACCGAAATTGTTTATTTATGAGCTGCAGCCGCCGCTTACACCAGAGCAATTTTTCATGGATGGAATGCTTAACGTTTTCCTCTATAACCGTATCGGCAAACATAAGTTTCAAGAGCTGAAACAGTTCTTTTCCACCCCATCCATTGACCAAACGAAATTTTCTCCTATTACTCGCGCGTTTCATGATGTATTTGCGTCTGTGCATGTAGAACAAATGGTTGCTAATATGAATGAAGAAACGCAAGAAGATTTGCGGCTTGTTGATGGGTATGAGTATATCAGCAGAAAAGAGAATACGTACGAACTTAGCGATGATGTATTTGATTTCGAACTATTTTTTGCCGGTTTATCTAAACATATGGTGCCAAAGCGGGCGATTACGGCAAAGGTAAAAGAAGCGATAAAAAAATTAGCCTTTTTATACGGTGTTGGACCGCTTGACATGCAAAAAATTGTCATGAGTGTGATTGATCCGTCTAACCATATTGATATCGATGCATTGCGGAAAGCCGTTCATGAGTGGTATGAATTTGAACGCGGAGATTCTCCTCCTAACTTAAGTTCGCGAGTGCAGCCGCTTCCGTATCGTACGATGACGAATGTCGAACCAAAAACGAAAGAGGAACTGTTGATAAAGCAGCTTGAAACCATTTCCCCCCGCCAATTGTTAATAGAAATATCTGGCGGAGCCGAACCATCGATGAGCGATTTGCAGCTGATTGAGGACATTATGTTTCAACAAAAATTGCTTCCGGGTGTTGTGAACGTATTAATTTATTATGTGATGTTGCGTACAAATATGAAACTATCCAAAGCATATGTTGAAAAAATTGCCAGTCATTGGGCGCGGAAAAAAGTACGCACCGTCAAAGAGGCAATGGAGCTGGCAAAGCAAGAAGCAAAAACATATCAAAGCTGGGCAAATGAAAAAAGCAAAAGAACAAACAGAAAAGCAGTGCGAAAAGAATTGTTGCCAGAATGGCTTAATATGGATTATAGTCAAAACGATGATCAAGACAAAGAGGAAAATATCAATATCGAAGAAAAACGCCGGGAATTAGAGGAACGATTAAAAAAATACCGCAATGAATAATAGGATGTGGAAATGATGGAACGAATGGATCAACTGTTAAATCGACTGCTTCATAAAAAAGATTTTCAACAGCGCTATGAACAAATGAAACGACAAATTTTGTCACACCCAGAAGTACAAGCATTTTTACGTGAACACGAGCGGGAAATTACAAAAGAGATGATAGACCGCAGTTTAATGAAGCTGTATGAGTTTATGGAGCAAAGCAAAAACTGCGCACAATGCCCTAGTTTAGATCAATGCAAAAACTTTTTAAAAGGATATCATCCTCATCTTGTTATAAAAGGAACTGTCATTGATGTCGAGTATGACCGCTGTCCGGCAAAAATAAAATATGATGAACGAAAACGGCAGGAATCACTGATTCAAAGTTTGTTTGTTCCGCGTGAAATTTTGCAAGCTTCGCTGTCTGACATTGATCTTACCGATGAGGGACGAATGAAGGCGATTGAACTTGCCGATCGTTTTGTTTCGGAGTATGAGCCGGGAAAAAAGATGAAAGGACTTTATTTATACGGATCATTCGGCGTCGGAAAAACGTATATTCTTGGCGCGATCGCCAACGCGCTTGCGCAAAAAAACGTTTCGTCCCTTATCGTGTATGTGCCGGAATTTTTCCGTGAGTTAAAAAGCTCGCTGCAAGACCAAACGATTAATGAAAAACTCGATTATGTCAAAAAGGTGCCGATTTTAATGCTTGATGATATCGGCGCGGAATCAATGTCAAGCTGGGTGCGCGATGACTTATTAGGTCCTATTTTGCAATATCGGATGTTTGAAAACTTGCCGACATTTTTTACGTCGAACTTTGATTTACAGCAATTAGCGCATCATTTGACCTATTCGCAGCGCGGGGAAGAAGAGCAGATGAAAGCTGCGCGCATTATGGAGCGGATCCGTTATTTGGCACATCCAGTAGAAATAAAAGGAAGAAATCGCCGGCTTGAATAGGATATTTCCTTAGTGGAAATATCCTTTTTTATTCTAAACGACCGTTTGTCCCCATATATATAGAACAAGCATTTAACTCGTAAAAGGGGGGACAACGTTTGATTGAAATTTATTTTGAACAAGCCAATGATGCTGAAAAGTTGTTTTGTTTGCTGAAAGAAAGGCAGAAAAAAACAATGAATCTGCTCTTTCAAGCAACATACAATGGAGATTCCCTCGTCACGATTTACATATATGACAACACCGATCAGGTTATTTTATCAGATTTAATACCAGCAATGACAAAATTTATTCTTCGTTTTATCGAAGATCGGCTATTATTATCGATTATTTCTGGCACGTTTTATTTTCAAGATAAAGAAGAACAACATCAAATTTTACAGCTTGCCCATTCCTTTCTCGATGGGGAGCGATATGATTATCGAAAGGGAAAGCAATCTTCCATTTCACGGGAAACATTGATTGCGAACGCGCTACAGCACTTTTTAAAAGATGGTCTTTCCTTTTCCTTTTCATCCTTTATTACGTTTCGCCTGAAGCCATATATGGAACGGCTCCAACACTACGTCGAACTTGCTATTGATGAATATAAACTAGAGCAGGAATATCAAAATTTTGTGCAAATGTTGCGTGACTGTGTGGCATCCAAAAAGCCGAAATTATCCGTCATTCATTTAGTCCACAAGCCGCCATCTTTTCTTTTTTTTGATGAAAAGTTATGCGAAATAACAGCGAGTGAATTAAAACAAATGATCGACCGTAATTTGATCATCAGCCAGCCGATGTACATTGATTCTTCCATATTAGCACCGCTTGTGTCCATTGCACCGAACATCATTTATTTGTATACAGACGATATCGATGATGGGATGATTCAAACGATTCAAAATGTATTTCAAGAGCGGATCTTCCTCTGCAGCCAAAGCGATTTTGCAAAATATCGAGCCATCGGCGCAAAACAAGATAGATAAACTTGATTTTTTCCTATACTCATTCTATAATAACGTACATAAAAGAAATCCGGAAAAGTGATGATGAGGACACGGGTGTATTTTTACGGTTTCCAGAGAGGGAAGGCATCGGCTGCAACCTTCCTAACACGAAAAATACACTTACCACCTCGGAGCTGCGGCAGTGAACGACGTAAGTCTAGTAATTGTCGACGGTACGACCGTTATTCTATTCGAGCCATCGCCAGAGGCGAAGTATGTCTTTTTTGCCGGCGGTGGGAAGAAGGGTGGAACCACGAAACAAACTCGTCCCTTTGTTGAGGGAGGAGTTTTTTTATTTTCAACACGAAAGAAGGAGGAGGAAAAGTGTATGTCGGAAATGATTCGCATTACATTCCCTGATGGAGCGGTAAAGGAGTTTCCAAAAGGAACAACGACAGAACAAATCGCTGCATCGATTAGCCCGGGATTAAAGAAAAAAGCGATTGCCGGCAAACTAAACGATCGTTTTATTGATTTGCGCACACCGATTCAGGAAGATGGATCGATTTCGATCATTACGCAAGATATGCCAGAAGCGCTGGACATTTTGCGCCATAGTACTGCCCATTTAATGGCCCAAGCGATTAAGCGTCTGTATAAAAATGTAAAACTTGGCGTCGGTCCGGTCATTGAAAATGGTTTCTATTACGATATCGATATGGAAGAATCATTAACGCCGGAAGACTTGCCGAAAATTGAACAAGAAATGCGGAAAATTGTGAAAGAAAACTTGGAAATTGTCCGGAAAGAAGTGAGCCGCGAAGAAGCGATTCGCCTTTACGAAGAAATTGGCGATGATTTAAAACTGGAATTAATTAACGATATTCCAGAAGGAGAAACGATCTCCATTTACGAACAAGGCGAATTTTTTGACCTTTGCCGCGGTGTCCACGTTCCATCGACAGGAAAAATTAAAGAGTTTAAGTTGTTGAACATCTCAGGAGCGTACTGGCGCGGAGACAGCAATAATAAAATGCTGCAGCGCATTTACGGAACGGCGTTCTTCAAAAAAGAAGATTTAGATGAATATCTTCGCCAGTTGCAAGAAGCAAAAGAACGCGATCATCGCAAATTAGGAAAAGAGCTTGAATTGTTTATGACTTCGCAAAAAGTCGGACAAGGGCTGCCACTTTGGCTGCCAAAAGGGGCAACGATTCGCCGCATTATCGAGCGGTATATTGTGGACAAAGAAATTGAATTAGGTTATCAACATGTTTATACACCAGTGCTTGGTAGTGTCGAATTATATAAAACTTCCGGCCACTGGGATCATTACAAAGACAACATGTTCCCGCCGATGGAAATGGACAACGAACAGCTTGTGCTGCGCCCAATGAACTGTCCGCATCATATGATGATTTATAAAAACAAGATTCATAGCTATCGGGAGCTTCCAATTCGCATCGCCGAACTTGGAACGATGCATCGCTATGAAATGTCTGGAGCGCTTTCCGGCTTGCAGCGCGTCCGGGGCATGACATTAAACGATGCTCACATTTTTGTGCGTCCAGACCAAATTAAAGATGAGTTCAAACGCGTCGTTAACTTAATTTTAGAAGTATACAAAGACTTTGGCTTGGATGAATATTCGTTCCGGCTTTCTTACCGCGATCCACATGATAAAGAAAAATATTACGATGATGATGAAATGTGGGAAAAAGCGCAAAACATGCTGCGTGAAGCAATGGATGAATTGGGATTAGAGTATTATGAAGCCGAAGGGGAAGCGGCTTTTTATGGTCCGAAATTAGACGTGCAAGTGCGCACAGCCCTTGGAAAAGACGAAACATTGTCAACGGTGCAGCTTGATTTCTTATTGCCGGAACGCTTTGATTTAACATACATCGGCGAAGACGGCAAACCGCATCGCCCGGTTGTCATCCATCGCGGGGTTGTTTCCACGATGGAACGTTTCGTTGCGTTTCTGATTGAAGAATATAAAGGCGCGTTCCCAACTTGGCTTGCCCCAGTGCAAGTCGAAGTGATCCCTGTGTCGCCAGCAGCGCATCTCGACTATGCGTATAAAGTGAAAGAAGCGTTGCAATCGCAAGGATTCCGCGTCGAAGTCGACGAACGCGATGAAAAAATTGGCTACAAAATTCGTGAAGCGCAAATTCAAAAAATCCCTTACATGCTTGTCGTTGGTGACAAAGAAATGGCAGAAAATGCCGTCAACGTCCGTAAATACGGCGAACAAAAAAGCGAAACGATGTCTCTCGACGATTTTATTGCCGCTCTGAAAGCGGAAGTGCGTCGAAACTAGGCAATACGAAAACCGTGAAGTTCTTTCTTCACGGTTTTCGCATTTTCACTTGCCAAACTGCCAATGATTCGCTATAATGAAAGACGTTGTTTGTCAATCAAGAAAAGCGCCTTGACATGCCACTTCCAAGGTGATATATTGTATAGAGTGAATAGAATACTTGTTTGTGACTAAAGCAGAAGCACCCCGCTTCTCACCTGGTTGACGCCGGCATGGCTGTTGACAGGTCGTTACGGTTCGCGATATTGTTTTCGAACGTAAGTAGTGTGGGTGTCGTATGCATCCACACTTTTTTGTTAGCAGGAAAAGGCTGATGATCGGCTGTTTTTCCGGAACCGCTCAAGTTGGGTGTGCGATGCGACAAACAAGTAATTCGGAAAAAACCTTGGAGGTGGCTGGTTATTAGCAAAGATTTTATTATTAACGAAAATATTCGTGCACGCGAAGTCCGTTTAATTGACCCAAAAGGTGAACAATTAGGAATTAAATCTCGACAAGAGGCGCTTGAAATTGCTGCAAGATTAAATCTTGATTTAGTTCTTGTAGCACCAAATGCGAAACCGCCGGTATGCCGCATCATGGATTACGGCAAATTCCGCTTTGAACAGCAAAAGAAAGAAAAAGAAGCGCGTAAAAAACAAAAAGTCATCAACGTCAAAGAGATTCGCTTAAGTCCAACGATTGAGGAGCACGACTTCAATACAAAGCTCCGCAACGCGCGCAAGTTTCTTGAAAAAGGCGACAAAGTAAAAGCGACGATTCGCTTTAAAGGACGAGCGATTACGCATAAAGAAATCGGTCAACGCGTATTAGAGCGGTTCTCCGAAGCATGTTCGGATATCGGCGTTGTCGAAACTGCGCCAAAAATGGACGGACGCAGCATGTTTTTAGTACTGGCACCGAAAAATGACAAATAATCGAGTGAGGAGGAACACCCTATGCCAAAAATGAAAACTCATCGTGGCGCTGCAAAGCGTTTTAAAAAGACTGGTACTGGTAAATTAAAACGCGGTCATGCTTATACAAGCCACTTATTTGCAAGCAAAACGCAAAAACAAAAACGTAAACTTCGCAAAGCAACGCTTGTATCTCCTGGCGACTTTAAACGCATTCGTCAATTGCTTGACAACTTGAAATAATGGAGACATATAGGAGGGAATATATATGCCACGTGTTAAAGGTGGAACGGTAACGCGCAGACGTCGCAAAAAAGTGCTGAAATTAGCAAAAGGTTATTTCGGAGCGAAACATGCTTTATATAGAGTCGCAAACCAACAAGTAATGAAATCGTTAATGTACGCGTATCGCGACCGTCGTCAACGGAAACGCGATTTCCGCAAACTTTGGATTACGCGTATCAACGCAGCCGCACGCATGCACGGTCTTTCGTACAGCCGTTTTATGCACGGTTTGAAATTAGCGGGTGTAGAAGTAAACCGCAAAATGTTAGCGGACTTGGCGGTAAACGACCAAGCAGCGTTTGCACAACTTGCAGAACTTGCAAAAAGCAAACTTCAATAATGAATGAAGCAATGGCCATTCTCGCTTATGGGGATGGTCATTTTTTCATAGAAAGGAAATCAACATGGTACAATATATTGTGTTCATCAATCTCATCGGTTTTTTCACGATGGCAGCTGACAAATATAAAGCGAAGCATCGAAAATGGCGCATTGCCGAAAGTACGATCTGGTTCATTTCTATCATTGGCGGCGCGATCGGCACAACCGTTGGCATGCATTTGTTCCGCCACAAAACGAAACATCGTTCCTTTCGTTACAGATTGCCGCTTATTGCTGCCATCGAAGCAATGACATGTATTATTTTTTACTTATAGGAGGAGAAAAATATGGATTTATCGTCACTTTACTCGCTGCAGCGGCAGTTGGATGAGCGCATTGAAGCGCAACACAGATTACAGGAGGAAGATTTGTTTGATAAAAAAATACTTGCTTTACTTGTCGAAATTGGCGAACTTGCGAATGAAACACGCTGTTTCAAATTTTGGAGTGTGAAGCCGCCGTCTCCGCGAGAAAAGGTGCTCGAAGAATACGTCGATGGCCTTCATTTTATTTTATCGCTCGGCTTGGAGAGTGATTTTCTATATTCCGAGATTCCGCCGCAATTGGCTACTTTGCCGCTTGTCGAGCAATTTCTCGTTGTTTTTCGAGCGGCGGATGAGTTTAGAAAAACGAAATCACGGCAAAGCTATAACCGACTGTTTACCGAGTATTTGCTGCTTGGCGGACAGCTAGGCTTTTCTATGGAAGAAATCGAACAAGCCTATAAACAAAAAAATCAAGTTAATCATGAGCGGCAAAATCAGAATTATTAACCAATTTTGTACATTCCTGTTGTTTCGTGTATAATAATGAGGATGAAAAAGGAAAGGGGTTTCATAATGGCAAAGCTAGATGAAACATTAACGATGCTCAAAGAATTGACGGACGCGAAAGCCGTTCCAGGAAACGAACGGGAAGCGCGCGAAGTGATGAAAAAGTACATAGCTCCTTATGCCGATGAAGTAACGACAGACGGCCTTGGTAGCTTGATTGCGAAAAAGAAAGGCGATAGCGACAGCCCGAAAATTATGGTCGCTGGGCATTTAGACGAAGTTGGTTTCATGGTGACGCAAATCGATGAGAAAGGATTTATCCGCTTTCAAACGTTGGGCGGCTGGTGGGGACAAGTGATGCTGGCTCAACGCGTGACGATTTTAACGAAAAAAGGCGAAATTACAGGTGTGATTGGCTCGAAGCCGCCGCATATTTTGCCTCCGGAAGCGCGAAAAAAACCGGTTGAAATCAAAGATATGTTCATCGACATCGGAGCGACAAGCCGCGAAGAAGCAATGGAATGGGGCGTTCGCCCGGGTGATTCGATCGTTCCATATTTTGAATTTACCGTGTTGAATAACGAAAAAATGCTGATGGCGAAAGCATGGGACAACCGCATCGGCTGCGCGGTTGCGATTGACGTGTTAAAACAATTGAAAGATGCAGACCATCCAAACGTCGTGTACGGTGTCGGGACGGTACAAGAAGAAGTCGGTTTGCGCGGAGCGAGAACAGCAGCGCATTTCATTCAGCCAGATATCGCTTTTGCTGTGGACGTTGGCATTGCCGGCGATACGCCAGGGGTTTCAGAAAAAGAAGCGATGGGCAAGCTTGGTGCAGGACCGCACATCGTCTTATACGACGCAACAATGGTATCGCATCGCGGTTTGCGCGAATTTGTCATCGATGTTGCCGAAGAACTCGACATTCCGTATCATTTTGATGCAATGCCAGGAGGCGGCACCGACGCCGGCGCAATCCATTTGACGGCAAGCGGAGTTCCATCGCTGACGATTGCGATTCCAACGCGCTACATCCATTCTCATGCTGCGATTTTGCACCGCGATGACTATGAAAATACCGTGAAGCTGCTTGTCGAAGTCATCAAGCGTTTAGACGCGGAAAAAGTTAAACAAATTACATTCGAATGATCAGCGAAGAGAAGCCGGCAAATCAATGTCGGCTTTTCTTTTTAGCGAAGGGATTACAGAAGTGAAAGATAGAGATGCGGGAATGAAAAAACATATATTAGCATAACAAACTTAGGGGGAAGAGAAATTGGTTTCTGTGAATGTATGGAATGCGGATGCATATGATGAAAAGTTATCGTTTGTGTCTGAGTTAGGGATGGCGTATGGATTGCGGATTATAAACGGATTCGAATGATAGCGGTGAAGGAGAAAAGGGAAGCGGAATAAAGCTTCCCTTTTATGCTTGTTGTTTGACCGCTTGTTCAAGTGTCGCGAGCATTTCGTCTTTTTGCTGCTCGCTCGCATGATTCCAAATCGCCTCAAACAGCACGCCAAGACCCGGCAAATATTTTTCCTCGCCGCGTTGAATCGCGTCCTCGATCGTGTCTTCTAATTGTTCTTTTGTATTATTGGCGACATTTTGCATAATCGCATGGCGCAAGTTTAAATCCATTCCATTCACTCCTCTATATATAGTACAAGCTTATTTTTAACGGGAATTTTTCTGAATATGTATGAGAAATGCAAAAATGAAAACAAATTGTTTGTTGATTTGATTTGTTTTGTTTGGTGTTTGATCGCTGTAATTTTTGCTATAATGAAAAATACGATTTTACATGGAGGAGAGAGAAACATGGAAAAAGCAACATTTGCCGGAGGCTGTTTTTGGTGCATGGTCACTCCATTTGAAGAACTCGATGGAATATACGGCATTGTTTCCGGCTATACGGGCGGACATGTCGAAAACCCGACATATGAACAAGTGAAAACGGGAACGACAGGGCATTACGAAGCGGTGCAGATTACATTTGATCCAAATGTTTTTCCATACGAACGATTGCTTGAACTGTATTGGTGCCAAATTGATCCGACCGATGACGGCGGACAGTTTCATGACCGCGGCCCGCAATATCGGACAGCGATCTTTTACCATAATGAAGAGCAGCGGCAAAAAGCGGAAGCATCAAAATGGGCGCTTGAGGAAAGCGGGAAGTTTTCCAAGCCGATCGTCACGAAAATTTTGCCGGCAACAAAGTTTTATCCGGCCGAGGAATATCACCAAAACTACCATAAGAAAAACCCAAAGCATTATAAAGAAGACCGCGCCGCATCAGGACGCGATGAGTTTATTGCCAAGCATTGGGGCGTAAAGGGGAAGTGAACGTTGAAACGAATCCAGTCCACCAAAAATCCGCAAGTGAAAGAATGGAAAAAACTGCTCACGAAAAAAGGCCGGGAAAAAATAGGGTTATTTCTAATTGAAGGTTTTCATTTAGTCGAAGAAGCGCTAAAGAGCCATGCGCCTCTTGTTGAACTGATTGTTGACGAAAAAAAGGAGATTCCGCCAAGCTGGAATGCGGGCCACCTTCCTGTAACGATCGTGACGGAAGAAGTGATGAAAGCGATCAGTGATACGGAAACGCCGCAAGGCATCGCGGCCGTATGCGAACAGTTTTCCTATGGCGATATAGACTGGACGCAGGCGAATGTGCTTCTGATTGACGCCGTACAAGACCCGGGCAACATCGGCACAATGATCCGCACCGCCGATGCGGCTGGAATCGATGCCGTTATTCTTGGCGAAGGATGCGCTGACTTGTATAATCCGAAAGTCATCCGCGCTACCCAAGGTTCGCTTTTTCATCTGCCGATTATTCGCGGAAATCTCCGTGAATGGATCGAGCGTCTGCGCGAAAAAAATGTCGCGATTTACGGAACAGCGCTGGAAAATGGGGAAGATTATCGTCATATCAAACCGGTGCGTCCGTTTGCCTTGCTTGTCGGCAATGAAGGAAGCGGGGTTCATAAGAAATTGCTGCAAATGACGATGAAAAATTTATACATTCCGATTTATGGACAGGCCGAGTCGTTAAATGTTGCCGTCGCTGCCGGGATTTTGCTTTATCATTTACGGGACGCAAAAGCATAGGCTGTTTTCATATAGATTGTGTGTGTTGCGCGATGTTCGCCGTTTGCTTATAATATAATACAGCATTATTTATCTGAACATATGGGATATAAAGATAATATAAAAATAGGGAAATATAGAAAACAACGATGAAAGAGAAGAGTAGCTTGCCACTCGCCATCCAGGGAGAAAACGCCGTAGACTGGGAGCGTTTTTATGGTAGAAGCAAGTGAATTCACCTCTGGAGTTGACACCGGGACCATTCCGTGCTTGCGGAATGTAAAGGTGTTCCGGCCTATGCCGTTATCACAATGAAGCGAACAGCGCCTTTTTGCGCTGTTAACAAGGGTGGTACCGCGAGTGCACTCGTCCCTTATGGCAAGGGGCGAGTTTTTTTATGGAACATACTAGTGTGGATTTCACGAGAACATCCGCCGGAAGCCCACTGCTTTAGCTGTGAGAGGAAGGCGGGGTTTATATTTTCAGTATATATTGAATTTTTCGTTCAATATAAGTACACTGTATTTAGAAAGGTAGGTGAATCAAGAATGCTCTGCACTCTCAAGATTAAATTAATGCCAACTCTTGAACAGTTTCATGCGCTGCTGGAAACAATGAAACGGTTTAACCAAGCATGCAACTATATTAGCGAGATTGCTTTTCGCTCCAGAACCTTTTCCAAAACGAAAATCCAGCGGCTTTGCTACTATGACGTCAGGGAAAAATTTGGCCTCTCTGCCCAAATGACCGTTCGTGCCATCGGCAAAGTGTCGGAAAGCTATCGTTTGGATAAAAAAACCTTGCATAACTTTAAAGAAACCGGTGCCATCGTGTATGATGAAAGAATCCTGTCCTTTAAAGGGTTAGAGTATGCTTCCATCCTTACCTTGCAAGGAAGAATGGAAATCCCTATGGTCATTAGCCGCTACCATCAAGGTTTGCTGTGCGGCAACCGTGTTCGGGGTCAAGCCGATTTAGTCCTTCAAAACGGTATTTTTTATTTACTGCTCGTGGTGGACGTTCCCGAAGGCCAGTCCAATTCCGAAAACGGATTTATCGGTGTGGACCTTGGCATCACTAATATCGCTGTCGATAGCACCGGTGAGGTATTTTCCGGCTCGAAGGTCAACGTGCTGCGCCGCCGCCATGCGAAACTTCGCGCCAAACTCCAAAAGAAAGGCACCAAGTCAGCGAAACGCCTGCTTAAAAAGCGTTCCAAGAAGGAAAAACTATTTGCCCGTGATGTGAACCACTGCATTAGCAAGAAGATTGTTGAAAAGGCAAAGGCACTCGGATGCGGCATTGCCCTTGAAGATTTAAAGGGCATCCGCCAACGCACCGAGAAAACGGTTAAAAAGCAACAGCGTCGTCAACACTCTTCTTGGTCTTTTTATCAGTTGAGAAAGTTTATTGAGTATAAAGCAGCGATCGCTGGCGTGCCGGTGGTATTGGTTCATCCAAAAAATACTTCCCGCACCTGTCCGGTTTGCGGACATGTGGCCAAAGAAAACAGACCGTCAAGGGATCAGTTTTGTTGTCGAGCTTGTGGGTACGCTGCCCCTGCCGACAATGTGGCTGCGGAAAACATCCGCAGGGCTGCTGTCAACCAGCCGAACGCGGCAGCCAATTAGGCTAGTTGCAAGCCCACGGCTTTAGCCGTTGGGTAGTTGACGTAAAGATATTCGAAAAGTGTTGCTTCATGAGCATCAATCATGGGCAGTAGAAGAAGCATTTCGTTTATTTGATTGAAGAAAAGGAGGAATTTTCCATGAAAGAACGGTTGCAGCAGCTTCAACAAGAAGCGTTAGAAAAAATTGAACAAGCCAGTGACTTGAAAGCACTTAATGAGGTGCGCGTTGCTTATCTTGGCAAAAAAGGCCCGATTACCGAAGTGCTCCGCGGCATGGGGGCATTATCGCCAGAAGAGCGTCCGGTCATAGGCGCACTCGCCAACGAGGTACGCCAGGCGATTCAAAACGCGTTAGAAGCAAGGCAAGCGAAACTCGAACAAGAGGAAGTCGAGAAAAAATTAGCCGCAGAAGCCATTGATGTCACGCTTCCAGGCCGCCCGGTCCGAAGAGGAAATCACCATCCGCTCACACGCGTCATTGAAGAAATTGAAGATTTATTCATCGGCATGGGCTATACGATTGCTGAAGGGCCGGAAGTCGAGAAAGACTACTACAATTTTGAAGCGTTGAACTTGCCAAAAGGCCATCCGGCGCGCGATATGCAAGATTCGTTCTATATTACCGAAGAAATTTTGCTTCGCACCCATACGTCACCGGTGCAGGCGCGTACGATGGAAAAACATCAAGGGCGCGGCCCAGTGAAAATCATCTGCCCGGGAAAAGTGTACCGCCGCGACAATGATGACGCGACTCACTCGCATCAATTTACGCAAATCGAAGGGCTTGTTGTCGATGAAAACATCCGCATGAGCGACCTGAAAGGAACGCTGCGCGAGTTTGCCCGCAAAATGTTTGGCGAAGATCGCGAAATCCGCTTCCGTCCAAGCTTTTTCCCATTCACCGAGCCATCGGTTGAAGTCGATGTGTCCTGTTTCCATTGCGGCGGACATGGCTGCAGCGTATGTAAAGGGACAGGATGGATTGAAATTTTAGGCGCCGGCATGGTCCATCCAAACGTATTAGAAATGGCCGGATTTGATTCGAAAAAATATACTGGTTTCGCGTTTGGCATGGGACCAGAGCGCATCGCGATGCTCAAATACGGTATTGATGACATCCGCCATTTCTATCAAAATGACATTCGTTTCTTACAACAATTCCATCGTGTGTAAAAGGGAGGTTTGACTGATGTTTGTTTCTTATAAATGGCTGCAAGAATATGTAGACCTTACGGGAATAACGGCAAAAGAACTAGCCGACCTCGTCACCAAAAGCGGCATTGAAGTCGAAAGTGTGGAAGTATTGAATAAAGGGGCAAAAGGCGTTGTCGTTGGACATGTGCTTGAGCGCGAACAACATCCAAATGCCGATAAATTGAGCAAATGTCTCGTCGATATCGGAGAAGGCGAGCCGGTGCAAATTATTTGCGGCGCCCCAAATGTCGCCAAAGGGCAAAAAGTAGCGGTGGCGAAAGTCGGTGCGGTTTTGCCAGGCAATTTGAAAATTAAACGGGCAAAACTGCGCGGAGAAGAATCAAACGGCATGATTTGTTCCTTGCAAGAGCTCGGTGTTGAATCAAAATTAGTTCCGAAAGAGTACGCTGATGGCATTTTCGTCTTTCCAAGCGACGCACCGGTTGGCGCCGATGCATTGGAATTATTAAATTTAGACGATGAAGTGTTAGAACTTGGGCTTACGCCAAACCGCGCCGATTGCTTAAGCATGATTGGCGTCGCATATGAAGTGGCGGCGATTTTAGGGAGAGACGTGAAACTTCCAACCATTGAGCTTCAAGAAAATAACGAAAATGTCCATGATTATATTTCTGTGCGCGTCGATGCGCCCCAAGACAATCCATTATATGCAGGACGCATTGTGAAAAACGTGAAAATCGGCCCGTCGCCGCTTTGGATGCAGACGCGCTTAATGGCGGCAGGAATTCGTCCGCATAACAACGTTGTCGATATTACGAACTATATTTTGCTGGAGTACGGCCAGCCGCTTCATGCGTTTGACTATGACCGCCTTGGTTCGAAAGAGATTGTTGTGCGCCGCGCGAAAGCAGGCGAAACGATCGTGACATTAGATGATACGGAAAGAACGTTGACGGAGGATCATCTTGTCATTACGAACGGAAAGGAACCCGTCGCGCTTGCTGGCGTCATGGGGGGAGCCAACTCCGAAGTAAGAAACGACACGACGACCGTGTTTATCGAATCGGCTTACTTCACCAGCGCCGTCATTCGCAAAGCATCGAAAGATCATGGCTTGCGCAGTGAAGCAAGCACGCGCTTTGAAAAAGGCATTGATCCGGCGCGGACGAAAGAGGCGCTAGACCGTGCGGCTTCGTTAATGGCGAAATACGCTGGCGGCGAAGTCGTTGGCGGCATTGTCGAAGCCAATACGTTACAAGAACGAGAAGTGACGATTACCATTACGCTAGACCGCATTAACCGCGTGCTCGGCACGGCGATTACCAAAGACGAAGTTGCCACGATTTTAACAAACTTGCAATTTGCGTTTACTGAAGATAACGGAACATTTACGATTACCGTTCCATCACGCCGCCGTGACATTACGATTGAAGAAGATATTATTGAAGAAGTAGCGAGATTATATGGCTATGACCGATTGCCGGCAACATTGCCGGTCGCGGAAGCGAAGCCGGGCAAACTGACGCCGTATCAAGCAAAACGCCGGCAAGTGCGCCGTTACTTAGAAGACGTCGGCCTTTTCCAAGCGATTACGTATTCTCTTACAAGCGAGGAAAAAGCGACGATGTTCGCGTTAGAAACGGCGGAACCGATCCGCTTGGCGCTTCCGATGAGCGAAGAGCGCAGCGTCCTTCGCCAAAGTTTGCTGCCGCATTTGCTGGAAGTAGCGAGCTATAACCGCGCGCGCCAAGTCGAAAACGTCGCTGTCTATGAAACAGGCGCGGTATATCTCACAAGCGGCGAAAACGAACTGCCAAGCGAAAAAGAACGTCTCGCTGGAGTCGTAACAGGCGTATGGCATGCCCACTTATGGCAAGGCGAGAAAAAAGCGGTTGATTTCTATGTAGTCAAGGGCATTTTAGACGGATTGTTCGAGTTGCTGGGCTTAACGAATTGCGTTGAATATAAGCAGGCAAAGCGCGAGCATATGCATCCGGGGCGCACTGCTGATATTTTGCTAGATGGCAAGACGATCGGCTTTGTCGGCCAGCTCCATCCAGTCGTGCAAAAAGACTACGATTTAAAAGAAACATATGTCTTTGAACTTGCCTTGACCGAGTTGTTAAACGCGGAAGTCGAGGATATTCGCTACTCGCCAATTCCGCGCTTCCCATCGATTACGCGTGATATTGCCCTTGTTGTCGATGAAAACGTCGTCGCCGGCGAGCTGCAAAAAGCGATTATCGAAGCGGGCGGCGAGCTATTAAAAGAAGTATCCATTTTCGACGTATACAAAGGCGACCGACTCCCAGACGGCAAAAAATCGATCGCCTTCTCGCTCCGTTACTACGATCCAGAACGCACATTAACCGACGAAGAAGTAACCGCCGTTCACGAAAAAGTGATTCAAGCGGTGGAACAGCAATTCGGCGCGACATTGCGCGGATAAATAGAATCCCTCGTCTTATGCGGAAACATAAGGCGGGGGATTTTTTGCAAAGAGAGGAGTTTCATGCGGCAGCGAAGAAAATATACCTTATTGTTTTGTTATGATCGCTTATGGGAATAGCATGGAGGGAGAGGAAAGAAAATGTCCTATTTTATTGGCGAATCCAGGCCTAGACCATATTTATGGCAATTCCTTAGCGCCGCGGGCCTTCTTTACGGATATATTTTTTTGGCAAGTTTTCTCTTTGGCAATGTAGAGGAAAGCGGTGATCTCCTTTTCTATATTCCGTTTCGTACTTTTTCTTTCATCGGGTGGCCGTTCCTGTTTAGCTGGAGCATCACGCTATTTTACGTTCAAGAGGCTATGGCGCGTGCGTTTCCGCGGCTTCGTGGGAACAAGCCGTTTATTGTTTTGGCGCTAGTTACGGTTGTTTGTTTCGATATTTTTTATTTTCACACTGTTTACGATTATTGTGGCGGCAGGAAGCGTAGCCAGTGAATTTTCGTGGGGAACGATCAAGCTGCTTCTCATTCGTCCCGCCAGCCGCACGAAAATTTTGCTTTCGAAATACATTGCTGCCCTGTTGTTTGCGCTTTGTATGCTTTTATTGCTGTTTATTTTCTCGTCCGTCATCGCCGCGGTCGTTTTCGGAATCGAAAACATCCGCGAACCATATTTAGCGTACCAAAACGGAGCGGTTGTGGAGAAAAACATGCTTCTCTATGTGATGCAAGTATACGCACTTAATTGCGTTGATCTTGTTATGATGACGACCTTTGCGTTTATGATATCCGCGGTGTTTCGCAATCACTCGCTTGCGATTGGACTGGCGACTTTTGCTCTGTTTGTTGGTCCGCAGATTACGGTGTTTCTTGCCATGAAATTTGACTGGGCAAAATATTTATTATTTGCCAATACAAACTTAGCGCAATATATTGATGGAACGCCGCTTGTCGAAGGAATGACGATGACATTTTCCATGATGATGCTGCTTGTTTATCTTTTTTTGCCGAGAAGACCCTCACCTCTTAGCGAAGCGTAGGTGGGGGATGAATCGTCATTTTTTGTTTTTTTCATCATCATGATAGTTGAAAAACTGTCTTCTTTTGTCATAAAATATGAATAAATATATCGAACTTATGTTCCGTTAGAGGTGGAGAAAAGATGAAAAAAGCTTATTTTTCGAGAAGATTGTATAAATCAGAAATGGATATTCTTCATGTGACGGAAACATCTTATGCATTAGAGTTATTCCATCGTGCAAAGCGTTTCGCTTTTCAAACACTGGTCCGAGAAAAACGATGGGGACGAAAATTGTATCCAAGTCTGCATATTGCTGTGAAGAAAAAGTACGGACTGAACGATTATTTCGCCAACAGTGCAGTCCGAGAAGCCAATGCTCTTTTCTCCTCTCTAATGGAATTAAATAAAATACACGTTCAACAGACAGAAGAAAAAATAAAAGATGTGAAGAAAAAACTGAAAACAGAACGAACTAAACTTACGAAATTACGCAAAATCAAAGAGAGTTGTATCAAAGGAAACCTACAGTTTCCGAAAAATACAAACTTTGTTTTGCATAAAAGCGGAATCATTTCTCTTGAATTAAAAAACAAATCTTTGATTTGGATGAATTCCTATTTGTTTGAACATCGTTATTTAGATGTGAAAATGAAACGGACGAAAGCAAAAATCGGTCGTTTAAAACATCGTCTAGATAGATTAGAACAAAAGAAAATGAAATTAAAAGAACATATCCCAAGTGTCGTGTTCGGAGGCAAAAAGTTGTTTAAACAGCAATTTACGAAAGAAGAGTTTATAAAGGATCACGAAGCTTGGAGAAAGCGATTTTTCGCTGCGCGAAATAAAGAAATGATTATCTCCGGCCGGAAAGATGCCGGCTCTGGGAACTTTGTGTTTCACTATAATCCAATTACAAAAGAACTTCATATGAACTCGATAACAGGAAAAGTAGTCACCTTTCCGAGAGTAATATTCCCTTACGGCCAAGAAATGGTGAATAAAACGGTGACAGATCAAATCCAATGTAAAAATAAAAAAGAATACGGAAAACCAATCTCTTGGTCCGTGGAAGATCACGGGGAATACTATATCATCAAATGTTTAGTGGATGTAGAATCGAATCCATATATTAATTTTTCTACCTCTGGCGGAGTGATCGGAGTAGATTGCAACTACAATCACATTGCTTGGACGGATGTTTCGAAAGACGGAAACTTTTTGGAAAGTGGAAAACTTTTGTTTTCGATAGAAGGGAAAACTTCGGGCCAGATTACAAAAATCATTGAAGCAGAAGCCATTGCTTTAGTGGATATTGCGGTTCGAAAGAAAAAGCCTATGGTGTTGGAGAAGTTAGATACCACCTTATCAAAAACAGGCAATCAATACGGCAACAAGAAAGCAAACCGGATGAAAAGCATGTTCGCGTATCGAAAAATGATACAAGCGATCAAAAGCCGTGCCGATAAAATGGGAGTTGCTGTTATAGAAGTGAATCCGGCTTTTACTTCTGTCTCTGGAAAACTGAAATATATGCGCAAATTCGGTATCTCTATCCACCAAGCAGCTGCATTCACGATTGGCCGTCGAGGATTAGGATATAAAGAAAAAACTCCAAAGGTACTTAAAAAGTATGTCCCGAAAGATGCTTCTCATCATTGGAAGCATTGGTCTATTTTGGGTAAGAAGTTTTTGGTTCGTACACATACACTATACCATCTTTTTAATGTGAATCAACCACACCAAGGGATAGATGTTTCTCACTCATCGTTGTTAGAAGAAGAAAAACATCAATTAATAAAAGCTTTAGCGTAATCAACAACGAGAGTTCATTATCGCTTAGCGCTTTAAAATAAAAGAACGCATTGTACCAGTATCTTACTCTCGTCACCGGAGCAGATGGCGATTCTAGGAGCTGGGTGCATTGCAATGCGTTCTTTGGACGCCATACGAATGGAAGATGGTGTACCTTCTATATGTGCTTTCACAGGCATATAGCTGGTCGTCCCAAAAGGGACACTTCGGACATCTCGTATGGCTACTCCTCTCGTTGAACGGAGGGGGTTCTTGGGACCTTTGAGCAACTGCGGCCAGAGGAAACAAGAATCCCCCACTTCAACCGGCATTAGCTGGTAAGTGGGGGTAGTTCAATTTGTTATATTTAACGCACTGACATGGTTTATTTTCCGGAAGCGCGATATTGCAGCGTAATCGGTCCTATTCGTTTCCGGAAACGATCCTATCTTGGCCTTTGTTTTTTATCGTGGTGTGTGGCTTCCAAGGAGATACATTTTTATTTTGTAAAATGAAAAGGAGCGTGCGGAGGTACTTTCGAATGGGAAATCTTCTTGTAGAATGCCCAGGATGCAAATGGAAACTTCCCAGTAAAAATGTAGAGCCTTGCGACCGTTATCACGCATCTGCGAGTGCTGGGAGCTTTACGGAGAATTAACCGTATATAACATGTCAAAAAATGATCCTGACTTCATCCATCAACTAGCCGTCGACGCCTATGGCGCGCAACATTTAGGAGGAGTGACGCGCAGCATTACAACAGCATTTGCGCTTATCAGCTTATATTTATCTGTTGAATGCGGATACACAGGAAAACAAGTACAGAAAGCACACATGGAATTAGCCGAGCAGCGGCAGCTTCGCTTCGAACCGCCTCATCAAACATATTTCGCTGACGGTATTTGATATGTTGCGTGCGGAACCGGGCAAGAAAAGAGGCGAGACGCTTAAAGCTTGGGCAGAAGAGGTCTGGAAGAGCTGGGAACACTACCATGATTGGGTCAGAACGTTCTGCCATCAATGGCTCCATAGAAGCTTATTTGTATTTTCGACATTTGGCTGCGGTTTGTTTAGCGTGTTCTTACATAAAAAAGCATCGAAGTTTTCCATCTTTATTCCGTCGGGAAAAATATAGAACTAACTTCAACTGTCAAGTCAGGAAAAACGAATGACGTTAACTGTTGATCTTTGCCAAATACCTCTCTTTTTTTGAAAAAACCGTCTTCGAACCCAAATACTTCGATCGTTTGGTAAACCGGATCAACAATCCAGTATTCTTGGACGCCAAATTTTTCATATAGCTTGAATTTTTCGTTTCTGTCTTTTAATGCCGTTGATGGGGAAAGCACTTCGATAACTAGCGTTGGAGCGCCTAAACAGCCATTGTTCGTTAATTGATGTTTATGGCAAATAACAGAGATGTCGGGCTGAACGACATGGGGTGCCCGCTCGTAATCGCCATCGTTTGAAAATCGAACATCAAACGGAGCAATCGCTACATAGCAATTTTTATTTTGAAAATAGGAACGCAATATAAATGACAGCTCTACTATGGCGAATTGATGCTCCCACGTCGGAGATGGGCTCATATTATACGCTACGCCGTCAATGAGTTCCCAGCGCCCTTCCCACTGAAGGTAATCTTGATACGAATACGGTTCGGACGGTTCTCTTTTCATTTTCGATTCCTCCCGTACTTTCCTTCATTATATCATTGTTCATTGGAAAAAAGAAAATCTTCTCCGTTGACTTTTTTTCTAGGAGATTGTTACATTGTTAAATAGTTAAATAATTGAACTATTTTTTACAAAGAGGAGTGATAGCTTGCGGTGCGGGAACATTCACGATTTAGTAGAACGATATTTGTCCGTTTCCTTTATCGTGATGAGAAAAGCGGCGGCGCTTGTGAAATGCGAGCTCGATAAGGATATGACAAACGACCAATATTACCTGCTTCGCTACATAAAAAAGAAAGCGAAATGCACATCGACAGAACTTGCGTCCATGTTTGGCGTAAACAAAAGCGCGATTACGGCGATGACAAACCGTCTTGCCGAAAAAGGCTTGCTTCAGCGCGCGCGCGATAAAAATGATCGGCGGGTTATCTATTTAACGTTGACTAAAAAAGGAGATGAGTGGATTGCGAATGCGGAAGAAAAAATTCATAAATTAGTCGAATCGTTCATAACCAAATTTTCGGAGAGAGAAATTGAATCGTTTATTCAAACGTATGAAAAACTTGCCCGTATTTTGCAAGAGATGGAGGGAACATCGTGAGAGGAATCGTCAAAGGAAAGTGGTTCGTGCTGTTGGCGTGGATTGCCGCTCTTGTCGTGCTGATGGCGACGGCGCCGAACATGGCCGATCTTGTCCGCGAGAAAGGGCAGCTTAACGTGCCAAAAGGCTACTCGTCTTCGCTTGCGATCGATATTTTAAACGAAGTGCAAAAGAAGGAGAACAAAGGAAGCGAACTGTCAACAGCACTTGTGTTTTACCGCAAAGGAGGGCTGACGGCCAGCGATTGGAAGGAAGCGGAGCGCGCCGTTAAACAGTTGGAAGCGCAAAAAGAGAAACTCGGAATTACCGAGATTATCTCCCCGTTTAAAGAAAAGGAATTGAAAGATCAACTTGTTTCTAAAGATGGCACGACGATTTTAACGTCCGTGAAGCTGGAGCGGAACGGAAGAAGCGCGAAAGAAATAAGCAAGGCGCTTTACAAAGCGATTGATGACATTTCTGTCGAACATTATTACACGGGTGGCTGGATGATTGACGAAGACGTTGTCGTCAGCTCGCAGAAAGGGTTGAAAAAGACGGAAGGCATTACGGTTGTGTTTATTTTAGTGGTGTTGCTTGTCGTGTTCCGTTCGTTTGTCGCGCCACTCATTCCGCTTATCACCGTTGGGATGACGTATTTAGTATCACAGTCGATTGTCGCTTTTCTCGTGGATCAAGTGAATTTTCCGCTCTCTACGTTTACGCAAATCTTTTTAGTTGCCGTGCTGTTTGGAATCGGAACGGACTATTGTATTTTGCTGTTAAGCCGGTTTAAGGAAGAACTTTCGCAGCACGAAAACCGCACGGATGCGATTGTCGCCACGTACCGCACCGCTGGAAAAACGGTATTGTTCAGCGGAATTGCGGTGATGATCGGGTTTGCCGCAATTGGATTATCAACGTTTAAGTTATATCAATCGGCTGCCGCGGTGGCGGTTGGGGTAGCGGTGCTCCTCGTTGCGCTAATGACGTTGGTGCCGTTTTTTATGGCGGTGCTTGGTCCAAATTTGTTTTGGCCGGCGAAAGGAAATTTAGAGCATAAACAAAGCCGCTTATGGGATGCCGCGGGACGGTTTGCGTTTGCTAGACCGCTCATTGCGTTAGGCATCGTTGCGGTCATTACCGTTCCGGTGTTGGCGACGTATGATGGGGATTTGTCATTTGATTCCCTTGAGGAAATTGGTGATGACTATGCGTCCGTCAAAGCGTTCAACATTATCGCTAAAAATTTTAATCCTGGCGAAGCGATGCCAACACAAATCGTCATGAAAAACGATGAAGCGATGAACTCGCAAGAATATTTTGCCCTTATTGAAAAAATCAGCCGTGAAGTCGAAAAAATCGATGGTATCGACAAAGTGCGTTCTGTTACACGCCCGACTGGGGAGCCAATTGAACAATTGTTTGTCACCGAGCAAGCGAAAAGCTTAAAAGATGGTCTTGGACAAGGAAAAGAAGGGATTGAGAAAATCAGCTCTGGACTAAGTCAAGCGAGCAAACAGCTTTCCGCATCCGCGCCAAAATTAAAACAAGCGATAAACGGTATGGAAGAGCTTGCATCAGGAACAGAGCGGCTCAAAATGGGCGTTAGCGACCTTCAAAAAGGACTTGCGCAAATTGAACAAGGCATTCGCAGCGGTTCGATGGGAGCTGGCGAAATCAAAAAAGGATTGGCAACAATCAAGGATAATGCGAAAAAGTTAAAGCGAGGCGCTGAGCAGTTGCTGCAAGGATATGAAAAGGCGGGTGCCGGGCTCTCTTCGCTTATCAGCCAGTATGAACAGCTGCAAGACGGCATGAACACCCTATCGGAGCAATTATCCTCGGTGAGCGCATCGTTGAATCATATAGAGCAAACACATCCAGAGCTGCAGCAGGATCCAGAATATCAGCGAACAAAAATGATTGCGGCGGGATTAGCACAACGATCCCAGCAAATGACTGCAGGTTTTACGCAATTAAATACCGCACTCAAACAGGCAAGCGCTGGAGTCCGTCAAGCAAACGGCTCGTTTGCGCAGCTTATCAGCGGCCAAAAAGCGTTGGTTGATGGGATGACCAAACTGATCGCCGGGCTTGATGAACTGCAAAAAGGGATGGATAAAGCAGCAAATGGACAGCGTCAAGTAATCGGGCGTCTTCCGCAGCTGTCGAATGGATTAAGCGAAGTGAACGCTGGGCAAGAACAGCTGCTGCGAGGATTTTCCCAATTAGACGGGCAAATGAGTCAATTAATTACAGGGCTTGATCAAAGTGCCAACGGTCTTCGGAAAGTATCGAAAGGCCTAGGTTCCGCAGAAAGCTATTTATCCGAGCTTGCGTCTTCGCCAAACAAAGAAATGACAGGCTGGTATTTGCCGAAACAAGTGCTTGAAAGCAAAGAATTTGCCAAAGCGCAAGATGCGTATATGTCCAAAGACAAAAAAGTCGTGACGTTTGATGTGATTTTCGATGAAAACCCGTATTCCACATCGGCGTTGAACAAAATCGATGATATTAAACAAGCAGTTGAGCGTGTGGTGAAAGATACGAAACTCGAAAATGCAAAAGTTGCCGTTGGCGGAGTGACGAGCATTTATTCCGATTTGCACACGATTTCGTCGAATGACTACTCCCGCACCGTTGTGTTGATGCTTGCCGGCATTGCGCTTATTTTAATCGTTTTGCTTCGTTCGTTGATTATGCCGATGTATTTAATTTTATCGCTTATTTTGACATACTACACATCGATGGCAGTAACCGAGCTTATTTTTGTCAATGGGCTTGGCTACGCCGGTTTGAACTGGGCGGTATCGTTTTTCGCGTTTGTCATCTTAATCGCGCTTGGCATCGACTACAGCATTTTCTTGATGGACCGCTTCAACGAATATCGTGACAAACCGGTGCAGGAAGCGATGCTGTTGGCGATGCGCAATATGGGAACGGTTATTATTTCGGCCGCTGTTATTTTAGGCGGGACGTTTGCGGCGATGTATCCGTCCGGCGTCTTGTCGCTCTTGCAAATCGCGACGATTGTGCTGACTGGATTAATTTTATACGCGCTTGTTGTACTGCCGCTGTTCGTGCCGGTGATGGTTAAAACATTTGGCAAGGCAAACTGGTGGCCGTTTATGAAGTAAAGTCGGGATCTGGCAAGGATCCCGATTTTTTGAGCATATTTATTGGTGCTTTTGTGAAAGGTAATCTATGATAAAAGTACGAATTCGATAAAAGGAGGAATAACCAATGAGCAAGCGTGTGCTGATGGTGGTTACCAACCATACAACGATTACCGACGATCATAAAACGGGGCTTTGGCTTGAGGAGTTCGCCGTTCCATATCTTGTCTTTAAAGAAAAAGGATATGACGTGAAAGTGGCAAGCATCCAAGGCGGGGAAGTGCCGCTTGATCCGCGCAGCATTGAAGAAAAAGATCCAGCTTGGGCACAAGCGGAAAAAGAGTTGAAAAATACGGCCCGCTTAAGCGAAGACGATGCAACTGGATTTGATGCGATTTTCCTTCCTGGCGGTCATGGGACGATGTTCGATTTTCCAGATAATGAAACATTGCAATACGTCCTGCAGCAATTTGCCGAAGATGGAAGAATCATTGGCGCTGTGTGTCACGGTCCGTCCGGGCTTGTCAATGTAACATATAAAGACGGAACGCCGCTTGTCAAAGGAAAAACGGTAACGGCGTTTACGGATGAAGAAGAAAGAGAAGTGCAATTAGATGAATATATGCCGTTTTTGCTTGAGTCGACGTTGCGCTTAAGAGGCGCCAATTTTGTCCGCGGTGAAAAATGGACGGACTTTTCCGTGCGTGACGGCAATTTGATTACGGGACAAAACCCGCAATCAAGCAGAAGCACGGCGGAAAAAGTGGTGGAAGCGCTGGAAGAAAAATAAGGTATGTGGTGCTACCGCACAAAGGAAATTTCGTTTGTGCGGTAGTTTTTTATTGTTTCGCTAGCTGTGCCGCTTTTTTCGTATTGGCGAAATGAAGCTTCGCGCACATTTCGAGAATGGCAGGCCCATGCGTTTGGATAAGCTTGGCGGCGGCCTGATCGACTTGCGCTCCTGCTCCTTTTGGCAATGTCATGCCCACTTCTTTGCTTAACCGCTCCATTTCCTGCAAAAATACGTAGCGGGCGATCATTGACGCAGCGGCCACCGCAATATGAACCGTTTCTGCCTTCGGGTAGCAATACACATGATCGCGGACGACATTTGTTTCGTTTTCGAGGTAGCGAAAATATAAGTCCCGTTCAATAAATTGGTCAATAATAATCGCTTCCGGTTCTATAGGGGAAAGCTGTTTGACAAGCTTTCCAATCGCTTCATTATGCAGCAACGCTTTTATTTTCGTTTGCGGCATTCCGCTTCGTTGCCAATCATTATACATTGGATTGGACAGTATAACCGTTTGGTTCGGGATCATGTTCATAAGCGATGGGGCGAGCCGTCGGATGGCTTCATCCGTTAATAGTTTCGAATCTTTTATTCCCATTGCTGTGATCGCATCCATTTGGTCTTTGGCAACATATGCGGCGGCAACGACAACTGGTCCGAAATAATCTCCGGTTCCGACTTCATCGGAGCCGATTGCCGATGCGGCAGCCAAGGGGGGCTGGGGGACTGGCGCTTCCTTTTGATCCGATTCTTTCATCCATTTTGCCGCTTCTTGTTCTGCCTCTTTTCCTTGAAACAGCACTTTTCCCGTGCGGTAAGCGGTGATCGTGCAGCCGGACCGTTTGGCAACGAACAAAGCACCTGCAGGAAGGTGTCCGGTTATATCGGAAGCGTAATGATTCCGCATTTCTTCAAGCATCGTCGCTGTTGCCGTGATGACGTGATTTGCCATGGCCATTCACTCCTAATCACTATCGTTTTTTCTTTTGCATATCATAGTAGTCGTATCTTTTCATTATATCAGCATTCATGTTATGATAAACAATAGGATTTTGAGGAATGGGGGAAATCATTTGGCGGAGCAACAAAAAACGCGGGTGACAGTCGATATATACGGACAGCAATATACGATCGTTGGCACAGAAAGCTCAAGCCATATTCGTTTAGTGGCATCCATTGTCGATGATAAAATGCGGGAGATTAGCGAGAAAAATCCGACATTGGATATTAGTAAACTAGCGGTACTGACAGCCATTAACATCGTTCATGATTATATAAAATTAAAAGAAGAATATGATCGGCTTTTACAAAAACTACATAAAGAAAAGGATGAGTAACGGAATGGTCGATCTTCTTTTGCTCTTTATCCTTTTAATGGGGTTTATGATTGGTCTAAAACGGGGATTTATTTTGCAATTTATTCATATGGCCGGCTTTATCATCGCTTTTGTCGTCGCTTATCTTTATTATGAAAAATTAGTGCCGCCGCTGCGTCTGTGGATTCCGTATCCGACGTTCGGCGCCCCGGAGACGGCCAAACTGCTGTTTGAAAGCACGCATTTGGATGAAGCATACTATCGAGCGATCGCATTTGCGATTTTATTCTTCGCAACGAAAATTGTGCTGCAAATCATCGGTTCGATGCTTGATTTTGTGGCGCAATTGCCGATTCTTCGCAGCATTAACCGCTGGACTGGCGGAGCGTTGGGATTTATCGAAGTGTACTTAATCGTATTTTTACTTTTATACGTTGGTGCGCTTATCCCAATTGAAAGCATACAAACGAAGCTTCAACATTCTTTTATGGCAATGGTGATTGTGAAGCACACTCCGTTTTTGTCTGATATGTTGAAGCAAATGTGGATTCATTATATGGCATAGTAACTTCTCTATATTCATAGGGAAGTTTTTTTGTACTTTTTCATAAAAAACTTGTATTATGTTTCGTAGTGGGTTGTACGGATAGGTGGGGATAAAATGAAAGGAAATAAAAAAGATGTCATTCGTCTACTGGAGACGATTGCGTTATATATGGAAATCAAAGGAGAAAATCCGTTTAAAATTGCGGCGTTTCGCAAAGCGGCAAGCGCATTGGAAACTGATGAACGAAGCATTGCGGAAATAGACGATTTCACCGCGATTCCCGGCATCGGAAAGGGGACGGCAAGCGTCATTCATGAATTTTTGGAAACAGGAACGTCCAGCGTTCTTGAACAATTGAAACAGAAAATTCCAGAGAGCTTGCTCACCCTGCTTCGGCTTCCCGGACTTGGCGGCAAGAAAATCGCAAAGCTATATCAAGAACTGGGCATTGTGGATATTGCTTCATTGAAAGAAGCTTGCCTCGAGCAGAAAGTACAGCAGCTTCCAGGCTTCGGAAAGAAAACGGAAGAAAAGCTTTTAGCCGCCATTGAAGAAATCGGCTCTCGCCCGGAACGGCTTCCGTTAGCCTTTGTGCTGCCGATTGCCGAGGAAATAGAAAATCAGCTTAAAAATATGGAAGGAATCGTTCGTTTTTCTCGTGCCGGCAGTTTGCGGCGAATGAAGGAAACAGTGAAAGATTTAGATTTCATTATCGCAACGAACGATCCGCATCTTGTGCGGGAACAGTTATTGAAGCTAGCGAATGTCTCAGATGTGATTGCAAACGGTGATACGAAAGTGTCCCTAGAGCTTCGCTATGAGTATGAAATTGCTGTTGATTTTCGTTTAGTGACACCGGAGCAGTTCGCCACGACGCTCCATCATTTTACGGGATCGAAAGAACATAATGTCCGCATGCGGCAGCTGGCAAAAGAGCGCGGTGAAAAAATTAGTGAGTATGGAGTAGAGAATGTGAAAACGGGAGAAGTGAAAACATTTTCTGATGAACAAGCGTTTTTTGCCCATTTCCAGTTGCCGTTTATTCCGCCGGAACTAAGGGAAGATGGGACCGAAGTCGACCGCTATCGCGACGACTATTCGCTTCTTTGCCTTTCCCACATTCAAGGAGATTTGCATATGCACTCTACTTGGAGCGACGGAGCGTGCTCGATCGAGGAAATGGCGGAAGCATGCCGGAAAAAAGGCTACCGCTATATGGCGATTACCGATCATTCTCAATATTTAAAGGTCACCAACGGGCTGACGGTCGAACGGTTAAAGCGGCAGCGCGAAGAAATTGAACGGTTAAACGCGAAATATGATGATTTTACAATTTTGGCTGGAATAGAAATGGATATTTTGCCAGATGGGACGCTTGATTACGATGATGGCGTTCTCGAAGAACTTGACTTTGTCATCGCTGCGATTCATTCAAGTTTTTCCCAGTCGCGTGACGTGATTATGAAGCGTCTTGCTGCTGCGCTTCGCAATCGTCATGTTGATTTGATCGCTCATCCGACAGGGCGGTTAATCGGAAAGCGAGACGGATATGACGTAGATATAGACATGCTTATCGAATTGGCGCGGGAAACGAATACGGCGCTTGAGTTAAATGCGAATCCGAACCGTCTCGATTTGTCGTATTCCTATTTGAAAAAAGCGCAAGATGCTGGAGTAAAAATCGCGATTAATACAGATGCCCACCATTTGGACATGCTTGACCATATGGAAATAGGGGTCATAACCGCACGAAAAGGATGGATTCGCAAGGAAACGGTGATCAATACATGGTCTCTTGAAGAGTTGCGCAGCTTTTTGCAGCGCAATCGGTAAACGTATTCGGAATCGAATTGGTTGACAATTTTCAGATGGAGGTTTTTCATCCGTGCATACAAGAGTGCTTCACGTATTAGAATTTGATAAAGTAAAAGAGCAGTTATTAGAACATGTATCTTCGTCATTAGGAAAAGAAAAGGTAGAAAAACTATTTCCTTCTTCGCATTTTGCCGAGGTCACAAACTGGCAAGAAGAAACAGACGAGGCGGTAGCCGCGCTTCGTCTGCGCGGGCACGTTCCGCTCGGCGGCATTTTTGACATCCGAGCAAGCCTCAAGCGTGCGAAAATCGGCGGAACGCTTAGTCCGCATGAGCTTTTAGATATTGCGAGCACCATTTCTGCAAGCCGGCAATTGAAGCAGTTTATTGAATCGCTGCATGAAGAGAAAGAAGAGTTTCCTCATTTGGCAGGCTATGCGGAAAAACTTGCTGCGCTTCCGGAAGTGCAACAGGCCATTGAACGCTGTATTGATGATCATGGTGAAGTGATGGATCATGCGAGCGAACGGTTGCGTTCTATCCGCCAGCAGCTTCGAACAACTGAGGCGCGGGTGCGCGAAAAATTGGAGAATATCATTCGTTCGCAGTCGGCGCAAAAAATGTTATCTGATGCGATTATTACGATTCGCAACGACCGCTACGTCATTCCAGTAAAACAGGAGTATCGCGGTGTTTACGGCGGCATCGTCCATGATCAATCGGCTTCGGGAGCAACATTGTTTATTGAACCGCAAGCAGTGGTAGAATTAAATAACCAGCTCCAAGAAGCGCGTGTCAAAGAGAAACGAGAAATTGAGCGGATTTTAACGGAGTTGACAAGCATTGTAGCCGAACACGCGGAAGCATTGCTCGAAAATGTCGACATATTGGCACAGCTCGATTTTATTTTCGCCAAAGCAAAATATGCCAATAAATTGAAAGCGACAAAGCCTGTGATGAATGATCGCGGCTATATCCGGTTATTACAGGCGCGCCATCCGCTCATTGACCAGGACGTTGTTGTTCCGAATGACATTGAGCTTGGCAAAGACTATACAACGATCGTTATTACCGGTCCAAACACCGGCGGGAAAACAGTCACATTAAAAACGATCGGATTATTGACATTGATGGCGCAAGCAGGCTTATTTATTCCTGCGCTCGATGGTTCTGAATTAGCAGTATTCCGTTCCGTCTATGCGGATATCGGGGATGAGCAATCGATTGAACAAAGTTTAAGCACATTTTCTTCTCATATGGTCAATATCGTTGATATTTTACGCAACGTTGATCATGAAAGTCTCGTTTTATTCGATGAATTAGGTGCGGGAACCGATCCGCAAGAAGGCGCGGCGTTGGCGATCGCCATTTTAGATGAAGTGCACGGGCGCGGAGCACGTACGGTGGCGACCACCCATTATCCGGAGTTAAAAGCATACGGATACAATCGTGACGGCGTGATCAATGCAAGTGTCGAATTTGACACCGAAACGCTTCGTCCGACGTATAAGTTATTGATTGGCATCCCAGGGCGAAGCAATGCCTTTGAAATATCGAAGCGGCTTGGACTCGATGAGCGCATTATCGAACGGGCAAAATCGCATATTAGCGCAGAAAGCAACAAAGTGGAAAATATGATCGCTTCGCTAGAACAAAGCAAGAAGCGGGCGGAAGAGGAAGAGAAAAAAGCAAAAGAAGCGCGCATGGAAGCGGAAAAACTCCGCAGCGATTGGAAGCAAAAATGGGAAGAACTTCATGAAAAACGCGATGAAATAATAGAAGAAGCGAAACGGAAAGCAGCCGACATCGTCCGCGCTTCCCAGCAAGAGGCTGAGCGAATTATTCGCGAACTTCGCCGAATGCAAAAAGAAAAACAAGCGGAAATTAAAGAGCATGAACTGATTGAGGCGAAAAAACGCCTAGAAGAAGCGATTCCAACATTAGAGAAGAAGAAAAAAGAAAGAAAAAAACAGACGCAGCACGCCTTTCAGCCTGGCGATGAAGTAAAAGTGACAAGTTTAAATCAAAAAGGATATCTTGTGGAAAAGGTTTCTGATGATGAGTGGCAAGTACAGCTCGGCATTTTAAAGATGAAAATCAACGAACGGGATTTAGAATATATCGGCAGTGCGCCGAAAACGGAGACAAAACCGCTCGCTACCGTAAAAGGAAAAGACTATCATGTCGGATTGGAGCTTGACTTGCGCGGGGAACGGTACGAAGATGCGATAGTCCGTTTAGAAAAATATATTGATGATGCGCTTTTAGCGGGATATCCTCGCGTTTCGATCATTCACGGAAAAGGGACAGGAGCGCTTCGCAAAGGGGTGCAAGAATTTTTGAAAAAGCATCGCTCTGTGAAAAACTTCCATTTTGGTGAAGCAAATGAAGGAGGAACAGGGGTAACGATTGTCGAACTGAAATGACGAGGAGAGAACGTGATGAGTTCGTTTTGGGAAAACGAAATCGTAAAGATTGCCGCCAATTTTAGCGTGGCTGTTTTATGCATGGTCGTGTTTTTAACTATATTTGAGCTAGTGACAAAATATAAAAATTGGGAAGAGATTCAAAAAGGAAATGTCGCGGTGGCGATGGCAACAGGCGGGAAAATTTTTGGTATTGCCAATATTTTTCGCTATGCTCTTCGCCATCATGAATCACTGCTGGCGATGATCGGCTGGGGAGTGTATGGCTTTATTTTGCTACTCGTTGCGTATTTTATTTATGAGTTTCTTACTCCAAAGTTTAATATCGACGAAGAGATTGCGAAAGACAATCGGGCGGTTGGGCTGATTTCCATGGTTATTTCCATCGGCTTATCGTTTGTTATTGGAGAAGGAATTCGGTAAAGGGAGTTAAAAGATGGAGACATTAGTAAGAATGTTGCTTGTTTTATGTGGAATTTTTTTGATCATTGGCATCGTCTATTTAGCGTGGAAAAACAAAACGATGGAAACATTGGCAAAATTATTGTTTATACTATGTGTGTTTTTTGTTCTTATCGGCGTCATCTATTTGTTTTTTTAACGCCCTATGAGATAGGGCGTTTTTTTTGATGTAAAATTCAAAAAAGTGTAATAAAATAAAAATAAACCATCTGAAATTTTTTTGATAAGGGGGAGTACGATGGAAAAACCATGGCTTACTCATTATCCGCCGGAAATTCCGCATCACCTTGACTATCCTAATAAAACATTGCCTGATTACTTGCGGGAAACGGCGGCGGAATTTGGCGAGCATGATGCGATTTATTTCTTTGGGAAAACGCTTACATTTCGTGAAGTTTATGAACAGGCGCTCACATTGGCAAATTATTTGAAACAAATCGGACTGCAAAAAGGGGATCGTGTGTCGATTATGCTGCCAAACTGTCCACAAGCGGTTATCAGCTATTATGGTGTGCTGTTCGCGGGCGGCATTGTCGTGCAGACCAATCCGCTTTATACGGAGCACGAATTGGAATATCAGCTAAACGACAGCGGAGCAACGGTGCTCATCACATTAGATATGCTTTATCCAAAAGCAGCGAAAGTAAAAGCAAATACAAAAGTGAAACATCTTATTATTACGAGCATTAAAGACTATTTGCCAACGATAAAAAAATGGCTATATCCATTCATGCAGCGGAAGCAGCAGCCAGTGATTGTCAAAGTGGAAGAACGGAGCGACCAGCATCTATTTTCCAAAATAATAGCCCGTCCGAACGCAATGGAGCCAAACGTGGAGATCGACCCTGTTGAAGATGTCGCGTTATTGCAGTATACCGGAGGAACAACCGGCGTTCCAAAAGCGGCAATGCTTACGCACCGAAATTTAATCGCCAATACGTTGATGTGCGCTCATTGGATGTATCGATGCGGAAAAGGAACGGAGTCGATTTTGGGAGTTTTGCCGTTTTTCCATGTGTATGGCATGACAACGATCATGAATTTAGCGATTATGCAAGCGTATAAAATGATTCTTTTGCCGAAATTTGATGCGGAAACAACATTAAAAACGATTGAAAAACTAAGACCAACGTTGTTTCCTGGAGCGCCGACGATATATATTGCGCTTTTAAATCACCCGAATTTATCGCGCTATGATTTGTCATCGATCAAAGTATGCATTAGCGGATCAGCACCATTGCCGGTGGAAGTTCAGGAAAAATTTGAAAAATTGACTGGTGGAAAACTGATTGAAGGATATGGGTTAACGGAAGCATCGCCGGTTACTCACAGTAATTTTGTATGGGATGGAAAGCGGGTAAAAGGAAGCATCGGGGTGCCATGGCCAGATACGGAAGCGAAAATTATATCATTGGAAACAGGGGAAGAAGCAAAAGCCAATGAAATTGGTGAACTTATTATTCGCGGACCGCAAGTGATGAAAGGATACTGGAATCAGCCGCATGAAACAGAGAATGTTTTACGTGACGGATGGTTATATACGGGAGATGTTGGTTATATGGATGAGCGCGGTTATTTCTATATCGTCGACCGGAAAAAAGATATGATTATTGCAAGCGGCTACAACATTTATCCGCGTGAAGTGGAAGAAGTATTATATGAACATCCAAAAGTGCAGGAAGCAGTAGTTATTGGCGTTCCAGATGAATATCGTGGAGAAACGGTAAAAGCGTTTGTCGTTCTTAAACAAGGAGAGCAATGCACACAAGAGGAATTGGACCAATTTATGCGAAGCCGATTGGCGGCATATAAAGTGCCGCGAATGTACGAATTTCGCAAAGAACTTCCAAAAACAGCGGTTGGGAAAATTTTGCGAAGAGCATTGCTGGAGGAAGAAATGAAGAAAGGATGAAGATTGTTGAAGCTTTTTCAAAAGATCATCTTGACAAAATAAATAAGGAGTCCTTAAAATGAAAACATGAATGAACGATCATTCATGTTTTTTGTAAAGGAGAATGAATGTTGAGGAGAGATAAGCCAAAATTTAAACAAATTATCGATGCAGCGGTGGTAGTGATTGCTGAAAATGGATACCACCAGGCGCAAGTATCAAAAATCGCGAAACGAGCCGGGGTCGCAGACGGCACGATTTATCTTTATTTTAAAAATAAAGAAGACATTCTTATATCGGTGTTTGAGGAAAAAATGGGCTCCTTTATTGAGAAAATTGAACAAGAGATAGCAGGAATTTCGAGTCCTTTAGAGAAATTGTACGTATTAGTAAAGAAACATTTTGAATCACTGGCCGCAGATCATCATTTAGCCATCGTTACTCAACTGGAATTGCGTCAATCGAACAAAGAATTGCGACATCGCATTAACGATGTGTTAAAAAGATATTTGCGCATTATTGACGAAATTGTAAAAGAAGGAATCGAAAAAGGCGAGTTTCGCCGTGATTTAGATATTCGGCTTGCAAGGCAAATGATTTTTGGAGCGATTGACGAAACAGTGACGACATGGGTAATGAACGAGCAAAAGTATGATCTAGTCGCATTAGCAAATCCAGTGTATGAATTGTTAACAAAGGGTTGTGCATCTTCGTAAGACAGCATATTTGTTTAAAGGGGGAGAAGAGGAGATGGAATTTTTTCGTATCCATAAAGAAGAGTTTGTCGCGGACGTAACGTTTTCTCGTCCGCCGGCAAACGCTCTTTCATCCGCTGTATTGAAAGAGCTTTCAACCTTGCTCGATGAGCTGGAGGCGGATGATAACGTCCGTGTTGTGCTTCTTCACGGCGAAGGAAGATTTTTCTCCGCAGGAGCGGATATTAAAGAGTTTACTTCTATAGCGTCCAGCGATGAAGCGACAGCGCTGTCGCAAAATGGACAGCAAGTGTTGGAACGAATCGAGCGCTTTCCAAAGCCAGTGATTGCGGCCATCCATGGCGCAGCGCTAGGCGGTGGACTGGAGCTGGCGATGAGCTGCCATATCCGCATTGTTTCCGAAAACGCCAAACTCGGCCTGCCAGAGCTGCAGCTTGGCATCATACCTGGCTTTGCCGGCACGCAGCGGCTTCCTCGCTACGTCGGCTTCGGCAAAGCGGCTGAGATGATGTTGACGAGCGAGCCGATTACCGGAGCAGAAGCGGTGCAGTGGGGATTAGCAAACAAAGCGGTGCCAGAAGAACAATTGCTCGAGGAAGCAAAAAAACTGGCGAAAAAAATCGCGCAAAAAGGCCCGATTTCGGTTCGCGCTACATTGCAGCTTTTAAATTCTTTTAAAGAAAAACCATTCCAGGAAGCAGTGCGTGAGGAAGCGGAGCTGTTTGGAAGCATGTTCACAACAGAAGACGCGAAAGAAGGAGTGCAAGCGTTCATTGAAAAGCGTCCGCCGGTCTTTCATGGTAAATAATGTTTTTAATTGACGGAATCTTTAAAACTGAAGTAATGTTTAATCAAAACAAGGAGGGACTCACATGAACATTTTCGTCTTAATGAAGCGCACATTCGATACAGAAGAAAAAATTACGATTGCAGATGGCAGAGTAAACGAAGAAGGAGCAGAATTTATTATCAACCCGTACGATGAATACGCAATTGAGGAAGCGATTCAAGTACGCGACAAACATGGCGGTGAAGTAACAGTTGTAACGGTGGGCAATGAGGATGCGGAAAAAGAATTGCGTACGGCGCTAGCGATGGGCTGCGATAAGGCGGTGCTCATTAATATTGAAGAAGATGTTGAAGAACAAGATCAATACACAACGGCGAAAGTTCTTGCCGAATATTTAAAAGACAAAAACCCTGATTTGATTTTGGCAGGAAATGTCGCCATTGACGGCGGTTCGGGACAAGTTGGTCCGCGCGTAGCGGAATTGCTGGGAATCCCGTATGTGACGACAATTACGAAACTAGATATTGACGGCGATAAAGTAACGATCGTCCGCGATGTGGAAGGAGACGAAGAAGTGATCGAAACGTCGCTTCCACTGCTTGTGACAGCGCAACAAGGACTTAACGAGCCGCGCTATCCTTCGCTTCCAGGCATTATGAAGGCGAAAAAGAAACCGCTTGATGAATTGGAATTAGATGACTTGGATTTGGATGAAGACGATGTTGCGGCGAAAACGAAAACGATCGAAATATTCTTGCCGCCAAAAAGAGAAGCGGGAAAAATTCTTCAAGGTGAAATCGCTGATCAAGTAAAAGAGCTTGTTCAACTTTTACGTTCAGAAGCAAAAGTGGTGTAATTTTTCATAATAGGGGGACTGAAAGATGGCACGCAAAGTACTGACGTTAGCAGAAGTTCGTGATGGATCATTAAGAAACGTTTCGTTTGAGGCGATCGCAGCGGCAAAAACGATTGCCCAAGGCGGGGAAGTCGTATCCGTCCTTGTCGGTGAAAGCGTCCAATCGTATGCCAATGAGTTATTTTTCCACGGCGCCGACCGCGTCGTTGTGGTAGAGCATCCAAATTTAAAAAATTATACATCTGACGGCTATTCTCAAGCGCTGAAAGCAGTGATTGACGCGGAAAACCCAGAAGGGATCGTATTGGGCCATACCTCATTAGGAAAAGACTTATCGCCGAAATTAGCGGTCAAATTAAACTCTGGCCTTGTTTCCGACGTGGTGTCTGTGGAAGAAGCTGGGGGCAACCTTATCTTTACACGTCCGATTTACTCTGGAAAAGCGTTTGAAAAGAAAATCGTTACAGACGGCATCATTTTTGTCACTGTTCGTCCGAACAACATTCAACCGTTAGAACGTGATGAATCGCGTTCCGGAGAAGTATCGAACGTTTCTGTCGACATTAAAGATTTGCGTACAATTGTAAAAGAAGTCGTTCGTAAAACAGCGGAAGGAGTCGACCTATCTGAGGCGAAAGTCATTGTTGCCGGCGGACGCGGTGTGAAAAGCGCGGAAGGCTTTAAGCCGCTGCAAGAGCTTGCCGAAGTATTAGGCGGTGCTGTCGGTGCATCACGCGGTGCGTGCGATGCGGGATATTGCGATTATTCGCTTCAAATCGGCCAAACTGGGAAAGTCGTTACGCCAGACCTTTATATCGCCTGCGGGATTTCCGGAGCGATTCAACATTTAGCTGGTATGTCGAACTCGAAAGTCATCGTAGCGATTAACAAAGACCCAGAGGCAAACATTTTCAAAGTCGCTGATTACGGTATTGTCGGAGATTTGTTTGAAGTTGTTCCGTTGTTAACGGAAGAATTTAAAAAATTAAAAGTGCATTCATAAATTTTTTACGAAACGGGCAAAGCGAATTGCTTTGCTCGTTTTCTGCTGTCTGCTCGAAGGCATAATTCCTGCCAGAAAGCGAATATTAGAAACGAAGCAAAATATTCGCACTAAACTCCATTACGTGATATACTTTGCTTACAGTATCATAGCGAATAGGAGGAATTTAAAATGGCGATTGTAAATGCGACAGATCAAACATTTGCGGCAGAAACGAAAGAAGGCCTAACATTAGTCGATTTCTGGGCGCCATGGTGTGGACCTTGCCGCATGGTTGCGCCGGTTCTTGAAGAAGTAGATCAAGTAATGGGCGACAAAGTAAAAATCGTAAAAGTAAACGTCGACGAAAACCCAGAAACAGCGTCTAAGTTCGGCGTGATGAGCATTCCAACATTGCTTGTTTTCAAAAATGGCGAGCTTGTTGACAAAACGATCGGCTATCAGCCGAAAGAAGCGCTTGTTCAACTATTGGAAAAACACGTATAATTCATTTTTCTTCAAAGAGATTCAGGCAATATATTGTCTGAATCTCTTTTTTATTTCCAATACTTTATTTTATCCGGTTGCCCGCATTTAGAAGAAGCATACCGGGCAGCTGAACTTACCGTTAAATCATAGTAGTTTCGCTCAAAGGTGACTTCGCCAAACAGGGTTTGAATCGTGGTGCGTCGTTTGTCTTTCAAGTGGTATCGGCGCTTGTTCCGGGTTTCCGTCAATTGTCGGTCGATGTCCTCCAACAGAGCCGTAAACAGCTCGGCGAAGGCGTTTTGCAAGGCTCGAAACAAATCAAGTTCGATCTCTTTCCATGACAACGAATTTGTGATAAGATGTTGTTGAATATTCATGGGACTCTCTCCTCCTGTTTGATAGTGTGGTCAATGAATATCTTACCAGGGAGAGAGTCCTTTTTCATGTTTTGGACTTCGGATCCTACCGCGGCTTCGCTTGGTGGCCCCGATGAGAGAGATTGCGAACCTACGTTCCCAACCCCCTCATCGGGGAATTCTAAGAATTTCTCCCACAAACATTTTACTCACACCACGTTCCCGCGCTGGCTTCTTATTTCTGGATTCGTTTATTTTCTTTGGGGGTTATTTGCACAAAATATCGAAAAACCGCGCCATATTCTCCCGCTTGTTCATCTTGTTTTGTTGTACGGATGGATTTGCTTTCTCCGCAATCATATGTCTATGTACCGATGGAGCATAGCGCTGGCAGTGTTAGCCGCACAACTCGCAACGGGAACATGGCATATGCGCGAACAAGCATTACAGTTGCCAGCAACCTATCAATTAGCGTATGATTTACAAAATAGTAAAGAGAAATTTGTTCTGTATACAAGGGAAGAAACACGCGTGCTGCAATACCTCGATGTGGACTTTCCGCATAAAGACGTGCTGCATTTTTCATTTTTTTTACAAGACAAGAAGAACTATCGACATGTTAAAATTTATATGACAGATCATGTGGTCAAAGGCTTTCAAGCGCAAGGGATTTCCCTTTCCCGCCATGTGCGGAAAGTGAAAACATATCGTTCCAGCACACTCGCAGATCCAGTGTACGGAAACATTACGCTGTATGAATGGATGAATTAATTTGATGGAGTGATTATGATGCATGATCACTTAAAAGAAAAATTAGCTGTGCTCCCGGAGCAGCCGGGATGTTATTTGATGAAAGATAAAAACGGTACGGTCATATACGTCGGCAAAGCAAAAGTGCTGAAAAACCGCGTGCGTTCGTATTTCACCGGAACGCATGACGGAAAAACGCTGCGGCTTGTCAACGAAATTGCCGATTTCGAATATATTGTCACTTCTTCGAACATCGAAGCGCTCATTTTGGAAATGAACTTAATTAAAAAGTACGATCCAAAATATAACGTGATGCTTAAGGATGACAAAAGCTATCCGTTTATAAAAATTACCGCGGAGAAGCATCCTCGCCTAATCATTACGCGAAAAGTGAAAAAAGACGGCGGAAAATATTTCGGGCCGTATCCGCATGTACAGGCGGCAAACGAAACGAAGAAACTGTTAGACCGCATTTATCCGTTGCGCAAATGCTCGACCATGCCGAACCGTGTTTGTTTATATTATCATATGGGACAATGTCTTGCACCGTGCGTGCATCCGGTGTCCGAACAACAAAATAAAGAAATCGTTGAACAAATCGTCCGCTTTTTAAACGGCGGGTATAAAGAAGTAAAAGAAGAGCTTGCAGAAAAGATGATGAAAGCAGCCGAAGCGCTCGAATTCGAACGGGCAAAAGAATACCGTGATCAAATTGCCCATATTGAAGCAACGATGGAAAAGCAGAAGATGACCATGAACGATTTCGTTGATCGCGATGTGTTCGGTTATGCCTATGACAAAGGATGGATGTGCGTACAAGTATTTTTCATTCGTCAAGGAAAGTTGATCGAGCGAGATGTATCGATGTTTCCGATGTATCAAGACCCAGATGAGGAATTGCTGACGTTTTTAGGACAGTTTTATACCAAAGCGAACCACTTTAAGCCGAAAGAGGTCATTTTGCCTGCTGACATTGACGGCGAACTTGCCGAGCAGCTGCTGGAAGTAAAGGTTGTTCAGCCGAAAAAAGGAAAGAAAAAAGAACTGGTTGATTTAGCAAGCAAAAATGCGGCAATTGCTTTGAAAGAAAAATTTTACTTAATTGTGCGGGATGAAGAACGAACGATCAAAGCTGTGGAAAACTTAGGAAAAATATTAGGAATTCCGACCCCGCATCGCATTGAGGCGTTTGACAATTCCAATATTCATGGCGCGGATCCTGTTTCAGCCATGGTAGTTTTTATCGATGGAAAACCGGAGAAAAAAGAGTACCGCAAATATAAAGTCAAAACCGTAGAGGGACCGGATGACTATGAATCGATGCGCGAGGTGGTAAGAAGACGTTATACTCGCGTGCTCAAAGAAGGCCTCCCACTTCCCGATTTGATTATTATTGACGGAGGAAAAGGGCATTTAGCTGCGGTAAGGGATGTGCTTGAAAACGAATTAGGACTTGATATTCCGCTCGCTGGGCTTGCCAAAGACGACAAGCATCGCACATCCGAGTTAATCATGGGGGATCCGCCGCAAGTTGTTCCATTAGAAAGAAACAGCCAAGAGTTTTATTTATTGCAGCGCATCCAAGACGAAGTGCATCGGTTTGCGGTTGCCTTTCACCGGCAAACGCGTGGAAAAACGATGTTTCATTCTGTGTTAGATGACATCCCCGGCGTTGGGGAAAAGCGAAAAAAAGCGTTATTAAAGCATTTCGGATCCATTAAAAACATGAAAGAAGCAACGGTAGAAGAATTGCAAAAAGCAAACATTCCGCGCTCTGTTGCTGAAAAAATTTATAAGAAATTGCGAGAATAATATTGTCAACAATACGAAAGTTTGATATGATTGCAATAAATTTCATATTTATACACTTCCAAACGCCAAAGTGAAGATAGAGGTGCGAACTTCAAGAGTACACATTCGGAGGAAAATGAGTTCCGATGATGAGTGTGGAAAGGGGAGCGTCGCCGAAGTGGAAAAAGTCTCATTGCTTTTTCCGCTGGTCCTGCGTTTAAGAAATGTAGGACTGTCAAGATGTGATTCATCTTGGAGAGCTATCTCACTGTGCGGGGCGAATTCGCTTTTTTCGCTTTCGTGATGCACAGCAATGAGATTTCTCTCATTGCTGTTTTTATTTGCAAACAAATAAACGATATTCATGGTAAAGGGTGAGACGAATTGGGAATCATTGTACAAAAGTTTGGCGGAACGTCTGTTGGTTCCATCGAAAGAATTCAACATGTGGCGAATCGGGTCATTGAGGAAGCCCAAAAAGGAAATGAAGTTGTCGTTGTTGTTTCGGCAATGGGAAAAACGACTGATGAGCTTGTCAACTTAGCGAATCAAATTTCCAATCATCCTAGCAAACGGGAAATGGATATGCTTCTTTCGACAGGGGAACAAGTGAGCATCGCGCTTTTGGCAATGGCGCTTCACGAAAAAGGATATAAAGCTGTTTCATTGACAGGATGGCAAGCGGGAATTATGACGGAAGAAATGCACGGCAATGCCCGAATTATGAACATGGATACGACGAGAATCCACCGCCACCTTGATGAAGGGGCAATTGTGATCGTTGCGGGGTTTCAAGGAGTAACGGAAACAGGGGAAATCACCACGCTCGGCCGCGGCGGTTCCGATACAACAGCGGTGGCGCTAGCGGCAGCATTAAAAGCGGATAAATGCGATATTTATACAGACGTAACCGGCGTGTTTACAACAGACCCGCGTTATGTGAAAACAGCAAGAAAAATAAAAGAGATCTCCTATGATGAAATGCTTGAGTTGGCCAATTTAGGGGCAGGAGTATTGCATCCGCGCGCCGTGGAATTTGCGAAAAACTACGAAGTGCCGCTGGAAGTGCGTTCGAGCATGGAAAACGAAAGAGGAACGATGGTAAAGGAGGAAGTTTCGATGGAGCAGCATTTAATCGTACGAGGAATCGCGTTTGAAGATCAAGTAACGAGAGTAACGGTGGATGGAATCGAAAATAGTTTATATACATTGCCGACCATTTTTACGGCTCTTGCGAACCGTGGCATCAATGTAGATATTATTATTCAAAGCGCGACGAATTCCGAAACAACGTCTGTTTCTTTTTCGATTCGCACGGAAGATCTGCAAGAAACGATCCAAGTATTACAATCGTTAAAAGGAGCAAATGTGCAATATGAAACTGGTTTAGCAAAAGTATCGATTGTCGGCTCCGGTATGATTTCTAATCCGGGAGTAGCTGCGCAAATGTTTGAAGCGCTAGCGAATCAAGGCATTGAAATAAAAATGGTCAGCACGTCAGAAATTAAAATTTCCACGGTCATTGACGAAAAATATATGGTTTCGGCCGTCGAGGCGCTTCACGAAGCATTCGGGCTTGCCGAAGAAACCGTAGCGCTGCGCTCATAAAAATGACAAAAGCCTGCATTCGCAGGCTCTTAGCTATTTATTTCATCTTTGCGATCCCATTTAATGGTGATTAACACTTTATTAGCACGTTTCTTTTGTTGTTCGAACGCTTCGGCAACGCGGCGTTTTTGATGCTCAATTTGTTGGGCTAGAAATCCTGCTTCCAACTGAAATGTACAATTTTCGTGAAGAGCAAATCGCGCGGCGATGATCGGACCTGTCAACTCAACGTGAAGCTCGTCCTTTCCTTCTTCCAAAACGGAAAGGGTTCCCCATCCAGCTTTTTCAAAAAACGTGATGATATCGGATATCGTTTCTAGCGGATAATGGCGCGCCAAGCTTTTACCAGCCCAGTATAAAATGCTTGCTGTTTCTTTTCCGAGCAATTCAGGAAGAAGAATTTGCCGAATCAGTTCAGAGCCAAATGCGGAAATATGAATGTTTTCTAATGCTTTATATTGTTCTTCTAGCGATGGTAGTTTCACATGCTTCCCCTCTTTCTATCTACTCTAACATTATAGCGAAATGGAGGGGAGCATGCATTATCTTTCTTATGATTGGATGTTGTTTAAATATTCAAATGTTTGAACATTTTATGACTTTGTTTTCTTGACGCTTGTACAATGTGAGAGTACAATGAATGTGACACAATGATTATGGTAATGGAAGCAATTACATTCTATGAATCATTACCTTTTCATTTTTGTGGATGGGGAGCGCATTATTTTCATTGTTATTATTCAAAGGGGGTTTACATATGGCAGGAAATCGCGAATTTTATTACCGTCGGCTCCATTCGCTGTTAGGAGTCATTCCAGTAGGGATCTTTTTAGTACAACATTTAGTCGTAAACCATTTTGCGACAAGAGGGCCGGAAGCGTTTAACCGTGCTGCTTCCTTTATGGAGAATTTGCCATTCCGCTATTTTTTAGAAATATTCGTCATTTTTCTTCCGCTATTGTTCCATGCCATTTATGGGCTTTACATCGCTTTTACAGCGAAATTTAATGTGGGAAGTTACGGATATTTCCGCAACTGGATGTTTATGTTACAGCGGATCACTGGAATTATCACATTAATTTTTGTGACATGGCATGTGTGGGAAACTCGTGTTCAAGCTGCTTTTGGTGCGGAAGTAAACTATGAAATGATGGCTAATATCGTCGATAATCCGGCTATGCTTGCATTTTATATTGTCGGAATTTTATCAACAGTATTCCATTTTGCGAATGGTTTATGGTCTTTCTGTGTAAGCTGGGGTATAACAGTATCTCCTCGTTCACAGCAAGTTTTCACCTATGTGACAATGCTTATTTTTGTCGCGCTTTCCATCGTCGGCATTCGTGCTATTTTGGCATTCGCTTAATCTACAACTAGCAATCTTTTAGGGAGTGAGTAGCAATGAAAAAAGGAAAAATCATAGTAGTTGGTGGCGGTCTAGCTGGTCTAATGGCAACGATTAAAATCGCGGAAGCAGGCGTACCTGTAGAATTGTTCTCGCTCGTACCTGTTAAGCGGTCTCACTCTGTCTGTGCACAAGGTGGGATTAACGGTGCGGTAAATACGAAAGGGGAAGGCGACTCTCCTTGGGAACATTTCGATGATACCGTATATGGCGGTGACTTTTTAGCGAACCAGCCTCCGGTAAAAGCGATGTGTGAGGCAGCGCCAAGCATCATTTATATGCTTGACCGCATGGGAGTCATGTTCAACCGTACTCCTGAAGGGTTGCTTGATTTCCGCCGCTTCGGTGGAACGCAGCATCACCGTACTGCATACGCAGGGGCAACGACAGGCCAGCAGATATTATATGCGCTTGATGAACAAGTGCGCCGCCATGAAGTGGCTGGACTTGTCACAAAATATGAAGGATGGGAGTTTTTAGGCGTTGTTTTAGATGATGAACAAATTTGCCGAGGAATCGTTGCGCAAGATTTAAAAACAATGGAAATTAAAGCGTTTCCTGCGGACGCGGTCATTATGGCGACAGGCGGACCAGGAGTCATTTTTGGAAAATCGACGAACTCGATCATCAACACAGGTTCAGCAGCGTCTATCGTCTATCAACAAGGCGCGTACTATGCAAACGGGGAATTTATCCAAATTCACCCGACGGCGATTCCGGGAGACGATAAACTGCGTCTCATGAGTGAGTCAGCCCGAGGGGAAGGCGGAAGAGTCTGGACATATAAAGACGGAAAACCTTGGTATTTCCTTGAAGAAAAATATCCGGCTTACGGAAACCTTGTTCCTCGTGATATCGCGGCTCGTGAAATTTTCCACGTTTGCGTTGATTTGAAGCTCGGCATCAACGGCGAAAACATGGTATACCTTGATCTTTCTCATAAAGATCCGAAAGAACTAGATATCAAACTTGGCGGTATTATTGAAATTTACGAGAAATTTATGGGTGAAGACCCTCGCAAAGTGCCGATGAAAGTATTCCCAGCTGTTCACTATTCGATGGGCGGCTTATGGGTTGATTATGATCAAATGACAAACATTAAAGGATTGTTTGCCGCTGGCGAATGTGATTACTCGATCCATGGCGCAAACCGTCTAGGAGCTAACTCCTTATTATCAGCGATTTACGGCGGCATGGTTGCTGGACCAAATGCGGTTAGATACATTCGCGGTTTGGAAAAATCGGCAGACGCAATGCCATCATCGTTGTACGACCGCTATGTGAAGCAAGAAGAAGAGCGTTGGAACAACATCTTGTCCATGGATGGAACAGAAAACGCGTATGTGCTTCATAAAGAGTTGGGCGAATGGATGACAGCGAACGTTACAATCGTTCGTTACAACGATAAGTTGTTGAAAACAGACGAGAAAATCCAGGAATTGTTGGAACGCTATAAAAACATCAGTGTTACAGACACGTCGAAATGGAGCAACCAAGGCGCAACATTTATTCGTCAGTTATATAATATGCTTCAACTAGCGCGGGTAATTACGCTAGGCGCTTACAACCGCAACGAAAGCCGTGGTGCACACTATAAACCGGAGTTTCCAGAGCGCAATGACGAAGAGTGGCTCAAAACAACGATGGCACGCTATACCCCAGATGGACCGGCATTCCACTACGAAGATGTCGATGTATCGTTGATTAAGCCACGCAAACGCGACTACACGAAAAAGAAAGAGGAAGTGAAATAAACGATGAGCGAGAAAAAAACGGTTCGATTCATTATAACACGTCAAGATCGTCCTGATTCTGCGCCATACGAAGAAGAATTTGAAATTCCATATCGTCCGAATATGAACGTCATTTCTGCGCTGATGGAAATTCGCCGTAATCCGGTTAACGCGAAAGGGCAAAAAACAACCCCAGTTGTATGGGAAATGAACTGTTTGGAAGAAGTATGCGGCGCTTGCTCGATGGTTATTAACGGCAAACCGCGTCAAGCATGCACAGCATTAATTGATAAATTAGAACAGCCAATTCGTTTGGAACCAATGCGTACGTTCCCGGTAGTTCGCGACTTGCAAGTAGACCGCAGCCGTATGTTTGACTCGTTGAAAAAAGTAAAAGCATGGATCCCAATCGATGGAACGTATGACTTAGGTCCTGGTCCGCGTATGCCAGAACGAAAACGCCAATGGGCATACGAGCTTTCAAAATGTATGACATGCGGTGTATGTTTAGAAGCATGTCCAAACGTCAACAGCAAATCGAATTTCATCGGTCCAGCACCGCTTTCCCAAGTACGTCTATTTAATGCCCATCCAACAGGCGCGATGCATAAAGCGGAGCGGATGAAAGCGATTATGGGTGATGGCGGTTTAGCGAACTGTGGTAACTCGCAAAACTGTGTGCAATCTTGTCCAAAAGGAATTCCGTTAACCACTTCGATCGCTGCGCTAAACCGTGAAGCGACGATTCAAATGTTCCGCAACTTCTTCGGAAGTGACGAAGTATAATGATGAAAATCCTCTTCATGGCTTTCATGAAGAGGATTTTTATTAGGGGGATATGTAATGAAGCAGATTGATTACATTGATCAATGGGAACAATGGGAAAAGTCGTTTACCTTCTTTCAAAAAGCGTTCCTTGGAGCGATGAGATGAGACAAATGCTCCAACAGTCCCAAGCAGCGGCAATTGTTTAGAAAAAATACCTATTTTTCTATTAGATAAGCGAAATTCCGTCACCGTAACCCCTTCTTTCACATACTATATGGTGAATAATACCCATCCGGCAGTTCAGGTCTAGTGAAAGCAAGGAGGGTTACAATACTTGAAGGATAAATCATTTCAACCAAAGCCGTTGCTAACGAAAAGAGAGAGAGAAGTATTTGAATTATTAGTTCAAGATAAGACGACGAAAGAAATTGCCAGAGAACTGTTTATTAGTGAAAAAACGGTTCGCAACCACATTTCGAACGCAATGCAAAAACTTGGGGTAAAGGGGCGATCCCAAGCAGTTATTGAATTGCTTCGAATGGGAGAACTTGAACTATAAGAAATGCCGGCTCACCTTATTTTAAGGTAGCCGGTTTGTTATATTTTAAAGATGAAATTTAGTTTTAAAAATAAAAACGATTTACTCATTGATTATGTGGCAAAGTGGAGTAAAATGGAATATATCAAACATTGTCGAATAAAATAAAAAGTTGTAATTTTTGTTGCATTTTTGTAGAAAAACATTAAAAATAATAAATGCACCGTTGTAGAGGAGATTGTATGTCTTTTGTTGAAAAGACTGTTGCAGAGCTAGATCGATATATTGCCGCAAATTTAAAACAACGAGACCGTGAAATTTTAGCGTAGTATCCAATCACACCGCCGCAATTCGCCACACTAAAATAGCTATTGGAAGAAGAGGACTTGATGATCGGCGAATTATTGAACAAAATGTATCTGGCATGTAGCACAACATATTTAGTAGACAGAATGGAAAAATACGGGCTCGTTGCTAGAGTAAAAGATCGGCACGACTGACGAGTTGTACGCATTCGTCTTCTCGAAAAAGGGAAACGAATGGTCGAAGAAGTGATAAAAAGCGTCAACATGATTTGGTACAAGTGTTGCAAAATTTTTCTAATCAAGAAATTGTCTTTTTAGAAAATACTTACGAAAACTACATCAAGAAATGAAAAAAAGAATGAGGCGGATCAATTGGAAAGAGCAATTGGTGTTATTGACTCAGGAGTTGGTGGATTAACTGTTGCAAAAGAAATTATGCGACAGTTACCAAAAGAACGGATTGTTTATCTTGGGGATACAGCTCGTTGCCCATATGGGCCACGCCCTAAAGAGGAAATTCGTCAATTTACATGGGAAATGACGAATTATTTATTGCGGTATAATATTAAAATGCTTGTTATTGCTTGTAATACGGCAACAGCTGTCGTATTAGACGAAATTCGGGAACAGCTCGATATTCCGGTATTAGGAGTGATACATCCTGGAGCTCGCGCGGCGTTAAAAGCGACGAAAAACGGGCATATCGGTGTGATTGGTACAATTGGTACAGTAAAAAGCGGTGCGTATGAAAAGGCGCTAAAATCCATTAACCATCGAGTTCGTGTAGAAAGTTTAGCATGTCCAAAGTTTGTCCCGCTTGTAGAGAGCGGAAACTTCGAAGGAGAGGAAGCGAGAAAGATAGTCGCTGAATCGCTTGAACCGTTTAAATCGAGCAATATGGATGTCCTTATTTTAGGATGCACTCACTATCCTTTGTTAAGTCCTCTTATTAAAGAATATATGGGAAAACGCGTAAAACTAATTTGTTCCGGTGATGAAACCGCACGTGAAGTTAGTGCGATTTTGCATCATAGCCATCTTCTTTATACAGGGCAACGAGAGGCAGAACATTTATTCTTTACGACAGGATCAAAGGAGCTATTCCAAAAAATTGCTTCCAAATGGTTTGGAAAGCCAATTGAAAATGTTCAAACGATTGAATTATAAAAAAATCCTTTAGCGTAAAAGCTAAAGGATTTTTTTATTCTATTTTCAAAAAAGGCTCGTATACATAGATAGTAGTACAAACTATGAGTAGGAGGGAAAATTCATGTTTCATCGAGGAACGTGGAAACTAGCTGCATCCGTTGTTACATCGCTGTTATTACTTAGTGGTTGTGGGTTATTTGGAAAGGATGAAGCTGTTAAAGAAATTGACCCGCCACAGGATGTGAGCTATTTAAAAGATGGGCAATCATTACAAGAAACAACTGGAAAACAAGGGGGAGAAAAAGACGAGAAAAAAGCAACCGAAACAGTAAAACGCGAGCTTTACTTAATTGATAAAAATGGATTTGTCGTGCCGCAGACCGTAGAACTGCCGAAGACAGATGCTGTGGCAAAGCAAGTGCTCGAATATTTGGTGGAAGATGGCCCTGTTTCGGAATTGTTGCCAAACGGGTTTCGCGCTGTATTGCCAGCAGATACAAGGGTATTAGGAGTGAAGCTGGAGAAAGATGGCACCATTATTGCTGATTTCTCACCAGAATTTGCAAATTATAAACCAGAAGATGAAAAGAGAATTTTGCAAGCCATTACATGGACGCTGACACAGTTTGATAATGTGAAAAGAGTAAAAATTCGCATTAACGGTTATGATCAAGATGTCATGCCAGTCAATAAAACACCTATTCAAGACGGTGTCAGCCGCGCTGATGGAATTAATATTGATGCCAAAGGTGTTGCGGATATTACAAATACTCACCCAGTTACCGTTTATTTTGTCGCGCAACAAGGAAACGATACGTACTACGTTCCAGTAACGCGCCGCGTGTCTAATAAAGAAAAAGATGATATTGTCGCTGCGGTTAACGAATTAATTAAAGGACCAAGCTATGGCAGCGGTCTTGTAAGTGAGTTTCAGCCAGATACTCAGTTAGTTGGAAAACCAAAATATGAAGATGGAAAAGTGACATTAAACTTTAACGAAGCCATTTACGGCAGCAATAAGAAAAATGTCATTTCGGATCATGTATTAAATTCGCTTGTTCTCTCACTAACGGAGCAAAAGGGAATCGAGAGTGTCTCTATTATGGTAAATGGAAAAGCAAATCTTGTTAGAGAAGATGGAAAACCGTTATCCGAACCAGTGGCAAGACCAGAAAAAGTGAATACAGAAAGCTTTTAAGCGATTATTTTCGAAAATGACAATGCAACAACAGAGTAGCTAGCAGTTTGATGCGATATTATGATATAAAAAAGAGGTAGACGGTGTGCTACCTCTTTCTGTTTATGTAAAGGAGGATTTTTATTATGAGGATAGATGGCAGAGAAAACAAACAGCTGCGTCCTGTACATATGGAGAAACATTTTATTAAACATGCAGAAGGGTCGGTATTCATTACAGTTGGTGATACGAAAGTGATTTGCACAGCAAGCATCGATGACAAAGTGCCGCCGTTTATGCGTGGCGGCGGAAAAGGATGGATTACTGCGGAATATGCGATGCTGCCGAGAGCGACAGAACAGCGAAATGTGAGGGAATCTAGCAAAGGAAAATTATCAGGGCGAACAATGGAAATCCAACGTCTTATCGGAAGAGCGCTTCGTTCTGTCGTTAATTTGGACAAGTTAGGCGAGAAGACGGTATGGATTGATTGTGATGTGATTCAAGCGGACGGAGGAACGCGGACAGCGTCGATTACAGGAGCGTATGTAGCGATGGTGTTAGCATTCGCGAAATTGATGGAAGAAAAGAAACTCGATGAACTTCCTGTGAATGATTTTCTAGCTGCTACATCTGTTGGGATCGATCCAGAGCACGGAATTATTCTTGATTTAAACTATGCGGAAGACGCGCGGGCAGAAGTCGATATGAACATTGTGATGACAGGAGCTGGCCGCTTTGTGGAAATTCAAGGAACAGGAGAAGAAGCGACATTTTCGCGAGAACAATTAAATGAATTGCTAGATACAGCAGAAGTAGGGATTCGACAGCTTATCGACATTCAACGGAAAACGTTAGGAGAACTTGCAATGCAAATTGATATAAAGAGAAGCGAGGAAAGTGGGGATACATGATGAAACAAGTCATTATCGCGACGAAAAACGTTGGAAAGGCGCGAGAGTTTCAAGAACTCCTTGAAAAAAAAGGAATAGAAGTAAAATCGCTTCTAGATTTTCCGAATTGCCCAGATGTTGAGGAAACGGGAAGCACGTTTGCTGAAAACGCGGTATTAAAAGCGGAAGCGATGGCCCATTATTTTCATGCGATCGTGATCGCCGACGACTCCGGCCTATCGATTGACGCTTTAGATGGAAGACCAGGTGTATATTCCGCCCGATACGCTGGAGAAGAAAAGAACGATCAAAAAAACATTGCCAAAGTATTGGAAGAGTTGAAAGGAGTTCCTTTTGAAAAGCGAACGGCGCGTTTCCATTGCGCGCTTGCTGTCGCGGCTCCAGGGCGCCGCACAACCGTCGTTGAGGGAACGTGTGAAGGATACATTACAGAAGTGCCAAAGGGTGAAAACGGATTTGGGTATGATCCAATTTTTTATGTTCCGCAAAAAGGAAAAACGATGGCGGAATTATCCAAAGAAGAGAAAAATCAAATCAGCCATCGAGCAAAAGCGTTAGCGAAATTAGAAAAGCAGTGGGATGAAATCATTAACGATAAGGAGTAAAGAAACATGAAAGTGTTAATTGTTAGTGATAGCCATGGATTAACGAATGAACTAGAAGAAATCGTGGCGCGTCATCATCATGAAGCAAATGCGCTGATTCATTGCGGAGATTCTGAATTGCCTTTTGATCAAAAAGAAATTGCCCGTTTTTTGGTAGTGCGCGGAAATTGTGATTTCACCACGCAATTTCCTAATGAACGAACCGAAGAAATTGAAGGGGTTCGCTTTTTCATTACTCACGGTCACCTCTATAATGTGAAAACGTCGCTGATGAATCTTTACTATCGTGCGAAAGAAGTAGAGGCAAAAGTGGTATGTTTTGGTCATTCTCATATCGCTGGTGCTGAGATGATCGATGGTATTTTATTTATTAATCCGGGAAGCATTTTGTTGCCGAGAGCGCGGAAAGAAAAAACATACGCATTATTGCAAATAGAAGACGGAAAAGCAACGGTTCAATTTTATGAACTCGATGGAAAAGAAGTGGCATCACTTACGAAAACATTTACCCTATGAGCGAGATTTTTCTCGCTCTTTTTTATCTTGACTTTATCGAAAAGCTTTTCTATAATATAGACTGTCTTTGGAAAACGAGCAACACTCCCATGAATCAACTGCGAGTTGTCTCGACGCACTAAGCTTCCTTGAATCAGCTGGTAGAGGAAGAGACAGGATATCAAGGATGAAAATGTGAAATTGAATAGTGTGAAATACATGTCCCAGTAGCTCAGCGACGAGCCATACTTCCATGAAACAGCTGCGAGTTGTCTCGACGCACTAAGCTTCCTTGAATCAGCTGGTAGAGGAAGAGACAGGATATCAAGGATGAAAATGTGAAATTGAATAGTGTGAAATACATGTCCCAGTAGCTCAGCGACGAGCCACACTTCCATGAAACAGCTGCGAGTTGTCTCGACGCACTAAGCTTCCTTGAATCAGCTGGTAGAGGAAGAGACAGGATATCAAGGATGAAAATGTGAAATTGAATAGTGTGAAATACATGTCCCAGTAGCTCAGCGACGAGCCATACTTCCATGAAACAGCTGCGAGTTGTCTCGACGCACTAAGCTTCCTTGAATCAGCTGGTAGAGGAAGAGACAACGAAAATAAAATATAACGTGAATATTGCCATGTCCCAGTAGCTCAGCGACGAGCCATACTTCCATGAAACAGCTGCGAGTTGTCTCGACGCACTAAGCTTCCTTGAATCAGCTGGTAGAGGAAGAGACAGGATATCAAGGATGAAAATGTGAAATTAATATAGTGTGAAATACATGTCCCAGTAGCTCAGCGACGAGCCACACTTCCATGAAACAGCTGCGAGTTGTCTCGACGCACTAAGCTTCCTTGAATCAGCTGGTAGAGGAAGAGACAACGAAAATAAAATATAACGTGAATATTGCCATGTCCCAGTAGCTCAGCGACGAGCCATACTTCCATGAAACAGCTGCGAGTTGTCTCGACGCACTAAGCTTCCTTGAATCAGCTGGTAGAGGAAGAGACAGGATATCAAGGATGAAAATGTGAAATTAATATAGTGTGAAATACATGTCCCAGTAGCTCAGCGACGAGCCACACTTCCATGAAACAGCTGCGAGTTGTCTCGACGCACTAAGCTTCCTTGAATCAGCTGGTAGAGGAAGAGACAGGATATCAAGGATGAAAATGTGAAATTAATATAGTGTGAAATATATGTCCCAGTAGCTCAGCTGGATAGAGCAGCGGCCTTCTAAGCCGTCGGTCGGGAGTTCGAATCTCTCCTGGGACGCTAAAACCTCCTTTTCCGTTGTGGAAAAGGAGGTTTTTTATTGGGCAACGAAAAAATTTTTTTAACATGAAAATTCATTGATTCTATCAATATGTAAGCGTATACAAATAGTTTAATCAATCTAAATATTCAAAAAATAGTATTGACTCTCTTTTGTTTTAGGATTATTATAATTTTCAAATAAATCAAACGCATGAACAATAACAGCAATGATCAATACAAACGAGAGACTGTACCTACCAGGGAAGAGGGGAACAAAATTGAGTGAACAATGGATTTTTTTAAACGGTGAATTTGTGACAAAAGAAAATGCGAAAATCTCGGTATACGATCATGGTTTTTTATACGGCGATGGCGTATTTGAAGGGATTCGTGTCTATAGCGGCAACGTGTTTCGATTAAAAGAGCATATAGATCGTCTCTACAATTCAGCAAAATCGATTTTATTAACGATTCCTTATACAAAAGAAGAGATGACAAATTATGTTATTGAAACGATACGAAAAAATCAATATCAAGATGCATATATTCGTCTTGTTGTTTCACGCGGAGTCGGCGATTTAGGGCTTGATCCGTATAAATGCGAAAAGCCGCAAGTCGTTATTATTGTTGAGCCGTTAGCGCTTTTCCCTAAACATTTATATGAAACCGGGATTGAAGTGGTGACGGTTGCCACTCGAAGAAATCGTTCTGATGTCCTTAGCCCAAAAGTAAAGTCACTCAACTATTTAAATAACGTTCTTGTCAAAATTGAGGCACATCTCGCTAACGTAAGCGAGGCGTTGATTTTAAATGATCAAGGATATGTAGCCGAAGGATCGGGAGATAACGTCTTTATTATTAAAGACGAGGTAATATATACACCGCCTGGATATGTAGGAGCGCTGGAAGGAATTACGCGTCAAGCTATTATCGAAATTGCTCAAGAACTTGGGTATGTCGTAAAAGAAGAGCCGTTTACGCGCCACGATGTTTATGTTGCCGATGAAGTTTTTTTAACTGGAACAGCTGCTGAAGTGATTGCAGTGGTGAAGGTGGATGGACGCGTGATCGGTGAAGGCGTGCCAGGAAAGCATACAAAACGGCTGCTTGAAGAGTTTAGACGCCGTGTTGTTTCTGAAGGAGTAAAAGTATATCAAACCAACGCAAGTGTTAGATAATGCACAATGAAAGTTTTATATATGTGAAAGCGTTGACGAGGATAAGTAGTCAGCGGGGACAGCATCCACAGAGAGCCGGGGGAGCTGGGAACCGGTGATGCTGCCGCTTGACGAACTCACCTCTGAGCGCCAGCCTGAACGTCATATGGCTAGTAGGGTTGGACGGGTGGAGAACAATTGCTTCACTCGTTACTAAAAAGAGCGGTTGGCTGATTTGCCAATCGCTCATGAGGTGGTCGTAATGGCCACGAAGAAGGGTGGTACCGCGAAAAGTGAACCTTTTCGCCCCTTTGACCGAACCAAAGTAGGTCATTGTGGGTGAAAAGGTTTTTTTCATAGCGATGAAAAATGCGAGGGAGGATGGATGATGGCAAGGATGAAAGTAGAGGAAAAAACGTCCGAAAAAACGAAAATGAGCGGAGCGCTAATGTTAATTGAGGCGTTAAAGGCGGAAAAGGTAGAAGTTATTTTTGGATATCCGGGTGGAGCGGTGTTGCCGCTTTACGACAAGTTATATCAATCAGGAGTGTTTCACGTATTAACGCGGCATGAGCAAGGGGCCATTCATGCCGCAGAAGGATATGCGCGTATTTCTGGAAAGCCGGGCGTTGTGATCGCAACATCAGGGCCTGGAGCGACAAACATTGTGACAGGTTTAACAGATGCAATGATGGATTCGCTGCCGATCGTCGTATTTACAGGTCAAGTTGCAACGAGCGTCATCGGTTCAGATGCGTTTCAAGAAGCGGATGTTCTCGGAATTACGATGCCAATTACGAAACATAATTATCAAGTTCGTGATATAAGCGAGCTTCCGAAAATTATTAAAGAAGCGTTTCATATTGCCACAACAGGAAGACCTGGTCCTGTATTAATCGATATCCCAAAAGACATTACCATAGCGGAAGGAGAATTTGATTACGAACAAGAGGTTCATTTGCCAGGGTATCAACCGACCACTCACCCAAACCATTTGCAAATTCGCCGCCTTGTAGAAACGGTTAGCCAATCGAAAAGACCTGTCATTTTAGCGGGAGCAGGCGTATTACATGCGAACGCTTCAAATGAACTACGGCAATATGCTGAACAACAAAATATTCCAGTTGTTCATACGTTATTAGGCTTAGGCGGATTTCCAGCCGATCACCCATTATTTTTAGGAATGGCTGGCATGCACGGTACGTATACAGCAAACATGGCGCTATATGAATGTGATTTACTCATTAATATTGGGGCAAGATTCGATGATCGTGTTACAGGAAATTTAAAATACTTTGCACCAAAGGCAACGGTGGCACACATTGATATTGATCCGGCGGAAATCGGCAAAAATGTGCCTACGAAAATTCCGATTGTCAGCGATGCGAAAGCGGCCTTGCAAGAATTAATTCATCAGCAAGGAAAGCCAGCGGACACAAGCGCATGGCTTGCCCAGTTAAACGAATGGAAACGGCAATTTCCTCTTTATTACGAAGACGATGAACAAACGATTAAGCCGCAAAAGCTGGTGGAAATGATTTATGAATTAACGAACGGAGAAGCCATTATTACTACCGACGTTGGCCAGCATCAAATGTGGGCGGCGCAATATTACAAGTTTAATAGACCGCATCGCTGGGTTACTTCCGGCGGGCTTGGAACGATGGGATTCGGCCTCCCGGCGGCGATCGGAGCGCAGCTTGCGGATAGAAATGCTGCGGTCGTTTCCATTGTTGGTGATGGTGGCTTCCAAATGACATTCCAAGAGTTGTCTGTCATCCAAGAGCTTCAATTGCCGATTAAAGTGGTTATTGTGAATAACCAAGCGCTTGGTATGGTTCGTCAATGGCAGGAACTTTTCTACGAAAAACGATATTCCCATTCTCTCATTCCAAATCAGCCGGATTTTGTAAAACTAGCAGAAGCATACAATATTCCAGGCTTCCAGGCAAAAACGGAGGCGGAAGCGATGGAGGTACTAAAGAAAGCATTTGCGATCGACGGTCCGGTTTTACTTGATTTCCATGTAAAAGCGGATGAAAACGTCTATCCAATGGTTGCACCTGGAAAAGGATTACATGAAATGGTGGGGGTGAAACCGTGCGGCGAATTATCACAATGACAGTCAATAACCGTCCAGGCGTTCTCAACCGAATTACCGGGTTATTTACGAAACGGCATTATAACATTGAAAGCATCACAGTAGGACATACAGAAGTAGAAGGAGTTTCCCGAATGACATTTGTCGTCAATGTTGAAGATGAGCGGACGGCCGAGCAAATTATTAAACAGTTAAACAAGCAGATTGATGTGCTGAAAGTAAATGATATTACCGACCAAGCGATTGTTGCGCGGGAACTGGCGCTGGTGAAAGTATCCGTGACACCGGCGCTCCGCCAAGAGATCTATACGCTTATTGAGCCATTCCGCGCTTCGATTGTCGATGTAAGCAAAGATAGTCTTGTTATTCAAGTAACAGGCGAATCCGAAAAAGTAGAAGCGCTCATTGAGTTATTGCGGCCTTACGGAATTAAAGAAGTGGCGAGAACAGGCACAACAGCGTTTACACGCGGCTCGCAAAAAACAGCCGCTACACATAAAACTGCTTTCATTATCTAAAAGACTATGAGAAAAGGAGAGATGGATAATGGCAAAAGTTTACTATAACGGAGATGCAAATGAAAAATACTTACAATCAAAAACGGTGGCAATTATCGGTTACGGTTCACAAGGCCATGCACATGCACAAAACCTTCGCGACAGCGGCGTGAACGTTATTGTTGGGCTTCGTAAAGGAAAATCATGGGAACAAGCGGAAAAAGACGGTTTTGCCGTATATAGTGTTCGCGAAGCAACCAAACAAGCGGATATCGTCATGGTTCTTCTTCCAGATGAAAAACAACCAAATGTATATAAAGAAGAAATCGAACCAGAGCTTCAGCCAGGAAACGCATTAGTATTTGCCCATGGGTTTAATATCCACTTTAATCAGATTGTTCCTCCTGAACATGTCGATGTATTTTTAGTTGCACCGAAAGGTCCGGGGCATTTAGTGCGCCGCACGTATACAGAAGGAGCTGGCGTTCCTGCATTAATTGCAGTGTATCAAGATGTAACAGGGGAAGCAAAACAAACAGCGCTCGCGTATGCAAAAGCGATCGGTGCGACAAGAGCGGGAGTGCTGGAAACGACATTTAAAGAAGAAACAGAAACAGACTTATTCGGCGAACAAGCTGTATTATGCGGAGGATTAACATCGCTTATTAAAGCAGGATTTGAAACGCTTGTCGAAGCAGGGTATCAGCCGGAAGTAGCCTATTTCGAATGTTTGCATGAAATGAAGCTGATCGTTGATCTTCTGTATGAAGGCGGTCTTTCTTGGATGCGTCATTCGATTTCCGATACGGCGCAATGGGGAGATTTCATTTCTGGACCGCGCATTATCAATGACGCGGTGAAAGCAGAGATGAAAAAGGTTCTTCATGATATTCAAACAGGAAAATTTGCAAAAGGCTGGATTTTGGAAAACCAAGCAAACCGTCCGGAGTTTAATGCGATCAACCGCCGCGAAAATGAACACCTCATTGAGATTGTCGGCCGCGAATTGCGCAGCATGATGCCATTTGTGAAAGAAAAACAGAAAGAAGTGGTGGTCTCCAGTGCGAAAAATTAATATTTTTGATACGACGTTGCGCGACGGTGAACAGTCTGCTGGAATCAATTTGAATTTACAAGAAAAACTTGAAATTGCCCGCCAGCTTGAACGGCTCGGTGTAGATATTATTGAAGCAGGCTTTCCTGCCTCATCGAAAGGAGATTTCCAAGCGGTAAAACAAATTGCCGAAACGATCAAAACATGCTCTGTTACCGGGCTTGCTCGCTCGGTACAGAGCGATATTGACGCCGCATGGGAGGCGTTAAAAGGAGGAGCAGAGCCTCGTCTCCATTTATTCATCGCCACATCTCCGATCCATATGAAGTATAAATTGCAAATGACGCCGGAACAAGTCATTGAAACAGCGGTAGAGTCGGTCAAATATGCAAAACGCTATTTTCCAATTGTCCAATGGTCAGCGGAAGACGCCTGCCGCAGCGAACTTCCATTTTTGGCCAAGATTATTACAGAAGTGATTAAAGCGGGGGCGACGGTCATTAATATCCCAGATACAGTAGGGTATATTACCCCGAAAGAGTACGGGAATATTTTCACATTTTTAAGCAACAATGTTCCGAATATTGAAAAAGTTTCTCTTTCTGCCCATTGCCATGACGATTTAGGAATGGCGGTTGCAAATTCACTGGCAGCAATTGAGCATGGCGCAACACAAATCGAAGGGACGATTAACGGAATCGGCGAACGCGCGGGAAATGCGGCATTGGAAGAAATTGCTGTCGCGCTTTACATTCGCAAAGATTATTATCAGGCAGAAACACGCCTTAACCTTCAAGAAATTAAGCGAACGAGCAATTTAGTAAGCAAATTGACAGGTGTGGTTATTCCGCCAAACAAAGCGGTCATTGGCAAAAATGCCTTCGCTCATGAGTCAGGAATCCATCAAGATGGTGTATTAAAAGAAAAAACAACGTATGAAATTATTTCACCAGAACTTGTTGGTGTTCAATCAAACTCCATGGTGCTTGGAAAACATTCGGGACGGCATGCGCTGCGCAATCGTGTTGAAGAGCTTGGATACACATTATCAGATGAAGAAGTTAATAAATTATTTGTTCGATTTAAAGAGTTGGCAGATAAGAAAAAAGACATTACCGATGATGATTTAGTCGCGCTTATTTTTGAAGAAAAATTTGATCACTTTAAAGATTTTTATCAGTTATCCTCGCTTCAAGTTCAGTATGGCACAAACCAAATTCCGACCGCTGTTGTCGTCTTAAAAGACGGACAAGGAAATGAGATTCAAGAAGCGGCAACGGGAGCGGGAAGCGTCGAAGCATTGTATAACACGTTAGAGCGTTGCTTTAAGACATCTGTTACTCTTCTTGATTACCGTATTGAATCCGTGAGCGGTGGTCGTGACGCGCTTGCGCAAGTTTTCGTGAAAGTGCGTGTCAATGATATAGAAACTAGCGGTCGCGGTACGGCGCAGGACGTGCTGGAAGCATCCGCAAAAGCGTATATTAATGCAGTCAACCGCGTGTTTATGATTGAAACGATGCGTGCTGAGAATCAAAAAGTAGCGATGCAATAAAATCAATGGAGGGAAACAGCATGGGAAGTTATCGGATTGCCGTATTGCCGGGTGATGGAATCGGAAAAGAAGTGACGAGGGGAGCTGTTGAAATTCTAAAAACAATCGAAACCCGTTTTGGACATCAGTTTGAGTTCGAATTCGGGCTTATTGGTGGAGCGGCGATTGACCAAAAAGGTACGCCGCTCCCAGATGAAACGCTTGCCATCTGTCATGAAAGTGATGCGATATTGCTTGGGGCAGTCGGTGGTCCGAAATGGGATCGAAACCCTGCACATTTGCGTCCGGAAAAAGGGTTATTGCAAATTCGTAAAGAGATGAATTTGTTTGCCAATTTACGGCCAGTAAAGTTTTACGACAGTTTAATGGATTCGTCACCGCTGAAGAAGGAAGTGATTCAAGGTGTCGATTTGTTAATCGTTCGTGAATTAACAGGAGGACTATATTTTGGGAAACCGAGCGGACGAATGGTAGAAAACGGAGAAGAAAAAGCAGTAGATACGCTTCTATATAAAAAAGAAGAAATTAAGCGGATTGTGAAAGCAGCGTTTGAACTTGCGCGTAAACGGAAGAAAAAAGTGACATCTGTTGATAAGGCGAATGTGCTCGAATCAAGCAGAATGTGGCGGGAAATTGCTGAAGAAGTGGCGCAAGAGTTTCCTGATGTAACGCTTGAGCATATGCTTGTCGATAATGCGGCAATGCAGCTAATTCGCTCTCCGCAACAATTTGATGTCATTGTTACGGAAAACATGTTTGGCGACATTTTAAGTGATGAAGCTTCGATGTTGACCGGTTCGCTCGGGATGTTGCCATCCGCAAGTTTATCGACATCAGGGCCTAGTTTGTATGAGCCAATTCACGGTTCTGCGCCTGATATTGCGGGTCAAAATAAAGCAAATCCGATTGCAACGATTTTATCAGCGGCAATGATGCTTCGATTATCCTTTGGGCTTTCGGAAGAGGCAGATGCAATTGAAAAAGCGGTTCAGCAAGTATTGGCAGCTGGATTGCGAACAGCAGATATTGCACAAAAAGGACAACGAGTCGTTTCCACTGATGAAATGGTAAACGAAATTAAAGCGACGATTTTAGATAATGAAGCAATTTTCCATATTATGACTGTTTACTCATGAAAAATGAGAGGTGAAAGCAGTGAAACCGAAAACGATTATTGAAAAGATTTGGGAAAATCATGTCGTATATCGCGAAGATGGAAAACCAGATTTGCTCTATATCGACTTACATTTAGTGCACGAAGTCACCTCTCCGCAAGCGTTTGAAGGATTGCGGCAAAAGGGGCGGAAAGTGCGCCGCCCAGATTTAACATTTGCGACGATGGATCATAATGTTCCAACAGTAAACCGTTTTGTGATTGAGGACGAAGTGGCAAGAAATCAAATTGCCGCGTTGGAACGAAACTGTCGGGAATTTTCGATTCCGCTAGCTGATTTGCGTAGTGAAGAACAAGGAATTGTTCATGTGATTGGCCCAGAGCTTGGTTTAACACAACCTGGAAAAACGATTGTTTGCGGGGACAGCCATACGTCGACACATGGAGCATTTGGGGCGCTTGCGTTTGGAATCGGAACGAGCGAAGTGGAACATGTGCTTGCGACACAAACGTTATGGCAGCATAAACCAAAAACGCTGCAAATTCGCATTAACGGAAAATTAGGGGAAGGAGTTACCGCCAAAGACGTCATTTTGGCCATTATCGGCCGCTACGGGGTTGATGTTGGAACAGGATATATTATCGAATTTACTGGAGAAGTCATTCGTAACATGTCGATGGAAGAGAGAATGACGATTTGCAACATGTCGATTGAAGCAGGCGCACGTGCTGGTTTAGTAAGTCCAGATGAAACGACGTTTGCTTATTTGCGAGGGCGCAAATATGCGCCGAAGGGAGAAGAGTTTGAAAAAGCGGTAGAACGCTGGCGGGCTCTTGCGACAGATGAAGGCGCGGAATACGATAAAACGATTGAAATAGATGCGTCGACCATTGCCCCAATGGTGACATGGGGGACGAACCCATCGATGAGCACATCGATCGAAGGAACAGTGCCGTATCCAGAGGATTTTTCAAGCGAAACGGAACAAAAGGCAGTACGACGCGCTTTGGAATATATGGGATTAAAACCTGGCACTCCGATTACAGAAATTCCAGTGCAGCACGTTTTCATCGGTTCCTGTACGAACTCTCGTATTAGCGACTTGCGTGAAGCCGCGAAAATTGTCAAAGGAAAGAAAGTGGCAAAAGGTGTGCGTGCGCTTGTTGTCCCTGGATCGCAACAAGTGAAAAAACAAGCGGAAGAAGAAGGATTAGCACAAATTTTTATCGATGCGGGATTCGAATGGCGTGATTCCGGCTGCAGCGCATGTTTAGGAATGAATCCAGACATTATACCGGAAGGAGAACATTGCGCTTCCACATCGAATCGAAATTTTGAGGGACGACAAGGAAAAGGGGCAAGAACGCACTTAGTTAGCCCGGCGATGGCTGCCGCTGCTGCAATTTATGGGCATTTTGTTGATGTTCGACAATTGCAGAAAGAACCGGTCCATTAAGGGGGGAAACGAATGAAGCCATTTACTGTTCATAAAGGGAAAGTAGCGGGCATCGACCGCGCCAACATCGATACAGACCAAATTATTCCAAAACAGTTTTTAAAGAGAATCGAGCGTACGGGGTTTGGGAAGTTTCTGTTTTACGACTGGCGCTATATCGATGGAGAAAAACCAAATCCGGATTTTGAATTAAATCGACCTGAAAATGAAGGGGCAACCATTCTTGTCGCTAACGAAAATTTTGGCTGTGGATCATCGCGCGAACATGCCCCATGGGCCCTGCAAGATTACGGATTTCAAGCGATTATTGCCCCATCATTTGCAGATATTTTTTATAACAACTGCCTAAAAAATGGATTATTGCCAATTCGTTTAGCTAAGCAAGATGTCGAATATTTATTGAGAGAAAGCACGAAAGCAGATTATGAATTAACAATTTCTCTAGAAGATCAACGGGTGTATGATGATAGCGGATTTGAGCGGACGTTCGACATTGATCCATACCGAAAACAACTGCTTTTAAAAGGTTGGGATGAAATCGATTTAACGTTCGTTTATGAACCGTATATTGCAGAGTATGAAAAAAAACATTGCCCAATGTCGTAAGTGGAAAAAAAGCCGTTTCCGCCTCAAAATGCTGGAACGGCTTTTTCTTTTTTCTGCTTATTTTGCTTGTATTTTGGAGGAAAAATTGTTACACTTGTGTAAAAATTTTATTGGGGCGGGCGAACATGGAGCGAAAAAATAAAAATATTATTTTGTTTCCTCGTGTCAAAGAACGCCTTGTTGAAGAGGGAATGGAAGCACTGCAGGCAAAGCGGTACGATGAAGCGCTTCATTTTTTCCATGAAGCAGAACAGCTTGGTGAGAATAGTTTCCATGTAGCACTTAGCATTGCCGTTTGTCACTGCGAATTAGGTGATTTTCTTGAGGCTGAACGCCGTTTACGCATGTTGCTTCAAGAACATAGAGACGATATCGAACTTTTGCAAATGTATGTATCTATTTTGATGCAAATGCAACGATATGAGCAAGCAGAAATGGTGATACGTGATGCGTTGCACCGCCGCCATCTTTCTCCTTCGATGCGGGAGCAACTGTTGCGTCTGCTTCATTTCAATCAAAAAATGAGCAAAACTGCTTTGCCGCTTGCTGAACAAGATAGCATTCAGCAGCTGTTTGAGTCGGACGATATTACCGAGCATATGAAAGTGATCAAGCAGTTAGAAAATGAAGATATTGCTCCTGTTCTTTCCATTTTAAAACAATATTTAATGAACGAATCAAAAAACCCAATAACCAAAACAATGATTTTACGTTTGCTTACGTTAAAAAATGTAACCGATGTTGTCACAATCGAAAAGTTTGGAGAAAGAATGGAAGTAATACCGGCAAATCTAAACGAACAGGCACAAACGGCGTTTGCATTACACGTGTTATGGCAGTTAGAGAATACGTTAGCAAGCGAAAATCCAAGCTTATATGAAGTAGCTGTAGATATTTGGCTTCGTTATACGTACATTCTTTACCCGTTTTCACCAAAACCGGCTACATGTGAAGATTGGATTGCAGCGCTTCATTTCATTGCCTGTCAATTTCAAGGAATACCAGCGGCTTTAGAGAAAATTTCCCGCATGTATCATGTTCATGCCGAAAACATGGATTTTCTTTGCAAAAAGCTTTATGAAGTAGAGAAATTTTCCTATTTTTAATCATCTTATTCGTATTGAAACATCATTGTTGTATGTTATAATATAATGGTTGTATTGCGTATATGTTTTATACTTTTTATTACATATATGAGAATAATAAAAAGATAATGAAAAATGGAATCGTTTCATTATCTTCATCCTTAAATTATAATGAATGATTTTTAAGTGGAGGGAATATTATGTCAGTAAAATGGGAAAAGCTTGAAGGTAATGAAGGCGTTCTTACTGTTGAAGTGGACGCGGAAAAAGTAAATGAAGGATTGGATGCGGCGTTTAAAAAGGTAGTGAAAAACATTGCTATTCCAGGATTCCGCAAAGGAAAAGTACCGCGCGTCATTTTTGAAAAACGCTTTGGAGTAGAAGCGTTATATCAAGATGCACTTGATATTTTATTGCCAGAAGCTTATGCAAAAGCAGTAGAAGAAGCAGGAATCGAACCAGTAGATGTTCCAAAAATCGATATTGAACAAATGGAAAAAGGAAAAAGCCTTATTTTTACAGCAAAAGTTACCGTAAAACCAGAAGTAAAACTTGGGCAATATAAAGGATTAGAAGTGGAAAAAATGGATGATACTGTCACAGATGAAGATGTGGAAAACGAATTAAAACGTCTTCAAGAAAACTACGCGGAGCTTGTTGTAAAAGAAGACGGCAAAGTTGAAAACGGCGATACAGCAGTGATCGATTTCGAAGGTTTTGTTGACGGCGAGCCATTTGAAGGCGGAAAAGCGGAAAATTACTCGCTTGAAATCGGTTCAGGCACATTCATTCCAGGATTTGAAGATCAATTGATCGGCATGCAAGCAGGAGAAGAAAAAGAAATTGAAGTGACATTCCCTGAAGAATACCACGCAAAAGAATTAGCGGGCAAACCTGCGACATTCAAAGTAAAAGTACATGAAATAAAAGAAAAACGCCTTCCAGCATTAGATGATGAATTCGCAAAAGATGTAGACGATGAAGTGGAAACATTAGAACAATTAAAAGACAAAATCCGCAAAAGACTTGAAGAAATGAAAAAGAATGAAGCGGAAGCAGCACTTCGTGACGCGGTTGTTGAAAAAGCGGCAGAAAACGCGGAAATTGATATTCCAGAAGTAATGGTGAAAAACGAAACAGACCGCATGTTGCGTGAATTTGATCAACGTTTGCAAATGCAGGGACTTAATCTTGAGCTTTATTATCAATTCTCGGGCCAAGATGAAGCAGCATTGCGTGAACAAATGAAAGAAGATGCGGAAAAACGCGTTCGTGTTGCCTTAACAATAGAAGCGATTGCAAAGGCAGAAAATATTGAAGTAACAGAAGAAGAAATAAATGAAGAACTAGAAAAAATGGCGAAAGCATATAATTTAGAAGTGGAAAAACTAAAAGAGCTATTAGGAAATCTTGATGGTGTAAAAGAAGATTTGAAATGGCGGAAAACGATCGATTTCCTTGTAGAAAATAGCAAAGTTGCGGCATAATATATAAAGAGCAAGGCGCGAATGTTCGTGCCTTGTTCTTTCATACAAAAAATGAAGCGTGATAAAAAATTTTCTAATTTTTCTAACACATTACAATTTTTTTATTAGCTTTTCGGAGATCATTTATGATAAAATGACCAATACATACGTTTTGTCGTTGAAGTTTTGCGAGGAAAATAAAATACATATGAAGTTGTGCGATTTCGTGGCAAGGGGTGAAGTTGATGTTTAAATTTAATGATGAAAAAGGACAGTTAAAGTGTTCGTTTTGCGGAAAAACGCAAGACCAAGTCCGCAAGCTTGTTGCTGGTCCCGGTGTATACATATGTGATGAATGCATCGAGCTATGCACGGAGATCGTGGAAGAAGAGTTAGGAAACGAAGAGGAATTTGAATTTAAAGATATTCCAAAACCAAAAGAAATTCGGGAAATTTTAGATGAATATGTCATCGGCCAAGATGAAGCGAAAAAATCGTTAGCGGTTGCGGTTTATAATCATTATAAGCGGATTAATTCTGGCAGTAAAATCGATGATGTAGAATTATCGAAAAGCAATATTTTAATGATTGGACCGACGGGAAGCGGAAAAACGCTGCTGGCGCAAACATTAGCCCGCATTTTAAACGTGCCGTTTGCGATTGCGGATGCAACATCGCTTACGGAAGCTGGATACGTTGGTGAAGATGTAGAAAACATTTTGCTCAAGCTTATTCAGGCAGCCGACTATGATGTGGAACGGGCTGAAAAAGGAATTATTTATATCGATGAAATCGATAAAATCGCCCGCAAATCGGAAAACCCATCCATTACGCGCGATGTATCTGGTGAAGGAGTGCAACAGGCGTTATTAAAAATTTTAGAAGGAACGATTGCCAGCGTTCCGCCTCAAGGTGGCCGCAAGCATCCACATCAAGAATTTATCCAAATTGACACAACGAACATTTTATTTATTTGTGGCGGTGCGTTTGATGGGCTCGAACCGATTATTAAGCGCCGCTTAGGAAAAAAAGTAATCGGGTTCGGCGCCGATATTCAGCAGTCGGATGTAGATGAAAAGAATTTATTGTCAAAAGTGCTTCCGGAAGATTTATTAAAGTTTGGACTTATCCCAGAGTTTGTCGGTCGTCTTCCGGTCATTACGACTTTGGAGCCGCTTGATGAGCAAGCACTTGTCGATATATTAACAAAGCCGAAAAATGCGATTGTAAAACAATATCAAAAAATGCTTGAACTTGATGGGGTGGAGCTTGAATTTGAAGAAGAAGCGCTGCGGGAAATTGCGAAAAAAGCAATTGAACGAAAAACTGGAGCGCGCGGTCTTCGCTCGATTATTGAAGGAATTATGCTCGATGTCATGTTCGAGCTGCCATCTCGTGAAGATGTGCAAAAATGTATTATTACCGTAGAGACGGTTCGTGGCAATAAACCGCCAAAACTGATTCGCCACGACGGAACCGTGATAGAACAAGAGAGAAAAACATCAGCGTAATGTTTGTAAAACTGCCTTAGTCATAAGGCGGTTTCTTTTTTGTTTATTCCTGCCTTTTCACGGAGATACTATCATACTACATACTATTTGAAGGCAGGAGGATTTCAGAGAATGAATTGGGCAAATGCAGTACTATTGATACAACTATTTTTCGGGATTATTATTGGTCTTTATTTTTGGAATTTGCTTAAAAACCAACGGATCCAAAAAGTTTCGATCGATAAGGAATCCCGAAAAGAAATGGAACAGCTTCAGAAATTGCGATCCATTTCGTTAACCGAACCACTTGCGGAAAAAGTAAGACCGAAAAGTTTTGAAGATATTGTCGGTCAAGAAGACGGAATTAAAGCATTAAAAGCGGCGTTATGCGGTCCGAACCCTCAGCATGTCATTATTTACGGACCACCAGGCGTTGGGAAAACAGCGGCGGCTCGTCTAGTTTTAGAAGAGGCGAAAAAAAATCCGCTTTCTCCTTTTAAAAAGAATGCGGTATTTGTTGAATTAGACGCAACGACAGCACGGTTTGATGAACGTGGAATCGCCGATCCGTTAATTGGGTCTGTGCACGATCCAATTTATCAAGGGGCTGGAGCGATGGGACAAGCAGGCATTCCGCAGCCAAAGCAAGGCGCGGTAACGACTGCACATGGTGGAGTTTTATTTATTGATGAAATTGGAGAGCTTCATCCGATTCAAATGAATAAATTACTGAAAGTGCTCGAAGACCGTAAAGTGTTTTTTGAAAGTGCTTATTATAGCAAGGAAAACCCGCAAATTCCGAGTCATATCCATGACATTTTCCAAAATGGGCTTCCTGCAGATTTTCGCCTTGTTGGAGCGACAACGAGAACGCCAAACGAAATTCCTCCGGCTATTCGCTCGCGTTGTTTAGAAGTGTTTTTTCGTGAACTCGATCAGGATGAAATTGCGCTCATCGCAAAAAAAGCAGCGGAAAAAATACGTTTAAAAGTATCGGAAAGCGGAATTCGTATTCTTGCGTCTTATGCGAGAAACGGGCGGGAAGCAGTAAATATCATGCAAATTGCTGCGGGAATTGCTATTTCTGAAAAACGTGAAACGATTTTAGATAAAGATATTGAATGGGTCATCCACTCAAGTCAATTGTCGCCGCGATATGAAAAGAAAATCTCTCATGCATCGATGGTTGGTCTTGTGAATGGATTAGCTGTATACGGTCCGAACACCGGAGCGCTTTTGGAAATTGAAGTAACTGCTTTGCCAACAAAAGAAAAAGGAACCATTAATATTACTGGCATCGTTGAAGAAGAAAGTATTGGAAGCCGGGAAAAATCTATTCGCCGCAAAAGTATGGCAAGAGGTTCCATTGAAAATGTCATTACTGTATTGCGTGCAATGGGAGTTCCCGCTGATCGTTATGATATTCATATTAATTTCCCAGGAGGCATTCCAATCGATGGTCCGTCCGCAGGAATTGCGATAGCAACCGGAATTTATTCAGCGATTTATCAAATACCGGTTGATGGTACGGTAGCGATGACAGGAGAAATTAGTATTCACGGTTATGTCAAACCAGTGGGTGGAATTTTTCCAAAAGTAAAAGCGGCGAAACAGGCTGGGGCGAAAAAAGTGATCGTTCCGTTGGAAAACATGCAATCCCTTTTACGAGAGATCGATGGGATCGAGATTATTCCTGTCCAACGTTTAGAGGAAGTGTTTCCAGTTGTATTTGGAAAAGATTTTGCGCAACACGATAGCGCTATTCCAGCCGCTGCCGATCGCTCCGAAAAAAAATCAGTGTAGTAGCAAGCGATACGACTTCGACGAAAAAAGGATGTCGAAGTCGGTTTTTCTTTATATTATTCATAAGCAAGATATAAAAAACGTTTCCTTTGTCTGTATCATGTCATTTTACAAATCGTGCTACGGTGCTATACAATAGACGAATAGAAGTGAGATATGGAGGTGTTCGTGGTGAAGAAAAAAGAGCTTGTCGTTCCTCTTTTGCCACTAAGGGGGCTGCTTGTGTTTCCAACGATGGTCTTACATTTAGATGTGGGGCGGGAGAAATCGGTAAAAGCGCTTGAAACAGCAATGGTGGAAGATCACATCATTTTGTTGACATCGCAAAAAGATGTTTCCGTTGATGAACCTGATATGGATGATTTATATCAAATGGGGACACTTGCGCGCGTAAAACAGTTGCTTAAACTTCCGAACGGAACGTTTCGCGTGCTGGTGGAAGGAATCGCGCGTGCAATCATTACCGAGACAGTAAGTGAAGAACCGTATTTTATGGTAAAAGTAGAAAAGTTTGTAGATCGCACAACGAAAGATTTAGAGGACGAAGCGTTGAAACGGACGATGCTCGAATACTTTGAACAATACATAAATTTATCAAAAAGATTGTCAGCCGATATTTATGCTTCCATTGCAGATATCGATGAGCCGGGTCGAATGGCGGATATTATCGCTTCCCATTTGCCGCTTAAACTAGAGGAAAAACAGCGCATTCTCGAAACGATCGATGTGAAAGAACGCATCCATAAAATTATTCAAATCCTGCATAATGAAAAAGAAGTGCTGCAGCTTGAGAAAAAGATTAGCATGCGCGTCAAGCAATCGATGGAACGTACACAAAAAGAATATTACTTGCGCGAACAAATGAAGGCAATTCAAAAAGAACTTGGTGAAAAGGAAGGAAAAGCAGGAGAAGTCGAAACATTAAAAGAAAAAATCGAGGCAGCCGGCATGCCAAGTCATGTGAAAGAAACGGCGCTCAAAGAGCTTGACCGCTATGAAAAAATACCAGCGACCTCAGCGGAAAGCGCGGTGATTCGCAACTATTTAGACTGGCTCATTGCGCTACCTTGGTCAACGCAAACAGAAGATATTCATGATATCAAACGGGCGGAAGCGATATTAAATGAAGATCATTACGGTCTAGAAAAAGTAAAAGAACGGGTGCTGGAATTTTTATCTGTACAACAATTAACGAAATCATTAAAAGGTCCGATTCTTTGTTTAGCAGGACCTCCTGGAGTCGGGAAAACATCGCTTGCTCGTTCAATTGCCAAGTCGCTGAACCGCCGATTTGTTCGTATTTCGTTAGGTGGTGTTCGCGATGAATCAGAAATTCGCGGCCACCGTCGCACATATGTCGGCGCAATGCCTGGACGAATTATTCAAGGGATGAAAAAAGCAGGAACGATTAATCCGGTATTTTTATTAGATGAAATTGATAAAATGTCGAGTGATTTTCGCGGCGATCCGTCTGCGGCGCTTCTTGAAGTGTTGGATCCGGAACAAAACCATACGTTCAGCGACCATTATATTGAAGAACCGTATGATTTATCGAAAGTGATGTTTATTGCGACAGCAAATAACTTAGCAACGATTCCACAGCCGCTTTTGGATCGTATGGAAGTGATTACAATCCCAGGCTATACGGAAGTAGAAAAATTGCAAATCGCTAAACGTCATTTGCTTCCAAAACAATTAAAAGAGCATGGATTAAAAAAATCATCGTTGCAAGTACGTGATGACGCGATGATGAGTATTATTCGCTATTATACACGAGAAGCAGGTGTGCGCGAATTGGAGCGGCAGATCGCTGCGATTTGCCGAAAAGCAGCACGTCTCATCGTTTCTGAGGAGAAAAAACGCGTCATCATTACAGAGAAAAATATAGAAGAATTTTTAGGAAAAAGAAAATACCGTTACGGCCAAGCGGAATTGGAAGATCAAGTCGGCGTGGCGACAGGCCTTGCCTACACAGCGTTTGGCGGTGATACGCTATCCATTGAAGTATCGCTTGCACCGGGAAAAGGGAAGCTTGTGTTAACAGGAAAATTAGGCGATGTCATGAAAGAATCCGCACAAGCAGCATTTAGTTACGTGCGTTCTCGAGCTGAACAGCTTGGGATTGACTCTGAATTTCATGAAAAATACGATATTCATATTCACGTACCAGAAGGCGCCGTGCCAAAAGACGGACCATCTGCTGGGATCACGATTGCGACTGCGCTCATTTCCGCGCTAACAGGCCGGCCGGTAAACCGATTTGTTGGCATGACGGGAGAAATTACATTGCGCGGCCGCGTGCTTCCAATTGGCGGATTAAAAGAAAAAACGTTAAGCGCCCATCGCGCTGGTTTGAAAAAAGTAATTTTACCAAAGGACAATGAAAAAGATTTAGAAGATATTCCAGATGTGGTAAAAAATGATTTACAATTTGTGCTCGTTTCCCATTTAGATGAAGTACTACAACATGCATTGGTAGGGGATCAACAATGAACGTGACAAAAGCAGAAATCGCCGTCAGTGCGGTGAAACCGGAACAATATCCAGATGGTGCGCTGCCGGAATTTGCACTCGCCGGTCGTTCCAATGTTGGCAAATCTTCCTTTATTAATAAAATGATTAATCGAAAAAATTTAGCGCGCACTTCATCGAAACCAGGAAAAACGCAAACATTAAATTTTTACCTTATTAATGAATCGCTTTATTTTGTTGATGTGCCGGGATATGGATTTGCAAGGGTCTCAAAGAAAGAGCGGGAAGCATGGGGAAAAATGATGGAAACGTATTTTACGACAAGAGAACAGCTGCGCGCAGTTGTTCTGATCGTCGACTTGCGGCATCCGCCGACGAAAGATGATGTCATGATGTATGAGTTTTTAAAACATTATCAAATCCCGACGATTATCATTGCGACGAAAGCAGATAAAGTTCCGAAGGGAAAATGGCAAAAGCATTTAAAAGTTGTCCGTGAAACGTTGAACATCATAGAGGATGATAAACTTATTCTTTTTTCGGCAGAAACAGGACAAGGAAAAGAAGAAGCATGGGCAGCATTGGAGCGATTCCTATAATCGAAAAAACACCAGCATGAAACGAGGCTGGTGTTTTTTGTATGGATTATTTCCTCTTTACCAATAATATGTATATACCCGCAAGGATTAGCCCAAGCGGCCAAAACTTCCAAATCGATGCAATGCCTGTTTCGACAATATAAAACAGCGGCTGAAAATGTTCGGAAAACAGCATAATAAAGGCTAATGCTAAAAAAAAGATGCTTTGGCCAAGGCCGCTTTTTACTTTTCGGGAGCTAATGAAAAATGCTATCGCAATGATAAAGAAAAAGACGCCGATATGATTTGGCCATTGTTTGAACCAATGGACAAGTAAAATGTGAAGTCCGAATCCAAACAAAATGATGCCTGGAAATAGGTGTTGGTATTCACGGGCGGAATACGCCTGGCCGATCAGCGCCGCCCCGAGAATCATTAACAGTGCTGGCCAGTCTTGAAAAAGATGGGCAAATGAGGAGTGAAGCTGATTGGCAAAAAAGTAAACGCCCAGTCCAACAAGAATAATGCCAGAGAACGCAGCTTGTTTTTTCATCGGTTCCTCCCAGTTTTTCGACAAACTTTTTTATGATACACTTATACTGTATAAAGTTTATCATATGCTTTCTAGCATGTTCACACTTTTTTCATAAAGTAGAAAGACATATGTGCTATAATAAAAAAAGATATTTATGTACTTGATTAAGGGGGTATAAAGGAAGTGCATATTGTTGTTGTTGGCGTAAACTATAAAACGGCCCCTGTTGAAATCCGTGAAAAACTCACGTTTAGTGAGTCGGAATTGGTCGATGCAATGAAGCAATTGCAGCAGCAAAAAAGCATTTTAGAAAATGTGATTGTTTCTACATGCAATCGTACCGAAGTTTATGCAGTTGTTGATCAGCTGCATACCGGTCGTTATTATATAAAATCATTTTTGGCCAATTGGTTTCATATGGAAATCGATGCGCTTACACCTTATTTAAACATTATGGAAAATGAGGCAGCGGTCGAACATTTATTCCGTGTTGCTTCTGGTTTAGATTCGATGATTTTAGGAGAAACACAAATTTTAGGTCAAGTAAAATCAAGTTATCTTCTTGCTCAAGAACATGGAACGATTGGTACAATATTTAATCAGTTATTCAAGCAGGCGGTCACATTTGCAAAGCGCGCCCATTCCGAAACAGAAATCGGCGCAAACGCCGTGTCTGTAAGTTACGCGGCAGTAGAATTAGCGAAAAAGATTTTCGGGGATTTATCTTCGAAACATGTTTTAATTATCGGCGCTGGCAAAATGGGAGAATTGGCGGCGCAAAATTTATATGGAAGTGGCGTAGGAAAAGTAACCGTTGTCAACCGAACGCTCGAAAAAGCAGAGCAGCTGGCGAAAAAGTTTTCAGGTACGGCAAAATCGCTTTGTGAGCTATCCTGTGCGCTTCTGGAGGCGGACATTGTTATTAGCTCTACTGGAGCAAAAGATTATATCATCACGAAAGAAATGATGGTTCATGTAGAAAAAATGCGGAAAGGACGCCCGCTATTTATGGTCGATATCGCTGTTCCGCGAGATTTAGACCCAGCGCTTGCCGAGTTAGAAAGCGTCTTTTTATATGATATTGACGATTTAGAAGGAATCGTGCAAGCGAATTTAGAAGAGCGCAAAAAAGCGGCAGAGCAAATTGAACGTATGATCGGAACAGAGCTTGTTGCCTTCCAGCAATGGCTTCATACGCTCGGCGTTGTGCCTGTTATTGCGGCGCTTCGTGAAAAAGCGCTGGCGATTCAAGCGGAGACAATGCGGAGCATTGAACGGAAATTGCCGCATTTATCGGAACGTGACCGGAAAGTATTGAACAAACACACAAAAAGCATTATTAATCAATTGCTGCGCGATCCGATTTTACGCGCAAAAGAGTTGGCAGCTGAACCAAATGCCGAAGAAGCGTTGCAATTGTTTATGAAAATTTTTAATATCGAAGACGAAGTGAAAGCACAAAAGCAAGCAAAAACGGATGGTCAACGCGCCGCTATGCCGTCTCTACAGTCATAAGAGAGGATTTTGGCATATGTTAGAGATGACCATGACCCGGTTATACGAACTGTCTATTCTTTTGTACGTATTGTCTATACTTTTATATTTTATTGATTTTCTTCAACGTAACCGGAAGGCGAATCAAGTCGCTTTCTGGTTACTTTCTATTGTTTGGATGTTTCAAACGTTTTTTTTCTTGTTTCGCATCGTGCAGACAGGACGTTTTCCAATTTTAACGATGTCGGAAGGGCTTTATTTTTACGCATGGGTGCTCATTACGTTATCTCTTATCATTAACCGGTTGATGCGCGTTGATTTTATCGTCTTTTTTACGAACGTGCTAGCGTTTTTAATTTTGGCGATTCATACGTTTGCGCCGAATCCCCATCAATCACCGGCTGTTGCCGAAAAGCTGATTTCTGAATTGTTAATGATTCATATTACAATGGCATTATTAGCATATGCAGCGTTTTCGCTTTCGTTCATTTTTTCGGTATTGTACATGCTGCAATATAGCTTATTGAAACGGAAAAAATGGGGAGAACGGTTATGGCGGATGGCTGATTTAGCGAAATTAGATTTTATGTCTTATGTTTTAAATTTAATTGGATTGCCTATGTTGTTATTAGGATTAATTCTTGGGGTGATTTGGGCGTATATCAAAGTGGAGCATTTTCATTGGTATGATGTGAAAGTGTTGGGTTCGTTTTTGGTGCTTGCAGTGTACAGTATTTACTTTTATAAACGCGTTGTCCAGCAAGTGCAAGGAAAAACGATTGCACTATGGAATATCGGCTCGTTTTTATTTTTATTGGTAAACTTTCTCTTATTCGGTAGTTTATCGAAATTTCATTTTTGGTATTCGTAGTGGAGGAATGAAAGATGCGAAAAATCATCGTTGGATCACGCCGCAGCAAACTTGCGCTCACCCAGACGAACTGGGTCATCGAGCGGCTTCGGCAATTAGGAGCGCCGTTTGAATTTGAAGTAAAAGAAATTGTCACCAAAGGGGACAAAATTATTGATGTGACGTTATCCAAAGTCGGTGGCAAAGGATTGTTCGTAAAAGAAATTGAACATGCAATGCTAAACGGCGAAATTGATATGGCAGTACATAGCATGAAAGATATGCCCGCTGTTTTGCCTGATGGTCTTATCATTGGCTGCGTGCCGCCGCGTGAGGATCATCATGATGTGTTGATTAGTAAAAACAAAGAAACGTTTGCGAATCTTCCAAGTGGAGCGATCGTTGGGACAAGCAGTTTGCGCCGTTCTGCACAAATACTGGCAAAACGGCCGGATTTAAAGATCAAATGGATTCGCGGCAATATCGATACGAGACTTGCGAAGCTGCAAAACGAAGATTACAACGCCATTATTCTTGCGGCGGCCGGATTAGTGCGCATGGGTTGGGCAAGAGATGTCATTACGGAATATTTATCAACAGATGTATGTCTTCCTGCTGTTGGACAAGGAGCGCTGGCGGTGGAATGCCGCGAAAATGATGAAGAATTGCGGGAATGGCTGCAAAAATTAAACGATGTTCATACCGAGCGGGCTGTTTTGGCCGAACGTGTATTTTTACAACAAATGGAAGGCGGCTGTCAAGTGCCGATTGCGGGATATGCATATATTGACGATCGCGAGGATATCGTTTTAACCGCTCTTGTTGCTTCTCCAGACGGAAAAGAGATATATAAAGAAACGGTAAGCGGATCGAATCCGGAAGAAGTCGGAACGAACGCTGCGAAAATGTTAATAGAGCGTGGCGCGAAAGCATTAATTGATCGTATTAAAGAGGAGATGAATCGACAGTGAGCGGTCCGTTGTCGGGAAAAACGGTGCTTGTGACAAGAGGAAAAGAACAGGCGAAAGCGTTCTCTGAAAAACTGCGCAAAGCAGGAGCAACGCCGATTGAAATTCCGCTTATTTCGATTTCTCCTTCTTCCCATCGTGAAGAAATTGAACGATGTGTGCGCCAGCTTCCCAATTATGATTGGCTCATTTTTACAAGCGCAAATGGTGTCCGTTTTTTCTTCCCATTTGTCAAAAAGGAAACTCCGCTTCCAAAAGTGGCGGTAGTCGGAAAGAAAACGGCGGCGGCTTTAAAAACGTATGGCGTTTCTCCTGCTGCCATTCCTAGCGAATTTGTCGCCGAAGGGATGATCGAGGCGCTAAAACCGCTTGTTAAGCCGCGCGACCGCGTTCTTTTAGTGAAAGGAAATTTAGCAAGGCCGGTATTGCGTGATGCGCTGATCAATATGGGAGCAGACGTAACGGACCTTATTGTGTATGAAACGTTGATGAATGAATCAGGAAAAGAACAATTGTTATATCTGTTGCGGGAAAGAAAACTGGATGTGATCACGTTTACAAGTTCCTCTACCGTACAAAGCTTTATACGGATGATGGAAAAAGAAGATATCGCTTCACTACTTAGCGGCTGCGTGATCGCCTGCATCGGTCCGATTACGAAGGAAACAGCAGAAAAAGCGGGACTTGCCGTGCATATTTGTCCAGACGAGTATACGATTGATGATATGATAAAAGAAATGGAATTATATTTTGCAAAAAGGACGATGGAGGGAAAAATAAATGGCAACATTACAATTTGATCGCCATCGCCGCCTGCGGCAAACCGCGAATTTACGAGCGATGGTGAGAGAAACACATCTTCATGTAGACGATCTTATTTATCCGATTTTTGTCGTCGAAGAAAAAGGGGTAAAACGGGAAATACCATCCATGCCAGGGATCTATCAATTTTCTCTTGACCGTTTAAATGAGGAAATGGATGAAGTCGTCCAACTAGGCATTAAATCGGTAATCGTTTTCGGTGTGCCGGCAGAAAAAGATGAAGTCGGCTCACAAGCATATTGTGAGCATGGGATCGTTCAGGAGGCGATCCGCCAAATCAAAGCAAATTATCCAGATGTCGTTGTTATTGCGGATACATGTTTATGTGAATATACAAGCCATGGACATTGCGGTGTAGTCGAAAACGAGCAAGTGTTAAACGATCCGTCGCTTGAATTGCTTGTAAAAACAGCCGTCAGCCAAGCGAAAGCGGGCGCGGATATTATCGCACCTTCTAATATGATGGACGGTTTTGTTGCTGCGATTCGCCAAGGACTCGATGAAGCCGGATTTACGAATGTGCCGATTATGTCGTATGCGATTAAATATGCGTCCGCATTTTACGGTCCGTTTCGTGATGCTGCGGACAGCGCGCCGCAATTCGGCGACCGGAAAACATATCAAATGGATCCGGCCAATCGCCTCGAGGCGTTCCGCGAAGCGGAATCGGATGTGCGTGAAGGCGCTGACTTTTTAATGGTAAAACCAGCGCTCGCTTATATGGATATTATCCGTGACATTAAAAACCATTTCCATCTCCCGCTTGTCGCCTATAATGTCAGCGGTGAATATTCGATGGTCAAAGCAGCGGCGCAAAACGGATGGATTAACGAAAAAAAAATTGTCATGGAAATGCTTACCGGCATGAAGCGGGCAGGCGCCGATTTAATTATGACGTATTTTGCTAAAGATGCGGCTCGCTGGCTAAATGAATAGAAAGGAGAACCGTGAATGGTGCGAAGCTATGAACGTTCAAAAGCAGCGTATGAGGAAGCGGTCCGGCTGTTGCCAGGCGGTGTCAACAGCCCGGTGCGCGCGTTTAAATCCGTAAAAATGACGCCAATTTTTATGGCGCGCGGCAAAGGTTCGAAAATTTACGATATCGACGGCAATGAATATATTGATTATGTGTTGTCATGGGGTCCGCTTATTTTAGGTCATGCGAATCCTCGCGTTGTCGAAGCGCTAAAAAAAGTGACGGAAAACGGCACGAGTTTTGGCGCCCCGACATTGATTGAAAACGAGTTAGCGAAATTAGTGATTGAACGGGTGCCATCCATCGAAATTGTTCGCATGGTAAACTCCGGAACGGAAGCGACGATGAGCGCGCTTCGGCTGGCACGCGGCTACACTGGACGCAATAAAATTGTTAAATTTGAAGGATGCTATCACGGCCATGGCGACTCGTTGCTTATCAAAGCCGGTTCAGGAGTAGCGACGCTTGGGTTGCCGGATAGCCCTGGTGTTCCGGAAGCGGTGGCGCAAAATACGATTACTGTTCCTTATAATGATTTAGAAAGCGTTCGCTACGCATTTGAACGGTTTGGCGAAGATATCGCCGCTGTCATCGTTGAGCCGGTTGCGGGAAACATGGGTGTCGTTCCGCCGGTTCCAGGATTTTTGCAAGGGTTGCGAGATATAACAAAACAATATGGTGCCCTTCTTATTTTTGATGAAGTCATGACAGGCTTCCGCGTCGATTATCATTGTGCGCAAGGCTATTTTGGCATTGAACCGGATTTGACGTGTCTTGGAAAAGTCATCGGCGGCGGGCTTCCGGTCGGAGCGTATGGCGGAAAAGCGGAAATTATGGAAAAAGTCGCTCCTAGCGGCCCGATTTATCAAGCCGGCACCTTATCGGGAAACCCGCTCGCCATGACGGCCGGATATGAAACATTGATTCAGCTGACGCCGGAAACATACGATGAATTCCGCAAAAAAGCGGATCGATTGGAAGAAGGATTGCGCGAAGCGGCGGAAAAATACGAAATCCCGCATACGATTAACCGCGCTGGCTCCATGATTGGTTTCTTCTTTACGAATGAAGAAGTAACAAACTATGAAAAAGCGAAAACATCGAATTTAGAAATGTTCGCGACATATTATCGCGAAATGGCGGAACAAGGAATTTTCCTTCCTCCGTCGCAATTTGAAGGATTATTTTTGTCCACGGAACATACGGATGAAGATATTGAAAAAACAATCGCCGCTGCAGAGCGCGCGTTTGCGAAAATTCGCGAAGGGAAGTAAAAGAAAGGGTTGTCCATCTTTTGATGGGCAGCCCGATTTTTTTTATTCATATTGCTCGTTCGTCCTTCATACAATGGGTAATGTCATAGAAAATTTTGTTGGTAAGGGACGGAAGGAGGAGTTTGGATTGGAGCAATCGTATTTGCGGTTTTCCCTTGAGGAATCGATCTGGTTTAGAAAAGGACAGGAAGTCGCCGAATTTCTCTCTATTTCGCTGGACCCGATTGTTTCGGTTGATGAATATGAACAGTATATTACGATTCGCGGAGCGTTAGAATTAAGCGGAGAATATCGGATGGCGGAAGGGGAAGAAAGCAGCGCGGATCCTTTTGATTTTGCAAGCCATCGATTCGTTCAACATATTTCTACGCGCGAAGACGGCATTAGTGAATTATCGCATCGTTTTCCAATCGATATTACGATCCCGAAAAACCGCATTCAACATTTAGAAGATGTGTATGTGACGGTAGAATCGTTCGATTATGATTTAGATGAAAATGGAAGATTGCTAGTGACAGCGGATATTTCGATCAGCGGAATTAGCGAAGCGCCGCTTGATGAACCTTATGAACCTTCGTTAGTAGAGGAAGAAGACGAAGACCTGTTGTTTGAACCGTTTGAAGTTGTCGCGCGCAAAGAAGTATACGAGGAAGAACAAAGAAAGCAACAATCGGAAGAAGAGACATCTTCTATTTTCAACCATGCACTGCAGGAACAAAATGAAGACGAAGCACAAGAAATGACGGCTATCTATCGCGAAGAAACAAAACAGGAAGAAGAAACAGCCGTGCCGCTAAATAGCAATGAACAGCTAGAAGAAACAGTCGAGCGGCTAGAAAAAACGAAAGAAAAAGCTGCACAGCTAGAAAAACCAGAAGAAAAAGAAGAAAAATCCGCACAGCTAGAAAAACCAGAAGAAAAAGAAGAAACAGCCGCGCAGCTGGAAACACCGGAAGAAACAGCCGCACAACTAGAAGAAAAGGAAGCGGTGAAAGCAGAAGAAGAAAACGTTGCTCCACAACAAGAAGCAAAAGTATCGATTGGATCGATGAAAGAAAAAGATGCTGATGAAATGAAAGAAGAAATAGATGAAAACGAAAAACAAAAAGTAAAGAGTGAAAATGCATTGTACTTAACGAAACTATTTGCGAAGAATCAAGAAGAGGAATTTACGAAAGTAAAAATTTGCATCGTTCAGCAAGGAGATTCGTTGGACAAGATCGCCGAGCGGTACGATATAACCGTCCAGCAGCTGCTTCGTGTCAACCAATTGGAAAGCCCTGAGGAAATCCATGAAGGGCAATTGTTATATATACCGGCACTAGCGGGAAGCCGCTCTTCGTAGTGAGGGAAACATGATTCCTCACTTCTTTTTATGGAGGGGGTCGTTTCATTGAACAGAGAACGCATCGAAATGTATACGCCCATTTTACAGCAATACGGGTTAAAGCCGTTTCGCGTCGATGATTACGGGAAAGTAAAAAAAATCCATACGAACGCTGGTCTATTTGCTTTAAAAGAAATAACGAACGCCAGGGAAATGGCAGCCATTCAACAATCGTATATTTTTTATGGAAAACAATCTGTTCCTCTTTACTTGTCAAAACAAGGTTTTCCGTTTGTATCGTATGGCCGGCATTATTATTTAATGCCATGGATTTCATCCGATGAGAGAAAAGAAAAACGAGAACATGTCCGCTCTTTTTTTCGCGACCTTGCTTATTTACATCAAAAGTCACTCAAACAAATAGATATTAACGAAGAAGAGATAAGAAATTACTATGAGAATAAAAAAAGAGAATGGGAAAGGCAGCGCGCCTTTTTGCAATCATATGTGGAAAAGTGCGAAAATGCATGGTATATGTCTCCGTTTCAGCTGCAATGCTGCACGTATTTTCATGAAACAATGCAAGCGTATTGGTTTGCGGAAACGGAGCTAGAGAAATGGTATGAAAAAATGAAAGAAACAAAAAAATGGAGAATTGCCTGGATTCACGGAAAGGCACGGCTTTCACATTATATAGAGATGGAAAATGACAATCGTTATTTTTTTAGTTGGGAACGCGCCAGTTGGAACTCTCCGCTTTTCGATGTAATCATTGCGCTTCGTTATCATATGCGCACATTTCCGCCGATCGGTGATGAATGGGTGGAAGGGATGGAAGAATACGGAAAAACGTTGCCGATGTTAGAAGAGGAATGGTCCTTTCTTTTCAGCCATCTTGCGCAGCCGCATTTTTTATATCGCTGCATTTATGAGTATGAGATGAAGCGGCAAAACAGAAAAAGTGAACGGGAATATGTTTCCGAACTGCAGCGCCGTTACTTTACAATGAAAAATATGGAGTATGTCGTCATGCGCCTTGTCCAGCGAAAAGAAGCAGAAGAAGCTAAATCCACTCCAGATGAAACGCCACCGCAATAAGCACAAAAATGGCCAATAAGATGACATCAAACGTCGTGGGTAAAAAAATGGTGCGAATCGCTTGAAAAATCGTGATTGGAATAATCACTTGCGCACAAACGGCACGAATTTGCCGAAGCCATGGCGGCCATGAATAATAGTTAAATCGTTTCATCGAGCATTTCCTCCCTCGTGCATGTTACTATTAAAATATGATTGGATATTGTTTTTGTCACCAAAAACGAAGAAATGGAATAAATAAATAAAAACTAGGCAAAGATGATTGACGATGAAACAAGTTTTTCGTAGTATAATAAACAGAAAAATAATAAAAAAGCGAAGACAGGGAAGAGTACAACGAATAACGCCTTCAGAGAGGGAAATCAGTAGCTGCGAGATTTCCTAGGACGGTTATCGTTGGAAGGTCGCCCTGGAGCTGCTTCTTTGAACGGTGTTTGCCTAGTAGAGGAAGCCGGTCGCAGACCGTTATCGCAATGAAGTGCTTAAGCAAATTCTTTTTGCTTAAGAAAAAAGGTGGTACCGCGAAAGAGTCTCCTTTCGTCCTTTTTAGGATGAAAGGAGTTTTTTATTGATAAGAAGGAGGGAAAACAGAATGGAACAAAAAGATATTACAATGTCTACGAAATACGACCATAAAGCCGTAGAAGCCAATCGATATCAATGGTGGCTTGACGGAAAATTTTTTGAAGCGACGGGCGATCCTGATAAAAAGCCGTTTACGATTGTCATCCCACCGCCAAACGTAACAGGGAAACTCCATTTAGGACATGCGTGGGATACGACGCTGCAGGATATTATTACACGCATGAAGCGGATGCAAGGCTATGACGTTCTATGGCTTCCGGGAATGGACCATGCCGGAATCGCCACACAGGCAAAAGTAGAAGAAAAGCTTCGCAAGCAAGGACTTTCCCGCTATGATTTAGGACGGGAAAAGTTTCTTGAGGAAACGTGGAAATGGAAAGATGAATACGCGAGCCACATTCGCCAGCAATGGGCGAAATTAGGGCTTGGCCTCGATTATACGCGTGAGCGCTTTACGTTAGATGAAGGTTTATCGAAAGCGGTGCGCGAAGTGTTCGTATCGCTTTACCGAAAAGGGCTTATTTATCGCGGCGAATACATTATTAACTGGGATCCGGTAACAAAAACGGCGTTATCGGATATTGAAGTGATTTATAAAGAAGTAAAAGGCGCGCTTTATCATATGCGTTATCCGCTTGCCGACGGTTCCGGGTATATCGAAGTGGCAACGACCCGTCCGGAAACGATGCTCGGCGATACGGCAGTAGCCGTTCACCCAGATGATGAGCGCTATAAACATCTCATCGGCAAAACGGTCATTTTACCGATTGTCGGCCGCGAAATTCCGATTATTGCTGATGAGTATGTGGATATGGAATTTGGATCGGGTGCGGTGAAAATTACGCCGGCGCATGACCCGAACGACTTTGAAATCGGCAACCGCCACAACTTGCCGCGCATTCTCGTTATGAACGAAGACGGCACGATGAATGAAAACGCGATGCAATATCAAGGATTGGACCGTTTCGAATGCCGCAAGCAAATCGTCAAAGATTTGCAAGAACAAGGAGTGCTATTTAAAATCGAAGAACATGTGCATTCCGTTGGACATAGCGAACGCAGCGGCGCGGTTGTCGAGCCATATCTTTCGACACAATGGTTTGTCAAAATGAAACCACTCGCGGAAGCGGCCATTCAGCTGCAAAAAACGGAAGGAAAAGTACATTTCGTTCCGGAGCGGTTTGAAAAAACGTATTTGCATTGGTTGGAAAACATTCGCGACTGGTGTATTTCCCGTCAATTATGGTGGGGGCATCGCATTCCGGCTTGGTACCATAAAGAAACAGGAGAAATTTATGTCGATCATGAACCTCCGGCTGATATCGAAAACTGGGAACAAGACCCGGATGTGCTGGATACGTGGTTCAGCTCTGCCCTATGGCCGTTTTCAACGATGGGCTGGCCGGATACAGAGGCACCGGATTACAAACGCTATTATCCAACCGATGTGCTTGTCACTGGATATGACATCATTTTCTTCTGGGTATCGCGCATGATTTTCCAAGGTCTTGAATTTACTGGGGAAAGACCGTTTAAAGATGTATTAATCCATGGTCTTGTCCGTGACGCGCAAGGAAGAAAAATGAGCAAATCGCTCGGCAACGGGGTTGACCCGATGGATGTCATCGATCAATACGGCGCCGATTCGCTTCGCTTCTTCTTGGCTACTGGAAGCTCGCCTGGGCAAGATTTGCGCTTTAGTACGGAAAAAGTCGAAGCGACATGGAATTTTGCCAATAAAATTTGGAATGCATCCCGCTTCGCGCTGATGAACATGGGCGGAATGACGTACGACCAGCTTGATTTAAGCGGAGAAAAAACAGTGGCGGACCATTGGATTTTAACGCGTTTAAACGAAACGATTGAAACGGTGACAAAACTTGCCGAAAAATATGAATTCGGTGAGGTCGGCCGCGTGTTGTATAACTTCATTTGGGATGATTTATGCGATTGGTATATTGAAATGGCGAAGCTTCCGCTTTATGGGGATGATGAAGCAGCGAAGAAAACGACTCGTTCTGTATTGGCATATGTGCTTGACAATACAATGCGCCTGCTTCATCCGTTCATGCCGTTCATTACCGAGGAAATTTGGCAGCACCTTCCACATGAAGGAGAGTCAATTACGGTAGCGAAATGGCCGGAAGTTCGTCCAGAGCTTTCCAACCACGAAGCGGCGGAAGAAATGCGTTTGCTTGTGGACATTATCCGCGCGGTTCGCAACATTCGCGCCGAAGTGAACACACCGTTAAGCAAACCAATCAAGCTGCACATTAAAGCAAAAGACGAGCATATTCAAGCGACATTGGAAAAGAACCGCGTGTATTTAGAACGGTTCTGCAATCCGAGCGAACTGTTGATTGCAACTGACATCCCAGCTGCGGAAAAAGCGATGACAGCGGTCGTTACTGGTGCGGAATTAATCTTGCCGCTTGAAGGGCTTATTAACATCGAAGAAGAAATCAAACGGCTCGAAAAAGAACTTGAAAAACTCAACAAAGAAGTCGAGCGCGTGCAGAAGAAGTTAAGCAATGAAGGTTTCCTTACGAAAGCGCCTGCGCACGTGGTGGAAGAAGAACGGAAAAAAGAAAAAGACTACTTAGAAAAACGCGAAGCTGTTCGCGCGCGCCTTGCCGAATTAAAAAAATAGACAATGCATCGCCGCTTCTTTTATCATGAAGACGAATCCAAGCATTTGGATTCGTCTTTTCTCATCATCTTATGCTAGTAAGGGGGAGAAATATGATGATTCGTACATATGAAGAGGCGCTAGAGTGGATTCACGGCCGTTTGCGTTTAGGAATAAAACCAGGGCTAAAACGAATGGAATGGTTGATGGACAAGCTTGGACATCCAGAGCGCCTTGTTAGAGTGATTCACGTTGCTGGAACAAACGGAAAAGGGTCAACGGTAAGCTATTTGCGCCATATTTTACAAGCGGCAGGTTACTCTGTCGGAACGTTCACTTCCCCGTATGTGGAGCAATTTAATGAACGAATAAGCGTAAATGGAAACCCAATTCGTGACAAGGAAATCGTTGAACTCGTGCAAGTAATCCAACCGCTTGCAGAAGAATTGGAAAAAACAGAACTTGGCGCGCCAACGGAATTTGAAGTCATTACGGCGATGATGCTTTATTATTTTGGGAAAAAGAACATTCAAGATATCGTGATTATTGAGGCCGGACTTGGCGGCCGCTTCGATTCGACGAACGTGATTTATCCGATTCTTTCTATCATTACGAATATTGGTTACGATCATATGAACATTTTAGGAGAAACGTTAGAAAAAATCGCTTTTGAAAAAGCGGGCATCATTAAATCAGGCGTTCCGGTGATTACAGCGGTAAACCAGCCAGAAGCATGGACGGTTATTTCAGAAAAAGCGAAGTCGCTCAAAGCGAAAACATATCGATTAGAAGAAGACTTTTTTATTGTTCATCATGAGTCAACAGAGGATGGCGAACATTTTTCAATGGAAACAATATTTTCGCAATATCCCGATTTAAAAATAACGATGTTTGGAGAACATCAAGTGCAAAATGCGGCGCTCGCGGTGATGGCAGCGGAGTATTTGCGGATGTGCTATTCGTTTTTGATTGAAAAAGAGCATATTTATGAGGGAATAGAAAAAGCAAAGTGGATCGGACGATTTGAGCGGGTAAGCAATAAGCCGCTGATTATTATTGACGGCGCTCATAACGCGGCAGGTATTCATAGTCTTGTTAATACGGTACGTTCGCACTATCCAAACAAAGATGTTCATGTGTTATTTGCTGCGTTAGCGGATAAACCGCTTGATCAAATGATTCCACCGCTTGCCGAAATTGCCAAAACGATAACGTTTACTTCGTTCGATTTTCCGCGCGCAGCGTCGCCTGAGCAGCTTGCCGCCTTGTGCAACCATCCGCACAAAGCAACGACGGACGACTGGAAAGGCTGGGTCAAAGAAAAGAAAAAACAAAAACGAAGCGATGACCTTTTCTTGATTACCGGATCGCTTTACTTTATTGCGGAAGTAAGAAAGTTATTGATGTAAATGAAATTTTTGTATATTTCCGCTGAAAAGTCTTGCTATAATGAAAGTAGTAGGACTTTGGTAAGGGATAGGGGGAGAGGAGTGTGGCGGAGAAGAAAAAATTTTTATGGTTGTTGATGGCACTGCTTTTATGTGTCGCCTTTGGAAGCGTTCCTGCTGTAGCGTTTGGGGCGGATAATAGCTCTAGCACCGCTGCGTTGAATTTTACCATCACTTCTTCGCAAACTGAATACGCCAAGCCGCCTAATGCCGATGCCCAAGGGAGATTGGACATAACGTTGACTCCTCAAGGAAGGGTGGATAACATCATTCGCCCGCCGATCGATGTCGTGTTTGTGTTTGACGTGTCAGGGTCGATGACGCCTTTGAAGCTTCAAAGCGCAAAATATGCGCTTCAATCCGCCGTCGATTATTTCAAAGCGAACGCCAACCCGAATGATCGATTTGCCCTTGTTCCGTTTTCCGATACAGTAGTAGTCAATAAAGTAGTTCCTTTTTCTGTGCAGCAAGATGTCAAGGAACAATTAGATCTTATTTCCAGAACAGCGAACAGCCTCACTGCCGACGGAGGAACGAACTATACGCAGGCGCTGCAACAAGCTCAATCATTTTTTAATGACCCAACCCGGAAAAAATATATCATTTTTTTAACGGATGGGATGCCGACGGTGTCGATAGCAAAGGAACCGATTACGTATAAAGTTTGTGAAGGAATATTGTTCTGGAGAACGTGCAAACAAGTCACGGAAGATTTAGACGTACAATATATTTTATATTCCAATGGCATAACGGCAGCCCGAACGATCTATTATCCTGATGAACCAGAAACAAAGACATATTGGGACAGAACAAAATATAGAGAATTTGAAGAAAAAATCCGTTTACATGGAACGAATATTGCCAAAACCCTTGGCATGAACAATATAACTCTCTATTCTATCGGTTTTGGCAATAACCAAGAGGTGGATATGGGCTATTTAGAAAAGTTGTCATCAACAGCAGGCGGGCAGGCGAAGCAAGGAACACCGCAAAACTTAACGGAAATTTTCCAGCAGTTTTCGAAGCTCGCTAATGATCCGGTGTTAAGCGGAACGATAAAAATTCCGCTAACCTCGTTTGGCGAAAACGTGGAAATTGTCGAGACGGATCACGTTTGGCTCGATGATAAGAAAGAAAACGCCTATATCACGCTTTCGATTCCATATAAAGTAGGACAGCCGGCACCACCGTCGTTTACCGTTTCAATTCCGGTGCGTTTTAAAGCAAAAGGGGAGTATACGTTTACTGCGGAATTGGCGTATCGTGATGTATATGGAATAGAACAGGCACCGATTACGAAATCAGTTAAGGTCGTTGTCAAAGATGAGGTGCCGCCATCGTTTGACGGAACGGTGACGCTTGAAGGAATCACAAGGGACGTAGGCGACTTAGTGAAATTCGGCAATGCGGATGGTGATTCGAACCGATTCAAGGCACATTATTCGCTAACTGCCGTTGGCTATGTTGGAAACGCGTCCGGAAACATCAGCAACATTAAATTGATTCAGCCGCTTCCAGACGGGATTACGGTTGTTCCGTCGCCAAACGCGCCAAACGTGACCGTACACACGGAAAACGGTGTTCAGTATGCCGAGATTGCGTTTCCAAATACGGTCATCGACTATAAGCAACTTAATAACAACGAGATTACCGGTGAAATAACGCTTCAAGCAAACTGGGCGATGGAAAACGTGCAGCTGCCGCCAGCTGTCGTTTCGTTCCAAGATAGCAAATATGGCGCGCGGACATCGTCATTAAAGGCCCCTTCCCAACGGATTGGAATGAAAGTCCGCCTGCATGAATCGCCTGATATATATTACGAAGGAGACGAGCGCGGCCTTATTACGAAATGGCAAGCGTCAGCCAAGCTTGGAGAGACGAAACACCCGAGGCTTCCGGTGAAGGCGTTGCAATTCAAGGAAGACGACGTTCTTCTCGTCACATACAATAATGACGAGACGGTAGAGCTATATTTAAAACCGCGTGTGGCAATTGAGACTAAAGACGGTCAGCAAATCCCAAGCGGAGCGACTGTCACAGAACAGCCGATCGTAAAAATCACCGGTTTTGTCGCAGGGGAAGGCGTCACGTACGAATATAAAGTCGAAAATTCCAAGCAAAGTAGCGACTGGACGTCGCTTTCTTCACCGTACGAAATTCCGATTACTTCGGATGGAACATCGACGATATACGTAAAATCGAAAGGCGGATTAACAAAAGGGGACGGCATTACCACTGTATCGCTGACGTACATTAAGCTTATTCGCCAACTAACATTAGGCTATGAACAAACGATGGAAGTTGGCAAAACGCAGACAATTTCGGTAACGATCGAACCAAGCGATGCGACAAACAAAACATTGCAGTGGATTTCAAGCGATCCGGATGTCGCGGAGGTGGAGAACGGAGAAGTAATTGCCAAAAAGCCGGGAACAGTTGAGATTACGGTGCGGGCAATGGACGGAAGCAACGTTTCAGCAACAGCGACGATCAAGGTGCGTAATCCATATGTGCCATTAGAAGCGATCAATCTACCACCAATATATACGATGACAGTTGGAAAAAAAGAGGACATTTCCTCCATCTTGATGTTTATCCCAGATAACGCAACAAACAAAAACCTCCGCTCTGTCATATCGAGCGCTCCAGAATATGTGGAAGTGGAAAAAGAGCAAGGAAGATGGTATATCGTCGCTAAAGAGGTTGGATACTCGACTATTACCGTCACCGCGGAGGAGAAAAAGCAAGACGATCAAGACATTCAAGCTTCAATGACAGTCATCGTTCAGGAAAACACTGCCCCAGGCGGCAGTGACGAAGAAAACAGCAAGAACAAATGGTAAAACAAAAAAGGTGCCTAACCACTCGCTTAAGGCACCTTTTCTTTTTAACGAAGAGCAGCATCCCGCATCTTGTTTTATTTGACGGTTAACTTGTCAACGACAAGAGACAGCTTGTCTACAAACGGCAATCCGTCCACTCGGTCGATAAATACACGTGGTTCATAGCTGACGACAAAGCGTGACTGTTCAATACCGTCATCATCACCTTCTTTTGGCGGAGTGAAGTTAAGGGGATTTCCTGGTTTTAGTTGCTCAACCTGTCCGCGATAGGCGTTGATGACAAGTCCGGAGACGTCAAAGTCCGGCGCTGACGTGTCGCCGCGCGCGAACAAGCCGCCTTGAATATTGATATATGAGCCGACAGCATAGACAGTCGCGCTGCTTTCAGTATAAAAGTATCCTTTTAAGTTCGGCGGTTTCAGAGAAAGATTGTTTTCAAACTCATTGATTCGCGCGATTTCCAACGGCCCTCTCGAAAGAAGCACGACTACTTTATCATCTTTTTTATCTTTTTTATCATCTTTATCATCGGTAATGTTAATATTAGCGTTGTAAATCCATGTGCGCCCAGGAACGTCCGGTGAATTACGCGGCCCAAAGACGTAAACCGTCGAATCGAGCTTAACATCGCCACTGATACTCAAATGGCCAAATACAATAATATTGCCCCTCTTTATTGTTATCGGCTCGTTGATGCCATTTAAAAATAAATCGCCGTCAACAATCAGCCATCTGTCTCGTAAATTAAGCTCTTGCTCTTTGTCATTAGATTCTTCGCCTTCGCCGTCAAGGGAAATTTCCGAAGAGTCTTTAGGTCGAAGAATAATTGATCGATCGGTTGAATCGATTTTTTGTTGCAGTTCCGAAACGCTCTCAAAGTCAACATTGTCAAATTTATTTTCCAGTTTATCGAAAAGTTCGTTGATTCTTTTTTGGATATAATCATTATAATTTTGCTTTTGGTCAAATGTTCCTATTCCCGCTGCATTTAACAACTTATCTTTTACGGTCCATTCGAAATCCACATCAATAAATTCCTCGCGTTCTTTTTGAATGGAAAGATCTTGGGGTTGACGCTCGTCAGAATAATTTTCTTTACTCATTAAAAAACGTTCGCCAACAAACTCATAACAAGGGGCTTTTTCATGATTACAAGAATTATAACTTTCATTGACAAACAATACACTATTTTTGCTTGTTGGGAATGACGTTGGTTCCATGTATTCGTTATTATCGAAGTCGATGTAATTGGCGACATTTGTCATATAAGCGTTTTTTCCGGCGTAAATATTTCCCTCAATATATGCCCCGCCGTTTAAAACAACGTTTTCTCTCGAACCAAGGGCATATTTTAAAAAGCTTGGCGTACTCGTCACAATCACCTGTCTTTCCACCGTTTTGTATGTTTTTTGGCTATCTTTATCTTTGATATCATATGAAATAGTATAAACGCGGGTAAATAATAATTTTTTTTGATAGCTAGCATTGATATAATTGCTTGTCACATCTTCAATTTTCACACCGTAGCGGTTCTGCAACCCTTTGATATCCAGCTTACTATCTAAATCTTTTGTTGACATGTCAAAATCCTCTATCCTTGCTTTCATTTCCGCAATCGTTTCTTCGATCGCTTTTGTCGCTTCGTGAAACGATTCCACATCTTCCACGCGCACTTCTGTAAATCGCGCTTGGTAGATCGCAACAGACATAATAGTTAAGCCAAGAAGGAGAAAAATGGTGATAATCAGCATCGTGACTACTAAACTATGGCCTTTTTCGTTCATTAGCCTCCCTCCTTTAAAAGCCGAATTCCGTTTTTAATGTAAACGGTTTGACATGCAGCAAATCTCCTGGATCATGGTAGCGGTCTTGGACGGTAAGCTTAATGGTAACGACGCCGCTGCGGCAAATCTTTTTTTCTTCTTCTTCTTGTTGGGAGCAGGTGCAGGAAAACTCTGATTCTTCCGCAACAATTTTTAAACGATCCGAATGCAGCCGTTCGCCGTCGACGGCAATCGAGCCATCTTGCAAGGTGATGGTAAGCTTTTGAGTTGGTTCAGGTTTTTCATTAACAAAGCCGAGAGAATCAATATCTTTTCGTTTATCGTTTACAAATACGATTTGTGCATTTGTCGGTTGGTCCATCGCGATTCCGTCCGGCGCAAACTCGTAAAGTTTATTCATAATGGTGGCGACAATATAATCGGCTTCGCTGCGCAGTTGATTTTCAATAAAAATTCGCTTATATGCATTCAATCCGCTGAAAAACACGCCATAAATAGAAACAAGGATAAAAGAAGAAATGGCAATGGCGGCTAACAGTTCGGCAAGAGATAGTCCGTTCTCATTATTAACGTATCGTTTCATCAGCAATCACACCTTCAAGCCATTCCGAATCTTCAACACGATCTCCCCAGCGCACGATCACATAAATTTTGAGCAGATAGTTTTGCAAATCTGTGTTGATATTTTCTGCGCCTTCTCCGTCTTCTTCATCTTCGCGGCGAATCTTCCCGATTAATGATGCGGGGAATTGTTCTGGCGGATTTGCTTTCAGCTCGTCCCACGCTTTTTTGTCATACGGAACAAGGAATATATGAACGCGCGTTTTATAATCAATGTTATTGACGGCAGGTCCCAGAGCCCTTTCGCAGGTTTTTTGGTTAGTTTCTTTGTCGTCTTCGCCGCCGAGCAACGGAAAACCGTCGGCGGAGCAGTCAGAAGCATTCAGATAGACAAAAGACTGATTGTCCGTATTATTTATTTCGTTCTCAACATATTGTTTCAACTCCGTGAAATCAAGGCGCTCCATATAGGCTAATACGCCGCGGGCGATGTTGATGGCGACCGTTTTGTCTTGATTGTATGTCGTATATTGCATGGCGTTTGTGAAAAAGGAAAACATTCCTATTGCGACGATGGACAAAATGGTGATGGATGCTAGCACTTCCAATAAGGTGAAGCCTTTTGAAGAGCGGAGTGATAAAAAATTCTTTTCCTCCATTGGTCATGCCCTTCTTTCCAAATATTTAACTTTATTATACAATAAGTTAGAGCCGAGTTTGCGTTATTTTTAGGAAAATTGTCTTATATAATGGTGTGGGGAAACGGGGTGAAACATTGAAACACGTTATATTTGTGATCATCGCTTTTATCCTTGCCATTCCGATTTTGCTTATTCTTCCTATAGGATTAAGTTGGAGCGGGAAAATCGCAGCACTCATCATTGCCTTGTTTCTTTCTCTCCTTTCCTTAGTAGCAAAGTCCTTCTTTCCGATGTGGCAGCTTGCATTATTACTGGGACTGCTTATGATAGCGATGACCTATTTGCTTCATCGCCAATTTGCCCATGTCTTTTATGCTGCGAAAAAGCTGGATGAAGATGAATGGGAAGAGCCAGACGAACCGGCAGAGAAATCTTTTTCTTCCATTGCTAGCGGAAATGGAGCCGTTTTTCACCAGAAAGAAGCAGTGGGAGCCGAACAAATGCCATTAGAAACAGCACCACAACCGCCAGCGGAAAACAGCGTTTCACAGAAAAACATGGGGGATGGAGAACAGGATGAAATCATTGCAGTGGACGAGCTGCCATTAGAAATCGCTGCTGATGCAGAACGAGAGGAAACAATGGCGGAAAATGAATTTCCTTGGGAAAAGGACACAGAACAAAGCGAAATGATAGAAATGAGAGAGTTGCCGTTGGCAGCAGCGGCAGTGGAACGACAGATTGAAACTATCACGGAAAGCGAGTTTCCGTGGGAAACAATCGAAGATGGCAATGAGAATGAAGCAGCAAAGCTAAATGAATGGCCGGTGGAAATGGAAACAAATGAAGAATGGGGCACGGATCTGCCGGAAATGGAAGAAAACGTAGCCGCTATGCCTAATCATGCACAAGAAACAGCAGCGCGCGATGATGAAAAAGATCTGCCGCATATTTCACTGGAAAAATGGATGATATCAACGGATGACTTAGTGGATGAAGAGAGCGGCGTGGAATGGGATGACCTTCTTGCAGAAATGTCTCAGCCGCCGGTTGTATCAGATGAGGAAGAGGTTCTGCCGGAAGAAACGGATGCAGCGGTGCAACCGCATATAGACGAACTGTTGCAAGAGGAGCAAAGCGCCGGAAGCGGCGAAGAAGTTATGGAGGCGAAAGAAGACAATGCGGACGAAACAGAGCTCGCTTCTGTGATTTCGCCAGTCCATTCGGAAATTTTGCAAACCGTTGTTACCGAGCTTCAGTTAAACCGAAAATATATGAATCCATTACAATATGAACAGCGCATCATTCAATGTTTGCAAACCCCGTTACCCGATTATGATTACTACGTATTCGCGCGTTTGCTAATAGAACATTATTTATTGGAGAAACAATATGACAAACTTTCGCCATTGCTTGCACAGCTGCAAGAAAAATTCCAGTCATATCCTATCATAAAAGAAGAACTTCAATTTCTTGCACACATATTACAGAATTATAAAGAATAGGTGTGGTGAAAAGATGAAAAATAGTGCACAAATTGTTAATCTTCCAATTATTAGTATCTCTGATGGCACACAAATAGGGATTGTAAAAACATTAGTCATTAATCCAGAGAAAGGATCCGTTGATTTTCTTACTGTTGAGCAAGAAGACGTCCAGTTAAGCTTAAAAGCGATTCCGTTTAAAAAAGTGGTCGGCATCGGCGAATTTGCCGTAACGGTAGAAAGTTTCCACGATATTATTGATTTATCGGAAATTCCGATTGCCAACCAGCTTGTCAATAAACAAATCCGCATCAAAAACACGAAAGCGGTGACAAGAAAAGGGCAGCTGCTCGGAGAGGTGACCGAATTTTTTATCGACGAAGAAACGGGAGAAATTATTGGCATTGAACTGCTCGTCGGTGACCGGCAGGCAGTGTTATCATCGGAATTTATATTAACATATGGAAAAGATATTTTAGTCGTCCATGACAATGCCCCGTCTTCTTTGCTTGATGAGGCACATTTGCTCGTTCCGGCAGAAGGGCAGGATGGCGAAGAAACGGCGGAACATGCGGATGAGCAGCATTCCGGCGGCGAAGCAGTCATGGAAGGAGCGGAAAGCGAAGAAGCGCTTTATGCGCTGCGCGAAAAGCAAATCGAGCTTTTAAAAGGGAAACGGGTGACGAAAGATATTGTCGACAAAAACGGAAATACGTTTATTGAAGCTGGCACCATTTTGACAGAAGAACATATTCAGAAAGCGCAGGAAGAAGGGCCAAGCGTGATCGTTGATATATCAATGAACGTAGAGGCATAAGCAAAAGGGGGAAGGTAGGCGGTGAGACAGATTGCTGCGGTAAAGTTGTTTTTCGTCATAGCGGTTTGTACGATTTATTTGATCAGCTTTTCGCAAATTGGCGTTTTAGCCTACGAAACGTTTTTTAAAGAGACAGACCGCCTGCCCGCAGGAACGATGGTTGGGCCTATTTCTGTTGCGAATAAATCCAAACAAGAAGCGCTGGCGGAAATCGCGAAAAAAGTGAATGAATGGAAGGCAGATGCGACGATTCCCGTTGTGTATCAGGAAAAAAAAGGAGAGATTCCTACATCCCTGTTTACGTTCCAAATCGAACAAAGCGCAAGGCAAATAGTGTCAGGGCGGCCGTCCCAGCTTCTTGTCCAATTCGATGTGCAAGAATTTTCTAAAACAATAAAAACACTGCTTCCCCCGCCGCTCGCTTCTTCTATTAATCTCGAAAAATTGCAAAACGATGTCACAAATATTGCGGCTGGTTTGCAAATGCCGTCAGAACCGATTGACCTTGCAGCATATGTTTCCCGTTCCGATGAAACGGTACAGCAAGTGAGCGCGGCGACACTGAAATTGGCGAAAAGGCCAGCGCCATTGCTTGAATGGATTTCTGCCAATCCGGCCGTTGAAATTAAAGGAAAAAGCATCTTTTCGCTTGCGGCATATGTCAAAGAGACAAACGGGCCGCTTTCTTCCGAAGAGATGAGCATGATTGCTTCAGCGATTTACCAAACGATTTTGCCGACGAATTTTACGGTGTTGGAGCGGCATACAAGCCGCGAACTTCCTGATGGGATAACGGTTGGTTATGAAGCGAAAGTAGATGATCGCAATCGTGATTTGCAGTTTTACAATCCGAATACCACTGCTTACACGCTCAAGTTCCGGGTGGAAAACAACCGGTTGCATGTGGCGCTTTTCGGGCTGCCATTTACTTATAAGTATGTAGTGAAAGTTGGGGATATCGAATATTTCAAACCGAAGACCGTTGTGCAATATAGCCCTCTCCTTCGCCCTGGGGAACGCCAATTAAAGCAAAGTGGAAAAAGAGGAATACTCGCCAAAGTGAAGAGGGAAGCGTATAGCGGAAATCATCTTGTGCGTACGGAAACGATTGCCGAAGACTTTTATCCGCCATCGTACAACATTGAACTTCGTGGATTAGAACTTGGGGACAGCAATTCTGATGCAAATGAAACAGAACAGTCAACAGAGGATGAAAAACAAACAGATAATGAAAGTAAAAATGATGAGCAACCGAAAGAAAAGCAAGACGAAAATAACGGGCAATCTGAAGAAAAGCAGCCGGAAAAAGAAAAAGCGCCTTCCACAACAAATGATGCGGACGGCAAACAGAACAATGATGATAATGAAAAGCAGGGATGAACGATGAAGAAAAAACAAGAGCGGAAACGTTTAGGAGATTTATTAGTGGAAGCGGGGCTCATTACGGAGGAACAGCTGGAGGAAGCGTTAAGAGAAAAAGCTCCCGGCCAAAAGCTGGGCGATGTGCTCTTGCAACGTGGATATATTACGGAACAGCAATTAATTGAAGTGCTTGAATTTCAGTTAGGCATCCCGCATGTCAGTTTATATCGCTATCCGATCGATCCAAAGGTGACAAATCTCATTTCAAAAGAATTTGCCAAGCGGCATATGGTGATGCCTTTAAAAATTGAGGGAGAACGCTTGCTTGTGGCAATGGCCGATCCGATGGACTTTTTTGTCATCGATGATTTGCGCCTTTCGACAGGGTTCCATATTGAAACGGCGATTGCCTCGAAAGATGATATTTTGCGCGCCATTAATAAGTATTACGACATGGATGAATCGGTAGAAGATTTTTTGCAAATGGCCCCCGCCGCGGAAACAACGGTGGAAGAGGAACGGGCGATCGAAGAAGATTCCCCGATTGTCCGGCTTGTGAACCAAATTTTGCAGCTCGCCGTTGAACAGCGGGCAAGCGATGTCCACATCGACCCGCAGGAAACGAAAGTGCTTGTCCGTTATCGCATCGACGGTATATTGCGGACAGACCGCGCCCTTCCAAAACATATGCAAAGCATGCTGACCGCGAGAATTAAAATTTTAGCGAATATGGATATTACCGAACACCGCATTCCGCAAGATGGCCGGATTAAGATGAACATCGATTTTCATCCGGTCGATTTGCGCGTTTCTACATTGCCGACCATCTATGGCGAAAAAATCGTGATCCGCATTCTTGATTTAGGGACGGCGCTGAACGATATTCATAAGCTTGGGTTTAACCAGTTAAATTTGCGGCGCTTTATTGAACTTATTGAAAGGCCGAACGGAATCATTCTGATTACCGGGCCGACTGGGGCAGGGAAATCATCGACGCTATATGCGGCGCTGAACCATTTAAACAGTGAAGAAGTCAATATTATTACGATCGAAGACCCTGTCGAATATCAGATTGAAGGAGTCAATCAAATCCAAGTGAATCCGAATATCGGATTGACGTTTGCGCAAGGGCTGCGTTCGATTTTGCGGCAAGACCCAAACATTATTATGGTGGGAGAAATCCGCGACCGCGAAACGGCAGAAGTGGCGATCCGCGCGTCATTAACCGGTCATTTGGTGTTAAGTACTCTTCATACGAACGACGCGTTAAGTACGATCACCCGTTTAATTGACATGGGAATTGAGCCGTTTCTTGTGGCGACCTCTTTAGCCGGCGTCGTTTCCCAGCGGCTCGTCCGCCGCGTCTGCCGCGATTGCCAAGAAGAGCAGGAGCCGACAAAGCGGGAAATCGAGATTTTTGCCCGCCGCGGCATGAAAATTGACAAGCTGATCCGCGGCCGCGGCTGCCCGACATGCAATATGACAGGCTATAAAGGGCGGATTGCCATTCATGAGCTGCTTGTGATGACCGATGAAATGCGCCGCGTCATTTTAAATAAAGAGCCATTTTCGAAATTGCGCGAGCTTGCCATAAAAAACCGCATGATTTTTTTGATTGATGACGGATTGTTAAAAGTGAAACAAGGGTTAACGACGCTGGAAGAGGTATTGAAAGTGGCGATTTTAAGTTAAAGGTGGGGAACATGAAGCAAAGATTGGATGCTCTTTTATGTGCTGCGTTTGAAGTTAAAGCTTCCGACGTTCATTTGACGGTCGGCGTGCCGCCGATTTTTCGCATCAATGGCGAATTAAAAAAATACGGCCAAGACGTTTTGCGGCCGGAAGATACGGAAGGAATGGCAAAAGCGGTCATTCCGTATCATTTATGGCTGCGATTTCAGGAAAAAGGAGAATTAGATTTTTCCTACGGGATTCCCGGCGTTTCCCGCTTCCGCATCAATACGTATAAACAGCGGTCATGTGTGTCGCTGGCGATCCGCATCATTCCGACAAAAATTCCAACGATTGATGAACTGCGCCTTCCTGAAGTATTAAAACAAATTGCGCAAAAACCGCACGGGCTTGTGCTAGTGACAGGCCCGACGGGAAGCGGGAAGTCGACGACGCTTGCCGCGATGATTGACTATATGAACAAAACGATGCGGAAACATATTATTACGCTGGAGGATCCTATCGAATATTTGCACAAGCACGGCAGCTGCATTATTGACCAGCGCGAAGTCGGCTTTGATACGAACAATTTTGCCAACGGTTTGCGCGCGGCGCTTCGTCAAGATCCCGATGTTATTTTAGTCGGGGAAATGCGCGATTTGGAAACGATTCATACCGCCATTACGGCGGCGGAAACGGGGCATCTTGTTCTTGGCACATTACATACATCGAGCGCGCCGGCGACGATCGATCGGATTATTGACGTGTTTCCGCCTGCCCAACAATCGCAAATTCGCATTCAGCTCGCGTCCGTTCTTGTCGCGATTATTTCTCAGCGTCTTTTTCCAACACCGCAAAAAACAAGACGGGTCGCTGCTACGGAAGTTTTAATTAATAATGCGGCAGTCGCCAATTTAATTCGCAACGAAAAAGTCCATCAAATCATTAACGTTATGCAAACAAGCCGCTCCCTTGGCATGCATACGCTGGCGATGAGTATTAAAGAGTTAATGCAAGCCGGGCTGATCCTTCGCGATGCGGCTGAACCTTATCTTGCACAGGAGCGTGGCGATTCGTATGCCTCAGTTTAAATATGAAGGCCGGAATATAAAGGGGAGAAAGCAAACAGGAACGATTGTCAGCGAGTCCAAGCGGGATGCGGTCATGAAATTGCGGCAAAAAGGAATTAAAGTCATCGAAATTGCCGAAGTGCCGCAAACGTTACTCACCAAAGAAATAACATTTGGAAAAGCGGTAAAGCTGCAAGATTTTGTCATTTTTTTGCGCCAGTTCGCGACATTGATAAAGGCGGGGGTCTCGATTGTTGACTCCACCCGCATTTTAGCGGAACAAACCGAAAGCAAGGCGCTGAAAAAAGCGCTGATGGAAGTGGAAGAATCGCTCCGCGCCGGAAATCCGCTATCTGCTGCCGCGGCGAAGCATCCGCGCATCTTTCCGGCGATGTTTGTCAACATGGTCAAAGCCGGGGAAGCAGGCGGGAATATGGATGAAACGCTGGAACGGCTTGCGGACCATTTTGAAAAAATGCACCGCACAAGGCAAAAAATCGTTTCCGCGCTGACTTATCCTATCGCTGTCGCTATTATTGCCGTTGCGGTCGTCATTTTTTTGCTTGTTTCCGTCGTCCCGACATTTGTCGAGATGTTTGCCGACTTTCACGCGGAGCTTCCGGCGATCACCAAATTTGTGCTGCGCGCAAGCGAAGTGATGCAAACATATTGGTGGCTTGTCGCTATCGCGTTGATTGGAACATATGTCTTGTTTGCGTTGGCGAAGAGGGAAAAACGGACGAAATATTACTTGGATTATGCGGCAATGCGCATCCCGTTTTTCGGAAAGCTAATCCAAAAAGCGGCATTGGCGCGCATGACGCGGACATTAAGCTCACTGTTTTCCAGCTCTGTCCCGATTTTGCAGGCGCTGTCCATCACGGAAAATGTCGTCGAAAACGAAGTCATCAGCAAGGTGATAAGGCAGGCGCGCGATTCGCTTGAACGGGGCCAATCGCTTGCTGAACCGCTGAAAAAACATTGGGCGTTTCCGCCGCTTGTGACGCAAATGATTACGATCGGCGAAGAAACGGGATCACTCGATGCGATGCTTTCCAAAGTCGCCGACTTTTACGAAGCGGAAGTGGACGCCGGCGTCGAACGGCTGAAGTCGCTGATCGAACCAATCATGATCGTGCTTTTAGCAGGAGTCGTCGGGACGATTGTCACCTCGATTATCGTGCCGATGTACGATATTTTCAACCATATTCAACATTGAACTACCCCCACTTACCGGCTAATGCCGGTGGAAGTGGGGGATTCTTGTTTCCTCTGGCCATAGTTGCTCAAAGGTTCCAAGACCCCCCTCCGTTCAACGAGAGGAGTAGCCATACAAGATGTCCGAAGTATCCTTTCGGGACGACCAGCTATATGCCTATGAAAGCACATATAGAAGGTACACCATCTTCCATTCGTATGGCATCCAAAGAACGCATTGCAATGCACCCAGCTCCTAGAATCGCCATCTGCTCCGGTGACGAGAGTAAGAGACTGGTACAATGCGTTCTTCTGTTCTAAAACTTCAAGAAATAATGATATTCTAATAGTTTATTACGATAAAGCTTTTATTAATTGACGTTTTTCTTCTTCTAACAACGATGGGTGAAATACATCTATTCCTTGGTGTGGTTGGTTCACATTGAAAAGATGATACAGCGTATGTGTCCGAACAGAAAACTTTTTATCTAAAATAGACCAATGCTTCCAATGATGCGAAGTATTTTTCGGGATATATTTTTTCAGCACCTTTGGAGTTTTTTCTTTATATCCTAATCCTCGACGGCCAATCGTAAATGCAGCTGCTTGGTGGATAGAGATACCGAATTTGCGCATATATTTCAGTTTCCCAGAGACAGAAGTAAAAGCCGGATTCACTTCTATAACAGCAACTCCCATTTTGTCGGCACGGCTTTTGATCGCTTGTATCATTTTTCGATACGCGAACATACTCTTCATTCGATTTGCTTTTTTGTTGCCGTATCGATTCCCTGTTTTGGATAAGGTGGTATCCAACTTTTCCAAAACAATAGGTTTTTTCTTTCGAACCGCAATATCCACTAAAGCAATGGCTTCTGCTTCCATGATTTTTGTAATCTGGCCCGAAGTTTTCCCTTCTATCGAAAACGTTAATTTTCCACTTTCCAAAAAGTTTCCGTCTTTCGAAACATTTGTCCAAGCAATGTGATTGTAATTGCAATCTACTCCGATCACTCCGTCAGAGGTAGAAAAATGAATATATGGATTCGATTCTACATCCACCAAACATTTGATAATATAGTATTCCCCGTGATCTTCGATCGACCAAGAAATCGGTTTACCATACTCTTTTTTGTTTTTACATTGGATTTGATCTGTCACCGCTTTATTTACGCTCTCTTGCCCGTATGGAAACACCACTTCAGGAAAAGTGATTACCTTTCCTGTTACAGAGGTCATATGTAGTTCATTGGTTTCTCGATTATAATGGAATACAAAGTTTCCAGAACCGGCATCTTTCCGGCCGGAGATGATCATTTCTTTATTTCGCGCAGCTAAAAAGAGTTTTCTCCAAGATTCGTGGTCCTTTATAAATTCTTCTTTCGTAAATTGCTGTTTAAACAACTTTTTGCCTCCGAACACGACACTTGGGATATACTCTTTTAATTTCGTTTTCTTTTGTTCTAATCGATACAAACGATGGGTTAAACGGCCAATTTTGGCTTTGGTTCGTTTGATTTCTACATCGAGATAGCAATGTTCAAAAAGATATGTGTTCATCCAAATGAAAGAACGGTCTTTTAATCCTAAAGAAATGATTCCGCTTTTATGCAAAACAAAGTTTGTGTTTTTTGGAAAACGTAAGTTTCCTTTGATACAACTTTCTTTGATTTTGCGTAATTTCGTAAGTTTGGTTCGTTCTGTTTTCAGTTTTTTCTTCACATCTTTTATTTTTTCTTCTGTCTGTTGAACATGTATTTTATTTAATTCCATTAGAGAGGAGAAAAGAGCATTTGCTTCTCGGACGGCACTGTTGGCAAAATAGTCATTCAGTCCGTATTTTTTCTTCACAACGATATGCAGGCTTTCTTCATTTAATTTTCGTCCCCATCGCTTTTCCCGGATCAGTGTTTGAAAGGCGAAACGTTTCGCTTGATGGAATAACTCTAATGCATAAGATGTTTCCGTCACATGAAGAATATCCATTTCGGATTTATACAATCTTCTCGAAAAATAAGCTTTTTTCATCTTTTCTTCACCTCTAACAGAACATAAGTTCGGTATATTTATTTATATTTTATGACAGAAGAAGAACGTTTTTCAACTATTACGATTACTAAAAAACAAAAAATGCCGATTCATCCCCCACCTATGCTCCGCTTAGAGGTGAGGGTCTTCTCGGCAAAAAAGATAAATTGTAAGGAATATATTCTCATAGATCTATAAATCGTGGTAAAATAGTTAGGAAAAAAGTGTGATAAACACAAAAAAATAGGGAAAGGGGTATTACGATGATGAAACGATTTTTGAAAAACGAACGAGGGCTCACATTGATTGAATTGCTTGCTGTCGTCGTCATTTTGGGGATTATCGCAGCGATTGCAATTACGGCGATCGGCGCCATTATCGACAACTCGAAAAAGGATGCGCATATCGCGAATGCGAAGCAAATGGTAAGTGCAGCTAGAATGGCGGTGACAGCGGACAGAAACACAAAAACATCATATACGATGAAAGAATTATATGATGCCGGATATCTTGAAAATATTCCAAAATCTCCTGGGAAAAAATCGAAAGAGTATGATCCAAATGAAAGTAAAGTAACTATTTCTAAAGAAGATATACAGAAAGATGGCAAAAAAATTGGTGACAAGCTAGTGTATAAAGTAACATTAGTAGATTCAGATGGAAATTTTAAGTATATTGATGGCAGTAAAGATGTTAATGAATTAGAAAGAAGCGACGTAAAACTTGAATAGTTTTAAAGACATGATGTTGGTTATATTTTTATACTCCCTCCTCCTCGGCTCGTTTTTTAACGTTGTTGGTCTTCGCGTGCCGGTGGGAGAGTCGATTGTGTTTCCTCGTTCGCATTGCCCGCGCTGTAAGCGGCAGCTTACGGCGCGGGAACTTATTCCTGTTGTGTCATACGTGTGGCAAGGCGGAAAGTGCCGGGGATGCGGGGAGCGAATTTCTTTGCTTTATCCGTTTGTTGAGCTGTCGACAGCGATTCTTTTTACGATTTCGCCGCTTTTGGTGGGATGGTCAAAAGAATTGATCGTTTGTTGGACGCTCATTTCGTTGTTGATGATTATCTTGGTTTCCGATATTCGCTACATGATGATTCCCGATAAAGTGCTGCTTGTCTTTGCGGCAATATTTCTTCTCGAGCGGCTGTTTATTCCGTTCATACCATGGCGGGATGCGCTTGTTGGCGCGGCGGCTGGCTTTTTGCTGCTTTTTTTCATTGCCGTCATCAGCAAAGGCGGCATGGGCGGCGGCGATATTAAATTGTTTGCGCTGCTTGGATTTGTGCTTGGATGGAAAACGGTGTTGCTTGCGTTCTTTTTTTCCACGTTTTATGGAACCGTAATTGGGCTTATTGGCATGGCGCTTGGCAAAGTCCGGCGCCGGGAGCCGATGCCGTTCGGTCCGGCGATCGTTCTTGGGTCATTAACGGCCTATTTTTTTGGACAAGACATCGTCGAATGGTATAAGCAAATGATTTTCTTTTGATATGAGGGGAAAACATGAATATGTTTACGCTGTTTCAGCCAAGGCATAAAGTCGCGAATTTAGTCATCAAAGATCACGTCATTCGATATGTAGAGACAAAGCCAAACGACCCATTATCCGTTCATAAATGGGGAGAGCACCATCTTCCAAATGGAATTATTCATGACGGAAAAATCATGGACCGCGAGACATTAGAAATGATTTTAGAAGAATGTGTTGATGAATGGAAATTAAAAAAACGCCGCGTTCGTTTCATTGTGCCAGATCCTTTCGTGATTATCCGCCGGCTTCCGCTTCCTGCCGATTTGGAAGAAGAGGAAATTCGCGGTTATTTGTTTATGGAATTAGGAACAACGATTCCGTTGCCGTTTGATAATCCGGTGTTTGACTACGTTGTTTTGGAAAAGACGCAGGAAGCGACCGCTGTTTTGTTATTCGCTGCTCCAGAAGATTCGGTGTTAAGTTATGCGCAGCTTTTAGAAGATGTAAAACTTCGCCCGATCGCTGCTGATGTTTCTCCACTATGCGCATATCGTCTTTTTTATATGGCCGATCAAGTGAAGAAAGACGATCATATTTTGCTTATTCAGTTTGATCAATCTTCTGTCAATGTTAGCGCGTTTGACGAACATAAGCCTGTTTTTATGCGCCATCTTTTGCTGGAGCAGTATGAAGAAATAAATATGGAGAAAGATCAACAGCTCGTTGATCCGTTTGAAGATATATATAAAGAAATGGAACGGATGATGAGCTTCTATTCCTTTTCCATCCATCAAGGAACACAGCAAATCACCCGTGTATTTCTAATGGGGGATCATCCGCGTTTGTCCCATATTTATCAAGCGTTGCAAGAACGGCTGGACGTTCCTGTAGAACAGCTTTCGGCTGCGATGGCAAGTGCAGTGGATGCGCGCTATCATCTCGCATGGGGACTTGGATTAAAAGAGGGAAATGACGATGATCGTTGAGATAAATTTACTGCCAAAAAAAGAACCGAAAAATGTTGTCTTTCTTTTTATCACAGTGATCATAACTGCGATTGTCTTGATTGCCGCGGCTGTTTTTTATGTTCTTATCGACAGAGCGGAGACGCAAATCGACTCACTAGAAAAAGAGCTGAAACAGACGCAGGCGCTTCAAGCGATCGAACAGCAGAAGCTTGCGGATATGCAATCTGTAAAAGAAATAGAAGAATTAGATAAAACAGTGCAATGGGCGAAAGATTACCCGCTTAAAATGGTGCCTCTTTTGCGCAACATGACGAAATTGCTCCCAGAACGCGGATTTATCATGAACTTTTCCTATGCTGAGGATGGAACGGTAACGGTTTCGGTGCAATTTGATACAAGCGAGCAAGCGGCCTATTATTTAAAACGGCTGTCGGACGCAAAATTTATTGCCGATGTGCAACTGAAAAGTCTTACTGCGGTGAATGCAAACGAAAAAAGCGATGAACAAGGGACAACCGAAGAACAAGTAGTACCGCGTTATCTCGCGCAATATGAAATGCATATTCGCAAACAAGCGCTAGAAGAAAAGGAGAAACCATCATGACCGTACGTTTCTCAAAACGACAGCTTTTCGTTTTTGTTCTTTTGCTTATTTTTCTTGGCGCCGCGTTTTCAGGCCTTTATTTTTATATGCTTTATCCGCGTTACCAACAAATTGAAGAGTTAAACAATACGGTGGCAAGTGAGAAAAAAATATTGGCTGCTACAAGAGCAGAGATTGCCAAACAAAAGTCCAGTTTGCCGGAAAGTGTCGTGGAGCTTCAAAAAAAGATACCGGTCAAGCCGCTTACAGAACAGCTATTACTTGATCTGGAAAAAGCAGAAGTAGTTTCAGACAGCACGATTTCTAGCATGACTTTTAATGAAGAGGAAAATGCAACAGGAGAGCAGCAAAAAACGGATGCATCATCAAAGACAGAACAATCTTCTTCTAGGCTGCCGGACGGATTAAAAAAAGTGACGGTGCAATTGACGGTGCAATCCCCGTCATACTATCAGCTTGAGCGTTTTTTACAGACGCTTGAAAATCTTAACCGCATTGTGTCGATTGAATCGCTGTCTTTTACTGGAAATCCGGAATTGACATCGGTAGATACAGAAGTGAATCCGTTAACCTATTCGGTAACGGTCAGCGCATTTTATTATCCGAAATTAGCAAAATTGCAAAATATGCTGCCGCAAATAGACGTTCCCCCTCCGAGCAAAAAGCGGAATCCACTAACAGAAATCATTCCTGAGGGGCAACCGTCGCCGCAGCAGTAATGGATGGCGAACAGCTGTGCACTTATTCGGAGCAATCGCCGGAAGTTCCTGTCGAAGCATTGTCTGTTCAGCAAATACGTGACCGATAATAGCAAAATTTGCCGAAATTATCCGAGAACAAGACGACAAATGTCTTGTTCTTTTTTTCTTTGTTTATGATAAGATAGGCGAGAAATGAAAGAATAAGGATGGTGACATAATGGACAAGCATGGGCAAGAAATTACGGTGAAAATTAACGGAAAAGAGCAGCCGTTTACTACGGATAAGCCGAAACATATAGAGAGTGTTTTGGAAAAAGAAAAGGAGGCGGAGTCAGGGGCATTTGTTTCTTTCCAACCACAAAAGAAAAAGAAACGTAAACAGCGCTCGCCAATTACTGGCGCGTTCAACGCACGGGTTAAATCTGCTATTTTTTCAATCGCGATGGCGATCATTATTGGAACATGTTTTGGATTCATCGTATTAAATGTGATTCCAAAGCAAAAAACTCATTCACCGCAAACGATGGAAACGGCGCTGCCGATTCCGATAGAGTCCAAAACTTCGACAAATCCAGCCACGAAATCTGCTAATGAGACTGCTATTTCTCCATTTACGGTCAGCGTGATTCAAGCAGGAGTATTTACGGATCGAGAAGCAGCGGCTGCCTATGCCAAAAAACTCCAATCTTCCTCCATTCCTGTTGTAGCTGTTGGAGAAAAACCAGTTGCTTTGTTTATTGGTGTTGCAAATGATAAACAACAATTGCAAGCGGTAAATGAATTGTATAAACAGAAGGCACAAAGTACATACGTAAAATCGCTATCGTTTGTAAATAACAGCGACCAACGCAAGCCAGTAATAAAAGCAGGCGAAACGTTATACGCACAAATGGCTGCTATTTCCGCTATTTTGTTGGGAAAAGGAGATGTAAACACAGATGATTGGAAAAAGCTAGAGAATGATTATCAACAATTTATATCCCAAACGGTTCCTAACGACGATCATATAAAGCAATACGTTTCTCACATGAAAAAAGCATATTATTCATTAACTGTTTATAAAACAAGTAAACAAGAGGTGATGCTGCAGAAAACGCAACAAGAATTGTTAAAAGCGCTAAAATCGTATATTGCCATTTTCCCATTGCGAAGCTAGCGGGCTTCTTTTTTTTTCGCGTTTTTTCGACTTTGAGAAATTGTGTTGAATCGCAAAATTTGGTACGATACATGTGTATCTTCCGATTTGAAACGAATGCAAAAGGGTGATATGGATGAAACAGTTGATTTTAGCCTCAAGTTCCCCTCGTCGAAAACAGCTGCTTGAATTAGCTAACCTCCGCTTTCAAATCCTCGCTAGCCACATTGATGAGCAAATTCATGAAGCCAAGTCCCCGGAACAAGCCGTACAGCTGCTTGCCTATCGTAAAGCAAAAGCTGTTGCCGATCACTATCCTCATTCGTACGTCATCGGGGCGGATACGGTCGTCGTTTATCAAGATAACATTTTAGGAAAGCCGAAAACAGAAGAAGAAGCAGCGGCCATGCTGCGCATGTTGTCAGGCAATGAACACGATGTACTAACAGGAGTAGCCATTCTTTCCCCAAACGGTCAATCATTGTTTGTGGAAAAGACAAAGGTGTTTTTTTGGGATTTAACAGAAGAAGAAATTTTCGATTACATTGCGACGGGAGAACCGATGGACAAAGCGGGAGCGTACGGTATTCAGGGACGTGCTGCTTTATTTGTCAAACGTATTGAGGGAGATTATTTTAACGTTGTCGGGCTGCCGTTGTCACGGACAGTGCGTGAGCTGAAGCGCCTTGGCTGGTAACTTTTTTCGGTTGATAAAAAGAAAAAAAGGAGTGAATATAAAATACGATGACGTTTATGATTCGCGATGTGCCAAAGGATGCCCGCCCGCGTGAACGGCTTCTTTCTTCTGGTCCGGAAAGTTTAGCTGATCACGAGCTGCTTGCCATTTTGCTTCGGACAGGAACAAAGGAAGAATCGGTATTGCAGCTTGCTCATCGCTTGCTTAAGCATTTTGAAGGACTTCGGCTGTTAAAAGATGCTACGATTGAAGAAATAACAAGCATTAAAGGAATTGGGACAACGAAGGCGGTTCAAATTTTGGCGGCAATCGAGCTCGGCAGACGAATTAGCCGCCTTAGTTACAATGGGAGATATGTGATTCGTTCCCCAGAAGACGGAGCAAAATATGTCATGGAAGATATGCGTTTTTTGTCCCAAGAACATTTTGTCGCTATTTATTTAAATACAAAAAATCAAGTGATTCATCGAAAAACAATATTTATTGGCAGTTTAAACGCCTCTATCGTTCATCCGCGTGAAGTGTTTAAAGAAGCGATTAAGCGATCGGCTGCCTCGATTATTTGTGTGCATAATCATCCCTCCGGCGATCCAACTCCAAGTCGAGAAGATATTGATGTGACGAAACGCCTTGCCGAATGCGGTCGGATTATTGGGATTGAATTGTTAGACCACCTCATTATTGGTGATCAAAAATTCGTTAGTCTGAAAGAAAAAGGATATATGTAGTAGTTCTCATTTTTTGTCGAATAAGTTATAATAACAACTATGAGTTTTTATCATGTTTTGGGCGGTGTCGTACAAAACATTGAAACAAAAACATGAGTAAATTCGACAAATTTAGCGGATCGTTATAAAAGCATTTCGTTTCAGAAAGGAAGATATAGAGTATGTTTGGATTTGGGACAAGAGACCTTGGCATCGATTTAGGAACAGCAAATACGCTCGTGTATGTAAAAGGAAAAGGAATTGTTGTTAGAGAACCATCTGTTGTTGCGTTGCAAAAAGATACGAAACAAATTGTCGCTGTCGGTAATGAAGCGAAAAATATGATTGGTCGGACTCCTGGAAATGTCGTCGCACTTCGTCCGATGAAAGACGGGGTGATCGCTGACTACGAGACAACGGCGACGATGATGAAATATTACATTAAACAAGCGACAAATAAAGGATTTTTTGCAGGAAAACCGTACGTGATGGTATGTGTACCGTATGGGATTACCGCTGTAGAAGAGCGCGCTGTCATCGATGCGACGCGTCAGGCGGGAGCTCGTGATGCCTATACGATTGAAGAGCCGTTTGCTGCAGCGATCGGTGCAAACCTTCCGGTATGGGAACCGACGGGAAGCATGGTCGTTGACATCGGCGGTGGTACGACAGAAGTTGCGGTTATTTCTCTCGGCGGCATCGTCACGAGCCAATCGATTCGCATCGCTGGTGACGAGATGGATGAGGCAATTATTCACTATATCCGCAAAACGTATAATTTAATGATTGGCGAACGGACAGCGGAGGCGATTAAAGTCGAAATCGGCTCGGCAGGAAATGCGGAAGGAATCGGAAAAATGGAAATCCGTGGCCGTGACTTATTGACAGGACTTCCGAAGACCATTGAAATTAGCGCAGAAGAAATTGCGGAAGCATTGCATGATACGGTTTATGCGATTGTTGATTCCGTAAAAAATACGTTAGAAAAGACACCGCCGGAATTAGCTGCCGATATTATGGACCGCGGCATCGTGCTTACAGGCGGCGGCGCATTATTGCGCAATCTCGATAAAGTCATCAGCAAAGAAACGGATATGCCTGTCATTGTTGCCGAAAATCCGCTCGATTGTGTAGCAATTGGAACAGGAAAAGCGTTAGATCATATCGATTTATTTAAAAACAAAGCGAGAAGCCATCGCTGACGGTAAGAGGGTGTCAACATCATGCCACAGTTCTTTTTAAACAAACGGCTCATTTTATTGCTTGTCAGTATTATTATCCTCGTGGCATTGATTGGTTTTTCCTTAAAAGATCGCAATGAACTGACATGGTCTGAGCAGTTTTTAAAAGATACAACCGGTTTTGTCCAGCTAATTTTCCATAAGCCCGCACAACTTGTTGCGGGCTTCTTTGAGAATGTGAATGATATAAGAAATACATATAAAGAAAACAAGCTGTTAAAAGAACGCCTCGAGGAATATGTGTCCTTAGAAGCTCAAGTGCAAACATTGAAAAAAGAAAATGAAAGACTTCGTGCTCTTTTAAATAAAAAAGAAAGCTTGCGTGATTTTGTTCCAATTCAGGCGACTGTTATTGGAAGAAACCCAGACCGTTGGCAAGAAACGGTCATCGTCAATAAAGGCCAGCAGCACGGTGTAAAGAAAGATATGGCGGTGATTACACCAGAAGGGCTAGTAGGAAAAGTGCAGCATGCCGCCCAATTTACTTCCACGATTCAATTGTTGAGTGCATCGGATCAAAAAAATCGAATTTCTGCATATGTACAAGGAAAGGAAAATGTCTTTGGATTAATCGAAGGATATGATGAAAAACGAAGAGCGTTGTTGTTAAAAGAAATTCCTTTTGATTCAAAAATCAAGAAAAAACAAAAAGTGTTAACATCCGGCCTTGGCGGAATTTTCCCAAAAGGCCTTGTCATTGGCGAAGTGATGGAAGTAGTGCCAGATCAATACGGGCTGACAAAAATGGTTTACGTGAAACCAGCAGCTAATTTTTATGACATTGATGACGTGATTATTGTAAAAAGAAAAATTGATGAGACATTTGAGGAGAGGGAGGAAGCAAAATGAAAAAATGGGCGCTTCCTTTCCTTGCCGTTTTATGTTTTGTTAGTGAAAGCATTTTTGTTGATTTGTGGCCAAAGAACGAGCTGTATATGCATTATTTTTTTGTACCGCGCTTTTTTCTTGTTTTTCTTGTTTTTACCACTATTTATATAGGAAAAACGCGTGCGATGGTTTACGGGTTTATTTTTGGCGTGCTTTATGATTGTGTATATACGGAATTGCTTGGGGTTTATGCATTTGCATTTACCTTAATCGCTTACATAGTATCGAAAGCGATGAAAGTGTTTTATCAACATTGGTTAATCGCTTGTTTTCTTAGTCTTCTTTCTATCACCATTCTTGAATTATATGTATATGGAATTCAACTGCTCATTGGAAGAACCGATATGCCTTTTGAAGCATTTTGTTCTGAAAGATTATGGCCAACGTTGTTGTTAAATGCCGTGTTTCTTATTTTACTTTCATACCCATTGAAACAATGGTTAGTAAAAATCAAACGTTTTGAGCGGGAAGAGTAAAAAAGGAAAATGAATGTTTTTTGTAGAATTATTCGTTGAGGTGAACGTTGTGACGAAACCAAAACAATATATAACGATTAAAGGGACGAAAGATGGACTAACGTTGCATCTCGATGACACGTGTTCCTATGATGATCTATTAAAAGAACTGGAAGAAAAACTAACGGTAAGCGAAAAGGCAGAATCGGACGGTCCGCTCGTTTCTGTTCATCTCAAAGTTGGAAATCGTTATTTAACTCCGGAACAAGAAGAAGAATTGCGCACATTAATTCGCCGCAAAAAAAATTTGGTCGTCCAATCGATTGAAAGCAATGTGATAACGAAGAAAGAAGCGCTAGAGTGGAAACGGAAAACGGAAATTGTGTCAGTTTCAAAAATTGTTCGCTCGGGTCAAGTGTTGCACGTAGAAGGAGATCTTTTATTAATTGGCGACGTCAATCCAGGAGGAACCGTTATTGCTGGCGGAAATATTTTTATTCTCGGAGCATTGCGGGGAATTGCTCATGCCGGATATTACGGAAATAAAGAAGCGGTCATCGCCGCATCCATTATGAAGCCAACACAACTGCGAATCAGCGATGTGATGAATCGGGCGCCCGATTACAAAACGGATGAGCGGAATGAAATGGAATGCGCATATATCGATGATCATAATCAAATTGTTGTGGATCGCTTGCAGCTGCTTATGCATTTGAGGCCGAACTTGACGCGGTTAGAAGGGAGAGTGTAACAGTGGGAGAAGCTATCGTCATTACATCAGGCAAGGGTGGCGTCGGAAAAACGACAACAACTGCAAACGTTGGAACAGCGCTGGCCATACTTGGAAAGCGAGTTTGTCTTGTGGATACAGATATCGGGTTGCGTAACCTCGATGTTGTAATGGGGTTAGAAAACCGCATTATTTATGACCTGGTTGACGTTGTGGAAGGCCGTTGCACCGTGCAAAAAGCGTTAGTAAAAGATAAACGATTTGATGATCATCTCTATTTATTGCCTGCCGCGCAAACAAGCGATAAATCCGCGGTCACTCCAGAGCAGATGAAACAGTTGGTGGATGAGTTAAAGCAAGACTATGATTATGTGTTAATCGATTGCCCGGCAGGTATTGAGCGAGGTTATAGAAATGCCGTGGCGGGAGCGGATGAAGCAATTGTTGTAACAACGCCGGAAGTATCGGCAGTGCGTGATGCTGACCGGATTATTGGTTTACTAGAAAACGAGGAACATATAAAGCCACCAAGGCTTATCATTAACCGCATTCGCAGCCATATGGTAAAAAACGGAGACATGCTTGATGTCGATGAAATCGTCATGCACTTATCCATTGATTTATTAGGAATTATTGCCGATGATGAAAACGTCATCAAAGCTTCCAATAAAGGGGAGCCAATCGTTCTTGATCCGAACAGCAAAGCATCGATTGCGTATCGTAATATTGCGCGAAGAATTCTCGGGGAGTCAGTCCCGCTGCAGCCGCTGGAAGATGAGCAAAAAGGAATTTTCTCGAAAATTAAAAAATTATTTGGCGTACGTTAATCCCTGCTGATCAAAATAGCAGGGATTTTTTATTTATCATATCTTCCAAGGTTGTCTAATAAACTAGTACAAACTATGTTTGGAAGGGATGGTGAGGAATAATGAATCGACGCGCTCAAGAAATCCGTAAGCGAATTGAAAAACGGAGAAAAGAAAGGCAGCATTTTGGGACATCACATCAGGAATTGTGGGCGATCACAGATGAAGAACGATACGGTCAGCCAGTAGTGACGTATGATCGCTATCCATTTGATGAAGAGAAACATCCAATCTTTAACAAAGAAACGTTTATTTTGAAAATGCTTCTTTCCGCCTGTCTTGTTTTAGTAACAGCCATTTTATTTAAAAATCCATCTGATTCGTTAGAACCAGCCCGTCAGTTTGTGAAAAATACGATGGAGAAAGAATTTCAATTTGCTGCCGTTTCAAAATGGTATGAAAAGCAGTTCGGCGAGCCGCTTGCGCTAATTCCTACAGAAAAACAAACAAAAACAATGCCAAAACAATATGCCGTTCCTGCATCAGGACGAGTTCTGGAAAGTTTTAAGAAAAACGGTCAAGGGGTTATGGTAGAGACAGCTAGCAATGCGAAAGTGGAAGCGGTGAATGAAGGAATCGTTATATTTGCTGGCACCAAGGAGAAGCTTGGGAAAACCGTAATCATTCAACATGCAGATGGAAGCGAGTCATGGTATGGCAACTTAGGTACGATTGCCGTAAAACTGTACGATTTTGTAGAAACGGGCAAGGAAGTCGGAACAGCGATGACGAACAGCCATGATCAAACAAAGGCGGTATTTTATTTTGCCATTAAACAAGGAGATCATTTTATTGATCCGATTCAGGTGATTTCCTTTGAGTAAGTATGTCGCATTGTTTACAAAAATTCATATACATCCGCTATTATGGCTGTTTGGTGGTATTGCGGTGATCACCGCGCATTTTAAGCAATTGTTTCTTTTATTTCTTATCGTGTTGATTCATGAGCTTGGACACGCTGTTGCTGCTGCTTTTTTTTCATGGCGCATCAAACAAATTTTACTGCTTCCGTTTGGGGGGGTAGCCGAAGTAGAGGAACACGGAAATCGTCCGTTTCATGAAGAACTTATTGTAACGCTAGCTGGACCAGTGCAACACCTTTGGCTGATGGGTATTGCGTTTTTTTTATGGAAAGCGGGTGTTATGACGGACGAAGGATGGAGTTTATTTGCTCATTACAATGTCGCGCTTCTTTTTATTAATCTACTGCCTATTTGGCCGTTGGATGGGGGAAAGCTGCTATTCCTTGCATTGACCCGCTACTTTCCTTTTAGTGAAGCGCATAAAAAAATGATCATTCTGTCATTTGTAGCACTTATGTTGTTTTTCAGCAGTGTTCTATTGTTGCAGCCGCAGCAATTTGATTTGTGGATCATGATGATATTTCTCTTTATTTCGTTATGGAAAGAGTGGAGACATCGCCATTATGTGATGATGCGGTTTTTACTCGAGCGCTATTACGGAAAACGAGGAAGCTATGCGAAATTACGGACTATTCATGTTTCTGAGGAAGAGACGATTATTCAAGTGCTGCAAAACTTTTACCGTGGCCAGAAACATTCTATTGTTGTTACAAAGCGCAATCATGAGCGAGTAACATTAGATGAAAATGAGTTGCTTCATGTATTTTTTTCTGAAAAACAATCAAACGAGAAACTGGGAAATCTTGTTTATATATGAATGAATTTGATGAACCTCTCCCACCTCCATTCCTTTAGAGGTGGGAGATTTCATGGGAAAAATGTTAAATGTATTGACAGTTCTAGTTGTATTATGGTACTATTTCACGTGTTGTAGACAATTTTGTACCGTTCGCGAAAACGGACAAAAGACGGTGCAACGTATTTTTAGCACCCGTACTACAACCGCTCAGCGCGGGTTTATAAAGCGTTCGGCATCCCGAACCGCCTTGTCGCTGGCGAGTCTGAGTCTATATAGGGAGGTGCAATTCATGTACGCAATTATCGAAACTGGCGGTAAACAAATTAAAGTAGAAGAAGGACAAGAAATCTACATCGAAAAAATCGACGCCCAAGAAGGCGAAACGGTAACGTTTGACAAAGTATTATTCGTAGGCGGCGAAACAGTAAAAATCGGCAACCCTACAGTAGAAGGTGCAACGGTAACGGCGAAAGTACAAAAACACGGCCGTCAAAAGAAAATTATCGTTTTCAAATATAAGGCGAAAAAGAACTATCGTCGCAAACAAGGCCACCGTCAGCCTTACACAAAAGTAGTAATTGAAAAAATTAATGCATAAAGGCATTTGGGATGATTAAAGTAGAAATTGAGCGCACAAAGGAAGGCAAAATTCGCGCATTTACGATAAAAGGACATGCGAATTTTGCAAACCATGGGCAAGATATCGTTTGTGCTGGAGCATCTGCAGTGTCGTTTGGCGCGGTCAATTCGATCATCGCGTTAACGAACGTTCAACCGCATATTACACAAGGAGAAAATGGCGGCTATCTCCGCTGCGAGCTTCCTGTTATTGAAAATGAAGCAACGGCAGAGAAAGTTCAGCTTCTCCTTGAAGCGATGCTCGTTTCTTTACAAACGATAGAACGTGATTACGGAGAATATATTCGCGTTATTCAACGATAGCGGGAGGTGACATAGATGCTAAGACTAGATCTCCAATTTTTCGCATCGAAAAAAGGGGTAGGTTCGACAAAAAACGGACGTGACTCCATTGCGAAACGCCTTGGCGCAAAACGCGCTGACGGCCAATTCGTCACTGGCGGTTCGATTCTTTACCGTCAACGCGGTACGAAAATCCATCCAGGATTGAACGTTGGCCGCGGCGGCGATGATACGCTTTATGCGAAAATTGACGGCATCGTTCGTTTCGAACGTCTCGGCCGTGACCGCAAAAGAGTAAGCGTATATCCTGTTAGCAAAGAAGCATAAGCAAATGAGAAGGAAACTCTAACCTTGTCTTGGTTAGAGTTTTCTTTTTGTTTTTTCAGAAAAGCGTGAAAAAGCATTCACGTTTCTTGTAGAAAAATGCTATAGTAAAGATAAATGGACGATCGATCAAGTTGCGTGATTGATGAATAGAACGCTACGGATGGAAAAACAGTGGAGGATAGTGGAACACGAATGGAAAAGCAATGGAGAATAGTGGATGTATTGCGTCATTCCCGCCACGACTGGCTGAATAAAATTCAGCTTATTAAAGGGAATTTGACGCTAAATAAAATAGAGCGAGTTTACGAAATTATTGATGAAATTATTGGCGAGATGCAGCAGGAAACGAAGCTTACCAATTTAAAAGCGGTACAATTTGCGGAATGGATGATGACTTATAATTGGCAAACACGGTTTATTTCATTAGAATATGAAGTGCTTGGGGATGAATGTGATTTATCCTCTTATGACGAAGATTTAACAACATGGAGCAGCAATTTTTTGAATTTAATGGAACAACAAGCGGATACGCATGACGAAAATCATATGAGCATTTCCATTGAAGTGTTAAGCGAGGAAGTAAAGTTGTTTTTTGATTACAGCGGAACGATAAAAGATAAGGATATCATTGTTCAATGGCTTCGTGAGCATCGACAGCAAGCGGCGATCCATCTCGAATCTTTTGATATACATAATAATGAGATGACCGTACTTATAAAAATTATCCTTTGACGGCATTCGTGATGGAACAGGTGGCCGCGGTTTACTGAATAGATATAATAAAAGCTACTTATTTTTATCTTAATTAGGCGAGAAGACTCCCACTTCAACGAAGCGAAGCGGAGTAAGTGGGAGATGAATCGCCTTAACTATATTTTGCTGAAAATAGGATAGATTCAGTAAAATATAGTATCATATAGTTAGATGGGAGGTGAAAAAATGTATTTTTGTATCAAACAACAGCTAAATGGTTTGACCAAAGAAGAATACTTGACTCTTCGAGAACTGTGCCATATTGCCAAGAACATGTACAACGTCGGATTGTACAATGTCAGACAATACTATTTTGAACACAAGGAATTTCTTAATTATGAGAAAAACTATCATCTTGCCAAAACGAACGAAAACTATAAGCTGTTAAACAGCAACATGGCACAGCAAATTTTAAAAAAGGTTAATGAGGCTTTTAAATCTTTCTTTGGCTTAGTAAAACTAGCCAAACAAGGCAAATATGACTACAAGGCTATCAGTATCCCAAAATATCTTAAAAAAGATGGCTTTCATTCACTAATCATTGGTCAAATTCGTATAGACGGCAACAAATTTACGATACCGTATTCTCGCCTATTTAAAAAGACTCACAAGCCTATCACGATAACGATTCCGCCTGTGTTACTGGACAAAAAGATTAAGCAGATTGAAATCATTCCTAAACATCATGCCAGGTTCTTTGAGATTCAGTACAAATATGAAATGCCTGAAGATCAAAGAGAATTAAATGACCAAAAAGCACTGGCGATTGATTTAGGAGTGAATAATCTTGCCACTTGTGTCACATCAGACGGCAGATCGTTTATCATTGATGGGCGGAGATTAAAAAGTATTAATCAATGGTTTAACAAAGAAAATGCCAGACTTCAAAGCATAAAAGATAAGCAAAAAATCAAAGGTACAACCCGTAAACAAGCTTTGCTTGCTATGAATCGCAATAATAAAGTGAATGATTATATCAACAAGACTTGCCGTTACATCATAAACTACTGTATTGAAAATCAAATTGGCAAACTTGTCATTGGCTATGCGGAAACATTGCAGCGCAATATGAATCTAGGAAAAAAGACAAATCAAAACTTTGTCAATATTCCTCTCGGTAATATAAAAGAAAAACTAGAGTATCTTTGTAAATTTTACGGCATTAAATTCTTCAAACAGGAAGAGTCATATACGTCTAAAGCCAGCTTTTTTGACGGGGATGAGATTCCTGAATATAATGCCGACAATCCAAAAGAATATAAGTTCAGTGGCAAACGTATTAAGCGAGGTTTGTATCGAACAAAGTCCGGCAAACTAATCAATGCTGATGTAAATGGTGCATTAAACATCTTAAAGAAAAGTAAAGCTGTAGACCTGAGTGTCTTATGCTCTAGCGGCGAAGTGGACACGCCTCAAAGAATAAGGATTGCTTGAAGCAGTCAAACTTCTTTGGAAGCCCCCACTTCAAATTTTCGCTAGAAAATTAAGTGGGGGTAGTTCACTAGTGGATGGATGCAACATTTTTACTGAGAGCATCAAGCGTTTGCTTGCCGACCTTGTGCACTATTTTACATGAACAGAAACGATCGTGTTCCTATATAAGACACTATTATTTCTGGTTTTTGTGCAAAATAATAAACAGTCATGGCATCAAGAATAGATCGGAGGAAAACAAGATGTTTGTCGACCAAGTGAAAATTTACGTAAAAGGTGGCGACGGCGGCAACGGAATGGTTGCGTTTCGCCGTGAAAAATATGTTCCAAAAGGCGGACCTGCCGGCGGTGATGGCGGAAAAGGCGGAGACGTTGTCTTCGTTGTTGACGAAGGATTAAGGACGCTCATGGATTTTCGTTATCAGCGTCATTTTAAGGCGCCAAGAGGCGAAAATGGCATGTCGAAAAATCAGCACGGAAAAAACGGTGAAGATTTGATCGTCAAAGTACCGCCGGGGACGGTTGTCATCGATGCGGACACCAATCAAGTATTAGCGGATTTAACAGAAAACGGTCAACGATTTGTCGTCGCAAAAGGCGGACGCGGCGGACGAGGAAATACACGTTTTGCCACGCCGGCAAACCCTGCTCCGGAAATCGCGGAAAACGGGGAGCCGGGAGAAGAACGCAATGTCATTCTCGAATTAAAACTGCTCGCTGATGTCGGCTTAGTCGGTTTTCCGAGTGTTGGAAAATCAACGCTTCTGTCCGTCGTTTCTGCGGCGAAGCCAAAAATTGCCGAATATCATTTCACTACGCTTGTTCCTAATTTAGGCGTGGTCGAAACGGATGATGGCAGAAGCTTTGTCATGGCCGATTTGCCTGGGCTGATTGAAGGCGCCCATCAAGGCGTCGGATTAGGCCATCAATTTTTGCGCCATATCGAACGGACGCGCGTCATCGTCCATGTCATTGATATGGCGGCGACAGAAGGGCGGGATCCGTACGAAGATTACCTAGTGATCAACGAGGAGTTAAAACAATACAATTTGCGGTTAACGGAACGCCCGCAAATTATCGCTGCCAATAAAATGGATATGCCGAATGCCGAAGAAAATTTGCAAAAGTTTAGAGAAAAAATCGGGGACGATGTGCCGATCTTTCCGATTTCCGCGGTGACTAAACAAGGGGTGCGCGAACTGCTATTTGCAATCGCCGACCTTTTAGAAACGACGCCGGAATTCCCGCTTCACGAAGTGGAAGAGCCAGCGGTGCAGCGCGTCGTCTACAAGTATGAAAAAGAGGAGCCGCCATTTACGATTACAAGAGGCAGTGATGGAGCGTTTATTCTATCTGGAGAAAAAGTCGAAAAGTTATTTAAAATGACTGATTTTTCAAGAGAGGAATCCGTTCGCCGTTTCGCCCGACAGTTGCGGGCAATGGGGGTCGATGATGCGCTGCGTGAGCGCGGTGCGAAAGATGGAGACATTGTAAGGATTTTGGATTATGAATTTGAGTTTGTTGATTAACGCTTAAAGGGGCAGGGGAGGGAGGCACGATGGATAAAAAATTTTACTTAGTTCGTGAAGACGTATTGCCAGAAGCGATGCGAAAAGTGCTTTTAGCAAAAGAATTGCTAGAGCGAAAAAAAGTTGATTCTGTCGCGGAAGCAGTGCGGTTAGTGGATGTCAGCCGGAGCATATTTTATAAGTATCGTGACGCGGTATTTCCGTTTCAAGCGGTAGTGAAAGAAAGTATTGTTACATTATTTTTTCATTTAGAAGACCGCTCCGGCACCCTTTCCCAACTGCTTAGCGTTGTTGCGGCAGCAGGCTGCAACGTGCTGACGATTCATCAGACGATTCCGCTTCAAGGTCGTGCAAATGTTACTCTATCTATTAGCACAAACGAGATGAAAGAAGATATTGAGGAGCTGCTTGCGAAGTTGCGGCGGCTTGAATTTATCGAAAAAGTTGAAATTGTTGGCTCGGGAGCGTATTAAAGTAAGGGAGAGGCAATTAAAATGAAAATTGGTTATTTAGGGCCAAAAGCAACATTTACCGATTTAGCGGTAACAACGATGTTTCCTCGCGCAGAAAAAATTCCATACCATACCATTCCAGAATGCATTGATGCGGTAAGCAATGAAGAGATTGATGCTGGGGTAGTACCGCTTGAAAATGCGTTAGAAGGCTCGGTTAATTTAACGCTCGATTATTTAATTCATGAACAATTGCTTCCAATCGTTGGGGAAATTATCGCACCCATTCAACAGCATTTAATGGTCCACCCATACCATGCGCATCATTGGACGGAAGTGAAAGAAATTTATTCCCACTCACATGCGATTGCGCAATGTCACAAATTTTTGCACGCTAATTTAAAAAAAGCAAAGCACGTATATATGACATCGACAAGCGCAGCTGCGAAATTCGTCAGCGAACGTCCGCACCTTCCGATTGCGGCGATTGCCAACCGGCTGGCGGCCGAAGAATATGGGCTTACGATCGTGCAAGAAAATATTCACGATTATGATTATAATCATACCCGTTTTATTATCGTCCGCAAGCAAAACGAACCGCTGAAAATCGATTCGCCGCTGTATGCTGGGGATAAAACGACATTGATGGTGATGCTTCCGAAAGATCAGCCCGGCGCTCTTCACCAAGTGCTTTCCGCGTTTGCGTGGCGCAAATTAAACTTGACGAAAATCGAATCCCGCCCTGCGAAAACGGGATTAGGAAACTACTTTTTTATCATCGATATTGACCAAAAGATGGATGAAGTGTTAATTCCAGGTGCGATCGCTGAACTTGAAGCGCTCGATTGCACCGTGCAAGTATTAGGGAGTTATCCGTATTATATTATATAAACCTCTCTCCCTATATTTTCGCTTAGCGGAGGAGGCTGTGATAAAAAATAAGCCGTCCCTAACCTATAGCGGCGGGGATGGCTTTATATGTTTCTCTATGACGCGGCAATGGCTTTGGATCATTTGTTCTGGAAGCTCGTTAATTGGAAAAAACCTCACATCTAATGATTCCTCAGGATTTGCGCGGATTTCTCCGGAAAATTCATTCGTTTCATACACGATTGTAACGGCATAAAATTCATCTCCATTAGGAACTTTCACGTACGTGTCTGGTCCGGAAAGGACATCGAGGAGCCGGCAGCTTCCGATGGTGAGTCCTGTTTCTTCCCATACTTCCCGTCTTGCTGTTTCCTCGGCCGATTCCCCAAGCTCCATTAATCCGCCCGGGAGCCCCCAATATCCTTTAGGTTGTCTGCGCTTTTGCAGCAATACTTCGTTTTTTTCATTTTTGATGATCGCCAGTGCGCCAACTAAAATGACGGGGCGATGGCCGATAAGGGCGCGCAGTTCTTCAATGTAACCCATACCATTCTTCCTTTCAGTTGTTTCGAAATTATTGTAAGGGGCGAATCTCTACGACTCAATGAGAAACCCGGCTTTTTGGAGAGCATGACAGGCAGCGTCGAGCTTGGCGGTCGAATCCGCTTCAATCGTATGAAGATGAGTGCCATCTGTCAGCTGCAGCAAATACGATGCCTTCGTTTCTTCAATTTTTTGAATGAATTGATCGACTTCCAGCCGATTGCTGACCATCACGGAAGCGGTTAAATCCCCATATACGGGATGCTCGATTTTCACATCTTTGACAGTGACGCCGTGGTCAACGAGAATATATAATTCTTCTTTTGTTTGTTCAGGCGTATGAAAGCACGCGATGGTGCGCGTATATGTTTGTGCTGGAATGTTTGGCGGCAAGTATAAATATCCTTGGCTCGTGGCGATAATCGGTTCATTGCGCGCTTTTAATAGTGAAATATCTTGCACGATTACTTGGCGGCTGACGTTTGTTTTTGCGGCGAGCTCGGCGCCGGTGATCGGCCTTTTGCTTTCTTTTAGCCACTGCAAAATGAGCTGGCGCCGCTTTTCCCCGAGAATTTTTTTCTCTTCTTTCAATTTATTCAAACTCCTTTCTGTGCTGACTGATTCGCTCAAGGGAAGACACAAGTTGGTCAATGTCTTTTTCCATCGTCCATTTCCCGAATGAAACACGTATAAACTGTTTTGCTTCCTCTACAGATTTTCCAACTGCCAACATCGTCCGCGAAGGAGCTTGTTTTCCAATTTGACACGCACTTCCAGTGGAAATGGCGATGTTATCACGGTTGCATTCCAACATGACATATTGCCCTTCAATTCCATGAACGCAAAGCCCGATAATATGTGGCAGGCGAACGTTAGGATGCCCCTCTGCCGTAACAGGCAAGCCTTTTTCACGAATAAGCGCCAGCAAGTAACGGCGCAGCTGCTCGAAACGAGTTTGTTCGGCATCTATATTTTCGCAAATGTGCTGTGCCGCGGTGATAAAAGAAGCGATTCCAGGCACATTGACTGTTCCCGGGCGAAATCCGTATTCATGGGTGGCGTTAGGAAAGCATGGCTGCCAGTTGATGCGCGGGTCAATATATACCGCACCGACCCCTTTTGGTCCATAAATTTTATGGGCAGAAATCGAAAGGCTGTCCATAAACATCTTTTTCACATCAATTCGTATTTTACCAAAAGTTTGGACACAATCGCTATGAAAGATTACCCCATGACGCCGAAGCAGCCGTCCAATTTCGGCAATTGGCTGTATTGTTCCGATTTCTGAATTAGCGTGTTGAATGGAGGCGAGAATCGTTTTTGGTGTAATCGCCCGTTTTAAATCGCCGATATCAATTTGTCCAAAACGGTTAACCGGTAAATAAGTGACCTCAAATCCTTCTTTTTCTAATTGTTGGAATAGATGATAAAGGGAAGCGTGTTCAATCTCGGTTGTTATGAGATGATTTCCGCGGTGGCGATGCGCGTTAATAAGCGAACGAATAGCAAGAATATTGGATTCTGTTCCCCCGCTTGTAAAATAAATACCCCGTTCCTCGCCGCCAATAAGCGTCGCAAGTTCTTTTCGGCAAATGGTTAACAGTCGTTCGGCATTGCTTCCAATATCGTGTAAACTGCTTGCATTTCCAAAGTAAGCGTCAGCTGCTTCTACATAGGCATTTAGCGCTTCTTTGCTCATCGGTGTTGTAGCGGCATAGTCAAGATAAATCATCAAAATCATTCCTTTTGTTCACAAAATGTTAACAAAACTCTTGTCATTAGTTTAAATATATGTAAATATAGGTGTCAAGACAGTATGAAATTAGGAGGCAATTTTATGCCAGAAAATGGAGTTATTATCATCGGAAGCGGCATTGCGGCGTTAACCACTGCCTATTATTTGCATGAACATAAAAATGTGACGATTTTCACAAAAACAAAAAAAGAAGAAAGCAATTCATGGCTGGCACAAGGTGGTGTCGCTGCGTCCGTTTCACAGGAGGATGATTGGCGTTGTCATTTTGATGATACGATGACTGCTGGCTGTCATCATAATGACGAAAAGGCGGTTGAACTGCTCGTTCGTGAGGGGCCAAAACGAATTCGCGAATTAATAAATGCAGGATTATCATTCGATGTCAATCAGGATGGCATCCTACATCTTGGACAGGAAGGGGCGCATAGTAAACGGCGGATTTTGCATGCAGGAGGAGACCAAACAGGGAGAACCATCGTCTCGTTTTTGTTAGAAAAGTTAATGGGACGCGTGACGATCGTGGAGGGCGAGTATGTCATCGAACTGCTTGTTGAAAATGGCCGCTGCGTCGGAATTAAGACGAAAAATCAATTAGGAGAGATTTCGTGCTATTATGCAAGCGCCGTCGTGCTCGCAGCGGGAGGATGCGCGGGGATGTATGCTTTTTCTTCGAATGCTTCAACGGTTACAGGGGATGGGATTGCATTAGCTTATCGCGCCGGCGCGGTTATTGCCGACGTCGAATTTATCCAATTCCATCCGACGATGTTGTTTGTCGATGGGAAAGCGGTTGGCTTAATTTCAGAAGCAGTACGTGGCGAAGGTGCGGTGTTAGTGACAGAAGACGGGCGGAGAATGATGGAACATGTCCATCCACTAAAAGACTTGGCTCCCCGCGATATTGTAGCCCGTGCTATTCATGACGAAATGAGCAAGGGACATCGTGTCTATTTAGATATTTCAGCGATTCCGAGTTACCGCGAACGATTTCCGACGATGGCAAATCTATGCGCGGAACATGGTATTGATATGGAAACAGGCAGGCTTCCGATTGTGCCAGGCGCTCATTTTTTGATGGGCGGCGTTTTGGTTAATGATTGCGGACAGACTTCCATACAAGAGTTATATGCCGTCGGAGAGGTGGCATGTACAGGTGTTCACGGGGCAAATCGGTTGGCGAGCAATTCGCTGCTGGAGGGAATTGTGTTCGGAGCGCGCGCTGCAGAGGCGATCCGAAGAGAAACAGCGCCGCCGACACCATTACGTAAAAAAACAAATAATATACACAGTATCAAAAGGGGCGTGAACGATTTACCAGAAATACCAACCATTCAAACCATCATGTCAATATATGCGGGCATCGTTCGTCATGAACAAGGCCTGCAACGTGCAAAACAGTGGTTTGAACAATTTCCGTTGTCTGACTTTGCGAATGGTTCGCTTGATGATTTTTCCATCGAGGAAATTACGGTTATTCATATGCTGTTAACCGGCTGGCTTATAACAACATCGGCGCTAGAGCGTACAGAAAGCCGGGGCGGGCATTATCGCACCGATTATCCGTTTGAGAGAGAACAATGGAGACAACGGCGTATTCGGCGGACAAAAAAAGAGCTGACCGTAACGGTATAACAATTTGCTGGAAGAGCGGAGGGACACGATGAATACACTCAAATTGCAACAGCTATTGCAGCAATTTTTCATTGAAGATATTGGTGAACACGATATTACGAGCGAAATGATTTTTCCAGAGAATGAATGGGCGACAGGAACGTTTACGGCGAAGGAAAATGGGGTGTTAGCGGGGACAGATATTATTACTATAGGATATCGTCTATTGCATCCAGGCATCGATGTAACGCTTTATAAACGTGATGGCGAACAAGTAAAAAAAGAGGAGACGATTGCCGTTGTATCTGGGCCGGTTATTCCGCTATTGACAGGGGAGCGCGTTATATTAAATTTGCTGCAGCGAATGAGCGGCATCGCTACGTTAACACATCAAGCGGTAATGATACTAAACAGCAGTCATACGCGCATTTGTGACACGCGAAAAACAACGCCGGGCTTACGGATGTTAGAAAAGTACGCCGTTGTATGCGGAGGAGGATATAATCATCGTTTTGGTTTGTACGACGGTGTCATGATTAAAGATAATCATATCGCTTTTTGCGGTTCGATTACGAAAGCGGTACGGGCGGTGCGCGCAAAGCTTGGTCATATGGTCAAAATCGAAGTGGAAACAGAAACGAAAGAGCAAGTGTTAGAAGCAGTGGAGGCGGGGGCTGATGTCATTATGTTTGATAATCGTACTCCAGAGGAAGTGCGCGAGTTTGTCTCGCTAGTGCCAAAGCCGATTGTCACCGAGGCGTCTGGCGGGATTACATTAGAAAACCTCGCTGCGTACGGAACAACTGGCGTAGATTATATTTCGCTCGGTATGTTGACACATTCTGCTAAAGCGCTAGATATTAGTTTTCATTTGCAAGGATGGAATAGGGGGAGAAAATAATGAACGTGCTAGAAATAATGAAGCGGCTTGACGATATGCCGGAAAGTTATAAAACGATGAGCATGGAAGAGATGGAAGTACGTGTTCGGGCAATAAAAGAGCGATTTGGAAAAAGATTGTTTATCCCGGGACATCATTATCAAAAAGACGAAGTGATTCAATTTGCCGATGCGACAGGCGATTCGCTGCAGCTTGCGCAAGTAGCGGCGCAAAATAGTGAAGCGGAATACATTGTATTTTGTGGTGTACATTTTATGGCAGAAACGGCAGACATTTTAACGGGTGACCATCAAAAAGTCATTTTGCCGGATATGCGGGCCGGATGCTCGATGGCTGATATGGCGGACATTACACAAGTGGAGCGAGCGTGGCCGATATTGCAAGAGCTGTTTGGTGACACGATTTTGCCGTTAACATACGTGAATTCGACGGCGGCGATTAAAGCGTTCGTTGGACGCCGCGGCGGCGCGACCGTTACTTCCTCGAACGCGAAAAAGATGGTCGAATGGGCGTTTACGCAAAAAGAGAGAATTTTCTTTTTGCCAGATCAGCATTTAGGCAGAAATACAGCCTATGAGCTTGGAATTTCGTTAGACGAGATGGCGGTATGGGATCCGCATACGGATCGTTTAGAATACAAAGGCGATATAAAGAAAGTAAAAGTGATTCTTTGGAAAGGACATTGTTCCGTTCACGAAAACTTTACTGTCCGTCATATTGAATATATTCGTCGGACAAAGCCGGATATGAACATTATCGTTCATCCGGAGTGCAGCTGGGATGTTGTACAGCAAGCCGACTATGCTGGTTCCACGAAATACATTATTGAAACGATCCGAAACGCTCCTTCCGGAAGCAAATGGGCGATTGGCACGGAAATGAATTTGGTGAACCGCCTGATGCACGAACATCCAGATAAAGAAATTATTTCGCTAAATCCGTATATGTGCCCATGTCTCACGATGAACCGCATTGACTTGCCACATTTACTATGGGCGCTTGAATCGCTTGAAAGAGGGGAAATTGTTAACCAAATTACCGTTCCCCCGCTAATTGCAAAAGATGCGGCGCAGGCGCTTGCGCGGATGCTGGCGCTGGCGTAAAGGAAAAAGTGAACTAATCATCCTGTCAGACAGTGATATTCCGCTGGGCAGGATGATTTTTTTATCATAAAACAACGGCTTTTATCATAAATTGTGTTGAAGGATGATGGTGACAACAAGCGGAAGCTGAGATACAACGTTAATAGTTTCGGGTTAGGAGGGGAACGGAGTGAAAATCCATATTGTCCAAAAGGGCGATACGCTTTGGAAAATCGCGCAAAAGTATGGGGTCGATTTTGAGCAACTAAAGAAAATGAACGGTCATTTGAGCAATCCAGATATGATTATGCCGGGAATGAAAATTAAAGTACCGACTGCGGGAGTTCCGGTAAAAAAAGAAGCGCCGAAAAAAGAAACAAAAATTAATCTGGCTCCGAAAAAAGAAGAAAATATAGAGCACCCGTATGCCCATACAAAGCCGTTTGCATCGGTGAACATTGAGGCGGAGTTTTCGGAGCCTATAAAAGAAGAAAAGGTAAACAAGGCTCCCGAGGCAGTGGTGAACGAAGCGCCAAAGGCACCGATCAAGGAAGCGCCAAAAGCGCCGATCGAGGAAGCGCCAAAGGCACCGATCAAGGAAACGCCAAAAGCACCGATCGAGGAAGCGCCAAAAGCGCCGGTGAACGAAGGGACGAAATCAGATAATGCCGCACTAGGTTCTAAGGAAAAGCAGTTCAACATTCCACCGTTATCGCATACGATTCCACCAGTAACGCCAAACGTAAATATTAACTTTTCTAATGCGATTTCTAATGTTCCGCCGATTCCGCCAAAACCAGAAAATATTTTACCAGGAATCATGAAACAAGAATTAGAAAGCCCTGCTGAGGCGGTAGAAGAAAAAGAATTAGCAGCGGATGATGATACACCACCAGAACTTCCAAAAGCTCCATACGTTCCGATGATGCAGCAGCCATATGCGATGGGAGGAGCGCCTGTTGCACCAATGCCACCACAGCCGTGTGGCCCGGTAACTCCTATTTTACCAGGTGCGGGATATTATTTTCCGCCTATGCCAACCATGCCAGTTAACTATCCAACATATCTACAACCATCAACATATGGGGATGCGGAAAGTGGTTCTCATCCATTTCCTGGTATTGAAGAAAGCAGCGGTGAATCAGGTGAAGTGCCACTAATGCCAGGGCATACATCACCAACAGTAAATCCGGCATCGGCAAATATGCCACCATTTCCTTCATATTCACCTGCTTCTTCTTATCCGATTATGCCATGTGCACCGATTTTACCAGTAATGCAAGGATATGGATGGCATCCAGCGTTTTATCCATACATGCCGCCGGCGTCGTACGGCTACTATCCGCCAGCTGCACCTGCTCCTTATCCATATCCGGCGGCAGGGACGGCATATCCATTCACACAAGCACCAACCACTTCAGCGTTTCCTCGTACGGAAGAACAATTATTTACAGAACCGCATGACGAGGAGAGTAATGATTATTGGTGAACAATAAGCAAAAAAGAGACGATGTAGCAGGTCGTCTCTTTTTTCTTCTGCAAAACGAATACGGCTTACGAAAACTGCATTATGAAAGCCCATGACTTTAGTCATTGGGATGAAATAATGTGATATTAAAATTTTAAAAATATTTTCATTAGATACTTAATATCTAATAATTTGTATAATAGACATTAGATAGGAGCATTCCCGTTAGGAGCTTTTCCGGGGACTTGATCAAAAAAAGCCCTCTTGGTATGATGCAGGGGTGTCAACCACATCACTCACCATACCAAGGAGGACTTCAGATGAATTGTACACAAAACTATAAAATTGATCAAGTCACCGAACAAACGCTTGTCGTGGGTATTGATATCGCGAAACGAACCCACTACGCCTGCTTCGTGGATGACCGGGGGCGCGTGCTTCGCAAATCGTTCCCGATCTTCCAGTCGAAAGAGGGGTTTCAACAGCTGTATAAAGCGATTCAGGGGGCGATGCAAGCGTTCGGGAAGTCAGAGGTGATCGTCGCGGTGGAGCCGACCGGGCACTACTGGTTGAACCTGGCCTACTTCCTCGAGGAGCACGGGATCCCGTTGGTCATGGTCAACCCGGCGCATGTGTGCCGGTCGAAAGAACTCGATGACAACCTGCCGACGAAACACGACGCCAAAGACGCCCTGGTCATTGCCAGACTGGCAAAAGACGGACGATTCCTCGTTCCCCGGCTGCTGCACGAGATCGAAGCCGATTTGCGCGTGGGAAGCACGCTCAAAGAGAAGCTCCGCAAGGAACAGACGGCGGTGAAAAATGCGATCATCCGCTGGACCGACCGGTATTTTCCGGAGTTTTGGACGGTGTTTCGCGATCTGGGAAAAACGGCGCTTTCGGTGTTGGAGTGGACGCCGTTTCCGGCCGATATGGCGGGTCGGACCGCCGAGGAGCTCATCGAGGTGTACCGGCAAAGCGAAGGGCTGAAATGCCCGCAGAAGGCCAAAATTCAGGCGTTGATCAACGCCGCGAAGGACTCCATTGGGGTGACGGAAGGGACGACGATGGCCCGGTTTGAGATCGCCGCGCTCGTCCGCCGATACCGCCAATTGGAGGCGGAGATCGCCGCACTGGACGCCGAGTTGAAGGCATTGGTTCAAACGACGATGGAGTATCAATGGTTGAAAACGGTCGACGGGTTGGGAGACGCCACGATCATCGATCTGTTGGCGGAGATCGGCAGCTTCGCCCATTATCGGGACCCGCGCCAATTGGTGAAGTTGGCGGGCCTGACGCTCAAGGAGAACTCCTCCGGCCAGCGCAAAGGGCAAAAGCACATCTCCAAACGGGGACGGAAACGGCTGCGCTCGGTGCTGTTTCGGGCGATGATTCCGCTGATCCGGCACAACGAGGCGTTTCGCGAGCTGCATGAATATTACACGACCCGATCCGTCAACCCGCTGACCGGAAAGCAATCCATCGTCGCCTTGTGCCGGAAGCTGTTGAATGTGCTGTTTGCGATTTGTACGAAGAAACAAGCGTTTGACGCGGAGCGAATGAAGCAGGACGTCTTGTCCCAAGTGCAACGGGCGGCCTAAGGCCTCCCCCTGCGAACGGAAGAATCGTTGGACAACCAGATGACACCGGAGAAGCTGGCGTGATTTTATCCATTCGACCTTGAGTCCCCAAAGGAGCTTGGCCGGCCTCCGCCTGATGACGAGACCGAACGAGGGAATGTTGGCGCGAAGACGCCCGGAGACATGGGAGGGTTCGTCCTCATCAGCGACGCGGAGATCCAAAGGGTGCATCGAATACGCTTCTCCCCACGGAAGGAAAATATCCCCAGCCGTGGCCGCGAAGCGCACCCTAGGTCTGTAATATATCCACAAAACTGAAAAAAGATGTAAGGGATTTTGTCGAAAAATATTTTTTGGACACCCCTGAGGGGCCGAAAAGCCTTGATAAATCAACATTTCTAGAGGGAGGTAATTATCTAATGTCAAACGATAAATATACTCATAAGAAAGGAATTGTTTATTTAAATCAATATCATGTTATATTTTGTCCAAAATATAGACGTAAAGTATTAGTTGGAGATATTGAAAAAGATTTAAGAGAGATTTTGTATAAAGTAGCGAAAGAAAATGATGTTGAAATTAAAGCGTTAGAAATTATGCCAGATCATGTTCATATGTTTATTTCTTTTGATCCACGACAACATATCCATAAATTAATACAAGCATTCAAAGGGAGAAGTAGTCGAATATTAAGAGAAAAATACCCGTCATTAAAGAGTAGACTTCCTTCGCTTTGGACTAGAAGTTATTTTTGTTGTACAGTCGGTTATATTTCAGAAGAGGCAGTAATGAAATATATTGAAAATCAGAAAAATATTTAAGGAGGTGTGTTGCATTGGCTAAAACAAAATCTACAAGTTATGTATTAACATTAAAATTAAAAACTGAACCATGGCAAGAATATATTTTAGAAAAACGATTTGAAATAGGTAGACAGTTATATAATGCCTGTTTACATGAATTATTAAAACGTTATAAAAAATCGCAAAACGATAAAAATTACGGGGTACTTATAAAACAAGAAAAAACTAAAGAAAGAAATAAATTATTAAATATTTTACATAAAAAATATGGATTAAATGAATATGCTATGCATTCATTTGTTAAGCCAATGCAACAACACTTCAAGAAAAATATTGACTCATTTACAGCTCAAAAGATAGCAACAAGAGCATGGCAAGCAATAGAAAAATTAATATTTGATAATGCAGAAAAAGTAAGATTTAAAAAATATAATGAAATGGATTCATTAGAAGGTAAATCTAATAGTACAGGAATCCGTTTTAAAAATAGTAAATTACAATGGATTGGATTAAATATTCCAGTAATTATAAAGAAAAATGACATTTATGCTCATATGGCACTACAAGACAGAATAAAATATTGTCGTATTGTTCGTAAACTTATTAGAGGTAAGATTAAATACTATCTTCAATTGATTCTTGAAGGAGTACCACCAAAGAAAATTAATTCAAAAACAGGAGAAGTTAAGCATCCGCGAAATAAAGGTATTGTAGGAATTGATATTGGTACACAAACAATAGCTATATGCTCTGAAAAAGATGTTAAATTATTAGAACTTGCTCCAAGTGTTGATGATATTGAACGAGAAAAACGAATATTACAACGTAAGTTAGACCGTCAAAGACGCGCAAATAATCCGCATAAATATAATGAAAATAGAACAATTAAGAAAAATAATTTAAAATGGATTTGGAGCAAAAATTATATCAAAACGAAAAGTCAGTTAGCAGAATTACAAAGAAAATTAGCTGAAAAACGTAAACAAGATCATAATAAATTAGCTAATTGGATATTATCATTAGGAGATGATATTAAAGTGGAAACAATGAATTATAAAGCATTGCAAGCAAAAACAAAAGAAACTATTAAAGATAAAAATGGAAGATATAAAAGTAAAAAACGATTTGGTAAAAGTATAGCAAATAAAGCTCCGAGTATGTTTTTAACTATATTAGACAGAAAATTAAGTTATGAAAGTAAAAAGTTAAAATTTGTTGATACATTTTCTGTAAAAGCGAGCCAATATAATCATTTTACAGGCGTATATAATAAAAAGAAATTATCAGAACGTTGGAATGATTTTGGTGATTTTAAAATTCAACGAGATTTATATAGTGCATTTTTGATTATGAATGTAAAAGATAATTTAAAAGAGATTGATAGAGAAAGATGTTTTGTGGCATGGGAAAGATTTAAGCAGCTTCATGATAAAGAAATTGAACGATTAAGAAACAGCGGAAATAGATTATTAAGCAGTATGGGAATTTGAATAACAAAAAGCGTCTTGAACCGGGCGCACAGGGCGCTAAGCATCAGTAAGGTGTTTGCCCATGAAAGTCTTGTGGAACTAGAGTCAGTGTCCATGTGAAGGTATGGAAGAAGCTCTATAGTACACAAGAACCCCGTGGCTTTAGCCATCGGGAGGTTCAGGTGTGAAAAATATAAAAACAGTCAAACATAACGTATGGGTAGTTACAGCATACGAAGGATATTGGGTGATCAAACGGTATCGAACCTTTTTCGAAGCGATGAGACAAGCGCTATTTATGCAATCGTTAAGAAAGGAGGGGTTTGTTCATGTTCCTGCCATATATACCACTTTGGGACAAAATGGTGTATTTTTCTTTGAAGGCGCCTTTTGGGTGATGCAAACATATATTTCCGATGCAGAAAGATTATCATTCGCTCGTCAACAAGATATCGCCGATGGACTGGAATTGTTACAAACATATCATTCCATCGCCAGGCTGTTAATAAAAATTCCGTTGTTTCAAACGATTGTTCCGTACTACCATTTATATAGCATGTGGCAGCGCCGCTATTATGATTTTTATGCCCATCTATCATTAATCGAACGAATAATGGATAAAGAAGATATCGCTTGGACGATTCAGCATGCGGAATATTGTCTTGCCACATTCGCAAGCTATATGCCGTCGTTAGCAGCGGAGCCTGTTACGATTATTCATGGTGATGTTGCTTCCCATAATTTTTTACGGGCAAAAAAGGGAAAGGTATATTTAATCGACTATGATAATATTTCCATTGCTTCACCGGGCATTGATTATTTGCAGTACGCGAATCGTATTTTGCCCTATTTGCAATGGTCTTTTTCACAATTATATCGATTTCCTCTCTTTTCATTTTGGCTCACGAAACCGTGGTTTTTACACGCTCTTTTATTTCCGGCTGATATTATGCGTGAATGGCGCTTTGCGTTACAGCATAACAAGCAACTTTCTGTTGCCCGCAAAGAACGTAAACGGTTTGTCCGCGAAATTATCGATATGATAAAATGAATATACGGAATTTTTTCGTGAAAGGAAGCTGAAAAAAGATGAAGGAAAAAATTGAAAAACTTATTCAATGGCTGCGCGACCAAGTAGCGGATGCCGGATTAAATGGGGCAATTGTTGGAATTAGCGGCGGCATTGACTCAGCAGTTGTCGCCCACTTAATTAAACGTGCATTTCCGGACAACTCGCTCGGATTGATTATGCCATGTAAAAGCAATCCGAAAGATATGGAAGATGCATTAAAAGTGGTGGAAAGCTGCGGCATTAAACACTTGATCATTGATTTAACCGAAACGCATAACCTGTTATTTGGAGAAGTGGAAAAACAACTGAAAGAAAAAGGAGAATGGAATGAAGAAACAGCGCGTTTAGGTGATGCGAACACAAGAGCGCGCCTTCGCATGACAACATTATACGCGGTTGCCAATAATTACGGATATATGGTAGTCGGCACTGATAATGCAGCGGAATGGTATACAGGGTACTTTACCAAATATGGGGACGGCGGAGTCGATCTAGTGCCGCTCGTTCATTTTACGAAAGGAGAAGTGCGCGAGATGGCGCGCATTCTCGGCGTTCCGAACGAAATTATTACAAAAGCGCCAAGCGCAGGATTATGGGAAGGGCAAACAGATGAAAATGAAATGGGGACAACCTACGAGATGATTGATAAATATTTAAAAGGAGAAGAAGTTCCGGAAAAAGACCGGCAAATTATTGAGCGTTTGCACAAGCGTTCACAACATAAACGCCAGTTGGCGATTGCACCGCCAAAATTCTAATTCTACCGTTAACTGACAGCGATAAAACCCTCTTTCCTTCGCCAAGCTAATAATAAGGCCGGAATATGTTTTTTGGCCTGGTGCGAGCGAAGGAAAAAAGGGGGTTTTTCCATGAAAAACGCAATGAAAATCATCGGGGCTGTTTCTGTCTTGAGCGCGATGGCTGCATGCGCCAATTACGCGGACAACAATGATAGACGCTACAATGATGCGACGCGTCCGATCGGGTACTATTCCACGGAGCGTTTTGATGATGACTTCCGTTACGGACGCTATGGAACAAATGCGACTAACTATGATAACAACTATATATTAAGCCGTCGCGGACCAGCGGCCGATTTTTTCGATACAGACAATAACCGTGCACGTATTCCGGGAATTACCCGTTTTGATACGGATACGCCTGCGCTTCCGCTCGATGCTGATTTCAGTGATGCGGACCGCAACTACCATGGGCATTTAAATTCGATGGAAAGTAAAACAACTCCTTCTTACTATAGGAAGTATGACGGACGATTGGCGGAAACGATCTCCCGCCGCGCCGCTGCGGTAAGAGGAGTCAACGATGCCCGGACGCTTGTTTACCGTGATCATGTGCTTGTTGCGATTTCGACCAATTCCAAATACGCAGATCACGTGAAGCGTCTTGTCGCCCAAGCGGTTGCACCGCATACGAAAGGCAAACATGTGCGCATCGTTTCCAATCCTAGCATGTACAACCGCGTCCGTACGATCGACAACGACATCCGCCGCGGCCGGCCAATGGAAGAAATCGAACGTGATTTAAAAACGATTTTTATTGATGGAAAAATTAACGAACGTCCTGCAAATACACGTTAATGTGAAAAAGTGGGGACACCTAAAAAGGTGTTCCCACTTTTTTGTAAAACATAGCCGAGAAGGCTTCTTCTTCAACGAAGAAAATCGGCTGTGTAGGAGAAGAATCCGCCTATTTTTGTTATATGACATTTTCCTGTTTTTTTGGTATAGTAATATCGGAAATTTCGTTGCGATGAGAGGAGAAATTTCGATGGCTGGACATTCGAAGTGGAAGAACATTCAACGCCGTAAAAATGCGCAAGACGCAAAGCGCGGCAAATTGTTTATGAAATTGGCGAAAGAAATTTATGTAGCGGCTAAAACGGGCGGAGGTGATCCAGCATCCAATCCAGCCTTGCGCCTTGTTATTGAAAAAGCAAAGGCTGCGAACATGCCAAACGAAAATATTGAACGTGCAATAAAAAAGGCGACAGGAACACAAGAACATACGAACTACGAAGAAGTTCGCTATGAAGGATACGGACCTGGCGGCGTTGCCGTGATGGTCGTTTGCTTAACCGATAATAAAAACCGTACCGCTTCGAACGTGCGAGTAGCCTTTTCAAAAAATGGCGGCAATTTAGGGGAAACCGGCTGCGTTTCTTATTTGTTTGACCGAAAAGGACTTCTTGTCATTGCCCGCGAAGGACTTGACATCGATGAAGATGACATGCTTCTTCAAGCGATTGAAGCAGGAGCGGAAGAAATGGAAACAACCGAAGATTCGTTTGAAATTTATACAACACCGGAAGCATTTGAAGAAGTAAAAGAACAATTAGAGAAAAACGGCTTTACGTTTGCTAGCGCTGAAATTACAATGATTCCACAAACATATACGACGCTTGCTGGCGATGATCTAAAGAAAATGCTAAAACTGATCGATACCCTTGAAGATGACGACGACGTCCAAGAGGTGTACCACAATTTGGACGAATCGGTGTTGGAAGAGTAATAATTGAAATAATGCCCTATGCTGGCTGCATAGGGCATTATTTTTTGGCGTTTGTCACAATAATAACGGCGGAAAATATAGAAATGCGGAATCGGTGCAAAGGATAAAACTTCTCACATTGGTGAAAATAGAAATAAGCATATTGTTTATTTACCTAGAAAGAGAGGAAAAGGAGATGCGAATTCTTGCCACTTTCTTCATTATGATCGCTTCCTATGTATTGTTCATCCAGGCTGCTTTTGCTGCGCCATCTTCCGTAAAAATGACGATTATTTTAGAGCAGCAATATTTAGACGGAGAAGTGAGCCAAGAAACAAAAGAAGAAACCGTTGTTTCCATGAAAGATATATGGAAAAAATATAGAGACTGGCAGCTTGTGAATATGGATGATCAAACGATAGTATTTCGCAAAACAGTGAATGATATTTCCCCATTATTAAAGGCGAACGGTTATTTTGGAATCACCGAAGACGGAACATTATCTATTTTTGAAGGCAGCCCTGCTCATTCCACACGGGTTATTCAATCATTTTTCCAAATTGATGTAAAAAAACTCGAAAGCCGCCAGCATGAGCAACTGAAAAAAGGAATTCGCGTCGTCTCCAAGTCCCAATATAAAGATATTATCGAAACATATCGCCACTTTGCTTTAATACAATAGGAAAGACTTATCGCTAGGGTAAGTCTTTTTTGTTTTCTAAATAGGAATATACATTCGCTTTTTGTTATAATGTAATGGTATGGTACAATTGAAAGACAGGAAAGAAAAGGAGAGGAGTGCAGCGTTGATTGAATTTGTCCGCGGATACGTTGATTATGTTTGCCCTGAATATATTGTGATCGACAACAACGGCATTGGGTATCAAATCTTTACCCCCAATCCGTTTTCATTTCAAGAAAGCCGTGATACAATCGTAACGGTTTATACATACCAATACGTGCGTGAAGATACGCTTGCTTTGTACGGATTTCGCACCCGTGAAGAACGAACGTTGTTTGCGAAACTATTACAAGTTTCAGGAATTGGCCCAAAAGGCGGGCTAGCGATTTTAGCAGCGGGGCAGCCGGAGCAGCTTGTCGAAGCGATCGAACAAGAAAACGAAACGTTTTTATGCAAGTTTCCGGGGGTCGGGAAAAAAACAGCGCGACAAATGATTCTCGATTTAAAAGGAAAGCTCACAGCGGTTACTGCTAAAACATTTCCGGATTTATTCCATTTGCAAGAGGAATCCGCACGGCCGCATTTATCGGCTCTTGAGGAGGCGATCGAGGCGTTAAAAGCGCTCGGCTACGCTGAACGGGAAATTCAAAAGGTAGTACCGTCGTTAATGAAAGAAAACTTATCGACAGATCAATATGTGAAACGTGCGCTTCAGCAATTGTTAAAATAGGGAGGGGAGAAAAGTGGAAGAACGCCTTGTTTCCGGTGATGTCCACCGCGAAGACGTTTCGCTCGAATACAGTCTCCGCCCGAAGTTTTTGCATGAATATATTGGACAAGATAAAGTGAAAGATAATTTAAAAGTATTTATTGAAGCGGCGAAAATGCGTGAAGAAACGCTTGATCATGTGTTGTTGTACGGACCTCCCGGGTTAGGAAAGACAACGTTGGCAGCGATTATTGCGAATGAAATGGGAGTTCATCTTCGCACGACTTCCGGGCCGGCGATTGAGCGCCCAGGAGACTTAGCGGCAATTTTAACTTCTTTGGAGCCGGGCGATGTGTTGTTCATTGATGAAATTCATCGTCTGCACCGTTCTGTCGAAGAAGTGCTGTATCCGGCAATGGAAGATTATTGTTTAGATATCGTCATTGGAAAAGGACAAACTGCTCGCTCGATCCGTATTGATTTACCTCCGTTTACGCTTGTTGGTGCTACGACAAGAGCAGGTGCTTTATCAGCTCCGCTTCGTGACCGTTTTGGAGTGATTAGCCGATTAGAGTATTATACAACTGAACATCTTACGCAAATTGTGATGCGGACGGCAGAGATTTTGCATGTAGATATTACGGCGGAAGCTGCGGTGGAAATCGCGCGGCGCTCGCGTGGCACGCCGCGCATTGCGAATCGTCTTTTGAGACGCGTTCGCGATTTTGCTCAAGTGCGGGGAGACGGAACGATCACATTTTTGTTAGCGAAAGAGGCGCTAGAGCTATTGCAAGTCGATCGACTAGGACTTGATCATATCGATCATAAATTAATGAAAGCGATTATGGAAAAGTTTGCTGGTGGGCCGGTTGGCATTGATACGATTGCCGCAACGATCGGCGAAGAGGTGCAGACCATTGAAGATGTATATGAACCATATTTATTGCAAATTGGCTTTTTACAGCGCACCCCGCGCGGCCGTATCGTTACCCCTATTGCTTACGAATATTTTGGAATGGAGGTTCCAAAACAATGAATAGCCTGCCTAAGCTTATCATGACGATTGGAGTTGTTCTCATTATTGTCGGTTTTCTCATGCAGTTTATTAAACTAGGCCGGCTTCCGGGAGATATTATTATTCGGAAAGGGAATACAACTTTTTATTTTCCGGTTGTTACGTCTATTTTGCTAAGCATCGTGTTGTCGCTTATTTTTTATGTGCTTGGACGATTTCGTTAAACAATAAGGAAAGGTGAGAAAAATTGAAAATAGATTTGTTTGACTTTGACTTACCAGAAGAGTTAATTGCACAAACACCGCTGCCAAACCGCGATGCATCGCGGTTAATGGTGCTCGATAAAAAAACCGGCGAAATTCGCCATGAAACCTTTCGAAACATTTTATCGTATTTGCATGAAGGAGATTGTCTTGTTTTGAACGATACACGTGTGATGCCGGCGCGGCTTTATGGGGAAAAAGAAGATACCGGTGCCAATATTGAGGTGCTGTTGCTAAAACAACTGGAAGGAGATCGCTGGGAAACGTTAGTAAAGCCAGCAAAACGAGTGAAAATTGGGACAAACATTACTTTTGGCGATGGACGGCTGAAAGCGACATGTGTCGATACACTTGAGCACGGGGGGCGTATCTTGGAATTTTCTTATCAAGGCATCTTTTATGAAGTGCTTGAACAGCTTGGGGAAATGCCGCTTCCACCGTATATTAAAGAAAAATTGGATGACCCGGAGCGTTATCAGACTGTATATGCCCGTGAAGTGGGTTCAGCGGCGGCGCCGACAGCCGGCCTTCACTTTACGGAACAGCTTCTTGACGATATACGCGCCAAAGGAGTGCATATCGCATTTATTACTCTCCATGTTGGACTTGGTACATTCCGTCCAGTCAACGTCGAAAACATTGAAGAACATGATATGCATGCCGAATTTTATCAGATGACAGAAGAAACGGCGCGATTGCTGAACGAGGTGAGACAGCAAGGAGGACGCATTATTGCTGTCGGTACAACGTCCACGCGCACTTTGGAGACAATTGCGTCAAGAAATAACGGCGCATTTGTGGCGGAAAGCGGTTGGACGGATATTTTCATTTATCCAGGCTATGAATTTAAGGCAATCGATGGATTAGTGACGAACTTTCATTTGCCGAAATCAACGCTTATTATGCTTGTCAGCGCGCTTGCCGGCCGCGAAAATATTTTGCGGGCATACAATGCGGCGGTGAAAGAGCGCTATCGATTCTTTAGTTTTGGCGATGCAATGTTGATTATTTAAGAAAGGGGATCGTTGGATTGGCATCACCGATTCGTTTTGAGCTCATTAAAACATGTAAACAAACAGGTGCGCGGCTTGGGATTCTTCATACGCCGCACGGTTCGTTTGAAACGCCGATGTTTATGCCGGTTGGGACATTAGCAACTGTGAAAACATTATCGCCGGAAGAATTAAAAGAAATGGGTGCCGGCATTATTTTGAGCAATACGTATCATCTATGGCTGCGGCCGGGACATGAAATCGTAAAAGAAGCCGGCGGCCTTCATTCATTTATGAATTGGGACCGCGGCATTTTAACCGATTCCGGCGGTTTTCAAGTGTTTAGTTTAAGTGAATTTCGGAGAATTGAGGAAGAAGGCGTATACTTCCGAAATCATTTAAACGGAGATAAGCTATTTTTATCTCCGGAAAAGGCGATCGAAATACAAAATGCGCTTGGTTCAGACATTATGATGGCGTTCGATGAATGTCCCCCATATCCGGCAACATATGAATATATGAAACAGTCCGTGGAACGAACAAGCCGTTGGGCGGAGCGCTGTTTAAAAGCGCATAAGCGCCCGAATGAGCAAGGATTGTTCGGGATTGTGCAGGGCGGGGAATTCGAAGATCTTCGCAGACAAAGCGCGCAAGACTTAGTGTCGTTAGATTTTCCGGGATATGCTGTCGGCGGCTTATCTGTTGGTGAGCCGAAAGAAGTAATGAATCGTGTGCTCGAGTTTACGACCCCGCTTTTGCCGGCGAATAAACCGCGTTACTTGATGGGAGTCGGTTCGCCGGATTCGCTTATCGACGGGGCGATTCGCGGCATTGACATGTTTGACTGTGTGCTTCCAACACGTATTGGCCGCAATGGAACAGTAATGACGAGCCAGGGGCGTGTCGTCATTAAAAATGCACAGTACGCCCGCGATTTTTCGCCGCTTGATCCTAATTGTGACTGCTATACGTGCCGCAATTATACACGCGCATATATTCGCCATCTCATCAAATGTGATGAAACATTTGGAATTCGTTTAACTTCTTACCATAATGTCTATTTTTTGATAAAATTAATGGAGCAAGTGAGACAAGCGATTCGCGAAGACCGCCTTGGAGATTTTCGCAAGGAATTTTTTGAGCAATATGGCTTTAATAAACCAAATGCGAAAAACTTTTAAATAATATCACTTAGAAAGGGGGGGAAATAAATGTCAGCAGCGATTGTTAATTTGCTTCCAATTATTTTGTTTTTTGTCATTGTTTATTTCTTGCTGCTTCGGCCGCAGCAAAAACGGCAGCGTGCGATTCAGCAAATGCAGGCTAATTTAAAAAAAGGGGATAAAATCATCACCATTGGCGGACTGCATGGGATCATCGATTCGGTCGATGAAGATAAAATTGTCATTCGTGCAGGCGATGGCACGCGTCTTACATATGACCGCTCGGCGGTGCGCGAAGTGGTGACGGAAAAAGAGAATAAGTAAACGATGACGGCTACCTTTCCCAAGTAAAGGTAGCCGTCATCGTTTAATTGCGTGATGCGGCTAGGTTTACACCGACAATGCCGCCAAGCGCCGCTGCGACAAAAAAGATGAGATGATATAACCATTGTTCAATAGTGAATGCTTTTTCCAATCCCAAAAATTGAAATACTAATACGATGAATGTAAATAATAAACTTGTTCCCCCGCCAATGAGCCAGCCTCTTTCTTTTCCTTTTCCACCAGCTACAACCCCGCCAATGAACATGGAAAGAAGCGACCCGGCAAAAATAATCCATGTTAACGAAGGTTCTTGTACGTCTGTCCATTTCAGTATGAGAGATAAAAAGAAGCTAATGAGAGCCGCCAATAAGAAAATAGTTACAACCCCATAAACAATAGCTGTTCCCCATTTTGTCATCTCATTCCCCCCTGTCGCCCGATGGTATTGTCAAAAGTTTATCCTCCACACTCACTGTTTTTCATTGAGTTTCAACGGTTAGAATAAAAAAAGCTTGCCACCCCCGTTGTTTTAGGCCATCATTGAGGTAACCCCACACCCAACACCCAAAACAAAGGAGTGACAAGCTTGTTACCTCAATTATTAGCCTATTTGCTCGAAATAATCAAGTCCCAACATCAAATCATTGTCTATTTAATTGGTGCCTTATTAGGAAAATCCTTAAGCCGCAAAGACATGGACGAACCGGTTCGAAAACCGTACCGAAAACTTCAAGTCGATGACCTTCCCATCATCGATGTCCCAGAAACACTTGACTACCGGCAGCTTTTAGCCGACTACGAAGCCCGGCACGGCCGTCCGTTGCCGCCGATCCAACGCCGGGACAACGCTAAACACCGTGTTCCGGATTCGTTGACGTGTCCCCGTTGCCAGGCGCCGTCATCCTACCTGTACGCCAACAACGGCGGAAAAGGGCAGTACCAATGCAAAGTGTGCCAATGCCGGTTCAACCATCGAAATCGGTTCAAAAAGCAAGCGGTCTTTCGTTGCCCGCACTGCTTCCAAACGCTTGAGAAAATCAAAGAACGCAAGGACTACTACATCTACAAGTGCAAGAACAACGACTGCCCGTTTTACCAAAAGAACCTTCGCCGGATGAGCCAAAAGGAACGCCAACAATTCCAGCAGAACCCTCAAGCCTTCAAGGTGCGGTATCTGTTCCGTGAGTTTTTGTTTGACTTTCAACCATTGGCCCCATCGTCGCCGAAAAAGCCAAAGGTCGATTTGTCCCGTCTGGCGGTGTCGTCGCACACCCTCGGACTCGTGTTGACGTACTACGTTAACTATGGGATGTCCTCCAGACAGACAGCCGGAATCATGAAGGATGTGCATGGCGTGTCGATCTCCCATCAGACGGTGCTCAACTATGCCAATAGCGTCGCGCTCATGATTCAGCCATTTGTCGACCAGTTCCCGTACGAGCTGTCCGGCTCGTTCTGTGGGGACGAGACGTATATTCGCGTGAAAGGACGCTGGCATTACCTGTTTTTTATGTTTGATGCCGTGAAAAAAGTGGTGTTGTCGTATCGCGTCTCGCCCCACCGGGATGCGTTGTCGGCCATCCGGGCCATCGATGACGTCCTGCGAAAGCTGCCGTCCATCCCGGACGATTTGTCGTTCGTCGTCGACGGCAATCCCATTTACCTGCTGGCGCAGCACTTTTTTGCCCAGCACGGGATTCCGTTTGACGTCCGCCAAGTGATCGGACTGACCAATGAGGATCCGGTGTCCGAAGAGTTCCGCGCGCTCAAACAAATCATCGAGCGATTCAACCGGACGTTTAAAGGCAACTATCGGCCGACTCACGGATTTGGCGCGGAAGAAGGCTCGGTCTCCTTTGTCACGCTGTTTGTGGCGTATTTCAACTTCCTGCGCCCGCACGGTGCACTCGAAGGCCGGGTTCCTGTCGTCATCCCGGAGCTCGCCGACCTGCCCCATATGCCGGCCCGGTGGACGAAGCTGATCGCCATGGCTCAAGATTTCCTCCAACAAGAGGCAGCCTAACTTTTTTGTCCGCCGGAGCCCATGGATCAGAAGAACAGCCGGATTCGGCGAAGCGAACCCTTGACCAACCGAACCTCGTCAAAGGTAAAATTCGGTAAGGGCAAGGGCGGCTTTCCTATGCCCTCTTTTTTGTCCCCGTCGCCCTTGACGTCCCTTTCACACCTTTGGCGGGTGTTGGTCAAGGGCGAATCCGGCTCCAAGGATGCCTTACGATGCTCCATGGGATGGCGGATGTGGAGTTTTCATAAAACTTTTGACGCTACCCGCCCGATAAATAAGTTTCACCAAAATATATTCCTATTCGGACATGTTTAGAAGTTTATTTGCGATTTTTTTTCGCAAAAAAAGCACCAATTGCCGGAATATGTGCAAGCTCTTCTCGTTTGACCAATTGAAAAATAATCAGCAGAAGCAAGTAAACGATGGCGGTAACGGTAATAGAAGCCAACGTTCGTATAGGCAGTGGCAGCATGATGAAAGAATAGTGGAATGATACGTACCCAGCAACACCTGCTATAGTGATGGATAAACAAGCCTTGACATATTCGAGTGGATAAATAGAATAAGATACTACTTTTATAATCGTTGCAAAATGAAGCAATGTGACTAACACAGTGTTGATCGCAACGGCCAATGCTGCTCCCATAATTCCTAAGCTCGGTTGGGTTGCTAAGGCGAAAATACAGACAATTTTTACGGCTGCGCCAATTAAGCTATTTGTCATCGCTGCTTTCGCTAAATCAAGAGCCTGCAATACTGCCTGCAGCGGACCTTGAAAGTAATAAAATAGAAAAAATGGTGCCATCACTTTGACAAAAATAGTCGCTTCACTTGTACCGTACATCAGTTGCATGAGCGGTTCTGCAAATACATATAAGACGACGACAGAGAGCCCGCCTGTGACGAGAGAAAGACGCATTGCTTGCTGAATGCGATGTTCAACCAATAATGTTTGTTTTTGTGCCATTGCTTCACTGATTGCTGGAACAAGAGAGGTGGATAGTGAATACGTAATAAAAGACGGCAGCATTAATAATGGAAGAGCATAGCCAGTCAGCTGACCATATTGTTTTGTAGCTAGCGTTGTTGCGACTCCGGCCATTGCCAAGCTGTTTGCAACGACAATCGGCTCCAAAAACCAAGAAAGAGAGCCAATTAAACGGCTTCCTGTCGTTGGCAAAGCGATGCGCATTAAACTTGCAAACGTTTCTTTTCCTGCCTTGACATATTGAATAAACTTTGTTCGCAGCTTAATGGATTTTTTTAATTTAAACATGTAAAGCAAATATAATAATGACATGAATTCACCAATAACAGATGAAAACATCGCACCTGCAGCAGCATATTCAATGCCATACGGCAATAATGCTTTTGTACAATAGGCAATCAAACTAATGCGAACGATTTGTTCTAAAAGCTGTGAATATGCGTACGGCTTCATTTGCTGTTTTCCTTGGAAATAACCGCGTAACACGGAAGAAACCGCTATGATTGGGACGACAGGAGCAATAGCGATTAACGGATAATAAGTGCGTGGGTCAGTAAATAATGTTCGTGATAAAAATGGTGCAAGCAATATCATAGTAGGGAAGAAGATAACGCTAAGTATACTTGTAATCGTTAAAGAGACAACAAGAATTTTTTTCACTTTTTGTCGATCGCCAACCGCTTCGGCTTCTGCAACTAGTTTCGAAATGGCGACAGGGAGCCCCATTTGCGTGATCGTAATGGCTAACACAAGCGTTGGCATCGCCATCATGTACAATCCAACGCCTTCCTCGCCAATAACGCGGGCGACGACAATGCGGTTGACAAATCCAAGAATCCTTGTAATCAAACCAGCAACGATTAAAATCATCGTTCCCTGTAGAAATTTAGACATCTCGTCTCCCTACCTTCTCAAATGTCATGATCTTTTATACAATTAACTATATGCAATACATATAAACAAGCATGACAAGTTTTCAGAGGGAGAAGGCGAGAGAATGGAAAAGGAAAAACAAAAAGAACTGCGAGAACAGCTGATGCCCGCATTACAATGCAAGTATGATGAATTTCGCCTGCTTGGTTATAAACAGGTGACGATGGATCAAATATGGGATTATCTAGTTCAAAAGAAATGGAAAAATTTTAAAGAAGAAAGAAAGTTATTTGAGCTTGTCAACGATATTTTATCGTTACAAATCGGCGAGTACATGTCATTTATTACGATGCAATCATATAAAGAACAGCACTCTTCTGGAAATGATGATTTAGAAGCAGTGTTAAACGAATTATTATAGTGATGTAGAAAATTGACAGTTTCCGTTAACTGTTTCATAATTGGATTATTGAGAAAAACCAAGCGCTCGCAAGCATTGTTTTTCGGTGTAAGAGAAGTTTTCTTTTTTTCAAAATTAATCTAGTAAGTAATTCTAGCTGAGTGGCAATCACGAAAAGTAAGTGGTAAGACGAGTTGAAGGAGGACTTTTTTATTATGGTAAAACGCAGTCGCATTGTCGCGTTTTTCCTGTTGCTTTTGCTTTTTGCAGGAGTGATGGGGCCGACGATTCAAGGAATTTTACATAACATTAAATTAGGTCTTGATTTGCAAGGCGGCTTTGAAGTGCTGTATGAAGTAAAGCCAGCGAAAAAAGGCGATAAAATTGACAAAGAAACATTAAAAAGCACGGTGAGCGCGCTAAACAAACGGATTAACGTGCTCGGTGTGAGCGAGCCAAACATTCAAATAGAAGGAAAAAATCGGATTCGCGTGCAGCTTGCGGGGATAAAAGATCAAAATCAAGCGCGCGAGATTTTATCAACGCAGGCAAAATTAACGTTCCGCGACGTGCATGATAACGTGTTAATGGATGGAAGCGATCTTGTTCAAGGCGGAGCAAAGCTGTCCTTTGACGAAAACGGGAAACCGAGTGTTGCCATTAAATTAAAAGATGCGGATAAATTTAAACAAGTGACAGAAAAAGTATATAAAATGGGACCGCCAAATAACTTATTGGTCATTTGGCTGGACTTTAAAGAAGGAGAAGATTCCTACGCGAAAGAAGCGGGAAAAGCAGATCCAAAATTTATTTCCGCGGCAGCGGTAAACCAAGTATTTGCCCAAACAGATGTCTCCATCGTAGGCAATTTCACCGTTAAGGAGGCACAGCAATTAGCTGACCTGCTTAATGCTGGCGCGCTTCCAGTCGAGTTAAAAGAAATTTACTCGACATCGGTCGGGGCGCAGTTTGGCCAAAATGCCCTGCAAAAAACAATTTTTGCCGGCATTGTAGGGGTTGCAGCGATTTTCCTCTTTATGATTTTGTTTTATCGTTTGCCAGGGGTTATCGCTGTCATTACATTAACTGTTTATATTTACCTTATTTTGCTTATCTTTGATTGGATGAACGGCGTATTGACATTGCCGGGAATTGCTGCCCTTGTTTTAGGTGTCGGGATGGCGGTTGATGCCAATATTATTACGTATGAGCGGATTAAAGAGGAAATTAAGCTAGGCAAGTCGGTTATGTCGGCATTCCGTTCTGGGAATAGAGGATCGTTGGCGACAATTGTGGATGCGAACATTACGACGATGATTGCCGGTATTGTTCTCTTTATTTACGGGACAAGCTCAGTAAAAGGGTTCGCAACGATGCTGATCATCAGCATTTTAGCAAGCTTCATCACCGCGGTGTACGGCACGCGCCTGTTGCTTGGCCTGCTTGTCCATAGCCGCTGGCTGAACAATAAGCCAGGCTATTTCGGTGTAAAAAAATCGGAAATCTTAAATATCGCCGAAACAACGGATCATACGGAAGTACCGACAAAATTTGATCGTTTGGACTTCGTAAAACATAGTAAAAAGTTTTTCATTTTTTCTGGTTTGCTAACGGTGATCGGGATTATTGCCTTATTAACGCTGAAGCTTAATCTTGGCATCGATTTTACGAGCGGCACGCGCATAGAAGTAATGAGTGATAAACCAATTAATGTTCAGCAGTTAAAAGAAGAGTTTCAAAAGCTTGACTTAAAACCGGAGGACATCGTATTATCAGGCGAGCATAATAATATCGGTGTTGCTCGTTTGATCGGCGTGTTAAGCAAAAAAGAAATTGCGGAACTAAAAGCACACTTTAAACAGCAATATGGTTCAGAGCCGAACGTCAGCACGGTATCTCCGGTTATTGGAAAAGAATTGGCGCGTAACGCATTGATCGCTGTGCTCATTTCGTCCATTGGGATTATTATTTATGTGACGATTCGTTTTGAAATATATATGGCGCTTGCCGCGATCGTGGCGCTTCTTCACGATGCGTTTGTCATCGTCACCTTTTTCAGCTTGACTCGTTTAGAAGTTGACTTAACGTTTATTGCTGCGGTGTTAACGATTATCGGTTATTCGATTAACGATACGATCGTTACTTTTGACCGCATCCGTTATTTACTGAAAAAACGCAAAGTGAAAACGGTGGATGATTTAAAACATATCGTCAACAGAGCATTGCAACAAACGCTTACTCGTTCCATTAACACGGTGTTAACGGTCATCTTTACCGTTGTTGCTCTCTTGATCTTCGGCAGTGAAGCGATTCTCAACTTTAATATCGCCCTTTTCGTTGGTTTAATATGCGGGGTTTACTCTTCTTTATTCATCGCCGCGCAATTATGGATTGTTTGGAAAGGCAACCAATTGAAAAAAGGAAAGACGAAAAAACGTTCAGAAAAAGAATTGGAACCACAAGTATAACGAAAAGCGGAAGGCAAAAAATGCCCCATGTTTTTATGGGGCATTTTTGTTTTATGTCTTATATTATCGATTGGACGAATAAATGGTTAGCCCGCGTATCATTCAAAAAAAACAATAACTTCATTGCTCACCCTTTTTTCCTTTTTGTATAATAGGAAGAGTTGAGGTGGGATACATGTTAATAGCAAAAACACGTTGGGATGTGAAACGTCCTGACGAAAATATCGTAACGCATTTAGTAGAACAGTCGCATATGGATCCGTTGATTGCGAAGCTTCTTGTTCATCGTGGAGTTCGTACGGTAGAAGAGGCGAACGCGTTTTTATATCCGCTGAAACAACCGTTTCATGATCCGTTTTTGCTAGATGGGATGGAACGGGCAATTGAGCGGATTCAACGGGCGATACAACATGGAGAGCATATTTTGGTATATGGTGATTATGATGCTGACGGCGTAAGCAGCACGACGGTAATGGTTAGTGCTCTGAAGGAAGCTGGCGCCATTGTGGATTTTTACATTCCCAATCGATTTACCGAAGGATACGGTCCGAATGAGAATGCATTTCGTTGGGCAAAGGAGCAAGGATTTTCTCTGATTATCACGGTCGATAACGGCATTGCTGCAGTGAAGGAAGTGGCGCTTGCCAATGAGCTTGGTATGGATGTCATTATTACAGATCATCATGAAGTGGGACCGGCGTTGCCGGAAGCATATGAAATTATTCATCCGAAAAAGCCCGGCAGTACATACCCGTTTCGTGAATTAGCAGGCGTCGGAGTAGCATTTAAAGTTGCCCACGCATTGCTTGGGGATGTGCCGCGTCATTTTTTAGATGTCGTAGCAATTGGAACGATCGCTGATCTCGTTTCCCTTACCGGAGAAAATCGTCTGTTGGTTGCACAAGGGCTTGAACAGTTGCGAAATACGAAACGTATTGGATTGCGTGCATTGTGTAAACAATGTGGAATAGAAGCAAAAGAAATTAACGAACAGACGGTTGGGTTCGTTATTGCGCCGCGGATGAATGCAGTTGGCCGGTTGGGAGAAGCAACCCCTGCTGTCAGATTGTTAATGACGGAGAAAGAAGAGGAAGCACAAAGACTTGCGAAAGAAATGGATGATTTAAATCGGGAGCGGCAGCAGCTTGTCGCGAAAATAGCGGAGGAAGCGGCACAAATAGTAAATGAACAATTTCCGCCATCCGAAAATAAAGTGCTTGTGATCGCAAAAGAAGGATGGAATCCAGGGGTCATTGGCATTGTTGCTTCCCGATTGGTTGAACAATTTTACCGTCCGACGATTGTTTTGAGCATTGATTCCGAGAAAGGAATTGCAAAAGGTTCGGCGCGAAGCATTCATGGGTTTGATATGTTTTCAAGCTTATCGACATGTCGCGATATTTTGCCACATTTTGGCGGGCATCCAATGGCGGCGGGAATGACATTATCGGTTGATCATATTGATGAATTGCGTCAGCGTCTCAACGCACTTGCCGATGATATGTTGACAGCCGATGATTTTACCCCAATTACACCGATTGATGCAGTTTGTTCCGTATCTGATTTAACGCTTTCGGTAGCCGAACAGCTTGAAAAGTTTGCTCCGTTTGGTGTAGATAACGCAAAGCCTCTTTTTTTAATGGAAAATGTATCAGTGGAAACGATCCGACGCATCGGGGCTGACCAGTCGCATTTAAAGGCTGTTTTCGCCCAAAATGGCGCTGCGATTGATAGCGTCGGGTTCGGCTTTGGTTATTTGTGCGATGAAATCGCTCCAGATGCGAAAGTGTCCGTGGTTGGCGAGTTAATGGTGAATGAGTGGAACAATCTTCGCAAACCGCAGCTAATGATTTGCGATGTTGCGGTGCATGAATGTCAATTGTATGATATTCGCGGTATGCGCGATGTACGGCCACTGATTGCGTCTCTTCCGAAAGATAAGCGGATGTTGATTATGTTTCGGGAAGGTACGGCAGATGCATTAGGACTTGAAGCATATAAAGAAGAGATTTACTACACGGCCTCAGTGGAAGAAGCGTCGCGGCTTTGTTTAGATAACCGGTACGTTGTGCTGTTAGATATGCCAACGTCTTTGGAAATCATAAAAATGTTGTTACGTTCTAGTTTACCTGCGCGCATTTATGCGTTATTCTATCAAAGGGAGACTCATTTTTTTCGCACGTTGCCAACGCGTGATCATTTTAAATGGTTTTATGCGTTTTTGAGAAAAAAAGGTGTGTTTAACTTGGCTAAGTATGGTGGCGAGTTAGCACGTGCGCGTGGATGGACAGAAGAAACTGTCCGGTTTATGGCAAAAGTATTTCTCGAGCTGGAATTTATTACGCAACAGGATGGAGTTGTATCGCTTGTTCCTCAACCGGCTAAACGCGATTTAAGCGAATCGCCGACTTATCGCTTTAAACAAGCTCAGTTTGAGCTTGAAAATCTATTTTTGTATTCAACATATGAACAATTAAAGCGTTGTCTTTTCGAAATGAAAGGTTCGCAAACATACGAGGAGGCAAATGTGTAATGGACTTGAAACAATATGTTACAATTGTTCCAGATTTCCCTAAACCTGGGATTATGTTTAAAGATATTACCACATTGATGGATAAAGGCGAAGTATATAAATATGCGACAGATCAAATTGTGGAGTACGCGCGCGAAAAGAAAATTGATATTGTTGTTGGACCTGAAGCGCGAGGATTTATTATTGGCTGCCCTGTTGCGTATGCGCTTGGTGTAGGATTTGCTCCGGTGCGCAAGGAAGGAAAGCTTCCGCGCGAAGTAGTTCGTGTGGAATACGGATTAGAATATGGAAAAGATGTATTGACGATGCATAAAGATGCGATTAAACCGGGACAACGCGTGTTAATTACAGATGATTTATTGGCGACAGGCGGAACGATTCGCGCTACGATTCAACTTGTCGAACAGCTAGGCGGTGTGGTAGCTGGCATTGCCTTTTTAATAGAGCTTACCGAGCTTGAGGGACGCAAAAAATTAGAAGGTTATGATATTTTAGCACTTATGCAATTCTAACCATCGACATAGCTGTCATATTTCGTTACAATAAATAAAAAGGGCACTCTAGTGAGTGCTCTTTCTTATTAGTTTCTAATGGTGGTAATTGTTAACATGAGGCAGCAAGCGTTGCATAACTCTTTACATTATAAAAAATTTTCATGATAATATAGTAATCAATACATGATTTTATTATACGTAAAGGTGATTTGATCCTATGGCCAACGAACAGGTATTAACAGCGGAACAAGTCTTTGAGCAGGCAAGCTGCTATTTGTCTGAAAGAGATGTCGAATTTATTAAGAAGGCGTATGAATTTGCTAACCACGCTCATCGCGATCAATATCGCAAATCGGGAGAACCATACATTATTCATCCGATTCAAGTTGCCGGCATTTTAGTAGATTTAAAAATGGATCCTGCCACGATCGCAGCTGGATTTTTGCATGACGTTGTCGAAGATACGGAGGCAACGAAGGAAGATTTGGAACGGGAATTCGGTAGCGAAGTGGCGATGCTCGTAGACGGCGTGACAAAGTTAGGAAAAATTAAATATAAATCCCAAGAAGAACAGCAAGCGGAAAACCACCGGAAAATGTTTTTGGCAATGGCGCAAGACATTCGTGTCATTCTCATTAAATTAGCGGATCGCCTCCATAATATGCGGACACTGAAGCATTTGCCGATCGAAAAACAGCGGAGAATTGCAAATGAAACGTTAGAGATTTTTGCGCCATTGGCACACCGCCTTGGAATTTCCAAAATTAAGTGGGAACTGGAAGATACCGCCCTTCGCTACTTAAATCCGCAGCAATATTACCGCATCGTGAATTTAATGAAGAAAAAACGGGCCGAACGCGAACAATATTTGGAAGAAGTCATTCAAGAAGTGCGTGAACGGCTGAACGAAGTTTCTATTCCATGCGAAATTTCCGGAAGACCGAAACATATTTATAGCATCTATCGCAAAATGGTCATGCAAAATAAACAGTTTAACCCGTGGTGCTAGATAAACTCAAACAAGCATAAAAATAGCCCTTGCATGAGGATCCCCTTAAAATGAAAGTGCAACCAACCATTAAAAAGGAGGATTCCTATGCAAGAGCACTTTCATTTTACTACAGATCGGGCCAAGATTCAAAAGCAATATGCCGCCATTTTCGTTTTTGTTTCTGCTCAACTTTCATGCATTCAGGTGCATCTTCATCGTCGAAATCGCCATTTGGTCAAGCAAGAGGACGCTGTCATCATCGCCATTCATCTTTTAGGAAAGCTGCTCGGTTTTACTTCTGAACGGGCGTGGCATCGTTTTGTCACGGGAAATTTGTTCACAAACGGCTCGTTTCTCGAACGTTCCCGGTATAACCGCCGCTGCCGGGCGCTTGGCTTCGCTATCAAATGGATCCGCCATGAGCTGGCAAAACGCGGCCAACATCATGCCTATGCCGTCGTGGACAGCTTGCCGCTCCCATTGTGCCATACGGCAAGAATGCATCGCGTCAAACGGTTTCAAGAGATCGCCGACATCGGGTATTGCGCTTCCAAAAAGCAATGGTACTACGGGTTGAAGCTGCACCTTCAAGTGACCGATCAAGGGTTGCCAATGGGGTATGTGGTGACGGAAGCATCTTGCCACGATCGAATCGCAGCCGAAAGCGTGATGACTCAAATTCCTCATCCCTATAACTTTGGGGACAAAGGATTCATTAGCCGTGACTTGCAAAAAAGGCTGTACGAAGAATACCAAATGGCGCTTTGGACTCCGTCTCGAAAAAACCAGAAACATCGTGCGTCCGAGGCATGGGAGAAATGGATCCAACAAAAACGCAAAGTGATCGAGACGGTGTTCTCGGTTCTGGTTGACCACTATCGCATCACGGGGATCCGAGCCAATTCGATTATCGGATTTGAAGTGGCACTAGACGGTATATTGTTAGCTTATTCCCTGGTTACACTTGGGCTAGTTGAGCGCTAAAGCTCAACTAGCACCACGGGTAACAGTTTAATGAAATTTACGATCTGCTTGCTGTCCGCATTATTGTTAACAGCATTAAAGACTGCTATGCCGTATTGGGCATCATTCATACATGTTGGAAGCCGATGCCGGGGCGTTTCAAAGATTATATTGCGATGCCAAAACCGAATATGTATCAATCGCTTCACACAACGGTGATTGGTCCAAAAGGAGAACCGCTAGAGGTACAAATTCGCACGTTTGAGATGCATCAAATCGCTGAGTTCGGAATTGCCGCGCACTGGGCATATAAAGAAGGAAAGACGATTAAACCAAATTCGTTTGAAGAAAAATTATCATGGTTCCGTGAAATTTTAGAATGGCAAAACGATGCGAGCAACGCCGAAGAATTTATGGAATCGCTGAAGATGGATTTATTCTCCGATATGGTGTTTGTGTTTACGCCAAAAGGAGATGTCATCGAATTGCCGGCCGGTTCGGTGCCGATTGATTTCGCCTATCGCATCCATTCGGAAATTGGCAATAAAACGATCGGCGCCAAGGTCAACGGCAAAATGGTGCCGCTCGATTACAAGCTGCAGACAGGCGACATTGTCGAGATTCTGACTTCGAAGCACTCGTATGGGCCAAGTCAAGATTGGCTGAAGCTGGCGCAAACGTCCCATGCGAAAAATAAAATCCGTCAGTTTTTCAAAAAGCAAAGACGGGAAGAAAATATTGAAAAAGGAAGAGAGCTTGTCGAAAAAGAAGTCCGCAGCCTCGGATTTGATGTCAAAGAAATTTTAACGGCGGAAAACGTCAAGCGCGTTGCGGAGAAATTTAATTTTTCGAACGAAGAGGATATGTACGCCGCGGTCGGTTATCATGGGATTACCGCGGCGCAAATTGCTCACCGTTTAACAGACAAATGGCGAAAGCAGCGTGATTTGGAAGAACAACAGAAAAAATTGACAGAGACAATACCAGAAACGAAAATACCAACTGCAAAGAAACGTGATTACGGCATTCGTGTGCAAGGAATGGACAACTTGCTTATTCGTTTGTCGCGTTGCTGTAATCCAGTTCCTGGGGATGAAATCATCGGCTTTATTACAAGAGGACGCGGAATATCAGTTCATCGTGCTGATTGTCCAAATGTGCAGACAGAAGAGGCATTAGACCGCTTAATTTCGGTGGAATGGGAAAGTGATGTACAATCAAATCGCGAATATAACGTGGAAATTGAGATTACTGGTTTTGACCGCCGCGGGTTGTTAAACGAAGTGCTGCAAGCGGTAAATGAAACGAAAACGGACATTTCGGCTGTTTCAGGAAGATCCGATCACCGCAATAAAATCGCAACTATTCATATGACGATTGCCATTCGCAATATTAGTCATTTACAAAAAGTGGTCGATCGAATTAAACAAATACCAGATATTTACTCAGTACAGCGAATCATGAATAATTAGAAAGGAAAAGTGTGATGAGAGTAGTAGTACAACGGGCAAAACATGCAAAAGTGACAGTGAATGGGGAAGTTGTCGGTTCCATTGACCATGGTCTTGTTCTTCTGGTTGGCGTCACTCATAGCGATACGGTTGAGGATGCAGCGTTTATTGCAGATAAAATCGCACATTTGCGCATTTTCGAGGATGAATCCGGAAAAATGAATCTCTCCGTGCTGGACGTTGGCGGAGAAATTTTATCCGTATCGCAATTTACCTTGTATGGCGATTGCCGAAAAGGCCGGCGCCCGAACTTTATGGAAGCGGCGAAACCGGATCATGCATTGCCAATTTATGAAGCGATGAACGAAGCGCTTCGTCAAAAAGGCATCCGTGTTGAAACGGGAAAGTTTGGAGCGATGATGGAAGTGGAATTAATTAATGATGGTCCTGTCACTTTGATTGTAGAAAGTAAGGAAAAAGCGGGGAACAAATAATGTTCGCCCGCTTTTTTTTATCCTTTCAAAGCGGCCAAATTCTTTTTTATTTTTTATCTAAATGGGAAAAAATAAAAAAGAATATAGCACAGAGGAAGGATGAGCAAAATTGCGGCATAGCGCGAAAGGAGAGTTTGCGCATCGAAGAGCAAGTGAACTGTTTCATATTGATTTTCACGAATTTATGAGAAAAGAGGCGGAACATACAGCATTTGAATTAGCGTCAGAGTTTGGATTGACGCTAAGAGACGTACAAAAACTAAAAAAACAACTGTTTCGTTCTTGAAAAGTGTCATTTTCTCCTTGACAAAATGAATTTTCATTCGTAAGATAGGTTATAAAAATTGTATATAATAACAACCAATGACGGAGAAAAGTAGTTAAGAATACACATGGCCAGAGAGGAAATGCCTTAGGCTGGAAGCATTTCTCCATGATGACTTAACGAAAGACACTCCGTAGGTTTCCCTTTGAACGCGTCATTTGCGCCAGTAAAAGGGAACGCGAATCTCGCGTTATCGGTAATAAGTGGAAGCTTTTTGCTTCAATTAGGGTGGCACCACGGGAACAACGCTCTCGTCCCTATTTATAAGTAGGGAAGAAGGGCGTTTTTATTTTTGGAGAAGGAGGGTTTGTTTATGGCTTTTCAAATTCCGCGAGGAACGCAGGATATTTTGCCTGGTGAAGTAGAAAAGTGGCAATATGTTGAAAAAATAGCGCGTGATATTTGCAAACGTTACAATTACCATGAAATTCGCACTCCGATCTTTGAATATACCGAATTATTTTTGCGCGGTGTTGGCGATACGACGGATATTGTGCAAAAAGAAATGTATACGTTTGAAGACCGGGCAGGAAGAAGCATGACGCTTCGTCCGGAAGGGACTGCGCCGGTTGTGCGTTCGTTCGTTGAAAATAAAATGTACGGCAATCCAAATCAGCCAATTAAGTTATATTACATAGGTCCGATGTTCCGCTACGAACGGCCGCAGGCAGGGCGGTTCCGTCAATTTGTTCAATTTGGTGTGGAAGCGATTGGAAGCAATGATCCGGCGATTGACGCGGAAGTTATTGCAATGGCGATGGAATTGTATCGATCGTTAGGATTAAAAAAATTAAGACTGGTCATTAACAGCCTAGGGGATGTAGAAACCCGAAAAGCGCATCGTCAAGCGCTGATCGATCATTTTAAAAGCCGGATTCATGAACTTTGCGAAGATTGCCAGGTGCGTCTGGAAAAAAATCCGCTTCGCATTTTAGATTGCAAAAAAGACCGTGACCATGAATTAATGGCAACGGCGCCATCGATTCTCGATTATTTAAACGATGAATCGCGGCATTATTTTGAAAAAGTAAAAGCTTACTTAACGAAATTGGGAATTCCATTTGAAGTAGATCCTCGCCTCGTACGCGGATTAGATTATTATCATCATACGACGTTTGAAATTATGAGTGATGCAGAAGGATTTGGAGCGATTACAACGTTATGCGGTGGAGGTCGCTATAGCGGATTGGTGCAAGAAATAGGCGGGCCAGAAACACCTGGGATTGGATTTGCGCTAAGTATTGAGCGGTTGCTCGCCGCTTTAGAGGCAGAAGGGATTACATTGCCGATTAGCGAAGGCATTGATTGCTATGTTGTCGCTGTTGGCGAAAAAGCAAAAGATGAGTCCATATTACTTGTTCACAAGCTGCGAAAAGCTGGAATTGTCGCTGATAAAGATTATCAGGACCGGAAAATAAAAGCGCAATTAAAATCGGCAGACCGCTTGAACGCCAAGTTTGTGGCGATTCTCGGCGATGATGAACTCGCAAAAGAAGTAATCAATATAAAAGAGATGAGCACAGGAGAGCAAACAGAAGTACCGCTACATTCTGTCGTCGATTATTTAAAAGAAAGATTGTCATAGGAGGGATGAGAGCGTGTTTGGAAGGACATATTATTGCGGTGAAATCACCGAAAAAGCGATTGGGGAAAAAGTGGTTTTAAAAGGTTGGGTACAAAAACGCCGCGACCTTGGCGGGCTGATTTTCATCGACCTTCGTGACCGGACGGGAATCGTGCAAGTCGTGTTCAGTCCGGAAGTGTCAAAAGAAGCGCTGAATGTGGCAGAAAAAGTGCGGAATGAATACGTATTGAGTGTGGAAGGCACCGTTGTTGCCCGGGAGGAGGGAACGATCAATCCAAATCTTCCGACAGGAAAAATTGAAATTCAAGCAGAGCGTATAACCATCATTAACGAAGCAAAAACACCGCCGTTTGTCATCGCGGATCAAACGGACGTAGCTGAAGAAGTGCGTCTTAAATATCGTTATTTAGACTTGCGCCGCCCGGTTATGTTTCGTACTTTGCAATTGCGGCACCGAGTGACAAAGGCTATTCGCGACTTTTTAGACGGAGAAGGCTTTTTGGAAGTGGAAACGCCAATTTTAACGAAAAGCACGCCGGAAGGGGCGCGTGACTATTTAGTGCCAAGCCGCGTTCATCCAGGCGAGTTTTACGCGCTTCCGCAATCGCCGCAAATATTTAAGCAGCTCTTAATGGTAGCGGGATTCGAACGATATTATCAAATTGCTCGTTGTTTCCGTGACGAAGACTTACGTGCAGACCGTCAGCCAGAGTTTACCCAAATTGATATTGAAACATCGTTTATGAGCCAAGAAGAGATTATGCAGCTAACGGAACGAATGATGGCATATGTCATGAAAATGGCGAAAGGAATCGACATTTCCTTGCCATTCCCGCGCATGTCTTACGATGAGGCAATGAGCCGTTATGGTTCGGACAAGCCGGATACGCGCTTTGGTCTAGAACTTGTCGATGTATCGGAAATCGTGAAGAATTCTTCCTTCAAAGTATTTGCAGGCGCCATTGCAAACGGAGGACAAGTAAAGGCGATTAATGTAAAAGGAGCAGCAGATCAATATTCGCGCAAAGACATCGACGCGCTAGCTGAGTTTGTCGCGCGTTACGGGGCAAAAGGACTGGCGTGGTTGAAAGTGGAAGAAGATGGATTGAAAGGACCAATCGCTAAATTTTTCACAGAAGAAGAACAAAACGGACTGATTCGAACGCTTGAGGCAGAAGCCGGCGATTTATTGCTGTTTGTTGCCGATCATAAGACGGTGGTTGCCAATGCGCTTGGCGCGTTGCGTGTAAAACTTGGAAAAGATTTAAATTTAATTGATGAAACGAAATTTAATTTCCTTTGGATTACAGACTGGCCACTGTTAGAGTATGATGAAGAAGACGGGCGTTATTACGCGGCGCATCATCCGTTTACCATGCCAGTGCGTGAAGACTTGCCACAATTAGAGACAAATCCAGAAAAAGTACGGGCACAGGCATATGACCTTGTGTTAAACGGCTATGAACTCGGCGGCGGTTCGATGCGTATTTTTGAGCGGGAAGTTCAGGAAAAGATGTTTCGCGCCCTAGGATTTACGGAAGAAGAAGCGCGTAAGCAGTTTGGTTTCTTATTAGAAGCATTTGAATATGGCACCCCGCCGCATGGAGGGATTGCGCTAGGCTTGGACCGTCTTGTCATGTTGTTGGCAGGACGAACGAACTTGCGCGATACTATCGCATTTCCAAAAACAGCAAGTGCAAGCTGCTTGCTAACAGAGGCGCCAAGCCCAGTTAGTGAACAACAGCTAGAAGAATTACATTTAGTTGTTAACTCGGAAAAAAAGAGTGAGCAATATTAGTTGTTTCGTTGAAAAGATGTAAAATGTATGATAAAATCTAAATAAAGAAGCATAGTCCTGATGTGTTCGTCGTATAACCTATTGTTTTGACCGAACAATAAGTTATACGGGAGCCCGGAGTTTCCAAGCAGCGTACATGCCTTTGATAATGGAGGAAGTGCAAACCTTGGAACAGGGCACCCACCTGCTTGGAGCGGGTTCAAAACGAAGGCATCGACGGCACGATTGGGACTTATACGTTAGTTTATTGTTATATGTTATATATCGTTTGAAAAACTTCCCTATGTAAAGATTGCTCTTTACATAGGGATTTCTTTTGTTTTACCAAAAATTTAGATTGAAATTTAGGGGATTGTTATTGTAGGATAAAAAGCGTTATGGAAGCAATATTTATGTGACGGGGGATATACATGTTACACCAATTTTCGCGGAACGAATTAGCAATAGGAAAAGAAGGATTGGAAAAATTAAAAAATGCAACGGTTGCCGTTCTTGGCGTCGGCGGAGTCGGTTCCTTTGCTGTTGAGGCGTTGGCGCGTTCCGGCATCGGACGCCTTGTTCTTGTAGATCGGGATAATGTTGATATTACAAATATTAACCGGCAAATTCATGCGCTTCTTTCCACCATTGGCCGTCCGAAAGTGGAATTAATGAAAGAACGAATTGCTGATATCAATCCGGAATGTGAAGTCATCGCTTTGCAAATGTTTTATACAGAAGAAACATATGAGCAATTTTTTAGCTATGATCTTGATTTTGTTATTGATGCTTCCGATACGATCATATATAAAGTCCATTTAATGAAAGAATGTTTAAAGCGCAATATCCCGATTATTTCGAGCATGGGCGCAGCCAATAAAATGGATCCGACACGCTTCCGCATCGTGGATATTTCGAAAACCCATACGGACCCGATCGCAAAGATAATTCGCTCCAAATTGCGTAAAGAAGGGATTCGGAGCGGTATTCCAGTTGTGTTTTCTGATGAAAAGCCAATTATTATTCGCGAAGATGTCCGTAAAGTGGTAGGGAATGACCAATCTCCAATTCGCAAAGCGCAAATGCCGCCATCTTCGAATGCATTTGTTCCATCGGTAGCGGGGCTTATTATGGCTTCATACGTTGTACGTGAACTATTGAAAGATATTAAAATTTATCGGGTTGGCGAAGAATAAAAACGTCGCAGAAAACATTCTGCGACGTTTTTATCAGGATTGGGCGATGTGTTCTAGATTTCCGTTTTTATCCATTCGGAAAATATGGGCTGGATGTACACCATATTCTTCTTCTACGACCAGTTTACGAGCGCGTTCCATAATTTTTACTAATGCCTCGTAATCTTCTTTCATAGTGAATTGTTGTTCTTCAAGACGCTCTAATTTTTTTTGCAGTTCCTCGTTGCGCGTCCGCAATTGCGCATTTTCATTTTTTAACCGTTCATTTTCCATTTGGATCGTTTCGGAACGCTCATAATCAGATTTTAATGTCTGTAAAAAAGCAATGCATTGATCGAGCGTAATGGAAGGTGCTGTAAGAAAAGCGGATGTTTCTTGTTGGAAAGAGACGAAATTGGTAGAAAGCGGCTGTGCTTTATTTTCTGATCGCTGCATTTTTTTCGCTTGTTCTAATGCTCGCTTCCGTTCTTTTCGCTGTTTTTTTGCTAATTCAATTGCTTCCACGTATCGCTTTCGTACTTCAGCGTTCCAGCGGAATCCGCATGCTGCCGCTGTCCGATTCAGGCGATCTCCAACTTCTTCAAACGCAGCAAGTTGCGTTCCCCCTTCACGAATATACCGCAATACCGTTTCCGCCAATATAACGTCTTCTTCATGTGTCCAAGCATCTTGTCGTGTTTTCATTCCACTGCACCCCGCAATCGATGTTGATAGATGATATTCTTTCCTCATACTGGAAAATTTAAACTTTCTATATATTTTATCCAAGTCAAAAGTTTACTAATCATTTTTTTATGGATCTGCATCATGACAACTCGGGGATTTGCTGGTTGCTTAGAATATTCATTCCTGCCATCATCGAAAAAGGCACCAGATTTTTCACTGGTGCCTTTTTGCATGAATTATTCTTCTGTTTCTTGGAATTTCTTTCTTCTAAATCTGCTTAATGATTCATACACGATTGGGACAATTAACAGTGTCAGCAATGTGGAGCTTGTTAATCCGCCCATAACGGTCACCGCCATTCCTTTCGAAATCAATCCGCTGCCTTCCATTCCTACTGCTAGCGGTATTAATGCCCCAACTGTCGCGAGTGCTGTCATTAAGATTGGACGCAGGCGAGTTGCTCCGGCTTCGAGTAAAGCTTCTCTTGTGCTTAGTCCTTCTTTTTCTTTATGAATCACACGGTCGATTAATACGATCGCATTGGTCACGACAATACCGATCAGCATAAGAGCACCGATCATCGCTGAAACACTAATGGTCTCACCTGTTATGAAGAGAGCCAATAATGCCCCAATAATGGTAAACGGCAATGAGAATAGGATGACAAATGGCGTAAGTGCGCCGCCAAATGTGACAACAAGGACAAAATAGACGATCGCAACCGCTGCTATCATCGCTAATCCTAGTTGAGTAAATGTTTCGGTAATATCTTCGGTTACGCCGCCTGTTGATATTTCAACATTTTTAGGCAGCTTAATCTTATCCACTTCTTTTTGCAAGCTTGCCGCCACTTTGGATACGTCTTTTGTTTTTACTTGGGCGCTAACCTCTGCGTAAATTTTTCCATCCCGGTGGGTAATTGTATCGGACGTTTTCCCTTTCTTTACTTCCACTAACTCTTTAATTGGCACTTCAAATCCGAGTGGAGACTGAATCTTTTGATTGGTTAAATCATTGATACTTTCATGGTTTTGTTCTTCTATTTTAAAATACACATTCAATTCTTTTCCGTCTTTTTCAATTGTTGTTACAACTGGATTCTGTCTTGTTGGCATTAGTTCTAAGCCAATTTGTGCTGCTGTTAAGCCAAGTTTGCTTAATTTTTCATGATCAGCAACTAACGTAAATTCATCATAGGTTTCGGAAATACTGGAGTCGATTTTGGTTAAATCTTTTTCCTTTTTCATAAGGTCTTGGATTTTATTAACGATTGGCTCCAATTCTTCCCTGCTTTCCCCATACACATAGTATACTAGTTGATTACTGCCTGCATTACCGGAGAAATCTTGTTGCTGCCATTCTCCTTGTTTTACTTTTCCTTGAAGGTCTTTAATCACTTGTTCTTTTTCTTTTTCAAAATTTGGAGTGTCATCATCATAAGCAACGAACATCATTGCACTGTTTGTATCCCCAGGATTCATTGGGTTTTCGCTGCCAATTGAAAGCTGTACTGTTTTCACATTCTTTTTGTTTAAGAAATATTTTTCAGCCGCAAACGTATATTCTTTTACTTGCTCAAGCGTTTCGCCCGGAGCCGGTTTGTAGGTAATGACCATCATTTTTTCTTCATCAGCAGGCAAAAAGCTAACACCGATCACAGGGACGAGAAATACACTTGCAACAAGAAGGAATACGGCAATGAGGCTTGTTACAATTTTATGGTTTAATGACCAATTTAAGATTTTCTTATATTGCTCTGCAAGTTTTCCATGTTTTTCTTTTTTATGCTCACTTTGTCCTTTTAATTCTTTTTGAAATAAAGTGTGTCCCATTAAAGGAACAATCGTAATGGCAACAAGTAATGAAGCGAGCAAAGCAAAAACAATGGTTAATGCAAAAGGCAAAAATAATTCTCCGACCATCCCTTTAACCAGTCCGAGAGGAAGGAACACAACTATCGTGACAATGGTGGATGACATGATCGGAATAAACATTTCTTTTGTTGCTTCTCGGATTAACTGTTTTCCTTTTAATTTTTCCTCTTTTAAATGCAGTCTTCGATAAATATTTTCAATAACAACAATCGAATCGTCTATGACGCGGCCAATCGCAACCGTCATTGCGCCTAGCGTCATCATATTTAGTGTAATATCTAATTGCTTTAATACGAGTAAAGCAATTAAGACAGATAGTGGGATGGAAATCACGGCAATGAGAGTTGAGCGAATGTTTCTTAAGAATAAAAGGATAATGATCGCTGCAAATAGAGCACCAAATAACGCTTTATCGACCATTGTTTTGATCGATTCTTCGATTGGTGTTGCCATATCAAAACTTGTTATGATTTGTAATCCATCCATTTTATCTGCAAATTTATCTAATTCTTTTTTTATTTCATTGACGACCGTTACTGTGTTCGCATCTGCTGCTTTAACAATTTGAAGGCCGATCGCTTCCTTTCCATTCGTTCTTGAGATCGATTCCGCTTCTTCAACGACTTGAATATCAGCAATCTCACCTAATTTTACTGTAGGAAGGCCTTGTGCTTGCTGGCTTAAGCCATTTGCTTGGTTATTTCGCGCGATCGTTTGGTTGCCAGTGTTATGGTTTGGCGTGATTGCTGAATGGTTGGCATCGGGCGCCGGTTGGCCTCCTTGAAGATCCGGGCCTCCAGCATTTGCATTCATTCCATTATTTGGACTGCTGGCTTGTGGGATGATCGGGATTTCTAAATTCTTCAAATCTTCCAATGTTGTTATATTGCCATCTACGACAACGGATTGCTCTTTATCGTTAAACGTGTATAAACCGAGAGGAAAGGATACATCGGAACCTTTGATTACATTTTGCACCGTTTCTTTATTTAAACCGAGCTGTGCCAATTTTTTGTCATCCAAAGCGATTTGCACTTCTTCGATTTGTTGGCCAGAAATTTGCACCGAAGAAACGCCGTTAATTCTTTCCAATGATGGGACAATCTCGTCTTCCACCATTTTTGTAAGATCAGCTAGCGACGCCTTTTTATCCGAAATGCTTAAAGCCATTACCGGAATAGAATTAAAGCTTATTTTCGAAATCTTTGGTTTATCCACACCTTCAGGAAACTGTATCGACGTTAATGCTTCTTCTAATTCTTTTTTCGCTTCATCCATATCTTTTTCATAATCATATGTAATTTGTACAGATGAGGCATTTTGAAAAGAAGAGGAAGTAACAATATCTACCCCGTTTAAATTTTTTACAGCTTTTTCAATCGGTATCGTCACTTTATTTGCCACTTCTTCTGGGGTTGCTCCCGGATAGGCCGTCACGACACTAATCACTGGTGTGTTAATATTCGGTATGGTTTCAAGTTTCATCGTCATTCCTGAATATAAGCCTGCTGCCATAACAATGATGGTGAGCAGCCAAACAGCAAATTTGTTTTTTAAGGAAAAATGAATAATTCGGTCTAGCATTTTTTCAACCTCCCGCATAAAATGTATGTGGAAACCACACAATTTTATAAATTATCTTTAATGGACATTTACGGAAAGCAAATTGAACCATTTATCGGTGATTTAATCATCATTTTACATGGCATTTTTCAATCATATATGCATTGGACGTTATTTCAGAAAAAAAAGATCGATTATTATAAACTGGCAACATTTATTCTCCAACGGATGGATGATCTTGTTAAAGGTTTATTGAAAAACGGTAAAGAAGCAATCGTGCCATTTGAAGAGCTGGATCAAGGGTTCTTACATATTAACCAATTAACAAAAAAGCTCCATAAAAAGGATCTGCTTCACCAAATAAGAAAAATCAAAAAGCAGTATTCTCATTCCTCAGACCTCTATATAACACTAGACGTACTGGAGTCGGAAATCAGCAATGAAAAGCCAAGAATCCCGGTCATCCAAGGAATGCTCTCCAATTTAAAAGATATAGAAGATACCTTGCCTTTACAAAGGCAAATCAAAAAATATTTTCATTTAAAAGAAAAATAATATAATCAATTGTACCTTTTGCTTAGTTGATGTCCCCATCCTTTTCAGCAATGCTGACTTTCGCAGCCGGATCGCATCATCTTCGCATCCAAAGGCTTCCTGAAACCGGGAAGTCTTTTTTGCCCTTAAAATGGATATCTCGCGAATGATTCCATTTTCTCTCTGCTATCTGGCAGATAAGCAGCACCTTCCTTTGAATTCACCAGTTTGAAGCAAACTCACATCAGCTCAATCGGATGGCTTAAGCAAACAGCTATTGCCATAATTCAGCTTGCATGTCTGTTTCATGCCGATATGAAGGACGGCTCGTTTTACGAGCTCTCTTTTTCATTACGTTATAGTTGGCATAGTTGTTTCATTTTTTTTCAGAAAAAAATCCATTATAATAACAAGGAAAAGATATTGGAATATAGGCTGTATAAATAGTGGGGCAAAAAATCTTGCCGCATTGCTGCAGAAATTACCGGACAGTACAGAATGGTGAAAAGGCACAGCTTGAAAGGAAATCGAAAGTTGCTGTTTCTGTTTTTCATGAAGCGGTTTTGCCGAGATGAAGAGGGACAGAAGATGAATCAACAAATAGTAATGCTGTCAGACGAAATGAGGGATGCCTATGCTGTTTGCTTCAGAACCGCTTTCTGTTCGGATGAGACCGAGAAACATTGACGAGATTGTCGGGCAACAACATATTATCGGCCCGCATACCGCGCTATACAAAATGATTAAAAACGGCCACGTTCCTTCGCTGCTTTTATATGGAGAGCCGGGAGTGGGGAAGACGTCGTTGGCGCATGCGATTGCTGGGACGGTGCAGCGCGATTTTTTTGCCATTAATGCTACGGCTTCCGGAAAAAAAGAGCTGGAAGAAGTAGTGGAAACGGCGAAACTGACGGGAAACGTTATTTTATTTATTGATGAAATTCACCGTTTTAACAAGGCGCAGCAAGATTATTTGCTTCCCCACATCGAGCAAGGGCTGATTACGCTCATCGGCGCTACAACGGAAAATCCGTTTCATGAAGTGAACCCAGCCATCCGCAGCCGCTGCGGGCAAATAAAACAGTTAAAGCGTCTTGAGCCTGCCGATATTCTTATACTTTTACAGCGAGCTTTGCATGATCGTGACAGAGGATTAGGAAAACTTTCGATTGACATGGAGGAACGTTTGCTTTCCATGATTGCGGAATCGTCCGGTGGGGATGCCCGTTTAGCGTTGAATCTGTTAGAAGCAATTGTATATGCTTCGGAAAACGACGGTCAAATTCGTGTTCGTGAACAAACGGTAAGAGAATTTGTGGAAAATCGAGGATTTACCCATGATAAGAAAGGGGATGTGTATTATTCGCTTTTATCCGCGTTCCAAAAAAGTGTTCGCGGCAGTGACGTGGACGCGGCGCTGCATTATTTAGCTCGTTTGCTGGAAGGAGGGGATTTGGCGGCTGTTTGCCGGCGGCTTCTTGTTATTGCGTACGAAGATATTGGGCTGGCAAATCCGATGATGGGAGTGAAAGTACAAGTGGCGATTGAAGCGGTTGAACGATTAGGGCTTCCTGAAGCGAGAATTCCACTTGCTGTGGTTACGATCGAGTTATGTTTAAGCGCGAAATCGAATTCTGCCTATAAGGCGCTTGATGCCGCGATTGATGATGTACGCAATGGAAAAATCGGAGATATTCCTGATCATTTAAAAGATGCTCATTATAAAGGGGCAAGCGTGCTCGGACATGGAAAAGGGTATCAATATCCGCATGATTATCCAAATGGTTGGGTTTTTCAACAATATTTGCCAAATGAATTGGCAGGAGTGAAATATTACTCACCGAAGGAAAACGGAGAGGAAAAATATTATGCGAAAGTGTATGAACGGTTAGAACAGTTAAAACAACGAAATAAATTCCGGCAATGAAGGAAACGAAATTTTATGATATAATGACAATCGATTTGCTTATTTCATTTATGATGGGGTGAGAATATGGCCCATTCTCATCGCGAATATGCATCTATTTTCCGATGGGCTATTTATTTTATCGGGCTATTGATTATGTCGTTCGGCATCGTATTAACGATTAAAGCGAATGTCGGGTGCGCGCCATGGGATGTACTGCATATCGGATTATACCGGAATTTTGGATTGACGATTGGAACGTGGTCGATTATTGTCGGCCTTGTGGTTTTAACGATTTCTGCTTTACTTTTAAAACAACTTCCGAGAATTGGCGCTTTTCTCAATATGATTTTCGTTGGTATATTTATTGATTTGTATATGATGATTCCGTATTTACAAGTCCCAAATACATTAATCGGCAAGTTTGTTATGCTGCTTGTTGGGATTGTTATTACGGGTTATGGAATGGGAATATATATTTCAGCTAATATAGGAGCAGGTCCGCGTGACAGCTTAATGCTTGCATTGACGGAATTAACAGGGTGGAAAGTGCAATATATACGGATTGCGATGGAAGCATTTGTTCTTTTTATCGGCTGGATTTTAGGCGGGCCAGTATCGATTGGAACATTAATATTTTGCATTATGATTGGGTCTGTAGCCGGCGTTGCTTTGCCGCAATGCCAGCGTATGGCAGAATGGATATTAGTAAGACGAGTTGATATTGAAACACATGGTTTATAAATCATTAGGGGGAGTAAGATGAAGATTTCAACAAAAGGTAGATATGGATTAACGATTATGATTGAACTCGCAAAAAAGTATGGAGATCGCCCAATTTCGTTACGCTCCATTGCAAAGGCGAACAATTTATCTGAACATTATCTTGAACAGCTTGTTACACCGCTGAGGAATGCCGGGCTTGTCAAAAGTATCCGCGGAGCATATGGCGGGTACGTGCTTGCAGATCATCCGGCTAAAATTACTGCCGGGGACGTTATTCGTGTATTAGAAGGGCCAATTACTCCTGTGGAAGAGCTAGATGAGGAAGAACCGGCAAAACGCGAATTATGGATTCGCATTCGTAATGCCGTAGAGGAAGTGTTGGACAACACGACATTGGAAGATTTAGCGAAATATAGTGAAGGCGATGAGGGTGCATACATGTTTTATATTTAAAGTTGAAAGGAGAATGATCATTGGATCGAATTTATTTGGATCATGCTGCTACCTCTCCTGTTCATCCAGATGTAGTGGAGCGCATGATTCCGTTTATGACCGAAGTGTTTGGAAATCCGTCAAGCATTCATTATTTCGGAAGACAAAGCCGTCAGGCAGTCGATGAAGCAAGAACTGTAGTAGCAAAAAGCATCGGTGCGAAAGAATCAGAAATCATTTTCACAAGCGGAGGAACGGAAGCGGATAATATTGCGCTCATCGGAACGGCGATGGCGAATCGTCATCGAGGACGCCATATTATTACAACGATGATTGAGCATCATGCTGTATTGCGCGCATGTGAGTACTTAGAAAAACAAGGGTTTGAAGTAACTTATCTCCCTGTTGATGAAAAAGGGAACGTTTCATTGGCAGATGTAAAAGCAGCGCTCCGTGATGATACGATTCTTGTATCCATCATGTTTGCCAACAACGAAGTAGGCGTGCTGCAGCCTATTGGCGAGATTGGCGAATTATTAAAGGATCATCAAGCTTACTTTCATACAGACGCGGTGCAAGCGTATGGACTCGTTCCAATTAATGTGAACGATCATCATATTGATTTGTTGTCTGTTTCTTCCCATAAAATAAATGGTCCTAAAGGAATTGGCGCTTTATATGTCCGTGAAACGGTAAAACTGTCCCCGCTTTTTTATGGCGGAGAACAAGAGCGGAAGCGTCGCGCTGGAACCGAAAATGTAGCCGGCATCGTTGGATTTGCTAAAGCGGTGGAAATTGCCCAAGAGACAATGAACCATAAGCAACAGGAGTACCGTTCGATGAGAGAGGCGATGCTGTCTATTTTTGCGGAGTCAGGCATTTCTTATTATGTTAACGGAAATCAAGATCATTGTTTGCCACATATCGTCAATGTCGCATTTCCTGGAACGAACGTGGAATCCATGCTTGTCAATCTTGATTTGGCGGGGATAGCAGCTTCAAGCGGTTCTGCATGCACTGCTGGTTCGATCGATCCATCGCACGTGCTTGTGGCGATGTTTGGCAAGGAATCGGAACGCATTCGTTCTTCCGTTCGCTTTAGTTTTGGTTTAGGCAATACGAAAGAACAGATTGAACGTGCGGCATCGGAAACAGTAAAAATTGTGAAGAGATTAACAAATGAGTAGATAAGGTGGTGAATAAAATGAACAAAGCCCCAAAAGATACGCGCGTTGTTGTCGGCATGTCAGGCGGCGTTGATTCATCGGTAGCGGCGTTGCTTTTAAAACAACAAGGATACGATGTCATCGGGATTTTTATGAAAAACTGGGATGACACAGATGAAAACGGTGTTTGCACAGCGACAGAAGATTATGAAGATGTTGTACGCGTCTGCAATCAAATTGGAATCCCATATTACGCTGTTAATTTTGAAAAACAATATTGGGATAAAGTGTTTACGTATTTTTTGGATGAATATAAAGCTGGACGCACTCCGAATCCCGATGTCATGTGCAACAAAGAAATTAAGTTCAAAGCATTTTTAGAACATGCGCTATCGATCGGCGCTGACTACGTAGCGACCGGGCATTACGCGCGAGTGGAGTATCGCGACGGCGAATATAAAATGTTGCGCGGTGTTGACCAAAATAAAGATCAAACGTATTTTTTGAACCAATTAGGGCAGTCGGTACTATCGAAAGTGATGTTTCCGATCGGGCATCTCGAAAAAGCGCAAGTACGGCAAATTGCTAAAGATGCTGGGCTTGTCACAGCGACAAAAAAAGACAGCACGGGAATCTGCTTTATCGGCGAACGCGATTTTAAAGAGTTTTTAAGCAATTATTTGCCGGCGAAGCCAGGTATTATGCAAACACTGGACGGTGAAGTGAAAGGAAAGCATGACGGAGTGATGTATTATACAATCGGGCAGCGCCACGGTCTTGGCATTGGCGGAAGCGGCGAGCCATGGTTTGTCGTTGGCAAAAATGTAAAAGAAAATATTTTGTACGTTGCACAAGGATTCAACAATGAATATTTATATTCGACTTCGCTCATTGCGACAAATGTTAACTGGGTATCGGACCGCAAACCGACAAATTCATTCCAATGCACGGCAAAATTCCGTTATCGTCAGCCAGATACAGGTGTTACTGTTCATATTATCGACGATGACAAAGTAGAAGTCGTCTTTGATGAGCCGGTTCGCGCTGTTACGCCGGGACAAGCTGTTGTATTTTACAATGGTGAAGAATGTCTCGGCGGCGGAACGATAGACGAAGTATTCCGCAATGGAGAAAAACTTTGGTATGTTGCCTAGACAAACGAAAGGCGGTTTGTGCAGCTAAGAAAGCTGTGGACGAAGAAAATAGAAGCAATCCAAACAGCCAAAAAAAGCCTCAACTCTATTGTGGGTTGGGGTTTTTCTATAAATTGATAGAAAATTACGAACATATGTGCTATAATTGATATAAGGAGTGAACGGAAAATGGAAGATAAAAATCAAATAGGAATTTCCCATATGCAAAAAGGAAACTATGAAGAAGCGATAAAATGCTTTCATGATGCGATTGAGGAAAATCCGGATGACCCGATTGGCTACATTAATTTTGGAACAGTGTTAGCCAGTGCTGGAGAAGAGGAAAAAGCGCTCCATTTTTTCAAAAAAGCGATTGAGCTCGACAACAACGCGGCGACCGCATATTACGGGATAGGATCTGTATATTACAAGCGTCAACAATTTGCGCAGGCGAAGGATATGTTTGAACAAGCTATTCAAAAGGGGCTAAACGATGGAGACGCCTTTTTTATGCTTGGAATGTCGTTGATGCATTTAGAGGCACCGCGTCTTGCTCTTCCGTATTTACAGAGAGCGGTGGAGTTGAATGAACAAGATACCGAGGCGATATTTCAGCTTGGGCTATGTCTTGCTCAACTCGAATTTGTTGATGAAGCGATGAATTATTTTCAGAAAACGATTCAGTTAGATAGCAGACATGCAGATGCGTATTATAATTTAGGTGTTATATATGCTTATAAAGATGATATAAAGACAGCGATGGAAATGTTTACGACCGCTCTTCAGATTCAGCCGGACCATTTGTTGGCGGGATATGGGAAAAAGATGATGGAAAAAGCGTTAGGAAAAAGGGTAGGGGATTCCCATTGCAGCAACAAGAATCCTTTGTTTTAGGGGAAACATCGTTTATTAAAGGGTCATATATTTCTACGATTTTTCATAATGAAGCAAATTTATATTCCGTCGTTCGCGTTCGAGTGGTGGAAACGAACGAAGCATATGATGAACAAGAAGTTGTTGTAACTGGATATTTCCCCAAAATGAATGAGCATGATACGTATATTTTTTATGGAAAATTTCACGACCACCCGAAGTTCGGGCGGCAATATGTTGTGGAACATTTTCGGAAACAATTTCCAAACACAAAAGACGGAATCATTCATTACTTATCAAGCGATTTGTTTAAAGGAATTGGGAAAAAAACGGCAAAAGCGATCGTCGAAGCGCTCGGCGAAAATGCTATTTCGAAAATTTTAGCGGATCCTAGCGTATTGGACGATGTTCCGAAATTGTCAAAACAAAAAGCAAAAGAGTTGTATGATACGTTGCGTGCCCATGAAGGGTTAGAACAAACGATGATTGCTCTTTCTCAATTTGGTTTTGGTCCGCAATTGTCGATGAAAATTTACCAAGTATATCAAGATGAAACCCTTTCTGTTATCCAGCAAAATCCATACCAGCTTGTCGAAGATGTGGAAGGGATCGGATTTGGCCGCGCCGATGAATTAGGATACCGTCTTGGAATTTCCGGCAGCCATCCTGCGCGCATTCGTGCAGCTTGTTTGTTTGTGTTAGAGCGGGATTGTCTTCAAGAAGGGCATGTTTATGTGACGAAAGAACAGCTTATGACAAGCGCGAAACAGCTTTTGGAGGCGAAACGGAACGAAGCGATCAGTGAGGAAGCCATCGAGCAAATGCTGTTAATGCTTGCGGAGGAAGGAAAATTAATCAATGAAGAGGAAAAATTTTATATTCCATCCCTTTATTTTGCCGAAAAAGGAATCGTAACCAATGTAAAACGTCTTTTGCAACAAACAGAAGCAGTGATGACGTTTCCGGAATCGGAATTTTTATTAGCGATCGGAAGGCTGGAGGAACGTTTATCCGTTCAATATGCTCCCTTGCAAAAAGAAGCCATTCGACAAGCGATTTCTTCCCCGTTATTTATTTTGACGGGTGGTCCTGGCACAGGAAAAACGACGGTGATTAAAGGAATCGTAGAAATTTTCGCTGATTTGCACGGTCTTTCTCTCGATCCGAAAGATTACACGAAAGATCACCCATTTCCGATTTTGCTTGCCGCGCCGACAGGAAGAGCAGCAAAGAGAATGAGTGAAGCGACGGGATTGCCTGCTGTTACGATTCATCGTTTGCTTGGCTGGAATGGCGCGGAAGGCTTTACACATGATGAGGATGAGCCGATTCGCGGGAAGCTCTTAATTGTTGACGAAATGTCCATGGTCGATACGTGGCTGGCCAATCAGCTATTTAAGTCGATTCCGGACGGCATGCAAGTGATTCTCGTCGGCGACGAAGATCAGCTGCCATCCGTTGGACCTGGACAAGTGTTAAAGGATTTATTACAAGCGGGTGTCATCCCGACCATTCGGCTAACAGAAGTATATCGGCAAGCGGAAGGTTCATCGATTATTGAATTGGCGCACCAAATGAAAAATGGTGTCATCCCCCCGGATTTAACCGCACAAAAGGCGGATCGCTCATTCATTCGCTGTCAGACAGGGCAAATTGCTGAAGTCGTCCGGCAAATTGCTGATAATGCGCGAAGAAAAGGCTTTGCAGTAAAAGATATTCAAGTGCTTGCGCCAATGTATCGCGGTCCTGCCGGAATTGACCGCCTTAATCAAGTGTTGCAAGATTTGTTTAATCCAAAATCAGAGAAAAAGCGGGAACTTTCTGTCGGCGATGTAGTGTATCGGGTTGGCGATAAGGTGCTGCAGCTTGTCAATCAGCCTGATGACAATGTATTTAATGGTGATATCGGTGAAATTGTCTCCATTTTTTACGCAAAAGAAAATACGGAAAAACAAGATTTAGTCGTTGTTTCTTTTGATGGCATTGAGGTAACGTATTCGCGGCAAGATTTGTCGCAAATTACACATGCGTATTGTTGTTCCATTCATAAATCGCAAGGAAGCGAATTTCCAATTGTCATTTTGCCGGTTGTAAAAAGCTATTATCGCATGTTAAAGAGAAATTTATTATATACTGCGGTGACAAGAAGCAAACAGTTTTTAATTTTATGTGGGGAAGAAGAAGCGTTTAAGTTAGGCATTGCCCGCAGTGATGATGGGGCTCGGCAAACAACGTTAACGGAAAAGTTGCAAAGATCTCTTGCACCGATTACAGAAGGAGAACTGCCGATGGAGGATGCGAACATCGGAATGGAAAACGTTTCACCGTATGATTTTATGAACGACTAGCCAAGCTAAACATGTCTGGAAAGGTGGAGAGATCTTTGCGGACATTTTCACATCTAAAAGGTCTTCCCGTATATGAACAAAAAACGGGAAACACTGTTGGAAAAATAAGTGATATTTGTTTTACCAATATGGGGAAAGTTCAAGGATTTATCGTGGAAAGCAAAGGATGGCTTGCGCGCCATCGATATCTTCCGCTTGACGGCATCCAAGCGATCGGAGCGGATGGAGTTGTCGTTTATGATGCTGCGCTTTTACAATCGTTCTCCTCTTTCCAAAATGGCTACTCTCTTTACGGCGAGCGGGGAATTGCCGGAAAACCGGTGATTACCGCGGATGGGAAAAAACTCGGATTATTAGAAGATGTATATTTTCATGGGCAATTGGGCATAATCGGAGGATATGAGATCACAGACGGTTTTTTTGCCGATTTGACGGAAGGAAAAAAGCGAGTAGACGCTGTCCCTTTTACGGTAGGGGAAGAAGCGGTTATTGTAAACACGACCATGTAAGGAGAGTGGCTGTTTGTGCTCATTTGCCCAAATTGTAAAAGTAAAAATTTAGGGAAAATTGGTGTCAACCAATATTATTGTTGGGATTGCTTTATCGAGCTTTCTGTTTCGAAGGGAATTATTCATGCTCATCAAGTCGAGGAAGACGGAACGTTAAGCTCGCTAGATGACTTGTTTGATGAACATGAGCGCACGATCCAATTTTAGGAGGGAACGAGCATGAATCGCACAATGACCTCTCTGTTAGCGTTAGGATTAGGAGTTGCTGCTTACCAATTTGCACAACGCAACGGTTTGATGAACAATCGTGCCATGAAAAAAATGCGCCGCCGTGTGGCGAAAGCGATTCGTTAGCAAGAAGTACAAAGTGCCGATTCCCGATATTTCTTACGGGAGTCGGTGCTTTTTTGTATAATTCCGTTTTCTGCACCCACACTAACGATAGGGGGTGTTGCCATGGGAGAGAAGCAATGGCTGTCCATCATTCGTGTTGGCAAATGGCTGTTTGTTACGATCATTATTTATTTAGTTATTCGCATGAAAGAAGTATGGCTGCCGGTTGTTGATTTATTCGCTACTGCACTCATTCCGTTTTTCATTGCCGCGTTTATTACGTATTTATTGCATCCATTGGTGGAATACATTCATGAAAAAGGCATTCCGCGCTGGGCGGCTATTTTGTTCATTTATTTTCTTTTTTTCGGTGGAATTGGGTATGGGCTTTATAAAGGAATTCCGCTGTTTATTCAACAGCTAAAAGATTTAAGCGAAAGTTTGCCGGCATTGATAGAGACATATCGGAACTGGACAAAACAAATTCATAATCAAACATCGGCATGGCCAATGGAAATTCACACAAGAATTGAAGCAATGCTCATACAGCTGGAACAAACAGCAGCGAATGCGTTAACAATGGTGATCAATGGCGTAAAAGGGATTGTAAATTCCGCGATGTTGTTTTTGCTCATTCCGTTTATTGTTTTTTATATGCTCAAAGATATCGATCAATTGAAAAAAGCAGTATGGTACATTACTCCAAAACGATGGCGCGAACCAGGGATCGCATTTTTAAAAGATGTAGAAGAATCTCTTGGCAACTATATACGCGGACAATTGTTTGTAGGGTTATTAATTGGAAGTGTTGCCGCATTTCTTTTATGGATTGCTGGTATGGATTATCCGCTTTTACTTGGGTTTATTATTGGGGCAACGAATATTATTCCATATTTTGGACCAGTGATTGGGGCGATTCCCGCCGTGATTTTGGCAGCTACCGTTTCGCTAAAAATGGTGCTTATTGTCGCTGTCATTATTTTTCTTCTTCAATTTTTAGAAGGCAATATTTTATCGCCGCTCATCGTCGGAAAAAGTTTGCATATGCATCCGCTCGCGATTATGTTTGCTTTATTTTTTGGCGGGGAAATCGCAGGAGTGCTTGGCCTTATTGTTGCTGTTCCGCTTCTTGCCGTATTAAAAGTGGCTCTTCTTCATTGGAAAGAACATTATCAACCACATTGACAAATAAATGCAGCTTGTCTATAATCTTCAATGAAAAAGCGAATACATAACGCGATGACGGATCGAGTATGTTACAGTCCATCTTAAAGCGCGTGCTCGCGCACAGAGAGGAATTTCCGCGGCTGAAAGAAATTCCAGATGAAGGGTAACAGAACGCTAATCCGGAGCGCAGGCAAAACCTGACGTAATAGCCACGTTACGGCGTTTGAGGTGATGAACGGCTTGCCGTTCATAAACAGGGTGGTACCGCGAGCGTAACTCTCGTCCCTGAAGGGGATGAGAGTTTTTTATATTCAAGTTCAATACGGCGAAGAAAGGGAGGATCATGATGAAAAAGCTTACTTCCGCACAAGTAAGGAAAATGTTTTTAGATTTTTTCAAAGAAAAAGGCCATGCGGTTGAACCGAGTGCGTCGCTCATTCCTGTCGATGATCCGTCATTGTTGTGGATTAACAGCGGTGTTGCTACATTAAAGAAATATTTTGATGGCCGCGTAGTTCCGGATAATCCGCGCATTTGTAACGCACAAAAGTCCATCCGTACAAACGACATTGAAAATGTCGGAAAAACGGCACGCCACCACACATTTTTCGAAATGCTCGGAAACTTTTCGATTGGCGATTATTTTAAGCGAGAAGCAATTCATTGGGCGTGGGAATTTTTAACAAGCGAAAAATGGATTGGCTTTGATCCGGACCGGTTGTCTGTAACGATTCATCCGGAAGACGATGAAGCGTTTGAAATTTGGCATAAAGAAATCGGCCTTCCGGAAGAACGCATTATTCGTTTGGAAGGAAATTTCTGGGATATCGGAGAAGGACCGAGCGGACCGAATACAGAAATCTTCTATGATCGCGGCGAAGAGTTTGGAAATGACCCAAATGATCCAGAGTTGTATCCAGGCGGGGAAAATGACCGCTATCTAGAAGTCTGGAACTTGGTATTTTCGCAATTCAACCATAACCCAGACGGCACGTATACACCGCTTCCGAAGAAAAATATTGATACAGGCATGGGACTAGAGCGGATGTGTTCGATTTTGCAGGGAGTGCCAACCAACTTTGAAACAGATTTATTTATGCCAATCATTCGCGCGACAGAACAAATTTCCGGGGAAAAATACGGTGTCGATAAGGAAAAAGACGTAGCATTTAAAGTGATTGCCGACCATATTCGGGCGGTCACGTTTGCGATTGGCGATGGAGCGCTTCCATCTAATGAAGGCCGTGGATATGTATTGCGCCGTTTGTTGCGCCGCGCGGTTCGTTATGCAAAACAACTTCATATTGAACGTCCGTTTATGTATGAGTTGGTGCCAGTTGTTGGCGAAATTATGAATGACTTCTATCCAGAAGTAAAAGAAAAAGCGGCGTTTATCCAAAAAGTCATCAAAAATGAAGAAGAGCGTTTCCATGAAACGCTTCATGAAGGATTGGCGATTTTAGCAAGCGTCATCCAAAAAGAAAAAGAGCGCGGAAGCAATATCATTTCCGGAGAAGATGTGTTCCGCCTTTATGATACTTACGGCTTTCCAGTTGAACTAACGGAAGAATACGCGCATGAAGAAGGAATGGAAGTCGACCATGACGGATTTGAACGGGAAATGGAACGTCAACGCGAGCGCGCTCGCGCTGCTCGCCAAGATGTTGATTCGATGCAAGTACAAGGCGGTGTGCTTGGCGATATCAAAATAGAAAGCGAGTTTGTCGGTTACGATCAGCTTCATGCGCAATCTACTGTCGCCGTTATCGTAAAAGACGGCCAGCTTGTCAATGAGGTGAAAGAAGGAGAAGAAGCGCAAATTATATTGGATGTAACCCCGTTCTATGCGGAAAGCGGCGGTCAAATCGCTGACCAGGGATGGATTGAAAATGAAACGACAAAAGCGTTTGTAAAAGATGTCCAAAAAGCGCCAAACGGGCAGCATCTGCATCATATCATTGTCGAAAAAGGAACGTTGAAAAAAGGAGAAACATATACAGCGCAAATCGATGAGGCGAAACGGGCGAGCATTATTAAAAATCATACGGCGACCCATTTGTTGCATCAAGCGTTAAAAGACGTGCTCGGGCCACACGTCAACCAGGCAGGATCGCTAGTCGCCCCAGACCGCTTGCGCTTTGACTTCTCGCATTTCGGACAAGTAAAACCAGAGGAGTTAGAACGCATCGAAGCGATTGTCAATGAAAAAATTTGGCGCAGCATTCCTGTCGAGATTTTCTATAAGCCGCTTGCGGAAGCAAAAGCGATGGGGGCGATGGCTTTATTCGGCGAAAAATATGGGGATATCGTCCGTGTCGTGCAAGTAGGCGATTACAGTTTAGAGCTTTGCGGAGGCTGCCATGTGCCAAACACTTCGGCAATCGGTTTGTTTAAAATCGTTTCTGAATCGGGTATTGGCGCAGGCACTCGCCGGATTGAAGCCGTGACAGGCGAAGCGGCGTATCGCTTCATGAATGAACAAATCACCTTGTTGCAAGAAGTCGCACAAAAATTAAAAACGAATCCGAAAGAGATTGTTAACCGCATTGATGCGTTAATGAATGAGATCCGCCAATTGCAGCGTGAAAATGAATCACTTGCGGCACGCCTCGGAAACATGGAAGCAGCCAACCTTGTAAACAAAGTGAAAGAGGTAAACGGAATTCCTGTGCTCGCAAGCAAAGTAAATGCCAATGACATGAATCATTTGCGCACAATGGTGGATGAACTAAAACAAAAATTAGGATCGGCGATTATCGTATTAGCAGCTGTACAAGGGGAAAAAGTAAACTTGATCGCCGGAATTACAAATGATTTAATTGAAAAGGGATATCATGCCGGAAAATTGATTAAAGAAGTTGCCGTTCGCTGCGGAGGTGGAGGCGGCGGCCGCGCTGACATGGCGCAGGCAGGCGGAAAGGACCCAAGCAAAGTCGGAGAAGCCTTGCAATATGTCGAACAATGGATAAAATCCGTTTGATAATTGGCAAAGATAGTGTACAATGGATGTAAGATAGGGAGATGCCAGAACGGAGAGAGGTGGAACGGTGAGCTCATTTGACCAAACTATGCAGTTTCATTTTTCTGAAGAGCCGGCCGAAACGAATATTCGTGAAGTGTTGTTAACGGTGTATGACGCTCTTCAAGAAAAAGGGTACAATCCAATTAACCAAATTGTCGGTTATTTACTATCTGGCGACCCTGCTTACATCCCTCGTCATAAAGATGCCCGGACGTTAATTCGAAAAGTGGAGCGCGATGAATTAATTGAAGAATTAGTGAAATTTTATTTACAAGGACAGCGAAAGGATTAACGTATGCGTGTATTAGGACTTGATTTAGGAACAAAGACGCTTGGGGTGGCCGTTAGCGATGAATTAGGCTGGACTGCGCAAGGCATTGAAACGATTTCGATTGATGAGGAACGCGGAGAATATGGATTAAAACGGCTCCGGGAAATTATTGATGAATACGAAGTCGATACGATCGTCGTTGGATTTCCAAAAAATATGAATGGTACAGTCGGACCGCGCGCAGAGGCGAGTCAGCGCTTTGCCAAATTATTAGAGAGCGAATTTTCGCTTCCTGTTATATTGTGGGACGAACGTTTGTCCACAATGGCAGCGGAGCGGATGTTAATCACCGCTGACGTCAGCCGGAAAAAACGAAAGCAAGTCATCGATAAAATGGCGGCTGTCGTTATTTTACAGTCATATCTTGACAGCAAACAGTAAATGGAGGAGAAAATATGGAACACGGAGATCGACATATTACTGTTGTCGACGAAAACGGCAACGAACAATTGTGTGAAATATTGTTTACGTTTGAATCAGAGGATTTTGGAAAATCTTATGTGTTTTATTATCCGGTAGGCGCAGAATTTGAAGATGAGGAAGAAACGGAAATTCATGTGTCGGCATTTATTCCAGGAGAGGGAGAGCAAGAAGGAGAATTGTTGCCGATTGAATCAGAAGAAGAATGGGAAATGATTGAAGAGGTATGGAATACGTTCTGCGCCGAACAAGATGAAGAATAAGAAAATACAAAGATGGCCGATGATAGATGGGCCATCTTTTTTTGTAGAAAAAAGCAGGAGGATAGCGAAAAATGTGAAAGTTTGTAGTATAATATCACGAGTGAAAGGAGGTTTTCCATGTATAATGACCAATTTTTTCAAAAAGATGCACAAATTGTACGAAAGATTGTGTTGATTGTTTGCATCGCTGTTTTTATCGCATGCATCGCTATAGCAGGAGGAAGCTATTTCTATATAAAATCAGCGTTACAACCCGTCGATCCGGATGACCGCACTCCTGTTCATATATCGATACCGATCGGCTCTTCTGTTAATGATATTGCCAATATGTTAGAAGAAAAACAGCTAATTAAAAGCTCATTGGTGTTTCGCTATTACGTGAAGTTGAAAAACCATGTTGGTTTTCAAGCGGGAGAATACCGATTAAATCGATCCATGTCGATGGGAGATATTATTGCCGTCTTAAAAACGGGAAAAGTAACAGAAAAAAAGGGGTTAAAGCTGACTATTCCGGAAGGGACGCAAATTACGCAAATTGCTGCTATTATTGCGGAGAAAACAGGGTATAAGAAAGAAGAAGTGCTTCGACAATTAAATGACCGCAAATATATCGAAAATCTTATTCAAAAATACCCGTCCATTTTATCCAAAGATATTTTAAATAAAAATATACGCTACCCACTAGAAGGTTATTTGTTTCCTGCTACTTATTCCTTTCATGAAAAAAAGCCTTCTATTGCGGAGATTGTGGAAACGATGTTAAGAAAAACAGAAAAAGTATTAGCAAAGTATGAACGTGATAAGAAAGAAATGAACATGACGACACATCAGCTTTTAACCATGTCTTCCTTAATTGAAGAAGAAGCGACAGAAAAGGCAGATCGCGAAAAAATCGCGAGCGTGTTTTACAACCGTCTCCGTATAGGCATGCCGTTGCAGACAGACCCTACTGTCTTATATGCGCTTGGTAAACATAAAGATCGCGTCTATTATAAAGATTTAGAAGTGAAATCTCCTTATAATACGTATATTCATAAAGGACTTCCTCCCGGACCGATTGCGAACGCTGGGGAAATGTCGATTCGAGCGGCACTGAAACCTGCGAAAACCGATTATTTGTATTTTCTTGCCACACCAGCAGGGGATGTCATTTTTACAAAGACATTGGAAGAACATAATCGCGAGAAAGAAAAATACATTGGAAAACAATAGAATGATATGTGAATCGCTGGAGCAGGAGCAAAAATATTTCGCATTTCGCATGTTTTATGGTAGTATATATAAAGTTATCAATCACCACCCTGTAATAAGAGTCCTTATGTGACTCTTATTTTTACGAGGAGGGGCTCTTTTGATATTAAAAGAAGTAGCACATTATCTTGAACAGTTTATCCCTGAACGGGATGAGCAAATAAAAGAGATAGAGCGTTACGCCAAGCAGCATCATATTCCGATTATGGAGGTTGTCGGAATTGAAATGATGCTGCAATTATTAAAAATTGCTAAGCCGAAGCGTATTTTGGAAATCGGCGCTGCTATTGGCTATTCCGCCATTCGCATGGCAAAAGCGCTTCCTGATGCAAATATCGTGACCATTGAGCGGGATCAAGAGCGATATGAACGCGCGCTTTTTTATATAAACAAAACGGGGACAAGCGAGCAAATTCGCGTAATTTTCGGCGATGCGCTGAACGTATACAACGATGTCGCAAAATATGCCCCGTTTGATGTCATTTTTATCGATGCGGCGAAAGGGCAATATCAGCGTTTTTTTCAAATGTATGAGCCGCTATTGCAAGAAAACGGCCTAATCATTACGGATAACGTATTATTCAAGGGGCTTGTCGCAACCGAAGAACCGGTTGAAAATAAACGGATTCGCCAGTTAGTGTCGAAAATTCGCCGCTACAACGAATGGCTTATCGGGCGGTCTGATTACGAAACAGTCATTCTTCCGATCGGCGATGGGATCGCCATATCACGAAAAAGAGGTGAAAAGCTATGAAAAAACCAGAATTATTAGTGACGCCGACGAGCGTTTCTCATATACATGATTTAGCCAATGCCGGCGCTGATGCGGTGATGATCGGCCAGCAGCGTTACGGTCTGCGCCTAGCGGGAGAGTTTTCCCGTGCGGATGTGGCAGAGGCGGTGAAGATTGCCCGTTCATATGGCATGAAAGTATATGTTGCGATGAATGCAATTTTCCATAACGACAAGGTGGACGAACTTGGTGATTATATAAAGTTTCTCTCTGATACAGACGTGGATGCGATTGTTTTTGGCGACCCGGCGGTTTTAATGACTGTACGTGAAGTGGCCCCTCATATGAAATTGCATTGGAATCCAGAAACGACGGCAACAAACTGGTATACGTGCAATTATTGGGGACGGAAAGGAGCGAAACGTGCTGTCCTCGCCCGGGAATTAAATATGGATGCGATTTTAGAAATTAAAGAGCACGCCGAAGTAGAAATTGAAGTGCAAGTGCACGGGATGACTTGCATGTATCAATCTAAACGCTCTTTAATTGGAAACTATTTCGAATATCAAGGAAAAGTAATGGAAATCGAACGAAAAAAATATGAAAAAGGCATGTTTTTGTATGATAAAGAGCGCGATAGTAAATACCCGATTTTTGAAGACGAAAACGGCACACATATTATGAGCCCGAACGATATTTGCATTATTGATGAGCTTAGTGAGATGGTGGATGCAGGCATCGACAGCTTCAAAATTGATGGAGTATTGCATCAGCCAGACTATATTACGGAAGTGACAAAGCTATATCGCCGCGCCATTGATTTATGTGCCGAAAATCGGAAGCAATACGAGGAAGAAAAGGATGAGCTGCTGGCGAAAATCGAAGCGATCCAGCCAAAACATCGCCCGTTGGATACCGGATTTTTCTTTAAAGAAACGGTTTACTAATACAAACAGAAAAGGAGGAGCAGTCGGATGCTGTTAAAAAACGATAAAATTTCCGAGGTCATTAACGGCAAGCGCGTGATTGTGAAGAAGCCCGAGCTTCTCGCTCCAGCCGGCAACCTAGAAAAGCTAAAAATCGCCGTGCATTATGGAGCAGATGCGGTATTTATCGGCGGACAAGAATATAGCTTACGGGCCAACGCCGACAATTTTACGCTTGAAGAAATTGCGGAAGGAGTGCGCTTTGCAAACCAATATGGCGCAAAAGTGTATGTGACAGCGAACATTTATGCCCATAACGAAAACATTCCCGGGCTCGAAGAATATTTGCAGGCGCTAGAACAAGCAGGTGTTCACGGCATTATTGTCGCTGATCCGCTTATTATCGAAACGGCGCGTCGGGTGGCGCCGAAATTAGAAGTGCACTTGAGTACGCAGCAGTCGATGGCAAACTGGAAAGCAGTTCAATTTTGGAAAGAAGAAGGATTGGAACGCGTGGTGCTCGCACGCGAAACGACCGCGGAAGAAATTCGGGAAATTAAAGAAAAAGTCGATATTGAAATTGAAGCGTTTATTCATGGGGCGATGTGTTCCGCGTACTCCGGCCGCTGTGTATTAAGCAACCATATGACAGCACGCGACTCCAACCGCGGGGGATGCTGTCAATCATGCCGCTGGGATTACGATTTATACCAATTAGAAGGGGATAAAGAAATACCGTTGTTTGATGAAAATGATGCACCGTTCGCGATGAGCGCAAAAGATTTGAATTTAATTCGCGCGATTCCAACGATGATTGAATTAGGCGTTGACAGCTTGAAAATCGAGGGGCGGATGAAATCGATCCATTATGTGGCGACAGTCGTGAGTGTTTATCGCAAAGTAATCGATGCCTATTGCGCCGACCCAGACAATTTTGTCATTCGCGAAGAATGGATAAAAGAGTTGGATAAATGTGCCAACCGCGATACGGCTCCATCTTTCTTTGAAGGAATGCCGGGCTATACAGATCATATGTACGGTTCTCATAGCCGAAAAACAAGCCATGAATTTGCCGGTCTTGTACTGGATTATGATAAAGAAACGAAGATCGTCACATTACAACAACGCAACTTTTTTAAACCGGGAGATGAAGTCGAATTTTTTGGACCGGAAATTGAAAACTTCACACAAGTAGTGGAAAAAATTTGGGACGAAGATGGAAACGAGTTAGATGCTGCACGCCATCCATTGCAAATTGTCAAGTTTAAAGTAGAGCGAGAAGTCTTCCCATACAACATGATGAGAAAGGAGATCTAACATGGGGAAGAAGCCTGTTGTCATTGGTGTTGCTGGCGGGTCCGGATCGGGGAAAACGAGTGTGGCCAGGGCGATTTATGAGCATTTTGGCGATCGCTCGATTTTAGTGCTTGAGCAAGATTTTTACTATAAAGATCAAAGCCATCTCCCATTTGAAGAGCGGCTGCGGACGAATTATGACCATCCGCTTGCGTTCGATAACGATTTGTTGATCGAACATATTCACAAATTATTGCGGTATGAGCCGATCGAAAAGCCGGTTTATGATTACAAGCTTCATACGAGATCCGATAAAGTTATTCACGTTGAGCCAAAAGATGTTATTATTTTAGAAGGGATTCTTGTATTAGAGGATGAGCGATTGCGCAACTTAATGGATATTAAAGTATATGTGGATACGGATGCGGACATTCGCATTATTCGCCGTTTGCTCCGTGATATTAATGAGCGCGGCCGTACGCTGGAGTCGGTGATCGAACAGTACGTTTCCGTCGTTCGCCCAATGCATAATCAATTTGTGGAGCCGACGAAGCGTTATGCCGATATTATTATTCCAGAAGGCGGCCACAATCATGTAGCCATTGATTTAATGGTTACAAAAATTCGCACAATTCTTGAACAAAAATCGTTTTTATAATAACATAACATAAACAAAATAAATATTTATAATAACAAGTAAGCGTACGAGCAACTTTTTTTGTTGTTCGTACGTTTTACATAAACACATTTTTTGCATCATAACAACAATAAAGAAAGTATATAGAGGAGTGAAGCATGATGGCAAACGAAAAGCAATTTCCAATGACAAAAGAGGGAAAAGAGAAACTGGAACAGGAACTTGAGTATTTAAAAACAGTAAAGCGAAAAGAAGTAGTAGAACGCATTAAAATCGCCCGTGGATTTGGTGATTTATCGGAAAACTCCGAGTACGATGCGGCAAAAGATGAACAAGCATTTGTAGAAGCGCGAATTCAAACGCTTGAAAACATGATCCGCAATGCGGTTATTATCGAAGAGGACACCGAAAATCCAGATGTGGTTTCGCTAGGAAAATCGGTTACGTTTATCGAACTTCCAGATGGGGAAGAAGAAACATATACGATTGTCGGAAGCGCAGAAGCGGATCCGTTTGAAGGAAAAATTTCCAACGACTCTCCAATTGCAAAATCGCTTCTTGGCAGAAGAGTTGGGGAAGAAGTTACGGTACAAACGCCAGGAGGCGAAATGCTTGTCAAAATTGTTGCAGTAAAATAGGTTTTAAAACGAAACACCTCGTCGAAAATGAAGATGAGGTGTTTTTTTATGTGGAAAAAACGAACAATGGTTATACTTTCTATTATTCAAATTGGAATTTTTCTTTTTATCGGGCGGCTTGTTCAAATTCAACTGATTAGCACAGAGTCGTTTTCGAATAAAAAAGTCAACTTGATCGAAAAAAGCATCGAACAACGAACACAAGAAATGGTCATTGATAATGGAAGGGGAACGTTTATTGATCGGCACGGAAAGCCGCTTACGAATGAGTATATTCCTTCTCTTGTTTTGTTTCCTTTTTTAAAGAAGATGGAGTGGCCTGTCGAAAAATTAGCAGAAATCCTCCATATTTCTCCTCATATCATTATTGATCAACTAGAAAAGGCAAAAGAACCGTTTATTTTTACCATTGATGGCACTCCATTTGTGTTGAAAGAAGAACAAATGGAAAAAATTAATCAATTACATATTCCTGGTGTGTTTGCGGTTCAAAAACAGCATCCGCTTGAGAAAACATATGCACAACATTTAATTGGTTTTACCCGCACGGACACCCAGCTTTTGCGTTCCCGTTATCCAAAACGGAATCTTTCGCCACATACTGAAGTAGGAATTCATGGGTTGCAAAAGGCGTTTGACGAATTTTTAATCCCGGAGGGGGAAACGAAACTGTTGTATCATGTCGATGCGGAAGGCGGCCCTTTATTTGGGATTAATGTGAAGTATAGTGACCCTGGCAATCCATTTTATCCTGTTTCTGTTCAAACGACGATCGATCGTGATTTGCAGCAAATCGCTGAAACCATTGTTCGAAAGCATCATTTGAAAAAAGGCGGCATTGTATTGTTGGACATCGAAACGAATAGTGTGCTTGCCATGGTTAGCCGTCCTGATATGGATCCTCGAAATCCATATAAAAATCACGGAGCGGAAAATCAAATGATTTTGCCGCAAACCCCTGGATCGATATTTAAAACCGTTGTTGCGGCAGCAGCGCTAGAAAAAGGAATGGTTTCCAAACAAACAACGTTTGATTGCAGTAAAAAAATAGACGGAGTGACGCCTGATGATGCTCATTCTTACGGAATGCTAGGATTTGAAGAAAGTTTTGCCGCAAGCTGCAACAACGCCTTTGCGACACTTGGAAAAAAACTCGTTCAACAAGACCCTGACATTCTTGAAATATATGCAAAAAAGCTGGGATTATATCCGCTTTCAGGATGGCAAGGAGATGTATATCATGAGACCAATTTTGAGCAATTTCCAGAAGAACGAAAGGGAACGATCTGGCACGATGCCAAAGATAAGCGTATACCGCTTGCTGTGGCACAAACGTCGATCGGGCAAAAAGATGTACGTGTATCGCCGCTTGCGGTTGCCAATATGATGGCCACCATTGCGCGAAATGGCGAGGCAAAGCAAGTGAGAGCAGTAAGTAAAGTTTTATATAAAAACGGCACCACCTTTTTTACGTTTCCACAGCAGCCTTTTTCCGATGAACAGCCGATTTCTCCTGTCACTGCGAGTAAACTGCAGCAATTATTGAGAAAAGTGGTTGTTGATGAACGCGGTACAGGACGCCGATTTCAGTCACTTCCATATGCGGTAGCCGGAAAATCGGGTACAGCAGAAACAGGAAAAATGCTCCATAATGAGGAATTGATCAATAAATGGTTTGCTGGCTATTTTCCTGCTGACGCGCCGAGATATGCGCTCGTTGTCGTAGAGTTAGACTGCCCTGGCTCGCAGACAGTGACAAACGATGTATTTTATGATCTTGTACAAAAAATATATGAATTGGACAATTGGGACAAAAATTCGCAATAACAACGAAACAGTTTATTAGGGGAGCATCATCTGATACAATAAGAACAGCTATACGAAGGAGGGGTGAAACGGTTGGCAAACGAAATGGGCCAGCGTTTTGCACAGCGGGCAAAGCGCCGTAAAATCAATCGTATTCTCAATACAGCGATTGCCATAGTAGTTTTGTTCATTATCGTTATCGCATGGAATTTGTTTTCCGATGACGGCCGATCGAGCGAACAAGCAGCAAAGCCACAGCCAAAGACAGAAGTCAAAAAAGATAGTGACGAAAAAAAAGTGGAAGTAGAGATTAATGAACAACAAGAGAAAGACGAAGAAAGCGAGCAAACAGATCAGGAAGAAACGAGCGAAGAAGAGCAAGAAGTGATAGAAACTCCAGGGCCTCCTGGGTCGAATATAGAAACAGAAATTGTGAATCCTGCATGGCAGCCGATTGGTACGACGCAGTCTGAACCACATGTCACCCAGTTTAAGAAAGATTCTGTGGATTGGAAGGAAATGTTAGACGCCGTTAGCTATGCGACCGGCCTTTCCCAATCCGATATGATTGTTTGGTTTATCGGCAACAACGGACCGAATAAAGCTGTAGCAACGATCTCTACTAGAGATAAAGCACAGTATTACAAAGTATATATTGAATGGGTGGAAAACCAAGGATGGAAACCGACGAAAGTGCAGAAATTAAGAAAATAAGCGGATTTCCTTTTTACAGGAAATCCGCTTATTTTTTCGCCTTAAAGTGAACCACTGCGCTGTAAAACCGCTTTCCGTTTTCCGCTATATGCATTTGGTGGGAAACGTGGTGGACATGAAGCAATAGCGCTTTATTATGTTCAATTTGTTCGTTAATTTTTTTCTCTAGTGTCTGCAAATCATCTGCTTCAAAAAATTCGATTTTATCTTCAATGAGATCAAGGGAAATATTCATATCCATCATTCCTCCTTTCACCGCCAAGTGTAGCAAACTTCCGCAGCATTATCTATAAATTCTGCTTCTTGTGATCTATTTTTTTCGACTGTCGGTAACCGAACAACAACCCGTTATGCGGACAAATGTCATTTGTCCGCTACGGTGTTGTTCGGTCATCTGTCACGCTTATGCGTGACGAAGGCAAGTCATCGACTTGCCTCCGACAGTCGAAAAAACTTTTGATAAAAAATATATCGTTATTTAGAGGCAAATCCATCTTTTGCTTTTTCCCGTGCTGTTTTCGCATTTTAGGATAAAATGATGAATGAAAATGGATGAGAGGCAATTATTTTCATTGAAGAAAATAAAAACTTATGATACATTGAGAACAGATTTAGGATAAAAATCATAGTATATTTATAGGAATTATAAAAATTGTGGAGTGTGACATCATGGGTAGAGAATTTCTTGGGTTGTTTGAAGAATGGGCAGATTCATATGATCAATCTGTCGAAGGATATGATGAAGAATATCGTGAAGTGTTTGCGAATTATGAGGATATTTTAAATACAGTTGCCAGCAAAGCGGGAAGTGTTGTGCTTGAATTTGGCGTCGGCACGGGAAATTTAACGAAAAAGCTGCTGGAACAAGGAAAAACAGTATACGGCATTGAACCATCCGAACCGATGCGGAAAAAAGCGCGTGAAAAGCTTGGAGATAAAGTATTGATTGTCGACGGGGATTTTTTACAATTCCCGCTTCCTCCTAAACCGATTGATACCATTGTCAGCACTTATGCATTTCATCATCTTACCGACGAGGAAAAAGGGGAAGCAATCGCTAAGTATAGCCAGCTATTAAAAAAAGGTGATAAAATAGTGTTTGCTGATACGGCATTTCGCGATCGCCAAGCATTTCAGCGGGCGATAGAAGAGGCAAGGGAGCGCGGATTTCATCATTTAGCAGATGACTTAGGGCGTGAGTATTATACGACGCTGGATGTATTAACAAAACTATTTAAAGAAAATGGTTTTACCGTCACGTTTACGCAAAAGAATGCGTTTGTATGGGTGATGGAAGCAGTAAAACAGTAATACAAAGCAGAAAGAGGGAGACAAATGAAAATAGCGATTATCGGTGCAATGGAAGAAGAAGTAGCGATTTTGCGTGACAAAATCGAAGATCGGGAAGAAACAGTGATCGCCAATTGCGAGTTTTCGACAGGGCGATTAAATGGCGCCGATGTCATCTTATTAAAATCGGGAATCGGCAAAGTGAACGCAGCGATGGCAACAGCGATTTTATTGGAGCGATTCCGTCCGGATTATGTCATTAACACCGGTTCAGCAGGAGGCTTTTTATCTACGCTAAATGTTGGCGATGTTGTCATTTCCAATGAAGTAGTACATCATGATGTTGATGTGACGGCCTTTGGTTATGAGTATGGCCAAGTACCGGGAATGCCGGCGCGGTATAAAGCAGATGAAACATTAGTCAAGATCGCGGAGCAAAACGCGAAACAAATCAAGGATATTCAAGTAGTAACCGGACTCATTGCGACCGGCGATTCGTTTATGAACGATCCGGCGCGCGTGGAATTTGTCCGAAGCAAGTTTCCAGAGTTATGTGCAGCGGAAATGGAAGCGGCAGCGATTGCCCAAGTGTGCACGCAATTTGCCGTTCCGTTTGTGATTATTCGGGCGTTATCGGATATAGCTGGTAAAGAATCCAATGTGTCATTTGAGCAGTTTTTAGATACTGCTGCCAAACATTCAGCCGATTTAGTCCTATCCATCGTGTCATCGTTACAAAAATAATCGAGGAAGGAACTCCTTCCTCGTTCTCTATGTTTGGAAAGAATGGAGTGACAGTATGAGAGTAGCCAAAAGTGTACATGACTTAATTGGTCATACTCCAGTAATTGAAATAACCCAATTTCCATTGCCAAAAGGTGTTCGCGTATTTGCAAAATTGGAATATTTCAACCCGGGAGGCAGTATTAAAGACCGGCTTGGCCAGGAGTTATTGCGCGATGCGCTTGAGACAGGGAAGCTGAAAGAAGGCGGAACGATCATTGAGCCGACGGCGGGAAACACTGGCATTGGGCTGGCGTTAGCGGCAATCGGCAAAAATATTAATGTCATTTTTTGTGTTCCGGAAAAGTTCAGTGTGGAAAAACAACAAATTATGAAAGCACTAGGCGCAACAATCGTCCACACACCGACGAGCGAAGGAATGCAAGGAGCGATTCGCAAGGCGCAAGAGCTTGCCAAAAAAATCCCAAACTCGTATTGCCCGCAGCAATTCGCTAATCCAGCTAATCCAAGAACGTATTATAAGACGCTTGGTCCGGAACTTTGGGATGACCTTGACGGACAAATTGATATATTTGTTGCGGGAGCTGGCTCAGGCGGAACATTTATGGGAACGGCAACATTTTTAAAAGAAAAAAACCCGAACATCAAAACGGTCATTGTCGAACCAGAAGGGTCGATTTTAAACGGTGGAGAACCAGGGCCACATAAAACAGAAGGAATCGGAATGGAATTTTTGCCAGATTATATGGACCCAAGTTATTTTGATGCGATTCATACGATTCGCGATGAAGATGCGTTTAAGCGGGTAAAAGAACTTGCCAAAAAAGAGGGGCTGCTTGTCGGAAGCTCTTCAGGTGCTGCGTTTCATGCTGCATTGCTTGAGGCCAAAAAGGCGAAACCGGGAACAAATATTGTTGTTATTTTTCCGGATAGCAGCGAACGCTATTTAAGCAAAAATATTTATGAAGGTGGGATTTAAGTGAGACGAAAAACAAAACTAATTCACGGCGGCATCTCAGGTGATCCGCATACAGGAGCGGTTTCGGTTCCGATTTATCAAGTTAGCACGTATAAACAAGAAGGAATTGGCGGTCATAAAGGCTTTGAATATTCGCGTACTGGCAACCCGACTCGCCACGCATTGGAAGAACTTATTAAAGATTTAGAAGAAGGTTATGCCGGATTTGCGTTCAGCTCTGGAATGGCGGCGATTACGGCGGTCATGATGCTGTTTAACAGCGGGGATCACGTCATTTTAACGGACGATGTGTATGGCGGCACATATCGCGTCATGACGAAAGTGCTAAACCGCCTGGGGCTTGAATCGACTTTTATTGATACAAGCGACCTTTCAAACATCGAAAAACATATTCAGCCGAACACAAAAGCGCTTTACATTGAAACGCCAACCAATCCACTCTTAAAAATTACGGACATTCAAGCTGCTTCTGCCATCGCCAAAAAGCATGGCTTGCTTACGATCGTCGACAACACGTTCAGCACCCCGTATTGGCAAACGCCGATTGCCCTTGGCGCCGACATTGTTGTCCATAGCGCAACGAAATATTTAGGCGGCCATAGCGATGTGGTCGCTGGTTTAGCGGTGGTCAATTCGGAAGAGTTAGCAGAAAAACTACATTTTATTCAAAACTCTACCGGAGGAATTCTCGGTCCGCAAGATTCATGGCTTTTAATGCGCGGCATCAAGACGCTTGGTGTACGCATGGAGGAGCATGAAGAAAACACGAGGAAAATCGTTGAATTTTTAGTGAACCATCCAGCGGTCCAAAAAGTGTATTATCCAGGATTGGAAACACATCCAAACTATGAAATTGCCAAAAAACAAATGCGCGGATTTGGCGGCATGGTCTCCTTTGATGTCGGAAGCGCGGAGAAAGCCGATCGAGTGTTAAACCGTGTGCGCTACTTTACGCTCGCGGAAAGCTTGGGAGCAGTCGAAAGCTTAATTTCGTTGCCGGCGAAAATGACGCACGCATCCATTCCGAAAGAACGTCGTGAACAATTAGGCATTACTGATGGGTTGATCCGCATTTCCGTTGGATTGGAAGATGTGGAAGATTTACTTGAAGATTTAGCACAGGCATTGCATGGTTAAAATTACATCCCCATATTTTCTGTCCTATATGGTACAGTTAAGGATGGAAAGTGGGGGATAGCGATGGAACGGCAAAAACAACAGTGGAAGGAAAAAGCGGATGATTATAAAATGTTTGCTGGTGTATTGCTGTCATTAAGCGTCTTTTTGTATATTGGTACGCTTCTTCCTACAATTGCGCCAGAGAAAAAGGCGTATTTGCTTCCTTTCATTGTGATATTGTTAGTAGGCGCGTTTTCCTTTTTTCAACGAGCGATTAAATATCTCCGCTTATTGCGGGAGACAGACGAATAAACCTGCCTTTTCTTGGTGAAGAGGCAGGTTTTTTGCTTTTTATAAAAGCCGTTTGCAAACATGTTGTGCGTTTTGCTATTGACGATTGAATTTTCATCAATTGTTCAAAACCATGCGCAGAAACCGATGGTTCCTCCGTGTAAAATAAAGATGAAGAACTTGCAAGGAGGGGACAAGGGATGTTCGCAATGGTGATGGGGATTGTGATTGCTGCATCGATCGCATTGATTATAACGGCGGAAGTAAGTGTAGAAGCACAAAATTAATCTGTAATATCAGGCAGTTGGGTTATCCGGGAATATCTACAGACTATATTTACTATTTAAGGAACGCGACCATGGAATAGCACGATTTGCCTAGCAAGTGTTGAACTCTAGTATACGAAAGAATCCATTTTAAAGCACAGATAACCTGTTAGATGAGAATATGAGTATAAATTTTTTAGTTTTTTAATATTTGCATTATTGTTTGGGAGAACCATTCAATATTACACAACTGCGAATCGACATGATGCGGCTGTTGTACTCGAATTATTTCCGACTATAAAGGAATGGGATATTGTGTTTGCACTTGGATTAAACAGAAAAAGGAGCAATCACGTAACATTGCTCCTTTTATCTTGCGAAGGCATGAGGCTATCTCCGCTTTTCTTTTTCATTCCGATAAAACTCATGAAACATTTTCATTAATGCGCGTTTTTCGATGCGCGATACATAACTTCTCGAGATGCCAAGTTCTTTTGCGATCTCCCGCTGTGTTTTTTCCTGCTGCATATCAAGGCCGAAGCGGCTGATAATCACTTCTTTTTCCCGTTCATCGAGCACATCGATATATTTTTTCACTTGTTCGAGTTCCATATTTAGCTGAATTTCATCGATGATATCGTTTCCTTCCGATTTCAAGACGTCGATCAGGCTGATTTCATTTCCTTCCTTATCTTGCCCGATCGGTTCGTGTAGTGAGACATCTTTTCGTGTTTTTTTTAATGAGCGCAAATGCATTAAAATTTCGTTTTCAATGCAGCGAGCTGCATATGTCGCTAATTTTGTCCCTTTGCCAGGAGAGTAACTCTCGATTGCTTTAATAAGACCGATGGTGCCAATGGAAATTAAGTCCTCTGCATCTTCGCCGGTATTTTCAAATTTTTTTACAATATGTGCAACGAGGCGTAAATTATGTTCAATTAAAATATTACGGGCTTGTTCATCTCCTTTCGCCATAAGCTGTAAGTATTTTTCTTCTTCTTTGGCGCTTAACGGTTGGGGAAATGCATTGTTTTTAATGTATGATACTAAAAACACTAATTCCTTAATGAGGAATGTGAACGCAGATAAAATGCCTGACATCGTGTTACCCCCACCTTTATTGTTTTAGGCGATTGCCTATTACTTATGTATATGATGAAGCGGGGTTGTACGTGTTTGGACACAAAAAAGAAATTGGAATTCAATGACAATATTATATGAATATTCTTGACATAACGAAAATATGATAGTAGAATAGTTTTGTCTCTTTTTGTCTAAAAATGTCATAAAAGAAAGGGGCGAATGAATGAGAAAAATTGGATTAGCTTGGCAAATTTTTATTGGTCTCATTCTAGGGATTATCGTGGGAGCCATTTTTTACGGAAATCCGAAGGTTGCCACTTATTTACAGCCTATTGGAGATATTTTCCTTCGTTTAATCAAAATGATTGTCATTCCGATTGTTATTTCTAGCCTTGTAGTTGGAGTCGCCAGCGTTGGGGATTTGAAGAAGCTTGGAAAATTAGGCGGCAAAACGATTATTTATTTCGAGATTATCACAACGATCGCGATTGTCGTCGGTTTATTGGCAGCGAATATTTTTCAGCCAGGGACCGGCGTTAATATGAAATCATTAGAAAAAACCGATATTCAAAGCTATGTTGATACAACAAACGAAGTGCAGCATCATTCGATGGTAGAAACTTTTGTTAATATTGTTCCAAAAAATATTTTTGAATCGCTAACCAAAGGGGATATGCTGCCGATCATTTTCTTCTCTGTTATGTTCGGTTTAGGAGTAGCGGCGATTGGCGAAAAAGGAAAGCCAGTTCTTCAATTTTTCCAAAGTACAGCAGAAGCGATGTTTTATGTAACAAACCAAATTATGAAGTTTGCGCCGTTCGGCGTGTTTGCGCTGATTGGTGTAACCGTTTCTAAGTTTGGAGTAGAGTCGCTTATTCCGCTCAGCAAGCTCGTCATTGTTGTTTACGCAACAATGGTGTTCTTTATCTTTGTCGTGCTTGGCGGTGTTGCTAAGTTATTTGGCATAAATATTTTTCATATTATAAAAATTTTGAAAGATGAGTTAATTCTTGCTTATAGTACAGCAAGTTCGGAAACTGTTCTTCCGAAAATTATGGAGAAAATGGAGAATTTCGGTTGTCCAAAAGCGATTACATCCTTTGTCATTCCGATAGGGTATTCCTTTAACTTAGACGGTTCTACGTTATATCAGTCGTTGGCAGCCATTTTTATCGCGCAGTTGTACGGTATTGACATGCCGATTTCTCAACAAATCTCGCTTTTGCTTGTGTTAATGGTGACTTCGAAAGGAATCGCTGGGGTGCCGGGTGTATCCTTTGTCGTGCTGCTTGCTACGTTAGGCACGGTTGGGATTCCGATAGAAGGATTAGCATTTATCGCTGGAATCGACCGTATTTTAGATATGGCGCGCACAGCAGTGAATGTTATTGGCAACTCGTTAGCAGCGATCATTATGTCAAAATGGGAAGGCCAATATAACGAAGAAAAAGGAAAACAATACATCGCGCAATTGCAGCAAAGTGCATAAATGCTGAAAAAGCTGTCCTGCTAGAAAAGGACAGCTTTTTCAGTATAAGGACTTATTTTTTTCTTCCACGTAGTATAGTATAATTTGGTGCTGAATAAGGTTGTAATGAGATGCTTGGCTAAGAGTACATAATACATAGGAGGAAGAACCATGCACGAATTCATACAAAGTATTTTTACATTTTTAGCGGATTTAGGATATATCGGAATTGCCTTAGCATTAATGATTGAGGTGATTCCAAGTGAAATTGTGCTGGCATATGCGGGGTATTTAGTATCACGTGAGGAAATATCATTTGTTGGAGCGGTGATAGCTGGAACCATCGGCGGAACGATCGCCCAGCTTTTTCTATATTGGATGGGATACTACGGGGGAAGACCGTTTCTTGATAAGTATGGAAAATATTTATTGATTAAAAAGAAACATCTCGATTTATCAGAGCAATGGTTTGAAAAATACGGCTCGGGCGTCATTTTTACCGCGCGCTTTATTCCGGTTGTGCGCCATGCCATTTCTATTCCAGCTGGTATCGCAAAAATGTCATGGAAGAAATTTACCTTTTATACAACATGTGCGGTTATCCCATGGTCTATTTTCTTTATTTTTTTAGGGGAACGGCTAGGAAGCCACTGGCAGGAAATTGATGAGATTGCCCGGCCTTATTTGCGGCCGGTGATCATCGTTGCGATTGTGGTTACTGTCATTTATATTGTGCTTCAAGTTTATCGTCGAAAACGAACATAATTGTTTTTAAGGGGAATGTTGGGGGAGAGAACGATAACAAAAATAGAGGCGTTTATTTTAGGAATGATTCAAGGGCTTACGGAGTTTTTGCCAATCAGCAGTACGGGACATTTATATTTGGGGAGACATTTGTTTGGGCTTGATGAGGCGGGGTTATTCCTTGATACTATGCTTCATATCGGCACCCTGTTAGATGCGTTTGTGATCGGGACGGTTTCTTCGGCGTTATTTGGCTATATTGCAGTGCGCTGGATGATTAACTATTGAAAGCGTCATTCATTAAAAGGATTTGCGATGTATGTATGGTTTCTTGGGATGATTGTTCTCGTTTTCCAAATAGCAGGGAGATTTTAATGTTGTTGATTGTCTTTACTCCATTCGCTATATTTATAATAGAAGTTGCGAAGTAAAATCAAATTGAATGGGGTATGATAGTGAAAAAGTTTATTATTATTGCCTTCGTGATTGCAATAGGTTTATTTTTGCTGCCGTATAGCTTGCCGCTTGTCTTTGCATTAGCGACAGCATTATTATTAGAGCCAGCAGTAAAAAATTTGCAGAACAATTACCGGCTGAAACGGGTGCATGCAGTAACGACGGTTTTTTCGTTATTTCTTATTATCGTTGGCTTTGCGTTTTATTTTCTTATTGTCATACTTGTGCAGCAAATTATGACATTTTCGCAAAAACTGCCACATTTTTTGAGTGAAGCGACAGAAGTTTTTAATAAGTTTATTCAAACATGGGAATCATATTCGAGTTCGATTCCAAAAGAGATTATCGCTTCGTTGGAAAACAGCGTCGAAACGATACAACGTTTGCTTTTGGAATTTGCGACGAATTCGACGCAGTCGATTGTTCATTTTATCACGCTTATTCCCAGCTTTCTTATTCATTTTTTAGTATATTTAGTAGCTCTGTTTTTAATTAGTTTAGATTTGCCAAAGTTAAAAAAGAGGCTCAAAAAATATTTGTCTGAACGTACACATCAGCGGTTAGCGATGATTGTGACGCAATTAAGCAAAGCTGGCATCGGGTTTATTAAAGCGCAATTTTTGTTAAGTCTCATCACTTTTTTCCTTGCATTGGCCGGTTTATTGTTGTTGAAAGTGGATTATGCGGTTATTATGGTACTGCTAATTGTTGTTGTGGATATTTTGCCGATTTTAGGGACTGGCTCGGTGTTAGTGCCATGGGGGATAATAAGTATTGCGAATGGCAATAGCGGCCTAGGGATCGGTCTCATTGTATTATTTGTGATTATTACGGTAGTGCGTCGTATTATTGAGCCGAAAGTTTTCTCAACCAATTTAGGCATTTCCCCTTTGGCTGCATTAGTGAGCGTTTATTTAGGATTTCAACTGTTAGGTTTTATCGGGCTGTTTATTGGTCCAGCATTTGTGATTTTGGTGGAAACAATGGTAAAAGCAGGAGTGATTAAATTTTCTATTAAGCTTTAGCATAAAAAGGCTGGCAAACATCTGCCAGCCTTTTTCATCAATAGGGAGAGAGATGGAAACGTCAAATTATTGACGGGAAGCTTCGGTTTTTGGCAAAATTAAGATTTCAACGCGCCGGTTTTTCATCCGCCCTTCAGGAGTATTATTGGGCGCTACTGGTTTAAATTCTCCGTATCCTTTCGCGCTAAACCAACGCGGGTCGAGCTCGGGATTTTCCAATAATATTTTCATAAAATTTATAGCACGCATGACGCTTAGCTCCCAGTTTGAAGCAAATTGCGCATTGTGAATCGGTACGTTATCGGTATGCCCGCTAATAATAATATTTCGCGGCGGATTCATGACAAGCAGTTGGGAAATCTCTTTAGCTAGCTTTCGATCTTTTGGTCGTACTTCTGCACTTCCGGAATCAAATAAAATATCATTTAATATCGTAATCGCCAGCCCCTCATCTGTTAAAGAAGTTTGTAATTTCCCATTTAAATGCTTTTCCGCGATATATGTATCAATTTTTTCTTGTACGGCATGCAACTCTTCTTTATCTTCTTTATTTGAATTTTTTTGTTGCTGTTTATGTTCTTGTTTTGATGGCGAAGGCGGGGTTTCCGGTTCGATTGGGCTTTCAAAATCAAGCACACCTGTTCCGCCAGCCAATGCTGTATTAAATGACCGGGCGATTTGCTGGAATTTTTTTTGATCGATTTGGCTGCTTGCAAACAAAACGATAAAAAGAGCGAGTAATAACGTTAATAAATCAGAGTACGGAATAAGCCATGACTCGTTAATATGCTCTTCTTGTTTTTGTTTTTTTTTCTTACTCATTTCTTTTTTCTCCCTGTTCTACAATTTTCTTGCGTTCAGTTTCCGGAAGATAGGAAGCAAGTTTTTGTTCAATTGTCCGCGGTGCTTGTCCTTCTAGAATGGAAAGGACCCCTTCAATCATGACTCGCCGTATTTTCGCCTCTTCTTTTGATTTTCTTCTTAATTTATTGGCAAATGGATGCCATAACACGTACCCAGTGAAAATTCCCAGCAGTGTTGCGACGAATGCCGCGCTAATTGCTTTGCCGAGCTCGCTAATGTTATCGATATTGCCTAATGCCGAAATTAGCCCGATGACCGCTCCTAGCACCCCAAGTGTTGGCGCGTATGTACCTGCTTGCGAAAAAATGGCTGCATTCGCTTCATGCCGTTCTTCCATCGCTTCAATTTCCTCTGTCATTACATCGCGAATAAAATCTTGTGTCTGCCCATCAATTGCCATGCTCAAACCATTTCGTAAAAATGGATCATCAATTTCGTCTAATTTTGCTTCCAGTGCGAGCAATCCTTCCCGTCGAGCCACGTTCGCCCAATCGACGAACAATGGAATTAATTCTTCGATGGTTGGGATGTTTTGTTCTTTAAAAAGCACGCCGAACAGTTTTGGCACTTTTTTAATTTCGCGAGTTGGAAAAGCGATGGTAACAGAAGCGATAGTTCCAACGATAATAATTAAAATCGCTGCAGGGTTAATTAATACGCTTGGATTGACACCTTTAAAGTACATTCCAACACCTACAGCGATAATACCAAGAAGAATGCCGATAATGGATGTTTTGTCCAAATGAAATCCCCCCGTTATTTCTTAAAACACCATATTCATATGTTATTTGTACTTTATAATGAATTCACATTTATCATATAATTAATAATAAGGATTGAAAAGAGAAAATGGTGTGAATAGAAAATAAAAAAGGCTGCCCAATCCATTATGACTTCATTTTGGAAAGGACAGTCTTCCTATGTTTGTTTTATATTTTTTTCAATTTAAATGTTCCAACCATTAAAAACGACAATGTAATCATAAGGAAAATGAAAAATTGCGGAGGAAAATAATGAATCGTTAAATAGCTTAATGTTAGCAGTACTCCCGCAGCTGTAATTGGAAGTCCCGAAAAATAGCCGTTGTTTTCTGTAATGTTAAAACGAGCAAGACGAAAGGCGCCGCAGCCGATGTATAAAATCGTAAAAAACGCACCAGGCGCGCCAAATTCATGCAGCAGGCTTTGATAAATTAACAACGCAGGAGCTACTCCAAATGATATAATATCACTCATGGAGTCCAATTGTTTTCCGAGTTCTGATTCAATATTTAATTTGCGGGCAACAGCTCCATCAAAGCGGTCGACTAAGGCTGCTAAAAAAACGAGAAGCAAACTGACATTAAGCTGCCCTTTTAACGTCGTTAAGACGGAAAAACCACCTAGTGATAAATTGGTCATCGTTAAAATATTTGCCATATTTGCTTTTAGCTTTTTTAATGTGTAATCTAAATAATCCAATAAAAACATTCTCCTCACTCCTTTTCGCTCTAAAACGCGGCAAACAAAGTCTACTACAATTATACTCATTTTATTTATAATATGAAAAGTAGTAAAAAACATGACCGCCATAAATTGGAGGGAATATATTTGTTAAAATGGTTGTATCGTCTTATGATTGAATTGACGAATCATTCACTTTCATCAAAAATGATCGCAATTTTTACGAAGTCCCGCTTAAGTGCATTACTTATTCCATCGTATGCAAAAATTTATGATATTAATCAGGAAGAAATGGAAAAAAACTTAAAAAATTATGAAACGTTGCAGCAACTATTTATTCGCAAGCTAAAAGCGGGGACAAGACCGATTGATCAAACGAAAAACAGTGTTATTAGCCCTGTTGATGCGATTATTGAAGATATCGGTGTGATCCGTGAAAATAGCGAAATCGTCGTTAAGGGCAAGACATATTCGATTGCAGAAATGCTTGGAAGCGGCGAAGCGGCAAAAAAATATTTAAACGGATTATTCATTATTTTGTATTTAAGCCCAAGCCATTATCATCGCATCCATAGCCCAATATCTGGAGTTGTGCAAAAACAATGGGCTCTTGGAAAAAAATCGTACCCTGTCAACCGCCTTGGCTTAAAATATGGAAAGCGGCCGTTATCGAAAAACTATCGCATGATTACAGAAGTAGCTGCAAACGGAAAACATATCGCGATTGTAAAAATAGGTGCGATGTTTGTCAACAGCATTGAGCTTACCCATGTGAGCAAGCATCTTACGAAAGGGCAAGAAATTGCCTATTTTTCTTTTGGATCTACCGTCGTTTTATTGTTTGAAAAAGACAGTGTTGAGCTTGATGAACGAATTGTGGTGCCAATGGGAGTGAAAGTAGGGGAACGGATTGGCTATTTAAAATAAAAAAAAGCCCTGGAGGCTATTATGATGAAAGATTAATTTTATGTTCTAACGAACGGTGGCGAATTTCTCTTTCAATTAATTCAATAAACTCCGGGCTTAATTTTAATTCTTTTGCTTTATAATATGATTCGATTAATAGCTCGTCGGATAGATATTTCATGCTGAAAACCTCCTTCAGCAATGGAATATGATTTGCAGTCAATACATATAATGGTAAGTTACTTTAACTGTACCATGATTTCCGATGTAGAACAACCGTTCTGTTATCCACAACAACAAGTGGATAACATGTGGAAAACATGTTTATAAGGTTGTCGGGATCTGATTTTATGCTTGTGAATGATGTGGACAAAACTTATCCACAATTTTGGGGATAACGAACTTTGTCGAAAAAATTTTTGTGATTGTATATATTTGTCAAAGTTTGTTTTGAAAGACTAGTGAAAATTAGGTATGATGGTTAAAGGCAGAAAAGCCGAAAGTCAGTGCCTAAAAAGGTAAGGTGATGGATATGCTTCATTATTTTTTGCCAAGCCAGTTTGTCAAACGTGTACTGGATATTACTCCTAGTGAGTTAAAAGAAAAAGGAATTAAAGGAATCATTACAGATTTAGATAATACGCTTGTCGAGTGGGATCGTCCAAGCGCCCCTCCGGAGCTAATGGAGTGGTTTGAGAATATGAAGCAAGAGGGCATTAAGGTGATCATCGTATCGAATAATAATAAAAAGCGGGTGCAATCTTTCGCGGAACCGCTTGGCATTCCGTTTATTTTCGAAGCACGGAAGCCGCTGACAAGCGCTTTCCAAAAAGCGTTATCGATGATGCAATTGAGGAAAGATGAAGTTGTTGTCATCGGTGATCAATTGCTAACCGATGTGTTTGGAGGAAACCGGTTAGGATTAAATACCATTTTAGTTGTACCGGTTGCGCAGACAGATGGGCTTTGGACTCGATTGAACCGAAAGATAGAACGGATAATTTTAAATATGATGCGTAAAAAAGGCATGATTTATTGGGAGGAATGATGGTGGAACAACAAATTCGCTGCATTGGCTGTGGAGCGCTAATTCAATCGGAAGATGAGACAAAACCTGGGTATGCACCAAAAAGCGTTTTAGAAAAAGAAAAAGAAGAAGTCATTTGTCAACGCTGCTTTCGCTTAAAGCACTATAACGAAGTGCAAGATGTAGCACTGACAGATGATGACTTTTTAAAAATTTTACACCGCATCGGACAGTCGGAAGCACTTGTCGTAAAAATTGTGGATATTTTTGATTTCAATGGAAGCTGGCTTCCAGGATTGCATCGGTTTGTTGCGAACAACCCGATTTTGCTCGTTGGCAATAAAGTGGACTTGCTTCCAAAATCGGTGAAATATCCAAAGCTTATTCATTGGATGAAACAATCGGCAAGCGATCTCGGCTTGAAGCCAATTGACATATGTTTAGTGAGCGCTGTCAAAGGAATCGGAATGGCGAAAGTAATGGAGGCGATTGAAAAATATCGGTTTGGGAAAGACGTTTATGTGGTTGGCTGTACGAATGTTGGAAAATCAACGTTTATTAATCGTATTATTCAAGAGGCAACGGGGAAAGGAAATGTAATTACAACATCCTATTTTCCGGGAACGACGTTGGATATGATCGAAATTCCATTAGATGATGGAGCGGCGATTTATGATACGCCGGGAATTATTAATCACCATCAAATGGCGCACTTTGTGGACAAAAAAGATTTAAAAATCATCACTCCAAAGCGAGAAATCCATCCGAAAGTGTATCAGCTGAATGAACAACAAACGTTATTTTTCGGGGGGCTCGCCCGGCTTGATTATATAAAAGGGGGAAGACGGTCTTTTGTATGTTATTTCTCCAATGAGCTGCTCATTCATCGGACGAAGTTAGAAAAAGCGGATGCGTTATATGCCAATCAATTAGGTGAACTTCTTTCTCCTCCGCGCAAACATTATATCGACCAATTCCCGCCATTAGAGGCGCATACATTCACCATAAAAGAAAGAAAGACAGACATTGTATTTTCCGGACTTGGTTGGGTGACATGCAACGAACCAGGAGCGCAAGTGGTTGCGTATGCACCAAAGGGAGTCGACATCTTAATAAGGAAATCATTGATTTAATTCTTTTGTAAGTAAAATAGGGGAGAAGAGAAAATGGAAAAATTATATGCGTTATTTGGTTGCCCTGTTCACCATTCCCTATCGCCAATTATGCATAATGATGCATTTCAAAACATGAACATTGCCGCACACTACCATGCATTTCATGTAGAGCCGGAACGCTTGAAGGATGCTATTGCCGGGGTAAGGGCCCTTGGCATTTCGGGGGTAAATGTAACGATTCCTCATAAAACAGCGGTGATGCCATTGCTCGATGAGGTGGATCCAACAGCGCGCCGCATCGGTGCGGTCAATACGATCGTGAATAGAAATGGACGATTGATCGGCTATAATACAGATGGTCCTGGATATGTTCGGGCGCTAGAGGAAGAAATAAACGTCGATATAAAAGAAAAGCGCATTTTGCTTATTGGAGCTGGTGGAGCAGCAAGAGGCATTTACGTTTCTCTTGCCGATCGCGGTGCAAAACAAATCGATATTTGCAATCGAACGGTATCCAAAGCAAAACAGCTTATTGATGAATGTAATGCTTCTGTTTCATCAGTTGTATACTCGTTAAATGAAGCGGAAGAGCGTTTAGGAGAATATGATATTCTCATTAATACGACGTCTGTTGGAATGTACCCTAATATGGAAGAAATGCCGCTTTCTCTTGCAAATATGAAAGAAGGAACGATCGTTTCTGATATTATTTACAATCCATTAGAGACAAAATGGTTGAAGGAAGCACGAAAAAGAAATGGAATTATCCAAAATGGAGTCGGGATGTTTGTATATCAAGGGGCGTTAGCATTTGAAAAATGGACAGGAATATTCCCGGATGTCCAACGTATGAAAAAAATAGTGATCGAACAGCTTAGGGGGTAACATAACATATGTTAACAGGAAAACAAAAACGTTTTTTGCGGGCGAAAGCCCATCATTTGAAACCAATTTTTCAAGTTGGAAAAGGCGGAGTTAATGAAAATATGATTAAGCAAATTATCGATGCGCTCGAAGCGCGTGAGCTTATTAAAGTGAGCGTGCTGCAAAATTGTGAGGAAGATCGCCATGTTGTCGCCGAGCAACTTGCACAAGGAGCGGGCGCGGAACTTGTACAAGTAATTGGGAATACCATTGTATTGTATAAGGAGTCAAAAGAAAATAAGCAAATTGTGTTACCGCGCTAAACGGCAAAGTTGCGCATATGCATGGCGGAGGGAAGAAAATATGAGAAAAATCGGGATTTTTGGAGGGACATTTGATCCACCGCATTACGGGCATTTATTAATGGCGAATGAAGTGCTGCATGCTCTTCAGTTGTCAGAAATTTGGTTTATGCCGAACCGCATCCCTCCACATAAACAACATGAACAAGTGACAAAAAGCGAAGATCGCTTGCGCATGCTTGAATTAGCAATTGCTGACCATCCGCGTTTTCATGTGGAAACGATTGAACTAGAAAGAGAAGGACCGTCGTATACGTATGATACAATTCGTCAACTGCTTTCTATGCACCCAGATCATGAGTTTTATTTTATTATCGGTGCAGATATGGTGGAATATTTGCCACACTGGTATAAAATTGCTGAACTGATCCAGCTAGTAACATTTGTGGGTGTAAAGCGGCCTGGGTTCTCCACTGAAACATCTTATCCGATTATGGAAGTAGAAGTGCCGCAATTTGCGGTATCTTCTTCGATGATTCGTGATCGGGTAAGAAAAGGACAAACAATCCGATATTTAGTGCCGGAATGTGTAAGACTTTATATTGAGGAGAGAAAGCTATATGGAGCGAGAAAAAGCGTTAACTCTCGTTAAAAAACAATTGACAGAACATCGCTATCAACATACAATTGGCGTTATGGAAACGGCAATCGAGCTTGCGGAGCAGTATGGAGCGGATGTGAAAAAAGCGGAATTGGCGGCTATTTTTCATGACTATGCGAAGTTCCGTCCGAAAGAAGAAATGAAACAAATCATTTTAGAGCAAAATATGCCAAAAGACTTGCTTTCTTACAACTCGGAACTTTGGCATGCTCCAGTCGGTGCTTACTTAGTAAGGACGGAAGTTGGAATCGAAGATGAAGATATATTAAACGCGATTCGTTATCATACATCAGGACGGGCAAACATGACATTATTGGAAAAAATTATTTATCTTGCCGATTATATTGAGCCTGGACGTATATTTCCAGGGGTAGACGAAGTACGTGATCTTGCAAAACAAGATTTGAACAAGGCGTTAATAAAAGCGTTGCAAAACACTATTCAATTTTTGTTGAAAAAAAATCAGCTCATTTATCCAGACACGATTCACACATATAATTCGTTGATGATGGAAATAAAGGGGGAATGTGAAGAATGACAGAACAGGAAATATTGCAATTGGTTGTTCGAGCAGCCGATGACAAAAAAGCGGAAAATATCGTTGTCCTAAATATGAAAGGAATTTCTCTTGTCGCTGATTATTTTGTGATTTGTCATGGAAATTCGGAGAAACAAGTACAAGCGATTGCGCGGGAAATAAAAGAGAAAGCAGAGGAACACCATATTCCGGTGAAACGGGTAGAAGGGTTTCATGAGGCAAAATGGGTTTTAGTCGATTTAGGCGATATCGTCGCCCATATTTTTGATAAAGAGGAACGCAATTATTACAATTTAGAACGTTTATGGGGAGATGCACCGTTGGAAGATGTGGAGAGCGTGTTGCAGCAATGACGTATGAGTCATTTGCTTATTGGTACGACACATTAATGAATGAAGCACCATATGATGCATGGCAGTCGTTTGTGCAAAAAAAGCTAAAGCAATATGGACGCCAAGGTGCAAAACGCATTCTTGATGTCGGATGTGGCACAGGAGAATTAGCTGTTCGATTGGCGAAAGAAGGATTTTTGGTCACAGGTGTCGATTTGTCTGAAAATATGCTCGCTATTGCACAAGCGAAAGCGGAAGCTCAACAGGTTACCATTGAATTTTTTCAACAAAATATGACGGAATTAGAAGGATTTTCGTCGTTTGATTGTGTCACTATTTTTTGCGATTCACTCAACTATTTATTAGAAGAAAGTGAAGTTCGGCAAACTTTTTCCCGCATTTATGAACTGTTAAAAGAAGACGGTTTATTGTTATTTGACGTTCATTCAACGTATAAAATGGATCATATTTTTCAAGATGCGATATTTACAAGCAATGACGAGGAAATCAGTTATATTTGGTCTTGCTATCCGTTTTCGTTGCCGCATAGCGTTGAGCATGAATTAACGTTTTTCGTCCGTGGCGATGATGGAAAATATGAACGGCATGATGAACTGCATCGACAGTGCACCTATGAGATTGATCAGTATAAACAATGGCTGACGGAAGCGGGATTTACAGTGCTGGAAATAACCGCGGATTTTACAGATGAAGCGCCAAGCGAAACGTCGGAACGTGTTTTCTTTGTTGCGAAAAAATGAAAAACAGCGGCGCTTCCCTCTTTTTAAATCTTTATGCTTTTCTGCCAAAGCCCGTTAAAGCGATTACACGCTGGCTTCGGCAGAAAAGCTATTGATTGATTTTGACTTCGGTACGGAATAAAACATTTTTTGTTGCTAAGCAGGATTTTTTCTTTTTTTAACGAATAATTAACTACCGAATTGCTTTTTTATTTTTTCGATGTCATCTTTAAATTTTTCATGTGTTTTATCAAATACGCGTTCAAATACCCCTTCGATTTCTTTTTCAAGCACCGCAATTCCTTCTCCAGTAATACCGCCTTTCACGCAAACTTTTTCTCGCAGTGTTGGAAGTGTATAAAGATTCTTTTTCAATAATTCCCCTAATCCAATAATCATATTGCTTGTCAATTCTGTTGCTTGTTCTTTTGTAATCGATGTTTTTGCGGCGGCTGCCTCAATAAATCGTTGAAGCAAATAGCTAAAAAAAGCGGGACCACAACTAGCGATATCAGAAGCGATTCGCGTAATTTCATCATTAATATAGCAAGGAGCAGAAATTTGACGAAATAGCGTTTCTATATAGTTTTGATAGTGTGAAGAACAGCGCTGTCCAACCGTGATTAGCGTGCTTCCAGCAAACGCCCGGTTTGTAATGCTTGGAATAACGCGCACTACGTGGCAAGGGACGGCAGCTTCAAGTTGTTGTACACTAATCGGGCTTGTAATCGATACAAGACAATGTTCCTTTGTCCAAAAGGAAGACAATTGTTGCAAAAGGGGGTGAATATCTAACGGTTTTACACATAAAAACACAATCGTTGCCTTCTGTACCACTTCTTCCGCGCTGGCAGCAACATATATGCCCGGATAGCGGCGCTGGATGTCGAGCGCTTTTTCTAACGTACGATTCGTGATAATAAGCTGGTCTTCTTTGACGGAACCAGATTCAAGAAACGCTTCAATTAAAATCCTTCCCATATTTCCTGTCCCAATCATTCCGATTTCCATGCTTCACTCCCCCCTCCCTGATTGCAGTACGTATAGTCTTTTCAACGATATGTATGAGCGTTTTCTTTATTTTATGACTAATTTGAAAGGATGATGGACATGTGGGAAGCAATAAAAAAGTATGACAAACGATGGTATATTCTGCTCTTGGCAGTGTTCATCGTTGCGGTGGTCATTTTATTTAGAAACAATGAAATGATCGAAAAGGAACAAGGTTCTATACTAGCTTCGGAACAAATGATGATGGAAGTATCGGAGAAAAAGGAAGAGAAAGTGCAATCCAAAACAATTATTGTCGATATAAAGGGAGCAGTTGCCCAACCGGGAGTATACGAAATAAAGGATACGGCGCGTGTCAATGATGTGGTAGCAATGGCTGGCGGATTTACAAAAGAAGCGGATCAAACAAAGGTCAATTTGGCGGCAAAAGTACATGATGAAATGATGATTTATGTACCGGAACGCGGGGAGACGAACATTCCTTCCATAGATTCTTCTGTTGTTTCCTCTAATGATTCCATGAAAATTTATATTAATACAGCATCGGAGGAAGAAATATTGCAACTTCCGGGAATTGGACCGACTAAAGCGGCAGCCATTATTGCCTATCGCGAAGAGCATGGACCGTTTCAAAAAGCAGAAGATTTATTAAATGTTACAGGCATTGGAGAAAAGACGTTGGAAAAAATAAAAGAACACATTGTTGTGCCATAATGTCGTTGACGCTTTGCTGGCTCGCCCATTACACTAAAAATATGTGCACTTTCTGAAGGAAAAATCAATTTGCGATGGACAAGCGGGGGAGGAAGTATGGAACGGATTACATGGGATCAATATTTTATGGCACAAAGCCATTTGTTGGCATTGCGCAGCACTTGTACACGATTGGCGGTTGGCGCCACCATTGTCCGAGATAAACGAATTATTGCCGGGGGATATAACGGTTCCATTGCCGGCGGCGCTCATTGCATTGATGAGGGATGTTATGTTATTGACGGGCATTGTGTTCGCACCATCCATGCGGAAATGAATGCGATTATTCAATGTGCGAAATTTGGCGTACCGACAGAAGGAGCAGAAATGTACGTAACTCATTTTCCTTGTCTACATTGCTGTAAGGCGATTATTCAAAGCGGAATTCGCGCTGTATATTATGCGCAAGATTACAAAAATCATCCGTATGCGCTTGAACTTTTTGAACAAGCGAAAGTCCGGGTAGAACACGTACCATTTAATAAAGAAATATTGTCACTTCTGCAAAAATAATAAATCACGCCTACGGAAAGGGGCGCAAACCATGCGGGGGAATATTGTTTATATAGCGCTTGCTGCTGTTTTTGGGATCATAGCTGGGTGCGGGAGGCCAAACATTTCTTTGGTGTTTATCGTGCTGTATGCTATATTTCTTTTCACGCGAAAAAGGCGCCTCTTTCTTTTTTCTATCATAACGATTTGCCTTTTTTATATGTACTGTAGATGAGCAAATTCACTGACATAAATTGACAACTAAACAAAAAAGGAGACATGAACCCGATTCCTTGGTTAGAATAGATGTACCACCAACTATCCACAAGGAGGTTCATGTCTCATGAATAGATTAGCACATCACCAAGGAATCCACAAGTTTTTCTTCACGCTGGGGTTGACGCTGCAGCTTTCCAAACCGGTCATCAAGCATCTCATTCATATTGTCGATGCCTTGACCACCAAGGGATTCTCGGGAACATTGACTGATATTCATTACTGGAGCTTTCATCCGAATCATCGAACGACGCTCAGTCACTTTTTCACGAAAAGCCCTTGGAACGAGGAAAGGCTGCTTGGGAAGCTTCAAGAGTGGATCCTTTCCCAGGTCGAACGACTGGCCAAACGGAAGAATCAACCCCTTTTTGTTTCGATTGATGATACGATTTGCCAAAAAACAAAGCCTTCGTCACGGGCTGTGCACGCCATTCAAGGGTGCGACTGGCACTACTCGCATAAAGATCATCAATCGGTCTGGGGGCATTCGCTCGTTTGGCTGATGGTGCACACCTTCACGCAGGCGTTCCCATTTGCGTTCCGCCTGTATGACAAGAAAGCGGGAAAAAGCAAGATCGACCTGGCGATCGAGATGCTTTCCTCGCTCAAGGTGAAGCGGGCTCAGCCGGTGTATGTGCTCATGGATTCGTGGTATCCGTCTAAGAAGCTCATCGAAGCCTGTCTGAAACAGGGATTCCATGTCATCGCGATGCTCAAGACGAACCGGATTCTCTACCCGAAAGGCATCGCCATCCAAGCCAAGCAGTTTGCCCGCTATATCGAGTCCAAAGACACCCGCCTCGTCACGGTGGGGCAGGAGCGTTATCGCGTGTATCGCTATGAGGGGGCCATCCATGGCCTCGATGACGCGGTGGTGCTGCTGGCTTGGAAGGCGGATCAGCCGATGGCGCCGGAACATCTTCATTGCATCTTGAGCACCGACCGGGAACTCGGGGACGAAGACATCTTGCGTTACTATGCTCAGCGTTGGACGATCGAGTGCTTTTTCCGGCAGGCGAAAGATCAACTGAAGCTGGATGGATACCGCGTTCGCCACATTCGGGCGGTGAAACGGTATTGGGCGGTGGTGCTGTTGGCCTGCGTGTACAGCATCGCCGAATCCCGCCAAAACCTCTCCACCGGGCTGGAGCTTCTTCGGTCGCGGAAAGACCACAGTGTCGTCGAGTTCATTTATGACGCTGCAAAGCAAGATATTCCCATTGATGTGATCAAAAAACAGCTCCGTATCGCGTAAGGGGTACCCTGTTTGTCTCTCTAACCATGGAAATTATTGTAATGAAAAATGCTCATCTACAGTATGTATTTCGTTTATATCGACCATCATAATAAGACGAAACTGTCTGGCAACATGACGTTATTTACTATTCGTTTTATTGCTCCCATTTCGGTGGATGGGGATCAACTAAAATCGATTGTCAAAGTGGGAAAAGAAAAGCTTCAGCTTATTTACTACATAAAATCGGCACAGGAAAAACAAGAGCTTTCTTCTTTAACTCCTAAAGCAGTATGCACGGTGAAGGGAAGGCTTGAACGTCCGGCGCTACCGCGAAATCCTAATGCTTTCGATTATCGTCGTTATTTACGATTTCATCATATTCATTGGATTCTCAAACCCCAATCAATCTCCTTGCAAGACTGCCACAACACATCCCCAACGTTATATGAATGGCTTCTTTCGCTTCGTGAAAAAGGGCTGCACACGGTAGAAACACATTTTCCATCGGAAACGGTTGGAATTGTCCAAGCGCTTTTATACGGAGAACGAGGGCAATTAGACGAGACGCTTTTGGAAGGATACCAAAAACTCGGATTAATCCATTTATTAGCCATTTCCGGGTTGCATGTCACGTTATTAGTCGGAGCCATGTTTTCCATATTGATTCGCTTTATCACCAAGGAAACGGCAACGATAATCCTATTGATTTTCCTTCCCATTTATATTGTGCTAACAGGTGCTTCTCCTTCCGTTATTCGCGCCTCCTTTACAGCAATGATCTTTTTAGTTTCCGATTACTGGAAATCGAAGTTATCGCCGCTCGATGCATTAAGTATAACGCTAGTCATGATGCTGCTTTTCGATCCGTATATGTTATGGGATGTCGGATTTCAGTTATCGTTTATTGTAACATTTGCTCTTATTTTATCTTCCCAAATGATATTGTCGCATGATTCTGTCTTTTGGCGCCTCTTTTTTACGGCTTTTATTGCCCAGTTGAGCGCCCTTCCGTTTCTTTTATACTATTTTTTCGAAGTTTCGTTATGGAGCATTCCCCTAAATATTATTTTTGTGCCGCTTTATTCCTTCGCCATTATGCCGCTTTCGTTTGCAGCTGTAGGCACGCATTATATACATTCGCTTCTTTCTTTTCCTTTTATTTGGCTGTTGCAAAAAATTATCGTAATCTCTAGCGATGTTGTTGCATTTTTCTCATCTAACCATTCGTTGTCACTCGTTCTTGGCCGGCCTTCTTTCTTTTTTCTTATCTGTTATGCGGCCGCGATTTTTGCTGCATTTGTACAAATGGAGAAGCGGCGTTACTTTAGTATAGGATGGGTCGCCTTCGTTATTACGCTTCATGCATGGAGCCCATATATGGATCGTTACGGTGAGGTCATTTTACTCGATGTCGGGCAAGGGGATTGTATATACATTGAATTGCCGTATCGAAAAGGAGTATATCTTATTGACACAGGAGGAACACTTCCACACCAAAGACAGCCATGGCAGGAACGAAAGCGGAAGTGGGATGTAGGAAAAGACGTTGTCGTTCCATTTTTAAAATCAAACGGAGTGAGATATATCGATAAACTTATTGCGACACATGGAGATTTGGACCATATTGGAGCGGCAGAAGAAATCATTCGGCATTTTTCTGTAAAGCAAATGGTCATTGGCAAAGGAGAAACAAAAAATTCGATACAAGAAAAACTTGTTCAACTTGCTGAACGACAAAATATAGAAGTGGTGAAAATATCAAGGGGTGACAGATGGATAGAGGATGGAATTTCATTTTATGTACTTCATCCATGGAAAACGCATCGTGATGATAATAACCATTCGATTGTATTGTATACAAAGCTCGGTGGATTATCCTGGTTATTTACGGGTGATTTAGAGGAAACGGGGGAAAGGGAGTTAATCAGCGTTTTTCCGCGCTTAGAAGCCGATGTGTTAAAAGTGGCCCATCATGGGAGCGATACGTCTACAACAGAGTTATTTTTAGAAAAAGTACAGCCGAAGATTGCACTTATTTCCGTCGGCAAACATAACCGTTACCATCATCCTTCCCCATATGTTATCGAACGGCTCCGGAAAAGGAATGTCATTATTTTGCGGACAGACCAGCATGGCGCGATTCGCTATATTTATTCGAAAAATCGTGGAACCTTTTCCGTCATGCTGCCATAGCATAACTAATAAAGAAAAGAGACTGCTTATGTAAGCAATCTCTTCACGAACCGAAAAATTTAATCAATGTTGCGATAATAAACATTGTTGCAAAAAAACCGAATGAAACGATAAAACCAACGGCAGAGTCAACAGCATCATTTCGTTTGCATTGTACATCTTTTTCAAATACGTTCATCGTTTACCCCTCCTCGTGCAATCATTTTTAGTATAGACGAAAAAGAAAAAAAAATCTATATCCTCCTTATTCATTTCCTTCATTGACAACAGTTAACACAAATACTTTTTTGCGACCGGGAAAAGATAAAGATAACCCGTTGACAAATAAGGTCCTAGGACTTATTTGTCAACGTTTATATAAAGGGGAATCGGTTTTCCCGCTAACCGATTCCCTTGTAAAAATAAGAAAAACGTTGTATCTTTTCAACATAGAAAGACTGCAGACAGAATGGAGAAGAGAAATATGGTGGTGGACTTTTGGGGAAAAATTAAAAAACGGCGTTTGTCTTCCCTTTATTTATTATATGGAACCGAATCATTTTTATTAACGGAAACGTATGAACTTCTCGTTCGTACGGTATTAACGGAAGAAGAGCGGGAATTTAATGTATCTGTGTACGATTGCGAAGATACTCCTGTGCAAACTGCGCTAGAAGATGCGGAAACATTTCCGTTTTTAGGGGAAAAACGAGTGATTCTTATTAAAAATCCTTATTTTTTTACAGCGGAGAAAGAAAAAGAAGTGGAGCATGACTTAAAAAAATTAGAATCGTACATAATGTCCCCTTCCCCTTTTTCGATTGTCGTCTTCGTTGGACCGTATGAAAAACTAGATGAACGCAAAAAAATAACAAAGCTAATGAAGGAACATGCGGAAGTTTTTGTCGCATCTCCGCTTGCCGAAAAAGAGCTGCGCGAATGGATTGTAGAAAGAGCAGGACAAAGTGGTGTAATGGTGGAAGAACATGCGATTGACACTTTGTTAAAGCTGGCAGGAACGAATTTAATGACACTTGCGAACGAATTGGACAAGCTCATTTTGTTCGTTGGGCCAGGCGGAATGATTCAGCAAGAGACCGTCGAAAAGCTTGTATCGCGTACGTTGGAGCAAAATGTGTTTGTATTAGTGGAGAAAGTGACGAAACGGCAAATCGATGATGCACTGCAAGTATTTTATGACTTGCTGGAGAATAATGAAGAGCCGCTGAAAATTTTGTCGCTTCTTGCCGGTCAATTTCGTCTTTTATATCAAGTGAAATGGCTTGCGGCAAAAGGATATGGGCAACAACAAATTGCTTCCATCTTAAATGTGCATCCGTTTCGGATTAAACTTGCCATGGGACAAGCGGCACTGTTTTCGGAAGAAGAGCTTACGACAGTGATGAGGCAAATTGCTGAGGCTGACTATAAAATGAAGAGCGGAACAATGGACAGGCAGCTTGTTATGGAGCTATTGTTGATGAGATGGAATGAAGGGATCACAAACAATATCCAATGAGACAATTTTATCAGAATAAGAAAAACGACCTGCTGCCAGGTCGTTTTTCTTAAGATGCAATAATGCTGTTCAGTTTTTTCGCTAAGCGGGATTTTTTGCGACTTGCTGTGTTTTTATGAATAAGACCTTTTGTTACTGCTTTGTCTAATTTTTTGGAAGCAATGATGAATGCTTCTTGAGCTTTTTCCACATCTTTTAATTCAACAAACGCTTCAAATTTTTTGATCGCCGTACGCATTGCAGATCTCATTGAAGCGTTATGAGCGCGACGTTTTTCACTTGTTTTTGCACGTTTAATTGCAGATTTAATGTTTGCCACGTTCTCTCACCTCCGTCATCTTGCCATCTCTGTCCTTGGTTGATCATTTCCGTTATTAGGACATGTAAGAACAAGTGTTATTCTATCAAACGAGGTTAAATTATGCAAGAGTATTCAAGCAAAAATACTTTACTGATTGCGAAAATGTTTGCGCAAAACGAATGGAAAATGCAAAAAGCGGTGAAAATAAAGGAAAAATGATACGTTTTAGGAGGAACGATATGAACCGCTCAATCGATTTAAGCATGTATTCGGTACGAACCGATTTAGCGATCGAAGCTCATGAAATAGCTGTGGAAGAGCGTCTCCAACAAAAAAGGGAAAGCGCTTCCCCTATTGAAGGAGTCATTATTCACGATCGCGAAATAGACGGGATTAAATTGTCGCATGTAGAAGTAACGGAAGAAGGAGCAAAATCGATTGGTAAAAAACCGGGAAATTATTTAACCATTGAAGCACAAGGAATTCGTGAACATAATACGGAGTTGCAACAGAAAGTACAAGATATATTTGCAAAAGAGTTCAACGCATTTTTACGAAAATTGGACATTAGAAAAGAATCAAGCTGCCTTGTTGTAGGATTAGGTAATTCGAATGTGACACCGGATGCGTTAGGTCCGCTAACGGTGGAAAATCTACTTATTACAAGACATTTATTTCATCTTCAGCCGGAGAGCGTAGAAGAAGGATTTCGTCCAGTAAGCGCGATTGCTCCAGGTGTGATGGGGACGACAGGGATTGAAACAAGCGATATTATTCACGGAATTGTGGAAAAAACAAAACCAGATTTTGTGATCGTCATTGATGCGTTAGCGGCACGATCGATTGAACGGGTCAACGCAACGATTCAAATTTCTGATACGGGAATTCATCCAGGTTCAGGTGTAGGGAATAAACGAAAAGAATTAAGTAAAGAAACGTTAGGTATTCCTGTTATTTCTATCGGTGTTCCAACGGTTGTCGATGCTGTATCGATTACAAGTGATACGATCGATTTTATTTTAAAACATTTTGGAAGGGAAATGCGTGAAGGGAAGCGGCCGTCTAGTGCTCTCGCTCCAGCGGGATGGACGTTTGGCAAGAAAAAGAGGCTTACAGAGGAAGATATGCCATCAACGGAGCAACGTTCGACATTTCTTGGCATAATCGGCACATTAGAGGAAGAAGAAAAACGCAGACTCATTTATGAAGTGCTTTCTCCACTCGGTCATAATTTAATGGTTACTCCGAAAGAAGTCGATATGTTTATTGAAGATATGGCAAATTTATTAGCGAGCGGATTAAATGCTGCATTGCATGAACAAATTGATCAAGATAATACCGGTTCTTATACACATTAATGAAATAAAATAGAGAAAAAAGAAGTTCTATCTTTCCCGGCTTGCCCATACGTTAAATTAGTAGACAAGCTGGGAAAGGGTGAGAACATGAAAAAGTGGCGTTCTCCGCAAATGATGGTTACGGTACAAGGTGCGAGTCTAAAAAAAGTGATTATTTTAGCGGTATTAGGATGTATGATGATGTTTATGCTAGTAGGAGCGATTACGTCATTAAAACCGGAATACCGCATTTCTTCTTCCTCTGTCAACAATATGACGAACCATTTTTCACAAGAAACGTTTATTCATTTATTTAGTTTTGAAAATCATTATTTTTCGCAACTGTTGCCAAAGGAGCGGCAAAAGCCGAATTATTCAGCATTATTGTTTCGCATGGCCACAAGCATCAACCCCGACGACCCGCGCAGTTTGCTTGGCGGCGAGCTCCCGGGATTTGCGCTGTATGACAGCAAAATTATCGTAGCAGGGGAAGGGACGGATTATACAAACATGCCGTACGAATCTGCTCCGCCGCTGGAGGTAATGCTAGCAGAACGGCAAGCTTCTTTAGAGAACTTGGAAGAAGCAGACAAAAAGAATAATGAAAAACAAATTCCTCCACCGTCCCAAACGACAGGAGGAAAAAAAGTTGTATATATTTATCATACACATACACGTGAATCGTACTTGCCTGCCTTAAAAGGAGTTACAGATCCTGATTTAGCGTTCCATCGTACGGTAAACGTCACAAAAGTGGGAGAAAAACTAGCGGAAGAGATGGAAAAACGAGGAATTGGGGCGGAAGTAAGCACCATTGATATTGTAGGAGAGTTGCAGAAAAAAGGCATGAAATATTACCAAGCGTACGATATGTCTAGAAAAACAGTTGTCGAAGCAATGAGCCGCAATCATGATTTGCAATATTTGATCGATATTCACCGTGATTCACGAAGACGGAAATATACGACCGTTACGATTAATGGAGTGGATTATGCCCGCGTTGCGTTTATTATCGGAGGGGAAAACGCGAAGTACGAAAAAAATTTGCAGCTTGCCACACAGCTCCACCATTTGCTGCAAAAGAAATATCCTGGGCTGAGCCGCGGGATTATCGAAAAAAAAGGAGCGGAAACGAACGGAAAGTTTAATCAAGATTTATCGGAAAATGCGATTTTAATTGAGTTTGGTGGAGTCGACAATACGTTTGAAGAGCTATTCCGGTCTGTATCTGCTGTTGCCGATGTTTTTAGCGAATATTATTGGCAAGCGCAAAAAGTTCAAGCACCCGCACCGGCAGAAAAACGGTAAAGGAGCGGAGTGGTATGGTTAAATTTACGGTTAAATTTTTTTTAGCGGTGATGATTCTTTTTTTTGGAGTGTTGCTCGGCATGGAGCAGGCAAATGAAGGATTGCAAAAGATGAGAGGATATGATGATTCATCGCTGCCTTCTGTATTTCATATTTCAAAAGGCAAAAACGGAGAAGTAGAAGCATCCGTATTAGGAAACAAAGTGATGGCGGAAGATTTGCAAGAAAAGAAAGAAAAAATTGAAAATATGAAAACATTCAATCTGTTTTCCGAGCTTGGCAAACAATTTGCCGGAGCGGTAAGATCATTGATGGAACAGGTGCTTTCCTTTTTCGAAAAATGATAGGAAAACAGCGTGTTATCGGCATGTTTCTATGTGATCAAAAATAAATAGAAAGATGGCGTGAGAACATTGGCGGAATAGTACAAATTTTCGCCAATGTTTTTTCTTTATCATCATGAAAGTTTGCAAAACTATGTCATTGAATCTTGCTTGTTGTGTTGCTATAATCAAAGCTAGTGTAGTTTCGGGAAATAGTGGGAGTGAGAAAATGATGAATCGGGAAGAGAGATTAAAACGACGCGATCGAATTCGCAACTTTTCCATTATCGCTCATATAGATCATGGAAAATCGACGTTAGCAGACCGCATTTTAGAAAAAACCGGAGCGCTTTCGGAGCGGGAAATGAGAGAACAAACGCTAGATTCGATGGAATTGGAACGGGAGCGCGGAATTACGATTAAGCTGAACGCTGTTCAGTTAAAGTATAAAGCAAAAAATGGCGAAGAATATATTTTTCATTTAATCGATACACCTGGGCATGTCGATTTTACGTACGAGGTGTCGCGGAGCCTTGCCGCTTGCGAAGGGGCGATTCTTGTCGTCGACGCAGCACAAGGAATTGAAGCACAGACGCTGGCAAACGTTTATTTAGCGTTGGATAATAACTTGGAAATTTTGCCGGTTATTAATAAAATTGACTTGCCAAGTGCCGATCCGGAACGCGTTCGTCAAGAAATTGAAGAGGTAATCGGGCTTGACGCATCGGAAGCAGTACTTGCTTCTGCAAAGGTCGGCATTGGCATCGAAGAAATTTTAGAAAAAATCGTTGAAAAAATTCCAGCACCGTCCGGTGATCCAGACGCGCCGTTAAAAGCGCTTATTTTTGACTCGCTGTACGATTCATATCGCGGTGTAGTTGCTTATATCCGTGTGATGGATGGAACAGTAAAGCCTGGGCAAAAAATTAAAATGATGTCGACAGGCAAAGAATTTGAAGTGGCAGAAGTCGGTGTGTTTACACCGAAACCGAAGCTGGTCGATGAATTAACGGTGGGCGATGTCGGCTTTTTAACTGCGTCCATTAAAAATGTGAGCGATACGCGCGTCGGTGATACGATTACCGATGCGGAAAATCCGGCAGCAGAACCGCTGCCAGGATACCGTAAGCTAAATCCGATGGTATTTTGCGGCATGTATCCGATTGATACGGCACGTTATAACGATTTGCGCGAAGCGTTAGAAAAATTGCAATTGAACGATGCTGCTTTGCACTTTGAACCGGAAACATCGCAAGCGCTTGGGTTCGGCTTCCGATGCGGCTTTTTAGGATTATTGCATATGGAAATTATTCAAGAGCGCATTGAACGCGAATTTAACATTGATTTAATCACAACAGCGCCAAGCGTTGTATATAAAGTATATTTAACGGATGGTACGGAAGTCCAGGTGGACAATCCGTCCAATATGCCGGATCCACAAAAAATCGATCATGTCGAGGAGCCGTATGTAAAAGCAACCATTATGGTGCCGAACGATTATGTCGGGCCAGTGATGGAGCTATGCCAAGGAAAACGCGGCAACTTTGTTGATATGCAATATTTAGATGAAAAACGAGTAACATTAATTTATGAAATTCCATTGTCGGAAATTGTGTACGATTTCTTTGATACACTAAAATCAAGCACAAAAGGATACGCATCGTTTGACTATGAACTGATTGGTTATAAACCGTCGAAACTCGTGAAAATGGATATTCTTCTTAACGGTGAAAAAATTGATGCGCTTTCTTTCATTGTTCATCGTGATTCTGCTTATGAACGTGGGAAAGTGATTGTAGAAAAATTGAAAGATGTAATCCCTCGGCAACAGTTTGAAGTGCCTGTGCAAGCAGCAATCGGCAATAAAATTATCGCTCGCTCCACGATTAAAGCGTTGCGCAAAAACGTCTTGGCGAAATGTTACGGTGGAGACGTATCACGGAAACGAAAGCTTCTTGAGAAACAAAAAGAAGGAAAGAAACGAATGAAGCAAATCGGCTCGGTGGAAGTTCCACAGGAAGCGTTTATGGCGATCTTAAAAATCGACGATAATAAAAAGTAAGGAAGATCGTATACAAGGCTGTCTCTTCGCTTTTTTGGGATAGCCTTGTTTATTTTTAAGAAAGGATGTTTATCTTGGTAAAATCAGCTTATTTCCATATTCCGTTTTGTGCGCAAATATGTTATTACTGCGATTTTAATAAAGTATTTTTTCATGGACAGCCAGTCGATGAATATTTAGAAGCAATGGAAAATGAAATGAAATGGACGGTGGAAGCATTTCCAACGGATCGGCTTGATACGTTGTTTGTTGGCGGGGGAACCCCGACTGTTTTAGAAATGAAGCAGCTCGACTTTTTCCTGCAAAACATTTATAAGCATTTCCGCTTTTCTATTCATGAAGTAGAGTTTACGTTTGAGGCAAATCCGAATGAGCTTTCCAAAGAAAAACTACAGTTGTTAAAAGAAGCAGGGGTCAATCGCTTAAGTTTCGGTGTTCAAACGTTTGATGATTCATTATTAAAAGCAATTGGACGAACTCATCGTTATGAAGATGTCATGAAAACGATTGCCTTAGCAAAAGAAATTGGTTTTGAAAATATTAGCATTGACTTAATGTACGGACTGCCGCAACAGACGTTAGCACAGTTCCAAGCGGATTTAGAGATCGCCTTTTCTCTTGACATTCAACATATTTCTGCTTATTCACTCATCATTGAACCGAAAACCATTTTTTACAATTTGATGAGAAAAGGAAAACTGCCATTACCAACTGAGGAAGAAGAAGCGCAAATGTATGAAGAAGCGATGCGGCAAATGGAAATACACGGGTACCACCAATATGAAATTAGTAATTACGCGCGTCCTTCCTTTGAAAGCCGCCATAACTTAACGTATTGGAACAATGAAGAATATTATGGAATTGGTGCGGGCGCTCACAGCTACGTAGGCGGCGTTCGGCGTGCGAATATCAAACCGATCAATAAATATATTGAGACAGTTCAAGAAACAGGTTTCCCGTATTTGGAAGTTCACCATGTAACGGTATCGGAACAAATGGAAGAAGAAATGTTTTTGGGGCTAAGGAAAACGGAAGGAGTATCTAAGCAGCGCTTTCTTGAAAAGTTTGGGATGAGCGTCCATGATGTATTTGGCCGAGCGATCGCTGCGGAAAAACAAAAAGGGCTGCTCGAAGAAACACAAACACATATTCGATTGACTCATCGGGGGAAATTGCTAGGAAACGAGGTGTTTCAAGCGTTTATCGCGGAATCTAAACATTGACATTAGCATATGGATTTGATACTGTAATAATAGATTTAGCACTCGGGCTGTTTGAGTGCTAACAGAGGTGATGAGCGTGTTAACGGATCGCCAATTGCTTATTTTACAAGTCATTATCGATGATTTTATTCGTTCGGGACAGCCTGTCGGTTCGCGGACGTTATCGAAAAAACATGAAATTGCTTTAAGTTCGGCGACAATCCGCAACGAAATGGCTGATTTGGAAGAACTTGGATACATCGAAAAAACGCATGTTTCATCAGGCAGGGTACCGTCGGAAAAAGGCTATCGTTATTATGTCGATCATTTGTTGTCCCCGCAACGTTTGACACAGGAAGATATTCAAAAAATCAAATCTATTTTTGCTGAGCGAATTTATGAACTGGAGAAAGTGGTCCAAAAATCAGCGCAAATTTTATCTGATTTAACGAATTATACATCGATTGCCCTTGGGCCAGCTGTGAAAGAGAATAAGTTAAAACGAATTCAAATTATTCCGCTCAATCAACAAACAGCTGTAGCCATTATTGTTACAGATACAGGACATGTGGAAAACCATGTGATTACCGTTCCTGCTTCCGTAAACCCTTCTGACCTCGAAAAAATGGTCAATATTTTAAACGAACGGTTAATCGGGGTTCCGCTTGTAGATTTGAAAGATAAAATTTATAAAGAAGTGGCGGACGTTTTGCGAACGCATATTCATAACTATGACAGCATGTTGAAAACCATTGTAGATACGCTTGACATACCGCAAGAAGAAAAAATGTTCTTTGCCGGGACAACGAATATGTTAAACCAGCCTGAATTTAGCGATATTCAAAAAGTCCGTTCACTAATGAAAATGATTGAGCAGGAAAAAGATTTTTACCGGTTGTTGCGCAAACATAATCGAAAAGGAATTCAAGTAACGATCGGCCGGGAAAATCAATTAAGCGGAATGGAAAACTGCAGCCTCATTACCGCTACGTATTCGATTGGCAATGAACAGCTGGGGACGATCGCCATCCTTGGACCGACACGAATGGAATATTCACGAGTCATTACCATTTTAAATCGTGTCGCTTCTGACTTATCAACCGCATTGACAAAATGGTATCAAAACAATTAACAATGGTCATATTGGATAATGGATGGATTTGCACAATCCATCCTTTCCTTGTGACTATTTATACATAGAATAGACCGCTTTAAAGGGAGGTGAAACCGATGGAAAAAGAGCAGAAAGCAGCACAAGAACAGGCTACATACGAACAGGAACCGTTAAATACGGAACCGCAAGAGGAAAAAGTAGAGCAACATGAAGTAAATGAACATCAAGAGGAAATCGAAATAGAAGGGCAAGAAAAAGCACAAGAAGAGCAAAACGATGAATTGGCGGCGGCAAACGCAAAAATTGCGGAACTAGAAGCGAAAATAAAAGAAATGGAGAACCGCTATCTTCGTTTATACGCCGATTTTGAAAATTTCCGCCGTCGTACAAAAGTGGAAATGGAAGCAGCTGAAAAATATCGCGCCCAAAGCTTGGTTAGCGATCTTTTGCCTGCTTTGGACAACTTTGAGCGTGCGTTAAAGATAGAGGCTGATAACGAACAAGCAAAATCGATTCTGCAAGGAATGGAAATGGTGTATCGCTCCGTGTTGGATGCGCTGAAAAAAGAAGGAGTAGAAGCGATCGAAGCGGTTGGCAAACCGTTTGATCCGAACTTGCATCAAGCCGTGATGCAAGTAGAAGACAGCAATTATGAGCCGAATACAGTTGTGGAAGAATTTCAGAAAGGTTATAAACTGAAAGATCGTGTCATTCGTCCAGCAATGGTGAAAGTAAGCCAATAAAGTAGTAGGAGGGTGATGTTTATGAGTAAAATTATCGGTATTGACTTAGGTACAACCAACTCATGCGTCGCTGTGCTAGAAGGCGGCGAACCAAAAGTAATTCCAAACCCAGAAGGAAACCGAACCACTCCTTCTGTTGTGGCGTTTAAAAACGGCGAACGTTTAGTCGGAGAAGTCGCCAAACGTCAGGCAATTACCAACCCAAACACCATCATTTCGATTAAACGCCATATGGGAACGGATTATAAGGTAGAAATTGAAGGGAAAAAATATACACCACAAGAAATTTCGGCAATTATTCTACAATACTTAAAATCATATGCAGAAGACTATTTAGGCGAACCAGTGACAAGAGCGGTAATTACCGTTCCGGCGTACTTTAACGATGCGCAACGCCAAGCGACAAAAGACGCAGGGCGCATCGCTGGATTGGAAGTAGAACGGATTATTAACGAGCCGACAGCAGCGGCGCTTGCGTACGGTTTGGATAAAGAAGAAGATCAAACGATCCTCGTTTACGACTTAGGCGGCGGTACGTTTGACGTATCGATCCTTGAACTTGGCGATGGGGTATTTGAAGTAAAAGCGACTGCCGGCGACAACCATCTTGGCGGCGACGATTTTGACCAAGTCATCATCGATTACTTAGTAGAGCAATTCAAACAAGAACACGGCATCGATTTATCCAAAGACAAAATGGCGTTGCAACGCCTTAAAGATGCTGCGGAAAAAGCGAAAAAAGAACTTTCCGGCGTAACGCAAACGCAAATTTCATTGCCGTTCATTAGCGCAAATGAAACGGGGCCATTACACTTAGAAACGACATTAACAAGAGCGAAATTTGAAGAGCTATCCGCCCATCTAGTTGAACGGACAATGGGACCGGTACGTCAAGCGTTGCAAGATGCGGGATTGACGCCTTCGGATATCGATAAAGTGATCCTTGTCGGCGGTTCGACGCGCATTCCAGCGGTACAAGAAGCGATTAAACGCGAGCTTGGAAAAGAGCCGCATAAAGGCGTTAACCCAGACGAAGTGGTAGCGATCGGCGCGGCGATTCAAGGCGGTGTCATTGCCGGTGAAGTAAAAGACGTCGTTCTTCTTGACGTAACGCCGCTATCGCTTGGAATTGAAACAATGGGTGGCGTGTTTACAAAATTAATTGAACGCAACACAACGATTCCAACAAGTAAATCACAAATTTTCACTACGGCAGCCGATAACCAAACAACGGTTGACATTCATGTGCTGCAAGGCGAACGTCCGATGGCTGCTGACAACAAAACGCTCGGCCGTTTCCAATTAACAGATATCCCACCTGCACCACGCGGCGTACCGCAAATCGAAGTAACGTTTGACATCGACGCCAACGGTATTGTCCATGTTCGCGCGAAAGATTTGGGCACAAACAAAGAACAATCCATTACGATTAAATCTTCATCCGGTCTTTCTGAAGAAGAGATTCAACGAATGATTAAAGAAGCAGAAGAAAACGCGGAAGCGGACAGAAAACGTAAAGAAGCGGCAGAACTTCGCAACGAAGCCGACCAATTAGTATTCACGACCGAAAAAACATTAAAAGAGGTAGAAGGAAAAGTAGACGAAGCAGAAGTGAAAAAAGCGCAAGAAGCAAAAGACGCGTTAAAAGCTGCGCTTGAGAAAAACGACATCGATGACATTCGCAAAAAGAAAGAAGCGCTTCAAGAAATCGTACAGCAGCTTTCCATCAAGCTATACGAACAAGCGGCAAAACAAGCACAAGCTCAGCAGCAGGCAGGAGCCGGCGGCACTGAGAAAAAAGACGAAAATGTTGTCGATGCAGAATTTGAAGAAGTAAAAGACGACAAATAATAAATCTAAAAAAGTCAAAGTCAGGCCTGTCTTGGCTTTGACTTTTTTGCTAATAAGGAGATGCCGGTTAAATCTATTGCAATAAAAAAGAGATAAATGTAAAATAACCCTTATGTGAGTGAATCGGGAGTGGATGATCATCATGGCGAAACGAGATTATTACGAAATTCTCGGAGTGAGCAAAAACGCGACAAAAGAAGAGATTAAAAAAGCGTACCGAAAACTTTCGAAAAAGTATCATCCAGATATTAACAAAGAACCAGATGCGGCAGAAAAATTCAAAGAAATTAAAGAAGCGTATGAAGTATTAAGCGATGATCAAAAACGTGCGCATTACGATCAGTTTGGGCATGCGGATCCAAATCAAGGGTTCGGCGGGTTCCGCAGCGATGATTTTGACTTTGGCGGTTTCAGCGGCTTCGGTGGTTTCGAGGATATTTTCAGCACCTTTTTTGGCGGCGGCCGCCGGCGCGATCCAAATGCGCCAAGAGCTGGTGCCGATTTACAATATACGATGACATTAACATTTGAAGAGGCGGCATTCGGAAAAGAAACGGATATTGAAATTCCACGGGAAGAAACGTGTGACACATGCCATGGCACGGGAGCAAAACCGGGAACGAAAAAAGAAACATGTTCATATTGTCATGGAACAGGTCAAATCAGCACAGAGCAGTCCACACCGTTTGGCCGCATCGTTAATCGCCGCACATGCCCATATTGCGGCGGGACAGGGCAATATATCAAAGAAAAATGCACAACATGCGGCGGGACTGGCCGCGTGAAAAAACGGAAGAAAATCCATGTCAAAATCCCAGCTGGAATTGATGATGGACAACAATTGCGGGTCGCTGGCCAAGGAGAACCGGGAATTAACGGCGGACCTCCGGGAGATTTATATATCGTTTTCCATGTGGAGCCACATGAGTTTTTTGAGCGTGATGGCGATGATATTTACTGTGAAATACCGCTTACATTTGCTCAGGCTGCGCTCGGTGACGAAATCGAAGTGCCGACGCTTCATGGCAAAGTGAAGCTGAAAATACCAGCAGGCACTCAAACAGGAACAAAATTCCGCTTAAAAGGGAAAGGGGTGCCGAATGTACGCGGCTATGGCTATGGCGACCAACATGTGATTGTCCGCGTTGTGACGCCGACAAAACTGACAGAAAAACAAAAGCAATTATTGCGCGAATTTGATCAATTAGGCGGTTCAAGCATGCATCAAGGACCATACGGCCGCTTTTTTGACAAGGTAAAAAAAGCGTTTAAAGGGGAATCATGAATTTTATGAAATGGTCAGAAATTAGTATCCATACGACGCACGAGGCTGTGGAGGCGATTTCGAATATTTTGCACGAAGCAGGTGCTGGCGGGGTAGTCATTGAAGACCCTAATGATTTAATAAAGGAACGAGATGCTTCTTTCGGCGAAGTTTATGAATTAAATCCAGACGATTATCCGGAAGAAGGAGTAATTATTAAAGCATATTTACCGGTTAATAGCTTTCTTGGTGAAACAGTTGAGGCGATTAAACAGGCGATCAATAATTTATTATTGTATGATATTGATATTGGAAAAAATAAAATCACCATTAGCGAAGTGAATGAGGAAGAATGGGCAACCGCCTGGAAAAAATATTATAATCCTGTCAAAATATCAGAGAAATTTACGATCGTTCCAACATGGGAAACATATGAACCGGTGTCAAGCGATGAGCTAATTATTGAGCTGGACCCAGGCATGGCGTTTGGCACAGGAACACATCCAACGACAGTGATGTGTATCCAAGCGCTTGAAAAATATATGAAACCTGGTGATACAGTCATTGATGTCGGCACAGGTTCGGGAATTTTAAGCATTGCTGCGGCGATGCTCGGAGCAAAATCCGTCCGTGCACTTGATTTAGATCCGGTTGCTGTCGATAGCGCGAGACTAAATGTAAAATTAAATAAAGTGCAGCATATTGTTACCGTTTCTCAAAATAATTTACTCGATCATATTGAGGAACAAGCGAACGTAATTGTTGCGAATATTTTAGCAGAAATTATATTGCGCTTTGTCGATGATGCGTATCGTCTTCTTGAAAAGAACGGATATTTTATCACCTCGGGAATTATTCAGGCGAAAAAGCAAGAGGTAAAAGAAGGGTTAATGAAAGCAGGGTTTGCTATTGAGGAAACGTTAGTGATGGAAGACTGGATTGCATTTATTGCAAGAAAAGCATGAAAAGAAGGTGTCGCTTTGCAACGGTATTTTGTTTCGGACGACCAAGTGAAAAACGACCGTCTTATTATTCAAGGGGATGATTATCATCATATTGTCCGTGTCATGCGTATGGAAAAAGGAAGCGAATTGATCTGTGTTCTTCCTAGCAATAAGGCAGTATTGTGCAAAATTGAACAAATTACCAATGAGCATGTGATCGTTCGTGTAGTAAAATGGATAGATGAACAAACAGAACTGCCGATTCAAATTTATATTGCTCACGGGCTGCCGAAAGGGGATAAACTGGAGTTTGTTATTCAGAAAGGAACGGAGCTTGGCGCTTCATCGTTTATCCCTTTTGTGGCGGCTCGCTCTATTGTTAAATGGGACGCAAAGAAAGCAAATAAAAAGCTGGAGCGTTGGAAAAAGATTGCAAAAGAAGCGGCGGAACAATCACATCGTGGAAAAATTCCTGATGTGCACGCGCCGATGACGATACACGAACTTATAGAATTTGCAAAGACGGTCGATTACCGGGTTTTTGCTTATGAGGAAGAAGCGAAGCAAGGAAACCATCAAACGCTCGCTGCCGTTTTTCAGCAAATGAAGCGCGGACATTCTCTTCTTGCCGTGTTTGGCCCGGAAGGAGGATTTTCCGATGAAGAAGTTGAGCTATTTAAACATCATGGCTTTTTTTCGTGTAGCCTTGGGCCGCGGATTTTACGGACAGAAACGGCGCCGCTTTATCTTTTGGCAGTTGCTTCGTATCAATTTGAACTACAGTGAGGTGAAAACGAATGCCAACAGTTGCATTTCATACGCTTGGATGTAAAGTAAACCATTATGAGACAGAAGCAATTTGGCAGTTGTTTAAAAAAGCCGGTTACGAACGTAAGGATTTTGACAGCCGTGCGGATGTATATGTCATCAATACATGTACAGTGACGAACACAGGCGATAAAAAAAGCCGGCAAGTCATTCGCCGCGCGATTCGAAGAAATCCAGACGCCGTTGTTTGTGTAACAGGATGTTACGCTCAAACATCCCCGGCGGAAGTGATGGCAATTCCGGGTGTGGACATTGTGATCGGCACGCAAGATCGTGGGAAAATTTTGGAATATATCGAACGGTTCCAACGCGAACGCCAGCCGATTAACGGGGTCAGCAACATTATGAAAACGCGCGTATTTGAAGAAATGGACGTTCCGGAATTTACGGATAGAACCCGCGCATCGTTAAAAATTCAAGAAGGCTGCAATAACTTCTGTACATTTTGCATCATTCCATGGGCGCGCGGGTTAATGCGTTCTCGTGATCCGAAAGAAGTTATTCGCCAGGCACAGCAGCTAGTCGATGCCGGTTATAAAGAAATTGTGTTAACGGGCATTCATACAGGCGGTTACGGCACCGATTTGAAAGACTATAGCTTCGCCGCGCTGCTCCGCGATTTGGATGAGCAAGTTGTCGGTTTAAAACGGCTCCGCATTTCGTCCATTGAAGCAAGCCAAATTACAGACGAAATTATCGAGGTGTTGCAACGTTCAGATAAAATTGTCCGTCATTTGCATATTCCGCTTCAATCCGGTTCGAATACGGTGTTAAAACGGATGCGCCGCAAATATACAGTCGAATTTTTTGCAGAGCGGCTTCAACGTTTGCGCGAAGTCTTCCCGGAACTTGCGATCACATCAGACGTGATCGTTGGTTTTCCTGGCGAGACGGAAGAAGAATTTATGGAAACATACCATTTTATTCGCGAACAACGTTTTTCCGAACTTCATGTCTTCCCGTATTCAAAACGGACAGGCACACCGGCAGCGCGTATGCCAAACCAAGTGGATGAAGAAGTAAAAAATGAACGCGTACACCGTTTAATTGCATTGTCCGACCAGCTTGCAAAAGAATATGCATCGCAGTTTGAAGGACAAGTGCTCGAAGTCATTCCGGAAGAACGAGATAAAGAAAACCCTGAAAGCGGGTTGTACATCGGGTATACGGACAACTATCTGAAAGTGAAATTCCCTGCCACGGAAGATATGGTTGGGGAAATCGTAAAAGTGAAAATTACAAAAGCCGGATATCCGTATAATGAAGGGGAATTTGTCCGCGTTGTTACCGATGACATCCCACAATCCGTAAAATTAAGCTCATAACCCAGCTCGTGCAGCTGGGTTTTTGTTTACAAAATAAGAAAATTGTGTAAACTAGTTTTTTTGTTAAAATAATGGTATGATGATAGATGTCAGACTTCTATGCTGCTAATGAAAGGAGATTTGTTAAAATGGAAAATAACATTGCAAAAATGATTGATCATACGTTATTGAAAGCGGATGCAACAAAAGCGCAAATTGTGAAGCTATGCGAGGAGGCAAAACAATACGGGTTTGCTTCTGTTTGTGTCAATCCGACATGGGTGGCAACCGCTGCTGAACTATTAAAAGGCACGGACGTGAAAGTATGTACGGTGATCGGCTTCCCGCTCGGAGCGAACACACCGGAAACGAAAGCATTTGAAACAAAAAATGCAATTGAAAACGGGGCGGCGGAAGTCGATATGGTTATCAATGTCGGCGCGCTTAAAGATGGAAATGACGACCTTGTCGAACGCGATATTCGCGCCGTCGTCGATGTGGCAAAAGGGAAAGCGCTTGTGAAAGTGATTATTGAGGCGTGTCTGCTTACCGAAGAAGAAAAAGTGCGCGCTTGCCAGCTCGCCGTTAAAGCAGGTGCGGATTATGTGAAAACATCGACTGGATTTTCAACAGGTGGTGCTACGCCGGAAGATGTCGCACTTATGCGGAAAACGGTCGGACCAAACATCGGTGTGAAAGCTTCCGGCGGCGTCCGTGATATACAAAGCGCAGAGGCGATGATTCAAGCGGGAGCGACGCGCATTGGGACAAGCTCCGGCGTATCGATCGTCGAAGGAAAAACGGCAAACTCCAATTATTAAGTATGTTTGCCATGGAAAAATAATATAGCTGACTCTATCCAACGAACAAATGGCAGTGCGGCAACAGAACAAATGACATTAAATAGCACGCTGACATGGGCTAACTGTACGTCCGGGGCAGAGCTAAGCTTTACAGCAGCAAAGGCAAGTGGATCGATCAGGAAATAAAAGATCATGACTCCGATAACATTAAACCATAAGTGAGTATAAGCGGTTAATTTCGCTTCATACGTTGAACCGATGCTTGCCAGAAGACCGGTTACACATGTGCCGATATTCGCGCCAAGCAAAATCGCAATGCCAGCTGGAAGTGTGAGAATATGTTCATTCAGAAATCCCATCGAAATCCCAATTGTTGCTGCGCTTGAATGAATAATGGCTGTAAGGATCATGCCGATCATGATTCCGATGAAAGGAGAATGATTCGTTTTTTGCAGCCATTCGTCAACAATGGGATATGTAGATAGCGGTTTTGCGAGTTGACTAAATCCATTCATGGCAAAAAATAAAGAAGCGAGTCCAACGAAGATCATGCCGATGCTATAAGCAGGTCGGTAATGCCCGAAAAACACGAGAATTGCCCCAATGAAAAGCATCGGAATAACGTTGTCTCCAAGGTCAAGAGTCATAATTTCTGTTGTGATCGTAGAGCCGATGTTGCTCCCTAAAATAATACCGATGGATTGTCGAAATGTAAAATAGCCGGTAGAGACGAGGCCAACTGTAATGACCATCACTGCGGTACTGCTTTGCAACAATGCGGTAATAATCGTTCCGGTAAGAAATCCTTGTAAAGGAGTGTTTGTAAAGCGCAGTAACCATTGTTTCAAGCGGTGACCGGATAAAGCATAAAGCCCTGCTTTCATCATGAACATACCGAGAAGGAAAATGCCGGTATAAACGGAAAACCAAATTATTAGCTGTACCACTTGTCCTTTCCCCCTTTCATCATATGTGTATGGGAAGGAAAGGAAGACGATGACAGTTTTTTTATTGACCTGTTAGGCAGCCATGTATTATAATTGACGAGTACACGCATAGTATAAAATGTAATGGTTGTTGCTCGGAGGGAGGGAAGTAGGATGTCAAAAACAATCGTTCGTAAAAACGAATCTATTGACGACGCTCTTCGTCGCTTCAAACGTGCCGTTTCGAAAACGGGTACATTGCAAGAAGTAAGAAAGCGTGAATTTTATGAAAAGCCAAGCGTCAGACGGAAGAAAAAGTCTGAGGCGGCTAGAAAGCGCAAGTATTAAAAGAGGGTGTATATATGAGTCTTCTTAATCGTTTAAATGACGATATGAAGCAGGCAATGAAAAACAAAGAAAAAGATAAACTCTCCGTTCTTCGGATGTTAAAAGCGGCGTTGCAAAATGAAGCGATTAAACTAGGAAAAAGCGAATTATCAGAAGACGAAGAGCTAACCGTTCTTTCTCGTGAATTAAAACAGCGTAAAGACTCCCTCCAGGAATTTGAAAACGCCGGTCGTGCGGACCTTGTTGAAAAAACAAAGGCAGAAATCGAAATTGTTCAATTATATATGCCGAAACCATTGACAGAGGAAGAACTTCTAGAAATTGTCAAACAGACGATTGCAGAAGTAGGAGCTTCTTCCAAAGCAGATATGGGTAAAGTGATGGGAGCGATCATGCCAAAAGTAAAAGGAAAAGCGGATGGCTCTCTCGTCAATAGGCTTGTTCAACAGCAACTTTCACAATAATGACAAACGGGTGTTCCGATTCAATCGGGCACCCGTTGTTTTTGCCGTTTGGGAACAACAAGTGGTGCTATAACCCCCTTTCTTCTCATACATATGAGATGAAAGGGGGTTCTTTTTATGGTGAAAAAATGGCGACAGCATATGAGAAGATGGCTTACAGATAAATTGGAGCTTCCCGCCGACATAGTGATGGACCTTCCCCGAATTACGATGGTTGGGCAAATACATATTTATATCGAAAATCATCGTGGTTTACTGACGTTTAGTGATAAAGAACTGCGCCTGCTCTTAGAGCAAGGGCAGCTTCTTGTTCGCGGTGAAAATTTTGTTATTAAGATGATTTTGCCAGAAGAAATTTTACTCGAAGGAAAAATAAACCAAGTGATTTATATAGATGAATAACGTTTCATAGGAGGAAATACGATGAAAAACCAATGGATGAACTTATTGGTAGGTAGCGTAAGGGTGAAAGCGCAAGGAAAAGGGGTAGAACGATTGATTAATGCGTGTGTGCGCAACGATATTGCGATTTGGAATGTAAAAAAGCATGGCGATCATATTGCGACGTTTTTTATTTTACTAAAGGATGTCAGACGATTGCGCGTTGTCGCCCGCAAAAGTGATTGTAAACTTTATTTTGTTGGAAAAGCGGGATTTCCGTTTTTTCTAAAAAAAATGCTAACGAACTCAGGATTTTTAGTCGGAGTATGCTTCTTTTTTGTTATCGTTTTTTTCCTTTCAAATATGGTATGGGGAATAGAAATTAAAGGCGCAAAACCGGAGACGGAATACCGCATATTGAAAGAACTAAAACAAATGGGAGTGGAAAAAGGAGCATTGCAATTTCTCATCGATGATCCGGAAACGATTCAAAAGAAATTGACCGATCGTATGGATGTCGTTACATGGATCGGTGTGGAACTTAAAGGGACGACGCTTTATTTTCAAGTTGTGGAGAAAAATCAACCGAAAGAGCCTGAAAAAATTGGTGTTCGCCATTTAGTGGCGAAAAAAAAGGCGGTTATTACGGACATGTTTGTTGAAGAAGGGCAATCACTTGTTTCGGTGAACGATCATGTGACAAAAGGGCAGTTATTAGTATCTGGAATCATTGGGAAGGAAGGGCAAACAAAACTTGTGCCAGCGCGAGGAAAAATTTTTGGCGAAACATGGTACAAGTCTACCGTTGTTCTACCGCTTCATGCAAAGTTCGGAGTATTAACGGGAAAATATATGGAAAAACATTATATAGCGATGAAAAATATTTCCATTCCGATATGGGGATTTCAAAAGCCTGCATTTCACTATTATGAAATAGATCAACAGAAAAGGCCGCTCCGCTTTTGGAAATGGGACTTGCCTATTTATTATGAACGCGTCATCTTTCGGGAAAAGGAGGAAGTAGAGCGCAACTATACATGGGAAGAAGCGTTCGCAAAAGCAAAGGAACTTGCTCGCGAGGAATTAAAGGCAAAATTGCCGGAAGATGCATCGATTAAAGGAGAAAAAGTTTTGCATCAGACGAAAGAGAATGGTAAAGTAAGGGTAGAATTGCATTATCAAGTGATTGAAAATATCGCAATACCACAACCAATAGTTCAAGGAGATTGAGAATGTCAGAGGAGTTTGTAACAATCAGTCAGCAATTAGAAAATGCGAACGAAGCGATTGCACTTTTCGGCATTCATGATGCCCATCTAAAACGGATGGAACAAGAATTGGGAGTGTCCATTGTAACACGAGGAGAATCGGTGAGCGTTTCTGGTACCCCCGAACAAGTACAGCTTGTTGATGACCTGCTGCGCCACTTGTTGATCATTGTCCGGAAAGGCATTTCCATTAGTGAACGAGATGTGATGTATGCGATTCAATTAGCGAAAAAAGGAGCGCTCGACTATTTAATTAATTTGTACGAGGAAGAAATCACAAAAAACGCCAAAGGAAAATCCATTCGTGTAAAAACGTTAGGACAGCGCCATTATGTTACCGCCATTAAACAGCATGATCTTGTTTTCGGAATAGGACCTGCCGGAACAGGAAAAACGTATTTGGCGGTGGTGATGGCTGTCCGTGCGTTAAAAAACGGTCAAGTGAAGCGTATTATTTTAACTCGCCCGGCGGTAGAAGCAGGAGAAAGTTTAGGATTTTTACCGGGAGATTTAAAAGAAAAGGTGGATCCATATTTGCGCCCTCTTTACGATGCGCTGCATGATGTATTGGGAGTAGACCATACGCAGCGGTTAATTGAACGAGGAACGATTGAAATCGCGCCGCTAGCATATATGCGGGGGAGAACGCTCGAAGATGCTTTCGTCATTTTAGATGAAGCACAAAATACGACACCGGCACAGATGAAAATGTTTCTAACAAGATTAGGCTTTGGCTCCAAAATGGTCATTACCGGTGATATTTCGCAAGTCGATTTGCCAAAAGGCGTGAAATCAGGACTTGCCGTCGCAAAAGAAATATTGACGGCGGTCAGCGGTGTATCCTTTGTCTTTCTAGAACAAACAGATGTTGTGCGTCATCCGCTAGTGGCTAAAATTATTGAAGCGTATGATGAAGCTGGCATATAGAGAGAAAAGACCCGTTTTCAAAGGGTCTTTTCTTTAAAGTGAGGGGAAAAACCGTTGGAAAGGATTCGTTTTTTTCTGGAGCATGTTAACCATGTTCGTTTTGTTCGTTATCTTTTGTTTCTGTTTTTAGGGCTTTTTCTATTTGCGGTGTTATATGATCAAGCAAAACCGCATCAATATGAACTGCGCCTGTTCGATATTGCCACCGAAACGATTCGTTCGCCAATTACGATTGAAGATAAGGAGACGACAGAAAGGCTAAAAAAGGAAGCGGCAGATAAAGTAACGGATATTTATACATTAAAAAAAGAATATGCCGAAAATCGTGTTGATTTAATTTCGTCGCTATTTACAACCATTGTTGAAATTCAAAATGAAATCAAGGAAGAAAAAAAAGAGCCGACGAAAATGATGGATGCGCTAAAGGAACGTCTGCCGCAAGAATGGTTTTCTTATTTGTCCGCAGATGAATGGGAAAAGTTGCTTCATGCAGCTCCAGAAGACATCGAAACGGCAAAAGAAGCGGCGGTAACGGCTGTCCATTCCATTATGGCCGAGCGCATTACGCAATCAGAATTGGAGAAGGCAAGGGCAAAAGTACAAGATGAATTGAAGTATGTCATGCTTTCGCCTTCATTAAAAGAAATTGTTGTCAAGCTGACAAAACAAGCAATCATTCCAAACGTTATTTACGATCGAACCGCTACAGAAGAAAAGCGAAGACAGGCGATGGATGAAGTAAAGCCGGTAAAAATTTTGCAAGGACAAGTCATTGTCGAGGAAGGACAATTTATTACAAATGAAATTTATCATCAGCTGCAGCTTGTCGGCTTATTGCAAAATGATCGCTCTTTTCAGCCTCTTATCGGTCTTTTTCTTTTCGTGTTATTATTGCTATCGCCTGTTGTTTATTACTTTGGACGAGAGCAGGCGAACAAGAATTTGTTTGTATATACGGCCATTTTTACGATTATGCTTCTTGTGATGAAACTCGTTCGTCTCATTCCGGAAAGTGATGTGTTCTCCACTGGGTATCTTGTGCCGGTTGCTTTCGGCACCATGCTCGTCCGTATTTTCATCGGGGAACGAATCGCAATTATGACAAGTATTCTTTATGCCATATGCGGAAGCTTAATGTTTAACGAGGGAATGGGCGTAAATGGCACTATTCAAGTTTCGTTAGCGATTTATTTGGTGACAAGCGGGTTAGCAGGAAGTTTCTTTTTACATAAACAGCTTCGAAGAGCGAAAATTTGGCAGGCAGGAGTATTTGTCGCTTTCATTAATATGGTTGTTATGCTAGCATTAACCTTGCTTAAAAATGGCCATTATTCGTTAACAGAGATCGGCATGTTTCTGCTGATGGCGTTTGCTTCTGGCATTTTCTCAGCGATTTTAACTATTGGGCTTTTGCCGGTTTTTGAGGCGTGCTTCGGTATTTTGTCATCGATGAAATTAATTGAATTATCGAATCCAAATCATCCATTGCTTCGCAAAATTTTAACGGAAGCTCCTGGGACGTACCATCACAGCATCATGGTTGCTAATTTAGCGGAAGCGGCTTGTGAAGCGATTGGAGCAAACGGTTTATTAGCGCGTGTTGCTTGCTATTATCATGACATCGGGAAAACGAAACGGCCGCAGTATTTTATTGAAAACCAAATAGGCGGTAATCCACATGATCACTTATCGCCACAGTTAAGCAAAAATATTATTCTTGCCCACGTGTCTGATGGGGTGGCCATTTTAAAAAAACACCGCATGCCGAAAGAAATTGTTGACATTGCTGAACAACATCATGGTACAACATTATTAAAATATTTTTATCATAAAGCACTTGAGCAGACGGGCTATGTGTTAGAGGAAGAATTTCGCTATCCTGGCCCGAAGCCGCAAACGAAGGAAGCGGCGATTATTAGCATTGCGGATAGCGTGGAGGCAGCGGTACGATCGCTTTCTAATCCGTCTCAGGAGGAAATTGGAAAAATTGTCCGCAGTATTATTGCGGAGCGATTGCAAGATAATCAATTGAACGAGTGTGATATTACGTTAAAAGAACTTGAAATGGTTGCAAGATCGCTTTGTGAAACACTAAATGGCGTATTCCATTCACGGATTGAATATCCAGAAATTCGAAAGGAAAAGGTGAAACACGCATGATTCTCAACATCGATTTTATCGATGAAACGAACGAAGTTACAAAAGAGCAAATGAATATCATCGAACAGTTGTTAAACTACGCGGCAGAAATCGAACATGTCCCTAGCGGAGCGGAAGTGGGCATTTCGTTTGTAGATAACGAGCGGATTCGCATCATCAATCGCGACTATCGGGGAAAGGATCAGCCGACCGATGTTATTTCCTTCGCTCTCGAGGAAAAAGGCGAAGGAGAGGTGGAGATTGTCGATGCGGATATTCCCCCGCTGCTTGGCGATATTATTATTTCAATTCCAAAAGCAAAAGAACAGGCGAAGGAATATGGGCATTCGTTCATGCGCGAGCTTGGATTTTTGGCGGTGCACGGTTTTTTGCATTTGTTAGGATATGATCATAAAACAGAAGAAGAAGAAAAAATAATGTTTTCAAAACAAAAAGATATTCTAGAACGATATGGGTTAACGAGATAAAATATGAACTGGAAGGACGAAAAAAAGCGGTTTGCTTGCGCATGGGCAGGAGTGATGGCTGCGGTAAAGGAAGAAGTGCATATGCGCATCCATATTGCGCTGGCTGTTGTTGCGATTATTGCTGCAGCAATCTTTCACATTTCCAGGATGGAATGGCTTATTCTTTTGTTAACGATCGGAAGTGTCATTGCTTTGGAATTAATCAATACGGCAATTGAACGTGTAGTTGATTTAGTGACGGCCGACTTCCATCCTTTAGCAAAAGCAGCAAAAGATATCGCTGCAGGCGCCGTTTTGGTCGCTGCGATTGTTTCTGTTATTGTTGGAATCACCATCTTTCTGCCATATCTCGTATAATCAATGAGTGAGAAAATTCTAATTTTTCTGTTATATTTTCATCAAGAATGATGAAATTTACAAAGATTTTTTGTAAAATAAAAGTAAGGAAGCTTATTGCTTCCCAAGTTGTGAAAGGAGAGAAACATTGAAAATAAACGAACTCATAGAAGAAGCAAAAAAAGCAAGAGGATACGCTTATGTTCCTTATTCAAAATTTAAAGTTGGCGCCGCTTTGTTAACAAAAGACGGCAAAGTGTACCGCGGCTGCAACATTGAAAATGCTGCTTATAGCATGTGTAATTGTGCGGAACGAACTGCGCTTTTTAAGGCGTATTCGGAAGGGGATAAAGAATTTGCTGCACTTGCTGTTATTGCTGATACGCCCCGTCCGGTACCGCCGTGTGGTGCATGTCGCCAGGTTATTTCTGAGCTATGTCCAAGTGATATGAAAATAATATTGGCAAATTTAAACGGGGATATCACCGAACTAACAGTGAAAGAACTACTACCAAATGCTTTTTCAGCGGAGGATTTGCATGAATAAGGAAGGATATAAATCAGGATTCGTTTCTATTGTTGGTAGACCGAACGTTGGGAAATCGACATTTTTAAATCGCGTCATCGGTCAAAAAATCGCTATTATGAGTGATAAGCCGCAAACGACGCGTAATAAAATTCAAGGTGTTTACACGACAGATGATGCACAAATTATTTTTATTGATACGCCAGGAATGCATAAACCAAAACATAAACTTGGCGATTTTATGATGAAAGTAGCGCTGAACGCGTTAAGAGAAGTGGACCTCATATTATTCATGATTAATGCAGAAGAAGGGTTTGGACGCGGCGACGCATTTATTATTGAACAGCTTAAAGCAGTAAATACTCCAGTGTTTTTAGTCATCAATAAAATTGACAAAGTTCATCCAGATGATTTATTGCCGCTAATCGATCAGTATAAAGACCTTTATCCATTTGCTGAGATTATTCCGATTTCTGCATTGCAAGGAAACAATATCGAAACATTAGTGGAACAAATCAAAAAATATTTGCCAGAAGGTCCGCAATATTATCCACCTGATCAAATAACAGATCATCCGGAACGGTTTATCATTGCCGAGTTGATTCGTGAGAAAGTGCTTCATTTAACGCGTGAAGAAGTTCCGCATTCCATTGCTGTCGTGGTAGAAACGATTGAGCGGCGCGAAGATAGCGATACAGTGTATGTCGGCGCGGTGATTATTGTAGAACGTGATTCGCAAAAAGGAATTATTATTGGAAAACAAGGACGAATGTTAAAAGAGATCGGGCAGCGGGCACGTATGGATATTGAAGCGCTTCTTGGGACAAAAGTATTTTTAGAACTATGGGTAAAAGTACAAAAAGATTGGCGCAATCGGTTAGCACAGCTGCGTGATTTCGGATTCCGGGAAGAAGAGTATTAATTAGAAAATTTTATGCAACATAAACGTTTCCTAGCGTGGTCAACCTATAATTAGACGGGAAAACAAGCAATGCTGCGGGCGGAAAGAGGTGTGGTTCCATGCTTGAGTTTACTTGGAAGCTATTCAGCCAAACAGGCAACATCGACACATATCTTCTTTTCAAAGAGCTGGAAAGAGAACAACAACCTAGCGGCGATGAGCAAGAAACGGAACTAAAGGAAGTCGATCAACCTATTTTTTGATTTGTGTTTTAGGGTCGGTGGTGATACGATTGTTTGAAAAATGTGAAGCAATTGTCATTCGCGCAATCGATTATGGCGAAACAAATAAAATTGTCACATTCTTCACGAGAGAATGGGGAAAGGTGGCTACGATGGCACGCGGAGCAAAAAAGCCAAGTAGCCGCCTTTCTGCCGTTACACAACCGTTTACGCATGGCTATTACTTAATTCAAAGAAGCCGCGGTGTCGGTGTTTTACATCAAGGAGATATTATCGATTCGATGCGAACGATCCGCGAAGACATTTTCACTGCAGCATATGCCTCTTATATTGTGGAGATGACAGATAAAGTAACAGAAGAACAGCAGCGCAATCCGTATTTGTTCGAGCTGCTTTTGCAGACATTACAATATATGAATGAAGGGCTCGATTTAGAGATTCTTGCTTGTATTTATGAAATGAAAATGTTATCTGTAATGGGGATTCCTCCTAAATTAGACCATTGCGCTGTATGCGGCCGGACAGAAGGAAAGTTTTCTTTTTCCATAAAAGAAGCTGGATTTATTTGCCACTGCTGCGAGAAAACCGACCCGTACCGAATTCCGCTTTCCGCAGCTTCTGTAAGGCTATTGCGCTTATTTTACTATATAGATTTATCGAGGCTTGGTACAATTTCTGTAAAAGAGGAAACAAAAAAAGAGCTTCGCGCTGTTCTTTCGTCCTATTATGATGAATATTCGGGATTGTCGTTAAAAACAAAGCGATTTTTAATGCAAATAGATGAACTAAAAAAGATTGGCTATCCTTATCAAAATCAAACGGAAAATGGAAGCGGCGGATGAAAAAGCGGTCATTAGTTGTCTTTATAAAGACAAAGTTTCCTTCTTTAAAACAGAGTGTAGTATAATAAAATAATAAATGGATGTGAAGATAATATGATCCAGCTTTTTATAAGGTGGTGAGCAGCGATCGAACTGAATAAACGCCAAGAACAAATTTTGCAAATTGTCAAGGATCATGGTCCGATTACAGGTGAAAGTATCGCTGAAAAGTTGAATTTAACAAGAGCGACATTACGCCCGGATTTAGCGATATTAACAATGGCTGGTTATTTAGAAGCACGACCTCGAGTAGGGTATTTTTATACAGGAAAAACCGGATCTCAACTGCTTGCCGATAAAATAAAAAAGATAAAAGTAGGTGACTATCAATCTATCCCGGTCGTTGTTAATGAAAATGTCAGTGTATATGATGCGATTGTCACCATGTTTCTTGAAGATGTCGGCACATTATTTGTCATCGATGATGAATCGCTTTTAGTTGGTGTTTTATCGAGAAAAGATTTATTGCGTGCAAGTATTGGCAAACAGGAGTTAACAACGATTCCTGTCAATATTATTATGACGAGAATGCCGAATATAGCGGTTTGTTATAAAGACGACCCGCTTATTGAAGTAGCGGAACAATTAATTGAAAAACAGATTGATGCGATGCCGGTAGTGCGAAAAACAGAAAAAGGATATGAAGTCATTGGGAGAATAACGAAAACAAATATGACAAAAGCGCTCGTTGCGCTAGCGAAAGACGATTTGTTATAGGATAAAAAAGGAGGAGGAAGATGAATCAGCGCCTTGTTTATGTTGTTTCCGATTCAGGAGGGGAAACGGCGGAACTCGTAGTGAGAGCAGCGGCAAGCCAGTTTTATAATTCTCACATTCAATTAAAGCGCGTGCCGTATGTGGAAGATAAGACGATGCTAGCGGAAGTGGTTGCATTAGCAAAAATGAATCAAGCAATTATTGCGTTTACGCTAGTTGTTCCGGAAATGCGCCAGTTTCTTATTGAGGAAGCTGCACGCGAAGGAGTAGTGGCGTACGATATTATTGGACCGCTTATTGAAAAAATGAGCGATTTATTTAAGTTGACGCCACGATATGAGCCGGGGCAAGTGCGTGTGCTTGATGAGGATTATTTCAAGAAGATTGAAGCGATTGAATTTGCCGTGAAATATGATGATGGACGTGATCCACGGGGAATTTTGCGTGCTGACATTGTGTTAATCGGTGTATCGCGCACCTCTAAAACACCGTTATCCCAATATTTAGCGCATAAGCGATTGAAGGTGGCAAACGTGCCGATCGTACCAGAAGTCGAGCCGCCAGAACAACTTTTTAAAGTACCTCCCGAAAAATGTTTCGGATTAAAAATCAGCCCGGAAAAACTGCTTTCGATTCGCCGTGAGCGCCTAAAATCGCTCGGATTGAACGACCAGGCTATTTATGCGAACATGGATCGCATTAAAGAAGAACTTGCTTATTTTGATGGGATAGTGAAAAAAATTGGCTGTGATGTTATCGATGTAACCAATAAAGCAGTCGAAGAGACAGCAAACATTATTATGAAAAAAAGAAGATTATAGCACATTCACGATAATGTGAACTGTGCTTTTACTTTTTTATAGCATATTTTCACCATTTGTATTATAATAAAAAATTGCGAGAAAAATGAACAATGCAGGTTTAGAGTGCATAAAGAACGAGTAAACTATTTATAGCCAACTTGTCAATAGGAAAGGAGAAATCTTTTTCGACAAAATTCGTTTATTATATAGGAGAAAAAGAAGGATTTTCGAGAACGGTGTAGAATAATAGGAGGTGTGAATCTGATTGCTCGATTGACTTTGATCCGAAGCGGAGCTGGCAATATGATGACAGCAATCAGATCTGGACATTGAGACCGACCGTTTTTGTGGACGCGGATGCTTGCCCAATAAAAAGTGAAATTTTCTCGCTTGCTTGTAAATATAATATACCAAGTGTGTTTATTTCTTCGTACAATCATTTTTCTCCCTTCCAGAAAATGAAATGGGTATATATCGATACAGAAAAAGAAGCGGTGGATTTATATATTTTGAATCATGCCGCAAGAGGAGATGTAGTTGTTACTCAAGACATCGGGTTGGCAAGCATGCTTGTTAACCGTGGTGTACATGTGATTTCTCCGCGTGGAAATGTGTACGAAGAAGGAGAGATGGATAGCGCTCTTTATCATCGTTATCTTCAAGCAAAACAGCGAAGGCAAGGTGTATACCCAAAGGGAATGAAGCGGTTTTCTGATCGCGATCGTTGCCTTTTTCTGCAAAATTTCGAAAAAATTTTGTCGAAACTCGAAGGAAAATAGACATAGGTCGAGAATAATAAGATACGGAGTTGTTTATATGGGATACCGTATTCCCGAGGAAACGATTGAAGCGATTCGTCGTGCTGTTGATATTGTCGATGTAATTAGCGATTATGTCCAATTGAAAAAACAAGGACGTAACTATTTTGGATTATGCCCATTTCATGGGGAAAAGACGCCATCGTTTTCGGTTTCCCCAGAAAAGCAAATTTTTCATTGTTTCGGCTGTGGGGCCGGTGGAAATGTATTTTCGTTTCTAATGGATATTGAAGGAATTTCCTTTATTGAAGCAGTAAAACGATTAGCGATAAAGGCAAACGTCGATTTAGCGGATTTAGAGCTGGACGATGCGAATAAACAAAGCCGTGCTGATACGGGCGAAACAAAAATAATGGTAGAAGCGCATGAGCTTCTGAAAAAATTTTACCATCATTTGCTTGTAAATACAAAGGAAGGACAGGAAGCTTTTGATTATTTACAGGCGCGTGGATGGACAAGGGAAATTATTGATCAATTTGAAATCGGCTATGCCCCTGATTCATGGGATTTTGCCGTCAAACTTTTATCAGGGCGCGGTTTTTCGCTCGAGCTGATGGAAAAAGCCGGGTTAATTATTCGAAAAGAAAACGGCGGTGGCTATTTTGACCGTTTTCGTCATCGAATTATGTTTCCGATTCATAATCATCATGGAGATGCTGTTGGTTTTTCGGGCAGACTTCTTGGAGAAGGTCAGCCGAAATATTTGAACAGCCCGGAAACACCCATTTTCCATAAAGGAAAAATTTTATACAATTTTCATCAAGCGCGTTTACATATTCGAAAACATCAAGAAGCCATTTTATTAGAGGGATTTGCTGATGTCGTTTCCGCTGTGCAAGCAGGCATTGCCCATTCAGTAGCAACGATGGGAACAGCGTTAACGGAAGAGCACGCGCGTATTCTTCGACGCAATGTCGATACCGTTATTATTTGCTATGATGGTGATGCTTCAGGAATAGAAGCGACATTCCGCGCAGCGGAGCTGTTAGCAGATGCAGGCTGTCATGTGAAAATTGCAACAATTCCCGACGGTCTTGACCCAGATGAATATATAAAGAAATATGGTTCAGATCGATTTCGCCGCGATATTATTGATGCCAGCAGTTCGCTGATGGCGTTTAAAATGATGTATTTTCGCAAGGGAAAAAACTTGCAAAACGAAAATGATAAAATTCGCTACATTGAAGAAGTACTTCAAGAAATTAGCAAATTATCGAATCCCATCGAGTGGGATTACTATTTACGGCAGTTGGCTGACGAGTTTTCCCTTTCGTTATCTGCTTTGCAAGAGCAGTTGAATCGTCATCGAAATAATAAAACACATTCTAACAATGCGCAAAGCAAAGCGGCGCCGAGACCGCCGCTACAAAAGAAGCTTCTTCCTGCCTTTCAAAATGCTGAACGAATGTTGCTTGCCCATATGCTTCGCAGTCGTGATGTGGCTATGATTGTTCAGCAGACGATTGCAGGGGCATTCAATATCGAAGAACATCGGGCGATTGCTGCTTATATTTACGCATTTTACGAAGAAGGGAATGAGCCTGATGTCAGTTTGTTGCTTTCGCGTCTTCCTGATGATTTGAAACCTCTTGTGACAGAACTGTCGCTATTGTTGATCACTGATGAAATTTCCAATCAGGAACTGAACGATTATATGCGGCATGTGTTGAATTACCCAAAATGGTTAAAGCTAAAGGAAAAAGAACAAGAAAAAATTGAAGCAGAGCGAAAAAAAGACTTTTTAACTGCTGCGCGCATTGCAAAAGAGATCATCGAAATGAAAAAGATGTTATCATCTTCGTAATATTATGTTATAAGTTAAAGGAGGTAGTGAAATGGCTGAAAAACCAGCTCGTTCAAAACAAGCCGATACAGACGTAACATTTGAACAAGCGAAAGAACAGCTGACAGAGCTTGGTAAAAAACGCGGTATTTTAACATATGAAGAAATTGCTGAACGTTTATCCAGTTTTGATCTTGATTCTGACCAAATGGATGAATTTTACGAATACTTAGCTGATCAAGGGATCGAAGTCATTAGTGAATCTGATTTAGACGCTGATCCTGATATCGATGATTTATCAAAGGAAGAAGAATTTGATTTAAATGATTTATCGGTTCCTCCTGGCGTAAAAATTAACGATCCTGTGCGCATGTACTTAAAGGAAATCGGGCGCGTTCCACTGTTGTCTGCTGAAGAAGAAATTGAACTAGCGAAACGAATCGAACAAGGCGACGAAGAAGCAAAACGCCGCTTAACAGAAGCAAACCTTCGTCTTGTTGTTAGCATTGCTAAACGTTACGTTGGTCGCGGCATGCTATTTCTTGACTTAATTCAAGAAGGAAATATGGGTCTTCTTAAAGCAGTCGAAAAGTTTGATTATCGTAAAGGATATAAATTTAGCACTTATGCAACATGGTGGATCCGTCAAGCAATTACGCGTGCGATTGCTGATCAAGCACGGACCATTCGTATACCAGTGCATATGGTGGAAACGATTAATAAACTTATTCGCGTGCAACGGCAATTACTTCAAGATCTTGGACGTGAACCAACTCCAGAAGAAATTGCTGAAGAGATGGATTTAACTCCAGAAAAAGTACGCGAAATTTTAAAAATCGCCCAAGAACCAGTTTCTCTTGAAACGCCAATTGGCGAAGAAGATGATTCACATTTGGGTGATTTCATTGAAGACCAGGAAGCGACATCGCCATCCGAGCATGCGGCCTACGAGCTGTTAAAGGAACAGCTAGAAGATGTATTAGATACACTTACAGACCGCGAAGAAAACGTGCTTCGTTTGCGTTTTGGGCTAGACGACGGTCGTACGCGGACGCTCGAAGAGGTCGGAAAAGTATTTGGTGTTACCCGCGAACGCATTCGTCAAATTGAAGCAAAAGCGCTTCGCAAGTTGCGTCATCCAAGCCGCAGCAAACGGTTAAAAGACTTTTTAGAGTAACCACTTTCTAAAATAGTTTACTTCTTGTACTATTTGAGAAGTAAACTATTTTTCCTTTCCTTTTCGAGAGGCCGATTAATTATGAACAAACAAAGGCGCGAAATTATTGTACGGGAAATTGAATATTGGAAACGTTCTAGCCTCCTTCCAGAGCAATATTGCGATTATTTGCTGGCATTATATACGGAGGGCGAGTATAAAAAATGCCCAAGCGACATCCTCCGAACTCGTCAACGGGGGATGATCCGTTTCCTTTTAGTGGCATTCATTTGTCTATTGTTGCCAGCAAATGCTCTTGTCATTTATTTTACTGAATTGTCATTCGTTTTGCAAATGCCCCTTTTATTTCTTTTTTTCTTTATATGCGTCATAGTTGCATGGATGTGGAAGGGACAAGGAAATATTGTTCATATCCCGCTTATTAGTGGTGCGTTCATTTTTCTTATTGCATCGATCGAAGTTGGCGAATATTATTTTCCGAAACAAAAAGCGGTTATTGCATCGATTGTTTTCGTAAATTGTTTATTATGGATCTTCGTAGGAAAGCGGTTCCGTTTTCTTTATTTGTTTATATCCGGTGTAATCGGAATAGGGGTTTTAATTGTTTTTCTTTTATTTTAACTTTTTGGCAATTTTGTCGTAGAATGAGATTAGGGGCTTTTCCTTTGCGGTAATTTACAGTAAAATAAAATTGTTTGTAGCGGTTACATTTGCTGAACAATGGTTATACATAAGGGAGGTAAAAAAATGAATCGAAATCCGTTAATCCCATTTTTCATCATTATGCTGATTGGGATCGGACTTACTCTTGGGCTTTCATTTAAGGGGCTCGGCGATGCAAAGGAACTTGCAAAAGAGAAAAAAGGCGGCGAGAAAACAGAGCAAACGGCTGCGGCAAATCCAGAAGAATTTTATCAACAAACATGCAGCGGCTGTCATGGACAAAATTATGAAGGCGGTGCTGGTCCGGCATTAAAAGGTGTGGGCCAACGGCTTTCGGTAGACGAAATTAAAAACGTGATCCAAAACGGTCGCGGCGCCATGCCTGCAGGCCTCGTTCCGCCGGACAAAGCAGATGAAATGGCAAAATGGCTTTCTAAGCTGAAATAAACAAAAAATCCCTTTGCCTTAGGTGAAGGGATTTTTTGTTTATGATACAATATACAGAAGAGTGAAAGGGATGTGAATAGAAAAGGTGAATGAATTTCGTCTGTCCAAACGTCTTGAAACAGTTGCCTCTTTCATTCCAAAAGGTGCAAAGCTAGCTGATATCGGTTCAGACCATGCATATTTGCCGTGTTATGCATATTTGCATGGATATATTACAAAAGCGGTAGCGGGCGAAGTAGCAGATGGTCCGCTTCGCTCCGCCAAACAACAAGTCGAAAGGACAGGACTAAAAGACGTCATTTCTGTGCGAAAAGGCGATGGATTGGAAGTGATTAAACCTGGCGAAGTGGACTGTATTACGATTGCCGGTATGGGAGGCACATTGATTGCTAACATTTTAGAGGCTGGAAAAGACAAGCTTCTCGGCGTAAAGAGGCTGATTTTGCAGCCGAATGTCGGCGCGCATATTGTGCGCAAATGGCTGCTGGACCATGACTGGGAACTGATTGCGGAGCGCATATTGGAAGAAGAGGGGAAAATTTATGAAGTGCTTGTTGCTGAAAAAGGCGATGGAAAAAGGCCATATGAAAATATAGAGACGGAATTATTGTTAGGCCCGTTTTTATTGAAAGAAAAAAATGATGTGTTTTTAAAAAAATGGCGTCATGAACTTGCTCACTGGAAACAGATTTACCGCCAATTAAATGAAAAGGCAGAAACAGAGTCTGCCGTCGCAAAAAAACGAGAACTAGAGAAAAAAATGAAGATGGTTGAGGAGGCATTGCGGTGAACAGAATTCCAAGCGGTCATGAAATCATTCAATTATTTGAGCAATTTGCACCAAAACATTTAGCGATGGAAGGCGACAGAATCGGTTTGCAAATTGGAACGTTAAATAAACCAGTCAAAAAGGTAATGATTGCCTTGGATGTTTTAGAAGAAGTAATCGATGAGGCTGTAGCGGAAGAGGTAGATCTTATTATCGCGCACCATCCACCGCTTTACCGTCCGCTAAAGCAGATCATTACTGATCAAGCGCAAGGACGTATCATTGAAAAATGTATGAAACATCATATTGCCATTTATGCTGCTCATACGAATTTAGATATCGCCAATGGAGGGGTAAATGACTGGTTAGCGGAGGCGTTGGGGCTGGAGCATGTAGATGTATTGATTCCGACGTATGAAGAGCCGCTGAAAAAACTAGTCGTTTATGTTCCGGAGACACATGCCGACCTTGTTCGTGAGGCGATCGGTAACGCGGGGGCAGGCCATATCGGCAACTACAGCCATTGTACGTTCAACGGCCGCGGTATCGGTACTTTTTTACCGCTAGAAGGGGCGAATCCGTTTATCGGGAAATCCGGGACACTGGAGCAAGTGGAAGAGGTGCGTATTGAAACGATTGTCCCGGCTTCCTTGCAAAACAAGGTTATTTCTGCGATGTTAAAAGCACATCCGTACGAAGAAGTGGCGTATGACATATATCCGCTTGAAAATAAAGGAAAAGTATTCGGATTAGGAAGAATTGGCCGCTTGCCGGAAGCGATGACACTTGGGGAGTTTGCAGAGCATGTGAAAAAAGCGTTGGACGTTCCGGCGGTGCGTGTTGTTGGCCATTTGCAAGATATGGTTCAAAAAGTCGCAGTGGTTGGCGGTGATGGAAATAAATATATCTCACAAGCAAAATTAGCCGGCGCTGATGTTTATGTGACGGGGGATGTATATTATCATGTTGCGCACGATGCAATGATGCTTGGGCTAAATATCGTGGATCCGGGACATAATGTGGAGAAAGTAATGAAACAAGGGGTCGCTCGCTTTTTAGAAAATGCGTTTGCTAAACATCAGTTTGCAACGACCGTCTGCATTTCGAAAGTGCATACCGATCCATTTACGTTCGTATAAACATATAGCCGATATTCGCTAAACGAATATCGGCCATTGTTTTATTCTTTTTTTGCTTTTACTTTCGGTAAAATTTTTTGCAGCGGTACTTTCCGCTCGCGTTTCCATGTATTAGGATCATTCGGATCAAACTGCTCTAAAAAATCGATTACTTCTTTTGTAATTGGGGTTGGTGTTGAAGCTCCTGCTGTAACGGCTACTTTTTTTGCGTCTTTAATCCAATTAATATCAATTTCTGTTACATCGGCAACGCGGTACGCTTTCGTGCCAGCAATTTCTTCCGATACTTGCGCAAGGCGATTGGAGTTGTTGCTTCTTGGATCGCCAACGACGATTGTGACATCGGCGTCTTTTGCTTGTTCCGCCACTGCCTCTTGGCGGAGCTGGGTTGCCATGCAAATTTCTTTATGCATTTCGACATGTGGATATTTTTCTTTTACTTTTGCCATAATATCGGCAACATCCCATTGGCTCATCGTTGTTTGGTTTGTCACCATGATGCGGTCGTTTTCAATCGTTAGACGTTCCACATCTTCCATCGTTTCGACAAGATGGATGCGCGTCGGATCAATGCCGACCGCTCCTTCTGGTTCGGGATGGCCCTTTTTGCCAATATAAATAATTTCATATCCGTCCGCCAGCTTTTCTTTAATTAAGTTATGGGTTTTTGTCACGTCTGGACATGTCGCATCGATCGTGACAAGCCCTTTTTCGCGGGCGCGCCTTTTCACTTCGGGCGATACGCCGTGCGCAGTAAAGATCACTGTCCCTTTGTCAATTTTTTCTAGAATCTCTAATCGGTTTTCTCCATCGAGCGTAATAATTCCTTCCTCGGCAAATGCATCGGTAACATGTTTATTGTGAACGATCATTCCGAGAATATAAATCGGTCTTGGCAACGTAGGATCTAATGCTACATTTCTTGCGATTACCATCGCATCAACAACCCCGTAGCAGTAACCGCGAGGGGTAATTTTAATCACTTCCATATTGGTTCCTCCTAAACTCCGACATACGGAGAGACTATCTCTTTCTTTTACATTATATCGGAGAAAGTGGAAGAACACAAAGTATAACACATTTTAAACATATAGTTTTGGCGTAGATGGCTTTGGTGTTTTTGTAGATTGGGATGATTTATTTTCAGATGTTTTCACTTTCGGTACAGTGCGTTTTTTGGATGAAGATGATGTTTTTTTCTTATTTTCTGGAATGTTTTTTTCTGTTTTGTTCTCTTCTTGCTCGGTTGTTTTTAATTCTCTAAATATTTTTACCATAGCTGGAAGGTTTTTTATCAGCGGTCCGTATTGCTGCACCATTGGCATGACGTTTTGTGCAACGCCTAACATTTTTTGGATGTTTGTCAACATGCCGATAAAGCCCCCGCCTGTGTTTGCGCCAGCGCCCGTAGTGGCAGCGGCGTGACGAATCGCAGGTGTTATCCACGGAGATGGAGAAGCGATCGGCCGTCCCCTTGAAAATAATTGCGATAAGAAACCGCCAAAGCCCGGGCGGGGACCGGGTGTTCTCATCATAGGAAAGGAAGGCGGCATTCCTGAAAAAGAGCGTGGCATCGGGGAAAAAGGAAATATCGGTGGCCGGTTGTAAATCATCGCATTTTCCTCCTTTCTAGGCTGAAGTAAGAGAATATCTCTTTCATAAAGTATGCGAAAAAATGGGAAATGTTTTTCGTTTACGGTCTAAGTTGCAGCCTTGTGCAAAAATCAGATATAATGATGAATCGAGTTATTCGGATTTGGTCGTTAAATTGAAGCAGAAGGGAGTAGTGGCGAATGAAGGAAACGTTATTTGAGAGCTTTTCATTTCAGCCATTTATTATTGAAGCGATTAAGGCGCTTCGTTTTTATAAACCAACAGAAATTCAGGAGCGCATCATTCCGAGCATTCTTCGCGGCGAAAGTGTGATTGGTCAGTCACAAACAGGAACAGGAAAGACTCACGCCTATTTATTGCCGATCATTGAAAAAATTGACCCGGATCACGAGGCGGTACAAGCGGTTATTACCGCACCGACGCGGGAGCTTGCAACGCAAATTTACCATGAAATTTTAAAAATTATAAAATTTTGTCCGAGTGATAGACAAATTACGGCACGTTGCTTTATTGGAGGAACAGATAAGCAAAAAGCGATCGAAAAATTGAAAACACAGCCCCATATCGTAGTTGGGACTCCAGGAAGAATTAACGACCTCATTCGCGAACAAGCACTGAATGTTTGGACAGCAACTACACTTGTCGTTGACGAAGCAGACTTAATGTTAGATATGGGATTTATTGTCGATGTCGATCAAATTGCAGCACGCATGCCAAAAGAACTGCAAATGCTCGTCTTTTCTGCGACAATCCCGGAAAAGTTAAAACCATTTTTGAAAAAATATATGGAAAATCCAAAATATGTTCATGTTGCACCAAAGCAAGTCACAGCGGAAAAAATTGAGCACGTTCTTGTGCCGCTTCGCAGCCGTGATAAAGCGAAGCTACTGCACGAAATGTTAGTTGCGTATAATCCGTATTTAGCAATTGTATTTACCAATACAAAAAAAATGGCGGATGAAGTGGCAGATAGACTGATCGAAAAAGGGATGAAAGTCGGGATTTTACACGGTGATCTAACTCCGCGCGAACGTAAAAAAATGATGAGGCAAATTCGCGATTTGGAGTTTCAATATATTGTTGCTACCGATCTAGCTGCCCGCGGCATTGATATTGAAGGAGTAAGCCATGTCATTAACTACGAACTGCCAAAAGATTTACAGTTTTACATTCATCGTGTCGGCCGCACTGCGCGCGCTGGTTACACAGGAATTGCGACGACGATTTATGAACCATCGGATCAAGATGCAATAACCAAATTAGAAAAAATGGGAATTGAGTTTCTTCATCGCGATCTTATCCGTGGAGAATGGGTAGATTTGCCGCCTTGGAATCGGCGAAGCAAGCGGGCCAAGCAAGATGGGGAAATAGAGCAGCTTCTTGCGAAAATGAAAAAATCGAAACAAATCAAGCCAGGTTATAAGAAAAAGTTGCTTGCCGAAATAGAAAAACAAAAAAAGCGGTTGCGGCGTTTAAAGAAACAATAACATGTTAAACAGGAAAGGGAGAAGAGAAATGTTAAAAATTGGATCACACGTGTCAATGAGCGGAAAAAAGATGCTGCTTGCAGCAAGTGAGGAAGCTGTTTCCTACGGAGCAAATACGTTTATGATTTACACGGGGGCTCCGCAAAATACACGGCGTAAAAAAATTGAGGAGCTGAATATTGAAGCAGGGCTTGCCCATATGAAAGAGCATGGCATTGAAGAAATTGTTGTACATGCTCCATATATTATTAATATCGGCAACACAAAAAATCCGGACACGTTTGCTCTCGGTGTAGAATTTTTGCGATCTGAAATCGAACGGACCGAGGCGATTGGCGCAAAACAAATTGTTCTTCATCCTGGAGCGCATGTCGGGGCAGGTCCGGAAGCAGGAATCCGCAAAATTATTGAGGGGTTAAATGAAGTATTAACGCGTGAACAAACGGTGCAAATCGCATTAGAAACAATGGCGGGAAAAGGTTCGGAATGCGGCCGCAGCTTTGAGGAACTCGCCCAAATTATTGATGGTGTCACCCATAACGAAAAATTGTCGGTTTGCTTTGATACGTGCCATACGCATGATGCCGGCTATAACATCGTTGATGATTTTGATGGGGTATTGGAAGAATTCGATCGAATTATCGGGTTAGACCGGCTTAAAGTGCTCCATATTAATGATAGCAAAAATCCGCGCGGAAGCCGGAAAGACCGCCACGAAAACATCGGTTTTGGACATATCGGTTTTGCCGCATTAAACTATATCGTTCATCATCCACAGCTTGCCGACATTCCGAAAATTTTAGAAACACCGTATGTCGGAGAGGATAAAAACAATAAAAAACCGCCATATAAGCACGAAATTGCCATGTTGCGCGCGCAAATATTTGATGAAGAGTTGTTGACAAAAATTATGAATGATGAATAAAAAGGGCAAAAGTCAGATGCCCTTTTTATTGATAAATTTTAAAAATAGTTCATTTGCTTTTTTAGCGGTTTGCGGTGATGTAATTTTGGCAAGTTCTTTCACCCATTTTTTTCGTTCTTGTGGATCAAACACATTAATTTTATTCGTCCGGGCGATATGGAGAATTTTTTTCGCTTGTTCCACCGTTAATGGAATGTCGTAATCATGACTATATGAAACAAGCTCCTCGGGGGTGATCGTTTTTATTTTTTGCTGAATGAGCTGTTGATAAAGGTTCATTTTCGACTCCTCCTCTTCCATAGGCATCATATGAAATGAAGAGCCAAAACGTGTATTGTAATGAAACAAAAACAAAAAAGGAAGGGTGTTTTTTGGCACAGAAACAACATAAAAAGGAGGCTCTCAGCCATATTTTTTCTTTATTTTTTTGGGAGCTTCCCTTGCGTCATTTTCGATCGAGCAGCTTTTAATCCCAAACCGAATTATTGATGGTCGGGTTATCGGGAGTTCGCTTATTTTAGATTATTTAATTCCAGATTAAATCGGCGATTCATTAACATTTACAAATGCCGTTCGATCGGTTATACTACGTTCGTAGTTAAATCGTAATTATTCTGAATTAGCAGGGGAGAACAGAATGAAAACAGAATATGTGTTGAAAATCGAACATGTCTCATTTCGGTACGAAAGAGAGAACGTGTTGGAAGATATCAATTTGGCCGTGCCTAAAGGTGCGTTTTTAGGGATCGTCGGTCCGAATGGTTCAGGGAAATCGACGCTTTTAAAATGCGTATTAGGCGTATTAAAACCGCAGCAAGGCAATATTTATTTGTTTGGGACGCCAATCGAGTCGTTTAAAGATTGGCACCGCATCGGCTTTGTATCACAAAAGGCAAACAGCTTTAATACCGGATTCCCTGCCACTGTGTACGAAGTTGTCGCAAGCGGATTAACGGCTAAACGCGGAATGTTTCGCTTTTTTACAAAAAAAGATAGACAGGCGGTATTGGAGGCAATTGAAGCGGTTGGGATGAGCGATTTTTCCCGCCAAAACATCGGAGAATTATCCGGCGGGCAACAGCAGCGTGTATTTATTGCCCGGGCGATTGTCAGCAAACCTGAATTGCTTATTTTAGATGAGCCGACTGTTGGTGTTGATATTCATCACGTACAAAGTTTTTACAACATGCTTGATGTGCTAAACCGGCGCCTTGGCATTACGCTTGTACTCGTCACGCATGATATTGGGACCATTACCAAAAAAGTGACGCATGTTGCATGTCTAAATAAACATTTATATTTTCATGGGAAAGCCGAAGAATTTGAGAAGCTCGAGGAGCAGGCATTGTCGAAATTTTACGGGCATTCACTTCATGTGCTTTCTCATCAACATTGATGGAGGAATGGCACGATGATTGAAGCAATATGGCAATACGAATTTTTACGCAACGCGTTTATAGCTGGAATATTAATCGGCTTGGCTGCTCCGCTCCTCGGTGTATTTATTGTTGTCCGTCGTCTGTCGTTAATTGCCGATGCGCTCAGCCATGTGACGCTTGCCGGTATTGCGGCAAGTTTGCTGTTGGGCAAAAGCTTTGCTTATTTTACAAACTGGAATCCGCTTTATGTGGGAATGGGGTTTTCCGTTTTAGGTTCACTGTTTATTGAAAAATTGCGAGCAATATATAAACATTATCAAGAATTAGCGATTCCGATCATTCTTTCTGGTGGAATTGGTCTTAGTGTAATTTTTATTTCACTTGCCGATGGATTTAATACGGATTTATTTTCCTATTTGTTTGGCAGTGTAAGTGCAGTGAGCCGTCAAGACGTATGGACGGTATTTATCATTGCTTGTGTTGTCATTGGCATTATTTTATTGTTATATAAAGAATTATTTCTCCTTTCATTTGATGAAGAGTATGCGGCGATCTCTGGCATTCGTGCGAAGCTTATTCATTTTATATTTATCGTTTTAGTAGCGCTCGTGATTGCTGCATCAATGCGGATTGTCGGCGTATTGCTTATTTCTTCGTTAATGACGCTTCCTGTGGCAGCGAGCATTCGGATTGCAAAAGGATTTAAGCAGGCGATTGGTTATTCGATTTTGTTTGGTGAATTATCTGTTATTGCTGGTTTGCTGCTGTCATATCAGCTTGATCTGGCGCCTGGTGGAACGATCGTTATGCTTGCCGTTTTCATTTTGCTTATCGTAATCATGTGGAAAAATTGGAAAAGGGGATGAGGAGCGATGAATGTTGAGGAAGCAATCCGCTTAATGAAAAAAAAGGGATTTAAACACACTGGCAAGCGGGAAGATATGCTGCAGCTATTTGCTAACACCGATAAATATTTAACTGCCAAAGATGTATTAGAAGCATTACGGGACGATTATCCGGGATTAAGTTTTGATACGATTTATCGCAATTTATCGCTATTTGTAGGACTTGGTATTTTGGAAATGACCGAGTTATCAGGAGAAAAACACTTCCGTTTTACATGCAACGCGCCTCATCATCACCATCATTTTATTTGTATAGAATGTGGAAAAACAAAAGAAATTTCGGTTTGCCCGATGGACGATTTAACAGGGCAATTGCATGGATATGAAATATCCGATCATAAATTTGAAATATATGGGAAGTGCCCGGAATGCCAAAGGGATATCTCAACATAAAAGGAGATATCCCTTTGGTCATTTATAGAAGCCGTTCAATATGTTGCTTTGCTTCCAACCAGTCTTTGACGCGAATCACTTGCTTAGGAAGGGGGCCTTGATTATACGGCGTATCAAATAAAATGACGGGAATATTGCATTCTTCGGCAATATCGCAGGCATTGTCGTATTTGTCTTCGAAAAAGGCGGAAATATGATATGTTTTTACCGCTTCAATTTTGTCGTGTGAACCAATTAATTCAATATGATGATAATGAATGCCGTTTATTTGAAACCATCGTTCAGTCAGATCATATAAATGTCTGCCTCGGGCGCTTATATAAAATAATTCATATTTGTTTTTCCAGCTATTGATGACTTCAAGCGCATGTTCCGCCAGCGGAGCACATTCGTAAATCATTGCCTCGTATTTTTCCATCCATCGATCCATTTCTTCTTCCGTTGTATCATACAGTGGAGCTAAATTATATTGGGTAATGTCATTCAGTGTTAAATTTTTCTGAAAAGATTGGTTCAAATATGGAATAAAAGTACTCGGACAAGTAACCGTCCCATCAATATCAATACCAAGCCGCTTTTTCATATTTATTTTTGCACTCCTTTAATCCAAACATCCATGTATATTGTAGCACCATTAGGACAAGTATGCATTATTTTGTGTTCATGATCCGTTGTACAGAAGTAAAGCCCACAGTAATTGTCAGAAAAGATATGGATGGCGATTTGGGACAAATCCAATGCTTCCTATTCGCTTTTTGCCATAGAAAATATTCACATTTATAATTTCGCATAACCGTCTCATACTAATTAATGCTCCTTAATTAAGGAAAGCGAGGGAAGCACATGGTTGAAGATCGCAACCGCACGTATAACGAAAGCTACGTGCAATCAATAGGAAAAGAAGAACCAGAACGTGATTTTATGGAAGAAACGGCGACAGAAATAGCAGAACCAGTTCGCCGCTATGATGAACGGGACGAAAAAGCAGCAAATGGAGCAGGATTAGGCTGGTTAGCGCTTGCTCTTTCGATTATTTCCTTATTTATTTGGCCTGTCTTATTAGGAGCAACAGGCATTATTGTCGGCTTTATCGCACGCCGGCGTGGTGCGGAAACGCTAGGTGCATGGGCCATCGGTATTGGAGTTGTAGCGATTATCGTCCGTCTGTTCATCATGCCGTTTTATGATTAATGTAAAAAGCTTGGCGCATGAAGCGTCAAGCTTTTTGTTTTGCGAAGTATTCTTCCGCTAATTTGTCGACTTCTTTTTTCAATTCTTCAACCATCTTTTCTTCTGGAACTTTACGGACGATTTTGCCATGACGGAATAGCAAGCCTTCGCCGCGTGCTCCGGCGATGCCAATATCCGCTTCGCGCGCCTCGCCAGGCCCGTTGACGGCGCACCCGAGCACCGCGACTTTAATTGGTGCTTTAATTTTTGAAATATATTCTTCAATCTCGTTAGCGATGCTGATTAAATCAATTTCAATGCGTCCGCACGTTGGGCAGGAAATTAATGTAGCCGCATTGGACGCTAATCCGAACGCCTTTAATATTTCTTTTGCGACTTTTACTTCTTCGACCGGGTCGGCGCTAAGCGATACGCGAATTGTATTGCCGATTCCTTTGCTTAAAATGGCACCGAGCCCAGCTGCGCTTTTTACTGTTCCGGCAAATAGCGTACCCGATTCAGTAATGCCGAGATGGAGCGGATAATCAAATGTCCGTGCAGCTTTTTCATATGCTTCAATCGCCAAACGGACATCGGACGCTTTTAACGAAACGATAATATCGTGGAAATCAAGTTCTTCTAAAATGCGAATATGGTATAACGCGCTTTCGACCATGCCGTCAGCGGTAGGATAGCCGTATTTTTCTAAAATCCGTTTTTCTAAGGAACCAGCGTTGACGCCGATGCGGATCGGTATGCCGCGTTCTTTTGCTGCTTTCACGACCGCTTCCACTTTTTCACGGCGTCCAATATTTCCAGGATTGATGCGAATTTTATCGGCTCCGCCTTCAATCGCTTTAAGGGCTAGTTTATAGTCAAAATGAATATCCGCCACCAGCGGAATGTTAATGCGCTTTTTGATTTCCGGAATAGCGTTGGCCGCGCGCTCGTCTGGACAAGCAACGCGGACAATTTGGCATCCCGCTTCCTCAAGCCGCTTTATTTGAGCAACCGTTGCTTCTACATCATGCGTTTTTGTTGTTGTCATGCTTTGGATAATAACCTCGTTATTTCCGCCAATCGTTAAATTGCCAACGCGAACAGGACGAGTTTTTGAACGATGAATAATTTCACCCACGAGAAATTCGCTCCTTTAAGAAACAAGTTCATTTCGCTTTCTGAACTATTGTAACAATGTTTATCGTCACTTGACAAGAAATTCGCAGCTTAACGTTTGTATACCGGTATTTTATATTTTTTTCCAATTTGTAATGTTTGTGCTTTTTCGCCTGGATTTAATGCTTCAAAGTCGGTGATCGCCTTGTCAATAGGAACGGGAATCGACCCGTTTTGCAGCTTTTCCATAATGGACAATAGCGTATCTCCCGGTTTGACGGCTACCATTTGATACGGGATATGAACGTTTGTTTTTCCGTCTGTCATATGTTCAGAGGCTGTTGTTGCTTTTGTTGAAGTGATCAATGTTCCTGTTGTTACATCATGGTAAATGATATAGATAGAAAGACATACGATGAAAGCACTAATTACTTTTTTCACGTATCATTCCCCCAACGGACCTTATTAGTAATTATGTATGTTTGTCCAAAAAAAATATGTGAAATATACCCGTGGTGCTAGTTGAGCTTTAGCGCTCAACTAGCCCAAGTGTAACCAGGGAATAAGCTAACAATATACCGTCTAGTGCCACTTCAAATCCGATAATCGAATTGGCTCGGATCCCCGTGATGCGATAGTGGTCAACCAGAACCGAGAACACCGTCTCGATCACTTTGCGTTTTTGTTGGATCCATTTCTCCCATGCCTCGGACGCACGATGTTTCTGGTTTTTTCGAGACGGAGTCCAAAGCGCCATTTGGTATTCTTCGTACAGCCTTTTTTGCAAGTCACGGCTAATGAATCCTTTGTCCCCAAAGTTATACGGGTGGGGAATTTGGGTCATCACGCTTTCGGCTGCGATTCGATCGTGGCAAGATGCTTCCGTCACCACATACCCCATTGGCAGCCCTTGATCGGTCACTTGAAGGTGTAGCTTCAACCCGTAGTACCATTGCTTTTTGGAAGCGCAATACCCGATGTCGGCGATCTCTTGAAACCGTTTGACGCGATGCATTCTTGCCGTATGGCACAATGGGAGCGGCAAGCTGTCCACGACGGCATAGGCATGATGTTGGCCACGTTTTGCCAGCTCATGGCGGATCCATTTGATAGCGAAGCCAAGCGCCCGGCAGCGGCGGTTATACCGGGAACGTTCGAGAAACGAGCCGTTTGTGAACAAATTTCCCGTGACAAAACGATGCCACGCCCGTTCAGAAGTAAAACCGAGCAGCTTTCCTAAAAGATGAATGGCGATGATGACAGCGTCCTCTTGCTTGACCAAATGGCGATTTCGACGATGAAGATGCACCTGAATGCATGAAAGTTGAGCAGAAACAAAAACGAAAATGGCGGCATATTGCTTTTGAATCTTGGCCCGATCTGTAGTAAAATGAAAGTGCTCTTGCATAGGGATCCTCCTTTTTAATGGTTGGTTGCACTTTCATTTTAAGGGGATCCTCATGCAAGGGCTATTTTTATGCTTGTTTGAGTTTATCTAGCACCACGGGTGTGAAATATGTCTGGCTGTTTTACGGAAAATTAACATTCGATTAATAAAGGCATAAAACTTATCCGTTACAATGAGCTTGTACGTCGGGAACAAAAATAACAGGAGGGTCACTCAATGTGGAAGAAGTCAATGAGATTTGCAATTGCCGCAATGCTACTAACGGGGATGCTTGCGGGGTGCGGAAAATCGGATAACACAACAGGGGAAAATTCCGGAAACACAGAAACAAAGCAAGAAGAATCGTATTCTGGAACGATTACGTTAGCTGGATCAACCGCTCTTCAACCGCTTGCTGAAGAAGCAGCAAATCAATTTATGGAAAAATACCCTGATGTTTCGATTACTGTACAAGGGGGAGGAAGCGGAACAGGCGTTAACCAAGTTGCTGCTGGTGCTGTACAAATCGGAAACTCGGATGTTCCATCTGCAGAAAAGCTGGAAGATAAATCAAAAGCTGGAGAGCTTATCGATCATAAAGTAGCAGGAATTGCTTTTGCCCTTGTAGTGAATAAAGATGTCAATGTTGATTCTTTAACAGTACAACAAATTCAAGATATTTTCTCTGGAAAAATTACAAACTGGAAAGATGTTGGCGGAAAAGACGAAAAAATTAACGTCATTAATCGTCCTGCTTCTTCTGGAACACGTGCTACTTTCGAAAAAACAGTGATGAAAGACGTAAAAATAAACGAAGCGATTGGAACTGTTCAAGATTCCAATGGCGCGGTCGAACAAGCGATTAACTCAACGCCGGGATCGATTAGTTATGTTGCGATGTCCTACTTAATCGGTGAAAAGAAAGATTTAAAAACGTTAAAAATCGATGGTGTAGAACCAACGATCGAAAATATCAAAACGGAAAAGTATCCTTTCTGGTCTTATGAATACATGATTACAAAAGGCGAGCCGAAAGATGCAGTGCGCGGATTTATCGAATACGTGAAAAGCAAAGAATTTGCTCCGAAAGTAAAAGAAATGGGCTACATTCCTATGCCTGAATTAGAGTAATTCCATTAAAGGCTGGCTACATCGTTTAGCCAGTCTTGTGCTTCATGAGGTGATGGAAGAATGAAAGAGAAAAGAAAGCTCAATTATTGGAAAAACGAATATATAGGAAGGATCCTAGTCACTTTTTGTGGTCTCTTGATCGTTATTACTACTCTTTCTATTATTGCGTTTATTTGTGGCAAAGGAATCCAGTCATTTACGGAAAGCGGAATTTCTCTGAAGGAAATGCTGTTCTCGACAGAGTGGAGGCCAAGTGATTCGCAGCCGAAATATGGAGCCGTTATTTTTATCGTCGGGTCAACGCTTGTATCGATTGGAGCGGTGTTGTTAAGCACGCCGATTGCGATCGCTCTTGCTATTTTCATGCATTTTATTTCTCCAAAATTCGGTTCGTCCGTATTAAAACCAGTATTGGAGCTGCTTGTCGGCATTCCGTCCGTCGTTTACGGTTGGTTAGGTGTTACGATTCTTGTTCCGCTTCTTCGTGAATGGTTTGGCGGCGTGGGATTTAGTTTGTTAGCTGGAATTATCGTATTAAGTGTAATGATTTTACCGACGATCACAAGCATCACGTCAGATGCGCTGAATAGTGTTCCGTTTTCTTACTTGGAAGCGTCATACGGACTTGGTTCAACGAGATGGCAGGCGATTAGCCGAGTCATCGTTCCCGCAGCAAAAACGGGAATTTTAACTGGCATCGTCCTTGGGTTAGCGAGAGCGTTCGGCGAAGCATTAGCGGTGCAAATGGTGATCGGAAACACGGTGAAACTTCCTTCAGGATTATATAGCCCAACAGCGACATTAACCGGAATTTTAACGATGGATATGGCTAATACGATAAACGGTACTGCTTGGAACAATGCGTTGTGGACATTGGCGATGATTTTGCTGCTTATTTCCTTTTTCTTTATTGTGCTTATACGCATGATCGGACAAAGAGGGGAACGATAATATGAGATCGAGAGTGGTCGATAAAATTTGGACGGGCATATTTTATGTGATTGCTGCTTTCGTCATTAGTTTGCTTATCTTCTTTTTTGTGACGGTTTTGTCAAAAGGCTGGGGATTTTGGCAGCCAGATTTTCTGTTTGGAAAACCAAGCAATACGCAAGCAGGTGGAGGAGTTGGTCCTCAGCTTATTAACTCGCTTTATATGCTTGTTATTACGTTATTGATTTCTGTTCCATTAGGATTAGGAGCGGGAATTTATTTGGCGGAATATGCCAAACAAGGAAGAATGCTTAATTTTATTCGGTTGTGCATCGAAACGATGGCATCTCTCCCATCGATTGTCGTTGGATTGTTTGGATTATTGGCGTTTGTGACGCTAACAGGATGGGGCTACACGTTAATTGGCGGCGCGTTGGCGATTACCATATTAAACTTGCCAGGATTGACGCGTATATGTGAGAATGCGATTTTAGATGTTCCCTCGAGCATAAAGGAAGCTAGTCTTGGGTTAGGAGCGACGCGGTGGCAAACGTTAGTGAAAGTAATTCTTCCGGCTGCGCTTCCGCAAATCATGACAGGGGTCATTTTAGCAGCGGGGCGAATTTTTGGCGAGGCAGCCGCATTAATTTATACCGCAGGATTAACGACACCGTTATTAAACTTTGCTGCCGATTTATCGAGCAAAGCACACCCATTGAATGTTTTTCGGCCGGCAGAAACGTTAACCGTACACATTTGGAAATTAAATTCAGAGGGAATTGTTCCAGATGCGAAAATAATTGCGGCGAAATCCGCAGCGATACTTGTTATTATGGTTCTTTTGTTTAATATTACCGCTCGTTTTGCCTCCGCTGCATTGCAACGCTATTTTTCGGGGAGTCGCCGAACCAAAAAAAAGATGAGTAACGCTGCATAAAAAGGCCACTATCGTTGCCGATAGCGGCCTATTCGTTTTGCGGTTTTGCGGAAGGAACTTCTTTCATTGCCAAAAATAGCACGGCAATCGAGACGAACCAATGAATAAATGGAGCATATGGCACAACTGTTTGCAGCGCCTCCATAACCGTGAAAAACACTGTTGATAAAGTAACGGCATATGCTGACATAATCCAAGTATGGCGATATTGTAGTTTTTTATCAAGAGTGCTGCGCAAAATTAATCCGAAGAAGGCGAGAATACAGATGCCAATAAATTTGCTCGCGCTTGCGAATAAATAAATAATAAGAAGCGACAACGGAATGAAAACAGGCAGCAGTGACTGCATGGTTTCGATAAAGGAATGGACATCTTCGTCTGTTATTTTTATATCTGGAAACGTAGAATAGCTATAATATTGTGGTTGATGATTGGCGACTAATACAGCTTCGTGTTTTAAAAGCCCGATGGCGTTGCTAAAGCGCTCTACGTCTTCTTTTGTTACTTGGCCGGTGCTGTCAAAAATAATGGTAAAGCCGTGCTGATCAATATGAATGGGCTCTTTTGCAGAAGAATGCAATTGACCGTTTTCAATCGTAAACGAAGGGAGTTCATTTTGTAAAAGAGCGCTTGTATTACGAATTCCTTCGACAAAAGAAGTGGTTAAGTAATAGGCCATCGGCAGGATTGAAAGAAAGGTTAACAAAAATACATATCCAATGGTTTTTCCAATTCCTTGAAAGCGAAAACGTGCGATATCTTTCGGGGAATATAAACTTTTCCATAGCTGCACAAACATATTCATCCTTGACACATCCTTCCTGTCCTCCATTGTTCATTGTATATTGTGCGCGTTGATAATTCAACTAAAGACGCACGTATAAAAAATCTCCCTAGGAACGTTTCTGTTCCTAGGAGTTACAAGCAAATAAATTGAAACATTGTGGCAATTTTGGTAAGCTAATTTTAAACGAACGCACAGTGGTTATACTATATTTTGCGTTCGGATACATAAAAACAAAAAAGGAGGAGTTAATATGGCTTTCGAATTACCGCAATTGCCTTATGCTTATGACGCATTGGAACCACACATTGACAAGGAAACAATGAACATTCACCACACAAAACACCATAACACTTATGTCACAAACTTAAATGCTGCTTTAGAAGGACATGCGGACTTACAAAACAAATCGATTGAGGAACTGCTCAGCAATTTGGAAGCACTTCCAGAAAGCATTCGCACAGCAGTTCGCAATAATGGCGGCGGACATGCTAACCACTCTCTATTCTGGACGATTCTTTCGCCAAACGGCGGCGGTGAGCCAACAGGCGAACTAGCAGATGCGATTAACAAAAAATTTGGCAGCTTTGCTGCGTTTAAAGAAGAATTTACAAAAGCGGCTGCGACTCGCTTCGGTTCTGGTTGGGCTTGGCTTGTTGTCAACAACGGTGAGCTTGAAGTGACAAGCACTCCAAACCAAGACTCTCCATTAATGGAAGGAAAAACGCCAATTCTTGGTTTAGACGTTTGGGAGCATGCATATTACTTAAAATATCAAAACCGTCGTCCAGAATACATTGCCGCATTCTGGAACATTGTCAACTGGGACGAAGTAGCAAGACGCTACAGCGAAGCAAAAGCGAAATAATGAGCTGCTGAAGCGTACGGACTGGGCTAAAAGTAGAGGATGCTTTTAGCCCGGTTTTTTTTGTTTTTGCAAGGGATAAGTGCTTTTTCCGTCCCCGATGCATAGAACAACGAAAATTTGCAACACTACCCTTTAGACGAAAAAGGGGAGTTTATCATGGCAATCATCAAAAAAATTACTGGTCAAGAACAAATTACTCGGGACTTAGTGTTGCTGCTGTGCATCGGCGGTTTTTATGCATTGAGTGTTGCGCTTTCCAATACGTTTGTCAATGTGTATTTATGGAAACAGTCTGGAGAGTTTCGTGATTTAGCGCTATACAATTTGTCCGTTGTTACATTGCAGCCGCTGACGTTTATTTTCGCTGGAAAATTGGCCAAAAAAGTGGACCGCATTATTGTATTGCGTTTAGGCGTATCGTTTTTGGCGATTTTTTTTATTACCGTGTTGCTTGCCGGAAGTCGCGCCCATAACTACTTGATCGTGCTGGGTGCGCTTTTAGGTATCGGCTATGGATTTTATTGGCTTGCTTTTAATGTATTGACATTTGAAATTACCGAACCGGAAACTCGCGATTTTTTTAACGGGTTTTTCGGGATTCTTACTTCTATGGCTGGAATGACTGGCCCGATCGTTGCGGGATATATTATTTCTTCATTGGCAAATACGAAAGGATATACGTTTATCTTTTCTATTTCACTTGGATTGTTTGTTATTGCTGTCATTTGCAGTTTTTTTCTCAAACGACGCCCCGCGAAAGGAAATTATTTATTTCTTCGCATTTTAAAAGAACGGCGTTATAATAAAAATTGGCGGTTGATTACGAACGCTCATTTTTTCCAAGGGTTGCGCGAAGGAACGTTTATGTTCGTTATTTCCGTATTAGTGTATATCACTTCGAAAAGTGAGATGGCATTAGGAAAATTTGGCTTCGTGAACTCGCTGACATCATTTATTGCCTACTATATTGTTTCCAGGTTGATGAAACGGAAATATCGAAAAAAAGCGATTTTATGTGGCGGCTTATTGTTATATGGGGCTGTTTTTCTTATCGTTTTTCATGTCTCCTATCCGCGCTTGATCTTATATGCGATTGCGATTGCCATCGCTTATCCTCTATTCCTCGTTCCGTATTCGTCATTGACGTTTGATGTGATAGGGAGAAGCTGGAAATCGGCAGAAATGCGAATTGAGTATATCGTTGTCCGCGAGTTGTTTTTAAACGGCGGGCGTATCGTATCCATTCTCGCTTTTTTAACTGCGATTACATTGTTTGACGAAAGAACAGGAATATCGATTTTAATGTTAATACTTGGCGCAGGGCATTTCATCATTTATTTATTTGTACGACATATTCATTTAGATGACAGAGGAACGAATGAAGAAAGGCATCCGTTTATTTCACCAAAGTTGGCGAATGAAGAAGGGGGCTCTCCAGCATAGGCAGCCCTCTTTTCCCATGGTTTTTTTCTAGAAAAGTTGCCATCTTTCTTTTACAATAAAAAGTAAGTGCTAAAAGAAGAGGAGGAGGCTAGTTGAAAAAGAAAAAAAGAGCACAAGTGCCGTTTCGATTGAACATACTTTTTTTTGTTGTGTTTTTGCTGTTTTCGGCACTTATTTTACGGCTTGGTGTCGTACAAATCGTTTATGGGGAATATTACCGGAAAGAGGCAGAGCGTACGGAGGATGAAATTGTCAGCACCCCAGTGCCACGCGGAAAAATTTACGACCGTTTTCATCGCGTCATTGTGGATAATATTCCGAGAAATGCCATTACATATACGCGTTCCAAAACGACGAAACCGGAAGATACGCTCGAAGTTGCACGCAAATTGGCTAAATATATCAACAAACCAGTTGACAAAGTTACGGAACGCGATATGAAAGATTATTGGATTTTAACACGAAAAGAAAAAGCAGAGAAAAAAGTAAGTAAAAAAGAACGAGAACGATTAGAAAAACAAGGATTGTCACAAAAAGAAATCGATAAAAAAATATATGAGCTCACATTAGAACGAATTACACCAGATGATTTGCGCGAGATTACAAAAAAAGAATTAGAAATTATCGCAATCAAACATGAGATGGACAGCGGATATGCGCTAACTCCGCAAATGGTGAAGAATGAGGGCGTAACGAATAGAGAGTACGCTGTTGTCAGCGAACACCTCGAGGAGCTTCCAGGGGTAAATACCACGGTTGACTGGAAACGACATTATGTGTATGGCAATACGTTTCGTTCTGTACTCGGCAATGTGACGAAAGATGATGAGGGAGTTCCGCGCGAACGGCTCGACTATTTTTTGGCGCGTGACTACAGCCGCAATGATCGCGTTGGGAAAAGCTACCTTGAAGCGCAATTTGAAGGTGTATTGCATGGCAAAAAGGCAAAAATCAAAAATGTCGTGGACAAGTCCGGCAATGTGACTTCGATAGAGCAAATATATGACGGAGAGCGCGGGAAGGATCTTGTACTGACGATCGACATCGAACTTCAGAAGCAAGTGGAAAAAATCATCGAAGAAGAAATCATGGCTACAAAACGGAGGGGAAATTCCCCTTTGCTTGACCGGGCGTTTGTGGTGATGATGAACCCGAAAACGGGAGAAGTTTTATCCATGGCTGGAAAGCTGCTTGCAAAGGGTGAAAGCGGAAAAAGGCAATTTGTTGATTTTGCTATTGGCAACATCACCTCGGCATATGCCATGGGATCGGCAGTAAAGGGTGCGACGGTGCTGTCGGGCTTTCAAACAGGAGTATTGCGTCCAAATACTTACATCCATGACGAACCATTATATATCAAAGACACGCCCGTTAAAAAATCGTGGCAGACGATGGGGACGATCAATGAGTTGACCGCGCTGCAGCGTTCCTCGAACGTATATATGTTTAAAACGGTGATCGCCATCGGCGGCGGGAAGTATCGCCCACACCGGCCGTTAAGCGTTAATCCGGAAGCGTTCACGACCATTCGCAAGTATTTTAGCCAATTCGGGCTGGGAGTGAAGACGGGAATTGATTTGCCAAATGAGCTTAGCGGTTTTCAGGGAAAAGAAACGGGAGCTGGGAAATTGCTAGACCTTTCCATCGGCCAATACGATATGTACACCCCGCTGCAAATGGCGCAATATGTATCAACGATTGCCAACGGCGGCTATCGGATGAAGCCGCAAATTGTCAAAGAGATTCGCAAGCCGACGGATAGTGCAAAGGAATTGGGGCCGATTGTCCAACGCTTTGAACCGGTTGTATTGAACCGGATCGATATGAAGACGGAGTATATTAAACGGGTGCAGGAAGGATTCCGCCGGGTGATGCAGGAGCCGAAAGGAACAGCGTATGCATATTTCGCCGATGCACCATATAAGCCGGCCGGAAAAACAGGAACAGCGGAAGCTTTCTATGACGGACCGATCCAAAGCAGACGAAATGATCCAACATATAATTTGACATTAGTCGGATATGCTCCTTATAACGATCCGGAAGTTGCATTTGCTGTTGTCGTTCCTTGGGCGACGCAAGGACAGAGCGACGGCATTAACAATAGAATCGGCAGACGAATCTTAGATACGTATTTTAAGCTAAAGGCTGAGAGAGCAAAAGGAAATGTTGCAAACAATACGACAAGCGGAGATATAGAGACAAACACGGACGAAAATGAATAACAACAATGAATAGGAAAAGAAGGCACTGTTTCGTATGGTGCCTTCTTTTTTTAAAATTTTCCTTAACAAAAGCTTAACATTTAATTAAAATGCCGTTAATAGTTCCGGTGTATCCTAAGTATAGAGGCTTAGTGAAAATAAGTGAGCGATAGAAACGTTTTTAGTGAAAACGATAGTGAATTAAAGGCGGGTTTTACCTTTTTATAGCAAAATAAAAGGGGAGACATTTATGGGTGTAACAGTAATAATGGAACGGCCTCATATGAATATAAGAGAAACCGCGAAAAAGGAGATGGTATATCATACAAACCAACTAAACGTATGGTACGGAGAGCATCACGCTTTAAAAAATATTAACTTATCTTTTTATGAAAACGAAATTACGGCAATTATCGGTCCATCTGGTTGCGGCAAATCCACTTACATTAAAACGTTAAACCGAATGATTGAATTATCGCCAAATGTCCGCATTACTGGGGAAATCAGCTATCGCGGCCGCAATATTTTTGATCGTTCTTACCATGTTGAAGAATTGCGCGCGAGCGTCGGAATGGTTTTCCAAAAACCAAACCCGTTCCCTAAATCCATTTATGATAATGTTGCTTACGGTCCACGCATTCATGGAATACGAAATAAAAGCGTGTTAGACGACATTGTCGAGAAAAGTTTACGTGCCGCAGCGCTTTGGGATGAAGTAAAAGATCGCCTTCATGAGCATGCGCATATGCTTTCGGGAGGACAGCAACAACGGCTATGCATCGCTCGCTGTTTAGCGGTTGAGCCGGATGTTATTTTGATGGATGAGCCTACTTCCGCATTGGACCCAGTGTCAACGGCGAAAATTGAAGAATTGATGCAACAGCTGAAAGAAAACTATAGCATTATTATCGTTACACATAATATGCAGCAAGCGGCGCGTATTTCGGATAAAACGGCATTTTTCCTAAACGGGGAAGTCATCGAATTTGGAGATACGCACCAATTGTTTTCGAATCCGAGAGATAAACGAACAGAAGATTATATTACAGGACGATTTGGATAAAAATCGAAAATGGGGTTATTCCCTTGTTTTAGGGAGTAACCCCATTTTTATTTGGATTTGTTCGTGATTAGATCGCCTATTTCTTCGTAACTCATACCGCTATGTACTTTGTAAGTGCCGGCGCGAACGTAGCGAGTCAGCCCATGTGTTTCTAAATAGGTTACAAATGCGTTAGCATCGGAAATAATATGAGCATCTTCTAACTTTTGTGCGAAGTCGTTTGGCACTTCGCCTTTTTGAATCGTAAGAAAGTAAACATATATGGTTTTGGATGAAGGTGGATGGTCGGAAACAGAAGCAGGATTATCCTGTTTAGCTGCTTCTTTTAACCTTTTATATTCTGATTCACTGATTGCAATCAGCCCTTCTTTTTTCAGTGCGTCATGAAGTTTTGTCGCTGTCAATGTGTCGAATTCCATGTAGTAAGCAGCGCCGATTACGGAAGTGGCAAATAACATTCCAAGAGCAATCGCGCGTATTGTCTGCTTCGTCATCATCGTGCCAGTCCCCTTAAAATCATGCGCACTTCTTCTGTTGTAAGGGCGGTTTCGCGGGCGATTTGTTCATAAGAAAGACCTTGCTTATAGAGCGTGAATACACGATTTTTGGTTAAAGTGGATCGATCGCTGTCATGAGCCGAAGCGATATGCGTCGGATTTTCATGATGAATTAACAATTCTTCTTCTAATACTTGCAATCGTTTTTTCAATTGATATGATTCTTGTGCGAATGATAGTGTAAGATGATCAAGCTGTTCTTCCATTTGTTTTATATTGTCTTTTGCGAGAAAAGAAATAAAAAAAAGAAAAATAGAGAAGACGATAAGGCCTATCATGATGTATTCCATTATGCTCATCACCCCATTTCACTATATCATAGGTTTGTTTTTTCGATAAATACTTAATTGATAATTTGTAAAAAGCGTAAATTAGATGTGGAAATCGACATAAAAAAATGCTATCATAGAAAAGTCTGATTATAAGTTATTATAGTTTGGAGGGAAGAAACATGCGTGTTAACGTTACACTAGCTTGCACAGAATGCGGTGAACGTAACTATATTACATCGAAAAATAAACGCAATAATCCTGACCGTCTCGAATTAAAAAAATATTGCCCAAGATGCAAAAAGGCGGTACCTCATCGTGAAACGAAGTAAGCAGTAGGAAATTGATTCCTGCTGCTTTTTGTCTTTTTCTGTTTCATTTACTAGGCGGATGGATGCCGGTGAAGGAGGAAAAGGAGATGGAGGAAAAGAAGCAAATTCGCAAGATGATAAAAGCAAAATTGCAACAATTAACCGATGAAGAAAAACAAGCATATGATAAACAAATCGCGGATAGATTGTATAGGCTTCCGTTATGGAAAAGCGCAAAAACAATCGGCATTACTATTTCCAAGGAAAAAGAAGTGGACACAAAACCAATTATTGAACGAGCATGGCGTGAAGGCAAAACGGTGAGCGTACCGAAATGCGATCCGGCAACAAAAACGATGGTATTTCGGAAAATTCAATCTTTTTCTCAATTAGAGTCTGCTTATTTTGGCCTGTGGGAGCCGATTGAAAAGATCACGGACGAAGTCAAAGGAAATGATATGGATATAATGGTCGTTCCTGGAATATGTTTTTCAAAAAATGGCTATCGCATTGGATATGGAGGGGGGTATTATGACCGCTATTTGCGGCATGTATCCGTTCCAACGATTTCATTAGCTTATTCATTTCAAGTGATGGACTCTCTCCCTGTAGAAGAACATGACATCCCTGTTCAATTGATTATTACAAACGAAGGAGTTATAAGATGTAATGAATGAATGGTTATACGTATTTGCTTCCGCTATTGTGGCGATTGGCGGCTATTTTATTCGTTCCCTTTCCATTTCGGGCGCAATAGCAGCAGTGCTTGTTGGAACAATCGTTGGAAAAGGGTTTTCCTGGAAAGGAATGATATTATTAGGTATATTTTTCGTTAGTTCTAGCATCTGGAGTAAGATTGGCAAAAAGAGAAAACAGCAACTGATGGAGAAAGTAGAAAAAGGAGAATGTCGCGACTATATACAAGTATTTGCAAACGGGGGAGTTCCCGCACTGATCAGTTTTCTTTCCATTTTGAATCCATCGCCGCTTTGGCTTAACCTCTTTATTATTTCCATCGCCGCTGCAAACGCGGATACGTGGGCATCGGAAATCGGCAGTTTAAGCCGGCAAGCTCCGAGGTTATTGCCGAATTTCAAAAAAGCGGAAGTCGGAACATCGGGCGCGGTAACGTTATTAGGTACGATTGCCGCTTTTTTGGGAGCTGCTTTTATCGGCTTTGCAAGTGCTTTTCAATGGGACAACATTTCCATTATGACGGTAGCGTTTTTTGGATGGCTCGGCAGTTTTTTTGATACATTGTTCGGCGCGGCTTGGCAGACTGTTTATCGATGTCCGGTATGCGGTCTCAAAACAGAACGAAAGGAACATTGCGGGCAAAAAACCGTGCACATAAAAGGGAGCCGCTTTGTAAACAATGATGTTGTAAATGTTTTATCGATTGCATGTTCTACGATTATTTATGTTTTTGTTATTTATCTTGGCAAATGATCAAAAACGGTCCATTTTATGGCCCGTTTTTTGCTATTTTATAGTGATTTCATAATTTACAAGCGAATGGGAAAAAACAATAAAGAGGAATTTTGGTAAGGAAGGAGAAAGAGAATATGAACAAATTTGTTTATTTCGTGTTGATGTTTATAGGTAGTATAGTGGTGTATCGCTGCCGCTACCGGATTGTGAACACTATATTGCGTGTTCGCCTTTTACAACAATGGCTTGTACGCTTTGCAATGAATATCCCGCTTGTCCGCAATACAATCAATTCTCAAGTATTTCGATAAGTGTGGTACAATGAAACAGTGGGATGTTTTAATCTCAAGACATATTGGCTATGTGCGGACATTTCGTGCTGCATTTCCCATTGTTTTGCGATATTTTTTCGAAACGAATTCATAGTTTCGTGCATTCCAATGGTTTTGTAGCCAAAAGGAATTATAGGGAGTTTGATTTTGTGGAACGAAGGGAGAGGGGACTTTGAATGGAAAAATGGAATTATTATTTTGGCAGCTTGTTTATTTTTTTATAAAACAGCGTTATCGTATAATTCAGCTGTCCAATCATTCACATGAAATTTGGCTGGAGTCGCTTGAAAATAAACACGTTCCTATTGTTCGGGTTGTGCGTTATGACATCGATTGGAGCCAATGGTTGAAGCGGGATATGGAATATGCTTGGCGCATTGCCGAACAAATTCAAAAACGGCGGATAAGAAGATTCAGGGAAATTGTCAATATTTATGTTTCCACATACCCTCCTGTTGACGATTGGGAGTTTCTTATCGAGAAGCCGCTGCCGCTTTCACAAAAGCGAAATGCTGTTTTTCGAACATTTCTTATTCATTCCGGAAACGTAAATATGTCATTGCAACAGTTAACGGAAATTGTCCAAACACCTATTGTCCTTCCGACAGTAGTGAATGATATTGATCCATTTTTTGAAGCGGAGCGGCTGAAGCAGGATATTTTACGGGAAGCGAGAGAACAGCATGAAAGAGAAAGACGATTGTTTGAATACGGGAAGCCTGTTTTTACATATATTTTTATCGCATTGCAAGTGCTCGTCTTTCTGTTAATGGAATGGAGTGGAGGCAGCACGAATCCGGCGGTTTTGATCCAATATGGCGCAAAATTTAATCCCCTTATTCAAGAAGGGGAGTGGTGGCGCTTTTTTACACCGATTTTTTTGCACATTGGCTTTTTGCATTTATTGATGAATACGTTCGCCCTTTACTATTTGGGTATGACGGTCGAACGTCTTTACGGATCGTGGCGCTTTTTCTTTATCTATCTTATTGCGGGGTTTTTTGGGACGCTGGGCAGTTTTTTATTTACTACTTCTCTTTCCGCAGGAGCATCAGGCGCTATTTTTGGTTTATTCGGAGCGCTTCTTTATTTTGGCACTGTATATCGGCATCTATTTTTCCAAACGATCGGAACCAATATTATCGGTTTGATTATTATCAACCTGTTATTTGGGATAATGGTGCCTGGAATTGATAATGCCGGGCATATTGGCGGATTAATTGGCGGATTTCTCGCTTCGGGTATTGTCCATTTGCCAAACCATCTTGATTGGAAGCGGCAAGTGCGAACATTGCTAGTGACGGTGAGCGCTGCCGCCTTAGGTTTATATATCGGATTCTAACTGGAAATTTGCTGGATCAGCTGAATTTTTTCTCCATCTTTTGTCTCAGTGAGAACCATTAAGTGGGAATAATCTTTGCTTATTAAAATAAGCGGTATTGTACTGCCGATTGGCGAGAGGATGGATCCATCCTCTTTTTTTATGCCGAGAAAATAAGATTTATATATTCCTTCCCAAAGTTTCCCAAGTATTTCTTGCGTTTTTTCCATAGAAAGGTCAGGCAAAGGTTGTTCATTGTAAATAATTAAATCAGGCAAATAGAATGAATAATATTGTTGGCTGTTTATAGAGAAGTGAGATAAGAGCGATTGTGCTTTCTGCTGAAGAAATTCGTTTGTCGTTTTGTTTAATACTTTTTGCCACTCTTTTTCATCCCTTGTTGTTGCACGGTGAAAGGAAGCAAGCGGGCTGTACGGAGAATCGATCACGTACAAGTAATCGCTTGTCATTGTTTGGCTGCTTGTTATTGCATTTCCTTCATGAAGTTCTCCATGGTGAAAAGAAATCGTTTGAAAAAGATGGCTATCTTTTGCTGTCACTTTTTTTTCCTGCACTAATGTTTGGACATTATTCTTCCATTTTGACAGACGATCAACAAGACGCCCATCTGCAAAAAGCAAGGAAATATCTTGACGCAAGTAAGCGTTCCGGTCTAATGAAGACGATGTTGACCAAAGCAATGAATACTTTCCTTCCCGTTTTCGCGGCTGCAATTGAAGCTTTGTTTTTGCATCATGAAACTTTACGTGCGGATTAATCGGGAAAAAGATGATCGTTTCTTTTGTTGGTTGATGGGAGGAAAATGGAAACAATGAAATAATGCATAAAAACGCTGCTATAATCATTGCGATCGGAACTAATTTTCTCATAATAGCCCCCTACACGGACAAGTTTGTCACCAATATATGCACGTAAAGGGGAAAAGATGTATGAATTTGTTTTCCATTGTCCATGATGCGTTCAAGTTTTTTTCTTTCTTGACGAAAATGGACGTTTCTTTATACATTTATATTGAGTAAAAAATGTGCAGGTGAAACAATGAAAACGGTATACGATGTGCAGCAACTTTTAAAACAGTTTGGAACGATTATATATGTAGGGGATCGTTTAGCAGATTTAGAGCTGATGGAGGAAGAATTAAAAGAACTATACCAGTCGCAGCTGATTGATGTGAAAGATTATCAAATGTCGCTTTTTATATTAAGACATGAGGCGCAACTCGAAAGAGAAAAACGAATGAAAAGGAATGACGAAACATGACGGAAAAATGGCTTGTTGGAGTGGATTTAGGCGGAACGACGACTAAAATGGCGTTTGTGACAACAGATGGTGATATCGTACATAAATGGGAGATCGATACCGATATTTCAAACAAAGGGGAAAACATTGTAAAGCATATATCACAATCGCTAGAGGAGACGTTACATCACCTTGGAGAAAGCAAAGATCGGCTTTTAGCCATTGGGATCGGCGCGCCGGGACCGGTGCATATGGAAACAGGGATGCTTTATGAAGCGGTGAATTTAGGGTGGAAAAATTACCCATTAAAAGAGCGGCTTGAGCGAGAAACATCCCTTCCTGTAGCGGTGGACAATGATGCGAATATTGCCGCCCTCGGGGAAATGTGGAAAGGAGCTGGAAGTGGTGCGCGCGACCTTATTTGCGTCACACTTGGTACCGGTGTCGGAGGTGGGGTTATTGCCAATGGTCAAATTGTGCACGGCGTAAACGGTGCCGGTGGAGAAATCGGCCACATGACAATGCTTCCAAAAGGCGGTGCGCCGTGTAATTGCGGTAAAACCGGCTGTTTGGAAACGATTGCTTCTGCCACGGGAATTGTAAGAATCGCAAAAGAAAAATTATCACATTGGGATAAAACGACTTTGCTTCGCGATGAAACCGTAACTGCCAAAGCGGTATTTGACGCGGCGAGAGCGAATGACGAACTAGCGCTCGAGGTTGTGGATGAAGTGATGTTTTACCTCGGACTGGCATTGGCGAATGCAGCGAATGTGTCAAATCCGGAAAAAATCGTTATTGGCGGCGGGGTGTCAAAAGCAGGTAATATATTAGTAGAACGTGTCAGTACTTATTTCCGTCGTTTTGCGTTTCCGCGTGTCGCGGAGGGAGCCACGATTGTATTGGCGACGCTTGGCAATGATGCGGGAGTAATTGGCGGTGCATGGTTGGCAAAAATGTCACTGTCTGTTTGATTACAAAGTGAATATGCAAAAGGTAAACGATTCATCGAAAGGACATCTGCCGATGAATCGTTTTTTATTTTTCATTTTCTACACCGTATGCTCATATGTTGAAGGTAGAACATCTAGGAAGGAGAGACCGCTTTGAATATATATGCTTCTCTAGGTGATACGCTAGCGATGTATAGCAAATGGTTTTCCGTTCCTTACGAATTGTTGGCAGACTCTAATCCACATATAAAAAAGGATGAACTAGAACCAGGTGAAGTTGTACGTATTCCAGGATATGAAACCGTTCATACGTGGGAAGAGTTGGCTAGTTTTTTCCCTGTGCATGAAGAAGCATTGCAACGGATGAAAGGAACGCCTGAAATTATCAGCGGATCAGTGCAGCTGCCAAAGAGAGTGATTTCCCGCGTTGTTCAAGGGCAGAAAACATACGATTTTTCCGCACTACAGCAAGATATTGAAGCACTTTGCCGCTGTTATCCATTCGCGCGAACAAGAACGATCGGATATAGTGTGCTCGGATTGCCATTAATCGAAATAAAAATTGGTCAAGGGCCGATTCGCGTTCATCTGAACGGTTCGTTTCATGCGAACGAATGGATTACAACGGCGATTATCATGACGTTTCTCAACGATTACTTGCTAGCAGTGACAAACAGTGAGCCGCTTCGAGGACATCATATGCTTGATTATTATAAAAAAGTGACATTATCTGTTGTGCCGATGGTGAATCCAGATGGCGTCGACCTCGTTTTACACGGTCCCCCTGAGCAAGAACCGTATCGTAGCGAAGTGATTCGAATGAATGGAGGATTCTCCGATGACTTTTCACAATGGAAAGCGAACATTCGCGGCGTTGATTTAAATAATCAATTTCCGGCGAAATGGGAAGTCGAACGAGCCCGTAAAATTCCAAAAGCACCTGCTCCCCGTGATTTTCCGGGATTTGCACCGCTTACTGAACCGGAGGCAAAGGCGATGGCTGCATTAGCGGAAGAAAGTGATTTTGACATGATTTTAGCGTTTCACACGCAAGGAAAAGAGATATACTGGGGATATGAAGGATTTGAGCCATCTGAGGCGGAAGAAACGGTAAAGGAATTTGCGAAAACGAGCGGTTATCAAGCAGTAAAGTATATTGACAGCCATGCGGGATATCGCGATTGGTTTATTCAAACGTGGAAGCGAAGAGGGTATACGGTGGAATTAGGCGAAGGAGTAAATCCGCTGCCAATTGAACAGTTTACAGAGATTTATGAAGATAGTCTCGGCATTTTTCTAGCAGCGCTGTATATGGCTTGAGGAAAATCATAACATATAAAAAACGCAAGAGGCTTGTAAATGCCTCTTGCGTTTTAATGCGTGCCTGTTGGAATACCATGGTGCAATACGGTCATGATGGTAAACCAGCCAAATACAGCAACAGCTCCAAGTCCGAAAAGAACCCCGAGTATATTTTTGTCACGCAATGAGCGTACAACTCCGTAAAGCGCTAACAGTGCAACTAATGCAAAAATAATGACTGTACCCATTATGTTTCCCCTCCTTTTCGAAATAATCCGTATACAAGATTATGTAGAAAACCGACTAATTCCTTTTCATTGTAATCATTTTTTATTTATTTGTCGAGGATGAAAATATGAATCATCACATGACCATTATAACATGCCTTTTGAAAATATGTAAGCGAATCCACTAACCAATGGCAAATCGATAAATGTTAAGATAAAATAAAAATGATGATGCGATAGGAATTTACTTGTAAATGTACGAAGCGCTTTTTTGTTGAAGCTGGAAAAGTGGATAAACGGTCCGCTTCTTTATCTGCCGCTATCTTCTCCAATGGATTTCCTTCAATTTGTAATCATGTCTAATTATAGGGAGGAATCATGATGGAATGGAAATGTATTCCAGTTGGGCCGATTCAGGCAAATGCGTACATTTTATCGCATGATGATGGAACTTGTGTTATTTTTGATCCGGGAGGCGAAGGGGATAAAATTGTACGCCATATTGAAGAACAAGGATTAACACCACTTGCGATTTTGCTGACACATGCACATTTCGATCATATCGGCGGCATCAATGAAGTGAGAAAGAAATGGGAGCTTCCAATTTATATTCATGAAAATGAAAAAGAGTGGCTGACTGATCCTGCTTTAAACGGATCTGCTTATTTTGGCATCGGTCAAGTGGTTGTTCATCATGAACCCACTTGTTTGCGAGGAGAACAAACATTGCAAATTGGGGATTTTGCTTTTGAACTTTTGGAAACACCTGGACATTCGCCAGGAAGCATCTCTTACTATTGTAAAGAGATTGAAGCGGTGTTTTCGGGAGATGTCCTTTTTCTAGGAAGCATTGGACGCACTGATTTACCAGGTGGAAATCATGAACAGCTATTGCGCAGCATTCACGATAAGCTGCTTACATTGCCGGAAGAAACAGTCGTATTGTCTGGGCATGGGCGCGAAACGACAATTGGAGCAGAAATGGATACAAATCCATTTTTGCATGGATTTTAACGCTCCTTCTTTTCTTTGAAGGGAGGAGATTTTTGACTTTTCAATAGGAAAAGAGGAGAAGATGGTGAATGAAAAAGCAAACGTGTCGAATTCTCTTTAACTACTGCAAAAGCGGCACGTTTTGCTTTTTAAAAACAAAAAACCCTTCTTTAAGAAGAAGGGTTTTTGGGGGATGTTCTATCCATATAATGGGAGGGGATATAGTTAAGCTACTATCTATAACAATATAACAGTATTTTTACTATGTCAATAGTGAAAACAAAAATAGGAGAAGGAAATATGCGAGTGGTGAACCCGATTTATGAAGCAATCAAAACTTCGGAGCTGCGGCGATTATCGTATGCAGATTACATGCAACTTGCTTTATACGATGAACGGTGCGGTTATTATATGCGCAAAAAAACGAAAATAGGAAAAGAGGGGGACTTTTTTACAAACAGCCATGTTTCTGATGTGTTTGGCAAGCTGTTTGCTTCTTTTTTTCTTCGTCTAGTAGAGAGGCAAAATGTGCCGCCGCATATTTGTGAACTTGGGGGTGGAGATGGCAGATTCGCTCGTGCCGTGTTAAATGAGTGGAAAGCAAAAAGTCCAAATACATACAGGCAGCTAACATATACGATGATTGAAACAAGTCCTGCCCATCGGGTAAAACAATTGGAAACACTTGGCGATGTTGCTGAAAAAGTGAAGCAATATAAAGATATAAAAGAATTCCAACAGCATGTATCCTCGTTTTCGGGAATCGTTTTTAGCAACGAGTTTTTTGATGCTTTTCCCGTTCATGTCATCACAAAGGAGAACGGAACAGTGTATGAGTTGTTTGTTACTGTTGATGACCACAAGTTGGTAGAGGAAAAATATCCGTTAGAAAATGAACATATTATTCAATATTTGCACGAAAGACAGCTTTCTTTAGCGGACGGGCAACGTTTAGAAGTGCCGCTTGCGCTGAAAACATTTCTTTTGGAGACAGCCCCATTTTTTCGTCATTGCGTGATGTTTACTATTGATTATGGTTATACGGATGAAGAGCTGCAATTGCCGGCAAGACGGCAAGGAAGCTTGCGAGGGTATTATCGCCATCATCTAATAACAAATCCGCTTATGTATCCTGGAGAAATGGATTTGACTGCTCATATTCAGTGGGATGCGTTACGAATGTATGGCAAACAAGCAGGATGGCAATATGTTTCTATGCTAAGGCAAGACCGCTTTTTGCTCGCTGCAGGAATATTGCTATATTTAGAAGAACATAATGACTCGAATCCATTTTCCGAAAAAAGCCGGCAAAATCGGGCGATTCGTTCATTGATCATGGATGGAGGGATGAGTACGGATTTCCATGTAATGATCCAACAAAAAGGAGTTCGTATTCATTGGGATGATATATGGGTACAGCCAGAGTTTTTATCATTTGCCTGATTGGTCACAAAAAATGAGCAGGAGAAATTATCCTCCCGCTCATTTTTCTTATTCTCCCATGCCAGGGACCATCATAAATGTTGTCCAATACGTAAATGCAGCGAAGAAAATTGTTAAGTATGCTCCGAAAATATAAATGTACATTCTTTCCGTCAATTTCAAAAAACCGAGAAATAGGAAAAACACTGTTTGACCAAAGAAAATTAATGAGGTCGTATGCATATGTCCAAGATAAAACATGACTGCAAAAATGCCGGTCCAAAATGCTAAGACGCGGAACATTCGATCCATTATGTATCCCTCCTTTTTATGACCAAGTCCCTATCTTTAATTATTATAATGTACAATTTATGAGAATGTAAATAATGCTTTCAATAATAAGTCGATACACTGAAAACAAGCTGGACCGCTGTGGCCATAAAAATGCTTTTCTGCCGATTTCGGCAGAAAAGCGATGATCAATCTGCATAAGCGCTTACTTTACTAAATTCGCCCGATATGAACAACAGTCGCAGCCTTTTATCATGTTTTCCATTTCGACTAGTTCAACGTTTGGAAAGAGAACTTCAAACATTCCTTGCAAAAATGCATAATGCATTTGGCAAATGATTTCTGGTTCTTGAAAGGCGATTTCTTTAAATGGACAATTGAAAACTTGTAAATATATTTTACCTTCTTTTTCATTATATTCAAACGTTGGATAAAGTCCCGCCGCTTCTGCTGCTTCTTTCACGATTTCCGCTTTTTCCGCAAACGTTAATTCTTGCACAGATTGGTCATGAGGGATTCGCTGGGCAACGAGTTCTTTTCCGAAATTTTTTCCTGTTTCATATAGCGCTTGCTTTCCAACATCACCAAGCTTTGCCATTGTTTGAATGGCGATTTTTGAGAGAAGTTGGTAATCCCGAAATGGAAAATGAAGTTGAATCACTTTGTCAGATAGACGATAAAGCCGGCTCGGCCGTCCTCCTTTTCCTGTTTTTTGTGTTTCCGAAACGATCATATTTACATCCTCAAGCTTTGTTAAATGAAGGCGGGCGACATTTGGATGGATGTTAAACGCTTCTGCAATTTCTTGGACAGATACCTTCTTATGCTTTTTTGTAATGTATTCATAAATATGGTAGCGTGTTGGATCTGCCAATACGTTTGTAATTTTTAATGTTTGTTCCATATTCCATCACTCCTAGACGGATAAATTACTAAGTTCATTATAATACAACGGCTTTTTCAGAAGAAATGATATTTAGCACTATCATCATAAATATCGTGAAAATTTCATTAAATGTTCATGAAATTTTTTTATTTTTGAAGCAGGAAAATAAAAAAGCAAGTCGAATACATAAACGGAGAAAGGGGGAATAGGATGAGCAAATGAATGAAATTGAATATGTTGCCGATCGTCTCATAAAAGAAGCGAGTTTGCTTCATGTATCTGACATTCATATCGTTCCGCGCAAAGACGATGCGATTGTGCGTTTCCGGTTAGATGGATTGCTGATGGAAAAGGAAGCGCTGACAAAAGAAATGTGCGAGCGGCTTATTACGCATTTTAAATTTTTAGCAGGGATGGACATTGGCGAACGCCGCCGTCCGCAAAGCGGAGCGATGGAAGCAAGGCATCAGGAAGAAATCATTCACTTACGCCTCTCCACATTACCGACATCGTATGATGAAAGCCTCGTTATCCGGCTTCTTCCGCAGAATTTTTTTATTCCTCGATCACAACTTTCTCTATTTGCAAATGCCACGAAAACGTTACTTTCCCTTTTTCGGCAGCCCCAAGGATTAATTATTTTTACAGGACCAACTGGATCAGGCAAAACGTCAACATTATATACGTTATTGCGCATTTGTCAATATGAGTGGCATCGCAATGTCATCACATTGGAAGACCCTGTTGAAAAGCGAATCGACAACATATTGCAAGTGCAAATTAATGAGAAAGCGGGAATTACGTATACAACCGGTTTAAAAGCTGTTTTGCGCCATGATCCGGATGTGATTATGATCGGCGAAATTCGCGACGCCGAGACCGCGAAAATTGCGGTACGCTCAGCAATGACGGGACATTTGATTGCTACGACCATGCATACAAAAAACGCTGTTGGTGCGATTTACCGTTTGCGTGAATTCGGGATTCCGCTTGGAGATATTGAGCAAACATTGCTCGCCGTTGTCGCACAGCGGCTCGTGGATTTAGTATGCCCGTTTTGCGGTGAACATTGCTCCATATTTTGCCGTAAACATCGCTCCATTCGCCGCGCTGCTGTCCATGAACTGCTGTATGGGAATGCTTTGTCGAATGCCATTCAATCCGTACAAACAAAGGAAAAGACGCATCACTACTATACGTTGCAACACGTTATTCGAAAAGGAGTTGCTCTTGGATTTTTGCCAGCACACCTTCTTTACAGGTAGTGTCAAAAGTTTGATAAATAAGGAATTTGGTGGAGAAACGAGGGATGCCATCGCCTCTTGACATTCCATCGGAAAAGGCTAGGGGGGAGAAAATGAATAAACGAAAATGGCCGCTGCGTCAGCAAGGAGCATTTTTAGTACGGCTTGGAGACTTGCTTGAAAAAGGGTATTCATTATCTCAAGCCATTGAATTTCTAGAAATTCAGCAGCCTCTTTCCCGCCGCCGCGACTTACAGCATTGTCTTTCCCATCTTCGTTCTGGACTGCCTTTTTATCAATCGATTGCCCCGCTTCATTTTCATCGGGAAGCAATCGGCTATTTGTTTTTTGCCGAACAACATGGCGATTTGTCACATGGAATCGCGGAAGCAGGGAAAATGCTGTTGCACAAGGCTGAATATTTACAAAGGTTTCGGAAAACCAGCAGCTATCCGCTATTTTTGCTTTTCTTTATGGTATTGATGTTAGCGATCGTGCAACATGTGCTCCTTCCTCAATTTTTTCAGTTTTCCGCATCGTTATCTTCTTCTTCCATTACCTCTATTTTTATTCAAGTTGTTTCGATCATTCCCAATATGTTTGGCGTTTTAGGTGTTTTCGCTATTGCTTGTTTTCTTTTATACATTAGCTGGTTTCAAAAACTCGAAATACCTACACAGATCAACATAATAATGAAAATCCCTTTTATTCGTTCCTTTGCGAAGCTATATTTTACGCATATGTTCGCAATGCAATTAGGCCATTTATTACAAGGTGGTTTATCTATTTATGAATCGCTGCAAATATTTGAGCGGCAAGAGAAACTCCCTTTTTTACGTGAGGAAGGAAAAAGAATGAAACAACAGCTTGTCAAAGGAATATCGTTAGATGCCATTGTCGCGTCACGTGAGTACTACGAACAAGAGTTGGCGCTTGTCGTTCGTCACGGGCAATCAAACGGAGAATTGGCAAAAGAATTAAGCCATTATAGCGAAATTGTTTTTCAAACAATGGAAGATCGTATAGAAACATCGATGAAACTCGTTCAACCGATCTTGCTTTCCTTTGTGGGCATTCTCGTTATTTGCATGTATTTAGCGATTTTGCTTCCGATGTTTTCGATGATGAACAATTTATAGGAGGGAAAATGCCAATGAATGAAAAAGGGTTTACGTTAATCGAAATGTTAATTGTATTAATGGTTATTTCTATTTTATTGCTTATTGTCATTCCAAATATAACGAAACACAATGGAATGATTAATAACAAAGGATGTGAAGCGTTTGTGAACACCGTCCAAGCCCAAGTGAAGGCGTATGAAATGGAACATAAACAAATTCCGACAATACAGCAGCTTATTGATGGAAAGTATATTAAGTCAGACCATTGTCCAAATGGACATAAAATTCAAATTAATAGCAACGGGGAAGTAAGTGAAAGTGGCGCGTAATGATGGCTTCACCTTTATTGAAATGCTTCTTGTTTTAACCGCCATCACGGTATTGATGGCGGTGTCTTTCCCTTCTTTAAACAGCGTTGCGAAACAGAAAACAGAAATGTATATCATTACACAGCTCCGCAATGATTTGTTGTATGCACAACAATATGCAATGACCCATAAAACATCGGTAGCGGTTACGTTTTCGGAAAATCACCCAGAGTATCGTATCACGGAAATAACATCAGAGAAAACGATTTTAAAACGATCGATCCCTAGCGAATGGAAATTTCAGCTGACTACATTGACGATGCCGCTCATTTTTTTAGAAAACGGAAATATCAATAAAGCGGGATCGCTATTGTTAAAAAGAAAAGATAGAACATATAAAATCGTATTTTTGCTAGGAAAAGGGAGGTTTTATGTGCAAAAACTGTAATGGCTTTACCTTAGTGGAAGCGGTTTTTGCTTTGGCGTTATTGCTCGCTATTACAACAGTATTGTTGCCTTTGTTTGCACAAATAATGATGGAGCGTCAAAATATTGCTCTAAAAGCAAAGGCGCAACAAATATTGGATGCGGCATTATACGAAGAAAATATCCACAAAGAAATGACGGTAGTAGATGGACGAACAACATTTGTGATTCATTCGGATTACGAAGAAAACGATATGTGGAAAGTATGCGTACGTTGGACTGACTACGCAAACCGCAGCGCAGAAAGGTGTGGATATGTAAAACGATGATCGGTTCGAAAAATGGGTTTACTTTTTTAGAAATGCTGATCGTCTTGTTGATCGTTTTACTGATTACATCATTGTTGTCGCTTCTTTTAGATGCGCGTTTATTCAAATATGAAAACGTTAATGGATTTCATCGTATCGAGTGGGAAATTTTTGTACAGCAGCTCAAAAGGGAGTTAAATGAATCGAAACAATGGAAAAGCAATGGTACGACGCTATATTTAGAAAAATTTACAGGGGATCAAGTCAGTTTTGACCTATACCGCTCATCGATTCGCAGACAAGTAAACGGCACAGGCAATGAAACGGCGCTGCAATTTGTCGAAAATGTCACATATACATTGACCAATCACGGAATTTTTCTTCATGTAAGAGCGACGGACGGAAAAACATATGAAGCGTTTATTTCTCGACTTTTTTAGCAGGGTGGCGTTTGTGATGCGAAATCAAAGCGGTATGATTTTTCCAATTACAGTCGTGGTTTCTTTTTTCTTTCTGTTAGCATTTTCTCATGTGCTCGAATTGTATCGGGTGGAAATGGAATCAATCGCGTACGAGCAACAATCGTATGAAGTCGATTCGATTATGCAAATGGCGGTTTTTGATGTCAAAAAACAGATTGCATCTTTTCCCGATTTACAAGGGAATGAGGGGGTTTTTGTTTACCCGATTGGCAAAGCAAATTATAAGTGGGAAAAAATTGATGAAACGAAAGTAAAAGCTTTGATTTTTGCCCGTTCCGATGGAGGAATTCGCTATAGCGCTACGTTTATCGTTTTATTTCCATCCCTTGATATTATCGAATGGACGGAGAATAATTCGTGATAAACGGTTTGTAATTCATTATTATCCATTACTTCATCTTGATGAATTGAAAAATTATTCTTCCTTATTATCGAGAAGAAGATATAAGCGTCAGTACAACCAATCGAACGGTGGAGCAAAATGGCCGAAAAGATTGCAAATGTGATTAAAGTAGAAAAAGAATGGAAAAGCTAATGGAAAAGGGGGTGGCATGTATGTCGACAAACGATTACGTAAAGTTTGTCACCCAACAGCTTGTAACCTATATGGATTTGCCGAAAGAAGAGCGCAAGAAAAAGCGGATGCAGCGCAAACAGGAGAAGCCGCCGCTATTATACCGTTGGTTTGGAATGATTCCTATCTCTCTTCGTCTCTTATTTCGGCGCCATTCGTAAAGGAGCGTTCCCATGACGGAAACGCTCCTTTTTCAATAGCAGTTAGCGAAAACAGAACGATTAGGAACGGGGATGCAAGTAAAATAGTCCTCCGTTAATGACGGAAACGATAATTCTTGGTTTATACTGCTCTTCAAGCGCTTCTTTTTCAATATAATAACATTCTGGTTTTTCTTCCATCCCTTCATAAAAATGATCAAGAAGCGCCAAATCTTCTGCCCATCTTTCTTTCGCTTTTTCCGCCCATGTGTGATCATCTTGAAAGATGTGTCTACGAATGTATTGTTCTAAACGTCCAATACCGCTTTTTGGTTTGATGAGCGGGGAAATCGTAAAACAATAATCAGGTATTTTCGGGGTAAGCTTCAGTTTCTGTAATCGGTCATGAAATTGCTCGATAATTGTTCCGCTGATTAAGTGCAATCCGAGTGACAAAATTTGATCTTTCGTTCTGTCACACTGGTAAGAAATTTTCACGTTTAATCCAAGCCAAGGATGAAGTGGAATGTGTGATTGCTGGTAAGTATCTACTTCCTCATACAAGCGAATGAAGCCGCCGCGTTTTTGCGCGGAGCGGAAAATTTGATGCAATCTAGGTGAACCAAAATGCAGCCGTTCTCCTTCTAGTGAGTTTGTTTTCTCCGTTTGTTTTGTAATAAGCGTTAGTTGCATCGGCGCAGGCGTGCCGCCGGTTCGCTCAATATAATGCCAATAAAACGGGCGATTCATTAACTCTTTATCCATTTCAATCGACAATTGCACTTTTATATATTCGTCATCTGCTTCGAGAATGTCGCATTCATTGGCGCGAAAATATCGTTCTAAAAATTGGTGGATCTCATGTTGCTGCATATTGTTCCCCTCCTTTGGCAAGCTGGTCTGCTAGCTCAATCATTGCGGTAATATTCTCCATTTTAATTTTCATTTCTCCTTCGCTTCGAGAGTTCAGGAGTGCGTCTTGCAAATAATGTTCCAAATTCGCAAAGTTCATTTTTGCCAAAATGTCATCCAATTGGCCAACTACCCGTTCAAATAGACGAATTTTTTCATATAACAGCGTTAAAATATGTTCTTCCACTGTATTTTTTACAGCGAAATTGTAAATGTGCACATCGTTTGTTTGGCCGAGCCGGTGAACGCGTCCAATTCGTTGCTCGAGCCGCATTGGGTTCCAAGGCAGGTCATAGTTGATGACATGGCGGCAAAATTGTAAGTTAATTCCTTCTCCGCCCGCTTCTGTTGCGATAAAAACTTGCGCATGATTTTTAAATAACTCTTTCATCCAATCTTTTTTTCCACGTTTAAATCCGCCGCGGAACGGGACGGAAGAGATGCCGTGCTGCTTTAAAAACCATTGCAAATACAGCTGGGTCGCCCGGTATTCGGTAAAAATAATGACTTTGTCATTAATGGATTGAATAAGCTGCAACGCTTTTTCTGCCTTCGAATTGGTTGTAACGGCATTTATTTTTTCCATTAGTTTGTGGAAAGAATCTGGAACCTCTCCTTCGTACTTGTCCATCATGTTTTTTACGGTGAGAAATAGCGCTTCGCGGCTGCTGCACGCTTCCCGCAACATGGTGATAAGTGAAAATTGATTGCCAAATAACAGTGATCCATCATATTTTAACGCTTGTACCGCCTCATACAATTCTCGTTCCTCTTTCGTAAACTCAATAAGCACGGTTTTTACGTGGCGTTTGGACCATTCGATGCCAGTGTCAACGCGGCGGTTGCGAATCATGACTTTATTAATAAGTGCTCTTAAATGTTCATTTGTTTGTAAAGAGCGCGTTTTTCCGTACGTTTTTGCAAAATATTCTGCGTTTCCTAAATGACCGGGCTTTAGTAGGGAAACGAGGTTAAAAATTTCTTCAATCCGGTTTTGAATCGGCGTCGCTGTTAGGAGCAAGCAAAACTTCTTTTTTAAATTTTGAACAAACTCATAGTTTTTTGTTTTATTGTTTTTCAGCTTGTGCGCTTCATCAATGATGACCATGTCGTATTGCTGTTTGTAAATAATTTCCCGATGCGGGCTTTTTTTTGCCGTGTCGATCGAGGATACGACGACATCGCATTGTTCCCACACATGGCTTTTTTTCTGTTGCACGGCAGGAATAAAAAACTTTTCGTTTAGCTCCTTTACCCATTGCGATACAAGAGAGGCAGGGACAAGAATCAGCACTTTTTTTACCAACCCGCGGATCATATATTCTTTTAAAATAAGGCCTGCTTCAATGGTTTTTCCAAGACCGACTTCATCGGCAAGAATCGCTTTTCCATTCATGTTTTCGACGACTTGCCTTGCAACTTCAAGCTGATGAGGAAGCGGAGTCAAGTGTGGCAAATGTTTTGGCGCTTGCAGACCGTCAAACTCAGGTACGCTTAAATGCGCAGCAGCCTCGAGCGCTAATTGATACATTTCCCAGCTCGCCCAAGGCCCGTCCTTTTCGATTCGTTCGATAAATTCTTCCTTCCACGTTTCATCCATCTCGATGTCCATCATTGCATCCAACTCCTTTATTTTCACGAACATTTTATTTATAATTTTTATTAATATACGTATATTATTCGTTTTTTGTTGTTTAATAACATTAAAAAGTTCGGTTATTTTTTTATTTTTTTATTGCTCTTTTCCATTTTTTAATGGTAGTATAATAGTAAAGTTAGAAAGTTAAAATTTATTTTGCGATTTTTTACTAATAGTGTGCCCATTTTCTTGAAAATTATATATGGCCGCGGATGAGAACAAGGGGAGAGACTACGTAATGTAGCGCCGAAGGAGCAAGCGGAAACGCGAATCTCTCAGGCAAAAAGACTCTTGTTTGACGCAGCTCTGGAGAGTGTTCACGACCTTGTGAACCACCAAAGAGGAAACCTATTTTACAATAGGGAAACTTTCAGGTGCCAGGACAGAGCCTCCACTCATCATGGTAGGGAGGAGTCTGTCCTTTTTGCGTTTATGTAAAAAATTAGGAGGGGAAGAAATGCTAAAACGCACGCCGTTATTTGCTGTTTACGAGCGTTATGGTGCCAAAACAATCGATTTTGGTGGATGGGAGCTTCCTGTTCAATTTTCCAGCATTAAAGAAGAACATGAAGCAGTGCGTACACGTGCTGGCTTATTCGATGTATCACATATGGGAGAATTTGTCGTTAAAGGGGACGACAGCCTTGCGTTTTTGCAAAAAATGATGACGAACGATGTATCGAAATTGACAGACGGCCGTGTGCAATATTCGCTTATGTGTTATGAAGATGGTGGAACGGTGGATGACTTATTAATTTATAAAAAAGCGGATGGCCATTATCTCCTTGTTGTCAATGCCGCCAATATTGAGAAAGATTTTGAGTGGCTGCATGGCCACTTATTTGGTGATGTGGAACTTGTAAACATCTCTCAGGAAATTGCTCAACTTGCTTTGCAAGGGCCGCTTGCAGAACAAGTGTTACAAAAATTAACGAATACCGATTTATCGGCAATCAAATTTTTCTCGTTTCAAGATGATATAAATATTAACGGCGTAAAAGTGCTTGTTTCCCGTACCGGTTACACTGGGGAAGATGGTTTTGAAATTTATTGCCGAAGAGAAGATGCCGTAGCGCTCTGGGAATCCATTTTAGAAGCAGGGAAAGAAGAAGGAGTGCTTCCATGCGGACTCGGTGCGCGCGATACGCTTCGTTTTGAAGCGACATTGCCGCTTTACGGACAAGAGCTATCGAAAGACATTACCCCGATTGAAGCCGGTCTTGGATTTGCGGTGAAAACGAACAAAGATGCCGATTTTATCGGAAAAGATGTATTGAAAAAACAAAAAGAAGAAGGAACAGCGCGAAAACTGGTCGGGATCGAAATGATTGACAAAGGCATTCCGCGCCATGGCTATAAAGTGTTTGCCAATGGAGAAGAAATCGGATTTGTCACGACTGGAACGCAATCACCGACATTGAAGAAAAATATCGGCCTAGCGCTTATAAAAACAGAATTTACCGAGATGGATACGGAAGTAGAAGTCGAAATCCGCGGTAAACGTTTGAAAGCGAAAGTAATCGCAACTCCGTTTTATAAGCGGGCAAAGTAAAGAAAAAAAGGGGAGAATGGACGTGCTTCATCGTTATTTGCCGATGACAGAAGAAGATAAGCGGGAAATGTTGAAAGTAATTGGCGTTGATTCGATTGATGATTTGTTTGCAGATATTCCGGAAAGCGTACGCTTTCGCGGCGAGTTAAACATTAAAAAGGCGAAATCGGAGCCGGAACTGTTCAAAGAACTGTCCGCGCTTGCAGAGAAAAACGCGGATACGAAAAAATATACGTCCTTTTTAGGTGCAGGAGTGTATGATCATTATATTCCTGTGATTGTGGATCATGTTATTTCACGTTCTGAATTTTACACAGCATATACTCCATATCAGCCGGAAATCTCGCAAGGCGAACTGCAAGCGATTTTCGAGTTTCAAACGATGATTTGTGAATTGACAGGAATGGATGTAGCGAACTCTTCCATGTACGATGGAGGCACAGCACTAGCGGAAGCAATGCTATTAAGTGCTGCGCATACGAAAAAGAAAAAAGTATTGCTATCGAAAACGGTTCATCCGGAATACCGCGATGTGGTGAAAACATACGCAAAAGGACAGCGGCTTTGTGTCGTAGAAATTCCGTTTCAAAATGGCGTAACCGACTTAGAGGCATTAAAAATGGAAATGGATGAGGAAGTTGCTTGTGTTATTGTTCAATATCCAAACTTTTTCGGACAAATTGAACCGCTAAAAGACATCGAACCGATCGCCCATAGCGGAAAAAGCATGTTCGTTGTTGCGAGCAATCCACTTGCTCTTGGCATCCTTACTCCGCCAGGACAGTTTGGCGCAGATATCGTTGTCGGCGATGCCCAGCCATTTGGCATTCCAATGCAATTTGGCGGACCACATTGCGGCTATTTTGCCGTCAAATCAGCACTAATACGCAAAATTCCTGGACGCCTTGTCGGACAGACGAGCGATGAAGAAGGACGACGAGGCTTTGTGTTGACATTGCAGGCGCGCGAGCAACACATTCGCCGCGATAAAGCGACGTCCAATATTTGCTCGAACCAAGCGCTAAACGCGCTCGCTGCTTCTGTTGCGATGACGGCGCTTGGCAAAAAAGGTGTGAAAGAAATGGCGGCGATGAATATACAAAAAGCGCAGTATGCGAAAAATGAATTCGTCAAACACGGGTTTGATGTGCCGTTTACCGGGCCGTTTTTCAATGAATTTGTTATCCGGCTTCGCAAGCCGGTGGCGGAAGTGAACAAACGCCTTCTTGAAAAAGGAATCATCGGCGGTTATGATGTCGGCCGCGATTATCCGGAATTGCAAAATCATATGTTAATTGCGGTAACCGAATTGCGAACAAAAAAAGAAATCGACACGTTCGTGAAAGAATTGGGGGATTGCCATGCATAAAGATCAGCCGCTTATTTTTGAATTAAGCAAACCTGGGCGCATTGGCTATAGTTTGCCGGAGTTAGATGTTCCGGCTGTCCATATCGAAGATGTCGTACCGGCCGATTATATTCGTACGGAGGAGCCGGAGCTTCCAGAAGTGTCGGAACTCGATATTATGCGCCATTACACCGCATTGTCCAAACGGAATCATGGCGTCGATTCCGGCTTTTATCCGCTCGGTTCTTGTACGATGAAATACAATCCGAAAATCAATGAAAATGTCGCACGTCTCGCTGGATTTGCTCATATTCATCCGCTTCAGCCTGAGGAAACGGTGCAAGGTGCGTTAGAATTAATGTATGACCTGCAGGAGCATTTAAAAGAAATCACCGGGATGGACGCCGTTACGCTACAGCCGGCGGCGGGAGCGCACGGCGAATGGACAGGGCTGATGATGATTCGTGCGTATCACGAGGCAAACGGCGACTTTCACCGGACGAAAGTGATTATTCCTGACTCCGCTCACGGAACGAATCCAGCTTCCGCAACGGTAGCCGGTTTTGAAACCGTTACTGTCAAGTCGAAAGAAGACGGGTTAGTGGACTTAGAAGATTTAAAACGCGTCGTTGGCCCGGATACAGCGGCATTGATGCTTACAAATCCAAATACGCTCGGCTTGTTTGAGAAAAATATTTTAGAAATGGCCGAGATTGTGCATGAAGCTGGCGGAAAGCTGTACTATGACGGCGCTAATTTAAATGCTGTATTAAGCAAGGCAAGACCGGGAGATATGGGGTTTGATGTCGTGCATCTCAACTTGCATAAAACATTTACTGGTCCGCACGGTGGAGGCGGTCCAGGCTCCGGTCCAGTCGGGGTGAAAGCGGACCTTATCCCGTTTTTACCAAAGCCGGTCGTTTCAAAAGGGGAAAATGGCTATTATTTGGACTATGACCGACCGCAAGCGATTGGACGCGTAAAACCTTTCTACGGCAATTTCGGCATTAACGTCCGCGCTTACACGTATATTCGCTCCATGGGTCCAGACGGTTTAAAAGCGGTGACGGAATATGCCGTGTTAAATGCCAACTATATGATGCGCCGTCTCGCGGAATATTACGAGTTGCCGTACGACCGCCATTGCAAGCATGAATTTGTCTTGTCGGGCAAACGGCAAAAGAAACTCGGTGTCCGCACGCTCGATATTGCTAAGCGTTTGCTGGATTTCGGCTTCCATCCGCCGACAGTATATTTCCCGCTTATTGTCGAGGAATGTATGATGATCGAGCCAACGGAAACCGAATCGAAAGAAACGTTAGACGCGTTTATCGATGCGATGATTCAAATCGCTAAAGAAGCGGAAGAAAATCCAGAAATCGTGCAAGAAGCACCGCATACGACCGTTGTCAAACGCCTCGACGAAACGACAGCTGCGCGCAAGCCAATCTTGCGCTACCAAAAACAATAAAACGAATAAAACAAGCGATTCATTCCGCTGGGAATGGATCGCTTGTTTTTGTATATTAATTGTAGACAGAAAAATAAGAAAATAATGAAGGAAGTGAAAAGATGCTCATCGGTTACATACAGGAAATCATGCGCTATCCTGTCAAATCGTTTCAAGAAGAACGTGCACAAAAAACGAGAGTGATGGACTGATGAAGTGTATCTTTTAGTTAATGAAAAGTAATGCCCATACCACAAACACATAGTTCCTTTCTCTGCAAAGAAAACGAAGCAAAGTTGGCGGCGCTCGGTGAAAAATGGTTTGGCGCCGGCAAAGAGTTTGCGAATTTTGTATATGTCAGCGCCGGGATCGGGATCGGCGCCGGAGTCATCATTCACAACCAGCTATACCGCGGGATTGATGGCATTGCCGGCGAAATCGGCCATCATGTCATTGACGTTCACGGCTTTCGTTGCAGCTGCGGCAATAACGGATGTTGGGAGATGTACGCGTCAGAAAAGTATATTCAGCGTCGGCTCGAGCAGGAACATTATCATTCCATGTTAGAAGGCTTTTCCGTAGAGAAAGTACGCGCATTAGCTGAAAGCGGCGACAAGCAAATGGCGCAAATATTGGCGGAGGTCGGCCATTACCTGGGGATTGGCATTTTACATATCATTTATGCGTATAACCCGGAAGCCGTTATTGTCGGCAGTACGATTGGCAAGGCTGGCAAATGGGTGCTGGAGCCGGCACGGGAAGAAGTCGAAAAAAGGATATTAGTGAAAAATGGGAACGGTCCGTTCATTATTCCATCACAGTTATTGGAAAAAAGCTGTGCGATCGGCGCCGTGGCTTCTGTACTAGAAAAAGTAGTGATGCCTTCGGAGTTAGAAGTCATTTCCTAGCAGTCTAAACTGGGTGCCCTAAACGTTTTTTGGGCACCTTATTGTATAATAAATCCTTCACTTTGGCAAAAAGTAAAGCGGAGCCTACTGTTTTCTTTATAATTGACGATGAGAAAAAAGGATAGATGAAAGCGTTTCGCGGCTTCCATCTATCCTTTCTAGCTGCCTTAAGCCTTTTTCTTGATTTTCCCCGTCCATGTTTTAAAACCGCCTTTTAAATGGTACAAATCGCGGTATCCTTTACGGTACAGCATTTGCGCGGCGCGGCCGCTGCGCAGCCCGTTTTGGCAATATAAATAAATTGGCTGATCCTTTCGCAACTCTTTCATGCGCATGCGCAGTTGGGTCAAAGGAATATTGCGCGCTCCTAAAATATGTCCAGCCGCAAACTCATCCGGTTCGCGGACGTCAATTAATTGCGCTTTGCGATAACCGGCGCGGAATTCTTCTTCTGTTAATGCTTTTACTATTTTTCGCTGCATGAGATAGGTGACAACAGAATAGATGATGATTGCGCCGAGAATAATAAGCAATATTTCCACAAGTAGCGCCCCCTTTCCGTTCATTTGCCAACTTCTATTATATAAGCGTTGCTTTTGATAAGCAAAATATTTTCCAAGAGTATAACAGCGTTTTTCTTTCCATGATTCGGATTGTTTGTTAAACTAGTAGACGCAAACTTTAAAATTAAAAGAAGGGTTGAAAGATGGCAAAAGAAATTTGGCGCTTTATCGACTCCGGATACTGTTCTCCTTCGTTTAATATGGCGCTAGATGAGGCGCTTTTAGACTGGCATAGCGAAGGCAAAATTCCGCCGACGATTCGCTTTTATGGTTGGAATCCGCCAACGTTATCGATCGGGTATTTTCAAAAAGTGGAAAAAGAAATTGATTTAGAAGCGGTAAAACGCCATGGTCTCGGGTTTGTCAGACGGCCGACAGGAGGACGAGGCGTTCTTCATGATAAAGAGCTGACGTATAGTGTGATTGTTTCCGAAGAACATCCGGATATGCCAAAAACGGTGACCGAGGCGTATCGGGTGATTTCGCAAGGAATTTTAGAAGGATTTCGTTTTCTCGGCTTAAATGCCTATTTTGCCGTGCCAAAAACGGAAGAGGAGAAAGCGGATTTAAGAAGCCCAAGATCTGCCGTCTGTTTTGATGCGCCGTCATGGTATGAGCTTGTCGTCGAAGGCCGCAAAATTGCCGGCAGTGCGCAGACGCGGCAAAAAGGGGTTATTTTGCAGCACGGCTCGATTTTGCTTGACTTGGATGAAGATTTGCTTTTCAGCTTGTTTAAATATCCAAACGAACGGGTAAAAGAGCGCCTGCAACGCAATTTTAAAAACAAGGCGGTGGCGATTAACGAATTGACCAACCGCAAGATTACGATCGAAGAAGCGAAAGAAGCGTTTTATAAAGGATTTGAAAAAGGGCTTGATATCGTGCTGGAACCATATACGTTATCGCCGGAAGAACTAGAATATGTTCATGAGCTAGCACGAACGAAATATGAAAGCGATGAATGGAATTTCAAACGCTGATTGGCAACATGGAAAATCATTCATTTATCGGCAAAAAAGGCGTAATTTTTTCGTTTCTCTCCTTTTTTCGCCGTTTTCTATTGTTTTTTTTATTTGACAAAATGAAAAACAGTTGACCAAAAAACAATATATAGTATGTTTTTTGTTAAAAAACATACTATATATTGTTTTTTTATGGTTAATATGGTAAGGTAGAAAAGACAGAACACGCAGGCAGAAAAGTAATAAAAAAATAGAAAGAAGAGGAGAGATTGGAGAATGACGGTCGCGTCTTCGGAAAAAATGAAAATTAATATCGAAAAGTTGAATGAGGATATTCGTCTTTTTCCGCAAGTGCATCCAATTACGGAGGATATGAAAATTACGCATAAAGGCGTTTCTCGTTTAGTGATGTTGGATCGCTACTCATTTAAAGATACAGAAAAATTGACGCTGGGAGTCGGCGATTTTGTCGTATTGACGATTAAAGAAGATCCGAAATTCCCGGCTCGCGGTTTGGGCTTTATCGTCGATATTGATTGGGAAGCAAAAAAAGCGAAAGTGCTCGTTGAGGAAGAATATCGACACGTACTCGAAGGAGAAGAAGCAGAGACGGGAACCGTCGTCCGCCCGCTTGATGTGATCGACAAACCGCTCGAAATCTTTTACGAACAAATCGCGAAACGAAATGCAACAGGCTTGGCAGCGGTGGAAAAAACGGAGGAAAAACGGAAAGAGTGGTTTGAAAAGTTTTATCAAGAGCTTGTCAGCTTGAACTTTGTTCCAGCAGGCCGCGTATTGTACGGCGCAGGGTCCGGGAAAGATGTGACGTATTTCAACTGCTATGTCATGCCGTTTATAAAAGATTCGCGTGAAGGGATTTCCGAGCATCGCAAACAAGTAATGGAAATTATGAGCCGCGGCGGCGGCGTCGGCACGAATGGCTCGACATTGCGTCCGCGCAACACGTTAGCGCGCGGGGTGAACGGAAAATCGTCCGGATCGGTCTCCTGGCTTGACGATATTGCGAAATTAACCCACCTTGTCGAACAAGGTGGCTCCCGTTAAAAAGCGCCATGGCGGGAGTAAAATCTCGTGAATTGCTGGAACCCCCTAAAGCCAACTTGACCACAACGTGGCCGGCAACGGCGAGCGTGATGGTTTGAAAACAAGTTGGATGTAACAATGGGCAACCAGCAGCCAAGCATCTCTGGAAACGGAGATGAAGGTTCAACGACTATTGAAACTTCCTACAGCTCCCAATATAATTAAATTAAAATTATAATATTAATCAAGGTGGTTGGTATATTGGGGGCCATGGAAGGAGTAAATCGTAACGCTCGGCAACGACGTTACGAGGCACGAGACAAAGAAGAGATCATGAAGAAAGCAAAATATCTCCATGAACAAGGATATAGCCAAGTTAAAATAGCTGAAATGTTAGGTATAAATAGAGGAACTTTAAAAAGATGGAATGAAGAAATGAAAATGTTTGAAATCAGAAAACCTGGAGAAGCAGGTAAATTAGCAAACAAAAAATATAACTATAATGAAGATTATTTCGCTGATATAAAAACTCCAAATCAAGCATATTTAGCTGGCTATATCCTAGGTGATGGAACAATAGTTAACCGTAAAAAATCAAAGCGTCTTATCTTAACTTTAGCAGAAGAAGATAAACAATTGCTTTATGATATAGCAAAAGAATTAAACATGGAAGAGGCTATCAAATTTAGAAAGAAAAATGCTCCTAATGAGCAAAATAAATATTCACTAGTTATCAACTCAACAAAGATGTGCAATGACTTAATTCGATTAGGGATAACTTCTCAAAAGTCAGGAAGTGAACCTTGGATAGAATTTAACAATGATGCATTGCAATGGAGCTTCTTACGTGGGGTGTTCGATGCTGATGGTAACATAAGAGTATATCAAAGATACTATCCAGACAGAAATAAAACTTATTTGAGAGCACGATTTGGTATTACCGGATCAAGACAATTGTTAGAAGGAATCTTGAAATTCTTGAAATCCAAAGATATTGCACAAAATGTTAATACATTGACCGAAAAAGCAGGTTGTTTTGATCTTTATATTTCAAGCATCGAAGATCTCAGAAAAATATTCCATTACCTTTATCAACATGGAGATATAAAATTGAATCGTAAATATGAAAAGTTCTCTGATCTCTTCTTTGATGATATAGTCTGACCTCCGTTCGAAAGACGGAGAGCTAGGCAGAAATGACCTAGCCCGCTCCATCATATGGAGTGAGTAACAAATAGCGTGGCGCGCAAATGATTATGCTGGCAGACTGGCATCCGGACATTATCGAGTTCATCGTCTCAAAAATGCAAAATCCGCGCATTTTGCGCTATTTAATTGAAAATATGGAAGACGAAGGAATTAAAAAAGCGGCGCAAGATAAACTGAAATTCACGCCGCTTACCGAACGGGAACGAGCAATGTACCAAGCAATCGTCAACTACAAAAACGTTCCGGGCTACGGCGGCTTCAGTGAAGAAATTATTAAAGAAGCAGAAGAAAAATTACGTACAGGCGGCACATACACGGTACATAATCCGGACTTTTTAACAGGAGCAAACATTTCCGTCTGCCTGACAAAAGAGTTTATGGAAGCCGTCGAAAAAGATGAAGAGTACGAACTGCGCTTCCCGGATGTAGAAACTTACTCAGAAGAAGAAATGCGAATTTACAACGAAAAATGGCACGAAGTCGGCGATGTACGCGAATGGGAGAAAATGGGATACCGCGTGCGCGTGTACCGCAAAATTCGCGCCCGCGAGCTTTGGAAGCTGATTAATATTTGCGCGACGTATTCCGCGGAACCAGGCATTTTCTTCATCGATAACGCCAACGAAATGACGAACGCCCGAGCGTACGGTCAAAAAGTGGTTGCGACAAACCCGTGTGGGGAACAACCTCTCGCACCATATTCCGTCTGCAACCTAGCAGCCATTAACCTGGCGAATATGGTCGATAAAGAAAAGAAAGTCGTCGACTATGAAAAATTAAAACGCACCGTCGAAATCGGCGTGAGAATGCAAGATAACGTTATTGACGCAACGCCGTATTTCCTAGAAGAAAACAAAAAACAAGCGCTCGGGGAGCGCCGCATCGGTCTTGGCGTTATGGGACTAGCTGATTTGCTTATTTACTGCGAAAAAGAGTACGGTTCCGAGGAAGGAAACAAACTTGTCGATGAATTGTTTAAGACGATTGCGACGACCGCTTATCGCGCGTCAATTGAACTAGCGAAAGAAAAAGGCAGCTTCCCATTCCTTGTTGGGGAAACGGAAGAAGAAACGCAAAAACTGCGGGAAGCGTTTATTAATACCGGCTATATGAAACGAATGCCGGAAGATATTCGCCAAGATATTTTGAAATACGGCATTCGCAATTCGCATTTGCTTACGGTCGCTCCGACTGGATCCACTGGAACGATGGTTGGGGTCTCCACAGGGCTTGAACCATATTTTTCCTTCTCTTACTACCGCAGCGGCCGCCTAGGCAAGTTTATTGAGGTGAAGGCCGATATCGTTCAAGAATATTTGGACAAACATCCGGAAGCGGATCCGAACAACTTGCCGCATTGGTTTGTCACGGCGATGGATTTATCGCCGGAAGCACATGCGGATGTGCAATGCATCATTCAGCGCTGGGTCGACTCCAGCCTTTCAAAAACGGTAAACGCGCCAAAAGGATATACCGTTGAGCAAGTGCAAAAAGTATATGAACGCTTATGGCGCGGTGGCGCAAAAGGCGGTACGGTCTATGTGGACGGAAGCCGCGATGCGCAAGTATTGACACTGAAAGCGGAAGAAAATACGCCCGAAGAGCAGCTCGAACTGCTCCCGGAAGAGGAAGAGGACAAAGAAACAAAACGCGCCGTTGTTCTCGTTGATACGATTCAAGATTTGCGCGCAACTGATGTAACGATCGGGTCCGAAGTCGGCAACATTTGCCCGGTTTGCCGTGAAGGTACGGTCGAAGAAATCGGCGGCTGCAACACATGCACAAGCTGCGGCGCGCAGCTAAAATGCGGGCTGTAAGCAAGGCAAATCAATAAAACGGAAAGCTGGCTTAGTCAACTGACTGAGCCAGCTTTTTTCATTCATAAGAGCAGAAAAACGAAAATATAGTAGCATGAGGTGTAATTATTGACTGGGGGAGGAAGACGATGCTGATCCATATTGTGCAGAGAGGGGAAAACTTATGGGCGATTGCTCAACGCTACGGGGTGATGCTGGATCAAATCATTGCGGCTAATGGTCTCAAAGATCCCAATCGTCTCGCGGTCGGGCAGGCGCTCGTCATTCCGGTTCCATATCGCTATCATACCGTTCGTCCGGGAGAAACATTATGGGCTATCGCTAGGCGATACGGCGTTTCAATGGATGCGATTGTTCGGGCCAACCGAATCAGCAACCCTTCCGTTCTTTACCCAGGAACGGTTCTTCTTATTCCGCCAAGAACCCACACGGTGCGGCGGGGAGAAACGTTGTCGCAAATCGCCGCGCGGTATGGGATGACCGTGCAAGACATCCTGCAAGTCAATCGGATTTTATAGCTGCTGTAATTCGAGCCGTTTCTTTATTTGATGAATTTCCGCGTCATGTTTTCCGGTTTTTGCGCTTAAATAGTCGATGTCGATTTTCGCATTTCTCCAGTCATTGGAAAGCAGCTCAAACATCCGGCGGTGCTCGGTCAATTCTTCTTCGATTTTTTTGAAATGACTTCTTGTTTCAATAAGGAAATTGTCTAGTTTTTCTTCCCAACGTTGTTGCCGCTCTTCTAACCGCTGCTGTTGCTCTTCCAATCGTTGTTGTCGTTCTTCCAACCGTTGCTGTCGCTCTTCCAACCGCTGTTGCCGTTCTTCCAATCGCTGCTGTCGTTCTTCCAAGCGAAGTTGATTTTCTTCGAGCCGCTGTTGTCCCTCTTCGAGACGACCAAGCCGCTCATGAACCGGCTGTAGCTCTTCTTTTAAAACGGAACGAAATAATTCGATTAATTCTTGCGCCATTTTATGTCCCTCCTAACGGGAATGCTCCTTTCTATTGACTCCATTGTACCATTGCCGGAATGGAATGTCATGATGGATAATGGGAGAAAAGAAGTTTTTGACGAATAGAAAACGAGAGGAGAAGATAAAGATGTCGCTAAAGATTATTTCTGAGCGGTTTCGCCGTTTTGCCATTCGTGAATGCCGTGGGTCTAGTGAACTGTACGAACAGCTGTCATTAAACGTTGCCGAAGATGAAGAGATATTGCGCCTTGCTTCAGCTGCCCGAAGCGGCCAGCCGATTCCGAACTTGTTATTTGGAGCGGTGCACTATTTATGGATGCAAGCGCTTATTTGGCCGGAGCATAAAGAGCGGCGCGAATTATTTCAAAAAGCCGCCCGCTGCCTGCAGCAAACGCCTGTCCGCTTCATAGAAGGAGATGGAATAGCGCTCTTACCTAACATAGTAGCTACAATTCCAGAAGATACTATTATTTGCGTGTTTCACACCCATGTGGCGAACCAAATTCCTGATAAAGCAAAACAGCTTCTCATCAAACAAATTCGGGAGATTGGCCAAATGAGGGATATTTTCCATCTATATAACAATATGTGGGATGCAAAGCTTCATCTCGACTACTTTATCGATGGCATCGAACATAACGAAATTGTCGCAGAAACCGATGGACATGCCCGCTGGTTTCGCTGGGAGCTTGCTGTCGGATCTTTTCGTTAAGTAGAACAAACGGAAATAAAACACATTCTCTTCCACTTTTCAGAACGAAAAACTAACGGGCTGCAACATTTGAAGGGAGGTAGTCGCACTGCTAAGAAGAATAGGCGGTTTCATCTTTTTGTATAATAAAAATACTCAACCATCTCATGAGATGGTTGAGTATTTTTATTACGCGGTCATTTCTTTTGCCGCATGTTTCTTTTCCGTTTCCGTCACAATGACGGCACAAGCCGCGTCGCCAGTGATATTTACCGCTGTTCTTGCCATATCGAGCAGACGGTCGATTCCGATGATGAGAGCGATTCCTTCTACTGGAAGGTTGACGGATTTGAGCACCATAGCAAGCATAATAAGCCCTACCCCTGGTACACCAGCTGTTCCGATACTGGCCAGCACAGCAGTAAGTACGACCGTCACTAGCTGAGTGAATGTTAAATCTAAGCCATAAGCCTGCGCGATAAATATCGTGGCCACCCCTTGCATAATAGCGGTTCCGTCCATGTTAATCGTGGCTCCTAACGGCTGAACGAAACTGCTAATATGTTCAGGAACTTTCAGCTTCGTTTGTGCGACATTCATGGACACTGGCAATGTCGCGTTACTGCTAGAAGTACTGAACGCAACGCTCATCGCTGGAGAAAAATCTTTGAAAAATGTGAACGGATTTCGTTTTGCAAGTATATAAATGGACGAACCATATGTGAAGAGCATATGAACGACTAAAGCAAGCAGCACGACAAACATATATAATCCCATCGCTTTAACCGCGTCGATTCCTTGGCTTCCAACGGCGGAAGCGATCAACCCAAACGCTCCATATGGAGCGAACTTCATAATGACATTCACTAGATACATCATTACTTCGTTGCCTTGTTCAACGATTTTTAATAATCCTTTTGTCTTTTCGCCAAGCATCGTTAGCGCAAAGCCGACAAAAATGGAGAAGGTAATGATTTGCAGCATATTTCCTTCCACAAACGCTTGCACAGGATTTTTGGGAATAATGTTTAATAACGTTTCCGATACAGGAGGAGCTTCTTTTGCTTCAAAGCTAGCGTTTTCCGTATCAAAATCTCCCGCATGCCCCGGCTCAAAAACGTATGCTAATGCAATTCCGATAATGATAGCGATACACGTCGTAATTAAAAAATACGAAATCGTTTTTACGCCAATTCTCCCTAATTTTTTCGGATCTCCCAAACCAGCCGTTCCTAAAACAATAGAAAAGAACACAATTGGTACAACGAGCATATTAATAAGGTTTAAAAATATTTTTCCTAACGGAGTAAAAAGATAAGTATTCAAATGTTGAAATAAATCAGGGGCGGTTAAGTTTAAAACAAGTCCTACAACTAATCCTACAATCAAAGCAATAATGATTTTTGTAGATAATTTCATATTTTCCCTCCTTTAACGATTTATTGAAAAAAGTGTATAAAAGGCAAAAATATTTTATCATTTAATAAGAATATTTTGTATAGTTAAAAATGGAAAATAACATTTACTCAACTTTCGCAGTGAAAAATTTATGAATAATCCTTGATTTGATAGGTTTCTTTGGGTATCTCATATTCACTTGACACTGAAAAAATTCGTCTAAAAAACAAAAAGACACCTCTTTCTTTTGGTAAACTATTGGTGACCAAACCAAAAAACAAAGAAAGAAAGGTGTCACCATTATGATAATGAAAAAAGAGTATTTTGCGCATAGACGATTCGATTTATTCTCGTAACCGTAGTAAATCGGTTGAGCTTCTAGCTAAAGTATTCGATCATTCCACTCGTCAGTTTGTCAATGGTTTTCAACTATTAACGCTCGGATGGTCCGATTTCCAAACTTTGGATGAAGCTAAGGTTTATTTGAGTATGGACATTTTTCAGTGTCAACTGTCCAATTGGATTACTTCTTTACCTCGTTATATCAAGGACTGTCTTCATATTTCTGTGTGCGAAAGTTGAGTAATTTATATCATAAAGGATGTGGGAAGCATGATATCTAAAAAGTCAAAGCAACCAAAGAAATCAAAGCGATTAGCTAGTTTTTCGCTTGTTGTTATGGGAACCGGCTTTGTCGCAACCATTCCTTTCCAAGGATCGTTTCTAGGCGGATTACTACAAGGAGGCTTTGAGGCGGGGCTTGTGGGTGGATTAGCCGACTGGTTCGCCGTTACTGCCTTATTCCGACATCCATTGGGGCTTCCCATCCCCCATACAGCTCTTTTGCCTAAAAATCGGGAAAGAATGACAAAAGCACTCGTTTCTACACTTGAAAATGATTGGCTTTCAAAAGAAAGCATTAGGGATAAAATCAAACAAATCCATTTTACAGAGAAAATGTTGCCCCTCCTTGAGAAAATGCTTCATTCAGACTCAGTTAAAAAAGGGGCTGTGTCACTCGTCGTACAAATGATCAGTCATATCAATCTTGAAAAAATTACCCCTTTTGTTGAAAAAGAAATAAAGTCTTCTTTTTATTCCATTAAAATGTGCACTGTTCTTCAGTCTGCCATCAATCAAGCGCTCATTCGTGAATATGATGAGAAGGCGTTAGATTATCTTCTTGGCAAGGCAGAAGAATGGATAAGGAAAAGTACCACAAAAAATCAACTCGGAAATCTGGCAATACGGGCGCTTGACAATATAAAGTTAGACGGTTTTCTGCAGTTTGCGTTAAAGTCTTTTCAAAATCTATTGAATGAAGAAAAACTCGGCAGTATACTACAAAACTTCCTTCTTAGTGTTGTAAGCAGTTTGCGCCAGACTGATAATCCAAACAGGAAGGCTTTGCTTTTGCATGTTCGTACGGAATTGAAAAACATAAAGGACAATAAGGAACTGTTGGAAGAAATCGAAAATTGGAAGAACCATCTTATTGCTGATTGGGAGCCAGCTGAAAAAATAACAGGAATTTTGCAGAAAGCTCAGCAGAAAGCATTGGCCTTTGTTCAAGACAGCAAGTTTGTGGATATGTATCTTCTTCCCTTTTTAACACGCTTTCTGAACAAACTAAAAGAAGATCCAGTAAAAATCAATATCATCGAGAATTGGATAAAAAAGGAAATTAACAACCTTATTGAAGAGAACCATTCAAAAATAGGCAAGCTGGTACAGGAGAATTTGGATAAGCTGGATGATGAAACGCTTATTCATATGATGGAAAATAAAATCGGAAAAGACCTGCAATGGATTCGGGTGAATGGAGCTATTTGCGGTTTTATTATCGGGATTTTTTTAACGGGAATCAAAGCGCTGATTTAATGGTTCTAGCCAAAAGAATCGGATGGCAAACGAGGAACATTCTGTTCGTAGTGGAAAATTTTATGACAAATTTTTAACAGATGAGCGATATATTGACGAGTTTTTCCCTGAAGAGGAAGTCCAATCTTGTCATTTTAAGCCCTCATGATATAATAATACTGATTGTTATTTTTTTCTTACAATGGTTTTATAGGAGGGAACAGAAATTGCCGACACCAAGTATGGAAGATTATATTGAACAAATCTACATTTTAATCGAAGAAAAAGGATATGCGCGAGTATCAGATATAGCTGAGGCATTGTCCGTACATCCCTCCTCTGTCACAAAAATGGTGCAAAAATTGGATAAAGATGAATATTTAGTTTATGAAAAATACCGCGGTTTAGTGTTAACGGCGAAAGGAAAGAAAATCGGAAAAAGACTTGTATACCGCCACGAATTGTTAGAACAATTTATGCGCATTATCGGTGTGGATGAGGAAAACATTTATCACGATGTCGAGGGAATTGAACACCATTTAAGCTGGAACGCGATTGACCGCATCGGCGATTTGGTGCAATATTTCCAGGAAGATCCAAAGCGCATCGAGACGCTTCGTAACATTCAAAAACGGAACGAACAAGCAGAAGAGTAAGGGAAATCTTACTCTTTTTTATTTGGCGTACTAAATTGGGTTTCTCCCTCTTACATATATACAAACGGCAAATAAGAGGGGGAGGCAGCATGGAGATTGACATCGTATTTTCTGGCGGTGGAATAAAAGGGTTTGCGCTCATTGGTGCTTACGGAGCAATTGAAGCAAAAGGACTTCGCTGGAGACGGCTTGCTGGGACGAGCGCAGGATCACTCATTGCCGCATTGATTGTCGCGGGATATACAAGCAAGGAAATGACCGATTTGTTGGATGAATTGGAGCTAGAGCGTTTCCTTGATGAACGGAAATGCCCGTTTCCATTTCCAGTATGGAAATGGGTGAGGCTTTATTGGCGGATGGGACTTTATAAAGGGGATGCATTTGAACAATGGTTAAAGGAAGTATTGGCAGCACGCGATGTCAAAACATTTGGTGATTTGCCGAAAGAAAGTTTATATATCATTGCGTCAGATGTCACCAATGGACGAATGTGTATTTTGCCAGATGATTTGCCGCAATACGGAATCGACCCAGCAACATTTTCCGTTGCCAAAGCGGTTCGAATGAGCATTAGCATCCCATATTTTTTTGAACCGGTCAAATTACAGACGAAGGAAGGAAAATATATCATTGTAGACGGAGGTGTGCTCAGCAATTTCCCGCTTTTTTTATTTGATGAAGAAAAGAAAGTGAAAAAACGACCTGTTCTTGGCATACAGTTAAGCGCGAAGCTTACGGAAAGGCCAAAGCGAAACATTAACAATGCCATCCAATTGTTTGAAGCTCTTTTTAGCGCAATGAAGGAGGCACACGATACCCGCTACATTTCCCGGAGACATGAAAAAAATATCGTGTTTCTTCCTGTAGAAAATGTTTTTTCCACCGAATTTTCCCTCACCCCAGATATTAGAGACCGCTTAATTCAATACGGAAGAGAAAAAACCGAACAATTTCTCACAAAATGGACGTATTAACTAGAAAAGCGGAGGCACCCCAATTTCGTCTAAAAGCGGTCCGCGTCGTTCGGGCGGCGAAATGTCGCCATTCTGGCTTCGTGAAAAATAGAAGAAAGGCGTCAAAGCGTAATTGATATAGTTTTTCAAAAATAAAAAGAATCAAGCTAAAACGATGCTCGATTCTTTTTTTTGCCTTTTTTTCCTTCGATGACGGTTAAATGAGTGGTTCGTTTTCTTGGCAGGCGTTTCATTTTTAGATTCGTACTTTTTGTTTTTTGTTTTCGAACCGCTTGGGGATGGAGTTTTTTCGATTGGCGAACCGCTTTTAAATACGCGATATGATCTTTATTGACACGTCGTCTGAAAACAAAATGATAGATAACATATATTCCCGCAATCATAAGAGCAATGAACATCGCTTTTCGAAACAGAGCGGTCGGCTGTTCGAAAATGGCGTATATGAAACCGAACACTCCGAAAAAAAGGATAATCCCGACAAGCGGATGAATGGCACCGCGTCGCAATGAATCCACCCCCTTACATTATTACTGAACTGCTTTTGTTTCTGTTTCCACGTTTTTCTCTAAACGAAGCAGCTCTTGAAAGGAAGCAATCGCAACTTCGACTTGGTCATCTGTCGGTTCTTTTGTGGTAAGAAGCTGTAGCCATAAACCAGGGTAACCGAGCCAGCGTAAAACCGGGATATTACGCAATTTATTCGTAAACTGCAATACCTCAAACGAAATGCCAAGTACAACCGGAATAAGAGCAAGCCGGTTGACTACTCTTAACCAGAGAGGGTCTGTTGGAACAAACATATATACAAATAAGCCAACGATGACAGTAAATAAAATAAAGCTACTGCCGCAGCGATAGTGAAGCCGGGATGAACGCTGGACGTTCTCTACCGTAAGAGGAAGTCCTGCTTCGAACGCGTTGATTACTTTATGTTCCGCGCCATGATATTGAAAAACGCGTTTAATGAGTGGGGTTAAAGAAATAAAGTAAATATAAGCTAGCAGCAAAGCAAGCTTAAACGCTCCTTCTACAAAAATTTGTGCCATTTTTGTAGGAAATAACGGTTTTAAGGATGCTGCTAAAAATACAGGAACAAGCGTAAAAATGGTTTTAGCGAATAAAAAGGACAATACCCCGATCACTGCGACGCCAAGTACGAGGGAAAGTTTTGACGAATCCGTTTTTGTTTTTTGCAAAGCTTGTTCTTCGTTTGGATCTAGTTCATAACGCTCGCTGGCAAACTGCAAGTGTTTCGCCCCGTTTGCGCTCGCTTCTATAATCGCGACGATTCCGCGAATAAACGGGATTTTTTTGAGAAACGCAACTGTTGGATTTGTTTGGCGCGGCAAACGAAAGTATTCAATGGAATGATCTTTGCGGCGAATTGCGGTAACAGAATATATTTTTCCAGCAAACATGACCCCTTCTACCACTGCCTGGCCGCCATACACTGGTTTTGTTATGTTTTTCATTGTTGACACCAACCTATTTTTTCTTTACTAATTTTATTCTACAAGAAACATCTAGAAACCTCTAGATTGGTGCAATAATTATTATTTCCAAAAATTTCAATATTTACACATACGATGTTGTGCTTTTTTATCGTTATATTCATGACTTTATTGATAATCGGTCATACTACCTATAAGGAGGTGCAAAGCGAAATGACAGAAAATCAGGCGAAGTATGAGCAAAATAAGAAGGAGCGCCCGATGTCTATTCTTATGAAAGTCGTGATTACTGGGTTTGTCGGTGGAGTATTTTGGAGTCTATTAGGATATTTAGCTTACTTTTTTCACTTTACGGAAATTAGCCCAAATATGATTTTGTTCCCATGGGTTGCCGGTGACTGGAAATACGGAAAGCTTGGAAATTACATCGCCATTTTTCTCATCGGATTATTATCCATATTAGTCGCTCTTATTTATTATGTTGCCTTAAAACAAATTAAAGGAATGTGGGGAGGAATTTTGTACGGCGTCGTTTTATGGCTTATCGTATTTTATGGGTTAAATCCGCTTTTTCCGAATTTGGAAGCTGTTTCACATTTAGAGCGGAATACAATTATTACGACACTTTGTTTATACATTTTATATGGAGTTTTCATCGGATATTCAATTTCATTTGAAATGCAAGAAATGAATCGACAAACACAAACGAAAACAGCAAATAAGTAGTGTGAGGCGGTGCGCTTTTATGATAAAATAATGAATGTTTAAATATTCTTTCGATGATTGAAGCAGTTATGAACATAGCGCATCTTCTTCTCATTAACGGTCCGAACTTGAATCTTCTTGGCAAGCGGGAACCGTATTTTATGGAAGCACAACGCTCCATAACTTAGAACAGGAATGAATATCGTTTGCTGAGGAGCGCGTTGGGTGCAACGTTAACTTGCTTTCAGAGCAGTATTCATGAGATGGATGGAAAATCATTTTAAATGTCGGTGCATCTACACATTATAGCTATGCAATTCATGGCGCGATTGCTAATGTTAGCGCCCCAGTGGTGGAAGTACATATTTCCAATATTCACGCGCGTGAGCCGCTTCGTCATTAGTCTGTCACGAGAACATCCGCCGGAAGCCCACTGCTTTAGCTGTGGGAGGAAGGCGGGGTTTATATTTTCAGTATATATTGAATTTTTTCGTTCAATATAAGTACACTGGATTTAGAAAGGTAGGTGAATCAAGAATGCTCTGCACTCTCAAGATTAAATTAATGCCAACTCTTGAACAGTTTCATGCGCTGCTGGAAACAATGAAACGGTTTAACCAAGCATGCAACTATATTAGCGAGATTGCTTTTCGCTCCAGAACCTTTTCCAAAACGAAAATCCAGCGGCTTTGCTACTATGACGTCAGGGAAAAATTTGGCCTCTCTGCCCAAATGACCGTTCGTGCCATCGGCAAAGTGTCGGAAAGCTATCGTTTGGATAAAAAAACCTTGCATAACTTTAAAGAAACCGGTGCCATCGTGTATGATGAAAGAATCCTGTCCTTTAAAGGGTTAGAGTATGCTTCCATCCTTACCTTGCAAGGAAGAATGGAAATCCCTATGGTCATTAGCCGCTACCATCAAGGTTTGCTGTGCGGCAACCGTGTTCGGGGTCAAGCCGATTTAGTCCTTCAAAACGGTATTTTTTATTTACTGCTCGTGGTGGACGTTCCCGAAGGCCAGCCCAATTCCGAAAACGGATTTATCGGTGTGGACCTTGGCATCATTAATATCGCCGTCGATAGCACCGGTGAGGTATTTTCCGGCTCGAAGGTCAACGGGCTGCGCCGCCGCCATGCGAAACTTCGCGCCAAACTCCAAAAGAAAGGCACCAAGTCAGCGAAACGCCTGCTTAAAAAGCGTTCCAAGAAGGAAAAACTATTTGCCCGTGATGTGAACCACTGCATTAGCAAGAAGATTGTTGAAAAGGCAAAGGCACTCGGATGCGGCATTGCCCTTGAAGATTTAAAGGGCATCCGCCAACGCACCGAGAAAACGGTTAAAAAGCAACAGCGTCGTCAACACTCTTCTTGGTCTTTTTATCAGTTGAGAAAGTTTATTGAGTATAAAGCGGCGATCGCTGGCGTGCCGGTGGTATTGGTTCATCCCAAAAATACTTCCCGCACCTGTCCGGTTTGCGGACATGTGGCCAAAGAAAACAGACCGTCAAGGGATCAGTTTTGTTGTCGAGCTTGTGGGTACGCTGCCCCTGCCGACAACGTGGCTGCGGAAAACATCCGCAGGGCTGCTGTCAACCAGCCGAACGCGGCAGCCAATTAGGCTAGTTGCAAGCCCACGGCTTTAGCCGTTGGGTAGTTGACTGTTTTAATTTTGCCTTTGGATTAGCAGGGTAGCGGATAGCCATTTTAGCGTTATTAGACATATAGGAAGAGGAGAGTGAATATGGAAAAATTAGCAAAATTACGTGCATCGTTTGCCGAACATGGCATTGACGGAATGCTTGTAACCAATCCATATAACCGTCGTTATATTACCGGTTTTACGGGTACGGCAGGCGTCGCTGTCATTAGCCAAGATAAAGCGGTATTTATTACTGATTTCCGCTATGTCGAGCAAGCGTCCAAACAAGTGCAAGGTTTTGAAATTATAAAACATACCGGACCGATTATAGAAGAAGTCGCTAAGCAAGTTGCCCGCCTCAACATTCAAAAGCTCGGTTTTGAGCAAGAAGACATTTCTTATGCAACGTTTAAAGCATATGAAAAAGAGGTTAACGCGAAACTCGTCCCGACTTCCAATGTGATTGAAAAGTTGCGCTTGATTAAGTCGGAATCAGAGATTAAGATATTAAAGGAAGCGGCGGAAATTGCCGATGCGGCATTTGAACACATTCTTTCCTTTATTCGTCCAGGCGTAAAAGAAATTGATGTGGCGAATGAGCTGGAATTTTTTATGCGCAAACAAGGTGCGACTTCCTCTTCATTTGATATCATTGTCGCATCTGGCTACCGCTCTGCATTGCCGCATGGAGTGGCAACTGATAAAGTCATTGAAAAAGGCGAGCTCGTCACCCTTGATTTTGGCGCCTATTACAAAGGATATTGTTCCGACATTACAAGAACAGTCGCAGTGGGCGAAATTAGCGACGAGTTGAAAACGATTTATGACATTGTGCTTGAGGCTCAATTGCGCGGCATGGAAGGGATTAAGCCCGGAATGACCGGAAAGGAAGCGGATGCGCTTACTCGTGATTACATTACAGAAAAAGGGTATGGAGAGTATTTTGGGCATTCGACTGGTCACGGGATTGGATTGGAGATTCATGAAGGACCGGCGCTATCAGTTCGTTCCGATGTTGTGCTCGAGCCTGGAATGGTTGTCACCGTAGAGCCGGGCATTTACATAGCGGGACTTGGCGGCGTGCGCATTGAAGATGATACGGTTGTCACCGAAAACGGTAATGAATCGCTGACTCATTCGCCAAAGGAACTGATCATTTTATAAATTTATCGTGTGGGAGGATTTTAACGGATGATTTCAGTAAACGATTTTCGTACAGGATTAACGATTGAAGTAGATGGCGATATTTGGCGTGTTATGGACTTCCAGCACGTCAAACCTGGTAAAGGTGCGGCATTTGTCCGTTCAAAACTTCGTAACCTTCGTACAGGTGCGATTCAGGAAAAAACGTTCCGCGCTGGTGAAAAAGTAAACCGCGCGCAAATCGATACGCGAAAAATGCAATATTTATATGCCAACGGCGATCAGCACGTATTTATGGATATGGAAACATACGAGCAAATCGAACTTCCGGCGAAACAAATCGAACATGAATTGAAATTTTTAAAAGAAAACATGGAAGTTTACATCATGATGTACCAAGGTGAAACGATTGGGGTAGAACTTCCAAATACTGTTGAATTAAAAGTAGTAGAAACAGAACCGGGCATTAAAGGCGATACCGCTTCTGGCGGTTCGAAGCCAGCGAAGTTAGAAACTGGTCTTGTTGTTCAAGTTCCGTTCTTTGTCAATGAAGGAGACACGTTAATTATCAACACAGCAGATGGCACATACGTTTCCCGTGCCTAACGTTGTTTGCCCCTTGCGCTTGGCGCAGGGGGTTTTTTTGTTTTTCTTTTCGTATAAAAAAGATGCACTGATGAGCATGATGCCAATGAAGACATAATTAATCGATGTCGATATATCTCTTGCTAGCAAAAAATTATGGAACAGACCAAAAATTCCGGGAACTGCAAATATACATCCAATCCAAAAGGTAATTTTCCCGAATGTAGAAAGTTTCGACATAATTTTCCCCCCTTCGTTTTCGATGATTATTTACCATCCCCCTCTTCTTCCATTATAAAACTGTTTTTGAAAATGTGTCCATATACCTCTTCTTAAGAGTTCATTGTCGCAAAAAAATCTCTTCTGAAATTCCCTGTTACGGCATACGCTTGTACTAACCATCTCATTTTTATATTAGGAGGAACAAATGAAACGGTGGCTGCAATTTATCGAACCAGCTGTTTTGTCAATGGCAGGAATGCGGTTGCTGTCGGCTGCGATAGAGATGATCGCTGCTCTTGTCATGCTGCTGTTCAATGATGTCAAAAAAGCGTTGGCCGTCAATGCAATCCTTGCAGTGGTTGGACCGACTATTTTTATCATCACGATGACGATTGGCCTGCTTTCTTTAGCAGACGAGCTTTCTTTTTCGAAATTAGGTTTTATCGCTTTAGGGGTCATTCTTATTCTCATCGGTATTTATAAGTAAGTCATAAATTCGTTTTTTATCCCATACATATGAACTAGTCCATCAGGAAGGAGGAACAAAATGCAAGCCGTATGGGATATACTTCCAAAAACGATTGCTGCGATATTGCAACAACTGCCTCCTTCATGGCATGAGCAAATCGAGGAAATTCGGGTGAGAGTTCTTCGTCCATTAGAAGTGATCGTAAAAGGGAAAGCACATTTTTTGCCATATCAAGTGACTTCCGAAGATGGCATACATTTGCTCAATAAACTAAGCCAATATTCGATTTATGCCATAGAAGAAGAGCTCAAGCGAGGGTTTATTACAGTACAAGGAGGCCATCGTGTTGGACTAGCAGGAAAAGTAGTGACAGACGGCGGAAGCGTGAAAGCGATTCGCCATGTTACTTCTTTTAACATTCGAATTGCTAAGCAAAGAATCGGAATTGCCGAGCCTCTCCTTCCGTATGTGTACAATGGCCGCTGGTATAACACGATGATTATCGGTTCACCGCAAACAGGAAAAACGACACTGCTTCGTGACGCGGCGCGAATGATAAGTATGGGAATTAATGAGAAACACATTCCATCACAAAAAGTTGGCATTGTCGATGAACGTTCTGAAATTGCGGGATGTGTGAAAGGAATTCCGCAATTTGAGCTCGGAAACCGTGTTGACGTACTCGATGCATGCCCAAAAGCAGAGGGAATGATGATGATGATTCGCTCGATGAGTCCAGACATACTAATCGTGGATGAAATTGGCCGTGCCGAAGATAGTGAAGCAATTTTAGAAGCAGTAAATGCAGGGGTATGTATATGGACAACTGTACACGGTAGAAAATGGAAGGATGTGTTTCAACGCCCCACATTGCGTCCGATTATTGAACAAGGTGTATTTGACCGATTTGTGGAATTGACAAACGAATATGGGCCAGGAACAGTAAGGCGCATTACTGATGCAAATGGGGTGGTGCTGTATGAACAGGCGGTGAGGAGCAGATGAAACTTGTCGGTGCGCTTCTTATTCTGCTGACGACAACATGGGCTGGATTTGAGGCAGCAAGAATGTTGCATGAACGCCCAAGACAGCTTCGCCAGTTAAAGGCGGCCCTGCAAGCATTAGAAGCAGAAATTATGTATGCTCATACTCCTTTATCTGAGGCAGCATTACATATTAGCAGGCAAATATCATCGCCGCTGTCCAAGCTGTTTGCACAATTCGCTGCTAAGCTGCAAGTCGGCGAAACGAGTGTGCATCAGGCATGGGAAGAAAGCCTGCAGGCGGTATGGAAGGAGACTGCGTTAAAGCAGGGGGAGTTAGAAATTATGAAACAATTCGGAGAAACGCTTGGACAGTATGATCGCCTGACACAACAAAAACAAATTGCGCTGGCGCTCGCTCATTTGGAGCGCGAAGAGGCGGATGCGCGCGAAAGGCAGGCCCGCTATGAAAAAATGGCGAAAAGTTTAGGGGTTCTTGCGGGATTGTTACTAGTGATTTTATTGATTTGAACTTTTGCTTCATAGAAGTGGGAGTCTTCTCGCCTATTTAAGATAAAACAGGAGGCAGAACAAAATGGGCATTGACGTGGATATTATTTTTAAAATCGCCGGGGTCGGGATTGTTGTGGCGTTTTTGCATACGGTGCTGGATCAAATGGGGAAGAAGGAATACGCTCAATGGGTGACGCTTCTTGGTTTCATTTACATTTTATTTATGGTCGCCTCGATTGTCAGCGACTTGTTTCAAAAAATTAAAGATGTGTTTTTGTTTCAAGGTTAGGGGGGAGCGGCGATTGAAATTTTGCAAATTGTGGGTCTTGGCTTAATTGCAACGTTTTTAGTGGTGTTATTGAAAGAACATAAATCAAGTGTGGCGTTTTTACTGACGGTATTTGTAGGATGTGTTATTTTCCTTTTCCTCATCGATAAAATTAGCGAGATTTTGCGTATGTTACAAAAAATGGCATCTGATACAAAAATAAATATGATTTATTTTGAAACGATTTTAAAAATTGTTGGTATTGCTTACATTGCCGAATTTGCCGCCCAAATTTCGAAAGATGCTGGTCAGGGAGCAATTGCTTCCAAAATCGAACTTGGCGGGAAAATTATTATTTTGGCGCTGGCCATTCCGATTTTGACAGCCATTATTGAAACGGTAATCGGTTTAATTCCTTCGTCATAACGTGAGAATGGGAGGTGATGGATTGAAAGAAAAAGTAGTCATGGTCGTCGGCTTATTTTTCTTCTTTTTATCGCCATTTGTTGTACAAGCTTCTTCGCCGAATGATCAACTTGTGCAAAAGCAAATGGAACAGCTGGATATAAGTGAAATTCGTCAATATTGGGAAGATATTGTGACAAAATACGGAGGATTTTTGCCAGAAAGCCAAAAAGGGTCGATTGCCGAGTTTTTAAGCGGGGAAAAACAATTATCACTAAAAGAATGGCTGATCGCGTTTGGAAAATTTCTTTTTTATGAATTACAAGCAAACGGAAAGCTGCTTGGTACCTTAATTTTATTAACGGTATTTAGCATGGTGCTGCAATCATTGCAAAACGCATTTGAACAACAGACCGTCAGCAAAGTTGCCTACGCGGTTGTTTATATGGTGCTCCTTATTATTGCGTTAAATAGTTTTCGGGTGGCGATGGATTACGCATTGGACGCTGTCCAGACGATGAGTCATTTTATGATTGCGATGATTCCGCTGTTGTTGGCGCTGCTAGCTTCTTCAGGGGGAGTAATATCCGCGGCATTTTTCCATCCTATTATTCTTTTTCTGATGAATACGACGGGAACGATTGTGGAATACGTAACGTTGCCTCTTTTATTTTTAGCTGCGCTTTTAAGCATTGTCAGTACGTTAACCGATCATTATAAAGTAACACAGCTTGCTGAATTGCTCACGAAAGTTGGGATTGGAATACTTGGTGTGATTTTGACGACTTTTCTTGGTGTCATGTCTGTGAAAGGAGCAACGTCAGCGATTGCCGATGGCATTGCATTGCGGACGGCAAAATTTGTGACGGGGAATTTTATCCCGGTCGTTGGAAAAATGTTTACCGATGCAGCGGATACGGTAGTGACAGCTTCGATGTTATTGAAAAATACAGTTGGCATCGTCGGTGTTGCCATTTTATTTATCATCGCGGCGTTTCCGGCGCTTAAAATTTTTGCCATTGCATTTGTTTACAAGATTTCCGCGGCGGTTATGCAGCCGCTTGGGGGAGGCCCGGTCATTTCTTGTCTTAGTATTATGAGCAAAAGCATTGCGTATGTTTTCGCTTCTCTTGCGATCGTATCGCTTATGTTTTTCCTCAGTTTAACTATTATCATTACAGCAGGAAACATCACGATGATGGTTCGTTAGAGGGGGAAAGCAATGCAAATTGTGATCGAATGGGTTACAAATATTCTTATTTTCATTTTATTTGCTACGATGATCGATTTACTGCTTCCATCTAGCAATATGCAAAAATATGTAAAAATGGTCGTTGGACTGATTTTGCTTTTGCTTATGTTGTCTCCGATTTTAAAATTGTTGTCCATCGATCCGGATCGATGGTTCGCCTCGATTATATCAGAAAAGGGGAGTCAACAAGAAATGATGAAAAATGAAATTGAAATGAAGAAAAAAGAAATACAAGCCTCACAACGTGCATATATTTTAGAACAAATGGCTGTCCAGATGAAAAACAAGGTGGATGAGGAGTTGATGAAAGAATATGGATTAAGCGTGGAGGACGTCTCTCTTCAAACAAAAGAAAAAGAGAATTTACAAATTCCAAAAGATATTGAAACGATTGAAGTAGTGCTGACAAAACAGGAGAAGCTGGGAGAAATTCAGCCTGTTATTATTGACACATCAAAGCCGATCAATGAACCAAACCATGATCACCAACTTGAAAAAGAAATACGCACATTTTTAGCAACAACATGGGAAGTAGATGAAAATAAAATTGCCGTGCAAGTAAAGGGGAGGGAATGGGGGGATGCTCGAGGTCATTAAACGATTGTTTTTGTCCACCAAAAAAGAAGCTGGAGAACAGAAGCGAACGCCGTTTTCGTATGTGTTTCTCTTATTATTAGCAGGGATTGCATTAATGGTGATGAGCCACTTCTCTAAAGAAGAAGTTACGACAACAATCAAAGGAAAAGTAGAAGAGCCGCAACAAGCAGAACCAGTATTTGGACAAAAACAAGATACGAAATCAAAAATCATCGCCGCTTATGAACAACGTTACGAAGAACAGCTGAAAACCGCATTGGAAGCTATCGAAGGGGTTGAAGATGTGACCGTCGTCGTCAATATTGACACAACGGAAACGAAAATATTGGAGAAAAATCGCGTCACTCAACAACAAACAACAGAGGAAACGGATCGCGAAGGTGGAAAGCGAAAAATTGAAAACCATTCTACTAATGAACAAGTCATTATCGTTCGCGATGGGGAGAACGAAACGCCGATCGTACTGACAACAAAAAAACCGGAAATTCGAGGGGTATTAGTAGTGGCGAAAGGCGCTGATAACTTACAAATAAAAAAATGGATTGTTGAGGCAGTGACGCGCGTTTTAAATGTTCCAAGCTATCGTGTTGCTGTATTGCCGAAAAAATAATACGTTGTGGGGAGGATGGTTGTATGTTAAAGAGACAAACCGTTTGGCTATTAACGATGCTAAGTTTAGTCGTTGTGTTATCCGTTTATTATGTAACAGCCCCGAAAGACATGAATGACGATATGGCTTTTACGAATAATGAAAATGTGACAAAGCAGCAAGTAAATGATAAAGAAAAGGCAGACGTAGCGGTGGAAGAAATGGAAACAAAAGATGGGAAAGTCACTTCCAGCGTTTCAAGCGATGATGTATTTACTGCTCTTCGCATGCAAATTGAGGATGAACGAAGCCGGTTGCGCGACCAATTAAATGATATTGTTGCTTCCGCAAACGCAACCGCACAGCAAAAAAGCGAAGCAATGGATAAAATTGAAAAGCTAGAGGCGTTAGCGGAAAAAGAGGCGACATTAGAAACATTAATCAAATCAAAAGGTGGGTATAATGATGTATTGGTGCGCGCTGAAGATGATCAAGTGCGTGTGACAATTAAAGCGAAAAAGCATTCTGCGCAATCTGCCAATGATGTGATTCATATGGTAAAAAGTGAAATTCCGGAAGTCGATAATGTGACTGTCGAATTCCAACCAGCTGGATAATGAAAAACAGCTGCTCTACAAAGGGCAGCTTATTTTTATGATAAAAAAAACCGTTTTATTGTATAATCATTATGTGTATAATCGTTATGAATGGATTTTATAATAACGAATTCATCATCTGAACAACGGAAAGAAAGGTGTGGAGAAAATGAAAATCCAAGAAGTTCGCGAACTGATTCGTCTCATTGATCAATCAAACATCGAAGAATTTGTTTACGAACATGATGGAACAAAAGTACATATGAAAAAACCAACTAAAGAAGCACTGGTTCAAGCGACGGTTCAACCAGCAGTGGAACAAGCAGCGAAGCCGGTAATAGAGGAAGTAAAACCGCAAGCGGCAACACAGCCAGTTGCTTCGCCAACAGAAGTGAAACAACAAGAATCACCAAAACAAGAAGTAAAAAATACAGAAAATTTACATAAAATCACTTCGCCGATGGTTGGCACATTTTATGCAGCTCCATCGCCAGACGCACCTCCATACGTGAAAGTGGGCGATAAAGTAAAAACAGATACGATCGTTTGTATTATTGAAGCGATGAAGCTATTTAACGAAATCGAAGCAGAGGTAAATGGAGAGATCGTTGAAGTGCTTGTTGAAAACGGGCAGCTTGTTGAGTATGGACAACCTCTATTTCTTGTGAAACCGGAATAAGGGAGAGAACGAGCGATGATTAAAAAAGTATTAATTGCCAATCGCGGAGAAATCGCCGTTCGAATTATTCGTGCTTGCAAAGAGCTTGGAATTGAAACGGTTGCCGTTTTTTCAGAAGCAGATCGCGATGCGCTTCACGTACAGCTTGCGGATGAAGCGTATTGCATTGGTCCGACAGCATCAAAAGATAGTTATTTAAACTTTACCAATATCATGAGTGTGGCTACGTTGACGGGCTGCGATGCGATTCACCCAGGGTACGGGTTTTTAGCCGAAAATGCCGCGTTTGCTGAGCTATGCCGCGAATGCAATATCACGTTTATCGGTCCAAGCCCGGAAGCGATTACAAAAATGGGAATTAAAGATGTTGCTCGTGAAACGATGCGGGAGGCCGGCGTGCCAATCGTTCCAGGTTCGAAAGGAATTATCGAAAGCGTGGATGAGGCGGTTGCTTTAGCGAACGAAATCGGCTATCCGGTCATCATTAAAGCAACGGCAGGCGGAGGCGGAAAAGGAATTCGCGTGGCAAGAAACGAGCAAGAGCTTGTTAAAGGAATTAACATTACACAGCAAGAGGCAGCCACAGCGTTTGGAAATCCAGGTGTATACATAGAGAAATACATTGAAGACTTCCGTCATGTTGAAATTCAAGTGCTTGCTGATTCATATGGAAATGTGATCCATCTTGGGGAACGTGACTGCTCGATTCAACGCCGTCTACAAAAGCTTGTTGAGGAAGCACCATCGCCGGCGCTTGACGAGGAAACGCGTCAAAAAATGGGACAAGCAGCAGTGCAAGCGGCGCGCGCCGTCAATTATACCGGCGCTGGTACGGTAGAATTTATTTATGACCATAACGAGAAAAAATTTTACTTCATGGAAATGAATACGCGCATTCAAGTGGAGCATCCGGTCACAGAGTTAATTACCGGAGTAGATTTAATTAAAGAACAAATTCGCATTGCTTCAGGAGAAAAGCTGTCGCTTACCCAAGATGAAGTGACGTTTAACGGATGGGCCATTGAATGTCGGATCAATGCGGAAAATCCAGAAAAAAACTTTATGCCATCACCTGGAAAAATCAATATGTACTTGCCTCCGGGCGGTTTAGGTGTACGGGTTGACTCCGCGGCATATCCAGGCTATACGATTCCGCCTTATTACGATTCGATGATTGCCAAATTGATCGTACACGCCCCTACCCGTGAGGAAGCAATCGCCCGCATGAAGCGTGCATTAAGCGAATTTATTATTGATGGTATTCATACAACGATTCCATTCCACATAAAATTATTCGAGCACGAAAAATTCGTAAAAGGCGAGTTTAATACGAAATTTCTGGAGTTATATGATATTATGAAATCATAATGGGAGGTGTGTACGATGTCAGAACATATTTTTGAGATGGAGCAAGAAGAAGGCGGATTAGGAAAAGTGGAAATTGCGCCTGAAGTCATTGAAGTCATCGCCGGCATCGCTGCAAGTGAAGTAGAAGGAATTGCGCAAATGCGGGGGAACTTTGCTGCCGGTGTTGTCGAACGCTTTGGAAAGAAAAATCATGGAAAAGGCGTAAAAGTGGATTTAAGAGAAGAAGGTGTTGCGATCGACATTTATTGTCTCATTCAATTTGGCGTTTCGATTCCAAATGTAGCGAAAAAAGTTCAAGAAAACGTTCGCCAGGCGCTCTTTAACATGACAGGGCTTGAAGCGAGCGAAGTGAATGTTCATATTGTTGGAATTCAGTTTGATGGAGGAAAAGAACAAGAAGCAGAACAATAAGAATGCAGGGCACATTCGCTTAGCGATGGTGCCCCTTTGTATTTTTGCGGAAAGTTTGTTATTGTAATGAACGGGCCTTTTTTATGGAGAGGAAGATGCAGGAAAAAAGATGATTGCCCAATGAAAAACTTCCATTTTGACATAGGAACGATCGGAAAATGAACCGCTAAAAAATGGAGCTAATGATTTGTGTGAATAATAGTATCGTTTATCCGAAAAATATGATATGATCATCATATAAATGTTCGTGTTTGAGGGAAGGAGGCGAAAATGATGAAGCGGCATGAAGCACGAGAAAAGGCGTTGCAGGCACTATTTCAAGTTGATGTAGGTCATATACCTCCAGAGGAGGCGCTGCAAAACGTAACGGGCGATAAAGAGGTCGACCCATTTTTGCGTCAGCTTGTCATGGGGGTTACAGAGCATCAGGAAGAAATTGATGCATTGCTGCGCGCTAACCTTGAAAAATGGAGATTAGAGCGTGTTGCCAACGTTGACCGGGCGATTTTGCGAATGGCGACATATGAAATGAAATATGTCGATGATGTTCCTGTCAAAGTGAGTTTAGATGAAGCAGTCGAATTAGCGAAAAAATTTGGCGATACGAAATCAGGCAGTTTTGTAAACGGCGTGCTTTCAAAAGTGAAAGATGCGTTGCATATTCAAGAATAGAGAGGGGAAATGGAAACAGATGACAGCACAAATCATTAGCGGTGCAGAGTTGGCAAAAGAAAAACGAATGCAATTAGCCAAAGAGGTAGAACAGCTTAAACGTGAAGGAATCGAACCAGGATTGGCAGTGATTCTTGTCGGCGATGATCCTGCTTCTCATTCCTATGTAAAGGGGAAACAAAAAGCGTGTGCGGAAGTAGGAATTCGTTCTACATTGTTGACATTTCCAGCTGCCATTACAGAAGAATTTTTATTGGAGAAAATAAAAGAATTGAATGAAGATCCGTCCGTACACGGCATTTTAGTGCAGCTTCCGCTTCCAAAGCATATTAACGAATTAAAAGTAATTGAAACGATTTCACCTGAAAAAGATGTAGATGGGTTTCATCCTATCAATGTAGGAAGAATGATGGTTGGACAAAAAGCGTTTCTCCCTTGCACGCCATATGGCATTTTAGTGATGGTCAAGTCCATCGGAGTGGATATCGCTGGAAAACACGTTGTGGTCGTTGGCCGCAGCAATATCGTCGGCAAACCGGTCGGACAATTATTTTTGCGCGAACATGCGACTGTCACGTACTGCCATTCAAAAACAAAAGATTTAGCGTCTATTACGCGCCAAGCAGATATTTTAATTGTTGCTGTAGGCAAAGCGCGTCTTATTGGTGCGGAACATGTGAAACAAGGGGCCATCGTCATTGATGTTGGCGTCAACCGGTTAGAAAACGGAAAACTTTGCGGAGATGTCAACTTTGATGAAGTAAAGGAAGTGGCAAGCTATATTACACCGGTTCCAAAAGGGGTCGGACCGATGACGATTACAATGTTGCTTCATAACACGATCGAAGCGGCAAAAGAACGTGCGCATCGGGAAGTTCACTAATAAGCGAGGGTTATGCTTGTGGCAGAAGTAAAATATGTAACCGTTGGAGCGTTGACAAAATATATTAAGCGCAAATTTGAAGTAGATCCGCATTTACGCGACTTATGGATCAAAGGGGAAATTTCTAATTTTAAATATCACTCGCGCGGACATATGTATTTTACGTTAAAAGATGAACAGGCCCGCATTCAAGCGGTCATGTTCGCTGGATATAATCAATATTTAAGCTTTCGTCCGGAAGATGGCATGAAAGTGCTCGTTCGCGGCGAAATTTCGGTGTACGAGCCGAGCGGAAACTATCAAATTTATGTGAAAGAAATGCAGCCAGAAGGAATCGGAAATTTATATTTGGCGTACGAACAACTAAAAAAGCGGCTGGAGGCAGAAGGACTGTTTTCGCCAGAGCATAAAAAGCCGATTCCTGCGTTTCCACGCTATATTGGTGTAGTCACTTCCCCAACCGGTGCGGCGATTCGCGATATTATGACGACGATTCGCCGCCGCTACCCAATTGCGACAGTGATTTTATTTCCGACGCTCGTTCAGGGGGAACAAGCTGCAGAATCCATCGTTCGCTCTATTGAAAAAGCAAACGAGCTTGGCTACATCGATGTGCTTATTGTCGGACGTGGAGGCGGTTCGATCGAAGAGTTATGGGCGTTTAATGAAGAAATAGTCGCCCGTGCGATTTTTGCTTCCGAAGTGCCGATTATTTCCGCGGTTGGACACGAAACGGATTTTACGATTGCCGATTTTGTTGCCGATTTGCGCGCCCCAACCCCAACCGGTGCTGCGGAACTGGCGGTGCCGCATATTGCGGAATTGATGGAACGGATTTCACAACGAAAATTGCGGTTAATGCGCGCGATGAAAGAAAAAATAGCGACAGAATCCGATCGTCTTTTGCGCTTGCAAAAATCGTATGCGTTTCGTTATCCAGAAAAACTATATGAACAAAAGGAACAGCAATTAGACTCTTTGCTAGAACGTCTCGAACGTCATACAGAACGGCTTTTTGATAAAAAACGCGAACGGCTCGAGCAGCTTCGCTTGAAATTGTTGCGGCATCACCCGAACGAACAGTTATCAAGAATGAAAGAAAAACACGAATCTCTTACTAAATCATTGGAAAAAGAGATGCGCTCCCATATTCATCATCAACAGCTTCGTTTTACGTCTCTCGTTTCACATTTGCATGCGCTTAGTCCGCTCAAAATTATGGAGAGAGGTTATAGCTTAGTTTATAATGAAAAAAAGGAACTTGTAAAAAGCATTCGCCAGCTTCAACTAGGAGATACGATTCAAGTGCGTTTGCAAGATGGGCAAATTGATTGTCATGTATGGGGAATGGAGGAGAAGCAGTTTGTTAAACCTCTATAAAATTATGTAAATATCTCCTGTTATTGAACGTAAAGAGGTGGATGTTCTCCATCTTTTCCATCGTCCCTTGTCTTTTAATAAAAAATTCCCTCCCCCTTCCGTATGTAAAAAAGGAAATGAAGAAAAGTTGGCGAATATATGTTCTTAAGTATCCAAACGAAGGGGGAAGGCAAGGGGATGAAAACGGTTCGGGGGATGAAAATCGTTTCTCATGATGAATTACAACTTCGTTCATTAGATGAGTTAATGCGCGTCTTTGGTTCCGCGAAGCGATATGCGTTTAATCGTTTGCTGGAGGGAAGGAACGCAAAAGACATCATCCAGCACCTTCCGCGCCAATTTCGGCTCAACAAACGGTTTGCCGAAGATGCGGTCTTGCTTGCTCAATCGCTGATTTCTTCCCAACGTGAGTTGCTTCCAATGCGCTTGGAGGATGTGCAGGCGAAAATTGAAAAAACCGAAAAGAAAATCGATGAGTACCAACATGGACGAAAAACACCGAAAAAAGTCGATCTTCCAACATGTTTAGCCGGATTACACCGACGATTAGAAAAACTCAAATCCAAAGAAGAGGAGCTAAAGCACCATCTCGACCATGGAACGATTCCACGTGTGATTTTTGGCGGAAAACAAAACTTTTACAAGCGCTTGAAAGGAAACATCACGAACGAAGAATGGAAAGATTTGCGCTCGAATCAGTTGTACGCCAGAGGCGATAAAAGCAAAAAAGGGAATTTGAATATTCGCCTCACCTATGACGACAAGACGTACCAATGTTATGTAGAAATCGCCAATCCACTTGGACAACAGGAAAACAAAACCGCTCCCCGTTTACGATTCCCTGTGTCCGTTCCTGAAAAATATGAAGAGGAAATCATGGATCTCGTCATGGGAGAACAAGTCGGGGTGAATGCAAAAGGAAAGCCGATCATCGAATATCGACCATACACTGTCGAAATCCAACGCAAAAACGGGGAATATTATGTTCATCTCATCTATGAAGAAGAGGTATATGGCAGGGAACTTGCCTATGATGAACCGATTCAAGCGGAACGAATCGCAGGGATGGATATCAATATTGACCGCATCGCTGTAAGCATCGTTTCGAAACAAGGAAACTTCATCCAATCAAAAGTGTTTTACTGCCATGAACTCGAATATGTGAAAGCGAATAAACGAAACAACATCGTTGGAGAAACCGTACGAGATGTGTATGACTGGCTGCTTCAAGAGAATGTGGGGGCAGTGGTCATCGAAAACATTCAACTAAGACAGCGGCACGATACGGACAAACGATTCAATCGCTTGACCCATAATTTCAACAAGAAAAAACTGACTGATACTATCATTCGCCGTGGGATGCGGCTTGGGTTTCGCATCAAAAAAGTGAATCCGGCGTACACCAGCGTCATCGGTCGTTTCAAGTATATGAAGAAGTATGGGTTATCCGTCCATGAAAGCGCCGCTTTGGTGATTGGCAGACGGGGATTAGGGTATCAGGAACGGTTGCCAAAAGAACTCATTCACATCATAAAAACGAAAGTGAAAAACCATTTGATTGCGGTGCTAGGGTCAATGGAAGAATCCTACAAGCAATCGAAAAGCGGCAAGAAACAACGCCAATATATCGCGATGATGTTACGCAAAATCGAGAATTTCAAACAAGAGCATGAATGGTCGTTATGGAATATCTTGCACAAATGTTGTTGGCTGAACCAGGACCAAATTCAACTGAAGGAGGTGTAGACCTGGTTACTAAAATCGTTGTCGTGTACTGACCGAGGGAAGGAATGGTGCACGACAGGTGCCGTCGCTGACAGCGAGCCACGGGGTGTCTTTCACAATAGATGAATGACAAGGGAAATTCCCTTCCTGATGGAACTCGGTGAGAATCCGAGCGGCAAGCGGTGTTTCCTGGTTCCATCGCGATGAGTCGATTTTTATAGATTTTAGTAACCAGGAGAAGCATTTACATGAGTGAGGAAAAAGAGCTTACTTTTGAAGAAGCGATGGCAAAATTAGAAGAAATTGTCGAGAAGTTAGAAGAAGGAAATGTACCGCTTGAACAGGCGATTTCCTTTTTCCAAGAAGGAATGAAGCTTTCCAAACTTTGTCATGATAAATTGCAACATGTGGAAAAACAGATGGAATACATTTTACGAGAGGATGGGCAACTCGCTCCTTTCTCGATTCAGGAGGAGGAATAGCCATGAACCGGGCGGAGGTAGAGCAATTTTTACAACAACAAAAACAGCGTTTAGAAGAATCGTTGCCGCACTATATTGCAAGGCTGAATGCTCCTGGAACGATTAAACGGGCGATGTCTTATTCGCTGGAGGCAGGCGGGAAGCGCATCCGTCCGCTTCTGTTGTTTGCGACGCTGCATTCGTTTGGAAAAGAACCGGATATCGGGCTTCCAGTTGCGTGTGCTATTGAGATGATTCATACATACTCATTGATCCATGATGATTTGCCAAGTATGGATAACGATGATTTGCGACGAGGGAAACCAACGAATCATAAAGTGTTTGGAGAAGCGATGGCTATTTTAGCGGGAGACGGATTGCTCACTTACGCGTTTCAAGTGATTGCGGAAATGAGTGATGCGCGCATCGTTCCGGCGACAAAGATTCGTTTAATCGAAGAACTGGCAAAAGCGGCTGGACCGGAAGGAATGGTGGCAGGGCAAGTTGCCGATATCGAAGGAGAAGGAAAACAGCTGTCGCTTGAACAGCTGGAATATATCCATCGTCATAAAACAGGGAAAATGCTGCAATACAGCGTATTGGCAGGAGCGTTGCTCGCAGATGCGAAAGACGAGCAGCTGCACCATCTCCATACGTTTGCATCCCATCTCGGTCTCGCTTTTCAAATTCGCGATGACATTCTTGATATCGAAGGCTCAGAAGAAAAGATTGGCAAACGGGTTGGCAGCGATATAGAAAATAAAAAAGTGACATATCCATCGCTTTTAACGATTGCTGGGGCGAAAGAAAAGCTATCTTTTCATATCGCAGAAGCAAAACGTTATTTGCAAAAAGCAGAAATAAATGACAGTGTACTAAGTTATATTTGCGATTTAGTCGCTACGCGCGACCACTAAGGAAACGCTCATTGCTGCTTCTTTGCGAATATGTTATAGTGAAATAATAGAGAGTTTTTTCTTGCATGCCGTTATCACAGTTGTGTTAGCGGCTCTTTTTTCTCTTTTTAACGGAAATCGATTTTTTATGTTTAATCATGTATAATAATAACTAACTTCTGTATTATATCAGCTATAACAAAAGCGAACGATAAAAACGAAAGCGAGTGATCTCGTTTGGATGTTACCAAAATTAAAAATCCGCGCTTTTTAAAAAATATGTCAACAAAGCAGTTAATCGAATTAAGTGCTGATATTCGCAAATTTTTAATTGAAAAGCTGTCGAAAACAGGCGGGCATATCGGCCCAAATTTGGGCGTTGTCGAACTGACCATTGCGCTTCATAAAGTGTTTGATAGTCCGAAAGATAAGTTGATTTGGGATGTCGGCCACCAATCATACGTCCATAAAATTTTGACGGGGCGTGCATCCGAATTTGATACATTACGTCAATATAAAGGTTTATCGGGATTCCCAAAGAGAAGCGAAAGCGAACATGACGTGTGGGAAACCGGTCATAGTTCTACATCCTTATCTGCGGCGATGGGGATGGCAATTGCCCGCGATTTAAAAGGAACGGATGAATACATCGTTCCGATTATTGGCGACGGAGCATTAACAGGCGGCATGGCGCTCGAAGCATTAAATCATATCGGACATGAGAAAAAAGATATCATCGTCGTTTTAAACGATAACGAAATGTCCATTGCTCCAAACGTTGGCGCGCTCCATAATGTGTTAGGACGGTTGCGGACAGCGGGCAAATATCAATGGGTGAAAGACGAGCTGGAATTTTTATTAAAAAGAATTCCAGCTGTTGGCGGAAAGTTAGCGGCAACGGCAGAGCGCATTAAAGATAGCTTAAAATATTTGCTTGTTTCAGGCGTTTTTTTTGAAGAATTAGGGTTTACGTATCTCGGTCCTGTTGACGGACATAATTTTGACGATTTGTTTGAGAATTTGCATTATGCCAAAAAAATAAAAGGTCCTGTACTTCTTCACGTTATTACGAAAAAAGGAAAGGGATATAGTCCGGCGGAAAATGATAAAGTCGGAACATGGCATGGTACCGGACCATACAAAATTGAAACAGGTGATTTTCTAAAACCGGTGGATACTGCTCCATCATGGAGCGAACTTGTTAGCGAGACGGTGCGAAAATTAGCTCGCACAGATAAACGGATTGTCGCAATCACACCGGCAATGCCAGTCGGATCAAAATTAGAAGGATTTGCAAGCGAATTTCCTGACCGAATGTTTGATGTCGGAATTGCGGAACAACATGCAACAACGCTTGCTGCGGGGCTTGCGATGCAAGGAATGAAGCCATTTTTAGCAATTTACTCGACGTTTTTGCAGCGGGCGTATGATCAAGTTGTTCATGATGTTTGCCGGCAAAATTTAAACGTTTTTTTCGCCATTGATCGAGCAGGGCTAGTCGGCGCGGACGGTGAAACACACCAAGGTGTGTTTGATATCGCCTTTTTGCGCCACGTTCCGAACCTTGTCATTATGATGCCAAAGGACGAAAACGAAGGGCAGCATATGGTGTATACGGCGATTCAATATGATGACGGACCAATCGCGCTTCGCTTTCCGCGCGGCAACGGACTTGGCGTCAAGCTCGATGAAGAATTGAAGAAAATTCCGATAGGAACGTGGGAAGTATTGCGCGAAGGCCGAGATTTAGCGATTTTAACGTTTGGCACTACGATTTCCATGGCATTAGAGGCCGCAGAGAAGCTTGCTAAAGATAATATTTCTGTAAAAGTAGTGAACGCTCGTTTTATTAAACCGATGGATGAGAAAATATTACATGATTTGTTAGAAAGCAATATCCCAATTTTAACGATTGAAGAAGCGGTGTTGCAAGGCGGCTTTGGCAGCGCTGTTTTGGAGTTTGCCCACGACCATGGCTATCATCAAGCGGTGATTAACCGAATGGGCATTCCTGACCGCTTCATTGAACACGGCAGTGTCAAAGAGTTGTTAAATGAAATTGGTTTAACGACAGCACATATTATTGATCGTGTAAAAACCATTATACCAAGAAAACAAAAAAGGGCATGAGAGATGAAAGGGAAAAAAGAACGTCTGGATGTATTGCTTGTTCAACGAGGTTTAATAGAGACGCGTGAAAAAGCAAAACGCGCGATTATGGCTGGGCTTGTGTATTCGAATGAAGTTCGATTAGACAAGCCTGGCGAAAAGGTGTCCGTAGATATCCCGTTAGCGATCAAAGGCGACGTGCTTCCGTATGTGAGCCGCGGAGGCTTGAAGCTGGAAAAAGCGCTGCGCACGTTTGATGTCACTGTCCAAGATAAAATTATTTTAGATATCGGGGCATCTACGGGAGGATTTACAGATTGCGCGTTGCAGCATGGGGCAAAATTATCATACGCGGTTGACGTCGGCTATAACCAACTCGCATGGAAATTACGCCAAGATGATCGTGTTGTTGTGATGGAACGGACGAATTTCCGCTACGTCACGCCTGATTATTTTACGAAAGGGCTTCCACAATTTGCGACGATCGATGTCTCATTTATTTCATTGAAACTAATATTGCCTGTATTAAAGACCGTGCTTGTCCCTGAAAGCGATGTGATCGCTTTAGTCAAACCGCAATTCGAAGCCGGCAAAGAAAAAGTCGGCAAAAAAGGCATCGTTCGCGACCCGAACGTGCATGAAGAAGTGCTAACGTCGATTATCGATTTTGCGCTTTGCGAAGGGTTTGATGTCATGAACTTATCGTATTCCCCGATTACCGGCGGGGATGGAAATATTGAATTTTTGCTTCATCTTCGCTTCCAGGGCGGCAAAGAAATGGGAGAAAACTTCTTATCGCAATCGGTAAGCGAGGTAGTGAAAGAAGCTCATTTGCAGCTGAAAAGCAATTCTACTTAAGAAAGGGAATAACGGACATGGTTATTCCCGTTTTTTACCGTGAATTTACTTGTGAGAGGTGTCGAATTTGAATAAAGGACAAAGGCATATTAAAATTCGCGAAATTATTATGAGCCACGACATAGAAACACAAGATGAGCTCGTTGATATGCTTAAGAAAGCAGGGTTTAATGTCACGCAGGCGACGGTGTCAAGAGACATTAAAGAAATGCAGCTTGTCAAGGTGCCGATGGCAAATGGCCGTTATAAATATAGCCTTCCTTCCGATCAGCGTTTTAATCCTGTTCAAAAATTAAAACGCGCTTTAATGGATGTGTTTATCAAGCTTGATGGTGCTGGCAATTTGCTCGTTTTAAAAACATTGCCAGGCAATGCGCATGCCATTGGTGTTTTGCTTGATAATTTAGACTGGAACGAAATCGTTGGAACGATTTGTGGAGATGACACTTGTCTTATTATTTGTCGAACAGCGGAAGATGCCGAGAAGGTTTCCAAACAATTATTAGAAATGCTTTAAATGAAGGTGGTGATTCCACTTGCTAGCGGAATTATCCATAAAAAATTTTGCGATTATTGAATCATTGTCCATTTCGTTTGAAAAAGGACTGACGGTGTTAACTGGGGAAACGGGAGCGGGAAAGTCGATTATTATTGATGCGATCCATCTGCTGATCGGAGGACGGGGTTCGGCAGAATTTGTCCGCTACGGAGAAGACAAGGCGGAAATAGAAGGACTTTTTTTACTAGATAATGAAAACCATCCATGTTATGACAAATGTGCCGAAGTCGGCATTGACATTAGCGAAGGCATGGTTGTTTTGCGCCGTGAAATTTTCGCAACTGGAAAAAGCGTATGCCGCGTAAACGGAAAATTAGTGACGACGGCTATATTGCGCGATATCGGTTCTACGCTTGTCGATATTCATGGGCAACATGAACATCAAGAATTAATGAATCCATCTCGGCATCTTCTGCTACTTGATGAATACGGCGGGGCGGAAATTGCGGAGGCTCTTGAGGAATATCGCGCCGTTTATGAGAAGTATGAACAATTGCGGAAGAAACTAAAAAAGTTAAATGAAAATGAGCAGCAAATGGCGCATCGCCTTGATTTATTAACATTTCAGCTAGATGAAATTCAAAAAGCGAATTTACAGCCAAACGAAGATGAACAGTTGATGGAAGAAAAAGTAAAAATTATGAACTTCCAAAAGATTTACGAAGCGCTTAAACATAGTTATGAGGCATTATCCGGCGAGCAGCGCGGTCTTGACTGGATTGGTTTGGCAATGAGCCATTTAGATGATGTCGCTTCTATTGACCCGGCATTAAAAGAAGCGTATGAAACGATTGCGAATAGTTATTATTTATTGGAGGATATTACGTATAAATTACGCGATGAACTCGAACAATTGGAATATGATCCATCCCGCCTTGATTTTATTGAAAGCCGCCTTAGTGAAATCAATCAATTAAAACGAAAATACGGATCGACCATCGAAGATATTTTGCAATATGCAGAAAAAATTACAGAAGAAATCGATACGATTCAACATCGCGAAACCCATATTCACGAACTGCAAAAAGAATTGAAATCGGTGACGGAAGATTTATTAATCGAAGCGAAAAATGTGACGAATGTTCGCAAAAAGTACGCGAAAACATTAATTAACCATATTCATCAAGAATTAAAAGAGCTGTATATGGAAAAAACACAATTTGATATCGTATTTACGAAACGAGAAGGATCGCTTGATGCACCGCTGCTTGATGGTGTACCAGTGAAATTTCATGAAGATGGTGTCGATGATGTGGAATTTTATATTTCCACAAACGTTGGCGAACCGTTAAAACCGTTAGCGAAAATTGCCTCTGGCGGGGAATTGTCGCGCATCATGCTTGCATTAAAAAGCATATTTTCCAAACATCAAGGAGTTACATCGATTATTTTTGATGAAGTCGATACGGGGGTTAGCGGCCGGGTTGCACAGGCGATTGCCGAAAAAATTTACCGCATCTCCATCGATTCGCAAGTGCTTTGCATTTCCCACCTGCCGCAAGTAGCGGCGATGGCTGATACGCATTTGTTTATTGCGAAAGAAACAGATGGAAGCCGCACAAGAACGTCAGTCAAAGAATTATCGGACGAAGAAAAAGTAAAGGAAATCGGCCGGATGATTTCTGGTGTAGAAATTACAGAACTGACGAAAAAACATGCAAAAGAGTTGCTTGAGCTAGCAACAAAAATCAAAGGATGAAACGCTATCCATTATGGGTAGCTTTTTTTATGGGGAAAACGATTATATTTCCACTGTTTAAGGCAAAATTAAAACTGTAGCCGCTTTTTGGAGGGTGTAGGTGGGAGCGAGGAGAGTGACAAAGATTGAATACAGAGGCAATCCGAAAAATAATGGGGGTTTTTCTCCTTGTTTCGTTCATCATGATCGGTATATCGAAACCGGTTAAAGAATATTTTCAAATTCCAAAACAAATCGTGATGTTTGAAGGTGAAGCGATGCGATTTTCTACTGCAGCGCTTCCAGTCCAAGCAACGGTGAAAGACGCTCCCAAATCGATAGAAGTTCACAAACATGCTGATTCGTTTTCCGTAAAAGCAAAACAAAGTGGAGAAAAGAAAATGGTATTAGAAGTTGCCGGAATGCCGGTAAAACAGGTAGATGTAAACGTTTTGCCGACTTTGAAAGTCATCCCTGGAGGGCAATCCATTGGTGTTAAGTTAAATACAGTAGGAGTTCTTGTGGTTGGCTACCATCTCGTCGAAACAGAAAAAGGAAAAAAATCACCAGGCGAAATTGCTGGGATTAAAGTAGGAGATATTATTACAAGGATTAATGGCAAAAAAATTGAAAAGATGAGTGACCTTTCTCCTTTTATTGAGGAAGCAGGAAAAACAGGAAAACCGCTACATCTTCAAGTTCTTCGCGACAAACACTCTTTTACGACGAAATTAGTTCCGTTAAAGGATAAACATGATCATGCTTACCGCGTTGGATTATACATTCGGGATTCTGCCGCTGGTATCGGGACGATGACGTTTTATGACCCTGTTTCCAAAAAATATGGAGCACTAGGTCATGTCATTTCCGATATGGATACGAAAAAACCGATTGTTGTTCAAAATGGCCAAATTATGAGATCAACTGTGACATCGATTGAAAAAGGAAGCAGCGGCAGTCCTGGCGAAAAATTAGCACGGTTTTCCGATGAGGAAGAAGTGATTGGGAATATTACGAATAACAGCCCGTTTGGCATTTTTGGAAAGTTGACGGAACCGGTAGACAATGGAATTATGAATAAACCAATTCCAATTGCGTTATCGAACCAAGTAAAAGAAGGCCCCGCAAAAATGTTAACCGTTGTGGAAAACGATAAAGTCGAGCAATTTGATATTGAAATCGTAAGCACTATCCCACAAAAATTTCCAGCAACAAAGGGACTGGTCATTCGTGTTACGGATCCGCGCTTATTAAAAAAGACGGGTGGCATCGTTCAAGGAATGAGCGGAAGTCCAATTATTCAAGATGGGAAATTAGTTGGCGCAGTTACTCACGTATTTGTCAATGATCCGACATCTGGCTATGGCGTCCATATCGAATGGATGTTAAATGAAGCAGGAATTGATGTATATGGAAAATCAAATAAAAAGGCGAGCTGACATGTAGCTCGCCTTTTTCAATTTTTTATGTAAAAAATTTCGTGAAAAACGTCAATAAATTCAGCGTTTTTGCATAGATATTTGGTGAAACATCATATAAAATGAATGTGTAAAGATTTTTCGACAAAAATGTGGCAATATTTATATTAAAATTGTCCAATCAACTCAATTTCTGTTATAATTTCATGAATTATTTGTTTTTTTAGCATTTTTGAAAAAAGTAAAAGGATTTTTCATCATATTGTCGAATTGTCTTAATGGAATTTTCTACATAGTGAAAATAAATTGGGAGGTAAGGAGGAAGATTTTCTTGAAAATTAAAGTATGTATCGCAGATGATAATCGTGAATTAGTGAGCTTGCTGGAAGAGTATATTTCCAGCCAAAACGATATGGAAGTGATCGGGACTGCCTATAATGGACAAGATTGCTTATATATGCTTGAGGAAAAACAGCCGGACATTTTGCTGCTAGACATTATTATGCCGCATTTAGATGGGTTGGCTGTATTGGAAAAAATCCGCACAAAGCTGGAAAAACAACCAAACGTGATTATGTTAACGGCATTTGGCCAAGAAGACGTGACGAAGAAAGCGGTTGAACTTGGCGCCTCCTACTTTATTTTAAAACCGTTTGACATGGAAAATTTAGTACATCATATCCGCCAAGTGTATGGAAAAACAACACCAATGGTGAAAAAAGCATCGTCTTCCTACCAAGCACGGGATAACAAGCCGAAAAACTTGGATGCAAGCATTACGAGCATTATTCATGAAATTGGCGTTCCGGCGCATATTAAAGGATATTTATATTTACGTGAAGCGATCGCGATGGTATATAACGATATCGAATTGCTCGGTTCCATTACGAAAGTGCTTTATCCAGACATTGCGAAAAAATATAACACAACTGCCAGCCGTGTAGAGCGGGCGATCCGCCATGCGATTGAAGTTGCTTGGAGCCGCGGCAACATTGAATCGATTTCTTCCTTGTTCGGCTACACGGTCAGTATGTCCAAAGCCAAACCGACAAACTCTGAATTCATCGCGATGGTGGCGGATAAGTTAAGATTGGAACATAAAGCTTCTTAATAAAAAAAGGTAGTCTTGCGATGACTACCTTTTTTTCTGGAAATTTTGTTCTTATTGTTGTTCACTTTGCTTTTTTTCTAATTCGAGCAACTTTTGGATTAAAATATGTTGAGGCATATGCATAATCTGCTCGATGGGCATTCCTAACGCTTTCGCTAATTTTTGCGCTGTTTCCAAGGAAATTTGCAGCGGTCTCATCCTATCACCTCACTTGCTTATCAAACAGTATAGCAAACTTTTTTGTTTTCTCGCATATATTTTGATGATCGCTTTTGCATTGGTTCGACAGAAAGGGGTAAACAAACGTATGACAAAAATTTTCGCGCACCGCGGTTCCGCCGGCACACATCCGGAAAATACGATGATCGCTTTTTATGAAGCAGAGAGAGTCGGAGCAGATGGAATTGAATTGGATGTACAACTGACCAAAGATGGGCAAATCGTTGTCATTCATGATGAAACGATCGACCGAACGACAGATGGAACTGGCTGGGTAAAAGATTTTACGTATCGGGAATTGCAGCAATTTAACGCTGTATATAAATTTGCCGATCAATATGATGTTTGCCGCATCCCTCTATTAGAGGAAGTGCTGGCATGGATTTGCTCGACGACACTATTGTTGAATATTGAGTTAAAAAACAGTTTGATTGCGTATGAAACATTAGAGCAAAAAGTCATCGATATGATCCGGCATTATGGCCTGGAAGATCGCATTATTTTATCGTCTTTTAATCATAATAGTATGGCTCTTTGTCGCAGTCTTGCGCCAAATATAGAAACGGCTTTATTATATATGGAGTCTTTATACGATCCGTGGAAATATGTTCGAGTGATGAGAGCGGATGGATTGCACCCTTATCATCGAACGGTGACGGAGCCGTTTGTTCGCCAAGCTCGTCATTATCAAATTGCCATCCGTCCATTTACGATTAATCAAGAGCCACTAATGGAAAAAATGTTCCAATACGGAGTGGATGCCATTTTTACTGATTATCCGCGCAATGCGAAGAATATTCGGGAAAACAAAAAAACGCCCTAAGCGCGAGAACCGTTTAAGGCGTTTTTTTCTTTTTTTGAAATCGTGGTTGGACTTTATTTCGTTTTCGGTCACGATGTAAAATAAACCCCCCGATAAAAGACAAGCCGGCTGCAAACAAAAGAAAGCCGCCCAAAAATTGCAGTGAAAGGGACGGAAATGGAGAATGCAAAATACCAAATAGTGTATCACGCATCCATTTAATGCCTAGTGCGGCTAACAAACCAGGAATGACTAAAATGAGCAGAGCGATGATCCGTACCATTATGATCATGATCCTTTCACAGAGAAAAAGTTGTTTCATCCCTCATCATAACGGTTCCGTTTTATTTGTCAAGCAAAGAAAAAACAATTATGATAAAAGTGCCTGCAAAAACTTGCACACTGAAAAAGAGCGGTGAATAAGATGAAAAGGGTATTGATTGTTGGAGCTGGAAATGGAGGCACAGCACTATTAAAGCTGCTGGAAAAAACAACAATGTTTCAAATTGTCGCAGTAGTTGATATCAATGAGAAAGCTTGCGGTATAAAACTTGCGAAAGAAATGAATATTGCTACTGGAACCGACTGGCGTGCTTTTACGAGTGAAGAAATTGACCTTATAATTGAAGCGACAGGAAAACAGGAAGTGTTGGATGAGATCCGCAAACATTGTTCGCCGAATACGATTGTCGTGCCAGGGACAGTTGCTCATATAATGGCCGAACTTGTCGAAGAAAAAGAAATGTTGATTGCGAAACTGAAAAGCGAAACAACAAGGCGCGGTTTGATTTTTAATTCTGCGCATGACGGAATGATTGTCGTTGACGAGTTTGCTTATATTACGGATATCAATAACAGCGCCGCGGAAATGATTGAAGTGGATAAAGAGGAAGTCATCGGAAAACACATTTTAGAAGTCATTCCAACGAGCGGCCTGCCGCGAGTGTTAAAAACAAAACAAACAGAATTTCATCAAGAATTAAAATTAGAAAATGGCAAAAAAATCATTACAACGAGAATTCCAATGATGGATGAAACGGGTAAACTGTTCGGTGCATTAGCTGTTTTTAAAGATATTACGGAATTAGTAAAGCTAGCAGAGGAAATTACCGACTTGAAAGAAATGCGCATGATGTTGGAGGCGATTATTCATTCTTCAGAGGAAGCTATTTCCGTTGTTGATGAGCATGGAAACGGCATTTTAATTAATCCCGCTTATACGCGCATTACCGGCCTGACGGAAGAAGAAGTCATCGGCAAGCCGGCGACCGCCGATATCGCCGAAGGGGAAAGCATGCATATGCAAGTGCTCAAAACGCGCCGGCCCGTTCGTGGCGTGCGGATGAAAGTCGGGCCGAAAAACCGCGACGTGGTCGTGAATGTAGCGCCAATTATTGTTGATGGCGTATTAAAAGGAAGCGTCGGTGTAATTCATGACGTTTCCGAAATTCAACGCCTTACAGCCGAACTGAACCGGGCAAGACAAATTATCCGCACGTTGGAAGCGAAATACTCATTTGCGGATATTATTGGGACTTCAGAGGAAATAACGGTGGCGATCGAGCAGGCGAAGTTGGCGGCAAAAACACCGGCAACCATTTTGCTTCGTGGTGAATCAGGAACAGGAAAAGAATTGTTTGCCCATGCTATTCATAATGCAAGTGACCGAAAATATAACAAATTTGTCCGTGTGAATTGCGCGGCAATTTCCGAAACACTATTAGAGAGCGAGCTGTTTGGTTATGAAGAAGGGGCATTTTCCGGGGCAAAGCGCGGCGGCAAACGCGGCTTGTTTGAAGAAGCGAACAACGGCAGCATTTTCCTGGACGAAATCGGTGAGCTTTCTGCGAATACACAAGCAAAATTGCTTCGTGTGCTGCAAGAAGGAGAAATCGTCCGCGTTGGCGGCACGAAACCAATCCCAATTAACGTTCGTGTCATTGCGGCAACGAATGTCAACTTGGAAAAAGCAATCGCAGAAGGAACGTTTCGTGAAGACTTATACTACCGGTTAAATCGCATGCCAATTTATATTCCGCCATTGCGGGCAAGGAAGGAAGATATTCCTGCGCTATGCCAACATTTAATTCAAAAACTGAATCAAGACTACGGCCGCAATGTCGAAGGAGTGACACCGGCTGCGCTCGATTATTTATTATCTTACGATTGGCCGGGCAATGTCCGTGAATTAGAGAATGTATTAGGCCGAGCGATGATTTTTATGAAGTTTAACGAAGTGATGATTGATGTCCATCATATTCCGCCGCTTGATATTTCGCGAGGGAGTTCATCCTTTCATAAAAATGAGAAGGAGATGGAAATTCGTCCTCTTGAGGATATGATGGAACAATACGAAGCGATGATTATTGAACAGGCGCTACGCAAATATAACAACAATAAAACCGCGGCAGCACGGGCGCTTGGCATTTCGATTCGAAACTTATATTACAAGTTAGAAAAATACGGGATTGCAAAAAAGAACGTGCAATAAATTGCACGCTATGCAAATTATTGCATAATAAAAACAGAAAATTAAAGCGTTTTCAATACTTTGGTGTTGGCACGTTTTTTGCATATTAATAGAGTGCCTCCACAAATTCATGAAGAGGTTGGTGTATAAGATGAAGCTGCAATCGTTGATTGACAATGCAACGAAATATGCCGATATGACAGTAGCTGTCGCTGCAGCGGAGGACGAAGAAGTAATCGACGCGGTGACAATGGCGCTTGATCGTCATTTCGGAAAATTCATTTTGTATGGGGATCGCGAACAAATTTTGCATCTGTTAAAGCGAAAAAACTACGCGAATTCGGAAAATATTCAAGTCGTTCATACGAATTCTGCTGTACAAGCGGCTGAACTTGCTGTAAAGGCTGTTCACTTAAATGAGGCGAACGTTCTGATGAAAGGGAATATCCCCACCGCAACGCTTTTAAAAGCGGTATTAAACAAAGAGTATGGTTTGCGTACAGGGAAAGTGCTTTCCCATGTCGCGGTATTTGAAGTACCCGGCTACGACCGTTTTATCATTGTGACCGATGCCGCGATGAACATCTCGCCTGATTTGGAGCAAAAAGTGCAAATTGTTATGAACGCGGTTGCTGTGGCACATTCGATTGGCATTGAAATTCCGAAAGTAGCACCGCTTGCAGCGGTGGAAGTAGTAAACCCATCCATGCCAGCAACGATGGATGCCGCAGCATTGACAATGATGCAAAAGCGTGGACAAATTAAAGGATGTATTATTGATGGTCCGCTTGCGCTCGATAATGCTGTTTCGCTAATGGCAGCCGAACATAAGCGCATTCATAGCGAAGTAGCAGGAAAAGCTGATATTTTGCTCGTTCCTGATATTGAAGCAGGAAACATGTTATACAAATCGCTCGTTTATTTTGCCAATGCAAAAGTCGGTGCAATCATCGCAGGTGCAAAAGCGCCAATTGTTCTTACATCACGCGCCGATTCTGCAGAAAGCAAACTTTACTCATTGGCTCTTGCGGTTTGTTCCGCATCCAGATAAAAGACTGCTAAGGAGGAAATGAACATGGAACTTTTTAAATATATGGAACAATACGATTATGAACAATTGCTGTTTTGCCAAGATAAAGAGTCAGGACTAAAAGCGATTATCGCGATTCACGATACAACGCTCGGACCAGCGTTAGGCGGTACGCGCATGTGGATGTATGAATCGGAAGAAGCGGCGATTGAAGATGCGCTTCGGTTAGCGCGCGGCATGACTTACAAAAACGCTGCAGCCGGACTCAATCTTGGCGGCGGAAAAACGGTCATTATCGGCGACCCTCGCAAAGACAAAAATGAAGCGATGTTCCGCGCGTTTGGACGTTTTATTCAAGGATTAAACGGACGTTATATTACAGCGGAAGATGTCGGTACGACGGTGGAAGACATGGATATTATTTATCAAGAAACAGATTATGTCACAGGAATTTCCCCTGAATTTGGTTCTTCCGGAAATCCATCTCCCGCAACCGCCTATGGTGTTTATCGCGGTATGAAAGCGGCGGCAAAAGAAGCATTTGGCAGCGATTCGTTAGAAGGAAAAGTCGTTGCTGTGCAAGGGGTCGGAAACGTTGCATACCACTTATGCCGGCATCTTCATGAAGAAGGCGCAAAACTGATCGTTACCGATATCAACAAAGAAGCAGTACAACGGGCAGTCGAAGAGTTTGGGGCAAAAGCGGTTGACCCGAATGATATTTACGGTGTCGAATGTGATATTTTTGCTCCATGTGCGCTTGGCGGGATTATTAACGACCAAACGATTCCGCAATTAAAAGCGAAAGTCATTGCCGGTTCGGCGAACAACCAGCTAAAAGAGGCAAGACATGGCGATATCATTCATGAAATGGGCATCGTGTACGCGCCAGATTATGTCATCAATGCCGGCGGCGTCATTAACGTTGCCGATGAGTTGTACGGCTACAATCGCGAGCGTGCAATGAAAAAAATCGAACAAATTTACGACAATATCGAAAAAGTATTTGCAATCGCCAAACGTGATGGTATTCCAACGTATAAAGCGGCAGACCGCCTTGCGGAGGAACGGATTGAAACGATGCGCAAGTCCCGCAGCCAATTTTTACAAAACGGCCATCACATTTTAAGTCGACGTCGCGGTCGTTAATTACAACACATGGAGGCGGGAGAATGATTCCCGCTTCCATGGTCAGAAATGGAGGTTACAAACGTTGCAAGAGCAGAAGTTTCGCATTTTAGTCATTAATCCTGGGTCGACCTCGACAAAAATTGGCGTGTTTGAGAATGAGCGTTCGATATTTGAAAAAACAATTCGCCATGACGCGGAAACACTACAGCAATATAAATCCATTACTGATCAATATGAGTTTCGCAAACAAACGATTTTAGACGCGCTTGATGAAGAAGGCATCAATCTTTCCAAATTAAGCGCTGTTTGCGGCCGCGGCGGACTTTTGCGCCCGATTGAAGGCGGAACGTACCGCGTCAATGAGCAAATGCTGGAAGATTTGAAAAAAGGCTATTCTGGGCAGCACGCTTCCAATCTTGGCGGCATTTTAGCGCATGAAATTGCTTCGGCGCTAAATATCCCCGCGTTTATTGTTGACCCTGTTGTTGTCGATGAACTGGAACCAATTGCTCGCATTTCGGGATTTGCCCTGATTGAACGAAGAAGCATTTTCCATGCGTTAAACCAAAAGGCGGTAGCACGCCGCGTCGCGAAACAGCTTGGCAAACCATATGAAGAGTTAAATCTCATCGTTGCTCATATGGGTGGCGGGATTACTGTCGGCGCCCATAAAAAAGGCCGAGTGGTGGATGTAAATAACGGCTTGGACGGGGAAGGCCCGTTTAGCCCAGAGCGCGCCGGTACGGTGCCTGCGGGAGATCTCGTTTCGCTATGTTTCTCGGGAGAGTATTATCGCGATGAGATAATGAACATGCTCGTCGGAAAAGGCGGGTTAGTCGGTTACCTTGGCACGAATGATGCCGTGAAAGTCGAAAAAATGATCGAAGCGGGAGATGAAAAAGCAAAGCTTATCTATAGCGCAATGGCCTATCAAGTGGCGAAAGAAATTGGTGCAGCAAGCGCCGTCTTGGCGGGAAAAGTCGACGCGATTATTTTAACAGGAGGACTTGCATACGGAAAACAATTTGTGAAAGAAATTATTGATCGTGTGAACTGGATTGCCGATGTGTTTGTCCACCCGGGTGAAAACGAGTTGCAAGCGCTTGCGGAAGGGGCGTTGCGCGTGTTGCGCGGCGAAGAAAAAGACAAAGTATATCCGAGCGGGAATGTGGCACACACAACCGTTTTGCGATAGAAAGGAGAAAACGATATGGCAAAAGAATATGATCTTGTCATCCTTGGCGGCGGCACCGGAGGATATGTGGCAGCGATTCGCGCTTCCCAGCTAGGGCTAAAAACAGCCGTTGTTGAAAAAGGCAAGCTGGGCGGAACGTGTCTGCATGCCGGCTGCATTCCAAGCAAGGCGCTGCTGCGAAGCGCGGAAGTATACGCACAAACGAAAAAAAGCGAGGCATTCGGTGTCATTACAAGCGATGTACGCCTTGACTTCGCCAAAGTGCAGGCGCGCAAAGCAGCCATTATCGAACAGCTCCATAAAGGCGTTCAGCACTTAATGAAAAAAGGAAAAATTGACGTTTATGCCGGAACTGGGCGCATTTTAGGCCCATCCATTTTCTCGCCGATGCCGGGGACGATTTCCGTGGAAATGAATGACGGTTCGGAAAACGAGATGCTCGTGCCGAAAAATGTTATCATCGCCACAGGTTCGCGTCCGCGGACGCTGCCAGGCCTTGACATTGACGGCAAATTGGTCATGACATCCGATGAAGCGCTGCAAATGGAAACACTTCCTTCTTCCATTATTATCGTCGGCGGCGGTGTCATTGGCATTGAATGGGCATCGATGCTGAATGATTTTGGGGTGGAAGTGACGGTATTGGAATACGCGGAGCGAATTTTGCCAACCGAAGACCGCGATGTATCCAAGGAAGTAGAAAAGCTTCTTAAGCGCCGCGGCATTACGATTGTCGCAGGGGCAAAAGTCTTGCCGGAAACGTTGGAAAAAGGAAATGGTGTGACGATTAAAGCGGAATATAACGGCGAGCAAAAAACGTTTACCGCCGAAAAAATGCTCGTTTCCGTCGGCCGCCAGGCAAACATTGAAGGAATCGGCATTGAAAATACCGATATTGTCGTCGAAAAGGGATTTATTCAAACGAACGAGTTTTACCAAACGAAAGAATCGCATATTTATGCGATTGGCGATGTCATCGGCGGCTTGCAGCTAGCACATGTAGCATCCCATGAAGGCATCGTTGCTGTCGAGCATATTGCCGGCCAAAATCCATCGCCGATCGACTATACCATGATTTCGAAATGCGTCTACAGCCGTCCGGAAGTCGCAAGCGTCGGCTTAACGGAAGAAGAAGCGAAAGCAAAAGGATATGATGTCAAAGTCGGAAAATTCCCGTTTAAAGCGATCGGCAAAGCGCTCGTGTTTGGCGAAGCGGAAGGATTCGTGAAAATCGTAGCTGATCAAAAAACGAACGACTTGCTTGGCGTTCATATGGTAGGACCTCACGTTACCGATATGATTTCCGAAGCGGGACTCGCTCGCGTGCTGGATGCGACGCCGTGGGAAGTCGCGCATACGATTCATCCGCATCCAACGTTATCAGAAGCGATGGCAGAAGCGGCGCTTGCCGTGGATGGAAAAGCGATTCATTTTTAAGCGAATAAAGGGAGGTTGTTTCGATGGCTGAAAATCGTCACCAAGCGCTAGGCTTAAGCGATGAAACGGTATTGCAAATGTATGAAACGATGTTGTTGGCTCGTAAAATCGACGAGCGTATGTGGTTATTAAACCGCGCTGGAAAAATTCCGTTCGTTATCTCCTGCCAAGGGCAGGAAGCGGCGCAAGTCGGCGCGGCGTTTGCCCTTGATCGTACGAAAGATTATGTTTTGCCTTACTACCGTGATATGGGCGTTGTTTTAACATTCGGGATGACGCCGACGGAATTAATGCTTTCCGCGTTTGCGAAAGCGGAAGATCCAAACTCCGGCGGCCGGCAAATGCCAGGCCACTTCGGGAAAAAGAAAAATCGCATCGTAACCGGCTCATCTCCAGTAACGACGCAAGTGCCGCATGCGGTTGGCATTGCGCTGGCGGCAAAAATGGAGAAGAAAGATTTTATCGCGTTTGTCACGTTTGGGGAAGGTTCATCAAACCAAGGCGATTTCCATGAAGGAGCGAACTTTGCCGGCGTGCATAAATTGCCTGTTATTTTCATGTGCGAAAATAACAAATACGCGATTTCTGTGCCAATTTCAAAACAATTGGCGTGCGAAAAAGTATCGGACCGCGCCATCGGTTACGGTATGCCGGGCTATACGGTAGACGGAAACGATCCGCTTGAAGTGTACAAAGTCGTGAAAGAGGCAGCTGATCGTGCCCGCCGCGGTGAAGGACCGACATTGATTGAAACGGTTTCCTATCGTTTAACCTCGCATTCTTCCGACGATGATCAACGCGCATACCGGTCCGAAGAAGAATTAGAAGAAGCGCGTGCCAAAGACCCGATTATTTCGTTTGCGAAATATTTAAAAGAAGCCGGTGTGTTAACAGACGAACTAGAAAAAGAAATTCATGACCGCGTCATGAAACAGGTGGACGAAGCGACCGATTATGCGGAAAAGGCGCCATACGCGGAACCAGAACATGCCTTAAAGTACGTATATGCAGAGAAGTAAGGGGGAATGGACGATGCCAGTGATTTCCTATATTGATGCTGTGACGATGGCGATTCGCGAGGAAATGGAACGCGACCCGCGCGTCTTCGTATTAGGAGAAGATGTTGGAAAAAAGGGCGGGGTGTTTAAAGCGACACAAGGATTGTATGAACAGTTCGGCGAAGAACGTGTCATTGATACTCCGTTATCTGAATCTGCGATCGTTGGGGTCGGAATCGGTGCGGCGATGTACGGATTGCGCCCAATTGCTGAAATTCAATTTGCTGATTTCATCATGCCTGCGGTCAACCAAATTATTTCGGAAGCGGCGCGGATTCGCTACCGCTCCAATAATGACTGGAACTGTCCGATCGTCATCCGTGCTCCATACGGCGGCGGCGTTCACGGCGCCTTATACCATTCGCAATCAGTGGAAGCGATTTTTGCAAACCAGCCAGGTTTAAAAATTGTCATGCCATCGACACCATATGATGTAAAAGGGTTATTAAAAGCGGCGATTCGCGATGAAGACCCGGTGCTTTTCTTTGAACATAAGCGCGCGTATCGTCTGATTAAAGGAGAAGTGCCGGAAGGAGATTATGTATTGCCAATCGGCAAAGCAGACGTTAAACGCGAGGGCGACGATATTACCGTTATTACGTATGGATTATGTGTTCATTTTGCGCTGCAAGCGGCAGAACGGGTAGCGCAAGATGGCATTTCCGCGCACATCCTTGATTTGCGTACGGTATATCCGCTAGATAAAGAAGCGATTATCGAAGCGGCAAGCAAAACAGGAAAAGTGCTGCTGATTACGGAAGATAACAAAGAAGGAAGCGTCATGAGCGAAGTGGCCGCCATTATCGCCGAACATTGCTTGTTTGATTTAGACGCGCCAATTATGCGCCTTGCCGGCCCGGACGTCCCGGCGATGCCATACGCACCGACGATGGAAAAATTCTTTATGGTGAACCCGGACAAGGTCGAAAAGGCAATGCGCGAGCTAGCGGCGTTTTAAGCAGACGGATTTTTGCGATTCAAAATGCAGATTTGAACGGAGATAGGAGGTTATCCCACGTGGCAATTGAACAACTTACCATGCCCCAGCTCGGGGAAAGCGTCACCGAAGGAACGATCAGCAAATGGCTTGTATCTGTCGGCGACAAAGTAAACAAATACGATCCGATCGCCGAAGTCATGACAGATAAAGTGAATGCGGAAATTCCTTCGTCATTTACGGGCGTGATCAAAGAAATTATCGCGAATGAAGGAGAAACGCTGCCGGTTGGCGCCGTGATTTGTACGATCGAAGTGGAAGGCGAAGGAACAGCAGCGGAAGCAAAACAAGAGGAAGCACCGAAAGCAGAAGAGACAAAAGGAGCAGCTGCTCAAGCGCCAAAAAAAGCGGATCGGGCCAATAAAGGCCGCTATTCGCCAGCTGTTCTTCGCCTCGCTCAAGAACATAATATTGATTTAGAGCAAGTGCAAGGAACGGGACTGGGAGGACGGATTACGCGCAAAGATTTGTTAAAGCTCATCGAATCTGGAAATATTCCGAAAGCCGGTGGGCAGTCGGCCGCTTCGTCCCAGCCTGCACCGCAGCCAACACCAGTGCAAGAAGCGCCGAAAGCAGAACCCGCAGCTGTTCCAAAACAGGCGGCGACAAGCGTTCCTGTTCATGCAGGCGACATCGAAATTCCAGTCACCCCTGTGCGCAAAGCGATCGCCACGAACATGCTTCGCAGCAAACACGAAGCGCCGCACGCATGGACGATGGTCGAAGTCGATGTGACGAACTTAGTGGCATACCGCGACTCGATCAAAGACGAATTCAAAAAACGCGAAGGCTTCAATTTAACATATTTTGCCTTCTTCGTCAAAGCGGTCGCGCAAGCATTGAAAGAATTCCCACAGATCAACTCGATGTGGGCAGGCGACAAAATTGTCCAGAAAAAAGACATCAACATCTCGATCGCAGTGGCGACAGATGATGCGTTATTTGTTCCAGTCATTAAGCACGCCGACGAAAAATCGATCAAAGGCATCGCACGCGAAATCGCCGAGCTGGCCGCAAAGGCGCGCGCCGGCAAACTTCGCCCGGAAGATATGCAAGGCGGCACGTTTACGGTGAACAACACCGGTTCCTTCGGCTCCGTGCAATCGATGGGCATTATCAACTATCCACAAGCGGCGATTTTGCAAGTGGAATCGATCGTCAAACGCCCGGTTGTCAAAGACGGCATGATTGCCATCCGCGATATGGTCAACTTATGTCTATCCCTTGACCACCGCGTTTTGGACGGCTTAATCTGCGGCCGCTTCCTTGCGCGCGTCAAAGAAATTTTAGAAAACATATCCAAAGATAATACGCCGATTTATTAATAGGAAAACCTCACCACAGCTTCGTTTGTGGTGGGGTTTTTCGTGTTATAATACTCCTAATACAAATCTTTTCTAAGAAGAGTTTATCGATAACTACAGCGGAGCTTTTAGAAAGCGGGGATTGCATTGGACCAGCTCTTCCTGATATTTGCCGTTTATTTTGATAAATTATCAAAAGACGGATTGTGTTTTGTTCATTGCTAGAACTCTCCTCATATATTACAATAAAAATATCAGCAATATTTTTAAAAATGAAAAAAGAAAGCGATTTCTAAAGGATGGGAGAAAAGATATAAGGGGGGAGAACGCAGTGAGCGATATTTCAGCGATGAAGCAGCAGTCGTTTCCCATTCCAAGCTTCGAGGAATGGAAACAGGAAGTCGAGAAGTCGTTAAAAGGGAAGCCATTCGAAAAACTTTATTCGACTACATATGAAAATATCACGATTAAACCCATTTATACGCGTCAGGACATAGAGTCGCTTGCTCATGTCGAACAGTATCCAGGTTTTCCGGGCTATGTTCGCGGAACCAAGCCGAACGGATATATTCGCGAGCCGTGGAAGGTCAGCCAGGAAATTTCAGCTAGCAGTCCGACGGAGTGGAATGAAATCGTTAAACACGATTTGGAAAGAGGGCAAACGGAAATCCATATCGTGTTGGAACGGCTAGGTTTTCCGGTAACATCGGTTGACGATATCGAAGCCATGTTTTCCGGCATTTCTTTGGATAAATATTCGCTTCGCATCGATGCGGGGGCACAATCGCTTTCATTTTTGGCATTGCTTGCCGCCTATTTGCAAAAACAGCAAATACCATTTGACGCAGTGCGCGGAACGATTGGGATGGATCCAGTCGGTGCACTTGCGGAAAAAGGCCAGCTTTCAACCCCGCTTGCGGCATTGTACGACGTGATGGCCGATGTGACGAAATGGACAAAAGAAAACATGCAGGGTGTAAAGACGGTCATTGTCCGCGGCGAACCGTACCATAACGGCGGGGCAAACGCGGTTCAAGAATTAGCGTTTGCGTTCGCAACAGCGGTGGAATATATTCGTGCATGCTTGGACAGAGGATTGGTGATTGATGCCATTGCGCCGCAAATCCACTTTTCGTTTGCAATCGGTTCGAACTTTTTTATGGAAATCGCAAAGCTTCGCGCAGCAAGACTTGTTTGGTCCAACATCGTACAGGCGTTTGGCGGCAGCGAATCATCGCAAAAAATCGCCATGCATGCGCGCACGTCTTATTTCACAAAAACGGTTTATGATCCATATGTCAATATGCTTCGCGCGACGGCGGAAGCGTTTGCCGCAACGATTGGCGGCGCTGACAGCCTTCACGTTTCTCCGTTTGACGAAGCGATCGGACGCGCTGATGAATTTTCACGGAGAATTGCCCGCAACACGCAGCTGATTTTGTTGGAAGAAGCACATATTGCTAATGTCATTGACCCAGCCGGCGGTTCGTACTATGTCGAAACATTGACAGCACAAGTGGCGGAAGAGGCGTGGAAGCTGTTCCAGCAAATCGAAGAAAAAGGCGGTATCGTGAAAGCACTTCAAGACGGGTTTATACAAGCGGAAGTAGAAAACGTTGCAGAACAGCGGAGAAACAATGTGAAAAAACGGAAAGAGAAAATTGTCGGCACAAACTTTTACGCCAACTTAGCCGAAGAACCTGTACAAAAAGCGAACGAAAACGACGAAAAACAACTATCTTCTTTAACGCTAAACGAAGAAAACGTCGCGCAATTGCAAGCGGGATTCGGTGAAAAACGATGGATCGAGACAGCTATTTTTATGGCAGTTCGTCGAGCAACCGCTCAGGAAATCGAAGCGGCATTAAAAGCAGATGAAGCATCCGTAAGCGTCAAGCCGATCAAACAATGGCGCTTGGCTGAACCGTTTGAACAACTGCGCAAAGCTTCGGAAGCTCATCTTGAAAAACATGGAGCGCGTCCGACGGTGCATTTAATTAACATTGGCTCCATTCCAAACTATAAAGCACGCGCCGATTTTATTACCGGCTTTTTTGAAGCCGGCGGGATAGCGGTGGAAAAAAGCAAAGGCGTTCATAGCGCTGAGGAAGCGGTGTCAGAAGCAATCAATGCAGGCGGGACGCATTATGTTATTTGCGGCTCGGATGAAAGCTACGCCGATATCGTTCCTGCGATCGCCAAAGCGTTCAAGCAGGAAAAGCCAAACGCCAAGCTGTATGTCGCCGGAAAACAGCCTGCCGATGTTGAACAGACTTTCATCGAGGCGGGGGTCGATGGTTTTATCCATATCGGTTCGAACTGTTATGAAACGATTGTATCGTTTATGAAAGAGATGGGGGTGGCCCTTGATGTGTAAGCAAGTCGATTTTACCAACCTTTCGCTAGAAATCAAAAAACAAGCGGCAGATGAGCAACAATGGAAGCAGGCGATCGAAGAAAAGGTGCGGGCATCCATCGATGACTTATTGTTTCAAACAAATGAACATATCACCGTAAAACCGCTATATACGAAAAAAGATATCGAAGGCTTTGATTTTCTTGATTATATGCCGGGAATTCCACCGTATTTGCGCGGACCGTATCCATCGATGTACGTGAATCGGCCGTGGACGATCCGGCAATACGCAGGGTTTTCGACGGCGGAAGAAAGCAACGCATTTTATCGACGCAACTTAGCGATGGGGCAAAAGGGGCTGTCCGTTGCGTTTGACCTTGCGACCCACCGCGGCTATGACTCCGACCATCCGCGCGTCGTTGGTGACGTCGGCAAAGCGGGAGTGGCGGTCGATTCGATTTTAGATATGAAAATTTTGTTTGACGGCATTCCGCTTGATCAAATATCGGTATCGATGACCATGAACGGCGCGGTGCTGCCAATTATGGCATTTTATATCGTCACCGCCGAAGAGCAAGGCGTCACGCAAGATAAGCTTTCCGGAACGATTCAAAACGATATTTTAAAAGAATATATGGTGCGCAACACGTATATTTATCCTCCGGAAACGTCGATGCGCATTATCGCTGACATTTTTGAATACACTTCCAAATACATGCCAAAGTTTAACAGCATCAGCATTTCCGGATATCATATGCAAGAAGCGGGAGCGCCGGCGGATATTGAATTGGCGTATACGCTTGCGGACGGATTAGAATATGTTCGTACAGGATTAAAAGCAGGAATTGATATTGACTCGTTCGCGCCAAGATTGTCATTCTTCTGGGCAATCGGCATGAACTATTTCATGGAAGTCGCGAAAATGCGTGCGGCGCGCATTATGTGGGCAAAAATGATGAAAACGTTCCATCCGAAAAATCCAAAATCGCTCGCATTGCGGACGCATTCGCAAACATCTGGCTGGAGCTTAACCGAGCAAGATCCATTTAACAACGTTGTGCGTACATGTATTGAAGCGCACGCCGCTGCGCTTGGGCATACGCAGTCGCTTCATACGAACGCGCTCGATGAAGCGATCGCGCTTCCGACTGATTTCTCCGCGCGCATTGCCCGCAATACACAGATTTACTTGCAAGATGAAACAGGCATTTGCAATGTCATTGACCCATGGGCAGGTTCTTACTATGTGGAAACGTTAACGAACGAATTGATGAATCGCGCGTGGAAGCATATTGAAGAAATCGAAAGCCTTGGAGGCATGGCGAAAGCGATTGAAACGGGGCTTCCGAAAATGCGCATCGAGGAAGCGGCGGCAAGACGCCAAGCGAGAATCGATTCTGGTGCGGAAACGATTATCGGCGTCAACAAATATCGCCCGGAAAAAGAAGAACCAATCGAGATTTTAGAAGTCGACAATACAGCGGTTCGGATGCGGCAAATCGAAAAATTAAAACAGCTGCGCGCTTCCCGTGATGAACAAAAAGTGCAGGAAGCGCTTGACGCGATTACAAAAGCGACGGAAACGGGAGAAGGAAACTTGCTCGAGCTTGCCGTACAGGCAGCGCGCGCCCGCGCGACATTAGGCGAAATTTCGTACGCGATCGAAAAAGTAGCGAAGCGACACAAAGCGGTCATTCGCTCGATTAGCGGGGTGTACAGCTCCGAATTCACAAATGAAGAACAATTCGAGCGAGTAAAGAAAATGACTAATGAATTTTATGAATTAGAAGGCCGCCGTCCGCGTTTAATGGTAGCGAAAATGGGGCAAGACGGCCATGACCGAGGAGCGAAAGTGATCGCCACTGCCTTTGCCGACTTAGGATTTGACGTCGATATTGGTCCATTGTTCCAAACTCCGGAAGAAACGGCGCGTCAGGCGGTCGAAAACGACGTCCATGTCGTTGGGATCAGTTCGCTTGCCGGCGGGCATAAAACATTATTGCCGCAATTAGTGGAGGAATTGCGGAAGCTTGGACGCGAAGACATTATTGTCGTCGTCGGCGGCGTTATTCCGCCGCAAGACTATGAATTTTTGTATGAGCATGGAGCGGCGGCGATTTTCGGACCAGGCACGGTCATTCCAACCGCAGCGGAAAAAGTATTGAAAGAAATTTATAAACGTCTCGGCTACGAGGAAGTGAGGCAATGAACGGCGAATGGACGCATCGCCCTGAATGGGTGGAAAAAGAGAGAGAAAATGAGTTTGCGACCGCTTATGTGAAAACCACTGCTTCCGCTTCGCCAAAACGTTGGGTGAAGCGGAAAGAAAGGTCAGTAAAAGAATATGTCGAAGGCGTGTTGAACAATGACCGCACGATTTTAGCCCAGGCAATCACCCTTGTTGAGAGCAATGCGCCCAAGCATATGGACATTGCCCAACAAGTGTTAAACGAACTGCTTCCACATGTCGGAAAATCGATCCGCATTGGCATCACCGGCGTGCCGGGAGCAGGAAAAAGCACGTTTATTGAAGCGTTTGGCACGTTTTTATGCGAACAAGGGCACCGTGTTGCCGTATTAGCGGTTGACCCGAGCAGTTCTTTAACAGGCGGCAGTATTCTTGGCGATAAAACGCGGATGGAGTCGTTAGCGCGCCATCCGCGTGCATTTATCCGTCCGTCGCCATCAGGAGGAGCGCTCGGCGGTGTGCACCGAAAAACGCGTGAGACGATGATGCTTTGCGAAGCGGCAGGATATGATGTTATTTTGGTAGAAACGGTCGGTGTCGGGCAAAGCGAATTTGTCGTACGCGGCATGGTCGATTTCTTTTTAATGCTTGTTTTAACAGGCGCTGGGGACGATTTGCAAGGAATAAAACGCGGAATTATGGAATTAACCGATGCGGTTGTCATTAATAAAGCGGACGGAGACAATAAGCCAAAAGCGCTGGCCGCGCAAAAAGAGTATAATCAGATTCTTCATTATTTGCGCCCAGCAACACCAGGGTGGGAGACAAAAGCATATACGTGTTCGGCTCTTTTAGGAGAAGGCATCGAAGAAATTTGGAACGTGATTCAGAAGTTTGTAGAAACGACGAAACAATCAGGCGTGTTTGACATGCGCCGGCGCCATCAGCAAAAAGATTGGATTTACTCAATGATTAAAGATTATTTAGAAACGAGTTTCTTTTCCCATCCCGCAGTAAAAGAAAAGCTGCCGGTCATTGAAAATAACGTTATTTCCGGAACACAATCCGTTACTTCCGCGGTGCGAGAGCTTATTAAGATATATGAAAGTAGGTCATAATGGAAAAATGTGATACGATAAGAAAAGGAGGTGCTTGAGCATGTTTCAATTTCCGCTATTTAATGATATCGTGGAACAATCGCGCCGCGAAATCGTGGAGGCTGGCTTTGAAGAATTGCGTACACCTGAAGAAGTGGATGCCGCATTTAAGCGACCGGGCACAACGCTTGTAATGATTAACTCGGTATGTGGCTGTGCGGGGGCATTGCCCGTCCTGCAGCGGCGCATGCGATTCATTATGACAAACGTCCAGACCATCTTGTAACCGTATTTGCCGGCCAAGATAAAGAGGCAACAGCGCGAGCAAGGGAATATTTTGAAGGACAGCCGCCTTCTTCTCCATCTTTCGCTTTACTAAAGGACGGCAAGCTTTGTACGATGATTCATCGTCATGAAATCGAAGGGCACGAGCCGATCGAAGTCGTCCAAAAGCTGCAGGCGGCGTTTGATCAATATTGCGATGAAGTATAACGGAGCTGAATTTTTCAGCTCCGTTATTTATTTTGTTATTCTCAAAAAGCAAAAATAATTTATTTATAATTAAAAAATAGATTGCATAATTATTACTATGTGTGTTAATATACAAAACATAGAATATATATTCAAAAAAACAAGTATGTATTTTATTAATCTTCAAAACTTATTTCGCAATATTATAAAAATTATTTAAACTTTTGAGAAGAGAGGGAGAGACACCGTATGAAAAAATCATTGTTGTTTTTTATTGCTAGCATTTTATTAATTGGTTTGCTCTCGGCATGCGGCACAGGCGGAGAACAGAAAAACGGAAGCGGAGAACAAAAGAAAGTGTTAAGAATGGGTACTTCCGCCGACTATGCGCCATTTGAATATATCGATACCACAAAAGGCAATGAAATTATCGGGTTTGATGTCGATTTAGCAAAGATGATTACGAAAGAATTAGGATATGAATTTGAAATTGTCGATATGGACTTTACCGGGTTGATTCCGGCATTGCAGTCAGGAAAAGTAGATTTTGTATTAGCGGGGATGACTCCAACGAAAGAACGCAAGAAAAACGTTGATTTCTCGGATGTGTATTATGTAGCGCGAAACATGATCGTTTCCAAGAAAGGAAGCGGCATTAAAACAGTTGAGGATTTAAAAGGAAAAACGGTTGGTGTTCAAACCGGCTCGATTCAAGAAGGAGAAGCAAATAAAATTGCAAAAAAAGTTGACATGAAAATTGAAAGCCGCAACCGCATTCCGGAGTTAATTCAAGAGATTCAAGCAGGGCGCTTTGATGCAGCAATTATCGAAGATACAGTTGCAAAAGGATATCTAGATAGCAGCAATGGCAAACTAGAAGGTCATACAATCCCGACAGACAAAGAAAAATCAGGATATGCGATTGCTTTCCCAAAAGGAAGCAAGCTTCGCGATGAGTTTAATAAAGTATTGCAAGAAAAGATCAAAAACGGCGAAGTGGACAAGTTGATTAAAAAATGGTTTGACCAATAATTTGTAATGCGTTCAAAAAGGGGGGGCCTTTTTGAACGTTTTCACTATGTTGCAAGGAAGGATGAAGGGTCGGTGAACTTAGATTTTTCACAAATTGTTCCATCAATTCCATTTATATTAGCAGGAATTGCAGTTACATTAAAAATTGTCGTTTTCGCGGTGTTGTTAGGGTTTGTGCTTGGAGTTATTTTAGCGTTAATGAAAATTGGCAGAATGAAGGTTTTGACATGGTTTGCCGATGCGTATACATCCGTATTTCGCGGCACGCCGCTTGTGTTGCAGCTTGTCCTTATTTATTTTGGAATACCGCAGCTTACCGGTGTTGAAATTGACGCATTTCCCGCAGCGGTCATCGCGTTCGGGCTAAACTCTGCCGCCTATGTTTCTGAAATCATCCGCGCCGGCATTTTAGCCGTTGATAAAGGGCAGCGGGAAGCGGCGCTGGCGCTTGGTGTTCCGTACAAGCTAATGATGCGTGATATTATTTTGCCGCAAGCGCTGAAAAATATTTTGCCGGCATTGATGAATGAATTTATTACATTGACGAAAGAATCTGCCGTTGTAACGGTAATTGGAGCGATGGATGTCATGCGGCGTGCTTACATCGTTGGCGGACAAGTGTATCGGTATATTGAGCCGCTGTTGATTGCTGGGCTTATTTACTACGTTTTAGTCATGCTTCTTACGCTGCTTGGCAAAGCGTTAGAAGGGAGATTGAGAAAAAGTGATTAAAGTAGAAGATTTGCATAAATCGTTTGGCAAATTAGAAGTATTAAAAGGAATTACAACAACGATTAAGCAAGGCGAAGTAGTGGCGGTTATCGGTCCATCTGGGTCAGGAAAATCCACGTTTTTACGCTGCTTAAACTTGTTGGAAGAACCGACAAGGGGGAGAATTTGGATCGGTGACGAGGAAATTACAGATAAAAAGACAAACATCATGAAAGTGCGCCAGCATGTCGGCATGGTGTTTCAGCATTTCCATTTGTTTCCGCATATGACCGTGCTTGAAAACGTCACGTATGCGCCGATTAAAGTAAAGGGAATGACAAAGGCCGAAGCGGAAGCGAAAGGAATCGAACTGTTGAAAAAGGTCGGATTGGAACAAAAGGCAAACGAATATCCAAGCCGGCTGTCGGGAGGCCAAAAACAGCGCGTAGCGATTGCGAGGGCGCTTGCCATGTCGCCGGATGTAATGTTGTTTGACGAACCAACGTCAGCGTTGGATCCGGAAATGGTCAAAGAAGTGCTTGAAGTCATGAAGTCGCTTGCCCATACGGGAATGACGATGGCGATTGTTACGCATGAAATGGGCTTTGCCCGCGAAGTTGCCGACCGGGTGTTGTTTTTAGACGGCGGCCAGCTCGTCGAGGACGCGCCCCCGCAAGAATTTTTCACATCTCCGAAAAGCAAGCGGGCTCAAGAATTCCTTGAAAAGATGCTATAATCAAGTACAATAAAAAGATGGTCCCTTGGATCATCTTTTTTACTTTTTTAAGCAGGAGAATGAAAAAATGGTGAAGATTGGATATCGCACAGCGAAAACAGCAATAGGCACCGCGCTTTCAATTAGCATCGCTCAGCTAGCGGGATTACATAATTTTGCTTCTGCCGGCATTATTACGATTTTATGCGTGCAAGTGACGAAAAAAAGATCGTTAAAAGCTGCGTGGGCGCGTTTTGTCGCATGTGTTGTCGCGATGCTGTTTTCATATATTTTCTTTCAAGGAATTGGGTATTATCCGTTTACCGTCGGATTGATGCTGCTCTTTTTTATTCCAACAACAGTGTGGTTAAAAGTAAATGAAGGGATTGCGACAAGTTCGGTTATTATTCTCCATTTGTACGCAGCAAGGAAGTTTACGTGGGAAATTATTTGCAATGAATTGTTGCTTATTTTAATCGGCATTAGTGTTGCCTTATTAATGAATATGTATATGCCAAGTGCGGAAAAGCAATTAAAGGAATATCAGCGCATTGTTGAAGATTTATTTCGCATTATTCTGAAGGAGATCGTTCGTTACTTGCGCACCAATGAAATCGATTGGGATGGAAAAGAATTGACGCTAGCAGGAGATATTTTACAAAAGGCAAAACTGCTTGCGATAAGAAATGTTGAAAATCATATGCTGCGAAGTGAAGAAGGATATTATCATTATTTTCGAATGAGAGAGAAGCAACTGGAAATTATTGAACGAGTATTGCCGCTTGTCACATCACTCACTTATACGGTGGAGCAGCGCAACATTGTCGCCGATTTTATCGACAAATTAAGCGATGCCGTTCATCCGGGAAATACGGCAGACCGCTTTCTTCGTGAACTTCATTGTATGAAAAAAAGGTTTGAAACAATGCCTCTTCCAAAAACGCGAGAAGAATTTGAGGAACGGGCTGCTTTGCTGCACTTGGTGAAAGAACTTGAACAATATTTGATTATAAAAAGTCAATTTCGTGTTTCAGAAGGAAAAAAACGGGCTTCTGCTGCCATGTAACAAATATGTATGCCCACTCCCCTTTTGCCTCACACTATAACAAAGAAAAACAAAGGGTGTGGGAAATATGCGCTTTATATTAACAATGATGCTTATGTTATTTTCATTTTTATCCATCCCCGCTTCCGGGACGGCAGAAACAAAACCGTTTATTATTATCAATAAGGCGGTCAATCAACTTGCCTTTATTCATAACGGAAAAATTGAAGCCGTATATCCTGTCGCCACTGGTTTTAATGAGTCACTAACGCCAGAAGGATTGTTTATGGTTACTGTCAAGGCGGAAAACCCATATTATCGCAAACAAAATATCCCGGGCGGTGCGCCGAACAATCCGCTTGGAACACGGTGGGTTGGATTTAATGCTAGAGGAACGGACGGACGCATATATGGGATTCATGGAACGAATAATCCATCATCCATCGGAAAATATGTATCGAAAGGCTGTGTGCGCATGTACAATCGCGATGTCGAACAATTGTATGAAAAAATCCCGATTGGCACAAAAGTAGTGATTGTTCGCAGCAACGAATCGTTTTATGCAATTGCCAAACGGTATGGCGCACTATGACTATAAAAGGGCAAGCTCCGCAATAATGAAGCTTGCCCTTTTTGCATCTACAAAAAAGTGTTTCGCAAAGCCAAGAAGGCAACATTCACCACACGAAGGATATGGGCAGCCTTTAGGCGAAATTGGGCCGCCTTCGCTTTTCTTATTGTCTAGCTTCGGCGGCTAGCTCTCTTGTGCGAAATAACCTTCGCCCTTTTGAAGTGCAAGCACTTCTGCGGGCGAAGAACATTTCGCTTCGAGAGCTAATCGCGCCGCCTTCGCTTTTCTTATTAAACCCACATGCTGATGCCGGTTAAAATCGTTGTGATGAGCATAGCGATCAGCATTAAATAAACGACTAATTTTTGTGTTTTTTTGCGGGACATTTCCGTTCCTGGTTACTAATATAAAAATCGATTCATCGCGATGGAACCAGCAAAACTGCTTGCCGCTCAGGAAACACCTGGGTTCCATCAGGAAGGGAGTCCTTATGTCTAACCTGCTGTGAAAGATACCCCGTGGATCGCTGTCAGCGACGGCACCTGTCGTGCACCATTCCTTCCATCGATCAGTACACGACAACGATTTTAGTAACCAGGTCCACACCTCCTTATTACAAACGTTCCTGTCTATCATTGTACCGTGATGAAAACAGGGGGACAAGGGAAAAACTTGTCCATGATTGTAAGAGAAAAAGCAGGATTTTTTGTCGAAATAGCGAATATACTTAATGTTCGCAACATTCTACAGCAAAGGGGATTGGACAATGGATGTAAAAAAAGTAGACCATGTTGGAATTGCCGTTAAGTCTATCGAGAAAGCGTTGCCATTTTATGCCGATATTTTGCAGCTGAAGTTGCTTGGCATCGAGGAAGTGGAATCAGAAAAAGTAAAAGTCGCTTTTTTAAAGGCAGGAGAGACAAAAATTGAATTATTAGAGCCGACGTCGCCAGATAGTGCGATCGCTAAGTTTATCGAAAAACGAGGAGAAGGAATTCATCACGTTGCACTTGGTGTTGATCATATTCAAGAACGTATTAATGAATTAAAGGAAAAAGGAATTCGCATGATTCAAGATGCACCAAAACGCGGCGCTGGCGGGGCGCTCGTTGCGTTTATGCATCCGAAATCAACAGGAGGCGTTTTGTATGAACTTTGCGAAAAGACGGATGCGGAGGTGCAGCAATAATGGCAAATACAACAATAATGACAGACATGTATGATAAAATTAATGAGTTATACGACCGCCGCCGCGAAATCGAATTAGGCGGCGGTGACGATAAAATTGAAAAGCAGCACGCCAAAGGAAAACTGACAGCCCGTGAGCGTATTGATTTGCTTCTTGATGAAGGAACATTTGTGGAACTGAATCCATTTATCGAGCATCGTTGTACCGATTTCGGTTTAGATGGAAAAAAAGGCCCAGGAGACGGCGTTGTGACCGGATATGGGAAAATCAACGGCCGCACCGTATTTGTCTTTTCCCAAGATTTTACCGTATTCGGCGGTGCGCTTGGAGAAATGCACGCGAAAAAAATTTCGAATATTATGGATTTAGCCGCAAAAACAGGCGCACCTGTAATTGGTCTCAACGATTCAGGCGGGGCGCGCATTCAAGAAGGGGTCTTGTCGTTAGATGGTTATGGCCATATTTTCTACCGTAACTCGATTTATTCCGGTGTCATTCCGCAAATTTCTGTAATCATGGGGCCTTGTGCGGGTGGTGCCGTATATTCGCCGGCGATCACCGATTTTGTCTTTATGGTGGAAAAAACGAGCCAAATGTTTATTACAGGACCGAAAGTGATCGAAGCGGTGACAGGGGAAAAAATTAGCGCCGAAGATTTAGGCGGCGCCCGCGTCCACAACACGATCAGCGGCAACGCCCACTTTTCCGGTGCAACCGAGGAAGAAGTGCTTAATAAAGTGCGGCAGCTGTTAAGTTATTTGCCGCAAAACAATCAAGAAAAACCGCCGTTTGGCCCGATTCCAAACGGAGACGATTATCGGCCTGATTTAGCGGATATTGTGCCGATTGACGCAGTCCGTCCGTATGATGTGCGCAACGTCATTTTGCAGGTCGTTGATGAAGGTTCGTTTATGGAAGTACAAAAAGATTTTGCTAAAAATATTGTCATCGGTTTTGCTCGCATTAAAGGCGAAGTCGTCGGGCTTGTGTGCAATCAGCCGAAATTTATGGCTGGAGGGCTTGATATTGATTCATCGGATAAAGCGGCGCGATTTATCCGCTTCTGTGACTCATTTAACATCCCGATTATTACATTTGAAGATGTCACTGGCTTTTTCCCGGGCGTCAAGCAGGAACATGGAGGCATCATTCGCCACGGAGCGAAAATTTTGTATGCATATTCCGAGGCGACCGTCCCGAAAATTACCGTCATTTTGCGGAAAGCATACGGCGGCGCGTATGTGGCGCTCAACAGCAAGTCGATTGGCGCCGATGTCGTTTACGCGTGGCCGAATGCGGAAATCGCCGTCATGGGTCCGCAAGGAGCGGCGAATATCATTTTTGCAAGCGAAATCGAAAACAGCCCAAATCCGGAAGAAACGCGGGCGCAAAAGATCGAAGAATATCGCAGTAAATTTGCCAACCCATACGTTGCGGCGAAATACGGCATGGTCGATGATATCATCGATCCGCGTGATACGAGAATCAAACTCATCCAAGCGCTCGAGATGCTTCGGAATAAACACGAGGAACGTCCGAAGAAAAAACATGGAAATATTCCGTTGTAAAACAATGAAACCCGCTGTCACGATCATCTGTGGCGGCGGGTTTGATTGATTCGAATCGTTTTTTATTTTTCAAAAATAGAAAGAGTCACCGCTAACTATTGGCATATTTATGCCGCGAACATTAAAGTGCGTTCCATCTTTTCAGAACGTGATTTGACAGGAGTGTGTTTTTCAGGCTGTCAAGGGGCATCGGCATCGATCATGGAAACTGGGCTTTTTTTATTCTTCAAAAACAATTTTTCGCAATCGTTGGTTAAATCGGGTATACTTTTAAATGAGTACATAAGTAGGAGGAAGAACGAACATGATCAATCAGCAACGTTTAGTCGACGAATTTTTGGAACTCGTGCAAATCGATTCGGAGACAAAGCATGAAGGAGAAATCGCCAAAGTATTAAAGCAAAAATTTGAAGCGCTTGGACTGCATGTCATTGAAGATGATGCAGCGGCGAAAACCGGACATGGCGCTGGAAACTTAATTTGTACGTTAGAAGCGACAAAAGAAGGGGTGGACCCGATTTATTTTACGTCCCATATGGATACCGTTGTTCCTGGAAAAGGAGTGAAGCCGTCCATCCAAGATGGATATGTCGTGACCGATGGAACGACGATTTTAGGAGCGGACGATAAAGCGGGATTGGCGGCGATGTTCGAGGCGATTCGCGTCTTAAAAGAGCAAAACATTCCGCATGGCACGATTCAATTTATCATTACGGTCGGGGAAGAATCTGGCCTTGTCGGAGCGAAAGCGCTCGATCCGTCATTGATTCAAGCAAAATTTGGCTATGCGTTAGACAGCGATGGCAAAGTCGGAAACATCGTCGTTGCCGCGCCGACACAAGCAAAATTGAAAGTCGTTGTTCACGGAAAAACGGCGCATGCCGGCGTCGCTCCTGAAAAAGGCGTATCGGCAATTACGATCGCCGCAAAAGCAATTGCTCAAATGCCGCTCGGCCGCATTGATGAAGAAACAACGGCAAACATCGGCCGTTTTGAAGGTGGAACGCAAACGAACATCGTCTGCGACCGCGTCGATATTTTAGCAGAAGCACGATCCTTAGTGCCGGAAAAGATGGAAGCCCAAGTCGCAAAAATGAAAGAGGCATTTGAAACGGTTGCCGAAGAAATGGGAGGACGCGCCGAAGTAGATGTCGAGGTGATGTATCCAGGATTTAAGTTCGGCGACGGCGACCATGTTGTGGAGGTTGCAAAACGCGCCGCGGCAAAAATCGGGCGTCCGTGCGAATTGCTTCGCAGCGGCGGCGGCAGCGATGCGAACGTCATTGCCGGTTTTGGCATTCCGACAGTGAACTTAGCAGTTGGCTACGAAGATATTCATACGACGAATGAACGCATGCCGATTGAAGAGCTTGTCAAATTAACGGAAATGGTTGTCGCAATCGTTGAAGAAGTGGCAAAATAATAACGGAGCATCCATTGTTTGGATGCTTCTTTCTATTATAGAAATAGAGTAGAGCGATAGACGGTGAGGGGAGACGGTCGAATGAAAAAATTTGTCGTTTTTCAATTGGAGCGTGAACAATATGCGATACCGGTTGAGCTTGTCATTTCCATTGAAAAAATGATGGCTCCAACAATCGTTCCGCAAATGCCAGATTATATGGTCGGAGTCATTCGCATTCGCGGCGAGTTGGTGCCGGTGCTTGATACGCGAAAACTGTTGTACGGTCGTCCTTTTGAAGAAACGGGTAGGACGCGTCTTGTTGTCACCAGGGCCGAAGATATTTCCGTTGCGTTTATTGTCGATGAGGCGAAAGAGATTCTCGATATTCCGGAAGAAGCAGTAAAGCAAGTGAATATGCTTGCGTACGAGCAAACACCATATCTTGTCGGGATCGCCAGCTTGCCGGAGCGGTTGATTACATTAATTGACCCAAACCGATTATTTGCCCATTTGGAAGGGACGAAAGCGATTAAGGAGCATATTTATAGTGCGGCTTTTTCCTTAGAAACGGAGAGAGTCTAATGAATCATGATTTTCAAACCATTGTCCAATTTCTTGTAAAAAAAATAAATCCTTATGTCATCTATCTTTTCGGTTCTGAAGCGCAACAACAAGCGCGGCAAGATAGCGATATTGATCTTGCTTTTTTAAGCGAACGAACATTAAGCCATTACGAACGGTTTATGATTGCCGGGGAGCTTGCGGCAATCTTGAATTGTGACGTTGACTTAGTTGATTTGAAAGAAGCAACGACCGTTTTTCAAGCGCAAGTTGTTGGGAAGGGGAAAGTGCTGTATTGTGCCGATGATGATAAAAAAGCACAATTTGAGATGAAAGTGTTCAAGGAATAGATGATGATAAAAAAGCACAATTTGAGATGAAAGTGTTCAAGGAATATGCGAAATTAAACGAAGAGCGGGCAGAAATTCTCGAGCGGATTCGCAAAAGGGGAGCGGTGTATGAATAATGATGTCATCCTCAACAAAATTAGCGTTATTGAGCGCTGTATCAAAAGAATAAACGAAGAATATGATAACAATCCGAAAAATTTACAGAGTCCTGAAACCAGGACTTCTTTTTTTCAGAAACATTATGTCCGCGGAAAGCTGTTCTAAATGTAATTGAAAAACTTGATATGGTAAAATGAACTGTGGTATGTTCTTTCATGAACAAATAATAAGTATAGAAAGGAACGTTTGATGATGGCAAAACAACAAATTGGCGTCATTGGATTAGCAGTAATGGGAAAAAACCTTGCGTTAAACATTGAAAGCAAGGGATATTCAGTTGCCGTTTATAACCGTTCCCGTGAAAAGACGGACGAATTTTTAAAGGAAGCGAAAGGAAAAAATATCGTCGGTACATATAGCATCGAAGAATTTGTCAATGCGCTTGAAAAACCGCGGAAAATTTTGTTAATGGTGAAAGCGGGCGCACCGACGGACGCAACTATTGAACAATTAAAGCCATATCTAGAAAAAGGCGATATTTTAATCGATGGCGGCAATACGTATTTCAAAGATACACAACGCCGCAACAAAGAATTGGCTGAACTTGGCATTCACTTTATCGGCACGGGTGTTTCGGGCGGCGAAGAAGGCGCGTTAAAAGGTCCATCCATCATGCCTGGTGGCCAAAAAGAAGCGCATGAACTTGTTCGTCCGATTTTCGAAGCGATTGCGGCGAAAGTAGATGGCGAGCCGTGCACGACGTACATCGGTCCGGACGGTGCGGGACATTATGTGAAAATGGTTCATAACGGCATTGAATACGGCGATATGCAGCTTATTGCCGAAGCGTACTTCTTGTTAAAGCATGTGCTCGGCTTAAACGCCCAAGAGCTGCATGAAGTGTTTGCCGAGTGGAATAAAGGTGAATTAAATAGCTATTTAATCGAAATTACGGCAGATATTTTTACAAAGATCGATGAGGAAACGGGCAAGCCGCTTGTTGATGTGATTTTAGATAAAGCCGGTCAAAAAGGAACGGGAAAATGGACAAGCCAAAATGCGCTTGACCTAGGAGTGCCGCTTCCAATCATCACGGAATCAGTGTTTGCCCGCTTTATTTCGGCGATGAAAGACGAACGGGTGAAAGCGAGCAAACTTCTTTCTGGTCCTGCGGTCAAACCGTTTGAAGGCGATCGTGCCCGCTTTATCGAAGCGGTGCGCCGCGCGCTGTACATGAGCAAAATTTGTTCGTATGCCCAAGGCTTTGCGCAAATGAAAGCGGCGTCTGATGAATATAACTGGAATTTGCAGTACGGCAATATTGCGATGATTTTCCGCGGCGGCTGCATCATTCGCGCGCAATTTTTGCAAAAAATTAAAGACGCATACGATCGCGATCCACAGTTGCCAAACTTATTGTTAGACCCGTATTTCAAAGAAATTGTGGAAAATTATCAAGAAGCGCTGCGTGAAATCATTGCAATCGCTGTTATGCGTGGCATTCCAGTTCCGGCATTCTCAAGCGCGTTAGCATATTATGACAGCTACCGGATGGAAACATTGCCGGCGAACTTAATTCAAGCACAGCGCGACTACTTTGGCGCGCACACATATGAACGTGTAGACAAAGAAGGAGTTTTCCATACAGAGTGGTTGAAGAAGTAAAAAAATTCCCCTTATTGCCTCGCAATAAGGGGAATTTTTTTATTGCATGTTTTCAAATAAAATAACACGCGCCGGCGCAGCGTCCGTGCCGACAAGTTTAAGCGGTGCTGCGACCATAAAGTATGAGCCTTCTGGAACGTCTTTTAACCGCAGCCCTTCGATCACGATCACACCTGCGGAAAATAACGTTTTATGCGTCGGATGCCCCGGCTGGCTTCGTTCAATGCCCAAGGCATCGATGCCAACGCCACGAACTTTTTTATCGGCAAGATACCGGGCCGCATCTTCAGCAACATAAATAAATTCAAAATTAAAGGCATCTTCTAGCGAGTTTTTCGTTTTAAACAATACAAAATCATTTTCATGAATATCTAATGAAGCGATATCCTCTTTCGAAATTTTATCGCTCACATGCGTAAGATCGAATAGTTTGCATGTGCTAACGAGGCGGTCGAGAGAAATCGTTTCAAACGTTTCGCCGCCTTTGACCATATGAAGCGGCGCATCGATATGGGTTCCGGTATGTACATCCATGTCAATACGGGATTCCGTGACGTAATCATTTGTCACGCTCGTTAGTTTCGGTTGCTTTTCCGGTTTATTTTTATAGACAGGCATTCCTTCAAAAATTGGTGCGGTCACGTCATAAAATTTCATCGTTTCATTAGCTCCCTTCGTCATTGTTTAGGGTGGCAAATCGGCCACCAATGGAATCCATCTTTTTGCAGTAATTCATCTGAAGCTTTCGGTCCCATCGATCCGGCTTCATAGTTTGGAAAATCGATAGCTTTTGTATTTTCCCATACTTCGGAAATAGGGTCGACAAACTGCCATGAAGCGGCTACTTCATCCCAATGCGTAAAGTTTGTCGCATCGCCGCGCATGCAGTCATATAACAATTTTTCATACGCTTCTGGCGTGTTAATGCCATCGATGCAGTTGTTGCAGTAGTCTAATTTAATTGGTGTTGTTTTCATATATTCGCCGCTTTTTTTACCGTTTAAATGAAGGGTGATGCCTTCATCCGGCTGAATATGAATAATCAATAAGTTTGGCTGGATTTTTTCATTTGTCCGATAATACAAGTTCATTGGCACATCTTTAAATTGGACCACAATTTTTGTTGATTTTTCTGTCATGCGTTTACCTGTGCGAATATAAAACGGCACGCCGGCCCAACGGAAATTATCGATCATCAACTTTCCAGCTACAAACGTTTCTGTATTGGAGTTTGGATCGACGTTATTTTCCTCACGGTAGCTTACGACTTCTTTTCCGTTGACGATTCCTCTGCCGTATTGCCCTCGTACAAAGTATTGGTCTACTTCCTCGTGAGAAATTGGCCGAAGCGCGCGAAGCACTTTTATTTTTTCGTTGCGGATGTCATCGGTTGTCAGTTTAATCGGCGGTTCCATCGCCAAGAGCGCGACCATCTGAAGCATGTGATTTTGCACCATATCGCGAAGCGCTCCGGAATGGTCGTAATAGCGTCCGCGGTCCTCGACACCAAGCGTTTCACTTGACGTAATTTGAATGTTAGAAATAAACCGATTGTTCCAAAGCGGTTCAAAAATTGCGTTTGAAAAACGGATTACTTCGATGTTTTGCACCATTTCCTTGCCAAGATAATGGTCGATGCGGTAAATTTCATTTTCCGAAAACGATTGGCGAATTTCTTCATTTAGTTGTTGTGCGCTTTGAAGGTCATGACCGAACGGTTTTTCAATGACGAGCCGCTTCCAGCCGTTTGTCGCGGTAAGACCTTCCGATTTTAAGCGGGACGTAATCGTGCCAAAAAATTCTGGCGCCATCGCTAAATAAAAAATGCGGTTTCCATCAACATGGTATATTTCATCTAATTGTTGAAGCAATGACTTTAATTGCTGGTAAGAAGCCGTATCGGTTACATCGAATGGATGATAATAAAAATGAGATACGAAGCGCTGATCGCTTAATTCTTGATTAAGCGCATTTTCCACTGATTGACGGACATAGTTGCGAAACTCATCATTGGATAACGGTCGTCGTGCGACACCGACAACGGCAAATTCTTCGGACAGTTTTCCTTTTTCATATAATCGGTAGATAGAAGGAAATAACTTGCGTTTTGCTAAGTCACCAGTTGCACCAAAAATCACAATTAATGATTTCGGATCCATGTTGTTCACGATATGTACCTCGCTTTAGCCAAAATTGTCTCTTCAAGTAATTAATTGTAGAGATTTATGGCGATGAACGCAAACATTTTATGTTTTTTTATGTTTTTGTAAAAGAGTGTTGAAATAAGACGCGAAACATTGATACGCTAACAACAGACAAAAGTTGCTTTACATAAGGAGTGGGTGCGTTGGAATTATTGTTTTTAGGTACAGGAGCTGGAGTACCGGCAAAGGAAAGAAACGTATCATCGATTGCGCTGCAGCTATTAGAAGAACGCGGGGCAACGTGGTTATTTGATTGCGGAGAGGCGACACAACATCAAATTTTACATACGTCCATTCGTCCGAGACGAATTGAAAATATTTTTATCACCCATCTTCACGGTGATCATATTTTCGGATTGCCGGGATTGCTTGGCAGCCGCTCTTTTCAAGGCGGTGATACACCGTTAACCATATATGGCCCGAAAGGAATTCAAGCGTTTATCGAAATATCGCTTTCCGTTAGTTACACACGTTTGAAATACGACCTGCAAGTTGTCGAAATCGAGGAAGGAACGATTTTTGAGGACGAACGATTTTTAGTGATTGCCAAGCAGCTCGATCACGGCATCCCTTCCTATGGCTTTCGGGTTGTGGAAAAAGATTTGCCTGGCACACTTTTAGTAGATAAATTGAAGGCGCTCGGCATTCGTCCTGGTCCTATTTATCAACAAATTAAGCTAGGGAAAACGGTGCAGTTAGACAACGGTACGGTCATTGATGGGCGCGATTTTGTCGGTCCTCCACAAAAAGGGAGAATTGTCACGATTCTTGGCGATACACGCTATTGCGAAGCGAGCGTGGAACTGGCGAAAGAAGCAGATGTGCTCGTTCACGAAGCAACATTTGCGGCAGAGGATAGCGCTTTGGCGCATGATTATTTTCATTCTACCGCTGTCCAAGCGGCGGAAGTGGCGAAACTCGCTGGAGTAAAGAGACTGATTTTAACTCATATTAGTTCCCGCTATCAAGGAACGCTAAGTGAAGAACTGCTAGAACAGGCAAGAGAGTTGTTTCCGAATACGGAGTTGGCCTCCGATTTTTCTTCTTTTATCATTCCGCGAAAAAAATAAAGCTGCCGGAAAATCGGCAGCTTTAGAAACGCCATCCCCGCTCATATTGCACTGGGGCGGAAATCGTCGTCCCCAGCTCTTTTGCGGCGGCGTATGGCCAATATGGGTTGCGTAACAGTTCGCGCGCAAGAAATACTAAATCGGCCCGGCCGTTTCTTAAAATTTCTTCCGCTTGCAGACCGGAAGTAATGAGACCGACTGCGCCAGTTGCAATATTCGCTTCGCGGCGAATCGTTTCCGCAAACGGAACTTGGTAGCCCGGATACACACGGATCTTTGCAGGAACCACTGCTCCAGAGCTTACGTCAATAAGGTCGACTCCTTGTTCTTTCATGCGTTTTGCATATGGAACATAATCTTTGACCGTCAAGCCTTCCGGGTGGTAATCAGAAGCGGAAATGCGCACAAAGAGCGGTCCGTCCCATACTTCTCTTACGGCATCGATAATTTCTCCTAAAAAGCGGTAGCGGTTTTCTGGTGAACCGCCATACTCGTCTTGCCGCCGGTTCGATAGCGGCGACAAAAATTCATTAATTAAATAGCCGTGGGCACCGTGAATTTCGATGATATCAAAACCAGCTTCTTTGGCGCGGCGCGCCCCATTTTGGAACGCTTGAATCGTTTCTTCGATATCTGCTTTCGTCATTTCTTTCGGGGTGCGTGTTTTTTCACTGAATGGAATTGCCGAAGGAGCGATAATTTCTCCATCTACTTCCGATTTGCGCCCGGCATGGGCAAGCTGGATGCCGATTTTAGCTCCATGCTCTTTAACGAGCGAAGCTAATTCACGCAATCCATCTACATGCTCATCGCTCCAGATTCCTAAGTCGCGTGACGAAATTCTTCCTTGAGCAGCAACGGCAGTCGCTTCAACGATAATAAGACCGACTTGGCCGACAGCACGTGTCGGATAATGAATTTTATGCCAATTTCGTACTTTTCCATCTTCTGTATCGCAAGAATACATACACATAGGAGACATAACAATCCGGTTTTTGATAGTAACCCCGCGTATCGTATACGGTGAAAAAAGCATCGTTTCCATTCTCTGTTTTTCCCCCCAAGTAATGTCGTTTTCAATTGAATAATAGCACGTTTACTTGGAGAAGAAAAACGATACGTACTATGCGAAGAGGATTTCACGAGAACATCCGCCGGAAGCCCACTGCTTTAGCTGTGGGAGGAAGGCGGGGTTTATATTTTCAGTATATATTGAATTTTTCGTTCAGTATAAGTACACTGGATTTAGAAAGGTAGGTGAATCAAGAATGCTCTGCACTCTCAAGATTAAATTAATGCCAACTCTTGAACAGTTTCATGCGCTGCTGGAAACAATGAAACGGTTTAACCAAGCATGCAACTATATTAGCGAGATTGCTTTTCGCTCCAGAACCTTTTCCAAAACGAAAATCCAGCGGCTTTGCTACTATGACGTCAGGGAAAAATTTGGCCTCTCTGCCCAAATGACCGTTCGTGCCATCGGCAAAGTGTCGGAAAGCTATCGTTTGGATAAAAAAACCTTGCATAACTTTAAAGAAACCGGTGCCATCGTGTATGATGAAAGAATCCTGTCCTTTAAAGGGTTAGAGTATGCTTCCATCCTTACCTTGCAAGGAAGAATGGAAATCCCTATGGTCATTAGCCGCTACCATCAAGGTTTGCTGTGCGGCAACCGTGTTCGGGGTCAAGCCGATTTAGTCCTTCAAAACGGTATTTTTTATTTACTGCTCGTGGTGGACGTTCCCGAAGGCCAGCCCAATTCCGAAAACGGATTTATCGGTGTGGACCTTGGCATCATTAATATCGCCGTCGATAGCACCGGTGAGGTATTTTCCGGCTCGAAGGTCAACGGGCTGCGCCGCCGCCATGCGAAACTTCGCACCAAACTCCAAAAGAAAGGCACCAAGTCAGCGAAACGCCTGCTTAAAAAGCGTTCCAAGAAGGAAAAACTATTTGCCCGTGATGTGAACCACTGCATTAGCAAGAAGATTGTTGAAAAGGCAAAGGCACTCGGATGCGGCATTGCCCTTGAAGATTTAAAGGGCATCCGCCAACGCACCGAGAAAACGGTTAAAAAGCAACAGCGTCGTCAACACTCTTCTTGGTCTTTTTATCAGTTGAGAAAGTTTATTGAGTATAAAGCGGCGATCGCTGGCGTGCCGGTGGTATTGGTTCATCCAAAAAATACTTCCCGCACCTGTCCGGTTTGCGGACATGTGGCCAAAGAAAACAGACCGTCAAGGGATCAGTTTTGTTGTCGAGCTTGTGGGTACGCTGCCCCTGCCGACAACGTGGCTGCGGAAAACATCCGCAGGGCTGCTGTCAACCAGCCGAACGCGGCAGCCAATTAGGCTAGTTGCAAGCCCACGACTTTAGCCGTTGGGTAGTTGACTTACAACATTTAGCGAGATGGAGCGGCAGCGCGAGGAAAAGAAGAAGAAACAAGCGCTTTTCCTAACTCTTCAGATCGCTCCGTTGCCCGTTTGATACAAGCAACAACCGCTTCCTGGTATCGGTAACGCTCCAGCACTTGAATGCCCGCTTCCGTCGTTCCGCCCGGACTAGTTACTTCTTTGCGCAAGATAGAAGGATGTTTGTTCGTTGCTTGCAACATTTGTGCCGCGCCGATAATTGTTTGCAAAATCAATTCTTTTGCGACAGTGCGGTCAAGTCCGATTTCTTCCGCCGCTTTTTCCATTGCTTCCACTAAATAATAGACATAGGCAGGTCCGCTTCCGGAAAGCCCTGTAACGGCGTGCAAATCATGTTCAGGAACGACCGTGACAATGCCCACCGTCTCAAACAACGTTTTCGCAATCGCCAAATGTGTTTCAGTAGCAAAACGGCCTTGAGAGATGGCAGTGGCAGACTGACCGATCGTTGCTGACGTATTTGGCATGGCGCGAATCACCGCAACGTTTTTACCAATTAGTGAAACGATGGTTTCCGTTGTAACGCCAGCCAGCACGGAAATGATCAGCTGATGTTCGCCAATCATTGGAGCAATGGAAATGATGCCTTCTGCCGCGTCTTTCGGCTTCATCGCTAAAATGACAATATCGGCTTCTTTTACCGCTTTTTCTTTATTGGTTTCGATCCGGACTCCATACGTTTTTTTCATATATTCAAGACGCTTTTGATTACAACGGTTTGTCATAATAATTTGTTCAGGCTGGTACAATGTTTTTGTCATTCCGGAAACAAGTGCTTCTGCCATCGAACCGGCACCGATAAACGTAATGGTCGTTTCTCGTTTCACGGCAATTCCTCCTTTTGATCAAATAAAAAAGACCTTGCATCCTAAAAAGGACGGAAGGTCTTGTTTCCGCGGTACCACCTTTTTTGACTCTTTTGCCGACAAACGGCCAAAAAAGAGTCCACCTCTTCACCGATAACGCCGGTTGAGCGTTTAGGTTTTCCTAACAGCTCATGGGGTAGGTTCAACCACGAAGAGGGTAATGAAACCTTCCAGCCTATGGGTTTCACTCTCTGGATACCATTCATGGTTTACTGGCCCCACTCATTGCCCGTTTGCAATGTTTAATTTTGTTTGCAATTATGCAATGAAAACAGGTGTGTTGTCAATAGGAAAAGATAATTTTTTTTGTGAATTATTCGAAAAAAATGACAAACCGATAAAATCGGTGTAAACTGTTAAATATCATTATTGTCGATTTATTTTATAAATATATCAATTAGAAGGGGATCGTCGATGATGAATGAACATATTTATCGCATCGTCGTGCCGACGCCGTTTCCGGTTGGAAATGTAAACATGTACTTGATTAAAGGAGATAGCTTGACTCTGATTGATGCCGGTGTAAAAACAGAAGAGGCGTGGCGCTCGTTTCAACAGCAGCTTCGTCAAATTGGATATGCTCCTTCCGACATTGATCAAGTTGTCATTACCCATCACCATCCTGACCATGTCGGCTTGCTCGATTATTTACCAGATACAATTCCGGTCATTGGCCATCAGAAAGCAGATCGCTGGCTTCGCCAGGACGAAACATTTTTTCAACAACATCAACGATTTTTTGAACAGTTTTTGTTAGAATGTGGCGTGGATCGTTCGTTTCTCGCAGAACTTCCAAATTTACGGGGCTCGCTCCGCTATGCATGTCATCGTCCGCTTACCGCTACGGTCAAAGAAGGTGATTTGCTGCCGGGCTTGCCGCATTGGAAAGTAATTGAAACACCGGGACATGCCCAAAGCCATGTTGTGTTTTACCGCGAAACAGACGGTGCGATGATTGGTGGAGATCATTTGCTTTTACATATTTCTCCAAATCCATTGATGGAGCCGCCTTTTCCAGGAGAAACGGAGCGCCCGAAACCATTAGTGCAGTATAACGCTTCATTGCTTAAAATGCGGAATTACGACATTTCTTTTGTCATGACGGGACATGGGGAGGATGTAACAGACGTATTTGCATTGATTGAAAAACGGCTCCGTAAACAACGCGAACGTGCCGAGCAAGTGCTCGATATGCTCAAGCAAAGACCGCATACGGTATTTGAAGTTTGCCAAAAGCTATTTCCTACTGTATATCAACAAGAGTTTATATTAACGATGTCTGAAACGATTGGGCAGCTTGATTACTTAGAAGAGAACGGCGCAGTGAGAAAGACAAAAGTAAATGATTATTACATTTATGAAGCGATGGAGGGATCTATTTGCGGATAGAAGGCAAACATATCGTCATTACTGGAGCGTCAAGCGGCATCGGTGAACAGATCGCCTATGAAGCGGCACGCCAAAAGGCGCTTCCGGTGTTGCTTGCCAGAAATGAAGAAAAGTTGAAAGCGGTGGCAAGACAAATTGAACATACATATGGCATTTCGCCACGTTATTATCGGTTGGATGTGAGTGATACAGATGCGGTAGAAACGGTGTTTCAACAATTATTTCGTGATGTCCAAACGGTTGATGTATTAGTAAATAACGCAGGTTTTGGCGTGTTTCGCAATGTGGAAGACATTGATATCGAGGAAATGAAAGACATGTTTGCTGTCAATGTATTTGGTTTAATCGCTTGCACAAAAATAGTATATTTACATATGCAAAAAAGGCGAAGCGGCCATATTATTAATATTGCTTCACAAGCAGGAAAATTGGCAACTCCAAAATCGAGCATATACGCAGCTACCAAACATGCGGTGCTTGGGTTTACGGACAGTTTGCGGATGGAGGCGGAACAGTACGGGATTTTTGTTACTGCTGTGAACCCGGGGCCGATTCGGACGAATTTTTTCCATGTCGCCGACCAATCAGGGGAATATGTAAAAAATGTGGAACGATGGATGCTTTCGCCGGAAAAAGTAGCAAAACAGGTCGTTTCGGTTATGATGACGCCGACAAGGGAAGTAAATATGCCGCGCTGGATGAATATTGGGAGTCAACTCTATCGCTTATTTCCATCCGTGGTCGAGAAAGTCGGGAAACGTGCATTCTTCAAAAAATAACACTCCCTGCTGCATAACAAGGAGTGTTATTTCGTTATATATTCATAAATGACATCATGCACAATTTCGTACATATCCATATCTTCATGGTTTGTTTTTTCTAGTAAAATTTTTTCGCACAACTGTTTCCATTCGAAGTCATGAAGAAACAGAGATTCCGTGTCATGTCCATATTGAAGAAAGCAGTTGCGAATAAGTTTTTTAAGCCATTTTTCGTCCAACAATGCCACTTCCTATCATTGCGATTCGGATGGGGTAGCGCGGACAACAGAGTGGAATTTGCCTTTATGGGAACCGTCGCAAAATGGTACATTATTGGACAGCCCACACCGGCAAAGCGAAAAGGTTTGTTTGGTTACTTTAATTTGCACTTTTGCCATCATCCATTCCTCCTTTTTATTTTTGACAGCAACTTGCCTATGTAGGTAAAATAGGAGCTGAAACAAGAGGAAAAGGAGCATCGTGTAGCGTGAATATTTCTTTTACAGATAAAGCAATCAAACAGCTTACTCCTATTTTAACGGAAACAGGGCGAATGTTAAAGCTGAAATATGATACAGATGGATGTGGATGCCTTGTAAGCGGTGTTATTTCGTTATGGTTAGTCGATCAAGCCGATGATGACGATATCGTTGTCGAGACGAATTTCGTTCCTGTTTTTGTGGAAAAGTCCCGTCTCGTGTTCTATGATGATGTGATGACGATTGACGTTGTCGAAGGGACGAGCAGTTTTTTGCTGAAAAGCCCTGGACAAATTTTAAGTCCACGCATGCCGCTTGTAGAAGTGAGTGAGCAACATGAAAGATAAGCTGAAACAAATCGCCAATGTAGCGAAGCAAAAAACTTGGGTATCATTTTTGCATGAAAACGATCCATACAGTTTGCTGCATTGGTCGATTGCCGGCGTCTATCATGAGCCAAAAGACGTCTGGCTTTTGCAAAATGAAATGACGTTTGAGACAAAAGAATTTGCCACACTAGATGAAGCAATAGCGTGGATGGATGAACACATGCCTAATATTACGGAAATCTTATAAAACCGTAACCCACTTCGGTTACGGTTTTATCATTCATTTTGTTTGCGCCTTCCGCTTTTCGTTATTGCGGGGTGTTTTGGCGTTTTGTTGGATGGATCGCTTTTTCTAATTCTTCTTTTGCGATTGTTTGTTTTATGGTATCAGCAGTTGGTTTTCCTTTTTGTGAGCCGTTTTTTGCCATTTCGTTTAACTCCTTTTCTTGAAAGTGTTTGTTTTTATCATGGAAGAATGAACAACGTTTTATACATTGGAGGGATAAGTGTGAACAAGAAACAAAAAAATCGAGCAGACGAATTGCTTACGCTGAAGGATCGTTTAAATGAGGAATTGTTCGCTAAGCTGAAGGAGAAAAAACGAGAATTGGAACAACAAGAACAGCGCCGAAAAGAAGAGGAAGAAGCGCGGAGACGCGAGGAGCAGCGCAAACGTGAAAAACAAAAAACGTTTGAAGAGCTGCTGAATGAGAGCAATTTGGATTGGCGGAATTTTAAGTAAATCGTTGAATGGAGATATCCTGTTTTATGGGAGAGCGGAGAAATCCGCATACAAAGCGTGATTTTTCTTGCGGCGAATTTTCGGATGCCAATCACGCTGTTTGTTCGCTGTCGGATGTGTATTTGCGGAAAGAGAAAGTTCTCTTTCCGCATCATTGTAAGTATCCTATCGATGCATTTCGTATACGGAAGATTTCGTATGCTGACGGAGCCATTCATATTCTTCCTCTGTTAAGCGTGGGGCGGAAGCGGCGTTTATGTTTTCGATGAGCTGCTCGACGCTGCTCGCTCCTGGAATGATAGCGGCAACAACCGGATCATATAAACAAAACTGCAGCGCCGTTGCGGTGAACGAACGGTGTTCGGCCGTTTTCGCTTTTAACTTTGGAAGCAGCGTCTGCAATTCCTCATATGTATAATCAAGATAACCGTTTTTCTTGACGGAATCGCTCGCCGCCTCTAGCGGCCGCTCTGTGAGCAATCCTTTCGCGACAGGTCCGCGGGCGATGACGCTGATGTTGTGTTCGCGCAAAAGCGGAAACCACTCTTCTGGTCGGCGGTCAAGCAGGCTGTATTGCATCATGACGCTGACGATATTGGAACGTTTTACATATTCACGAATAACGTTTGGACGAATCGAGGAAATGCCGTAATAGCGGATCACCCCTTCTTGTTTTAATTCTTCGAACGCTTCAATCGTTTCGTCGATCGGGTCATCGATCGTACCGCCGTGAAGCTGATATAAGTCAATGTAATCCGTTTGCAGACGGCGCAAGCTTTCTTTTACTTCCGATTTAATGTATTTTTTGGATGGATCCCAAAACCAGCCGTCTTTTCCGTCTTCCCAGCGGTTGCCCACTTTTGTTGCAAGGATGACTTGATCGCGTTTTCCTTTGATTGCTTTTCCGACAAATTCTTCATTTAGTCCGCGGTCATAAAGGTCGGCCGTGTCTAAATAGTTAATGCCCCGTTCTAACGCCTCATGAATAATGCGAATCGCTTTTTTTTCGTCCGTGCCAAGCGACATGCAGCCGAGCCCGATTTCGCTGACATATAAATCCGATAAGCCGATGCGGCGCTTTTGCATGATGCGGATCCTCCTTTAATTAAAATAATCATTTTTTTCATTGTACACCCGAAAGTAAAACTTGCTCAAATGATGTAGTACAATAAGTTGGGAAAGATATTATTAGATGGGAGAGAAGAAAATGGACCATTTAGTGGAAAAAACGATACGCAAAGAAAAAATATTTAGCGGCAAAGTAGTTCAATTGTATGTGGAAGACGTACAGCTGCCAAATGGGAAAACGAGCAAACGGGAAGTTATTAAACATCCAGGAGCGGTGGCCATTATCCCAATTACAAAAGAAGGAAAGCTAGTGCTCGTTCGACAATACCGAAAAGCACTGGAACGGGTATTAGTAGAAATTCCGGCGGGCAAGTTAGAAAAAGGGGAGGAGCCGCTTGCCACAGCACAGCGTGAATTAGAAGAGGAAACAGGCTGCCGCGCCCAGTCGATGCGCCATATCGTGTCATTTTATACATCGCCGGGATTTGCCGATGAGCTGATTCACTTATATATGGCGGAAGGGCTGGAGAAATTGGAAGATGCCGTATCGCTCGATGAAGATGAATTCGTCGATATTTTAGAAGTGACGTTGGAGGAGGCGCTGGAAATGCTTGAAAAACGCGAGATTTATGATGCCAAAACAGCATATGCGCTGCAATATTTGCAATTGCGTCGTGTCCTAGGAGAAGAAAATGCATAACTATTATGTTGATTTACATATCCATATCGGCCGCACCGCTTCCGGAAGGCCAGTAAAAATTACAGGTGCAAAAACATTAACGCTCACAAACATTTTACACGACGCAGTACATGTAAAAGGATTAAATATGGTTGGCATTATTGACTGCCATGTTCCGGAAGTGCTTGATGAGTTGGAACGGGGAATGGAAGAGAAAGGGTGGAAAGAGCACGATGGCGGCGGTGTTGCGATCGATTCTGTCACGTTATTGTTAGGAAGCGAAATCGAAATATATGATGAGCATTGTCAAGGCCCTATTCACGTGCTTATCTTTTTACCGACGATTGCGGCAATGCGTACGTTTTCTGCATGGCTAAAAAAGCGTGTGAAAAACATTTCCCTCAGTTCGCAGCGCATGTACGGAACGGGCCGTGAATTACAGGCGTTTGTAAAACAATTAGGCGGTTTATTTGTTACAGCGCATGCGTTTACTCCGTTTAAAAGTTTGTATGGCAAAGGAGTGAAAAAAAGCTTGACCGAGGTGTTCGACCCTGATGCCATTGATGCGATAGAACTGGGGTTAAGCGCTGATACCGAGATGGCCGACCAAATCGCCGAACTGCATCGCTATCCATACCTTTCCAACTCCGATGCCCATTCGCTGCGAAAATTGGCGCGTGAATACCAAGTGATCCGCATGAACGCTCCAACGTTTGCCGAATTAAAAAAAGCGTTGCGAAATCAGGAGGAAAGAGCGATTATCGCCAACTATGGGTTAAATCCGAAACTAGGAAAGTATCATCAAACGACATGTGAACGATGTTTCAAGCCGATGAGCCCTCGCGAAAAACAATGCCCATCATGCGGCCATCACCGGCAAATTAAAGGAGTGTTTGACCGTCTTAAGGAGCTAAAAACAGGCGGAACGCCACCGGAACGCCCGCCGTATATTTATCAAGTACCGCTTGAGTTTATTCCAGGGCTTGGACCGAAAACATACGAAAAATTGCTCGCCCGTTTCGGTACAGAAATGTACGTACTCCACCAAGCGACAGAAGAAGAACTAAAACAGAGCATAGGGGAAAAACTGGCAAAACTCATTATTCTCGCACGCAGAGGAGAGCTTTCGATCCAAGCAGGGGGCGGCGGAAAATACGGCAAAATCGCTTCGGAATAGAAGCGATTTTTTTGTATTTATGGAGGTTATCTTCTCTTTCTTTTCTTGCAAATCAGTCATACATCGAAGAATATTTCATACAATCTACTAAGAGGGTCAACTACCCAACAGCTAAAGCCGTGGGCTTGCAGCTAGCCTAATTGGCTGCCGCGTTCGGCTGGTTGACAGCAGCCCTGCGGATGTTTTCCGCAGCCACGTTGTCGGCAGGGGCAGCGTACCCACAAGCTCGACAACAAAACTGATCCCTTGACGGTCTGTTTTCTTTGGCCACATGTCCGCAAACCGGACAGGTGCGGGAAGTATTTTTTGGATGAACCAATACCACCGGCACGCCAGCGATCGCCGCTTTATACTCAATAAACTTTCTCAACTGATAAAAAGACCAAGAAGAGTGTTGACGACGCTGTTGCTTTTTAACCGTTTTCTCGGTGCGTTGGCGGATGCCCTTTAAATCTTCAAGGGCAATGCCGCATCCGAGTGCCTTTGCCTTTTCAACAATCTTCTTGCTAATGCAGTGGTTCACATCACGGGCAAATAGTTTTTCCTTCTTGGAACGCTTTTTAAGCAGGCGTTTCGCTGACTTGGTGCCTTTCTTTTGGAGTTTGGCGCGAAGTTTCGCATGGCGGCGGCGCAGCCCGTTGACCTTCGAGCCGGAAAATACCTCACCGGTGCTATCGACGGCGATATTAATGATGCCAAGGTCCACACCGATAAATCCGTTTTCGGAATTGGGCTGGTCTTCGGGAACGTCCACCACGAGCAGTAAATAAAAAATACCGTTTTGAAGGACTAAATCGGCTTGACCCCGAACACGGTTGCCGCACAGCAAACCTTGATGGTAGCGGCTAATGACCATAGGGATTTCCATTCTTCCTTGCAAGGTAAGGATGGAAGCATACTCTAACTCTTTAAAGGACAGGATTCTTTCATCATACACGATGGCACCGGTTTCTTTAAAGTTATGCAAGGTTTTTTTATCCAAACGATAGCTTTCCGACACTTTGCCGATGGCACGAACGGTCATTTGGGCAGAGAGGCCAAATTTTTCCCTGACGTCATAGTAGCAAAGCCGCTGGATTTTCGTTTTGGAAAAGGTTCTGGAGCGAAAAGCAATCTCGCTAATATAGTTGCATGCTTGGTTAAACCGTTTCATTGTTTCCAGCAGCGCATGAAACTGTTCAAGAGTTGGCATTAATTTAATCTTGAGAGTGCAGAGCATTCTTGATTCACCTACCTTTCTAAATCCAGTGTACTTATACTGAACGAAAAATTCAATATATACTGAAAATATAAACCCCGCCTTCCTTCCACAGCTAAAGCAGTGGGCTTCCGGCGGATGTTCTCGTGATAGGGGGAAGAAAAAGATGAGAAGACATCCGGTAAAATCAATGATCGCTGTACATATGCGCGAGCATGCTCCTGTGTATTTATTTGTGATTGTGCTATTTTTAATGGGAGTGATTTTTGGAGCGATTGTTGTCAACAGTTTAAACTTTAGCCAGAAACAAGATTTATACTACTATTTAACGCAATTTTTTGGACAAGTATCAAAAGGAAATATTGCAAGCGCCCACGATATGTTTCAACAAAGTTATTTTCATAATTTAAAATATGTCGCTTTAATGTGGGTGCTGGGCATTTCAATTATAGGATTGCCTATTATTTTAATTTTGCTATTTTTAAAAGGAGTTGTTGTCGGATTTACTGTCGGATTTTTGGTGAACCAAATGGGATGGCAAGGGTTTTTATTATCTTTTGTGTCTGTAATGCCGCAAAATTTAATTATCATTCCAGCTTTTGTAATCATGGGAGTGATTTCTGTTTCCTTTTCATTGCAAATGGTGCGCAATCAATTTATGAAACGGGGACATGAACCAATTTTTCCGATGATTATGCGCTATACGATGGCGATGATGTTGATTAGTGTGAGTCTGCTCGTTTCCTCATCCCTAGAGGCATACGTATCACCGTTATTTATGAAACAAGTAATCGAGATGGTCGGACATAAATAATTATTTCTATTATATAATAACCATTTTTGTTCTTTTATAATAATAATTTTATTTTGATACTTCCCTCTTTCTTTTGTTATAATGGTAGTTGAATGACGTGGGAGGGAATAAAAGATGGAAGATCGAGTCGACCGAATTAAAAAGCAATTGCATACCGCCGGTTATAAATTAACACCGCAGCGAGAAGCAACAGTACGTGTCTTGTTAGAACATGAGGAAGATCATTTAAGCGCAGAAGACGTCTACCTCCTCGTTAAAGAAAAATCTCCAGAAATCGGATTAGCTACTGTATATCGTACACTCGAGCTGTTAACCGAACTAAAAATTGTCGATAAAATCAATTTTGGGGATGGTGTATCTCGCTACGATCTGCGCAAAGAAGGAGCAGCTCACTTTCATCATCATTTAGTTTGTATTGAATGTGGGTCAGTAGCGGAAATTCAAGAAGATTTATTAGAGGAAGTAGAAGAAATTGTGGAACGAGACTGGAAGTTTAAAATTAAAGACCATCGCCTAACGTTTCATGGCATTTGTTATCGTTGCCAACAAAAACATGAGGAAGAACAAAATAAAAAGTAAAAAACCTTTTCCGATGGGAAAGGTTTTTTTATGGTATAAAAGAAAAAAAACATGGCATATCCTCATAGTAAGCATGATTGGAAATGAGGAGGAACGGCCATGAAAACGATATGGCAGATGATAAAAGTATTTCTTTTATTTACGGGGTGTACGATTTTATTTTATTATAGTCTTATATGGTTCAATCGAGAATACGATAATTACCACCGTTATGATGAGCCACAAGGATCAGCGGTGAAAGTTTCAGCCGTCGAAAACTCGACATTGGAATGGATGGATCGACTATTATTTTTCTATCGCAATGGGGAGTAGAGAAATGTTGGAATATGAATTGAAAGATTTTCTGCATTATTTGACGGTAGAGCGAAATTTGGCAAAAAATACGATTATTTCTTATGAAAGAGATTTAAAAAAGTATGCGCATTATTTGCGCCACGTCGAGCAAATTCAATCGTGGAATGACGTGACGCGCCTTCATATTATGCAATTTTTAAAGTTTTTAAAGGAAAAAGGAAACTCTCCAAAGACGATTGCGCGCCATATTGCATCGATCCGTTCGTTTCATCAATTTCTTCTTCGTGAAAAAGTAGCGGAACAAGACCCATCGGTGCATATCGAATCACCGCAAATGGAGCGGACGTTGCCAAAAGTGCTGTCGCTCGAAGAAGTCGAGGCGCTCTTAGAAGCGCCGAAAACGAATACACCAATCGGCGTTCGCGATAAAGCGATGCTAGAATTATTGTACGCGACCGGAATGCGTGTCAGCGAGCTTGTGAACTTAAATCTTTCCGATGTGCATTTGACAATGGGGTTTGTCCGCTGTTACGGGAAAGGGAAGAAGGAGCGCATCGTGCCGGTCGGCAGCATGGCGTTAAACGCATTAAAAGTATATCTTGAAACCGCGCGTCCGAAGCTAATCAACTCGAAAAAAAGGGCAACCGATGCATTATTTTTAAACCATCATGGCGAACGTTTGACACGGCAAGGTTTTTGGAAGATTTTGAAGAAACTCGCGAAAGAAGCAAACATCGAAAAAGAGCTGACACCGCATACACTAAGGCATTCATTCGCCACCCATCTCCTTGAAAATGGCGCCGATTTGCGCGCCGTGCAGGAATTATTAGGCCATGCCGATATTTCAACAACGCAAATTTATACGCACGTTACGAAAACGCGTTTAAAAGATGTGTATAAGCAATACCATCCACGTGCATAGCTTTCTGTTGCTTGCAAGAAACACCCGCTTGTGGCGAGCGGGTGTTTTGTTTTGGCACTCCGCATCTCTGTTTTTCATTGTGCTCTTTTCTGTTTTTTATTGCGCATAATTATGAAAACGTTTTATAATATGGTTGTCAGACTTCTGACCAATATAATGTTGATGTGTGAATAAGTGTTTTGGGAATGATAAAAAAGATAGATCATTTGATGAAGACAGGAGGCATAATAATGGGTTATACATACAAACGGGTATTTTTAATTGTCATGGACTCTGTCGGCATTGGAGAAGCGCCAGATGCCGAAAAGTATAATGATAAAGGTGCGGATACGCTTGGACATATTGCTGAGTATCGTGGCGGATTGCATATGCCAAACATGGCGAAGCTCGGCTTAAGCAACATTCGCGAAATTAAAGGCATTCCGAAAGCAGAAAAACCGCTAGCCTATTACACAAAAATGCAAGAGGCATCCGCCGGAAAAGATACGATGACGGGTCACTGGGAAATTATGGGACTTCATATTGACAAACCGTTCCAAGTGTTCCCAAATGGTTTCCCAAAAGAATTGATTGACGAATTGGAAAAACGAACGGGCCGAAAAGTTATCGGAAACAAACCGGCAAGCGGTACGGCGATTATTGAAGAGCTTGGCAAAGAGCATATGGAAACAGGGGCACTCATCGTTTATACTTCGGCGGATTCCGTATTGCAAATTGCTGCACACGAAGAAGTGGTTCCGCTTGAAGAACTGTATCACATTTGCAAAATTGCTCGTGAATTAACGCTTGATGAAAAATATATGGTCGGCCGCGTGATCGCTCGTCCGTTCATCGGCACGCCTGGCAATTTCCAGCGCACAGCGAACCGGCATGATTATGCGTTAAAACCGTTCGGCCGTACAGTAATGAACGAATTAAAAGACGCGGGATATGAAGTGATCGCAATCGGAAAAATTTCCGATATTTATGATAATGAAGGAGTTACGCAATCGTTGCGGACAAAATCCAATATGGACGGAATGGATAAATTGGTAGACACGCTGAAAATGGATTTCACCGGACTCAGTTTCGTCAATCTCGTTGATTTTGATGCACTGTACGGCCATCGCCGCGATCCAAAAGGATACGGGGATGCGCTTGAGGAGTTTGACGCCCGTCTTTCCGACGTGTTTCCTCTTTTGAAGGATGACGATCTGCTGATCATTACGGCTGACCATGGAAATGATCCAGTCCACCACGGTACAGACCATACTCGTGAATACGTACCGCTTCTTGTCTATAGTCCAAGCATGAACGGCGGAAAAGAGCTGCCGCTTCGTAAAACATTTGCCGATGTTGGCGCAACCATTGCAGAAAACTTTCAAGTGAACATGCCGCCGCACGGAACAAGCTTTTTAGCTGATTTGAAATAGGAGGATGGAAATCATGAATAAACAGGCGATTGAAAAAGCAGCTCGTTATTTGCAAGATAAATTCCCGACACCGCCCCGAATTGGTTTAATTCTTGGATCGGGTCTTGGCGTGCTCGCGGATGAAATCGAACAAGCGGTAAAAATTCCGTATGAACAAATTCCAGAGTTTCCTGTTTCTACAGTGGAAGGGCATGCCGGCCGGCTTGTTTACGGCCAGCTTGAAGGTGCGACCGTTGTCGCCATGCAAGGACGTTTCCACTACTATGAAGGGTACAGCATGGATCAAGTGACATTCCCCATCCGCGTGATGAAAGCGCTCGGCGTCAAAGAGCTAATCGTAACGAACGCGGCAGGAGGGGTGAATGAACGGTTTCAGCCGGGGGATTTAATGATTATTACGGACCATATCAATAACATGGGCACTAACCCATTAATCGGCCCGAATCACCCAGAGCTTGGTGTGCGCTTTCCGGATATGACGGAAGCTTATAGCAAGCGGCTGCGCAGCATTGCAAAAGAGGTAGCGGCGAATCTCCACATTCCGATTCAAGAGGGAGTTTATGTAGCGAATACCGGTCCTTCTTACGAAACGCCAGCAGAAATCCGCATGATTCGCGCGATTGGCGGTGACGCGGTCGGCATGTCGACCGTACCGGAAGTGATTGTTGCGCGCCATGCGCAAATGGAAGTATTGGGCATTTCTTGCATCTCCAATATGGCGGCAGGGATTTTAGATCAGCCGCTTACGCACGATGAGGTCATAGAAACGACGGAAAAAGTAAAAGCAAACTTTTTGCGGTTAGTCAAAGCGATTGTCGCCGAAATGGCAAAAAACGAAAAAGGTGATATTGTATGAGAATGGTGGATTTAATCGCGAAAAAAAGGGATGGTTACGCTCTTACAAAAGAGGAAATTGAATTTATCATTCGCGGCTATACAAACGGGGATATTCCGGATTATCAAATGAGCGCATTTGCGATGGCGGTGTTTTTCCGCGGCATGACCGAAGAAGAAACGGCGGCGCTGACGATGGCGATGGTTCATTCGGGAGATGTCATTGATTTATCGAAAATCGAAGGAATTAAAGTCGATAAACACTCAACCGGCGGCGTCGGCGATACGACAACGCTAGTGTTAGGCCCGCTCGTTGCGTCTGTCGGTGTGCCGGTCGCGAAAATGTCGGGCCGCGGCCTCGGGCATACAGGCGGGACGATTGATAAATTAGAATCGGTTCCTGGTTTTCATGTAGAAATCGATAATGACCAATTTATTGAGCTTGTTAATAAAAATAAAATCGCGATTATCGGCCAGACAGGCAATTTAACACCGGCTGATAAAAAGCTGTATGCGCTCCGCGACGTCACCGCGACGGTAAACAGCATTCCGCTCATCGCTTCGTCGATTATGAGCAAAAAAATCGCCGCTGGTGCGGATGCGATTGTTTTAGATGTCAAAACAGGCGCTGGTGCATTTATGAAAGATTTAGAAGGGGCAAAACAACTCGCAAAAGCGATGGTTGAAATCGGCAAGCGCGTCGGCCGGAAAACGATGGCGGTTATTTCCGATATGAGCCAGCCGCTCGGATACGCAGTTGGCAACGCGCTCGAAGTAAAAGAAGCGATTGATACACTCAAAGGAAAAGGGCCGGAAGATTTACAAGAGCTATGTTTGACGCTTGGAAGCTATATGGTATATTTAGCGGAAAAAGCATCTTCATTAGAGGAAGCGCGTGCGTTATTAGAAACATCGATTCAAGAAGGAAAAGCGCTAGAAACGTTCAAAGTGTTTCTAAAAGCGCAAGGCGGCGATGCATCGGTTGTCGATGACCCATCCAAACTGCCGCAAGCAAAATATCAATGGGAGTTAGAAGCTCCGGAAGATGGATATGTCGCGGAGATTATTGCTGACGAAGTTGGAACAGCCGCGATGCTGCTTGGAGCGGGAAGGGCGACGAAAGAATCGGCGATCGACCTTTCTGTGGGACTTGCCTTGCGTAAAAAAGTCGGCGATCCAGTGAAAAAAGGGGAATCGCTTGTTACGATTTACAGCAATACGGAAAATATCGAAGAAGTGAAACAAAAACTTGCTAAAAGCATCCGAATCTCCCAAATTCCTGTTGCCAAACCAACGCTCATATATGAAACGATTTCATAAAAGGAGGCTGTGATCAGCCTCCATTTTTTTTTGGACAAAATCTGCTGAAATTCATTGCTTCTATTGTATAAAAATATCTTATTTGGAAAAAATGGCATGTATAAAGAATGGAGGTTTGGGAGATGAAGAAGCTATTTATTCGCTTACTTCTTTTTGCGTCTATTTTCATATTGCCAATTTCCGCCAACATCCATGCGGAAGAAAACAAGACAAACACACGAGGGATTCAGCTTGCCAATGATGCAAAATCGGCTATTTTGATTGAACGGGATACCGGAACTGTCTTGTATGAAAAAAACGCCCATAAAAAACTGCCGCCGGCTAGTATGACAAAAATTATGACAATGCTTCTCATTATGGAAGCGATTGATAAGGGAGAGCTTTCTTATAAGGAAAAAGTGCGGGCGAGCGAATATGCCGCATCCATGGGTGGATCGCAAATCTTTTTAGAGCCTGGGGAAGAAATGACGGTGGATGAACTATTGCGTGGAATTGCAATCGGTTCAGGCAATGATGCGTCAGTCGCCATGGCCGAACGAATCGCGGGATCTGAAGAAGCTTTTGTCGAGATGATGAACAAGAAAGCGAAAGAACTTGGTTTGAAAAACACTTCGTTTCAAAATTCGACAGGGTTGCCTGCCGAAGGACATTATAGCAGCGCGTATGACATGGCGATGATGGCGCGAGAATTGCTTAAATATGAAGATATTACGAAGTATACCGGAATATATGAAGATTATTTGCGAGAAAACACGGATAAAAAGTTTTGGCTTGTCAATACAAACCGGCTTGTGAAATTTTATCCAGGAGTGGATGGATTAAAAACAGGATTCACAAGCGAAGCGAAATACTGCTTAACCGCGACGGCGAAAAAGAATGGCATGCGCGTCATTGCTGTCGTATTTGGAGCATCGACGCCAAAGGATCGCAATGCGCAAATTACGAAAATGCTTGATTATGCGTTTAGTCAATACAAAACACATCCAGTTTATAAACGGAACGAAATCATTGCTCGTGTCAATGTAAGTAAAGGAAAGAAAAAAGCGATTGCTCTTGTTACATCAGAGCCAATCTCTGTATTAACGAAAAAAGGACAATCTATCGATCAAATAGAAAAAGTGATCCAAACAAAAGAAAACGTAAAAGCGCCAATTAAAAAAGGAGACGAGCTTGGTGTACTGATTTTAAAACAAGATGGAAAAGAACTGCTGCGGAGTCCAATTGTTGCGAAAGAAAATGTAGCAGAAGCAAGCTGGTGGGATTTATTTAAACGGACGTTGCAAAATTTTACGAAATCCGCATAAACATTGTCAGCTTTTGTAGTAGGTTTTCTACATTTAGCGAATCGACACTAGTTTTGTCATCAAGCAGGATTTTTATCGGAATGTAGCGAAACTTCTCCCTATCCGAAATGAACAAGGGGGAAAACGCTGTGAGTCTGATGATGGACTTTGAAGTAAAACAAGACGTATTAATCATTCGACTTTCAGGAGAGCTTGACCATCATACAGCCGAAGAACTTCGGGAAAAAGTAACGGATACGATGGAAAGAGAGTCGATTCGCCATATTGTGTTTAATTTAGAACATTTGACGTTTATGGATAGCTCCGGACTTGGAGTGATTTTAGGACGTTATAAACAAATTAAAAACCTTGGCGGAGAAATGATTGTATGCTCCATTTCTCCAACGGTAAAACGCCTGTTTGAAATGTCTGGGCTGTTTAAAATTATTCGTTTAGAAAACAATGAACAATTCGCATTAGAGACATTGGGGGTGGCATAATGCGAAACGAAATGCACCTCCAATTCTCCGCACTTAGCCAAAATGAATCGTTTGCCCGCGTTACGGTCGCTGCGTTTGTGGCACAGCTTGATCCGACAATGGATGAACTAACGGAAATCAAAACCGTTGTCTCTGAAGCGGTGACCAACGCGATTATTCACGGATATAATAACGATCCAAACGGAATCGTATATATTTCCGTTGTGATTGAAGACGGAGTCGTACATTTAACCATTAAAGATGAAGGGGTTGGCATTGCCAATATTGAAGAGGCGCGCCAGCCATTGTTTACAACAAAGCCAGAATTAGAGCGATCTGGAATGGGATTTACCATCATGGAAAACTTTATGGATGAAGTCGTCGTGCAGTCGGAAGTGAACAAAGGCACAACCGTTTATTTGAAGAAATATATAACGAAGAGCAAAGCCTTATGTAACTAAGGGAGACATGCCTATGGATGTCGATGTCAAGCAAGATCAGACGCCAATAAAAGATCAAGAAATGAAGGAGCTTATTCGCCGCAGCCAAGAAGGCGACCAAGAGGCGCGCGATGAAATTATTGAAAAAAACATGCGCCTCGTTTGGTCGGTCGTCCAGCGCTTTTTAAACCGCGGCTACGAGCCGGACGATTTATTTCAAATTGGCTGTATCGGCTTGTTAAAGTCTGTCGATAAGTTTGATTTATCGTATGATGTTAAATTTTCCACATATGCCGTACCGATGATTATCGGCGAAATCCAGCGGTTTATTCGCGATGATGGAACGGTAAAAGTGAGCCGTTCTTTAAAAGAAATGGGCAATAAAATCCGGAAAGCGAAAGATGAGCTCTCGAAAAAACAGGGACGAGCACCAACAGTTACGGAAATTGCTGATTATTTGGAGATTTCTCCGGAGGATGTAGTGCTTGCCCAAGAGGCGATCCGTTCACCTGCTTCCATTCACGAAACAGTGTACGAAAACGATGGCGATCCGATCACACTTCTTGATCAAATCGCTGATTCGGATGAAGTATCATGGTTTGATAAAATCGCGTTAAAAAAAGCGATCGAAGAACTAGACGAACGAGAACGGCTCATTGTATATTTACGCTATTATAAAGATCAAACACAATCAGAAGTGGCATCTAGATTAGGCATCTCTCAAGTGCAAGTGTCCCGGCTTGAAAAAAAGATTTTACAGCAAATAAAGGAGAGAATGGATGGGTAGACATCCATTCTTTTTTATTTTTATGAAATTGCTGGTAAACATTGTATCATCGTATGATTCCTTTTTTGCTCCAACATACTAAAGAAAAGCAATATGCTTCGCCTTTTTACACATATGAAAAAACTACAAGGTTAAGGTGTGAGGCAGATGGAAAAAACCGTCTTTATTAAACTCCGGCATCGTGTTCAAGTGAAGCCGGGAGATGTTGTTACGATTGGCGATGTTGCGCAAATCATCGCAAATGATCGCGATGTAGCGGAGCAATTAAAAATAATTCCGCTATATAAAATTCAACCGAGTGATAAAAATATCGTCATTATTGATGTGATGAAAGTAATGCAAGCAATGATGGAAAGGGTTGGTTCATTAGATGTGCAAACAGTTGGACCATCGCAAACCATTATTGAAGTCGTTTATCAAAAGCGGCGTTTTTCCACTCCTTATTTTCTGCTTATATGGCTGTTGCTTTTCGTCGGATCCGCAATGGCCATTATGAATTTTCATGAAGATGTCAGCATGCAAGAAGTGCATCAACGTCTTTATGAGATGATGACCGGAAAAAAAATCGATAAGCCTTTGTTGCTGCAAATTCCTTATTCACTCGGATTAGGGATCGGAATGATTTTGTTTTTTAATCATGTGTTCCGCAAGCGAATTAATGAGGAGCCCAGCCCTCTTGAAGTCGAGATGTTTAATTATCAACAATCGTTAGATCAATACGTCATTTTACATGAAAACAAAGAGAGTATGAGAAAAATTGATGACGATTGAGATTTTAACCGTTATATTTGTCGGCTTCGCGGGAGGGCTTGCTGTTGGAACAGGATTTGTAGCGTTTTTAGTCGTTCTTGGCGTTATTCCCCGCTTAACGCAATTAACAAAAACGATGAAGCGGATTCGTGCTTATGAATGGAGCGCAGTAACTGGCGCGGTGGCAGGAGGATGGCTGAGCATGCGCCACTCTGTTTTATATATATCAAAATATTGGCTGATTCCAATTGGCTTACTGCATGGGGTATTTATCGGAATGCTCGCCGCCGCGCTGACGGAAGTGCTTAACGTATGGCCGATTTTAGCGAAACGCATTGGCGTTGATGATAAAATTGTCATTTTATTGATGGCGATCGTATTTGGAAAAATAGCTGGTTCGTTATTTCAATGGATCTATTTTGTTGATTATTTGCGATAAGGGGGAGAGAAAAACATGAATTTAAAAAAAAATTATCGCCAAGCGGTGAAAGCATTCCAGCCTAAACCCCCATATGTGTTTAACAGCTTAAAAGCGTTTGTTGTCGGCGGCGCGCTTTGTGCGATTACAGAGTGGTTCGCCAATTGGTACAGCCGTTTTCTGTCTATGCCGTTGCTTTCTGCTCAGCAGCTGGCGGTGATGACAATGATGTTTTTGGCGATTGTCCTCACGGGGGCGGGAAAGTATGACGATTTTAGTCAATTTGCGGGTGCAGGCGCTACTATACCGATGACTGGCTTCGCGAATGCGTTAGCAAGTGCCGCGCTCGAGCATCGAAGTGAAGGATGGACGGCGGGAATTGCCAGCCAAATGTTTAAATCAGGCGGTGCGGCGATTGTTTATGGCATTGTCGTTGCTTATCTACTTGGAATTTTATATTACATCATGTTTTAAGAAGAAAGAGGGATTTCCCATGAAGCTCGTTGGAAAGCAAACGTGGGTGTTCGAACATGATATTTACATTCAGGAAACTGGAACGGCAGTAGGACCGTTGGAAGCGGAAGGTCCGCTTCGAGCCAGCTTTGATATTACGCACGATGACTTATATTGTGGGGCAAAGACGTGGGAGTTGGCAGAGCGGCGTTTAATGCAAGAGGCGATTGTCGTTTGCCTGCAAAAAGGAAATATTTCATTCAACGATATCGACATTTTCCTTGCCGGAGATTTGCTGAATCAAAACGTCACTGCCAACTATGTCGCCCAAACGATTCCCACTCCGTTTTTAGGTATGTTTGGAGCTTGTTCTACTTCCATGCAGACAGTAGCTGTCGGCGCCGCGTTAATTGACGGCGGGTTTGCTGAAACAGTATTAGCGGCAACAAGTAGTCATAATGCCACGGCAGAACGGCAATTTCGTTATCCGACCGAATTGGGAGTACAAAAACCGGAAACAGCAACGTTTACTGTGACAGGTGCGGGAGCATTGGTCATGGGACGGAAAAGGGGAAGATGGCGCATTACTGCTGCTACAATCGGAAAAGTGATTGATGAGGGAATGACGAATCCTTTAGATATGGGATCGGCGATGGCACCTGCCGCCGCAAGCACGATTGAACAACATTTTATTGATTTAGGCGTTTCTCCCGAAGATTATGACTTAATTGTAACAGGGGATTTATCAAGAGTAGGAAGCGTTATTGTTAGACAGCTGCTTGCTGAATCAGGCTATGATGTAACGAGCAATTATAACGACTGTGGTTTAATGATTTACTGTCCGGATCAAAAAGTATTTGCCGGAGGCAGCGGATGTGCTTGCTGCGCGGTAGTAACATACGGGCATTTATTGAAAGAAATGGAACGCGGCGCGTTTCAAAAAATTTTCGTTGTCGCAACAGGAGCGCTATTTAGCCCAACGATGATGCAGCAAAAACAGTCGATTCCAGCTATTGCGCATGGTGTTGTGATTGAAGCGGCAAAGGGGGAATCATGATGGATTATGTAATGGCATTCATTGTTGGAGGAGCGATTTGTGCCATTGCCCAATCTTTAATGGATATTGGAAAGATTTCGCAAATGAAAATGATAAGCTTGCTTGTTGCGGTTGGCGCCATTTTGGGAATCAGCGGAATTTACGATCGACTTATTGCGATTGCCGGGGCAGGCGCTTCTCTTCCTATTACCGGTTTCGGTTATTTTCTCATTAAAGGGGTATTGGTACAAAAAGAGTCAAACGGATGGCTGGCCATTGGTGCAGGGATGTTTCAATTTGCCGGCGCCATTTTGTCATTTACCATTGTACTTTCATTTTTTACCGCTCTTATATGTAGGCCGAAAGGGTAATCGATTATGAAAAAAAGGCGAGTCATATTAGTAACAGACGGCGATGAGTTTGCATGCCGGACAATTCAATATATTGCTGAACAAATCGGGGGACGATGCATTTCTCGCTCCCATGGCAATCCGACAAAACTAACCGGTGAAGAACTCGTTGAACTTATTTTACAAACACCGTATGATCCCGTATTCGTCATGTTTGATGATTGCGGAGCCATTGGCGAGGGAGTGGGCGAGCAAGCGCTGAAATATGTGGCAACGCATGAACAAATTGAAGTATTAGGAGCGATTGCCGTTGCTTCCAATACTCATAAACATGAATGGACCAAAGTGCATATAAGCATCGATCGTGACGGAAACATGACGGAATATGGAGTGGATAAAGAGGGAATTCGCGAGCTAGAAATAAGCCGTATTAATGGAGATACTGTATATTGTTTAGACCAATTAAATATTCCTGTTATTGTTGGAATCGGTGATATTGGAAAAATGGGATATCGCGATCATATTAAGTACGGATCACCAATTACACGACAAGCAGTGGAGTTAATCCTTGAAAGGAGTGAGTATCGTGACAGCCAACACCAATAAAGTTCCCATTTCGGAAAAGCTCGTCGACAATGAAAAATTTTTTAAGGAGAAAATTGGAGTTGGAACTAGTTTTGATTTAGGGGTAAGGAAAATTCATGTATTAAATAGGGAAGTACATATTTATTATTGCACCGGCTTATGTGATACGCAATTTTTAATTGAGCTATTAAAACAAATTGTCCGTATTAATGACAACGAACGGCAGACGGCACAGGCAAAGCAAATTATCGAAAACCGCCTCGTTCATCAACAAGTAAGCACTGTCAATAATTTAGATGAGGCTGTTGATCGGTTGTTATCAGGGTTAATCATCATTTTAATTGAAGGAGAATCGACGGGGTTTATCGTTGATGTACGAAGCTATCCGGGGCGGCAGCCGGAAGAGCCAGATACGGAAAAAGTGGTGCGCGGGGCGCGTGATGGTTATGTAGAAAATATTATCATCAATACGGCGCTAACGCGGCGCCGCATTCGTGATGAGCGGCTTCGTTTTGAGATTTTACAAGTAGGGGAACGTTCAAAAACAGATATTTGTATTGCTTACATTAAAGATGTCGCCGATCCAGGGCTTGTTGAACTTGTAAAAAAAGAACTTCAACAAATTAATATCGATGGACTGACAATGGGAGATAAAACAATAGAAGAATTTTTAGTGAAGCAAGGATATAATCCGTATCCGCTCGTCCGTTATACCGAGCGTCCAGACGTTGCTGCCACTCATTTGCTTGAAGGACATGTATTAATTATGGTAGATACGTCACCAAGCGTGATTATAACTCCTACTACGTTTTTTCATCATGTGCAACATGCCGAAGAATATCGGCAATCTCCAGCGGTCGGGACATTTGTACGCTGGGTGCGCTTTTTAGGCATTTTGACATCACTATTTTTATTGCCGCTTTGGGTGCTGTTCGTACTGGAACCATCTTTGTTGCCGGATAAATGGGCGTTTATCGGGCCAAACAAACAGACGAATATCCCAGTTATCATACAAGTTTTAATAGCCGACTTTGGAATTGAGTTTCTCCGCATGGCAGCGATTCATACCCCAACGCCGCTTTCTACCGCAATGGGCTTAATCGCCGCGGTGTTAATCGGAGAAATTGCGATCAATGTCGGATTGTTTGTCCCGGAAGTAATTTTATATATTTCTGTTTCCGCCATCGGTTCGTTTGCGACACCAAGCTATGAGTTGAGCATTGCGAATAAAATATCACGATTGTTTCTTGTCATTGCGGTGGCATTGTTTAAAGTGCCAGGGCTTGTGATCGGCACAACGGTTTATTTGCTTCTGCTGATTCGAATTCGTTCATTAAACACGCCGTACTTATGGCCGTTTATTCCGTTTGATCCGGCCGCTTTTATGCAAATTATCGTCCGTCGTTCTGTAGCGGGAGCAAAAGTAAGACCGAGCATCGTCCATCCGCAAAACCGCCGCAGGCAACCATCATAAATTTGCAAAAAGCCGCTCAAAGGACCGATTATTATTGGCTCATCAACACGCTTAGAAGTTGCAACTTTTTTATAATTATGATACTTTATACGTAATCTTTTTTCTTCAAAAGACAGTTATACCTCATGCTAACTGTCTTTTTTTGCTTTCTGCATGCATAAATTAATGCGGTTTGATAATTTTTATTTTGCGGGAATGAGGGGTTCGTATGTTTTTTCATGGAACAAGCCGTGTCAATGACAAGGGGCATTTAGAAATTGGCGGTGTCGATACCGTTGATTTAGCGAAAGAATATGGAACACCATTGTATATTTATGATGTGGCACTCATTCGTGAGCGTGCGCGGGGGTTTAAAGAAGCGTTTCAAAAACATGGCGTCAAAGCACAAGTTGCCTATGCAAGCAAGGCATTTTCTTCCATTGCGATGGTTCAGTTAGCAGAAGAAGAAGGATTATCGTTGGATGTAGTGTCAGGAGGAGAGCTGTATACAGCATTGCAAGCGGGATTTCCGCCAGAACGCATCCATTTTCATGGAAATAATAAAAGTCGCGACGAATTAATGATGGCCCTTGACCATGGAGTCGGATGCATTGTTGTCGATAACTTTTATGAACTGGAATTGTTGGAACAACTAAGCAAGCAGTACGGAAAAAAAACGGCGATTTTACTAAGAGTCACCCCTGGTGTGGAGGCGCATACGCACGATTATATTTTAACCGGTCAGGAAGATTCAAAATTTGGGTTTGATTTGAACAATGGCCAAGCAGATGAAGCGCTGCAAAAAGCGCTATCTTCCCCGCATTTTTCCGTAATGGGAATTCACTGCCATATCGGTTCGCAAATTTTCGAAACGACAGGATTTGTGTTGGCGGCACAAAAAATTTTCCAAAAAATTGGTCAGTGGAAGGAAACGTACGGATTTATTCCAACGGTTGTCAATCTTGGCGGTGGATTTGGCATTCGCTATACGAGTGATGACGACCCGATTCCTGTCTCGGAATACGTCGACCAAATTGTAGAGGAAGTAAAAAAACAAGCAAGCGAAAAAAATATTCCAATGCCAGAAATCTGGATTGAGCCGGGACGCTCCCTTGTCGGCGATGCGGGAACGACGATTTATTCGATCGGTTCGCGCAAAGATGTGCCGAATGTCCGTCATTACGTTGCGGTAGACGGAGGGATGAGCGACAATATCCGCCCGGCGCTATATGATGCGAAGTATGAAGCGGTGTTAGCGAATCGAGTGTTGGACGAAAAAAATGAGATTGTCGCCATCGCCGGGAAGTGTTGTGAATCAGGAGATATGCTTATTTGGGATTTGCCGCTGCCAAAAGCATCCCCTGGCGATTATTTAGCCGTTTTTTGCACTGGGGCGTATGGCTATTCGATGGCGAACAACTATAACCGCATTCCACGTCCAGCTGTCGTGTTTGTGGAAAATGGAGAAGCACAACTCGTTGTTAAACGGGAAACGTATGAAGATTTAGTGCGGCTTGATGTACCGCTTAAAACAAAAGTGAATAAGTAAGTTTGCAAATAAAAAGCGCCCAAAAAACGTTTGGGCGCTTTTTCCTTATTGATTGTTTTGCGGCTCGGAAGAAGTAAACGCTGATTTAATGGCGTTCCAAATTTCTTTTAAAATGTCGATAATGTTTTGAATAAATGTTTTTCCTTCTTCTGATTGAAGGAACGTGGATAATTTATCTTTCGCTTTGCTTAATTGATCATTGACTTGATTCCAATCGATATTAGCGTTTTTCATTTTATTGAATAACGAAATTAAACTGTTTATTTCATCTTCCGTTAACGTAATTCCGAGGTCTTTTGCGATTTTTTCAATAAGCGCGCGCAAATCGGCATCCGTTTGCGGCGGATTATTTGCGATTTCTTCTTTAATTTTCGCAAGAAGGGCAACCGCTTTATCCGTTCCGATAGATTCCCCAAGTTTTGCGGTTTTGACCATTTCCTCCGTAGCCACTTTTTTTACATCCTCAGGAATGACTTGATCGGAAGAGACTTCGTATGCCTTCATTAATCCGGTTAACGCAGCCGTACCGGACACTGCAAACGGAGCAGTGACATAAATTTTCGCATCTTTCACTCCCGCTGTAATCAGGGCGTTTGTGTACATTTCTTCTGTTACCCATGTGATATTATGAGTTTCTACGTCCAACCCAGAGCCTTTCGCACCGATCGTAATCATCGATGAGGAAATTGCTCTCGTTCCGATTTGCGCTTTTGGAATAAGACCATCGAGATATTTATGTTCTTCCGCGTTAGAAACCGTAATGATTTGTGCATTGTCCGGAGCATTCATTTCATTTAAAATTTGTTGCTTTTGCTGTTCGGTTAAATTTTCGCCTAATGTAATAATCACATCGCCTTCTGCCGCATCTGCTGCTGCCATGGCAGGAAATGTAAATAGCAACGATGCAAGCAGACACCCTATCAACATTCGTTTCACAATGCCAGCCTCCTTTGTAAGGATAACTTGATTATAGCGTTTCTGTTTGCTTTTTTCTACTCATCATTATATTACTTTTTTTATATTAGCAATAATGATATGATAGTGGTGCGTTATCATCAAAAAGGAGCTGTTTATATATGGCGAAAAAAGGATATATCTTAATGGAAAATGGGAAAAAAATCGAGTTTGAACTATTTCCAAATGAAGCGCCGATTACGGTAGCAAATTTCGAAAAATTAGCAAATGAAGGATTTTATAACGGTTTGACGTTCCACCGCGTCATTCCTGGTTTTGTCAGCCAAGGAGGGTGCCCGTATGGCAACGGAACGGGGGATGCCGGCTATACGATTCCGTGCGAAACAGATAACAACCCGCATAAACATGTGACTGGGGCGATTTCGATGGCGCACCGCGGCCGCGATACAGGAAGCTGCCAATTTTTCATCGTTCATGAACCACAGCCGCACTTAGAGGGGGTACATACCGTATTTGGCCAAGTAACATCGGGAATGGACGTTGTAAAATCGATGAAAAACGGCGATGTCATGAAAGAAGTAAAAGTGTTTGATGAGGAATAAGGATGAAAAAGACTAACAGAGGCGCTGTTAAGTCTTTTTTATAAAATGATGGACCGTAAATTTATACATACATGAAAAAGTGGCAAGAGGTGAAATGATGAGGAGGAACAATTGGATACTATTTTTTCTTTTATTAGGAGCAAGCTTTTTGTGGGGAGTTATTTATTGGATGTTTATTGCAAAATAGTGAAAAGCGGTCATTTTTGCGCCGAATCTCCTCACTTTTATTTTCACAATCAAGGAAGAATAGACAAACCGCTTTTGTGTGATATAATAATAAAAAATTCCATATTGTTCGTATCCTTCGGGGCAGGGTGAAATTCCCGACCGGCGGTGATGAAGTGCTGTCACTTCTCAGCCCGCGAGCCGTATAGGCACGATCCGGTGCAATTCCGGAGCCGACAGTATAGTCTGGATGGGAGAAGGATCACAAGATGCACATGGCCGTACTATATTAGATAAGGAGCGGTTTCGTTTGTCGCAACTCCGCTTTCCAAAATATAGAACGCGATATTTAGCGGGGATAGCTATGTGGAGTAGCGAATAAATGGCGTTTTCGCAATATGTGAGTTATTTTTTCCATATTTCAACAAAGAAAGCTGTCTAAGTTATTTTTTGGATAACGTGTCTTTGTATGAATTGTGGCTAAAAACAGACATATTCTTTCACACAACTGAAAAACTTGCTTCCCCGCTTATATAATGCCGTTTTTTAGTACGCAAAAATGCAATCATTGTGATTCTGCATAATCCTGCCCTAGGACTTTGGACCTAGGGTTTTCTTTATGCCAAAAAAGGAGGCAGCGCCATGCGAAACGATGAACAGTATATGCGCCTAGCAATCGAAATCGCCAAAGCAGGAATTGGACAAACGTCTCCTAATCCGGTTGTCGGCGCTGTTGTGGTGAAAGATGGAGAAATTGTCGGATTTGGCGCCCATTTGAAAGCAGGGGAGCCGCACGCGGAGGTACATGCCATCCGTATGGCGGGAGAAAAAGCGAAAGGATCTACCGTTTATGTAACGCTGGAGCCGTGCAGTCATTATGGGAAAACGCCCCCTTGCGCCGATTTATTAGTGGAAACAGGTGTTCAACGCGTTGTCATTGCGACGACAGATCCGAACCCGCTCGTAGCCGGTAAAGGCATCGAAAAACTAAGGAGTGCGGGAATTGACGTGAAGCTTGGGGTGCTGAAAGAGGAAGCGGATGAGTTAAACCGCGTGTTTTTCCACTACATTGCGACAAAAATGCCGTTTGTGACGCTAAAATATGCAAGCAGTCTTGATGGAAAAATTGCAACGACAACCGGAGAAAGCAAATGGATTACATCCGAAGCGGCCCGGGAAGATGTGCATCGCTATCGGGCGGTGCATGATGCGATTCTTGTTGGGGTAAACACCGTTATTGCGGATAATCCAAGTTTAACCGTAAGGCTTCCCGAAGGTGGAAAAAATCCGATACGCATCGTTTTAGATACGCATTTGCGCACGCCGCTTGATGCAAACATTCTCAATGATGGCCAAGCGGAAACGTGGATTGTTGTCGGCAGTGAAATCAGCGTTGAAAAAAGGAAGCGGTATGAGAAAGAAAATGTACAAATTATTTCCATGAAAAAGCCGCATATTGATATAGATGAATTGCTGCGCGTACTTGGTGAGAAACGAATTACTTCCCTTTTTGTTGAAGGCGGATCACACGTGCATGATAGTTTCGTGCGCGCCAAGGCAGTTAATGAAATCGTCGCATACTTTGCTCCGAAGATCATTGGCGGAAAACAAGCGCCAACGCCAATAGGGGGAATTGGTTTTGCCGGCATGGCTGACGTTATGCAGCTAGAAATTCGGCGAGTAGAGACGATCGGGCCAGATATAAAAATCGTCGCAATACCAAAATAAAAGGGTGAGTACACGATGTTTACAGGAATTATTGAGGAAGTCGGTACGATCGAGCAAATGAGACAGTCAGGCGAAGCGATTGTGATGACGATTGGAGCAAAAAAAGTTTTAGAAGACGTTCATCTTGGGGACAGCATCGCGGTCAACGGAGTTTGTTTGACCGTAACGTCGTTTACGGACCGATCGTTTACCGTTGATGTGATGCCGGAAACGGTAAGAGCCACATCGCTGCGCACGTTAACAAAAGGTTCGAAAGTGAATTTAGAACGGGCGATGGCAGCCAACGGCCGTTTTGGCGGTCACTTCGTTTCCGGACATGTCGACGGCATCGGTGAAATCATTCGTAAATGGCCATCGGCGAATGCGGTGTATTATGAAATTAAAATCCCGCAGGAATTGCGGAAATATATGATTTTAAAAGGGTCTGTCGCTGTCGATGGAACGAGTTTAACGATCTTCGGACTCACCGATGACACGTTTACGATTTCACTCATTCCGCATACGCGCACGGAAACGATTTTAGGCGATAAACAACCAGGAGATATTGTCAATATCGAATGTGATGTCATCGGAAAATATGTTGCCCAGTTCATGGAAGGAAAGAAAGAAGAACCGAAGTCGGCGATTACGCTTGAATTTTTAGAACGGCACGGTTTTAAGTAAGCAATAAAGGAGGAGCTGACGATGTTTGACACGATCGAAGAAGCGATTTATGAATTGATGCAAGGGAAAGTCATTATTGTATGTGATGACGAGGATCGTGAAAACGAAGGAGATTTTGTCGCATTGGCGGAAAAAGCGACCCCAGAAGTGATTAATTTTATGATTAAATACGGACGCGGCCTTGTTTGCGTTCCGATTACGGAAGAATTAGCCGATAAGCTTGATTTAGCCCCAATGGTCAATCATAATACGGATTCTCATGGCACTGCTTTTACGGTTAGCATTGATTATAAATCAACGACAACAGGCATTAGCGCTTATGAACGTTCGATGACGATTCAAGCGCTGTTAGATCCGAATGCGAAAGCGAGCGATTTTAAACGTCCTGGGCACGTTTTTCCACTTGTGGCGAAAAAAGGAGGCGTATTGCGGCGCGCCGGCCATACGGAAGCGGCGGTTGATTTAGCACGATTATGTGGTGCAAAGCCGGCTGGTGTGATTTGCGAAATCATTAAAGAGGATGGCACGATGGCGCGTGTTTCGGATTTAAGAAAAATCGCTGATGAATTTGATTTGAAAATGATCACGATTAAAGATTTAATCGAGTATCGGAGCCGAAAAGAAAAATTAGTGAAACGCGAAGTAGAAGTGATGCTTCCAACAGAGTTTGGCAAGTTTAAAGCAATTGGCTATACAAATATTGTTGATGGGAAAGAGCATGTTGCATTAGTGAAAGGCGAAATCATTCCAGATGAACCAATCCTTGTTCGGGTTCATTCCGAATGCTTAACAGGCGATGTGTTTGGCTCCTGCCGTTGTGATTGCGGACCGCAGCTTCATGCGGCGCTCCGCCAAATTGAAGAAGAAGGCCGCGGCGTTTTATTATATATGCGTCAAGAAGGCCGCGGCATCGGGTTAATCAACAAATTGCGCGCGTATAAGCTGCAAGAGCAAGGCTATGATACGGTGGAAGCAAATGAAAGGCTTGGATTCCCTGCCGATTTGCGCGACTATGGGATTGGCGCGCAAATTTTAAAAGATCTCGGCGTGACGAAAATGCGACTATTGACAAATAATCCGCGGAAAATCACTGGATTAAAAGGACACGGCCTTGAAGTCGTTGAGCGTGTTCCACTGCAAATGCCGGCGAACAAGGAAAATGAAAAATACTTGCGGACGAAGTATGAAAAATTAGGACATATGTTGCATTTTTAAAAAACATGTTCGCCATTTTTGCTTTTTTGTATTATGATGAATACGGTGGGCGGAAAAGATAGGAGGATTTGCGATGAAAGTAATGGAAGGAAATTTAGTCGGTACAGGATTAAAAATTGCCATTGTCATTTCCCGTTTTAATGAATTTATTACGAGCAAGTTATTATCTGGCGCCATGGATGGCCTCAAACGGCACGGGGTCAATGAAAACGATGTGACAGTAGCATGGGTGCCAGGAGCGTTTGAAATTCCGCTTATAGCGAAAAAATTAGCCGAATCGAGGCAATATGATGCCGTCATTGCGCTTGGCGCGGTCATTCGCGGGGCGACAAGCCATTACGATTACGTATGCAATGAAGTAGCAAAAGGGGTTTCCCACGCAGCTTTATCAACGGGAACACCGGTTATATTTGGAGTATTAACGACAGATACGATTGATCAGGCGATTGAACGCGCCGGAACAAAGGCAGGAAATAAAGGATGGGAAGCAGCGGTAAGCGCCATTGAGATGGCAAATCTTCTCCGCTCGCTTGCTTGATTTGTGTAAAAATGCATGAAAGAGTTCACAATATAATTAAGAACGTTTATAATACGTAATGAGAAAATGACGAAAGCACTTTTCTATTTTAGAAAAGTCTTTGTCGGTAATGAGGGAGTTTTTATGCTGATTCGTTATCGAAAAAACTATGAGAAAATAGCTATGGGTCTTCTGTCGTTCATGCCGACAGAAAAAGACTTAAAAAAACTGCAGCAAACGATCAAACAGTACGAAACAAACGATGATTGGCAACTGTTTTTATGGAAAGAGAACGAGGATATTATTGGCATTATCGGAGTGCTATTGCTCGATGAGGACACTGTTGAAATTCAACATATTAGTGTAAATCCTTCACACCGTCATCAAGGTATTGGCAAACAAATGGTGAAAGCGTTAAAGGAGATGTATCCTAACCATCGGTTGCAGGCAAATGAATTTACCGCGTCTTTTTTGGATAAATGTGAGTTTTAACGAAAGAGCTGCCGTTCATTGGTTCGGCAGCTCTTTGCTCTTTTTCTTTTGTTCTCGTGCCGCGATCACATCTGAGCGGTCGCGCAATTTATGTTTATGAATTAAAAATACATCGTTCATGTCACTTGCTTTTCCCCAAGAAAGCCCGCGCTCATCGCATATCGCTTGACACATTTTCCGCAATGTTTCATCGCAAACAGGCAGCTCGATGCTTTTATAAGCCTCGTTTTGTGCTATACGTTCGATATAACGTTCCAGCTGTTTGGCAAGCCGCTGTTCATCTAACCCTAACTCGCGAACCGCTTTTTGTTCTTTTTGTAAAAGTGATAGCGCTTTTCGCATCATACGCAGCGCCCCCTGACCGTTGCCGCGGCGATGATGGTACAGCGCTACGGCAATTTGAATAAGCACGACCCATACTTTTTTGTAGCCGTCTTTTTTCCAATGCTCTTCTAATATTTCATGACATTCAAAATAATCACGGTCTGTATGAAAATGAATTAAATAGCGGATATAAGCGTCAGGATACATCGTTTCACAACCTTTCTATTGTTGTATCCGTATTGTATCAATTGTATCATATTAGACGTGAAAAATTTGCTTGGACAATGTTAGATGATCGTCTATACTTAACGATAGCGTAATGAAAATGGTGGGATGAACGTGCAATATAATGTGAAAATTGATGCGTTTGAAGGTCCGCTCGATCTTTTGTTGCATTTAATTAATCGTTATGAAATCGATATTTATGATATTCCTGTTGCGCAAATTACCGAGCAATATATGGCATATATTCATGCGATGCAAGAATTGCAGCTGGATATCGCAAGTGAATATTTGGTGATGGCGGCAACGCTTTTGGCGATTAAAAGCAAAATGTTGCTGCCAAAACATGAAGAAGAAATATTGGATGAAGGTGTGGAACTGCCTGAAAGCGATCCGCGTGAAGAATTAATGCAGCGGTTGTTAGAATACAAAAAATTTAAAGAAGCGGCGCAAGCATTGAAAAAGAAGGAAGAAGAGCGAGCGCTTTTATTTACAAAGCCGCCGAGCGATTTAAGTATGTATGCAGACGAAAAAGAAATGATGAAGCGGCCGCTCGATGTAAATGTTTACGATATGCTTGGCGCGCTGTCAAAACTATTGCGCCGCAAAAAATTGCAAAAACCGCTTCACACGAAAGTTACCCGTCAAGACATTTCGATCGAAAAGAGGATGGAGGAAATTTTGGAGGAGCTGAGGCGTACAAAAACGAGAAAAAATTTTTATGATTTATTTCCATATTATGACCGTGGACACATTGTGGTGACATTTTTAGCGATTTTAGAATTAATGAAAAAAAATGCGATTATTATTGAGCAAGAGCGAAATTTTGCCGATATTTTCATCTCTAGCAACGAAAGGATGGAACAACATGGAGATGAATGAATATAAAGCGATTGTCGAAGGACTGCTATTTGCTGCAGGTGATGAGGGATTGTCGCTTCAGCAAATTGCCGCCGTCTTAGAAATTGAAGAAGAACAAGCACAGGCGATCATTCATATGCTGAAAGAGGAGTATGAACAGCAAAAGCGCGGCATTCAGCTTATTGAATTAGCAGGAGTATTTCAACTGGCGACAAAAAAAGAACATGCCCCATATTTAAAAAAGCTTGTTGAATCGCCAAGTTCGACTTCGTTGTCGCAAGCGGCGTTAGAAACATTGGCGATTATCGCTTACCGCCAACCGATTACAAGAGCGGAAATTGAAGAAATTCGAGGGGTGAAAAGCGATAAACCGATACAAACGCTAATTGCCAAAGCGCTTATAAAGGAAGTCGGGCGTGCGGAAGGAACGGGGCGCCCGATTTTATATGGCACGACGAAGGAGTTTCTTGACTACTTCGGTTTGAAAACGTTGGAGGAACTGCCTCCGCTTCCGGAATTACAGGGAGATGATGAGGTGGAGAAAGAAGCTGATTTGTTTTTCGAAAAATTTGAAGAAAATTTTAACGAATCAACATGAGTATGATAAGATAGGAATAACTTTATATTTTCGTTTTTTTGGCATGATAAGGGGGCTTGTTGTATGTGGATTTGCCGCTTGCAAGGATATGAGCTGGAAAAATCGAAGCCGAATACGTTTGAAGATTATTTCAGCCGCTCGGAAGTAACGTTTCGCGAAGATGGGGTTGAAAAAACGCTTCACGTTCTATATTTGCGCTATTTTGAGGAATTTATTTCATCGTTTACGCCGTATGAACAAAATCCGATTTTTACTGTTTTAGGGCGTGACGTCTATTTCCGCGATATCGTTGCTTTCGTATGTTTATTGCAAAATCCGGCTTTCCGGCACCGTAAGCGAGTATATATTAATGAGGAAGAAGAATTTCGCCGCTATTTTGCGCATATGGAATTTACGAAGCTTCCAGACATATTTGCATCATTGCAGACAAATGGCGAATATCATTTAACATCACCGCTTCTTTTTATTCGCCAGCCATCTTAAAACCGATATGGGGGTCTTGTGAATATGGGGAACTCAATGGCTTTGAATCAAACGAAACAAGTAGAAGCCTTTTTGCAAAAAACCGTTCAGACGATTTCCAATTATTTAAATGAAACAACATTGACCAAACTATTGGCGGAACAAGAAGGAGGCGACAAAGCCTATTATGAATTATTGCTTTCGAATTTACGCCGCCTCGTTGTATATTGCGAGGAGGGGCTTGAGGCGTGCCGTATCATATTAAATGATGAACCATTTCGTAAAGCGGCGGCGGAAAAAACGTTGTATCGTGTCTATCATCTATGTATTGCCGAATATTTTACGCCAAAAAGCGATGCGTGGTATGAAGATAGCCGTTCCGCTTATACGGGACGCAACTCGATTAAGTTTCGTCAAACCCCTCCGCCTTCGTTGAAAGCTTTGTTGTTATCGCTTGAAAGCGAGTTTCAGACAATTCGTGAAGAGCTGGAATTTTATGAAACGGATTATCGGACGAAAATGATACAATCCAATTGAACGCAAGCTGTCCCACATCTGGGGCAGCTTTTTTGATGTTCATCATTCTGTCCTTGGTTTTGTCGGGTCGCAGGCAGGCGGTTTTACTTCATACGTCTTTTGCAAATAATAACATTCTTCTCGTGCCATATGGTTCGCCATAAGCGGCGTCAGGACGCCAAGCACTTCTTTATTTAGCTCCATTTCTTCCAATTCGCGCAAAAAACATTGAAAAATAACCATTTCTAATTGAATGCCCCGGTGAAAGCGATGTAAAGCAGGGAAATCGTATACGTTTGTTCGTAAATATTGTTCCAATGTGTTTTTCACTTGTTCCTCATCTCGATTTATATGTAGGAAAATGGGTGAATGCGGACAAGAACGAGTTTTAGGTAGTGGGCATACGATATGGTGATAAAAATTAAGGGAGGTTTTTCAAGATGAATGAACAAGAACGAATTCAACAATATGTGGCGGAAGTAAAAGAATGGGGAAAACAAGTCGAGCAAATTTTGCTTCAGCGGGGGGAGGACGGCGGCGATTGCCGCGTTGATTCATTGCTTTCCTACATCGAACATCATGGCGATGCATGGACAGAGGACGCCATTTATGAACTTCAGCGCATGGTGGACGAAGTATATGAAAAAGCGCTGGTGTTTCAGCAAAATGAACAGTCGGCCATCAGACAGGAGGAAAGAGAAATAGAAGAAAGACAACAAACGTCCATCGGACAGGAGGAAAACGGGATAGAAGAAAGACAGCAAACGGTCGTCAGACAGGAGGAAAGCGGCACAGAAGAAAGACAACAAACGGCCAGCGAACAGGAAGAAGAAAGCGAGGCAGAAGAAAGACAACAAACATATGTGGCAGCAGGAAGACACGTCCTTCCGCCGCTTCCATACAGCTACGATGCGCTTGAGCCGCATATTTCCAGAGAAATTATGCGGCTGCATCATACAAAGCACCATCAAAGCTATGTGGACGGCTTAAATAAAGCGGAAAAAATGATGAAAAAAGCGCGCGAAACAAATGACTATGAACTGTTGAAGCATTGGGAGCGGGAAGCGGCGTTCCACGGTTCTGGACATTATTTGCATACGATTTTTTGGAATAATATGCATCCAAAAGGCGGCGGCCAACCGCGCGGTGAGTTGCTAGAACAAATAAAACGAGATTTTGGAAGTTTTGAAAGATTTAAGCGTCATTTTACCGAGGCGGCAAAAAGCGTCGAAGGAGTCGGCTGGGCGCTGCTCGTTTGGTCGCCGCGGTCGCACCGCTTAGAAATTTTACAGACGGAAAAGCATCAATTCATGACGCAATGGGATACGATTCCGCTTCTGGTGTTGGACGTTTGGGAGCATGCCTATTATTTACAATATAAAAACGACCGTGCAGCATATATTAACAGCTGGTGGAATGTTGTTCATTGGCGTGATGTGGAAGAACGGTTCGAGCAGGCAAGAAAATTGCGCTGGAAACCGTTTTAATGAAAGGCGAAGGGGCATCCTTCGTCTTTCTTGCGTTAGCGTCATCAACAAGCGAAAGCTATCATGTTTTTCGTTCGTTAACAAGGCGGATTTGTACACTTGCAAATGACGTTTGTGCTGATGAACTTGTACATTTTACAATCATATCTATATTTTTTGGCGCATACACTTGTACAAAACAGCAAAAGGGATGGGGATTACATGAAGATACGGAAACAAATTGCACTGTTCATCGCGGCGGTGATGATGCTTTTTTCATGTATTCCGGATCGGGCAAAGGCAATGAACGGAGTCAGTGCGCAAAGCGCCATTTTGATGGAGCAGAATTCCGGACGCATATTATTTGAAAAAGACGCGCATACGAAGCGGCGCATTGCAAGCATTACCAAAATTATGACGGTGATTTTAGCGATCGAATCAGGCAAAATGGATGACACGGTAACGGTAAGCGCCCGCGCTGTTCATACAGAAGGGTCGTCGATTTATTTAAAGGAAGGAGAAAAAATAAAGCTTCGCGATCTTGTCTATGGGACGATGCTGCGTTCCGGAAATGACGCGGCGGTGGCGATTGCCGAACATGTGGGTGGCAGCGTGGAAGGCTTTGTTTTTTTAATGAACCAAAAAGCAGCGGAAATCGGCATGCGCAATACCCATTTTGCCAATCCACACGGATTAGACGATTCGGAAAATCACTATTCCACTGCCTATGACATGGCGCTTCTTATGCAGTATGCGATGAAAAATAAGGAGTTTCGCAAAATCTCCGGAACAGAAGTATACCGGGCTCCTGCTTCTCCCGGAGAAGATTGGGATCGGGTATGGAGGAATAAAAATAAGCTGCTCACTAGTTTGTATGAGTATTGCACCGGAGGAAAAACCGGCTATACAAAACGGGCAAAGCGAACGCTTGTGACTACCGCTTCCAAAGGCGGAATGGATTTAATTGCGGTAACATTGGATGCACCGGATGATTGGAATGACCATATTGCCATGTATGAATATGGCTTTGGCCATTATATGATTGCAAAAGTAAACCGAAAACGAATGGTGAAAAAAATCCGTGATTCCTTTTACAGAAAAAACATACAAGCAAGCCGTGATTTGCGATATCCTGTGACGGAAGAAGAAATCAAAGAACTGCACGTAAAAATTTATCTTCTTCGTCCGAAAAAAGATTGGAAGAAAGACGAAAGGGGCATTCCGACCGTCGTTGGGAAAGCGGTGCTGTATTTAGGGGATCAAGCGGTGGATGAAGTTCCGCTTTTGTATAAAAAGAGCGTAAGCAAGGAAACGAACCATTCCATTTGGAACGCATTTCATTTTTTAGGTGTGGGAAGCGATGGTTAATCTTATTTGGGTAGCGATGGCCATTATTGGAATTGTTTTTGCGATGATAAACGGTACGATGAATGAAGTGAATGAAGCGATTTTTAAAAGCGCGAAAGAAGCGGTCACAATCAGCATCGGCATGATCAGCATATTAGTGTTTTGGCTTGGATTAATGAAAATTGCCGAGGAAGCCGGCCTTCTTGAGAAGCTTGCTGCTTTTTTCAAACCGCTTGTCCGCCGTTTGTTTCCGGAAGTGCCAGCAAACCATCCAGCGCTTGGCTATATCGTCTCCAACATGATTGCCAATATGTTCGGGCTTGGCAACGCCGCCACTCCAATGGGGATTAAGGCGATGGAAGAATTGAAAAAGCTCAATGGCCATAAAGACGAAGCAAGTCGTTCGATGGTAACGTTTTTAGCAATTAACACATCAAGTATCACCCTTATTCCAGCGACGGTCATTTCGATTCGCATGACATATGATTCGGCATCGCCTGGAGAAATTATTGGGACTACGCTCGTCGCTTCAACCATTTCGACGGTTGGCGCGGTTTTCATCGACCGTTATTATTATTGGAAACGCATGCGGAAAGGCGGGAAGCGGTAATGGCGTTCATCCAACTCCTTTCTACTTGGCTTATTCCAGTAACCATTGCGTTTATTCTTTTATACGGAACCGTAAAAAAAGTGCCGACTTATGAAGCGTTTGTCGAAGGCGGAAAAGAAGGGATACAGATTGCCTTTTCGCTTATTCCGTATTTAGTCGGCATGCTTGTTTCGATTGCCATTTTCCGCGCGTCTGGCGCGCTTGATTATATGATGAACGGGATTAAACCGCTTGCTGATGCGATCGGTCTTCCGGCTGAAGTGGTGCCGCTGGCGATGATTCGCACCATTTCCGGCACCGCTGCGCTTGGGATGACAACCGATTTAATTGCTACATATGGTCCCGATTCGTTTATTGGCAGGCTTGCATCCACCATACAAGGAAGCACGGAAACAACGTTGTATGTTTTAACCGTTTATTTTGGCGCCGTTGGCATTAAAAAGATGGGAGATGCGCTCAAAGTAGGAATTTTAGCAGATATTCTCAGCTTTATCGTTTCCTTTTTTATTGTGCTGTTTGTCTTTGGAAGATAGCTCGCCTATGATTAGGCAGCTTTTTTTTGTCGTTTTCTATCGATATAACTTTTGTATTTGTCGAAAAAGGGCGAGTATGATAAAAATAGTGAGAGAGCGTGCTTGTATCTTTTGGATCGAAAGAGTAAGATGATGAAAGAGGTGAAACAGTGATGGAACGATTGCAAAAAGTTATTGCTCATGCAGGCATCGCATCAAGACGAAAAGCAGAACAACTCATATTGCAAGGAAAAGTAAAGGTAAACGGGAAAGTCGTTACCGAGCTTGGCGTGAAAGTAGGTCCTCAGGATAAAGTGGAAGTAGATGGGATACCGGTAGAAAGAGAGGAGCCAGTATATTATCTTTTTTATAAACCGCGCGGGGTCATTTCAAGCGTAAAAGACGATAAAGGTCGGAAAGTCGTAACCGATTTTTTTAAAGATGTTGATAAACGCATTTACCCGATTGGCCGTCTCGATTATGATACGTCCGGAATTCTTTTGCTTACGAACGATGGGGATTTTGCCAATTTATTAATGCATCCTCGTTACGAAATCGAGAAAGTATATATCGCAAAAGTGAAAGGGATTCCGACACGGGAGCAATTAAAACAGCTTGAAAAAGGAATTATGCTCGAAGATGGCATGACGGCGCCGGCAAAAGTAAAACTGCTTTCTCACAATAAACAAAAACAAACAGCCATTATTGAAATTCGCATCCATGAGGGACGGAATCGCCAAGTGCGCCGAATGTTTGAAGCAATTGGATGCAAAGTGATGAAACTAAAGCGAGAGCGATACGCTTTTCTCGATTTAAAAGGGTTAAACCCTGGTGAATATCGTAAACTTACACCGCATGAAGTAAAGCAGCTGCGCGCGCTTGCGTTGTCAGGCGGTGGAAAATAACCGTTTACATTGTCACATAAATTTCATATAATATGAATTTTCACTATAAATAACACTGTTATAATGGAAAATGGAATATTATGATTTCGAGGGGTTAGGAATATGAAAAAACAACAACGCCTTATCATGCGAACGATTGTTTTGTTGTTATTATTGGCGGCGGTAGGATATACGATTTATTCCAACTTTTTTACAGAAAAAGAAAGGGTAAAAGTTGGTTCGACGGCGCCGGATTTTGTCTTGACCGATTTAAGCGGAAAAGAACACCGTCTTTCGGATTATCGCGGCAAAGGGGTGTTCTTAAACTTTTGGGGAACGTGGTGTAAGCCGTGCGAAAAGGAAATGCCGTACATCAACAGCCAGTATGGCGTATATAAAAAGCAAGGGGTCGAAGTATTGGCGGTCAACGTTGGCGAGCCGAAGTTGAGCGTGCAAAAATTCGCCGATCGATTTGGTTTGACGTTTCCAATTATGATTGACCGTGAAGATCAAGTCATGAACGCATATGATGTCGATCGATTGCCAGCAACCTTTTTAATCGACAAAAACGGCAAAGTCAAAAAAATCATCACAGGAACAATGACGGAAGAAATGGTAAAGCAGTACATGGAAAGCATTAAACCGTAAGGAGTTTTGCCAATGGAACATGTAAAATGCGAATGCGGTCATGTTAATCCACATGGGACTTTTTTTTGTGAATCATGCGGAAAACCGCTTGAGGAAAATACAGAGAAGCGACTTTTGGACATGCGCTATGAAGGGAGCGCGCGCCGTTCCCAAACATATAATAAGACCATTATCGATAAAATTTGGGCGTTTTTCTCTTCCGTGAAGGTCGGAGTGGCGCTTATTGTTATTACACTCATCGCCTCAGCGATCGGAACGATTTTTCCACAGGAAATGTATATTCCGCCGAATGTTAGCCCTGCTGAATATTATGCCGATCAATACGGATGGGCAGGAAAATTATATTATAAGCTCGGATTTAATAACTTGTATAAGTCATGGTGGTATATGCTTTTAATTGCGTCAATCGGTGTATCGCTCGTCATTTGCAGTTTAGACCGTGTGATTCCTCTTTATCGCGCGTTGAAAAAACAAGGCGTCACAAGACATCCGAACTTTTTGCGGAAGCAGCGGTTATTTAGTGTTTCGAAAGTCGATGATGCCGATGATGTGCTAAAACGCGTGAAAGAAAAATTGGCGCAGCGCCACTACCATATTCGTGAAGAAAACGGCAATATTTTAGCGGAAAAAGGCCGTTTTTCCCGCTGGGGCCCTTATGTCAATCATATCGGATTAATTATTTTCTTAATTGGAGCGATGCTTCGCTTTGTTCCGGGAATGTATGTCGATGAGGTACTGTGGATTCGCGAAGGAGAAACAAAAGAGATTCCCGGTACACAAGGAAAATATTTTTTAAAGAGCGAAAAGTTTATTTATGAGACATATGAAAAAGGAAAAGAAAATGAAGTGTTTAATGCGGCGATTGATCGCGTCGGCAACGGCACGGTAGCAAAAAATTACCAAACGAACGTTGTACTCTACAAACGTGTCGGTCCTATTGTCGCCGGTGAAGAACCGAAGCTGCAAAAAATAAAAGAGTATAAGATACGTGTCAACGAACCGTTGAAATATGATCATTACGCGCTATATCAAGTCGATTTTAAACAAAACGAGCCGTATAAAATGGCGTTTCAATTAATGGATAAAACGTCGGGAAAATCGTTTGGCAATGTCGTTATTGATTTGCACAATCCGAAATCTTCCTACGATCTTGGCAACGGTTATCGGGTAGAACTATTAAGCTATTTCCCTGATTTTTATTTTGATGAGGAAGGGAATCCGGCTACAAAATCAAAAATTCCAAACAATCCGGCGTTCGTGTTTAAAATGTTTACCCCTGATAAGCCGAAAGGGGAAGTAAGCTTTGTGGCCATTCAGCAAACGATTGAACCGTTTGGGGATAACAAGTATAAAATGAAGTTTGCTGGATTAGAGACGAGAAACGTATCAGGACTTACTGTGCGCCGCGACTTTACGCTTTGGATTTTAGGCGTTGGCGGAGCGATCTTTATGATTGGCCTCATCCAAGGAATGTATTGGAACCATCGCCGCATCTGGCTGCAGCGCGTCAATGGCGAAGTATGGCTTGCTGCGCATACGAATAAAAACTGGTTTGGTTTAAAAAATGAAATTCGCCGCATCCTTGACGGAACCGGATTAGCGATGCCGGTCGATCAGGCGGATGAGGAGACAAAAGCGGGACAAGGAGGGCAAATGCATGGCGCAGCTCAGTAGCACGTTACTATATATTGCTTTTATTCTTTACTTAATTGGAACGTTTTTTTTCGGCGGCGCGATTCGCGATAATAGAAAGGAACGAACGGGAAAAAATCGCTGGTCACAACTTGGAATTATCACGACGATTATCGGTTTTCTGTCTCAATTAGGCTACTTTATTACACGGTGGATTGCAGCGGGACATGCCCCGGTCAGCAATTTGTTTGAGTTTACTACCTTTTTTGGAATGATGCTTGTCGCCGCCTTTATCATTATTTATTTTATTTATAAAATAAGCATTCTCGGCTTATTCGCACTGCCAGTCGCCTTATTGGTGATCGCTTACGCCAGCATGTTTCCGCGCGAAATTACGCCGCTGATTCCTGCATTGCAAAGCGACTGGCTACATATCCATGTGACCACTGCCGCGGCGGGAGAAGCAATTTTGGCTGTTAGCTTTGTTGCCGGTCTCATTTATTTAATCCGTGTCGTGGACCAGTCCAAGCCAAGCAAGCGAACATTTTGGCTGGAAGTCGTCATGTTCTGCTTAATTACGACGCTCGGCTTTGTGCTTGTATCAACAGCATTCAGCCTTGCGGACTATGAAGCAAAATTTACATGGATCGATAAAAACAAGCAACAGGCGGAAGTCGTTTATCATATGCCTGCATTAGTCGGGCCGCATGAAGGAAAGCTAGTGAAAGAAAGCGCCGATCGTTTTGAGCCGCTTGTTTATATGCCGGCAATTATCAATGCGAAAAAATTAAATACGGTGATTTGGTCGCTAATCGGGGGCGCGATTTTATATGCATTGCTCCGTCTCGTGCTGCGGAAGCGGATCGCCGCTGCCTTGCAGCCGCTTGTCAAAAACGTAAACTTAGATTTAACGGATGAAATCAGTTATCGCGCTGTCGCCATCGGGTTTCCGGTATTTACACTTGGAGCGCTCATTTTTGCGATGATCTGGGCGCAAATTGCGTGGACTCGATTTTGGGGCTGGGACCCGAAAGAAGTATGGGCGCTCATTACATGGTTATTTTACGCCGCGTTTTTGCACCTTCGTTTGTCAAAAGGATGGCACGGTGAAAAATCGGCATGGCTTGCGGTCATTGGTTTTGCGATCATTATGTTTAATTTAGTCGCAGTTAACTTAGTGATTGCCGGGCTGCATTCATACGCCGGAACATGACAACATGACTGGAATAAAAGGATGCCCGAGGCTTGGCATCCTTATTTTACAATGAAGTAGATAATTGTCATGAATTTTTGTACAATAGTGAACAAGGGAGGATGTTCTATGGATAAAGATCAACAAGTCAAAATTTTAGTAGTAGATGATGAAGAACGCATTCGGCGCTTACTAAAAATGTATTTAGAGCGCGAAAACTATATCATTGATGAGGCTGATAACGGCGATGACGCGCTCGAAAAAGCGCTCGAAAACGACTATGATGTCATTTTGCTTGACCTCATGCTGCCAGGGAGGGACGGTATTGAGGTATGTAAAGGAATTCGCGAAAAGAAAGCAACCCCGATTATTATGCTGACAGCAAAAGGGGAAGAATCAAACCGTGTTCAAGGGTTTGAAGTAGGGACAGACGATTATATTGTTAAGCCATTTAGCCCGCGCGAGGTCGTATTGCGCGTAAAAGCGCTGTTGCGGCGTGCGGCGAATACTGCGTATGTTCTTGCTGACACGACCGCAAAAGATGTGCTCGTTTTTCCGCATTTAACAATTGATAACGATGCCCATCGCGTAACGGTTGACGGTCAGGAAGTGAATTTAACGCCGAAGGAATACGAGTTGCTTCTATTTTTGGCAAGATCTCCAGATAAAGTATTTGACCGTGAACAGCTATTGAAAGAAGTATGGCACTACGAATTTTTTGGCGATTTGCGCACGGTAGATACCCATATTAAACGTTTGCGTGAAAAGTTGAATAAAGTCTCCCCAACGGCGGCAAAGATGATCGTAACCGTTTGGGGGGTTGGCTATAAATTTGAGGTAGTGAATGACTAATGTGGCTTTTTCGCAGCGTAGTCGGGAAATTATGGGTTACTATATTATTGCTCGTTTCGTGTGTGTTATTTGTTCTTACGATTCTCTTGTTGAAATTTTTTGAAAATTATTATGTGCAAGAAGCGGAAAAAGAATTAACTCAGCTAGCAACAAAAATATCGGAAGTAATGCATGATTACGAAGACGAAAAACTGGCCCGTTCCATTGCATGGACGCTTGTCGGTAATATGTCTAAAGCTGTTATTTTTGTTGATTCATCGCATTACTGGTATTCTCCTACAAACGATGAATTGCGGGATCTGCCGTTATCATTCATTAAGCAAGATAAAGATTTGCGAAAAGTATTGACAGAAGGAAAAAACGTAAAAAAGAAAACCTATTTGCCAAACGTACAAACCGGCAGAAGTCGATATAGCAGTGATGTGATTATTGTTGGCGTGCCGCTTGAAATGGCAAATGGAAATCGGGGCGGAGTATTTATTTACCAATCATTGCAGGCAATTGAAGATACAACAAGGCAAACGAAAAAGTTAATTTTTCTTGCGGCATTTATCGCCATTGTGTTAACAACATTTTTTGCCTTTTTCTTATCGACCCGTATTACCGCTCCATTGCGGAAAATGCGGCAAGCAGCGTTTGAAGTGGCGCGAGGCAAGTTTGATACAAAGGTGCCAATTTTAACGGATGATGAAATTGGCGGCTTGGCGATGGCGTTTAATCAGATGGGCAGACGGCTGCAGTTTAATATTAATGCCCTAAATCAGGAAAAAGAGCAGTTAGCAAGCATTTTAAGCAGTATGGCCGATGGAGTTATTACATTTAATCGCGATGGCGAAATATTAATTACGAATCCGCCTGCGGAGCGGTTTTTGCAAGCATGGTATTTTGAGCAAGGAAACGGTGCGGAAACGATGGCTCCGCTGCCGCCGCAAGTAAAAGAGTTATTTATTCGTGTTGTCCGCGAGGAGAAAGAGCAATCGATTGAATTGTCGCTACAAGGACGGACATGGGTGATTTTGATGACGCCGCTTTACAGCAAAACGACTGTACGCGGTGCGGTAGCGGTGCTGCGCGATATGACGGAAGAACGTCGCTTGGATAAACTTCGCAAAGATTTTGTCGCCAACGTTTCCCATGAGCTGCGCACGCCGATTGCGATGCTTCAAGGGTATAGCGAAGCGATTATTGATGATATTGCGGCAACGGATGAAGAAAAGAAAGAAATGGCAAAAGTGATTTACGATGAATCGTTGCGCATAGGCCGTCTTGTCAATGACTTGCTTGATTTGGCGCGCATGGAAGCGGGGCATATTACATTAGATTACGAAACCGTTCAGCTCGTTCCGTATATTGAGCGGATTATTCGCAAATTCCAAGGGCTAGCAAAAGAAAAACAAATTGATTTGTCGGCGGAGTTTAAAAATGAGGATATCCAAATTACGATGGATCCAGACCGGATCGAGCAAGTTTTGACGAATTTAATTGATAATGCGATTCGTCATACGGATAAAAACGGAATGGTCAAGATCATTGTTGAGCGAAGCGGAGACGGCGTCACGATTCATGTCCAAGATTCCGGCTCCGGCATCCCAGAAGAAGATTTGCCGTTTGTGTTTGAACGCTTCTACAAAGCGGATAAGGCGCGTACGCGCGGCCGCTCGGGAACGGGATTGGGCCTTGCCATTGCGAAAAATATCGTTGAGGCCCATAAAGGGACGATTTCCGTTCATAGCAAGCTTCATGAAGGAACGACGTTTACGTTTTATTTGCCAAACGGTCCTCATGAAACATAATATGCCCCCTTGTCTAAGCAGCGGGGGCTGTTTTTTTTGATGGCAGAGCGAAAAAGAATAGGGAAGCTAATGAGTAATGATGCGTTTATTTCGAACGATACAAAATATATAGTGGTATAGACAACTAGATGATATGATGTTAATATAATTATATAGAAAGAAGGTGCAATAATCAGTGAAACGATGGTTGCTTAAAAATGCGGTTATATATGCGGAAACAGGAAAAATCGAGCAAGGATATGTGCTGACAGAGGGAGACAAAGTGATTGAAGTAGGGCCGATGTCCTCATGCCCAGCTTCTAGTGAAGCGGAGGTGGTGGAGCTCGACCCAAGTTTCTCCATTGTACCAGGATTTATTGATGTCCATATCCACGGCGCGTCTGGAGCCGATGTAATGGATGCGACAGACGAATCGTTGCGCACAATGGCAAAAACATTGCCAAAGGAAGGAACAACAAGTTTTTTAGCGACGACGATGACCGCACCGATTGCGGATATTGAACGTGCTTTGCAAAACGTTGCGCAATATATATATAGAAGCAATCCACCTGGAGAAGCAGAGGTGCTTGGCATTCATTTAGAAGGTCCATTTATTTCTCCAAAACGCTCGGGAGCGCAGCATCCAAAAAATATTATTGAACCAAATATCGAACTATTTCAAAAATGGCAGAACATCGCGAATGGACATATTCGTCTTGTCACGCTGGCGCCGGAAGAAAAGAATGGATTGGCGCTTGCGGCATACTTAAAAGAAACTGGTGTCGTCGCCTCGATTGGTCATTCCGATGCGGTTTACGAACAAGTAACCGCCGCCATTCAATCAGGAGTGACCCATGCCACTCATTTATTCAACGGCATGCGCGGTATTCATCATCGCGAGCCGGGAGTTGCCGGAGCGGTTCTTATGCACGATGAAGTTGTATGTGAACTAATTGTCGATGGAATTCATGTTGCGCCGGAAATGGTCCGCTTTGCGTACAAAATGAAAGGCTGTGATGGTCTCATATTAATTACGGATGCGATGCGCGCGAAATGTCTCGGCGCCGGTATATATGAACTTGGTGGCCAAGACGTCATTGTTCAAGGAGAAAAAGCAACATTACGAGATGGCACGTTGGCTGGAAGCATCTTAAAATTAGGCGATGCGGTGAAAAACATCATGTCTTTTACAGGCTGTACGCTGGAAGATATTATCCGCATGGCTAGCTGGAATCCGGCAAAGCAGTTAGGCGTTTCAGACAAAAAAGGAAGCATCCGCGCCGGGAAAGACGCTGATCTTGTCGTATTAGACGAACAGCATCATGTTGTGATGACGATATGCCGTGGTAAACTTGCCTATTCAAAATAAAAAAGGGGGATCGGACGATGAAATTAATTGAAGCAGCCAACTACGAAGAGATGAGCCAAAAGGCGGCTGACATCATTATTGCCCAGGTAAAGGAAAAACCTGATTCCGTTCTTGGTCTTGCTACGGGATCGACAATGCTTGGCACATATAAACAATTAGTCGAGGATCATCGCCAAAATGGAACATCTTATCGAAACGTTCGTACGGTCAATTTAGATGAATATATTGGTTTGTCACCCGATCACCCGAACAGCTATCGTTACTATATGAATCAACATTTATTTTCCCATATCGATATCCCGCTTTCGCAAACATATATTCCAAATGGAGCAAGCGATGATGTGGAGGCGGAATGTCAACGCTATGAACAGCTAATTGAAAGTTTGGGAGGAATTGATTTACAGCTGTTAGGAATTGGAAGAAATGGACATATCGGTTTTAATGAGCCGGGGACATCGTTTTCGGCACCGACGCATGTAGTCGAGCTGGCGCCGTCAACACGGCAAGCGAATGCCCGCTTTTTTCCATCTTTAGATGATGTACCGCGCCAAGCGATTACAATGGGAATCGCAACGATTATGAAAAGCCGTCATATATTGTTATTAGCGTCAGGAACGGCGAAAGCGCCAATTATGGCGAAGCTGTTCGAAGAAACCGTGACTACCGATGTGCCGGCATCGGTGCTTCATACTCATCCGAACGTCACGGTAATTGCTGATCAAGATGCATTGTCGCTTGTACCAGATGAAAAACGAAAGGTGTATGCAAAATGATTAGCAAAAACTCACCGCTTCCTATCTACTATCAATTAGAGCAAGGAATTAAAGAAATGATCGAAAAAGGGCAGCTCAAGCCGGGAGAAATGATTCCGTCCGAGCGGGAACTGGCAGAAACATACGATATTAGCCGAATGACTGTTCGACAGGCGATCAATAACTTAGTGAATGATGGATATTTAGTAAGAAAACGCGGCAAAGGGACATTTGTTGCCGCGACAAAAATCGAGCAGCCGCTGAAAGGACTTACAAGTTTTTCGGAAGATATGCGCGCTCGCGGCATGGAGCCTGGAACAAACGTATTGGATTTCAATATTGTTCCTGCCGGCACGTCGTTAGCTCAGCTGCTCGACGTTCGCGAAGGAGCGGATCTTTACGAAATTCGCCGCGTTCGTCTTGCCGACGGGCTGCCGATGGCACTCGAAACATTATATATTCCATGTATGCTTGTTCCTCGTTTAACCCGCGAAATTGTAAGCGGTTCCGTTTATGATTTTATTGAAAAAGAATTAGGGTTGGCCATTCAATCGGGCGTGCAAATAATTGAAGCTTCCGTCGCCCGCAAGATGGAGGCGGAGCTGTTGCAAATAAAGGAAGGTGCGCCTGTATTGCTCATGCAGCGCAGAAGTTATTTAAATAACGGACGGCCTCTAGAAGTCGTCAAATCGGTTTACCGTGGCGACCGCTACAAATTGACGATTGAGATGGAACGTTCAAAATAAAAAGAGGGGGAATTTTTATGTTAGGATTTTTACAGCGGCTTGGAAAAGCGTTTATGCTGCCGGTTGCCGTCCTGCCGGCAGCGGGGTTATTGCTCCGTTTAGGACAGCCGGATTTATTGGATATTCCGTTTATCGCCGCAACAGGGGATGCTGTTTTTGCGAACCTGCCGCTCATTTTCGCGATCGGGGTTGCCGTTGGCTTTGCCAAAGATGGAAACGGCGCAGCGGCGCTGGCCGGGGCGATCGGCTACTTTGTGTTAACAAAGGGGGCCGCTGCTATTGACAAAGATATCAATATGTCCGTGTTAGGTGGAATCATTTCCGGTGTGATTGCCGGTCTGTTGTATAACCGCTACCATAATATTAAATTACCAGATTGGCTAGGATTTTTTGGGGGCAAGCGGTTTGTTCCAATTGTGACCTCGTTTGTCATGCTTATATTGGCACTTGTTTTCGGATATGTATGGCCGCCGATTCAGGACGGCATTAACGCGGTCGGCAAATGGATTGTCGGCGCCGGCGCGATTGGGGTAGGCGTTTTCGGCTTTTTGAACCGGTTGCTCATTCCGGTTGGCTTGCATCACGTCTTAAATAGCTTCGTATGGTTTGTGTTTGGCGAGTACAATGGAAAAACAGGGGACTTATGGCGGTTCTTCGCGGGTGACCCGGATGCCGGAATTTTCATGGCGGGATTTTTCCCGATTATGATGTTTGGTCTTCCAGCCGCAGCGCTCGCCATGATTGCCGCAGCGAAAAAAGAGCGGCGCAAAGAAGTATCCGGTGCGCTCATTAGCGTGGCGCTGACTGCCTTTTTAACGGGAATTACCGAACCGATTGAGTTTTTGTTTATGTTTTTATCGCCATTGCTTTATGTCGTTCACGCCGTATTAACGGGGCTTTCGATGGCGATTGCGACGATGCTCGACATTCATCACGGGTTTACTTTCTCGGCCGGCGCGATTGACTTTTTCTTAAACTATGGAATTGCGCAAAAACCGTATCTATTAATCGTGCAAGGAATTATCTATGCCGTCATTTATTTCGTTGTGTTCTATTTCTTGATTGTCAAATTAGATTTAAAAACGCCTGGCCGTGAAGAAATCGAAGGCGAATTCACGGCAAGCGGCGCAGCGTCATCGGGCGGCTACAAAGGCGTTGCGGTACAGTATATGGAAGCGCTGGGCGGTAAAGATAACCTCACCCAGATCGACAACTGTGTGACCCGCCTGCGCTTAAAAGTAAAAGACATGTCGAAAATCAATGAGGACGAACTGAAACGTTTAGGCGCAAAAGGGGTCATCCGCCTCAATCAAACGGATGTGCAGGTCGTTGTCGGCACGGATGTCGAGTTTGTCGCTAACGAACTGAAAAAGCTATAACCAGGAGGAAAGCGTTCCAGCTCTTTTCGTTAGTGGAAAAGAGCTGGAATGTCTATTTTCATAGAGATGTGATAGATCAAGGGGGGATTTGCCAATGAAGCGGTTGCTAGACTGCAGCGCCTCGGATTTTTGCCGTATGAACGGAAAAGAGCTGAAACAATCGATTCGGGCAGCGGAAGGAAGAACGATCGTCGCAGAAGTAATCAGCTCTGTTGCCCCGCTTTATCCGGCGGTGACGAATGCGGAATTGGCCGCGGCGTTTGGCGCGGATTTAATTCTATTGAACATGTTTGATGTATTCCGGCCGCTGGTAAACGGGTTGGATACGAAGGAGCCACATCAAATGGTGAAGCGTCTGAAGCAGTTAACGGGGCGTCCAATTGGCGTCAATTTAGAGCCTGTTGACCCGAACGCGAGGCAGTTAGAGAGTCTTGCTTCTCTTCCAAAAGGAAGGATGGCAACAGAAGAATCACTGCAAGAAGCAAAACGTCTAGGTTTCGATTTTATCTGCCTAACCGGAAATCCGAAAACAGGTGTGACAAATAATGAAATTATCCGCGCGATCGAAACCGCACGTGCCGTTTTTAGAGAAGACGGTCTCATTATCGCCGGGAAAATGCACGCAGCTGGAGTGGCCGGCGAAACGGGAGCTAGCATTGTATCCGAAGAAATCGTTATGCGTTTTATTCGTGCCGGAGCTGATGTAGTTCTTATGCCGGCGCCAGGAACTGTACCAGGTGTGACCTTAGAAAAAACGGAAAAGCTAGTTCAGGTTGCCCACGAACATGGCGCGCTCGTTATGCTTACGATCGGCACAAGCCAGGAAGGAGCGGATGAACATACGATCCGCCAAATCGCGCTCGCAAGCAAAATGGCAGGAGCCGACCTGTATCATATCGGAGACGCCGGTTATCATGGCATCGCCATTCCGGAAAACATTATGACGTATTCGATTGCCATTCGTGGCAAACGCCATACGTATATTCGTATGGCAAGATCGCCATTGAGATAGTGAACATATATTGATTGTGTCATGATAGAGCTGTTACGAAGAAGGATGATTATTCCTTCTTCATTTTTTGTTGGAAGCAATCTTCGCAAATGATTTTGCCTTCCTGTTGGAGGAATGCCTTGATTTCTACTATTCCTCTGTATGCCGGATATCTCATATGAACATAAATCGGTTCATTTTTTTCAATTGTTTTGTTGCAAACAGAACAAGTTGGACGAATGCGAAACATAAGGCATCTATCCTTTCCAACTAGTGATGCGTTTATTATAGCATGAGAAGTTTCACTATTCTTCAAAAAATAGAAAAATTTTAGGTATATTCCGTTTACTCATGATACAATAAAAGTAATTACCATTTTTTAAATAAGGAGAGGAGCTATACTATGTTTGGAAAAGTCGCCGCCGATGTGCTTGGATTAAGCGATATCGGCTCGGTCATTAAGCCGGAAAACTATGATAAAGTCGATGCCGATGATTACGTGATGCATGAAGATGGGGAAAAGATTTATTTCTTAATTAAATCGAAGTCGGATGAGTATTGCTTTACCAATAAAGCGCTTATTCATTTGGATGGCACGAGCGCAACAAGCAAAAAACGCGTATTGCGCCGCTATGATTATTACAAACATACGATTTCCGACGTGTCGCTCGAAACGGCAGGCACGGTCGATTTAGATGTGGAGATTAAGTTTAAAATCGGCGCCCATGCCTATTCGATTGACGTCCATAAAAAGCATTTAGAAGAACTAAAAGATTTATATAAATCGCTGCTCGCCATCTCTGAGCTTTGCCATGAAAACAAAACGAAGCTCGAGTACGCGCATAAAAGTTTGGAATTGACGGCAAACGTATTCGGGCAAGTGAAAAGTGACACAAATAATTTCGTTGCCGATTTCAAAGCGGTGAATGAACTTGCGTTTCAATGGCTCGTTGACGCGAAAACAAAATATACGGTGAAAGACTTCGGCTTTGTGTTTGAGCGCTATATTAACAATTAAAACGCGAATCTAGTGAGATTCGCGTTTTTTAAAATTTATAAAAAATAATGAAGGTGGAAGCATGAACGAGCCGAAACATATCATTGCTGTTGCTGCTTATGTAGCGAATGAAAATGGCGAGGTTTTATTAGTGAAAACGCATTGGCGCTCGGATACATGCGTTAAAATCGTTTCTTAAAAAAAGCAAAATGATTTTTTTATTGTCAAACACCATGAATTGCTTTAATATAATAACTGTCAATTGTTCGACAATTTTATACACTAGCGGCAAGGTGCCGAACGAGCTGGTGCGCTCTAGTAGGCTTAATAGGGAATCTGGTGAAAGTCCAGAACTGTCCCCGCAACTGTAAATGCTGACGAAATGAAATCGCCACTGTACGGTGGAATGGCAAGCGCCGTTTGCCGTATGGGAAGGTTCAGAGTAGGATGAAGCATGAGTCAGTAGACCTGCCTTGTTCGCTTATAGTTTCCTATCTTCGGGGGGTGAGATGAGGAAACGGCAACGGTGGCTGCCTTCGTGTATACATATTGCCGTTTCTCGCTCATTCCGAGTTAGGAATGAGTTTTTTTATTTTACATAAAGAAGGGGGAACAAAAAATGAAAAAATGGAAACAGTATGTCATGTTGCTCGTATTCATCCTTACATTTGGCTTCTTGTTTGGATGTAATGGAGAGAACGCAAGCAAAGAGCCTGCAAAAAAAGAAGAACCGAAAACGGAACAAGCGGCGTTTCCGGTAACGGTAAAAGATGGATTAGGCGAGGATGTAACAATACAGTCCGAGCCGAAAAAAATCGTTTCATTAATTCCAAGCAACACAGAAATCGCCTATGCGCTGGGATTGGGAGAGAAAATCGTCGGTGTAAGCGATTTTGACAACTATCCGGAAGATGTAAAAAATAAGGAAAAAATAGGCGGCATGGAGTTTAATGTAGAGAAAGTCATTTCGTTGAAGCCAGATTTAGTGCTTGCCCATGCGTCTAGTGCACATAATTCGAAAGATGGTCTTCAGCAATTAAAAGATGCAGGCATTACTGTATTGGTTGTCAATGATGCGAAAACGTTTGATGATGTCTATCATTCGATCGAATTAGTTGGAAAAGCGACAGGAACTGCGGACAAAGCACAAGAAATCATCCAAAATATGAAAACAAAATTAGAAGCTATAAAAGAAAAAGCAAAGCAAATTAAAGAGGAAGATCAAGCAAAAGTATGGGTCGAAATATCACCAGCTCCAGAAATTTATACTGCTGGAAAAGGAACGTTTATTGATGAGATGCTCCAGGCGATCTCCGCGAAAAATGTCGCCGGTGATTTAGAAGGGTGGCCGATGGTTACGGAAGAAAAAGCGGTCGCGTACAAGCCGGATGTCATTATTACAACATACGGCGGAGCGAAGCAAGTGTTGGACCGTCCTGCTTGGAAAGATGTCCCGGCGGTGAAAAACAAACGGGTGTATGATGTAAATACAGACTTAGTAAGCCGTCCGGGTCCACGCTTGATCGAAGGAGTAGAGGAACTTGCAAAAACAATTTACCCGGATATTTTTAAGTAATATATGGATGTATGCAGTTGCAATAACGGTCGTTATTACTTCGCTCTTGCTGGGGATATCGATAGGTTCTCTATCGATTCCCTTTTCTATTATTATCAAGATTATTTTTTCGATCTCGTTTGGGTTGCCGTTGCCCGGCGATGTTCCCGATGATCTCGTGCAAATCGTGATGGCGATCCGCCTTCCACGCGTTGTGCTCGCGTTTCTTGTCGGGGCGTCGCTGGCGGTCGCGGGAGCTGCGTTTCAAGGGCTGTTAAAAAATGCGCTTGCCGATCCGTATACGCTCGGCGTGTCGTCAGGTGCTTCCGTTGGTGCTGTTTTTGTCATTTTCTTCGGTATTCAATTGCCGTTATTTGGTACATTTACGCTTCCTATTGTCAGCATTATATTTGGCCTTGTGACGCTCGTGCTTGTTCTTTTATTTACACGAGCGGTGGAGCGAAAAATGTCTGTAGAGACCATCATCCTAGTTGGAATTATGTTCGGGGCGTTTTTCAGCGCGCTTATTTCCTTAATGATTGCACTAACTGGAGAAGAATTGCGGCAAATTATTGCATGGCTGATGGGGAGCGTAGCGATGCGCGGCTGGAAATATACGATGATGATGCTTCCGTTTTTTCTCATCGGAGTGATCATGCTGCTTTTTAATGCGCGCGAACTGAACGCTTTTGCGTTTGGGGAGTCGGCCGCTATGCATATCGGGGTCGATGTGTTGAAGCGAAAAGTGATGATTTTAACCGGCGCTTCGCTGCTAACCGGCGCGGCGGTGTCTGTTTCCGGAACGATCGGTTTTGTCGGATTGGTCGTTCCACATATGGTTCGCCTCGTCTGTGGTCCGAACCATCGTCTTCTGTTGCCGCTTTCCCTATTGTATGGCGGTGCCTTTCTCGTTCTTACTGATTTATTGGCGCGTACGATTATTTCGCCGAGAGAATTGCCAATCGGCGTAATTACCTCATTGATTGGCGCACCTTTATTTGCACTACTATTTTTTCGAAGAATGCGAAGAAAGACGTGATGAATGTGCTTGAAGTAAACCATGTTTCTTACCACTATCATCGTAAACAAGTGCTTCATGATGTAACGTTTACCGTAGCAAAGGGAGAAGTATTTGGGATTTTAGGGCCAAATGGGAGCGGGAAAACGACCTTATTGAAACTGTTAAGCAAGGAGTTGTTATTACAAAACGGAAGCATAACAGTAAACGGCCGGCCGCTTCGTTCTTTTTCGCAAAAAGAATGGGCGCGCTTTGCCGCGGTGCTTCCGCAAACGGTTGATGCGGCATTCGGATATACGGTAAAAGAAACAGTGGAACTTGGAAGATATGCCCATCAAAGCGGTCTATTTCCGACATGGACGGAAGAAGATGAACAAGCGGTGAAAACAGCAATCGAAGAAGTTGGGCTAATGGAAAAAGCAGAAGAAGGGATTGACCGTTTGAGTGGGGGAGAACGTCAGCGTGTTTATTTAGCAAGAGCGCTTGCGCAGCAGCCTCAGCTTTTATTGCTAGACGAACCGACGAATCATATGGATATTACCCAGCAAATGCGATTATTGGACCAGCTTGTCCGCTCGGCGAAGGAAAAAGAGTTAACGGTTATTGCGATTTTTCATGATATTAACATCGCTAGTTTATATTGTGACAGGCTTTTAATGTTAAAAAAAGGGGAGGTAGTCGCGCTAGGGACGCCGGAAGAGCTGATGGAACCTGAGATTTTCCGTTCTGTATTTCACGCGTCCGTAAGCAGGCAAGCACATCCGACCGTCTCTAAACCGCTTATGGCGTTTTTACGGGAATGCCAATTTCCGATATTACAACATAACGAACTGCGCGAACGATTCGCGTGGACAATGTTGGAAGACTGCGTCGTTGTAACCGCAACCGAGCCGCTTAAGGTGTTATCTTCCGCACTTGTCGGATCAGGCTTTCAATGGGCGACTCATTTTGTCAATCGTCAAGTTTCAAAAGATTATGATTGCGAAGATGCGGAAACGGAAATGAAACATTATTTACGGCGCCGCGGCTTTCCCGTCCAAAAAACGATTGGAATGATGACCGCTGTTTCTGTCGAAGATGCCGTCTGCATGTATGAGAAACATGATGCGTTTTCTGTATGGACCGTTGTTACCGCTGGAGTAGGAAATGCCGTTGATGCCGCACAAGCATGGAAACGAGAGGAATTAAGCCAAAAAGTCGGCACGATTAACATTATGGTATTTATCGACGGAACATTGACAGATGCCGCTTATGTGCAGGCTTTAATGACGGCGACGGAAGCAAAAACAAAAGCATTATACGATGAAAAAATTGTCGATCCTGAAACAAGCACCTATGCAACAGGAACATCGACGGATTGCATCGCGATTGCCGCGACACAAACGGGAGCAAGGTTTCCTTATGCTGGAACGATCACACCGATTGGAAAAGCGATCGGGCGAACCGTTTATGAAGCGACAAAGGAAGCCCTTCGCCGTTATAAACAGCGGAGGGAATCATTGTGAGTCATCTTTTGGCGATTGCTCTGGCGCTTGTGTTGGATTGGTTGTTTGGCGATCCTCGTTGGCTTCCGCACCCCGTGCGTGGAATCGGATCATTCATTTCCTTTTTCGACAAACGGCTTAATCAAGGGCGATATCGGCGCATGAAAGGGATTATTACCGTCGCGGTCGTAGCAGGAATGGTTTACTGCCTGGCGTCTCTTGTTGTATATATCAGTTATTCTCTTTCATGGATATTTGGCGTTATGATGGAAGCGGTCCTTATTTTTACGACGATTGCGACAAAAAGTTTACAAGAAGCTGCCTGGAATGTGCTTATTCCTTTAGAACAAGGAAAAATCGAAAAGGCTCGCCGCGAATTAAGCATGATTGTCGGCCGGGATACAGAAAATCTTGACGAATCGGAAATTGTGCGCGCCTGTGTGGAAACGGTGGCGGAAAATACGAGCGATGGCATTACCGCGCCGTTGTTTTACGCTTTCATCGGAGGCGCACCATTGGCGCTTTTTTATCGGGCCGTAAATACGTGTGATTCGATGCTCGGCTATAAAAATGAGGCGTATCGCGAATTCGGTTGGGCGTCAGCGCGTTTGGATGATGTGGTCAATTATGTGCCTGCTCGTCTTACGGCGATGGTGATGATATTTATCCATAGCGGAAAGCGACTTCGTCATTGCTTGCGGGTGCTTTTTCGCGACGCTCGCAAACATCCAAGCCCAAACAGCGGATGGCTAGAATCGGCGATGGCGGCGCTTTTAGGCGTGCAGCTTGGCGGAACGAACACATATAACGGAATCGTTTCGCACCGGCCGACGATCGGCGATCCGCTCGTTCCGCTAAAAAAAGAACATATTCGCCATGCAGTGCGGATTATGCTCGTTACGGTTTTATCGTTTGCGATATTGCTGTTCATAGGAGGGATATTGATTGAATTTGCCAGCACATGGAGCAAATCCCCGCCAATTATATGAGCATCTTGGGATTCCAATTCCAGAAACTTACGTTGATTTTAGTGTCAACACAAATCCATATGTATTGCCGCTGTCGCTTTGGCCGAAACAAGCTGATTTTTGCGGTTGGGCGATGGAATATCCAGACCCGGATGCTTCTTTATTAGTTGATTTACTTGCGCGTATCGAAGGAATCGCACCAGAGCAAGTGCTGATTTCCAACGGCGCTTCGGAATGCATTCATTTGCTAGGACAATTATTTTCACGGAAACGAATTGGAATTGCGGAACCGACGTTTTCTGAATATCGCCGCGCTTGTGAGGCGCACCATTGTAAGATCGTTTCGATTGTCTCGAATGAGGAAAGCAACTGGAAATATAATCTAAGTGAGTTAACAACGTTATTAGGGGATGTTGATGCTTTCTTTTTATGCCATCCAAACAATCCAACCGGAACGGTGATGACGGAAGAAGATCTATATGCGTTGCTTGTGGCAGCGGAGAAGGCAGAGACATTTGTTGTCATCGATGAAGCGTTTTATCATTTTTGGATCGAAGGCTTTACCGCATTGCAGTGGGTGAACGACTTTTCCCATCTGATCGTTTTGCGTTCATTAACGAAAATCCATCATTTAGCCGGGGCGCGTATCGGCTATATGGTTGCCAATAAGGAAGTCATTGCGCAAGTAAAAGCATTGCAGCCGCCATGGAGCGTAAGTAGACTTGCCCAGCAGCTGGCGTTGCATTTTTTGCCGATGAACGAGTTTGTCGCACAAACAAAGCGGATGATTGCCAGTGAACGGGAGCGAATAACGACGATATTAAGCGAATATGGGTATTATGTTTCGCCATCGGTCGTTAATTTTTATTTATTACGGTTGCCAAATCGTTCCACAGAAGCGCTGCTTTATCATTTATTACAAAAAGGGATTGTACCGCGCCATACGATGAATTTCCGCGGCCTTGACGGCCATTATTTGCGTTTAGCGGTGAAGACGGAGGAAGAAAACGATCAATTGCTGCATGTGCTGAGGCGGTGGGCGCAATGATCGTGTTTATTAGCGGGGGTGTCCGAAGCGGAAAAAGCCGAATTGCTGAAACTTATGTACAAAAGCTGGCAACTCCAGAAAGTTCTTTACACTATATCGCAACGGCACGAGCGTTGGATAACGAAATGAAACAGCGGATTGATCATCACCAAAAGCGGCGAAAAAAACAACCGATGAAGTGGATCACATGGGAACAGTCGGTGCGGCTTGATAAACTGATTCCTGTTTTTACAAAAAGCGATGTCGTCTTGCTTGATTGTATAACGAACTGGCTTGCTAACGAATTGTTTGCTGATGAAAGCTGGCAAAAGGAAGCAAACTGTTTTCATAAGGCAAGACAAATGTGGATTGTGTTACAGCAATTAGAAAAAGCGTGCAAGGCGTTAATCATTGTCTCGAATGAATTATTTTCTGGAGGAGTGCCGGATGATTTAGGGACATATCATTTTATGAAAACGCTTGGGTGGCTTCATCAACAAATTGTCGCAAACGCTCAAATCGCCATTTTGGCGCAGAATGGCATAGCTGTTGTGAAAAAAGGAGAATCATTGTCATGAAAGCGGCTTGGAGCGGGTTTTTATTGTCTGTTCAATTTTTGACGGTGATTCCTATTCGGAAGCAGATTGATTGGAACGCTGCCACGGCACGCTGGTCTGTCCGCGCATTTCCGCTTGTCGGTGCGCTGATTGGCGTTATCGAAGCAGTTACGTATTTCATGTTTTCTTCGTTTTCTTCTCTTTCGCCATTGTTTCTTGCGCTTTCCCTCATGTGGCTATCTATTTGGATTGCAGGCGGATTGCACGCGGACGGTTGGATGGATGTAAGCGATGCGTTTTTTTCGTATCGGGATGTAAAGCGGCGTCAAGAAATCATGAGCGATTCGCGCGTCGGGGCATTTGCGGTATTATCGATTTTGTTTTTGCTTTCATTTCGCTTTTTATTTATGTTTGAAACAATATGTTCCGATTTTGATATATTCCTTATTGCCGTTATTCCGGTGTTGTCGAGAACGGCGATGGCATGGCTGCTTATTTATGGAAAACCAGCAAAACAAACTGGCATGGCCGCTGCTTTTCGGGAACATGCCGATCGTTACGATGCGCATGTTGCAATGATTATTGGCAACTGTTTGCTCGCGTGTTTATGCGCCATCCATTTTTCTGTTTGGAAAACCGTTATATTTTTAGCGTGTGGGACAATATTTGCTGTTTTCGTTGCACGTTTGTTTTTTGAAAAACAATTTGGCGGCATTACCGGTGATGCGCTTGGGGCGTTTGTCGAAGGAGTGGAGACGTGGCTATGGTGTATGATTTGGCTATTACGTTCATACGTCATGGTATGACGCCGGAAAATGAAGCAAGACGATATATCGGGCATACGGATGTACCGCTTGCAGAGCAGGAAAAAGCGCGGCTTCTTAAAGCAGACTTGCAGCTTTTTGCGCCTGTTGATTTGCTTGTATCAAGCGATTTGCTGCGGTGCCGGCAAACGTGTGAGCTGTTGTTTCGAAGTTATTCCGGTGCGAAATTCGAAATGGCGCAATGGCGGGAAATGCATTTTGGCGACTGGGAAGGAAAAACGTTTTTGGAGTTGAAAGAAATAAAAGAGTATCAAAAATGGTTGAATTCCCCGCTTTCGACTGTTCCTCCCAACGGGGAAGGCTATCAACAATTTCAAACAAGAGTGGAGCAAGCGTTGGAACAAACGATCATACTTGCCGAGAAAACAAATGCGAAACATGTCGCCGTCGCCACGCATGGCGGCCCGATTCGTTACGTATTGGAGCGCTATGCTCCGCAAGAACGGTCGTTTTGGGAATGGGCGGTGCCATTTGGCGGCGGGTATACACTGCAATCGACGCTCGAGAGGTGGAAGGAGAAAAAACGATGCATTTCATTGTCGGAGGTGCTTTTCAAGGAAAACGAAAATGGGCGTGCACTTACTACCGAATAACAGAACGGAAAGATGTCGTTTGGTATAACGGATATGAATGCGAATATGGCGAGCCAGATGCGAATATACTCGAACGAATCGTTGTGATGGAAGGATTGGAAGCAGCGATTCGGTGTATTCCAGATTTAGCTTATTGGAAACGCATGTTTCAAATATGGCATGAGTGGGAACGACAAAGTTCTGGACGAACGGTTGTGTGGATTGGTTCCGACATTACGCAGGGGGTTGTCCCGGTGGAAAAAGAAGAACGATTATGGCGCGATGTAACCGGCTGGTGTTACCAGCAATTGGTTCAGCTTTGCGACCGCGTCGATCGTGTTTGGTGCGGATTAGCAGAACGAATGAAATAAGGGGGAGAAACGATATGAGACTATATACGAGAACAGGTGACAAAGGAAAAACGAGTTTAATCGGCGGACGTGTCGATAAAGATCATCTGCGTGTGGAGGCGTACGGGACGCTAGATGAAGTAAATTCATTTGTCGGGCAGGCGATGACGCTGTTAAATGATGAGAAATTTCAAGACATTTACGCTGAATTGCAAAAAATTCAACATGAATTATTTGATTGCGGCGGCGACTTGGCCATTGTGAATGGGAAGATTCCGTACAAAGTAACGGCAGATATGGTGACATTTTTGGAAACGCGCATCGATGAATATGTGAAAGAAGCTCCGCCGCTTGAAAAATTTATTTTGCCTGGCGGCTCTAAAGCTGCTGCGGCGCTTCATGTCGCCCGCACGGTAACAAGAAGAGCGGAACGGTGCATCGTGTCATTAAGCAAAGAGGAGCCGATTAATGAAATTGTATTGCAATACGTGAATCGTTTATCTGATTACTTTTTTGCTGTCGCCCGCGTCATTAACGCGCGTTTGGGAGTAAAAGACGTCGAATATGAACGGAGTGCGATCGTGTTTCGGGATAAGGAGGAGGAAAAATGATAGAGAATCGGAAACGATTTGCCATGATAATTGTGTTGATTAGTTTATCGGTGATCGGTTCGTTGTTGAAGCTGCCGACCTCGCTTGGCAGCATTGCCTTAGATAGCGCTCCCGCACTTGTTGCAGCAGCGATTCTTGGCCCGAGTATTGGCGCGTTCGTTGCCGCATTCGGCCATTTGGCATCGGCGTTTTTTGCCGGAGTTCCGTTAGGAGCGTTCCATATGCTGGTCGCTGTGGAAATGGCAGTGCTTGTATACGGATTTGCTTGGTTATATCGGCAGAAATGGACAAAGGCTGCTCTTTTCTTTTTCTTTGTCGGCAACTCTTTTTTGGCTCCGCTTCCATTTGCTTTATGGATGGGAAAAGCGTTTGTTTTGGCGGTTATTCCTTCTTTGACGATCGCAACCGTTGCGAACATCATCGTTTCTTTGCTTGTTATCCCGGTACTTTGGAAATGGAACATTATTGAATCGGAGAAGATGCCACGTGCGTGATGTATTGTTTATACCTTTTTATGATGGCATAGAGTTAGTGGTTGCGGCGGATGGTTCGGCAGCAATTGGAGAGAAAGAGAAGGATGTTGTACACGCTCCATATGATGTCGTTGCGTATTTTGCTGCGCGCGTTGCATTCATGGAAGTATTGAGCGTTGGGGCGAAGCCGCATGCCGTGGTGCTGCAAAATTTTGTGCATGATGAAGCGTGGGAAACACTTTGCAATGGCATCCGCAGGACGTGTCAAGAATTGCATATAGACATTCCGGTCATCGGGAGCAGTGAAACGAATTTTCCAACGTTGCAGTCCGCTGTTGGAATAACGGTTGTCGGTACGGTACAAACAGAGCGAAAACGGGTCGGAATAACACCAAAAGATGCAAAATTTGCGGTAATCGGCGAGCCGCTTGTTGGAGATGAAGTATTGAAGCGTAAGGAACGTATGCTTTCTCTTTCGTTATTTCAAGCACTATTGAGACAAACGTATGTTTATGAAATTGTTCCGGTTGGTTCAAAAGGAATTTATTATGAATTGCAACAGTTGCTTCAGGACAACGGTCTTTCCTCTTTCTCTTGTTCCTGCTCGTTGCCGCTTTTTGCTTCATCCGGTCCGGCTACTTCTGTATTAATAAGCTATGATCCTCATATGGAAGAAGAAATAAAGAAGATGGTAAAAGATTTATTTTTTTCGATCGAATTGCGCTTATAGATTAGTAGAGATGAAAGGGAAGAATATTCCGTAAATATTCTTCCTTTTTTTGCGAAGAAACTTTATGATAGTTGTAACGAAACGATTGTTCTATCGACAGATGTAGTAGAATGGGAGGAGAAAGGATGGACTCCGTTTTTGAGGAGTTGTACGAAAAGTATCATGATGACATTTTTAATTTTTTATTTTATATGGTACGAAATCGAGAACAGGCAGAAGATCTTGTTCAAGAAGTATACATAAAAGTATTGCGTTCGTATAAGCGATTTAAGGGGGAAAGCAGCGAAAAAACGTGGCTGCTATCGATTGCTCGCCATGTGGCAATCGATTTTTTTCGCAAACAAAAAAGCTGGCGGCGGAGAGTGTCAGAAAAATTCGATTGGAACGATGATCAGCTTTGTGATATGCAGCCACTCCCGGAGGAAATTGCGATTCAAAAAGAAGAAATTCAACGGATGTACCGTTGTTTAGAGCGTTGTACCATTGATCAGCAACTTGTCATTGTACTCCGCTTTATTCAGTCACTATCGATCGCAGAAACAGCAGAAACGTTAGGATGGACGGAAAGCAAAGTAAAAACAACGCAACACCGGGCATTAAAAGTATTAAAAAAGTATATGGAGGAAGAAGCGGCGAAAGGGGGAAAACAACATGAAAAAATTTCGGTGGAATGACGAATGCCTCCAATATACGTTGCAACAAATGCCGATGATCAAAGATCATCGTTCGAAAGAAGAAGTGTACCGACAATTGATGAAAGCAAGAAAAACAGCACGTTTGAAAGCGTGGTTTCTTCCATCGTTTGCTTCGATCGTTGCAGTCATGATCGTTGTTGTCATTAGTGTGCACAGCCTCCCGTTTACCAAACAGACAGAAGAAAAATCGGATAAATCTGTCATTACGTTGCAAGCTGATCAGCGTTCCAATATGAGTCAACCGCTTTTGTCAGCAAACCAATACAGCGAGTTTCCATCGCACATTGTTACAAAAGAAGCTTTGAATGATCAAGATGTTGCTGTACTAGGGCTTCCCGACCAGCAGTCTCAAATCGTGATTCCGATTAGTGTGCCAGTCCCAAAGCATGAGTCGGTAAAACGGCAGCTAGAAACGGCCAAAACACAAATTGATGAACAAAAATGGGGAGTCTCGAAACATTTGCTTAATGGGGTAACGATGGTGCCTTCTCGTGAAAGCAAACGAGTTTGGCTTGTTTATGTTTCGAAACAACATCCGGTTTTTTTGGAAGGAAGAGTGAGTGAGTCGCTGTTTTTATCCAGTATTGAAGAAACCATTCGATGGATGGGTGGCAAGAAAATTCGCTTTTTTACGGGAAATAAAGAAGGGATGAAACTAAGTCATAAAGGATATATAGAATCGATGGAAATTCCAAAAAAGAAGCGGGCGTATTATTTATATCAGCTCAGTTCGTCGCATCCTGTATATCTCGTTCCGTCCCCCCAACATTTCCCAACATTTCACAACGCGTTAAGACAAATGCAAAAAGATGCTAGTGCATCACTGCGATCAACGATTCCGCGGGGAGTGCAAATTGAGAAAGTAGATGTGCAACAGGATCACGTCGTTGTTCAATTTACTGAGGATTCAAAGCTTGATGTATCGCCATCGTTATGCTGGATGGTGGAAGCAATTTTACTTACCGCTAAGGAGTTTGGTTTTCGCTCGGTGACGTTTATGGGGGGAAATGTAAAACAGATCGGTCCATATATATTTGGCAAGAAGATTGATGTACCCGTTGGCCCAAATCCGATGATGGCGACTTTGCATACAAGATAAGGGAGTCAGTATTTTTTAATGTCAATGAAGTTCTATTTGTTTTTTTTTGACATAATACTATATGGTGTAAAAATAACAAGGAGGGATGAGCGACGATGGGTGATGTGGTGAGACGATTGCTTGTAGTGGCGGGAATGGCCGTTTGCATTCGGTTATTATTTATGGTAGGGTTAACTGGTTAACGTTTCGAAAATTCGTGAAAATCGTTGTCCTCTCGCATTTTCATACGATATAATGATAGAAACATAGTGGGAGGCGATTTGTGAATGTTAACAGACTACCATAACCATCTAGAACGCGGAACGCTGACATTGGACTATTTGCGGCAATTTACCGATGAAGCGGCGCGGAAAGGAATTCAACATTTCGGTATATCCGAACATGCCTATCATTTTTATCAAACGAAAAATATTTTATCGAATCCATGGGTAGACGAACGTCGCTATTATGATATGGCAGATTATGTCCGTCTTTTCCATGAGGCGTGGGATGCCGGAATTGATGTAAAAATGTCTATCGAAATGGATTATACGCCAGGAAAACATGAAGAGATGGCGGCGTTTATTCGATCATATGAGTTTGATTATGTCATCGGTTCCATTCACTGGATCGATGATTTCGGCATTGACTTAGCGGAATATCGAAAGGAATGGGAACGCCGGGATTTGTACGATACATATCGCAAATATTTTGACCAAGTCGTTACTTTAGCCGAGTCGAACTTATTTGATATTATCGGTCATATAGATCTGGTCAAAATATTTAAATATGTTCCGGAGGATGAGGAATTTTTATTAGAGCAATATGATCGTGCCACGACAGCGCTTGCGAATTCCAAAACATGTGTGGAAATCAGCACTGCTGGACTCCGCAAGCCAGTCGGTGAGCTATATCCGGATAAGCGGCTGTTGCAAATGTGCTATGATAAGGGAATTCCGATTGTGCTTTCGTCTGATGCGCACGTTCCAGAGCACGTGGGGGCGGATTACGACAAGGCGATTGCGCTGGCGAAAAGCGTCGGCTATACGGAGCTGATGACGTTTCAAAAAGGGGAGCGTAAAGCGGTGCCGCTTGGATAAGAGAAAAGCAACGGAAAAAGGAATGGGAAATTCCCATTCCTTTTTTGCTTATGAAACTTCTAATCTTTTTACCGTTTCAATATCTTCAATTTCAGCTAATTTCTGAAGTAAAGCGTCATCAATCGGTTTATCTAACGAAAGCATCATAATTGCCTTTCCACCTGCCTGCTCGCGTCCGACTTGCATTGTAGCGATATTTACTTGATGTTCGCCGAGGACGTTTCCGACCTTTCCGATCATTCCTGGTCGGTCTTGATGCTGGATGTAAAGAAGATGTTCATCTGGTGCAAAATCAATCGTAAATCCATCGAAGTGAACGATGCGGTCTCCATAGTTTGGAATGTGCGAGCCTTTAATCGTAAACGTTCTGTTTTCCCCGTGTACGGTAAGGGAAATGCAATTTGCGTAACCATGTGTTTCATCGGAAAATTTTTCTCCATACGTAATGCCGCGTTCTTTTGCGATCATGGCGGCATTCACTTCGTTAACCGTCGAAGCGACGCGCGGCCGTAAAAATCCAGCGAGCAAGCTGCGAGTGATATATGTTGTTTCTAAATCGGCAACCGTTCCCGCATAGGTTACAGATAGTTCTTGGACAGGAATATTCATATATTGTGATGCGATCGTGCCCATTTTTTTCGCTAAATTGTAGAATGCTTGAATTTTTTCATATACGTCTTTAGACAATGATGGTAGATTAATAGATGATGTAACTGGTTTTCCTTCTAAAAAGTGTAATATTTCCTCGGCAACTTGTGTAGCAACATTGAGCTGCGCCTCTATAGTCGAAGCGCCAAGGTGAGGGGTGACAATCACATTATCAAACGCAAAAAGCGGATGATCGCCTGGCGGTTCTTGTTCGAATACGTCGAGAGCTACCCCTGCAACATGGCCGCTTTGAAGAAATGGAATTAATGCTTGTTCGTCAATAATACCGCCGCGGGCACAGTTGATAAGGTATACGCCCTTTTTCGTTTTGGCCAAATTTTTTTCGCCAAGAAGCCCCTTTGTTTCTTTAGTTAATGGGGTGTGTACGGTAATAATATCAGAGCAAGCAAGCACTTCATCAAGTGTATGGATCGATACACCAAGTTTTTCCGCCCGTTCTTTTGTTAAAAATGGATCATATACGTGAACCGTCATGCCGAATGCGCGCGCACGTTTGGCTACTTCGGATCCGATGCGGCCAAATCCGATAATTCCTAAATGTTTTCCTTGCAACTCTGTTCCAACGAACGCGGAACGATTCCACTCCCGGGATTTCACAGAAACATGTGCTTGCGGAATATGGCGCACAAGCGCAGCCATCATAGCAAATGTGTGTTCAGCAGCAGAAATCGTATTTCCGTTTGGAGCATTAATAACGACAATCCCGCGCTTCGTTGCTGCTTCCACATCAATATTGTCAACTCCCACACCAGCGCGCCCGATGATTTTTAAATTTGGCATTTTGGAAAGGAGTTCTTCTGTCACTTTCGTAGCGCTGCGAACAAGCAAGGCGTCAAATTCATGAAGTTGTTCTTCTACTTCTGTTACCTTTTTTTGTACGATTTCAATTTGTTCGGATTTTCGTAGTGGGGCTAATCCTTCTTCGCTAATTGCGTCGGAAACTAAAATGCGAAACACGGTGGTGAGCTCCTTTCTTTTTTCAAGGATTTTAAATTTTTGATAATTTAACATAATAAATTACCATCTGTCAATGATATGATAAGAAGTCATACCAATGTAAACGTTTTTATTATGAAATGTTCGGATTTTCCTGAATAAGAAACGCCCAAGCCGTCAACCGTTCACTTGGGCGTCTTTTCTGTTATTTATTTTTTTGTTCGTTGTAGCGAGCGATGCATTCATCAATTAGTTTAGCGGCAGCTTCTGGACCTTCCCACGAGCCGATTTCCGTCCGTTTCCCTTCCAAGTCTTTATAGCGTTCGAAGAAATGGGCGATTTCTTTTAATTTATGCTGCGGAAGATCTTCGATGCTGCGTACTTCATCGAAACGCGGATCTTCGACAGGAACACCGATTAATTTCGCATCCTCTTCACCGCTGTCAATCATATTTAAATAACCGATGACACGTGTGTCGATCACACAGCCAGGGAACGTTGGATTTGTGGTGATGACTAAAATGTCAAGCGGGTCGCCGTCTAAAGCGAGCGTGTTTTGCAAATATCCATATTCTGCCGGATAAAACATTGGAGAGTATAAGACGCGGTCTAGTTTGAAAATGCCCCGTTCTTTGTCAAATTCGTACTTGTTTTGGCTTCCTGTCGGAATTTCGATAAATGCTTCGACAACTTTATTTTCAAATGCCACAACATTTTCCTCCCTTTATATGTATGTATGTATGTGTTTCTATTATAGAATAGATGGTAGAAGTATAGCAACTATGTAAATATAACTCAATGTTTCGTTCTTTCGATCAACAAATTTTTCAACAGTCGACAAAATCTCATTAAAATATGATGGTGGATTTCAGCAAAACATGATTGGATGATCTTGTTTTTGTGCAGGAGCGGGTAATCGATCCGTTATTGCTTAAGTGGACGGCAATAGAGGCTTCATTCAGATCATTTCCATAAAAAACCCTCTTGCATTTTGCATACAAGAGGGTGTATTTTTATTAATCAAATTTATTTGGATCGCCATCAAACGGTTCGTCTGCAACCTTAATCGATTCCGTTGGGCAGCCTTCGAATGCATCCATCATGTCATCGATAAGAATTTCTGGCACTTCCACGATGCCTTGGTTGTCATCTAGTGTTACGTATGCAATGCCATCTTCATCGTAGTCATAAATATCCGGAGCTGCGGCACCGCACGCACCACATGCAATACATGTTTCCTTATCAACAATCGTATATTTTGGCATAAATAAAAACCTCCTCAAATTCTATTTCAAACGGACTGTCATCTCCGTGTTGCATACTCGGAAATGAACTTTCACTTCTTATAATAAGACTGTTTCCACAACTTTTCAATACAAAAAATATTACACCGATATTTTTAAACATACATTTCCCATTATGCATTTTTTCTAGATGAGAAAAACTTTGTGTGAGAAACGAAGAGAGTATTTCTGCTACAATGGATGTATATCAAAGTGTTTCAATAAAGGAGCGGCGCGAATGAAAGGTGGGTATGCTTCGTTTCTTGTTTTATTTTGTTTGCACCGTTTCAGCGGGGAGCGGTCTTTATCCGCGATATATCATCTATTTACCGGAAAAAAGTCGTCACAAACGTTACAAGATAGTAAATGGTTTCAGTTAGAACCATTTTTCGGAGTGTGGAAAGAAGTTACGTTAAACGATGTCGAGGCAGCAACGCAACAGTTGTTCGAAAACGGCTTGATTTCCCCTGTACAAAACCGTTCTTATATACTGACGGAAGCTGGAAAAAAGCAGTTAGACGAACAGTTGCATCAAGTGTTTTTTCCGGTTCATATAAACGGATGGCGGTATCACGCCACAGAAAAAACGTTTTGGTATCGGTTGTCCTTGCTTGTTCAAACGTTATCGAACGTGCTCCATCGAACCCGTTTTGAACCGATTCATCGCCATGAGGAAACGTTGATTTGGGTAAAGAATTACTTATTATCGCAAAAAAGGACAGTGCATGAATTAGCGCAAACGCTTTATAAAGAAATATATGACATTCTTTCTTCCGTTTCGGAAGAAGAGGCGACGGTGTTTACATTGCGCTTAACGAGTTTTGAGCGAATTGGCTGGACAAATGAGCAAATCGCTTCCTATTTGCAAAAAGATCCAGTATACGTTCGGTTTCAATTCCAAAATGTATTGCATTATATGATGGCTAGAGCGGAATCAAAACGTTCATCCGTTTTATATGAATTGATGCATGATTTATCGCCGCCGATACCATTAACGTTTTCGACACAAAAAACGTATGAATGGCTATTGCGTGGAAAATCGATCGAAGAGATCGCTAAGCTGCGCCGTTTAAAAAGAAGCACCATTGAAGACCATGTGGTGGAAATTGCGGCGAATATTCCTCATTTTTCTATTCAACCGTTCATCAATGAGAAAAGAGCGGCAAAAATTATTGAAACGGTACGAAAATTACGGACGCGGAAATTAAAGGTGATTCGTGACGCTATCGATGACGATGTCAGCTACTTTGAAATTCGCCTCGTATTAGCAAAGGAAGGAGAAATGTGGTGACATTAGAACAGTTGCTTCAAGAAAAATTCGGCTACTCCTCTTTTCGAAAAGGACAACGGGAAATTATTGAAGACATTTTGCGCGGATATGATGTATTAGCAATGTTGCCGACTGGTGGGGGAAAATCACTTTGTTATCAGCTTCCCGCATATGTATTGCAAGGCAGCGTGTTAATTATTTCACCGCTCGTTTCGCTGATGGAGGACCAAGTGCAGCAGCTTCGCCAACGTGGAGAAAAGAGAGTCATCGCATTTAATAGTTTTTTAGAAACAGAAGTAAAGATCAAAGCACTTGAGCGGCTTCATGAATTTCGGTTTATTTATGTTTCCCCGGAGATGCTGCAGTCGGAACGATTGCTTCGCGCTTTAATGAATATCCGTATTTCCTTATTTGTAGTTGATGAAGCACATTGCATTTCCCAGTGGGGTTACGATTTCCGTCCTGATTTTTTAAAGCTGGGAGAAATTCGTAAGCGTCTTGGCACTCCAACTTGTCTGGCGTTAACAGCCACCGCACCGCCTGAAGTGATGGATGATATTGTACATATTTTGCAGCTCCAGCCTCTTCGTCGGCATATTCATTCTGTTGACCGGCCTAATATCGCCATCAAAGTGGAGAAAACGGACTTTATCCATGAGAAAGTAAGCAGGCTGCTTGATTATGTAAAAATGCTAGAAGGACCTGGGTTAATTTATTTTTCAAGCAGGCAATGGGCGGAAACGATGGCGCAGAAGCTGCAAGAGGAAGGAATTGAGCGAGTCGCCTATTATCATGGAGGAATGGATTCCGAACAGCGAATGCTTGTTCAGCAACAATTTTTACGTGACCAATTGGAAATTGTATGCTGTACGAATGCATTTGGCATGGGAGTAAATAAAGAAAATATTCGTTTTGTCATTCATTTTCACATGCCTGGTCAGATTGAGGCTTATTTACAGGAAATCGGCAGAGCCGGCCGCGATGGAAAAAAGAGCATTGCCATTTTACTATATACCAATGGTGACGAGAGCATGGTACAATCTCTTATGGAAACGGAATTGCCGGACGATGTGCAAGTAAAACAATTATGCGAAAGCTTATTATATGGTGTAACTCCGGATCGTTTAGAACAGCAAATGAATGCATGCTCGTTAACAGATGTGCAAAAACGGATTTTAACGTATTTTTTCGAAGCGGAAGGAATCATTTCTTCCAAGCGGTTGCTTACGGAACGGGATGTTGCCTGTTTATATCAGACATTGATGAAGTATATCGAGACGCGCAGGCAATGGAAGCGAAAAAAGCTGCGGGAAATGATGAGTTGGGTGTTGCATCGTTCATGCCGGCGTGAGGCGATCGTTCAGGCGTTTCAACAGTCATTGGAGAGAAAGCCAGATTTATGCTGCGACCGATGCGGATTTCCGCTCGAGAGCTACTTGCGCATGGAGAAAGAGGATAAAGATCTGCATTTCCATGGCTGGAAAGCGGAATTAAAGCGAATTTTCTTTTAAAGCGAGGCGTGTCTAGAATGAGGCGGCAAAGTGAACAAATCCGCATGATGGACGATCGTGAAGTACTCATTCATTTATATTTTACTCAGTTATTGTTAATTGTCGTATCAGCAATCATCGGATTTTTTCTTTTTGATCTTTCGACATTCCAAAAAATTTGGCATTTTGATGTTGCCACGGTGTTAAAGTATGGCGGCGGAAGTGCAATGATTGTATTGGCCATCGATTTTTTATTGATGCGTTATTTGCCGGAACATTGGTATGATGATGGAGGAATTAACGAAAAAATTTTCCAAAACCGGTCGATTCCGCATATCTTTTTTTTATGTTTATTGATCGCTTTTAGTGAAGAACTATTGTTTCGTGGAGTGATCCAGACGCATTTTGGCTTGTTTATTGCCAGCATCGTGTTCGCTTTGTTGCACGTGCGCTATTTAGAAAAGTGGTTTTTATTTGGGATGGTCGTATTGTTAAGTTTCTTTCTTGGATATATTTACCAACGGACAAACAGTCTTTGGGTCACCATTTTTGCTCATTTTCTTATTGACTTTATCTTGGCGATCGATATTCGTCTTCATTATGTCCGCAACATGAAAGAGGGAGACGGGAGTGATAATGTGTGAATCATGATCAAGCAGAATCATTGCGCGAATTAGTGGAACAAAGAGACGAAATGGTGCAGCAAGAAGATGTATTATCACTTCCATCGCGCAGGGAGGTGCATAGACAAAAGAAATCAAAAAAACGGGTGAAATGGAAGTTAAAATATCCGCTTATTCGCTTGTTAGCACTATTTTTTATTTTACTTCCGATTTCGATGTTAAGCATTTATTATGCAAATGATGATTCAAAAACAGTGACTGTTGTAACACGCAGTGAGACGGGCAGCTACGAACAAATTGACATTGCTCCTGCTGAGGAAAAGGCGGCGCCGCCATCAAGCGAGCCAAGCTCGCAAAAAAAAGATCGGCCTGAATCAGACGCACAAAAAGAAAATAAAGCTTCGGATAAGCAAAAAAAGCAAAAGATTATTACACATACAGTCCAAGAAAATGAAACATTGTACAGCATTGCGATGAAATATTATCAAAGTGATAAAGGAATGGAAATGATAAAAAAATGGAATCATTTAAAGAGCGCACAGCTTCATAAAGGACAAGTGCTGCAAATTCCGGTGATGGACGCTGAAAAGTAAGGAGGCGTACCATCACTTTTTTGTTCTACCTAAATGGGCTCGTACATACGTTTATAATAGAGGTCAGTGAAAAAACGAGGGGATCCGGCCGTGAGCAAAGTATTTTTCGAACAGCTTCATATTGATGAAGTAACAAAACAAATGCTGCTTGGAGTGATTGAAAAGAAGCAAAAATGGGAACGTTTGAAGAAACGGGTCCTGTCTTTGCAGATTGTCACTTTAGGTGGATTTGCGGTATTTTTCGTATATGTTTTATTTTATCTGATTTTTCCCAGCGGTACATTGACTGCGTTTATTAAGATGTTTTTAGAAAAAACAGTGCATTTGTATATATTATTATTGTTGTTTACATTGTATTGGGCCATTTTATATTACAAAAAAAAGTGCGATAAAGCAGAAGAAGAATTTCATTCGCTTCGCTGTGAAATCATTCAAAAAAGCGCCGATTTATGGAAAGAAGAGCAGCAATGGAAAGAGCGCCATAAATTGTTTGAGATCATGAAAAAGGAGTACGATATTAATTTGTATTATGAAAATAGCTGAATGGTACTCCATTCAGCTACCTTTCGATTAAAAAATTTTCTTGCGGTCACGCTCTTCTTTTAAAATTTCGACTGCTTCGCGAAAACGCTGGGCATGAATGATTTCACGTTCACGTAAAAAGCGAAGCCCATCGTTTAAATCTGGATCATCGCTCATATTAATAATCCATTGATAGGTTGCCCGCGCTTTTTCTTCGGCAGCGATATCTTCATATAAATCGGCAATTGGGTCTCCTTTCGCTTGAATGTATGTCGCCGTAAATGGAACTCCAGCGGCATTATGATAAAATAAAGCGCGGTCATGATCGACATAGTGTGCGTCAAGACCTGCTTCTTTCAGCTGTTCTAGGGTGGCGTCTTTGGTTAATTTGTATACCATTGTCGCAATCATTTCCAAATGAGCTAATTCTTCGGTTCCAATATCTGTGAGCAAACCGACTACTTTATCAGGGATGGAGTAGCGTTGATTTAAATAACGAAGCGCAGCGGCGAGTTCTCCATCCGCACCTCCATACTGTTCAATTAAATATTTCGCCAATTTTGGGTTGCATGTGCTGACACGAACAGGATATTGCAATTTTTTTTCATAAATCCACATCGTCATTTCCTCCCTTTACAGCGAGTTGTTTTTGCTATACTTGCCAAGGCCAAGGAGAATCATTCCAATTCCACGGATAATTGGAATAGCTGTTTCCATATTGCTGAAGTGGACCATAACAGGATTCAAACTGTTTTTTCAGTTGTTTCCGTTTTTGCGCAAGCTGGTTAAATTGCTGGATGGCTTGGTAGTCAGTAGGATGGGTGTCGAGGTATAACGTTAAGTCGACGAGGGCAAAATCAACCGCTTGGAGCTGTTCTAAAAGTTCATAGTATTCTTTTGGCAACTGTTTCATTGGTAATCACCTTTAGTTTTCATTTCATAAGGACCATAATATGGATCATAAAAAATTTTCCAAAGGGTTCCTTTTTTTAACGCTTCATGCAATGGGAATTGCGGCAAGTTTGGCGGCTGAAATCCGACATATTGATTTGGAGCGGTGACATAGGTTTTGACGCGAATTGGCGGGCAAGGGTCAAATGGGCTTACATAAGGTTCGTATTGCTTTCGTGTTGTGAACATAAGAAACCTCCTTTTTCGGCAGAACTTCAGTCTATATTTATGACCATTGCGTTTTGTTCATGACTTCTTTTTTCGGTGAATACATGTAAGAAAAAAGGGAGGAAACAGGTTGTGTTTTATCTGTTATATATTGCTGTCGGATTTTTATGCGGGTATTTTATGATTCATTGGATGCCGCCAGTGACTCCGTTTGATTTTGCCTATTTTATCACTGAACTTATTTTTAATCCTTTGCGGACGTTTTTAGCAATGATTTGTTTTTTTATTGGTTTTTTAGCCAATGCAGTAGTGATCCGCACCGTCATTGAAGGAGTGATTTTATGCTTGCAGCGAAAGCAGGTGCGTTGGAAGGAATGGTTTATTTGCTGCGGGGGGATGGGAAGCTTTTATTGGCTATTTCAATGGGAAACGAGGCTCGCTGCTTTATTTTTTATTTTCTCTTTGATTTATGGTATGATATCGGTGGATTTGGATCGTTCTCGTCAATATAATCGAAACTTATAGGGGGAGTTATATTGATTTGGATCATTTTTTTTGCTTTTTTTTGTATATTGGCTTATATGTGGTGGGAAGCGCATCGAAACCGCGTTGTTCACATTGAATTGACCTTTCCTCAGTTTCCAAGTAGTTTTCGGGCGTTTTCCATTTTTTTTATTTCTGATCTTCATCGGCGGGTATTGGCAAAAAGAATTGTGGAGGAGATAAAAGGAAAAGCGGATATTGTTTTAGTTGGCGGGGACCTTACGGAAAAAGGGGTGCCCGTCGCGCGTGTCAAGGAAAATATTCGCCGTTTAAAAATGATTGGACCGGTTTATTTTATTTGGGGGAATAATGATTATGAAACGGAATATGATTTGCGCTCGCTTTTAGTGGAGGAAGGAGTGCATATATTGGAAAATAGCGCTGTTATGCTGCAATCCCCGAATGGGGAGAAGCTTGCTCTCATTGGAGTGGAGGATATGAGCAAACGGCGCGCAAGATTGGACCAAGCGCTTCAAGGGGTGGATGAGGATGCATTTCGCATCCTTGCTTCGCATAATCCGAAAATCGTCGGTCGTCTTCGTCCCGAACATCATATTTCGCTTGTGATCAGCGGTCATACGCATGGAGGGCAAATTCGTTTCTTTTCGTTTGGGCTCTATGAAAAAGGCGGTTTAAAAAATGTGAACGGAACAGCCGTTTATGTCAGCAACGGGTACGGGACGACAGCCGTTCCGCTTCGCTTTGGAGCCCCTGCGGAAACGAATTTGATCACCATTTGTTCACGGAAAGAAGATAAAGAAAAAATGCTTGTCTAAATGACTATAAACGATGTAAACTCATTAATAATAACAAACGAACCATTTATGAATTATTTCATACAATAAACATAAGAGATGGCTGTGTAGGTAAGGAGGGGTGTTGATGCGTCTTGAACGCTTAACCCACAATAAAATCAAAATTTTCCTTACGTTTGATGATTTGATGGATCGCGGTTTAACGAAAGAGGATTTATGGAAAGATACGTTTAAAGTTCATCAATTGTTTCGCGATATGATTGAGGAGGCAAGCGAGGAGCTCGGCTTTGAAGTAAACGGGTCGATCGCAGTGGAAGTATACTCTTTACCAGCACAGGGAATGGTTGTTATCGTAACAAGTGAGGGCGAATATGACGACATGGAGGAAGAATTTGCTGACGATTATATTGAAATGCAAGTAACGCTCGATGAGAGCGATGACATATTTTATGAATTTCAGACGTTTGAAGATGTCATTCAGCTCGCTCATCGTCTTTACTCGATCGGTTGTCTAGACGGAACCCTCTACTCCTACCAAAATCGTTTTTACTTGCATGTCGCTGAGGAACCGCCGATCCCAATCGATAACTTTGTTGCTTTATTAGCGGAATTTGCCAGCCCTTCAACGATAACGATACATCGCGTGCAAGAATATGGTAAGAAGCTAATTGAACATCGAGCCATTGAACAACTTGTTCGTTATTTTCCAGTGCGTTAATGCTTTATCAGACCCCATCGTATGGACAAGGGGTCTGGCTTTTTATTTTTTCCATATGTTAGATGACAAGGAAAATAAATATATACTAAGGAAAAGACAGCTTATTGACATAAAAGCGATGTAAATGGTTGTAAATAGCCGTAAATCTCTTGGCATTTTATTTTTTTTCCTTTGCATAAATAAAAAGAAAGTGTATACTATGACATGAAAGGTGACAATATCAAATATTACAGCGAATTTATAGGAGGTTTACGTATGGTAGCTGACAAGCATACCAACGAAGAAAATCTGGAAGAAAAAGCGGAAAAATATGATGTATTAACAGCAACACAAACTGTTATACATAGAGCATTGGAAAAATTAGGGTATCCAGAAGAAGTATATGAGTTGCTCAAAGAGCCGATTCGCATGCTGACAGTGAGAATTCCTGTGCGCATGGATGACGGTACTGTAAAAATTTTTACCGGCTACCGTGCCCAGCATAATGATGCCGTTGGTCCAACTAAGGGAGGCGTTCGTTTCCATCCAAACGTAACAGAGCGTGAAGTGAAAGCGCTGTCTATTTGGATGAGCCTAAAATGTGGCATTGTCGATTTGCCGTATGGCGGTGGAAAAGGCGGAATTGTATGTGATCCGCGTACGATGTCATTCCGTGAATTAGAACGATTAAGCCGTGGTTATGTTCGCGCGATTAGCCAAATCGTTGGTCCGACAAAAGACATTCCTGCACCAGATGTCTTTACGAACTCGCAAATTATGGCATGGATGATGGACGAATATAGCCGCATCGACGAATTTAACTCTCCTGGATTTATTACAGGAAAACCTTTAGTGCTAGGCGGGTCGCACGGGCGCGAAACCGCGACGGCAAAAGGGGTTACGATTTGTATTCGCGAAGCGGCGAAAAAACGCGGTATCGACTTGAAAGGAGCACGCGTGGTCGTTCAAGGTTTTGGAAACGCGGGAAGCTATTTAGCAAAATTTATGCATGATGCCGGTGCGAAAGTCATTGGCATTTCCGACGTATATGGAGCTCTTTACGATCCGAACGGTTTAGATATCGATTATTTGCTTGAGCGCCGCGACAGCTTTGGTACGGTAACGAAATTGTTTAAAAATACAATTACGAACAAAGAATTGTTAGAGCTTGATTGCGATATTTTAGTTCCAGCCGCAATTGAAAATCAAATTACGAAAGAAAATGCGCCAAATATTAAAGCAAGTATTGTCGTGGAGGCGGCAAACGGTCCAACGACGCTAGAGGCGACGGAAATTTTAACGGAACGCGGCATTTTGCTTGTTCCAGACGTATTAGCTAGTGCCGGCGGTGTAACGGTATCCTATTTTGAATGGGTGCAAAACAACCAAGGATATTATTGGACAGAAGAAGAAGTCGAAGAACGGTTGGAAAAAGTAATGGTCAAAGCGTTTAATAACGTGTATGAGATGGCGCAAACCCGCCGCGTAGATATGCGCTTGGCTGCTTATATGGTCGGCGTTCGAAAAATGGCGGAAGCGTGCCGTTTCCGCGGATGGGTATAAAGAGCGAGAGAACATATTTGCAACATTCCAAAAAATCCCCTATCATATGATAGGGGATTTTTTGCTGGTGTAAGGAGTGAATCGCGGAATGAAAGAAGAAAAAATCATTATTGTTGGCGGTGGTCCTTGTGGGCTTGCTGCGGCGATCGCTTTGCAAGATGTCGGTTATCGTCCGTTAGTAATAGAGAAAGGAAATATCGTTAATTCCATTTATCATTTTCCGATTCATCAAACGTTTTTTAGTACGAGTGAGCGTCTTGAAATTGGCGGGGTTCCGTTTATTACGGAAAATCGGAAGCCAAAGCGAAATCAAGCACTCGCTTATTATCGCGAAGTAGTTACGAGAAAACAAGTGCGTGTACAAACGTTTGAAAAAGTGGAGCAAGTAGAAAAACAAGAAGATGGAACATTTCTTGTCCAAACGACAAAAGAACGATATCGTGCCCAATACGTTATTATTGCTACCGGATATTATGACAATCCAAATTATATGAACATACCGGGAGAAGATTTACCGAAAGTAACGCATTATTTTAAAGAAGCGCACCCGTATTACAACACCGATTGTGTTGTCATTGGCGGAAAAAATTCTAGCGTGGACGCAGCGTTGGAACTTGTCAAGGCGGGAGCACGTGTCACGGTATTGTACCGGGGAAGCGGATACTCGCCAAGCATCAAACCTTGGATTTTGCCGGAATTCGATTCTCTCGTCCGCAAGGGAATTATTAAAATGGAGTTTAACGCTCATGTAAAAGAGATTACGGAGGATGCCGTCATTTACGAAGTAGGGGGCGAAATCAAAAAAATTAAAAACGATTTTGTATTTGCGATGACAGGATATCATCCTGATCATGAATTTTTGAAAAAGATGGGAGTCGGGGTCGATCCAGAAACAGGCCGGCCGCTTTATGATCCAGAAACAATGGAAACGAATGTACGCGGAATTTTTATCGCAGGTGTCATTGCGGCAGGAAATGATGCCAATGAAATTTTTATTGAAAACGGGCGCTTTCACGGTGAGCAAATCGCTGCTTGTATCGCAAAACGGGAAAAGGAGAAAGGGCAATAACAGAAGGAGGCTGGTTTTTTTCAGCCTCTTTTTTATCATTCCATAAACATTTCTTGCAGTTTCTGCGGATCGTTTAGACAGTCTATTTTTTTATTTATCGACAACCATTATTTTGTGTTGTAATTCATTTATGCTATTATGTTTCTAAAGAGGTGACATTAATGAAAAAAGTGGCACTAATTACTACAGGTGGAACAATAGCAAGCAAAAAGACAGAAGAAGGCAAATATGTTTCAGGGGAAATGACGGGAGAAGAATTAGCACAAATTTGCAATTTACCTGATGATATTAAAATTGAAATACATTCTTTATTTCAACTGCCGAGCATGCATATTACATTTGAGCATTTATTAACCTTAAAAAACAAAATCGAAGAAATTTATCAAGATAAAACAATTGATGGCATAGTTGTTACACATGGAACAGACACGCTCGAAGAAACCGCATATTTTTTAGATTTAACGATTTCAGATGATCGCCAAATCGTTTTAACAGGCTCACAACGCTCTCCAGAACAACAGGGAAGTGATGCTTATACAAATATTCGCCATGCGGTTTATACGGCTTGTAATGACGATTTAAGAGGTGTAGGAACGGTTGTAGTATTTAATGAACGCATATTTGTGGCCAGACATGTGAAAAAAGTACATGCTTCTAATTTACAAGGCTTTGATGTTTTTGGATATGGGTATTTAGGGATTATCGATAATGATAAAGTATACATATATCAAAAGCCAATTAGAAGGGAAACATACAAAATAAAAAATGAAATACCTGAAGTAGATATAATCAAATGCTATTTAGACGCTGACGATAAATTTATAAAAGCAGCCATAAACGCTAATGTAAAAGGAATTGTTTTAGAAGGGGTAGGCAGAGGACAAGTATCACCAAAAATGATGGGCGCAATAAAAGAAGCTGTATCGAAAGAAATAAAAGTTGTAATTACAACAAGTGCAGAAGAAGGGGAAGTATATACGACTTATGATTATTTAGGCAGCGCTTATGATCTTGTTAAAAATGGAGTTATTTTAGGGAAAGATTTAGACAGTAAAAAGGCAAGAATAAAATTAGCCGTATTGATTGCAGCCAATGAAGATAATTTAGAAGGGAAATTCAGTATATAAATGGGCACAAGGACAGTGTAGTTAACACACTGTCCTCTTTATTAAATAGGGAATATCTGGATGAGGTGAGCCGCATCATATTATCATATATACACTTTATACTCAAATATTCTCTATAAAATCGAACTTTTAATTTATTCATAAAATTATTATCGAATCTCTAGTTTTGTGCTTGTCTGATTTTATCTAGCACCACGGGTTAAATATATTTGATAAATCACACGTATGAGTTTTTGTCACGTTTTTAGCTGTGTGGATTTCGTCATTGAGTACGGCCCCAACACCCCTTTTCCGCGCGCTTCTTCTCTTCCGGCTACTTTGACAGATGAAATTAGGTTATCATCTTCCTTCATCGAAATAGTACCGCCTGTATGAATAATAAGGATTTTTTTCATCATTCTTCCTCCTTAAAGAAAGTTCTGCTATGATGAAATATCGGAAGGTTATTTTCAAATGCCACATTCTCATGTTACCATAAAGAAAACGGATGGAAACGGGGATTTGTATGTTAACGTTAATTTCGTCTGGCATTGCCCCAGGTGTTGCGCTGCTTAGTTATTTTTATTTAAAAGATGAATATGAAACCGAACCGCTATCCATTGTGTTGAGAACATTTGTTATTGGGGCGCTTCTTGTGTTTCCCATTATGTTTATTCAATATGTGTTTCATGTGGAAGGAATCGCAGCCTCTAAGATAGCTCGCGCCTTTTTTTTGTCGGGATTATTGGAAGAGTTTGTGAAGTGGTTTATTGTCTATTTTTTTATTTATGACCACCGCGAGTTTGATGAGCCGTACGATGGCATCGTATACAGCGCAAGTGTATCGCTCGGTTTTGCGACGATGGAAAATATTTTGTATTTATTGGCAAACGGTGTAGAATTTGCCGTAACAAGAGCGTTTTTACCTGTCTCAAGCCATGCTTTATTCGCGGTCATTATGGGGTTTTATTTTGGAAAAGCAAAATTTACTATAAAAAAGCGGCGCTACTTATTTCTTTCTTTTTTTCTGCCATTTCTATTGCACGGGACGTATGATTTCATTTTGTTGACACAGGAAAAATGGAGTTATTACATGGTTCCGTTCATGCTGTTATTATGGTGGTCTGCTCTTCGAAAAGTAAAACAAGCGAAAGGATTACATGATTACGATAGAATCCCTTCAGCAAAAAGCCAAGCATAATACGCTTGGTTTTTTGTTTTTTTTTGCATAAAAAGGCAAATTCGAAAGAAAATAGGGATAAAACAACAGAAGTAATACGGGAGGGTTCGCGTATGATAAGGAAAATAAAGTGGCATTTATGGTTTGCCGTATTGGTTGCTTGTTTGTTTATCTGTGGAAAACCAGCGGAAGAAGTAAAAGCGTTTTCGAATCAAGTGATTCAGCGTGGGGCGGTTGGAGATGATGTCATTGAATTACAAGCACGATTGCAGTATATCGGATTTTACAAGGGAAAAATTGATGGAGTTTTTGGCTGGAATACATATTGGGCAGTGCGCAACTTTCAATATGAATATGGGCTTCCAGTCGACGGGCTTGTCGGTGAGAGTACAAAAGCAAAACTAGTAAAGGTATCGAAATATCATGAGCAATTTGTGAAGGAGCAAATTCGCAAAGGCAATTCGTTTACCCATTACGGGGGCATTCCGTTAAGCCAGCAAGTAAAAAGAAATAAAAGGGGCGGCGGAAACAGCTCGGCAAAATCAACAGCATCCAATGTGCCAAACGGTTTTTCACAAAACGATATTCAATTGATGGCAAATGCCGTATATGGAGAAGCGCGCGGAGAGCCTTATATCGGCCAAGTCGCCGTGGCAGCCGTCATTTTAAATCGCTTAGAACATCCTTCGTTTCCAGATACGGTGGCGGGAGTGATTTTTCAGCCTGGGGCATTTACTGCAGTAGCCGATGGGCAAATTTGGCTGACGCCGAATGAAACGGCAAAAAAGGCGGTGCTAGATGCGATTAACGGTTGGGATCCTACCGGTGGAGCCATTTATTATTTCAACCCATCGACAGCAACGAGTGCATGGATTTGGAATAGGCCGCAAATTAAGCGGATCGGTCAACACATTTTTTGTAAATAATGCAGGAGGTGAACAAAAAAATGATACGAAATTTATTAATCGGAGTACTGTCACTTGGAATTGTCGGAACAGCGTATTGGGGATATCGGGAACACCAAGAAAAAAACGCGATATTAATTCATGCTGAAAATAACTATCAGCGTGCTTTCCACGACTTAACCTATCAAATTGACTTATTGCATGATAAAATCGGCACAACGCTTGCCATGAATTCCCGTGCATCACTTTCTCCGGCTTTGGCTGAAGTATGGAGAATCGCCTCAGAAGCCCATACAAGTGTCGGACAATTGCCGCTTTCTTTACTCCCGTTTAACAAAACGCAAGAGTTTCTTGCCAAAATAGGGGAGTTCAGCTATCGGGCAGCGATTCGCGATTTAGAAAAAGAACCGCTTACGAATGAAGAATATCGCACGTTACAAGCCCTATATAAAAATGCGGCAAATATTCAACAAGAACTTCGCAATGTTCAACATTTAGTTTTAAAAAACAACTTGCGTTGGATGGATGTGGAATTAGCGCTTGCTACAAACGACAGCCCTGACGATAACATTATTATTGATGGGTTTAAATCAGTCGAAAAAAATGTAGATACTTTCTCGAGATCATCAGAATTTAGCCCGACATTTATTGGGTTGAAGAATAAAGAAAAAGGTTTTGTCCGTGCGAAAGGAAAACCAATTTCAAAAACAGAAGCGAAACAAATTGCTCGTTCTTTTCTTGGGTTAAAAGGAACGGAAAACATAAAAGTGACAACAAGTGGAAAAGGAGCAGATGAGCGCTTTTACAGTTTGACGATCCGCGATCCAAAAAAGAAAAGCAGTATTTATATGGACATTACAGAAAAAGGTGGTTATCCGATTTGGGTCATCGATAGCCGTCCAATAAAAAAACAGGCGATTAGTTTGCATGAAGCGGCAAATAGAGGGATGAAATTTTTGCAGAAGCACAAGTTTAAGAATTTAGAGCTATATGATAGTTCCCAATATGATAACGTAGCTGTATTAACATTTGTGACAAATGAAAACGGAATTCGCATTTATCCGGAAGCAATTAAAATGAAAGTAGCTCTTGATGATGGAACGATTGTCGGCTTCTCTGCGCGTGATTACTTATCTTCTTCCGTTAAACGCCCGCTGTCAAAACCAAAATTGACAGCAGAACAAGCGAGGAAAAAAGTAAATCCAAATTTAAAAGTAATGGAACAGCGCCAAGCAATAATTGTAAACGATATGAACGAGCAAGTGCTCTGCTATGAATTTTTAGGAACACTTGGAGAAGACACATATCAAATTTTTATTAATGCAAACACAGGAATGGAGGAAAAAGTCGAAAAGCTGCAAAGCGTTGAACAAAACTATAGTTAAAGGATATGTTTGTATAGGTGCAAATCCTATCTCTCCCTTTACCAAAGGAAAAGCTTGATGCAAGCTTTTCCTTTTTGTTTTAATAAACATGAGAAGAAAATGAGAGGGAGAGACGATGTTAAAAATAGGGGATACGATAATGTTAGAACCAGCAGGCGGGGAAGAGGAAAAATATAAAAGCAAAGTGGCAGAAATAAGTGACGGTTATATACATATTAACTATCCAATTAATGTAAAAACAGAAAAAACCGTGTTTTTATTAAATGGAATGCAATTTAAAGCAAGTTTTGTTGGGCCGGATCATTGTCTTTATTTATTTGAAACAGAAGTAATTGGAAAAGTGCGTAAGCCGATACCAATGGTTGTTCTTTCCTATCCAGGAGTAGATAAGTTAGTGCGCATTCAGCGTCGCCGTTATGTAAGAGTGGAAGCGAATACGGATGTGGCGATTCATCCTCTCCATCAAGAATTTATGCCGTTTACAACGATGACGACTGATATTAGCGCTGGCGGAGCCGCGATCGTATTGCCAGAGCATAAGCAAAAGCAGCTGCTTCCTGGAATGGTGGTAGAGGCATGGTTTGTACTTGCTATGAAATCAGGAGAATATCATTATTTAAAAGTGAAAGCAAAAATCGTTCGTATATTTCAAGCGAAAAACAGTGATATATATAAAGCGTCCTTACAATTTTTGGATGTATCTCCGCAAGATCGCGTACGATTGATTCGATATAGTTTTGAACAGCAGTTAGAGATAAGAAAAAGAGAGGAAGATATTGCGAATAAATGGCGAAAAAGCGTGGAATAATGGCTATATAAAAAACGGAAAGCGGGCTGTTGGTTCCAATGAAACGAGTGGAATCTATTTTACTAAAGCTTGTTATTATTCAGTTTGTTTTTTTAATCATTGCTCAATGGCTCATTTTATATACTCCGCTTAGCCCTTATTTAGGAAAAATTTATGAATATGAAGGCGTTAGCAGACAAGAAAAGACAAAAACAATCGAAACAATCATCGACCGCTAGCGGCCTATATGGTAAAATGGCATCGAAGCACGCAGGAGTTTCCTGCTTTTTTCTTTGATAAAAAATCATGTAGATATGATAGGAGGAATTATGAGAAACAACATTCGCATTGCCATTGATGGACCAGCGGCAGCAGGGAAAAGCACTGTTGCGAAAATTATAGCGAAACGGCTCTCTTATCTTTATATTGATACTGGCGCGATGTACCGGGCACTAACGTACGTGGCGCTGCAACAAAAAGTTGCGCTTGATGACGAACAAGCATTAATTTCTTTGTTAAAAAATACATATATTGAATTAAAATCATCTGAACAAGGGCAGCTTGTATTTGTCAATGGAGAAGACGTTACAAACATTATTCGCAGTGAAGAAGTAACCAATGCAGTATCGCTAGTCGCAAAACACCCGTCAGTGCGGGAAGAAATGGTGGCGCGCCAACGCGCTCTCGCAAAAAATGGCGGTGTCGTAATGGATGGCCGTGATATTGGCACATATGTTCTTCCGAATGCAGAAGTAAAAATCTTTTTGAAAGCATCTGTGGAAGAAAGAGCAAAGCGTCGTCATGCGGAAAACATTGCTAGAGGATTTCCATCTGACTTAGAAACGTTGAAAAAGGAAATTGCACGCCGTGATCAAATCGATTCGGAGCGTGAAGTAGCACCGCTTAAGAAAGCGGAAGATGCGATAGAAATTGATACTACGTCACTGTCGATTGAAGAAGTGGTGGATCGCATTATGGAAATTGTAAACGAAAGGATTGGGTGACGGTGGATTTTTATTCGTTTGCCAAGGGAGTTGTAAAAAGCATTTTAACCCCTCTTTACCGTATTGAGGTGATAGGGGCGGAGAAGTTTCCGAAAGAAGGAGGAGTACTTCTTTGCGCAAACCATATTAGCAATCTCGATCCGCCAATCCTTGGAATTACTGCTCCAAGACCGATTCATTTTATGGCGAAAGAGGAATTGTTTCGTGTTCCGCTCTTAAAAAACTTAATTACGACTTTGCATGCGTTTCCGGTAAAAAGAGGAATGAGCGATCGCCAAGCATTGCGAACCGGCTTAGAAGTGTTAAAACAAGGGCATGTGTTAGGCATTTTCCCAGAGGGAACACGAAGCAAAGATGGAAAATTAAAAAAAGGGCTGCCTGGCGTCGGTTTTTTTGCGCTTCGAACAAGTGCCGCTGTTGTTCCATGCGCCATTATTGGTTCATATCGTCCGTTTGTGCCGCTTAAGGTTGTTTACGGATCACCGATTGATATGACGCCACTAAGAGAGAAAAAAGCATCACCGGAAGAAGCGACAGCTTATATTATGCAACATATCCAAGCGTTATTAGATCAGTATCGATAAGCATTCAGTTACATGTCTATTGAGAAAATATGGTATACTAAATAGAAAAACGGTCCTATTGTACATCATGGTTTGGATTGATATAGCGATGATGTAGGTGGTGCTTTCTTATGGAGGAAGCACGGACCGTCAGTCGATTAAGGAGGGTTTAACATGGCAGAGGATATGAATTTAGAAGTGAATGTATATAAGGTAGGTGATATCGTCCGAGGCAAAGTGGTAAAGCTAGAAGATAAACAAGTGCTTGTCGATATTGAAGGAAGCAAACAAAGCGGGATTATTCCAATTAGTGAATTATCTAGTTTGCATATTGAAAAAACAAGTGATGCTGTCTCTGTCGGCGATGAAGTGACGGCGAAAGTCAAAAAAGTAGAAGAAGGCGAAAACGAAGAGGATGGATTGTTAATTTTATCAAAAAAAGCGGTAGACGCAGACCGCGCTTGGGAAGAGTTAGAGAGAAAATTTGCCAGCGGAGAAACGTTTGATGTCGTCGTAAAAGACATCGTCAAAGGCGGGCTTGTTGCTGATGTAGGAGTGCGTGGATTTATACCCGCTTCTCTTGTAGAACCTCACTATGTTGAAGACTTTTCTGATTATAAAGGGAAGACGCTTGCAGTAAAAGTGGTAGAGCTTAACCGTGAAAAAAATCGCATCATTTTATCACATCGTGCTGTTGTGGAAGAAGAGCAAGAACGCAAGCACAAGGAGGCGCTTAGCCGTTTAGAGCCAGGACAAGTGCTTGAGGGAACCGTACGCCGTGTCACCGACTTTGGCGTGTTTGTTGATGTTGGCGGCTTTGATGGACTTGTACATATTTCGCAGCTTTCCCATACACGTGTCGCCCATCCGTCCGAAGTCGTAAAAGAAGGAGAAACCGTAAAAGTAAAAGTGCTTGCGGTTGACGAAGAAAATGGCCGCGTCTCCCTTTCGATCAAAGAAGCAATGCCGGGCCCTTGGGAAGGGATTGCTGAAAAAGTCGCCCCTGGCGATATCGTCACTGGCAAGGTAAAACGGCTTGTACCGTTTGGCGCGTTCGTTGAAATTTTCCCAGGCGTCGAAGGCCTTGTCCACATTTCACAAATCTCTAATAAGCGCATCGGCACCCCTCATGAAGTGCTAAAAGAAGGAGAAGAAGTAAAAGCGAAAGTGCTTGATGTAAACGAAGCGGAGCGCCGCATTTCGTTAAGTATGCGCGAGCTGATCGAAGAAGAAACAGCACCTGAAGAAGATTATAGCCAATATACAAAGCCGTCTAATGAAGTAAGAGGTTTTCAAATTGGCGAAGTCCTCGGGGAACAGCTGAAAAAATTAAAATAACGAGGATGAAGCAATGAGCAGAGCAAAGCGGAAAATCGAACATATTCAGCATGCGCTCTCTACTGCCGATCAAGGTGCAAGCGGATTTGATGACATTACGTTTGTTCATCAAAGTTTACCTGATGTACGCATGAACGATATTCACTTGCATACTGCTTTAGGCGAACTTTCGTTAAGTTCGCCTTTCTTTATCAATGCGATGACCGGCGGCGGAGGAAAACAAACGTTTGAAATTAATAAAGGATTAGCGGAGGCGGCAAAACATTGCCGGATAGCGATGGCCGTTGGTTCGCAAACATCGGCGCTAAGAGACAATAAACAGCGAGGAACGTTTGAAATTGTACGAAAAGTAAATAAAAACGGCATTATTTTTGCGAACATTGGCAGTGAAGCAACTGTCGATGATGCGAAGCGTGCTGTAGATATGATTGAGGCGGACGGTCTGCAAATTCATTTAAATGTGGTGCAAGAGCTTGTGATGCCGGAAGGAGATCGTGATTTTACGGGAGTACTGCTTCGCATCGAACAAATTGTTCAAGCCGTTCAAGTCCCTGTTATCGTAAAAGAAGTAGGATTTGGCATGAGCAAGGAAACTGCTTCGCGCTTAGAAGAAGTAGGCGTGAAAATCATCGATGTTGGAGGCTTGGGCGGCACCAATTTTGCCCGTATTGAAAATAAACGACGTTCCAACATAATAACGTATTTTAATGATTGGGGGATTCCAACGGCGGCATCAATCGTAGAGGTAGCGCAAACCTCTCCTTCTTTAGTCGTGATCGGCAGCGGCGGTGTCCGTACAGCGTTGGATGCTGCGAAAGCGATCGCCCTAGGAGCATCCGCGGTTGGAATGGCGGGACCATTGTTGCGAACGCTTGTCGAACAAGGAGTGGAAGCGTTAGTTGCCTCTATCGAGGAGCTTCATCACGATTTAACGTTGATTATGGGGGCGCTGGGGGCAAAGACGATCGATAAGCTGCAGCGTGTGCCGCTTGTCATTCGCGGTGATACGCATCATTGGTTAACGGAAAGAGGCTTTGACACGAAAGTATATAGTTGCCGATAAATTCACCCTTCATCCCGATGACCAAAATCACGGGACGAAGGGGTTTTTCATTAACCCCCTCTGAGTAAAGTGGGGAGATGAATCGCGGTGTTTTTTATTCTTTAAATCGAACATATATTCTATAAAAAGATCAACAAAATCTATGCTCCATGGACAAAAAAGGTTCTTTCGCACGCCGAAAGCTGGCCTCGTTTGGCTGTACACCTGCAACCGTGAGTTGGAATAAGTGCCTCCGGCTAGCGAAGGAATGATTTTTTCATGTTTTAAATAACTTTATTGTCAAAAAAAGGGGTTATCGTATTTTAAAAATGGAAAAAATAAAAGTTGAGAACGCCTGCTTGTTAGAAAGAAGGGGAATTGGATGTTTTTTTTTAAAGAAAGGAAGAAAAGAAAACAAATCATAAAGAAACAAGAACAAGATCAAAAACAACAGAACCAAAATCAGCAACAACAGGACTTTCTTTCTACCGACTTAAATAAAAATCTGCAAAAACTGCAAAATATCTATCAAAATTGTATGGATGTCGTTTTTCGCCCATTTCAAATTGGTGGAAAAACAAAGGCTGCCCTTATTTATATCGACGGTTTAGCTGACATCGAAGAAATCGATGCGGGCGTGCTCACCCCTTTGATGAAAGAAAATAATGCCAAGGAGAATACCGATCAGTTCATTCATGTCAATCATATACTAGAACAAAAATTGACCGTTTCTAAGGTAAAGAGAGTACAAACAATAACAGAGTGCATTGAACAGATCTCTGGTGGAAATCCGGTCTTGCTTATCGATCAACAAAGCGAAGGATTCGCTTTAGGTTTGGCACATTGGGAAAAACGTTCCATCGAAGAACCGGTGGGGGAATCTGTGATAAGGGGGCCGCGGGAGGGCTTCACCGACAATGTATTAGTGAGTGAAGGAACTGCGAAAAGTGTGCTTGAATTGGTCCCTCCGATTGAGCAAAGCTCATCAGAAGTGCTGCGGGAATTGTCAGAATCGCAGCTTTTATTGCGAGTAACGGTAAAAGATGTTCTGCAAATGCTAAGCGGCGATGCCGGTGCAGCGGCTCTTCCCATGGTGAAGATCAAGCCGCCGGAAGAAGGGAAAAAAGAACTGCAGCCCATTGCGTTTATCCAACGTACCGCCATTTTTAAGAAGGATAAAATGATCGGAGATATTGATGATCAGTTGACTCGGGGCGTGCTTTGGCTCAGAAATGAGATTAAAGAGGCGAATATCACGATTAAGCCGAAAGGGGAAAAGGGAAATATTACGGCCACGCTGATAAGAGCGCATACGGGACTTATCCCGAAATATGAGAAAGGCAAATGGAAGATGATCGTAAAGGCGACTGCGGAAGACGATATCATATTAAACGGAACAAAATTAGATTTGCTAAACCCTAAGTATACGAAAATGATCGAAAAAGAATTGGCAAAGGAGACGAATAAGCGCATTAGAAACACATTGAAAAAAGTACAAAAAGAAATGAAAGCCGATATTTTTGGCTTTGCAGATACTTTCCACCGGAAATATCCAAGAGAATGGAACCGGGTAAAGGATCGCTGGGAGGAAATCTTCCCTGACGTTGAAGTGGTTGTGAAGACGAAGGTATATGTCCGCAGACCGGGCATAGACACTGCTCCGCAAGGATTGCCTGAACAAGAGGTGAAAAAATAATGAAAATTGGATTAATACTAGGTACTCTTGTCTTGGTTGCCCTCATCTTTCTATACGAGTGGCCGCGAATAAACCGGACGCAGAAAAAAGAAAAAGCCGTTTTTGTTGTACTTTTAAGTCTGGGAACGATTCTTGCGATAGTGTTAATATGGAACCCCGATCTTCCAGGTCCGACGCAGATGATCGACTATATTTATAAACCACTCGGGCGAATGATGGAAAAATAAAAGTTCTTGATGTTCTGCTTTTTCAATTTGAAAGCTGACTCCATTTGTAATCATGGAGTCAGCTTTTTTGATGCTATCCTTTTTAATCTTTCTGCACTTGTCGCAGATAAATGCGGTGCGTCTACTTTTTAGTGTTGATTTCGTTCTCTTGCTGCTTCTGGGTCTTCGAGTCTTGTTGCGCCTTTGTGTTCGATAGATTGATCACGGTCGGACTCGACGCGGTGTGATTGTTTTAGCTTTTTTTCTTGCCGGTCTTTGCCCACTTTGTTTTCGCTCCTTTCTTTTTCTATGTCATTCTTTACTATAACTATTTTTTATTTTCCTTATGCGCGAATGAATGTTCATAAAAGATGAAATAATGAACATAATAAGGGGGCAGAAGGTATGGAAGGTATTTATTTTTACTCCTTTTTTTGGATAATATGGATGATCGCAACTTTTTTTATGAAAAAAACACGCCAACGGACGATGTTGGCCGCGATCGCATTGATTACCATTATCCTCTCATCTGTTTCGCTGTATATAGGCAGTTTTTGTGTAACGCTTTCTTTTTTATTTCTTTTTTTCTTATCCTGTTATTTCACGGCAAAGCAAACTCGTCGGAAGCTTCTATATTTAGTGATCGCCGCATTGACGATTGCCTTTGCCTATACATCTTTCCAATTGCTCGTTCTTTTTGACCCAGTATGGATATGGATGGATCGTACATGGATGCTTGCAGGGATGCTATTCATAATATGTTTTCTATTTTACGAAAATATTCAATCACGCTTAGTATGCTTGATCATTGGAAGCTGCCAAGGAGAAATATTGTACTCCATCATTTCCAAAAGAGTAGCGTTTTCATATGTCATTGGTTCTTTTTCTTTTTTAGACACAATATCCATTAGTGCGTTTTGCTTGCTTATTTGGACGCTATTCGAGCAGATTGCAGTGTATGTCGATGGAAAAAAACAAATAAGGGGGACAAGACAGCCATGAATGAATATACTTTTCCCATTCTATATGGAGTTGTGGTTGGAGTGCTGACACGGTTATATTTATTACGGACAGACTATCGTCAATATCCGACATATTTGCACGGAAAAACCATTCACATCGCTCTTGGTGTGATTGCTGCTGGCCTCGGCACCATTGCCGTTCCGGCCATTATGGAAAAAGAATTTACAGCCATCACTTTTTTAGCGCTTGCTGCGTCGCAGTTTCGTGAAGTGCGCAATATGGAACGCAATACATTGAACGAACTTGACCAATATGAACTTGTGCCGCGCGGAAAGACATATATTGAAGGAATTGCCATTGTTTTTGAAGGGCGCAACTATTTAGTTATTTTTACTTCTTTCTTTTCCACACTTGCGTATTTAATATGGAATGTTTGGGCAGCAATGGTTGTCAGCGTGATTTGTTTGTTCATTGCGCACCGGTTAATGACCGGGAATCGCTTAAAAGATATTGCAGACGTGGAATATGTAAAGCCGCATTTTGAAGGAGCGGGATTATATGTTGATAACATTTACATTATGAATATCGGGCTGCAAGCACGCCGCGAAGAGATTTTGCGATATGGGATGGGGTTTATTTTAACGCCGAAAAATTTTAATGCGCGCACAACGATTGCAAACCTGGGACAACGGCAGGCGATTTTGCATGACGTATCTTCCGCGCTTGGAGTATATCGCGATTCAGGGACGCCGGCGCTTGTGCCCCTAGCCAAACGGGATTTAAATGATGGGCGTGTGGGTATTTTTATTTTGCCGCAGGTGAATGACATCGAAAAGGCAAAAAAGATTATTGAGAATGCACCGATATTAGAAAATGCTATTCGTATGCCAAAAAAACGGCAGTTTATTCGAAGGGGAGAATAGAAGAATATGACACATGAGAAAATGATCCTAGCTGTCATTACAACGAATGCGCAAAAAGTTGCGGGAGGGGCTCCGATTTTTACATGTGAAACAAAAGAAGAAATGGAGAGGATCGCCGCCAATTTAGAAGCGATTCTTGATGGGATTGCTCATGAGCTGGCAGAAGAATTATTCATCATTGTCAAGCATTAGATTATTGTTGGCGAATGGTGTTTTTGATAAAATAAAACAGCTGTACCCTTCCTTGAAGGGTGCTTTTTTACAGTCGCGATACGTAAAGAAAGGGTGATAGCATGACCAATCCAGTTGTAGCAATTGTTGGACGTCCGAATGTTGGAAAATCAACGATTTTTAACCGAATCGTTGGTGAGCGTATTTCCATTGTGGAGGATGTACCTGGGGTGACTCGCGACAGAATTTACAGCAGCGCGGAATGGTTAAATCATAAATTTTACTTAATTGATACAGGCGGGATCGATATTGGCGATGAGCCGCTTTTAGTGCAAATTCGCCAACAAGCGGAAATCGCGATCGATGAAGCAGACGTTATTATTTTTATGGTAAACGGCCGTGATGGAGTGACAGCGGCTGATGAGGAAGTAGCGAAAATTTTACACCGTTCTAACAAACCTGTTGTCCTTGCGGTGAATAAAATTGATAATCCAGAAATGCGCGATCTCATTTACGATTTTTATGCACTTGGGTTTGGCGATCCATATCCGATTTCCGGTTCGCACGGAACGGGGCTCGGTGATTTATTGGATGCAGTAGTTCGCCACTTTCCAAAACGCGGTCAAGAAGAATACGAAGAAGATGTAATTAAGTTTTGTTTAATCGGACGGCCGAACGTTGGCAAATCATCCCTTGTTAATGCCATTTTAGGAGAAGAGCGCGTCATTGTCAGCGATATTGCCGGTACGACACGGGATGCTGTCGATACAACGTTTGTGAGGGAAGGACAAGAATATGTTATTATTGATACAGCAGGAATGAGAAAAAGAGGAAAAATTTATGAAAGCACCGAAAAATATAGTGTATTGCGCGCGTTAAAAGCGATTGAGCGCTCTGATGTCGTTCTCGTTGTTTTGAACGCCGAAGAGGGGATTATCGAACAAGATAAAAAAATTGCCGGATATGCCCATGAAGCGGGGCGAGGTGTAATCATTGTTGTAAACAAATGGGATGCGATTGAAAAAGATGACAAAACATTAATCGAATTTGAGCGGAAAATTCGTGATCATTTTCCATTTCTTGATTATGCGCCAATTATCTTTGTTTCTGCAAAAACAAAACAACGCTTACATAAATTATTGCCGCTCGTTCGCATGGTGAGTGAAAATCATGCGATGCGCGTGCAAACAAATGTGTTGAATGAAGTGATTATGGATGCAGTAGCAATGAATCCGACACCAACGCATAACGGACGGCGCTTAAAAATTTATTACATGACGCAAGTGGCTGTAAAACCGCCAACGTTTGTTGTTTTTGTCAACGACCCAGAATTGATGCATTTCTCCTATGAACGCTTTTTAGAAAACCGCATCCGCGATGCGTTTGGCTTCGAAGGCACACCAATAAAAATCATCGCCAGACCAAGGAAATAAGAAAAGCGAAGGGCGCCTGCTCATCGGCGACACCGAAAAGCGGAGGCGGCAAGCAATTTTATAAAAGGAAGTGAGAAACGATGGAGCAAATTACAGTGCTAGGAGCAGGAAGCTGGGGGACAGCGCTTTCCATTGTTTTAGCAGATAACAAATATCTTGTTCGTCTTTGGGGGCACCGTTCGGAGCAGATTGAGGAAATAAACACAAAACGGACGAATGAAAAATATTTGCCAGGGATTCAGCTGCCTGAAGGAATTGTTGGTTATGATGATCTTTGTCGAGCGCTAGATCATATTCAAACGGTTGTGTTAGCTGTACCGACAAAAGCAATTCGAGAAGTATTACGGAAAGTGGGCAATTGTATTCATGAACCAATCACCATTGTAGCAGTGAGTAAAGGAATTGAACCAGACACACATAAACGTGTCTCTGAAATCATTGAGGAAGAAATGGGAGAGCTTTTGCAAGATGTTGTCGTCTTATCTGGCCCGAGCCATGCCGAGGAAGTAAGCTTGCGCCATCCGACGACCGTAACCGTTTCTTCGAAAAACATGAAAGCGGCGGAGCGCATTCAAGATTTGTTTATGAACCACCAATACTTTCGCGTTTACACCAATCCGGATTTAATTGGGGTTGAACTCGGTGGAGCATTGAAAAATATTATCGCTTTAGCTGCCGGTATTACGGATGGATTAGGATATGGGGATAATGCAAAAGCGGCCCTTATTACAAGAGGTCTTGCAGAAATTGCCCGCTTAGGCTGCGCGCTTGGTGCCAATCCGCTGACCTTTGCCGGATTAACAGGCGTCGGCGACTTAATTGTCACATGTACAAGTGTTCATTCACGAAATTGGCGCGCTGGTCATATGTTGGGAAAAGGAAAAAAGCTGGATGAAGTGCTTGAAAGCATGGGAATGGTTGTAGAAGGGGTAAGAACAACGAAAGCGGCTTATCAGCTTGCCAAAAAACTCGGAGTAAAAATGCCAATCACGGAAGTGCTTTATGAAGTACTGTTCGACGGAAAAGATCCAAAAGATGCGGTGGATTCGTTAATGTCGCGCGGGAAAACGCAAGAGATGGATGATTTAATGAATATTCTTACGGAATCGCAACAGTAAAAATAAAGAAAATAGGCGTTCGATGATACAAGTTGTTTGTACTTCGCATACAATACTACGAACAACTATAGACTTGAGCTTCCGGAACAAGGGTATTATTGTTAAACTGAAGTAAAGAAAGCCCCGCTTTACTTCAGTTTTTTTTGCGCCGTGTATTAGGTGATATGCTATAATAAGTGTCGAAAAAAGGAGGAAAAACGATGTCACCGGCGTTGGCGAAAATGTGGATTGCCATTACCTCAATGGTATTCATGTTTATTTCGGTATTTTCAATTTATATTAGCCGTTATAAAGCAAAAAACAAGATTATTCGATTTATTTTGGCATTTATCGCTTATGTCCTTATGATTTTAGCAGGAATTATTATTATTTTTGTCGTATTTAGCGGACCTACACCAGAATAGACACGGTTAAAGGATGGATTGTAAATGAAATGGATTGTTCGTTGCATGGCATTGTGCTTGATGTTATTCTCTCTCTCAGGCTGTCTGTATCCAGAAGAACGGTTAAAACAAAATCAAATTCCGTACGAAGACCAAGTGGCTGCGGTGCAATCGGCAGTTAATCAATACCGTGAAGCGACGGGGGGGCTTTTGCCGATAAAAACGCGCGATATGAAAACTCCGATTTATCAAAAGTATCCTATTGATTTTAATAAATTAATACCACGTTATATGCAGGAACCACCAGGAAACGCCTATGAAAGCGGCGGGATTTTTCAATACGTCATTGTAGATGCCGAAAACAATCCAACCGTTAAGTTGCTTGACTTGCGCTCAGCCGAACAAATTCGCGAACTGAAATTGCGTTTGAAAATGTATCAAGATCAACATAAATATCCTCCGTTTAAGAAAATGATCGCAAAAGGAGTATTTACACTTGATTATAAAAAGCTCGGTTATAAAGAGCCGCCGCATGCTGTCAGTCCATTTTCGGGAAACAATTTGCCATTTGTCATTGACTATAATGGAGAAATTTATATCGATTATCGCATTGATTTATATAATGCGTTAAGAAAAGAAAAACACCATTATCGGCCAGGTGATGATATTCGCGATATATTAGTGAAACATTCGTTGTTTGTGCCGGCTTACTCCCTTCCATATACGATTGATCCCAAAACAAATGAACCAATTTTTTTAACGAATTAAGTCATGAACCCTTCTCTAGGAAAATACATTCTAGAGAAGGGATTTTTTATATTTTAGTCATAAATGAATAGGACAACATCATATTCATATAGTGTCCTACAATACTAGCAAATTTGGTTGTTAACTATAACGACCCAAAGACTGGAGGGGAGTCATTTGGAAAAAGTCGATATTTTCAAAGATATCGCCGAGCGAACTGGTGGCGATATTTATTTAGGAGTAGTCGGAGCGGTCCGGACCGGTAAATCTACTTTTATAAAAAGATTTATGGAACTTGTCGTCATCCCTAACATTAAAAACGAAGCAGATAAAGCGCGTACGCAAGATGAACTGCCGCAAAGCGCCGCTGGAAAAACGATTATGACGACGGAGCCAAAATTTGTACCGAACCAAGCTGTTACCGTAAAAGTCGATGAGGGATTAGAAGTAAATATTCGCCTCGTTGATTGTGTAGGATATGCTGTTCCAGGCGCAAAAGGCTATGAAGATGAAAACGGCCCGCGTATGATTCATACCCCATGGTACGAGGAGCCGATTCCGTTTCACGAAGCGGCAGAAATCGGCACACGAAAAGTGATTCAAGAACATTCTACGATCGGTGTGGTCATTACGACCGACGGCACAATCGGCGAGATTCCGCGCCAAGATTATGTGGAAGCAGAAGAGCGCGTCATTAATGAGCTGAAGGAAGTCGGTAAGCCGTTTATTATGATTATTAATACCGTTCGCCCTCATCATCCTGATACAGAAGTTCTTCGTCGCGAGCTTGCGGAAAAATACGATATTCCAGTGTTGGCAATGAGCGTAGAAGGCATGCGGGAAGCGGACGTTTATAACGTGCTTCGTGAAGCATTATATGAGTTTCCGGTATTAGAAGTGAATGTGAACTTACCGAGCTGGGTCATGGTGCTCCGCGAAGATCATTGGCTTCGCGAAAGCTATCAAGAAGCTGTGCGCGATACGGTAAAAGACATCAAACGGCTGCGCGATGTCGACAGAGTTGTGCAGCAATTCAGCGAATATGATTTTATTGAAAAAGCCAGCCTTGCCGGCATTGAAATGGGGCAAGGAATTGCGGAAATTGACTTATATGCACCAGATGAACTGTATGATCAAATTTTAAAAGAAGTCGTTGGTGTAGAAATTCGCGGAAGGGATCATCTATTACAGCTCATGCAAGATTTTGCCCATGCAAAAGCCGAATATGATCAAATTGCTGATGCGCTGAAAATGGTTAAACAAACCGGTTACGGTGTTGCAGCGCCGGCGCTTTCCGATATGAGCCTAGAAGAGCCGGAGATTATTCGCCAAGGATCTCGCTTCGGTGTTCGGCTAAAAGCGGTAGCTCCGTCCATTCATATGATTAAAGTGGACGTCGAATCGGAATTTGCTCCAATTATCGGTACGGAAAAACAAAGCGAAGAACTTGTCCGTTATTTAATGCAAGATTTCGAAGATGATCCTCTCTCCATTTGGAATTCAGACATATTTGGCCGTTCGCTTAGTTCGATCGTCCGCGAAGGCATTCAAGCAAAACTTGCCCTGATGCCGGAAAATGCGCGTTACAAGTTAAAAGAAACGCTAGAGCGTATTATTAACGAAGGCTCTGGCGGTTTAATCGCAATTATTTTATAAAAAAGGCTCCATGTTTGGAGTCTTTTTTTTACTGCCCGCATTACTATGTGAGAAAATGATAGAAACCCTTGAAAACAAGGATTTTATCTTGATAACGTATAGGACATATGATAATCTTTTATCAGAAAAAGTTGCTTTCTTTGGTGAAATGTGCCTAAATTTTATTGATTTGTTGAAAATGTGTTGAATTATAGCGATAAATTGTTTAATATTAGGCATGTCACCGAATTTTATACGTATAGAAATATGAGAAAATGTGAAGAAATGGAATTAGTAAGAAGTTTTTTTACAACTCTCTTGGGAGGAGGTGAATGGTATGAATAAAACGGATTTAATCAACGCAGTTGCTGAAACTAGCGGTCTTTCCAAAAAGGACGCAACAAAAGCAGTAGATGCTGTATTTGAATCTATTACGGAAGCGTTAAGAAAAGGTGATAAAGTTCAATTAATTGGATTTGGGAACTTTGAAGTGCGTGAGCGTGCAGCTCGTAAAGGGCGCAATCCGCAAACAGGAGAAGAAATGGAAATTCCTGCGAGCAAAGTTCCTGCTTTCAAACCAGGTAAAGCTCTTAAAGATGCTGTAAAGTAAGCTTACATAATAAAGCAATCAAGAGCTTTTAAGGAAGGGTAGCGATATGCTTCCCTTCTTTTTTGCTTTTTTTTCGTTATATATGCTAGAATCGGATTACATTCAGCTTTTATGATGCAGGAGGATGTTGTTTGTATGCCACACGTGAATTATGAACAAATTGAATATGCAGTTCGGTTGATTTTAGAGGCGATTGGGGAAGATCCGAATCGTGAAGGATTGGTCGATACGCCAAAACGAGTTGCGAAGATGTATGCCGAAGTATTTGCGGGATTGCATGAAGATCCAAAGCAGCATTTTCAAACCGTGTTTAGTGAAGACCATGAGGAGTTAGTGCTAGTCAAAGATATTCCGTTTTACTCTATGTGCGAGCATCATTTAGTTCCGTTTTTTGGAGTCGCTCATGTCGCATATATTCCTCGCGGCGGAAAAGTCACAGGGTTAAGCAAGCTGGCACGAGCGGTGGAAACAGTAGCTCGCCGCCCACAATTGCAGGAACGCATTACAGCGACAGTGGCTGATTCGATTATGGAAACACTCGATCCATATGGAGTAATGGTAGTGGTCGAAGCAGAACATATGTGCATGACGATGCGCGGCGTGAAAAAACCAGGAGCAAAAACAGTGACAACGGCGGTGAGAGGAGTATTTGAAACGGACCAAGTCGCCCGTGCAGAAGTGCTTTCGCTCATAAAAGGATAAAATATACGAATAACTAAAAAGGAGGAGAGAGTTATGAATATAAACAGCGACTATATCGTTATTAAAGCACTCGAGGATGGTGTGAACGTCATCGGGCTAACAAGAGGCGCGGATACACGTTTTCACCATTCGGAAAAGCTCGATAAAGGCGAAGTGTTGATCGCTCAATTCACTGAACATACATCAGCCATTAAAGTAAGAGGAAAAGCGTATATTCAAACGAGACATGGAGAAATTGAGTCAGAAGGAAAAAAGTAATTTAACGATTTTCTATTGAAACTAGAGCGTTTACAGAAAAATTATGTTATAATTACTCCGTTATATTGTATGCAAATTTTTGGGGCAAGGGTGATTATATTGAAAAACATCATGATAAAAATCGCATTGTTAAAAGAGCAAATTGAACGATTTCTTCACCATTCTTATTTGCTTCAGCATATACCGTCAAGACCAATCGACGAAGATCGCATTTTGCTATCATTATCCATGTTAGAAGATGCGCAAATTTCCCCAGAGAAAGCTGACCATTATATTATTCCAATGATGCTTGTCCAAATCGCCCTTGATACCCATGACGAAGTAACAAATTCTGTTTCCAACCATGAAGACGATGATTTGAAAACAAGACAACTGGTGGTCCTTGCAGGGGATTTATATAGCGGTTTATATTACGATTATTTAGCAAAGTTGAATGAAATTTCGATGATTCGTCTGTTTGCAGAGGCCATTAAAGAGATTAATGAGCATAAAATTCGATTATATCAAAAAGATATTGAACGAATTGAAACATTATTCGACAGTGTTGGAACGATTGAGTCAGCATTAATTTGCAAAATGGCAGAGCATTTTTCTGCGCCGTTATGGGTAAATTTTTCGTATGATTACTTGCTGTTAAAACGGTTAAACAAGGAAAGAGAGACGTTTATCCATTCTGGTTCTTCCGTTTTGTTTGAGCAAATGGCAAATATCGTATTTCCAAAAACAAAAACGGTGACAAAAGAGCAAAAACATTATTTGCTCCATATTTGTAATCGCTATATTGACCATTGCAAAGAGAAATTGCTAAAAATAAAATTAGAAGTCAATGAGGCGTTGCAAATCCGCATTTCCGAGTTAACTGGCGGTTTTTCAGCCATCGCGAAAAAGACGGTGGAAGAAGGGTAGAAGTATGTATCAATCAAAAGAAGAACGGGTTCATCATGTATTTGAAAAAATTTATAAACATTACGATCGAATGAATTCGGTCATTAGTTTCCGGCGTCATCTCAAATGGCGTGAGGATACGATGAAGCGAATGAATGTACAAAAGGGGAAAAAGGCGCTCGACGTTTGCTGCGGTACTGCCGATTGGACGATTGCGCTTGCTGAAGCGGTCGGGCCAAGCGGTGAAGTATACGGGCTTGATTTCAGCAAAAATATGTTGCAAGTTGGCGAACAAAAAGTAAAAGAACGCCAGTTGGCAAACGTAAAACTGATTCACGGCAATGCGATGAACATACCATTTCCTGATAATACGTTTGATTATGTAACGATTGGCTTTGGTTTGCGCAATGTACCTGACTATATGACGGTGCTGAAAGAAATGTATCGCGTTGTAAAGCCAGGCGGCAAAGTCGTTTGCCTTGAAACATCGCAGCCGACGTTAATTGGTTTTCGTCAGTTATACTATTTTTACTTTCGCTTTATTATGCCTCTATTTGGAAAGTTATTTGCAAAGAGTTATGAAGAATATTCGTGGCTTCAGGAATCGGCGCGCGATTTTCCTGGAAGAGATGAGCTTGCACAGATGTTCCGCGACGCCGGCTTCGTCGATATTGAAGTCAAATCGTACACATTTGGAGTTGCTGCGATGCATTTAGGTCATAAACGATAATAGTTAAGGTGAACAGGATGAAGTTAAAAGCAATGTATTCGTTTTTGAATACGGATTTACGTGCAGTTGAAAAAGAATTAGAAAAAACGGTCCAGTCCGATTACTCGCAATTGAGCGAGGCTGCGCTACACTTGTTGCAAGCGGGCGGAAAACGGATCCGTCCCGTTTTTGTATTGCTTGCCGCAAAATTCGGTACATATGATATTGAACGAATTAAACATGTGGCAGTGGCGTTGGAGTTAATCCACATGGCTTCACTCGTTCATGATGATGTGATTGATGATGCGGAGCTAAGGAGAGGAAGAAAAACGATTAAGGCAAAATGGAACAATCGTTTTGCCATGTATACCGGCGACTATATGTTTGCCCGTTCTCTTGAACAGATGGCACGCCTTGAGAATCCGCTTGCTCATCGCATTTTAGCGAATACGATTGTCGAAGTATGCCGTGGTGAAATTGAACAAATTAAAGATAAATATCGTTTCGATCAAAACCTTCGTTGTTACTTGCGGCGCATCAAACGAAAAACAGCGCTATTGATTGCGGCAAGCTGCCAGCTCGGAGCGATTGCCGCAAACGCTGCAAAAGACGTGGCAGAGCGTCTTTACTTATTTGGCTATTATGTTGGCATGTCATTTCAAATTACGGATGACATTCTTGATTTTACCGGCACGGAAGCAAAGCTCGGCAAGCCGGCGGGAAGTGATCTATTGCAAGGAAATGTAACGCTTCCTGCGTTATTCGCGATGGAGGATAAACATGCAAGAGAGAGAATTACAGCTGTTCATCCGAAAACAACGCCAAACGAAATGAAAGAAATTATTACGTTGATTAAACAAACTGGTGCGATCGAAAAATCGTATGCGCTTAGCGACCGCTATCTGCAAAAAGCGTTTCGTGTATTAGAAACGCTGCCAAACAATAAGGCGCGTTCCACATTATATGACATAGCAAAATATATCGGAAAAAGGGATTTCTAGCGCTTTCAAGGACATTATTGCTAATGCGCGAAAACAATGGTACTATTTTGTTGGGAATCCGATTTCCTAGTACATATCACAGTAGGGGTGGAGAATTGATGATGCAAAGAACGTTTATCATGGTCAAACCTGACGGGGTTCAGCGCAACTTAATCGGCGAGATTGTTGCTCGCTTTGAGAAAAAGGGATTCCAGCTTGTCGGTGCAAAGTTAATGCAAGTATCCCGAGAGTTAGCAGAACAGCATTATGCGGAACATAAAGAACGTCCGTTTTTCGGAGAGCTAGTAGACTTTATTACATCAGGCCCTGTATTTGCAATGGTATGGGAAGGCGAAAACGTTATTGCGGCGGCTAGACAAATGATGGGAAAAACAAACCCGCAGGAAGCAGCGCCTGGCACGATTCGCGGTGATTATGGTCTGACTGTCGGGAAAAACGTCATTCACGGTTCCGATTCCCCGGAAAGCGCTGAACGGGAAATTCGCTTATTTTTCAAAGAAGAAGAGCTTGTCAATTATTCAAAATTAATGAACGAATGGGTATATTAGAAAGAAGACCGGTCAGTGACATGGCCGGTTTTTTATTTCTAATTTTCTGTTCTCTTTTTAGCTGGTTTTACGATATACTAGGGCATAGGCGCACTCGTTTGGAAATGAGAAAAGAGAGGAAAAACGACAATGAACGGCTACCAGTGGTTTATTGAGAACATCAAGCGAAAAACAGGCATTGACCTTGCTCAGTATAAAGAAGCGCAAATGAAAAGACGCTTAACGTCGCTCTATGAAAAAAGAGGATTAAAAAATTTTCAAGAATTTTTTCAAGCAATGGAAAAAGACGAGGCATTGTTTCATGAATTTCTTGACCGAATGACGATTAACGTGTCGGAATTTTATCGAAATGCGAAACGGTGGGAAGTGCTTGAAAAAAAGATTTTGCCGAAACTCTTCGAACAAAACCGCCGCTTAAAAATATGGAGCGCTGCCTGTTCTACCGGAGAAGAACCTTATACGGTAGCGATGATTTTATCGAAATACATACCGCTAGCCCATGTCTCCATTTTAGCAACAGATATCGATGAAAACGCGATTGCCCGCGCGAAAATAGGGCTGTATACGGAACGGTCATTGCAAGAAATTCCGGAAGAAATGAAAAAAAAGTTTTTTAAGAAAGAAGGAATGTATTATAAAATCGACGAAAAGATAAAAAGAACGGTGACGTTTAAAAAGCATAACTTGCTTGCCGATCCATTCGGCCGTCAATTTGATTTAATTGTATGCCGCAATGTGCTTATTTATTTTACAGAGGAGGCAAAACAACAACTCTACTATAAATTTAATCAAGCGTTGCGGCCAGGCGGAATACTGTTTGTCGGCAGCACGGAACAAATTTTTAACCCAGCCTTGTACGGTTTTGAAATAGAAGACACATTTTTTTATCGCAAAATAAAATAGTTTATGAAAGAGTTCATCGGCAAGATGAATTCTTTTTTTATCAAAAACTATTTTCATTTTTTTAATTTATGATATATTGTTACTTAACCGCGTTAAAGAGTTGAAGGGAGAGAACAGGATGAGATATTTAACAGCGGGAGAATCACACGGACCACAGTTAACGACTATTTTAGAAGGAGTGCCGGCTGGGCTGACGCTGCTTGCTGAACATATTAATAAAGAGCTGGCAAGAAGACAAAAAGGGTACGGCCGTGGTCGGCGGATGCAAATTGAAAAAGATGAAGTGAAAATTTTCAGCGGTGTGCGCCACGGGAAAACGTTAGGCTCGCCAATCACGCTTGTCGTAGAAAACCGTGATTGGAAACATTGGCAAAACATTATGTCAATTGAGCCGATCGATTCAGCAGAAGAAGTAAAACGGAAGGTGACGCGTCCGCGTCCTGGGCATGCCGATTTAAATGGTGCATTAAAATACGGGCATCGTGATATGCGCAATGTATTAGAACGATCGTCAGCCCGGGAAACGACGGTGCGAGTTGCGGCGGGAGCGGTGGCAAAGCGGATTTTAGAAGAGCTTGGCATTCGCGTCGCCGGACATGTGATAGAAATTGGCGGAGTTCGTGCGGAGCGAATGGATTATCGTTCGCTTGAGGAATTGCAGCAAGTGACAGAAGAGTCGCCGGTGCGCTGTTTTGATGAAAAAGCGGCAGTCAAAATGATGGAAGCGATCGATGAAGCGAAGAAAAACGGCGACTCGATCGGCGGCATTGTGGAGGTCATTGTCGAAGGAGTCCCTGCAGGGGTCGGCAGCCACGTTCATTACGACCGGAAGCTTGATGCGAAAATTGCCGCGGCGATTGTGAGCATTAACGCATTTAAAGGCGTTGAATTTGGCATCGGCTTTGAAGCGGCGCGACGCCCGGGAAGCGAAGTACATGATGAAATTATTTGGAGCAAAGAAAAAGGATTTACGCGCCGGACAAACCGCGCCGGTGGATTTGAAGGCGGGATGACAACCGGGATGCCAATTGTCGTACGCGGGGTAATGAAGCCGATTCCAACGCTTTACAAGCCATTGCAAAGCGTGGATATTGAAACGAAAGAGCCGTTTACAGCAAGCATCGAGCGTTCGGACAGCTGTGCGGTACCAGCGGCAAGCGTTGTCGCCGAAGCAGTAGTCGCTTGGGAAGTTGCTTCGGCAATCGTCGATCAGTTCGGTCAAGACCGAATGGATCTCATTAAAGAAAACGTAGAAAAAATGCGCCGTTATGCAAGGGAGTTTTAACGATGGAACAAATCGTTATTGAAACGAAAACAAAACAGTACCCGTTATTTCTCGGTGAAGGGATCATTGAGTCTCTTCCGGACATTCTCCGGCAATTGTCTTTTTCCAAAGGGACGAAATTGCTTATTATCACCGATAAAACGTTGGAACAATTGTATTTATCGAGACTTTGCGCATTGCTTGCCAATGATTATGATGTGTACACATATGTCATACCGAGCGGGGAAGAGGCGAAATCATTTGAGCAATACTATGCATGTCAAACCGCTGCGCTTCAATACGGGCTTGACCGCAAATCGCTTATTCTTGCCTTTGGCGGCGGCGTTGTCGGCGATTTAGCTGGATTTGTCGCTGCCACTTATATGCGCGGCATCCCATACATTCAAATCCCGACGACGCTTCTTGCGCATGACAGCGCCGTTGGCGGCAAGGTGGCGATCAATCATCCGCTTGGAAAAAACATGATCGGAGCGTTTTACCAGCCGGAAGCGGTCGTTTATGATATTGCTTTTTTGCGTTCCTTGCCGGAAAAAGAATTGCGCTCCGGTTTTGCCGAAGTAATTAAGCACGCGCTTATTCGCGACCGCGATTTTTATCAATGGCTGCGGCAAGAAATCCGCGAGCTTGCGGACTTAAAAGGGGAGCGATTGCAATATTGCATTAAAAAAGGAATTGAAGTAAAGGCAAGCGTCGTGCGGGAAGATGAAAAAGAAACTGGCGTTCGCGCGCATTTAAATTTTGGGCATACGCTTGGGCATGCGCTTGAGAATGAACTTGGCTATGGAGCGATGACGCATGGCGATGCGGTGGCGCTTGGGATGCTCTTTGCGATTTTTGTAAGCGAGCGGGTGTATAACATATCGCTGGATTACGATCGTTTTTCTTCTTGGTTTCGTACATATGGATTCCCTGTTTCCATTCCGAAACAACTAAATATAAACCGTCTCCTTGAAAAAATGAAAGGGGATAAAAAAGCAAGAGCAGGAACGGTCCGCATGGTGCTTTTGAAAGACATTGGCATGGCAGAAATAAAACCGCTCGATGATGAAACGCTGCTGGCATTGCTTCGCAAATTTCAGCGGGAGGAGGGAGAGAATGATCCGCGGAATTCGAGGTGCCATTACTGTTGAACGCAATGAAGCGGAGGAAATTGTCGATGCCACAGAAACATTGCTGAAAGAAATGATTCGCGCCAATGACGTAACCGCAAGCGATGTATCGTTCGTTCTTATATCTGTTACCGAAGATATTACCGCGGCGTTTCCAGCACAAGCGCTGCGCCGCATAGAAGGATGGACGTACGTTCCGGTTATGTGTATGAGAGAAATTCCGGTTCCCAACTCATTGCCGCGTTGCATACGTGTGATGATGACTGTTGAGACAACGAAGAAACAAGAGGAAATTTCCCACATTTATTTACGTGATGCCGTCACATTGCGCCCAGATTTGTCATTGACAAAAAAAACAGAAATGTAATATCATAGTAAACAAAAGTAATAAGCAGAGTAAGAGCAGAGCTTAGGGTAGATGAGAATGAGTGAGTTTAGTTGAGGTGAGTTTTTTTGTACGTGTGATGAGAAATCTACCCAAAGACATCTGTCTTTGGGTTTTTTATTCCCCTTTTTCGCCTCATAAACCCTCATTCTCCATCCGAATGAACGGAGGAGAGATAATGAAAAACTGCACAATCACCACTTTTTTGGAAGATGCGGTTCATTTCCAGACCATTCCGATTGTACGCCGCTTTTTTGCAGATGTGTTTGAACCAGTGAAAATATTTGAAAATTTAAAAAGTGAAGCGGTGTTTTTGCTAGAAAGCAAAGATGATCAATCGCCATGGGCCCGCTATTCCTTTATCGGTTTATCGCCGTTTTTAACGATTGAGAGTGAAACCGGCCATACGTTTTCTGTGATGGATGAGCGCGGCGAAGAAATGATGAAAGCTTCTTCGTTAAAAGAAGCATTTCTGTTCATTGAGCAGAAGCTGCGCGTCAAGCAGCTTGCAAGCGAGATACCATTTACCGGCGGCGCGGTCGGTTTTTTAGGATATGATTTCATTTCCGCAATCGAAAAAGTCCCAATTCATTCCAATCGCGATATTTCCTTGAAGACGGGTTATTTTACGTTTTGTGAATCGTTGATCGTGTTTGATCATCATAAGCGTGAGATTGTGTTTATTCATTATGTCCGCATATCCGACAAGGACACAGAAGAAGCGAAGAAGAGAAAGTACGGGGAAGGGTTAAAGCGAATCGAAACATTGATGAAAAAAGCAGCAAGCGGAAGGGAAGAGCCATTGTTATTGCTTCATCACGATGACGAAGAAACGCGTGTTTCCTTTCAAGGTGTCATATCCAATTATGACAAAGCATCATTTATGAGGGATGTAGAAACCATTAAAAGCTATATCGCCAACGGAGATGTTTTTCAGGCGGTATTGTCCCAGCGATTTACCGTTCCGATTCAAGTGAGCGGGTTTCACATTTATCGAATGCTGCGTCATATTAATCCGTCGCCATATATGTTTTATTTTCAGCTAGACGGTATCGAAATTGTCGGAAGCTCTCCGGAAAAGTTAATTCAAGTGCATAACCGTCATATGGAAATCCACCCGATCGCCGGGACTAGAAGAAGAGGACGGTCGGCAGAAGAAGATGAGCATCTTCAAAGGGAGCTTTACAATGACCCGAAAGAGAGAGCCGAACATTATATGTTAGTAGATTTAGCCCGCAACGATATCGGAAAAGTAGCGAAATATGGTACAGTCGAGACGCCAGTGTTAATGGAAATTGGAAAGTTCTCCCATGTCATGCATCTGATTTCGAAAGTAACGGGTGTGTTAAAGGAAGGAATTCACCCGATTGACGCGCTGTTAGCGGCCTTTCCAGCCGGAACGGTAAGCGGTGCGCCGAAAGTAAGGGCGATGCAAATTTTACAGGAGCTAGAACCGACGGCAAGAAATTTATATGCTGGAACGATTGCCTACATCGGTTTTGACGGCAATATTGATTCATGTATCGCGATTCGCACTGCGATTGTAAAAGACGGTTATGCTTACGTGCAAGCAGGCGCGGGAATTGTCGCGGATTCCGTTCCAGAATTGGAGTGGAAAGAAACGCGCAATAAAGCGAGCGCCTTAATCAAAGCGATGGAACGTGCCGAACGATTGTTTGCGAAAGGAGAGAATATATATGTTTAAGCAACTTCTTGCCAAATGTATTGAGGGGTATACGTTGACAGAAGAAGAAGCGTATGAGGCGATGATGATGATAATGTCTGGAGAAGCCTCTGCCAGCCAGATTGCCAGTTTCTTATCCATTTTGCGATTGCGCGGGGAAACGGTCGATGAATTGACAGGATTGGTGAAAGCGATGCGCAGCCGAATGATGACGCTCGATTATGAAGAAGAAGCCATTGATACGTGCGGAACAGGGGGAGACGGGGCATCGACATTCAACATTTCCACTGCGGCGGCGATCGTCGTATCATCACTTGGTGTCAAAGTGGCCAAACATGGCAACCGAGCGGTTTCCTCAAAAAGCGGAAGCGCGGACGTATTAGAAGCGCTTCATATTGATATTCAAGCAACCCCGGAGGAAGCGAAACGAGCGCTAAAAACGAAAGGATTGGCTTTTTTGTTCGCGCCGCTATATCATTCCGCCATGAAATATGCTGCATTGCCGCGTAAAGAAATCGGGTTTCGCACTGTATTCAATTTAATTGGACCACTTTCGAATCCAGCACGGTGCAAGCGGCAAGTAATCGGTGTTTATTCGACACAATACGCGGAAAAACTTGCGGAAACTCTTCACCGACTTGGCTCGGAACACGTTTTATTGGTAACCGGAAAAGACGGACTTGATGAATGCAGCATTTCGGCGGAAACAGATGTAGTCGAACTGAAACATGGTGAAATTCGCCGTTTCACGATCGCGCCGGAACAATATGGGCTCGCGCGTGGAAAGTTAGAACACGTTCAAGTTCGTACGGTTCAACAAAGTGCTGAACTATTAAAGGCAGTAGTGGAAGGAAGAGCAAACGAAAGCGCGATCAATATCGTCATTCTTAATGCTGGCGTCGCGTTATATGCGGCGGGGAAAGCAGCGACGATTCGCGAAGGGGTCGAAATGGCAAAAGAAGCGATGATGACAAAGAAAGCCTATGAACAATTTGAGCGACTGCGCATGAAAGAGGTAGAAAAGTATGCTTGAACAAATTATTGCAACGAAAAAGAAAGAAATAGAGACACTCACATTGCCAAAGCCTTTGCAAAACGTACAGCGTCGTTCGTTATCGGCGGCGCTGAAAAAACCAAACCGTTCTATCGGTCTTATTGCGGAAGTGAAAAAGGCTTCCCCGTCAAAAGGGTTAATTCGACCGGATTTTCATCCTGTGGCGATCGCAAAAGCGTATGAAAAAGCGGGGGCGGATGCGATCAGCGTATTGACGGATGAACGATATTTCCAAGGACACCGCGGCTATTTAAGCGATATAAAGCAAGCGGTACAGCTTCCGATTTTGCGCAAAGATTTTATTATTGATCGTATTCAAATCGAAGAGAGCGTACGAATTGGAGCTGACGCGATTTTATTAATCGGCGAAGCGCTGCCGGCAAAAACGTTGTATGAGCTATATCAGGAAGCATACGACAAAGGATTGGAATGTTTGGTCGAAGTGCATGAGCGTAAAACGCTGGAAAATATTTTAGATATTTTTATTCCAGAAATCATTGGGATTAACAACCGCGATTTGCATACGTTTGTCACCTCTTTGGAAACGACAAGCAAGGTCATTCCGTTTGTACCAACCGCAAGCATCATTGTCAGCGAGAGCGGCATTGGCACTTCTCTTGATTTAAAAACGGTGCAAACATACGGTGCAGACGCCGTGCTCGTCGGAGAATCGCTGATGAGAAAAGACGACGTGGAAGCAGCGATTTACGAATTATTTCGGGAGGTTGAATCCATTGCCGGTCCTTAAATATTGCGGCAACCGCACCGCGTCTGATTTACAAAAAAGCGTTCGAAGCAGAGCAAATTATGTTGGGCTGATTTTTGCGGAAAGCAAACGAAAAGTGGAAGTGGAAATGGTAAAACAATGGCTCCAATATATATCGCTTGGCGGCAAACAGCTTGTCGGCGTGTTTGTCAACGCGCCAATCGATCAAATCATCCACGCGGCGTCACAACTTCCGCTTGCGGTGATCCAATGCCACGGCCATGAAACAGTCGAACACATTGCAAAAATAAAAGAAATGACAGATCTTTCCGTTTGGAAGGCGATTCATCACGATGAAAAGGCGCTCGCGAAGATGAAGCAATATGCCGGTGTTGCGGACGGATATGTAGTAGATAGTCGTGTAAACGGGGCGTGGGGCGGAACCGGAATGACATTCGATTGGGAAAATGTTCCGTTTTATTTAGAGGAAGCTGCGCGGCAAGCAGTTCCTTGTTTCATTGCCGGGGGAATCACCCCGGAAAATATTGAAAAGCTGCTTTCGTACCGTCCTTACGGCATCGACATCAGCAGCGGCATCGAAGAAAACGGAGAAAAAAGCATAAAAAAAATGAAAGAAATTGAAGAGAAGGTGGCGAATTATGTATAACGTTCCAAACGAGAATGGCAGATTTGGCGATTTTGGCGGAAAATTCGTTCCGGAAACATTAATGCGGCCGCTTGAGGAAATAGAAGAAGAGCTTGCCAAAGCACTTGCCGATGAGGAGTTTAAAGCAGAATACGTCCGAATTTTACAAGAGTATTCTGGACGTCCAACACCGCTTACTTTTGCGTCTAATTTAACGAAAAAACTAAATGGTGCAAAAATTTACTTAAAACGAGAAGATTTAAACCATACAGGCGCCCATAAAATCAATAACGCGATTGGGCAAGCATTGCTTGCAAAACGAATGGGAAAGAAAAAGATTATTGCGGAAACGGGAGCAGGTCAGCACGGTGTTGCCGCGGCGACGGTAGCGGCTCATTTCGGGATGGAATGCATCGTATTTATGGGGGAAGAAGATATAAAACGTCAGGAATTAAACGTATTCCGGATGAAATTATTAGGTGCCAAAGTCGTTCCTGCATATAGTGGAAATCGTACCTTAAAAGACGCGACAAACGAGGCGATCCGCTATTGGGTGCAACATTGCGATGATCATTTCTATATGATCGGTTCTGTTGTCGGCCCGCATCCATATCCGAAAATGGTGCGCGAATTTCAGCGTATTATCGGTGATGAGGCGAAACAGCAATTCCTCGAACGGGAAGGAAAACTTCCGGATGTGATTGTGGCGTGCGTGGGCGGCGGAAGCAACGCAATTGGCATGTTTTATCCGTTTTTAGAAGATAACGTGACGCTTGTTGGTGTAGAAGCGGCGGGAAAAGGAATCGATACGCCGCACCATGCTGCAACGATCACAAAAGGGACAAAAGGAGTCATTCATGGGTCGCTGACGTATTTATTGCAAGATGAACATGGGCAAATTATTGAGCCATATTCTATTTCCGCAGGCCTCGATTATCCAGGTGTTGGACCGGAACACGCTTATTTAGCCAGCATCGGCCGCGTTCGTTACGAAAGTGTTACGGATGAGGAAGCGATTTGGGCATTTCAATTGTTATCTCGGGAAGAAGGGATCATTCCGGCGATCGAGTCAGCGCATGCTTTAGCGAAGGCGGTTCAACTTGCGAAAACGCTTCGAAGCGATCAAACGGTGCTCGTATGTTTATCTGGCCGCGGTGATAAGGATGTGCAGACAATGATGAATGTTGCAAAAGGAGGAAACGGCATTGCAGTTGCTAACCGTAACTAAACCGATGTTTATTCCGTTTATTGTCGCCGGAGATCCCCGGCCGGATATAACGATCGAACTCGCATTGGCGCTTCAGGAAGCAGGAGCTGACATTCTTGAACTAGGCGTTCCGTATTCCGATCCGTTAGCGGACGGACCGATTATTCAACGGGCGGCAAAAAGAGCGCTTCGCCAGCAAATGACATTAAAAAAAGCAATTGAATTAGTTCCGGAAATGCGAAAAAAAGGAGTAAAAATTCCGATTATTCTCTTTACGTATTACAATCCTGTGTTACAATTAGGAGAAGAATCCTTTTTTGCTTTAGCGCGAAAAAATGAAGTGAACGGCATTTTAATTCCAGATCTGCCGTTTGAAGAAAGTGAGCTGATTCGTAAACTCGGTGAAGCGACGGGAATTCCACTTATTTCTCTCGTAGCACCGACGTCGAAAAAACGAATTGAAATGATTGCCTCCAATGCGCAAGGATTTTTATATTGCGTTTCATCACTCGGTGTGACCGGCGTGCGTGATACATTGCCGGAAACATTAAACGACTTTTTAACCGAAGTAAAGCGGCATAGCCGCGTTCCTGTCGTTGTTGGATTTGGCATTTCGACAAGCGAACAAGTTAGCATGCTAAAAAACTATTGTGACGGGGTCGTCATTGGCAGCGCGCTTGTTCAAAAAATTGAACAGCTTAACGACCTTTTGCAAACGGAAGAGAAAAAAGAGGAGGCGCTTGCCGAGTTTCGCCGTTACGCTCGCTCGCTAACAGCACCGTTGCGATAAATACGGCATGCAATAACTGAAGGATAGGGAGTGTCATCATGGAAATTAAAACACAGTTGCGGGGGCTTCCCCCTTATCAGCCGGGAAAATCTATTGAAGAAGTAAAACGAGAGTACGGGCTTACCGATATTATTAAACTAGCATCCAATGAAAATCCATATGGTTGTTCACCTGCTGTGAAAGAGGCGGTGATGAAACAATTAGATCATCTTGCCATTTATCCCGATGGATACGCACGTCTGTTGCGCGAAAAAGTTGCCACACATTTAGGGGTCAACGAAACACAGCTTATTTTCGGCAACGGGTCGGATGAAGTCGTGCAAATTATTTGCCGCGCGTTTTTATCTCCGAATACGAATACGGTGATGGCTGCGCCGACGTTTCCACAATATCGTCATAACGCGGTGATTGAAGGGGCGGAAATTCGTGAAATTCCGCTGGTGGATGGGCGACATGATCTAGAAGCAATGCTGAATGCAATTGATGAACAAACGCGCGTCGTTTGGATATGCAACCCGAACAACCCGACAGGGACGTATGTGAACGAGCAGGAATTAACCTCTTTCCTTGAGCGAGTTCCTAGCCATGTCCTTGCCGTTTTGGATGAGGCGTATTATGAATACGCAACGGCGAATGATTATCCGCAAACCGTTCCACTTCTCCGCCAATATGATAATTTAATGATTTTGCGTACGTTTTCAAAAGCATACGGTTTAGCAGCGCTGCGGGTTGGATACGGTATTGCCAGCGAAACGCTCATTCGTGAGATCGAACCGGCGCGCGAGCCATTTAATACATCAAGCGTCGCGCAGGCAGCTGCCATTGCTGCTTTAGATGATCAAGCATTCATTCGCGAATGTGTCGAAAAAAATAAACAAGGGTTAGAGACGTTTTATCGTTTTTGTGAGGAAAACGGGCTGCGCTATTATCCGTCACAAGCGAACTTTATTTTAATTGATTTTGGTATCGAGGGAAACGAAGTGTTTCAATATTTGCTTGAGCGGGGCATCATCGTTCGCTCCGGCAATGCGCTCGGTTTTCCGACATCGGTGCGCATCACGGTTGGTTCCAAAGAGCAAAACGAACGAATCATTCATGCATTAACGCAAATGTTGAAAGAAAAGCAGCTTATATAAGGCCGTCCCGTTGCTTTTAAGCAACGGGAGCATTTTTACACAAGAAGGTGAAGCAGTTGGAAGGAAACGTCTTTGTTGTTGGACTTGGTTTAATCGGTGGTTCGATGGCGCTAGCGATAAAAAAAGCGCATCCGAACGCCGTCATTATCGGATATGATGTAAATGAGAATGAGCTGAAACTTGCTCGTTCATTAAAAGTGATTGATGAAATTGCTTCTTCCCTTGAACAAGGGATGAGACAGGCTGATCTAATCATTTTAGCCACTCCTGTTATGCAAACGGAAAAAATCTTGGCGGAGATGCCTTTCAGCGTATTAAAAGAAAATGTAATTGTCACGGATGTTGGAAGCACAAAGCAACGAATTGTCAAACATGCAAAACAGTTAGGAAAGCAAGGAATAACGTTTATCGGCGGCCATCCGATGGCAGGTTCGCATAAAAGCGGCGTTGCTGCAGCAAGGGCGCATTTGTTTGAAAACGCCTTTTACGTTTTGACGCCGACGAATGATGTAGCGGCAAGGGATGTGGAACGGCTAAAAGAGTGGCTAAAGGGAACGAAAGCACAGTTTGTTGTGCTGTCGCCAGAAGAACATGATCGCATTACTGGAGTGATTAGCCATTTTCCGCATATTATTGCAGCAAGTCTTGTCCATCAAGCACAACAGTATGAAAAAGAAAATCCGCTTGTCAGCCGTCTTGCCGCAGGGGGGTTCCGCGATATTACGCGCATCGCTTCAAGCAACCCGGAAATGTGGCGCGATATTTTTATACATAATAAAGACGAAATGTTGGCGCTATTTGATGGCTGGATTTCAGAGATGCAAAAGCTTCGTTCCATTGTGGAAGAGGAAAATAGCGAAGCGATTTACCGGTATTTTTTACAAGCAAAACAATTTCGCGACGGGCTTCCAGCGCGAACGAAAGGGGCAATTCCATCTTTTTACGATCTATATGTCGATGTTCCTGATTATCCTGGGGTTATTTCCGAAATTACCGGCTATCTTGCAAAAGAACAAATTAGCATAACAAATATTCGTATTATTGAGACAAGGGAAGAAATTTACGGTGTGCTCCGCCTTAGCTTTCAAAGCGAGGAAGATCGGGCGAAGGCGAAAGCCTGTATTCAAAGACATACGAATTACGAAACATATGAAGTGTAAACGGAGGGGGAAGATGTGCAACCGTTGCGAACCAATATTTCATCATTACGAGGAACCATCAATGTTCCAGGGGATAAATCGATTTCCCATCGCGCTGTGATGCTTGGAGCAATTGCTAATGGAACAACGACCATCGCGAATTTTTTACAGGGAGAAGATTGTTTAAGTACGATCGATTGTTTTCGAAAATTGGGAGTGTCGATTGAGCAAAACGGAAGCGATGTTGTTGTCGAAGGAAAGGGATTAAAAGGTCTTAAGGAGCCATCTGACATTTTAAATGTTGGCAACTCCGGGACAACAGCGCGATTATTGCTCGGGATTCTAGCGGGCTGTCCGTTCCATTCTTGCTTAATTGGCGATGAATCGATCGCCAAAAGGCCGATGGCTAGAGTGACAAAGCCGCTAAAAATGATGGGTGCGCACATTGACGGCCGCGAGCATGGGAACTATACCCCGTTATCCATTCGCGGCGGCGAACTTCAGCCCATTCATTACGAGTCTTCTGTCGCGAGCGCACAAGTGAAGTCGGCGATTTTATTGGCGGGATTGACAACAAATGGAACTACGACAGTAACGGAACCACATCGTTCTCGTGACCATACAGAACGGATGATTCGGTTATTCGGTGGAAACGTAACAGTGGACGATCTTACAGTTTCCATTACCGGACCGCAGCAGCTAGTAGGCACAAATATATACGTTCCGGGAGATATTTCGTCTGCCGCCTTTTTCTTAGTAGCTGGCGCGATTGTACCAAACAGTGAAATTACGTTAAAAAATGTCGGACTCAATCCGACAAGAACGGGAATTATCGATGTGCTGCAAAAAATGGGGGCGGAAATAGCGATCGAGAATATTCGTAATGAACAAACGGAACCGCTTGGTGATATTACCGTTCGCACCTCGAATCTAACAGCAGTGGAAATTAGCGGTGCTCTTATTCCGCGGCTAATTGACGAAATTCCAATTATCGCCTTGCTCGCAACGCAGGCCGAAGGTACGACTGTTATTAAAGATGCAAGCGAATTGAAAGTGAAGGAAACGAACCGAATTGATACGGTTGTGGCAGAATTGCGCAAACTTGGCGCCGATATTGAAGCGACAGACGATGGTATGATCATTCATGGAAAAGCACCGTTAAAGGCAAAGGAAGCCGTCGTGGATAGCTACGGTGATCACCGCATCGGCATGATGTTAGCGATCGCTGCCTGCATTACGCAAGGAACTGTCTGTTTAAAACGTCCAGAAGCGGTGGCAGTCTCTTATCCATCGTTTTTTGATCATCTTCATTCCTTAATGTAGAAGCAAGAAACCAAATACAGGTTTCTTGCTTTTTTATTCATATGTCTTTTCATTCCTTCATAGCTTGTCGTAAAGGGGGAATGAAGACATGCCATATGTGATTGAAGGAGCGTACGTCATTCGCCAAGAACAGCTGCAACGCTGCTCGCTCGTGATTGATAGTAATCGCAATATTCCATTTATCCCATTTCCATTACAGGAACGAACGCCGCTTTCGCTTGATGTGTTAAAGAAAATTGGGATTTATCCGCAAAAAGGAGATCTTCGTATCGGTGGAGAAGTAGATTATAATTTATATAAAAAAGAATCAGTGAGCCGTTTAGTTGCCGAAACGCCTATTGTCGATTATGATAATCATGTTCCTTGTTATTACGGTTCATAAAGGAAGATTGCTTAAAGCAGGAAATCAAATATACTTTTATCCCGGATTTGGCATGGAGCGGGTGATCCGCGCACCGGGAATGTTTGTTGCACATCTTCAGTAGGAAAGGGTTTATGCATATGAAACGAATCGAGGAAATCGTTCGTCTTGTGGAAAACGGAGAAGTAGACAAAGCATTAGCACTTGTGCCTGACATCAAAAAAAATGGCAGTGATGAAGAAAAATACGAGCTTGCGGATTATTTATATTCATGGGGAATGTTAGAAGAAGCGAAAGAATTGCTTGAGGAGCTATCGCTTCGTTATCCTGATGAAGGAGAAGTGCGGCTATTTTTAGCTGAAGTATACACAGAGCTGGAAGAGGAAGAAAAAGCGCTTGAAATTTTAGAACAAATCGATGAAGATGATCCCCTTTTTGCCCGTGCGTGTCTGATTGCCGCTGACTTGTATCAAATGCAAGGGCTCGAGGAAGTAAGTGAACGAAAGCTCCAACAAGCATATGAAAAAATGCCGGATGAGCCGATTATTCAGTTTGCGTTAGCAGAGCTATATTTTTCGACGGGACAATATCCAAAAAGCATACCGTTTTATGAAAAAGTATTAAAAAAAGAAAAGACGATTGCCGGTACGCACATTCCAGAACGGCTCGCCGAAGCGCTCAGTTTATGCGGGGAATTTGAGCAGGCATTGCCATATTACGACGAAGCGCTGCAAGAAAAAATCGACAGCCGGACATTATTCGGTTATGGATTTACGGCGTTTCAAGCGGAGTATTACCGAACCGCAATCGAAAAGTTAAGCGAGCTAAAAGAGCTTGACCCTGAATATGTGCCGCTTTATCTATATTTAGCCAAAGCATATGAGCAAGAAGGACAGCTTGAGAAAAGCTATGAAATTGCAAAAGAAGGGATTCACGTTGATGAGTGGAATAAAGAATTATTGTTATATGCCGGAAAAGTCGCATTAAAACTAAAAAAACCGGATGAAGCAGAGTCGTGGCTGCGCAAAGCCATCGAGATTGACCAAGGATATATCGAGGCGCTGACTACGTTATGTGCGTTGCTATTGCATCAAGAGCGATATGAAGAAGTCGTTTCCTGCTTGGAAGAAGCGATGAAACAAGGGGAGTATGATCCTCAGTTTGAATGGGATTTAGCGCGCGCGAAACATAAGCTTGAGATGTATTCTGATGCATTAAACCATTACCGGGAGGCATATACTTTCTTTAAGGATAATGTTGATTTTCTTGAAGAATATGGCTATTTTCTGATCGAAGAAGGAAATAGAGAGAGAGCGAAAGAAATATTTCAACAAATCGTACGTCTCGATCCTGGGCACATAGAGGCAGCAGACATATTGCTTCAATTGGAGGAGTAGGGGATTGCGGTGAATATCACCTCTTTCTTGGAAAACGATTGAGGGGGAAGCGCATAATGACGCATGTATCCGTGAATGAGAAAAAAGAGTTTATTCGTTGGTTTTTAAATCATTACCAGTTAAAACGCCGGGAATGTGTCTGGATTTTAAACTATCTAATGAGCCATGATCAGCTGATGCAAAAGGTTCATTTTGTGGAAAATGCCCAATATTGTCCGCGCGGCATCATTATGTCAACTCATTGCGTCGATGATGTCCCGTTCCGTTTTTATAAAGGCAATGTCATGACGACAGATGCGGAAAAATCGTTTCATGATATTCGTTTAAATCGGGATGAAGATATTTATATCCAGTTGAATTTCCGTGCTTCTTTCCATTCGCCGCAATATGTCGCAGTATTGGAAGAAAATCCATATGCTCCAAAACAAGTGCAAGTAAATGAAAACGATCGGCGGTTGGCTGAGCAATTTTTAAAAAAATCGCTTTATGAATTTCAACGAGAACGGTTAATGAAACTCATTGACGACGCGCTAGACCGTCAAGATGAAGAGGCATTTCGCCGCCTTACTGATCAGTTGAAACAGTTGTGAAACCTTGCGGAACGCAAGGTTTTTCTTTTTGCAAAAAATATGGTATGGTGATAAAGAAAATGACGTTGAAAAGAAGGAGAATGTGCATGAAGTGGACAGCAGCAGATGTGGAGATATATGTGAAAGAAAAAGATTATATTGACACAGCTTTAATTCCGCTTATTCCGATTACGATTGCCGATGGCGCCAAAGCGGCTGCATCCGGAGGAGAGTTTGTGCAGCTAATTGTTCATGAGGCGGAACGTCAACTAAAGGGGAGGTTGTTTTTATTTCCGCCATTTACGTATTTTATGAGCGAACAGCGTGAAGAACTCATTCGGCGGCTTGGGGATTGGACAAGACAGCTGATGGAACATGGGATGAAGCATGTTTTTTATGTGACATGTGACCGCACATGGAAAGAATATGAAAATCAGCTTTCTGGCAGGCTGTGGATGGTGCCGGCGATTCCACTGCAGGATATGGATGAATCATATAAGCAAGAAATCATTCGCGAACAAACATCTCAGTTGCTGAACTTTTTCATTTCGCAATGGTCATGAAGCAGCGTGATGAAGAAGTTGAAAGGTTAAAGCGATGACGATATTGACCTTGTACGCTGAATGAGCTATCATTAGAATGTCCTAGTTTTATATTGTGTTATACAAATACCGTCCGGTTGGACTTCATTTTGTATAGAGGGGGGAAGACAATGAGTGAAAAAAACCGCGTAACAAGACGTCAATTTTTAAACTACACGTTAACTGGTGTAGGCGGCTTTATGGCTGCTGGCATGCTAATGCCGATGGTCCGTTTTGCTGTTGATCCAATTTTAAAGGATGAAGCGGGAACGGACATGGTAGCGGTAGCGGATGTAAAGGACATTACGACCGAACCAAAGCGTTTTGATTTCAAAGTAAAAATAAAAGACGCTTGGTATGAGTCGGAAGAGCCGCGATCCGCATGGGTGTATAAAGACGAAAAAGGAGAAATCGTAGCGCTGTCTCCGATTTGTAAACACCTTGGCTGTACGGTAGACTGGAATACGGACAAGGAACATCCGAACCAATTTTTCTGTCCTTGCCATTACGGGCGTTACACTAAAGACGGTACAAATGTTCCTGGAACGCCGCCAATAGCTCCGCTAGACCGTTACGAGTACAAAGTGAAAGACGGCAAATTATACTTAGGTAAAGCGAAACCACGAGGGGAGGCGTAATACGTGTTAAATAAGCTTTATGACTGGGTTGACGAGCGTTTAGATATTACGCCTTTGTGGCGGGATATCGCTGACCATGAAGTTCCGGAACATGTTAACCCGGCCCATCACTTTTCCGCATTTGTTTATTGTTTTGGCGGATTAACATTTTTTGTTACTGTTATCCAAATTTTATCTGGAATGTTTTTAACAATGTATTACGTTCCGGATATTAAAAACGCTTGGGAATCGGTTTATTATTTACAAAATGAAGTGGCGTTCGGACAAATCGTCCGCGGTATGCATCACTGGGGGGCGAGCCTTGTTATTGTCATGATGTTTTTACATACGTTGCGCGTCTTTTTCCAAGGTGCATACAAAAAGCCACGCGAATTAAACTGGATCGTTGGTGTACTTATCTTCATGGTCATGATGGGGCTTGGTTTTACCGGCTACTTATTGCCATGGGATATGAAAGCGCTATTTGCGACAAAAGTAGGCTTGCAAATCGCTGAAGCAACGCCGATTATTGGCCCGGCCATTAAAACGTTGCTCGCAGGAGACCCGGAAATTGTTGGGGCGCAAACGCTAACAAGATTCTTTGCGATTCACGTTTTCTTCTTGCCTGCTGCATTGCTCGGCTTAATGGCTGCGCACTTCTTAATGATTCGCAGACAAGGTATTTCTGGTCCACTGTGATTCGCATAAACGCTGTTTAGTGAGAAGAAAAAGGAGGGAAACATGCAATGCATCGCGGAAAAGGAATGAAATTTGTCGGCGATTCCCGCGTGCCCGCAGTGAGAAAGCCGAATATTCCAAAAGATTATTCGGAATATCCCGGGAAAACGGAAGCGTTTTGGCCGAACTTCCTATTAAAAGAATGGATGGTTGGCTCCGTCTTTTTGATCGGTTTTTTATGTTTGACGGTCGCCCATCCATCTCCATTAGAGCGTATCGCTGATCCGACGGATACGGCATATATTCCGCTTCCGGACTGGTATTTCTTGTTCTTATATCAATTGCTTAAATATTCGTATGCATCAGGTCCTTATACAGTGGTCGGGGCAATTGTGATACCAGGGTTGGCATTTGGTGCGTTATTGTTAGCGCCGTTTTTGGATCGCGGTCCGGAACGTCGTCCATGGAAGCGTCCTGTCGCTACCGGAATGATGCTTTTAACGCTTGCGTCAATGGTATATTTAACTTGGGAAGCCGTTGTTACGCATGACTGGAAAAAAGCTGCTGAACAAGGAAAAATCCGGGCGGAAGTGGAAATTGACAAAAACGCAGAAGGATATAAAATTGCCCAAGCTAACACATGTACGTCCTGCCATGGTGAAAACTTATCCGGCGGTGCAGCTGCGCCATCGCTTATTGGCACAGGCTTGAAACCGGAAGAAATCGCGAAAATCGCAAAAGAAGGTAAAGGCGGCATGCCTGCAGGCATTTTCAAAGGTACGGACGAAGAGTTGAAAAAACTCGCTGAATTTATTGCGGGACTTAAAGAGAAATAAACATTCACCAAAGGAAAAGCTGACTATGATTAGTCAGCTTTTTCTATTACAGCGATCAACAGGAAGCAGGTGTGTATTTTCATGAAATGGTTTTATCCGCTGCTGGCCCATCGTTCCGTGTTATGGCTTTTGCTTATAGTCAACGTGATCGGGACGATTTACGGATATATATGGTATCGTTATCAATTAGCGGAGACGCCGCCAATTTTTTTGCCGTTTGTTCCAGATAGCCCAACCGCAAGTTTATTTTTTGTGCTAGTTCTGATTGCGTTTTTGCTCGGCCGTCATTTTCCGCTGCTTGAAGCGTTGGCAATCGTGACATTAGTGAAGTATGGCGTTTGGGCGGTCGTGATGAACTTGTTAGTATGGAAAGTGACCGGAACGCTTGATGTCGCAGGATGGATGTTAATCATTTCTCACGGTGCCATGGCGGTCGAGGGAATATTATATGCTCCGTTTTATCGGTTTCGCTTGCCTCATTTAGCGTTCGCCGCGGTTTGGACGTTACATAATGACATCATCGATTATGTTTTTGGAATGATGCCGCGTTACAGCGTTTTAAATCAATATATGCCGCCAATCGGCTATTTTACGTTTTGGCTGAGTATCATTTCGATCGCGATTAGTTATATGTTATGTGTACGAAAAGGGAGACTTTTTCTTTCATTAAATTAATGGTCTACTCTTGTCCACTCCTTCATACATTGTAATAGTTAATGGAGGAGGGACAAGAATGAAGCGAATATGGCTATTTGCTTTTATCACGCTCATTTGTTTATTTCCATTGCATAATTACGCCGCCGAAAATGATGGTAGTTGGAAAAAACTGGATCGAATTTCTGATCAAGCGTTACAGTTGGCGAAAAATGGACGTTTCGAAGAAGCAAAGGAAGTATTGACGTATTTTTCCGATCAGTTTTTTCAAATGAACGCCCGGGACCGGCTTAAAACAGCAGATGAACTTCGCGCGATCACGATTACTCACGAAAATGCACTGAAAACGGTAACAGCATCCTCATTGCCGGAGGAGGAAAGAATTGATAAAGTAACACAGTTTCGCCTTGTTGTTGATGCGATTCATTCGACACATCAACCTCTTTGGTCAGAGATGGAAACAACAGTGATGGGGTCGTTTGATCAGCTTGAGAAAGCGGTAGAACAAGGAAAAGAGGAAGCATTTACCGCCTCTCTGCGTCAATTTTTAAACCATTATGAGCTGATTGAGCCAAGCGTCAAAATTGATGTGCAGCCTGAGGAAGCGAAAAAAATAGATAAAGAGATTGAAATGTTGCAAACACCGGCATTTCAACAATTAAGCCAAGAAGATCAGCAAAAACATTTAAAAAATATGCGCGCAGACTTACAGACGTTATTTGACGGCGTCAAAAAAGACGAAGCCGATCCATCCTTAATATGGGTGATCATTTCTACTGGAGGAATGATTGTATTGACACTATCTTATGTTGGATGGCGGAAATATCGCGGGGAGAAAGAAAAAAACCGCACCCATGAAAATGAATAGGGAAAAGGGGGGCGAGTGGCGCCCCTTTTTATTGTTCTAGCGGCTGCTTCCGTTCATCGAGTGTGAAACCTTCACCAAGCACATCATGGACGTCGGTGACAGCGACAAACGCATGGGGATCAACGGAAATAATGACGTTTTTTAAACGAGGCAGTTCGTTTTTCGCCACCACGCAATATAATACATCCCGATCGCGTTTCGTATAAGAGCCCCGCCCTTTTAAAATCGTTACGCCGCGATCCATTTCCGTTAAAATTTTGCTGGCAATTTCCTCGCTTTTTTCTGAAATAATCGTTGCTCCCTTCGCCGCATATCCACCTTCCTGCATAAAGTCGATGACGCGGGCGGCGATAAACACTGCAACGAGCGTATACATTGCCTCGCGGTAAGAAAGGTAAAGCAATGAAAGAGTAATAACGGCGGCATCAAACGTAAACATCGTTTTTCCCATGCTAATCCCTTTATATTTATGGACAAGTCGCGCGATAATGTCGACGCCGCCTGTGGTTCCGCCGTAACGGAAAATAATGCCCAGACCGACGCCGATAAATACGCCAGCAAATAACGCCGCTAGCGTCATATCATGCTTTAGCGGCATATGAATGGCGTAACGTTGAAAAATCCAGAGGAAAAGAGAAAGGCCTACCGTTCCGATAATCGTATATAAAAACGAATTGCGCCCAAGCAATTTCCAACCGATAAAGAAGAGAGGAATGTTTAACGCTAAGTTTGTAATGGATGGATCCATGTCAAATAAAAAGTAGAGAAGCAGCGTAATTCCTGTAAAGCCGCCTTCTGCTAAATTATTTTGCATGTTGAAATGGACAAGTCCAAACGCAAAAATGGCAGCACCAAGTAAAATGAAAATAATATTTTTTATTTTTAGCCCGAAAATCATATGGCTACCTCCGTTTTCATAGTAGTCAGCGTCCTTAATTATAGATGAAGTTGTTTGTATAAGCAATGTGCGCGCGTTAGGCGCAAAAATATTTGTCAAAAACGTTGCTTTTAGCTAACATGAAAACATGAGAGGTGACGTTTATGCAAGAAAAGACGATGAAGCAGCTGCAACAAGAGGTAGACGAATATATTAGCCAATTTAAAGAAGGGTATTTCAGCCCGCTCGCCATGCTTGCGAGACTTACCGAAGAGCTTGGCGAATTGGCGCGGGAAGTGAATCATTATTATGGCGAAAAGCCGAAAAAACAGACGGAAAAGGAAAAAACCATTGAAGAAGAACTAGGGGATTTGCTATTTGTCCTTATCTGTTTTGCCAACTCTCTCCATATCGATTTGCAACAAGCACATGATATGGTGATGGAAAAGTTTCGTACCCGTGATAAAAACCGCTGGACGCGAAAAGAAGAGGAGGAAGCATAATGGAGACAATCCGTATCGTCATTGCCGGTCCGCGTGGCCGAATGGGACGCGAAGCGGTTTCCCTTGTACAAAAGACCGATCATTTTCAGCTTGCTGCCGTCATTGACCGTAAAAATGACGGGGGAAATTTAGCGGATGTCGAAGGATTTTCCGGCATTCACGCCCCGATATATACCGATGCTGCCCGCTGTTTTGAAGAAATCAAACCGGATGTACTCATCGATTTAACGACACCGGAAGCAGGAAAAAAACATGCTGAAATCGCGCTTCGCTACGGAGTCCGTCCTGTCGTTGGCACGACCGGTTTTACGGATGAAGATATTCAACGTCTTACCACGTTAGCGGAAGAAAAAGGAATTGGAGCGATCATTGCGCCTAACTTTGCGATTGGGGCCATTTTAATGATGAAATTTGCGCAAATGGCGGCGAAATATTTTCCTGATGTTGAAATTATCGAATTACATCACGACCAAAAACTCGATGCTCCATCCGGAACCGCAGTGAAAACGGCACAGCTTATTTCGATGGTACGCCCGACAAAAAAACAAGGCCATCCGGATGAGAAAGAGACGCTTGCCGGAGCGCGCGGCGCGACGTATGACGGCATACCGATTCATAGTGTCCGCCTCCCGGGGCTTATCGCTCATCAAGAAGTGATTTTCGGCGGAAATGGACAAGCATTAACGATTCGCCATGATTCGTTCAACCGCGCTTCGTTCATGTCTGGAGTAAAATTGTCAGTAGAAACAGTCATGAAATTGCATACGCTCGTATACGGTTTGGAACACATTATCGAGTAAAACGGCCACTAAGCGGGGGTGCTATCGTGAAGATCGCGTTAATCGCGCATGATAAAAAGAAAGCGGATATGATTGAGTTTGTTACTGCCTATCAGCCGATTTTAGAACAGCATGAATTGTATGCGACCGGGACAACAGGTCTTCGCATTCAAGAGGCGACAGGACTGAAAGTGCATCGCTTTCAATCAGGACCATATGGTGGAGATCAAGAAATTGGCGCAATGATTGCCCGAAATGAAATGGATATGGTGATATTTTTCCGTGATCCGCTGACCGCGCAACCGCATGAGCCGGATGTCAGCGCATTAATTCGTTTATGCGATGTATATTCGGTGCCGCTTGCGACAAATATGGGGACGGCGGAAATTTTAATTAAAGGGTTAGAGCGCGGCGATTTTGCATGGAGAAACATTGTTCGTGGAAGAAAAGGTGAAATAAATGGATTATGAGCAATTACATATGTTAGCGTTCGGCGCCCATCCGGATGATGTCGAAATCGGGATGGGTGGAACGATTGCCAAATATGCCGAAAAAGGCTATCGCATTGGCATTTGCGATTTAACATTAGCCGAATTATCGTCAAACGGAACGGTGGAATTGCGGCAAAAAGAAGCAAGGGAGGCTGCGGATATATTAGGAGTGGCCACAAGAATAAATCTTGGCCTTCCGGACCGCGGCTTATATGTGACAGAAGAAGCGGTTAAAAGCATTGTTTCAGTAATTCGCCGATACCGCCCGCACGTTGTGTTTGCCCCTTATTGGGTGGACCGGCATCCGGATCATGGCCGCTGCGCACATCTTGTGGAAGAGGCGGTGTTTTCCGCTGGCATCCGCCGCTATAAAACAGAGCCGGACTTGCCGGCACATCGCGTTCATTCTGTCTATTACTATATGATTAATGCGTGGGACCGCCCGCATTTTGTCATCGATATTAGTGATACGATCGACAAAAAAATAGCCAGTTTGCGCTCCTATGAAAGCCAATTTACAAAAGCGGCTGGATCTGTCGATACACCGCTTACAGACGGCTATATTGAAATGGTGGAAAGCCGTGAGCGGTTATTAGGAAAAGAAGCTGGCGTGATGTTTGCGGAAGGATTTTTCGCAAAAAAACCACTTAAGATTGCCAATGATTTATTAGGAGTGTGACAATGAAGCTAAAAATAGGGATTGTTTGTTATCCAACAGTAGGCGGCTCTGGTGTCGTTGCGACCGAATTAGGGAAATTGCTGGCAGAAAAAGGGCATGAAATTCATTTTATTTCTTCGAGCATGCCGTTTCGTCTCAATAAAGTGTATGGCAACATTTATTATCATGAAGTGGGCGTCAATCAATATTCCGTATTTCAATATCCGCCATATGATTTAGCTCTGGCAAGCAAAATTGCTGAAGTGGCGAAGCGGGAGCGGCTCGATGTGTTGCATGCCCACTATGCCGTTCCGCATGCGGTTTGCGCTGTATTGGCGAAGCAAATGGTAGGCGGGAAATTAAAGATTGTTACGACATTGCACGGAACGGATATTACGGTGCTTGGATATGATCCATCGTTGAGCGATATGATTAAATTTGGCATTGAACAATCAGATGTTGTCACCGCCGTTTCGAATGCGCTTGTCAAGCAGACGTATGAGCTTCTTGACGTACAAAAACCGATCCAAACCGTCTATAACTTTGTGGACGAGCGTGTATATCACAAAAAAAATGCCAATCATTTAAAGAAAGAATATGGGATTGATGAGAACGAAAAAGTCATCATTCATGTATCCAACTTTCGAAAAGTCAAGCGGGTTCCTGATGTTGTGCGCGCTTTTTCTCTCATTCGCAAGCATCTGCCTGCGAAACTGCTGCTTGTCGGCGATGGACCGGAAATGACTGTCGTCAGCCGCCTTGTGACAGAGCTTGGACTTAGTGATGATGTACGCTTTTTAGGAAAACAAGACAAGCTCGATGAATTATATTCGATTAGCGATGTGAAGATGCTATTATCAGAAAAAGAAAGCTTTGGTCTTGTGCTATTAGAAGCGATGGCCTGCGGCGTTCCTTGCATTGGTACGACGATCGGCGGCATTCCTGAAGTGATTGAAGACGGTAAAACAGGGTTTTTATGTGAGCTTGGAAATGTGGAAGAAGTGGCAAATAAAGCGCTTCGCATTTTAACAGACAAACATCTTCACATGTATATGGCCAAGCAGGCGGTTCAAACGGTATATCAAAAATTTTATTCGGAACAAATTGTGGAACAATATGAAGATATTTATTTTTCATTGGCAAAGGGGTGAGGTGATGAAAGAACCATTTCAAAAAGCGCTCGGCATTATTCAAACATTGCAGCAGCACGGATATGAAGCGTATTTTGTAGGCGGTGCGGTGCGCGATCTTTTATTAAATCGAGAAATTGGCGATATTGATATTGCTACATCCGCGCTGCCAGATGAAGTGATGCAATTATTTCCAAAAACGATTGATATCGGTTCGCAACACGGAACGGTAGTGGTTGTCCATAACGGAATTTCCTACGAAGTGACAACGTTTCGAACAGAAAGTGAATATGAAGATTATCGTCGGCCGGGGGCGGTTACGTTTGTCCGATCCCTTTATGAAGATTTACAGCGCCGTGATTTTACGATGAATGCGATCGCGATGGATGCAGAAGGAAAGTTGATCGATCCATTTGGCGGGCAAGAGGCGATTGCAAATCGTATCATTTGTACGGTCGGTGATCCAAAAGCGCGTTTTTCAGAAGATGCGTTAAGGATGATGCGCGCGATCCGGTTTGTTGGTCAATTAGGATTTTCCCTTGATGAAGAAACAAAGCAGGCGATTATAGAAAACGCTGCGCTTCTTGCCCATATTTCGGTGGAACGGATGACGATGGAGTTTGAAAAGCTGCTTGAGGGTCCGTTTGCTAGCCGAGCTTTGTCTTTACTAGTAGAAACAGGGTTGTTTTTATATTTACCGATGCTGCGTGACAAAGAGAATGAATTGCAGGCAGCTGCCCGCTATAATTGGAGGCTGCTTGATTCACGCGGGCAGCGGTGGGGATTTTTATGCTATATCCTTTGCATCGATTCGGCCGCTGACTTTTTACGAGCGTGGAAGCTGCCGAATCGGCTGATCAAAGAAGTGGAGATGGCGTTACGGATTTTACAAACGATTCCTTCGAACAGTGATTGGACGAAAGAGCGATTATTTGAATTCGGACTTGAGCATGCGATTGCCGCGGAAACGATTCGTTCAGTGGCAAGCGGCGAAAATGTGGAGGAACATCGAAAGAAATTGAACGAATTGTTTATGTCTCTTCCGATTAAAACAAAGAAAGAATTAGCAGTAAGCGGAAACGACATCATGAAATGGTTTGGCAAACCGGGAGGGCCTTGGGTAAAAGAGATATTGACACTCATTGAACGAGCGGTTATTCATGGAGAAGTAGATAATCATAAGGAGCGGATTCACGAATGGCTCATTCATCGCAATCTGATACGCGGAGAAAATTGTTAGAGCTATTTTCAGAGGCGAATGGAGATTTTATTTCTGGACAAAAAATTAGTGAAGTGCTAGGTTGTTCACGTACGGCTGTTTGGAAACATATCGAAGAATTGCGGAAAGAAGGGTTTGAATTAGAAGCGGTGCGCCGTCTCGGCTACCGCATTGTAAAAACTCCTGATAAAGTGACAGCAAATGAAATTCAACTTGGTTTAAAGACGGAAACGTTCGGCCGCTATATTCATTTTGAAGAGGAAGTAACATCTACGCAAAAGATCGCTTTGCGCCTTGCGTATGAAGGAGCAAAAGAAGGGACGCTTGTGATCGCGGAACAGCAAACGGCGGGACGCGGACGGATGGACCGCAAATGGTTTTCTCCAAAAGGAACGGGAATATGGATGAGTCTCATTTTGCGTCCGCCAATTCCGCCGCAAAAAGCGCCGCAGCTTACTTTGTTAACAGCAGTTGCGATTGCGCAAGCGATCCAAGAAAAAGTGAACATCGTCCCGGACATTAAATGGCCGAACGATATTTTAATCAATGGAAAAAAGTGTGTCGGTATTTTAACGGAACTGCAAGCAGACCCTGATCGGATTCATTCGGTGATTATCGGCATGGGCATTAATGTCAACCAAACATTGGATCAATTTCCAGAAGAAATTCGCACGATTGCTACATCGCTCGCCATTGAAAAAGGGGAGCGCATTCCACGCGCGCAGCTGGTCCAAGAAATTCTGCTGCGGCTTGAAAGATTATATCAACAGTATTTACAATACGGCTTCCGTCCCATTAAACTATTATGGGAAGGATATGCGACAAGCATCGGAAAAGAAATTACCGCACGAACGTTAAACGGGACGATCAAAGGAATTGCACTGGGCATTACCGATGAAGGTGTGCTTATGCTTGAAGATGAAGAAAAACATATCCATTATATTCACTCTGCCGATATTCAATTATAAACATTCATCTAGAAAAAATGTAACAATTTTGTTAAAATACGAACTAACAAGGAAATGGGCAGTATCTTTTGCGAAAGAACTGCACCGGGCAAGAAGGACAATCAAATAAAAAACGATCTGCCTTGATCCTTAGAAGGACTTGGACAGAGGGATGAACTCAGCCGATTGTTGCGATAAGCGTCCTTCTTTCTCAAGGTAGAGAAAGAAGGTTTTTTTGTTCGGTGATTCATCTCCTCTGCGACAAAAGAGGAGGGAATAGATAATGAAAACGAAAAGCGATTTTTTCAAAATGAAGCAAGAAAATGAACCAATTGTCATGCTGACTGCTTACGATTTCCCGTCGGCGAAACTGGCGGAGGCGGCGGGTGTTGACATGATTTTAGTCGGCGATTCGCTCGGAATGGTCGTTTTAGGGTATGATTCAACGATACCTGTTACCGTCGAAGATATGATTCATCATACGAAAGCGGTTCGTCGCGGAGCGCCGAATACGTTTATCGTAACCGATATGCCGTTTATGTCTTATCATTTATCCATGGAGGAAGCGCTCCGCAATGCTCAACGCATAATGCAAGAATCAGGAGCGAACGCAGTGAAAGTGGAAGGCGCCGATGACGTTGTAAACGTTATTCGCGCCTTTACAAAAGCAGGGGTTCCAGTTGTTGCCCATCTTGGACTTACTCCGCAGTCTGTTGGAGTGCTTGGTGGTTATAAAGTGCAGGGGAAAGATGCGGAAAGCGCACGAAAATTAATAGAAGACGCTAAGTTATGCGAGGAAGCCGGCGCAATCGCCCTCGTTTTGGAATGTGTGCCGAAACAAATTGCCGCGGAAATAACGAAACAGTTGACGATTCCAACGATCGGTATCGGCGCTGGTGACGAAGTGGATGGCCAAGTGCTAGTATATCATGATGTTCTTGGATATGGGGTAGATCGTGTTCCAAAATTTGTAAAAAAATACGCTAATATTCAAGAAACCATTTCTCACGCGCTCGCAAATTACATCGCTGATGTGAAATTACGGCAGTTTCCAGAAGCCGCTCATATGTTTACGATGAAAGAAGAAGAATGGATTGCGCTATATGGGGGAAAACGAACATGATCGTGACAACGAAAATACAGGATATGCAAACCATGATGCAGCAATATCGCCTTGAAGGAAAAACGATCGGTTTTGTACCGACGATGGGGTATTTGCATGAGGGGCATATTGCTCTGTTAAAAAAGGCGCGCGAGGAAAATGATATCGTTGCATTAAGCGTTTTTGTGAATCCGCTTCAGTTCGGTCCAAATGAAGACTTTGCGCGATACCCGCGCGATATAGAACGTGATGAGCGCATTGCAAAAGAAAACGGTGTAGACGTTTTCTTCTGCCCCAGTGTAGAGGAAATGTATCCACACCCATTGAGCGTACAAGTGACCGTGAAAGAACGCGTTGATGTGCTTTGCGGAAAATCAAGACCTGGTCATTTCGATGGAGTGGCTACCGTTTTAACGAAATTATTTCATATTGTCATGCCGACCCGTGCTTATTTTGGAATGAAGGATGCGCAGCAAGTTGCTGTTGTGGATGGACTTATTCGGGATTTTCATTTTCCGATCGAATTAGTGGCTGTGCCGACTGTTCGCGAAGAAGACGGCCTTGCAAAAAGCTCTCGTAATGTTTACTTATCGCCGGAAGAACGGAAGGAGGCGCCGGCGTTATATCAAGCGCTGCAGCAGGCAAAAACAGCGATTGAGAACGGAGAGCGCAATCCAGAGACGATTTGTGCATTAGTGAAAAATTATATTCAAACACATACACATGCAGAGATTGATTATGTAGAAGTTTATTCTTACCCAGATTTAAAGCCGCTTGAAAAGCTGCATGGAAAAGTGATTATCGCGGTTGCAGTTCGCTTTATAAGCGCTCGCCTCATCGATAATATTACACTGGACATCGTGTAATTATGATTTTGCTACTTGCTTTCTTTAGGGGGGATTTTTCATGTTTCGGACATTAATGAATGCGAAAATTCATCGCGCGCGTGTGACAGAAGCAAATTTGAATTACGTTGGCAGCATCACGATCGATGCCGATATTTTAGATGCAGTTGGCATGGTGGCTAATGAAAAAGTGCAAGTTGTCAACAATAACAATGGGGCGCGTTTTGAAACATATATTATTCCTGGCGAGCGCGGCAGCGGAGTATTTTGTTTAAATGGCGCAGCTGCCCGTCTTGTGCAAAAGGGTGATGTCATTATTGTGATTTCCTATGCCATCGTTCCTGAGGACAAAATTGCCCAACATCGTCCGAAAATCGCTATTATGGATGAAAACAATCGCATTCAGCAGCTAATTGTCGAAGAGCCAGCACATACGGTTTTATAATAAAAGAAAGGGAGAGGGGGCTGTTTCGAGAGCGAAAAGTCCCCTCTCGTTACGTTTTTTTATTTTGAGGTGACAACATGAAAGACCGTTTTGTCATTATTGATTTAGAAACAACGGGGAATGTTCCGAAAAAAGGCGACCGCATCATTCAGCTTGGCATGGTGGTCATTGAGAACGGGCAAATTGTTGATCGTTTCTCTAGTTTTTTTAATCCAGAACGAGACATTCCTCCATTTGTTCAGCAATTAACAAATATTACTGAACAAATGGTCGCGGATGCACCTAGTTTTGCTGAGGAAGCTGCAAAAGTGGCTGACATGTTGCAACAGTCTTATTTTGTTGCTCATAACGTCTCTTTTGATTTGCAGTTTTTGCAGGAAGAATTGCATATGGCAGGATTGCCCCCGTTTTCAGGACCAACGATTGATACGGTCGAACTTGCTCGCATTGTCTTTCCGACTGCCGAAAGCTATAAATTAGGAGATTTAGCAAAACAGCTGCATATTGACCATAACCAGCCGCATCAAGCCAATAGCGATGCGGAAGTGACAGCGAAATTGTTCATTGCGTTACTGAACCGTTTGCGTCAACTGCCGCTTATAACATTGCAGCATCTAAAGAGATTGTCTCCTTATCTTAAAAGTGATTTATATCCATTGTTAGACAATATCATTATGGAAAAGATGGCGTCTTTAGCGGATGAAAAGTCGTATATATTTTACCGCGGCATTGCACTGAAAAAACCTGTTTCGATGCAAAGAAAAGAGGAAGATCATCATAAAGACGCCTCATTTGCCGCGTTTTTTGCTGGCCCGCATACGCTTCCGCTTGATCATTATGAAAGACGAGATGGGCAATGGGAAATGATGAAGCTCGTTTATGAGGCGCTCGAAACGTCTCAGCACGCTTTAATCGAAGCGGGGACAGGAATTGGCAAATCGCTGGCGTATTTAATTCCAAGCGCTTTTTTTGCATATGAACAGCAAAAACGTGTTGTGATTAGTACACATACGCTTCAGTTGCAACAGCAACTTCTTGAACGGGATATTCCTTTTTTAAAAGAGGTCGTTCCGTTTCCGCTTCGCGTAGCGGTGCTGAAAGGAAAGCGCAATTATCTTTCATTGGACAAGTTCATCGCTTTTTTGCAGGAACATCATCAAAATTACGATGTTGTGTTATTAAAATGTCAGCTTCTTGTTTGGTTGACGCAAACGGAAACGGGAGATATGGATGAATTGAATGCATCGTCCGGCGCGCGTTTATTTTGGCCGCTGTTAGTTATGGATGAAGAAGATAATGGCGGCAAATATAATTTCTTTTGGAGAGCGAAGCAGCGAGCGGAAGAAGCTCATATTGTGATTACGAATCACGCTTTTTTATTGCATGATGTTACTGCTTCTACTCCGCTTCTGCCTGATTATGAGCATATGATTATGGATGAAGCGCATCATTTAGAAGAGGTAGCGTCCCATTATTTTGGACAGCAAGTGGATTATGTTTCGATTCGTTTAATACTAACAAGAATTGGAAAAGTGAATGAAAATGGTTCGCTCGCAAAATTAATGAAATTATTTGCCGGGCGCCATTGGAATGCGGATGATCATTTTTTTCGCTGCGGGCAGCTTGTAGAAGAACTTCAGTTTGAGTGTGATGAACTGTTTCGCATGATACGCCGTTATGCATTAGAAAGGAAATCAGCGGAATCTGGACGCTGCCGCTACCGATTTGAACCACAAAAAGAAAGCGGCCGCCAATGGAGTGCAATGAAAGAATTGCTTTGGCGCATCCGCGGCCATGTTGCCAACCTTGTCGATGAAACAAAACAGTTGCAAACGTTTTTTTCAGAAAACAACATGGAATCATCCATATCTGCCCAGCCCTATTCCTATTTTTCCGACGTTTCATCCTTGAACCAAATCATTGATACATTATACGATTTATTCGAAAGCGATGACCCAATGGTGGTCCGGTGGATTGAAGCGGAAGAAAAAGGAGCAGCTAATGCAACGGCTGTTTACTCACAGCCCATTCAGTTGGATGAATTTTTTGCCGAACGGCTGTTTATGCCGAAAAAAAGTATTGTGCTTACCTCGGCGACATTAACGATGAATGGCAGCTTTGCATATATAATATCCCGTTTTGGATTAAGCGATTTTTATCCGATTTGCCAAACGATTCCGTCTCCGTTTTCGTATAAAGAACAGGCAATGTTAATGATTCCAAGCGATTTTCCGCCGATTTCTTCTGTATCTTTGGAAGAATATGCTGCCGTAGTTGCTGAAGGGGTATCACAAATTGCCGAACGAATCAAAGGAAAAATGCTTGTTCTCTTTACGTCATATGAATTGCTCAAATTGACGGCAGCCGCGATGAAGATGGAGGAACGGAATGAAGACTATGTATTGATTGCTCAAGGGGTGCAAAGCGGGAGTGCGACAAAACTGACAAGAGCGTTTCAACAGTTTGATCAAGCCATTTTGTTTGGAACAAGCAATTTTTGGGAAGGTGTAGATTTGCCTGGTGACGAATTGTCGGTAGTAGTGATTGTCCGTTTGCCATTTGCACCGCCAGATGATCCAGTGATCGAAGCAAAAAGCGAGTATATTCGCGCCAAAGGCGGGAATCCTTTTTACGAGTTGTCTCTTCCGGAGGCTGTACTTCGCTTTAAACAAGGTTTTGGAAGACTAATTCGAACGAAAAAAGATAAGGGTGCGATATTTGTTTTTGATCGCCGGCTTACATCTGCTTCATATGGAAAATACTTTTTAAACTCGTTGCCGTCGCTTACGATTTATGAAGCATCGCTTGATCAACTTTTGCAAAAACTTGAAAAATGGCTATGATAAATGGACGGAAAATGGCGTAATCTATAGCTAAACTGACTGGTCCAATTTATTCGGCAAATAGCTGGAAAAAGCGCCTTGCCGCACGCATATAGATGCAAAAGCAAGGCGCCTGTTAAAAATATGTGTGGTGTAGGCGGGCAATTTTTTATGAAATAAACAGGCAAACCTGTTATAATAGTGAAGAAATACAACATGTCATATTGTTGTTGTATTTGTATTGTTGCCGTTGTACCTTATTTGTATAAGTAACAAAATTTGTGTCGCACAGGAGGAAGCAATATCATGGAAAGTAAAATTGAAGTGCTTGCTACCGTAAAAATTCAACATTCTGATGATTTATACAAAATTGTTGATTGCCTGAACCGAACGTTGAAACGAAATAATCTTATGTTTGGATTAGCTTTGGATGAAAAGGATAAAAAACAGGCTATTTTTACGATTTATCGTACGTAAGATGTGATGGAAATGAAAAAATGGGGTGTTTTCATCTTCATTTTTTTATGTCTTGGAGTTTGGCAGGCGATTTCTGTTTATCAAGATGCCTTGAAGCCGAAACAGTCGTTGGAAGAAAAGGCATTAGAACGTGCGAAAGAAAAAATTGCTTTCACGCATATCGAGCGCACTTATACATACTACGGTGAAAAAACTTATATTGTGTTTATCGGCAAGAATAAGCAAGGGGAAAAATATATTGCTTGGGTTCCTGAAAAAAAAGGAAATATCGTTGTCAAACGAGCGGAAAGCGGCATTACGGAAGCAGAAGCGATTGCGAAATTAAAAGCGGAGCGTCATCCGAAAAAGCTCATTTCCGCTAAGCTTGGCATGGAAAAGGGTGTACCTCTTTGGGAGTTGACATATATCGATCAATATAATCGCTATTCGTTTTACTACTTAAGTTTTACTGACGGGACATTTCTAAAGAGGTACAGTTTTCAACAATGACGTAATTAGGGGGAAGAAACGATGAAACTTGCAAAGCGGGTTGCTTCACTTACACCATCCACGACATTGGCGATTACGGCAAAAGCAAAAGAACTAAAAGCAGCAGGCTATGACGTGATCGGCTTAGGGGCAGGCGAGCCGGACTTTAACACGCCTCAGCATATTATCGACGCAGCCGTAAAAGCGATGAATGAAGGGCATACGAAATATACGCCATCAGGAGGCCTGCCGGCTCTAAAGGAGGAAATTATTAAGAAATTCGAAAAAGACCAGCAGCTTCATTATGAGCCGTCAGAAATTATCGTTTGTGTCGGAGCAAAACACGCGTTGTATACGTTGTTTCAAGTTATTTTAGACGAAGGGGATGAAGTGATCATCCCGACTCCATATTGGGTTAGCTATCCAGAGCAAGTGAAGCTTGCCGGCGGTGTACCCGTTTACGTCGAGGGGCTAGAGGAGAATCACTTTAAAATTACGCCAGAACAGTTAAAAGCGGCGATTACCGACCGGACAAAAGCAGTGATTATTAATTCGCCAAGCAATCCAACGGGAATGATTTATACGGAAGAGGAGCTAAAAGCGCTTGGGGAAGTTTGCTTGCAGCACGATATTTTAATCGTGTCTGACGAAATATATGAAAAATTAGTGTACGGGAATGCAAAACACGTATCCATTGCGCAGTTGTCGCCAGAGTTAAAAGAGCAGACGATCGTGATTAACGGTGTTTCCAAATCGCATTCGATGACAGGGTGGCGGATTGGATACGCGGCTGGAAATAAAGAAATTATTCGGGCAATGACCGACCTTGCAAGCCATAGCACATCAAATCCGACCTCGATCGCGCAATATGCGGCAATTGCCGCGTACAGCGGACCACAAGAGCCGGTGGAAGAAATGCGAAAAGCATTTGAAGAACGGTTAAATATCATTTATGAAAAACTGATTCAAATTCCGGGGTTTACTTGCGTTAAACCACAAGGAGCATTTTATTTGTTCCCGAACGCTCGTCAAGCTGCGGAAATGGCTGGTTATGATACGGTGGACGAATTGGTTAAAGCGTTGTTAGAAGAAGCAAATGTTGCGCTTGTTCCAGGATCTGGATTTGGTGCGCCGGACAACGTCCGTCTATCTTATGCAACTTCGCTTGATGTGTTGGAAGAAGCAGTGAAACGCATTAAACAATTTATGGAACAAAAACTTCAGCGCTCTTGATCAAAAGCGGCTTTGCCCACGGCAGAGCCGCTTTTCTAACGCAGCTCCGCTCCTTTTCTATTGCCTCTATTTTTGTCGAAATGTATAATATTGAATGATTGTGTTACATACATTGCGTTGCAACAGATGTTGGAGGGAAAAGTACGTGAAAACAACAATTGCAGAAGTAAAAAATTACGTAGGACAAGAAGTAACCATTGGCGCTTGGCTTGCCAACAAGCGTTCTAGTGGAAAAATAGCCTTTTTGCAATTGCGTGATGGAACAGGTTTTATTCAAGGAGTTGTCGAAAAAGCAAACGTAACAGAGGACGTTTTTAAAATTGCCAAATCCATCACACAAGAAACATCGTTATATGTAACAGGAACGGTGCGTATCGATGAACGTTCTCCATTCGGTTATGAGCTTTCCGTCACGAATTTAGAAATTATCCATGAAGCGGTTGACTATCCGATTACTCCGAAAGAACACGGCGTAGAGTTTTTAATGGACCATCGCCATCTTTGGCTTCGTTCACGCCGTCAGCATGCGATTATGAAAATTCGCAACGAAGTGATTCGTGCGACATATGAATTTTTCAACAATCACGGTTTTGTGAAAGTTGACCCGCCGATTTTGACGGGCAGTGCGCCGGAAGGAACGACGGAATTATTTCATACAAAATATTTTGATGAGGACGCCTATTTGTCGCAAAGCGGCCAGTTATATATGGAAGCGGCGGCAATGGCGCTTGGTAAAGTATTTTCGTTCGGTCCGACATTCCGTGCTGAAAAATCAAAAACGCGGCGCCATTTAATTGAATTTTGGATGATTGAACCGGAAATGGCGTTTTATGAATTCGAAGATAACTTAAAACTTCAAGAGGAATACGTTTCGTATATTGTTCAGTCTGTATTGAAAAATTGCCAATTGGAGTTAAAGACGTTAGGACGTGACACGGCAAAGCTCGAGCTTGTTAAACCTCCATTCCCGCGCATTACATATGATGAGGCGATACAACTTTTGCATGAAAAAGGGTTTAACGACATTAGCTGGGGCGACGATTTTGGCGCTCCTCATGAAACAACGATTGCCGAAAGTTTTGACAAGCCTGTATTTATTACGCATTATCCAACCACATTAAAACCGTTTTATATGCAGCCGGATCCAAAGCGTCCAGAGGTCGTGTTATGCGCGGACTTAATTGCGCCGGAAGGCTACGGAGAAATTATTGGTGGCTCAGAGCGTATCCATGACTATGAATTGTTAAAGCAGCGCCTTGAAGAGCATAACCTGCCGATGGAAGCGTACAAGTGGTATTTAGAGTTGCGTCAGTACGGTTCCGTTCCTCACTCTGGATTCGGTTTAGGACTTGAACGCACGGTTGCTTGGATTTGCGGCGTCGATCATGTTCGCGAAACGATTCCGTTCCCGCGTTTGTTGAACCGTCTTTATCCGTAAAGAAATCCCCCGAAAAGGGGGTTTTTTTATCTCATTATGCTATACTATAATTGAGGTGCATCCGTATGGATAAAAAGAAAATGGCCGAATGGCTGTCACAAGGAAGCATTGCCATTCCAAAATTATTATTGAACCACTATAAACATCTCGGTTTGTCTGAAACGGAATTCGTGCTATTGCTCCATCTGCATTCCTTTATTGAAGAAGGAATTTTATTTCCCACTCCAGCTGAGTTAGCCGAAAAAATGACAGCCACTCCTTCCGAGTGCATGGAAATGCTTCGTAAATTGCTGCAAAAGGGGTTTATTTCGATTGAAGAGCATATGGATGAGCGGGAGATTCGCAGTGAAAAATATTCGCTGCAGCCGCTTTGGGAAAAGCTTGTTCATTATTTATACACCGAGTCGCTAAAAGAAGAAAAACAAGAGCGGCAAGAGGAAGAGCAAAGTTTGTATACCGTGTTTGAACAAGAGTTTGGCCGCCCGCTCTCTCCGTTTGAATGTGAAACATTATCGATGTGGATTGACCAGGACGGACATAGTCCGCTCATCATTAAAGCGGCGCTTCGTGAGGCGGTGTTATCAGGAAAATTAAACTTCCGTTATATTGACCGTATTTTATTTGAATGGAAAAAGAATGGAATTCGCACGATCGAGCAGGCGCAAAATTACGGAAGAAAATTCCGAAAACATCAGCAGTCAGCCAAATCGATACAACCTGTGCAAAATGAGTATAAACAAACGATTCCATTTTTTAATTGGCTGGACTCGTAAGCGAGAGGCGTTGTCTCTCGTTTTTCTTTGCAAGTAGGACAGGAGAAAGGAGAAGATGGATGCTTACGAAACAACAAATTCGCTATTGTCTAGATAAAATGGGAGAAATGTTTCCCGACGCACATTGTGAGTTAGTGCACCGGAATCCGTTTGAGTTATTAATTGCTGTCGTCTTATCCGCCCAATGTACGGACGCATTAGTCAATAAAGTAACGAAACGTTTATTTGAAAAGTATAAAACTCCGGAAGACTATGTGGCTGTCCCGCTTGAAGAACTGCAGCAAGATATTCGTTCGATTGGGCTTTATCGCAACAAAGCAAAAAATATTCAAAAATTATGCGCGATATTAATGGAAAAATATAATGGACAAGTGCCGAAAGATCGCGATGAGCTAATGAAATTGCCGGGAGTCGGACGGAAAACGGCGAACGTGGTTGTTTCTGTCGCCTTTGGTATACCCGCAATTGCTGTGGATACGCATGTCGAGCGCGTCAGCAAGCGGCTCGGTTTTTGCCGATGGGATGCTTCCGTATTGGAAGTCGAGGAAACGTTAATGAAAAAAATTCCGAAAGAAGAATGGTCGATTACACATCATCGCATGATTTTTTTCGGCCGTTATCATTGTAAAGCGCAGTCTCCGCAATGTCACGTTTGTCCGCTTCTTGATTTATGCCGGGAAGGGAAAAAGCGGATGCGCAAAAAGGGGGAAAATGATGCGCGTACCAAATGAGTTTGCTCATCCACTGTTTTTTCATGAAGGAGAAGTCATTGCAATAAAGGATGAGCAGCCTTTTCCGCATATGATGAAAATCGTTTATTTTTATTACGATATGATCGAACGCGAACCATTTCCTTGGAATAATATCGAACAGTCGATTCCTGCAGTGCTGCAGTTATGGAGCGAGGAAAAAGAACGATTAGAAAGATGCTTTGCCAAACGCGACCGCCGCTCTGCTCGCGCTCCGATGATCCGGGGGCTTTCTTATTTGCTTTCCTGTTTATTTTGGCTGAACGGAAAGCGAGTAAAAAACGTGCGTCATTGGCAAGAAGAAATACATGCGCTGCCGGTGAAACCGGTCAATTGCTCGGAACGGCTTCAATTTGTTTTTGACCGTTGTGATATATATCATTCATTTATTCAGTTGAGCGAATTATTGGAGGAAACGGCAAAATTAGCGTACAAACAAATGGCAATAAACAAAAGGATGTCTCGATAGGCGAGACATCCTTTTGTTATTGTTTTTTAATTTTCACTTTCTTGTTTTATGACATTGGAACGATAAGGATTGGTTCCAATAGCGTTGTTATGCTGGGTATTATGAGTATTACCATTATTTGCCCCATTAGGAGGGGTATTGCCGTTATTTCCCCCGTTGTTAGGCGGGGTATTTCCATTGTTTCCTCCGCCATTGTTGTTATTATTTTGCGGCGGAGGAGTTGTCGGATTGGTAGATGGCGGCGTCGGGGAAGTAGTGCCATCAGAATTGCCATTATTATTGCTATTATCATTGTTATTGCTGTCTTCGTTAGTTCCATTATTATTATTTTCATTTGGTTGTTGTTCGATATTTTCACCTTGATTTGTTTGATCAGAAGGAGAAGTTTGATCTTGATTTTCCTCTCCTTGTTGGTTTTGTTCTTCCCCTGGCACTCGTACGCTAGTCAATGCTGGTCTGCTTTGGATTTTTCCATCTTTTGCGTAAACAGCGAATGTGTAAGTGCCTGGTGTTGGATTATTGACAGTAATCGCTTTTTCTCTTGTCGTAACGACATTTTGCTCGCCTTTGTCATTTTTTATACGAACTTCAAAGATGGCGTTGTCGTTGCTATAGTTCCATGAAACAGAAATGGAGTTTGTTTCCGCGTTATACGCCGCTTGCAAATTCGTTACTGATGGCAATGTTTCCGGTTCGTCTTTCGCTGTTTCTGTCGGTTCCGTTCCTCTGACGAAACATTCGTAACTAATTTCGCTTTCTGGCGTATATTTGCTTGCTAGTTTTGGCGGATTAGTGCCTTTTTTAATCGGCAGTTTTACAACGCTATTCGGCATTTTAAAATCGCTGCCGCCATCATCTACGTAGGAAATGACCTGTTTAAATAAAAGGCGTGAAATCTTCTGCTCATATTGTGATAAATCAGCGGTGCTGCTGCGTTTGCTGAATCCGGTCCAAACCGCTGCCGTATAGTTTGGTGTATAGCCGACAAACCAGCTGTCCGGTACGGCGCGTTCAGATAGACCGTATTTTCTCGCCACTTCGCTAGGATAGTTCGTTGTTCCCGTTTTGCCGGCAACATGAAGCCCTGGAACGTTCGCAAGCGTACCCGTTCCGTATTGGACAACCGATTTTAACATATCTGTAATCATGTACGCTGTATAATCTTTCATCACTTTTTTCGGTTTTGGTTTTAAGTTCATCTCTGTGCCGTCCGGAAAGACGATTTTCGTGACAGCGTGCGGCTTAATATATACCCCATTATTGCCAAAAGCACTATAAGCTCCAGCCATTTGCAATGGAGAAACACGGTTTTCCAATCCGCCGATCGCATACGCTTCATGCACTTCGTCCAATCCCATGCCGAGTCTGTTAGCAAATTCTTTTGCACGCTCTTTTCCAACAGCTTGAAGCGCTTTTAACGCTGGAATGTTGCGGGATTTTGCCAAAGCATAGCGTATGGTCATCGGACCTAAATATTTTCTATCAGCATTTCGTATCGGCTTTCCGTTAGAGTAAGAGTATGGTTCATCGACGATTTGATGGGCAGTCGACCATTTTAAGTATTCAATTGCCGGACCGTAATCTAAAATTGGCTTAATGGATGACCCAGGCTGACCGACTGGTTGAATCGCATAGTTAAACCCAAACGTTACCTTTTCGCGATGGCGTCCGCCGCCAAGCGCGCGAATTTCGCCTGTTTTTGTATCAACTAGCGCGATTGCCGACTGCAAGTCTTTTTTATCTGTAAACAACGTATCGGAATTTAATAAATCCTCCACATGTTTTTGCGCATCTTGGTCTAGCGTTGTATAAATTTTTAATCCGTCTTCAAACACGTTAACATTCGCTTGATCGGTAACTTCTTTAATAACTTCATCGATAAACGAGTCATACGGAATAGAGTTATCATGTTTTTTTCGTTCAACCAGCATCGATTTGATCGGTACTTGCTTTGCTTTTTCCGCTTCCTCTTTTGTGATAAAGCCATGTTTTGCCATTAGCGATAATACAAGATCCCGGCGCTTTTTCGCAGCTTCCGGATGGTCATATGGGTTGTAGTTGTTTGGGCTTTGAGGCATTCCCGCAAGCAAAGCCGCTTCAGGAAGCGTCAAGTCTTTTAAATCCGTCTTTCCAAAATAATATTCCGCGGCTCTAGCCACGCCATAAATGCTGTCTGAGTAATAAACTTTATTTAAATACATTTCTAAAATTTCCTGTTTCGAATACTTTTGTTCCAAACGAAGGGAAAGCCATAATTCTTGCGCTTTTCGTTTTAACGTTTTTTCCTGTGATAAGAAAGTAAGTTTGGCGACTTGCTGAGTGATCGTGCTTCCGCCTTCGGCCCCGAACCCTTCTTTTATGTTAGCAACAACAGCGCCGGCAAGCCGGATAAAATCCACGCCGTGATGCTTGTAAAAGCGAACGTCTTCTGTCGCCAAAACAGCGTTTTCTAACACTTTTGGAATATCTTTATAAGAAATATAGGTTCGTTTGTAACCGCCGAGCTCCGCCACTTTACGGCCATTCATGTCATAAACAGTGGACGATAAAGGGTCTTTAATTTTTGCTTCATCAAACGGCGGCGCATCTTTAATGAAATAGGCAAATGTGGCAATTCCTCCCACCATTCCTATCATCATGAACAATAAGACAGCAACCGTTAATTTTTTAAAGAGCGATGTACCTTTTTGTTTTTTCGCTTTCTTTTGCCTTGCTCGCTTGGATGCTTGTTTTCGTTCCACACGAGAACGATATTCACCAGACATAAGCGAATCCTGCCTTTCTTATGAAATTTACATCTGTTAATGAGAAAAGTAGACTTTTTCTACTACACTAATATAATCAATTCTCGGTTGGTAGCCAAGTGCAATGTAATGGCCGTACCGTTCGATTTCTCGTTTCGGGATGGATTTTCTTCCTCCTGATCGTTGTTGTTCCCAAAACATAATCAAATGGTTCGCATCAAGAAGATAAACTTCATTCAGTGTAGTAAAACGCAAAATGACAAAACAAATTCCCCCGTGCCGCAATACTTGTTGCATATGATGAATTTGGTGTTCATGGAAATTTTTTAATGGAAACGATGTTTTATTTTTCGTTTCTTTTGCTTCAAAATCAATGTATTTCCCACGATATACACCGTTGTAGTCAGTGGTGGATGCTTGTTTAAAATATGCTTCTTTAATGACTGCGGCACTTCGTTTTGGGTAGTCGACACGAACGATTTGCACCGGCGTCGGTTTTTTATAAATGACGGCAATCCCGTGTTCGCGGTAATATTCGTTTGTTGCATTCAAATCTTCTTCTAGCGTCATTCCCCGATTTCCGTAGTTTGTCTGAAATGGATGAATCGGCTTGTTTATTTGTTTTGTTTCATACGTTTTGCCTCCAGGATATTTAAACATAATCTTCATCTCCTTTGAATGTTTTCTATTATACCATAGGAAATCGAGAAACGGGTGCAATAAGCGTCTCAATTCATCCTTTCACATACATGATTACGCAGACAATTTTTTTCTTGACCGTATTTTACATATGTCGAAATTGTTCGAAGTAATGATTGCGGACACTTTCTTTGCCGAAATAGTTCTAGTTTTGTCATATAGGAAGGGAGTCAAGGTTTTATCGCGAATTGATTATCATCATTGAGAGATGGGAGGGAAAATAACAGTGGATCAGCGGTGGGTCAAAAAAGAGGAAGTGGAAAAACAACTATATGAAATTTTCCAATTAATACAGCAAGTAGACGCCAAAATGGAAAAAGTGATCGAAGATATCATTGAGGAGCGTTATGAACAAAACCAAACACAGTTTGATCGATTAGAGCAACAATTGGCGAATGTCGAAGAGCAATTAGATGATTTTGCGGAAGGAGAGGATCCATCACTTCCATTTGCTTCAAAGCTTTACTTTGTGTAAGTTTTTTCCCTTCAGCGCAAATGGTATGGTATAGTTAAAAAGGACGCTTGGAGGGAAATCGCCATGGAAAAGCAGTTAAAAGTGTTGACAGAAAAGTTATTGGACTACAATAAGCAATTGTTATATATTTCGCAGCAAGCTCAAGAGCAACAAAAGGAACCGGATTTTTTTGAAGAGGTAAAGCCATTTGCTGATCAAGTAAAACAAGTAGTAGACGAATGGAAACAAATGGCGCTTTTATGGGTGAAAAAAGTACGACCAAAGCATATTTACGAAGTACAAATTGAAACGGCAGGAGAAAATATCGAAAAAATATGTGTGGAAGCATTTTATCCATCGGTCCCACATCGGCGCATCAAGCAATTTTGCCGATCGATTGAATATACGTTGTTGCTTATCGAAGAACGCTTAGAAGAGAGCGTTCAGCAATGATAGACGGAAGCTGTCTTCGATGTAAAAGAAGACAGCTTTTTTATTATAAATCTTTTTTCACCTTTACAGAAACAGGACCGCTGTTTTCTGTTGCGACGGTTCCAATTTCATATTCGACGCGCTCTGTCGCTTTTGGCGAAACATTGTTTCCATGCTTCGGTTTCTCATGGTCATGGCCTTTTAGCTTATGTTGAAAATGGACGCCTCTACCCATTGCAAACACCCCCTTGTTATTACTTTGGCAAAAAAAAAGAGAAGTATACAAAAAAAGAAAGGGAAAAGCAACCCTCTCAGGATTTATAAGCCGATATATTCGTTTTTATTATCTGGTTTATAAGCACCAGCGAGTTCCAATTCACGAACAAGATCACGGTACTGTGCAATCGTGATCTCTCCTCGTAAATACATTTGCCGCGCAAAATCAAGCAGCTCATTCACATCAGTCGGTTCATAGTTTTTTACTGCGATAAATTTGTTTTTTAATTCCGCCATGTTCATCCTGCTTTCCCCCTTCCCCTTTTATATATAAATAATAGTACCATAAGAAGATGGGATTTTTTTAAATTCGGAAAATTAAAACTTCCGACAATTCATGACATGTCCATCCTCACGTTCATCTGTTTTTGCACATATACTATGTCAGCCTAGAAATTGGGGGGAGTAGATGTATGTATCGATATCCACGTCCTTTATCCACGCCATTTTCTCCTTATGCGCCATATCACCATGCGTGGCATCCATATCCATATGCCCCGCCGTTTCCTAGCTATTTGCCGATCGGGCATCATCAACATACCGCTGTGTCTCCGTACCCTGCGCCATACCCAAAACCTGGTCCTTTGTTAACACCGCCATCACCTGGTATTCAGTCGTTAATGGCACAGTTTAAAAAATCCGATGGCACATATGATATTAATAAAATGATGAACACCATGGGGCAAATGATTAATACCGTTAATCAAGTAAACGGGGTGCTTAAAGGATTAATTAACACATTTAAAAAGTAAACTCCTCCGCGGACGTTCGTGGAGGAGTTTGCTTTTTAAATGAGCAGCTCATACACTTCATTTAATTGATATACTCGCTCAAAATCGCGCTCATCCATCGCGTAGCGAATTTCATGAGGCAAAATGCGGTCTAAAAAAGCGGCTTCTTTTTGCGACAGGTCGCGGACGAATTCGCTTTCACTTTTGTATGGTTTGCTGAGCAGTTTTTTATAAATGCGGCGTGGGGTGTCATCATGGTATTCTGTATAGTTCGATAAAATTTCCCGCAAATAAGCAAGCGTCTTTTCCATTACGTTTCCTCCCCTTTAAAAAACGTTTCAAATGTTTTGCTGACGGTTTGTTTTCCATGTGTGTACGGGTTTTCTTCGGTAACTTGCTTCGGATCCAGATTCGTTTTTATGACTACCATCGGTTCATCAGATGGTTCATTAATGAGCCGGTCGGTTAATCGATCAAAATCAGGCAATGACTTTTTCATCATCCGCACCTTCTAGTAAGTAGAGTGAGTTAACCGTGACAAAAGTATGTATGATGCATAGCGGTTAATAAAATAGAAAACAGCATAAACTAACGAAGACAGATCCGTTTTTATGGAGGTGACTGGATGTGACAAATCGCAATGACAATCGCGAACAAAAAAACAAATATCCAAACAATCGTGAAAAAACCGCGAAAGAATGGGATATTCAAAAAGACCCGACTCCTGAAATCAATAATAAATACGGAAGTAAATCACATAAAAATTCATAATATAAGAAAGGGCTGCCCATGTTTTGGACATGCCCTTTTTCTTATTCGATATCGATATATTTTCGCTTTTGCGGCAGCCGGATGATCAGTTTGCCGTTTTTCCATGACGCCTTTACTTCTTTTTCACTTACTGCGTAAGGCAATGGGATTACGCGAGCAATATGTTGATGCATTCGTCGTTGTTGATAAAAATGACTTTGTTCGTCTATTGATTCGATCATTTCATTATTTTGGATGATAAGCTGTAAATGATTATCGATAAATTCCAACTGAATCTGGTTTCGTTTTACATTAGGAAGATGAGCGATAATCGTATATTCATCTTTCGTTTCGCGAACATCAATTGGAATATAGGTGTGGGAAAGCGTTTTCTGGAAGTATTCATCGAGCGTTTCCATCATTTTTTTTAACGGTCGTTCATCAAAAAATTGGTCGACCATTTCCCATAAATGTTGGAGCGGGTTACTATTTCCCTCTTTTTTCATCGGCGGCTGAAAATGATCGCTCATTCCCCCATAGCCCTCCTTTCGCATGGCATTCCTTAGTTTAAATGTATGTGCAGTAATGGAAAAAAGTCACTCTTATTTTTACTTGATGAAACCGACAAAGAACGTTATATCCAAACAGTACGAGGCGCTGGATATGTGATGCGGTCATGAAACTTTTTCGATCGGAAAACGTCTCATTAAAATGGAAGCTTACTTTTCTTTCTGCAATCGCTATTTTTATTACTTATTTTGTTTTCACGTTTTTGCAATATCATGTGGTGAAGCAATGGTTGTTAAACGAAGAAGAAAAAGCGATGAAAAAAACGGTTGAAGAAATTGAAACTTATTATGCGGAAAAACGTAATCTATCATGGAAGGATATTCGTCAAAGCAAACAGCTGCTCGAAGAATTAAACGAAAAATATCAATTGATTCGGGTGCTTGATCGTAAAGGAAACGTTGTTGTCTCTGTTTCTAACGGCGCTTCCATTTCCTTATCGCCAAGCGGTGCTCCAAAAGAGTTGCAAATGGATTATCATTTTGTAAACGATGAACGTTTCATTATTTTACGGGAGCCTTTACATACTTCGACCTTGAATGGAACGATTGAAATTGCACGCCGTCTTGTGAAATTTCAACAAATGATGAATATGCTGTTTTTCATCATGACTGTCATTGGGGTCGTGGCAATGATTATGAGCGCTTTCATCAGCAGGCTTGTTGCCTAAAATTTTGTTGGACGTCTAAAAACGTTAACAAAAACAATGATGGATATTAAAAATAAAGGGATGAAAAAGCGCATCGACGTTCCAGCTTCTAATGATGAAATGTCGGAACTAATGATGATGTTCAATAAAATGATGGACGAGATTGAGCAATTGTTTGATCAACAAAAACAATTTTTCAATTTGTGATCGATGATTTATCGAGTAAAGCGGCGCGAATTCGGATGACGAAATATCATTTTGAACAATTGTTGTTAATTGTATTAGATAATGCGGTAAAATATTCGCAACAAGCAAAACAAGTGACCATTTCGATCAAAGAAGAAGAGCGGTTTGTTACGGTTGCGGTAAGAGACTACGGGATCGGAATACCACGGGATCAATTAGAAAAAGTATTTTTGCGGTTCTACCGTGTGGATAAAGCGAGAAGCCGCGAAAAGGGCGGCGTTGGTCTTGGATTAGCCATCGCAAAAGAAATGATCGATAAATACGATGGGCAAATTACGATTGACAGTGAGGTCGGCAAAGGAACAACCGTTGAGCTATCGATTCCTAGAGGAAAGTAAAGAAAGGTGAGATCAAATGGAACATCTTCACGAAAGTACGATGATGCAGAAAAAAAATATCCAGCACGTCGTAGAAAAATTTCGCAAACGAGGAGTAAAAATTGCGACTTGCAAACCGCGGACAATGATGTCATTATCTTGCATGGAAGAAATCGAGGCGGAAAAAAATAGAGCATGAAAAAGGTGGAAAACGATGGATATTCATTGTCAGAAGATCATCCCTGCGATGAAAACGATGAAAGATTTTGAGAAATTTTTAAATAGCCGCTATATTTATGGAGTGTTATTAGAAGTGCATATTTCTCAACTGAAAAGCGTGTTTCATTACGCGCGGCAGCATGGAAAAAAACTGATCATTCATACGGATTTAGTTCAAGGGTTGAGCCACGATGAGCATGCGGCGGAATATTTATGCCAAGAATTTCATCCGTACGGGCTTATTTCTACGAGGGGAAATGTCATCACCAAGGCAAGACAAAAAAAGGTGCTTGCCATTCAGCGCATTTTCTTGCTCGATTCACATGCGCTTGAAAAAAGCTATCAATTGATTGAAAAAACAGAACCTGATTGCATTGAGGTGATCCCTGGGGCAATGCCTCATATTATTCGGGAAGTAAAGGAACGAACAGGCAAACCGATTTATGCCGGCGGCCTTATTCGCACCGTGGACGACGTTGAGCGCGCGTTAGAAGCAGGGGCGGTTTCCGTAACCACTTCGAATAAAGATTTATGGAAACACTATGAGTGTTTTTTGTAAGAAACATGAAAACAGTCATTTCAAAAAGATACCATATTTCACTAGCCAAACAAGCTGTTTTTCGCTATAATAAAAGTAAGTTAATAATAAGTCAGGAGATCAGGAGAGACCATGCATGCATGGTAAGCGGAAGCTTATCGTGTTTGCAATGGTCTCTTTTTGTCTTTTAACAATAAAGGAGGAATTTTTTCATGACAGCGACATTGTTTTCAAGCAAACAACATCGTCAACGTTTGGAAGAAATGAGCAAAGAATATTACGATGTATTAGTGATAGGAGGAGGCATTACCGGCTGCGGTATTGCGTTAGACGCAGTCACGCGCGGCATGAAAACGGCGCTTGTGGAAATGCAAGATTTCGCGGCAGGTACTTCCAGCCGTTCGACCAAGCTCGTACACGGCGGACTTCGTTATTTGAAACAATTCGAAGTAAAAATGGTGGCCGAAGTGGGAAAAGAGCGGGCGATCGTTTATGAAAACGGTCCGCATGTCACTACGCCAGAGTGGATGCTTTTGCCGATTCATAAAGGGGGAACGTTCGGCAAATGGAGCACATCTATCGGCTTATGGGTATATGATCATTTAGCCGGGGTGAAAAAAAGCGAACGACGAATCATGTTAAATGCCCAACAAACATTGCAAAAAGAGCCGTTGATTAAACAGGAAGGCCTTCTAGGAGGCGGCTATTACGTCGAATATCGTACGGATGATGCCCGTTTGACGATAGAAGTCATGAAAAAAGCGGCGGAATTCGGCGCTCATGCCGTAAACTATACGAAGGTGGAAGAATTTCTTTACAATGAAAGCGGCAAGGTGATCGGTGCGCGATGCCGCGATCAGCTAAGCGGCCGCACTTACGAAATACGCGCGAAAAAAGTGATCAACGCTGCCGGGCCATGGGTAGATACGCTGCGGGAAAAAGACCATTCAAAAACGGGGAAAATGCTGCAGCTGACAAAAGGAGTTCATATTGTCATCGATCAAAAACGATTTCCGTTGAAACAAGCGATTTATTTTGATACGCCGGACGGCCGCATGGTATTCGCGATTCCACGCGATGGAAAAACGTATGTCGGCACGACCGATACGTTTTACAACGGAGATATTGCCAACCCGACAATGACAAAAGAAGACCGCGATTATTTACTGCGTGCGATTCGCTATATGTTCCCATCCGTAAACATTACCGCGGATGATATTGAATCAAGCTGGGCGGGTGTTCGGCCGCTTATATATGAAGAAGGAAAAGACCCATCGGAAATTTCACGCAAGGACGAAATTTGGCAATCTCCAACAGGGCTGATTACGATTGCTGGCGGAAAACTAACCGGTTATCGGAAAATGGCAGAAACGGTCGTCGATTTAGTTGCGAAACTGTTGGAAAAAGAAGAAGGACGAACATTCCGTCCATGCCAAACAAAACATTTACCGATTTCCGGCGGAGATGTTGGCGGCTCACAGCAATTGCCAGCCTTTATCGCGAAAAAAGCCGAAGAAGCGGTGCGCTATGGTTTTACGAAAGAAGAAGGGGAACGATTAGCGAAAATATACGGCACCAACGTCGATCAATTATTTGAACTAAGTGAACAATACGATGATTCATGCGGCCTTTCCCGCGAGCAGTTTGTTCGCCTTGTATATGCCATTGACTATGAAATGACCGCAAAACCGATTGATTATTTCATCCGTCGTACTGGCGCGCTATTGTTTGATATCGCTTCTGTTCGCCGCTGGAAAGACCGCGTCACTGCCTTTATGGCCAACTATTTGCAATGGACGGAAGAGCAGACGGCAGCCTATGCAGAAGAACTGGAAAAAGCGTTGCATCAAGCGGTTGTTCCGAGTGAACATGATTAATAAGATAAGTAAAAGCGTTTCGGGAAGCGGCGAGGTCTCACTAAGACTATTTTAAAGGATGGTGCTCAATCCTATTTTCTTGAGCACCATTTTTTATGTATTATAGATAGCATACAATTGTTTTTTACTGAATTTTTACTTAAAATAAATAAAAATAATGCAAGCGATTACATCTAATTATTGTTAAGTTGATGAAGAGGGGGGATAAAGATGGGGATTACATATAATCCAATTGATTTTACTTGGCTGTTAGAACCAGGCGAGTCGTTTCAAACACCTGAAGTTGTCATGGTGTACTCAGATAAAGGGCTAAACGGGATGTCGCAAACATACCATCAGCTATATCGAACTCGTTTGGCGCGCGGAGTATATCGGGATCGCGAGAGACCAATTCTTATTAATAACTGGGAAGCGACGTATTTGGATTTTAATGAAGAAAAAATTTTGCGCCTTGCGAAAACAGCGGCAGAATTAGGAATTGAGCTATTTGTGTTAGATGACGGTTGGTTTGGCAAACGCGATAATGACCGCAGTTCGTTAGGAGATTGGTTCGTCAATAAACAGAAGCTGCCAAATGGACTAGAAGGGCTGGCAAAAAACATTAACCAAATGGGCATGCAGTTTGGTCTATGGATAGAACCGGAAATGGTTTCAGTGGACAGCGAGCTGTATCGGAAGCATCCAGACTGGTGCCTTCATGTTGGAAATGCGCGGGCATGTGGCGATGTCGGGAAACTTTGGCTATGAACTGGATTTGACAAAGTTAAGCGAAGAAGAAAAAGCCATTGTCAAGCAGCAAGTCGCATTTTATAAAGACATTCGCCGTCTTGTGCAGTTTGGAACGTTTTACCGAATATTAAGCCCATTTGAAGGAAATGAAACGGCATGGATGTTTGTAGCGGAAGACAAATCAGAAGCGTTTGTCGCCTATTTTCGCGTGCTGGCGGAAGCGAATGCACCGCTGTCGTTCTTGCGGCTTAAAGGGCTGGATCCAAATAAAGATTACGAAATCACCGGAAGCGGAGAAGTGTACGGCGGCGATGAACTGATGTATGTGGGACTGAATGTTCCGGAGCGCCGCGGCGATTTCATCAGCGTCATTTGGCATTTAAAAGAATCACATTAATAAAGTAAGACCGGTGTCTAGAATGCGGCTAGACACCGGTTTCTAGTTGAGAGAGTCTTTCTAAAATCCGCCGCTTCCGATACAGTATTTTCCCTGTTTCAGCGATATCTTTAATAAAAGCTCTATTAAACACCGCACCAAAAATAATGCCGACAATTGGAACAAATTGAAACAGCTTTTTCCAGCCGTATTGGTCACGGAATGTCATCATCACTTCACGCCATCCTTGGATTTGGGAAAAAACTTGCCGATGCTCGTTGGAAAATGACGTAAGCTCGTCCAAAATCGCTTTTTTGCCGACAATATCAGCGGAAGTAAATTGTAAACATTTCACAATAAAAATACGTTCTTTTTTCTCTTTCGGGTTATAACCGTAAACAATGGCGATTTCCTGTAATGTTTTTAACGCAAGACCGAGCAATGCCGGAATGTCAATGGCAAGTGTCAGTATTCCGCCGACACCTGTCGTTGCCCCCTGGTATTGCGCGAATGTTACTCGCGATTGAATCAACTCATCACAAACGCGGTCCATTGTCGCAAGCGGCAGATGTGCAGCTTGTTGCACCGTTGTGACGTGGAGTTTCTCTAATATTTTTTCTTCATTGACAAGATATTGCCCGCCTGTTTGTATATAACTTCCTAATTCGTCAAGCAATTGCCCGAGTTTTTTATGTACGATGCTCGGTGTCAGCTGATCAAGTACTTTAAACGGCAAGCGCCCAAGTTTTTCCCAAAACCATAAGTCTTTTTGGTCTTGTTCCCAGCGGTGGATTGATTGCAGTTCTTGTTCTAATACTTGTTTTGTTTCCATTGGATAACCCCCCTTATATATAAGATGATGGAATAAGCTACTTCTTATACGTTTTCCAAAAAGAAAATGTTTCTTTTTTATTGATCCATAATAAAATTTTTACTAAAATATTTACTAAAGGTATATTTAGGGGGTATCATTCATGATCACCAATTTAATAAAAACGTTTACTGAAATATTTGGAGGCGGAAATGAAGAAATTCGTATTTTCTTCGCGCCTGGCCGCGTGAATTTAATTGGCGAGCATACGGACTATAACGGCGGGCATGTGCTGCCGTGCGCTTTAGAAATGGGGACGTATGCGCTTGTGCGAAAAACGGCACATCCGTTTATCCGCTTTTACTCAAAAAATTTTCCGGAAACAGGGATCATTACCGTATCTTATGACGACCTATCCTACCAAGACAAGCACGGATGGGCAAATTATCCAAAGGGAGTTATTGCTGCGTTTCAATCGTTTTATCCGATCGAGACGGGACTTGATATTTTGTATTATGGAACGATCCCGAACGGTGCCGGGTTATCGTCTTCCGCTTCGATTGAATTAGTTACGGCGGTGATGATGAATGAGTTATTCGAGCAGCATATCGATATGCTCGAACTTGTGAAAATGAGCCAAAAAGTAGAAAATGAATATGTCGGCGTCAACTGTGGCATTATGGATCAATTTGCCGTCGGAATGGGAAAGCGAAATCATGCGATTCTCTTAAATTGCCAAACGCTGGCATACCGCTATATTCCTGTGGCGTTCAATCATTGTTCGATTGTCATCGCAAATACGAATAAAAAGCGTGGTTTGGCCGATTCAGCGTATAACGAACGAAGATCGACGTGTGAAGCTGCTTTGTTGAAATTAAAAGCGCAGCTAAATATCGAGTCGCTTGGCGAGCTGACAAGCAAGCAGTTAGAACAATATGATCACCTTCTTTCTCCAATCGAACAAAAGCGAGCACGCCATGCCGTGACGGAAAATGAACGAACGATAGAGGCGGCTACTGCGTTGGGAAAAGGAGATTTGGCGCGCTTTGGCGAGTTAATGAAACAATCCCACATTTCGTTGCGCGATGATTATGAAGTGACAGGATTAGAGCTTGATACGCTTGTTGAAGCGGCGTGGAACCACGAAGGGACGATTGGAGCCCGTATGACTGGAGCTGGTTTTGGCGGCTGTACCGTAAATATTGTAAAAGATGAGTTTATTCCTTCTTTTATTGAGCAAGTAGGCAATGAATATATGAAAAAAATTGGCTATGAAGCTAGTTTTTATGTTGTGAAAATTGGTGATGGAGCGAAAGAAATAACGGGAGAAAAGGAGATGAGCGTATGATTCTTGTCTGCGGCGGCGCAGGCTATATCGGCAGCCATGCGGTATATCGCTTAATCGAAAAGGGAGAAAAGGTCATTGTTGTTGATAATTTGCAAACAGGGCATCGGGAGGCCGTCCATCCGGAAGCGACCTTCTATCAAGGGGATATTCGCGACCGCGCGTTTTTGCGCGATGTATTTCGTAAGCATGAGATCGATACGGTGATTCATTTCGCCGCCAACTCCCTTGTCGGCGAAAGCATGCAAGAGCCGCTTAAATATTACGACAATAACGTTTACGGTACGCAAGTATTGTTAGAAGTAATGAACGAGTTCGGCGTGAAACAAATCGTCTTTTCCTCAACGGCGGCGGTGTATGGGGAACCAAAACAAATTCCAATTGTGGAAACGGATCCAACGCTGCCAACCAACACATATGGAGAAACGAAATTGGCGATGGAAAAAATGATGAAATGGGTCGATCGTGCTTACGGAATTCGTTACATCTCTCTTCGTTATTTTAATGTCGCGGGGGCATACGGGACGATCATCGGCGAAGACCATAATCCGGAAACGCACTTAATCCCGTTAATTTTAAAAGTGCCGCTTGGGCAGCGGGAAGAGATTCATATTTTTGGAGATGATTACGATACGCCTGACGGCACCTGCATCCGCGACTATATTCATGTTCTTGATTTAGTCGACGTCCATATTTTAGCTGTTGAAAAATTGCGAAGCGGTGCGGAAAGCAACGTTTATAATTTAGGAAACGGCAGCGGATTTACCGTAAAAGAAGTCATCGAAGCAGCTAGAAATGTAACAGGCCATCCGATTCCGGCACGCGTCGTGGCGCGGCGTCCGGGAGACCCGGCGAAGCTCGTCGCATCCTCGGAAAAAGCAAAACGAGAGCTCGGTTGGGAACCGAAATATACATCGATTATTGATATTGTCGCTTCCGCATGGGAGTGGCATCAAGCGAAACCGAACGGATATCGAGGTGTGTGACGGTGGCAGACATTTTTGAAGCGTTAGAACAGCTCATCCAATACGGGATCGCAAACGGACTGATTCATCGTGAAGATATCGTTTACACGCGCAATCGCCTGCTCGCGGCGCTGCAGTTAGAGGAGTGGAAACCAGTGGAGGTAAAGGATGTGTCCTTTTCCTCTCCTTCACCGATATTAGAGGCCATTTTAGATTGGGCGTACGAAAATGGCCGCATCAAGACGAATACGACGACAGAGCGGGATATATGGGACGCCAAGCTGATGAACTGTTTAATGCCGCGTCCATCCGAAGTGATCCGTGAATTTTATGCCAAATACAATAAAGACCCGAAACTAGCAACAGACTGGTTTTATTCTCTTAGCAAAGCCTCCAACTACATTCACACAGCGCGGATTGCGAAAAATAAACAATGGAAAACGAAAACAGAATACGGAGAGATTGATATTACGATCAATTTATCCAAACCGGAGAAAGACCCGAAAGAAATCGCCAAATTAAAAGACGCGCCGGCATCTTCGTACCCAAAGTGCGTGCTATGCAAAGAAAATGAAGGATACGAAGGAACGTGGCATCATCCGGCGCGCTCTAATCATCGCGTCATTCCTCTTACGTTATTAGACGAGAAGTGGTATTTCCAATATTCTCCATATGTGTATTACAATGAACATTGCATCGTGTTCCATGCTGAACATGTTCCGATGAAAATGGAACGAAAAACATTCGCGCGCTTACTTGATTTCATCGAAAAATTTCCGCATTATTTCATCGGCTCGAACGCTGATCTGCCGATTGTCGGCGGCTCGATTTTAGCGCATGATCATTTTCAAGGTGGAAACTACACGTTTGCGATGGAAAAAGCTGAAATCGAAGAATATGTTTCTTTTTCTGCTTTTCCGTCACTCGCGGCAGGGATCGTCCGCTGGCCGATGTCAGTCATTCGCCTTCGTGGCAAAAAAGAGGAAGTGCTCGAAGCGGCTGATGTCATTTACCGGACGTGGCAGACATATAGCGACCCGAGTGTCGATATTTATGCCAAAAGCGGCACTACTCCGCACAACACCGTCACGCCGATCGCGAGACGGCGCGCCGGTTTATTTGAAATGGATATCGTTTTGCGCAATAATCGGACATCACGTGAACATCCATACGGCATTTTTCATCCTCACGAAGAATTGCATCATATTAAAAAAGAAAATATCGGCTTAATCGAAGTGATGGGGCTTGCCGTTTTACCTGGAAGACTTGCGAAAGAATTGGACATATTAGCACAATATCTTATTCAACATACGAAAAAAGAGGATTGGGACCCAGCGTTGTTAAAACATTGGGACTGGTATGAAGAAATTCGCAGCAAATATACAGACATTACGAAAGAAACCGTGTTGGATATTTTACAGCATGAGGTAGGGCAGCGATTTATTACCGTATTAGAACACGCTGGTGTTTTTAAACGAACCGAGAGAGGAAAACAAGCATTTCGTACTTTTTTACGGAAAGTGCAGGAGAAGTTGTCATGATTCGGGAAGGAACGTTCAAAGGACTAAAAAGCATCATTTTGGAAAACAATTATATAAGAGCCGTGTTTTTGCCGGAGTACGGCAGTAAACTCGCTTCGTTAATCGATAAAGAAACGAATAAAGAATGGTTGTTTCAAGCAAAAAGCGATACGCTCACCATACCGAGTTACGGCGCTGTTTTTAGCGACTATGATTCTAGTGGATTCGATGAAGTATTTCCAAGCATCGATGCTTGTTTTGATCCTGTAACGGGAAAGCCGATTCCTGATCACGGAGAAGTATGGGCGCTTCCGTGGGAATATCGTTTGGAAGGGGAGACGGTTGTTTTTACTGTCAAAAGTCCTGTTTTCCCATATACGATGACAAAGCGAGTTTGGTTAGAAGTGAATCGACTTTGTTTTGATTATGCGGTCACCAATGATGGCGACACACGATTTTACTTTATTTGGACCCCTCATGCGCTTTTGCGATGTGACGAATATACAAAAATCATCGTTCCTGACAGTTTGACCAGCGTAATGACCGTCGAACATCAGACGGAACATCTTGGCGAATGGGGAACGATTCATCCGTATCCCGTTACGATTTCGCGAAAAACCGGGAAACCGTTGGATTTATCAAAAATGGAGCCGCCATCTGCGAACAACTGTGAGAAATTTTATTTTACCGAGCGCGTCCCGAAAGGAATGTGCGGAATCGTTCAAGAAAATACAGGACGCAAACTAATGTACCACTATCCAGCGGAAAAAATTCCGTATTTAGGAGTTTGGAAAACGCAAGGTGGCTATCGCGGCGACTATAATTTGGCGCTCGAACCGTGTACTGGAGTGTACGATCATTTGTCTGTCGCTCATGCCATTCGGAAAGTTTCATTTGTGGAACCAAAGGGAGTATTTACATGGTGGTTTCAAATAGAAATAGGGGCAGAATGATATGATCTAGAACATTGGTAAAGAAAATTTATTGTAAAAAAACATATGGAGGAAGGGATCTATTTCACTAATGGCGACGTTAAAAGAAATTGCGGAAAAAGTCGGCGTATCTGTTGCCACTGTATCACGCGTTCTTAATTATGATACAACCTTATCGGTATCGGATGAAACGAGAAAACGCATTTTCGAAGTAGCTCAACAATTGAATTATAAAACATTGCGGGAACGCAGCCAACAAACGAAAGAACGATTTCGATTTGGGCTGGTTCATTGGTATTCGGAACGGCAAGAACTTGATGATCCGTATTACATGGCGATTCGCTTAGGGGTAGAAAAAGAATGTTTTGAACGGCAAATCGAGCTGGTAAAGTTGTTTAAACAAAATGGTTCCTATCCAGAGGAGCGGATGGAAAATTTAGACGGAATTATTGCGGTTGGAAAGTTTGGGCCAAAAGATGTCAGTGCGTTTGCGGCAAGCACTGAGCATATCGTGTTTGTAGATTGTTCGCCAGATGAGCAAAAATTTGACTCCGTTGTCATTGATTTAAGGAAATCAACGATTACCGTGTTAGACTATCTTCTTCGACTCGGCCACAAAAAAATCGGCTATATTGGCGGGCGCGAATATGTAGACGGACAAACGCTTCTTCATGATGAGCGCGAAGCGACGTTTTACGAATATTTATACTTGAAAGGAATATATGATTCGCGATATGTATGGACAGGAAGTTTTACCGCTGAAGACGGCTATCGATTAATGAAACAAGCAATCTCTGCAAAAGACATTCCAACCGCGTTTTTTATCGCCAGTGATTCGATGGCGATTGGGGCGCTGCGCGCGCTTCATGAAGCGCAAATTCCAGTTCCTGATGATATATCTATCGTCGGATTTAATGATATTCCAACCGCGAAATTTATCCACCCGCCATTAACAACGGTAAAAGTGTATACAGAGTTTATGGGAGAGACGGCGGTAGAATTGTTAGTAGAGAGACTAACGACGAAGCGAACCATTTGCAAAAAAGTGGTTGTACCAACAAAACTCATTGTTCGAGAAAGCAGTCAAGTTTGTTCAAAAGGGAGCTGTTCAATGTAGCAGCTCCCTTTACTGCATTAGTGAAATTCGATATCAACGCGCTTTTTCGGACTAGATGTTGTTTTTGGAATATGGATATCGAGCACACCATTTTTATATGTTGCTTTAATGTTATCTGTTGCTGCATCCGATGGCAGCGTAATGGAACGTTGAAAACGGCCGAAGAAACGTTCGCGGCGGTGCATTTGTTCTTCTTTAATGTTTTGATCTCGCTGGATGGTGCCGCTAATCGTTAAAATATTGTTGTGTACGTCGATGTGCACGTCTTCTTTTTTCTCTAGACCAGGGAGATCGCACGATACGACATATTCGTTTTCCGTTTCATGCATATCCATGCGCGGCATCCCGATATGGTCATCCATATGGGTGAAAAGAGAAGGGAAATCGGTTGAAAAAAATCGGCTAAGGTCCTTGCGCATTGTTTCTAAATGGCGAAATGGATCATAAGGGATTAAAGACATAAACCAGCGCCCTCCTTTGGATCGTTAATATATTTGTCATCAAATAGTTTGTTTTAGGCAGCGCTGTTTTATACAAAGATTCTGTGAAAGGTTATTGTATAAAGAATGGGACTCCCAAATACGGAAGCCCCTTTACGCTTTTTATATAACCGACTCGCCCATTCGTTTTATTAGGACTAAATGTTTTATCTTAAACGAAATGACCTTACTATAAAAAAGCCCATCGAACCGAAAAGGATGATAAGAAATAGAGCTAAATCCCAAGTCCCGAAAGCTATATCGTGTCCATATGCTATTTTTACATCTTTCCAAATGCTGTAAGATATATAAATTAGTATTTCATTTTTTACAACGTTAATTACTCAATTAACAAATCGATTGGCTGCAGTCGTTTCGTTTTTAATTACTTCTTAGCCAAGTGGAATGAAGCCTATGAACAAACAGGTAAAGTTCTAACCTATAACATTTGTGCCAATCAGTTAAACCAATTGAAAAAGGAATTGGAATGGTTAAAAGAGGTCGATTCTACCGCACTTCAAAATGTGCTAAAACATCTGGACGATTTTCAAAAAACAGAATAACGTCCACGCTTCAAAAGCAAAAAAATCCTGTTTACAACTTTGCTCCAATTGTGGATATCAAAACAAAGAAGTCAAAACCCTAACCTTGCGGGTGTGGACATGTTCGAATTGTAGAACACATCATGACCGAGATGTAAACACCGCAAGAAATATCTTACAAGAAGGTATGAGATTAATCACTGCTGGACCGGCGGATTGAGCTCGGTCCATTTCTCTTCGGTAGAAGGGATTACCCAAGAATCCTCTGCCTTTAGGCACGGGGGGTGGTCAATTGTTCCATCACATTTATATGAATATGAATTAAAGATAATTTTTCTTGTTCTGATAGATTTGAGTTTATAATTCTTTTGATTGCATAATAAAATTTTATTTCAGGAGACTGACGTGTACGAGGATGAGACATTTCATCACGTAGTTCTTTTGCGATCGTTTCATAAAGAAGTGATTGGCTTTCTTGTTCATTCAGTTTTTCTGTTGTTAGGGAGCGATTTTTCCATAGGCTTTGATATGCTTCTAACAATACGGAAAATGAATGTTCCATTTATATATACTCCTCCCTCTATAAATGTTGATATATCAACGGTTGTGGCCGTTTCAGGGGTGTCAAAAAAATATTTTTCGACAAAGTTTCTAACATTATTTCTTAAATATGTGTATATCTTACATTGACTGGGTACGCTTCGCGGTCACTACTGGTTAAATTTGGTTGTAGTGGGGGAAGCGTATGGGATGCACCGTGGATCTCTGCATCGCTGATGATGACGAACCCTCCCATGTCTCTTGGCATCCTTGTGCCTACATTCCTTCGTTCGGTCTAGTCATCAGGCAGAGGCCGGCTAAGCTCCTTTAGGGACTCAAGGTCGAATGGATGATATCGCGCCAGCTTCTCCGTGTCATCCTTGTTGTCTAGAGAATCGAGACTATAGGCATCAAGCAGCCGTTTCGAGGCCAAAGATGTCCTGCATCATTCGCTTCGCATCGAACGCTTGGTGCTTCGTACATACAGCGTGCAATACCTTCAATAATTTTCCGCATCACACCACAATCGATTGCTTCTTCCGCAACGGATTATCAGGACGTGTCGTGTAATAGTCGTGCAGCTGCCGAAACGCTTCGTTGTGACGGATCATCGGCATCATCACCCGGAAGAGGAGGGCGCGCAACCGCCTTCTTCCACGCTTCGAGATCCGTTTTTGCCCTTTGTGTTGGCCGGAGGAATGTTCCCGCAGCGTCAGGCCCGCTAATTGGATAAGCTGCCGCGGATCCTGATAATGGGAGAAACTCCCGATCTCTGATAACAGTTCTACGATGGTCGCATCGCCTAAGCCCGGAACGGTCTTCAATCATTCGTACTCGATCGATGTCTGTACGAGTTCAATCAGCTGCTCTGTCAGTGCCTCGATTTCTTCTTCCAGTTGGCGGTACCGGCGGACAAGCGTGGCAATTTCGATACGGGCCATCTGTTGTCCTTCCGTTACGCCAATGGAGTGTTGGGCAAATTCCATCAACTTCTTCGCTTTCGGCTTTTGTGGCGATTGTAATCCCTCACTTTGCCGGTAAAGGGCCAGCACCTCTTCTAGTTCTTTTCCTGCCAGATCACTCGGAAATGGCGTATATTCCAGCACCGCGAGCGCCATTTTCCCAAATGACGGGAAGACTTGGGAAAACTCCGGAAAATATCGATCAAGCCAGCGAATCATTTGATTTCGAATCGCTCCCTGTTCTTCCACCAATTTGGAGCGAAATGTCGCTCCCACGCGCAGCTCCGCCTCCATCCCTTTCAGAATACGCGGATAGCTGAATCGGCCGTCTTTCACTAACCGGGCAATGACGAGCGCGTCTTTCGCATCATGCTTGGTTGGAAGGTTATCGTCCAGCTCTTTGGATCGCTTCACGTGCATCGGGTTTGTCATGACGAGAGGAATGCCCTTCTCGTCAAGAAAGTAAGCGAGATTGAGCCAATAATGTCCCGTTGGCTCGATGCCAACGATCACCTCGGTTTTTTCAAATTCCTTCATGGCTTCCACGATGCACTGGTACAACCATTCCAATCCTTCTCTCGATTGCAGAACGGGAAACGGCTTTTTTAACACCCTCCCTCGCTCATCTACAAAGCAGGCATAATGTTTTTTCTTTGCGATATCCATCCCAACCACCAGCGTTTGATCGGTGACTTGATTAATCTTCTTGTTTGAGATAGAATTCATGTATAGTCCTCCTTGGTATCCAAATTAGGGGTCAATTCGGTTAATTGACACCCTTGAATCATACCAAGAGGGCTTTTTTTATTCAAGTCCCCGAAAAAACTTCTAACAGGAATGCTCCTTTAAATAAATGTATGTATATTTGCAAAGATGTGTCGATGATATTATATACTAAAGTGGAAATAGGTTGGCAAAATAACATGAAAAAGTTACTTTTAAAAAATATATTGACAAAACATAAATAAGTTTGTAATATACAAAACGTCGCTTTAAGTGTGTCGAGTGGATAAACAAAAAAGTATTGACAACATATGATGATTTGAATATAATTATGATTTGCGTGAAATAACGAAGCTATTAAATGTAGGAAATTAAATATATTGACAATCTTGGATATTTAGTTATAATTGTTGTTGTCAGATGAATGAAGGTTTGATGTTAATGTTCCTTGAAAACTGAACAAAACGAAGCGTCCGCATAGAAAAGCGAAGGCGAGCGACACCTTGCGGTGTCGGCGCTGAAGTTGAAAAGAAGCCAATCAACTTTCTTTTTGGAGAGTTTGATCCTGGCTCAGGACGAACGCTGGCGGCGTGCCTAATACATGCAAGTCGAGCGGACCGAATGGAAGCTTGCTTTCATTCGGTTAGCGGCGGACGGGTGAGTAACACGTGGGTAACCTGCCCGTAAGACCGGGATAACTCCGGGAAACCGGGGCTAATACCGGATAACACCGAAGACCGCATGGTCTTTGGTTGAAAGGTGGCTTTTGCTACCACTTACGGATGGGCCCGCGGCGCATTAGCTAGTTGGTGAGGTAACGGCTCACCAAGGCGACGATGCGTAGCCGGCCTGAGAGGGTGACCGGCCACACTGGGACTGAGACACGGCCCAGACTCCTACGGGAGGCAGCAGTAGGGAATCTTCCGCAATGGACGAAAGTCTGACGGAGCGACGCCGCGTGAGCGAAGAAGGTCTTCGGATCGTAAAGCTCTGTTGTTAGGGACGAAGAAGTACCGTTCGAATAGGGCGGTACGGTGACGGTACCTAACGAGAAAGCCCCGGCTAACTACGTGCCAGCAGCCGCGGTAATACGTAGGGGGCGAGCGTTGTCCGGAATTATTGGGCGTAAAGCGCGCGCAGGCGGTCCCTTAAGTCTGATGTGAAAGCCCACGGCTCAACCGTGGAGGGTCATTGGAAACTGGGGGACTTGAGTGCAGAAGAGGAGAGCGGAATTCCACGTGTAGCGGTGAAATGCGTAGAGATGTGGAGGAACACCAGTGGCGAAGGCGGCTCTCTGGTCTGTAACTGACGCTGAGGCGCGAAAGCGTGGGGAGCAAACAGGATTAGATACCCTGGTAGTCCACGCCGTAAACGATGAGTGCTAGGTGTTAGAGGGGTTTTACCCTTTAGTGCTGTAGCTAACGCGTTAAGCACTCCGCCTGGGGAGTACGGCCGCAAGGCTGAAACTCAAAGGAATTGACGGGGGCCCGCACAAGCGGTGGAGCATGTGGTTTAATTCGAAGCAACGCGAAGAACCTTACCAGGTCTTGACATCCCCTGACAACCCTGGAGACAGGGCGTTCCCCCTTCGGGGGGACAGGGTGACAGGTGGTGCATGGTTGTCGTCAGCTCGTGTCGTGAGATGTTGGGTTAAGTCCCGCAACGAGCGCAACCCTCGCCCCTAGTTGCCAGCATTCAGTTGGGCACTCTAGGGGGACTGCCGGTGACAAACCGGAGGAAGGTGGGGATGACGTCAAATCATCATGCCCCTTATGACCTGGGCTACACACGTGCTACAATGGGCGGTACAAAGGGCTGCGAACCCGCGAGGGGGAGCGAATCCCAAAAAGCCGCTCTCAGTTCGGATTGCAGGCTGCAACTCGCCTGCATGAAGCCGGAATCGCTAGTAATCGCGGATCAGCATGCCGCGGTGAATACGTTCCCGGGCCTTGTACACACCGCCCGTCACACCACGAGAGCTTGCAACACCCGAAGTCGGTGAGGTAACCCGTAAGGGAGCCAGCCGCCGAAGGTGGGGCAAGTGATTGGGGTGAAGTCGTAACAAGGTAGCCGTACCGGAAGGTGCGGCTGGATCACCTCCTTTCTAAGGACTGTATGTGTGTGAAATAAGGTGGGCGCTTCGGGTTTGTTCAGTTTTGAGGGAGCATTCTACTCCTTCAAGTGCTTTGCGTCTGCGTCTACGAGTGGATTCAGAGAAGCTAGATTCCTCGACGCAAGGCAGCAGAGAAGTTGATTCAAGGCAGTAGCCTTGTTCAGTTTTGAGGGAACATTACCCATTCCTTCAAACGTTTTGTGTCTGCGTCTGCTAGTGAATTCGAGGAAGCAGGATTCCTCGACACAAGGTAGCAGAGAAGTTGATTCAAGGCAGTAGCCTTGTTCAATTTTGAGGGAACATTTATTCCTTCAATTGCTTTGCGTCTGCGTCTTCTAGCAGATTCGGGGAAGCTGGATTCCTCGACGCAAAACTGCAGGGAAGCAGACTCAAGAAGCCGTTTCGTTCCTTGAAAACTAGATAACCGGAAGGAAAAGCGGAGGCGCCGCGATCAGCTCCGCGATCAGCTCTCGAAGCTAAATGTTCTTCACCTGCAGAAGTGCTTGCACTTCAAGGGAGAAGGTTATTTGGCACAAGAGAGCTAGGCGCCGAAGCTAGACATAGGAAGAAGCCGAGAAGCGAAGGCGGCAAGCATGAAGCTGTTTTCGCATGGTTAAGTTAGAAAGGGCGCACGGTGGATGCCTTGGCACTAGGAGCCGATGAAGGACGGGGCAAACGCCGAAACGCTTCGGGGAGCTGTAAGCAAGCGTTGATCCGGAGATGTCCGAATGGGGAAACCCACTGCCCGTAATGGGGCAGTATCCATACCTGAATCCATAGGGTATGGAGGGCACACCCGGGGAACTGAAACATCTAAGTACCCGGAGGAGAAGAAAGCAACCGCGATTCCCTGAGTAGCGGCGAGCGAAACGGGAACAGCCCAAACCAAGAGGCTTGCCTCTTGGGGTTGTAGGACCACTCACATGGGAGTTACAAAGGAACGGGGTAGACGAAGCGGTCTGGAAAGGCCCGCCAGAGAAGGTGACAGCCCTGTAGTCGAAACTTCGTTCCCTCCCGAGTGGATCCTGAGTACGGCGGGACACGGGGAATCCCGTCGGAAGCAGGGAGGACCATCTCCCAAGGCTAAATACTCCCTAGTGACCGATAGTGAACCAGTACCGTGAGGGAAAGGTGAAAAGCACCCCGGAAGGGGAGTGAAAGAGAACCTGAAACCGTGTGCCTACAAGTAGTCAGAGCCCGTTTATGGGTGATGGCGTGCCTTTTGTAGAATGAACCGGCGAGTTACGATGACGTGCGAGGTTAAGTCGAAGAGACGGAGCCGCAGCGAAAGCGAGTCTGAATAGGGCGTTTAGTACGTCGTCGTAGACCCGAAACCAGGTGATCTACCCATGTCCAGGGTGAAGGTAGGGTAACACCTACTGGAGGCCCGAACCCACGCACGTTGAAAAGTGCGGGGATGAGGTGTGGGTAGGGGTGAAATGCCAATCGAACCTGGAGATAGCTGGTTCTCCCCGAAATAGCTTTAGGGCTAGCCTCAAGGGAAGAGTCTTGGAGGTAGAGCACTGATTGAGCTAGGGGCCCTCATCGGGTTACCGAACTCAGTCAAACTCCGAATGCCAATGACTTATCCTTGGGAGTCAGACTACGAGTGATAAGATCCGTGGTCGAGAGGGAAACAGCCCAGACCACCAGCTAAGGTCCCAAAGTGCACGTTAAGTGGAAAAGGATGTGGAGTTGCCCAGACAACCAGGATGTTGGCTTAGAAGCAGCCATCATTTAAAGAGTGCGTAATAGCTCACTGGTCGAGTGACTCTGCGCCGAAAATGTACCGGGGCTAAACGTGCCACCGAAGCTGTGGGATGACCGTTGGTCATCGGTAGGGGAGCGTTCTAAGCGCGCCGAAGCGAGACCGGAAGGACTCGTGGAGCGCTTAGAAGTGAGAATGCCGGTGTGAGTAGCGAAAACAGAGGTGAGAATCCTCTGCACCGAAAGCCTAAGGTTTCCTGAGGAAGGTTCGTCCGCTCAGGGTTAGTCGGGACCTAAGCCGAGGCCGAAAGGCGTAGGCGATGGGCAACAGGTTGAGATTCCTGTACCACCTCCTCACCGTTTGAGCAATGGGGGGACGCAGGAAGGTAGGGCGAGCAGGCTGCTGGAATAGCCTGTCCAAGCGGTTAGGCTGCCAGATAGGCAAATCCGTCTGGCGCAAAGGCTGAGCCGTGATGGCGAAGGGACCATCGGTCCCGAAGTCCCCGATCCTACACTGCCAAGAAAAGCCTCTAGCGAGGTGAGAGGTGCCCGTACCGCAAACCGACACAGGTAGGCGAGGAGAGAATCCTAAGGTGCGCGGGAGAACTCTCGTTAAGGAACTCGGCAAAATGACCCCGTAACTTCGGGAGAAGGGGTGCTCTCTTGGGTGATGAGCCCGAGAGAGCCGCAGTGAAAAGGCCCAAGCGACTGTTTACCAAAAACACAGGTCTCTGCGAAGCCGAAAGGCGAAGTATAGGGGCTGACACCTGCCCGGTGCTGGAAGGTTAAGGGGAGCGCTTAAGCCGCAAGGCTGAAGGTGCGAACCGAAGCCCCAGTAAACGGCGGCCGTAACTATAACGGTCCTAAGGTAGCGAAATTCCTTGTCGGGTAAGTTCCGACCCGCACGAAAGGTGTAACGACTTGGGCACTGTCTCAACGAGAGACCCGGTGAAATCATACTACCTGTGAAGATGCAGGTTACCCGCGACAGGACGGAAAGACCCCGTGGAGCTTTACTGCAGCCTGATATGGAATTTTGGTATCGCTTGTACAGGATAGGTGGGAGCCTGAGAAGCCGGAGCGCCAGCTTCGGTGGAGGCGCCGGTGGGATACCACCCTGGCGGTATTGAAATTCTAACCCGCACCCCTTATCGGGGTGGGAGACAGTGTCAGGTGGGCAGTTTGACTGGGGCGGTCGCCTCCCAAAAGGTAACGGAGGCGCCCAAAGGTTCCCTCAGAATGGTTGGAAATCATTCGTAGAGTGCAAAGGCACAAGGGAGCTTGACTGCGAGACGGACAGGTCGAGCAGGGACGAAAGTCGGGCTTAGTGATCCGGTGGTTCCGTATGGAAGGGCCATCGCTCAACGGATAAAAGCTACCCCGGGGATAACAGGCTGATCTCCCCCAAGAGTCCACATCGACGGGGAGGTTTGGCACCTCGATGTCGGCTCATCGCATCCTGGGGCTGTAGTCGGTCCCAAGGGTTGGGCTGTTCGCCCATTAAAGCGGTACGCGAGCTGGGTTCAGAACGTCGTGAGACAGTTCGGTCCCTATCCGTCGCGGGCGCAGGAAATTTGAGAGGAGCTGTCCTTAGTACGAGAGGACCGGGATGGACGCACCGCTGGTGTACCAGTTGTCCCGCCAGGGGCACCGCTGGGTAGCTATGTGCGGAAGGGATAAGCGCTGAAAGCATCTAAGCGTGAAGCCCCCCTCAAGATGAGATTTCCCATCGCGTCAAGCGAGTAAGATCCCTCGAAGATGACGAGGTCGATAGGTCCGAGGTGGAAGCGTGGCGACACGTGGAGCTGACGGATACTAATCGATCGAGGACTTAACCAAGCGGAAAAGCGGAGGTGCCGCGCTTAGCTCTCGAAGCCAAATGTTCTTCACCCGTAGAGGTGCTTGCACCTCAAGGGAGAAGGTTATTTGGCGCAAGAGAGCTAGGCACCGGAGCTAGACAAAGCGAAAAGTGGAGGACGCTAGGAGCTAGACAACGGAAAAGCGTAGGCCGCCTACGCAAAACGGCTTCTTCCAAACAGACGGTTATCTAGTTTTGAGGGAATGAACATATATAAAATAGAAGTAATTTAGTGATAAAACGCCGTTTTGCTAAGATAGGAATCATGAATTTTAAGTTTCGTCTTTTGCTTCATAAAGTAATGTGCGCTCGTAGCTCAACTGGATAGAGCGTCTGACTACGGATCAGAAGGTTAGGGGTTCGAGTCCTCTCGAGCGCGCCATTTCGGGAAGTAGCTCAGCTTGGTAGAGCACATGGTTTGGGACCATGGGGTCGCAGGTTCGAATCCTGTCTTCCCGACCATGAGAAGAGTTTACATACATATACATAACTTTTATACATAATGTCTATTAAAGAGTAAATACAAAAACTCTTGGCTTTAGTCATGTAGAGTTTTAAATTCCATTAGAACGGCAAGTTAAGTATTTCATGTTTATTTGGGATAGGTAGGGAAGTGGATAGACTTCGAAGAGTGTAAATCCGCTCCCTTTGGATTGGCGGTTTGAATGATATGATATAGGGGCATAGTTTAATGGTAGAACAGAGGTCTCCAAAACCTCCGGTGTGGGTTCGATTCCTACTGCCCCTGTATAAACCTTAAAATGAAGTTTAGCAAGCGATGAAATGATGATACATTGGGCTATAGCCAAGTGGTAAGGCAACGGACTTTGACTCCGTGATGCGCTGGTTCGAATCCAGCTAGCCCAGCCAATTGCGGAAGTAGTTCAGTGGTAGAACACCACCTTGCCAAGGTGGGGGTCGCGGGTTCGAGTCCCGTCTTCCGCTTTTCTTGGCGGCATAGCCAAGTGGTAAGGCAGAGGTCTGCAAAACCTTCATCCCCGGTTCGAATCCGGGTGCCGCCTCCAATTGTGCGGGTGTAGTTTAGTGGTAAAACTTCAGCTTCCCAAGCTGACGTCGTGGGTTCGATTCCCATCACCCGCTTTTTTTTCTTGCTTCTAGTTGTCGCAATATCATTAAAAACTGTTAGAGCATTGCCTCGATGCATCTGGCTTCCCTTGAGTCAGCTCGTAGAGGAAGAGGCAGCCGTTGAAAAAATAGGAGTGTAAATAATTCTATGTCCCAGTAGCTCAGCCGGATAGAGCAACGAGCATTACATCTATGAATCCACTGCGAGTTGTCTCGACGCATCCCGCTTCCTTGAGTTAGCTAGTAGAGGAAGAGACAGCCAGCTAAAAATATAAGTATAATAACACCATGTCCCAGTAGCTCAGCCGGATAGAGCAACGAGCATTACATCTATGAATCCGCTCCGAGTTGCCCCGACGCATCTTACTTCCCTGAATTCGCTAGTAGAGGAAGGGGCAGCGAAGCTAAAGAGTGTATAACACCATGTCCCAGTAGCTCAGCTGGATAGAGCAACGAGCATTACATCTATGAATCCACTGCGAGTTGTCTCGACGCATCCCGCTTCCTTGAGTTAGCTAGTAGAGGAAGAGACAGCCAGCTAAAAATATAAGTATAATAACACCATGTCCCAGTAGCTCAGCTGGATAGAGCAACGAGCGATGCATCATTGAATTCGCTGCGAGTTGCCTCGACGCATCCAGCATCTTTGAATCAGCTGGTAGAGGAAGAGGCAGCTGTTGAAAAATAGGAGTGTAAATAACACCATGTCCCAGTAGCTCAGCTGGATAGAGCAACGAGCATTACATCTATGAATCCGCTCCGAGTTGCCTCGACGCATCCAGCATCTTTGAATCAGCTGGTAGAGGAAGAGGCAGCTGTTGAAAAATAGGAGTGTAAATAACACTATGTCCCAGTAGCTCAGCTGGATAGAGCAACGAGCGATGCATCATTGAATTCGCTGCGAGTTGCCTCGACGCATCCAGCATCTTTGAATCAGCTGGTAGAGGAAGAGGCAGCTGTTGAAAAATAGGAGTGTAAATAACACTATGTCCCAGTAGCTCAGCTGGATAGAGCAACGAGCGATGCATCATTGAATTCGCTGCGAGTTGCCTCGACGCATCCAGCATCTTTGAATCAGCTGGTAGAGGAAGAGGCAGCTGTTGAAAAATAGGAGTGTAAATAATACTATGTCCCAGTAGCTCAGCTGGATAGAGCAGCGGCCTTCTAAGCCGTCGGTCGGGAGTTCGAATCTCTCCTGGGACGCTATGCAAAAAACCAGCCTTAACGGCTGGCTTTTTGTTGTAATTGCAAGCGATAAAGTGATAAGAAGACAACCCGGATAGTGGGGGGCAATGAAAAAGCGGTCAATAGCCGCTTCTTTTTTTATCTTTTTTTTACCAAGAAGCCCCCACTTCTAAGCGAAGCATAGGCAATGAAATGATGATGTAATGCCGGATGAGCGCACCGCTTACTTTGGAAACGATGGTGAATATACAGCGCTGTTTATGTATGTGGCTGATAAACCGCGTGATTTGTCAGCCGACACCTTATATGCGGCGAAATTTATGCAAACAAGCGCAGAAAACGGCGGGACCGGCAAGTTAGAATGGATTAAACTTGGATATGCTGCGGATAAAGAAATTAAACGCATGATTGATAAAGGCATTAAATTTTTCATAGAAGCGAATATTAGGGGTAAACAATTAGTTCACGTAACAGTTCTAGGAAAGAAAGATCCACTAATCGTTCCAGTGAAAGAAGTACTTTGATCATGTCGATGGCGCCTGCAGATAACCTAACTCCAAACGGGTTGTATCTCAAATAAGCGTCCATCGAATATTTATCCAATTCAGCAGGAAAGTGCAGTTATGCAAAAATGGAGCAGCATACATCCTGCTTCTTTTAGTTCTAGTGCAAGAAATCTATAAAACCAGGACATACTGATACTACTAAAATAGTATTGATGATGGAAAAACAGGTGTCAGTATTCTCAGGAGGATTATGCAGCTTTTTACATTTCAATCCAATTAATAACATAATTTAGCTGAAATTTTACACCATGATAAAAATCTGTATTGTAAATGAAAACAATTTGAAACTTTATTGCAAAAGTAAGTTTGCTAGAATATCTAAGGATAGAAACAGGAAAGTTTTAATAACTATATAATACGGTATGTAAAATATATAGGTCGGGGGATAAACATGACGTTAGAGAATCAACTGATCAAAAAAACATTTTATGAAACATTGATGGAAGCAGATGAAAAAAATCCTGTCCGTGTGCTCGGAGAAGCTTTTCTTGCCGGGCATAAAGATCAGACAGCTGACATCTCCACCATCCGTTTTGCCCAGGGAGAAGTATATTTTCATCACAAAGATTATGAAGCAGCTATTTTCAAATGGGAAAACGTTCATAATGATTTAGAACCGTGGGCGAAGAAAAATATAGCGGATTGTTACCATGAAATCGGGCAATTATCAACAGCTGAAGAGATTTATAAATCCATTGATACGGAAAGCAGTGTCTTGCAATCGGAAGTTGCACTGCAATTATTTTCGCTTTATATAGACCAAGGCAAGCTTGAAAAGTCTGCTTTTATCAATTCGGTCCTCGGAGAAAATATCCAAACTGCTCCGACATCTTCCGCTATTGTATTTAAGGGGAATGAGGAGACGGAGATTAGAAAAATATCCGATGAAGAATTAACCACATTTTCAAGTTTCCATGAATTCCAGGAGGCAGTAGATAGACGGCTGAATAAGGATTTTGACAATGCGATTGTGGAGTTTTCTCTTCCATCGCCAATTTTGCAGGAAAACAGGCTAGTTCTTATGGATACGCCGGGATTTAGCGACCGTAATGATATGGAAGAAGCCCTAAAATATCTGCATTTTGCCGACAGTTTATTATTTGTGCTTGATGCGAACGATCCTTTTACCGAACAAGAACAAGAGATCCTAATGCTGATTCGGGAATATGCCCCTAATCTTTCAATTCATTTTCTGCTCAATAAAATCGATGAAATTTATGATGAACAAGAAGCCGCCGAAATTATTGAAGACACTCGTTCGAGAGTTCGGGCATATATTCCGCAGGCTCGGGTGTTTGCCTATTCATCACGTTTAAGAAGCAGAAAACAACAAAATGATCTGGCCGAGTTCTTGAAAAACTTGAGCAGACCAATTGCGGAAGACGATCGAATGGAAAAAATATTAATCTTTATTCGTCAATTAATCAATCATTTATTGGATAAACGGGCAGAAATGGAAAACAGCCTGGCTGATTCGATTAAATGGAATGAAGAGATGGTTACAAAGTTAAACGGTGCAATCCATCAATTAACGGATTTGAAAGAAGAAAAAGCGCGAATTATCAAGAGAACGTTCCATAAAGTCTTGGAGGAAATCAGATCGGACCTATCGGAAAATATTCCGAAAATTTTACGAGAAAGTTCTAATCTGATTAGAGAAGACAGTGATTTCCGTAAAATTCACGAGAACATCCGCTGGAAGCCCACTGCTTTAGCTGTGGGAGGAAGGCGGGGTTTATATTTTCAGTATATATTGAATTTTTCGTTCAATGTAAGTACACTGGATTTAGAAAGGTAGGTGAATCAAGAATGCTCTGCACTCTCAAGATTAAATTAATGCCAACTCTTGAACAGTTTCATGCGCTGCTGGAAACAATGAAACGGTTTAACCAAGCATGCAACTATATTAGCGAGATTGCTTTTCGCTCCAGAACCTTTTCCAAAACGAAAATCCAGCGGCTTTGCTACTATGACGTCAGGGAAAAATTTGGCCTCTCTGCCCAAATGACCGTTCGTGCCATCGGCAAAGTGTCGGAAAGCTATCGTTTGGATAAAAAAAACTTGCATAACTTTAAAGAAACCGGTGCCATCGTGTATGATGAAAGAATCCTGTCCTTTAAAGGGTTAGAGTATGCTTCCATCCTTACCTTGCAAGGAAGAAAGGAAATCCCTATGGTCATTAGCCGCTACCATCAAGGTTTGCTGTGCGGCAACCGTGTTCGGGGTCAAGCCGATTTAGTCCTTCAAAACGGTATTTTTTATTTACTGCTCGTGGTGGACGTTCCCGAAGGCCAGCCCAATTCCGAAAACGGATTTATCGGTGTGGACCTTGGCATCATTAATATCGCCGTCGATAGCACCGGTGAGGTATTTTCCGGCTCGAAGGTCAACGGGCTGCGCCGCCGCCATGCGAAACTTCGCGCCAAACTCCAAAAGAAAGGCACCAAGTCAGCGAAACGCCTGCTTAAAAAGCGTTCCAAGAAGGAAAAACTATTTGCCCGTGATGTGAACCACTGCATTAGCAAGAAGATTGTTGAAAAGGCAAAGGCACTCGGATGCGGCATTGCCCTTGAAGATTTAAAGGGCATCCGCCAACGCACCGAGAAAACGGTTAAAAAGCAACAGCGTCGTCAACACTCTTCTTGGTCTTTTTATCAGTTGAGAAAGTTTATTGAGTATAAAGCGGCGATCGCTGGCGTGCCGGTGGTATTGGTTCATCCAAAAAATACTTCCCGCACCTGTCCGGTTTGCGGACATGTGGCCAAAGAAAACAGACCGTCAAGGGATCAGTTTTGTTGTCGAGCTTGTGGGTACGCTGCCCCTGCCGACAACGTGGCTGCGGAAAACATCCGCAGGGCTGCTGTCAACCAGCCGAACGCGGCAGCCAATTAGGCTAGCTGCAAGCCCACGGCTTTAGCCGTTGGGTAGTTGACTGTCAATCTTTCCTGGATGAAATATGCGATGGGTTTAATGCGATGTATGGGGAAGAGCGGCTTAAGCTGAATTGCGACTTTAAAGTGCTTGATGACTGGCGACGGGATGCAGACCGGATGACGAGCGGCGTGCAAATGGAGAAGGTGAATATTTTTCTCCGCCGCACACCGTATCAAATTTTATTGAAAGGTGCCGGCAAGCTGTTTGGAGCATTCCAGCAAAACAATGCGATGTTATATAACAAATACAAGCAGTTTGTTGAAAATCAGGATTATTTAGACGTTACCGAATCTATTGTGAACAAGCTGCTTCTGCAATTCGAATTGTTTGAGAAAGCATTGGAACGAGATATTTCAATCTTCTTCCGAAACCCGTTTGACGTATTGAATCAAACGGTAGAAGAAACGAAAAAAGAAATCAATGAAAAAGAAGAAGAGCTGGAGAAAATGAGATCGAATCCGGAAACGTACCGCGATCCGCTAACATTGTTCGAAGTGAAGCTCCGCCAATACGAGTGGATTGCCATTTCCGCAAAAAGAGTTCTTCAAGTATAATGAGATTGAACGAAAAAATCGGTCTATGGGGCCGATTTTTTCGTTGAAATACAAACATCAAAATTATGGGTGAAGATAGAAGTCCGACTTCTGAATAAAATCACCATCTTCCTCAACTCCCATGGAAGAACGAATAAACTTCCATTATCTGTGGTGAAGCTTGCTTCATGGTTGGATAACGGTGCTTTAATTCAAAAAGGAGTAAAGTTGTTCAACTAACAGGGCAAGTCAGGTGAAAAAGGGGCTATTTTCCTGTGGCACATTAGGATATTAACCGTAATCAAAACAACAATTTCGCAAGCGTCATAATGGGCAAGAATCTATACCTCTTTGAATATGGACGCATACACTATTTTAAAAACAGTTAAGGGGAGATATAAAATGGAAAGACAATTCATTGGAAGTTACGATAGTTATCCTGGTCACGGTTATCATCATGGCCACGGTGGGTATTATCCTGGTCATGGCTATCATCATGGCCACGGTGGGTATTATCCTGGCCATGGCTATCACCATGGTCATGGCGGATATTATCCTGGTCATGGCTATCACCATGGTCATGGTGGGTATTATCCTGGTCATGGCTATCACCATGGTCATGGTGGGTATTATCCTGGTCATGGCTATCATCATGGTCACGGCGGGTATTATCCTGGTCATGGCTATCATCATGGTCACGGCGGGTATTATCCTGGGCATGACAGCTTCCAACGTTAAACTATCGTAGTACTAAAGGAATTGAAATTAAAATTTTAAGTCAGAAAATAATGCTGGATTTCTCTATGTATAGGAATAAATATTAAAAATACCCGTGGTGCTAGTTGAGTTTTAACACTCAACTAGCCTAAGAACAACAAGCGAGTAAGCCAGTAAAATACCATCCAGTGCCGTTTCAAATCCAGAAACCGAGTTCGCTCGAATCTCGGTGATCCGATACGAATCGACTAAAATCGAAAACACGGTTTCAATCACTTTGCGTTTTCGTTTCATCCACTGTTTCCATGCGTCGGATTGGAGAATTCGCTGATTTTTTCGAACGGGCGTCCAAAAAGCGACTCGATGCTCTTCGTACAGCTTCTTTGGCAGTTTTTGGCTGATGTACCCTTTGTCACCTAGGTTATATGGATGTGGAATTTGCGTCATGACGGTTTCAGCGGCCACCCGATCGTGACAAGACGCTTCGGTGACGACATATCCCATCGGAAGCCCTTGGTCGGTGGCCTGCAGATGAAGTTTCAACCCATAGAAAGCGATCTTTTTCGAAGCACAATAGCCAATATCGGCGATTCCACGAAACCGTTTGACGCGATGCATTCGAGCTGAATGACACAACTCGATCGGCAAGCTGTCCACGACCGCATACGCATGGTGTTGCCCGCGCTTGGCCAGCTGGTGCCGAATCCACTTGATCGCAAAGCCAAGCGCTCGGCAGCGACGGTTGTACCGAGAACGCTCAGGGAATAAGTCCTTGGGAAACAAATTCCCAATCACAAACCGATGCCAAGCCCGTTCGGAAGTGAAGCCCAACAACTTTCCAAGGACATGGATGGTGATGATGACTTCGTCTTTCTGTTTCAACAAATGACGATTTCGACGTTGAAGATGAATCTGGATACTCGATAGTTGAGCCGATACAAAAAGCAAAATCGATGCATATTGTTTTTGAAGTTTGACACGATCTGTTGTAAAATGAAAGTGCTCTTGCATGAGAACCTCTCCTTTTGATGTTTGGTTGCACTTTCATTTTAAGGAGTTCCTCATGCAAGGGCTATTTTTATGCTTGTCTGATTTTATCTAGCACCACGGGTTAATTGAAGTATTTCATTATTATAATAGATGGTTTAATATATGTAGTATGCAAGTGATTAGTGGGCAATTAAAGTAAGCATTTCACAATGCTTTCTATGGGAGGGACAAATAACGAATATGAGTACACCATATCATTCGAAATATTATGCATATGAAATAACGAGACGTTCAGTCGTGGATGGTGTCGAGAAGTTATCCCGGTCCCTGTTTGATGCTACCGTTGATTTAAATCCTCATCAAATAGAAGCAGCGTTATTTGCATTACGTTCTCCATTATCCAAGGGAGTCTTACTGGCTGATGAAGTAGGATTAGGGAAAACAATTGAAGCTGGTTTAATTCTTTGCCAATTTTGGGCCGAGAGAAAACGAAAACTCTTAATTATTTGTCCTGCTTCACTCCGTAAACAATGGAGTATGGAGTTGCAAGAGAAGTTCAATTTACCAAGCCTTATTTTAGAAACAAAAACATATCGTGAAGCTATAAGACAGGGGCACTCAAATCCTTTCCTACAGAACTCGATAATCATCACGTCGTACCAGTTTGCAAATAAAATGAGAAATGAGATTCGCTTAGTACCATGGGACTTGGTTGTCATAGATGAAGCACATAAACTACGCAATGTTTATCGAAGCAGCAACAAAATGGGCCAAGGAATTAAATGGGCGCTTGAAAACAGAAAGAAAATCCTCTTAACGGCTACGCCGTTACAAAATTCTTTGTTAGAATTGTACGGGTTGTCACTTTTGATTGATGAACATTTGTTTGGAGATATTACCGCTTTTCGGGCGCAGTACATGAACAGTAAAGGGGATTTACGGGCTCTAAAAGAGCGTCTTAAAGGGTTCTGCCATCGTACATTAAGGAGGCAGGTTTTAGAATACATACAGTATACGGAGAGAAGGCCAATTACTTTCCCTTTTCACCCGAGTGACGATGAGCAAGCGTTATATCAAGCAATTTCCGAATTTTTAATGCGAGAAGATACTTATGCTATACCGCAAAGGCAGCGAACGTTAACCACATTGATTATAAGAAAATTACTTGCTTCATCCTCCCAAGCGCTTGCAGGGACACTTACAACGATGAAAGAGCGTCTTGAGAAGTTACGAGATGGTCTTTTACAACAGGAGGAGGCAGACTGGATTGAGAACATTATTGAAGAAGATGAAATGGGTTCTGACTTGTCCGATGAGGGAATGGAATTGGAAACAGAGGGTCACGATAGGGAAGAGGTAGCAGCAACCGCTGAACAAATCAACGTTAACAAGGAAAAGCTTGAAGCTGAAATTAAAGAATTAGAACGTTATATTCTTTGGGCACGTTCGATTCAGATTGATAGTAAATCGCGTGCATTACTTAAAGCCTTGAAATTAGGCTTTGAGAAAATGCAGGAGATGCAGGCTAGCCGTAAAGCACTTATTTTCACAGAATCTAGAAGGACACAAGAATATTTGAAAAACTTCCTTGAGGCCAATGGTTATGCTGGTAAGATTGTATTGTTTAATGGAACCAATACAGATGCGGAATCCAAGATGATATATGAGAGATGGTTGGATAGACATGGGAAGAGTGGGGACGGAACAATAAGTGGCTCCCGAACTGCAGATATGCGTGCCGCTTTGGTAGAGTATTTTCGTGAAAAAGCAGAGATTATGATTGCCACAGAATCTGCAGCAGAAGGAGTAAATTTGCAGTTTTGTTCTCTAGTGGTTAACTATGACTTGCCCTGGAATCCACAAAGAATCGAACAGCGTATCGGACGTTGTCATCGTTACGGGCAAAAGCACGATGTCGTAGTAATAAACTTCCTCAATCAACGAAATGAAGCAGACCAACGTGTTTATGAATTGCTCGAACAAAAATTTAATTTGTTCACTGGTGTTCTTGGAGCCTCAGATGAGGTTCTTGGTGCGATTGAATCAGGAGTTGACTTTGAGAAGCGTATCCTGGCTATCTATCAACAGTGCCGGACACCCGAAGAAATTAAACAAGGGTTTCAAGCTTTACAAGAAGAGCTTGAACAATCTATTGCCAGCAGAATGGCTGAAACACATCGTGCTCTTTTAGAGAATTTTGACGAAGATGTTCATACTCGTTTGAAAATCAATCTAGATGATGCACAATATCAGTTGGACCGTTTTAGTAAGATGTTTTGGGGATTAACCCGTTTTGTACTAAGAGACAAAGCTGTGTTTAATGAACAAGAGCTTTCTTTCAGTCTTAATGATTCACCTGTTCATAGTGTTGAAACGGGTGATTACCAATTGAATACGAAGGGAAGGAAAGAGCTAGAAAAGGCAACACTTTACCGTCTTTCCCATCCTTTGGGGGAGTATGTAATTGAAGCCGGTAAAGCTCTACCTACTCCACCAGCTGAGCTCGTGTTTGATATCACGAATCACCCTGTGAAAATCAGTGTCGTGGAAGCTTTAAAAGGAAAGAGTGGCTACCTAATTTTGAACAAACTTACTATTGAATCCTACGAAACAGAAGAGTACCTGCTTTTTAATGCTTTCACGGATGACGGAGAACCGATTGACCAAGAAGTATGCGAGAAACTCTTTAATTGCCAAGCTAAAGTTTATCCTCTTAAAGACTGGCCGAAGTCAGTCGAAAAACGATTGATTAGTGAGGCAGAACGTCACGTTGCAGCAACCATTGCCAAGTCACTTGAAAAAAATAACCGCCACTTCCAAGAGGAACGTGAACGATTAGAGAAATGGGCCGATGATTTGATTTTATCAGCTGAAAGAGATTTGGCAGATACCAAGGCAAAAATTAAGGAATTGAAACGCCAGGAAAGGCATGCTACTACATTGGTTGAACAACATGAAATACAGCTTAAAATTAGAGAATTAGAGAAAAAACAGCGGAGACAACGTCAGCAAATTTTTGATGTAGAAGATGAAATCATAGAGAAACGGGACCAGTTGATTGATGAGTTGGAAAAGAGAATGAAACAGAAAACTGAACAAGAAACATTGTTTATGATTCGCTGGAAAGTGGTTTAATGAATAGATAAATTGAGCAATAAAGTAGGAGGGTAATATGAAGACGAAATATGAACAGCTAATCAGTTTGTTAGAAGAGATGTTTCAGTTTGATAACGAAGATTTAGATTTTGGTATTTATCGCATTATGAACCAAAAACGTGAAGAAATAAGAAAGTTTCTTCATCAAGATTTACTACCGCAAGTAAAACAGGCATTTGAAAAGTATCAAAGTGTTGACCAAGTGAATATTCGCAAAGAATTAGAGCAGCTCAAGAAAAGCTTACAAGACGCAGGAGTTGAGCCAGAAACATCTCCAAAATATAAGGCTTTGCAAGAAAAGTTGTCTCAAAGTGTCGACATTAGTGTGTTAGAGAATGAAGTGTATTCTCATTTAATTACTTTCTTTGGCCGTTACTATGATAAAGGAGATTTTGTCTCTCAACGTAGATATAAGAAAGATACATATGCTATTCCTTATGAAGGAGAAGAAGTTAAGCTCTACTGGGCCAACGCTGACCAATATTATGTCAAAACTTCTGAGTATTTTAGGGACTATTCATTTAAGCTACCTTCTGGGAAAAAGGTACACTTTGTTCTAACAGAGGCATCTACAGAGCAAGACAATAATAAAGAACAAGAGGGAAAAGAACGTCGGTTTATCCTATGTGAAGAATCCCCTTTGTATGAGGAGCAGGGGGAACTTTATATTCGTTTTGTATACAGAGTGGATAAAGAGAAACAAGCGGTGTTAAATCAACGGGCTATCGAGAAGATTTTAAGAACTGAAGGTTACACTGATTGGATTCAAGAGTTATGCACGTTGGCACCAACAGAGAAAAACAAGGAACGAACATTGCTTGAGAAGCATTTAAATGACTATACTACTAAAAATACTTTTGACTATTTTATTCATAAAGACCTCGGCGGCTTTCTGAGACGTGAATTAGACTTTTATATCAAGAATGAAATTATGCACTTGGATGATTTAGATACGGAAAACGAAGCTCAAATTGAGCAATATTTATCCAAAATAAAGGTTATCAAAAGTATCGGACATAAAATCATTAAATTCTTAGAGCAAATCGAAAATTTCCAGAAAAAACTTTGGTTGAAAAAGAAGTTTGTTGTGGAGACAAATTATTGTGTCACGCTGGACCGTGTACCAGAGGAATTATACCCAGAAATTGTGCAGAATTTTGAGCAAATTGAAGAGTGGAAACGTTTATTTGCTATTGAGGATATTTCCGGTTATTGTGAGCCATTAACAGTAGAGTTTCTGAAATCAAATCCATATTTGGTTTTGGATACCAAATTTTTTGATAGGTCATTTGTTGAAAAATTATTAATGGGAATTGACGATATTGAAGGCCAATTAGATGGCGTACTCATCAGAAGTGAGAATTTCCAAGGACTTAACCTAATAAGAAAACGTTATGAGAGACAGGCTAAATGTATCTATATTGACCCACCTTATAATACAGGGCCTTCTGAAATTCTTTATAAAAATAATTTTAAACACTCTTCATGGCTTAGTTTAATTGAAAATAGATTAAATATATCCAAAAACCTCCTAAAAGATAAAGGGGTTATTATTATTGCAATAGATGATTATGAACTAGTTCATTTATGTCAATTAGTAGATAATATACTTCCGAGTTATGAGAGAAACATTATTGTTGTTAATCATCATCCCCAGGGAAGTGGAGGGAAAAACATTTCACGAACCCATGAATATGCGGTAGTCTTAACTCCTAAAGGAATGGATATTTTAAGGGGAAGTGTGAAAGAGGATTATGTAGAACATAGGAGTTTTATGCGAAGCGGTACCGCTGAGAATAATTTTAGATATGGACGCCCTAATAGTTTTTATGCAATTTTGGTCGATGAGGCAACCTTTGAAATTAAGGGAATAGAGAAACCTCCCACTGGAAGTGATTATCCAAAGGGGAAGACAGAAGAAGGATGGGTTAGAGTATACCCTTTGAGTAGGGATGGAAGTGAAAGGGTATGGAGATTATCGTATGAGGGCGCATGTCGGGCATTAGAAAATAACGGATTATATTGTTCACCGAACTTAACGATTTATCAAGTGATAAATCACAATAAAAAGAGAGTTACATTATTTAGTAATTGGATAGATAAAAAATACAATGCTGGAACTCACGGGACAAATTTAATATCGGATTTATTTGGAGTAAATGGTTTGTTTTCGTATCCAAAATCATTATATACTGTTTCAGATATTGTAGATGCTTCGACATATGATGAAGAAGGAGCATTAATTATTGATTATTTTGCTGGGTCTGGAACAACGGGTCATGCAGTAATATCTTTAAATCGAGAGGATAACGGAAACCGAAAATATGTGCTTATTGAAATGGGCGAATACTTTGATACAGTATTAAAACCTCGAATACAAAAAGTCATTTACTCAAAAGATTGGAAAGACGGTAAACCTGTCTCTCGCGAGGGCATTAGTCATATGTTCAAGTATATTCGCCTTGAGTCTTATGAAGATACATTAAACAATCTCGAAATTAAACGAACAGAGCAACAACAATTGGCATTGGACTTGATGCCAACAGAAACTCGTGAGGAGTACCTTCTATCCTATATGCTTGATATCGAAACGAAAGATAGCGCTTCGCTCTTAAATCTTGATGTATTCGAAAATCCGTTTGATTACAAATTAAAAATTTCCGACGGTACAGAAACGACAGTAAGAACGGTCGATGTGGTAGAAACTTTTAATTATTTGCTAGGACTTACAGTTCGGCAAATGGAAGTCGTTCAAGGATTTAAAGTGATTAAGGGAGAATTGCCTACTGGAGAGAGAGCACTCATTATCTGGAGAAATCTAAAAGAGAAGTCAAATGAGGATTTGGAAAGGTTCTTTACTAAAAGCAAGTATAATACCCGTGATAACGAGTTTGACTATATCTATGTTAATGGTGACAATCACTTAGAAAACATCAAATTGCAAGGGGACATGTGGAAAGTAAAACTAATTGAAGAAGAATTTAAGCGTCTCATGTTTGATGTGCAAGATGTGTAAAGGGGGGAATCGAGATGCCGAGAAATTCAAACAGAGCAACTACTATTCCCTTTAACAAACGGCTTGTTTTGAACCGTTTTATGCTTCATTTATTTGAAGCGGATGATTTTGATGATTTAGTAATGGGGATGAAAGAGCCGGAATTAGAGGGGTGGGATAGTGATAACATATCCCACTTCTACCACTTTCTTTCCAATCGGACTTTTGACCGTCAAAAGTTAAGTAATGAGATGTTACGTCAGTATGATGAAAATATTGTAAGACATACAATGCGTATCAATCTAAAGAGAAAAGAAGCGATTAAGTGGAAATACTTCCAATATTTATCCCTCTTGTTTACAGAAATATATCTGGACCGTTATTTTACGGACCCAGAAGCGTTGTTGAATGAGTTAAATAACTTCTTAGATACATTCAATGCAAAGGAAAATGCTCAAATTGACAAGTACAGCCGAGAGGACTTAAATAAGTTAGCCTTTTGGAACGCAACAGGTTCTGGAAAAACGCTATTGATGCATGTGAACATATTACAATATTTGCATTACTTATCAAAGCATCGTAAAGAAAATGAGCTAAATCAAATTATCCTTCTTACTCCAAAGGAGGACTTATCCATTCAGCATTTAAGAGAATTTGAGCTTTCTGGAATCGATGCAGAATTGTTTGATAAAGACCAGGGTAGCCTGTTCCGTCAGCAAAGTGTGACCATCATTAATATCCAAAGAATCAGAGAGGAGTCCGGGGAAAAGACGGTAGCCGTTGATACATTCGAAGGTAACAATTTGGTTCTTGTGGATGAGGGACATCGTGGTTCACGTGGACAAGAGTGGAAGAGAATGCGAGACCGTTTAAGTGAACAAGGGTTTGCATTCGAATATTCGGCAACATTTGGTCAAGCAGTTTCAGGAAATAAGGACTTACAACAAGAATACGCCAAGTGTATCTTATTTGATTACTCCTACCGTTATTTCTATAGGGATGGATTCGGAAAGGATTTTCAAATCCTGAATTTGGCTGATGATTCAAATGAGGATATTCGTCGTCTCTACTTAACAGCATGTTTGGTAACATTCTATCAACAGCTTAAGCTATATCAAGAGCATGAGCATTCTATACGACCTTTTCTGATTGAAAAACCTTTATTAGTGTTTGTAGGAAGTAGTGTAAATGCAGTTAGAAGAGAAAGAGGGAAAAAGGTTTCTGACGTAACAGATGTTCTTTTATTCATTGCACAATTTGCAAAAGAAGAAAGACGAAGTATATCATATCTAGAGCGGTTAATGAATGGTAATGCTGGTTTACGGGACGAAAAAGGCAGGGAAATATTCCGTAATGCATTTACCTATTTAACAACGTTGGAAATGACCCCGGAAGCTCTATACGCGGATATGTTATCTACAGTCTTCCATGCAAGTCATTCTGGAGCAGTGTTACATGTTGTGAATTTGAAGGGAGTAGACAATGAAATTGCTTTACGATTGGGGGACAATAAGCCATTTGGTGTTATCAATGTAGGTGACGCCGCGGCATTATGCAAACTATGTGAAACGTATCCTGAGTTACATGTAACGGAAGAACAATTTAGAGATTCTTTGTTTCATCGGTTAAATGAGCGTGAATCGGACATTCATGTACTGATTGGTTCCAAGAAGTTTACAGAAGGTTGGAGTAGCTGGCGGGTAAGTACCATGGGGCTAATGAATATGGGGAGGGGTGAAGGTGCGGAGATTATTCAACTCTTTGGTCGTGGTGTACGCCTTAAAGGATATGGGATGAGTTTGAAGCGAAGTGAAGCTTTACGATTAGAAAATACAGATATTCCACATCATATTAAGGTTTTAGAAACACTTAATATTTTTGGTGTTCGAGCTGATTATATGCAGCAGTTTAGAGAATACCTTGAGGATGAAGGAATAAAAACGGATAACGATAAGGAAACCATACACTTAAAAGTTATTCCTGATTACGCAAGAAGAAAGATAAACTTAAAAACCCTTGCCCTAAAGGATATCGATATCAACTCCTTTAAGAAAAAGGGGCCAAAACCTTCCCTTGAACCAGCGACCGAAGAAATGAATTTAAAAGTAATATTGAATTGGTACCCTAAAATTCAGAGGACAGAAAGCCGAAAACAGTTCTCTTCACAAGCATCGGTAATACCTGATGTAATGGATGAGTGTAAGTTAGAGTCCATGCACCTTGCATTCATGGATATAGACCGGATATATTTTGAACTTCAAAAGTTTAAAAATGAACGTTCTTGGTACAATCTCAAGCTTTCAAAAGAAAAGATTAAAGAACTACTCAACAGACAGGATTGGTATATCCTTTATATTCCGAAAGCGGAGATGGTCTTTGATTCTTTTCAAAAGGTCAAAAGATGGGAAGAGATTGCAATTTCCCTATTGAAGAAGTATTGTGAGCAATATTATTTGTACCGAAAAAAAGAGTGGGAAGCTCCTTTTATGGGGTACAAGGATTTAAACGAAGAGGATAAGAACTTTATTCGTGAGTATCGCGTAACTTATGATACATCTGAAACGACCTTGAAAACAAAGCTAGAGCAGCTTCAGAAGATGCTTGAATCAAACAACATGAAGCCGGTTCAACATGGTACAATGGAAATATTTGATTTTGAGCAACATCTTTATAAACCTCTAATTTATCTAGAGGGCAATGTGGCTACTGTATCACCGAAACCACTGAACAAGGGTGAATACCAATTTATTAATGATTTACGAGCTTACTATGAGAAGAATAAAATCTTCTTCCAAGACAAAGAGTTATATTTGCTACGTAATCAATCAAGAGGTAAAGGAATTGGATTCTTCGAAGCGGGAAATTTCCATCCGGATTTTATCTTATGGATTCTCTATCAGGGTAAGCAATACATCACATTTGTTGACCCCAAAGGCATAAGAAACATGTCTGTGTATGATAAGAAAATCCAGTTTTACCGGACCATCAAGGAGAAAGAAGCTGAACTTGGGAATAGCTCCATTGTGCTGAACTCGTTCATCATTTCAAATACGGAATATGTAAATCTCTTAAATACAGGAACAAAGTTAAGCAAAGAAGAGCTTGAGAACTTTAATGTATTGTTCCAAGTAGAGGACAAAGCAACATACATTGGTAAGATGATTAACAAGATTCTAGCATAAACAGAGGTAGCTTCAAGTTACCTCTGCTTTTTTATAGGCTACCCTGAAAATGGGTGGTATACAAAGATATGAACCTAATAGCATGGACAATACAGCTTATTTTAATGCATTGTTGTTCCAAAAATTAACAAGAATGTCTCTGTTAAAGAATGGTGTTGTTTCTTTTTAAGCTCTCACAGAAGAACGAATTACCTTCCATCATCTGTAGTGAAGCTCACTTTATGGTTGGTTAGCGGGCGCTTTAATTGATATAGATGTAGAGGTGGGGATATTAAAAATCTAAACACCTTTTTTCATTTTCATGTACATGTGAAACTCTTTCAGCCACTCCCTACAAAAATTTCCGATATGATTACACTTAACAGAAAAAGAAAAATAAGAACATTTTTGCTTGATGAATATACATTTCCATTGAAAATAAATAACGATGTAACAAAATGTGAATGCAAAAGTAATATCAGAACGATTGGGACACTCTTCAACCCACATCACATTAAATCAATATAGCCACGTCCTCCCAAGTATGCAGAAAGACGTGGCTAGTAAGTTAGATAACTTATTTGAAGCGCAAATTTTCAGTTTTATGATCAACGTGTGGTAAACGCATCACTTCCACCATTATTTCCATTCAAACGCCCAATTTCCGTTGCGGAAAATTGGTTCGCGCTTGCCGTCTTTCGTGACGCCATCGATGTTTAGTTCGGCAGAGCCAACCATAAAATCTTCATGGATGAGGCTATCGTTGACACCATGTTTGTCGAGTTCCTCTTTGGACATAGCGGTGCCGTTTTGAATGTTCGTTGGGTATGCTTTTCCGAGCGCTAGGTGACATGCCGCGTTTTCATCGAACAATGTGTTATAGAAAATTAAATTCGATGTGGAAATCGGTGATTGATGTGGAACGAGTGCCACTTCTCCTAACCGGCGCGCACCTTCGTCCGTGTCCAATAAATGCTTTAATATTTCATATCCTTTTTCAGCAGTGAAGTCAACGACTTTTCCATCTTTAAACGTAAGGGTAAATCCATCTATCAGGTTGCCGTTATAATTAAGCGGCTTTGTATTGCGCACTATTCCGTTTACTCCGTCTTTATGCGGCATCGTAAACACTTCTTCTGTCGGGATGTTCGGGTTGAAACGAACGCCTTTCTCGCTGACGGCCGCACCGCCATGCCATACATGGTTTTCTACAAGTTCGATCGTTAAGTTTGTTCCAGGCGCTTCATAGATGAGTTGTTTATATTGTTTATTGTTTAAGTAATCAACGATTTTGGCGAGTCGGTCGTTATGTTGCTGCCACGCTTGGATAGGGTCGTCCTGGTCGACGCGGGTAATGCGGAATATCGCCTCCCATAACTTGTCGATCGCTTCTTCTTCGCTGAGGTCTGGAAATATTTTTTTCGCCCACGCCGGCGTAGGAACGGAGATCAATGACCAACAGTTTTTATCCGCCATTAAGGCACTGCGATAATTGCGTAATGCTTGAGATGCGGTTTTATTTGCTGTTGCGATTCGTTTCGGATCAATGTCTTTCAATAAATCCGGGTTTGGCGAATAAATGGATAAAAATGCCGCTCCTTCTTCCGCAAGCTGTTCCATTCCTTTCGCACGCCACATTGGATATTCCAAAAACGCTTCGTCGGGAGCATATTTGAATTTAATGTATGTAAGATCTTCGTCATTCCATTCGACATAGACGTGTTTGGCGCCGACTTCATATGCTTTTTTTGCGATTTTCCGCACGAGCGGCGCGGCTTCAAGCGGGGCGTTCACAAAAAGCGTTTGACCTTTTTGGACGTTGACGCCGACTTGAACAGCAAGCGCGGCATATTTTTCTAAATTTTGCTCCCAATTGCTCACGTTTTTCACTCCTCGCTTTTCATAATTATTTATGTAGAATTTTATTATATATGAAGAACTCGGAACATTCAAATATTTGGATGAATTGGTATTGCTAAAAAGGCGAGAAACAATTGGTCAGAAAGTATAAGACGAAGATACAGCCATTGATGTTAGTTTAACGTTTTTCTCAAGAAGTTTATCACCTCAAGATGGAATGTAGGTAGAAGAGGTTCATTCAATGGATTTCAACGCGAATATTATTTTGCTTTCTATCCATCATTCTCTAAAACGGTTACGGTTGGCCGAAATAACGAATCAATTAGCATCCTTATAGTCGTTTCTAATATGCCAAGCTCTTATTTTGTTTATGAAAGACGCATAATGATTGTAGATGCGGAATAATTTGAATAATAACCATGTCTCGTTGGAGAAAAGGAAATCGAAATACTGTGTAGTCTATTTGCATCGTCTTTACCGATGATGCGCCCAGTAGACATCAGCCAGTATCGTCATTGTGTGTGATGGTTTATACTGGCTTTTTGTTTTGCTGTGATGAGTTTCGTTTACGAAAGGAGGGAGCATCGTCGCGAGTTATTTTTAATGTTGAAGGGCGTGCAACGAATGAGCGGAAGCAATGATAGGCAGACAGGGCTGTATGTCTATGGAGGGAGGAGAATTTGGATGAAAACAGCGGATATTATCATTGTCGGCGGGGGAGTAATGGGGTCGAGCGTAGCTTTTCATCTTCGAAAAATTGGCTTTGATGGCAGAATTGTTGTCTTTGAAAAAGACCCTTTGTACGAGTTTTCGTCTACGCCAAGAAGCGCGGGAGGAATTCGACAGCTATACACGACGCCGATCAACATTCAATTAAGTCGATATAGCCTGCAAATATATAAGCAATTTCCTGAAACGATGGCGATCGATGGCGAACCGGCGGAGATTCATTTTCGTCAAAACGGATATCTCTTTTTGGCTACGAAAGAAATGCTTCCATCGTTGAAAAAACATTGCTCGCTGCAAAACCAATACGGCGTTCCGTCGCAAGTATTATCAGCCCAAGAGTTGCTGAACATCATTCCCGAACTAAATATCGATGATTTAGCGGGCGGGCTTTATTGCCATGAAGATGGCTATTTAGATCCTTATTCGGTTATGCAAGGATATAAGAAAAATGCCCAGCGATTAGGAGTGGAATATATTTATAAAGAAGTAGAGACAATTACAACCGATGAAAACAAAGTGAGCGGAGTTCGGCTTGTAGATGGCACCGTGCATCACTCTCCGACCGTGATCAACTGCGCCGGGGCATGGGGAGTATATCTTAGCGAAAAAATCGGAGTTCCGTTGCCGGTCCATCCGTTAAAACGGCAAATTTTCCAATTTGACGTAGCAACACCGTTAAAAAAGGAATTGCCGCTGACCATTGATCCAACCGGCGTGTATTTCCGCCATGAAGGAAGTAAAATTTTATCGGGCTTTTCCGAAGATACAAAGCCGGGAATTGATTTCACTGTGACACGTTCCTTGTTTTATGAACAAATGTGGCCGATTTTGGCGCAGCGCATTCCAAACTTTGAAGCGGTGAAGGTAACAGCGGCGTGGGCAGGACTGTATAGCTTTAATACGGCAGACCATAACGCCATTATCGGAAAACATCCGTCACTGCATGGGTATTATATGGCGCTCGGATTTAGCGGGCATGGCATGCAGCAGGCTCCGGGAGTCGGTATAGGACTGGCTGAATTAATTTATTACGGAAAATATAAAACGATTGATCTCACTCCTTTGCGTTTTGAGCGGTTTGCGGAAAACGATCCCGTGTTGGAAGATGCTGTTGTGTAAATGCTGTAAGGCATGTTTCCATAAGCAGAGGAAAGGAGGATACGCAATGTTAGTGCTTGATGAAAAAACAATGCTCGAAACCGTTTCGATGAAAGATGTCATGGAAGCGATGGAGCGGGCATACCGTCTCTATGAGAATAAACAGTACGAAATGCCGCTAAGAACTCAGCTTCAAGACAATGAAAATACATTTTTGTTAATGCCTTCGATTGCCCATCAATCGTTTAGTTTGAAAATTGTAAGCGTTTTCCTGGGTAATCAACAGCATCCTGTAACGCAAGGAATCGTTATATTAATGGACCGTCAAACAGGGTGTCCGAAGGCGCTGTTCAATGGTGCTGCCTTAACGGGTTTGCGCACGGGAGCGATAGGGGGATTAGCGGTAGATTATTTATCTCCAGCCGATGTAAAAAACGTCGGACTAATCGGCACCGGATATCAAGGGCTATATCAATTGCTAGCCGTTTGCGCGATCCGCAACATTGACCGCATTTACTTATATAATCGAACATCTTCAAAGTATCCTGCTTTTATTGCCGCACTGAAAAACCGTCTTCCATCGGAAGTGGAAATCCACATTGCCGCACAACCACTCGATTTAGTTCAACACTCCGACGTAATTATCACCGCTACGACATCATCAATGCCTGTGTTGCCAGATGAAACAAATATATGGAACGGCAAATTAATTGTTGGAATCGGGTCATACCAGCCTCATATGAGAGAATTTCCTGATGCGTTATATAAAAACGCGATATGCATATTTGTCGATACGCTCGATGCCATAAAAGAAAGTGGAGATATCCGCTATCCAATGGAACGGAGTTGGCTAACGGAATTGCAAATGATTGCTTTTTCTAAAGTCGTCACAAACAAGGTGAATCATACTTTTCAAGCAGATTGTCCGACTATCTTCAAGTCTACTGGCATGGCGCTGTTTGACCTTGTTGTTGCGGAAATGATGTATGAAAGAGCAATGGCAAAACAGACGGGTGCGTACGTCCATTTGTAAACCTGCCAAAAGGAGTGAGCTCCATTGCAAACGATCATTATGGTTGAATTTATTCTATATTGTTTATTTATGTTAGTCATTGGTTACTTGTATAGTAAAAGAGATATTAACCATTCCGATTTTCTTTTAGGCGGAAAAAAGCTTCCAGGATGGGCTTTAGCATTTTCGGAAAGAGCTACCGGCGAATCTGCTTGGCTGCTGTTAGGATATACGGGCTTTGTGTTTGCGACCGGTTTATCGGGAATTTGGGTAGCAATCGGAATTTCGCTAGGAATTATCTTTTCATGGCTGTTTTTAGCAAGGAGGTTTATGGAAGAAGCAAATAATTATAAAGTGCTGACATTGCCGGGTTATTTAGCTAAGCGGTTTGGAGCGCACGGAAAAATAATTTTATGGATTTCTACAATTCTTATTCTTAGCTTTATGATGTTTTATTTTGGCGCACAAATTGCAGGAGCGGGAAAAACCCTTTTCACTGTTTTTCGTATTGATCCTGTGATTGGAATGATTATCAGCACAATCATCGTGGTTGTTTTATCGTATGTAGGAGGATTTATAAGTGTTGTATGGACGGATATGATTCAAAGCTTAATCATGCTTGCGACGCTGGTAGTGCTTCCGATTGTTGCTTTGTTTCATATTTATAGCGGAGATTTATCCATCAGCCAGGCGCTGCAAGCCGCTGAGCCGGGGATTGATTCGTGGACTGGCGGAGTGACGGGATTCGCCTTAGGATTATTGCTGTTTAATAACTTTGCTTGGTTTTTTGGCTTTCTTGGCGGCCAGCCGCAATTGAGCGCGCGTTTTATGGCGTTGAAGAATGGCAAAGAGGCCAAAACCGCCAGCATCGTGGCGATTGTATGGACGCTTTTAGCTTATAGTGGCGCGTTTTTAATCGGAATTACCGCCATTACGTTGTATCAAGGCCATCATTTTGCTGATGTAGAAACGGTTTTACCGCATATGGTGTTGGATCTTTTGCCGCCGTGGATTGCCGGAATATTGCTGTCTGGCATTCTTGCTGCGATCATTTCCACAGCCGACTCCCAGCTTCTCGTTGTCACTAGCTCCATTAGTGAAGATATCATTCGAAACGCGTTAGGAGTGAAATTAACAGAAAAACAATTGGTGAAAATTTCAAGAATTGTTGTCATTATTGCGGGAATAGCAGGGCTAATCATTGCGTTAACGTCTAAATCGCTAGTCTATCTTGTCGTCAGCTGGGCGTGGGCGGGAGTCGGATGTACGCTGTCGCCGGCGATCATTTTGACGTTCATTTGGAAACGATATTCCGGTATTGGTGTGATTGCGACGATCATTGCCGGGTTTGCCAGCACGATTATTTGGATTTCCTCACCTCTTGAAGCAATCATCAGCTCACGTTTTACGACTTTCTTTATTGCCATGCTCGCTGGGGTTCTATTTAGTCTCCTTTTCCCAGATAAAGAAGAAATGAAAGAAATTCCGACTGAAACAACCATATAATATTTCATAATTGTTAAAAGGAAACATCTCCATTCATCGTTGAGGAGGTGTTTCCTTTACGCAAACATTCAACACAGACAAGCGATTTATGTTATAACGAAATGAATGCTGGAAACCAATGTAGAAAAGAGATTACAATAAAATTACCACTATTTATACAATAAAAATGTTATGTTAACAATACCCGGAAGGAGAAAACAACCATGACGCAAACGAGCCAAAAGTTGCAAGAGCATGAAGAGATGTTGCATCTTTCTAGAAAACTAGCGAAAATTTATTGTGATCTTCCGATAGCGTTGCGAATCGAGGAGGCGAAGTGGGACGTAGACAAAGAAAAAGTGGAGCAGGCTTTCCTCGCTTTAGAATTCAAAGGGGTGGACCGTTTGTTGACATATACGTAAAAGGCAGTTTCAAACTGGATTTTACGTATATGCCATCTCATGTAATCGCTATCATTCAACATCAACCCATGTTTGGGCCCACTCTTCAATCGCTTCAATTACCGTTTGCAAAGCACGCCCTTTTTCGGTCAACGTATATTCAATACGCACTGGCACTTCCGGATATACGTTGCGGTTTACAATTCCTTCTTCCTCTAACTCTTTTAATCGTTCTGAAAGCAGGCGCCCGCTGATTGGAATCGACGCTTCGATTTCGGAAAAGCGCGTTTTTCCTTCTAACAATTGACTAATAATAAGGCCGACCCATCGTTTGCTTAATAATTTCATTGCGGCTTCGAATTTAGGGCATAAATTCGATGGAGAACAGGACGTTTGTATCATTTTTTTCCTCATATTTCCCACCTTTAAGAATATATTGAATACGTTCACCGTTATTATAGTTCTATTTTACGATATATTAAAAAAAAGGAAAAGACGGAAAATGCTATATGGATGTAACCGCTTGCGCACGATTTCATCCTTCCCGTTTCGTTGCGAAGTTGTCAAAACTTTATTAAGAAATTGTGAAATAGTGAACAAAATCATTTTCATCCCTATAAAAAATAGTACGATATAAGTGTAAGGAACAAAAAAATGGGAGGGGATGAAACATGTTTGTAAAATGGCTGCGCGAACATGCAAGCTCTGCTGCAATACTAACATTGTTTCGCTTATATCTTGGATATGCTTGGATCACGGCAGGATGGCATAAAATAGTGGATGGATTTGACGCAACAGGATTTTTAAAAGGCGCGCTCGCAAAAGCATCTGGTGAGCATCCAGCCGTACAAAGTTGGTGGGCTGCTTTTATCGAACATTTTGCCTTGCCAAACGTCGAGGTGTTCAATGTGTTAGTGCCTTGGGGTGAATTATTAGTAGGTATTGCACTTATTCTTGGTCTTTTTACAACGTTTGCTGCGCTGATGGGAGCAGTCATGAACTTCGCATTCATGTTCTCTGGAACAACTAGCACCAATCCGCAAATGATTTTACTAACTATGTTCATCCTTGTTGCAGGTGCGAACGCAGGAAGATATGGTCTCGATCGTTGGGCGATTTCTTACATTCGTAAATTTATGAACAAAACGCCTCGTCCACATCGCCCAGTTGCGTTTCATAGATAGATGGATGATCAACGGCCGTGCACTTACGGTTTTAGAAAGTGCTCGGCCTATTTTTTTATTCCTGCGTATAAGCGAAATCTCCCTGAAATATATATAAAGGTGAAATTGGATGTTTCGTGTGTTGGCAGAACAAATACATGCAACGATATTTTCCGTACTTTTATATTATTATCAATTTGTTTTTAACATCGTCTTTTTGCTAGTTTAAGAGTGCGAAATACTCGCTCTTTTTTTCCTTTGATGGTATTATAAGGATGGAAAAGTAGATATCAACAGTTTAGGATGAGGAATCTAAAAAGCTAGGGGAACGAAACGAACGAATGAATGTACAAGGATTTAGCCATGTGACCATTAATGTGAAGAATTTGGCTCGTTCGCTTCGTTTTTATGTAGACATATTAAACATGAAGCTTGTTCATCGCGGACGAAAGGATGCATATTTAGAATGGGGAAGCGCATGGATTTGTTTGCAGGAGCGTCCGGACATGGAAGATCAGTGTCCGCAGATTGGCGTGGATCATGTTGCATTTTTCATCGATGAGCAGCATTTTTGGGAGGCGGTACAGCATTTAAAAGCAAATCATGTGCCGATTGTCCGGGGACCGACTCAGCGCGGCCGCGGTCTTTCGGTCAACTTTCTTGATCCGGATGGCACTCAATTAGAATTGCATACATCCACATTGGCGGAGCGAATGAAGGTATGGAAATAAATACGAGAGGGTAAATGCGATGATAAACACAGCGATAATTGCGGGTATGGTTACCCAGCTAGTCATTTCACTTTTTGTGCCGATTGGCTTGCTTTTATATTTTCGAAAAAAGAAATGGCTTTCGTGGAAACCGTTTGGCATCGGCGTCCTTATTTTTGTTCTATTTTCGCAAGTGCTGGAAAAAGCGCTGCATGTTGTGATGATTGACCCGAGCGGCACCTCATTAAAATGGACGGATAGCGTAGCGTTGTTTGTCCTGTATGCGACATTGGCCGCGGGAATTTTTGAAGAAGTCGGCCGTTATATTGGTTTTCGATGGATGTTAAAAAAGCACCGCGATTATAAAGACGGGCTGTCGTTTGGATTAGGGCACGGCGGCATCGAAGCGATTTTGATCGGCGTGCTTGGCGCCGTTAACGCGATCGTTCTCGCAAGCTTGATTCAATCCGGCGCGTTCGACAAGATGATTGCACCGACGCTTCCGAAAGAACAAGCGGCGTTCTTAAAAGATATGGTGCTGCACACCCCGTTTTCTATGTATGTGTTAGGTGGTCTTGAGCGAGTGTTTGCGATTGCGTTCCACATTGCGATGTCACTTGTTGTATTGCTTGGCGTGCGCGAACGGAAATTTCGCTATGTCATCTATGCGATTTTGCTGCACGCGCTAGTGGATACTGCGCCTGCGTTATACCAAGCGGGCGTTGTCGCGAATGTTTGGCTGATCGAAGCGGTGGTCTTTTTATTCGCGGTCGCTGCATTTTTGTTTACACGTGAAATAAGGAAAAAATTTGAGAGCGGGGGAGAAGGATGAAGATTCACGTCAAACGATTAGATCATGTGCAAATTTGTATTCCAGTGGGAGCTGAAGATGAGGCGCGCGCGTTTTATACGGATTTGCTCGGCTTTACGGAAATTGAAAAGCCGGAAACGCTAAAAGCGAACGGCGGACTTTGGTACCAAGTCGGCGATATCGAGCTCCATATCGGCGTTGAAGACCGTGGCGGCTACAACAGCAAAAGCCATCCCGCATTTGAAGTCGAAAACATTGATGAAGTGCGCCGCTACTTGGAGGAAAATGGCGTTCCGACCAAAGACGAGAAACCGATTCCAGGGGTGAAGCGTTTTTCGTTCCGCGATCCATTCCACAATCGGATTGAGTTTTTGTCGAGAAGATAAGTTCAAGGTAGTTTGCCATGGAAAGAAGCGCTGCTACTGAAAAAATAAGGTTCATCACGCAAGACGTTGAAGCATTGGCTTTTTCCCTCTCTTGCCTCTAGTTGAAGTGGGGGACTTTTCGTTCGGTTATAATAATATTGTTTAATAAAACATTTGACGAAGCGATTTTGTTGAAATCAAATCTACTTTTGTCTAGTGAATGACGAAATCGGCCTTTGCATGTATGTCATTCGTACTTGCACCAAAATAAAACTTCCCTCCTGTACATGAAGCTTTTGGCGTTACAGGGAGGGAAGTGCATCATTAAGGAAGATGAACCGTTTTTACGTGTATTATTTTCCAAAATACAGATTCCCCGCTAGCTGTTACAAGTTCAATGATGTTGTTTTTTACTTGCTTAAGCAATCCGATTTTCATCGGATGATCGCCTAAATCAAATACGGCTAACTGTCCTTCAAATTTTTTTAATTGTTCTTCTAACGATCTTTGCAGTGGAATGTCGGTTGGTTTCACTGGCAGTACTTCATTGCCTAGTGTGTATGGAGTAATGTTTGTCTGATAAGGGGTTAGCCATTTCAGATGGTTTAGAGAAATAAACATCGTCTTATACACTGGTGAGTAGAAAACGAAGTAATCATTTAAAATAGCTGTGATATAGCCATGGATCGATTTATTTCCTGTCACATAAATTTCGACAAAGCGTCCTTTCGCGTTGGTTAATGTTTTCCGATAGGAAATCATGTCATCTTCATCAAAAGGCAATTCAGGTGTCACACCCAATAATTCCGTAGATGGGTTCGTAGATGATCTGATGTTGTGAATGTGCAAATGAGGAATATAAAAATATTCTTTTCCGTTATAAATTACAATGATATCTAACCCTACATCGACAAGTATTCCTGCCAACTGTACTTTTCCAGAGACTTCTAGTTCTACTTGCTTTCCGATTAAAGAATGTAGGTTATTCATTTTCTCCCTCCTTTCAATAGAATAAAGGAAAGTAGTAGATGCACAAATTCGTTTACACTTGTGCATCTACGAGAAAAATGATTTTCGTGTCAGAAGCGGAAAATGACAGGAAATCGGCATTACAACAGCAATATTTATGCAAGCTGCAAGGGACAGACGGTTTTAAAGCAGGGAACATGAAACGATTTATCGTTTCGGATCCCAAATATAATCAATCGTTTTAACGATTGTTTCCTGTGGAGAGCTTCTTCGACTTGAACGCTGTTCTCTGCCCGCTGTTCTGTCATCTTCTCCAACGATGGTTTCCTGTGAAGAGCTTTTTTGACTTGGACGATTGTCTTTGTCTGATGTTCTCCCATATTTTACTTCATATTCCACTTTTGTCCGCTGTTCTCTGCCCGCTGTTCTGTTATCTTCTACTTTGTTGGTCATATTCATATCTTGGGAGTTTTCATTCTCAGCAGCTTCATTATTATTTTGTTGCTGCTGTTGTTGTTTGAGAAAGCCTTTTGTACCAATACTGATGCTTTTAATGTGATAAGGGTAAATCCGAATGACTTCATCATTGTTCACTAACGTATAATGTTCTCCTTCTTCTTGCACAAGAATTCCTTCTGCTGCTTCAGGACCGCCGCGGTTAATAGAGACCCATTTATAAGCAAAATAATCAAATAATTCAAGGAAGTTTTGTGCATGGATGTCATCAAAATAATTATCATAATGGATAGGGGAATTGCTGAGAGGGGTGCTTTGATCGATATTTTGATCGATATTTTGGCTTCTATTTTGCACGCTTATACTTTTGATGTGAGTTGTATTATAAAATACAATGCCATCGTCTTCCGTTAAGAGGCCCATATAATCACCGGCAACGAGGAGCACTATTCCTTTTTTAGATTCAGGACCGCCTTTATTCACCTTGACCATGCTGCCAGTTAAATTTTTTAATAATTCTGTGAAATTATTCACTGACACCAATTCTGGATGATTATCAAAATCGATCGACCATTCAATAGAGTTAGCTTTTGAATTTTCACTGACGTTTTGGGCAAGTTTTAAGTTAGATTCAACAGAGTTAGCTGTTGAATTTTTATCGATGCTTTGAACATGTTTTAAGTTAGCGATTAAATTTTCACTAATGCTTTGGACCTGTCTTAAGTTGCTATAAATATTTTCACTGATGCTTTGGACGATGTTTTGGACATGTTTTAAGTTAGATTCAACAGAGTTAGCTTTTAAATTTTCACTAATGCTTTGGACATGTCTTAAGTTATAGTAAATAATTGCGTTGTCCTTTTTTGCGTTGTTGTTATTGTTTGCGTTGTTATTTTGTTTATTGTCGTTTGATTGCTCTGGCATTAGTGCAACATAATCGGATTGAACATCTAAAAGCCTACCTTCGCAAGATTCTGGTCCCCCTCTGTATACTTTTACTCTTTTGCCCACTAACGATTTTAGATAAGCATTTGACTCCACTGATTGACTATCTTTTTGCTGCCTAATCATTTATTTGTTCCTCCTTGTTTTTTATCCATAATGGTTATTCGTAATGCATATATACGTATCCTATAATTCAAAAGTTATCCATCAATCGCCCAACATGAAAAAATTCCACTTCAGCCTATCTTATAATAGGGTGGATAGCTGGCTTTTTAAATAAGTGTTTCGTTTTTCGAGAAAATCGCAAATCCACTCGGGTTCACCATCAAACTGTTCAATATGGTCTTTTATATACGGATCATCGACGACATGCGGCCGCAATTGCTGATAAAGTTGCTCCGCTTTTGGCCTCATAAACTCCACCGTGAATTCATGGTCTAATGTATGTTTCATGATGTCATAATACATTTTTCGGAAGCGCTTTATATCTAATAATCGAGCGGTTAACGTATTAAATCCTTCGATACGTACGTAATCATAATCCATTTGTTTGCCGTTAATATCCCGTCCCCAAGTAGCGTCAAAATCCCACGGAATGATTTCAAATAAACCGGAATCTGGATTGCGATATAACGCGTAATTGTGAACGAAGCCATCGAAATTTTGCGTGCAAACAACTCCCGCAAGCCAGCGCAAATATTTATTGACGTCCAAAAGCTTTGACATGACAGATTCGTACTCATATTTTGGCGTTGTGTTTAATTTGAAAATGAATTCCTCCAGATATCGGTGATCCTCCCAAGTTCCCAGCTTCCTTTCATAGCCCGCATCTAAAGCAGTTTTTGGTTTTTTGTCAAACGATCCAATCAGCGAAAAATTAGCGTTATCATCAATTGCATAAAAAATAGGTCCTGCCGGCAATTGCCGTTTTTTTAAGAAAAATTCATCGACCGATTCTAATTGAAGATAAATTCCTTCATGCTTTCCATTGATCGATAAAAGAACGTGCCGGGAAGAAGGAGAAAGGACGCCAAGTGCCGAGAAAAAATCGAGGGAAAGTTTATTTCTCATGAGAGAAGGGTCTTTATATTCCGCATTCAAGTGAAGTTCATGAACTCCATGAAAGAAGTAAGGTTTATAAAACGAGATAAAATAGGATTTTTTCTTAAATTTGCGAATGTGTGAGCCTCGATAGCTTATATCGATATGAAATTTTTTTTGAAACGTAAATGTGGCAGGAACAAGGTCATCGTTCCAGATGTCGCGGCGCAGCTCCCGCAAATCATTAGGATGGATATAAATCGCATACAGAGGCAGCTGACTAGTGGACATCTATCATTTCCTCCCTCTATAAATGTTCAATAAATCCTATGTGAATGGTAAGGCGCTTGTTACTCTAGGCATTTATCTATTTTTGTAAAAAGCAAGACAAGTGTCTAAGTCAACATATAGTCGCACAACGTACATTGTTTATAGGCAAAGATAGATGACCGCCAATTATCCTTACTCTATCTTTCCGAAAATGACATATATTAGGAGGTCAAAAAATGAGCGTTTATACGCAGGATGACATTCAAAAGGCTGTTAAAGAACTTGAGACGGAGGGCTTAGAGGACTTTTTATATCAAGAGCCGACAGGCCGCAAGCACAGCTCAGGCCATAAGCACAGCTCAGGCCGCAAGCACAGCTCAGGCCGCAAGCACAGCTCAGGCCGCAAGCGCAGCTCAGACCATAAGCACAGCTCAGGCCGCAAGCGCAGCTCAGGCCATAAGCACAGCTCAGGCCGCAAGCACAGCTCAGGCCGCAAGCACAGCTCAGGCCGCAAGCGCAGCTCAGGCCATAAGCACAGCTCAGGCCGCAAGCACAGCTCAGGCCGCAAGCACAGCTCAGGCCGTAAGCACAGCTCAGGCCGTAAGCACAGCTCACACCGCACGAGCTGCTTCCGCCCTCGCAGAAAACGAAGATACTGGCGTGACAGTAATATGCATACGTTATGGTTAGAATTAGATGATTGACATGTTATAAGATTCCATATTTTCCTATATTACAAAAATAGGCGATGATAACAAAGACGTCGCCTATTTTTACTCTCTTTTAAAAGGATTTGTAATAGCTTATATGACGAATTTTTTATTAATAAAACATTGTTCTAAATAAACAGATTAAAAAAAGAAAATGATTCACTAAGATACGTTGATTTTCCATGGCAAAAATATTTCGAAGTATTGTGTAGATTCAAGGCATATAGTTATAATGTAAACACAAAAATTATTTTGGTTAACAATTGGGGGATGAGGATGAAAAAGCACATTCAGTCAGAGCTTCAACGATTAGAAGAAAAGACGCAAAGACGCATGTTGAAGAATGTATCTTCTTCGGATGGCACATGGATCGTCATGAACGGAAAGAAGATGTTAAATTTAGCGTCGAATAATTATTTAGGACTAGCGAGCGACGAACGATTGATCGAAGCGGGATATCAAGCAATGCGTACATACGGTGCGGGAGCTACTGCTTCGCGACTTATTGTCGGCAATTATGAACTATATACGAGAGCCGAAGAAGCGTTAAAAAAATGGAAAAAGGCAGAAGCAGCGCTCATTTTCAATAGCGGATATACGGCCAATCTCGGAATCATTGCGGCTCTGATTGGCCGCGATGATATTGTGTTTAGCGATTGGCTCAATCATGCGAGCATTATTGATGGAATCAGATTAAGCGGGGCGGAACGATATCGTTATTATCATAATGATCTCGATCATTTAGAGTCATTATTGAAACAAGCATCTCCGCATAAACGAAAATTGATTGTCACCGACTCGATTTTCAGCATGGATGGGGATATGGCGCAGTTAGAAGGATTAGTAACATTGAAGAAACGTTATAACGCCATCTTAATGGTTGATGAAGCGCATAGCAGCGGCATTTATGGAGAAAGAGGTGAAGGTCTTGTTCACCATCTTCATTTGCAAGATCAGGTTGACATCCAAATGGGCACCTTCAGCAAAGCGTTAGGCAGCTTTGGCGCTTATGTTGTGGGAGAGCAATGGCTGATTGATTATTTCATTAATACGTCGCGCAGCTTTATTTTTACGACCGCTTTGCCTCCGGCTGTTCTTGGTGCAATTGAAAAATCGATGGAGATTGTTCAAAAGGAACATATAAGAAGGCAAACGTTGCAATTTTACAGTCATTATTTTCGCACTGAACTCCAAAAGTTAGGATTTGACATTGGAAAAAGCACGACGCACATTGTTCCGATCATCATCGGATCAAATAAGCAAACGGTTCAAATGAGCGAGCGGCTTCAGGAACACGGAATCGCCGCGGTAGCGATCCGGCCGCCAACCGTTCCCGAAGGCACGTCCCGCATCCGCTTCTCTCTTTCTTCCTCTTTGACGAAGGAAGAATTAGATTGGGCGCTCGAACGGATTGCAAAAGTAGGAAGAGAAATTGGGGTGATAACTTAAGATGATTGTGCGGATTGTTCCTCCAACTTTTGACTGATATGATGGTCATACGAATCGTCTATAAAAGTTACACCCGCGCTCCGATGCCGCATGTTGTTTGAGTTTCTATAATCAACAATAAATAAGGCAGAGGAGCGTGAGATGATGCTGCTTATTCATGATGTCATTCATAAAATGATTTATGATTTGGAAAAGAGCTCAGATGTACTAAACTACAATCAAAAAAGCCGCTGAAAGTCCAGCGGTTTTTTTACATATCGGCCATCTAGCTGGCCATACTAACAATAGGTGATGGCAAATGTACACAAAAGCGGAGTTGGAACAGTTTGTTGAACAAGCAAAACAGTATGCGCGTTATGGAAAAGTCGCCGATTACATTCCCGCTCTTGGCAAAGCGGATCCAAACGATTTGTCTATCGCTATTTACTTGCCCGACGGCAATGTCATCGATGCGGGGGATACGACTCATAAAGTGACGCTCCAAAGCATTTCGAAAATTATTGCTCTCGCCCTTGTCCTAATGGACCGTGGGGAACAAGAAGTGTTTCGGAAAGTAGGCATGGAGCCGACGGGAGATCCATTTAATTCAATTGCCAAACTGGAGGAAGTGCAGCCGGCAAAGCCGCTCAATCCAATGATCAACGCCGGGGCGCTTGCGGTGACGCATATGATTGCTGGTGCTTCCGTCGCGGAGCGGTTCGAGCGGCTTTTGCAGTTTGTCAGGAAACTGGCGGGAAATCCGACGATTACATATTCGCAAGAAGTGGCCCAGTCCGAATTTGAAACGGCGTTTTTAAACCGCTCGCTCTGCTATTTTCTCAAGCAGCATGGTATCATCAATGAAGATGTCGAAGAGCTAATGGACCTTTACACAAAACAATGCGCGATTGAAATGACGTGCATCGACTTGGCGCGAATTGGTCTTGTCTTTGCGATGGACGGATGCGACCCGTTCACTGATGAACAGATGATGCCGCTTGATGTCGCTCGCATTTGCAAAACATTTATGGTCACGTGCGGCATGTACAACGCATCAGGTGAATTTGCCATCAAAATCGGCATTCCCGCAAAAAGCGGCGTTTCGGGCGGCATCCTCGCCGCTGTCCCAGGCCGGTTTGGCATCGGCATTTTCGGTCCTGCATTAGACGACAAAGGCAACAGCATCACTGGCATGAAACTGTTAGAACTGCTTTCAAAAACGTATTCGTTAAGCATTTTCTAAAAACAAGGGGGGAAACAAATCATGAAAACATTTACGGTTCAATTTCACCGCGAAGATGAAGTAGAAGCGATGAAAGTGCAAAAACTAAACCAACAAGACTTTGACAAAGCAACCGAAGGCGGAACAAGGCATTTATTTGATTTGGATACAAATATCGGCTTTTTCGTCTTTTTTGATGCCGAGGACGCAGAGAGAAACGTTTCGTATCTCGTTTTGCAATATGAAGAAGACAATGAAGACCCAAGCGCGTGCTACGGATTTGAGCTGAAAGATTTTTACGAATTCGTCGCACTTTACTTAAATGATCTAGAATTTGGAGATGAGGAAGAAGTCGACGAAGAAGAACAATACGGTCCAATTCACCATTTGGCACATCTTCTTTATCATATTGTGGAAGAAGGAAATTCAATCGAAGTGTAACGAAACGATCCTGGATCACGTGCGATCCAGGATTTATATTGCCCGCTTTTTGCATTTTTCGACACTGCCTCTCACCAGCCCCGCTTATGCCTGTCGATGATCCAATTATTTAGCGCTTCGTTGGCAAAAGTTTTTATCGAAGGCGATTGATTTCCTAAAAAAGCTGCTTTTCAAAGAGGAATTGCCAAACATGTGGTGGGCATAGGGTGAAAAAGGAAGGTGGCGAGGAGGTCTCCGTCCCTCTTTGCCACCTTATTATTGCAACTGACGTCATATTGCTTGCTTCTCATATTTTTCGGCATTGCCTTTCAATAGTTTCAACTCCTGCCCATCGATGCTTAAATCAATCAGCACCCCATTGAAAACATCTTCATTTGTCTTTTTATCATTCGACTGCAAATATCGTACGCGATACCACTTTTGTCCGTATTGAAAATACATATACCGCCCTTTTGCAAAGTCAAACCAAAACTTAACCCGTTCTCCGTTCACTGTTTTCCAGACGTAGCCCCATGCCCTTTTTTGAGGGAAATTTGTCATTTTTGGTCGGCCTGAATTGATAACTTTGTAGAATAGCTTGTTTTTCACATCGTACAGTATCATGATCTGCTGCCTCCTTTTATCATCTATTACTACATATATAGAAGCAGCGACAGAAAATTAGACTTCTTTTTTAGAAAGTAGCGGCATGTGTGCAGTTCCTATCAGGCATGATCTCATGCACATATCCTGTTGATTGCTCCCTTTTGTTGATTAGCTCCATAATCATGCGCACGAAAAACGATAGGATAAAGATGGTTATAAACGAATACATCCATGTCCATGTATGATAGTTAATTAAATCTGTATATTTTTCACTTCCAGCACAAGTAGACAAAAGATGCGCTTATTGATCTCTAAATACGATCATGCCGCAAATCATCGGAATGATCATTAACATTGCGACGGTTAGAGTAGGTATCGGCAGCCGGTTTGCGAATATTGCACCCATCTCTCCCAGAAAACCGCCTATAATAAAAGGAATGGCGGTTTTTGTCTTGTCCGCATTTGGTTTTGCGTCAACTACCCAACGGCTAAAGCCGTGGGCTTGCAACTAGCCTAATTGGCTGCCGCGTTCGGCTGGTTGACAGCAGCCCTGCGGATGTTTTCCGCAGCCACGTTGTCGGCAGGGGCAGCGTACCCACAAGCTCGACAACAAAACTGATCCCTTGACGGTCTGTTTTCTTTGGCCACATGTCCGCAAACCGGACAGGTGCGGGAAGTATTTTTGGGATGAACCAATACCACCGGCACGCCAGCGATCGCCGCTTTATACTCAATAAACTTTCTCAACTGATAAAAAGACCAAGAAGAGTGTTGACGACGCTGTTGCTTTTTAACCGTTTTCTCGGTGCGTTGGCGGATGCCCTTTAAATCTTCAAGGGCAATGCCGCATCCGAGTGCCTTTGCCTTTTCAACAATCTTCTTGCTAATGCAGTGGTTCACATCACGGGCAAATAGTTTTTCCTTCTTGGAACGCTTTTTAAGCAGGCGTTTCGCTGACTTGGTGCCTTTCTTTTGGAGTTTGGCGCGAAGTTTCGCATGGCGGCGGCGCAGCCCGTTGACCTTCGAGCCGGAAAATACCTCACCGGTGCTATCGACGGCGATATTAATGATGCCAAGGTCCACACCGATAAATCCGTTTTCGGAATTGGGCTGGCCTTCGGGAACGTCCACCACGAGCAGTAAATAAAAAATACCGTTTTGAAGGACTAAATCGGCTTGACCCCGAACACGGTTGCCGCACAGCAAACCTTGATGGTAGCGGCTAATGACCATAGGGATTTCCATTCTTCCTTGCAAGGTAAGGATGGAAGCATACTCTACCCCTTTAAAGGACAGGATTCTTTCATCATACACGATGGCACCGGTTTCTTTAAAGTTATGCAAGGTTTTTTTATCCAAACGATAGCTTTCCGACACTTTGCCGATGGCACGAACGGTCATTTGGGCAGAGAGGCCAAATTTTTCCCTGACGTCATAGTAGCAAAGCCGCTGGATTTTCGTTTTGGAAAAGGTTCTGGAGCGAAAAGCAATCTCGCTAATATAGTTGCATGCTTGGTTAAACCGTTTCATTGTTTCCAGCAGCGCATGAAACTGTTCAAGAGTTGGCATTAATTTAATCTTGAGAGTGCAGAGCATTCTTGATTCACCTACCTTTCTAAATCCAGTGTACTTATATTGAACGAAAAATTCAATATATACTAAAAATATAAACCCCGCCTTCCTCCCACAGCTAAAGCAGTGGGCTTCCAGCGGATGTTCTCGTGAATGGCTTCGTTTATATGTCCGAATGCATTATCAAAGTGTTCTACAATGATAAAGAAGACACCCTTTATGAATTGACCATTATATATTTGCCCGAATCCAGGCATCAGTAATGAAAATAAAGCAGCAATGTTTCTCATCGTATCCCCTTTCGTTTTCTAGCAGTGGAAATCATCATCGTGTGTTACTTATATTTCCTGATGAGCGTGTACAGTATGTATATAATGTTTCGGTTTGGATGCGAATTTTTTCATTCATGGATACCGCGTTGTCCAAAGTCTCAATGAGACGTGTTGATGAACCATAGATACCATTTATGAACGATTCATCCCATTTTTTCTCCAGCATTCGCTTTCCTATTTACTTACGTTGATAAATGTTGCTGTTTTGGTGTTAGAGTTGAAAAGGAGAACTTGAATGGTGCATTTTCTAGATTGGCGGTGATGTCATCCAATTTCCCAGCCCATGTGAGATTATCTTGTTTGAGAGTTGGATAAAGAAGAAGTCGCCAACTAATAACATTGATCATAAAGACAAATCCTTTAAATCGATTATCGTTTCCCAAAGACGATGATTCATTTTTCGATAGAGGGCAGAAAAGTGCACATTTCAAACAAGAGAAAAATCTTGTAGAATATGTAAAGAGAAAATAAAAATAGGAGAGGGTATCATGCCAGTATACAACAAACTTGTCCGTGATAAGATTCCACAAATTATTGAACAAACGGGAAAGACATTTACAACGAGAATATTGGAAGATGACGAATATCGTAAAGAGCTGCGAAAAAAAGCATTTGAAGAATTAGAAGAATATATGAATGCGAGTGATAATGAAACAGCGCTGGAAGAATTGGCGGATGTGCTGGAAATTATTCATGCTCTTGCCGAATGCCACGGATCGTCGATCGAACGCGTTGAACAAATTCGAGCGGAAAAAGCAGAGAAGCGGGGAGGATTTAAAGAAAAAATCTTTTTAGTCGAGGTACACGATGAGTAAGGTCGAATTAATTCAACGCAATCTTATCGAAAAGATACAGGAACATATCGAAACATCGTCAACCATATACATACTAACCTCGTTCGTGATGAAATCGGGTGTCCGCCTGCTGAAAGAAACATTGAAAAAAGCGGCGGAACGAGGGGCGGATATTAAAATTTGCGCTGGCGATTATCTCTTTGTCACCCAGCCGGAAGCGCTTCGTGAGCTGATCTCTATTCATCCGGACATCGAGATACGATTATGGCGAAGCAGGGGAGTATCTTTTCACCCAAAAGCATATTTATTTGAAAATACAACAAGCGGCTATTTTATTGTCGGTTCCTCCAACTTGTCGAAATCGGCGTTGACAGAAGGGATCGAATGGAATATCGGGTTGGACAAAAGCGTCGATGAAAACGTATTTGCAGAGTCAATGGAAGAGTTTTTGAAGCTGTTTTACGCTGATGAAACAGTACAAGTGAACGAAGAGACGTTAAAGGACTATGAAAAGCAGTATCATGACTATCACCAACGGCATCCGAATCTCGCGCGAACGTGGGCGGAAGCGGAAGAAGTTGAATTAATGCTTCCATTGGATAAAGCGGAGACGGAAATCAATGAACGTGATCATGACGTAATTTACGATCCAGCAACGGTTACATACGAAACGATTCGACCGCGCTTTGCCCAAGTGGAAGCGCTCGAACGGCTAGAAGCGACTTATGAAGAAGGCTACGATAAGGCGATGGTCGTCATGGCGACAGGGCTTGGGAAAACGTATTTGGCAGCGTTTTTTGCCCGCCGTTTTCAAAAAGTACTGTTTATTGCGCATCGTGAAGAAATTCTTCGGCAGGCAAAACGTTCGTTTCAAAGGGTTATCCCGAATAAAACATTTGGCATTTATGACAGAAATAAGAAAGATAAGGATGCCGACATTATTTTTGCCTCCATTTTTACGCTAAGCATGAAAAAACATTTAAAAGCCTTTTCCAAAGATGCGTTCGATTTAATTATCATCGATGAATTTCATCACGCCGCGGCGCGTTCTTACCAGCGGGTGCTTGACTATTTCGAGCCAAAATTTCTGCTTGGCATTACCGCAACTCCAGATCGAAATGACAACAAAGATGTATATGCGATTTGTGACGGAAATGTTGCCTACAAAATTGATTTTATTGAAGCGGTTCAGCGCGGATGGCTTGCCCCATTCCGTTATTACGGGGTCTACGATGATACGGATTATTCCAAGATCAAATGGCTCGGCAACCGCTATGATGAGGCAGAACTGCTTCAAGTGCAGCTAAGGGAAGAAATGGCGGACAAGATTTTAAAGGCATGGGAGAAATATAAGAAAACAAGAACGCTTGTATTTTGTTCATCGATCAAGCAAGCCGACTTTTTATCGGAATATTTTCGAAAACGAAATTATCGAACGGTCAGCCTTCACTCCAAACAAACAGATATTCCGCGTGATAGGGCAATTGCAATGCTGGAAAAAGGAGAATTGGACGCCATTTTTACGGTGGACTTATTTAATGAAGGTGTCGATATTCCATCGGTGGATACGTTGCTGTTTGTCCGGCCGACGGAGTCGCTTACCGTGTTTACCCAGCAAGTGGGCCGCGGACTTCGGCTGTATGAAGGAAAGGATTATTGCGTCATTATCGATTTAATCGGAAACTATCGCAATGCAGACGTGAAATTAGCGTTGTTTGATACGGAACGTGGGGAAGGTAAAAAGAAAAAAGCGTCACTGATCCCAACTGTTCCAGAAAATTGTTCGATTCACCTCGATGTACGAGCAATTAATCTATTAGAGGAAATGCGGAAAAAACGCCAGCCGCGTCGTGAGAAACTATTATTTGACTATCAACAACTAAAACAGGAACTCGGTTATCGCCCGACATACTTGCAGCTTCATCTCTATGGAAGAAGTGAGGCGTCTGAATATAAATCAGAGTTTAAATCGTATATCGGGTTTCTTTATTGGGCTGGGGAGCTGTCAGAACGAGAGAAAGAAATTTTCTCAAAGTATGAATCATGGTTAGTGGAAGTAGAACGCACTCCGATGACAAAAAGCTACAAAATGGTTGTTTTACAGGCGATGCTTCAACGGGGTTCTTCACGATGGCATTTGCCGATTACGCCGCAAGAGGCAGCACCATTTTTCCATCGCTATCTAACCGAGAAAGAATACCGGAAGCGCATTGATTTTTCAGACAAGGAAACAAAACGGCTATGGGTTTACGATGAAGAAAAAGTAAGCAAACTTATCGCTAGAATGCCGATGACGAAATGGAGCGGGAGTTCAAACGGACTTCTTTCCTTTGACAACAATGTGTTTTCTTTAACATTTTCCATCGGACCGGAAGACGAAGAGATTTTATACCAATGGACGAAAGAGATTTGTGAGTATCGGTTGCATGTATATTTTGAAAGGAAAGACAATAAAAAAATAGAATAGTTTTGTATTTTGCATGCTGTCTTTTAGGATGGAGTCGCTTTTTTCATTATACATTGGCAAGACAAGAGCATAACAATTTCAGGCAAATCGGAGCTAACGAAATATTAGGAGATGATTCTCCAAGAGTGTCAAAAAGCGGATGCGCAGCGACAGAAACAAAAAATACATAAAAGTAGAGTGGTTATTTTGCTCCACTCTACTTTCTATTTTCTCCTAACCCTTACACGTTGTGACGAGTTCTTTTGTGATCATGTTATTTTCGAACACTGCTTCAAGCAGTAGCACAGTTTCAAGCGCTGCTTTGTAGTCAAGCGTTTCGAGTTCAGTATGTTCGTGCTCATAGCCGACAGATAAGTTGACAGATGGAATGCCGAATTCGGCGAAGACTTTGGCGTCGCTTAGTCCGCCATGGGTCATTTTCCAGTCGGGCATGCCGGCGAGCGCTCCGGCTGTTTCGAAAATGCGGCCGTAATTATCATCGCAAAATGGCACAATGCCAGCGTAAGAAGTGACGATGTCGCGCATTCCTCGTCGGTCAACGACAATCGCGGCATCGACGTCTTGCAAAAATGTTGGGTCGATGTTACGCGAGCCGAGGCAGCCGATTTCTTCTTCGATGGCAAGGAAGATTTTAAGCGTTCTTTGGAAGCGGGAATGGCGAATGAAATCAAGTATTTCTAAGATGACCGCGATCCCCGCGCGGTCGTCGGCGCCTAAGATGCCGCGCGAGTTGTTTAATACCGTTCCGTTTTCGATAATCGTGCGTTTCGGTGAAAACGGGCGAACCGTATCCATATGGGCGGAAAGCAGAATCGTCGGGCCGTTTCCGCAATAAACCGCGGCAAGCAAGTTTCCGTAATCGTCGATTTCGCGCCAATCTGTTTTTTGTTGGAGCTTTCGATAGAGCATTTGCCGAATCATCGCTTCTCTGCCGCTTTTTCCGTTTATGGAAAGAAGGGAATATAGGCGATGTTTGAATGTTTCTAAGCGATACGTCATTAGCAGCTCTGGATTCCGCCAGACGTTGTATAACCGTTCGGCCATCGTTAAAAGGTCATCGATGTGTCCACGCTGATAGAATAAGGTTGCTTTTCTTTTTTCCGCTTTAATTCGAATTTGCTGCGGGGTGCAAGCCCGGATGATGGCGAGCTGCTGGGCGGATAAGTCGTTGAGAAAATAAATCGTTGCCGGGCGAACTCCCTCTCCGTCGCAGCTGTAAACGGTGTAAATATGCATCATGTTCAGCCAGCGGACGATGCCGCGGACGTACGGATCGATTTGAATGAGAGGAAGTTCGTTTTTCGTCGGGTCGACCAGCGTTTCTTTTCCTGGAATGTCATTACGAAAAACCATCTGTTTGGCGGTTTGTTGGAGCGCTTCCATCCAGTCCGTTTCGGAAATGGCGTCAAGGTGCTGGCGTTGTTGGATGAGCGTTGCGAATGTTTGCGCAAGCCATTGTGATGTAATTCCTGTTTCCTCATCTTCCGGATGAAATCCGTGCCGAATCATGAGTTTCGTCCATTTTTCCATACTATCCATCTCCTTTTCAAATTCGTTACAATACAACTGTACAAATCAGTGTGTGACACCCCGTCACAAAGGGAGGGAGTGTGGAGTGGAAGAGTACGAGTTTTTTCCGCATCAAGAAGAACGCCGCTTGCTTACGGAGTGGAAAAAAGAAAAAGATCGAAAACGGCGGGAAGAAATCGAAGACGAATTGATTCATCTGTACGTTTGGTTTGGCGAGTATTTCAAAATGTCGGGCAACCCTGATCCGAAGCAGGCGAAAATGTATTTGCAAAAGGCGTTAAAGCGAAAGCCAAACCATTCGATTGCGAATTATCGGTTAGCGCATATTTACTATAACGAAGGAAGGTATGCCGAAGCGGCGTACCATTTTCATCAGGCGCTTTCGGGATCGATGGATGAGCCTCTTAATGACACGCAGGCGATGTTAAGCCATATGTTTCTTGTCAATTGCGGCATTTTTCTCGCGTCGAACGCATTAAAGCAGATAGAAAAGATGGAAACAAAACCATATGATGAAGAAACGGTCGAGCGCTATCGCCAAGCGATTTTTCTCCATCGCATTGAAGATTTTCACCGCGCGCTTTATCGCATTATTACACCGGAAAGCGACGAAATTGTAACAGAGGAAATATATTTTTCCGAGCAGGAGCGGTTTTCGCTACATGAGGTGATGCTTTGCCTCAGCGAACAAGACGGTTTTGTCGTTCGTTACGCAGGCGAGTTGGTGAAGCTCGAATACCAATCGTTTTATGCGCTTGCGACAATTCTGCATAGCGAGCGGCCGATGACAGGGGAAGACGTCCGCGAAACATTGTTTCAATCGTTTTTTGGCAGAGACGTTACCGATGCCGCCGTTCGGAAGATGTTTGAGCGGCTGCGCGCGCGCATTCCGTTTTGGGATGAGATCATCGAAACGACGAGAATAGGAAACAAAGCGGCGCGGCGCCGCAAACAAGGCGTTTCGTATCGGATTTTTTGCCGCGCGAGCGATATATTTCCTTGGGGGTAGGGAGATGGAAATGAACATACGAAAAATATTGGAAAATCGAGGAATCATAGTCGAAGAATGGAAGGGAAAAGGAGAAGAATTTCGCAGGCGTTGGGAACGAGCGTTTACGGATGCCATTAGTCCACAGGAAAAACAGTCGATTTATTTTGAGCAGTTTTTGTGGCATGTATTCAGCTACGAAAAACTGCCTTGTCTTGAAGGAAAAGCGGCGATGCGCGCGTTTCATGAGGAGAACCGATTCGTTTGTTATTTGTTTTATCAAGAAAGGGAAGAGGCGTATATGCTTGTCAACGCCGAAAATTTGCGGGCGGAAGATTTGCGGCGCGAGCACGATGTGTATGTCGTCGACCCGCAGTTTACATGGACATATGTGCAGACGCATGAATACTATTGCGGGCCGTATTTTTATCGAAAATATAGACAAGAAGGTTTCCGATTCAACAAATAAATCGAGTAGGTGGCAGATAATAGAGATGACAGAGCAGGAATCTCCCACCCTAAGTGTAGCGTAGATGGGAGAGATTCTTAAAATAGGAGATGTCTGTATAACTTGCGGATTTTTCGCTCGTGTCGGGCGATTTTGCTGAAGTGAAGTTTCCGTTAGCTCAATGCGCAAGCTGGCTTTATTTTGTTTCCAGCCGGTTAAACGGTTCGTTCACTCGTTTAGTTCCGCAATTTGGGTGCGAATTGTGTGACGAAAAGATCTATTGTGTTAATCATTTCTTGCAATCGTATTTTGTACCATTTTGCCATCTTCTTAGCAATGGTGATAAATAAATGATAGAATGAAAAGAAGGAAAATTTCTCGATGATATGGAGGTAAATAGATTGATTTATCAACTAAAGGTGCAGTTAAAAGGTATTCGCCCGCCGGTATGGCGGCGGTTATTGGTGCCAGGCGATATGACGTTTGCCGAGCTTCATCGCGTGCTGCAAAAAGCGTTTGACTGGGAAGACCGGCATTTGCATACGTTTTACATCACGAAGACGCGCGGAACGGCGAAATTGCGCATCGAAATCGGCAATGATGTCGGTGATGGATGGGACGATGCGGACTATAAGGAGCATAAGGAGCGGCTTTTCGATTGGCTCGTGCAGGAGGGAGACCGCTGCTTGTATATTTATGACTTCGGCGACGATTGGGAACATGAGATCGTGCTTGAAAAAATAGTGAAGCCGCAGCCAGATCTCGTCTATCCAGTTTGCCTCAAGGCGGTGCGTGTTGCGCCTGAAGAAGACAGCATGGGCGAAGGGTGGAATCCAGAGGAGATCGAGACAAAGGAATTGACAGCAATGGTCAATGCAAAACTGGCTCCACTGAGCAAAAAAGTTGGTAAGGAAATCCAAAAGAAAGCGCGAAAAGAGATGGAGAAGGGAGCGCAGGCCACACAAGGCAACGTATGGCGGGCACTGTTGGAAAAAGCGGTGGCGTTTAACCGGTTAGCGCCGTGGCAATGGATGGATGATGATGAAATTTTCCTTGTCATCGATCCGGAAACGAACGAGCGCTTATATTGTTCCGTCATTGGCGCGCTTGGCCAAGAGCATGGCATGGTCGTATATATCGGGGAGCAAGGATACAAAAGCCTGCAGCATTTATTCAAACAGCCATATCCCGAACAAGATCTCGTGTATACACAGCGGGCGGTGCTCATTTCCTTTGCCGACCGAAATGAATTAAGCAAGGAAGACTATGAGCTCCTCCGCTCCCAAGGCATGACGTTCCGCGGCAAAAAGCAGTGGCCGCAGTTTCGCAGCTTTGTCCCAGGGTACTATCCGTGGACGATTTCCGAAGAAGAGGCAAAATTGGTGACGGCGGCGCTTGATCAGGCGCTGGATGTCGCGCGGCGCGCTGGGGAAGGGGAGCTTTCGCTTCCAGTGTTTCCGCAGGATGAAAAGATGTTTGCCCGCATCGGTGAAAAGAAGGATGGGAATGTCGTTTGGCGCGATGACCACGTTCCGCTTGCCGAGCTGGAAGCCGAGGAAAAAGCGCCGACGTATGAACTGCTTGTCGATCCGAAGTTGATTGAAATGGTGAAAAATATTGGGCAAGTATACTATGGCAGCATCGAATTTGACGCGGGGTATATCAACCGGCCGGTTCAAGAGAAGCGCGGGGAGCGCCCGTATTTTCCGACATTTGTACTGGCGGTGGATGTGAACACTGGGTTTATCATCCATAACGATTTGCTTCCGATCGAGAATGTGGCGATGCGCGTGCAAAAAAGCTTTTTGGACATGCTGTTGCGGCTTGGGAAAATACCGCGGGAAATCCGCATGAAAAAAGAAACGAAGCAAATGCTCGCCCCGGTGCTGCGCAAACTGCCGATCCGGACGATGGAAGTGCCGCGGACTCCTGCGTCCGAACATGTCCGCAGAACTTTTGAAATGTTTTAGGATGAGATTCAAGGAGGAGTCTAGATTTGGATGGCAAATATAAAGAATCTATTATTATATTTTGGATGACAAATATAAAGAATCCATTATTATATTGTCGTATCAGTATGTGTACCGATTATTGACGCATTTAAAAAATATTATCCATGTCTTCCAGCAAATCAAAAATCCAGATGACATCACCAAAGAAGTGTACCGTGATTCGATTGTCAAAAAGTACGAAATTTTAGAGGATCAATTGTGGAAATTATTATCGAAGGTTTTTAAGTCTTGGGGACTCGAATTAAGCAATCCGCGTGCTTGTTACAGGCAAGCATTCAAAGAAGGATGGATTGAAAATATTGATACGTGGAACGACATTGTAAGTTCGCGTAATGCGACGGTTCATGTCTATAATGAGGATGATTATGAAAAAATTAAAAACAAGATAATAGCACAATATGTGGGGGAAATCGAAAAGCTGCTTGAAAATATAAAAAAAGAAGTGATTGATTGCGATGTATGGAATTCATGAAGATGTATATCGAAAATTATTGGACTACTTTCAACGCGAACGTGGCATTCGGAAAGTGATTTTATTTGGTTCAAGGGCCAGGGATACGGCGCATTATAATTCGGATATTGATTTGTGTATTGATTATGAAGGAGAACAGAAAGGAAAAATTGTTCAAGATATCGATGACATTGTCGGAATTTATTCCTATGATGTACTGTTTGCCGATTTATTAAATAAAACGGCAAATTGACCGCGATGGAGTAGTGATTTACAAACGTACATAATGAGAAAGAGGGATGCAATAGTGTTAATCGCATTGGATATGGACGGGACGCTGCTCAATTCGAATGGACAGGTAAGTAGAAGAAATAAAGAGGCCATTGTGGCAGCGCAAAAGCAAGGCCATATCGTGGCGATCGTGACGGGCAGGGCGTATAAAGACGCGCGCGCGCCGCTTCGGGATGCGGGGCTTGTTTGCCCGATTATGAGTTTAAATGGCGCGGTGATGACATTAGAAGATGGGACGGTGCTTGGCGATGTGCCGCTTGACAAGGAAAAGTTGATTCCAGCACTCGAATGGGTGCGCGCACAGCCGGATTTATATTTCGAAATTTATACGGGCGATGCCGTCTATGTCGGGCTCCATAACCGCGCCCATCTTGAGGCGATGGCCGAAAAGGCAAGCGATATCGCGCCTGAATTAAAGCGCATCGTCGAAAAGCAGTTCCAGCAGGCGCGCGTGACGTATGTTGATGACATCCGCGCCATCTGGGAGGAGCGGCAAACCGTTTTTTATAAAGTGCTCATTTTTTCTCTCGATCAAGAACGTTTACAAGAAGCAGCTGCCCAGTTTGACGGCATTTCCGGCATTACTGTCACCTCGTCACATCCAAACAACATTGAGATTAACCATGAACAAGCGACGAAAGGGGAGGCGCTTGTAAAACTGGCCGCTCATTACGGCATTGATCTGAAAGATACGGTTGTTTTCGGTGACAGCCATAACGATTTATCGATGTTCGCCGTCGCCGGATACCGCGTCGCGATGGAAAACGCCGCACCGGAATTAAAAGAAGTCAGCGACATAGTCACTGCGTCACACGAGGAAGACGGCGTGGCGATCGTGTTGGAAGAACTGATCGACAAACGAAAACAGTGACGGTGGGCATCATGCTCTTTCCACCGTCTCATTCCGTATTAATGGAATCCGTTAAGAAAAATCAAGGTTTTCCAGTGCGGCAAGCAGAATTTTTTGCAGCAAATGCATGTGAACAGCCAGCTCTCTATAAACAGAGGGCTGGCTGTATTTGTATGAATCCATCGCGAATATTGGTTGGAAGGATTTTCAGACTGATCTATTTTGTTGTACTATATATGAATAAAGGCAATTGTTGCGGGGGTTGCTTTATACGTCTGTTGTTCTGCTCTATGTCGTGTCGCAGTTTATGTTTGAAAGCGTCATTCGTTATAGCACCGGGATTGGCGATGGCTGTGCCTATTTTCATATTAACGGTGAAGTTAAGGCATGTTTGACTGTTTTAGATCCTACGAACCGATTCATTTCTGAAGCAATAGAGAAATAGTCAAAGAAGGGGCTAAGGCCATTTCAGAAAAGTCAGGATATCGAGAATAGGGGGATAATCATGAATATATCACAAAAAATTGTATCCGTAAGGGGCACGCAAATTGGCGGAGAACAGCCATGCATTTGTACTCCTATAGTAGGAGCGAGTATGGAACAAATCTTGTCGGAGACGGAAGAAGTATGTCGAAAGGGGCCTGATATTATTGAGTGGCGCGCCGACTTTTTTAAAGATATTTACGATCCGCAAAAAGTGCTCGAAACAGCGCTAGCCATTCGAAAAATTGCAGGGGAAATTCCCATTCTTTTTACGATTCGTTCGGAAAAGGAAGGCGGGAATCCTGTTCCGTTAACAGAAACAGAAAAAATCCGATTATTTATAGAAATGTGCAAAAGCCGATTAGTGGATATGATTGATTACGAGCTGCTTTATGAAAAGGAATTGACATCGCTTCGCCAAGTATCAAAGGAATATGGCATTCTCATGATTATGTCCTATCATAATTTCAGCTCAACTCCCCCAAAAGAAGAACTTGTCCAAAAAATGCTGCAGGCGGAATCATATGGTGCTGATATTGCTAAAGTCGCTGTTATGCCTGCTTCTCCGCAAGACTTGCTTGTTTTATTCCAGGCGACCCAAGAAGCGAGAAGCCAGTTAAGCATCCCCCTTATCACCATGTCAATGGGAGGATTAGGGGTCATTACTCGCTTGGCTGGATGGATGTTTGGTTCGGCAGTTACTTTTGCTGTTGGTCAAAATAGTTCGGCACCAGGCCAAATCCCAATCGAGGATTTGAAAGAAGTCCTTCATATTGTGCAAAAGCATATGTTTCACGGCTAATGGATATGGAAGGAGTAAATAATTTTTATGATTTGTTGTAAAGAAAGGGCGGCAGATATGGGTACATATTGCAACATTCCGCTTCGGGAAAGAAATATCGTTTTAATCGGCTTTATGGGAGTAGGAAAAACAACGATTGGCCAGCTTGTGGCGAAAAAGCTGTACCGAGACTTTATTGATGTAGATCAGGAAATCGAAAAACGCCATCAAATGTCGATTCCGGCCATTTTTGAACAAATGGGAGAAGACTATTTTCGAAAAGTGGAGAGGGAACTAATCGTTGATCTTTGCACGAACACCCGCTTAAAAATTATTTCCCTCGGGGGAGGCGCGTATTTGCAAGAGGAAGTAAGAAAGGCTTGTTTATCCCACGGCATTGTTGTTCTCCTCGATTTGTCATGGGAAAACTGGAAAGAACGTCTTCCGTCCCTTATCCATGACCGTCCTTTGTTGAAAAATAAGACGCTCGAGGAAATCAAGCAATTATTTGAACAGCGGAAACAAGCTTATTCTCAGCATCATTATCGCTTGGCGACAGATGGGCTTGATCCGGAAACGGTAGCAACCCGCGTAATGGAATTGATTCGCGAGCGGGATACGGAATAATCAGGAAAAACACCCTTTGTTTTGTACAAGGGTGTTTTCTGTTGGAATTTATGATACGTCTCTGAATCAAGGAATGTTCTTTTCAGGTGATTCGTTGCCGAAGGAAACACTTAAGGAGCAGCAGGAGGAAAATGAAGAGAGGAGACGGTCATTGTTGCCGATACAACTCGCGGATTTTCCGTTCATGCTGGAGCGTTTTGCTTGAGAGGAAATCGACCGTTTCCTGTGTTTCCGACAGTTCGATGCGCAGGCTGTCTACTTTTGTTTCTAAACGGTTGAATCGCTCGTTCATTTTTTCTTCAAGATTTTCTACCATCTGTCTCATTTCTGTTCTGAGTTGATTTCCCATTTTCTGCATTTTTGCTTCTAATCGATTTTCCACTTCTTGCATTTTTGCTTCTAATCGATTTTCCATTTCTTTCATTTTTGTTTCCAACCTATTTTCCAGTTCTTCCATTTTTGTTTCCAAACGGTTTTCCATTTCTTGCATTTTTGTGTGCATATGGTTGGAATGAATCTCCAATGCTTTCAAAATTTCTTTTAGCATTGTTTCCTGTTCCATTTCTCTCACCTCCCTTACTTATCTCATTATAAAAGAAGAAAGAAAAGAAGGAAAGGAAAATCTACGATGCTTACGAGAATAAAAGATTGTCGAATGAGTCCATCACTTTCATTTGAGAAAGTTTATACTCAATTTTCATCGTACTTTTATATTGATGATGTGGGAAAAAGAAACACTAGAAAAAGAAGAGAAAATGCGCGAGAAAAGGCGGCGGCTTGCTATTGTTTTTTGGATTAATGTTCTTCCATTTTTATCGTATTGACATGCTTTCTTCCTCAAGTGATGTGATATTATAATTAAAGATATTTCCTTATTCCACGGTAGCGAAATAGCCGCCGCATCTGATGGTTATACTGTTTTGTAGCTTATGCCTTAGGATTATTGGAGATATATCGGTTGCTTATACAGGAAGTGAAGCAACGTTCGTTATATATCGTGAAAGACGTGTGGGGAGTCGGAAATAAGCATGAAAATGCATCGTTTTGCGTGGAACAGCCGCAAAAATATTCAAACATTATGGCGTTTTTGCCTTGTTGGAGCTGGAAATACATTTGTGGATTTTATTGTCTTTTTTCTCCTTGCCTCGTTTGGCGTTTCCGTTCTGTTGGCGCAAGTATGCTCTTATACGGCCGGCGTGGTCAACAGCTATGTATGGAATCGGATATGGACGTTTCGGGTAAAACGAAAAGCAAGCATTGGAGAGTTTTTGCGTTTTATCGTGGTGAATGTGCTGTCGCTTGCGGTGACGCTTCTTCTGCTCTTTCTCTGCCGGGACGTTGGGCACTGGCCGCTGTTTGCCGGAAAACTCGCAGCGACGTTGGGAGGGATTGCCGTCAATTTTGCCGGCAGCCGCTTCTGGGTGTTTGCCTCAAAACCGTCCCATTCCTAACATGGGTGTACGACAAATTTTGGATTGGTTAGAGCCTGATATTCCGAATCGGATGTGCAAAACGGTACCATATAGAACAATAGCCTTAATTTTCTATAAAAATAATGATACAATAATAAATAGTAAGAAATAGGATAAACGGATGGGAGCAGGTGACTAAGTGATTTACTCTTTCGAACTGTTGTTTTTAGCAGCCGTTTCGTTTTTGCTGGCGTATTTTATCGGGGCGAAAAAATATACGTGGCTGCTGTCCGGATATAATCAGCGGCGCATTCGTGATCAAGAAAAACTGGCGAGAATCGTAGGGAAATATAATATGATCGTTGGCATTGCCGCAGCGGCTGGAAGCATGATTGACCATCCTGATATGATCGTGATTTTTCCGATTGCCGTCATCGGGCATGTGGCGCTTGCGGCTTATGCAAATGTCAAAATGGTAGAGTAAAAGCCGAATCCATCGCGTTGGATTCGGCTTTTTCCTTTAGGAGCGAATTTGCCCCGTGCCGTATACGAGCGATTTCGTCGTGGTGATCGCGCGCAATCCCATTGGACCGCGGGCGTGCAGTTTTTGCGTGCTGATGCCGATTTCCGCCCCGTAGCCAAACTGTTCGCCGTCGGTAAAGCGGGTCGAGGCGTTATGATAAAGCACGGCGGCGTCAATCGCTTGGAAAAAGAAGCGGACGTTGTCGTTTTGTTCGGAAATAATTGCCTCGGAATGTTTCGTGCCGTAGCGGTTAATATGGTCGACTGCTTCTTTGACGTTCTGCACGAGTTTAATAGCTAAAATCGGCGCCAAATATTCGGTGCTCCAGTCGGCTTCGGCAGCCTGCTGGATAAAGGAATACGATGAAGCAAGCTGCGAATCGCCGCGCAGCTCTACTCCGCGCGCGTGCAATGTTTCGACGAGTTCGCTGATATACGGCCAGTTTTGATGGATTAATACCGTTTCCACTGCATTGCAGACGGATGGGCGCTGCAATTTCGCGTTCAAGACGATATCGATGGCCATTTGTTTTTGCGCTGATTCATCGATGAAAATATGGCAGTTGCCAACGCCAGTCTCCAGCACGGGAACGGTGGCGTTTTCGATGACGGAGCGAATCAGTCCTGCGCCGCCGCGTGGAATTAATACATCTAAGTAGCCGTTTAAACGAAACATTTGCTGGGCCGCTTCCCGGCTCGTGTCTTCGAGAAGCTGGATGGCATCGGCAGGGATGGCGGAATCGCGAAGCGCCTCCTTCATGACATGGACGAGCGCTTTGTTCGAATGAAGCGCCGATGAGCTGCCGCGCAATAAGACGGCGTTTCCTGTTTTTAGGCAAAGGCTTGCGGCATCAACGGTGACGTTCGGGCGCGCTTCGTACACCATTCCGATGACACCGAGAGGCACGCGAATTGTTTGAATGCGAAGCCCATTCGGCCGCGTCCATTCTTCGACGATTTCGCCGATTGGGTCAGGAAGATCTGCAACTTGACGGACGCCGTCGACAATTTGCTCGATTCGTTCGTTTGTTAGCTGCAATCGGTCGATTAAAGCAGGAGAAAGACCTTGTTCTTTTCCAAGCGCAACGTCTTTTTCGTTTTCTTGCAAAATCCATTCTTTTTGTTTGATCAGCGCTTCGGCGATGCGCGTTAATGCTTCGTTTTTTTCTTCTGTTGACAGAAGGGCTAACGTTTTCGCTGCTTGTTGAAGCTGTTCTGCTTTTATAAGCAATTCGTTCATTTTACGACACTCTCCTTTCGTAATGATACCCAGTTGTCGCGGTGGATTACTTCTGGTCGATGGTTAATCGAATATTTTCTCGCTTCATTGCTAGAAAGGCCTTTGATTTGTTCTAAGTCGCTAGCGGAGTAATATACTTGACCGCGGCCGATGACGGCTCCTTTTCGGTTGACGACCTCGACGACATCCATGGCGGAAAAATTTCCATATACCGCGGTAACGCCAGCGGGAAGCAGACTTTTTCCACGCTGCAACAGGGCGGTTTCGGCGCCTTCGTCAATTTCGATTTTTCCGGCGACCGGTGCATGGTATGCAATCCATTGCTTGCGCATTTGCATATGTCCATGAAACGGCGCGCCGATATATGTCCCGTCTCCTTTTCCTTCCAAAATGTCGCAAAGTTTTTCTTTCCCCGCACCCGTTCCGACAAAGACGCTTACTCCAAACGAGAGCGCTTTTTGCGCGGCGAGAAGCTTTGATTTCATCCCGCCTGTTCCGACCGCAGAGCCGCTGCCGCCCGCCGCTTCAATCATTTCATCGGTAATATTCGGAAGAAATGCATATTTTTTCGCCTTCGGATTCGTTTTCGGATTATCATCATATAGTCCGTTAATATCCGTTAAAATAATGAGCGCATCCGCGTGCAAAAAGCCGCTGACAAGCGCGGAAAGCATATCGTTGTCGCCAAACGTCAATTCCTCGACGGACACGGAGTCGTTTTCGTTGATGATCGGCAAAACTCCGCATGCCAGCAATGTAGTGATTGTGGAAAATAAATTATGAAACCGTTCACGGCTGTAAAAGTCTTCTCTTGTTAATAAAATTTGTCCTGTCGTAATACCGAACTGTTTGAATGCGGAAATATAGCCTTGCATGAGCAGCCCTTGCCCGACGGCTGCCGCTGCTTGTTTTCCCGCGGTGGTAGTCGGCCTAGACGGATAGCCGAGCGGTCCGAATCCAGCGGCGACCGCACCCGATGTGATTAAAATGACCTCGTGGCCTAATTGTTTGATATAGGCGATCGCTTCGACATGATCGAAAAGTTTTTCATGGCAAAGAGCGCCTTTTGTATCCGTTAATGAGCTGCTTCCGATTTTCACGACGACTCGCTGCTTTTTCACGTTTTTCCTCCTTTCGGTTTGCCAATAAAAAACGCTTTTTCCCTTCCTTGCAAAAGGACGGAAAAAGCGTTCCGCGGTACCACCTTTTTTGGCGCATCATGCGCCCACCTCTTGCCCGTAACGAGGGCGGACGGCTTATGTTTGCATAAGCGGCCTTTCTAGGGCAGGTTCAATCGACTTCCCGTGAGGAACCTTCCAGCCTACGGGTTCCACTCTCTTGCACGTTCCATCGATTTACTAGTCCCGTACCGTTTTCCGTATCAACGATTTGTTAGAAATTATCCATACAAATCAGAAAATTGTCAAGGGGTTTTTCTTCGACAACGATGATTAACTAGAGTAATTGCTTTGCTTAGCGCGAGATGTCTTAACCATCAGCCGGTCTAATAGACGGAACAATAATACTCCGATTGCTGTTCCGAACGTGTTTAAAAGAATGTCATCGACATCAAAAGCCCGAAACGGAATGAAAAACAATTGGACGATTTCGATGCATAAGGAAAGAAGAAATCCGACGATAACGATGGTTTTCGGACGAAGGATAGAAGAATAACAAGAAGCAAAAAACCCAAATGGTATAAACAACGCGATATTGCCGCCAATGTTTCGCAAGGGAACGAGCCAGTAAAAATGGTGAAGCGACTGCCGGATGCTCGCAAGTGGAATGAGATTGATGCCGGCATACGTTTCCCTTTGTAATAGCGGATATGTATAAAACGGAAATGGGAAAATCGTCACACTATATATAAATACAAGGGAAAAAGCGAATAATCCATGGATGATTTCGTGTTTGACAGAAAAGGTTCGCTTCCGTATGTACACAATACCGCGAAATAATGTCCAAATGACGACAAAACCAATCAATGGCACCTTAAAATCAAACATCATAAACTCTCCTTTTTTTAGAATTGTAATATATAACCACGTACGAATTCAAGCAGTTTCCAATTTTGACAAAGTGATAGATTTAAAGGGATAATCGCTGTTATCGAAATAAATATAATTGTCATTTTATTTTAAAAAATGGTACAATACTAAAAACATCGAGACTACAAAACTACTAACGGAGGGATTTAGATTGAGAAAGCTTCGCAGCGATATGATTAAAAAAGGATTTGACCGGGCGCCGCACCGCAGTTTGCTGCGCGCGGCAGGCGTAAAGGAAGAAGATTTTGACAAGCCGTTTATCGCCGTGGTGAACTCGTATATTGACATTATTCCGGGACACGTGCATTTGCAGGAGTTCGGGAAAATTGTCAAAGAAGCGATTCGCGAAGCGGGCGGAGTCCCGTTTGAAATGAATACAATCGGCGTCGACGATGGGATTGCGATGGGGCATATCGGCATGCGCTATTCGCTTCCAAGCCGCGAAATTATCGCGGATTCGATCGAAACGGTCATTTCTGCGCATTGGTTTGATGGAATGGTCTGCATTCCAAACTGTGATAAAATTACGCCGGGCATGATGATGGCGGCGATGCGGCTAAACATTCCGACGATTTTTGTCAGCGGCGGGCCGATGAAGGCTGGCGTGACGAGCGACGGGCGAAAAATTTCGCTTTCTTCCGTATTTGAAGGGGTCGGCGCTTATCAAGCAGGGAAAATTGATGAACAAGGATTGCAGGAATTAGAAAAATACGGCTGTCCGACGTGCGGCTCCTGTTCGGGCATGTTTACAGCCAACTCGATGAACTGTTTGGCGGAAGCATTAGGGCTCGCATTGCCAGGAAACGGCACGATTTTAGCGGTAGATCCGGCACGGAAAGAATTGGTTCGCCAATCGGCGAAACAATTAATGTATTTGATCGAGCATGACATTAAACCGAGCGATATTGTCACAGAAAAAGCGATTGATAACGCGTTTGCGCTTGATATGGCGCTTGGCGGCTCGACAAATACCGTATTACATACGCTTGCAATTGCAAACGAGGCAGGGATCGATTATTCGCTCGAACGAATTAACGAAATCGCTGCAAGGGTGCCGCATCTTGCCAAACTGGCGCCAGCTTCCGATGTGCATATTGAAGACTTGCACGAAGCGGGCGGCGTATCGGCCGTATTAAATGAATTAGCGAAAAAAGAAGGAACGCTGCATCTCGATACGTTGACCGTAACCGGAAAAACGCTTGGGGAAAACATCGCCGGCTGTGAAGTCAAAGACTATAATGTCATCCGCCCAATTGATAACCCGTATTCCGAAACAGGCGGACTTGCCGTATTGTTTGGAAATCTCGCTCCAGATGGCGCGATCATTAAAACAGGAGGCGTGCAAGCCGGCATTACGCGCCATGAAGGGCCAGCGATCGTATTTGATTCGCAAGAAGAGGCGCTCGAAGGCATTGCGAGCGGGAAAGTAAAACCAGGCCATGTTGTCGTCATCCGCTATGAAGGACCAAAAGGAGGACCGGGAATGCCGGAAATGCTCGCGCCAACTTCGCAAATCGTCGGCATGGGGCTTGGAACAAAAGTCGCGCTTATCACCGACGGACGTTTCTCAGGGGCATCCCGCGGTTTATCGGTTGGACACGTTTCCCCAGAAGCGGCGGAAGGCGGTCCGATTGCCTTTATTGAAGACGGAGACATTATTGAAATCGATATTACGAACAGAACGATTAACGCAAAGCTTTCTGACGAAGAATGGGAAAAACGGAAAGCGAACTGGAAAGGGTTTGAACCGAAAGTAAAAACCGGCTACCTCGCACGCTACTCGAAGCTCGTTACTTCCGCGAGCACGGGAGGGATTATGAAAATTTAACAGCCTATCAAAAAACCTGTTCGCCGGTCCCATGACCAGAGCGGACAGGTTTTATTTTTGCAAAAAAATCTAGTTGGAAACGATTACAATTGAGGTAAAGATGTATATGATAGAAATATAGGAGGGATTTGATGGACAATACGAACAAACGAATGGAAACGATCGTTATTCATCACGGATATGACGCGAAACAGCATCTTGGCAGTTTGGCGGCGCCGATTTTTCAAACATCGACGTTTACGTTTGACACGGCGGAACAAGGAGAAGCGCGGTTTGCTGGGCAAGAAGACGGCTATATTTATTCGCGCCTCGCTAATCCGACGGTGCGGATGCTGGAAGAAAAAATGGCGTGTTTGGAAGGTGGGGAAGCGGCGCTCGCGTTTAGTTCCGGGATGGCGGCCGTATCCGCAGTGTTGCTTGCATTAACGAAAGCCAATGACCATATTATATGTTCACAAGGAGTATACGGCTGTACATTTGGTTTGCTGCAGATGTTGAAAAAGAAATATCACGTTTCCCACGATTTTTGCGCGATGGAAACGGAAGAGGAGATCCGCCGCCTTATCCGTCCGGAAACGGTTTGCATTTATGTGGAAACACCGATTAATCCAACGATGAAACTCATCGATTTGCAAATGGTTGTAAACGTGGCGAAAGAATATGGGATTACCGTTGTGGTGGACAATACGTTTTGTTCGCCATATTTGCAGCGGCCGCTTGAATTTGGCTGTGATGTTGTCGTGCATAGTGCGACAAAATATATCGGGGGCCATGGCGATGTCATTGCCGGCATCGCGGTCGGGAAAAGAGAATTGATGGAGGAAATCGCGAAAACAACGCAAAAAGATATCGGCGGCGTTCTTTCCCCGTTTGACGCTTGGCTATTGCTAAGAGGATTAAAAACACTTCCGGTGCGGATGGACCGGCATTGCGATAATGCAGAGAAAATTGTGGAACGGTTAAAAACACATCCCCTCGTTGAACGCGTTTGCTATCCTGCTGATCCAGACAATCGCGATTATCCGATTTATCAAAAACAAATGAAACGCGGTGGCGGCTTGATTTCGTTTGAAATTAAAGGAACAAAACGAGACGCCCAGCGCTTTCTCAATCATCTTCAGCTCATTCAAATCGCTGTCAGCCTTGGCGATACGGAAACGTTAATTCAACATCCGGCAACGATGACCCATTCTGTGGTGCCGGAAGAGGAAAGAATAAAGATGGGAATCAGTGGCCAACTCATCCGTTTGTCCGTTGGTTTAGAGGCGTGGGAAGATATTTGGGATGATTTGGAGAAGGCGCTTTGTTTATTAGCGAGATAACAAGGCGAATGTTTGGAGAAGTGTTGGACTAAGGTGATTGGATTGCCCGTGTTGCCTAACTTGCCAGGACACGGGCTATACATGTATATAAGTTAGAATAAAAAGTTCATAAAGATGAAACAGCAAGTTGCATTTATTTAATGTAGTAAGAGAAAAAGTGGAGGCATAGAACTGTCAACATGTTTATATCTCGGAAATATATTCTTAACAAATTGGGAGATAAATGGTGAATGTTGTTCCCTCACCAAGTTTGCTTACAACGTCGATTTTTCCACCATGAGCATGAACAATTTCTTTAACGATTGTTAGTCCTAAGCCATTTCCAGGTTTATGTGAGTTTCTTGCTTTATCTACACGATAAAAGCGGTCGAATATATACGGTAAGTCTTTCTCTGATATTCCCCAGCCAAAATCACGTATTACAATGACAATAGATTGCTCTGTGTTTTTTACGAGAATTTCTACAGGCGAATGGGCATCTGAGTATTTTAGCGCGTTATCAATTAAATTGAACATAGCGCGTTCCATATATTTTGTATCCATTTTTACAAACGGCAAATCATTTTGAATGGAAATATGAATGTTTGGATAATTCTTATAGACATCTTGAATATAGGTAAAAAAGCTGTTAGCATCTACCTGTTCGAATTGAAACACGTTTGTCTGGGCTTCGATATGGTTTAGTTCATAAATTCCTTTTACCAGGTGATTGATCGAGTGCAAATGTTTTTCAATCCTTTTTAAATATTCCTCATTTTTCTCCTTTCCTGCTATTCCATCTTGAATAGCTTCGATGTAGCCCAGCACTAAAGTAATTGGGGTCTTTAAGTCATGTGCGATATTTTCAAATATTTCACGGCGAGTTTGTTCGAGCTGTTTTAGTCTTTCATTAGCTTGTTTTAAAGATTCATTAACCTTTGTCAGTTGAGCGGTCCGTTCTGCTACTTTTTCTTCTAGTTGTAAATGCAGTGCTTCGTAATTGCTGATTAGATCATCCAACTTTTTTGCCATGTTGTTAAACGAAGAGTGAAGCACCTTAAATTCGTGTAACGACGGCTTTGTCATCTTGGTACGAAAAATTCCTGCACTTACTGAGCTAATTCCCTCAAGAAGTTCCTTGATTGGATTAGTAAAATGTTTCCAAATCGCGATGGAGCTGATAATTAAAATAATAGCAACGAAACATAGTAAACTGATAAACTGAAAGGAAAACGATTTTTTATAATCTGTTAATTTTTGTAAAGTAATTTGTTTGATCGAATCAATAATTTCTTCTTTAGGAATGACTGATATGAGACTCCAATTTGTATTTGGAATGATAGAACATAATATGATTTTATCTTTATCATTAATATTCCAAGAAATAGGCTTCTGCGCGCCGATAATTGTTTGAAGATGAGAGGATAAAAATGATAAATCATCTTTTGCCTTAGGCTGGTAGGCGATAAAACGGTGATTTTTGCTAATTAAAACAGCGTATGCAGAGGGTTCCTGGAATTTAAAATTCAGCAAGTGTTCTACTGCTTGAGAAATCGTAATGTCGATGCCAATGATGCCGATAAACTTTCCATTGCGGTCACGTATCGGCGTAGAAAGGGAAAACATTTCTTTGCGATGCGTTAAATCAACGTATGTATCAGTCCACACAGGTTCATTATTTGGAGAATGGGCTGCTAACGAGAAAAAATCTTTCTTTGTCAAATCAATATTGGGGGATAAATAACCGTTATTGATTTCCTGTCTCACATTCATTTTTGGATAAATACGCCAATAAGACTGTGGACTGATATAATAAATAGCCGCTACATGCGCATTTTGTTGAACAACTTTTTTAAATACAGGCTCTAAAGCTTTCGATAATATTAATCTTTGCCTAATTTCAGGTGTTAATTTATTGATAGCGCTTATACCTACATTTGATACATCTCCTTCTATCTCTTCCCAATAATATCCTTCCTTTTCTTTTGTTAATTTTAATTCGTAGTGGGAGTAACCGCTAGGTTCAGTGAGAAAAAAGGAGGCTGTCGTGCTAATCATCTGTATTTGTTTTTCCAAGGAATTTAATTGTTCGTTAATATGGGCAGCCTGTTTATCTAAATTTTCCTGGTGTAAATATGTAATGTAATGAAGCATCGCTTTTTCAATTTGCTGCTTTGTCGTGTATAGCATATGTTTAGAACCTGTAATGGCAAAATAAAGAATAAGAAGAAGGGGACTAATGGATAAAAAAAAGAGTGTAATAAGCATTCGGCCGCGGAATGTGGAGAATATTTTCTGATAAATTCGACACAAACTATTGAATTTCCTCATTAAATTTATATCCCGCCCCTCTAATGGTAATAATGATAGAAGGGTTTTTTGGATCCTCTTCTATCTTTTTCCGTAATTTACCGATATGGACCATGACCGTTTGTATATCCACTTCACTATCATACCCCCATACTTTTTCCAATAAATGTTCAGCGCTAAAAACTTGTTGAGGATGCCTCATTAGAAAATGAAGAAGCTGAAATTCTTTCGATGTTAGGAAAATAGGGTTGCCACGGACATAACATTCATGCTTTTTTGGATTTAATCGGATAGACTGCGAGCAAATTGTATGATCTGTATCCCAAAACTGATTCATATGGGATTTGTAACGGCGCAAATGTGCTTGAATACGCGCTAATAGCTCATGAATGCTAAATGGCTTTCCAATGTAGTCATCCCCGCCGACATTCAGTCCGACGACTTTATCAATCTCTGAATCTTTGCAGCTTAAAAATAAAATAGGTGCGGTAGTAAGATGGCGAATTCTGCGGCACAATTCAATGCCATCGAGGTCGGGAAGACGCACATCTAAAATGATTAAATCAGGCTGAGAGTTTTTTAGTTGGCTTAGTCCTTTTTCGGCATTATCCGCCTCGTAAAAACGATAGCCCTCTTTTGTTAAATAAAGTCCTACCAGTTCGCGAATTTCCTGTTCATCGTCAATCATTAAAATCGTTGCATTTTCTTTCATTGCATCCTCCTTATATCTCTTTATTTTTTAGAATTTTAAGTTAATTTTACATTATTTTTGATTTTTGTTTAACAATTTTCTTTATAATGTTCGTAAAAATTAGCTGAAGCGGCAGGAGGGAAAATAGTGAAGCATAGTAGACCTCTTAATTATAAAGGAAAACAGATAATTCGTAAAATTGAGAAGGGAGAAAAGATGGAAGTTCAGGGATTGCAGTTGCCAATTGGCTGCACAACCGTATTTGATCCTGGCTGGGAAGCAGATGGATCAGGGATGGGATTGGCAATGGCCTGTCAGCCGATGGAAAGGGATTTATACGGCTGTTACGGGGATTGCTGGTGGGCTGCTCAAGTACCAGACGGTTTAACGAAATATCCGGATTGGCATCAGGAATGCCCTGCTGTAGTAAGAGACTGGCAAAAATTAAAGTTTTTTGATGAATAATTTTGCCTATAGAGAGGAGGGATAGTCAGTGAGGAAAATTTGGTTTGGGGTAATTATGGTAATCATTATTATCGTAGCTATTGTAGCGGCTGTTTATGTGACAAAGAAAGAAAAAGAAAGTGCCCTGCCGGCTACAGCTGTTCGTCAAAATGGCACGGAACAATGGGGAGAGGCCATTCAAAAAAATTGCCTGACATGCCATGCGATAAGAAGCGACGGAAGCATTGAGAGAATTAGCGATGTTCGCAAAACTCCTGAAGGATGGGAAGATACGATTTCTCGCATGCAACAAGCATGGGGGCTTCAAATTACACCTGAAGATAGAATGGCGGTCGTAAAGGAATTGAGTGAGAAAAACGGTTTAGCTCCCGAAGAAACAGAAAAAGTGATGTATTGGTTGACAAGCAATGGTTCAACTATAGAACCAAAGTTGGGAAATGAAGCGATTGAAAAATCTTGTATTTCATGTCATGCAGGAGCAAGACCTTTGGCGCAGTACCGCACAGAGGAAGAGTGGAAGAAGTTGAAAGATTTCCATATTGCGTTTAACCCTTCGATGATTTATCAAATGCGAACCCAAAAGTGGGAAGAAGAATCAGAAAAAGTAATTGAATATTTAGCGAAAACACATGCGTTAAGTACGAAAGAATGGACAGAGTGGAAAAAGAGAAAGAAAGAGTATAAGTTAGAGGGAAGATGGCGTATTGTTGGCTATCGTCCAGGCATTGGAATGTATAGCGGTTATGCCGAGTTTCAAAGAAAGGGAGAGGATTTTTACGAGAATCGTACGATGCTGATGCCTGACGGAAAAACAGAAACATATAAAGGGAATGTTCGGATATTCACTGGTTATTCTCTTCGAAGCAGTCTAGAGGGAAAGAATAAGAAATTGCGCGGTGTATTTAACATTCAAAAAGATGGAATAACCATTAGAGGGCGCTGGAACCAAGTGCGTGATATTGGTCAGTACGCTGATGAGACATATTACAAAGCAGACCGTACTACACTTTTGGCTGTATGGCCGAAAGCCATGAAAAAAGGAGAGACATCTGTAGTTCATATAATTGGAATGAAATTACCGGAACACGTGAAAAAAGAAGATTTTAAAACATCTGCTGGCATAGCCATTCGCAAAATTGAAAAACAAAAAAAAGATGATGTTTGGGTTCAACTTGAAGTTTCAAAAGATGTTAAGCCTGGTCCGCAAACAATTCAATTAGGAAATAAACAAATTACAATTCAAGTGTACGAAAAAATCGATTATATCAAAGTGACTCCGGAATATGGAGTAGCGCGTCTTAACTATTACGGACATCAACAAAGCGTACAATTTGAAGCTGTTGGCTATCACGTCGGTGCTGATGGAAAGAAAGGAACGAATGATGATGTAGAAATTGGTCCTGTTCCTGCCAAATGGAGCATGAAGGAGTTTTTATTAGGCCCAAATGATGATCATGACATTCATTTTGTAGGAACGATCAATACCGATACAGGTTTATTCACACCAGCTAATGGTGGACCGAATCCAAAAAGAGAATGGTCAACAAATAACGCTGGAAACGTAACGATTATTGCGACATATACAGATCCGTTGACAAAGAAACAAGTTCAAGGAGAAACATTTTTATTAGTAACGGTACCTGATTACATTTACATTCGTTAAGAAGGGAGAAAGGAGGAGATTTTTATTTTACAGGAAAATGATATGCTCTCTTTAACAAATGAGTTGATGTTTGAGGTTAACAACCAGCCTTATATTTTTCAAGGGTTAAGCGGAGTGATTAGCGAGCTATCTTCCGTCAGCGAGACAGTGTTAAAGAACATTCCAAAACGTGGGATTTCCTTTCGAATGTTGTGCGATTCATTAAAAGATCAGTATTCGGTGGAACTACTCACAGAGGTTGTCGAAGAATTGATCCAACAGGAAATTGTTATTAGGAACGGGTTAATAGGGAAGATGAGCCAAACGCCAGGCGTTCCAATTGGCGATCTCCCAGTCCAAACTTTGGTCTTTCACTTGATTAATGAATGTAATTTAGGCTGTACGTATTGCTATGCAGGAGGCGGACATTATGGAAAGCCGATGAAAACCATGGATCGGCAAACTGCAGAACAGGCGCTTCATTTTCTAATGGAATCATCGAAAAATAGCCCTTCCGTTTCCGTTATTTTATTCGGCGGGGAACCTACATTAAATTGGGAACTGTTAAAACATACGGTTGAATATGGCACAGAGCTTGCAAAGAAGTATGGGAAAACAATTGATTTTTCCTTAACGACAAATGGCACTCTTTTAACAGAACGGAGAATTGATTTTTTAGCACAACATCGTGTTGGTGTATCAGTAAGCATCGATGGAGATGAATCGGTACAAAATCAATGGCGTCCTTTTAAAACTGGGTTTGGCTCATACGAGATTGTAAGCAAAAATGTAAAAAAATTAATTGAGCGCCACCGTACCCGGCCCATTGCTGCGCGGGTAACATTAACTAAACATTTCCCGCCGATTCGTGAGACGTTTTTTCACCTAAAAAACATGGGATTTCACGAAGTTGGATTTGCCCCTGTAACAGAAACAGAAGAAGCATTTATTTTAAACAATCAAGAACTTTACCGTTTGCTTGATGAGTTTGAAGAATTGACACAGTTATTTATTGAAGAGGCAAAAGAAGATCGCTATCTTGGCTTTTCTAATCTAGTAAATATTCTGGTAGAACTGCATAAAGGAGTCAATAAAGGATATGGATGTGGCGCAGGCATGGGTTTTTTTGCTGTGAGTCCGAACGGGGAACTATTCCTTTGTCATCGATTTAATGAACAGCAAAATTATCAGTTAGGAAATATTTATACAGGAGTAAACCGCGATGCACAAAAAGCTCTGCTAGGATCGTTGCATGTTGATAATAAAACTAGTTGTTCCCGCTGTCCATTGAAGCACACGTGCGCGGGTGGATGTTATTACGAAGCGAAAGAGAGAATGGGGGAAATTACGTCTCCTAATTTGCACTACTGTCAATGGATGAAGCGGTGGTATACGATTGGACTAAAAGCATACGTGCAAATTATGAAATATAATTCGGCCTTTTTAGATCGGGTCGCGGGTTTTCAGGCTAATTGCCACACTTCCTAGCAGAAGGGGGAGAGGATGTTGAAAAGAGCCATTTACCGTAGTTTATATCTTTGTGCTATGTTTGTCTTCCTTTTCACGCTGCCGTTTCAAGCAGAAGAAACGGCGAAAACGAAAGAAATGCTTTACATTGGGGGATTGGATTATGTATTTGCCGTAGACCCAAAGACGAAAGAGGTTACGGAAATCCCTGTAAAAGGTGCTGCAAGAAACATGTCTTGGACAGAAAATGGACAAAAATTATTTGTTGTAACAGGGGCAAGGCAAACGGTTGAAGTGATTGATACGTTAAAAAATAAAGTCGTTGATACTCTCTCCTTTTCTTCTGGCAATTCGATTAACCGCATTTACGGCTTAGCGGTTGATCCAAAAGGAGATTATTTGTACGCAACAGTGATGCGTGCGAAAAAGACGGGAACGGAATTAAAGTCATTACCCCCTGTTATTCAAGTGATAGATGTAAAAACAAAAAAAGTCGTGAAAGAAATAGATGTTCCGTGGGGAACGCATACGCTGCAATTTTTTAAAGACGGGAAGCGCATTGCCGTATGGGCGAGAGATTTATATATATACGATATTGAAAAAGATGAATTGAAGTTACACCACTCTATCATGTATCCCGATGATGTGAAAAAAGGAATCGGGAACGTGCTCTATTTTTGGGACCGTGCAGCAGACGGTCATTATCTTTCCGTATCCACAAACTATAAATTTTATCCAGAAACAGGAAAAGTAACGGAAGGAATTTTAACGCTTGATCTTGTTACAGGGGAAGTAAAGGAGTATGAGTTTCAGGGAGAAATGCTCGGACTTTTTTCCGGAGCAGTTACAAAAGATCGAAAATATGCATATGTCGGGATGAATATGTTAGCAAAAGTAAATTTAGAAACGGGAAAATATGAGAAAGTCGTTCCAAATGTTCCAGGGACGTCATACGGATTTAATATTAGTGGGGATGACAAGACGGTTTACGTATCGGGAGCAGGCCCGGATGTCAGTTTTTATGATGCAGAGACATTAGAGCTATTGGAGACGATTCCGCTTCGGACAGATACGATGGATGTACGGGTCGTTCAAGTTCAACAGCCATAAGGAAGTGGTATGTATGGAGTTAGCAGTTGCCTGTCAAGATATTCAACAGCTTTCATTAATTAAAGGGGATAAGGGGTTGACAGCACTCAATTCGGTTGAAAGAGAAACGTATTTATATATCCAAAAATGCGTGCGCTCCCGTTTAGGGCATTTTTCCCCAACCCGCCTTTATTTCGGATCTGAGTTTTGTCAATATCGAATTCCGAAAGAAGCGGATTTAAAAACAGCATATGCTTTTGCAAAGGAAAACGGATATGACTTTACATTCGTCACCCCGTATGTTCCAGAGGCGGGGATGAGAAAACTGCTTCCTCTTTTAGAATGGCTTGAAACGGAAGGAAGTGGTGTAGAGGTAGTCGTAAGTGATTGGGGAGTGTTGTATATGATTGTGACAACATTCCCGTCGCTGCAACCTGTGGTGGGACGGTTATTAAACAAGATGATTCGCGATCCACGTGTCGCCCATCGCTATGATCAAACAGAGGCACCAAAGCAAGCGAAAGAAGTATTTTTCCATTCGTCCTTTGAAACTGCCTCTTTTCAAACATTTTTTCGCCGGTTTCATGTCAAATCGGTTGAATATGATTCGTTTATTCAGACAGTACATGCATTGAAAACTCCGCTTTCTATATCGCTGCATCTCGGATTCGCCGTCATTGCGACGGGGAGATCATGCCTTGTCGGCACCCTTCATCAGCCGAAGGAAAAGAAATTTAAGGGAGATGTTTCTTGTAAACAACAATGTCGTCATTATGCAGCCGAGTTAATCAATAAAAAGCCGCAATTAGGAGAGCTGCCTGTTCGTATATTTCAAAAAGGCAATACAGCATTTTATAAGCAAACGTTTGAACTAGTTGAAAAAGGGCTCGATTGGGCTTTTGAAAATGGGGTTCGCCGCCTTGTTGTACATCCGAAAATACCTGTTTAGCAAAGGGGGAGGTTGTTTGAAAGTATTGGCGCCGATCAGCAAGGCAGAAGAGGTGGAGATGCTTGTAAAAAGCGGAGCGGAGGAATTTTATGTAGGATATATCCCGTTTAAATGGCTAAAGCATTTCACTGCGGGAGTATGGATGAACCGCCGCGCCCCTCAGGCAAGTATTCCTTCGATTGAAGAGTACGCAGAGTTAATTGAGAAAGCGCATTCATACGGTGTTCCGGTTTTTATGACATTGAATGCGCCGTATTATACAAATACTCAGCTTCCGCTTTTGTTGGAGATAGCTAAGGAAGTTTACGACTGCGGAACCGATGCATTCATTGTTAGCGAAATTGGATTAATGATATCGATTAAAGAGGCAATCCCTGATGCGGTAATTCATGTAAGCAGCTTAGCAGCACCGATAAATAGCCAAAGCGTAAAGCTGTATCGAGAGATAGGGGCTTCACGAATCGTATTTCCACGGAGTTTATCTTTAGCGGAAATGAATGAAGTGATGGAAGCAGGAGGACGTGATTTAGAGTACGAGTTATTTATTTTAAATGACGGATGCATTTATGAGGAAAGCTTTTGTTTTACCACCCATAACCAAGTTGGTGCGTTTTGCGCATCGCAAAACTGGGATTTTCAATTTATGTCAGCGAGAGAGGAAAAAGAATTATCGGTGAAGGAAAGAGAGAAGCTGCAAAATCACTTAAAAGATTATCATGAATTTGTTTGGTTTACACATAGCTGCGGATGCTCGATATCAAACAGTGGGATTCCTCTAGGTCCTTGCGGGCTATGTTCCTTAAAGAAGATTGCCGAATTAGGCATCGATTCATTGAAAATTGTTGGACGCGAGGCAAATTCCTTAAGAAAGCTAGCCAGTGTTCAGCTTGTTTCTGCCGTTGTCAAAGCGGTAAGGGAAGGAATAGATGAAGTAGGGTTGCAAAAAAAGGCAAAACTGCTAAGAAAAACTCCAGAATTTTGTGATTCAGGATATATGTGTTACTACCGATGAAAGATAATATCCGTCTTCTTCAATGGTTGCAGCCTTTTTTTGCGCCCTATCGCTGGGTCTTGCTTGTGGTTCTCTGTTTAGCTTTGATTACGACGATAGCAGATTTGTCTTATCCATACTTATCGAAGGTGTTTATCGATCATGTATTAATAAAGCAAAAGTATTCTTTAGAATCGGTCATTTCGGTAACACTTGTAATCGTTGTACTTAGCGTGATTTTGCAAAATGTGAACAGCTATATTTATCTGTATATTACGTTAAACATCACGAAAAAATTGCGGATGTATTTTTTCGATAGACTAGAACGCTTGCCGTATGAATTTTTTGTACGAACAAAGATCGGGGACTTAACCAACCGATTAAACAGCGATTTGAATATCGTACACGGAACGTTGACAGATGGCGTTTTCCAATTCATTATGTCTGTTTTTAACTTCTTGTTTATCACTGCCATGTTAGTTTATTTAAATTGGCAGCTCTTTTTGGTAACGCTGATTATATTTCCGATATTACTATGGTCTATGTTTTATTTTCGGCCTAAGCTTATGCAAAAAACGAAAGAAATTCGCATTCTTCAAGGTGATATTCAATCACATATCATTGACACATTCAGTCATATACGTTCTATCAAATTATTGCAGGCTGAGGCGGACCGGACAGAGCGCTTAGGAAGAAAAATCAATGTATTAAATACTACTTCCCTTGGGTATGCTCTTTTAGAAAGTATTGCCGCGGGTATTCCGAGAGTCACAACAGCAGCAGCGACAGCTCTTGTTCTATTCATTGGTGGAATGAAGGTGCTAAACGGAACGTTAACCGTTGGCAGCTTGCTTGCCTTTACCACGTATTTGAGCCGCTTTTTTGCGCCGGTTCAAACAATCGCTGGGTTATACATTCGTTTTCAAAATATGTTTGTTTCATTAGAAAGGATTATAGAATATTTGCATCTGCCAAGCGAGGATACTCATTTTCCGGAGCATCCGAAGAAGATAGATGAAACGTCAACATTCCAGTTTATCAACGTATGTAAACAAATGGGGAAACGAAAATATTTGTTTAGCGATGTAAACGTTACGATTTGTTCCGGTTATTCGTATGCGTTAGTAGGGGCAAGTGGAATTGGGAAAAGCATGTTTGTCGATTTACTTGTCCGTTTGGCGAAACCATCGCGTGGAACAATTTTATTCCAAGGCACCGATCTAGAAAATTTGCCGATTTATGAACTTCGCCAAAAAGTGATTGTAATTCCTCAAGAAGCGGAGATGATTCACGATACGGTGAAAGAGAACTTATTGCTTGGCTTTTCTGAGGAAAAGCGAAAACAAATAACAGAAAACGAGCTTTTCCATGTTTGCAGGCAAGTAGGCCTACATGATGAAATTCAGAGTCTTCCTCATCAGTATGAAACGGTCATTGGCGAAAAAGGCAAATTATTTTCTGGGGGGCAAAAACAGCGTCTCGCCATTGCCCGTGGGTTGCTGCGAAATCCCGAAGTTCTTGTTTTGGATGAGGCGACAAGCGGACTGGATTTTCTAGCGGAAAGGGAAATTTTCACCAGACTCGATGAATGGCGCAAAGCTCGCCCTAACCGTACTTTAATCATTATTTCGCACCGAATTGCATCGCTTGATTGGTTAGATCGTTACTTGGTAATTGAGAATGGAAAAATTGTAGAGACAACTAGCTATGAGGAAATGATAAATAAAATCGAGGTGGCTGAACGTGCAGGGGAGAAAGGAGAGGAGCGAAGTGGAAGCGTCTATCAGCCAAGCTTGTAATTCTCAGCGAAATGAATTGAAAATTGCTGTCATAGATAGCGGTGTGAATCCTTATCATTCACATATAAACGGGATTGACGGCGGCATCGCCTTGCGTGTGAACAGGGAGGGATGGATCGAATACCACGACGACCTTCGAGACCGACTGGGACATGGAACTGCTGTTACAGCGGTGCTCAAATATCTACTCTCGGACGTCCGCATTTTTGCTGTGAAAATTTTCGATGAAAAATTGGCGACCTATCCTTCTGTTTTAGCAGAAGCCATCTATTGGTGTATTAATGAAAAGATGAATATTGTTAATTTGAGTCTTGGAATTGCGAGGGATGACAAGAAAGTGCGGGAAGCTTGCCAAGCAGCGTACGAGGCAGGAATTGTGATGGTATCCGCTTATGATGAAGGGAATCAGCTTTACTGGCCTGCGAAGTACGAAACGGTTTTAGGGGTATGTGCTGGGGAAGTTCCTCGCCATGAATGGCGGTTTGTAACGAAAAAGTTTTTCCGTGCTTGTGGCTATCCCCGTGAACTACCTACTAACCTGCAATTATATAACATTCACGGGCACAGTTTTGCCGCTGCGCATTTTTCTGCCTCAGTGGCCCGCCTTTTACAGGAGCATCAAGACTGGCAAAGCGGGGATGTATTTATGTATTTTGAAAATTTATATAGAAACAAGGAGAAGAAAAATGATTTTACATAAATTGATGTATCTTCAAGAAATGAAGGTATTGAGCTGAAGAGATTAGATTAAACGCTATTTGTTAAGTTTATCAATTGCAAAATGTTGTAGTTAATGTTGATATAATATATAATATCATATATAATATAAATATATTTAATTTTTGTAATTTTTTATAAAATAAGGTGGGATTTTTTAAAATTATGTAATTTTAATCTTAATGGTGGAATAGTATTTGCAAATGGCAGGATAAGAAATATTGAAGGAGGGTTTTGCATGGAATTTCAATTTGGAATTCCATGCCAAGCAATATTTGGGGAGGGAAGTATTCAAAAACTTCCAGAAGTTTTAGCACAATTTGACGCGAAAAAGATCCTATTAGTGTATGATAGCGGTGTGAAAGCAGCAGGTATTATAGATAATGTTCATAATCTATTAAGTAATGTGGAAGTGGATGTTGTTGTTTTTGATAAAGTACTTCCAAATCCACCAGATACAATCGTGGAAGAAGGGGGGGAATTAGCGAAAAATGAACAGGTGGATGCAATCATTGCAGTTGGTGGCGGAAGCACAATTGATTGCGCGAAAGCTATCAATATATTGCTAACAAATCCAGGGCCTATTCATCAATATGATGGATTAAACCTTGTAAAAAACCCGACAAAACCTCTCATTGCCGTTCCAACTACAGCAGGCACGGGCAGTGAAGTGACGGCATTTACTGTGATTACCGATACGACAGGTCTAAAAAAGATGGTTATTGGCGGGCAACATTGTGGAGCAACGATCGCTTTGCTAGATCCTGAACTAACTATTGGTCTTCCGCCTGCGGTTACAGCGGCCACTGGAATGGATGCTTTGACTCATGCTATTGAAGCGTACGTTTCAAAAGCTGCCTCCATCCCAAGTGATATTAATGCGCTAAAAGCGATTGAACTCATTTTCAATAATCTTGAAGAAGCTTATAAAAATGGAACAAATAAAGAAGCTCGAACAAATATGCTTCTCGGAAGCATGTTGGCTGGATACGCTTTTAATTCTGCAGTGCTTGGATTGGTTCATGCGATTGCCCACCCACTTAGCGTTCATTGCGGGTTAGCTCACGGTGTGGCGAACGCTTGCTGTTTACCTTATGTAATGGAATTTAATGCGGAATGCGAAAATGTTGCGAAAAAATACAAAGACATTGCTATTGCTATGGGGCTTAATGTACAAGGTTTATCTATTAAAGAATCTGCTCAATATGCAATTGATGCAGTTAAAAAACTATCTAAAAGAATCGATATTCCTACTTTACGGGAGTTAGGTGTTAGAAAAGAACAATTTGACAGACTTGCAGAAGATACTTTAAAAGAGATTGCGATTTTATTTAATCCGAGAGAGGCAACAAAGGAAGATGTTTTACGTATCCTTGAAATCGCTTACTAAAGCTATGGGTAAAGGGGGAAGATGATGAAAAAGTATCAACTATTCATTGACGGAAAATGGGTAGATTCTGTTTCTGGAAAAACGTTTACGTCGATTAATCCGGCAACGAAAGAAATTAACGGAATTATCGCAGAAGGGGATGCAGCTGATATTGATTTGGCGGTAAAAGCGGCCCGCAAAGCATTTGAATCGGGTCCATGGGCTTCGATGTCTCCAAGTGAACGCGGTCGATTATTATATCGAGCTGCCCAAAAACTATGGGAGAATGTTGATTATTTAGCAGAAGTTGAATCAAATGACAACGGACTCACGATTAATGAAACAAAGCTGATCGCCATTCCAGCTGCCATTGATGTACTTGAATTTTACGCGGGAATGGCAAACAAAATTCAAGGGGATACGCTTGCGTCTCCAGGAAATCGTTTTAATTATACGCTTCGTGAGCCAGTTGGAGTAGTCGGCGCAATTGTTCCATGGAATTTCCCGATCATGCTGACAATGTGGAAATTAGCGCCGGCTCTGGCAGCCGGGAATACGATTGTGATCAAACCAGCGGAACAAACACCGATTAGTGTATTGGAACTTGCAAGACTGTTGCAGGAAGCCGGTATTCCAGACGGGGTTATTAATGTAGTGAACGGTTACGGCCCTACGGCAGGGGCTGCACTTGCTTCTCATCCAGATGTGGACAAAATCGCATTTACCGGTTCAACGGCAACAGGAAGGCTTATTATGCAGGCAGCAAGTAAACATTTAAAGCCGATTTCTCTGGAATTAGGAGGAAAATCCCCAAATATCGTGTTTGACGATGCTGATATTGATGCGGCAATTAGTGGGTCATTATTTGGCATTTACTTTGCGCAAGGGCAAGTGTGTGCGGCAGGTTCAAGGCTGTTTGTACAAGAAACTATTTACGACCGTTTCGTCGAAGAGTTTGCCCGCAAAGCAGAGTCAATCCGCGTCGGCCATCCGCTTGACCCGAATACACAGATGGGTCCGCAAGTATCCGAAGAGCAGTTAAATATCATTGAAAGGTATGTTCAAATTGGTAAGCAAGAAGGTGCCACACTTGTAACAGGAGGTAAACGAAATGAAGAGTGTGGAAATGGATTCTATTATACTCCGACCGTATTTGCGGACGTTGACAACAATATGACGATAGCAAAGGAAGAAATCTTTGGTCCTGTCGTATCCATTATTCGTTTTAAAGACGAAGAAGATGCATTAAAAAAGGCAAACGAAAGTATTTACGGATTAGCATCAGGTGTATGGACAACAAATTTGGCCCGCGCCCACCGAATGGCACGCGGATTGAAAGCTGGAACAGTGTATGTTAATACGTTTAGTATGCTAGACAGCGCCGCCCCGTTTGGCGGAATGAAACAAAGCGGATTTGGACGTGAGCTTGGTATAGAAGCAATGAACATGTATACACAAACAAAACATGTGTGGGTTGATTTAAGTCAAGAGAAATTTAATTGGTATGGCTTATAAAATAACCATTACTCGTTTAAGGTCTTTCCATGTTCTTCTCAGGAAAGACCATTATTTTTGAAATTCTTCTTTTTCGCGTAAAAGCAATAAAATAATGATTGACAATTTATAATATTCTAGATATTTTTAATATAAATATAATAATAATATTCATTACGTTATATAAACGTTATATCATATAACTTAAAATGAGGATGAAATATTTTGTGATGGCATTGTTTTAGCACTTATCAGAAGAAAAGCAGATGTCGAAGTAGTTGTCTTATCCCTTCGAATTGTTTCAGGAATAGGAGAAGTGGCACAGTACATCATCCATAAAGATTGATTTTACTAAATAGAGAACTATTGATAAAAAGCAATTAAGGGGGTGAGGAAGATGGGTGGCTTTATTGGGAAAATGAAGGAAGATCCCTTTGCTAATTATTTAGGCATCACTATAGAAGATGTCGGGGAAGGATATGCAAAAGTATCAATGGAAGTAAAGGAAAATTTGCTGAACTTTCATGGTAGTACCAATGGAGGAGCTATTTTTTCTTTGGCTGATGTGGCTTTTGCCTGTGCTAGCAACTCTCATAATCAAACAGCGGTTGGTATCGCGATGACAATGTATTATATGCAAGCTAGCGGAATAGGCGATAGGTTAGTGGCAATCGCACGCGAAGAAACGAAACCAAACCGTCTTGGGGTATATCGAATCGAGGTTTTAAATGACAAAGAAGTGTTAATTGCTTTAGCCGAAGGAATGGTATATCGCAAGAAAGACAAACTTGTTCCGTAAATATCAAAGAAGTGAAAATAAAGTTCAGTTTCGTGAGAGTGTTCAAAAAGCAACCAAGGTTTTGCATAGAGCAGAAAAAGTTGTCCAAATGATTATAGGAAATTCTAGGGAAGCGAACAGAGGTCGTTTCAAATTTGGTATCTTGAGTACGATGAACAGACAGGCCCAAGCAGCCTGGTACACTTGCGAATGTCACTTCGTTTGGGGAGCGCGCAGGATTAAAGTTCCAATGAGAAGTTACTGCTTCAGCCGCTCATCCCCGCGTCGATCTCAAGGAGGTTTTCTCGATGCAAGTACTCTATGAGCATTTATGTGGATTAGATGTCCACAAAAACCGACCACTATTCCAATATTTTCAACTTATATATGATGATAAATATATACTACATTAAATAAACGTTATGTATATTTATTTTTTAAAATATTGATAAAAACGCTTTAAAAAGGAGATGGGAGAATGATTTTACATCGTATTGAAACGGCTTCGAGAAAGGAAATGGGAGTGTTGCAATTAGAGCGGTTGCAACAGACAGTTAAGCGGGTATACGAGCATGTACCATTTTATCGCAAAAAGTTTGACGAAATTGGTGTAAAACCGGATCATATCCGCACGTTAGATGATCTTAAAAAGTTGCCCTTTACGACAAAAAAAGATTTGCGGGATAATTATCCATTTGGACTGCTTGCGGTAAGCATACAAGATTGTGTCCGAGTCCATGCATCAAGCGGAACGAGCGGAAAACCAACAGTGGTAGCGTATACAAAAAACGATATCAACCATTGGGCAGACATTGTAGCACGCGCTATTGCAATTGCGGGTGGAGTCCCGGGAAATATTGTGCATAATGCCTATGGATATGGATTGTTTACTGGAGGATTAGGTCTCCATTATGGAAGCGAGCGGTTAGGTGCAGTGACTGTTCCGGTATCAGGAGGGAATACGGATCGACAAATTATGATTATTGAAGATTTTAAGCCAGATATTATTTGTGGTACACCTTCCTATGTATTGAACATTGCTGAACGGATGAAAGAGCTTGGCAAAGATCCGCGACAAACGTCGCTAAAATACGGGATTTTCGGAGCAGAGCCTTGGTCGGAGGAAATGCGGAGAACGTTAGAACAGGAGTTTGGAATTAAAGCGTGTGATATTTACGGATTGAGTGAGGTCATCGGACCTGGGGTTGCCATGGAGTGTCATGAAGCGCAGAACGGATTGCATGTAGCCGAGGACCATTTTTTTGTAGAAGTCATTAATCCAGATACGCTCGAGCCAGTGGGAGAAGGTGAGGAAGGAGAACTTGTCTTTACCAGCTTGACAAAAGAGGCGTTTCCAGTCATTCGCTATCGCACAGGTGATATCGCTTCAATTACGAAAGAACCGTGTATCTGTGGACGAACAACAACAAGAATGTCGAGAATTAAAGGGCGTGTTGATGATATGCTCATTATACGCGGTGTTAACGTTTTCCCATCAGAAATAGAACATTATTTATTGACAGTCCCAGAGCTTGCGCCACATTATCAAGTTCATATTTTACGAAAAGGAACGCTTGATGTCGTTGAATTGCAAGTCGAGGTAAGCGAGCGATTCTATCAAGAAATCGGAAGTGATCTTCACGATGAACGCGTCCGCGATTTGGTGAAGCGAATACAGTATTTGTTGAAAACCCACTGTCTTGTGTCTATCGACGTCAACGTCCATCCACCAAAATCCATTCCACGTTCAGAAGGGAAAGCGATTCGTATCGTAGATTACCGTAAGGAAAAAGCGTTATTATAAGAAAATTAGTAATTTTATGATTGAAATATTTATAACGTTATTTTATAATTACGTTAAACAAACGTTATATAATTAATTAGGAGGCAGGAGAGAGATGCCTGTAGTAACATTGTTTAGACGGCTATCTGAAGAGGAAAAGTACGAGCGGTTTATGAAGAGAATTGAAGCGGGGGAAAAAATTGAAGCAGATGATTGGATGCCAGAAGACTATCGCATGACGTTAATTAAGCTTATTGCGATGCATGGTATTAGCGAAATTATGGGAGCGCTTCCGGAGAAGGAATGGGTTCCGAAAGCTCCTTCGTTAAGAAGAAAGCTTGGCATTATGGCGAAAGTGCAGGATGAAATGGGGCATGGTCAGCTTCTTCTCCGCGTTGCCGAAGATTTAATGGCACCACTTGGAAAAACGCGCGAGGAAATTATGCAAGATTTGTTCAAAGGAGATTTAAAGTTCCATAACGTGTTCCATATGCCTGCGCCGACTTGGGCGGATGCAGGATTGATCGGCTGGCTCGTTGACGGAGCTGCTATTATTACGCAGACAAACATGCTAGATGCTTCTTACGGGCCGTATGCCCGGGCGTTAAAGCGGATTTGTGCGGAAGAAGTGTTCCACGCCCAGCACGGCGAATCGATTATTTTGGCGCTTGCAGAAGGAACGAAAGAGCAAAAAGAGATGCTGCAAGACGCATTGAATCGTTGGTGGGAAGCATTGTTAATGTTTTTCGGTCCTGATAGCGCAGCAACAACGGGAACATCGAAGCAAGACATTACGATTAAATACCGCATACGGACGAAAACAAATGAACAATTACGCCAAGATTTCTTTACGAAATATGTGCCACGCATTTTGTCGATAGGATTAAAACTTCCAGATGAAACGATGCATTTTGATGAAGTGAAAGGGAAATGGGTTTACAAACAGCCAGATTGGGACAGGTTCAAAGAAATTATTCGCAACAATGGACCAAAATCGAAAGAGCGGCTTCGTCTTCGAGAGTTATCGTACCACAATAACGCTTGGGTTCGTGAAGCGTTAGGCGGTCAATCAGCAGCAGTGTGAGAAGTGGGGGAATGGGCAATGAGTGATAGCGGAAAAGGTTTTTATCAAGTGTTTGAGGTATTTAGTAGGAGAAATGACACAGCGCCGCTTCAGCATCAATTTAGCCTGCTTGCTCCAAACCATGAAATCGCTTTAGTGATGGCGCAAGAAAATTTTATGCGGCGCGAAACTGTTTCCGACATATGGGTCGTGAAACGATCGGACATCCGCATGATGACGGAAGAAGAAAAAGAATCGTTAAAGAGACTTGATAATAAAGATTATCGTACTACAAAAGGGTATGGATACTTGAAAAAGAAATGGCGTCAATACGAACAGAAAATGTTCGATGAAAAAGAGATTCTTTCATGGAAGGGCGAGATCCAACGATGAAAATCACGAAACCAGAGGAACTTCAGCAACATCCCGAATATAAAGAAGCGCTTGTTGAGCTATTGTTTCAGCTAGCGGATGACGATTTTATTCTCGCTTATCGCGGTTCGGAATGGCTTGGGCTCGCGCCGCACATTGAAGAGGATATCGCATTTTCTTCCATTAATCAAGATACGATGGGTCATGCGGCAATGTATTATCAATTGCTAGAAGACATTGGTATCGGAAAGGCAGACGATTTGGCGCACCAACGTCCATCGTCCGAACGCCGAAACGCAGTTTTGCTCGAAAAGGTAAACGGTCCTGGTCATTATTTGCACGAGCCCCGCTATGATTGGGCGTTTACCGTTGTTCGTCATTATTTTTACACGCAGGCGAAAAAAGTGCGCATCGACTCGTTGAAACATAGTTCGTATGAACCACTCGCTCAAGTTGCTGTCAAAATCAACATGGAACTTTATTACCACCTCATGCATTGGAGAACATGGTTCATTCAACTTACGAATGTTCAAGGAGAGGCTCGCGAACGTATGAAAAATGCGGTTGCGAAAGTATTTGAAGATTTTGGCGGGGTGCTGACGCTCGGAGCGAAAGGAGATAGAATGGCGGAATTCGAAATTATCGAAAGCGAAGAGACGTTAAAACAACGTTGGGTTCAAGCGATGAAACCGATTTTTGAAGAAGTAAACCTCGATTTGCCAAGCGAGTTCGGCATGAAGCGAGGCAACGGACGAAACGGGGAACATACGGCAGATTTAGATGAAGCGATTATGACATTGTCGGAAGTATATCGCATCGACCCTCTAGCGGCGTGGTAATCTACAAGTTTTTCAGAAAGAAGGGGGTAACGATGGTAGAAAGAATTATAGAAACATTAGATTCCGTCAAAGATCCTGAAATTGATTCGGTCAGTATCATAGATTTAGGAATGGTCGAAGACGTTCAGGTGCAACACGGTGAAGTTACAGTCAAACTGATTCCGACGTTTATCGGCTGCCCGGCACTCGATATTATTCGACAACGTGTCGAACAGACTCTTTTGCGGTTAGAAGGGATCGAGCACGTTAATGTAGAATTTATTCGCCATCCACCATGGACATCTGACCGAATTACGGAGAAGGGACGGGAAAAGTTAAAAGAATTTGGTATTGCGCCACCGCCGCGTCAAGTCGGTCCAACCGGAGAGTGGCATGTCGAGTGTCCGTATTGCCACTCCTCCTTTACAGTAATAGAAAACTTGTTTGGACCTACCGCTTGCCGAAGCATTTTCTACTGTAAACAATGCAAAAATCCGTTTGAAGCGCTGAAACCGATTTCAACATGGATGTAAAAATTTTATAGAAAAGGAGAAGAGAACGATGGTTAAGATGATTGCTCTTTACAAGCAACCAAAAGATAAAGAAAAATTTGATGAACATTATTTTGGTACGCACGCTCCAATTACCGCGAAAATTCCGGGACTTCGCAAAATGGAAGTAACGAAAATTACCGGTACGCCGATGGGAGGGGAGAGTGAATACTACTTATTATGCGAAATGTACTATGACAGTTATGAAGCGTTCAAAGAAGCAATGAAAACGAGTGAAGCGAAAGCGTCGGGAAAAGACTTAATGTCGTTTGCAGGTGATCTCGTAACATTAATGGTAGGCGAGGAAGTGAAAAATGACTGAGTTTGCGCACATTCGCACGCATGTTGATGAGAATATTGCCGTGATTGAGCTGCATCGTCCTGACGTATTGAACGCATTGAACAGGAAAATGGTAACGGAAATCGTCACAGCGATGGAAATTTACGACCGTGATGAACGCGTGCGCGTCATCGTCTTGACGGGAAGCGGTCGTGCGTTTGCAGCAGGAGCGGATATCGACGAAATGGCAAACGATGATTCCATTACGCTGGAATTGCTTAATCAATTTGCCGAATGGGATCGCCTTGCGCTTATTAAAAAGCCTACGATTGCCGCTGTACACGGTTTTGCATTAGGAGGCGGATTTGAACTTGCGCTTAGCTGTGACCTGTTATTTGCGGCCGATACGGCGGAATTCGGATTTCCGGAAGTGAATATCGGTGTTATGCCAGGTGCGGGCGGAACGCAGCGTCTCACTAAATTAATCGGCAAAACAAAAGCGCTCGAGTGGCTTTGGACAGGCGAGCGTATGTCGGCAAAGGAAGCGTATGAATTAGGAATTGTCAACCGTGTTATCGCGCCAGAGTTATTGTATGAAGAAACAATGCGGTTTGCGAAAAAGTTGGCGAAACAGCCTCCCTTATCCGTTCGCTTAATTAAAGAAGCCGTTTATAAGGCGGTAGATTATTCACTATATGAAGGCATGCAGTTTGAGAGAAAAAATTTTTATCTTCTCTTTTCGTCTGAGGATCAAAAAGAGGGAATGGCGGCATTTATCGAAAAACGGAAGCCGCGTTTTCAAGGAAGATAAAGGAGGTGCTGTCGGATTGTACGAAACGATTCATTATGAAGTACGCGACCGTATAGCATGGCTTACGCTAAACCGTCCTGACAAACTGAATGCGTTTACCGAACAAATGAACAGGGAAATTACGAAAGCACTGAAGCAAGCTGCTAATGATGAAAACGTTCGCTGCCTTGTGATTACTGGGGCAGGACGGGCGTTTTGTTCCGGTGAAGATCTCGGCGGTGTGACGGAGGAAATGAATCACGGGGAAGTGCTAAGGACGCGCTATGCGCCAATGATGAAAACGCTCTATCATTTTGAAAAACCAGTGGTCGCCGCTGTGAATGGTGTTGCGGCCGGCGCGGGAATGAGCTTGGCGATCGCGTGCGATTTTCGGCTTGTTTCGGAGAAAGCGAGTTTTGTAGAAGCGTTTATTCACGTTGGTCTCATTCCGGATGCGGGAAATTTGTATTATTTGCCGCGTTTAGTCGGGCATGCGAAAGCACTTGAATTAGCGATTCTCGGCGAAAAAATTTCCGCGCAAAAAGCGGTCGAACTCGGACTTGCCACCGCTGTTGTTCCTGAACAATCCTGGGAAGAGGAAGTACAGCGTTTTGCTGATCGGCTTGCTAACATGCCGACGAAAGCGGTTGGTTTGATAAAACGCTATTTGCGCGAAAGCTGGCATTGCACCTTTGAAGATTACTTGGAAAAAGAAGCATATGGCCAACGTATTGCTGGATTGACGGAAGACCATAAGGAAGGCATTCGTGCTTTCTTTGAAAAACGCTCACCATCATTTCAAGGAAAGTAAGTTAAGGAAAAGGAGTGGAAAGTAAATGACAACAGTAAAAGAACAAAAAATGGAGAAGCTCGAAACAAAACGTGAAATGTATCATCTTATTATTAACGGAGAACGCGCCGAAAGCGTTTCTGGCGAAACGTTTACGACATATAACCCTGCTACAGGAGAGCCGGTTGCGAAAGTGGCGAAAGGAACGAAAGAAGATGCGGAACGCGCAATTCAAGCGGCACGTCAGGCATTTGACTACGGCAAATGGCGCCATTTTCCTGTCAACAAACGGGCGCGTATTTTAAACAAAATTGCTTCTATTATGCGTTCTCGTTTTAACGAGCTAGTAGAATTAGAGATTTTAGATACAGGAAAAGCACTTTCCGCCGCACAAGGACAAGTGATGCAGGCAATTGAAGACTTTGAATTTTACGCCAGCGCCATTGTCGGCCATCGTGGTACGGTCAACAACATGCCAGGTGCGTTTCATAATTTTACAGAAAAAGAGCCTGTTGGGGTATGTGCGCAAATTATTCCATGGAATTACCCGTTAATGATGGCGGCGTGGAAAATTGCCCCAGCGATTGCAGCAGGCTGCTCTGTTGTTGTCAAACCGGCTTCACTAACGCCATTGACATGTATTGTACTTGCTGAAATTTGCCATGAAGCTGGTGTCCCGGAAGGCGTCGTCAACGTGGTTACCGGGTCTGGCTCTGAAGTCGGTAATTATTTAGTTGAGCACCCGCTTGTTGATAAAGTCGCATTTACTGGTTCGACTCCGGTTGGGAAAAATATTATGGAAAAAGCGTCGAAAACGCTAAAACGAGTAACATTAGAACTTGGCGGCAAATCGCCGAACATCATCTTCGAGGATGCGGACATTGATGCAGCTGTTAACGGCTCATTATTCGGAATTTTCTATAATACCGGACAATCTTGTGAAGCGCGCTCCCGTTTGTACGTACATGAGAGCATTTACGATCAATTCATGGAAAAGTTTGTAGAAAAAACGAAAAAATTAAAGCTTGGCAACCCGTTTGAACAAGATACGCATGTCGGTGCCATCATTAGCCGCGAACAACTAGAAGTTATTGACAGTTATGTTAAATCTGCCATCGAAGAGGGAGCTACGATTGTCACTGGCGGGAAAGAAGCGAAAGTGGAAGGGTTTGAAAACGGTTTTTGGTACGAACCGACCATTATCACGGACGTCAATCATCAAATGAAAGTCGTCAAAGAAGAAATTTTCGGTCCGGTTGTCGTTGTGATGAAATTTAACGATGAAAAAGAAGTCATTAAATTGGCTAATGACAGTGAATATGGTTTAGGATCGGCCATCTGGACGAAAGATCATGCACGCGCAATTCGCGTGGCGAAACAAATTCAAGCCGGTATTGTCATGATTAATAGCCCGTTCTCCGCGTTCCCAGGAACGCCGTTTGGTGGATATAAACAGTCCGGATTCGGGCGCGAGCTTTGCATCGAAACCCTCGATTTATATACGGAAACGAAAAGCATTCTTTCTTATTACGGAAGCCGTCCGCTCAATCCGTTTGGCGTGTAAACAAAAAAATATGGCAGCAAAGCACTCTATCCGGCAGGGTGGAGTGCTTATTTTCCATTGTCCAACATACATATAGAACGATTAAGGAGGGACTTTTATGGTTCACCGCATTGTTGTTGTTGGATCTGGAGTCATGGGGAGAGGAATTGCCTATGTCAGTGCCGTAGGAGGTTTTGAAACGATTCTCGTCGATGTGAAGGAAGAACAGCTGGAAAGCGCGAAACAAGAAATAACCGAGATTTTTGTACAAGCTGTCTCCCGCGGCAAGTTAACGGAAGCCGAGCGGCAGGAATCGGAATCGCGCCTGCGTTACTTCTTGGATTTAGCCGAAGTGGTGCGGGAAGCGGACTTAGTGATTGAAGCCGTCCCGGAAAAATTAGAGGTGAAAAAACAAGTTTTTGAGACGATTGACAAGTATGCGCCGGCGTCTTGCTATTTCGCGACGAACACATCGACAATGAGTCCGACGGAAATCGGCTCGTTTACGAAGCGGCCGGAAAAAGTGATCGCGATGCACTTTTTCAATCCGGTCCACAAAATGAAGCTCGTCGAAATCATCCGCGGTTTAGAAACGAGCGATGATACAGTCAACGTTATTCAGCACGTCGCGGAAAAAATGGGCAAAGAAACGGTCGTCGTGAACGAGTTTCCGGGATTTGTGACAAGCCGCATCAGCGCGTTAATCGGCAATGAAGCGTTTTACATGCTTCAAGAAGGAGTCGGAACGCCGGAACAGATTGACAAGGCGATTAAACTTGGCCTTAACTTTCCGATGGGGCCGTTTGAGCTCGCCGATTTAGTCGGGCTGGATACAAGGCTGAACAACTTAAAATATTTGCATGAAAAGTTGGGAGAAAAATACCGTCCTGCTCCGCTCCTCGAGCAATACGTGAAAGCGGGACGGCTTGGTCGCAAAACGGGAAAAGGGGTATATGATTACACCAAACAAGAAAACAAGGGGGACGAATCATGTTAAGAGAAGTCGTGATTGTCGATGCGGTGCGCACGCCAATCGGGAGATATAAAGGAGCGCTCAAAGACGTCCGTCCCGATGATTTGGCGGCGACGGTCATCCGCGCGCTCGTGGATCGCAATCCGAGTCTTCCGGTCGAACAAATTGAAGATGTAGTGTTTGGCAACGCCAATCAGGCGGGGGAAGATAACCGCAACGTCGCGCGCATGGCGGCGCTGTTGGCTGGCTTGCCGATCGAAGTGGCGGGAACGACGGTAAACCGCTTATGTGGCTCTGGGCTCGATGCTGTCAATTACGCAGCGCGTGCGATTATGACAGGAGAGGCGGAAATCATGATCGCCGGCGGAACGGAAAGCATGACGCGCGCGCCGTTTGTCATGGCAAAGCCAAGCTCCGATTTTCCGCGCGGTAATATCGAAATGTTTGATACGACGATCGGCTGGCGCTTTATCAATCCAAAAATGGAGGAAATGTACGGAACTGACAGCATGCCGCAGACGGCGGAAAATGTTGCGAAACGGTTCGGCATCACTCGGGAGGAGCAGGATGAATTTGCTTATGAAAGCCAAATGAAAGCGAAAAAAGCCATCGAAACGAACCGCTTTGCCGATGAATTAGTGCCGGTCGTCTACTATGACCGAAAAGGCAATCGCGTCGTCGTCGACAAAGATGAACATCCACGTCCGGATACGACACTCGAAAAGCTAGCCAAACTGCCGCCGCTGTTTGAAAACGGCACGGTGACAGCGGGAAATGCTTCCGGCGTCAACGACGGGGCAGCGGCTCTGCTACTAGTGAGCGCGGAAAAAGCAAAAGAGCTCGGGCTGAAACCACTCGTCAAATACGTCATGTCTGCCGTGGCGGGCGTAGAACCGGCCGTGATGGGAATCGGCCCGATTTTCGCAACGAGAAAAGCGCTTCGCCGCGCAGGGCTGACGATCGCTGACATCGGCCTCGTCGAATTGAACGAAGCATTTGCCTCGCAATCGATTGAATGCATCCGCCAGCTGGAATTAGACCGCACGAAGGTCAATGTCAACGGCGGAGCGATCGCCCTTGGGCATCCGCTTGGAGCCAGCGGTGCCCGCATTTTAACGACGCTTATTTATGAAATGAAAAAACGAGGCGTGAAATATGGACTGGCGACGATGTGCATCGGTGTCGGACAAGGAATTGCCACGATCGTAGAAAATACGGAGGAATAAAGAGGGGGAATGATATGGAAATGACAATGACCAACGTATTGCTGGAAAAGAAAAACCATATCGGCTACGTGACATTGCACCGTCCGGAAGTGATGAATTGTTTCGATTACGCTACGCTATGCCAGCTTGGAGAAGCGGTTGAACGTATTCATCTTGACCGCGACATTCGCGTTGTGATTTTTACTGGCGCGGGAGACAAAGCGTTCAGCGCTGGCGCGGATTTAAAAGAACGAAAGACGTTAAACGAAATGGAAGTGCGTCGCAACGTGAAAAAAATTCGCGATGTTTTCGATGCTGTGGCCAACTTGCCACAGCCGACGATTGCCGCGGTAAATGGCTATGCTCTTGGTGGCGGATTTGAACTAATGCTTGCCTGTGATTTCAGAATAGCGGTGAAAGAAGCGGTCATGGGCTTAACTGAAGTGAGCTGGGCGATCATCCCAGGAGCTGGCGGAACGCAACGGCTTCCTAGGTTAATTGGCGAAGCGAGGGCGAAAGAGTTAATTTTAACAGCCCGTAAAATTACCGCCGAACAAGCTTATGAATACGGTCTGTTAACAAAAGTAGTAGAAAAAGAAAATTTAATGCCTAGCTGTGAAGCGTTGGCACACGAAATGATGCAAAATGGTCCGATTGCTTTGCAGCAAGCGAAGTATGCAATTCAACAAGGCATGAATGTCGATTTGCAGACAGGTCTTGCCATTGAAGCGAAAGCGTACGAATTAACGATTCCGACGAAAGATCGTTTAGAAGCGTTAGCTGCATTTAGTGAAAAGCGCAAACCACAATTTATAGGGGAGTGACTCATCGCCGAGCCTCCCTCTTTTTATCCAAAATGACAATTTAACGTTTTTTTTTTTGCTCGTCTTGTCATCGTAATAAAAATTTGCTACGATTATGTCTTGAAAACGAGATAAAGGGTGTCCACAATGAGCATGAATACGCGATCGATGATTTTTACGATTTACGGCGATTACATCCGCCATTACGGCAATGAAATTTGGATCGGCAGCTTAATTCGGCTGCTGAAAGAGTTTGGCCATAACGACCAAGCGGTACGCGCAGCGATTTCGCGCATGAGCAAACAAGGATGGGTCAAAGCGGAAAAGCGCGGCAATAAAAGCTACTATTCGCTCACCGAGCGTGGAGTGAAGCGAATGGAAGAAGCGGCAAAACGCATTTATAAAATCCGCCCCGAAAAATGGGACGGAAAGTGGCGCATTTTAGTGTATACGATTCCAGAAGAAAAGCGGAGCGTGCGCGACGAATTGCGCAAAGAGCTCGTGTGGAGCGGTTTTGGCACGATCTCAAACAGCTGTTGGATTTCACCGAACAACTTAGAAAAGCAAGTGTACGACCTGATCGATAAATATGAAATTGAACCGTACGTCGATTTTTTTATTGCCCAATATGATGGACCGCATACGAACAAGCTGTTAGTCGAGAAATGTTGGGATTTAGAAGAAATCAATAAAAAATATGAGGAGTTTATTTCCGTCTACAGCCAAAAATACATCATCGACAAACATAAAATCCAGCGCGGAGAAATGTCCGATGCCGAATGTTTTGTCGAGAGAACAAAGCTTGTCCACGAGTACCGCAAGTTTCTCTTTATCGACCCGGGCCTGCCGGAGGAGTTGCTGCCGAACGAATGGATGGGCGGCCATGCTGCGGCGCTGTTCAGCGACTATTACAAGGAATTGGCGGTGCCGGCGAGCCGCTTCTTCGAATCGGTGTTTATGGACGGAAATGAGTTAAAGAAAAAAGATGAGGAGTACGACGTGTACGACCATCCTTTTATTGTGGAGTGATGCTTTTTTGCAGAAAAGCAGAGACGCGCTGCCCCGTAAAAGCAGCGCGTTTGCTTTCCTTTCATTTGTGCTGGTTGGCTAGCAATTGACGGTACTCTTTTCCTTTTTGCACATACGTGTCAATCGATAGTTGAATCAAAGCCAAGTCTTTTTCTGTAATTTCGCGCACGACTTTGCCCGGCGACCCAACGACCAGAGAGCGTGGAGGAATTTTTTTACCAGAAGGAATTAACGTGTTTGCCCCGATAATGCATTCTTCCCCGATTTCAGCACCGTCTAAAATCGTGGAACCCATGCCGATAATAGAGCGTTTTCGAATTGTGCAACCGTGAAGAATGACATTGTGACCGACCGTCACCTCGTCTTCCACAACAAGAGGTGATCCCTCATATAAATGGCATGTCGAATTATCTTGAATGCTGCAGCGTTCTCCAATAATAATCGGTGCTTCATCGCCTCGCAACACGGCGTTAAACCAAATTGTTGATTCTTTTCCAATCGTAACATCGCCGATAATATGAGCACCAGGAGCGATAAATACTGTATCGTCCACTTTTGGCATTTTACCATTGTAACAATAAAGCATTCTCATCCTCCTCAAAATATGATAAGGTTATGATAAGTATAACATAATTTTAACGGGGTGGGAATTTTATGAATGATGTTTGCCGTTTGTTACATATTCGTTACCCGATCATTCAAGGGGGAATGGGCAATATTAGTAACGCGCAGCTGGCTAGTGCCGTATCCGAAGCGGGAGGACTTGGGATGATTGGTGTTGGTACAATGTCGCCTGATGAAGTGGAAGAAATCATCATTGAAACAAAACGACGAACAAATCAGCCATTTGCCGTCAATATTCCTGTTCAAGTAACACCGTATGTAGACGAAATGGTATCGTTAGTCTTAAAACATCAGGTTCCTGTCGTTTCTTTATCAGCGGGGAATCCAGCACCGCTTATTCCACGTCTTACGGAACAAGGAGTGAAAATAATTGTCGTGACCGCTTCGGTGAAACAAGCGAAAAAAGCGGAAGCAGCAGGAGCGAATATTATTGTTGCTGAAGGGTATGAAGCAGCGGGAATTAATTCGACGTTAGAGTTGACGACGATGACGTTGATTCCACAAATCACCAGCGCTGTCCGCGTTCCTGTCGTAGCCGCTGGAGGAATCGGAGATGGGCGGGGATTGCTTGCCGCGTTCGCACTTGGTGCTCAAGGAGTACAACTAGGTACGCGATTGATCGCTACAAAAGACGCACCATTTCATGAGGCGTACAAACAGTTAATTACCAATGCCAGAGAAAACGAAACAGTGATTGTTGGTCGCTCAGTTGGAAGAGTGCGGAGAATTATGCGCACTCCATATGCGGATAAATTGTTGCAATATGAAAAAGAAGGAATGCCGCTCGAAATGTTCAATGAATATACATCGGAAGACCGTCATCGCCGTGGAGCGCTTCAAGGAGATTTTCATGAAGGATTTGTCAATGCAGGGCAAATTGCCGGACTCATCGAAGACATGCCGACAGTGGCAGAGCTATTTCAGCAAATGATGGAAGAGGCGAAACAGCAGCTGCATAAATTACATACGCTTCTCCATTCATAATATTTCTTCATTGATGAATAAAGAACATCTTCCTGCCAAGATGTTCTATTTTTTTATAATTATTATTTTTTAGAAAATTATTGACTTTATATCTTTTTAATTGATAATATTTATTTAGCATAACGTTATTTTAACGTTACTAAACATTTTTATGATGTTTATTTGTAAGCGTTCCCAAATAAAGTACATAACAAGAGGAAAATTGGTACTATGTCAATTTTGATAAAAACAAGGGGGAGTAAGGATGCAAGGAGTAATCAAACGATTAGCGGCGCCTATGCTTGTTTGGATGTTAGCGCTTTCTGGATGTGCGAAGGAGGAGGCCGCGAAAAATGGTGTTAAAGGGGATGAGAAGGAGGGAAAAGCGGTCACGATTGGCGTCACGCAAATTATTCAGCACCCATCATTGGATGCTGCTTTCAACGGGTTTAAGAAAGCAGTGGAAGATGGCGGATTTAAAGAAGGGGAAAACGTCAAGTACAATGTGCAAAACGCGCAAGGAGATATGAACAATAATCAAACGATTGCTAACAATTTTGTGTCTGATGAGGTTGATCTTATTTTCGCCAACTCTACTCCAAGTGCACAAAGCGCGCTAAACGCAACGAAAGAGATTCCAATCGTATTTACGTCTGTTACTGATCCAGTCGGTGCTGGTTTAGTTCCATCTATGGATAAATCTGGTGAAAACATTACTGGAACAACAGATAGTCATCCAGATGCGATTCGAAAAACAATTCAATTTATTGATGAGCAAACCGACGCCAAAACGGTTGGACTCATTTATAACGCAGGAGAACAAAATTCGGTGGCACAAATTGAAAAAGTGAAAGATGCCGCGAAAAACACTGATTTGAAGTTTGTTGAAACGTCCGTTTCTACAACAGCGGAAGTGAAACAGGCGGCAGAGTCGTTAGTTGGCAAAGCGGATGTGTTTTACATTGTAACCGATAATACGGTTGTATCGGCAATTGAGTCGGTCGTGAGCGTTGCAAATGAGAAAAAAATCCCCGTTTTTGCGGGAGAGCTAGATTCACTAAAACGAGGCTGTTTTGCGGCGTATGGGTTTGATTACTATGACATCGGTTATCAAGCTGGAGAAATGGCCGTTGCAATTTTAAAAGGAGAGAAAAAGCCATCGGAAATTAAACCGGAATATCCGAGCAAATTAAAGCTTGTTATCAATAAACAAGCAGCAGAAAAGCAAGGAATAAAGCTGAAGCCTGAGTGGGATCAAATGGCGGAATACATCGAATAAATTCGAAAGGATGAATGCCTTTGTTGACGGCGATGGTAGGTGCGATCGAATCAGGAATTATTTATGCAATTATGGCGTTAGGAGTATATTTGTCGTTTCGTATTTTAGATTTTCCTGATTTAACGGTGGATGGCAGCTTCGTTACGGGAGCTGCTGTCGCGGCGACACTTATTGTCAGCGGAGTAAATCCGTTTGTAGCTACATGTCTAGCGCTCTTTATTGGGTTTGCTGCTGGATGCATGACTGGATTTCTTCACACAGTCGGGAAAATTAACGCTCTTTTATCAGGGATTTTAATGATGATTGCACTGTACTCCATCAATCTTCGTATTATGGGACGTTCTAATGTACCACTTTTAAACCAAAAAACGGTATTTACAATGATTCAAGAGTGGGGGACGAAGCTCGGTCTTGATTCAGCGGCGGCGAAAACGTGGGGAATTTTCGTATCGATGGCGATTCTTACCCTTCTGTTTAAATTTTTCATGGACTGGTTTTTACAGACGGAAGTCGGGCTTGCGATTCGGGCCACGGGTGATAACCCGCGTATGATTCGTAGCTTGTCGGCGAATACGAATTTGCTCATCGTCTTAGGTCTGGGGCTTTCTAATGCAATGGTTGCATTCTCAGGAGCGCTTATTGCGCAGTACGGTTCGTTTGCCGATGTTGGCATGGGAATCGGCATGATTATTATCGGTCTTGCTTCCGTTATCATTGGGGAAGCGGTATTTGGAACAAAAACGATTGCGAGAACGACACTTGCGGTCATCGGCGGATCGATCATTTACCGCATTGTTGTCAGTCTTGCTTTGCGTGCGCAGTTTTTAGAAACAGGAGACGTGAAGCTTATCACGGCATGCATTGTCATTTTAGCGCTCGTCATGCCGCAAATCGTTCGCCAACAAAAAGAGAAAAAGCGCAAAGAGCAGAAAAGACGGGAGCGTGCGCAGGTCATCGCGATCTCCGCAAACGGAAAGGGTGAAAGCGATGTTGCAATTAAATCGGATTTATAAAGTGTTTAACGAAGGGACGCCCGATGAAAAAATTGCCCTTCAAGATATCAATTTGACACTTCGAAAAGGAGACTTTGTTACGATTATCGGCAGCAACGGCGCAGGAAAGTCAACGCTGATGAATTTGATTTCGGGTGTACTGTTTCCTGATGAAGGAACGATTTACATTGACGGCCAGGATGTGACGATGATGCCGGAATATGTTCGCTCATGTTACATTGGAAGAGTGTTTCAAGACCCAATGGCAGGAACGGCACCAAGCATGACGATTGAGGAGAATCTCGCGATGGCGTACGCGCGCAATCAAAAACGTACGCTCCGTCGCGGAGTGACGAAAAAGCGGCGCGATTTCTTTCGCGAGGTGCTCGAGACGCTTCATCTTGGATTAGAAAACCGCTTGCAGGCGAAAGTAGGCTTGCTTTCGGGAGGAGAGCGGCAAGCGCTGTCCTTGTTGATGGCGACGTTTACGGAACCGGCAATTTTACTGCTGGATGAGCACACGGCCGCTTTGGATCCGGCAAGAGCAGAATTGATTACCAATTTAACGAAAGATATTGTTAAGCAGTACGGATTAACGACATTGATGGTCACCCATAACATGCAGCAAGCCATCGACTTAGGAAATCGCCTTATCATGATGGACAAAGGACAAATCATTTTGGAAGTGGATGAACACGAAAAGAAAGGTTTAACAGTAGAAAAATTATTGGCAGAATTCCAGCGTATTCGCGGCACACAACTAGCGAGCGATCGCGCGGTGTTAAGTTGAACAATGAAAAGAATCGGATAAGCGTTTTCAAGCTTATCCCCTTTTTTCGATTTAAAAAATATAATAAATAATAAATATAACGTTTTTAAAACGTATATATATTTATAAGTTATATATGAGTATTAATAATAATGAAGAGGTGAAACAAGATGAAACCGGGAATGAAAATGGGGGATACCGCTGTGGTAGAAGCGGTTGTGACTCCTGATATGTTTGCACAATTTGAAGGGAATGTCGTCCATCCAGCTTATTCCACCGTATCGATGGTATATCACATGGAATGGGCTTCCCGCAAAATTATTTTACCTTATTTAGAAGAACATGAAGAAGGAATGGGAGTAGCTGTATCCGTGAAACATATTGCTCCAACAACGGAAGGATCGACCGTGACGGTGACAGCGACAGTGACCGAGATTCGTGACAATGTCGTCGTGACAAAAGTGGAAGCGAAAAACGAGATGCAAGTAATCGGAATCGGCGAAGTGAAACAAGTAATTTTACCGAAACAAAAAATCGCGCAAATGTTACAGAAACAGTTGCATTCATAGGAGGTTGAAAGAATATGAATACCGTCACAAGTCAGTGGAAAGCGGTTGATATATTTACGCAAATTCGTGAACATGAACAAGTCGTATTTTGTAATGATGAAAAAACGGGGTTAAAAGCGATTATTGCCATTCATAACACAACGCTAGGTCCAGCGCTTGGCGGATGCCGAATGTACCCATATGTGGCAGTCGAAGACGCACTATTTGACGTGCTCCGTCTTTCGAAAGGGATGACGTACAAATGTCTTGCAGCAGACGTCGATTTTGGAGGCGGAAAAGCGGTTATTATTGGAGACCCGCGCAAAGACAAGACACCGGAACTGTTCCGTGCGTTCGGTCAGTTTGTCGAATCGTTGAATGGTCGGTTTTATACGGGTACTGATATGGGAACGACGCCAGATGATTTCGTTCATGCGATGAAAGAAACAAACTGCATCGTAGGTGTTCCCGAGGAGTATGGTGGCAGCGGCGATTCTTCCGTGCCGACCGCGTTAGGTGTCATTTACGGTATTCAAGCTACCAACAAAGTGATTTGGGGAAGCGACGAGCTTCACGGAAAAACATACGCTATTCAAGGGTTAGGAAAAGTGGGTAGGAAAGTAGCAAAGCGCTTATTGGAAGAAGGCGCGGATTTATATGTGTGCGACATTAACGAAGCAGCGGTTGAGGAAATTGTATCGTATGGAAAAAAACTTGGAGCGGGTGTAAAGATCGTGCATGGGACAGAAATTTACGGAACGGACGCGGATATATTTGTTCCATGTGCGTTCGGCAATGTCATAAATGATGACACCATATATGTGTTGAAAGTAAAAGCGATTGTCGGTTCTGCCAACAATCAATTGCTTGATGTGCGCCACGGACAGATGTTGAGAGAGAAAGGAATTTTATACGCGCCAGATTACATCGTTAACGCTGGAGGGCTCATTCAAGTAGCTGATGAACTATACGGACCGAATAAAGAGCGTGTACTACAAAAAACAAAAACTATTTATTCGACGCTCCTTCATATTTATTCCCGAGCGGAAGCGGACCATATCACAACGATCGAAGCAGCGAATCGCTTTTGTGAAGAACGGTTGCAGCAGCGTAGCCGCCGCAATAATTTTTTTACGCACCGCAAACGGCCAAAATGGGATATCCGACGATAACGGCAAAGGAGGGATTCGATGGAATTTCAGTTTCCTATTATACAAATTATGAATGAACAAGGGTGCATTGTGCGATCTGAATATCGCGAACAAATTACAAAAGAACTGGTGATGACAATGTACCGTCATCTCATCCGCACCAGAATGTTTGATCGGAAATGTGTCAGTCTGCAGCGGCAAGGTCGCATTGGTACTTATGTTCCGTACGAGGGACAGGAAGCGTGTCAAGTTGGAAGCGCTCTTGCATTGCGCAATGGTGACTGGATGTTTCCGACATACCGCGATCACGGAGCGATGATGACGTTCGGCCGCTCCTTAACGCAAACGCTTCTATATTGGAAAGGTCGAACGGAAGGGTGTGTTCCATCTGAAGGAAAAAAAATCGTTCCGCCGAGCGTTCCGATTGCCACGCAGCTTCCGCATGCAGCAGGAGCAGCCTACGTCGAAAAGAGGAAAGGAACGAAAAATGCGGTTATCGTTTATTTTGGAGATGGGGCAACATCTGAAGGAGATTTTCACGAGGGACTCAATTTTGCAAGCGTTTTCAATTTACCTGTGGTCTTTTTCAACCAAAACAATCAATATGCGATTTCCGTGCCGATTACTCGCCAAATGAAATCGAAGACGATCGCGCAAAAAGCGCTGGCGTATGACATTCCTGGCATTCGCATCGATGGAAACGACATTTTTGCCGTGTATTTTGAAACGCAACAAGCGCTTGAACGAGCAAGAAATGGAGGAGGACCAACATTAATTGAAGCGGTCACATGGCGTTATGGCGCCCACACTACTTCCGATGACCCATCGAAATACCGCGATCAAGAAGAAAGTAAGCGAAGACGCGAAACGACCGATCCAATCAAGCGGATTGAGCGATTTATGCAGCAGGAAGGTTGGTGGGATGAACAATGGATGAATCAAGTACAGAAGGAAGTGAGCGTGGAAATCGAGCAAGCGGTAGCAGAAATGGAACGATATCCAAAAGCGAACCCAGCTGACATGTTTGATTATGTTTTTGCCCAACCGACGTGGACGATTGCCGAACAGAAAAACGCGTATTTCCAATGGAAACGGGGGATCGAAGGATGACGACAGCGGTGAACACCAAGACACTAACGCTTGTGCAAGCGGTTAATGATGCACTTCGCACGATGTTAAAAGAGAGAGAAGATGTTATTTTGCTTGGAGAAGATATCGGAAAAAACGGGGGTGTATTTCGCGCCACGGAAGGATTACAGGAGGAATTTGGCGAGGATAGGGTCATCGACACGCCGTTAAGCGAAGCAGGATTTACTGGTGCGGCGATCGGGATGGCGATCAATGGACTTCGGCCTGTCGTTGAAATTCAGTTTTTAGGCTTTATTTATCCAGCATACGAGCAAATTATGACGCATGCCGCACGGATGCGCGCGCGGACGATGGGACATTTTACCGTGCCGATGGTCATCCGCGCCCCGTATGGCGCGGGAGTTCGCGCTCCAGAAATTCATTCCGACAGCACCGAAGCACTGTTTACCCATATGCCAGGTATCAAAGTCGTCTGCCCATCTACGCCATATGACGCAAAAGGTTTACTCATTGCCGCCATTGAAGACCCCGACCCGGTGCTGTTTTTAGAGCCAATGCGCATCTATCGTGCATTTCGAGAGGATGTACCAGAAGGAAAATATACGGTTGAAATTGGCAAAGGAAAAAAATTGCGCGAAGGAGACGATGTAACCGTCATCGCGTGGGGGGCGATGGTGCCAGTAGCGATGAAAGCAGCCGAATCTGCGGAAAAAAAAGGAATTCATGTCGATGTTATCGACTTGCGCACACTCTACCCACTTGACAAAGATATCATCGCCGATTCGGTTCAAAAGACGGGGCGGACGGTTATTGTGCAGGAAGCTCACGCCACTGGTGGATTGGCGAATGACATTCTCGCTGTTATTAACGATACATCGTTTTTATATCAAAAAGCGCCAGTAGAACGAGTGACTGGATTTGACGTTCCCGTGCCGTTTTTTGCTTATGAAGATGATTATTTACCTACACCAGAGCGCGTTTTGCATGCGATTGAAAAAGTAATGAACTTCTAGCGGAAGGGGTAGAAACAATGGAAGTGAAACTTCATGATATCGGTGAAGGAATGACCGAAGCTACCGTATTAAATTATCTGGTCAAAAAAGGAGATCATGTAAAGGCAGACCAACCGCTAGTCGAAGTACAAACGGATAAAATGGTAGCGGAAATTCCCGCACCAGCCGCAGGTATCATCCAAGATATTCTCGTTCCCGAGGGGGAAACGATTTCAGTTGGCACGACGATTCTTACGTTAGAAACAAAATCATCGCCACTTGCAGAAACGCCGTCCAGTCAGCCAAATGTGGCGACGGAATCCACTCGCCCGTTTGCCATCAAAGAAGAAGAGACTGTTTCCGTTAAGCGGACGATAAAACGGCGCGTGCTTGCCTCGCCGTATACACGGAAAATTGCCCGCAAACACGGAGTGGATTTGGAACAAGTTGTCGGTACAGGACCAGGCGGCCGAATTACTGACGATGACGTGTACCGCTTTATCGAAACTAACAATACGAAGCAAACGAATCATTCGTCGATCGCAGGCAGCGATGTGGAAGCTCAATCATTCGAAAAAGTGGGTGACAACTCACAATCATCTTCCATCATCCCGTTCCACGGTCGCCGCAAGCAAATCGCGAAAAAAATGGCGCAATCGTTATATACGATTCCGCATTGTACGCATTTTGAAGAAGTCGATGTCACCGAGCTCATCCGATTCCGTGAAGAGCTGAAACAGCAAAACTTCCATATTTCCGCAACGGCGTTTTTCATTAAAGCGTTGTCGCTCGCGTTAAAGCAGTTTCCAATATTTAATTCTAAGCTTGATGAAGAACGCGAAGTGATCCATCTTCAGCAAGAGCATCATATTGGCATTGCCGTCGACACAAAAGAAGGATTAATCGTGCCAGTCGTCAAACATGTCGAATGCAAGTCACTGCGGGAGATTCATGAAGAAGCGAAACATCTCACGAAAAAAGCGCAAGAAAACAAATTGACGCTTCAAGAAATGACAGGAAGCACGTTCACCATCAGCAACGTAGGTCCGCTCGGTGGCAGCATTGGCGCAACACCAATTATTAATTATCCGGAAGTAGCACTTATGGCGTTCCATAAAACGAAAAAACGTCCTGTTGTCATGGAAAATGATGAAATCGCAGTTCGCTCAATCATGAACATCTCGATGTCATTTGACCACCGCGTCGCCGATGGTGCGACGGCTGTGGCGTTTACAAACTATTTTGTAAGACTGATCGAAAATCCAAAACTAATGTTAATGGAGTTGGTGTAAATGGTAGTTGGAGAACTTGCCCATGAACGAGATGTCGTCATCATTGGCGGAGGACCAGGCGGATATAACGCTGCGATTCGCGCTGCCCAGTTTGGTCTGTCTGTCACACTCATCGAAAAAGAGGAGCTCGGTGGTGTTTGCTTGAACAAAGGCTGTATTCCGTCAAAAGTGTTCACTCATGCTGCGCAGAAAATGGCAGAGCTTCCTCACATTGAGGAAATCGGGATTGAATTGGGACATGTTTCGTTTCAATTAGGAAAACTACAAAACTATAAGACAAAGGTAGTTACTCAGCTTCGTCAGGGCGTAGAAGCGCTTTGCAAAGCGAACCGTATCGAAGTCATCCGCGGCAAAGCGTCCTTTTTAGCGGAAGACCGCATCGGCGTTGAATCGGGAGAAGTGTTTGACGTGTACCGCTTTCGGCACGCCATCATTGCCACCGGGGCATCGTACGTTTCACCACCATCCATCAATATTGACCATGAACGCATTTTAAACGTGTATTCGATATATGGATTGGAAACATTACCCAACCATTTGATCGTTTACGGAAACGACTATATCGTGATTGAAGTGGCAATGAGTTTTCGCGCGTTTGGTTCGCAAGTGTCTGTCATTACGGATGATGGCACATTTGGGCTAGATGAAACGGTCGCTAATGAATTGCAGAGAATATGGAAAAAACGGAAAATCAAACTTTATCAGCATTGTAAAGTAGAAAGCGTCACGTTATTGCTGGATGCCGTTGCCGTCACGTTAAAGACAAAGACAGGAGAAACGGTGACGGTCGAGGGCTCGCATGTATTTGTGGCATGCGAAGCGAAAGCGAACATTGATGAATTAGGCATCGACCGTCTTGGCATCCAGCGCACGGAGCAAGGATTTATTGAGATCAACCATCAAGCGAGAACATCGCTTCCCCATATTTTCGCTGTGGGGGATGTAACAGGCGGGCCGATGCTTGCAGTGAAAGCAGTCAAACAAGGAAAAGTCGCCGCTGAAACAATCGCTGGAAAACAGTCCGAAATCGACCTCACCTTTCTTCCAACGATTGTACATTCCATTCCGCCGATAGCGAGCGTTGGATTGACGGAAGACGAAGCAAGAGTGCAGTATGAGGACATTCGTGTCGGAAGTTTTCCGATAACTGGAAACGGATATGCTAGTATTATTGGCCAAAAAGATGGATTGGTAAAAATCATTAGTGATGTAAAACAAGATGTGATACTAGGCGTTCATATGATCGGTGCGGGAGCGGTTGATCTCATTTCGAGCGGAATTATTGGATTGGAAATGGCCGCACGTGAGGAGGATATGAAATTTCCTTTTTACCCGCATCCGAGTAGCAATGAAAGTTTGTTAGAAGCAGTAGAAGCATTACGAGCGGAAGCAGTTCATCTCCTGCCAGCAAAGCAGAAAAAGAGCGAGAAAAAAGCAGTCTCACACTGAGACTGCTTCTGTTTGGAAAAGGTCATGGTGCTTTATTTGAAGTGTCTGTTTCAATTCGGCGAGGGAAGGAGATTTGTTTTCAAATGTATATACATCAAGGCAGACAAGGGAATATTCATTGCCAGGATCAAAAACAACAGTAATAACCTCTTCCGTTCCGCAGTCAAATTGTTGAAACACATCCGCGCTACACTGATGGATATCTAACATGTTGTATTTCTCACGAACAACGTAATATCCTTCCTTTAACTGCCCTGCAAACAAGTTTTCCGTACCAACTAACTCATGAACGATCATCATTGCACGCTCCCTAGAATATGAAATATTACCTAATCGCACTATTACTATACTACAAAATTAAAGCAAATATAATGATTTTAAGACAATGTTCGAAAAATTGTCATGAAATCATAAAGACTTGACGAGACGCTATAAAAAATTCTTGCAAAAACTTTCAAACAAAATGTTATATTGTAACACTATCGGCTCTTCACCACAAAATGTACTTGACAATCAGGTTGTTTTCTGATCAAGGGTACAAAAAATGCGAAATTTCCTGTATGGTAAAGGTGACCAAACCATCAACCATGGAGGAAATTTCGCATGCAATCTCAGTTTATCAAAGATTTGATCACTTTACCAGGCTTTCTTATTCATGGAGAACGAAAAGAGGGAGAACGATGGATTTTTGAACTTTCCCTCCCTCCTCATTGTCCGATCTGCCCGACTTGCTTCGGACGGACAACCAAAATATCATCGAAACGAAAACAATGGATTCATGGCTATACCAATACGGTCGGTTTATTTTGGATTGAACTTCCCATAGAAAGACGGCGTTGCCAAGCCTGTTTTCTGACGTTCACCGTTTCTTATCCGGGACTTCCGTCTCACAGTATCGCGACGGAATCGTTTCAACATTGGGTCGCCCAGTTATGCATCGGAAAAACGATTCAAGAAGTCGCTCGCTTGTTACAACTCGCCTATACGACAGTAGAACGCTGGTTTTATCAATATGCCCCGGCTCTTTTACCAACATCGAATCCTACAGTAGTATGTGTGGATGAATTCGCTTTCCGAAAGGGACATGATTACGGAGTAGCGGTGATGGACACACAGACTCGGAATGTCCTTTCCATTGCTTCTGGAAAAAATGAAGAAGCCATTGTGGAGGCGCTTCAACCCGTCGCCTCCAAAGTGAAGTATGTTGTCAGCGACTTGGCTCCTGCCATGAGAAAAGCCATTGAAAAGGTATGTCCAAAAGCCATCCATGTTCTTGACCACTTCCATGTGATTCAGTTATTCACCGATGCACTGGAACGTTGTCGCAAATACCTTGCCAAAGGCGGAACCAAACATGGAAGCGTTCGCCGCGTGTGCCGATTGTTAAGCCAACGTCCAGAAAAATTAACAGAAGAAGAGAGACAGGAAGTTCGACAATGGTGCCAAGAAAGTGCTTATTTACGTGATGTCTATCAAGCACTTCAACATTTCCGTTACGTATCCAAAAGCCAAACAAGAAAGCAAGCCGAAACTCGTTTGACCCAATGGTTTGACCGGTACCTTTTTAGCGACTGTGCCGCCGTACGCAGTATTGCCAAGGCACTCATCACCCGAAGAGACGCAGTGCTTTCTTGCATCGTTTTTTCTTACTCAAATGGTCCAATGGAAGGAATCAACAACAAAATAAAATTGATCAAAAGGCGAGGATATGGGTATCGAAATATCCAGCGTTTTACTTTGCGTGTCCGTCTAGAGACCTCTATCACATTTTAACGTAAAAATCAAGTACATCTTTTGGTGATGAACCACACTATCGTAAAAAATGTTAATTTTTACCCTTTTCTTAAACTTTGTCAATCTTTATTTTTAAGTAATAGATGGGTAGGATTACTATTTATTCAGCTCACTTTATGATGTGGCTGAATAGTTACCATTACAAAAAAGGATTTAATAATAATGAAAGATAATTTTTTACAACCCTAGTTCTCATCGGGGATAGACTAGGATTTTTTTATGAAAAAATCCCTTCTTGCAGAACAATAATGGTAAATTAATGTAATTACCATATTTATCTAAAAATTTTACAAAAAACTCGTGTTATGATGTATGTGCAAGCAAGAGTGAGATTGAAGGAGGAGAAACAATGAATAAAAAAATCGTATTTTCACTTGCTGCATCTTTAGCGATTGTAGGAGCATCTTTTACAACTACAACAGCGAAAACGGAAGCGGCAGGGCCTGCCCCATGTCCGTCTATCCAAAACTATGAAGTTAAAACTGTCTATCCATCTAATATTCAAGATATCGAAAAATGGGTGCAGTTTATTTTAGATCAAACAGGATATGCAGAAGTGGCAAAAACAGTACAGCCAAAACCAGCCACAACTACTGTCCAAAAACCATCAGCGAATGTACAAACTCCTGTAAGCAAGCCAGCAACGCAGGCGCCTGCACCAAGTCAAAAAGCAAATGTAAATGAAGCAGGATTAAAAGCTTATGAACAACAAGTAGTAGATTTAACGAACAAAGAAAGAGCGAAATATGGCTTGCCGCCTTTAAAGGTTGATTTAGCGTTAAGCAAAGTGGCCCGTGAAAAGTCAAGAGACATGGCAGTGAACCATTATTTCTCCCATAACAGCCCGACATATGGTTCTCCGTTTGAAATGATGAGAAAATTCGGCATTTCTTATACGGCCGCCGGAGAAAATATTGCAAAAGGCCAACGGACTCCGCAAGAAGTAGTGGCGGCTTGGATGAATAGCCCAGGCCATCGGGCGAATATTTTGAACAAAAACTACACGCATATCGGAGTAGGTTTTGAAGAAAACGGATATATCTGGACACAACAATTTATAAGAAAATAAGGATCAATGATTCTGAGGCTGTCCTCAAAAGGTCGTTTTACGGCCTTTTGGGACAGCCTCCATAATTTTGTTATTTACTACTGAGTTCTGTTTTTAAAATTTCTAAAAAATGGATAGAACTTTTTGATATATAGCGATTTTTTTCAATAATAACTGCTGCTTCAGCCTGGATAGAGGAATCTATAATTTCAAGTACGGTGATTTCTGGAATCCGGAAAATGGAAACAGTAGATTTTGGTACAATTGTTGCTCCAACTCCTTTGGAAACTAGCGATAATAATATAGTAACGTCAGGGCACTCACAAATAATTTTTGGTTCAAAACCGTGACGTCGGCATTCATTAATAACGAGTTCATATTGACCTTTTCCACTGATTCGATGGAGAAGAAGAAGAGGAATATCAGTAAATTCTTTCATGTAAATATAATGGTGATGATATTTCCATTGCTTTGGTATAACAGCTACGTAAGGGTCACTTGGCAAACTAATAATTTCATATTGATTAGAATCAATTGGAAGACGAACGATACCAATTTCAATTTCTCGTTGTTTTAACAATTCGCTAATTAGAAAACTATCTCCCTCTCTTAAATGAAATTTAACATCTGGGAAATTTTTGTTGAATTTTTTTATTGTTTCAGGTAAGTAGAAAAAACAAGATTTTACGCATCCTATGGACAGTATACCTTTGATTCCTTCATTTGTTTCTCGAACTTCTAAAATAGCATCATCTAATTGCTGTAGTAACTGTTTTGCTTTATGATATAAAATTTTTCCTGATTCAGTTAATTCTAATTTTTTACCGTTTCTTTCTAGCAACGTAACTCCCAAAGTTTCTTCGAGCTGTTTTAGCTGTTGGCTTAGCGGAGGTTGAGCAATATGTAGTTTTCTAGCCGCTTTTGTAATTTGCCCTTCTTCAACAATTGTCGCAAAATATTTTAATTGTTTTATATCAATCATGCTTATTCTCCTCTCTTGTATATATTTTTCATATACTTAACCAATGTTTTTTATATTTTTCATATATGAAATCATATGTTATATTAATTCTAAAGATTCAGAAAATAATTCTGGTGAAAGAGGTGAGTTTTTAAACAAAGGAAATCGCTTACTATTGTAATTATACATGAAAATGGAAAAAGAATGTAGGAGGGAATAACAAATGCCAGCAAAAACAGGTAAAGAGTATATCGAACGTTTAAAAAAAGCGAAAAGTAATGTCTATATTCACGGGGAAAAAGTTGAGGATGTTACCGAACATCCAGCGTTTAAAAATGTCATTCAATCGATGGCACGTCTGTATGATCTTCAATACGAAAAGCCGGGAAAAATGTTATATACGTCACCAACAACGGGAAACAAAGTTGGTATGACATATATTCAGCCTACGACGAAGGAAGAATTGATTGCCAGACGGGAAGCAACGCAAGAATGGGCACGTACTTCCGCGGGAATGATGGGGCGTTCACCAGATTACTTGAATGCGGAAGTGATGGCGATGGGAGTAGCTAATGACTTGTTTGCCGAAGATGACCCGATGTTTGCTGAGAACGCGAGAAATTATTATGAATATGCACGTGAAAACGATATTAGCCTTACACATACACTCATTCATCCACAAATGAACCGTTCAAAAGCTCAACATGAACAAAAAGATGCAAACGTTCCTTTGCATTTAGTGGAAAAAAGAAAAGATGGCATTATCGTTGATGGTATCCGTCTATTGGCGACGCAAGGTGGAATTACTGACGAAATTTTAGTATTTCCGTCCACGGTTAAAAAAGTGGGATCAGGTGAAGATCCATACTCGTTAGCGTTTGCCATTCCAAATAATACTCCAGGTGTAAAATTTATTTGCCGTGAAGCGTTTGACTACGGCAAAAGCGTTTGGGATCATCCACTAAGCTCGCGTTTTGAAGAAGGGGATGCCATCGTTTCATTTGAAAACGTATTCGTTCCATGGGAGCGCGTGTTTGTTTGTGGGAATTCTTCCATTTGCAATCGGACGTTCCGCGAAACAAACGCAGTTGTTCATATGTCTCATCAAGTGGTAGCCAAAAATATTGTGAAAACAGAATTTATCCTCGGTGTTGTTCTTTGTATTATGGATGCAATTGGTATTGAACAATTCCAGCATGTCAAAGACAAAGGAACAGAAATTATGTTAGTGCTCGAGACGATGCGCAGCCATTTATATCGGGCGGAACATAACGCTAAATTGGACAAATGGGGAACGATGACGCCAGATTTTGAGGCGCTTGACGCTGCAAGAAATTGGTATCCGAGGATTTATCCGCGTCTAGCAGAAATTGTGCGCATTCTTGGCGCCTCTGGATTGATGGCGATTCCGACCGAAGCTGACTTCAACAATGAAGAAATCGGCTCGATTGTGCGAAGAGCGATGCAAGGGGCAAATATCGATGGATATGAGCGCGTGCAATTGTTCCGTTTGGCGTGGGATATGACAATGAGCGCCTTCGGAAGCCGGCAAACGCATTATGAATACTACTTTTTTGGTGATCCAATCCGTATGGGAATGACTTATTTTGATAACTATGAAAAAGATTATTACAAAAATTTAATTTACGAATTTTTAGGAACACCGAAGCTTGCTAATGTTTCTGTCAATACTAATTAATCAAAAAGAGGGGGCTAAATCGTATGAAGTTTAATATTATCCGCTGTGCGAGGGCAGTGTTAAGAGTGACCGATTTAAATGCTTCACGTGATTTCTATGAACGTGCTCTAGGCTTTGTTGTGACTGAAGCAGACAACAACCATCTATATTTAAGAGGATTGGAGGAATACCATCATCATAGTTTATTGTTGAAAAAAGCGGAACAACCTAGTGTAGAAGTTATTAGCTATAAAGTGCATTCTGAAGAAGATTTAGAGGCTTTGTATCACTTTTTCCGACAAAAACAGCTGAATCCGAAATGGATAGAAGAAGGTCAACAACATGCAATTGGAAGAGCCTTCCGTGTTCAAGATATATCTGGCCTCCCATTGGAATTTTTTGTGAAAATGGATACGGTTGAACGGCTGTTGCAGCGATATGACTTGTATCGTGGTGCGAGAGTACAGCGAATTGATCATTTTAACTGCATGGTTACAGATGTGCAAAAAGCGTACGATTTTTATGTAAAAGAATTAGGGTTTGCTTGTTCAGAATATACAGAAACAGAAGATAAACAGTTATGGGCAGCTTGGTTGCATCGGAAACCGAACGTTCATGATGTTGCGTTTATGAATGGCAAAGGGCCACGTCTTCACCATATTGGCTTTTGGCTTTCCGATCAACTTAGCCTGATTCACGCTTGCGATGTGCTTGCTTCGATGGGATATGCCTCGAGCATCGAACGAGGGCCGGGCCGCCACGGGTTGTCCAATGCCTTTTTCCTTTATTTGCGGGACCCAGATGGGCATCGAATTGAATTATATACGGGAGATTATTTAACAAGTGATCCTGATTTTCAACCGATTCGTTGGGATATTAACGATCCGCGTCGCCAAACATTCTGGGGACATCAAGCTCCAGACAGCTGGTTTGAAGAGGCATCCATAGTGCTAGATGTTCATGACGATAAAACGGTAGAAGTAAAAGAACCAACTTTGCAAAAAATGAAACCTACATTCATTATTTAAAAAATAAAGGGAAGAGAGATATGAGAAAAAAATTATTTATTGATGGAAAATGGGTGAAAGCCGAAAAATACACTTCACTTCTATCTCCATATAATGAAAAAATCATTGCTGAAATTCCTGTTGCTACTTTAAACGATGTCGATCAAGCAATTGCAGCTGCTTACCATGCGCGTGAAAAAATGGCGAAAATGCCGAAACATGAACGGGCAAAAATTTTAGAAAACGTAGCCTCCTTGTTAGAACAACGAAAAGAGGAGGCTGCACACATCATTGCACAAGAGTCCGCTAAACCGATTCGCACAGCATTAGAAGAAGTCAATCGTACGATCCAAACATACAAATTTTCATCAGAAGAGGCAAAGAGGATTCATGGCGAAACGCTGCCGTTAGATGCGGCACCTGGTGGGGAAAATCGAATTGGTTATACTATTCGGGAGCCAATTGGTGTGATCGGGGCGATTACTCCATTTAATTTTCCGATGAATTTAGTTGCTCACAAAGTTGGACCTGCTATTGCTTCTGGAAATACGATTGTCTTAAAGCCAGCTTCGCAAACACCGCTATCCGCTTTCTTTATCGCCGAACTACTGCAAGAGGCTGGCTTGCCTGATGGTGCATTAAATGTTGTGACAGGTAGAGGGAGTCTTATTGGTAACCAAATTGTACAGGATGAACGAGTGAAAATGATTACGTTCACAGGAAGTCCTCAAGTAGGAATTGCGATTCGCAACAAAGCAGGGTTAAAACGTGTCACACTTGAACTTGGTTCCAATTCAGCTGTAATTATTGATGAAGGTGTAGATTTACGTTCAATTGTTCCGAGATGTGTGAAAGGGGCATTTTCCAACCAAGGTCAAGTATGCATATCTTTGCAACGAATTTATGTGCATAAAAATATATACGAAGAATTTGTTGATCGATTTGTGTCAGAAACAAGAACATTGACAATCGGCGATCCGCTCCATGCCAGCACAGATATATCTGCATTAATCTCTAAAAATGACGTGCAGCGTGTATTAAATTGGATTGAAGAAGCAAAACAAGCTGGGGCTACGGTGGCAACTGGAGGAGATATAACAGGAAACATCGTACATCCTACGGTGCTGCTTCATACAAAGCCAGATATGAAAGTTTCCTGTCAAGAAGTATTTGGCCCTGTCGTTCTCATCAATAAAGTAGCTTCCGTAGAAGAAGCAATTCAATTTGTTAATGATTCTCGATATGGGTTACAGGCAGGAATTTATACGAATCATATTGCCCGTGCTTTGGATGCGGCAGAGAAGCTAGAAGTAGGCGGGGTAATGATCAATGATATTCCAACATTTCGTGTTGATCATATGCCGTATGGTGGAGTAAAAGAAAGCGGGATAGGAAGAGAAGGGATTAAATATGCTATAGAAGAAATGACAGAGTTGAAATTAGTAGTGATAAACCGACAGTGATCGTGATAAAAGGAGTGAAGAAAGTGGACGATCGTACATTTAGAAATGCGATGGGGAAATTTGCAACCGGTGTTACTGTCATTACGTCCTCTTTAGACGGTCAAGTGCGTGGAATGACAGCAAATGCATTTATGTCAGTGTCATTAAATCCGAAGTTGATTCTTATTTCTGTTGGAGAAAAGGCTAAAATGAATTCAGTCATTCAACAAACAGGGAAATTTACTGTCAATATTTTATCTGATCAACAACAAGATCTTTCTATGTTATTTGCTGGACAATTAAAAGAAGAGCGGAACGTGGAATTTAATTGGATTGATGGCCATCCGATATTACCAGATGCCTTAGCCAATATTTTGTGTGATGTCGATACATCATATATCGCAGGGGACCATACGTTATATATTGGAAAAGTAACAGACATTTACATGAAAGAAGGCGATCCGCTGTTATTTTTTGAAGGAAAATACCGCAATATCGCTAGCCTTTCAAATGGGGGATGAGTCGGTGAAAGTTATTTATATAGACAAAAACACAGACTTGTCTGCCTTTAAGCCTGAACCATGTGTAATGGCGCTCGGTTTTTTTGACGGAGTACATGTAGGTCATCGAAAGATTATTGAAACGGCAAAACGCCTCGCAAAAAAGAAACAATTAACACTGGCCGTGATGACATTTTTTCCGCATCCAAGCCAAGTGATTCCGACATCTAAAAAAGTGAACTCGTATCTTTCCCCTCTATCAATAAAACAAGAGATTTTTGCAAAATTAGGAGTGGAAAAGTTTTATATTGTCAAATTTGATGAGGATTTTTCGAAACTTTCTCATAGAGAATTTGTTGATCGATTTCTTATTTCTCTCTGCTGCCGTCATGTGGTGGCAGGATTTGATTTTACGTACGGATATAAGGGAAAAGGGACAATGGAACAGCTCGAACAGGACGGAAAGGGGATATTTGAAGTTACAACCGTTCCAGAAGTGAAGTATCAAAACAAAAAAATTAGTTCTTCGATGATTCGGCAGTTATTATTGTCCGGAATGGTTCATGATGTTCCGCATTATCTTGGGGATTATTATAGTGTTTTGTGTACGATCACTAATTCAGAAGAAGAGGATAAAGAAAAGATGACTTTTCATGCCCGATTAGAATATGATTATATGATTCCGAAAATAGGTGAATATGTCGTTCAAATAGAAATAGGCAGAAACTATTATAGAGGAATCTGCAATATTTCTACCAAAACTTTACACACGAATATGTTGAATGGAACGATTATTGGATTAAACAAAATAAACGATAAACAATCTATAAAGCTCGCTTTTATTAGACGTCTGTCAGATGAAGAAAAATCTGCCAATAATAAAAAATTAAAGTCAGTTATATAGAAAAACTAGCTTACGAAATATCATATATGATTTACTCGTTGAAAACATATATAATTTTATATATAATATAATCAAATTTTAGAAAATTAAGAAATGAACAGAAATTATAGGAGGGCATATTTTATGGCTTACGAAGAGATTAAACAAAGATTAAGAGGGTCCATCGCTCCTGTCATTACACCGTTTGACAGCGAAGGGAATATCGATTTTGAAACGATGAAAAAATTAATTGACTGGCAAATTGAAAGTGGAAGCCATGGAATTTCCGTCACAGGAACATCGGGAGAACCTAGTTCCTTAACGATTGAAGAACGTAAGAGAGTAATGGAAACAGCGAAAAAAGCAGTAAATGGAAGAGTTCCATTTATTCCGGCGACCGGTTCCACGAATCATGCGGAAACACTTGAATTGACAAAGTTTGCTCAAGAGATTGGCGCGGATGCTGCTATGGTGATTGTGCCTTACTATAATAGACCATCCCAGCAGGCACTTTATAAGCATTTCAAAGCTGTCGCTGATTCGGTAGATATTCCGATTATTATTTATAACATTCCAGGAAGAACGGCAGTGAATTTAGAAGTGCGGACGATGGCGCGGCTAGTAGAAGATTGTCCGAATATTATCGGAGTGAAAGAGTCCAATAAAGATTTTGAACACGTCAATCGCGTTCTTCTTTATTGCGGCAGAAATTTTCTCTTATTCTCCGGTATTGAGTTATTATGCTATCCGATGCTAGCAATTGGTGGAGCAGGATCGATTAGTGCAACGGCAAATGTGGCACCAGCAAAAGTAGCGGAAATGCACAACGCATGGTTTGAAGGAGATGTGAAACGGGCGCAAGATCTTCATTTTGAACTGATGGAGTTAAACGATATTTTATTCATAGAAACGAATCCAGGACCGGTAAAGGCAGCGTTAGGAATGATGGGAAAAATTACACCGAAGCTACGGCTGCCGCTTGATTTGCCAAGCGAAGAGATTCAAGAGAAAATCCGGCAAACGCTCGTGAAATACAATCTATTAACGGAAGTAACATCATGATTGCCGGGAGCGTGGTGGAAACAGGTGGCTAAAGCATTTTTTAAAATTGCTGGAATTTCTTATACGATGGAGTCGGAAGTAGATCCAGAGAGAAATACAGTGATCATTGATGGAACGGAGTACGATGCGAATCAACTGCAATGGGGAGCACCAGCGATGGGTGCCATTTACGGCGTACTTTTAAACTACAAAGAGGAATGGGAGCGGTTTCGGAAGCAAATGACGAAGCCGCCGTACCATCACCCTCCTAGTGCTCCGATTTTGTATATGAAACCAAGCAATACGGTAAATGTGCATGGGGGATGTATTCCATTGCCAGATGATGCGTCTGAGCTGCAGGTCGGGGCGGCGCTTGGCGTGGTCATTGGGCAAACTGCGACAAAGGTCGCAAAAGAACGTGCATTCGATTATATCGATGGATATACGATCGTAAACGATGTTACCATTCCGCACGAAACGATTTATCGTCCCGCTGTAAAGGAACGCTCAAGGGATGGATTCGCTCCGATGGGACCTTGGGTGGTCGAGAAAAAGGAAGTGGTTGACCCAGATTCGCTCGATATACGAGTGTTTGTCAATGGCCGCTTAGTCCAGCATAATAACACGAAACATTTAATGCGTCCTGTAGCGTCATTATTGGCTGATATTACTGAGTTTATGACGCTATATCCAGGGGATGTCCTACTTGTTGGTGTTCCAGAAGGTGCGCCGCTTGTGAAAGCAGGAGATCATGTACGCATTGAAATCGAAAAAATCGGAAGTTTAGAAAACACGGTTGTGCATGAAAGCGATTGGATAAAGGAGATTGGACGTCATGAAACGCGCGCGCGTAGCGTTTAACGGTGCTGTTTACGGGGCGGTAGTAGAGGAAAGTGGGCTCCTGCGATTGAATAATGGACGCACCGTGAAAGAAGAGGAAGTAACATGGCTTCCTCCTGTTGAGCCGCGGACGATTTTCGCGTTAGGACTAAATTATGCCGATCATGCACAAGAATTATCGTTTTCGGCCCCGAAAGAGCCGCTTGTCTTTTTCAAAGGGCGAAATACATTAATTGGACATCGCGGCGAAACACCAAGACCTCCCGATGCAACGTTTATGCATTATGAATGTGAGCTTGTTGTTGTAATCGGAAAAACGACGCGGAAAGTTAAGGCGGAAGAAGCATATGAATATGTGCAAGGCTATACAATTGCGAACGATTACGCAATTCGCGACTATTTGGAGAATTATTATCGCCCGAATTTTCGTGTGAAAAATCGCGATGACTGCACGCCGATTGGTCCATGGCTGGTCGATAAGGCCGATATTGATGACCCGATGAATCTCACGTTGCGGACATATGTGAACGGGAAGTTGGTACAAGAAGGAAATACGAAAGATATGATTTTTAGTATCCCGGCACTAATCGAGTATTTAAGTAGTTTTATGACGCTGAATGCCGGCGATATGATACTCACTGGAACACCAAAAGGAGCAGTCAATGTCAATGTAGGCGATGAGGTCGTCGCCGAAATCGAAAAAATCGGCCGATTAATGAACAAAATCGTATGACAAAGGGGGCCCGTTTTCATGCCTCACTTTATTTTGGAATACACCGATAATATTGCAAAAGAAGCGAATATTCATGAACTATTGCGCAAAGTTCATCAAGTGCTTATCTCGCAAAGCGATTTGTTCCCGATCGGCGGCATTCGTTCACGAGCGATTGAATTAAAAGAATATTACGTTGCCGACGGCACAGAGGACGATGCGTTTGTGCACGGCACGTTGAAAATCGGCGCAGGACGTTCGGAAGAGGATAAAAAAGCGGTTTGTGAGGAAATTTTTAGCGTCATGAAGGAGCATTTCTCCGCGCTTTACGAAAAGCGGTACTTGGCGCTATCTCTAGAACTACATGAATTTAGTGAATCGGGAACATACAAACATAATAATATTCATCGCCGTTACCAAACGTAATCACTCTTTAGGAGGGAAAAGAATGGCAGACAAAATCAGCAACGTGCTTCACTATATCAATGGAGAATTTGTTGAGGGTGCATCAGGCAACTATTTTGAAAATATAAATCCATTTACGAACGAAGCCATTAATGAAGTGGCAGAAGGCTTGAAAGAGGATATTGACGCAGCTGTCCGTGCGGCGAAAGAAGCGTTTGACAATGGTCCGTGGCGAACGATGGCCGTCCAAGAACGAATGACATATATTTTGCGGATTGCCGATTTAATTGAAAAATATGCGGAGGAAATTTCGTATTTGGAATCGCTTGATACGGGGCTTCCCATCAGCCAAACGAAAAAGCAGGCGGCTCGTGCTGCCGAAAACTTCCGATTTTATGCGGAAATGGTGAAAAGCCGCATGGTTGGGGAAGCGTATCACGTGGACGGACAATTTCTCAATTACACCATTTACAAACCAGTCGGTGTAGCAGGATTAATTACGCCGTGGAACGCGCCATTTATGCTAGAAACATGGAAAGTTGCGCCGGCTCTGGCTACTGGAAATACCGTTGTGTTGAAGCCAGCCGAATGGTCGCCGCTGACGGCAAATAAACTGGCAGAAATTATTCATGAAGCGGGGCTGCCAAAAGGGGTATTTAACGTTGTGCACGGCTTTGGAGAAACCGCAGGAGCTTCCCTTGTCGCCCATCCGGATGTGCGTCTCATTTCCTTTACTGGCGAAACGGCAACAGGCTCGGAAATTATCAAAAACAGCGCCGATACGTTGAAAAAGACGTCGATGGAATTAGGCGGAAAATCTCCGGTTATCGTCTTTGCGGATGCGGACTTAGAAAAAGCGCTTGATGCGGTAGTATGGGGCATTTTCTCCTTCAATGGCGAAAGATGCACCGCCAATTCCCGCCTGTTTTTAGAAAAATCGATTTATGATTCGTTTGTCGAAAAACTCAAGGAACGAGTGAAAAATATTTCCATTGGCGACCCGATGGATCCTTTGACGGAAGTCGGACCACTCATTCACCGAAAACATTGGGAAACGGTGATGAATTATATCGAAATCGCAAAACAAGAAGGAGCGGAAGTTTATTCGGCGGACGTTCCGGAGGAGCTGAAAAAAGGAAACTTTGTACCGCCTACGCTGCTATTGAATTGTCATAACAGCATGAAAGTGGCGCAGGAAGAAATTTTTGGCCCAGTTATGGCAGTAATGTCATTCGAAACGGAAGAAGAAGTGATTCGAATGGCAAATGACGTAAAATACGGACTAGCGGCATATGTATGGACGAACGATATAAAACGAGGCCATCGCATCGCCCAATCGATCGAAAGCGGAATGGCGTGGGTAAATTCGCAAAACGTCAGGGATTTGCGCATTCCGTTTGGAGGCACGAAATACAGTGGTATCGGCCGCGAAGGCGGTCATTACAGCTTCGACTTTTATACGGAAGTGCAAGTGATTCACGTTTCTATCGGCGATCATCCGATACCAAAATTCGGAAAATTGAAACAACCTTCCGCTGCTTCCGCCCAACATGGATAAAATAGAAAAATTACATGCTTGTGAGCATATAGCATATGATATATGATAATAGTATGGAATCCAAAACAAAAAACAAAACACAAATTGCCTATGAATATATTCTTTCTCGCATCGAAAACGGCTTGTATGGGCCAGGATATCGGATCGTCATCGATCAAATTGCCCGAGAGTTAAGCTTGAGTAGCATTCCGGTCAGGGAGGCAATCCGCCAATTGGAAGCGGAAGGGTGGATTCAATATAAGCCTTACACGGGTGCTATCGTCAGCAACATTAACGAGAAAGAATATTTAGAAACGTTGTCTGTCTTGGCGGTGCTTGAAGGATACGCGACAGCGTTAAGCTCCAGTAATATGAAGGAGGGGATGATTCAACAATTAACAGAATTAAATAAAAAGATGGAGCAGGCGCTGCAGGAATTTGACTTTGAGCGATTTAGTGAACTCAATTATGAATTTCATGCGCTCATTTACAAACATTGTGGCAACGCGTATTTAGAAGAGCAAATTAAGCAAATTTGGCAGCGAATGAGGCGAATCCGCGCGTATGGGTTCACCTTTGTGCCGCAGCGGGCGAAGGAATCCATTAAAGAACATGAAGAAATTATCCGGCTGTTAAAGGAACAAGCGCCACGAAACGAAATTGAGGGCTTTGTTCGTCAGCACAAATTAAATACGGTGGAAGCTTTCAAAAATCGCTAGTATCACTTCTCCATTCAACTAAAGCGGTAATGCTTTAGTTGAATGGGATGATAAATAAGTGATTGTCATTTACGCTTTGTCATATATTATTTCATATACCGAAAATGTATAAATGCTACCTCCTATCTTACTACGACTCCAGTTTTTTGCCTCTCTTTGCATAAATAATTCGTGCCACACAGCTGTGTGTAGACTTCGCATAAATGAAAACGGTACCATTTATCAGGATTTTTAAGGGGGATTCGATGAGGGATGAGAAAGTTTTTATCGGTCATGATATCTATGTTATGCGTATTCATTCTTGCTTCGTGTGGCAAGGAACATTCAAGCGGCTCCGAATCCGAAGTGATTAAAATTGGTGGAATATTTTCTGCTTCTGGGGGAGCTGCGCCATTAGGAAAACCGGAAATGGAAACAGTGAAGATGCTAGTCAAGGAACTGAATGAAAATGGTGGGGTTAATGGCAAAAAAATAGAATTGATTACTTATGATGATAAGTCTGATCAAAATGAAGCCGTATTATCCACGAAAAAACTTATTGAACAAGAAAAAGTCACAGCGATTATTGGTGGTACGATTAGCGGTAATGCACTCGCCATGATTCCTCAAATCGAAAAAGCAGGTATTCCATACATCTCCTTAGCAGCTAGTAAACAAATAGTCCAACCTGATGATCATTCTCCAAGAAATTGGACATTTAAAACCGCTCAAGGTGACGACATCGTGATTTCTAAACTATTAAGCTATTTAAAAGAAAATGGCCTACAAAAAGTGGCATGGCTCAATGTCGCGAACGCTTACGGAACAAGCGGACATGAGGAATTTAAACGTTTAGCCCCTAATTACGGGATAAAAGCAATTATTGAAGAAGAGTTTGAAGCAACCGTAGACGATGCAAAAGCGATGCTGACGAGAGTGAAAAAAGCAAACCCTCAAGCGATTATCGTATGGGGGACCACTCAAGAATCAGCAGTTGTTACAAAAAATATTCATCAGTTAGGTATTCATATACCAGTTATTGAAAGCCATGGAATCGGTACAAAGAGCTTTATTGATTTAGCGGGGGAAGCAGCGGAAGGGGTTATCTTCCCAATTGGACGTATTTTAGTGGCAGAACAATTGCCGGATAGTGATCCGCAAAAAGAAATGTTACTGAATTATAAGAAAGATTTTGAGAAAGCGTATAACTATGAACCAACTACATTTGGCGGACATGCATGGGATGCGTTCCATTTATTGATCAATGCGATCAAAGAAGCAGGAACGGATAAAGAAAAAATAAAAGAAAAATTGGAAAACACGAAAAACTTTATTGGAATATCGGGAATCTTTAATATGACGAAAAACGATCATACCGGATTAACAGCGGATAGCTTAGTAATGGTGCAAATCAAAGATGGCAAGTTTGTGCTTGCGGAGTAAAACCTCGTATAAGGAGGGAATTAGATGACTAATTCCCTTTCTTTTACATTAAAGAATGATTAGAAAAGGAAGTGGGAAGAAGATGGATGTATGGAGTCAGTTTGTGCAGTTACTTTTTTCGGGATTGACGGTTGGTAGCATTTATGCATTAGTCGCACTGGGATTTGTGATTACCTATAGCATTACTGGTATTTTAAACCTAGCTCAAGGTGATTTTGCGATGCTGGGGGCGCTTATTTGCATTTCCTTTGTAAACAGCGGTTTTCCTTTTATTCTCTCTATATTGCTTAGTGTTGTTTTAGTGATGATCATTGGTGTATTATTTGAAAGATCTGCCATTCATCCAGCGAGGCATTCATCTACAGCTACATTAATTATTATTACGATTGGGGTAGCGTTTGTTTTTCGTGGAATCGCGATTTTTGTTTGGGGAACGCAGCCTTATGCGTTACGACCGTTTACCGGCAATGATTCCTTACAGATTTTCGGGGCTGTCATTCAAACACAAAATATATGGGCGATTGGAATTTCTTTAATAAGTTTAGCCGTTTTATATTTCTTCTTTAATAAGACCTATATGGGAAAAGCGGTGACAGCTTGCGTCGTGAATCCTTTTGCTGCTCGTCTAATGGGAATTCAACCACGAAAAATGTCATTTGGGGCCATTGTTATCAGCGCGGGGCTTGGGGCATTAGCAGGAATCATTATTGCTCCTATTTCTGGCGCTTCGTATGACATGGGAGTGATGATAGGACTAAAAGCATTTATCGCCGCGGTAATTGGAGGACTGACAAATGCGCCCGCTGCCATTGTCGGAGCTTTTATAATAGGGATTTTGGAGGCGTTTACAGAGGGATATTTTTCTTCAGGGTATAAAGATGCGATTAGTTTCGGATTACTTTTGCTTGTTTTGTTTTTTATGCCAAATGGAATTTTTGCAAAGGCGTCTGGGAAACGGGTATAAGGGGGAAAAGCAATATGGGCCTAGATTTAAATAAAGTATATAACAGAAGCACAAAAGGATCGATTCTGTTTGTTGTAATTTTGCTTGGCCTGCCACTTGTTTTTTCAACGAATAACTATTTGTTAAGCACGCTTATTATGATTGGATTTTATACGATTGTGAGCACAGGATTGACATTACTGATGGGATACGCAGGACAAATATCGCTAGGACAAGCGGCATTTTACGGAATAGGAGCTTATACGTCTGCATATTTCACTACCCACTTTGGACTTTCTCCATGGCTTGCCATGATGGTGGGAGCGGTTATCGCGGCAATGGTAGCATTTATTATTGGCATTCCTGCATTTCGATTAAGAGAACATTACTTAGCATTGGCTACTTTAGGTTTTGGTGTCATTGTATTCACTTTTTTTAAGGAATGGAAAGAAATAACTGGTGGACTAAACGGATTTTTTGGAATTCCGCCTATCAGTCTATTTGGGATTACCATTCAAACGGATTTTCAGTTTTATTATCTTGTATGGATCTTCGCATTGATCGGCATTCTTTTTGCTCGTAATATTGTTCAATCTAGAATAGGCAGAGCGTTGTTATCAATTCATGGAAGTGAAGTTGCAGCGAATTCGCTAGGAGTGAACATTACAAAATATAAGCTGCAAATGTTTATGATCAGCGCCATTTATGCAGCCGTTGCAGGCAGTTTGTACGCGCATTATGTTACATTTATTAACCCGCAATTATTTGAAATGATTACGTCTATTTATTTTTTAATTATGGTTGTAATAGGTGGAACTGGAAACGTCTGGGGTGGTTTGATTGGCGCGGCAGTATACGTATGTCTAGGAGAGCTGTTAAAAGAGATTGTCCCGCTATTTATTCCGAATGCGAGCGGGGAATTTGAGATTGTATTTTTTGGAATTTTGCTTGTTATTATTCTTATTTACATGCCAAACGGATTGTCTCATTCCATATCGAAAATAGTAAAACGAGTGTTACCTGCCTGGCGACGAAAAAACGAGTCAATGCTTGTTTCGGAAAATGAGAATGCCAGTTCTATAGGGGGCGAACGTCTATGAAGGAAAATGTACTTTTACAAGTCCATCAATTATCAAAATCGTTTGGAGGCGTTCATGCCGTGCAGAACGTTTCGTTTCACGTTCATGATCGAGAAATTGTTGCGGTCATTGGACCGAACGGGGCAGGTAAGACGACGCTGTTTAATGTTATTACAGGTATTCTCTCGCCAACGAGCGGTTCTATTGTTTTCAAAGGGAGTTCCACCGTTGGTAAAAAACCTTTTCAGCTTGCACAGTTAGGAATAACAAGAACGTTTCAAAATCTTCAAGTGTTTGGAAATATGACCGTAATTGAAAATGTTATGGTTGGTCTGCACCCGCGGTTAAAAACGGGGATATTCAGCGCGGGGATTCGTTTGCCGCGGGTGTCAAAAGAGGAGAAACAAGCGCTGGAACAAGCATTCGCATGTCTGCAACAAATTGGAATTGAACATCTTGCTTTTGAAAAAGCAGACGTATTACCGTACGGAACGCAGCGGTTAGTAGAGATCGCAAGAGCAGCTGCCTCCAATCCTTCCCTTATTTTGTTAGATGAGCCGATGGCTGGGTTAAATCCGCATGAATCAAAAAAATTAGTCGAGGTTTTATTGACTATGAGAAGCAATGGCATGGCATTTTTGTTTGTCGAACATGATATGGAAACGGTGATGTCGATTGCGGATCGAATCGTTGTATTAGATTACGGAAAGAAAATCGCGGAGGGGAGCCCTGAAGAAATTTCACAGCACCCGGATGTCATTAAAGCGTATTTAGGGGAGGAGGAGATGATATAGATGCTGGCGTTAAATGATCTTCATGTTTATCACGGTCATTTGCACGTACTAAAAGGAATTCATTTGCAAATTGGTAAAGGGGAAATTATGGCGATTGTGGGGGCAAACGGAGCAGGAAAGAGCACGTTGCTAGGTACAATTGCAGGCATATATCTACCGAAAGAGGGCGAAATTATTTTTGAAAACGAGGCACTTCCTTATGGGAAAGTAGAACAAATCGTAAAAAAGGGGATTTGCCTCGTTCCGGAGCGCCGACAAATTTTCGATGATTTGTCTGTAAAAGATAACTTACTGTTAGGAGCGTATCATCGATATCGGCACGATTTTCAGCAAGTGATGAGGGATTATGAAAACGTGTTGGAAGTTTTTCCAAAGTTAAAAACGATGCTAGACAGACCCGGGGGCTTGTTGAGTGGAGGAGAACAACAGATGTTGGCAATCGGACGAGGATTAATGGCAAAACCGACATTGATGTTGTTAGATGAACCTTCTTTAGGTCTTGCTCCGCTTGTTGTGAAAGAGATTATGAAACTGCTCGAGCAATTACGGGATCAGCTTGGCATGACTATTTTGCTAGTAGAACAAAACGTACGAGCAGCATTGCAAATTGCAGACTATGCTTGTGTGCTCGACCGCGGTGAAATCGCTATTCAAGGCAAAGCGGATGAGCTATTGCACGATGAACGAGTAAAAAATGCTTATTTAGGAATTCAAAAAAGGACCTCATATGATGAGACAACAATATCAAACAAGTAGGAACATAACATAATTAATTAACTCCATTGAAACGCGATGGGAAAATTCGCGACAGGTGTTACGGTTATATCGACATTTTCAAGGAGAAATAAAAGGAATGGCATCAAACGCGTCCATGTCCGCTTCGCTTAATCCGAAGACAGTTCTCGTTTCTATTAGGGAGAAGGCAAGAATGAATCCAATTATTAAACAAACGGGCAAGTTCGCTGTGAACATTTTAGTGAGAGAGCATGAGGATCTTCCCCGCCTGTTTGCCGAGCAACTAAAGGAAGGGAAAAGGTAGATTTCTATGGGTAAACGGACAACCGATTTTACCTTATGTAAATACATAGCTCCTATTTATCGGGGACCATACGATGTATTTTGGCGAAGTGCGGGACATTTTGATGAAAGACGAAGCTGGAGATCCTTTATTGTTCTTTGAAGGGAAGCGAAGCACCGCGAAGGAATAATAAACGAAAAGGCTGTCCCAAAAGGTCGTAAAACGACATTTTGAGGACAGCCTTCTGCTTTGCTTTTACTTCATTTGGATATTTTTTGCTTTCTCAAAGGATCTGCTTCTTCTTATCCCTGTATGTTCTCCCTTTTTCTTTTCATTGGGTTGACGGTGGCCGCCCACTTATTCAAATTGTGGGCAGCACAAATAAGCCCCCATTCCACGGTAATTTTTGGGAGACCTCTTAACAAAAAGCGCTGGAATTGCTGGTTATGCTTGATTTGCCCAAGCACCGGCTCGTTTTCGATACGTTGCCGCTCCTTCTTCCGTGGACAGCCGTTCCCGAATTTCCTGCCGTTGTTGTTTTTTCAAAGAAACGTGGATGGTTTTTGTGTCTTTGTCTTTGGTGCATGCCGCTTGAAACGGGCATCCGGCACATATCGTACAACGATACGTCCGTTTGACGGTGACGTGCCCGTTGTCGGTCGTTTCGTTCCGTTCATACACAAACCCCAACTGTTCCACTTTGGCGCAAATCCACTCATCCAGTTCCTCATCATACGTCATGTTCTCGATTCGGCCGATCTCTTTCGCCTACGATTCGTTTGTTCTAGGCCCAGCGTGTTGTGGCGGAATCCGCAATGGCACGTTTGGGCATTGGGCGTCCATAGGCGGCCAATTGCTCCAAATACGGAATGAAACATCCGGCATCCTCTGCCCGTTGATGCACGCTAAACCCAATGATAAATTGGTTTTCTGTTCCTATTTGTACATTGTATCCCGGTTTTAGCTACCCATTTTTCATATGGTCGTCTTTCATCTGCAGGAATGTCGCATCCGGATCCGTTTTCGAAAAGCTGTTCCGTTCGCCTAACACTTTTTTGTATTCTTCATATTTCTTCTTGCGAAGGAGAAGATCTTATCCCAATTGCCCGTTTGGCTTTCTTTAACGTGCGGTTCTTCGGAACTTTCTTTAAGCGTTCTTCCACTTGTTCGATCACGGCTTCGATCTCTTCCGACGTGATCGGTGAAGCCTCCAGTTTTTCTTGAAAATCCCCTTCTTGTTCCGTCTCTTCATCTTCTTTTGCCACCTGTTCGATCTAGGCAACGATTTTTCGGAATTTCTCTTCCAACTTCTGATCGTACTTTTCTGTTGATTTGCACCAAACAAAGTCGTATTGGTTGGCATTGGCCTCGATTTTCGTTCCATCCAGAAAGTAATCCTCTAGTTTGACGAGCCCTTCTTGACGCAGAAGATCGACAATGGAGAAGAATATTTCGTAAATGACGTCCTTCATCCGTTCCGAGCGAAATCGGTTGATCGTGTGGAAATCCGGTGTTTGATGGCCGGAGAGCCACATAAAGTAAATGTTTTCTTTCAACTGCTTGGCGATTTGGCGAAAGGAGTAGATCCGATTGGCGTAGGCATACAGGATGACTTTCAACATCATTTTCAGGTGATAGGCTGGGCGGCCTCCGCCAGGATAGAGGGAAACGAACAGAGCTGGATCCATTTTTTCTACTGCTAGATCCGCGATCCGGCAAAGATGATGTTCGGGAATGAGAATTCAAGATCCATGGCAAAATCGGTTATAATAAATGTACATAAAAAACTGTCCTTTCTTGGTAGGATTGTGTATACCAAAAAGGAACGGTTTTCTTCTTTTTTTGCCCAAAAGCGAGTGCTATGCGAACACTTTTGGGACAGTCTCTTTTATTTTATACGACTCTTGACAACAGAATATTTGTATTAGACTCAATAGTTACAGATGAAAACAAATAGTGTTTTCGCTAAAAAATATTCCCGAAAAGATACAAACATAAAACTATATGGTATAATTGGCAGGCGATATAGTGATTGTGTCAGATATTTGTCTACTAGGATGCAGCAAAAGAGAGGAAGGTGTGTATATGAGAATACGCGACTGGGATCGGAATTTAAAGATGCGTTTATTTGGCGAGGCGCTCGTCCATATCGCATTTTGGATGTTTTTTCCGTTTATGGCGATATATTTTACTGAGTCATTTGGAAAGGATAAAGCAGGACTATTATTGATTGTTTCGCAAATTTTTTCCGTGATCGCTAGTTTGATGGGCGGATATTGCGCGGATGTATTCGGACGCAAGCGGATGATGGTGTTGTCTGCCTATGGTCAAGGGGCAGCGTTTTTCTTTTTTGCGCTTGCTAGTTCTCCGTGGTTTACTTCGCCGTTCGTGGGGTATCTTTGCTTTACGATCGCCGGAATTTGCGGGGCGTTTTACTGGCCCGCAAGCGAGGCGATGGTTGCCGATGTGGTGCCGGAAGAACATCGCAGCAGCGTCTTTGCCGTGTTTTATATGTCCATCAATGTTGCTGTTGTGGTCGGACCGATTATTGGCGGGGTGTTTTATGAACATTATCTTTTTGAGTTATTGCTTGCTACGGCATTTTTGTTTTTGTTTCTCGCTGCGGTATTGACAAAATGGCTTCGTGAGACTGTGCCCGCGCGTGAAAACGGAGAGCTGCTGCACGGGAAATGGTATGAGTTTTTGTGGCAGCAAGTCCGTCAGTACAGCGTGATTGTGCGCGACCGAATATTTCTATTGTTTATCATTGCAGGTATTCTTGTCGCACAGACGGTTATGCAGCTGGATTTACTGATTCCTGTGTATACAAAAGATGCGGTGGAGAGGCAAACGTTATTTTCTTTCGGTGATTGGTCGTTTACGCTTACTGGAGAGAAAGCATTTGGCCTTCTTATTTCCGAAAACGGCTTGCTTGTTGTGCTGTTTACCGTGTGGGTAACGAAATGGATGGAACGTTATCATGAACGGACGGCGTTTGTTGGGTCGTCCATTGTTTATGGAATTGCGATTTTTTTGTTTGGACAAACGACATCGATTTGGGGACTTATTTTGGTGATGGGATTGTTTACGTTTGGGGAGCTGATGACAGTAGGAATCCAGCAAACGTTTATTTCCAAGCTTGCTCCGGAGGAGATGCGCGGGCAGTATTTTGCGGCTGCGAGCTTGCGCTGGACGATCGGACGGGCGATTGCCCCGCTTTCGATCACGGCAACGATATGGCTCGGGTATGAATGGACGTTTTTCTTGTTAAGTATGCTTTCTTTCATAAGTGCGGCCTTATATATGATTATGTTTCAATTGCTTGAAAAACGGCAAACACACAAAGCATTAACATAATGTTCAAAACCAATGAAGGTGACAGGTGCAAGCGCCTTGTTTGTGCGCAACTAAAGAATGAAGGCTGGAAACTAACCGCATCGCCAAGTGCAAAACATTGGCATGCGGTTTTGTACACGTTTTATAATAATAAACACTAGGGCATACTGGTTGTTTTCGTAACATAGATTCCCTGATTCTGGCATAAAGATGAACTAGAAATAAAGACAGGAGAGGGGAAGCACAGTGAAACAACAGGTGTCTCTCGATGAAACGATAAGGGGGTCAAATCGTACAGAAACAAGAACCGAGGGAAGCGGCACAGCGATGTTAGCGCGCTATGAACAGAGAAAACAAGCGCGTCTTTTTATGCAAAAGCGGCGAAAAAAATATTATCGCCTCATTTGGCGCATCGCTCTCGCTGTCATGGCGGTATGGGGCATTGGAGGGCTGATTTTAAAAGGATATGGAGCCCTCAAAAATACTGCGGAGAGAGAAGTGGCGATTATGCGGTTGGAACAAGCTTTAAAAGACGAAGATATCGCCGATTTGAAAAAGTATATCCGTATTCCTGATGAGTCGCTTTCCGTCAATGAAACGACGCTTCAGCCTTTATTCGCCTATTTAAAGGATCATCCGAACGCGTATGAAAAGTTAGAGAAGGACTTTGAGAAACAGCAGAAAATGAAGCACGTATATATAAAAGGGCTGACGTCAAAACCGCCTATTTTTACCATTAAAGTATATGGAGATCGCTACGTTTTTGAACCGACCTTGTACTTTTTTAACATTCGTTTGAATGAGCCGGATGATAAAATTATCATTAATGGCAAGGAAGTAAAAGGAAAACCGACAAAAGATCCATTGGTGAAAAAGGTCGGTCCGTATTTGCCTGGGACATATACGATTACTAGCGTAAAAAAGGACGGGGAAAAACGTGAAAAACAAACAAAAAAAGTTGCTTTATTTGGCGGTTCACGAGTACATGAAGTGGATTTGACGAGAGAATGATGGAGATCCTTCACGAAGTGGAAGGATCTTTTAATATGGGAATACGGCCTGCACTGTAGCGGTGATGATAATATCTTGCGTCTGAATCGGCGTGACTGCTTTTGAGGCGGCTAGCGTTGCGATGGAGGAAGGAGTGCGCGGAATCGATGGAGCGACGCTTTCTTCTGTTACTTGGATCGGTATGTCGTGCAATGGAAGACCGAGAGTGCGGGCAATCACGATGGCTTTTTCTTTCGCGTTTTTTACGGCAAGAGAAAGTGCTTGCTGGTAGTACGGTTGTTCATTAGCGAGGCGGAATTGAATGTGGCGGGCAATGTTTGCGCCGTTTTGGACAGCGGTATCGTAAATGTTGCCGACCGATTTTGGATCTTTGACGGTAATGTCGAAAATATGCTCTACTTCATAGCCGATTAAAGCGGCATTTCCGTTAGAGTAATCATATTTCGGATAAATCGAAAAGGAAGCAGTATCGATATTTTCTTCCCTCACTCCAATTGCTTTCAGCGCGTGAATCATGGCATTCGCTCGTTTTGCGTTTTCTGCGAGCGCTTCGTGTACGTTTTTATGTTCTGTTCGTACTCCGAGTGTAATGATGACCGTATCGGGTTTCGTAATGATGGTCCCTTGTCCGGTGACCGTGATCGTTTTCACGGCTGGCTTGCTTCTTTGAATCGGCATATACCATTCTTGCATCATGATTCTCCTTTCATTTTTATGCTGCTTTATTATTATCCTCATAATCGTTGATGCTCCAATAGTAAACGCGCGGCAGCCCGATATAGCACCAATATTCTTTTAATAACGTGGCACCGACAAAATATACCATTTGCCAATCAATATGTTTCATGCGGCCCAGCTCCTTTGTATATGCTTTTTGTTACAGCATATTCGTCCGTTATGTTGTCCTATGCGCGAAGAGGTGATAGATCCATGACAGCGTCACAAATTTTCCATATGAACTCTAACGATTACCAGTTAGATAAATGAAACAAAATCGGCAATTGACACGTATGAAAGAAAATGGACATGCTATAATGAAAGTAAATAGATCAGGAGAAAGGGATGGACGATGAAACAGTTGCTTAGAACGTTATGGCGCTGGTTTGTTTCTTGGAATGTAGGTGTTATAGTGGCGGTAACAACGTTTTTTCTCACTGATTTTCGCTTTTTTCCTTCCTTTTTATCCGGAATGGGAGCAATGCTTGCTACATCGTTCGTGATGAAAAAGAGGGATGGAAAAATTACGCCGGGAGGGCTTTTAAAAGAAGAGAAAGTGTATATTCACTCACAGCTTCATGAGGCGCGGAAAAAATGGAAACAAATGCGCATCGCTCGTTTCCGCGTTCGCTCCCTTGTCATGTGGCAAAAAATTTCGCGAATATGTACGGCTGTCGATAAAATGATTCGCGCGGTGGAACAACATCCACATCAATTTCGTCTTGCCCAATCGTTTTTCTTAAACGAACTGCCAATGGCGGTGACGATGATCGAAAAATATGTTTATTTAATCAATCAGCCTGTACGCAATCAAGAGATGAAAGAGGTGTTGTGGAAGACGGAACGGCTTCTTGATGAAGTAGCCGCTTCAGCGGAGCGGCGGTTATTGGAGATACTTTCGAATGATGTGTTTGATTTACAAGTAGAAACGAAACTGCTCGAGCAGTCGTTAGAGCAACAAAAGCTGCCAGAAACGATAAAGTGAAGAAAGGAGAACGACTATGAAACCGTCTGATCACATGCCGGCAAACGATCTTCGCGAGCAGTGGACAAGCTCGCTGGATTCGCTTTTGGAAAATCCGTTTTCCTTACCGAATGAACAAGAGGAGACGGATATTCATAAACAAACGCAGCCGACAAGACTGATCGATACGTTAAAGCCGGAACATCGCGACAAAGCACTGCAGCTTGCGAAACAAATCGATCCGCGCAACCAGCAAGCCATCATTCAATACGGGGTTGCGGCGCAGGCAGAGCTGTCGAAGTTTTCCCATACGATTTTACATCATGTGCAAACAAAAGATGCAGGGCCCGTTGGGGAAGTGATCAGTGATTTAATGACGAAAATTAAAGAAGTGAATCCGGATGACTTGCTTCCGGCGAAAAAAGGATTGTTTGCGCGGCTGTTTGGCTCTGTGTCAAAATCGCTGCAAGGCATGATCGCGAAGTATCAAAAAATTGGCGTGGAAATTGATAAAATCGCCGATCAGCTCGAAAAGCACCGTCAATTGCTGTTTCGCGACATTATGATGCTAGAAACATTGTACGAAAAAAATAAAGAATACTTTGATGCGCTTAACATTTATATCGCGGCGGCAGAGCATAAACTGGAAGAATTGCGGACGAAAGTGATTCCGGAAAAACGCGCCCAAGCAGAACGGGCAGGAAACCAAATGGAAATGCAAGAAGTGAATGATTTGTTGCAGTTTGCCGATCGGCTGGAAAAACGTATCCACGATTTAAAATTAAGCCGGCAAGTAACGATTCAAACCGCACCGCAAATCCGCATGATTCAGCATATGAACCAGACGCTGGTCGAGCGCATTCAATCCTCGATTTTAACCGCGATTCCGCTATGGAAAAACCAAGTTGTGATCGCACTGACGTTATTCCGCCAGCAAAAAGCGGTCGAGGCGCAAAAACAAGTAACGGAAACGACGAACAATTTGCTGCTTCGCAATTCGGAAATGCTGAAAACAAACAGCATTGAAGTCGCGAAAGAAAATGAACGTGGGCTCATTGATATTGAAACGTTGAAAAAAACGCAGGAAAATTTAGTGACGACATTAGAAGAAACGTTAAAAATCCAGCAAGAAGGCCGTCTCAAACGGCAGCAAGTAGAACGAGAGCTCGTTACGATGGAAGAACAGCTGAAACAAACGTTGTTGTCATTAAAGCGAGACGAGCGATGAATAAAAAGCTGACCTCTTATCGAGTGAGGTCAGCTTTCTTGTTTGTCTTCTCCTTGGTCTGTTGCGCTTCGAACATCGAATTCTTCCGCAATTTCTGTTTGCATCCCTCGCCGCATAGAATGTTCTTTTTTCTCATCTTGATGGCGAAGAACGATTCGATTCATATAGGCGTGAAACAATATTTCGCCTAGTGCGACAAGCAGTGCGGAAAAGAATGCGGCGTTTATAACAGCAGCACCGCCAGCATTGTAAAAAACGCCGATTCCGATCCATACGCCGACAAAAGCAAGGCCAAAATCGGCAATCACCGCTGATAAATTGCCAAAACGCGGAAGAATGTACAAATCTCCGAGCACATAAGCAACGAATGTCATCCATAAGCTGAACCATAAAAGTTCCGCTGAGGAAACGCGTAAAAATAACGGGATTATCGCAAAAAAGACAGTGGCAAGCAGCACGTATTTCCATGTAAGTGCGAGTAAATGCCTCATTAATGAACGCCAGCCTTTAATCTTTCGCTATTCAGCAGGAAAATTTGGCCCTTCCAGTTTTTTATCCCCGTATCCGGGCTGTTTCTCCATATCTTTTTCCGGTTGGCGCTCTTTTTTTTGTTGTTCGGTGCTATTGTTTTGTTTTTCTTGTTTCATGTTGCTCTCATCCTCTCTTAATAATCATTCTTTATCATTAGTTTGTCGTTTTGGTGTGAAAGTATACATGCAACATCCATAAAATTCCTCTTTTTATTTTGTCCGCTTGTCCCACATTAATAATGAGTGGAGTGAACAAGGAGGCATGAAGATGGAAAAACAAGAAAACTTAAATATTGCGGGAAAACAATATGATCCGTCTGATTATGAACGTACTGATTCTTTATCTTCCACGTTGGCGACAACGCACGAACAAGTGAGCGATGTGTATATGGAAGGGACAGTCGATGGGGTCATTGAGGATGTAAATGGAAAAGATATTCCCCTTTCTGGACAAAATGAGCAGTAAGCAAAGGCGTCAAGGTGTGAAAATCCTTGACGTTATTTCATCTTCTCGATTTATAATAAAAGTTGTACATCGTCACCAGGGAGAGAGACAAAAGTGTGGTTGGCTGCTTCTGTATTCACCGCTGTTTGTTTCGGCATTAACAATACGCTGTTGAAGTGGAGCACGCGCCATTCGATGTCGAAACTACTTATTTAAGGAAAAATTGAAATCATACCAGCTTATTGGAATTATTACTGCGTTATTCGGATTGATTTTGACAAAATTGTAGGAGAAAGAGGAAAGAAAAACAGTTCGTACTCAGCTTCCTTCCCGTCCATACTAATACTGATTTTTAACATCATAATTAAGGAGGCTGATGATCATGAAATGGCAAAGGGCGCTTCTTTCACTGCTGAAGGAACGAAAAGATCATTCCATTGCCTTGGCGATTGATACATCCAATCGTCCGTCACGCCCGATTTTAATTCAAAACATTGTTAAGCTGTTTGAAAAAGTAAGACCGGATACATTGTTAGTACAGGCCGATTTTAAAATTCGTGACGTGTCTCCTGTCGGAATGGCGGCTATTAAATATTTTAAACATGGAAAATCGTCATATACGGAAGTATTGGAATGGGCAAAAGAACAAAAAATTGATACGCTTTTTTACATCACCGATGTAACCGGATATTTTTACGAAGAATTGGAAGTAGATTATGAAGTGTTTTGGCTTGTTCCAGATGATTATATGCCGCGCGTGCCGTTTGGCAAGCCGATTCGCGTTGCCTAAATGGTCAGAACGCCTTAAACCAAAGCGGTTTAAGGCGTTCTGTTTTTTTATTTTTATGAAACGGGCAATCCGCGTAATTGGTTAGATCACGGGAAGGTACAACCGTTTTTTCCATCATCTTTGAGGCTTCATCCAATAGAATGACGATAATGTAATAAAATATAACAAAAAATATTTAGAAAGCGTTAACAAAATAAAATTGATGTTGCAAATTTGTTTTAAATGTAATATATTTTTACATATAAAGTTATAAAATATAACAGAAAGGGAGAGGAGAAAGATGGACGAAAAAATGTTAGCGGCAGGACTTGATGCGCTTTGGGTGATGGTGAGCGCGATACTAGTGATCAGCATGCAGGTTGGATTCGCTTTGTTGGAAGCGGGATCGACGAGAATGAAAAATTCCGGGCATGTCGCAGGAAAACAAATATTGAGCTTTGCGATTGCTTCACTTGCGTTTTGGGCATTTGGTTTCGCGATTACGTTTGGCGCGGGAAACCGGTTTATCGGAACGGAAGGATGGTTTTTGCAAGGAGATGAAAAGACGTTTGCTTCGCTGTCATGGGCGAATGTTCCGCTATCGTTAAAGTTTTTGTTTCAGTTAGGTTTTGCCGGAGTATCGCTTGCGATTGCATGGGGTGGATTTGCCGAGCGCGCTAAATTATCCGTCTATTTTCTGTTTGGAACGATTTTTACGATTGCGATTTATCCAGTGATTGGCCACTGGGTTTGGGGCAGCGGCTGGCTCGGAGAAATAGGAATGCAAGATTTTGCCGGCTCTACCGTCGTACATTTGCAAGGAGCGATTGCCGCGCTGATTGCGACGATTTTGCTTGGGCCTCGGATCGGAAAATTTAATAAAGATAAAACGCCGAACGTCATTCCAGGGCATAACCAAGTATATACGGTAATCGGCGGCTTGATTTTATGGATCGGCTGGTTCGGATTTAATGCGGGAAGCACGATGGCAGTAGGCGACGGATTTTTCGGCCATGTCGCGTTGACGACGAATTTGGCGGCCGCGGCGGGAGCGATTGCCGCTATTTTAACGGCGAAAGTCATGATCGGAAAAGCAGACATTCCGGCGATGGTCAACGGTGTGCTCGCGGCATTAGTGGCGATTACCGCGGCGTGCGCGTTCGTGGAACCGTGGGCGGCGGTCGTGATCGGAGCAGTGGCCGGCTCATTGACGTTTTGGACATCGATTTATTTTGAACGAAAAGGCATTGATGATCCGATTTATGCGTTTTCGGTGCATGGTATCGCCGGCATTATCGGTACGATTTCAACGGGATTTTTTGCTTCGCCGCGTTTAGTGGAAATAACGGGAGTTGGCAAAGCGGGGCTGTTGTATGGCGGAGGATTTCATCAACTGATCGTACAGACGGTTGGAGTGCTTGGAGCGGCGGTATATGTAGCAGCAGTATCGTTTGCGGTGTTGTTTTTATTAAAGAAAACAGTGGGATTGCGTGTGACGGCAGAACAAGAAATTTCCGGCTTGGATATTAGTGAGCACGGCTCATACGGTTACCCTGAGCAACTTGACCCTGCTTACCAATCAAAGCCGATTATGCAACAGTAATGTTTGGATGTGCGTTTTCATGCAATCGTTATACGAATGGATGAAGCAAATGGAAGAGGCGGAGACGATCGGCGAACTTCGCATGTATCATGACGAACTTGCCAATCGGGTTCGTGATATTTTGCGATGGGAGGAGATTGAATCGATTTCTCCTATCATCAGTGATGCGCATGATGCTCTTGTGAAGCGGGCTTTTCTGTTTGCGGAAGAGGAAACATTGCGCGCGTCGGTAGGAATACGCCCGCGAAAATGGTGTTGGTATGTGATGGGGAGCATGGGGAGACGAGAGCCGACTATATGGACAGATCAAGATCATGGCATTTTGTTTGAATGCGGTGAACATGAAGAGAAACAATGTTATGAATTCATCCGTCATGTTGCGGCAGTCGGAACCAATTATTTATACGAAATTGGCTATCCATATTGTTCAGGATATGTGATGGCGACAAACAAACGATGGGGGCAGTCGCTTCGCGATTGGGAAAAACAGATAGAGATGTACATCAGCGGCTGCCTCCCTAATGATATTCGTTTTTTGTTTATCGCGATGGATATGCGGCCGATTTATGGGGATAGCGAGCTGGTTACCGATAGCCGGCGGAGACTGTTTCACTCGATCAACCAGAAGATGCAGTTGCTGCGGCGCATGGGGGAGCATGTGATATTTCCTGCCGTCCCTTTAGGCTGGCTGCGCAACGTACAAATGGAACGATGGGGGCCCCACAGTGGAGCGATTCATATGAAACATAGCGGTTATGTACAAATCGTCAACGCGTTAAAGTGGCTAGCGTGTGCTGCCAATATTTCCGCAGCGACGACGTGGGAACGGTGGCGAGAGATCACAAACAAGAAGCTGCTTTCGTTGCCGCTGGCGGGAGAGACGAAGGAGGCGCTTTTGACGTATTACTACATTCGTCTAAAGTATGCAAAAGAAGCTGGAAGTGACCGTGACTATGTATTATGGCGCACGCTTGAAGCAAATGAACGAAAATGGCTGAAAAAAGCGATGAGGACAGCAAAAAAGATGCAGCGGTTTGTTGCGCGGCAGGCAGGTGGTAAGTAAATGGACGGACAGCATCGCTTTTGGCAGCGGGCGCTTCGCTTTTTATCGCTTGGAATACCATCTGGAAATGTCCCATCCGCGCTTGCTGACGGGGAACATTCATTCCAGCAGGAAATGTGGCTGCGCACGTTGCGGAAAGAGCAGCAAAAAAAGCAAATCGATATGAGCATGTCTCTTGATGAAGTCACGTTCATGATCATTGACATGGAAACGACCGGGTTTTCACCGCAGCACGGCGATGAAATTTTGGCGATGGCTGCGGCAAAAACGGTGCGCGGAGCGGTAAAAGAGACATACTACACGCTTGTTTGCCCGGAAAAAGCGATTCCGCCGCACATTTCCGCATTGACCGGAATTACAGCAAAAGATGTGCAGTATGCTCCGCGGCTGCATGAGGTGCTACGTTCGTTTCTATCTTTCATCAGCGGAGGGGTAATGATCGGATACCATATCGGCCATGATTTATCGTTTCTTAATCATTTTCTCTGGACGTATTACCGGACAAAATGGACTGCGCGTTTTTTAGATATGCAGCCCATTGCCGAAATGGTGCGGCATCGTCCGTTTCCTTCGCTAGATGCGGCATTACAATACTACGGGATTTCCTGCGAAAGACGGCATACGGCAGATGGCGATGTGCAGGCGATGGCGGAGCTATGGGCGCGGCTGTTGCAAGAATTAAAAAACAAAAACATCGAAACGCTGTATGATTTATATAGTGCGCTAAGCAAACGATAAAAAGGCGGTCACCAAAACAGGTGATCGCCTTTCGCATTACAGCGGTTTTGTTGGCGTCGGTTCCGCGTAGCCCTCTTTATATTTCTCGTCAATCATTTTCCGTATTTCTTTGATCGATTTGCCTTGGTCATATTCTGCAATCGCTTTTTTTGCGATTTCGAGGCATACACCACATTTTGTTCCGTGATCATCCCAAACGATGGAGCCATCTTTTTTCGTTTCATGAACGAAACAATCGTAGTTATTTTTATGACCCGCCGCTTCTCCGCAGCCGCAGTAGCAAGGAATATGCTCGAGCAAGTCTTTATGCTTGGCGGCTTGCTGATACAAAACAGCCATATCTTCTTCAAAATTGCTTAAAAAGGTTGGAAGATGGTCGATCGATTTTGTCGTTTCGCGGATATCCCCGGAATTGGTTGTATATGTCATGGAATGGTCATGCTTTGTTTCGCTTGCTTTGTCATCGGAGCAAGCGCCCATGATGATGCCAAATGAAAGCAGACACGCTGCCATAATGGCGGTGCGCTTCATGCCATCGTCATCCTTTCTATAATAAACTTGTACTTTCAATCTAACATAGTGCAGCGGAAGCGGCAACGTTTTTCTGCCGACAGCGCTGTTGATGGAGGCTGCTTGCACAAAAAACTGCCCTGCGTATGCAGGGCAACTTTATTGCATTCATTGTTGTTGCAAGAAATATTTTTCGATATCGTCGAGCATTAAATGGGCAGCGAGCACACCGCCTGCCGTGTTCCAAATCGTGTCGCTTACTTTGTACACTTTTCCTTGTTTTGCGACGTTTAAGCTTTTAAAGAGCGGATCGTTAATCCATTCTTTTTCTAGTTTGCTTGCTTCTCCGTCTCCTGTTTCATAGGTGAAGTAGAAGAGGATATCGCCGTCCATCGCCGGGATGCGTTCTTTCGTTACACCCATTTCGGCAAAGTCGTTGACATTTTGCGATTCCGGACGGGAAAATCCTAGCTGATCTAAAATGACACCGGAGAAGGAGTCTTTATGATAAATGCGGACATCTCCTGCCATAAAGCGAACGATGGATACTTTCATTTTCAATTTATCGCCTAATTTTGCTTTTAAGTCTTCAATACGCTTGTCATATTCAGCGATGACTTCTTTTCCTTTTTCTTCTTTATTCACAGCTTTGGCATAGAGCATAAAATTATCTTTCCAGTTGCCGCGAAGCGTTTCGGAAAAAACAGTCGGGGCAATGGCTTTTAGCTGTTCGTAAATTTTTTCATGGCGCAATTTATTGCCGATAATTAAATCCGGTTTTAATGCGGCGATCGCTTCTAGGTTTGGTTCTGATTCCGTTCCAAGCTCCTTGACGCCTTCCATTTTGTCTTTAATGTGATCGTACCATGGGTTGCCTGTCCATGATTTGACTGCGCCGACCGGTTTGACGCCTAACGCCAATAGCGCTTCGGTTCCTTCATTCGTTAAAATGACGACGCGCTCCGGTGTTCCTTTTATTTCTGTGGTGTCCATGGCGTGTTCAATGGTATAGGTTGTTTCTGTTTGTTTTTTATTGCTGTTCGTTTGTTTTGGATCTGCCTCCTCATTTTTGCCGCAGCCGCCGAGAATGGCAAGAAGAGAGAGAACGGCGGCAATGAGAAAAGAGAGTTTAGATTTGAACATTATGTATCCCCCTTTAATTTATTTGATAATGATTTTCATTTATACCGAAAATAATAAATGATGTCGATAATCATTGTCAATAAAAAATATGGGTGAAAATAAAATAAAAAACCATTGACGTTGAGAGTCATTATCAAATAGACTTATCGATAGAGATAGATAATATATAAGGGAGATTTACGATGTTAGCCACAAACCAGAAGAAATCGATTGGCTTGTTTATACTATGTTTGTTGTTGATTACAACCATTTGGATGAGCATCATTTACGGATATACCGATACAAGTTGGAAAATTGCGATAGAGGCATTTACAAACAATAACGGTTCGAATGCCCATATCATTATTGAAACGGTCCGTCTGCCGCGGGCGCTGATTGCTGCGGCGGTAGGAGCGAGTTTAGCAATGGCGGGAGCGCTCATGCAGGCGCTGACGAAAAATCCGCTTGCTTCTCCAGGAATTTTCGGCATTAATGCAGGTGCTGGCTTTTTTATCGTTCTATTTGTGACCTTTTTCCAAGTACATTCGCTGCAAGTATTTACATGGCTCGCTTTTAGCGGTGCCGCCCTGGCAGCGGCAATCGTGTTCATCATTAGCGCTGTTGGAAAAGACGGAGCAACCCCCTTGAAATTAACGCTTGCCGGCACGGCGGTCGCCGCCTTGTTTGCTTCATTAACACAAGGAATGTTAGCGGCGAATGAAAAGGCGCTTGAAGAAGTCTTATTTTGGTTGGCTGGTTCGGTAGCCGGACGGAAGCTGGAAATGTTAACAGCCGTTCTTCCATACTTTATCGTTGGCTGGATTGGTTCGCTGCTGTTTGCGCAAAAGGTGAACATTTTAATGATGGGAGATGATGTGGCGAAAGGTTTAGGACAGCGCACGAATGCGGTGAAAGCAGGAGCAGCGCTTCTTGTCGTGCTGCTTGCCGGAAGTTCGGTTGCTGTTGCCGGACCGATCGGGTTTATCGGCATCATCGTTCCTCATATTGCGCGTGCGCTAGTTGGCGTGGACCATCGCTGGGTATTGCCGTACTGTGCCTTGATCGGAGCGATTTTATTAATTGCGGCCGATATCGGGGCCCGCTATATTTTAATGCCGCGCGAAGTCCCGGTCGGAATTGTGACAGCGTTTCTCGGCGTTCCGTTTTTTGTTTATATTGCCCGTAGGGGGATTTTAGCGAAATGAAGAAGTATACATCGTTGCGAATTGGGAAGTCGATCTCGTTTTTAGTCGACAAAAAAGCGATAACTATTAGTTTGATACTATTAGCTGTTAATGTGGTTATATTTCTTGTCAGCATTGGAAGCGGCGAAATGTATATTTCCCCGTTGGAAATAGCGAAGACGTTGTTTGGAAATGGTTCGGATATGAACGAAGTCGTGATTTATACGTTTCGCTTGCCGCGGATTCTTGTCGCATTGTTAGCAGGAATGTTGCTTGCGGCGGCGGGAGCGATCTTGCAAGGGATGATTCGCAATCCGCTCGCCTCGCCAGACGTGCTCGGCATTACGGGCGGGGCCGCGGCAGCGGTCGTTGCGTTTTTGACGTTGTTTAGCGATGAAAACCATTCCTTGACTATTAGTATTCATTGGCTGCCGTTCGCCGCTTTTCTTGGTGCAACAATAACGGCGCTTCTTGTCTATGTCCTTTCATGGAAAAATGGAATGGCACCGCTAAGGCTTGTATTAATTGGGGTTGGAATATCGGCACTCATGCAGGCATGCACAACGTTATTGATGATTACCGGACCGATTTATCGGGCGAGTCAGGCGAACGTTTGGATTACCGGAAGCGTCTATGGCGCTTCGTGGAAACATGTTACACTGCTTGCACCATGGGCATTGATCTTATTAGCAATCAGTTTTTTATCAGTACGGAAGATGAACATTCAAGAATTAGGCGATGAATTGGCAATCGGCGCAGGAGTTTCCTTGCAAAAGCAACGTTTTTTCCTTCTTTTATTAAGCACTGCCTTAACGGGAGGAGCGGTCGCTTTTGCGGGGGGCATTGGGTTTGTCGGATTAATGGCGCCGCATATGGCAAGAAGGCTTGTCGGTTCTTCGTTTGGCGCACTTCTTCCTGCATCCGCGTTATTAGGAGCCATTTTAGTGATGGCGGCTGACCTTGCCGGACGCACATTGTTTGCGCCGATGGAAATTCCTGCCGGGGTATTTACGGCGGCAGTTGGGGCGCCGTATTTTATCTACTTATTATATAAAAAACGATAATGTATAAAGGGGTGGAAGAAATGAACGCCTTACAAGCAAAGGAGCTAACGTTATCATATGGAAACACGATCATTATTGATGAATTAGATTTAATGATTCCAAAAGGAGAAATTACCGTATTTATCGGGGGAAATGGCTGCGGGAAATCGACGTTATTGCGCGCTTTGGCACGGCTTTTAAAACCAGCAGGCGGTGCGGTTTTATTAGAAGGAAAGGAAATCGCGAAATTGCCGACCAAAGACGTGGCGAAAAAGCTAGCGATATTGCCGCAATCACCAACTGCTCCGGAAGGGTTGACGGTGCTGCAGCTTGTTAAACAAGGGCGATATCCGTATCAAACGTGGCTGAAGCAGTGGAGTGAAGAAGACGAAAAAGCAGTGCGACGTGCGCTTGAAGCGACGAAGATGACAGAGTTAGCGGAGCGTCCCGTCGATTCGCTTTCAGGGGGACAACGGCAGCGGGCATGGATTGCGATGACGCTGGCGCAGGATACGGACATTATTCTCTTAGATGAACCAACGACATACTTGGATATGACGCATCAAATCGAAATTCTTGATTTATTGTTTGAGCTAAACGAGAAAGAAAAACGCACGATTGTCATGGTGCTGCACGACTTAAACTTAGCATGCCGCTATGCCCATCATATTGTGGCGATTCGCGATAAAAAAATATATGCCCAAGGAAAACCGGAAGAAATCATTTCATGCCAGCTTGTGAAAGATGTGTTTCAAATGGATTGTCAAGTGACATATGATCCATTATTTGGGACTCCGCTTTGCATTCCGTACGGAAAAGGAAGATGTATTTTACAGAAAGAAGGCGTTTCATAATGACTCTTTCCGCTGATGAAATGAAAGTATTAGAAAAGTATCGGCTTTCAACCGTTCCAACCAATTCGCCGCTATCGATTCGCTTGGATCATCTGTCTGAGGATAGCGTGCTCATCGATTATGTAGCAAAAGTGCGCGACAGGCTTGGCGCTGCCAATGACGCTGTCGCGGCATCGATGTTGATCAAACGATATAGCTTCCTTGTCGCGATGTCGCTTTATGCGATGTCCGTTTGGAATAAACGGCTTGTGCTGTCACCAGAGCGGATTTGGATGGAAACGGACGATCATGATGATAGGTGGCTGCCGACTTTTCGTTTTGAGGAGCCCAAGACAGAAATATGCACGGGCTGTCGTGACCAATGGCGGGAAGAGACGGTGAGACAGCTATTTGCGGTGCACCTTTTCCCGCTGATAGAAAAATTGCGGAAAATCACAAAAATATCTGCCCATATATTATGGGAGAATATCGCGATTTACATTTATTGGCTGTATGAAACGCTTATGAATGATGAAACCCTTGCCCATGTCCACGAACAGCTTTGCGATGATTTTCATTATCTCGTTCACGACGCAGATGGAGCGTTATTCGGCACTCCTCGACAAAATCCGTTAAAACGATTTTGGAAAGGAAACGCTCATCCGAGACAGCGGTCAACATGTTGCCTTTATTATCAAACAGACGGAGGGTCGCATTGCCAGACATGTCCGCACATAGCTCGTCAGCGCTATCAGGCGATCAGCTGATAACCTGATGAAGCAACATCGCAAAAGCGGTGTTGTTTCTTTTTTTTTTCAAGAAATTTTCACGAATTTTGTTGATTTTTGTATATGTTTTCGTAAAAATGAAAGTATACAAGGCAGCTTTTTATACATACCATCATCTCTTGAGAAAGTAGGAACGGCAATTCACCAATATTCGTATGAAGATATCTTACAATTTGTGCATCCTGATGATTTGCCGAACATTGTGAGAAAGTTTGATGAGCTATATCGTACATATGACACGCAAATCGCTGAATTTCGCAAGCGCGATAACGAAGGAAAATGGATATGGATGGAAGCGCAAGGGAAAGCGATTGTGAATGAACAAAATGAACTTGATTATGTGATTGTGACGGTGAAAAACATTGGCGAACGGAAAAAATACGAGGAAAAGTTACGGCAGCTTGCCTACTTTGATTCGTTAACAGGCATTGCGAACCGCAGCTATTTTGAAAGATACCTAAAACAGCTGATCGAAAGCCAAACCGATTTTGCGTTATGTTATTTAGATTTTGATAAGTTTAAATGGATTAATGATCACTTTTCCCATCAAGCGGGCGACTATTTTTTGCGGGAAGCGGTAAAACGTGTACAAAGCGTGCTACGTACAGAAGATTTTTTTGCGCGCATTGGCGGAGATGAATTTGTACTTTTGCTTCCGAACATAACGAAAGAAGAAGTGACGAAACTCGCCGATGAGCTTGTTCAAACGTTTCATAAGCCGTTTTATTATGAAAAACAGCTTATTCAGTCTACGCTATCGATGGGAATTGCTTTTTTTCCAAAAGATAGCGACCGAATCGAGCAGGTCATGAAATACGCCGATCAAGCTCTATATAATGTGAAAAAAAGAGGAAAAAATGGTTATGAGTTTTATCGTCCGACGCAAAATCGGAAAGCGATCATTGAACAAGATTTGCCGTTTGCGATTTTGCGTGAGCAATTTTATTTATGCTACCAGCCGAAAATTAATCATGCCTGACCATGTTCATTGGTTTATTTCCTTATGATCCAAGAATTCATATTCATGCGTTAATCCAGAAATTGAAAGGTCGAAGCAGTCGTATTTTTCGTGAAAAATATCCGCCCTTGAAAAGTCGACTGCCTTCCCTTTGGACTCGCGGCTATTTTTGCTGTACAGTTGGATGTGTTTCAGAAGAAACCGTTAGGAAATACATTGAAAATCAAAAACATGTGTAAAGGAGGTGGGTTGCATTGGCGGGAGCGAAAACACCAAGCTATGTATTGACGTTGCGGCTCCAGACAGAATCATGGCAAAAACATATCCTCGAAAAGCGGTTTGAAATCGGCCGCTGTTTGTATAACGCCTGTTTAGAGGAATGTTTGAAGCGGTACAAAAAACTCCAACATGATTCCCGCTATCAAGACCTTGCTCAACAGAAGCCCTCCAAAGAAAAAAATCGCCAACTTTCCGACCTGCGAACCGAGTACGGACTCTCCGAATATGCGATGCACGCTTTCGTTCAGCCAATGCAGCGCCACTTCCGCAAACACATGGACGCGCATACGGCGCAAAAAATCGCCACCAGAGCGTGGAAAGCGGTAGAAAGGTTCTTGTTTGGCGCTGCCAAACGGGTGTATTTTAAACGGTTCGGCGAAATGGGTTCGTTAGAGGGAAAATCGAATTCCGCAGGGATTCGCTTCAAAAGCCATGCCATCCATTGGAATGGGCTGATGATCCCTGTCATCATCCAACCAAATGATGTGTATGCCCATCTCGCCTTGCAAGACCGAATCAAGTATTGCCGCATTGTACGTAAACGGATTCGGGGGAAAGTAAAGTATTATGCCCAACTCATTTTGGAAGGGGTTCCGCCGCAAAAAATCAATCGGCAAACCGGCAAAGCCAAGCATCCCCGTGGTGAAGGAGTGGTCGGCATTGACATTGGCACGCAAACGATCGCCATTTGCGCTCCGAACGAAGTAAAATTGTTGGAACTCGCTCCAAGTGTGGATGACATCCATCCGGAAAAAAGGCGGCTGCAGCGAAAACTAGACCGGCAGCGGAGAGCAAATAATCCAAATAAGTACAACGAAGATGGAACCATCCAGCGAGGAAACAAAGAAAAGTGGGTGTGGAGCAAAAATGATATCAAAACAAAAAATCAATTAGCGGAACTGCAAAGGAAGTTAGCGGAAAAACGCAAGCAAGATCATAATAAGCTGGCAAATTGGATATTATCGTTAGGCAATGATATTAAAGTGGAAACAATGAATTATAAAGCATTGCAAGCAAGAGCGAAAGAAACAACGATGAATGAGAAAACAGGAAGGTATAATAGAAAGAAACGATTTGGTAAAAGTATAGCGAATAAAGCTCCAAGCATGTTTTTAGCCATATTAGACAGAAAATTACGGTATGACGGAAAAACGCTCAAAAAAATAGATACATTCTCTGCGAAAGCCAGCCAATATAATCATATCACGGGTGAATATGTAAAAAAGAGGTTATCCGAACGATGGAACGATATGAATGGCTGTAAAATTCAACGAGATTTATATAGTGCGTTCCTCATCATGAATGCGAAAGATCACTTAAAAGAAATCGATAGAGAAAAATGTTTTGCGACATGGGAAAGATTTAAGCGACTGCATGATAAAGAAGTAGAACGTTTAAAAAATAGTGGTAATAAATTATTAAGCAGTATGGGAATTTAAATGATGAAAAGCGTCTTGAACCGGGCGCACAGGGCGCTAAGCACCATTGAGGTGTTTGCCCATGAAAGTCTTGTGGAATGAGAGTGAGTGTCTATACGAAGGTATAGACGAAGCTCTTTAGTACACAAGAACCTGCCGACTTTAGTCGTGCAGAGGTTCAGTGATAGACGATAACGAAGACGATTGATGCCGCCAGGCAAGATCGTCTTTTTTCGTGAAGCAAAAAGGAAAACAAAGCGATCATCGAGAAGTAAAAATGGATGGCGCATGATGAAACAGAAAGGAAAGGAAGGCATGATTCAGGAAATAAACATAGAGGCAGACGAATGGGCGGAGGCGGTGCTGCTCCTTCAATTCCGTTCTTACGCTGTCGAGGCGCGGCTGATCGGATTTCCCGGCCTTCCGCCATTGCAAGATACAGTCGCAACGTTGCAGCAGTGCGGTGAACGGTTTTATGGATATATAAAGCAGGGACAACTGGCAGGAGCGATTTCCTATGAGCGGGCAGAAAAGACCGTGCACATTTGCCGCTTGATGGTGGATCCCGACTTTTTCCGGCAAGGGATCGCAAGCGCCCTGATCGAATTTGTTTGCCATAAAGAACGAGATGCGAACGAAATCATCGTTACGACAGGAAGCGCGAATATACCTGCGCTTCGTCTATATGAACGTCACGGTTTCCGCGAAGTCGAACAAATGAGGATGCCAGAAGGGATATGGATGACCAAACTCGTAAAGTGGCTGAACTGATATGAGGAAAATCATCGCGCTTGGAGGCGGCTGATTTTCTATGAAGCTGGAAAATCCGCTGTTAGATTGGTATATTTGGAGACAAGCAAAAAAGAAAATCCAAAAATTTAGCTGCCAGCTCTAAAACCAATGCGAAAGCATACCGTGTGCGCAAAACGAACAAGGAGTAGAAGAAATATATCAAAATGGGAACGATGTATTTAGGAGAAGGAGAACTATATAAATCCAGTTTGAAATTCCGACATGTTTAATCAACCTGCATCCTTGTCTATACTGCTCCTAAATGAGTAAATCAAAGGAGCGGAAGAAGAATGAGGAAAAAAGGATTACAAATTACAAACGATCATGGTTGGACGATCGAACGTCTTCAAGAACAGGAACGCAAAATGAAAAAGGCGAACATGGCAAAACGAATTGCAGTCATTCGTCTGATTATGCAAGGCTATTTGGGGATCCAAGTCGCTGAGCTCTTGAATCTCCACCGTGAGACCGTTTCGATTTACGTGCAAAAGTTTAATCAAGGTGGGATGGATGCGCTATTAGAACGTCGATACGCCCCGGGCAGAAAGCCGTATCTATCTCCAGAAGAAGAACGGGAATTAAAAAAAATGCTGGAAGAAAGCACTCCTGCCGATGAAGGATACGGCATTGAAACGGGCTGGAATACCCGGATTATTCAACATGTGTTAGAAGAGAAATTTTCTGTCGCCATGTCCCGTGGCGGTATTGGTGATATGCTTCATCGATGGGGATTTCGCTATACACGCCCTACGTATACCCTCAAACGGGCCAATCCACAAAAACAAAAAGAGTTTCAACAGGAGATGGAACTCATAAAAAAAACTTGTCCGACAACATGGTCATAATCTATGAAGATGAAAGCCATATTCGGGATTACCAAACTCTACGGGCCACATGGAGTGTGAAAGGGCGTCAAAAACAAATCCCTACGTATGGACATCACGCAACCGTTAGCTTATTAGGCGGTGTGAATATCAAAACGGGGGAATTTCACTGTATGGAAACCAATCAATGCAATGCACAGGCTTTTCTGCAATTTCTTCAATACACATTGGACCAGTATCCGGATAAACATGTCGTGATGGTCTTGGATAACGCAAAAATTCATCGTGCCAAAATTCTTCAGCCTTTTCTACATGAGCACGAAGAACGGTTGACTTTGATATTCTTACCTCCGTATTCACCGAATTTAAATTTGGTCGAACGGATTTGGGGATGGCTGAAAGAGAGCGTGATTGCCAATCGGTTTCATGCCAATCGAAAAGAGTTGCGGGAATCGATTGTTTCGTTCTTGGAGCATCTCACTCAATTTCCAGAAAAAGTGCTCCAACGCATTGGACAGATAGTTATGTCGGAAAATTAATCTGAATCTATATAGTATGAGTGAGTATTTGATAGTGAAAAAACAAAAACTGGAGCCGGCGGTGGAACAATAAGAGACAACAGGAATGGGGGAACGAGAATGGCAACGTTATATTTAACTAGACATGGAGAAACGCGATGGAACGTTGAAAAGCGGATGCAAGGGTGGCAAGATTCGCCGCTTACGGAAAAGGGGCGGCAAGACGCAATGCGGCTTGGAAAAAGATTAGAAGAGGTTGACTTGACCGCGATTTATGCCAGCACAAGCGGACGAGCGCTCGAAACCGCCCAGTTAATTCGAGGCGAGCGGCTGATTCCGATTTATACCGAAGAACAGCTGCGGGAGATTCACCTTGGCGACTGGGAAGGAAAGACCCATGAGGAAATCAAAGAATTGGATCCTATTATGTTCGACCACTTTTGGAATCATCCGCATTTATACACACCACGGCGCGGCGAGCGGTTCATCGATGTCCAAAACCGGGCGTTTGCCGCCATTGAGCGAATTATCAAACGCCACCCTGAAGGAAACATTTTAATTGTTACGCATGGGGTGGTGTTAAAGACGGTTATCGCTCGTTTCAAAAACATGCCGTTAAAAGAGCTTTGGGCTCCTCCGTATATGTATGGAACCAGCGTTACGACCGTGCAGGTAAACGATGGGAAGTTTGAATTGATTACTGAAGGCGATGTGTCGCATTTGGAAGAAGTAAGGGAAGTATGATTGACCATATCCCGCTCCTTTGTTTTCGAAAAGGAGCGGGTGTATGGTTAAATGCAGCGAAAAGACATTTTTTATCCAGCAAAATGTAATTGGAAGCGTAGTTTCCTCAGGAATAAGCAATATATTTGTTTCCGAATTGGTTCATTTATTAGGCACGATGGAAGATTATATGGAAAAAATGATTCTTTCTCTTAAACAATTAATGGCTTCTTCAGCGTTTAAAATGACCGATTGGAAACAAAACGGCCTATTTTCTGTAATTAAATTGCTTTTGAATGGTAAATTTCGTTCATTGGCCTCGACGGCAAAGAAATATATTGAGGTCAGCAAAAAAGGTGGGCGTTTACTTGATCCAATCTGGACAGATTTAGCTGAAAATTTTGTTACGTTCAAACGTTTTCTGCATTTTCTATGCGATCACGACGTGTGGAAAATACATAATTCATCATCTAACCCACGAGTATTTACATATTTTATGTAGTTATTACGTCGGAAACTGATTGAATGGAAGCGATTATCGTATTTAACGGCGAGGGGAAATTTGACAGGACGATGGGTAAACTAACTTGATTAATAGAAAACCATAAAGTTACAATCACACGCAAAAATCCCCGTTTCCTCTAAACAAGGAAACGGGGATTTTTCATACAAAGCCAAACCATTTGGCAAGTTGCGCGGTGAAAAACGTGACAGCAATAGCGATGCTTGTCGGAAGCGCAAAAGCGACAAACGTCCATTTTTTGCTTTTCGTTTCTTTGTAAATATTAACGAGCGTGGTGCCACACGGATAATGAAGCAAGGAAAACAGCATCATATTGAGCGCGGTCAGCCATGTCCAGCCGTGGTCGACGAAAATTTGTTTGAGTGAGTGCAGACCATCGACTTCCGTCAAGGAACCAGTCGATAAATACCCCATTAATAAAATCGGCAAGACGATTTCATTGGCGGGCAATCCTAAAATAAACGCCATTAAAATATAGCCATCAAGCCCAAGTGCTCGCGCGAATGGATCGAGCCAATCAGCGATATAGGCGAGGACGGTCGTATCCCCGATATGAATGTTTCCTAGTATCCATGTTAATACTCCAGCTGGAGCGGCAACCACAATGGCTCGCTTTAGCACATAAATGGATTTGTCTAATGTGGCGCGAACAATCGTATCCCATATTTTCGGGCGCCGATACGGCGGCAGTTCTAATGTGTAATGGGTGGGGATGCCGCGGAGCGCCGTTTTTGATAGCACCCATGAGACGGTAAGCGTAACGACGATGCCAAACAGCACCATCGCGACGACGACACTAGCAGTGACCAATGTTTTCCATCCGCCAGTGTAGCCTGCCGCCATAAATAAGGAAGACAGCAAGATCAATGTCGGCCACCGTCCGTTGCAAGGGACGAAATTGTTCGTCAAAATCGCCAACATTCGTTCGCGCGGCGATTCAATGATGCGCGTTGACATAATAGCCGCGGCGTTGCATCCGAATCCCATCGCCATCGTGAGCGATTGTTTTCCGTGCGCTCCCGCTTTTTTAAACAAGCGATCCATATTGAAAGCGACACGCGGGAGATATCCATAGTTTTCTAGCAATGCAAAAATTGGAAAGAAAATCGCCATCGGCGGAAGCATCACGCTGACGACCCAAGCAGTGCCTCGATATAACCCTAACACAAGCAACCCGTGCAGCCAGTCAGGGGCATGCAGCGCTTGAAAGAAAAGGGTAAGATATCCTTCAAGCCATCCGAAAAAGTCTGCTAACATGCCAGATGGAATATTCGCACCGGCAATCGTGATATAAATAACGACCGCAAGCATCGCAAGCATGATCGGAAATCCCCATAATTTTGAAGTAAAAATGCGGTCTAGCTTTTCCGTTTCGTATTGTTTTGCTTGATTCGTATAGGTGACCGTTTCATTGCAAATCGCTTGGGAGGTGCGAAAAATAGCCGATACGATTTGTTCGCGCGTATCCGCAGGCGCCAGTGCTCGCGCTTCATTCATCAGCTCTTCAAACGGACTTTGCGGTATCGTGGCATGCATATATAGACACCTCCTTTACGGATGGAAGCGGTTGTTGTTGGAGAGCCTGAAGCAAAGACATATCTCCGTCAAGCAATCGAAGCGCGACCCAGCGGGCAGGATACGCATCGCCAATAACCTCTTTCACGCGTGGAATGAGCTTTTCGATGCATTGTTCAATTTCTGGACTGTACCGGACGGCAATCGGGTTTGTTTTGATTTTTCCGCGCACCATCGAATCGATTGTCTTTAATAACGTGTCGATTCCTTCTTTATTGCGCGCGGAAATCGGAACGACCGGCACTCCTAATGTTGCCGCTAGTTTCTCGGTATCGATGCGGATTCCTTTCTTTTTCGCTTCGTCCATTAGGTTCACACAGACGATGACGCTGCTTGTCATCTCTAACACTTGCAAAGCAAGATTTAAATTTCGTTCCAAAGCGGTAGCATCGAGTACCACTATCGTAACATCGGGTTTTTCAAAAATAATAAAATCTCGCGCCACTTCTTCATCCGCCGAATTCGAATAAAGCGAATAGGTTCCGGGCAAATCGATCATTTTATAGCGGTTGTTATTGTACGTAAAAAATCCTTCCGCATGAACGACCGTTTTTCCCGGCCAATTTCCGGTATGCTGTCGCAATCCGGTCAAAACGTTAAACAATGTGCTTTTTCCTGTGTTCGGATTTCCCGCAAGTGCGATTGTATATTCATTTGTGGACATCGCGTATCCTCTCCCCATAAATATGGTCACTTTCTTCTTTCCGCAATGCAATCGTTGTGTTGCTGACACGATATGCGGTTGGGTCTCCCAGTGGGCTTTTTTGCAGAACGCTTATTTCGCATCCTGGGACAAATCCTAAGTCAAGCAATCTTCGTTTCATTGTTCCATCTTGTATGTCAAGCTTCACAATACGGAAACGTTCTCCTTCTTCTGCCTCGGATAAACGTTGCAATTTTACTGAAGGCATAATAGTTTCCTCCTTATCAATAAATTGCGTTAAGGTTATAATTTTGCACCAAACCAAATTTTATTTTTTATCTTATTCCGCCTTCTTTGTTTTGTCAATCATTTTGTTTTTTGGTTTTACGACGAATTTTTTCATTATCTTCACACAGTCCGTTTTCTGCTTTTGTATTCTCAATAATAGGAAAAGATGATATTATATAAATAGTCTAAATTTTCAATCGAAAATAGGTGGGAGAGGGGTGAATTCTGCGTTTTTTGCGCAGATGAATATGAAAGCGATTACGGATGGGGCGGTATTATGGACGCCGACAGAGGAACATATTCAACGATCGAATATTAAGCGCTATATGAATTGGTTAAAGGAAAAAAAGGGTCTGTCATTTGAAACACATCGACAATTATGGAATTGGTCCGTTGAACAGCTAGAAGAATTTTGGGAATCGGTGTGGGAGTATTGCGAGGTGAAATCGGCGACTCCTTACCGTTGCGTTTTAGAAGAGCGGAAAATGCCGGGAGCGAAATGGTTTCCAGGCGCGACATTGAACTACGCGGAGCATGTATTTCGAAACGAGCGATCCGACCGCCCGGCACTTCTTTTCCGTTCCGAGCGCGTGCCTTATCGTGAAGTGGCTTGGAAAGAGCTGAAAGAAAAAACGGCGGCGGTCGCAAACGCGCTCAAAAAAATCGGAGTCAAACCGGGAGACCGAGTTGTGGCATATATGCCAAACATTCCGGAAACCGTCATCGCTTTCTTAGCGTGCGCCAGCATTGGGGCGATTTGGTCGAGCTGTTCACCGGATTTTGGCGCAAGCAGCGTCATTGACCGATTCCAGCAAATTGAACCGGTTGTGCTTTTTGCGATTGACGGATGCCAATATGGCGGCAAAGAGTTTGATAAACGTCCGATTGTCGACGAATTGCGGGAAAAATTGCCGTCGCTCAAAAAAACGATTTTGCTTTCATATTTGCGGGAAGACGTACAAGCACCGGATGATTCCGTTTTATTATGGGATGATATCATTCGGGAAAAAGCGGAACTTACTTATGAATACGTTCCGTTTGACCATCCGCTTTGGATTTTGTATTCCTCCGGTACAACAGGCTTGCCGAAGCCAATCGTTCAAGGGCATGGCGGCATTTTGCTCGAACATTTAAAATCGCTATTGATTGAAGAAAATTTGACAAAGGAAAGCACATTTTTCTGGTTTACGACAACGGGATGGATGATGTGGAATTTTCTCATCGGCGGATTGTTAGTTGGAGCGTCGGTCGTGCTTTATGACGGGAGTCCGACGTATCCGGATGGAAACGTGTTATGGGAGCTGGCGGAAAAGGCGCGCATTACCCATTTCGGAACAAGCGCAGCGTTTATTAACGTTTGTATAAAGCTTGGCATTAAGCCAAAAGAATTGTACGATTTTTCCGATTTGCAAGCCGTTCTTTCAACAGGTTCGCCGCTGACGACGGAAGGATTTGCTTGGGTATACGAAAACGTGAAAGACGATATTTGCCTAGTTTCGTGCAGCGGCGGGACGGACGTATGCACCGCTTTCGTTGCCGGTTCGCCAATCTTGCCGGTTCGTGCGGGGATCATCCAATGCCGTTCGTTAGGGGCAAACGTACAGGCATTTGATGAAAATGGAAATCGCTTAATTAATGAAGTGGGAGAGCTAGTCATTACCGACCCAATGCCATCGATGCCGCTGTTTTTCTGGAATGATCCAAATTACGAGCGATATTTGGACAGCTATTTCGATACGTATCCAGGAATTTGGAAGCACGGGGATTGGATTAAAATCGACGAAGAAGGCGGCTGCGTCATTTACGGGCGTTCTGATTCGACGATTAATCGCGCCGGCGTCCGCATGGGAACGAGTGAAATTTACCGCGCTGTCGAATCACTCGATGAAGTGCTCGAAAGTTTGATCATCGATTTAGAACTGATGGGAAGAAAATCGTTTATGCCGTTGTTTGTCGTGCTTCAGCCAGGAACATCATTAGATGAGGAGCTAAAGGAGAAAATCAAAAACGAAATTCGCCAAAAAGTATCGCCGCGCTTTGTCCCAGATGAAATTTACCAAGTCGAGCAAATTCCAAAAACATTAAACGGAAAGAAAATGGAAATTCCAATTCGCAAGCTGCTGCTCGGATTCCCGCTCGAAAAAGCGGTCAATCCTGGATCGATGGCGAATCCGGAGGCGCTACAGTTTTTTATTGAATTATCAAAGCAGTTAGCAAACAGTAAACAGGATAGTTTATCTAATCATTAATCGTATTTCGCAAAGGGCTGAGCCAAAGAGTTTTGGACCAGCCCTTTCTGTTTGGTTGGAAAAGTAGTTTAAGAGTTCTGGATTGTGTAAATAGAATGCTAGTTCATGTTGTTGGTTGACAGTTATAACGAAAATGATTATCATTTTTATTGGTTGTGGTTTTCATTATCTTTAGAGGGGGACAACGAGATGTTGACGAGAAAAAGAAGTATCGTATTCATGCTGATCCTGGTTCTCGTTCTCGCAATGATGAGCGCTTGCGGGAATCAGAAAGACAATACAGCATCGGAAAAGGAACCCAAGACAGAAGAGAATGCAACGAAAACATTTACGATGGCGAACGGGAAAAAAGTCGAAATTCCCGCTCATCCAAAACGGGTGGTAATGCCATATGAATTTTTAGGAAACGCGCTGGCGCTTGGGGTGAAACCAGTCGGTGTCACGCAGGCAGTTATGGAGAACCCGTACATAAAAGAACAAGCAAAAGGGATTGAAAACGTCGGCAATCCGATTTCCCTAGAAAAAGTTGTTGAATTAAATCCAGATTTAATTATTGTATATTTAGAAGACCAATACAAACAGCTATCGAAAATCGCTCCGACTGTTTTCATTCCTTTTGGCCATTATAAAAACATCCAAGAAGAAATGCGGGTATTTGGCGAGCTTTTTGGCAAGCAAAAGGAAGCGGAGCAATGGATTCAACAATTTGATAAGAAGGCGGCAGCCGCCCGTGAAAAAATTAAAGGCGTCATCGGCGAAAATGAGACCGTTGGCATTTATAAACTGCAAGGAAAAAATTTTTATGCCATCGGCGACAATTTTGGCCATGCCGGTCAAATTATTTATAACGCTTTGCAGCTGACACCGCCAGAAAAAATTAAACAAGAAGTGATTCAAGGTCCGCAATGGAAATTGATTTCGTTAGAGGCGTTGCCTGACTATGCCGCTGATCACATGTTTTGGACGGTATATAAAATGGACGGAACCGAACAGGCGGAAAAAGAGCTGAAAAACAGCGCGATTTGGAAAAACTTAAATGCGGTGAAAAACCATCATGTTTACGAAATGAAGATCGAAGACATTTGGTTTTCTGATGCCATTTCACTTGAACATCAGCTCGACCTTGTTGTCGATACATTGCTTTCTGCAAATCAAAAGTAGGGTGGAATGATGGTAAGGAGAGGAAAGATGGAAATAGAGAAAAGAGAGAAACATATAAAACGATCATCGCGTTCGTGGGCGGCAATATTGGTGCTAGTCGTTGGACTAAGCGCCATTCTTTTTAGCATCGCCCTGTCCATTTCGGTCGGTGCGGCGGATATCCGTTTAACGACAGTATGGGATGCAGTTTTTCATTACGATTCGCGGCAAACCGCCCATGCAATTATCCGCGATTTGCGCCTTCCTCGTTCCCTTGCGGATGTGCTTGTCGGAGCTAGTTTTGCGGTGGCGGGCGCCATCATGCAAGGAATGACGAGAAATCCGCTTGCTGATGCGGGGTTGTTAGGATTGAATGCCGGTTCGACATTGATGGTAGCAATTTGTTTTGCGTTTTTTCCTGGACTTTCTTATCAATCACTCATCATATGGTCGTTTTTCGGAGCGGCGGCGGCAGCCGGGATGGTGTATGGAGTCAGTGCGCTCTCAAGAGGCGGCGTTACTCCGATTCGCCTCGTGTTGGCGGGCGCGGCGGTAAGCGCATTGTTTACCTCGCTTAGTGAAGGAATCGCCATTCATTTTCAGCTTAGTCAAGAATTGGCGTTTTGGTATGCCGGCGGTGTCGCCGGGGTGAAGTGGAGCCAGCTGAAGCTTTTGGCGCCGTGGATTGTTGCGGCCTTAGTCGCAGCATTATTATTGTCTCGGTCCATTACTATATTGAGTTTCGGGGAGGAAGTTGCGACCGGATTAGGTCAGAAAACAAAGATCGTCAAACTAATGGGAGCGATGATCGTGCTTGTGCTTGCCGGCGGCGCAGTGTCCGCAGTCGGCCCAATCGGGTTTGTCGGTCTTGTCGTTCCGCATCTGGCCCGCTTTTTTGTTGGCGTCGATTATCGTTTAGTTATTCCATGTTCCGCGGTGCTCGGCAGTTTGTTGATGCTTTGGGCGGACATCGGTGCTAGAATGATTCATCCGCCATATGAAACGCCGATTGGCGTGTTGTTCGCTTTAATTGGTGTGCCGTTTTTCCTTTATGTCTCCCGCAAGCGGAAGGGGGAATTTGCATGAAACGCCGCGCTATTGTTATTACTGCCCTTTTTTTTCTTTTGCTTTTGGTGGTTATCATCAGTCTGAATACCGGAGCAAGCAAAATGTCTCCATTAGAAGTGGCAAAAACGCTTGCTGGCATGGGGACAGCGAAGCAGGAGTTAATTTTATTTGAATTTCGTCTTCCCCGCATGTTGATTGCGATACTAGCAGGGGCTGGGCTGGCGTTGTCCGGATGCATTATACAGACGATATCGCGCAATCCGCTTGCCGACCCTGGTCTTTTAGGCATTTCGACCGGAGCGGGTGTAATGGTCGTATTATATCTTTCGTTGTTTCCAACGGGTACGGATGCCCCTGCATTATTTCTTCCTTTTCTTGCTTTTATTGGAGGTGCGTTGGCGGCGGCGCTTGTGTTTGGCTTGTCCTATGAAAAACAAGAAGGGCTGCTTCCGGGACGTCTCGTTTTAACGGGAGTGGCGGTCGCTGCTGGATTAAGTGCGCTCATGACGGTGCTGTCGCTTCGGCTTAGCAGAGAACTGTATCAATTTGCGGCAGTTTGGCTGACGGGAAGCATTTGGGGGGCGTCATGGGAATATGTATGGGCGCTTTTGCCGTGGATTCTCGTGTTGTTTGTCTTCGTTTATTACAAAGCGCGCGTGCTTGACGCGTTATCATTTGACGAAGCCACCGCAACAGGACTCGGCGTTTCAGTGGCAAAAGAACAAATTCAATTATTGGTGGCAGCTGTCGCATTAGCGGCCGCTTCGGTATCCATCAGCGGAGGCATCGGTTTTATCGGGTTAATTGCCCCACATTTGGCACGAAGATTAATCGGCGTACATCATGTCTATGTACTGCCGGCGTCCGCATTGCTTGGCGCTTGTTTGCTGCTGGGGGCGGATACGGTCGGACGAGCAATTTTGCAGCCATCGGAAATTCATGCAGGCATCGTTGTCGCCATCATTGGGGCGCCATATTTTTTATATGTATTGGCGCGTTCTGCACGTTAAAGGCAGGCTTCAAAACGAAGCCTGCTTTTTTGTTTGCGTATTTCTAATTGCTTAATATATATAAAAATAATGTAAGGACAAAACTTCTTGGCATCAGTTGGAGGAAAAAACGATGATTCACGTTAAGCATTTACATAAATCATTTCGCGTGCATGTCCGGCAAGCGGGCTGGCTGGAGTCGGTCCGCAGCTTGTGGAACCGCAAATATCGGATTGTAGAAGCGGTCAAAGATATTTCGTTTACGATTCAAAAAGGAGAGATTGTTGGGTTTCTAGGTCCGAATGGGGCGGGAAAGACGACGACGATGAAAATGCTCGCGGGACTCCTTCACCCTACATCGGGAGAAATTACGGTTGGCGGCTTTGTGCCATTTGAACAAAAAGCGGAATTTAAAAAGATGATGAGTTTAGTGATGGGGCAAAAAAGTCAGCTTATTTGGGATATCCCGCCGATGGAAACATTTTTGGTGAACAAAGCGATTTATGAGATTGACGATCGAACATTTCGGCAAACATTAGACGAATTAGTGGAATTGTTGGAGTTAGAGCCACTGCTAGACAAACCGACGCGCAATTTGTCGCTCGGGCAACGGATGCGCTGTGAACTTGCAGCGGCGTTGCTGCATCGTCCGCAAGTATTGTTTTTAGACGAGCCGACCATTGGTCTTGATGTCCATACACAGGAAAAGGTGCGCCGTTTTATCGTTGATTACAATCGCGAGCATGAAACGACGATTTTGCTGACGTCGCATTATATGGGGGATGTGACGGCACTGTGCGACCGCGTCATGATTATCAATTACGGAAAGCTGATTTATGATGGGGAGCTGACGGTGCTGACGGAGAAACTCGCTCCATACAAGCGGCTTGAAGTTCGCTTTGCCAAACTTCCGGACGTGCGCTGGGAAGATTACGGAGAGGTTGTGGAAATCGAAGACGGAAATGTGGCATTGCGGGTGGCGCGGGAAAAAGTGGCAGAAGTGTCGGCGCACTTTTTGCAGCATTTCCACGTGCATGATATTAACATTCAAGACCCGCCGATGGAAGAAGTGATTACGCGCGCGTTTCAGGAGGGATTGAATGCATGATTCGTAAATACATTGCCCTTCTGCGCATGAAGTATGTCGAAATGTTAGCCTATCGCCTCGCAACAATTGTTTGGATGACAGGAGCGATTGTCCAGCCGCTCATTACGATGGTCGTCTGGATGAATATCGACCCGTCCCAATCGGACGCGTTCATTTTTTATTTTATGGCCGTTATTTTCGTAGAGCGCATGACGAGCGCGTGGGACGTTTGGGAACTCGACCATGAGATTCGCGATGGGACATTTTCCAACTATATTATTCGCCCGCTCCATCCGATTCATTGGGCCATTGCGGAAAACATCGTTTATAAAGTGTTGTTTCTCGTCATATTAGTGCCGATATGGACGGTGGCAGCGCTGTTTGTGCCCGCGCTTCGCTTTGACATGACAGGCGGACAGGCGCTTCTGTTTTTGACGGCGGTGCTAGTTGGCGCGGCGCTTCGCTTTTTGCTCAGTTATGCTTGCGGCCTGCTTGGTTTTTGGATTACGAAAGTAACGGCAGTATATAGTTTGCTCGAAGTGATTTCTTTGTTTTTGTCAGGGCGGATTGCGCCGTTGTCGATGTTGCCGCCGCTATTGCAGCAGTGGAGCGTCTTTTTGCCGTTTCGCTATATGATTGGCTTTCCGATTGACATTATTACAGGAGCGATAAATCAAAAAGAAATAATGACCGGTTTTTGGATTGCGTTCATTTGGGTTGTTTTGTTTATTATTGCCGTGCAATGGTTATGGAAAGCGGGATTAAAGAAAAATCAAGCGGTAGGTGGGTAAAAATGCGGAGATATGCGCGGATTTTTCGCGAATTTTTCCGAACGTGTTTCGTCGAAGAACTGGAATATCGAAGCGAGTTTCTTGGCAATTTGCTGTCCAGCTTTTTTGGAATAGGGATTGCGATTTTAACGGTAAATATCTTTTTTTACCAAACTGATCAATTAGCGGGCTGGACATATGCTGATGTGCTTGTCTTGCTTGGCGTCTTTAATACGCTCAGAGGGCTGATTGATTTTGCGCTTCGCCCGAATATGCCGCGCTTATTAGAACATGTCCGAAAAGGGACGTTGGACTATATTTTAACAAAACCAGTCGACAGCATGTTTTATGTCAGCTTTCGTCACTTAGTATTTTGGCGGCTGATTGATGTTTTGCTTGGTCTTGGTGTTATTGGCTATGGATTAGTAGAAAAGCATTATATTCCGTCACTAGTGGATGTGGCCGTTTTTATCATGACGATCGCTGCTTCATTTGTGTTAATTTATTCGTTATGGATGATGTTGATGACGACATCGTTTTGGGTCATCCGCATTGATGATTTATCGTTTATTTTTGATTCGTTTTTTGAAACAGCAAGATTTCCGATCGGCATGTACCGCGGCTGGGTGCGCATCGTGCTGACATATGTACTGCCTGCCGCAGTAATCACGAACATGCCTGCATTGTCGCTGTTAGGAAAGTGGAACATTGTTACCGCGCTGATATCCGTTGTGCTCGCTGGCGTCTTTTTATGGCTGTCGCGCCGCTTTTGGCGTTTTGCGCTTCGCTTTTATACGAGCGCGAGCAGTTAAGGAGGGAAGCCCTCCGTTTAGATTGACAGCAAGTAAAAAAGGGTTACAGACATTCGTCTGTAACCCTTTTTGTCAACAGTCTGAAAACAGAGCCGTTTATTATGGCTCTGTTTTATTTTTTATTGTTATCATCAAGTTATTATTGCCGCGTAAGGAAACATGTTTGATTAACAAGAATTGATTCTCATCCAAAAAAACGTGTTGAACTGCAATATAGAGGCGGTGTGATTGCACCATGGTATCGAAAAGTGGTCGGTGCAATCGATGGGAACCAAGGCTAATCTACGACCTCAAGATTTTTTAGTTGCCAAATCCACTCATATCGGATAATATCTAAAGTCTAAAGAAGAAGTTTTGGAAAGGGGAATTTCATGGCGGAACATTCATCCATCACCTCTTTATTAATTGTAGTAGTCGTCGCATTTTTGACGCCAATTTTATTGCATCGTTTACGGCTGCAGGCGATCCCGGTTGTTGTGGCGGAAATTATCGCAGGCATTATGATCGGTAAGACAGGATTTGATATTGTAAAACCTGATATGTGGATTGAAACATTATCGACATTAGGATTTTTGTTTTTAATGTTTTTAAGCGGCTTGGAGATTGACTTTTCCGCGTTTGCGCGCAAACCGAAAGCGAGCAAGAAAGAGAAGGAGCCGAATCCATTTATCGCCGCGTCGATCATCTTTATGGCGATATTCATTTTATCGTACGGACTTTCTTATTTGTTTGTTTTAACCGGATTTATGGATAACGCGTTTTTAATGACGTTGATTATTTCGACGATTTCTCTCGGCGTCGTTGTTCCAACGTTAAAAGATGCCAATTTAATGAAAACGACGATTGGTCAAACGATCTTGTTAGTCGCGGTCATTGCTGATTTGGTGACGATGATTTTGTTGGCCGTATTTGTTTCCATGAATGAGCCAGATCATGGAAGTACATGGCTGCTTCTTGGGTTGTTTGCCTTCGGTGTTCTCTTCTATTTTATTGGTAAATATTTCAAAAAACGTTCATTTGTTGAAACAATGGCAAAAGGAACAGTACAAATCGGCACACGCGCGGTATTTACGCTCATCATTGTGCTCGTCGCTTTATCGGAAACGTTTGGCGCGGAAAATATTTTAGGGGCGTTTTTAGCGGGCGTGCTCGTTTCGCTATTGTCGCCGAACAAAGATTTAGTGCATAAATTAGATTCATTTGGATATGGGTTTTTCATTCCCATCTTTTTCGTGATGGTTGGAGTGAATTTAGACTTACGCGCATTGTTGGCAGAACCGAAAATTTTAACGCTTCTTCCGCTTTTACTGCTTGCGCTCGTTGTTTCCAAACTGATACCTGTTTCAATTTTAAAAATTTGGTATGATACGAAAACAACGATCGCGTCGGGGTTTTTGCTCGTGTCTACGTTGTCGCTTGTCATCGCGGCAGCGACGATCGCGGAACGCATTAACGTTATCGATGAGAACATGAAAGGCGCGCTGATTTTAGTGGCTGTTATATCCAGTATCGTTTCACCGATTGTCTTCAAAAAGCTGTACGCAAAGCCGGACGATAACGAGAAAAAAATAAACATTTCGTTTGTTGGCACCAACCAATTTACGCTGTCAGTCGCAAGGGTATTAAACGAACAGCGCTACGATGTAACGCTATATCATATTCGGCAAGAAAAAATGGAGCTGTCCGTTTCCGATCACGTTTTTCCGATTGTCGATATCGAAGACTATTCGCTAGAAACGCTTGAAAAACACGGAGCGTTTACGGCGGACATTTTAGTTGTGCTGACAGGAAACGAAGAGATTAACGCAAGTGTCGCATTAGCCGCGAAAGAACGTGGAATCGAGCGGGTGATTGCTTTGGCGGAAACACCGAAGCAGGTCGAACGGCTGAAAGCAGAAGGAATCGAAATCATGTCCGCCTTATTATCGACAACGGCGATGCTGCAAGCGTTCATCGAATCACCAAGAGTGGCGCGGATGTTTATAAACAAGGATGCGACATTGCATGAAATTACGATGAATAACAATGAATATGATGGAATCCCGCTTCGCCGCTTTCCGTTTATGGGAGATTGCATTATCGTACGGATCTTCCGTGAAAATGAATCGATTGTCCCACATGGGGATACAAAGCTGCATAAGGGCGATCGCCTAATTGTCACCGGATCAAATGAGTATGTTGCCGAGCTTAGGGAGCTGTTGGAATAGTAGAGCATCTGTTACGAGAGATCGACTGACAATGAGATATAGAAAATGAATACAATGTTCCTCGCTTAGCCAATATGGTGGAGCGGGGATTTATTTGCAGGGTGAATTTTTACTATTCTTAAAATATAATAAGGCGGGAAGAGGAATGGAACTACAGCTAGAACCGCGCAGACGGACGTGGAAATGGCGGCTTTCGGCACTGATAAAAAGTTTTGAATGTATCCGGGTGAATATGCGGAGAAAGTATTGGCATTTTTGCAGCAATTGCGGAAGGAGAGCGACAATGAAGCGAGTTGATGTGGTGTATGTGCTTCTATACAATGAAGTGGAACAAAAGGTATTAATGGTGTACAACAAACGAGGAACATGGTCGCTTCCTGGCGGGGGAGTGGAGAAAGGAGAAACGTTGTGGGAAGCGGCGATTCGCGAGGTAAAAGAGGAAACGGGATATGACGTGGATGTTCATGATATCATTGCCCTTAATGAAGCGTTTATGGACGGTAATCATGTCTTTTTTATTACGTTTCGTGGAACGATTGTTCATGCGCCTGTGGTAATAAGTAAGGATGAAAACATCATAGACGTTCAATGGGTGGACATCGAAACAGCAGAACAACGGATGCCGTATCATCCAAATGGGATTCGCGCTTTTCTCCGGCCAACAAGCGGTGCACAATATACGATTCAACAGTAAGTAAAATAAGTTCAATAAAACTTTTTCTTGACATGAAAAATATATGGATGATTATAATAGTGAATAAATTATGCCGTTCATTGATAGATAGCCAAATTGCTAGAATGACAGTGCAGTTTGGTTATAGCCGATCGGGATGTTTCACTAAAAATAGTGGGCATGCCGTTTTTTTATGGAAAAGGGGGGAACTAAGACATGCCAGTATCAAAAGGAGAAATGGAAGATCAAATTAGCCGCGCGCTTACGCAATGGGAAAAAGAATATTTAGGACGGGGGTCCGTTGCTGTTAAGACCGATATCGTTCGTAACATTATTCTCATTCAATTAAAAGGAATTTTAACGCCGGCGGAAAAAAACTTAGCAAGCACGAAGGATGGATTATTGTCAATCAAGCGCATTCGCGCGGATTTAATTGAATCGGGCAGCGACCAGCTAAAAAAAATGATTTCAGAAATTACCGGAAAAGATGTCATCAGCATGCACACCGACATCAGCACCCGTACCGGGGAGCGAGTGATTGTTTTTTTATTAAACGAGAATTTAGAGGAAGAGCTGCGGAAATAACGATTTGGTGGTGATGAACTGGAGACATTTTTCAGCCATCGAAAAATGTCTCCGGTTTTTATATCTTTTGTAGAATCGTTATAGCAACAGAGGCTAAAATGAAATAAGGAACTGTTTTAAATGAAAGAATTGCTTGTGTCCATTCCGCCGTTTTGAAAAAAGTAAACATTATACATGAAAGCAGCCATGAATCCCTTTCATATCAACATAAAACACTACGGTGCAAACGGGAAAAAGAAGAAAGCGACAAAAAATAACATGATGTAAACTGCGGCGACATAAATGAGCGTAAAGAAGAAGGCGAAAACAAACAGCCATACCCGCGCTTCAGAAGGTGCTTCCATTGTTTTTTGGATAAAGCGAAACAAAATAAGCAGAAGCAATGAAAGGGCAAATACGAGATATGACGGAACAGCCCATTTTCCTAACGAAATTGAACCACCAGCGTTTCGCCATTCCAAGCGGCTGAGATGGAAAAAGCCAGTTTGATAGCGAATCCATAACGAACCGATAATAAATATAGCGACCAAAACAGCAAACGTGCCGCCAATCCATCGTCTTTGCGTCGATGTTGTCCCTCGCAACAAAAGCATCACAACACCAAAGTACCCAAGTGCAACGAGTTCCATGCATATAACTCCTTTTTTAGATTATAATTCTACTTATATGAAGGAAATTCCTTTTTTATCCGTCTAAGGATAGGAGGAGATTTTTCATGTGTGGACGATTTTCATTAACAGTTGGAATCGAGCAATTGCAATCGCTTTTTGGTTTTGGCTATAGCGAAAACATCGCTCCTCGTTTTAACATTGCCCCAAGCCAACAGGTGCTAACCGTTGTGGAAGAGGATGGAGTGCGAATTGGGAAGATGATGAAATGGGGGCTCGTGCCGTCTTGGGCGAACGATCCGAAAATCGGCTGGAAGATGATCAACGCCAGGGCGGAAACCGTCGATGAAAAAGCCAGCTTTCGCCGTGCGCTCAAGCAGCGGCGCTGTTTGATTTTAGCGGACGGATTTTATGAATGGAAAAAAGAAGGAGAGAAAAAAATTCCATATCGCTTTACATTGCAAAACGAGCAGCCATTTGCGTTTGCAGGTTTGTGGGAGACATGGGACAAACAGGGCGAAACGCTGTATACGTGTACGATTATTACAACAAAAGCGAACGAATTGGTAGGTACGATTCATGATCGCATGCCCGTGATTTTGCCGCAAGAGTGGCATGACGCATGGCTAGACACGAAGTTAGAGGATACTGATTATATCAAATCGCTATTGCAGCCGTATCCTGCCGAAGAGATGAAAATGTACGAAGTGTCAACGATCGTTAATTCTCCGAAAAACGATGTCGCTGATTGCATAAAGCCAGTAAATGGGGGAGAAACATGAATCCAATTGTATTGTTTGATGACATTTGCTCGCTGTGCAATGCAAGCGTGCAGTTTATTATCGTGCGTGATCCACATGCCGTATTTCGCTTTGCTTCTTTGCAAAGTGAAACAGGCGCGGCGCTGCGGGAAAAGTTTGGTGTTCCCGAGGTGGACAGTCTCGTGTTGCTCGAAGATGGCCGCTATTATATGAAATCAAGTGCCGCTCTCCGCATTTGCCGGCGGCTTGCCGGCGCTTGGAAACTGTTTTATATATTTTGGCTTGTTCCAAAGCCGCTGCGCGATTATGTATATGATTTTGTCGCCAAGCATCGGTATGAATGGTTCGGAAAGCGCGATCATTGCCTGATGCCCACTCCCGACATCCGCACGCGGTTTCTCGATGATGATTGATGACAAGCGCGATTGTTGAATGACGCATTTGTAAGAGAATTAGCTTGGCACAAACAGACACAATAAAATAGGACTGCCCTCTCTCTTTTTTTGCAAAAAATGTTGACAATCGAGGGAAAATCCTCATATTATATGAGTAAATAGTGTAAAATTACACTAAAAGGGAAATTTGGTATAAAAGGGGTGGTGGTTTTGAAGTACGGATGGTGGATTTGGGGGTTCAGCCTTCCTGTCTTTTTAGTGACGTATGTGTATTCATTCTTTCTTGCCAGCAAAATTGCCTATGAATCCCAGACGGATTGCCGACCAAAATTTATTTTTACTCCGAAAGATGTGGAATATTGCAGCGATATTTACCCCATCGATGTTTTTCTCATCTCGTTAAAGACATACCCGCTTTCCTACCTTTGTATTGCATCAGGAATGTTCTTCATTCTGCATCCACTGTATCAGCTTTATAAAAAAAAGCTTTCATATAAAACGGTATATTTGGCACTGTCATGGATTCCTGTCCCGTTTCTCTTTCATTTTTTCGAATATAATCAATATATTTCGATGCGTTCGTCTGCATCCCCTGTGATTGTATTATGTGTCGCTATTATCATTGTAGGAGGCCTATCCACACAAGCGAACTGGAAAACGTTTTTCCTGATGAACGGAATCGCTGCGGTTTTGACATTGTGTCTTGCGTCGCTTGCGGTCCCGAATGATCTGCATTGGTTTAAGCCTGTTACGAGAAATGTAGCTATGGTGTTTACAGCGATTGTGTATACACTTGGCCAGCTTGTCGTGCACTTCCTTGTCAGGGGCGTCATCACGCTAGTAAAGAGGGGATAATGGTGGATTGTTTAGGATGCCGGATTGCGCATGGATTAGAACCAACATATATCATATATGATGATGAGCTAGTCACTTGTGTGCTCGATATTGATCCATTCAACGAAGGGCATATGCTTATTTTACCTAAGCAACATATTCGGGAATTGGAGGAAATGGATGAGGAGCTGTCGCTGCATGTGATGAAAACATCGCAATTATGTGCAAACGTGCTAAAACAACGGTATGGGGCGGACGGCATTACTATTTGCCAAAATGGCGGTGTGTTTAACGATTTGGGGCATTATCATATGCATGTTATTCCTCGGTTTATCGGGGACGGATTTACATGGAGCGAGTCGCAGTTCGATACAGGAGCGAAGCAGCGGCTTGCCGAAACAGCCGCTAATCTGAAAATCTATTTTCATCGCGTTTTAGGAAAGTCCTAATCAAGAAAAGAGAGAAGGAAATTGCGTCTCCTCTCTCTTATGTGGTAATCGTGGGAATTACTCGAGCTGCTTTTGAGCATAACCAATAAGTGGAAAGCTTAATAGCAATAAAGTTACGATAAATGCGATGACGCCAAGCCAATGAAAGTGGGTCCAAAAATAGCCGCCAGCTGTGCCAGCGAGGCTGGAGCCTAAATAATAGAATAAGAGATAAAGAGAAGAGGCTTGCGCTTTATTTACGTTTGCACGTTCGCCAATCCAGGCGCTCGCGATGGAATGGCAGCCGAAAAAGCCAAAGGTAAATAACGAAAGCCCGATGATGTTGACAACAATAGACGGAACGAGTGTAACGACCGCACCAAGCACGGTCAATGCCACCGAAATGCTTAACACCAGCGCATGGCCGTGTAAATCGGCTTTTCTTCCCATATAAACCGAACTGAAACTGCCAAATATGTATACGATAAAAAGAAACCCGAGAACGGACTGGCTGAACGAATATGGCGGTTCGCTCAATAAAAAGCCGATATAGTTATACAGCGTCACAAATCCGCCCATAAATAAAAAGCCAAGTGCAATGAGAGCCATTAGCGGTTTATTGCGCAAATGAACGGCATACGCCTGCAGTGCGGTTTTGCCATTGAGCGGTTTTTTTATTGAATGTCGAGGCGTCGGGAGAATGAAAGCAAAAATCATGCTTAATAGAAGAGAAATTGCTCCAATGGAAAATAGCGCCGTCCGCCACGAAAACAAATCGGTCAGCACGCCTGTTACAATACGTCCAGCCATACCGCCGATGCTCGTTCCACTAATATAGAGACCCATCACTTTTCCAATCCCAGCCGGATGAAATTCCTCAGCGACGTAAGCCATGGCCAGTGACGGGATGCCCGCGGCCGTCATGCCAAGAAACGTGCGCGCAAGGACAAGGGAAAGAAAATTAGGGCTAAACGCCATGGCCATCGCTAATATCGATGTCAACAGCATGGACATCATCATCACATTCTTTTTGCCGATGCGGTCGGATAAACTGGCCGCTATGAGCATCATTACCGCCAACGTTCCGGTAGACGCGGAAACCGTTAAGCTGGCGGACGCCGCAGAAACATGAAACTCTTTTGAGAAAATCGGCAACAGCGGCTGCGTCGTGTATAAAATCGCAAAGGTGACAAACCCGCCGAAAAATAGCGCCAAACTTGCTTTTATGTATTCGGCGCTGCCTTTTTGGATGTACGTCAATGTTCTCGCCTCTTTTGTTTCGTGTATTGCTATAGTTTTACTATAACTCTTTTATATAATATAAGGAAGATATTCTGAAATGCCAAAGAGATAGAGGATTTAAAATTGCGAAAACAAACACGCCGCAATCAGACGGTATGTTTGCATCATTGCTGCGGTTTTCTTTCCAGCATCTATGAAAACATTTTTACAGGTGTTTTTCTCTTTCATGGAGAACAAGTTAATGAATACATATTTATAGATGAGGTGAGCATGATGCATATCGTTACAGCCGCAGAAATGTACGAAATCGACCGTGATACAATTGAACAAATCGGCATCAGCGCCGATTCCTTGATGGAAAACGCCGGGCAGGCGCTGTTTCATGTGCTGCGCGAACGCATTCCGCATTCGGCGCTTGTGGCGGTGCTAGCGGGAACAGGCAATAACGGCGGTGACGGATTTGTTGTTGCAAGAATGTTGAAAAGCTGTGGTTATAACGTGGATTTATGGCTTATTCCGCCGAAAGAAAAGATCAAAGGTGCAGCAAAGACAGCGCTAACTACTTATGAGCGTTCGGGATATGACATCAAAGAATATATCGGAAATGAACAATACTTTGCCGAACAGGTTCGTCATTATGATGTAATCATTGATGCGCTTCTTGGGATCGGCATTCAGGGGGCCGTCCGTTCTCCGTACAAAGAGATTATCGAACTTGTCAATCGTTCTAACGCAATCGTCTATGCCGTTGATATTCCGAGTGGAACTCCAGCGGACGGAGGAGAGGTCGAAACTGCCGTTCGCGCTGATATCACGATTACGATTCAATGTCCAAAACTAGGGGCGTATACGTTCCCTACAGCAGACTATTACGGCGAACTGCTCCTTGTCGATATCGGCATTCCACCGATTGCCGTGAAGCGGAATGCTGCTCCTCGCTTTGTCTGGAAAGAGGACGATGTCATACGGACATTGCCAAAACGAAACCGGTCGTCCCATAAAGGAACGCATGGAAAGTTGTTGGTTGTTGGCGGTTCTCGCTCGATGACAGGTGCGATTACGTTAACGGCAAAAGCCGCACTGCGAAGCGGTGCGGGATTATTGACAATGGCAGTGCCGGATGACATTTATTCCGTTGTCGCCAATCGCGTTCCGGAAGCGATGTACTATCCGTGCCCGGCGCGAGACGGAGCGTTTTCCGGCGCCGTGGATGTATCGGCGCTCGATATCGAAGCGATCGCGATTGGCCCGGGGCTTGGCCGTACGGATGGCGTCCGCAACCTTGTTTCCGCCATCGTGCAGCAGGAAGTGCCGATTGTTATCGATGCCGACGCCCTCTTTTTCTGGAACGAGTATGCTTCACTCGTTCGCGAACGGAAGGATGCGACCGTTGTTACTCCGCACCCTGGAGAAATGGCGCGCATGCTTGATCTGTCTATCGATGAAGTTGAACGCGACCGGTTTGGCATTTCGAAGCAGCTGGCAACGGAGTATGGCATCTATGTGGTGTTGAAAGGGCCTTATACGATTGTCACAGCACCAGACGGCTCGCAATACGTCAACACAACCGGGAATCCCGCCTTGGCAAAAGGCGGAAGCGGCGACGTGCTGACAGGAATGATTGCCGCGTTTCTCATGCAGCATCACTCCGCACAAGCAGCCATTAGCAACGCCGTTTGGGTTCATGGAAAAGCCGCTGATATGCTTGTAGAACGCGGTCATTCACAATGGGACGTGCTTGCTGGCGATTTGATTGAAGCAATTCCAGCGGTGCTTTCGTATGTGCAGGAAAAACAATAGGGGGGATATGATTGAAGAATTGGAAATGGTGGCTGGACATTGCAATGGTTGGAATCGGCGCTTTTTTGCTTTGGAAAAGCGTGGACCTTGGCGAAGCATACGCCAATCATTGGCTTCGCGAAAGTGGGGGACATGCAGACACGGATACTTATCATATTATCTTATCCGAAGCGATTCGTATGTATCGATGGGCGGGCGCGATTTTATTCGCTATCGGCATATGGTTTCTGCGTAAAGAAGCGATGCGCTAGAATATAGAAGCGCATCGTTTTTCTTTTTGGGAGTAGTTCAAATCTCCCATACTCGTTTTAGTTCGCGAATTCCAGCTCGGATGTCCGCCTCGCTCATTCCTCCAAAGCCGAGCAAAAGATACGGAGGCGGCGTTCCGCGGTTTCCAAACCAATATTTCGCTGCCGAATAGACGAGAATGCCCGCTTGTTCTGCTTTTTGCACAAGTTCGATGGTGTCCTTGCCTTTTATTTTTACAAGAAGATGAAGCCCCGCTTTGTCGCCGATGATCGTTGCTTGATCACCGAAGTATTCGCGAATCGCTTCGATAAGCGCCTGCCGTTTTTTTGCGTAGATGGTGCGCATGCGGCGGATATGGCGTTCAAAATGGCCTTCACGCATAAATCGGGCTAGCGCTTTTTGCACGATCGTGGCGACGGTCTGATGATAGTTGGCGCAGCGTTCATGAAACCGCTCTAGCAAATGTTGCGGCAGCACCATATAACTTGTGCGGATGGCAGGGGTGAACACTTTTGAAAACGTGCCGACATAAACGACACGGTCTTCCGTATCGAGCGCTTTTAACGCTGGGATTGGTTTGCTCCCGTAGCGGAATTCGCTATCATAATCGTCTTCGATAATAAATCCGTTTGCTTGCTGCGCCCATTTCAGCAGCTTTTGCCGCTTTCCGATCGGCAGCACCATCCCGAGCGGCAATTGATGCGAAGGAGTGACATAAACGACTTTCGCGTTGGTTGTTTGCAGCTGGTCGATATTCAGACCATCTTCTTCCAGATCGATCGGGATAATGGAAAAATGGTGGTTTTGAAACACGGTGCGAATGACATTATAACAAGGGTTTTCTAAAGCGACCGCATCGTGCCGAAAATCAAACAGCTGGCATAAGACGCCAATCAGTTGCGGCGTGCCAGAGCCAATAATGATTTGTTCGGCCGAACAGCGAATGCCGCGCGCGTGATACAAGTAGCGTTGGATTTCTTTGCGCAAGCCGATATCTCCTTGGCGGTCGCCATACCATAATAATTCGCTTCGCTCCGCATCGATCGCCGCGAGAAGACATTTTCGCCATGTTTTCATCGGAAAATGGTCAAGGTCAATATGACCGTAGCGAAAATTGTAGCGAATTGGCGTGCTTTTCGGAGCCTCCGGCAGAACATCGATTTGGGAACCCTGCGGTGCGAGAGGTTCTTCTAGTTCTTGCACCATAAATCCTACGCGAGGTTTGCTTTCGATATATCCTTCGGCAAGAAGCTGCTGGTAGGCGGTTTCGACGGTATTTTTGCTGATGCCTAGGTGTTGGGAAAGCACGCGAATCGATGGGAGCTTGCTTCCTTTTTTAAGATGGCCGTTTGTGATTTCCTCTTTTATGTACGTATACAGCTGCATGTAAAGCGGCGTACCGTTTGTTGGATCGAGAATGGGCTGCAATTCCATTATGTTTTTCCTCCTCTGACCCTTCTTTTTTATTTAATTCTGTCCCTGTTCATAAGGTCAGTTTTTTTCTATGATTCCATTATAAACTAGGAAGGGGGAAAATAGATGAGAAGGGATATGTTGGAATGCAAAGATGAACAAAAAATCAACCGGTTTTTGCAGGAAGCGTTGACCGGATTTTTAGGTTTGGCAGACGGTGGTGATCCATATGTCGTACCGCTTAATTTCGTATGGTGGAACGGCTGCATCTACGTGCATGGAGCGGAAGAAGGGAGAAAAATCGATATAATCCGTCGCAATCCGCGCGTTTGTTTTACCGTTAGTGAACATATCGGGACAATGGTGCATCCCGTTCCAGCCAAAACAAGCACTGCTTATATGAGTGTTATGTTGTTTGGCAAAGCCGAGATTGTTTCCGATTTAGACGAAGCGACGCAAGCGCTCGACCAGTTGCTTGGCAAATATGTGCCGGGCTATTTTGACCGACCGCTTTCCGAGAAGCATGTATCATCTTACCGCTCATCGGCAGGAAGCGCGACTGTTGTCATCAAAATCGTTCCTGACCTTATTACTGCGAAAGAAAAACCGTTAGAGAAAGAGCGAAAGTTTTATAAAGGACGAACTGTGCGGGATGATATCGGCAGGGTTTTTTGATCAAAAATAGATAGAAAATTTCGTTTATTGTTATTATAATGAATATACGTTTCATTTAAAACAAGGGGAAGCATGATAAATAAAATAGTTGCCTTCAGCGGGATATGATCGAACAAGAACGAAGGCGGCAATATACGGTCAGCTAGTCGGCCGCAATGGCGGTGCCGATTTTCAATGTAGTGGCGGGATTCAGTACGCTGGTTCGGGAGCATCGGTTTTCACCGGAAGCGGCCGAAAAGCGAAACCAGACCGCCCAGCATTGTTTTTTCAAGGAAGGGATGGCAATGGATTATACGATGTTTCCATTAAGTGAATATGCGGTGACGATCCGTTTTTCCACGAAAGTAGACGAAGCAGTGAATGACTATGTTCATCGTGTCGCTGCTTTTTTGGAACAACAGAACAAAGACGGGATTTTTGATATTGTCCCAACGTTTTCCTCTGTGACGGTGTATTACGATCCGCTTGTCGTTGGAAGCTACGAGGAAATGTGCGAGTGGCTGCGAACCGAGCTCGAGCGGGTTGAACAGGTGGAAGCCCCGCTATCGCGAACGGTTGTCATTCCCGTTTGTTACGGTGGAGAGTTTGGTCCGGATTTAGAAGAGGTCGCCCGCTTTCACGGGATGACGGAAGACGAGGTCATTGCCATTCATGCGCAAGGGCGCTATCGTGTTTATATGATTGGTTTCGCTCCAGGTTTTGCCTATTTGGGAGGACTGTCGCCTAAAATCGCGACTCCGCGCCGCTCTACCCCAAGAACGCTTGTGCCAGCCGGTTCGGTCGGCATCGCCGGCAGCCAGACAGGGATTTATCCGCTGGCGACTCCAGGAGGATGGCAAATTATCGGAAGAACGCCGCTTGCTTTGTTCCGGCCGCATGATCCGGAGCCGAGTTTGCTTCGTGCAGGAGATATCGTACAATTTCGTCCAATTACCGAAGAACAGTATAGGATGTGGGAGAATGAGCACGATTCAAGTAATACATAGCGGATTTTTCACAACCGTGCAGGACGGAGGACGTTTCGGATATCAAAAAGCCGGTGTATCCGTTGGAGGAGTGATGGATTCGTTTGCGAGCCGGATTGCGAATTTGCTTGTCGAAAATGACGCAAATGAGGCGACATTAGAAATTACGATGAACGGCCCGACGCTTCGCTTTGAAACGGATGCGCTCGTTGTGATTTGCGGCGGCGTGTTTCGCTGTGCATTAAACGGCAAACCAATATCGATGTGGAAGCCGCTTGTCATCCGATGTGGTGATGTGTTATCGATCGGGGCGTGCCAAGGCGGCTATCGTGCATATATCGCGTTTGCGGGCGGGCTTAACATTCCGCTTGTGATGAACAGCCGTTCTACCCATGTACAAGCGCACATCGGCGGTTTTCATGGAAGAGCGCTGCAGCCGGAGGATGTATTGTCCCTGCGATCCAAGACGCTAACGATTCCAAAAAATCCCATTCGTTGGGGGATTGCGTTTTCTGCGAGAAATTACATAAAAGGGAAAAGAAAAATGATACGTGTCGTGAAAGGCCCGGAATATAACATGTTTACCGAGCAAAGCCAAAAACGTTTTTTTTCTTCCGCGTATGAAGTGACGACGCAATCGGACCGCATGGGCTACCGCCTGCAAGGGCAAGCTCTTGAGCGCAAGACGAATCAAGAAATGATTTCGGAAGCGGTCACGTTTGGAACGGTGCAAGTGCCTGCTTCCGGCCAGCCGATTGTATTGATGGCCGATTGCCAGCCGACAGGAGGGTATCCGCGCATCGCTCAAGTAATTAGCGTGGACCTTCCGATTTTAGCGCAGGCGCGCCCAGGCGATCATATTCAATTTCAAAAAGTATCGTGGCAAGAAGCACAACGGTTATATATCGAACGAGAGCAAGAAATAAAAAAATGGAAAATGATCATTCGTCAAAAATGGAGGGAAATCGGCTATGCGCGTTGATTTGAATTGCGATTTTGGCGAAAGCTTTGGAATATATCGCCTCGGCGAAGAAAAAGAGATTTTGCAGTATGTCACATCGGTCAATGTCGCTTGCGGCTTTCATGCCGGGGACCCGATCGTGATGCGAAAAACGGTGCAGATGGCATTAGAGCAAAAAGTCGCGATCGGCGCGCATCCAGGGTTTCCGGATTTGCTTGGATTTGGCCGGCGCAACATCGCGGTAACTCCAGAAGAAGTGTATGCGTATGTTGTTTATCAAATTGGGGCGCTCGCTGCGTTTGTGAAAGCGGAAGGAGGGACGATGACGCACGTCAAGCCGCACGGCGCGCTTTATAACATGGCGGCGAAAGACGCGACGCTGGCGGAGGCGATCGCCAAAGCGGTGTATGATGTCGATCCAGCCTTAATTCTGTACGGACTTGCTGGAAGCGAGCTAATTCGCGCAGGAAAGAAAATCGGCTTGCGGACGGCAAGTGAGGTATTTGCCGATCGAACGTACCAACAAGATGGTTCATTGACACCAAGAAGCGACCCGCGCGCATTGATTGTTGATGAACAGGAAGCGGTTCTTCAGGTGCTTGCCATGGTGAAAGAAAAACGCGTCCGCTCTTTACAAGGCATCGATGTTCCGATTGAAGCGGAGACGATTTGCATTCACGGGGACGGCAAGAAAGCGGTGCTGTTTGCGAAGCGGTTATATGAGGCGCTACAGAAGGAAGGCGTGGATGTTTGTTCTATAAAATGACATTTTTTAGCGTAAATCTTTTATGAATTACATTGTTCAATAATTCCACAGCGAGATACACCGCCACCGCCCATATAATGAGAGCGGAAAGTTGATTGATGCGTTTCATCAGCGTTCCTTTTTGATCAATCTGGCCAATCGTTTTTCCGGCAATGGCAAGAAAGAAAAACCACAGCCAGGAAACAGAAATGCAGGCACCGGTAAAAGTAACTTTTTCGGCCCCGTCATAATTCAATGAATTGGTGCCAATCATATCCCGATGGTGTCCAATATCGCGTGAGGATTTAGCAATGAAACAGAAAGGGCAAACAGTATTTGTTTTTTCGGCGGCATCGACCCTTGATCGTTCGCAGAAGACGGCTGGCTCTTCCAAACCGTCCATCCCATATATAATAGAAAAAAGAAACCAACGGCAAATAGGATCGTTTGCAGCCAGGGCACCGTAAACACAACCACCGACACGCCGAGCACCGCCAATAAAATGAGCGCCGTATCACACAGCGCCGCGGTAAGCACTGCGGGAAGCGCCCGCAAAAAGCGGGGCTGCGCCGCTCCTTGCTGAAAGACAAATACATTTTGCGCACCGAGCGAAAGAATCAGGCCAAGCGCTAGGATAAAGCCGTGAATGAAAGCAGTAAGCACGTTCCATTTTCCTTATCTATGTATGATATTCTCTAGAAAAACTCGTACAATCCGTTTGCGAAATACTCATATTCTTCTTTTGTGATCGGTTTTTTCCCATATCCTTCAAAAAACACGATGACGTCCGATTCATGTTGAAACGCGTTTTGCTTCGTTCGTTTCTTTCTCTAATGCTTGTTGGAGCGTTTCTCCCTCGATATATTCCAGTAGCGCCCACGCCTCTTTTTTATGCTTTGTTTCATGAAACCGGTATAAGGTCGGGATCGGCAGCGCTGTAGAGGACAGACAAGTTAATGCTTTTGCATCTTTTTCGAGCGATGCGCAGAAACGTTCGTCTTTCGCTCGTTTGACGACATACGTCCCGTTAGCTGTTTCGATTATTCCTACATCCGATGTATATCCTTGCTTTGGAAAATGGATAGCATATATCGTTCCCACATCATTTTGAATATGTTCAGGAATTTCTTGAATGGCAATTGGTTTCATTGTTTTCCTCACCAGTTTACTTCGTTTAAAAATACACATTTGTCATAAAAAAACAGTAAATCCTTTTATTTCTATGCTATAATACTATAACAATAGTTTTGAAAATTCAAATAGATACATAGAGGGAGGGGAAAGCGATGCTTGAATTGCGGCGATATAGCGATTTTTCTCTGTTCAAACGGGATGTCTTGCCGTTTCTTGAGCAACATGAAGGAGAAAACAATTTGCCGCTAGGCGTAATCATGAATATGAATCCGGAACAGAAGCCGGTGTATATGGGAACAGTGAATAAAGATGGAAAGCTGGCGCTTGTCCTGTTGCAAACGCATCCGCGCCAGCTTATTTTGTCAAAATCGTTGCCATTTGCGACCGAAGAAATAGAGGAAATCGCGAAAAAGCTGTACGAAAGCTATCCGAATATACCGGGGATAATCGGCGAAAAATGGCTGACGACGGCACTCGCGGAAAAGATCGCCAAGCTTCAGCACCGCCGTGTCCATATTCAGATGAAACAGCGGATTTATGCACTGAAAAAAGTGAAAAGGCCTGCCTCCAAACGCGGCGTGCTGCGTCCGGCGCAAATGAGCGATATGGAAATGCTGTGCCAATGGTTTATCCGGTTTTGTGAGGATGTTAAACTCCCGACATCCGCAGAGGAAGCGGCGCAGGCGGTGCAAGGAGCGATCGCCAATCAGCAACTATACGTATGGATGATCGATGAGGAGCCGGTTTCGATGGCGCGCTGGGCCCGTCCAACGAAAACGAATGTAACGATCGGCTGGGTATATACGCCGCCGGAAAAACGAAAACACGGATATGCGTCCGATTGTGTGGCGGCACTGACGCAGCAGCTATTAGATTCGGGATATAAAACCGCTTCCCTTTATACCGATTTAGACAACCCTACTTCGAATAAAATTTATATGGAAATCGGCTATGAGCCGGTGATGGATTCGATGTTGTTGCTGTTTCAAAAGGAGGAAACCCAATGAGCAAAATCCCGTTTGCCGTCATTTTCGATATGGATGGCACGCTGTTTCAAACGGAAACTGTCCTTGTTCCTGCCCTGCATAAGACATTTGATCGGCTGCGCCGCGAAGGGCTGTGGCAAGGTGACACCCCAGTCAAGGAATATTTGCGGATTCTTGGCGTCCCAGTTTCAGAAGTATGGCGCCAATTGATGCCGGAAGCGAGTGAAGCGGTGCGCGACCGAGCAGCCGCATGGTTTTTGGATGATATCATTGATGAAATCGAGCATGGAAACGGGCGGTTATACCCAGACGTGCTCACAACGCTTTCGGCCCTTGCCGATCAAGGAATTCCGCTTTTTGTCGCAAGCAACGGGCGTTCCCGCTATCTCGCCGCGATTCGGACCGCCTTTTTGCTCGAGCGCTATTTTATCGATTTTTACAGCCTCGATCGGTTTTCTCTGATGTCGAAGTCTGCGTTAGTCAAACAGCTGTTGAATGATTACGGGATTGAAAAAGCGGTGATGGTCGGAGACCGGCGTTCCGATATTCAAGCGGCGAAGGATAATGGGATTTGGTCGATTGGATGCCGGTTTGGATTTGCCGCGGGGGAAGAGTTGGCAGAAGCGGATGTAGTGATCGAGCAGTTTCGCGAATTGGCCGCGCTCGATTGGCCACCGCTTGTTTGACAGCGTGTAATTTCCATTATTTGCGTTTTAGTGCGGCCGTCTTGTAATATAAAAAAGTGTGCCATTCGCGCTACCGATCAGGTTGCCGCACGCTTGCGGCCGGAAAACAAACATATGAAGCGGCCGCAGCGATCAAGAAAGGGAAAGCAGCATGAACAACAGAAACATAAAAGCGCTTGTCTTTGATTTAGACGGTACATTGTATGAAGAAACCCATCATTTTGAATATTACGCCGCACAGGTCGCCAAGCGGCTGCACAAAGAAGATCAACACCGTTTTTGGGAAGATTACCGCACGGTTCTTTCCGGCCGCCATCCGCTTCGCATCGGCAGCGTGTACGACACGGAGAAGGATCTTATTTTGTTTTTGCAAAACGGCATCGTTAGCGAAGCGTACCGCTGGAACGGCGAAAAGCTGGGTGCTGCCGAAGTAAAAACGATCTACCTCGGGCAGGTGAAAATCGATCTTGACCGCTTATTTAGCATCGGCGACAATTTGGAAAATGATATCCTCCCGGCACGCCGGCTTGGCTGCCGCACCATTTTTATCGATGCGTACAGATTGGCTAAGCACGGTGACGCCGATGTCATCGTCGCTTCAATGTCGGAATGCGTCCCTGTCCTGCGCCGCTTCCTATAATGCCGGCATTGCGATGTCCTTTTATTTTGGCGCCTTGGTTAGAATAGCTTTTACGGGGAGCGGGCGGCGGGGAATTTATTTCAAATAATATTCAGAAAATTATCGAAATTATCAGTGGAGCGTAGTATGATAAAAGAAAACATATACATACTAACTGGTTGGTTAATAGATAATGTATAACAAGTAGTAATAGGAAGAATAACAGAAGCGTATTTTTTTGTAAACGCTTTCTAAATTTGTTGTTGAGGGAGGAGGCATGCATCTTCCAATTTTTGCGGGAGCGGCGATGGTGCTGTTGACCCGTTGGAATCGCGATAGTGCCGCGCGTTTGATTGAAATGCATCGCTGTACACATTGGGTCAATATTAGCACGATGCTTATTGACTTTTTGGCCAATCCGTCATTGTCAAAATATGATATTTCTTCTCTTGCTAGCATCGCTGGCGGGGGCGCGCCGCTTCCAGAAGCGGTCGGAGAAAAATTGTTTAAGCTGACAGGAGTGCAATACATGGAAGGATATGGGCTTTCCGAAACGATTTCGCATACCCATTTCAACCCGCCGGATCGTCCGAAATTGCAATGCTTGGGCATTCCATCGTTTGACGTCGACGCCCGCATCATTGACCTGGAGACCAGAAAAGAGCTTGGCGTCGGGGAAATCGGGGAAATCGTCGTGCACGGCCCACAAGTGTTTAAGGGATATTATCGCCGTGAAAAAGAAACGGAAGAAGCGTTTATTGAAATCGATGGAAAACGGTTTTTCCGCACCGGCGATATCGGCCGCATGGATGAGGAAGGATATTTCTTCATTGTCGACCGCGTCAAGCGGATGATCAACGCGTCCGGCTATAAGGTATGGCCGACCGAAGTTGAATCGTTGCTCTATAAGCATCCGGCCGTGCAACAAGCGTGCGTCATTGGTGTTCCTGATCCGCGCCGCGGCGAGACCGTGAAAGCATTTATTGTGCTTCAAGATGAGTACGTAGGCAAAATCACAGAAGAAGAAATTATGGAATGGGCGAAAACTCAAATGGCCGCCTATAAATATCCGCGCATCGTCGAATTCCGTTCGTCGCTGCCGATGACATCAAGCGGAAAATTATTGTGGCGGAAATTGCAAGAAGAAGAGTATCAAAAATTAGAAAAAGGGGCAAAAACATGAAAGTGTGTGCATAATCAGCAACACATGGCCGCTTCCAAAAAGCAAAAGCTGCTTTTTGGAGCGGCCTTTTTTCTATGATAGAAAAGATGCATATTTTTCCTTTTTCGTTAGAAAATAAAGGAAGACATTTTAAAAATGGAGGGGGATGAGGTGACGACAATAGAAAAGCAACTCCTGTTTTTTTCATTCCTTGCAATCGCCCTGTTTGTATCGCCATATTTTCTGCTTGGCGAAGATGCGCATATGCGTGTGCATGATAATTTAGATTCCAATATTGCATGGTATAAAGTCGTCACAAAAAGCGGAGAGTTATTTGGTTCGGTTCATGCGGTCATCCCGCAAATTATTAACGGGTTGCCTCGAAATGCGTTCGGTACGGAATTTAGCGGAATCGTTTGGCTTCACGCGCTATTTCCATCCATTTACGCATATGGACTTAGTCAGGCGATTACTCGCGTGTTTGCGTTTATCGGCATGTACTTGCTGTTAAGGAAATATGTCGTTCCAGATGAAAAATGGGTATGGATTCGCATTGGAGCGTCGCTTGCTTTTGCGCTGACACCGTTTTGGCCATCAGGGATGCTTAGCACGCTTGGAATGCCGCTTGCGCTGTGGGCGCTTCTGAACATCCGCGCTGGCGAGCGTTCATGGGTAAACTATCTTGTGCTTACGCTATTGCCGTTTTATTCGAGTCTCGTGCTCGGTTTCTTCTTTTTCCTTAGTGCGATGGGAATATGGTGGCTTGTCGATGTCATTCGCGGGAAAGGATGGAATTGGCGCTTTTTCTTTGCCATTGTGTACATGACTGCCATTTATTTGGCGGTGGATTACCGCCTTGTTCATTCGCTGTTATTTTCTGATGAACCGACAAGCCGTGATGAATATTTTCATGCCCGCTTGCCGCTTTGGCGTGTCATACGTCTAATTTTTAAAAACTATATTCTCGGCCATACACATGTGATGACGGTACACGGACTGATTATTTTGCCGGTGACGTTAGTGGCGTTGTATATCGTTTGGAAGAAAAAGTTATGGAAGCGGGAAAAGCTATTTGTATTTTTACACGTATTGAATTTTGCGCTGTCGACGTGGTACGCGTTTTGGTTTTATAAAGGCTGGGTCCCGTTAACAGAACGTTTTGATCTTCTGGATAAATTTAATTTTGCCCGCTATCACTTTTTGCGGCCGATGGTCATTTACGTGCTGTTTGCCATTTCCCTTAAAATTTTATGGCAGCAAGGCCATTCATGGAAAAAGGCATGTTTTGCAGCGCTTGCCGCTCAGTTAGTCGTTCTCACTGCTTTTAACGAGGAAATTGCGCATCGCAATAAGCCGTCGTTTCGCGAGTTTTATGCGGAAAAGCAATTCAAAGAAATAAAAGAGCACATCGGACTGCCGGTTCACAAATATCGTGTCGCCAGCATCGGCATTCATCCGGCGATTGCGCAATATAACGGATTTTACACGCTCGATACGTACAACAATTTTTATCCGCTCTCTTATAAACATCAGTTCCGCCAAATCATTGCCAACGAACTCGCAAAAAACAAAAAGCTGCGCGAGTACTTCGATGAATGGGGCGGACGCTGCTATATTTTTGTCGATGAGCTGGGCAAACATTATATGTTTAAAAAGAATTCCAAGCGAACGATTAAACATTTAGAGCTCAATACCGATGTGTTTTATCAAATGGGCGGCCGTTATATTTTCTCGGCATTGCCGATTGAAAACGCAAAACAAAATCAGCTGACGCTTGAAAAAGTGTTTCATTCCAAAGAATCGGCATGGACGATTTATTTGTACAAGGTGATACCGTAAGGAGGGGTTAACATGAACGAACCAATGCTTACGATTGTTGTGCCGTGTTATAACGAAGAGGAAGTATTGCCGGAAACGATTCGCCAGCTCCGCAATCTTCGGGAGGAGCTGATTGCCGAGCGCCTTGTTTCTCCTGAAAGCACGTTATTATTTGTCGATGACGGAAGCGGCGATGTGACATGGGACATTATTTATAAAGCAAGCTTGCGTTATCCGGAAGTAAAAGGAGTGAAACTTGCGCGCAATGCGGGGCATCAAAACGCGCTGTTAGCGGGGCTGTTTGCTGCGAAAACGCGTTCTGATTGCATCGTTTCGATCGATGCGGATTTGCAAGATGATATTTCCGTCATTCGCGATTTTGTCCAAAAGTTTCATGAAGGATATGAAATTGTGTATGGGGTGCGCAATAAGCGCGATACGGATACGTTTTTTAAACGCCATACTGCTCAATGGTTTTATAAACTGATGAGAGCAATGGGAGTCGATCTCGTTTATAACCATGCCGATTATCGGTTAATGAGCCGGCGGGCGGTAGAGGAACTCGAACGGTTCGAGGAAGTGAATTTGTTTTTGCGCGGAATTGTGCCGCTGCTAGGGTTTCGCTCCACAACCATCTATTATGATCGGAAAGAGCGGTTTGCAGGAAAAACGAAGTATCCGCTCAAAAAAATGATCGCGTTTGCCCTTGATGGGATCACTTCGTTTAGTATTACGCCGATTCGCATTATTTCGCTCATTGGGTTTGTTTCCTTTTTCGTCAGCTTATTGTTTGGAGTATATTTTCTTCTTTTAAAATTTACCGGCCATACGCAAACAGGCTGGACATCGCTCATTACATCCATTTGGTTTCTCGGCGGCTTGCAGCTTATTGCGTTTGGGTTGATCGGAGAATATATTGGGAAAATTTATAAAGAAACAAAACGGCGCCCCCGATACATTGTCGATCTTGATTTATTTAATTTGCCGATGCCGCAGCCGTGGCACCAATCTCCTTCACTAAGTGAAGGATCAACGATGCCGGAAATTTCAAAACACCGTTCATAATGTGATATTTTTACTTGCAATATGTGAAAAGAAGGAGTAGACTCTTTTGTGAAAAACTATATATTGTTTTGCGGGAGCTTGCGGAAGCAGGCTGAGAGTACGGCTAATTCCGCCGTTGACCGTTCGAACCTGTTTGGGTAATGCCAGCGCAGGGAAAGTGACTGTGGGATCCGTATACACTTTGCTTGCGCGCAAAGTGTTTTTTTATTTCGCAAAAAGGGAGAGGATGGGAAATGAACAACCAGGAAGCGATAAACGCATTGCAAATGGTTAGACAAGCCAATCCGCTTGTACATAACATTACGAATGTTGTTGTAACGAATTTTACGGCAAACGGACTGCTTGCGTTAGGTGCTTCACCGGTCATGGCGTATGCGAAAGAGGAAGTTGCGGATATGGCAAAAATTGCGGGGGCGCTTGTCTTAAATATCGGAACATTAAATCCAACAGAAGTGGAAGCGATGATCATTGCCGGAAAAGCGGCAAACGAAGCTGGCGTTCCTGTTATTTTCGATCCGGTTGGCGCCGGGGCGACGCCGTATCGCACGGAGACGGCGCGAAACATTGCGAGCGCGGTCCAACTGTCTGTCATTCGCGGCAATGCGGCGGAAATCGCGAATACTATCGGCGAATCGTGGACCATTAAAGGCGTTGATGCGGGAGAAGGCAGCGGGGATGTCGTATCGCTTGCGAAAAAAGCGGCTGAGCAGCTGAAAACAGTAGTCGCCATTACAGGAAAAGAGGATGTTGTAACAGATGGAAATACGACGTATATCATTCGTAACGGACACCCGTTGTTAACGAAAGTGACCGGAACTGGCTGCTTATTGACATCTGTTATTGGCGCATTTGCGGCTGTAGAGCGGGATGTGCTAAAAGCGGCGGCGGCGGCGCTTGTCATCTATGGAGTTGCCGCGGAAATCGCTGCGAAAAATGCAGGAGACGAAGGACCGGGCAGCTTTCAAATCGCCTTTTTGGACGCGCTTTTCCGCGTAGGAGCGGATGAGATCAGCCGATACGGCCGCATTGAACAAGGAGAATGAAGGGAGAGGAAATAATGGTATATAAAGCGTTAACAATAGCCGGTTCTGACAGCGGCGGCGGTGCTGGGATTCAAGCGGATTTAAAGACGTTTCAAGAATTGCGTGTATTTGGGATGTCCGCATTAACAGCGGTAACGGCGCAAAATACACTCGGTGTCCAAGGAGTGTATCCATTGCCGCCGGAAGCGGTCGCACAACAAATTGAATCCGTCGGAACCGATTTAGGAGCGGATGCGGTAAAAACGGGGATGCTGTTTAGTGCAGAAATTATTGAAGTGGTTGCTTCGAAAGTAAAGCAATTTGGTTGGGACCGTCTCATCGTCGACCCGGTCATGATTGCCAAAGGCGGCGCTCCGCTATTGCAAGAAGAGGCAGTAAGCGCATTAAAAACGCATTTGCTTCCGATTTCGATGGTGGTTACTCCGAACATTCCGGAAGCGGAAGCATTAACCGGCCAGACGATTCGAACGATTGAGGACCGTAAGGAGGCGGCGAAACGTCTGCATGAACTAGGAGTGAAATACGTTGTGATCAAAGGCGGACATGACGATGATGGAGAAGAAACGGTCGATGTATTATATGACGGAAGTGAATTTTTCTATTTCACAAGCAAGCGAATCGATACAAAACATACGCATGGAACAGGATGCACGTTTGCCGCGGCGATAACGGCAGAACTCGCAAAAGGAAAAACAGTGCAAGAAGCAGTGCAGACAGCGAAATCGTTTATTCAAGCCGCCATTAGTCATGAATTAGGCATCGGCCACGGTCACGGCCCGACCAATCATTGGGCGTACCGGGAGAAACAAGCGCGGTAGGTGAGTGGAAAGTGGCCCGAATTGCAAGCGAAGCAATGAGAGAACGATTGAAAGTATATTTTATTATGGGAAGTACAAATTGTAAAAAACAGCCATTAGAAGTATTAACAGAAGCGATTGATGGCGGAATTACGCTGTTTCAATTTCGCGAAAAAGGGAGCGGTGCGCTTGTCGGTGAACAAAAATACGAGTTCGCCAGACAGCTGCAAAATATTTGCAAAAAGCGCGGCATACCGTTTATCGTCAATGACGATGTCGAACTAGCGTTAGCTCTTGATGCCGATGGGGTGCATATCGGACAGGATGATGAAGATGCGCGCATCGTCCGCGAAAAAATCGGCGATAAAATTCTTGGAGTGTCGGCACATAATTTGAAAGAAGCGCAAGCGGCGATCGCTGCTGGCGCCGATTATATCGGAGTTGGACCAATTTATCCAACGAAATCGAAAGAGGATGCGAAGAAAGCGCAAGGCCCTGAGATTATTCGCTTTCTTCGTGGTCAAGGAGTCGATATTCCGCTTGTGGCCATTGGAGGCATTACCGCGGAAAATGCCGGTGAAGTGATGAACGCCGGAGCGGACGGTGTTTCCGTCATTAGCGCGATTGCTTCGGCTGCATCTCCATTTATGGCAACGAAGCAGCTCGTTCAAGCGGTGTTCAACAACAAATAAAGGTGCCACGAATGTCGGGGCACCTTCTTTTTTGCCATTTAAGAAACAGCCTGTTTCTTTTTTGGGAATCGCCATTCCAAAAGTGGGCGCATAATGCGTACAATCGGTTTGCTTCCAAGAACAAGCACAACGATGACGGACAATCCTAGTAATAGCGGGTAACCGTGAATGCTCATAATAAAATCTGGAAGTTTTGTTTCATGCAAGTATTTTAAAATAAACCCGTGCAAAATATAAATATAAAATGTTCTTGCGCCTAACACCGAGAAAGAAAAACGATGGTTTGGAATAAGCGAGAGAAAACTGACCATCATCAGAGTGCTTGCGCCATAAATAACCAGGCGCACGAAAACTCCTTTTTCCTCTGGTACGCCGAGCGTATCGTATGATTTGGAACCGTATAGCCATTCTTGCGGCAAATCAGGAAATCCGAAATGAATCATGATAAACATCCCGACTAGTGCAAATAGTGAAAATAAACGTACGCGCCATGTAAATAATCGTTCAATATTCTTTTTTTGAAGGAAAAATCCTAATAAAAAGAATGGGAAAAACGTAAACGTACGCGATATACTTAGCCATTTCTCTGCTTCGATCATGCCCGCTCCTACTCCTAAGAGAAGGGCAAGCAATAGTGAAACGTGTTTTGGGATTTTGGCAAAGATCCATAATAACAAATTCCAACTAAATAAGCTAATTAAAAACCATAGACTCCATTGGGGAGTGAGCAAATCGAATTCAATGGAATCTTTTTGATATAAAAAGTAATAGTAAACCGAATACAACAGTTGAAAAATAAGGTAGGGAAGCAATAATTTTTTTGTTATCTTTTTTAAATATCCTTGTTCATGAAATTTTTTAGCAAAATAACCTGAGATAAAAATAAACGCCGGCATGTGGAAAAAGAAAATCCAAATATATAAGCTATGCACCCATAGTACACTATCGATATACGGGCGGAGAAAATGACCGAACACGACGAGAAGCATCAGTGCGCATTTTGCATTGTCAAAGTAATAATCGCGTTCGCTCATTGTATCTTCCTCCCTTCTTATCTATACCAATTCGAATGATACTTCTTCTCTTTTGAGGGGTCAATAGTATATCAATTTTTGGAAAGGTGTGATAATTTGATGGTAGAACGCGAAACGACCGATATGACCCAGTTATTAGAAATAATCAACGCGAAAGGGGACGAAGGAGAACTTGAACAAATTGTGCACCTTGTATGTAATGACGAATTGTTTTGGAAAAGTCTACATTCATTAGCGGAAGATAGCGCCAAAGCGGACGAAGAAGGGAAGGAAAATTGGTAATGGAAGTCATACGTGCAAAGCAAATCGCAAAATCGGGAAAAATCGTGCCAGTCACATACGAAGGGCAGCAGGTAATGATTCAACACGTGGATGAAGAACGGGAAATGGCGCGTATTTATAAAAAAAATCGCCCAGAGGAAGAAATGGAAGTACCCGTTCGTCTTCTGCAAGAACAATAATCGTATTCGAATGGCGCTTGCGGTTTAGGTATGGTATAATAATAAAAGAATTGAATAAGCATATGGAGTGAATCGTATGAACATCGGGTTTGGAGAAATTGCCCTTATCGTTTTTTTCGCGCTATTAATTTTTGGCCCAAAAAAATTGCCGGAATTAGGACAAGCGGCTGGAAAAACGTTGCGTGAATTTAAAAATGCGACAAAAGGAATTATCGATGATGAAGAGCAAAAAGTACAAAAATAAGGACTTGGTAATACATACCAAGTCCTTATTTTTGTTCCAAATCGCATTCATGCAACGGAACGATTTTTGTTTTTTTCACAAACTTATACCCGAGCCAGACGATAATAAAGAGCGGCAGGCCAATATACGAAACAAGAACCCCATACCAGTCGATCGTTCCGCCAATAAAAGCCGGATAGTTTTGTCCTAAAATAACAATCGCGCAAACAATAAATGCAAAAATAGGACCGAACGGGAACCATTTCGCTTTATACGGTAAATCATCTAGACTTTTTCCTTGAGCAATGTACGCTTTACGGAATCGATAATGGCTGATCGCGATACCGATCCATGCAATAAACCCTGACATTCCGGAAGCGTTCAATAACCATGTATAAACAACACCGTCGCCAAAGAAAGAAGCTAAAAAGGCAAGCGTTCCTATTAATGAAGTGACAATAAGCGCATTCACTGGAACTCCGCGTTTATCCAGTTTCGCTAAAAATTTTGGCGCTTTCCCTTCACGGGCTAAATCCCAAAGCATGCGGGTAGACGCGTACATGCCGGAGTTGCCTGCCGATAAGACAGCAGTTAAAATGACGGCGTTCATTACCGAAGCGGCAAAGGCAATTCCAGCTTTATCGAATACGAGTGTAAACGGGCTAACTGTAACATCGCCGTTGGCAAGTCTTTCGTCTGTATAAGGAATTAACAAGCCGATTGCCAAAATAGCTAATACATAGAATAACAAAATGCGCCAAAACACCCGGCGAATGGCGCGGGGAATGCTGTGTTCCGGATCTTCTGTTTCTCCAGCAGCGACCCCTAACAATTCCGTTCCCTGAAAGGAAAATCCCGCCGCCATAAAGATTCCTAACATGGCCATAAAGCCGCCGTGAAACGGGGCATCTCCAATGGTAAAGTTTTTAAAGCCAATCGCTTCACCGCCCATGATTCCGAAAATCATCAGGAAGCTGACAATTAAAAACACGATGACAGTTGCCACTTTAATGAGGGAAAACCAATATTCCGCTTCTCCGAACCCTTTCACCGATAAGTAATTTAAAAGAAACATAATGCTTAAGCAAAGCGCGCTCCATAAAATCGATGGGCTATGTGGAAACCAAAATTTCATAATCATCGTGACCGCAGATAGTTCCGCGGCGATCGTAATCGCCCAGTTGTACCAATAATTCCATCCTAATGCAAACCCTAATGCAGGATCAACGAATTTCGTTGCATATGTGCTAAAAGATCCAGAAACAGGCATGTATGCCGCCATTTCCGCAAGGCTTGTCATTAAAAAGTACACCATAATGCCAATGGCTATATATGCCGCAAGTGCTCCACCGGGTCCTGCCGTATGCACTGCTCCGCCGCTTGCCAAAAATAAACCTGTACCGATTGTTCCTCCGAGGGAAATCATCGTTAAATGGCGTGTTTTTAGTTTTCGCCGCAATCCGCTCTCAGAAAGGGAAGCTGAAGAAGGAGCAACCATTGTTTTTGTTGCTGTTTTCATTAATGAACCACTCCCTTATTATTTACAAATATTATGATAAAAATCTGAAAATTATTAATTTTTATTAATAGGATGTTCTGTGACATCCATATAATAAAAAAAGCCGTCGAAGGAGATTCGACGGCAGTGTTGAGATAACTGCATACATCAACTCTCCCATGAAGATAGCGCTCCATACCCGCAAATTCATGCGGGTATGACAGTGTTGCCCCTATTCGGTGACAACCCCAGCCTGAGCACCCAGAGAAATGCCCAGACTTCGGCAGCTTTTCCTTTCCGGTAAAGTCGTTGACGTGCTCTGCGTCTCGTTTACCGTACTCATAAAAGCTGCGACCTCTACTTCAATGGTTGAATGAGCGGCATATTCAATTATATTAATATACCTTTATTCTAATCTATTGTTGTAATTATAGCAATAGAAAATTAGAAATAGAGTCAGTCAAGACTTTGTGGGAACTTTTTTGATTCGCTGAAAACAGATGTAAGTCATAGGTCAGCGAACCATTTTTTTGAATTTCATCCGTAAGCGCTTTCGGACTCTCATCCCTTGCCATGACAGACCGATATGTATACCTTTTTTTACCATCCCTTGAGTTCAGACAGGGCATGATAGATCGGTGTCCCGGACGATTGCTGTAAATATGGCACGTTATTCCGCGTTACCTCCGGAAGAAGACGGCGGACGCGTTGTTTCGCCTTGTTCACGATCGTCTGTTTGGTGGATGCCGTCGACGCCGTTTCCTCCGCCGGCTGCGACGATTCTTCTCCTAAACGACGTCCGAAAAGACGAATCCCATCCATCCGGGCAATCATTGCCTTGAAAAACGCCCTGAGTCCCTTGTCTGTCCAACTGCGGCGGTATTTCACCCGATACGCCAACTGGCTCATCACGCTTTCAGCCCTCCCCATCGGATACATGCCCGTTGTGTCCACTCCTTGCTCCTTCAGCCATTCCCGGTAATCACGGATGCATCCCGGCATCGATTCGATCCGGTGGATCAAGGCAGCCAGCTGTTGTTCTTTCGCTTCGTCCCCCAGCGTGCCGAGGGCGCTGTTCCGTTCCACAAGCAACCCCTCTTCATCCTGCTTCGCCAGCTTTTGCCGAATCGCCTGCCACCGTGGATGGCCCGAGAGGCATTGGCGCAACTCACGCGCCACGTGGAATCGATCCAATTGGAAGCAGACCCGTCCCTTGAAATACTCCCGGCACGCGGTAATCCATGGAGCGCCGTCCCCGTTGATGACAAGAAGATCCCGACACGGATCATAGGCATATTCGTTCATCAAAAATTCCTCGAAGCCTTCCCACACCTCCCTCTTGCCCTCATGGACGTAATGGCGCTGATTGACAAATTCGATCCGTGAGCCGTTGCGCTTCCACCCTTCGTGAACGGTCAGGATTTTGTCTTCCTTGGCCCGTTTTCCCTTCCCTTGGCGAGAGACAAACAGTCCATCGGCCTCCACAAACAGCACCCGTCCATATCGCTGGTCAACCGGGCAGTGCAGCGGAACTTCGGCCTCGAGCACCAACTGGCGGATCGCCTCATGGCTCATCACCGGATACCCGACCATCTGAGCAAGCGTACGAGCCGCTTTGCGATAGGAAGAGCACTCCACCGCCAATCCCACCGCCGTTTCTTCTAGACAAGGGCTGATTGACTGCGATCCATCAAACGCTAAAAAGGAATCAAGCAAAAACGTGTAACGGTTTTGTTCCCGGTCTAAATAGTAGTTTCGCTCAAAGGTGACTTCGCCAAACAGGGTTTGAATCGTGGTGCGTCGTTTGTCTTTCAAGTGGTACCGGCGCTTGTCCCGGGTTTCCGCCAATTGTCGGTCGATGTCCTCCAACAGAGCCGTAAACAGCTCAGCGAAGGCGTTTTGCAGGGCTCGAAACAAATCAAGTTCGATCTCTTTCCATGTCAACGAATTTGTGGTAAGATGTTGTTGAATATTCATGGGACTCTCTCCTCCTGTTTGATGGTGTGGCAATGATCATCTTACCAGGGAGAGAGTCCTTTTTTCATGTTTCCTGCTTGGGATCCTACCGCGCTTCGCTTGGTGGCCCCGATGAGGGGGATTGCGAACCTACGTTCCCAACCCCCTCATCGGGGAATTCTAAGAATTTCTCCCACAAACATTTTACTCACACTTAGAAATAAGAGACAAGTCTTTGAAATTGTTACAAGAATAACTGCTACGAAAGCCCGTGACTTTAGTCATCGGGATGAAGTGGCTGAATAATAAAATTCTGTAGATGAGCAAATTCACTGACATAAATTGACAACTAAACAAAAAAGGAGACATGAACCCGATTCCTTGGTTAGAATAGATGTACCACCAACTATCCACAAGGAGGTTCATGTCTCATGAATAGATTAGCACATCACCAAGGAATCCACAAGTTTTTCTTCACGCTGGGGTTGACGCTGCAGCTTTCCAAACCGGTCATCAAGCATCTCATTCATATTGTCGATGCCTTGACCACCAAGGGATTCTCGGGAACATTGACTGATATTCATTACTGGAGCTTTCATCCGAATCATCGAACGACGCTCAGTCACTTTTTCACGAAAAGCCCTTGGAACGAGGAAAGGCTGCTTGGGAAGCTTCAAGAGTGGATCCTTTCCCAGGTCGAACGACTGGCCAAACGGAAGAATCAACCCCTTTTTGTTTCGATTGATGATACGATTTGCCAAAAAACAAAGCCTTCGTCACGGGCTGTGCACGCCATTCAAGGGTGCGACTGGCACTACTCGCATAAAGATCATCAATCGGTCTGGGGGCATTCGCTCGTTTGGCTGATGGTGCACACCTTCACGCAGGCGTTCCCATTTGCGTTCCGCCTGTATGACAAGAAAGCGGGAAAAAGCAAGATCGACCTGGCGATCGAGATGCTTTCCTCGCTCAAGGTGAAGCGGGCTCAGCCGGTGTATGTGCTCATGGATTCGTGGTATCCGTCTAAGAAGCTCATCGAAGCCTGTCTGAAACAGGGATTCCATGTCATCGCGATGCTCAAGACGAACCGGATTCTCTACCCGAAAGGCATCGCCATCCAAGCCAAGCAGTTTGCCCGCTATATCGAGTCCAAAGACACCCGCCTCGTCACGGTGGGGCAGGAGCGTTATCGCGTGTATCGCTATGAGGGGGCCATCCATGGCCTCGATGACGCGGTGGTGCTGCTGGCTTGGAAGGCGGATCAGCCGATGGCGCCGGAACATCTTCATTGCATCTTGAGCACCGACCGGGAACTCGGGGACGAAGACATCTTGCGTTACTATGCTCAGCGTTGGACGATCGAGTGCTTTTTCCGGCAGGCGAAAGATCAACTGAAGCTGGATGGATACCGCGTTCGCCACATTCGGGCGGTGAAACGGTATTGGGCGGTGGTGCTGCTCTCCTGCGTGTACAGCATCGCCGAATCCCGCCAAAACCTCTCCACCGGGCTGGAGCTTCTTCGGTCGCGGAAAGACCACAGCGTCGTCGAGTTCATTTATGACGCTGCAAAGCAAGATATTCCCATTGATGTGATCAAAAAACAGCTCCGTATCGCGTAAGGGGTACCCTGTTTGTCTCTCTAACCATGGAAATTATTGTAATGAAAAATGCTCATCTACAGTAAAATTATTAGAATATTCTTTATTATTATAATTGTAACCTATCTAATGTTTGGTTATCATGATATTAGATAGGGGTGATTTATTAAATCTCTATGATCAATATTACATAAAGAAGGAATGGTTTATCTTCATCCATATCATGTGATTTTCTACCCAAAATACAGACGAAAAGTGTTAGTCGGTGAGATGGAAAAAGATTTAAGAAAAATTTTTTATCAAGTGGTGAAAGAAAAGGATGTTGAAATCCAATCGTTAGAAATCATGCCTGACCATGTTCATTGGTTTATTTCCTTATGATCCAAGAATTCATATTCATGCGTTAATCCAGAAATTGAAAGGTCGAAGCAGTCGTATTTTTCGTGAAAAATATCCGCCCTTGAAAAGTCGACTGCCTTCCCTTTGGACTCGCGGCTATTTTTGCTGTACAGTTGGATGTGTTTCAGAAGAAACCGTTAGGAAATACATTGAAAATCAAAAACATGTGTAAAGGAGGTGGGTTGCATTGGCGGGAGCGAAAACACCAAGCTATGTATTGACGTTGCGGCTCCAGACAGAATCATGGCAAAAACATATCCTCGAAAAGCGGTTTGAAATCGGCCGCTGTTTGTATAACGCCTGTTTAGAGGAATGTTTGAAGCGGTACAAAAAACTCCAACATGATTCCCGCTATCAAGACCTTGCTCAACAGAAGCCCTCCAAAGAAAAAAATCGCCAACTTTCCGACCTGCGAACCGAGTACGGACTCTCCGAATATGCGATGCATGCTTTCGTTCAGCCAATGCAGCGCCACTTCCGCAAACACATGGACGCGCATACGGCGCAAAAAATCGCCACCAGAGCGTGGAAAGCGGTAGAAAGGTTCTTGTTTGGCGCTGCCAAACGGGTGTATTTTAAACGGTTCGGCGAAATGGGTTCGTTAGAGGGAAAATCGAATTCCGCAGGGATTCGCTTCAAAAGCCATGCCATCCATTGGAATGGGCTGATGATCCCTGTCATCATCCAACCAAATGATGTGTATGCCCATCTCGCCTTGCAAGACCGAATCAAGTATTGCCGCATTGTACGTAAACGGATTCGGGGGAAAGTAAAGTATTATGCCCAACTCATTTTGGAAGGGGTTCCGCCGCAAAAAATCAATCGGCAAACCGGCAAAGCCAAGCATCCCCGTGGTGAAGGAGTGGTCGGCATTGACATTGGCACGCAAACGATCGCCATTTGCGCTCCGAACGAAGTAAAATTGTTGGAACTCGCTCCAAGTGTGGATGACATCCATCCGGAAAAAAGGCGGCTGCAGCGAAAACTAGACCGGCAGCGGAGAGCAAATAATCCAAATAAGTACAACGAAGATGGAACCATCCAGCGAGGAAACAAAGAAAAGTGGGTGTGGAGCAAAAATTATATCAAAACAAAAAATCAATTAGCGGAACTGCAAAGGAAGTTAGCGGAAAAACGCAAGCAAGATCATAATAAGCTGGCAAATTGGATATTATCGTTAGGCAATGATATTAAAGTGGAAACAATGAATTATAAAGCATTGCAAGCAAGAGCGAAAGAAACAACGATGAATGAGAAAACAGGAAGGTATAATAGAAAGAAACGATTTGGTAAAAGTATAGCGAATAAAGCTCCAAGCATGTTTTTAGCCATATTAGACAGAAAATTACGGTATGACGGAAAAACGCTCAAAAAAATAGATACATTCTCTGCGAAAGCCAGCCAATATAATCATATCACGGGTGAATATGTAAAAAAGAGGTTATCCGAACGATGGAACGATATGAATGGCTGTAAAATTCAACGAGATTTATATAGTGCGTTCCTCATCATGAATGCGAAAGATCACTTAAAAGAAATCGATAGAGAAAAATGTTTTGCGACATGGGAAAGATTTAAGCGACTGCATGATAAAGAAGTAGAACGTTTAAAAAATAGTGGTAATAAATTATTAAGCAGTATGGGAATTTAAATGATGAAAAGCGTCTTGAACCGGGCGCACAGGGCGCTAAGCACCATTGAGGTGTTTGCCCATGAAAGTCTTGTGGAATGAGAGTGAGTGTCTATACGAAGGTATAGACGAAGCTCTTTAGTACACAAGAACCTGCCGACTTTAGTCGTGCAGAGGTTCAGTATCGCCCGTTTTTTTATAATAGCCTTCATGGTTTACTGTTTTCCTCATTGATGATTGATATATTTTCCATGCTGCGCGGCATCATTATCCTTGATCCCATGATCAGTTCCGTCATTGGCGGGGGGTTGGTCGGCATCGGAATCGGCATCATGCTGCGCGAAGAGACGAGCACAGGAGGCACGGATTTATTAGCACAATTTATTGCGAAAATGACAAATTGGAATGTCGGGATTATTATTTTTATAATGGATGCGCTTATTATTACGGTTGGGAGTTTTGTCATTGACTCCACTTCGTTTCTTTACTCGCTTATTGTAGTAACAGTTGTAGGCATCGTGACAACAATGTTAACACAGACAAGGGGATGGAGACACCATGTTATGTAATCTCCCCCCGTATCGCTAACGCCAATGGTTTGCCAGCTCTAGCGCTCGATATACATTGATTAAACCATATCCATAATACGGATCTTTGCCGTTTTCGCCAAGATCGGTAGCTGTCTTGATAATGATTTGTTTTACATCATCGTTTGTAAGATGTGGATTTAATGAACGAATGAGGCCAGCTAATGCAGTTACGTGCGGTGCAGCCATGGATGTTCCAGAAAGCGCCGCGTATCGATGCTGTGAAAAAGTGCTGGCAATATTTGTTCCTGGCGCTACCACATCTAAATAAGTTCCGTAATTAGAATAGTGAGCGAAAGAAAGATCAGGATTAACAGCGCCAACGCTAATAACTTCAGGGTATGCAGCTGGAAAGCTAGGCTGTGCCGTGCTATCATTTCCAGAAGCGGCAATGAGTACGACATCGCGATCATATGCATAACGGATGGCCTCTTCTAATACAGTGGACGGCTGATAATTCCCAAGACTTAAGTTGATGACTTTTGCACCGTGGTCAACTGCCCAGTGAATGGCTTTTGCCACGTCAAAACTTGTGCCGTATCCTTCGGAATTTAATGCTTTTATCGGCATAATGGGGTTAAACCAAGTTATTCCAGCAACACCTTCGCGGTTGTTTGGCTGTGAGGCGATAATGCCGGCTACATGCGTACCGTGACCATTATCATCTTCCGGAACGTTATTATCCGCGAGAACGTTATATCCTTTTTGCAGGCGATGAACGAGATCGGGATGATCTAAATCAACGCCGCTATCAATAATGGCAATGGTGACGCTTTTCTTTCCTCGAGACAATCGCCAGCCTGCCTCAGTGTCGATTGCTGGCAAATTCCATTGATAACGTGAATATAATAAATCATTTGGAATTTCGTTTTGTAAATAAATATAGTTTGGTTCACTGTAGGAAACAGTCGGGATGGATTCAAAATAATCATGTAATTCATGATATGTTTTGCTGTTAGAACGAAAGATAAAAAAGCGGCCAAACTGATTGATCAATTTCCCATCGATTGCTCGTTCTATTCGTTTGACCTCTTGTGCTGCAGGAAGTTTTCGAAACCGAACCGTAATTTCATGGTTAAAATAATGGCTTTTGTCGCGGCCGTTATGATCGATTTTTATTATTTTCGGGTGGCTGTTTAACTTGTTTTTGATTTTTTCGCCCATTGCTAGACTATTCAATGTAACGACAGTCGGATGGGAACGGGGCGTTGTTGCCACATAAGGGGCTGGTTTCGGTCTTAACTGATTCGTTTCTTCATGGTGGACTGTCGGACGATATGTCGTTGCAATTGCTGCAATCATAATAAAAAGAATAGCAACTCCAGCAGTGATAGCGAAAAGAGTTTGTTTATTCATCAATGTGTCACCTCACTAGTTATAGGGTGAGCCAACAGAAAAAAATTATGAAAAAAAGCTGGTCCCAAAAAGGGATCCAGCTTTTTAGTTCATCATTCGCACAAGTTTTTTCGTCAATAATAGCAAAATAAGCCCTAGTCCGATGGTTACACCGCTAATTAAGCTGAAAATTTCTAAATAGCCTAACGACTGCGTAAACGCAGCTAATTGGCCAGCCAACAATTGCGCGACACCAGTTCCCGCTAGCCATACACCCATGAGAAGCGATGCTAATCGAACAGGAGCAAGTTTACTTACCATGGACAATCCAACCGGTGATAAGCAAAGTTCACCGAGCGTGTGAAGGAAGTAAGTGAAAATAATGAACAACAAATTCGCTTTTTCAACAACATGATGTTCGTCGCTTCCTGTTTGTAGTACAGCCGGAATTAATACAGCAAATCCAAGACCAAGCAAAATCATGCCAAGACCCATTTTTGCCGGAATTGGCAAGTCACCACGTTTTGAATTCGAAAGCTTGATCCAGATTTGCGAAACAATTGGTGCCAACACGATAATAAAGAATGGGTTTAGTGATTGGAACCAAGAAGTAGGCATCGTCCAGCCGCCAATCGACTTATCAACGAATTTATCGGTATATAACGTTAACGAGCTTCCAGCTTGTTCAAAACCAGCCCAGAAGAAAATAACAAAGCATGTTAAAATAAAAATCACGGCAACGTTTTGTTTTTCTTGTTTTGTTAAAGGAGCTTTTGTTTTTGGTTCTGTTGCTTTGTTTGTTTTCGCTGGTGCACCGGCAGGTTTTTTACCGATATCTCCTAAATAACGATTTCCAAATATATTGAAAATTAATTGTCCAATAATCATACCGATCGCAGCAGCTAAAAATCCGTATTTAAATCCGTAATGGATGACGCCATTGATGTTCGTTGCGAAATATTTTTCCGCTAAATATCCGCATACAAGTGGCGCAAATAATGCTCCCAAGTTAATTCCCATATAGAAAATGGTGAATGCTGCGTCTTTCCGTTTATCGTTTGGAGCATAAAGTTCCCCGACAAGTGTTGAAATATTTGGTTTAAAGAAGCCATTACCGATAATCAATAAAATTAGGCCGATATATAGTCCTGTTTGGTTATTAATGGCAAACAGTACGATGTTACCGAGCGCCATCGTAATACCGCCAATCGTAATCGCCAATCTTCTGCCTAAAACTCGGTCAGACAAATAACCGCCAACGAGCGGGGTGAAATAAACAGCGCCAGTAAAGAATCCATAAATCGTCATTGCGACGCTTGGTTTTATTCCTAATCCGCCGCTGACAAGTTCTGTTGTTAAATAAAGAACAAGGATCGCTCTCATTCCATAATAGCTAAATCGTTCCCAAAGCTCTGTAAAGAATAATAAATAAAGCCCGGGAGGATGCTTCATTTTTGTGCGCTGACTTTGCAGCGTCTGTGTTTCCGGTAATGCACTCATTATATTTCCTCCTTGCTAATATAATGACTTTGTTAATACAGTGTTAATTTTAATTTACAAAATATTTATATGTCAATAAAATTATATATAAATAGATAATTCCAAATTTTTAACAAGGTTTTCACTGTTATTTTATACAAAAGATCAAATAAAATACTTTTATTAAAATAATTTTTTATTCTATTTTAATAAAATTTAAAAGATTGTATATGTTAATAAAGTTTCATAATCAGATAGATGCAAAGGTTTACTCCTCTTTTTTACTGTAATAATATGGGTAATTTCCATTAAAGGGGGGCACACTATGCGTGTTACATATTCTTAATGGACGGTGAGAAGGAATGCGCAAAACATCTATCATCGTTATCATTTGTTAGTGATTTTAATATAAACGGACTCGTTCTGACGGAAAGCGTCGATATAAATGCAGCGGGGCTTGTCTTTTTCTTTCACCGCTTCAATGGAATTTAACAAAATGTTGATGAATACTTGGCGAAGCTGATCTTTATAGGCAAAGATATGTATCGATTTGTCGATGTCCATGGATACTTCTACGTCACCATCGACAATACTTGCATATAAAAATTCAATAATTTCCTCGAATAGACGCAAAAGCGAAAAGGTTTCTTTTTCGCTTTCTATGATTTCTTTTCTTGATGCATGAAGAAATTGCGAAATGCGGAATTTTAATTGCTGAAGTTCATGATCAATAATACCGAGATATGGTAAATCTGGATGTTCGAATTTTAATAATTGGATAAACCCCATAATGGCAGTAAGTGGATTACGAAATTCGTGTACGAAGCTCGATGACATTTGTCCAAGCAGTGTTAAGCGGTCCTTATGGGATTGGGTGATAAATAAATTTTTCTCCCGCAATTCTGCTTCTTTCAACTCAGCATATTTTGTAACGGCATAAAACAAAAATTGATCAAACAAAAGATTGATTTCGTCGATGAGAGGGCGCAATTCTTCCATTGACAATGTTGACTGAAGTGCATACTTCACGACTAATCTTCGTCCAAGATTTGTATTGTAAACAAACTCACCGATATTCATGTTTGTTTCTGCACGTTCTTTTGCAATTTTGTAAGCAAGATGCTTTATTTGATGAATAAATGTGGACAATTTTTCACAAATTTTTCAACATATTTGTTTATAATCAACTTATCAACAAAAGGACAAATGGAGGGCGGCAATGAGAGCGATATGTGTATTGCTAGCGGTGTTAGGAATGTTTTTCATTCATGGATGTGAACGAGAAACGTTTCCGGCTGTTCCAAAACGCCTCGAAGTGCTAATAAGCGTAAATGTGAACGATGAAAGTGTGACCTTTTTTGATCTTCAAACAGGAAGGAAGGTCGCAGAATGGAACTTGCAGAAACCGATAAAAGGCGCCGTATTGCTTCGGGACGACAGAACGTTGTTATTGTACGGTAATGAACTAGATCGTGTTTATTTATATGATATGAGGACCGGAGAGGCGAAAAGAGAATGGAAAACGGGAAAAGGAATTGTCGGTGCGCTTGTGTCTAATAAAGGGAATACAGTTTTTTTGGCAGACGAACGGCAAAAAGCGCTTCGGGTATTTGATGAAAATGGAAAAGAAAAAGCAAAAATCGAAGTAGGGGATAAACCGCTGACTTTATTACAAAATAAAGCAAGTACAACCATATACGTGATTGATTTTCACAATGCAAAAGCGTATGTCATCGATGTCGGCAAACGGCGCATCATTCGTAAGTTTTCCGTTCCAAAATTTGCGTTTGGCGGCTTGCTTCGCGAGCGACAGCAGGAATTGTGGATCGGCGGGCATGGAAGCGGCAGTACAGTGGAAACAAACATCCGTATTTATTCGATAAAAACGGGAGCGTTAATAAAAGTGATGAAGGCGCCGACAATGCCGGTTGGTTTTGTGGAAACAAACGAAGGAATATTTGCATTAAGTCATGGCTCTAATACGGTACGAAAATGGAATGATTCCGAAAATTTGCAAGCATCTGTAACGGTAGGAGCAAATCCTTTCACCATGATTGCAGCGAACGAACGGTTATATATTGCCAGCTATGATAGCGATGAAATTTATGTCGTTGACCAGCGTACGATGAAGATAATCGCTCGATGGAAAACAGGGAAAGGTCCATTTCAATTACTCATTCGAAAGGGGAATGACGGTGGAAAAGAAAACGGTCTTAATCGTGGATGATGAAGAAGATATGCGATTTTTAGTCGGGATGTATTTGGAAAATGCTAACTTTTCTTATTTAGAGGCGGAGAATGGAGAAAAGGCGTTACAAATTCTTAAAAACAATAAGGTGGATGTGATTTTAATTGATGTAATGATGCCAAAAATGGATGGATTTACGTTATGCGCCCGCATTCGCGAACAATCCGATGTTCCTATTTTATTTTTAACGGCAAGGGGAGATGAATGGGATAAAGTAAAAGGATTGAAGCTTGGCGGTGATGATTATATTGTGAAACCGTTTAGTCCCGGTGAGCTTATTGCCCGCATCGAAGCGATTATGCGCCGTGCATACCATAACAAACAAAAGAACGAAGATCTGTCGTTCGGGCCGCTCGTGATTGATGAAAGAGGGAGAAAAGTAACGGTGGATGGTGAGTCGGTGGTGCTTACGTTAAAAGAATTTGATTTGCTTTTATTTTTGGCTAAACATCACGGACAAGTGTTTAGCCGGGAAGACTTGCTTGCCCAAGTATGGGGATATGATTATACAGGAAATGCAAGAACAGTGGATACACATATTAAAACATTGCGCATGAAATTAAAAAAAGCGAGCAATTTTATTCAAACCGTTTGGGGAATCGGATATAAATTTGAGGTGTCGTGAATGCAGCCAAAGTCGATGACGTTAGGGCAAAAAATTTGGTTAATGATTAGCATTGGAGTTCTTTTGACGGTTTCATTTTCTTATTTTTTGTTAAATTATTTTTATCAAAAATTGTATGTCGATAAAGTAGAGCAGACGTTAATGGAAGAAGGAAAACTGCTAACAGCTGATTATAAGGGCGGTCCGATTACCGATGCGTTCCGCAAACAAGTCGAATGGTATAATGAAAAATCAACGGCGGAAGTACTTTTAGTTAATAATCCTCGCGAATTAAGTGCTTGTTTGCCGTTTGGAGTTGAATATGAATCATTAATTAACGGCGATGATCGATCCAAATTATTGCGCGGTGATACGGTCACGAAAATCGGTTATGAAAAGCGATTTCACCGCAAAATTATGGGGGTGATTGTACCGCTTTTAGATGAGCATCGGTTACAAGGAGCGCTTTATCTTTATATTCCGCTCGCGAGCATTAAAGAATTGACAAAAGATGTCGCTGTCATTTGGCTTCCTCTTGCCACCTTATTTGTGTTTGTCCTTCTTCTTGCCGGAAAGCGAATGGCTCGTCATATCACAGATCCGTTAAAAGAAATGGAAAAAGTAGCATATCATATGTCGCAAGGAGATTATCGGGCGCAAATTCCGGTTCGGGCGAACGACGAAGTTGGCAGGCTTGCCAAAGCGTTTAATGTGATGGCAAAAGCAATTGCTGAAGAAGATATGCGAAAACGCGAATTTTTAGCGAATGTTTCTCACGAATTGCGGACGCCGTTAAGCTATGTGAAAGGATATAGCGAAGCGATATTACAAGGGCTGGTGAAGACAGAAGAAGAGGAAAGAAAATATGTTCAACTCATTCACCGTGAAGCAGACCGGATGGAGCGGCTTGTTCGTGACTTGCTTGATTTGGCGCGATTAGAAGGAAATAATGTACCGCTGCAAAAAACACCGCTTGTATTTGCGCAAGTGATCGAAGATACGGTCGCAAAATACGAACCGTTTTTACAAAAAAAACAAATTACACTTAATATGGAATTAGATCACGATATTATTTTGGAAGGAGATGCCGACCGGCTGGAACAAGTGGTGCAAAACCTTTTAGATAATGCTGTTCGTTATACCCCAGCCGAGGGAAAGATCCATATACGACTGAAAAAAGTTAGCGATGCGAGTTGTCAACTGATCATTCGTGATTCAGGAAAAGGAGTTCCAAAAGAAAAGCTGCCGCTTCTTGGACAACGATTTTACCGCGTTGATCAAGCACGAACAAGAAAAGAAGGCGGTACGGGATTAGGTTTGGCGATTGTCAAACAAATTATTTCCCTTCATAATGGCACGATATCGTTTTTCAGCGAAGAAGGGAAAGGAATGGAAGTGGTAATTCAGCTTCCGATATACACTGAGTAGCCATCATTGAAAGGAAATGAAAAAAGCCCTATAATCATATAAGAATAATTTTTAATAAAGGTTGGGGATTTACGATGAAGCTATACAACTCTATTTTAGACTTAATCGGCAACACGCCGATTGTCAAATTAAACCGAATTCCTGATCCAAATGGCGCGGATGTGTATATGAAACTAGAATCGTTTAACCCCGGGGGAAGCGTAAAAGATCGGGCAGCGTTTGAAATGATTCGGCGCGCGGAGCAAGAAGGAAAGATTGTGCCGGGGAAAAGCACCATTATCGAACCGACTTCAGGCAATACCGGAATCGGTTTGGCGATGGTTTGTGCGGCCCGCGGCTACCGTTGCATTATCACGATGCCGGATAATGCGACGGTAGAGCGGGTAAAAATTTTAAAAGCGTACGGGGCGGAAGTATATTTAACGCCGGCGGAAAAACGGATGCAAGGAGCGATTGATAAAGCGAACCAGCTTGCCGCGCAAATCCCGGACAGCTTCATCCCGATGCAGTTTGAAAATCCGGCGAATCCAGATGCGCATCGCAATAGCACGGCACGGGAAATTTTTGAAGCGTTTGGCGGCAAACTTGATGCATTTGTGTTAACAGCTGGTACTGGCGGAACGGTGACAGGGACAGGAGAAGAACTAAAAAAACAAATTCCTCACTTACGAATTTACGTAGTAGAACCATATGGCTCTCCTGTATTATCTGGAGGAAAGCCAGGGCCGCACAAAATCCCAGGTACAGGTCCGGGTTTTATTCCGAAAATTTTAAACCGCAATATTTATGATGATATTTTCCTAATTAAAGATGAAGATGCACAAATGATGGCACGCCGTCTTGCTGCAGAAGAAGGCATTCTCGTCGGCGCTTCCGCCGCTGCGAGTGCGTATTATGCGGTTGAGGTGGCCAAACAGCTTCCAAAAGGGGCTCGTGTCCTTTGTATAGCACCGGATTCGGGAGAGCGTTATTTATCATCCGATTTATTTGCGGAGTAACAAAAGGCCCGCTTAGGCGGGTCTTTTGTTTTCTCGCTATTTCCAATTCCTGCAAAAAACATAAAACGCGCAATGAACTATCCCAACGGTCCGTAACAGAACTGGTCTATGCGAATCGGTTTGCGTAAAGACTGCCAATCCGTTTGAACGCAAACAGAAAAATCCACCGCGTATACGAATGAACATAGTTTCAAACCTTTTGTATTTTTCGTACAAAAATGCCGTTTTAACTAATGGTTGCTCACGGTCAAATATGATAAACTAAGTAGAAAAAGGGGGAATGTATAATTGAATTATTCAACAACGTATTCATCTAGTCCCATTGCTAAACTGACAACCACATTTTTTTTAGCATTGGCAGTAGCAACAGGGGGTCTTTACATCGGTCAATGGATTCCAATAGGGATGTATTTGCCGCTTACAATACTTGAGATCATTTTATTAATGGTCATGGTGTTTGCCCGCAGCAAAAAAGCGGTCGGCTATCCGCTTATGTACAGCTTTATGCTCGTATCTGGCGCTACGCTGTATCCGCTCATTGGACACTATGTTGCCATTATTGGCGCTGAAGCTGTGCTCAAGGCGTTTGCGCTGGCGGTTATTTCATTTTCCGGTGTGGCGATTTATGCGGTGAAAACGAAAGAAGACTTTTCATTTCTTGGCGGCTTTTTAACATTAGGTGCGTTTGCATTGCTGGGGCTTCTTATTATTCAATGGTTCATTCCATTTTCAAGCGTTGGGCAAATGGGTATTTCTGCATTAGGAATTCTTATTTTTCTCGGTTTTACGATTTATGATATGAATCGCCTCGCCCGTCATGGTTTTACGGAAGCTGACATTCCAATGGTTGTCGTAAACATTTATCTTGATTTTATTAACTTGTTTATTTACATTTTGCGCTTTTTTTCCAGTGATGAAGATTGATCGAGCTTTATACAAAAAGGACTGTTTTCCCTGCATGTCAGGGGAATAGTCCTTTTTCATTATAAAAGCATCCTCAACCCAACGACCGTATGGTTCGTTATCCGAATCTCCAGAAGGTGCTTCAATGGATAAAACGTTTGTTCAAATAAGCAGGAATATAGCACTTCGAGCGAGAATTGTAAGCAATAATTGGAAAGGAGGAAAGAAAGAATGAATCGATTTGCCGTTAACGTATCGACAATTTTTACAGAAGTGCCGTTTCTAGAGCGGTTTCAAAAGGTGAGAGAGTGCGGCTTTTCGTTCGTGGAATGCCAGTTTCCATACCAATATCCTGTCGAACGAATTCGTGATGAGCTTCATCAGCACCAATTGTCTCTCGTATTAATCAATTTGCCTCCAGGCAATTGGGAAAAAGGGGACAGAGGGATCGCGATTTTCCCAGATCGGACGGCCGAGTTTCAGCGTTCCGTGGAAGAAGGAATTCGGTATGCGACCGAGTTGAACGTTCCGTATATCCATTGTATGGCGGGAGTGCTTCCAGCCGATTTAGACAGGCAAAAGGCGAAAGAAACGTACATGCGCCATCTTTATGATGCGGCAAAAGAAATGGCGAACCATTCGTTAACGCTTTTAATTGAACCGATCAATCCGTTTGATATGCCGAATTATTTTTTGACGAATATTCATGAAGCCGTTTCGATGATTAAAGAAATTGGGATGGCAAACATCAAACTTCAATACGATTTTTATCATATGCAGCGAATTCAAGGAAACTTAGCGGCGACATTTGAAACGTATTTTGAATGGATTGCACATGTACAAATTGCTGACGTTCCAGGACGGCACGAGCCGGGAACGGGAGAAATTCGCTATGAATATATTTTTCGGCATTTAGAGAAATGTGGATATAAAGGGACGATCGGTCTTGAATATATTCCATCGGGAAAAAGCGAACAAAGTTTTTATTGGCGTACGTTATACGCTTGTCATTGATTTGGAGTGAAAAACAGAAGGGGGAAGTATCGCCGCAATGGAGACGAAGGAAATGAAGGTTGGATTTATTGGCACAGGCGTGATGGGAGCGAGAATGGTAAAACGGCTGCTTGCTGCAGACTATCTAGTTATTGTATACAATCGTTCGATCGAAAAAACGGAACCGTTAGTAAAGCTGGGTGCAAAAAGAGCCGGCACAATTGCGGAGTTGGCGCAGTGTTCGAATGTCATTTGCACATGTTTATCGATGCCGGATGATGTCATCGATGTTTATTTGCAAAAAGGCGGTGTGATCGAAAGCGCGTGGCCGGGTACGATTTGCCTTGATTTTACGACAGTAGGACCGGATACGAGTAGAATGGTCGCAAACGAAGCGGAAGGGAAGGGGATATATTTTCTGGATGCCCCGGTAAGCGGCGGGCCAGAAGGAGCGGAACAAGGTACATTAACGATTATGGTCGGTGGAGTGAAATCTGCTTGGGAGCGAGTATTACCGCTTCTTAACGTGCTTGGCGAAATGGTGGAATATTTAGGTCCGAGCGGTTCGGGAAGCGTGGCAAAACTAATCAATCAATATCTTGTTGCGGTGCATTCTGTTGCCGCTTCAGAGGCGATGGTCGCTGGGACAGCGCTTGGACTAGATGCCGAGCAGCTTTACCGAATTTTGAAAGCGAGCTACGGAGACAGCCGCATGCTTCGCAGGCATATGGAGCAATATGTTTTACCGCGCAAGTTCGAACCAGGCGGAGCGATAAAATATGTACATAAAGATGCCCGTTTAGCTAATCAGTTAATGGGCGCAATTGGGATAAAGCGATTTTTAGGCCAAATTGCGGAAGAGGCGTTTGCTAGTGCGATGGAACAAGGATTATCCGATTTGGATATGTCCGCAGTCATCCAGCCGCTAGAAAAGCGGTGCAATGTGACAGTGAAAAAGAACGAAATGTAAACAGAATTATTCATCAATTTGAAAAATTTATTGAAAAATATGAAAATGGATGGTTTAATAATAATAAAATTATTGTACAGAGGTTCAGCTTCAGAAATTCATATATTTTTTTACAAGTTTAAAGAAACAGCGTTTCTTATTACAAAACAACAGGAGGTGCAAAGCGTGCTGCCATTAGAATGGAAAGACGATCTAACAGCGTTTCTATCGGAAAAACAAGTACAGACGGGGGAATATCAGCCACATCCGCTCGGCAACAGCGGCAATGTGACTGTATATCCACAATCAGAAGAGGAAATTTCATCCATTTTACGTTATGCAAACAGCCATGGAAAAAAAGTTTGTATTGTTGGCGGAGGAACAAAGCGAGGGTTTGGCGGACAAGTTGAATGTGTGGATATTTTGCTTTCTTTGGCAAACTATAGCGGCATTGTCGAGCATGCCGCTGCGGATATGACAGTGACGGTCAAATCAGGGACGGTGTTTCAAAAACTGCAAGATTACTTGGCAGAATACCGCCAAAAAGTTGCGATTGACCCTGTGTGGCCGCAATATGCGACGATCGGCGGCGTCATTGCGGCGAACGACAGCGGTCCAAAGCGGCTCGGTTACGGTTCCGCGCGCGATAGTGTCATTGGTTTGCGCACGGTGTATCCGGATGGAACGGTGATTCGTTCCGGAGGGAAAGTCGTTAAAAATGTGGCGGGTTATGATATGAACAAGCTGTTTATCGGTGCGATGGGAACGCTTGGTGTGATATCGGAAATAACGCTAAAACTTCGCCCGCTTCCGAAATATGAAAGCCTCGTATTGCTATCATTTCCATCAGGGAATTTAGAAGAAGTCCGTTCATTTGCGATTCAATTTCTTGATTCAATGATGGAACCAGTCTGTTTCGAGTTATTGAGTCCGTCGTTGTCGGAACGGCTCATCGGCCAGCGTGCTTATACGTTGGCGATGGCGTTTGAAGATGTCAAAAGAGCCGTTCATTACCAGGAGGAATTTGTAAAGCGTCTGCAGCCTCCTAATACAGCGATCCGTATTCTTCCACAAGAAGAAGCAAAATCGTTTTGGCAAACGTTTTATACGATCGGTCCGAATGGGGCGATGCCGTATGAGTCAGTCGGAAACGAAATCGAAGCAGCGGTGAAAATCGGTGTCGTGAATTTAGATGTTATTCATATCATTCGTGAAAGCGACTTACTGCAAGAGATCTGTCATGTTCATATAGAGGCGCACGGCGGGCTAGGACATGGACTATGTCAAGTGTATATGAAAGGAGAAAGCGAGTCGATCATTGCAGCGATCGAACGGCTGCGGATGGCGGCGACAGGCTTGGGCGGATATGCGATTGTGAAGCATTTGCCGTTTTCACTGCGAAAGCGCGTTGATGTGTGGGGAGAAAAGCCATCGTATTTTTTCCTGCTCGATGGAATTAAACGAAAAATCGATCCAAATCGAATATTGAACAATCAACGGTTTGTCGGAGGGATATAAGATGAGTTTGCGAGAAAGTGAGATAAAAAGCGGACCGGCATGTACGACTGTTAGTCTTGGAAACTATCGTTTTAGTGATCCTCCTGATCCTAGCAAATGGGCTGACTGCGTTCATTGCGGCATGTGCTTAGAATCGTGCCCGACATACGAACAAACAGGTCAAGAACAACATTCGCCGCGCGGACGCGTGCATTTGATGAAATCGGTAGCAGAAGGGAAGTTAGAGATTACAGAAGATTTGATTGATCCCATTTTTATGTGCCTAGATTGTCGGGCTTGCACAACTGCGTGCCCTGCCGATGTCGATGTCGGCGGATTGATTGAAGAAGTACGCGGACAAATCCGGCAAGCGATTCCGCTGACAGGATGGAAAGCGTTTGTCAACAATTTCTTCTTAAAAGGTGTATTTCCGCATCCATCCCGTCTTCATCTGCTCGGGAGTTTGTTAAAGCTATATCAAAAAAGCGGACTGCAGACGATCGCACGCAAGACGAAACTGCTTCACATCATGCCGAAGCATCTAGTGGAGATGGAAGCGATTTTGCCGGAAGCAGGCGTGCCGGTCCGAAAAAAATATAAACATATGAATGTCATTAAAGCAAAAGGAGAAACGAAACATACGGTCGCGCTTTTAACAGGATGCGTCATGGATGTAATGTTCAGCGATATTAACGAGGCGACGATTCGCGTGTTGACACGAAACGGAAACGATGTCGTCATTCCGCAAAATCAAACGTGCTGCGGGGCGCTTCATGTGCATGCAGGGGACCGCGAGATGGGCCGGAAGCTTGCCAAACAAAATATTGAAGCATTTCAGCATGCAGACCGCGTGATCGTGAACGCGGCAGGGTGTGGCTCTATGTTAAAGGAATATCCAGAGTTGTTCCGCAACGATCCAGAGTGGCGGGAAAAAGCGGAAGATTTTTCCCGTAAAGTCGAAGATATTTCGAAATATTTGCATGATACGGGGTATGAAAAGCCGAAAGCGGAATTAAACATGCGCGTTACGTACCATGACGCTTGCCATTTGGCGCACGGCCAAGGAATTCGTCAAGAACCGCGCACGATTTTATCGAGCATTCCGGGAGTGGAAATGGTTTCGATGCCAAACGCCGACCGCTGCTGCGGAAGCGCGGGAATTTATAATCTTACCCATCCGGATATGGCAAGCGCCGTATTGGAAAGCAAAATGGAAAACGTTCCGGAAGATGTGGAACTTATTACAATGGGGAATCCTGGATGCATGTTGCAAATGGCGATGGGAGTTTTGAAATACGGCCGAAATCAAAAAGTCGTTCATACCGTACAGCTCCTAGACTGGGCATATCAAAAAGAAGACGGAAAGGAGGTACGTGTATGAGAAAAAAGGGAATACAAACAAATGATCCGCATATTCAAGCGTTAGCTCGCATTGTCGGCGGTGAAAAATCGATTTTGTACAAAAAAGAAGATTTGATTGCCTATGACTGCGACGGATTTACCGTTCACCGCCATTTGCCGAAAGCGGTTGTGTTCCCGAAAAATACGGAAGAAGTCGCTGCCATTGTGAAATATTGTCATGAGCATGATTTGCCGTTTCTTGCCCGTGGGGCAGGGACGGGATTAAGCGGTGGCGCGATTCCGTTAAACGGGGAAGTGATCATTAGCTTAGTCCGGATGAAACGGCTCATTAGCGTCGATTTAGAAAACCGCCGCGCGGTTGTCGAGCCTGGATTTGTTAACTTAAAATTAACCAACTCCATTTCCGACAGAGGATACTATTATGCTCCAGATCCATCGAGTCAATATTGCTGCACGATTGGCGGAAATGTTGCCGAAAACGCCGGCGGTGCGCATTGTCTAAAATATGGCGTCACGACCAACCACATTTTAGGGCTCGAAGTCGTACTTCCGAACGGAGAAATTATCGAAATCGGCGAAAACGGCATTCCTGATCCGCCGGGATATGACTTATTAGGATTGTTGACCGGTTCGGAAGGGACGTTAGGGATTGTCACAAAAATAACGGTACGCATTTTAAAGAATCCGGAAGCGAAACAGACGGTGCTCGCTTATTTTGACCGCGTGGAGGATGCAAGTCAAGCCGTTTCCGACATCATCGCTGCGGGAATGGTTCCGGCAGCGCTGGAGATGATGGATCAAACGGCGATCGAAGGAGTGGAGGCGGCTGCTTTTCCAGTGGGGCATCCGAAAGATATTGAGGCGCTTCTTTTGATTGAAGTCGACGGCATTTCTGCAGGAATTCCCGAACAAATCGAAGAGATTTTGCGTATTTGCCGAAACCGAAATGTCCGGGAAGTAAAAGTGGCGCAAACAGAAGAAGAGCGGGCGCGCTGGTGGGCGAACCGGAAAACGGGATTTGGCGCGATGGGCGCGATTTCTCCAGATTATTTAGTGCAAGATGGAGTCATCCCGCGCAGCAAGCTGCCAGAAGTGTTAAAAAACATTCAAGAAATCAGCAAAAAGTATGGGTTGCGCATCGCGAATATCTTCCATGCCGGCGATGGAAATCTTCATCCGCTCGTTTTGTTTGATGCAAGCAAACCAGGAGAAACAGAAAAAGCGCTTGCTGCGGGAAGTGAATGCTTGCAAGCATGCGCAGCCGTCGGCGGATCAATTACAGGAGAACATGGGGTTGGCATTGAAAAGAAAGAAGAGATGCGCTTTATTTTTAGCGATGAAGAAATTCTCGCGCAAACCGACATTCGCGACGTGTTTAATCCAAAAAACTTATTAAACGCAGGAAAGCTGTTCCCGACACCGGGGCGGTGCGTTGAGGTAAAAAAGGAGAAAAAACAAAAACAATTGTTATAAAATGAGTGAAAATTGTTGAAATATATTTTGCTCCATGCTATGATTTTTTTAAATAATTTTAGAACATCGTTTCGTAATAAGAAACGAATAAGTTTGATATGGAGGAGAGGGAAAATGGGGGAATACGTAAAAGTAGGAAATCTTCAAGTGGCAAAACTATTTTATGAGTTTATGAACGATGAGGTACTTCCGGGAAGTGAAGTGAACAAAGAAAAGTTTTGGAAAGACTTTGAAACGCTTATTGTTGATTTAACGCCGAAAAACAAAGCGCTTCTTGCGCGGCGCGATGAGCTTCAAGCAAAAATCAATGAATGGCATAAAGAGCATCGCGGCAATTTTGATATGGAAAAATATAAAGCATTTTTAACAGATATCGGTTATTTAGAGCCAGAAGTGGATGATTTCGAGATTACGACAGAAGGAGTAGACGAGGAAATTGCCGTTCAAGCGGGTCCGCAATTAGTCGTTCCGCTTACGAACGCGCGTTACGCGTTAAATGCGGCAAACGCCCGCTGGGGAAGCCTTTACGATGCCTTATATGGAACGGACGCAATCAGTGAAGAAGATGGCGCGGAACGCGGCGATTCCTACAATCCGGTCCGCGGGGCAAAAGTGATTGCCTATGCGCGCGAGTTTCTCGATCAAGCAGTACCATTGAAAGAATATTCTCATAAAGATGTCGTACAATATACGATAGTGGATGGAAAACTAGCGGCGTCCGTTGAAGGCGGGATCACAACAACGCTAAAAGAGGAAGAAAAATTTGTTGGCTTCCAAGGAAATCCGGAAAATCCGACAGCAATCTTGTTAAAAAATAACGGTCTTCACATTGAAATTCAAATCGACCGCAACCATCCTGTCGGGAAAACGGATAAAGCAGGGGTAAAAGATATTTATTTAGAAGCGGCCGTTACGACCATTATGGATGGTGAAGACTCGGTAGCAGCGGTAGATGCAGAAGATAAAGTGCTCGTATACCGCAATTTGCTCGGCCTTGTCAAAGGGGATTTGACGTCTACGTTTACGAAAGACGGAAAAACGATTACACGTGCGCTTAACCCGGACCGCGTTTATCGAACAGCAGATGGCAAAGAAATTACGCTGCCAGGCCGTTCGCTTATGTTCGTCCGCAACGTTGGCCATTTAATGACGAACAACACGATTTTGGACGCAAACGGCGAAGAAGTATATGAAGGAATTATGGATGCGGTCGTGACAAGTTTAATTATGAAACATTCTCTTCTTGGCAACACCCGTTACTTAAATTCTCGCAAAGGCTCGTTCTATATCGTAAAACCGAAAATGCACGGTTCAGAAGAAGTCGCGTTCGCAAATGAGTTATTTGACCGCGTTGAAGATATGCTTGGATTGAAACGCAACACGATTAAAATCGGTGTCATGGACGAAGAACGCCGCACGACATTGAACTTGAAAAACTGCATTTATCAAGTTAGAGATCGCATCATCTTTATTAACACAGGCTTTTTAGATCGGACAGGGGATGAAATCCATACGTCAATGGAAGCCGGTCCGATGATTCGCAAAAATGACATGAAAACATCGGTATGGCTGCAAGCTTATGAAAAATCGAATGTAACGATCGGCTTAGCTGCTGGATTCCAAGGGCGCGCCCAAATTGGAAAAGGAATGTGGGCAATGCCGGATATGATGGCGGAAATGCTGAAGCAAAAAGGCGGACAGCTAAAAGCAGGCGCGAATACGGCATGGGTGCCTTCGCCGACAGCCGCGACGCTTCATGCGCTGCATTATCATCAAGTTAATGTGGCAGAAGTACAAAATGAATTGCGAAAAGAACGGAAAGATTACCGTGATGAAATTTTACAAATCCCAGTCGCTGTAAATCCACAATGGACGCCGGAAGAAATCCAGGAAGAGCTGGATAACAACTGCCAAGGCATACTCGGATATGTCGTCCGCTGGATCGATCAAGGAATCGGATGCTCGAAGGTGCCGGATATTAATAATATCGGATTAATGGAAGACCGCGCGACATTGCGAATTTCTAGCCAGCATATTGCAAACTGGCTCCATCACGGCATTTGCACGAAAGAACAAGTATTAGAAACGTTAAAACGTATGGCGAAAGTCGTTGACGAACAAAACGCTGGCGATCCGAACTATCGTCCAATGGCTCCGGACTATGACAACTCGGTCGCATTCCAAGCAGCATGCGATTTAATATTTAAAGGTTATGAACAGCCTAACGGTTATACGGAGCCGATTTTGCATCGCCGTCGTTTAGAAGCAAAAGCAAAATATGCAGCCGTTCAACAATAAAAAATAGGCTGAACAAGGGCATTCCCGTCTAAATGGATGCCCTTGTTCACAAATATCATCAAATTATTCTAAATATTCAAAAAATAAATAAGGAGGTGTGAATCCTAGTTACTACACGTGTTGCAGAACCAAAAGCAGCAGTAAGGCGGCAGAAGTAAATGGGAAAGGTTAGTAGCTAGGTAAAGAAAATGCGGAACCTTCGGGAAAAATCGCTATTGGTTCATCAACAAGCAAAAGGAAAGTTGCGTGTGGATGTTAAAGTTTCGGTAGAAAACGTCAATGATTTAAGTGTCATCTATTCTCCAGGAGTGGCGGAACCATGCAAAGCGATTCATGCAAATCCGGAATCGATTTATGATTATACGATGAAAGGAAACTTTGTGGCGGTTGTTTCCGATGGGTCTGCGGTATTAGGATTAGGAAATATTGGCGCAAGTGCGTCCATGCCTGTTATGGAAGGAAAAGCCGCCTTATTTAAAGCGTTTGCCGGCATTGATGCTGTGCCACTTTGTATTAACACAAATGATCCGGAACAAATTATTCAAACGGTAAAATTGTTGGAACCGACGTTTGGCGGAATTAATTTGGAGGACATTGCTGCGCCAAACTGCTTTTTGATCGAGGAACGCCTTAAGCAAGAACTGTCTATACCAGTATTTCATGATGATCAGCATGGGACAGCGATTGTAATCGCCGCCGGATTGACCAATGCATTGAAGGTCGCGCAAAAGCGTTTGAGCGATTGTAAAGTGGTTGTAAACGGAGCGGGTGCTGCCGGAATTGCGGTCGCAAAACTGCTTCTTTCTATGGGAGTAGATGATCTCATTTTATGCGATTCAAAAGGGGCTATTTATGAAAATCGTCCGCACGGAATGAACGAAATAAAAGAATCGCTGGCAAAAGTAACGAATCGAAACCGTGTGCAAGGGTCTTTAAAAGAGGTCATTAAAGGAGCCGATATATTTATTGGGGTTTCTGTCGCAGGAGCGTTAACGCAGGAAATGGTTCGCTCCATGAACGACAATCCTATTGTTTTTGCGCTGGCCAATCCTGTTCCGGAAATTATGCCGGAAGACGCAAAAGCTGCTGGTGCTGCAGTTGTAGCAACGGGAAGATCGGATCTTCCAAACCAAGTGAATAACGTCCTTGCCTTTCCGGGTGTTTTTAAAGGGGCGTTGCAAGTGAGAGCTTCTGAAATTAATGAAGAAATGAAACTGGCTGCTGCGGATGCCATTGCCAATTTAATCAGTCCAGAAGAATTAACGAGCGATTATGTCATCCCTAATCCATTTGATAAACGCGTTGTTGATGCGGTGGCAGACGCGGTTGCGCGCGCGGCGATAAGAACGGGAGTTGCAAGAAAAACTGTTGAAATAAAGCAGGATAACGTCATTTGAAAGAAGTAATTTCCGTAGAAGGCAATATACAATCGTTATAGAAGATGACATGGAAGCCGGGGATGTTATTTTAACAGCAAGCCCAGTCGGTGCTGATGTGATTGAATGAGAAATCGCTGATTAGAACGCTTCGACTCCGTTTGTGACGGCCTGGGAGCGGATAAAACATTTAAATATGCTGCCGTTTGCGACCGATCCACTATTGGGTAATGCCCGGCAATAAGTGTATAATGACAATGGATGAAGGAATATTAGAGGTGAACAAGATGGAAAGAGAAAATTTAGTGAAATCGGTAAGCCGGGCACTACATATTATCGATATCGTTAGTTCCGAAAAAGATGGATTAGGCGTGACGGAAATTGCTAAACAAATGGATATTAATAAAAGTTCTGTGTATCGTATTTTGTCAACGCTAGCTCAATATGGGTATATCGAACAAGATAAGGAAACGGAACGGTACAAACTTGGCTATAAATTTTTGGATATTAGTTCCAAATTGCTCGAATCGATTGATTTGCGGCGAGAAGCAAAACCGTACTTGCGAGAGTTGGAAAAAGAAACGAACGAAGTCATTCATCTTGTCGTATACGATCAAGGAGAAGTCATTTATATTGAAAAATTAGAAGGAACAGAAACGTTGCGGATGCATTCAAAAGTAGGAAAAAGGGCGCCGATGCATTGCACGGGGGTTGGAAAAGCTATTCTTGCCCATTTGCCTTTAAATGTAGTGCTAGAGATCATCGATCGAAAAGGATTGCCAAAACATACGGATTTTACGATTACGGACCGGAATGAGCTTCTAAAAGAATTAGAGAAAGTAAAGCAAAAAGGGTATGCGCTTGATTTAGAAGAAAACGAGTACGGAATTCGTTGTATTGCTGTTCCTATTTTTGATTATACTGGAAGCGTTGTTGCCGCGGTCAGTATTTCTGGTCCGACGATTCGCATGACAGACGAACGAATAGAAAAACTTCAGGAACGCATTCGGCATATTGGCAGGCAGATATCCGAAAGACTTGGATATAGACAAAAATAGACATATCGCTCGGCAGCAAACTGCCGAGCCTTTTTATTGTGAATAAAGTCATTTTTCTTGGCAATATCTCTATTCTTTCTATTAAAATAGAAAGATGAAATCATTGAGGTGAGCTGATATGAAGAAAAAAAGCTTATTCGAATTGATAGAACAATTGCGAAACGATCCGAATGTCGTGTATTGGCATGAAATCGAACCACAAGAAGCGAACACCGTTCCGATGCCGGAGCATCTTGATTTGCGTTTACGAACAGCGCTCGAAAAGCGCGGCATCGCTTCTCTTTATACACATCAGACAGCAGCTTATGAAGCGGTGCAAAACGGAAAAAATATCGTTGCCGTTACTCCGACTGCTTCAGGGAAAACGCTTTGCTACAATTTACCTGTACTGCAAGCGATCGCAGAAAATGAACATAGCCGGGCGCTTTATTTATTTCCGACAAAAGCGCTCGCGCAAGATCAAAAAAGCGAATTGCACGAAATCATTGAGGAAATGGGCGTTCCGATTCATAGTTATACATATGATGGCGATACAGCGCCAGGCATTCGCCAAAAAATTCGCAAAGCTGGCCATATTGTCATGACAAATCCGGATATGCTGCATTCTGCGATTTTGCCGCATCATACGAAATGGGTGGCGTTATTCGAAAATTTGCGGTATGTCGTCATCGATGAGCTTCATACGTATCGCGGTGTGTTTGGAAGCCACGTGGCAAACGTCATCCGCCGATTGAAGCGCATTTGTCAGTTTTACGGAAGCAAGCCGATCTTTATTTGCACATCAGCGACGATTGCCAATCCGAAAGAACTAGCCGAACGCCTGACAGGGGAGCCAATGACATTGATTGATAATAACGGGGCGCCGCGCGGAAGAAAACATTTTGTTTTTTATAATCCTCCGGTTGTTCATCAACCTCTTAATATTCGCAAAAGCGCTACGGTCGAAGTAAACCGGCTAGCAAAACAGTTTTTAGAAAACGGCATTCAAACGATTGTATTTGCCCGCAGCCGTGTGCGTGTCGAGCTGATTTTAAGCCATCTTCAAGAACTTATTAAAGATCAATTGGGCGCCAAAACGATTCGTGGGTATCGCGGCGGTTATTTGCCAAAAGAAAGACGGGAAATCGAAAAAGGATTACGGAGCGGGGAAATTATCGGGGTTGTTAGCACGAACGCGCTTGAACTTGGCGTCGATATTGGCCAGCTGCAAGTATGTATCATGACAGGATATCCCGGCACGGTCGCAAGCACATGGCAGCAGGCAGGAAGAGCTGGCAGACGTCACGGCGATTCCCTTGTCATTATGGTAGCGAGCTCTAGTCCGATTGACCAGTACATTGTGCAGCATCCGGAGTATTTCTTTGGCCGTTCTCCGGAAACGGCGCGCATCAACCCAGACAACATGCTGATTCTTGTCGATCATCTCAAATGCGCTGCATATGAACTTCCTTTCCGTCAAGGGGAAAAGTTTGGCGACCTCGAAGTGGAAGAAGTGCTTGAGTTTTTAACAGAACAAAAAGTATTGCATTACCGTGCAGGCAAATGGTATTGGATGAGCGATGCGTTTCCGGCGCATGATATTAGCTTGCGTTCTGCATCCCAAGAGAATGTCGTCATTATCGATATTTCGAAAACTGGCAACCATCGCGTCATCGGCGAGATGGATCGATTTAGTGCAATGACGTTATTGCACGAAGAGGCGATCTATCTTCATGAAGGTGTGCAATATCAAGTGGAAAAGCTTGATTGGGAAGAAAAAAAGGCATATGTTCGGGAAGTGAACGTAGAATATTTTACGGATGCGAATTTAGCTGTACAGCTTCATGTATTAGAAGAAGACCGCAACGAGCAAAGACAGCTGCTGAGTCTGCATTACGGCGATGTTTCTGTTCGCGCGAAGGCTACCATCTTTAAAAAAATTAAATTATCCACATTTGAAAACATTGGCTCAGGGCCGATCCATTTGCCGGAAGAAGAACTACATACGACGGCAACATGGATCGAATTAGGAGAAGAACTATCGAAAATGGACGCGCCTATACTCGAACAAGCGCTCGTTGGCATTTCAAATGTGCTTCGTCACCTCGTACCGATGTTTGTCATGTGCGACCGCACCGATATTCACGTCGTACCACAAATGAAAGCGCCTCATTCCGGAATGCCGACGATTTTTTTATACGACCGTTATCCAGGCGGCATCGGCTTATCGGAAGCGGTTTTTGAGCGGTATGATGAAATCATGGGAGAAGTGAAACATTTACTTGAACGCTGCCCGTGTGAAAATGGCTGCCCTTCTTGCATTGGGGTGATCGAGGCAAGCAATCATTCCGTGAAAAAAAACGTAATCTCATTTTTGCACAAGCTTCTAAGCAAGTAAATGAAGGGATGAACACCATGTCAATGAAGCAGAAATTAGCAAGATGGAAGGAACAACTTGCATCCCGGGCTTCCGTTCAGGAAGAACGGCCCGGTGTGCTCTTTGAAGAGCAACAAGAGAAAGAGGTTCCATTTCTTGATGAATGGCAGAAAAAACATGTGCAGCCGTTCTTTTTTGATGGGGATTATTGTTTGATTCGCGAAGTAGTATATCCGTTAGATTATCAGCATGGACGATATCGACTTGGAGAGTTTCATCATATTCATGCCCGTTGGCAAGACGCTTCTTTTACACATCCGCTTTCGAGCAAAGGGCATGAAGCGAGCGATTTATTTTTCTTTGATACGGAGACGACCGGGCTTAGCGGCGGAACGGGACATGTCATTTTTTTGCTTGGCCATGCCCGCGTATATGAAGATCGGGTTGTTGTCCGCCAGCATTTTTTGCCGCACCCGGGAGCGGAAGTGGCATTGTATCAAAGTTTTTTATCGGAAGTCGACTATACGACACTTGTTACGTATAACGGAAAAGCATTCGATTGGCCGAAAGTCAAGACGCGCCATACGCTGATTCGTGATGCTGTCCCGAAACTGCCGGCGTTTGGCCATTTCGATTTATATCACGCATCAAGGAGAATGTGGAAACAAAAGCTTGAGTCTGTTCGCCTTTCCAATGTCGAAAAAGAGATATTGCAAATTGAGCGAGAAGAAGATGTTCCCGGTTTTTTGGCGCCGATGATGTATATGGACTTTCTATCGGCGCCGCATCCTGATCGAATTTTTCCGGTATTTCTCCATAATGAACTTGATGTTTTATCGTTAATTTGCCTCTATATTCATTTATCGAAACAGCTGCTAGAAGCGCCGCAACTAAAAGATGCATTGGAACAGTTGGAAACAGCTCGTTGGCTCGAGACGTTAGGAGAAACAAATGCCGCGAAAAACGTGTATGAGCGCGTGATCGAAAAAGAAACAAAAGAATCGTGGCAGGCCAAATGGCAACTATCGCTGTTATATAAAAAAGAAAAACGGTACGAAAAAGCAGTGGACATATGGAAACAATTATGGCAGCATGGCAGTGATACGTGGAAGATGAAAGCCGGGGTTGAATTGGCAAAAGCGTATGAACATTATTTTCGTGATGCCCATCAGGCGCATCACTATGCGATCAACGTATATGAACGATGGAAAACACTATCTCGTTCCTATAAACAGCGGAATACTACACAAGAGTTAGAGTTGATCAGGCGTATAGAACGGCTTCAGCGGAAATTAAATCATTAAATATTTCCGTGGAAAGCGCAGGATGCGACAGAAAATAAAGAAAATTTGATTTTTCCATTTCGAATCTTGTAGAAAAAACAAAAAATATGTACAATTGCTTCGGGATAGATAAAAACAAACGAAATGGCGGGGAGAAAACGATGCGGAGCATGTACAAAAAAATTTTTTACTTGTTTTTTCTCGTGATATGTTTAACGTTTGTTGTGTTTAGAAACTTAACGTAATTTGGCTGTCCGTTACAGACGAATATGGAAAAATGGGTGTCTATACTAGTACATGTCCGCTCCTTTCATCATAGGCTGATATTGTAAAACATAAGCTTATGAAAAGAAAGGAGAATGGATATGCATTGCAGACCACATGTATTGGCACCGATTGTTCATCCACCAAGATGTTGTGTACAACATCATTTCCAAGCAACAATCGTACCACACATTCATCCATCACATACGACACATGTCAACCATCATCTTTTCCAACATCAGCATTATTTCCCACATACGGAGTCGGTTGTCAACCAAGTAGCCAACCAACATTGCAATTTTCCTGGTCCTGCTCCGTTCCCATGGGGATGTTAATCCCAATGAAACAGGAGCCGCCATGGCGGTTCCTGTTTTTTAGCAAAGAGAAGGAGTATAAAAACAATGAGAGTGCTTGCGATCACAGGATATAAACCGTATGAGCTGAATATTTTTTCTAATAATCATCCAGCTGTTTCCTATATTCAATTAGCGATACGTCGAAGGTTGCTTTCATTGTTAGAGGAAGGACTGGAATGGATTGTGATTAGCGGACAATTAGGGGTGGAACTTTGGGCGGCTGAAATAGCATATGACCTGCGAGAGGAATATCCTCAGTTGCAAGTTGCTATTCTTACGCCGTTTTTGAATCAAGAAGAACGATGGAATGAAATGAATCGTGAATATTATGAATGGATTGTATCGCAAGCTGATTTTGTCGACAGCATTACAAAACGGCCATACGAAAGTCCTGCACAGTTTCGCTGGAAAAATGAATGGATCGTCCGAAAAAGCGATGGCTTGCTCATTGTCTATGATGAGGAAAAAGAAGGGACACCGAAATATATGTTAGAAGTTGCGAAACGAAAAGAAAATTACGCCATTTTTCCCATTACGTTTTCCGATTTACAAGCTATTATAGAAGAAGCGCAGATCAATGAAACGCAAATTGACAATCGATTTGATTTCTGAAAAAATAAAGATAATAGCGGAATGTGGAATTGAGGTGAAAAAGATGTTAGCCGGTCGTATTAAATTAACGCCAAAAGAAATTTTAGAAAAAGAATTTAAAGTAAGTATGCGGGGGTACAATCAAGACGAAGTCGATCAGTTTTTGGACATGATTATTAAAGATTATGAAACGTTCCAACAGGAAATTGAGCAGCTCCAGCAAGAAAACGCTCGTCTGAAACGGCAAATAGAAGAGCTGCAAAAACGGCCATCTGCGCAAGCGGGAACAACAAACTATGATATTTTGCAGCGGTTATCTAATTTAGAAAAACATGTATTTGGCAATAAATTATACGATTAATTTTTATGCGGACAAAAGTAAAGCATCATTGTGCTGTTATGTAAAATACATATAGTTAGAAAATTTTCCTATTGAAATAACCTGAAAAATGAACTATACTACAATGTGCAAACGACGTTAATAATGTTCGGGTAATCGCTGCGGCAATTCATTGCCGTAGAGGAAAGTCCATGCTCGCACGGTGCTGAGATGCCCGTAGTGTTCGTGCCTAGCGAAACCATAAGCTAGGGCAGTCTGGCGTAATGCTGGGCTGACGGCGGGGAAAGAACCTAAGTCCCAAGGCCTCTCTTGGGATATGGTTCGATTACCCTGAAAGTGCCACAGTGACGCAGCTCTAAGGGAAACCTTAGAGGTGGAACGCGGTAAACCCCACGAGCGAGAAACCCAAATTATGGTAGGGGCGCCTTCCCGAAGGAAATGAACGGAGGGAAGGACAGATGGAAATTTTTCCATCTGTAGATAGATGATTACCGCCGGAGTACGAGGCGATAAGCCGCTTGCAGTACGAAGGTACAGAACATGGCTTACAGAACATTATTAACGTCGAAAATGGTATAATGAAAAAGCTCTCCTGTATAAAGGAGAGCTTTTTCATTGTTTAAAAAATGACTATAATCGTAATATAACTTGTAGTGATTAAGGAAAAGGGAGAGGGATATAAGTGTATGATCATGATCAACAACTAATAGATATACATACGTTCGCTGGAATTGCAAAAAATATTTTTGAATATTCTAACGAAAGCATTATTATTACAGATGCGCAAAATAGAATTTTATTCGTGAATCCGGCATTTGAAATTGTCACCGGATACAGCGCGGAAGAAGTAATCGGTAAGAATCCGCGCATTTTGCAATCTGGAATGCATGATAAACAATTTTACAAAAAAATGTGGAATGATATAAAACAACATGGAGTATGGAAAGGGGAAATATGGAATAAGCGAAAAGATGGGGAATTGTATCTTGAATGGTTAACTATTAGTGTGGTAAAGGATCAAAAGGGAAATGTGACAAATTATGTGGCGATGTTTTCTGACATTACAGAACATAAACGAAATGTCGAGCAATTAACGAGACTAGCGCTTTATGATACATTAACAAACGTGCCGAATCGGTACTTGCTTGAAAAACGATTAGAAAGTATTATTCGAATGTCCAAAAAACATAATCAGTCATTTGCTTTATTATTTCTAGATTTAGATCGCTTCAAAAACATTAATGATACGTTAGGCCACCGTGTGGGAGATATGTTATTGAAAGAAACGGCGCAACGTCTGAAAAGAATGTTGCGAAAACAAGATACGATCGCGAGGTTTGGCGGTGATGAATTCGTCATTATTTTGCCAAATTTAAAACATATTCGCGAAGCAGCATATATGGCGGAAAAAATTGTGGAATCATTGAAGAGGCCGTTTTGCTTTAACCATCAAGAAATATATATATCTACTAGCATCGGTATTAGTGTTTATCCATACGACGGAACAGATAAAGAAACGTTGATACGCATGGCCGATCGCGCGATGTACCAAGCAAAAAAGAATGGAAGAAATCAATATGCTTTGTATCATGCTGGAATGCATGGTAACGGTAAACAATTGTTTCAGCTTGAAACTGCATTGAGGAAGGCGCTTGAAAGGGGAGAATTTGAACTTTACTATCAGCCGCAATTAGATATAAAAACGAAACAAATTCGTGCGGTAGAGGCGTTAATCCGCTGGAACCATCCAGAAAAAGGATTTATTTCTCCAGGAATGTTTATTCCGCTTGCCGAAGAATCGGGGCTAATTACGCCGATTAGTGATTGGATTATGATGCAAGCATGTGAACATTTGAAACAATTGCAGTTACGTTTCCCTTATGTAAAAATGAGCATAAATATTTCTCCTATCTATTTTCAACAAATTGATTTTTTGAAGAAATTGCAAAAAACGATCGAATCGGTAAACGTGAATCCACGTTTGATCGAGCTGGAATTGACGGAAAGCGCCGTCATGCCTCACGCTGAACAGTCAGTGGAAAGGCTCACCAAGTTAAAAACGATGGGAATGAGCATTGCGATCGATGATTTTGGAACGGGATTTTCCTCGTTAAGTTATTTGCATCGTTTTCCGATCGATATACTGAAAATCGATCGAAGTTTTACCAAGCAATTATCTCGGTATCAACAAGACTCGGCAATTGTCAAGGCTATTATTATGATGGCGCACAGCCTTCAGATTCGAGTGGTGGCTGAAGGCGTGGAAACGAAGAAACAGTATCAAATACTGGAAAAGCAATCTTGTGATTTTGTACAAGGATATTATGTATCTAAGCCGCTATCAATTAGCGAATTATATGAGTTTTTAGATATGTGGAACCATCTTTAGATTGAATAGCGCCGTGCTTGCTAGTGTTTTATTTAGATTGAATAGCGCCGTGCTTGCTAGTGTTTTATTCGGATGGTTACATACAACTGCGAGAGTTTGAGGTTTTATAACATAAAAATAGGAGGACAAAAATGGGTTCGATTACGTTAATCGCTACGGCGGCGATGGGAGTGGAATCGATCGTCGCCGATGAAGTGCATCGTCTCGGTTATGAGTGTCAAGTGGAAAATGGAAAAGTGACGTTTACCGCTGATGAGCTGGCGATTTGCCGCGCTAATTTATGGTTGCGCACCGCAGATCGCGTGAAATTGAAAGTCGGAGAATTTAAAGCGACAACGTTTGAGGAGCTGTTTGAGCAAACAAAAGCGTTGCCATGGGCGGATTATTTGCCGGTGAATGCGAAATTTCCTGTCATTGGAAAATCAGTAAAGTCAAAGCTTTTTAGTGTTTCCGATTGCCAGGCGATTGTGAAAAAAGCGGTGGTGGAAAGTTTAAAAAAACATTACCGTGTTTCATGGTTTGAAGAAACCGGACCGCTTTATCGCATTGAAGTAGCCTTGCATAAAGATATTGCCACATTAACCATTGACACAAGCGGAGCAGGGCTGCATAAGCGCGGTTATCGCGTTGCGCAAGGAGAAGCGCCATTAAAGGAAACATTGGCAGCCGCGCTCGTGCAGCTGACGAATTGGACGCCGGACCGGCCATTTGTCGATCCGTTTTGCGGATCGGGAACGATTCCGATCGAGGCGGCGCTGATTGGCCAAAATATCGCGCCAGGATTTAATCGTGACTTTGTCTCCGAACAATGGGACTGGATTGGTGAAAAAACATGGGAACGAGCGCGGGAGGAAGCGGAAGATTTGGCCAACTATGACCAGCCTCTCGATATTTCCGGATTTGACATTGACCATCGCATGGTGGAAATCGCAAAAACAAACGCGCTGGAAGCCGGATTTGCCGATTTAGTGTCATTTAAGCAAATGCAAGTAAAAGATTTTCGCACACGCAAAGAATATGGCGTGATCGTCGGCAATCCCCCGTATGGCGAACGGCTTGGCGAGCGTAGAGAAGTAGAAACAATGTATCGGGACATGGGCAAAACGTTCTCTGCCTTAGATACGTGGTCCATTTATATTTTGACGGCGCATAAAGAGTTTGAAAAACATTATGGGAAAAAAGCGACGAAGCGCCGCAAATTATTCAACGGCTTTATCGAAACACATTATTACCAATACTGGGGTCCGCGTCCGCCGAAAGAAAAAGATATTGCCGAACGAAAATAAGCTTCTCATGTTGCTATGCTTGCAACGAATGGGAACATCCCTTTCTGCATATAATATGGATATTATGATGAACTATTTTAGCAGGAAGGTGATATACAATGAGACATTCTTCCATTGATTGGATGAAAATTTCAGAAGCGCTCGATAATACGTATGAATTATTAGTACAACAAAACATTGAAGATGAGCATTTAAAACAAATCGAAATGGCGAAAAATATGTGGAAGCAGGCTTTTACATACCGCATATCTAGTTCGATGAAAGCATAAAGCAATAAAAGGTTGCGCTCGGCTCATTGCTCATTATTGACTTCTGCTGTACGATGAATCATAATAATATCTTGTTAGACTTTTACAAATGATTTGTCAGATGATAGACAGCGCGCAGCAGTAAAAGCATTGCGCGCTAACGTTTGTTGAATGGATTTGGACAGGCGTGAAAGTCTTATTATATTTTTGGAGGGTTTTTCGACGATGAGCCGTGAGCGCTATCCTTTTACATTAGAAAAAAACGAAAATTTCTTTGATAAACTAGGGGAATGGATTGGCGATGTCTTTTACGACATTTTGCCAGAAGCAGGGTTTGAGCTGCGGGATGAACAAATATATATGGCGTTTCAGCTAGAACGCGCGTTTAGAGAGAAAAAGGTGATGTTTGCCGAAGCGGGGGTCGGTACCGGAAAAACGATCGTATATTTGTTGTATGCAATTTGCTACGCCCGTTATACAGGGAAGCCCGCCATTATTGCCTGTGCCGATGAAACGCTCATTGAGCAGCTAGTGAAGAAAGAAGGGGATATAGCGAAATTATCGAAGGTGCTAGGTTTACATATTGACGTACGCTTAGCGAAATCACCAGATCAATATTTATGTTTGAATAAACTGGATGAAGTAGTGATGTATGATGATAAAGACATCGAGCTTTACGAACAAATTTACGACGAGCTCCCTGCGTTCGTTCACGATAATAAGCCGCTGCAAGCATTCTATCATTATGGAGATCGCAAAGAATACGCCCATTTAAGCGATGAACAATGGAAAAAAATCGCGTGGGATCCGTTCCAAGACTGTTTTACATGTGAAAAACGCCATCGCTGCGGCCAAACATTATCGCGGGAATATTACCGGAAAGCGGCTGATTTAATCGTCTGTTCACACGACTTTTATATGGAACATGTTTGGACATATGAAGCGCGCAAACGCGAAGGGCAGCTCCCGCTTTTGCCGGAAGCAAGCTGTGTTGTATTTGACGAAGGGCATTTGCTAGAGTTTGCCGCACAAAAAGCGTTAACCTATCGGATGAAAGAAACAACGTTAGAAAACCTGCTCACACGGCTGTTAGAAAATGATATCCGCGAAGAGCTTGCTTATTTGATCGAAGAAACGCTGCAAATAAGCGTGCGGTTTTTTGACGAGTTGAAATCTTGTTCAAAAGAAGTAGCCGGTTCTAACCGTCAAGAAATTACGTTTTCGGAAAAACTGCTTCGCCTTGCCAAACAATTGCATGCCAAAATTGTCGACATCGGCAATGAGCTTGTGTTTGAAAGCGAAACATATACGATTGACCATTATCAATTGAATATTGTGGATGAATATTTAGACCAACTTGAATATTCGCTTGATTTATTTATGAATAATGCCGATGCCATTACGTGGGTGGAGTCATCACGTCAAGAAACTACTCTTGTCGTTATGCCGCGCACTGTGCAGGAAGTATTGCGGGAAAAAGTATTTAATAAGCGTATTCCGTTTATTTTTTCCTCTGCCACACTATCAAACCGCAAATCATTTCAATATATTGCAGAAAGTCTTGGAATTGATGAGTATTTATCGTTTAGTGTGGAATCGCCATTTGATTACGATAACCAAATGACGATTTTTATGCCAACGTTTACCAATGATGAAAACTTATTTTCACAAAAATATGAATATGCGTTGCGTAAAATTCGCGAAACAGAAGGACGAGCGCTTATTCTGTTCCCGTCAAGACAAGAGTTGCTGCAATTTAAAGAGCAAGCAAGCGGCGATAAGGAATTTGCCTTTTTGTTTGAAGGAGATCAGGAAATTAGTGAGCTTGTTGCGACATTCCAAGCAAATGAAGAAACGATATTATGCTCAGAACATTTATGGGAAGGATTGGATATTCCAGGGCCATCACTATCGAACGTCATTATTTGGTCGCTACCGTATCCTCCGAATGATCCGGTATTTCAGGCGAAGCGAAAGGCATATGATGATCCATTTTGGGGTGTCGATGTGCCGTATATGCTGCTAAGGCTTCGTCAAGGAGTAGGCCGCTTGATCCGCACACGCGAAGACCGCGGCATCGTTTCTATTTTTGTGACAAATGATGAGAATGATAAGGTTATTGAAGCAATTAAAGAGGTATTGCCGACAAAAGTGAGGGAAGAATAATTTCTTTCCTCATTTTTTATCGCAAAAAAGAGGAAATCCGCTTTTGGTCATGGAAATATTATCATGCAACAAAAGATACAGGGGGAAACAAGATGATCAAAAAAATAGAAGAGCAGTTTTTGCAATACGTAAAAAAAATGATGAGCTATAATGAAGCGATTCAATTAATGTATTGGGATTTGCGGACGGGCGCTCCAAAAAAAGGGGTGGAACAACGTTCAGAAGTCATCGGAATTCTTTCACAAGAAGTGTTTAAAATGTCCACGTCAGAAGAAATGGCCGCCTTTATCGCTAAATTGTTGCCAAAACATGAACAGCTTTCGGAAGTCACTCGCTATACGTTAGAAGAATGCAAAAAAGAATACGAGCGAAACAAAAAAATCCCAGCAGATGAATATAAAGAATATGTTGTATTGCAATCAAAAGCGGAAAGCGTGTGGGAAGAAGCAAAGGCAACGGCTGATTTTGCCTTGTTTCGTCCATATTTAGAAAAATTGGTGGAGTTTAACAAACGATTTATTGAGTATTGGGGATATAAAGGAAATCCGTACAATACGCTTCTTGATTTATATGAACCAGGAATGACGGTGGATGTGTTAGACGAAGTATTTCGGAAGCTGCGTGAACATATCGTTCCGCTTGTGCAAGAAGTCGCCGCCTCTCCAAATCAGCCGGAAACGTCGTTTTTATTCCATCGGTTTCCAAAGGAAAAACAGCGCGCTTTTAGTCTGGAGCTGTTGCGAGAGCTTGGCTATGATTTTGCGAAAGGCCGGTTGGATGAAACGGTTCATCCGTTTGCGATTGGCCTCAATCCGAACGATGTCCGGATTACAACACGGTATGATGAACGCGATTTTCGCACCGCTATATTCGGAACGATTCATGAATGCGGCCACGCCTTATATGAACAGCATATTTCAGAAACATTGATTGGGACGCCGCTGTGCACAGGTACATCGATGGGAATTCATGAATCGCAGTCGTTATTTTATGAAAACTTTATTGCCCGTCATTATTCATATTGGAAACGAAATTATCCGCGCTTGCAGCAATATGCTCCTGAGCAATTTTCTGGCGTATCTCTCGATGCGTTTTATCGCGCGATTAATGAAGTAAAACCATCACTTATTCGGATTGAGGCAGATGAATTAACTTATCCGTTACATATTATTGTTCGTTACGAAATCGAAAAAGGATTGTTTAATGGAACGATCGAAGTAAAAGATTTGCCGGAGATTTGGAACGATAAATATAAAGAATATCTCGGCATCCGTCCGGACAATGACGCGGTTGGCGTATTGCAAGACGTGCATTGGTCCGGAGGAAGCTTTGGATATTTCCCATCTTATGCGCTCGGTTATATGTATGCGGCGCAGTTTAAGCACGCGATGCTAAAAGATTTGCCGCATTTCGATGAATTGCTCGAAAAAGGGGAATTAACGCCGATTCGTGAGTGGCTGACAGAGAGAATCCATCGATTTGGGAAGACGAAAAAGCCGCTGGAAATTTTGCAAGAGGCAACCGGAGAGGCGTTGAATGCCGACTATTTGATCCGTTATTTAGAAGAAAAATATAAAGCCATCTATCAATTATAAAAAAATTCCCTCCTCGTTTGATATTATCCCTCTAGTGTAGACAGTTGGGAAAATGCCCATACTGTCATTAAAAACACTGGAGGGATTTGTTTATGTTCGAGAACAAGCAAACACCGAAAGGGAAGACCACTTATTCCGTGGAGTTTAAATGGAGGGCTGTCCAGATGTACATCGAAGAAGGATGGGGATATAAGCGGATATGCCAAGAGTTAGGGATTCCCTGCACGAAAACGATCAGACTTTGGGTAAAACGTTACCATGAACATGGTCTAAAAGGGCTCGAAGAACGGCGCGGGACATCCAAGTCTCCATTCAAGGGAAGGCCTCGAAAAAAAGAGTGCAGTTTAGAGGAAGAGAATCGAAGACTGAAAGCAGAGAATGATTATTTAAAAAAGTTACGAGAGCTGGCAAGGAGGTGAAACCGAACGAGCGGTTCTCGATCATTCAGGAGTTATCCAACACCTATCCGATTGCCTGGCTATGCCAACTGGCCGGTGTGTCAAGAAGTGGATACTATCGATGGGTGAACCGGCAGGGAATCGTCACAGAGAAGCAAAAGGAAAATGAACAAATCAAACAAATGATCCTCGAATGCCATCAAAAGGTCAATGGGATCTATGGATACTACCGCGTGAAGGCATGGATCAAACGAAATTATGGGAAGACCGTGAATCATAAGCGAGTGTACCGACTGATGAAAGAGTTGGGGGTTCAGGCCAAAATCCGTCGAAAAAAGCCGAAGTATAAAGCGGGAAAGGAGAATATCGTAGCGTCGAACGTGTTAAACCGTGATTTTGCGGCCACTGCAGCCAACCAAAAATGGGTGACGGATATTACCTATGTGCCATTTCAAGGAACCTATTTGTATCTGTCTGCTATTAAAGATTTGTACAACAATGAAATCATTGCGTATCGCATCAGTCGTTCGAATGACTTAAAATTGGTGATCGAAACTGTCAAGGATGCCATCAAAAAACGGGATGCGCGAGGAGTCCTTCTCCATAGCGATCAAGGCTCCCAGTACACATCCCGCCAGTACCATCAACTGCTGAAGGCTCATCATATCATTCCTAGTATGTCCAGAAGAGGAAACTGTTTAGACAATGCCTGCATGGAAAATTTTTTCGGGCATTTGAAATCGGAAATGGTGGACCTTCCCACCTTTGAAACGGAAGAGGAAATGATCGAGGCGATCGATCAGTACATGTATTTTTATAATTATGAACGGTGCCAGAAAAAACTAGACTACCTCAGCCCAGTGGAATACCGAATTGCCCAAGCAGCGCAGACGAACGGCTGAGAATGTCTCCTTCTTCAGCTTGCCAACGATGAAGTGGAATGAAGGAGACGTTGTCAAGTGCTTTCCTTGACAACGTTTCCTCATTCCACTATCCTAACAAGCAGCTGAAGAAGGTGGGTATTTTTCACACTGTCTACTTGACAGGGATATGTTCAGTTTGGAGGAGGGAATCTGTTTTACCATAATTTATATCCTTTTGATCCTGGCGGTGCATTTTGAATCATATCGACAAACGGGATTGTGTAAGCGATCAAGATGAGTGCGACGGTAATACCAATCCATAGTTTCCAGTTTTCCATCGCAAGTGCTGTGCGTTCTTGCGGTTCTGCCGCTTCAGCAACAGGAAACTCTGTTTCTCCTTTTGGCGCGAAAAACGCTAAGTTGATGACAATGACAAGGACTAAAATAATACCGATGAATAAAATCGTGCCGCCGACCGCTTGGGCGATTTGATATGGAATCCACTCGAGCGCTTGCGGCGAGTTTCCGTAAGTGGAAAATGCCGAACGGCGCGGTGCTCCAAGCAATCCGGCGAAATGCATCGAACCGGACATAAACGACATGCCGATCGTCCATACCACCGTTTGAATAATCGCTAAACGGTTCATCGCTTTTGTCATGACGCGGCCGCTTAAATGCGGAATGAGCCAGTAGGCGGCGCCGAAGAACGTAAGCACGACCGTTGTCGCAACCGTTAAATGGAAGTGCCCCGTTACCCAAATCGTATTATGCACTACTTGGTTCATTTGGTGAGAAGCATTGATAATTCCGCCGGCGCCAGCAGGAATAAAGAAGACCATTCCAACAAACGGTGCGAAGAAGCGTGCATCTCCCCAAGGCAGTTTGCGAAGCCAGCCAAATAGCCCAGTTGCTCCTTTCGATCGTCCATATGCTTCAAATGTCGCAAACATCGCAAACGCCGTCATTAGCGATGGAACGACTACCATAAGTGTTAAGAAAACTTGTATGAATTTCCAAAACGGCTTAATACCAGGTTCAAGCAATTGATGGTGGAATCCGACAGGAATCGAGAGAAATAGGAACAAGATAAATGCTAAACGTGCTAAAGAATCAGAGAAAATTTTTCCACCAATGATTTTTGGAATGACCGCATACCAAACCATGTAAGCTGGAAGCAGCCAGAAATAGACGAGCGGATGCCCGAAATACCAGAACAATGTCCGGCTGACTAAAACGTTCACTCGGTCAGTGATGCCAAGCGACCACGGAAGCAATTGAATCAAAACGGTTGCAGCAACACCTAACGTACTAACAAGCCATAAAATCATATTAACAACAGCCATAAATGTAAGCAATGGGCTTGCTTTGCCAGGATTTTGTTTTTTCCAACGCGCATAGTGGGCAAAGGTCGCAAAGCCGCTAATCCAGCTGCCAACAACTAAGAGCGTTAAACCAATATAAAAGCCGGCATGTGCTTGCAATGGCGCATAGAATGTGTAGAGGACTGAAGCCTGACCGGTTAAAATGTAGAATACTGTCATCGCTGTGCCGATCGTCATCGTCCAGAAGCCAACCCAAGCCCAAAAGCGGACGCGATCAGATAACGTTCCGGACGTGCGGCTTATTGCGGCGAATTGAAATCCGATAATAAAGAATGTCGTTAATACGAGACCAAGCAATGTACCGTGTGTCGTTAAAATCGTATAATAGCTGATGCCTGCTGGTAAATTAAATTTTCCAGAGCGCACCAGCGTTTGTAATAATCCAGCCAATCCTCCTAAAGCAAGGGCGGTAAACGCGACATAAATATGCGCTAAAGCTAATTTTGCGTCACGGCGATCTACTTTCATTGTTTCGTTCATCATTAATCCACCACCTTAATTCGTCCAGTCATCATATGGTGACCAGCACCGCAATATTCATTGCAAAGGATCGTATATTCGCCTGGTTGATTAAATGTGTGTGTAAGAGTATTGATATACCCTGGCTCCACCATCATGTTAACGTTTGTGCCTGCTACTTCAAAACCATGGATCACATCTTTCGACGTCACATTAATCGTCACTTTCGATCCTTTTGGAATTTCAATTTGGTTTGGTGTAAACGCAAATGCACTTACGACAATATTAAGTTGATACTCATTATCCCCGGTTTTGACTAATCCAGGTTTGTCAAATGGCGGTGTTTGATCTACCTTCTCAGGATCGATCGTCGTCAAACAGCTTGGCGGCTGTTGGCCTTCAGCGAAGGCGCTTACACCGACGATGACCAAAAAAGCGAAGAGAACGCCGATTCCGAACACAAGCCAAATTTTTTCGTATTTGTGGATATGCATGCTATATCCCCTCTCTTATAGCTTATAAGCGATGCAAGTATAACAAATAGACGCTACCCCATGAGAGAATGATGAAAAACCCGAGAAAAAACACGGAAGCGAGCGTGCCTTTTAAAGGCGGTTCTTGCTCTTTTGTTTTGGTTTGTTGTAATTCTGTTTTCGCCATCGTTCTATACCTCCTCCCAAAAAATCATCCCAACTTCATCATACAAAATCATTTGGAAAATGGTAGGTGTATTTTACTAGTTCACAAATTGTTCATTTCTTACTTTAACACTATAATAACCTTAAAAAATTGATATAACAGTGATTTTTCTCACATATGGCAGGGAGGAAATGTGAACATATTGTGAACATCGGCCTATCAGATGTAGTTTCCGATATGTTCCCTTGCCATATGAAAATCATTTTTTGATAGACGGCGTAATCGTTCTTCCCCTGGTATACGGAAAGCATGCTGATAAGCGTATCGTGAACGAATTCATTTTTTTCGATGGGATTTCCGTTCATTGTACATATAAATAAACGAACAATAAAAAACTTTTTCATAAAAAATGTTCGTAAATATATAAAAATAGCTTTCCAAATGGTAAAAATCATGCTATACTGCTAGTAACTTTATATTGCTGACTCACTCATATAATTGCAGGAATATGGCCTGCAAGTCTCTACCGGCCGACCGTAAATCGGCCGACTATGAGTGGCAATGTCAGAACGGGGTGATCAGATGAAAGCTGTATGAAGGCGTTCGTCTGGTCTGTTTTCTGCTTAAAAGACATTGCCTGACTCATGGAATGAGTGAGGCCAGTGTTTTTTAAGCTTTTTTGTTTTTAAAGGGGGAAATGGTATGCGCGAGTTAATAGAAAAGATTATAGAAGAAGGAGAAGTGCTTTCCGAACATGTATTAAAAGTAGATCGATTTTTAAATCATCAAGTAGATCCGCAACTGATGAAAAAGATTGGTGAAACGTTTGCGAACGCGTTTTGTCATGAAGGGGTTACAAAGGTGCTGACACTTGAATCATCAGGAATTAGTCCGGCATTGATGACAGCGTATGAATTAGGTGTCCCTTTGTTAGTGGCGCGTAAACGAAAACCGGTTACGCTTTCCGAAAATTTGTATACGGCGAAAGTATATTCATTTACTAAACGAGAAGAAACGGAAATTTTCGTTTCCCAATCGTTTCTCCATCCTCAAGATCGTGTTTTAATCATTGATGATTTTTTAGCAAACGGTCAAGCGGCCTTAGGTTTGACAGATATCGTCGAGCAGGCGAAAGCACATGTTGTCGGAATCGGCATTGTCATTGAAAAAGCGTTCCAAGACGGTGGGCAATTGCTTCGATCACGCGGATTTCGCGTTGTGTCGCTGGCGCGCGTTGCATCCATGAAAGACGGAACGGTCCAATTTGCTGAAGAGGTGATGTGTCAATGAAACCAATCCAATTAGCTTCACTAGGGATTCAACATGTGCTGGCAATGTATGCAGGAGCGATCATCGTTCCGCTTATTGTCGGCGGAGCGTTGCAGCTGACGCCAGAGCAGTTAACTTATTTAGTCGCGATTGACTTGTTTACGTGTGGAATTGCGACGTTATTGCAGGTATGGAAAAACAAGTTTTTCGGCATCGGCCTTCCGGTCATGCTCGGCTGTACGTTTACGGCGGTCGGCCCGATGATTGCGATCGGCAAACAGTACGAATTGTCTGCGGTGTATGGGGCGATTATTGCGGCTGGATTATTCGTTGTTATTATTGCGAAATATTTTAGTAAGTTACGAGTTTTGTTTCCGCCGATTGTGACTGGATCTGTCGTTACGATCATTGGGCTTACGCTAATTCCGGCGGCGATGAATAATATGGCAGGCGGGCAAGGCGCGAAAGACTTTGGCGATATGACGAACATCGCTCTTGCGTTTGGCGTGCTTTTACTCATTGTTGTTTTATACCGCTTCTTTACGGGATTTATTCGCTCGATTGCCATTTTGCTAGGGATGATCGCAGGAACGATCGCGGCGGCATTCATGGGGAAAGTCGATGTCAGCGCGGTGGCGAAGGCTTCATGGATTCACATGCCGCACGTATTTTATTTCGGGGCGCCGACGTTTAATGGAACAGCGATTTTGACGATGGTGCTAGTAGCGGTTGTTAGTTTAGTCGAATCGACAGGAGTCTATTTTGCGCTTGGCGATATTTGCAACCGGAAATTGTCAGATAAAGATTTGGCAAATGGCTATCGCGCTGAAGGATTGGCGATGATCATCGGCGGTTTGTTTAATGCGTTTCCGTATACGACATATTCGCAAAACGTCGGTCTTGTCCAACTGTCAGGAGTAAAGACGAGGAAAGTCATTTATGTCGCCGGAATAATGCTGATTGTGCTCGGATTGGTCCCGAAAATCGCCGCGTTAGCGACCATCATTCCGGCACCGGTGCTTGGCGGAGCGATGCTGGCGATGTTTGGCATGGTCATTGCGTACGGAATCAAAATGTTAAGCCAAGTCGAATTTGCGTCACAAGAAAATTTATTTATTATTGCTTGTTCCGTTGGAATGGGGCTTGGTGTTACAGCGGTCCCTAACTTATTTGCTGAGCTGCCGGCAAGCGTTCGTATTTTGACAGACAGCGGTATCGTTGCGGGCAGCATAACAGCGATCGTGCTAAACATTTTATTCCATGTGGTGCCGTCGAAAAAAAGAGTACAATCTTCGTTGCGATTGAATGAGCAAAAAGTTTCGTAACCCTTTTTCCCTTCATATCCAACATATTTAGACTAAAAATATGTTAGTATGTTGGCTACATGTCATCAACGTTTTCTTATCGAAACGATTAAGAAAACGGGGGTGACATTTTTATTTGCTATGAAACGGAAGAAAAGATTGGCAGTTAGAGATGCGATAGAGAACGGAATCAAACAAATATTATTCGCAGGAAGCGGTTTTTTATGTAAATTGAATAAATGCAACGATTGGTAACAAGATAACAATAAAGGAAAAGTGAAAAAATCGAGGTGTTTTTATGCCAACGATCCTATTCGTTGGAATCGCAGCAATGCCTTATCAAGTAAACCAAGAGGAAACAAAACGGTATGTAAAGCAGTTATTTGCACATTCATTTTCCCATATTGACCAGCTATTACAGGTGTTTGAAAATGGAGAAATTCGATCACGATCGTTCGTGCAGCCGCTTGAATGGTATAAAGAGAAACATCGGTTTTCGGAGAAAAATGATGTATATATAAAAAGCGCAGTTCAATACGGGTGTGAGGCGATCCGAAAATGTTTGCAGCATCCGGTATTTTTACAAAAACCGATCGAGTATGATGAAATAGACGCGATTTTTTATATCTCCACAACAGGTTTGGCAACCCCAAGCATTGAAGCACGTATCATGAATGTACTGCCATTTTCTCCACATACGAAGCGCATTCCGATTTGGGGGCTAGGATGCGCAGGAGGAGCGGCGGGCATTGCTCGTGCATACGAGTATTGTCTAGCGTTTCCAAATGCGAAAGTGCTGGTGATTGCGGCAGAATTTTGCAGTTTAACGTTTCAGCCAAATGATCATTCGAAAAGCAATTTAATTGGAACTTCGTTGTTTTCCGATGGTGTGGCATGCGTATGTGTCGCAGGGGACAAGGCGGCGGATGCACGCGTTCGCCCGCGCGTGATCGCAACGCAATCAGCACTCATGCCCAACTCGGAAGAAGTGATGGGCTGGGATATTCGCGATGAAGGGTTGTTCGTTATTTTTTCCAAAGATATTCCTTCTCTTATCCGGTCTTGGTTAAAGCCGCAAGTACAATCGTTTTTACAAAAACATCGTCTATCGATCAGCGACATTGACCATTTTGTTGCCCATCCAGGCGGAAAAAAAGTCATCGAGGCATACGAAGATGCGTTTGGGATCGATAAAGAAAAAACAAATGAATCATTTCAGGTGCTTCAGGAGTTTGGCAATATGTCATCCGCGACCGTATATGTTGTGCTGGAGCAGTTTATGACAAAATCGATTCCGTCCGGCGACTATGGATTGATGGTTGCGCTCGGTCCAGGATTTAGCGCGGAAATGATATTGCTCAGGTGGGAGTGATGGAGACGATGTTTTATCTTTTCTTTCTTTTTATTGTCACCGAGCGCATCGTTGAGCTAATGATAGCAAAACGGAATGAACGAATATTAAAGGCAATGGGGGCAAAAGAATTCGGTGTTCGCCACTATCGCTGGATCGTCATCATGCATATATTGTTTTTCCTTTCATTTGCCGCAGAGTCGTTGTGGAGGGGGGCTGAGCTTTCCCCATGGTGGCCGTTCCTTTTCAGTTTGTTTATCGTTGTGCAAGGATTGCGGGTTTGGACATTGCGGTCACTCGGGCGGTTTTGGAATACGAAAATTTTAGTGCTGCCAAATGCAAAAGTGGTTGCGAAAGGACCGTACCGCTGGCTTCGTCATCCAAATTATTTGGTTGTTATCCTCGAAATGTGGCTCATTCCGATGATGTTTCAAGCTTATTGGACAGCGTTTATTTTTTCCACTGCAAACGCGGTCATGTTGCCGATTCGAATATATGCGGAAGAAAAAGCGTTAAAGTCTTTGACCAATTATGCGGATCAGTTTGGCAAGCGTCCGCGCTTTTTGCCGTTTCGTCCCGTCAAATAGATGACGGATTTTTATATTTTTTGTATTGGGAAAAGTGCGTAAATACAGTAAAATGATTGTATATGATATTAAGGCGAGGGGTTTGAACATGGGACCAGTTACTCAACAAACATCGTTAACGACATGGCTCAAAAGAATCATCGATGTATACGATGCGTTTGTTGCTCATGGCGATGAGACAAATGCCAAAAAAGCGAAGCAGCTGCTTGAAAAAACGGCGAACGAACAATTTGCCATCGCCTTTTGCGGTCATTTTTCCGCAGGAAAATCGAGCATGATTAACGCTCTTCTTGGCGAACCGTTATTGCCATCTAGTCCGATTCCGACAAGCGCCAATCTTGTGAAAGTGAAATCAGGACAAGAATACGTGCGGGTGTTTTACAAGCATGAACCGCCGGTGGAGTACAAACCGCCATATCATCTTGAGCTTATTCGCGCTCAATGTAAAGATGGAGATGCGATTGAATTAATCGAAGTAAGCCGGCAAACATCGCGCATTCCAAACGGAATTGTAATGATGGATACGCCGGGAATCGATTCCACCGATGATGCGCATCGGCTTGCGACCGAATCGGCGCTTCACTTAGCCGATGTGGTGTTTTATATGATGGATTACAACCATGTGCAAGCGGAATTAAATTTTCAATTTACGAAAGAATTAACAAACTACGGAAAAACGTTATATCTCATTATTAATCAAATCGATAAACATCGTGACAATGAGCTGTCGTTTCATGAATTTCGCCAGTCCGTCGAGGAAGCGTTTCGAAATTGGGGCGTAAAGGCAGAACGCATATTTTTTACCTCTTTGAAAGCACCGGATAATCAGCGTAACGAATGGAACGAGCTAGTCGAGTGTTTTCAGAAGCTTTTCCGTGAAAAAGACGAACGTCTTTTCTACGGTGTGGAGGTTGCGTTGAAGCGGCTTATTGACGAACACGTTCGCTGGCTTGAGGAGAAAGATGCGGAGGAAGAAGAAGCGATCCGAGCTCGCCTTGCTGCACTTTTAAGTGATGAAACGGAAGAAGAACAAATACGAAAGCGCCTTAACCGGATGCAAGAGGAACTCGAGCAGCTGGAAGCAGCCCATATGAACTTGGAAACAGAATTTCGCAAAGAGTTAGATCATATTTTGGAGAATGCTTATATCATGCCGTTTGAAACGCGGGAACTTGCGAAAGCGTATTTACAATCCATGCAGCCGGATTTCAAAGTCGGTTTTTTATTTACGAAAGGAAAAACCGAACAAGAACGGGCAAACCGGTTGCGTGCGTTTTATGAAAACGTAAAAGAAAAAGCGGTTTCGCAAATCGAGTGGCACGTTCGCCAGCTGTTGATCCGTTTTCTCAAAGAACACGATATAGAGGATTCCGTCCTGCTAAATCAATGTCAGCAATGGACGGTGGATTGGGAAGCGGACGTTTTAAGCGCACTGGTGAAAAAAGGAGCAGGCGCAACCGGAGAAGCCGTTCTGAATTATACGAACGATGTTGCTTATGAAGTAAAAAAGCGATACCGAAATGCGGCAATGCAGTTATTTGAGAGATTATTATCGAAATGGAGAGAGCAAACAGAAGAAAAACGCCGTCATCTTGAAGATCAAATTGCGTCGGAAACAGAAAAATATGAATGGATCGAACGGCTTCACCATCTTCAAAAAACGCGCAAGCAGGTGCATGAAAATCTTGTTTGCTTGCTGGCGTCCGACCGCGTTTTAGAAGATAGTGATGACAAGCGGCTCGCAGAGTTGACCGCTTTGCCTGTGATAAGAAAGCTGGAATCTTCAGCGCTGACGGTTCCTTCGAAACAAGGTCACGAAAAGAAACGTCCGCACATTCCAGAGCAAGCGCTCAGTCAGGGGAAATCCGCGCGGCAAAAAATACAAAAAACGACAGAATGTATACGACAAGCGGTAAATATCATCACTGGATTAAATGGAATGAATCGATTTGTCCGCGAATTAACGGAGAAAGCCGATCGTTTGGAACAACGCACATTTACGGTTGCTCTTTTTGGAGCGTTTAGCGCCGGGAAGTCGTCATTTGCTAATGCGCTGATTGGGGAGAGGGTGTTGCCGTCATCGCCAAATCCAACGACAGCGGCGATTAATAAAATCGTGCCCCCGACAGAAGAACACCCGCATGGCACCGTGATCGTTCAAGTCAAAAGCGACAAGCAGCTTTTTTCAGACGTTCAAGCTTCGCTCCGCTATTTTCATATGAAGGCGGAAACGTGGGACGAAGCGCTTGCGATGTGCGAAAAGATAGCGGGCTTGCAGGCGGCAGGTGCGCATGAAAAACCACATTATTCTTTTCTTCAATCGGTTGTCTTCGGCATTGAGCGCATGAGAGAACATCTCGGCCGCAAGCTGCGCATCGGGATCGATGAATTGCATCAATATGTTGCTGAAGAAACGACCGCTTGTTTTATCGAATCGGTTGAACTGTATTATGACTGTGCTCTAACTCGACAAGGAATTACGCTGGTCGATACGCCTGGGGCGGATTCGATTAATGCCCGTCATACGGGAGTTGCGTTCGAATATATTAAAAATGCTGATGCGATTTTGTTTGTCACCTATTATAACCATGCGTTTTCGAAGGCAGATCGCGAATTTTTAATCCAACTTGGACGCGTCAAAGATACATTTGCGATGGATAAAATGTTTTTTATCGTCAATGCCGCGGATTTGGCTCATTCAAGAGAGGAACTCAACGCAGTATTGGCGTATGTGGAAGAACAGCTTGCTCAATTTGGTATTCGTTTTCCGCGCCTTTACGCACTTTCCAGCCGTTTCGCCCTTGATGAAAAAACAGGCAAAAAAGCAGATGGAGGATACGGTTTCTTAACGGAATCGGGAATTCGGCAGTTTGAAGAAGATTTTACTCGATTTATTACGGAAGAGTTGACGGAAGTAGCGGTTAGAGGCGCATATGCCGAAATGAAGCGCGCACAAAAGACGCTTCTTGACTATATTGATGCCGCACAGCAAAGCAATGAGGAAAAAGCCGCAAAACAACGCGCGCTTTCGCAAGAGCAAACGGCGATTCACAAGCTGCTTGACTCTGTCTCCATCGACCATGATATACATGCGATGAAACAAGAAATCGCCGAGCTTGTTTATTATGTAAAACAGCGCGTATCATTCCGCTTCAACGATTGGTTTAAAGAATCGTTCAATCCGGCTTCACTGCGCGACGACGGCCGTGATATTCGCCAAGCACTTCGGGCATGTTTAGAAGAATTGCTGCATTCTGTTGGGTTTGACTTGTCGCAAGAAATGCGTGCAACAAGCTTAAGAGTCGAACGGTTTTTGAAGGAGCGCCTTCATGAACAATTTGTCGATCTATGCAACAAAATCGAACGGATTCATAAAGGAGTGCCTCTTTCTTCTTTAGAAACGATTTCGTTTGCTACTCCAGAATTTCCGCTCGGTTTTAAACAAATCGATGAAGCAAGATTTTCGAAAGCATTGTCGATGTATAAAAATGCGAAATCGTTTTTTGAACGGGATGAAAAACGCTATATGAAAGAAGAAATAGAAAAACAAATACAGCAGCCAATCGACGATTACGCCGCTCGACAAGAACAGCGTATGTTTCAGTTTTATCAAGAGCAATATGAAATGGCGATTAAAGAGTTTATCGCTTTTCTTGCAAGTCAAGTCGATGACTATTTTTCCGGACTGCAGGCGACATTAAGAGCCGAAGTCGATGTCGAACAGCTGCGCGAATGCGCGCGGCAGCTGGCGGATTTATTGGAGGAACAGAAATGAAGGATGTCATTCAAAGTGAATTAACAAAGATCGAGAAACAGCAATCCGTTCGCGTGTTATACGCGTGTGAGGCGGGAAGCCGGGCATACGGAATGGATACGAAAGAAAGCGACTATGACGTCCGGCTTATTACGATCAAACCAATTCGGTCGTATTTAACCGTTTCCGAATGGTCGGAGACGTGGAGTGATTCGACTCCGCCCATTGAATGGCATAGCTGGGACGTTTTTAAAGCGCTTCAGCTTTTCGTCGCTTTATGAATGGTTTTCTTCTCCGATCATTTATGCAAAAGACGATGTTTTTTATACAAAAATGAATGAGATGATCCGACAGTATTATTCATTGCAAAGTCTGGCTTATCACTATCATTCGTTGACAGTGAAGAATGCCAATTTGCTTAGAAAAAAGGAAATAGGAAGCAAAGTGTATATCAAAACGTTTGTGCAAACATTGCGCGGGGCATTGGCTTTACATTGGATCATGCGGTATCATGCGTTTCCGCCGCTTTCGCTTTTCCAACTGGCGGATGGGGATGAATCCATCATGGAGCTTATTCGATTGTTGCGGCAAGCGAAAGCAGAAAAGCGGATGGATTTTTCCTTCGCATTACCTGCAAAAATATTATCCGTTATCAATATGGAACGGTCGGCGCTTAAGTGGCTGCCAGACAAAAAAGCGGTCGACGCTCGTTTGCTCGATGAATTTGTATGGGCGCTTTTAGGAGTATAAAAGGGGAGAGACGATGACGCGGTTTCACGAGAACATCCGCCGGAAGCCCACTGCTTTAGCTGTGGAAGGAAGGCGGGGTTTATATTTTCAGTATATATTGAATTTTTCTTCAATATAAGTACACTGGATTTAGAAAGGTAGGTGAATCAAGAATGCTCTGCACTCTCAAGATTAAATTAATGCCAACTCTTGAACAGTTTCATGCGCTGCTGGAAACAATGAAACGGTTTAACCAAGCATGCAACTATATTAGCGAGATTGCTTTTCGCTCCAGAACCTTTTCCAAAACGAAAATCCAGCGGCTTTGCTACTATGACGTCAGGGAAAAATTTGGCCTCTCTGCCCAAATGACCGTTCGTGCCATCGGCAAAGTGTCGGAAAGCTATCGTTTGGATAAAAAAACCTTGCATAACTTTAAAGAAACCGGTGCCATCGTGTATGATGAAAGAATCCTGTCCTTTAAAGGGTTAGAGTATGCTTCCATCCTTACCTTGCAAGGAAGAATGGAAATCCCTATGGTCATTAGCCGCTACCATCAAGGTTTGCTGTGCGGCAACCGTGTTCGGGGTCAAGCCGATTTAGTCCTTCAAAACGGTATTTTTTATTTACTGCTCGTGGTGGACGTTCCCGAAGGCCAGCCCAATTCCGAAAACGGATTTATCGGTGTGGACCTTGGCATCATTAATATCGCCGTCGATAGCACCGGTGAGGTATTTTCCGGCTCGAAGGTCAACGGGCTGCGCCGCCGCCATGCGAAACTTCGCGCCAAACTCCAAAAGAAAGGTACCAAGTCAGCGAAACGCCTGCTTAAAAAGCGTTCCAAGAAGGAAAAACTATTTGCCCGTGATGTGAACCACTGCATTAGCAAGAAGATTGTTGAAAAGGCAAAGGCACTCGGATGCGGCATTGCCCTTGAAGATTTAAAGGGCATCCGCCAACGCACCGAGAAAACGGTTAAAAAGCAACAGCGTCGTCAACACTCTTCTTGGTCTTTTTATCAGTTGAGAAAGTTTATTGAGTATAAAGCGGCGATCGCTGGCGTGCCGGTGGTATTGGTTCATCCAAAAAATACTTCCCGCACCTGTCCGGTTTGCAGACATGTGGCCAAAGAAAACAGACCGTCAAGGGATCAGTTTTGTTGTCGAGCTTGTGGGTACGCTGCCCCTGCCGACAACGTGGCTGCGGAAAACATCCGCAGGGCTGCTGTCAACCAGCCGAACGCGGCAGCCAATTAGGCTAGTTGCAAGCCCACGGCTTTAGCCGTTGGGTAGTTGACGCATGCGCTACTTGCATTCATTACGGAATTCAAAAAACAGATAAAGGGCTTTACACTTATTGTCAACGGCTTGGTTACGAAACGAAACCATATTATCAATTCCGATGTTGGACGCCAAAGCCGCACGTTCGCATTCTAATGGAAAAGGAAAAGAGAAAGGAAGGTTCTGATGAGTGAAGTACATCAAGCGATTACCGCCCATATCCAAAAACAGCATGCGATCATAAAACGTTTTGTGCAATTAGAAGCAGAGCGAGAACGCTATATTGACGAAGCTGTTGCGCTTTGCCAAAACGGTCAGCCGTTTACGGTCGAAAAAATTAACGAAGCAACGAAGCAAATAAATGAATTAGCGAAGAACGGCGTTGTACCGCAGCGAAAATACGTGACGGTCGAAATGGTAAAAGACTATGCGGAACGCTTAATAAAGCGGGGGAAAACGAAATGAACCATATTGTTTCACACGAATGGCTGGCAGAGCGGCTTCATAACGAAGATATCCGCGTTATTGATTGCCGTTTTTACCTTAATGATCCGACTCGAGGATTCAACGAGTATATAGAAGCTCATATTCCAGGAGCGCTATATTTTGATTTGGAAAAAGATTTATCCGCGCCTGCCGGAGAACATGGCGGGCGGCATCCGCTTCCGCCTGTCGAAGAGTTGGCGGAAAAGCTGTCAGCGGCAGGAATTGATGAAACGGTTACGATTGTTGCATATGATGATCAGGACGGGGCGATGGCTTCGCGGTGTTGGTGGCTGCTTCGCTATCTTGGGCATGAGCGTGTTTATGTCCTGGATGGAGGCTATACAAAATGGAAAGAAGCGGGGCATCCGGTTACAGCGGAGGTTGCTGCCGTAAAACCGCGATCATTTCAGCCGCGTCTTCAGCCATCGTTGTTAGCGACTGTCGATGACGTGCGTCGCGCTCTTTATGAACGATCAGCGATTATTATTGATTCACGGGAATGGAAGCGATACGCAGGCATAGAAGAACCAATTGACCGCATTGCCGGGCATATTCCGGGAGCTTGCCACATGTTTTGGAAAGACTGTGTGACGGACGAGGGGTATTGGAAAAGTCCGCAAGAACAGGCAGAGCGCTTTTCCGGAATCAAAAAAGATACACCCATTATTGTGTATTGCGGTTCTGGGGTGACGGCATGTCCAAACGTGCTTGCGTTGAAAGAGGCAGGTTATACGAACGTGCGATTATATGTTGGAAGTTGGAGTGACTGGGTTTCTTATCCAGACAATCCGATTGCGACAGGGGAAAAATAACAATATAATTTTTTCGCCGTTTACCTATACTACCGATATACCCTTGTTGCAAAGGAGGAAGTCGCATGGGTCGTACGAAGCTTGGCAATGCCAATGCACAACGCAATAACAATGCAAAACAAAAAAACGGGTTTAATAACGAATTTGCTTCCTATGCAGAAGTAGAAGCGAAAAAAATGAAAAACGAACATAAAAATATCCGCTAATCTAAACGGGGGTGTCTTATGGACATCCCTTTTGCTTTTTTTCTTGATCATTTTATGTTTTAATTAAACGTAGTGGGAGGGAAACAGATGAGAAAATTCATTGTCGTTATCTTGCTGCTTGCTGTTACTGGATATGGCATTTGGAATACGTTGGCAGCAGAAAAAGCAAAGGAAGTCGGTCTTTCTGTAGGTAACGCTGCGCCCGATTTTTCATTGCAGACATTGAATGGCCAAACGGTACATTTATCTGATTTTCGCGGAAAGCCGGTAATCGTCAATTTTTGGACAACATGGTGCCCGCCGTGTAAAAAAGAAATGCCTGATATGGAAAAATTTTATAAAGCCTATCATTCTGACGTGGAATTGCTTGCGGTTCATTTAACGTCGCAAGATACTCGTGAAAATGTAAAGTCATTTATCAATGAATATCAACTATCGTTTCCAGTGGTGTTGGATGAAAAAAAGAAAGCATTAGAACTATATCATATTCAAACGATTCCAACATCGTATATCATTGATAAAGATGGTGTCATTCGCAAAAAAATTATCGGTCCGATGACATATAAACAAATGGTGGAAATAACAGCGGCATTCCGTGAATAAAAGCATCTTTCTTAACAGAAAGGTGCTTTTTTATTTGCAACATAAAATTTTTCGAAAAGTTGTAATAATTTTCAGCTATTTTGGGAATTAATGAAATTAAAATAATAATTGAGAGGAGGGCTAAGAAATGAGAAGAACCCGTAAAATGACATTTCAAGAATTAATTATGGAAAATAAACGTCAATTACTCAATGACCGTGAAGCAATGGAAAAAATCGAAAAAAAATTGGAAGAACGCATGTTAAAAAAAGCAGAATAAGCCATGCATAGCGATCATCCGGGCGGACAGACTAGATGGTGAGGAGGCGAGGTACATGAGCAATCCGAGGGGAAACCCAAAATATTTCAATCCGAACCATCTAGGCACCCAACCTCGTGCCGCTGGAGGAAATAAAGGGAAAAAAATGCAAGATCAATCTGGGCAACATGCTCAAGTGATTCAAACAAAAGGCGAATAAACACCGAATGACAATCACGAAGGAGGAAACGTGATGGCACATCATCGTCCTAAACCGGATGATCGTAGCGATAATGTAGAAAAATTGCAAGATATGGTACAAAACACCATTGAAAATATCGAAAAGGCTGAAGAGACAATGCAATTCGCTTCTCCGGAAGAGCGAGAAAAAATCGCTGAAAAAAACAAGCGGCGCGAAGAAGCGATTGCAGCAATGCGTGCTGAAATTAAAGATGAGGCAGCGGCACGCGAAAACGGCTATCGATAATATAGACAACGGAGTAATCCTGATTGCAGGATGACTCCGTTTTTTTATCTAATAAAACATGGAGTATGATAAGATATAGTTGTATACACGCAAGGATAGTAACGGAGGGAGAACTAATGAAAGTCGCTGAAAAGCAAATTGAAGTACGTTATGCGGAAACGGATCAAATGGGGGTTGTTTATCATGCTAATTATCTCGTTTGGATGGAAGTCGGCCGAACAGAGCTGATCAAACAGTTAGGTTTTCATTACGCCGATATGGAGAAACAAGGGATTATTTCTCCGGTTGTTGATCTTCAAGTTTCGTACAAAAAACCGCTCCATTATGGGGAAACAGCGACCGTCCGTACATGGATTGATGCGTATGACGGCATTCGTGTGACATATGGCTATGAAATTTTGACACCGGACGGAGAAGTTGCTGTGACGGGCAAATCCCAGCACGTTTGTGTAAAGCGCGATACGTTTCGCCCGATTGTCATTCGCAAATATTTCCCGGATTGGCATGAAGCATACGAACGTGCGAAAAAGTAAGGAGATACATACGATGGCTTTTGGCATTCGCAGGCAGGAATTAATCGAATGGAAGGAGAAAGTAAAAAAAGGGGAAATCGCGTTTTTAACTCATTATTGGTATGACGAACGGTTTCCACAATATACGACAGTAACAAAAGTTGGCTGTTCGGATGTAGAAAAACTTGCGGCATGGGGAGAAAAATACGGATTGCGAAGAGAATGGATTCACCAGCGTGAGTTGTTTCCACATTTTGATTTGCTTGGAGAAAAGCAAATCATGATTTTGCAGCAAGAGGGTCTGTTTGATCATCTCAAACGGTTTCGTCTACTGTAAGTAAAGGGGAGAGGGAAAGATGAATTTGGCTAATTTAAAAGAGATTGGAAAAGGAACGTTATTAGAAGCATTAGGCATTGAGATTACAGAGTTAGGAGAAGGACGTGTCGTAGCGACGATGCCCGTTGACCATCGCACACATCAGCCGTTTGGGCTTCTCCATGGCGGTGCTTCCGTAGCTTTGGCAGAAACGGTTGCGAGCATCGGCGCGTATGCGCTTGTCGATCAAGAAAAGGAAAGCGTTGTTGGTTTAGAAATAAACGCCAATCATGTACGCGCTGTTCGAAATGGCACCGTCACTGCTACAGGCACCGTTCTTCACCGAGGAAAGACGACGATGGTATGGGATATTAAAATCGTCGATGAACAACAGCGGCTTGTCTGTGTTTCCCGCTGTACGATCGCTGTTATCAAAAAAAGCTAGCCTTTTCGAAAAAGTGCTAGCTTTTTCTGCTTCAGCAATACGTTCCTTCTTTTCATCACCATGGGAAGGGGGAGCGATCATTCGATAATAAACACCGGTTCATTTGCCTGCTCATTGAAATCGATGATTAAGTTATGGCGATCAAAATACCATATGTCGCTATCCTCTACAAAAAAGGTGACTCCACCAACCGTTGTTTGCGCTCTTGGTTCTACAGGCTCATCTTTTGCCACACCAAGCGAAAATCCTTTTTGTACGGTGCTGCATCCACCGTAGCGCGCGAAAAAGCGGACAGCATCCCCCTCTTGTAAGTCAAGCTCTTCTTTGTACCATTCGAATGCTTTTGGCGTCAAAATAATGTCCATTTTTCACCCTCCTCATCTTTATTATAACATGATGTAAAAAGTTCATAATGTGACTAAATCGTGTCCAGTTGACAAAAAGTAAAAAGAGAAATAAAAAGGAGGACTAAAAATGGAGAAAAAAACCTCGTTTCCGCTGAGCTACGAATCCGATGGAGTGATGGGAAAAAAATCGAAAAAACGATCCAATAGCCGCAAAACAGAAAAAAATGATCGTGATTTTTTCAACACTACACCATCAAGCGAATAAAGTAGCCAGTAGGCTGCTTTTTTCTTTAGAAAACTACTATACAAATGCGCCATTCAACGTTATTATAATCAAGGAGTATTTTTTACGAAAGGAGTGACGTTTTCGTATATGAGTAGTCGAAGTTCGAGTGAACCAGAGCCGGAATATAGCGGGGGAGCATTGTCTTCTTCTTTTTCGATCACTGAGCTACTCATCGTACGAAAACGGGCTCCGATCGGAAAAGGAGAAGCGCAAACTTCCTCGCGGTGAAAAGGAGGAAGGATGCGTATGATGAAAATGTATTTATCGGATGCAAACGGAAAAATGAGAGAAATCGATGAAATTCAAAACGGCTGCTGGATTAATTTGGTAGCTCCGACGGAAGACGAAATCCGTTATATTGCTAATCATCTTGATATTCCAATCGATTCAATCACAGATGCGCTTGATGATGAGGAACGATCACGCATAGAAAAAGAAGATAATCACGTATTGATTATCGTTGATATTCCCATTGCCGCAAATGATGAAGTAGATGGTCCAATGTATGAAACGATTCCGATCGGCATGATTATTACGAATACGTGCTTCATTACTGTCTGTCTGCAGCAAAATCCGATTTTCGAGGAGTTTTCGAAAAACAAAATTAAAAACTTTTACACGTTTATGAAGACGCGTTTTGCTTTGCAAATGCTATATGTGATTTCCACTTATTATTTGCGTTATTTAAAACAAATTAGCCGCAGAACGACGGAAATCGAAAAAGAGCTTCATCAATCGATGAAAAATAAAGAATTGCTTTCGCTCCTCAGTGTGGAAAAAAGCTTAGTCTATTTTATGACGTCGCTGAAGGCGAACAATATTGTCATGGAACGGCTATTGCGTCTGAATTATTTGCGCATGTACGAAGACGATCAAGATTTGCTGCAAGATGTCATTATCGAAAATAAACAGGCGATTGAAATGGCGGAAGTATACAGCAGCATTTTAAGCGGAACGATGAACGCGTTTGCTTCGGTCATTTCGAATAACTTGAATATTGTAATGAAGTTTTTAACAGCGATTACGATTGTAATTTCCTTGCCGACAATGGTTGCAAGCTTCTATGGCATGAACGTGCCGATTCCATATCAGCATTCACCGTATGCATTTATGGTGGCGATGTTGATTGCTGGTTTGTTATCGACCATTACTGCGCTTATTTTTTGGAAAAAGCGATATTTTTAATTGCCAAAAGGGCTGCCTGTTATGTTTCAGGCAGCCCTTTCTTTTTGGATGAGGCCATTCCGCCGGAAAGCACAAATTTCATTGCTTCTTCCGGCTTCATATCAATAACCTGGACTTGTTCTTTCGGTACTAAAAAGGTAATGCCCGCTACCTGGAACGTTTGCGGAATATAGACAGCGACATGGTCTTGGAGCGGATTGAGCCAGTTTGCGACTTCTTCTGACGTGATAAATCCGATGCATTTCATTCCTGTATTAGGCAATTCCACCAACACTACTTTTGAAAAGGACCGTTTGTTACTTTATCAACTTATCAGTTTTTATCTGTGAAAACAAGATAGAAAAATGACGAACATTATTTATATATACATGAAGAAAAGTTCGTGTTTTATATTGACGAGAAGGAAAATAATTGATATAGTTACAAATGGAATACGGGAAGTGGGGGATTGAACAGATGAAGAGCCATTATGATGTCATTGTCGTCGGCGCAGGTCCGGCAGGCATTTTTACTTGCTATGAATTAACGCTGAAACTTCCGGGGGCGAACGTCCTGTTAATTGATAAAGGGCATGATATATATAAACGCAATTGTCCGATTCTTCAGAAAAAGATTGACAAATGCCCGCCGCCGGCCGGCAAAAAAGATTACGCCGGATGTGTGCCGGCATGCTCGATCACAAACGGATTTGGCGGCGCAGGTGCTTATTCGGACGGGAAATTTAACATCACCAGCGAATTCGGCGGCTGGATGACCGATTATTTGCCGGCTTCTAAAGTATTGGAACTCATCCGCTATGTTGACGAAATTAATTTAAAACACGGGGCGACAACAGCCATTACCGATCCAATGACGGAGAAAGTCAAAGAAATTGAGCGCCGCGCTTACGCAGCTGGGCTGAAGCTATTGCGCGCCCAAGTCCGCCATTTAGGGACGGAACAAAACTTAGAAATTTTAAAAAGCATTTTTGAATATTTGCGTGAACGAATCGACATGCGTTTTAAAACGGAAGTGGAAGATATTATAACGGAAAAAACGAACGATGGGCATCGCGTGACAGGAGTAGTTCTGAAAAACGGCGAAACGCTGACAGCAGTGAAAGTCGTCATCGCACCGGGACGCGACGGCTCGGTATGGCTGACAAAAATATTGCGGAAGCGCCGCTTGCGCATGATGAACAACCAAGTCGATATTGGCGTGCGCGTGGAAACATCGAACATCGTCATGGAAGAAATAAATGAACATTTGTATGAAGGAAAATTTATTTTCAATACGTCGGTTGGCACGCAAGTACGCACGTTTTGCAGCAATCCTTCGGGACACGTTGTCGTCGAAAACCATTCGGGCATCATGCTTGCGAACGGCCACGCGTACAGAGATCCAAAGCTTGGCAGCAACAATACAAACTTTGCTTTGCTTGTATCGCATAAATTCTCCGAACCGTTTGATAAACCGAATGAATACGCCCATGAAATTTCGCGGCTGGCAAACGCCTTATCGAACGGCGGCATCATCGTGCAAAAGTATGGCGACATTTTAAAAGGAAGACGCTCTACCGAAAAACGGATTAAGGAAGGGTTTATTGAGCCAACATTGAAAGAAGCGGTTCCTGGCGATTTAGGGCTTGTTCTTCCGTACAATACGATGAAAAGCATCATTGAAATGACGGAAGCGCTCAACCACGTCACACCTGGGATTGCTTCCGAGCATACGCTTTTTTACGGAGTCGAAGCGAAGTTTTATTCCGCCCGGCCAAAATTAAACGACCGATTTGAAACGGAAATTTCCGGACTGTATGTCGGTGGGGACGGCGCGGGAATTACGCGCGGCCTTGCCCAGGCAAGCGCCTGTGGCGTATGGATCGCCCGCGACATCGTAGAAAAATTAACCAAATAACAGTAAAAGGATATGTGTCCTGTATGGATACATATCCTTTTTTATATGACTAGTGAAGGATTTTTCGCTCGTTTGCTCGAACAACCACATATTGAGGAGAAGGAGGAAAATTAAATGTTGAATCAGGTGATAAAACTGATCGAAGCAAAGCGGTATGAAGAAGCGCAAACGATATTGCAGTCGTTGCTTGATGTACATCCTCAAGATGGAGCCGTTTATTTTTATTATGCAACTGCTTTGGATGCGTTAGGTTTGGAAAGAAGGGCAATTCCGTATTATGAAAAGGCGATTGATTATGGTATTGAAGGCGAACTTCGTCAGAAATCATTTATCCAATTAGGAAGCAGTTATCGCTGTATAGGCGAGTATGAAAAGGCAGCAAACGTATTGGCACAGGGATTAAAAGAGTTCCCTGAGAATGTAGCCTTACAAGCATTTTTGGCAATGACGTTTTATCATATGGGAGAAGAAAAAAGGGCGGTATCAATGTTGATTCATGCGTTAGTCGCTTCTTCCCCCGATCCTTGGATAAAAACATATGAAAAAGCGTTAATATTTTACGCCGACCATCTTGATGAAGTATGGGATCAAAATAGTTAACCTTTATAAAATTTTAGTTGACAATATAACTTCACTTCCGATACGATAAATGTAATCATATGGAAAGGGGAGAGGAAGAATGCCAAATTGGCTGGAATTAGCCGATCGTGTCATCGAAGGGTATGAATTGACAGATGAAGAAGCGCAAGCAATTTTAGATTGTCCCGATGAAGAACTGCTTTTGCTGATGCAAGGCGCGTATAACATTCGCCGCACATATTACGGCAATAAAGTAAAGTTAAATATGATTATTAACGCGAAATCCGGGCTTTGTCCGGAAAACTGCGGATATTGCTCACAGTCTGCCGTTTCGACAGCGCCGGTAAAAACGTATAAAATGGTGGATAAAGAAACGCTTATTCGCGGAGCGGAAGAAGCATATCGCATGCGCATAGGGACATACTGTATTGTCGCAAGCGGCCGCGGTCCGAGCGAAAAAGAAATCGATACCGTTGTTTCAGCGGTCAAAGAAATTAAAGAACGCTTCGGTTTGAAAATTTGCGCATGCCTCGGCATTTTGAAACCAGAACAAGCAGCGCGCCTGAAGGAAGCGGGAGTAGACCGCTACAACCATAACATTAACACATCGAAAGAACATCACCCGAACATCACGACTTCCCATACATATGATGACCGCGTAAGGACCGTTGAAACGGTAAAACAAGCTGGCATTTCTCCTTGTTCCGGCGTCATTATCGGCATGAAAGAAACGAAGCAAGACGTTATTAACATGGCACGAAGCTTGCGCATTCTTGATGCGGACTCCATTCCTATTAACTTTTTACACGCGATTGATGGCACGCCGCTTGAAGGAACAAATGAGCTCGATCCACGATATTGTTTAAAAGTATTGGCATTGTTCCGCTATATGAATCCAACGAAAGAAATTCGCATCGCCGGCGGACGGGAAGTGAATTTACGCTCGCTTCAGCCGCTTGGCTTATATGCGGCAAATTCTATTTTTGTCGGCGATTATTTAACAACAGCTGGCCAAGAAAAATCAGAAGATTATCGGATGCTGGAGGACCTTGGCTTTGAAATTGATTTTGCCGAGGAACAGCAGGCTGTCTGTTAATGGTTGATTTACGCTGTCTCTTTTACGGAGACAGCTTTTTTTTGTAAAGTGCATGAATACGAATCAGTAACGAACAATAAAAAAATAAAAGCAATGATGGGATGTGACATACGATGTACGAATGCATCATTATCGGGGGCGGCATTGCCGGATTGCAGGCGGCGATCCAGCTCGGCCGTTATCATCATCGCGTTCTTGTGATCGATGCAAACAACTTGGCGTGGAACGATTAGAAAACAAGCATATTCCTACAAATCCACGGACAAAACAAACAAATGTCCCGAATATTTGGGCGGCAGGGGACATTGGCGTTCATTCGGAACAAGTGACGATCGCCATGGGGGAAGGAACACAGGAAGCCATTTGGATTCATAAAAGCATTGTGAATGAACAAAGTGATCAAAACTAATAAGAAGCGTGCAACTCCTATTTTTCATAAGGTGAAACATAAAATATTTTCATGAAAATGCATCTTTCAGCGTACTATTTCATTACAAGAAAAAAGGGGGGATGGAAGCATCTATCATTGAATTTTACATAAAATGCTTGACGAAGATTAACGAAGAAAAACGCGGCTTTAGTTGTTTGACAGATGACAAAATCAAAAAAACTCACTAAAATGAACAACAAAGAATAGAAGGGAGAGGATGAGGACAATGGCGCGTTCGTTTTACCATTATTTATTGAAATTTCGTGATGGAAAAAAAGAAGATCCGTTCGTTCGGTTTGCTAACGGGGCATATTACGATCATAGTTTCCCGAAAACATCCGCCGATTATGATGAAATTAGTCGATATTTAGAACTAAACGGCGATTACTTAGATAGCATGATTATATTTGACGAACTATGGGAACAGTTTTCACAGGAGGCGTAAATGTCTTCCCATTCCCATATTTCTTTTTTGTAAGCGTTCTCAAAATACTTTTTTCGGGATGGAAAGGGGTGTCCACTTATTTTTGCCTGCATATAATGTAGTATCACTGCTTTTAAACGGGGGATATAGATGAGTGGTGCAAAACGGCCAAAATTTTCTATTGGAGATATTGTCGTGAATATGTTGTATGGAACGGTCGGCACGATAACGAATATTCAACAAATAGATGATGCATTTTTATATGAAATTAATCACAGCCGCAGTTTATTTATGGAACATGCGTTAGTTTTATTATCAGAATTTACTGGCGATTTATGGATCACGCAAGAAATAGAAGTGGAATTGCCGTTTTTCTTAGGTGAAATCGTTCGCGTCCACGATTACGGCGACGATCTATTTAAAGTGATTGGGGTGCGTACGGAAATTTATCGCTATCAAGAAGAAGGATGGGAAGAAATTGTCTATGAATTAAAACGATTGATCGACGGCTGGGAAATTGAAGTCAATATGGAGGATGTCATTCCTTTAGCAGATGACGAAGAATCATCCGTCATTATTTTGCAAGATATTGTCCTATCGGCGCCGATAAAAGCATACGTGCTTCTTTCTCCTTCCGAGGAGACGACCCCATCACAATCCATTGATGAGCTGCTTGATATGTATAATGATTACAAATATTTATACGAATGGTTTGGCGATGAACAATATAAACAAATGATGGAAACAGTTGTAAAACGTTTACGAATTGTTGCCAATTACCATAATAAAAATTGAACTAAAACGAAAATGAAATAAGGAACGCCAAGCAATATCATAGCCGCTCCCAGCAAATTCACAACTGTTTCCATTGTTTTATCGATGATTGACTGCTTGTCCATACAATTTCCCTCCGCTATTGTTTTTTACGCTACTAATGTATGGGCGAAGAGGGAAAATTAGTACATAGATGATCAAATTCTTTTGACATAAAACGGTATAAGTGCACATAAAACAATTACAAAGGGGGCGAGATGTGGTGAAGGAAATTGAGGTTGTTATTGATACGGAAGAAATTGCCGAATTTTTTTATCATGAATTGATCCGCCGCGGTTTTGTACCGACGCAAACGGAACTAGAAGAACTAGCGGATATTACGTTTGATTATTTATTGGAAAAATGTATTATTGATGAGGAGCTTGACATAGGAGACAACGACGAGTAAGCACTACTCGTCGTTTTTTATTGAACTGCTTTGACAGCTGCGTTTAGTGTTTGAATATTACGCATATAGTTTGCCGTTATATCTTCTTCTTTCATAACAGGGATGGTTTCCATCATTTTGATAATAGTTTTATCTGTAAACCAGTCACGGCGGTCGGAAAACGGATGGGAGATATTCGGCCATACCATCTCCAAACGTGGACTATAAATCCGGAAAGGATCTGCTTTTTCTGCAGAAAATAGTTGCGGCCAAAAATCGGCGCGTGAACCGGTATGCGCATGTTGTGAGGCAAATTGGTATGCTCGCTTTGCCAGCCGATGTTGAAAAAAATTATCAAAGCCATTTTCAAAGGAAGCATGTCGCATCATTATCATAAAGGCCATTACAGTAGCAGCGACCATTATCATAATTCAAAGGAGCATTATTCACATACCCATCCTTCCCACTACGGTTATAAGCATTATAAAAAGAAACACCATAGCGGCAGCTTCGGCAGCTTCTTTTCAAGCTTTTTTGGGAGTTAACGATGCGTCTACCTTATTTTTTCTCTTCGTTTGCCTGCTTATTCGAACACCGGTATTGAAAAGTCATTCGACAAAACAAGAGCAATTTTGCTGAAGGAATCGACATCGCTTATCACTAATATTTTATGAAATAAATGGGTAAAAGGAGCGATGTCGAATGGTACGTCTATTAATGAAAAAAATGCTCCATGTAGAGCGTAAGTATGATATCACTATATTTCAAACCCCGAGTTTTGGGCAGACGAAAGGGTACAGACAAGTATACAGATTGACGATCAATGCGTCCAATCACCAAGAAGCATTATCATATCTTTATCGTATGTTTAACGTATCCGATTTAATGCCAAAAGATTACCAAGCACGTTTTATGAGTACAGGAGATATCGTCTTAATTGATGAAGGACTAAAGGGGCAAGTGTATTACAAACTATGTCCGGAAGGATGGAAAAAAATTAATCGCATTCATATTCGTTAGTATAAAAATTCTAAATATTCTGTTTGAAAAAGAAAAAATGATGATATAATGAAGAAAAAAGTCGAATAGTTTACGTAAATTTCGGGTATGGATAATAAAGGAAGGGAGGCGATCACTTGGAGCGAAAAAAGAATAGCCACGAATTTCCGAAACTAGCGCCGGGAATGGATGATGAGAAGGAGCTTGACGAAAAAGCGACAAAAGAAGAGATTGCCCGGGGGGAATATACAAAAGTAGTTACTTTATCATTTGATGAAGTAGATCCTTCCACATAGAAACCCTTGTGTTACACAAGGGTTTCTAGATTATTTTTTCATATAAAACGGCTTTCATCATTGATTGCATTGTTATGAATCAGGGTTATCGTGATGACCCGGTCCGTTTTTTCTGCCTCCCGCGGCGGAGAATTCTTTCGCATGGGCGGCATCCTCAGCAATCAACGCTTCTTTTGGGATATGGTTATTCTTTTTTTGGCCGTTGATGCGGTTTCGGTGTTTTTTACCCATAAACAGCTTCCTCCTTCATTTATTGTATAACTAGAAAAGCCTGTGACTGGAGCGATTGGGTGAAGTGGAAAACGGTTTTGAACCGATCCGACAGGCGCTAAACACTAAGGAAGTGTTTGTCCATGATACTTACGGAACAGAGTGAGTGCCTGCACGCAGGTGTAGGAAAAACTCTTACGTCCGTCAAAATCTGCGACTTTTCTCATGCAGAGGTTCAATATTAGTTTGTACAGTTAAAAGCGATTCATTCGCGAAAGTTTTTGCAGTTAAATGATGATGGGGAAGGGGAAACGATGATGGCCGCGCTTTTTGTTTCCTTGTTGCTTTGCGTAATATCTGCAGCCATTTTGTTATTTGTCAAAGAACAAATAGAACGAATATTTTTTCGTTGGAAAGACGTTCCTTTTTTACATGTGATGAACGTGCTTATTGCAGGGGGGATTGTGGCAACTTCTTATTATATGTTTAGCGATATTGACGTGCATTTGTCAAAAATGACATGGACAAAACAGTTTTTGTACGTTTATGCAGGAGCAATAGAATTATTTCTCCCTATGTATATACTCGGCTGTTGGTTTATTCGCAAACGAAAAGAACGGGAGAAAAAATATACACTGAGCAAAGATAAAAAAGTATTGTATATTAATGAAAAATATTTAGCGCGCCGCCGGGATGATTATCACTCAAAGACGTCATAAACAAAGGGAGAATGTTTCTCCCTTAAAACTTTGTTTTTTCTTTTTTCGAAGTAGACGGTTGATTACTCGAACGGGATGATGGATTTGTTTTATTCGCATATTCCACTGCTTGTTCCAATTTCTTTTTCATCCGTGTGATGCCTCCTTTCGAAAGTTGAGACGAATGTATACAGCAAAAGTGCCATGAATGTTGCCAAGGGGTATACTCAGTATGCCCGTAGCGATTATTTTTTACACATCATACTGATTGTGTGATATGATAAAAAGGGCATAAAACGTGGTGCCAAAGAAGATAGGATGAATAAAGGAGGTATACCGCTTGAGCATTCATATCGAAGCAAAACAAGGAGAAATTGCCGATAAAATTTTGCTGCCGGGTGATCCGCTTCGCGCCCAATATATCGCGGAAACATTTTTAGAAGGAGCGACATGTTACAACCGCGTGCGCGGCATGCTTGGCTTTACTGGTACATATAAAGGCCATCGCATTTCCGTGCAAGGAACGGGAATGGGAGTTCCTTCAATTTCTATTTATGTCAATGAGTTAATCCAAAGCTATGGTGTACAAACATTAATTCGCGTCGGAACATGTGGAGCAATTCAAAAAGATGTGAACGTTCGTGATGTCATTTTAGCGATGAGCGCATCAACGGATTCGAATATGAACCGTTTGACTTTCCGCGGGCGGGATTATGCACCGACAGCGCATTTTGATTTGTTGCGGACTGCTTATGAAGTCGGTGTCGAAAAAGGGTTGAAGTTAAAAGTTGGCAACGTCTTTACCGCTGATATGTTTTATAATGACCAACCGGACTGGGAAACATGGGCGCGTTACGGCGTTTTGGCTGTCGAAATGGAAACGGCGGCGCTTTATACGTTAGCGGCAAAATTTGGCCGAAAAGCGCTTTCTGTACTAACGGTAAGTGACCATATTTTAACAGGAGAAGAAACAACAGCCCAAGAACGGCAAACCACGTTTAACGAGATGATTGAAGTGGCGCTAGAAACGGCGATCCGTGTTGGATAATAGATGTTTAAGTTCAACGCGCGGCTATCGTATTTCATTGTCATTCGCATTTAATTATAGCCGCTTCTAACAGTCATTGTGATGAAGTGGTGCCAAATATAGCGAAACGGGATATGCTAGAACGTGGGCTTTCTGTCGTGTATAGATTCGGAAAAGGTGAAATAATGAAACAGCTGTTTCGATGGATGATTTTTGTATTGCTTTTTTTATTTAGCGGATGCAGTCAATGGAATGATTTTCCAGGGGAACATGAAAAAGCATCAGATAAAACGAATAAACATATAATCACTCATCATGAAAAGAAAGAAAATGAAACGCCAAAAAAACCGGATGATTCTAAAGATCGTGAAGCGATAGATCCGGATCTATTGTTAGAACCGGAATATTGGAATATTGTTGAAGTGCAAAACGGCCAGAAAGTGATTATGAACCCAAGTAATATATTAGCGCTTGTGAATAAAGAACAATCGCTGCCAGCTGCATATAAGCCGAACGATTTAGTTGCACCGCGCGTTCCGTTTTCGTTTGCCGAAAAAAATGTGGACAAGCGGTATATGCGCGCCGAGGCAGCGAAAGCGCTCGAAGCGTTATTTGCCGCCGCTCGTAAAGAAGGAATCCAGCTTGTAGCCGTGTCTGGCTATCGTTCATATGAGCGCCAAAAAATGATATTTGCGGAAGAAGTAAAAGAAAAAGGAAAAGAGAGGGCGATTCATGCGGTCGCACTGCCAGGGCAGAGCGAACACCAAACTGGATTGGCAATGGATATAACAAGCCAAAGTGTTGGGTACAAATTGACGACTGCTTTTGGAGAAACAAAAGAAGGAAAATGGGTCGCCCTGCATGCGCATGAGTACGGATTTATTATTCGCTACCCAAAAGGAAAAGAAGCGATTACGGGATACCAATATGAGCCGTGGCATCTTCGGTATGTCGGCAAAAAAGCAGCAAAAGTGATGTTTGAAAGACAAATTACGTTAGAAGAGTATTTTCAAATCGTAAGGAAAATGTAAGGAGAAATTGCAAAAAGGCGAGATATAACCAAGACCAAATTTACGCCTTCTTTCATGTTGTAAAACATGAAAGAAGGCGTATTTTATTTTGGCTAAAACAAAAACGAAAAAATATACCCGCAATCATTCTGATAAACCTTTCACCATTGACGATGCCTGAAATTTCGTGATGATGTATAAAATTTTGTGTAAAGCATTTTGCTAGAACAAAAGAAAAAAGTAGGGTATTCTCTGATTTGGACCAAAAATCTTAGAGAAAGGAGTACCCTACCTATGTCTAAAAGAAGTATACCGAATGTCGACTGGGCAAATCAACTGGAAAGTGTCATTCGTCAGTTTGTAAAGGAAAAATTAGAGCTGATTATGTGGGAAGAAATCAAGAATTTCCTCGAAATCGAACAGGATGGAACGCCGAATAGGAGAAACGGCTACTATCAACGAAATCTAGATACGCAATATGGCCGGATTGAGGGTCTTTTGGTTCCAAGAGACCGAAACGGGGAATTTCAAACACAGTTGTTTGCCCCTTACCAACGGCACACCGGCTGGCTGGAGGAAGCCATCATCAGGATGTATCAAAGTGGCATGAGCACGCGTGAAATTGGCAAGTTTATTGAACGAATTTTAGGCAATGCCTATTCTCCTGCAACCATCAGCCGTATTACCGATGTAGTGAAGGAAGACATCGAGAAATGGCACACTCGTCCACTGCACAAGCGTTATTCCGTCTTATATTTGGATGGTTTATACGTAAAACTTCGTCGCGAAACCGTGGAGAAAGAAGTCATTTATGTGGTGTTAGGGGTGAACGAAGAAGGATATCGCGAAATTCTTGATTTCTTTGTGGGAGGACAGGAAAGCGCCTATGTATGGCAGGAAATTCTTCAACAACTATACAACAGGGGCGTAAAGGAAGTGCTTCTTGGCGTATTCGATGGACTACCGGGGTTGGAGGAAGCCTTTAAGGCGGTTTGTCCGAAAGCCGATGTGCAACGTTGTGTCGTTCACAAAGTCCTCAACACGCTCCATCGTGTTCGGAAAAAAGACCAATTCGAAGTGGCCGAGGATCTCAAGCTGATTCATCGCGCGCCGAATAAGGAGATGGGTTACAAATGTTTCAACAGTTTGAGTCGAAATGGTCCAGCAAATATCCAAGAGAAGTTCAATCTTGGGCCAATGAGTTGGATGTCCTCCTTACATTTATGGATGATCCAAGCAGTATTCGAAGTGTGATTTACACGACCAATGCCATCGAACGAACGATCAAGGAGATTCGGAAACGCCTAAAACCGATGAACAGTTTGAATAGTTTAGAAGCCGCTGAAAAAATCGTGTATTTGACCATTCAAGATTTTAATGAGAAATGGGCAGGGCGAAAGTTGCGAGGATTTGCCGAAGCGCATGAAGCTCTTCAACGAATGTTTGAAGAACGTTATTGTTAACCAAATATTGTAAATAAACAAAATAAGGGGATTCTCCCTTTCCACACAAGAGACTGAATATTCAGTCTCTTGTGTGGAGAAAATCAGTCCCCTATCAATTCAAATCCATTTCAGAGAAACCCTACCCCATTTACATTACACAAAATTCTTGACGGTACCTATCTTTATGTTAATGTTATTGTATAAATAATAAAGATTTATGGAGGAATTCAATATGAAAGTATTGGATTTAATTATCGATTTTGTTAACCGTCAGGATACATTTATTAGAATAGGATTTTATGTAGGGGCATCTTTTATTATTTTATTAGCAGGGTATTTAGTAGGAGGATTTATTGCTAGAATAACGGGGTAGGGGAAAGAAAGATGATTTGGGTTGTTGGTTTGATTTTTTTTATTGTTACTGTATTAAGTATTATCTTTTATTTTAAATGGAATGACAAAAAATATCTGATTTTAGGTGGTATTTCTCTTTTTCTAACCTCTTTTGTTATTGGTTATATAAGTAGTTAGTGGAGTTTTGTTTTATGGACTGTTCGAACGCAACACGATGGAATTTACTGCTTATAATCTTGATTATGTTGCATTCCAAACTTATCCAGAAATCATCCCCCTTGAAACATCAGGGGGCGAGTGTATCGTAAAAGCGTCATTTTAAATTGCGTATAATTTACGTTATGCTCACACTCCAACGTTTAATATAGAGTCCAATAATAAAAGCTAAGCGACAATTTGCTTAGCTTTTTATATTTGTAGAAAATCGTTCTATTTTACGCCTTTCTTTAGGTTTAGCCACGGTTGCTAAGTAAACACCAATCGTAACCAACAATGCTCCAATTGCAATATTAACAGTCATTTTTTCTCCGAGTAACAACCAGTCTAGAAAAATAGCCACAAGAGGAACAAATAATAGGGAAATAGAAGCTACTGTAGTATCAAGCTTTGTTAACACCACATACCAACATGTAAAGCAGAATGAGGATGCAATAACTCCTGTGTATATCAGAATAAAAATACTTATAGGTGTAAACTGTATAGGTTGACCCCACTCCATAAGAATGGCGGCAACTACTACTCCAATGGTTCCGAAAATCATTTGCCAGGTTGATACTATAATTTTATTATGATTGCTAAAATATTTTTTAACAATTACATTTGCCCCAGCCCAAGAAATAGCAGCTAGTAAAAGTAAACATTCACCGAAAATGACACTTTTGTTTTGAATAGTAAAAAATTCAAACCCAATAATGGATAGTAAACCAGAAATACCCAGGACAAGACTAATTACCTTGTAATAGTTTAATGATTCATGAAGAAAGATATATCCGAGGATTCCACTCCATATAGGCATCGAGTAAATCAGTATTGAAGATTTGCTCACATTTACAAACATCATTCCGTAATTGATTAATAAAAACATGGCGGTTGTTTGTAACAAACCCACTATAAAAAGGATAATCCATTCTGTACCTTTTGGTCTAGTGGGCTTTAAAAAAAATAAAACTAATATCATCGCAAATGAAGCAAGTAAAAAGCGTAAAGCCGCAAATGTAAAGGGTCCCATGTAACTTAATCCAATCTTCGTTAGAACCCATCCATAACTCCATAACAAAATAATAGTTACTAATAAAAAGGTGTATAAATACTGACTTGACATCTTTTTCATTTTCCATTACCCCCAAATAAATACAAAAATATCTTTAATTGGCTCTTCACCACAAAATGTACTTGACAATCAGGTTGTTTTCTGATCAAGGGTACAAAAAATGCGAAATTTCCTGTATGGTAAAGGTGACCAAACCATCAAACATGGAGGAAATTTCGCATGCAATCTCAGTTTATCAAAGATTTGATCACTTTACCAGGCTTTCTTATTCATGGAGAACGAAAAGAGGGAGAACGATGGATTTTTGAACTTTCCCTCCCTCCTCATTGTCCGATCTGCCCGACTTGCTTCGGACGGACAACCAAAATATCATCGAAACGAAAACAATGGATTCATGGCTATACCAATACGGTCGGTTTATTTTGGATTGAACTTCCCATAGAAAGACGGCGTTGCCAAGCCTGTTTTCTGACGTTCACCGTTTCTTATCCGGGACTTCCGTCTCACAGTATCGCGACGGAATCGTTTCAACATTGGGTCGCCCAGTTATGCATCGGAAAAACGATTCAAGAAGTCGCTCGCTTGTTACAACTCGCCTATACGACAGTAGAACGCTGGTTTTATCAATATGCCCCGGCTCTTTTACCAACATCGAATCCTACAGTAGTATGTGTGGATGAATTCGCTTTCCGAAAGGGACATGATTACGGAGCAGCGGTGATGGACACACAGACTCGGAATGTCCTTTCCATTGCTTCTGGAAAAAATGAAGAAGCCATTGTGGAGGCGCTTCAACCCGTCGCCTCCAAAGTGAAGTATGTTGTCAGCGACTTGGCTCCTGCCATGAGAAAAGCCATTGAAAAGGTATGTCCAAAAGCCATCCATGTTCTTGACCACTTCCATGTGATTCAGTTATTCACCGATGCACTGGAACGTTGTCGCAAATACCTTGCCAAAGGCGGAACCAAACATGGAAGCGTTCGCCGCGTGTGCCGATGGTTAAGCCAACGTCCAGAAAAATTAACAGAAGAAGAGAGACAGGAAGTTCGACAATGGTGCCAAGAAAGTGCTTATTGACGTGATGTCTATCAAGCACTTCAACATTTCCGTTACGTATCCAAAAGCCAAACAAGAAAGCAAGCCGAAACTCGTTTGACCCAATGGTTTGACCGGTACTTTTTAGCGACTGTGCCGCCGTACGCAGTATTGCCAAGGCACTCATCACCCGAAGAGACGCAGTGCTTTCTTGCATCGTTTTTTCTTACTCAAATGGTCCAATGGAAGGAATCAACAACAAAATAAAATTGATCAAAAGGCGAGGATATGGGGATCGAAATATCCAGCGTTTTACTTTGCGTGTCCGTCTAGAGACCTCTATCACATTTTAACGTAAAAATCAAGTACATCTTTTGGTGATGAACCCTCTTTTTAGAATTTTATGAAAAAACAACCAAATATAATGTATAGTATTAAATATAAGACATTGATATCAAAGTGCTAAAAATTGTTTAACTGTACTTGATGTTACAGAGTAGATGGGCATTTTTATTTTCATTACTTTTACTTGTCAGTATAATGGATGGGTAGCGTCAAAAGTTTTATGAAAACTCCACATCCGCCATCCCATGGAGCATCGTAAGGCATCCTTGGAGCCGGATTCGCTCTTGACCAACACCCGCCAAAGGTGTGAAAGGGACGTCAAGGGCGACGGGGACAAAAAAGAGGGCATAGGAAAGCCGCCCTTGCCCTTACCGAATTTTACCTTTGACGAGGTTCGGTTGGTCAAGGGTTCGCTTCGACGAATCCGGCTGTTCTTCTGATCCATGGGCTCCGGCGGACAAAAAAGTTAGGCTGCCTCTTGTTGGAGGAAATCTTGAGCCATGGCGATCAGCTTCGTCCACCGGGCCGGCATATGGGGCAGGTCGGCGAGCTCCGGGATGACGACAGGAACCCGGCCTTCGAGTGCACCGTGCGGGCGCAGGAAGTTGAAATACGCTACAAACAGCGTGACAAAGGAGACCGAGCCTTCTTCCGCGCCAAATCCGTGAGTCGGCCGATAGTTGCCTTTAAACGTCCGGTTGAATCGCTCGATGATTTGTTTGAGCGCGCGGAACTCCTCGGACACCGGATCCTCATTGGTCAGTCCGATCACTTGGCGGACGTCAAACGGAATCCCGTGCTGGGCAAAAAAGTGCTGCGCCAGCAGGTAAATGGGATTGCCGTCGACGACGAACGACAAATCGTCCGGGATGGACGGCAGCTTTCGCAGGACGTCATCGATGGCGTGGATGGCCGACAACGTATCCCGGTGGGGCGAGACGCGATACGACAACACCACTTTTTTCACGGCATCAAACATAAAAAACAGGTAATGCCAGCGTCCTTTCACGCGAATATACGTCTCGTCCCCACAGAACGAGCCGGACAGCTCGTACGGGAACCGGTCGACAAACGGCTGAATCATGAGCGCGACGCTATTGGCGTAGTTGAGTACCGTCTGATGGGAGATCGACACGCCATGCACATCCTTCATGATTCCGGCTGTCTGTCTGGAGGACATCCCATAGTTAACGTAGTACGTCAACACGAGTCCGAGGGTGTGCGACGACACCGCCAGACGAGACAAATCGACCTTTGGCTTTTTCGGCGACGATGGGGCCAATGGTTGAAAGTCAAACAAAAACTCACGGAACAGATACCGCACCTTGAAGGCTTGAGGGTTCTGCTGGAACCGTTGGCGTTCTTTTTGGCTCATCCGGCGAAGGTTCTTTTGGTAAAACGGGCAGTCGTTGTTCTTGCATTTGTAGATGTAGTAGTCCTTGCGTTCTTTGATTTTCTCAAGCGTTTGGAAGCAGTGCGGGCAACGAAAGACCGCTTGCTTTTTGAACCGATTTCGATGGTTGAACCGGCATTGGCACACTTTGCATTGGTACTGCCCTTTTCCGCCGTTGTTGGCGTACAGGTAGGATGACGGCGCCTGGCAACGGGGACACGTCAACGAATCCGGAACACGGTGTTTAGCGTTGTCCCGGCGTTGGATCGGCGGCAACGGACGGCCGTGCCGGGCTTCGTAGTCGGCTAAAAGCTGCCGGTAGTCGAGTGTTTCTGGGACATCGATGATGGGAAGGTCATCGACTTGAAGTTTTCGGTACGGTTTTCGAACCGGTTCGTCCATGTCTTTGCGGCTTAAGGATTTTCCTAATAAGGCACCAATTAAATAGACAATGATTTGATGTTGGGACTTGATTATTTCGAGCAAATAGGCTAATAATTGAGGTAACAAGCTTGTCACTCCTTTGTTTTGGTGTGTTGGGTGTGGGGTTACCTCAATGATGGCCTAAAACAACGGGGGTGGCAAGCTTTTTTTATTCTAACCGTTGAAACTCAATGAAAAACAGTGAGTGTGGAGGATAAACTTTTGACAATACCAATGGATGGAAGGGGGTGCTAAAATGAAAAACATATGGAAAAAATGGTGGTTTTGGGCCATCCTTGTGGTTTTATTTATTATCGGAAGTGTGACTGGGAACAGCGACGATGAACAGAAAGCACAACCGATATCAAAACCAAAAGCTACGCAGGAAGAGAAGAAAGAGGGGGATACACAAGAAAAGCAGCAGGGAACAACTGATAAGCAGCAACAAACTAAAAAGGATATAGAACAGCAGATAAGCAACGAAACCTTTTTGACAAAAGACGAATTTAATAAACGGTTTAAGCTCGATCCTAACGAAAAACAGTATGAGAATGGAAAGTTTCAGTTGAAAGATGGTTCGACCATAAACGTGGATTACTTAACATATGGAGAATCCGAATTGTTTACATATGCTACAGCTACCTTTTATCAGGGGAATTTAGTTCATCTTCAAGTTGAAACCGACAAATCACTCGAAGAAATACTTAAAGGACTGGGAATAACGACTACAAAAGACACCAAAGTGGAAACCCAGAATTGGGGAGATACATTTGTACATGACATTACGCTTGATAAGACATTCGATGACTCTAATATTGCTGTTTTCCCAAACGAACAGGATTAATTTAAAGATTAGACCGTTTATCAGAAGCAGAAAGAAGTATCAAATTTAATATTGGGTGCGTTAATTCAAAAAGCGATTCATCCTTTTTATTGAGCTAAAGGGCATCAATAGTTGAATAAAGAATATTACGATAGTAAGGGGGGATAATATGAGCAAAAGTGACTTTAAAGCATTTCTGGGTGGAAAGGTAGATATTTTTTCTCGAGGCACTTTTCAGCAACTCACTTTTCTAATTATCTTTTCTCCCCTTTTCACAAGCATGTTTAAGGAAAAAGTTTTGCTTTATGCCATCTTTGTTTTATTAATTACAATCAGTAATTTGGGTGTTGAGTATTTTGCTATAACAAAAAAAGGTTCTAGTCCTAAAAATTATATAGGATTGTTTTTGTTAATTAGTCTCCCTATCAATATTATAATTTTGTTGATTTTTTATATCATGCCTTAATAAGTATTTTCAAAGTAATGACCCTATAATTTATCATTTTATAAAAAAACGCCTAGCAGAATGAAGTAATCCAAAAGAAAATACCTCCTGAATCGAATGTATAATTAAGATTATTCAAGTTCATTTCGAGCGCCCGCAGAGACTCCATGTCAAGCAACAAGAGGTATGAAATTTTATACAGATAATTGTATATGCTTATTTGCCATTTAATACATTTTTTAATTGCCAAAAACACAATAAAGTTCAAGTAAATGTTGACGATTATCACATGAGTGGAATCATGCGAATGAAGCAGATGAAGAATGAAACTGCGCTTGAAAGAGTGTGGTTTTTAAAAGATATTCTTGATAAAACCAAAACTTAGATGATAGAATGAAGAAAAGATAACATGAAAGAAGGCTATTTTTCAATAATTTTATATGGTTATATCTTTTTACGTTACCAATATGAGCCGTGGCATCTTCGGTATGTCGGCAAAAAAGCAGCAAAAGTGATGTTTGAAAGACAAATTACGTTAGAAGAGTATTTTCAAATCGTAAGGAAAATGTAAGGAGAAAACGGCCTGCAACCATCGGCAGGCCGTTTTTTTACGTTCTGTTGCATCATACGCAGTAGTGGTTTGCCTTTACTCAAAAAAGTTACCCAAGTAAGAAAAAGTTTGTCCACATCTATACTCCTTCCAAAAGCCAACTTTGTTGCTATAGACTTACATGTTTTTATATTGGTACACTTATAAATGCAGAAAGGACAGCTAGGTTGGTGAAATGTGTGGAAACAAAAGGAAAAGCAGAATTAGGGGCTTGGGTCAGTATCGTTAGCTACATAATATTAGCGATAAGCAAACTCATCGTCGGTTCTATTGCTCATTCTGACGGCGTCAAAGCGGACGGATGGAATAATTTTAGCGATATTCTTGCTTCTGTCGCGATTTTAATTGGGATTAAAATTGCCAAAAAACCGCGTGACCGCAACCATCCGTATGGACATTCACGCGCGGAAAATATCTCATCCTTAATTGCTGCGTTCATGATGATGTCCATCGGCATCGATGTGATCATTGAAGGAATTTCTTCCGTTTTTCAATCCGAAAAAGAAAGTGCTCCTGAGCCTTTCGCCGCATTTGTCGCTGTTGCATCTGCTCTTGTAATGATAGCCGTATATTATTTTAATGCACAGTTAGCGAAACGAACGAATAGTCAAGCGCTTGCTGCGGCCGCAAAAGACCATCTGTCCGATGCGCTTGTAAGCATTGGAACGGTCGTTGGAATTATTGGAGCGCAAGTTCGTCTATTGTGGCTTGATCCGCTTGTGGCTGCACTGATTGGAGGAATGATTTGTAAAACCGCTTGGGAAGTATTTATGGAAACGTCCCATACGTTAACCGATGGGTTTGACGAACATATGTTGACGACATACAAACAAGAAATCGCAGCCATTGATGGGGTAAAGAACGTTGCCGATATAAAAGCAAGAATGTTAGGCAGTTATGTCGTCCTTGATGTAACAATACATGTTGATCCAAATTTAACGGTGGTAAAAAGCCACGAAATTGCCGATGAAGTGGAACGCCTGATGAAAAAACGCCATAATATTGAAGCGACGCATGTCCATATCGAACCGGAAAGAACTCCTTAATCTGGGCATTTGCCCGGACGTTATGATGGGCGGATGCATATAATGACGGTGAATCGTCAAAGAAGGCGCCCGCTATAAGCGGTGTTTACTCTTAAATGATGGTTGTTTGTACTTGCCTTGGCCGTTATTTAACGAAAAAGGAGGAGATTATGATGTGGTATTATGATGGATATGCGCCGCATTACTATGGTTACGGTTATGGAGGCCGCTTTGGTTACAGCTTTTCATTTACTTTGATTGTTGTATTGTTTATTTTGCTCATCATTGTGTTGGCGGCAATTAAATAATAAAGACGCCTGTTTATTGCAGGCGTTTTTTCTTGGAAAAAAACAGAAAACGAATTATAATAAATCAGTAAAATGAAAGCAATAAAATAAAAAGGGGATAGAGCATTGAGTCAAGCAAATGAAGAGAAAATCGGAATATGGTATACGGCGTTTTCTTATTTGTTGTGGGGAATTTTACCGCTCTATTGGAAGCTTTTGGAGTCTCGTCCTGCGATGGAAATTTTAGCACACCGCATTATTTGGTCGTTTTTCTTTATGGTTGTGCTGCTTATTGCAACGAGGCAAATAGCATCGTGGCGAAAACAGGTTTCGATGATGATGAAAAAGCCAAAATTAGCAGGAGGAATAATCGCAGCGGCTATACTAATCAGCGTGAATTGGTTTGTATACATATGGGCGGTTACCCATGGGCATGTGGTGGAAACAAGCTTAGGTTATTATATTAATCCACTCGTCAGCGTTGTATTAGGAGTGGTGGTGTTAAAAGAACGGCTTAATTTATGGCAATGGATTTCCTTTATTCTTGCGAGTATCGGAGTTTGTGTGATGACTTTTCAATACGGTACATTTCCATGGATTGCGTTAACGCTTGCTTTTTCTTTCGGGATTTATGGGCTGGTGAAAAAACTGGCAAGCGTTGATTCCGCGATTGGTTTAACAGTGGAAACGATGGTCGTCACACCGATTTCTTTCATCTATTTGTTTATTTTATATGATCATTCTTCACTGTTATCAACGCTCACTATTTGGCAATTGTTATTATTGATTGGTGCTGGTCCGGCAACTGCGGTTCCGCTCTTATATTTTGCAAAAGGAGCAAGACGGATTTCGCTTACCATGCTCGGATTTCTTCAATATATCGCTCCGACGTTAACGTTATTGTCTGGCATATTTTTGTTTCACGAAGCGTTTACGAAAGCGCACGTATATACGTTTAGCTGTATTTGGGCGGCGCTTGTCATTTTTTCTTTTTCTAAAACAAAATGGATGCAAGGATGGCATGATAAAATTATTAATCGTAACTCATTTGGCATATAGAAAACGGATCGATGATATCGGTCCGTTTTTTATTTTGCATTGTGTTGAACACCCATTTTTATAAAAATATCTAACCATTTGCCATCCAAATGAATAGTCTACTAGTACAAAAGTGAAGGAGGTGCTCATGATGGGTGCAGGTTACGGTGGAGGATTTGCGTTAATCGTTGTCTTGTTCATCTTGTTGATTATTGTTGGATGCGCATGTATTGGTGGTTGGGGGTACTAACCGCTCGTTAAATTTAACATAAGGAGGTGCATACTATGTCATTTGGTTATGGTTTTGGCGGCTGGGGCGGCTGCGGCTTCGGCCATGGCTATGGCTTTGGCTATGGCGGGTTTGGTCAAGGCCGTAGTTTCGTGCTAATCGTCGTCTTGTTCATCTTGCTTATTATTGTCGGATCAGCATGGTTCTAATTGCCGGCTAGATAACACATGACAATCGGGAAGAAGCCGATCAACGGCTTCTTCCTCATTTTATTTTTACGAAAGACTTTTCGAGATCACCAATATAACGTTAGTGGTCGAGAATTACGCCGTCTGCGATGATTATTGTAAATAAGAAGAACGTGAACTAGAAAAAGCGAAAATATTGAAATAAGCATAAATGAAAAAGAGGCTTCCGCACAGCCTCTTTTTCATATGAACAAATCCGTTTCATTCTCTCTTCACCTTTCACAAATATAATAATGGAGAATGCCGGCTTTTTTTCATCCGTTTTCATTATGATGAACATGCTTGTAGCGGCGCTGGACATAGAGAAGGCGGAAAAAGAGGAATATCGCCCCAGAAGCTAATCCCGCAATCAGCCCAATCCAATATCCAAACGCTCCGAAAGAAGTGAAATTGGCAAGCGTATAACCGAATGGCAGCCCAATGCACCAATACGAAACGAAAGCGGCCCAAAATGTAGCGTTGACATCTTTATATCCTCTAAGCGCGCCTTGAATCGGAGCAGCTACGGCATCCGAAAATTGAAAGAAAATCGCATATAGTAAAAATTGCTCCGTCAAAAATAGCACATCTTGTTCGTTCGTATAAATTTTGGCAATATCCCCGCGGAAAAAATAAAGCAAAAGCGAAGTAACAATCGCTGTTGATACTGCCATTCCAATGCCGATAAAGCTATATTGTTTCGCATCTTGATAACGATTCGCTCCAACTTCAAAACCAACGGCGATCGTCAATGCTGTAGAGATGCTTAATGGGATCATATAAAGAAACGACGCGAAATTCATTGCGCTTTGATGAGCGGCGATCGTCGTTGTATGAAACTCGCTCATCAACAATGTGACAGCGGCGAAAATGCTCGTTTCAAAAAAAATCGCAAAACCGATCGGAAGCCCGATTTTTAATAGTTTTTTCCACGTAGCAAAAGAAATACGATAAAAACGCTCGAATAGGTTAAAGCGATCAAATCGCTGAAATCGGCGGACGATGATGACCGCTATAAAAAACGAATACCAATATGTGATCGTCGTTGCATAACCAGAGCCGACACCGCCGAGCTTCGGAAAGCCAAATTTTCCATAAATGAGTAAGTAGTTAAACAAAATGTTAATAGGAAGTGCCGTTAATGTGATAAACATCGTAATTTTCGTCTGGCCAAGCGCATCAATAAAACAGCGCAGAACGTAATAAAGAAATAACGGGATTATGCCAAATGAAAGGGCGATTAAATAATCATAAGCAACTTGTTGTACTTCTGCTTCTAAATTCATGTGATTCAAAATCGGATTTAAGGCGGCGGCACCGCCAGCGATGATGGCTAGGGAGATCACAATCGCTAAATACATCGTTTGGATCACCACATGAGGAATTTGCTCGTACCGCTTTGCTCCGAAATGTTGAGCGACAATTGGCGTCAGAGCGAGTAAAATGCCGCTCATTCCTGTAAAAATCGGAACCCACAAACTTGATCCAATGGCGACTCCTGCTAAATCACTTGAACTGGCATGTCCTGACATCGTAACGTCAGCAAAGTTCATCGCATATTGACCAACTTGAGTAATAAAAACGGGTAGAAAAATATGAAGCAGCTGTATGATTTTCTCTTTGTGTGTCATCGTTTGCTGCATCAAAACCGCCTCTTTTCCAATAAAGTTGCACTATCCATATAGATTACGAAAAAAATCGGAAAGAAACAATCATTTTGTTTTTAATAACGATTATATTATTTAGTCACACATTGTTCTAAATGCAAAATCGGAATGATCGCAATAAAAGATATATCCGTCTCTAAAAGCAATTGTTTGATTGGCACACGGGACAAAAGTTTTTGGTCCCGCGTGCGATAACAAACTTCAGGAGTGATTGAAATAAAGTAGCCGCATGCTACAATTCTCTCAATGATCGCCGGCTCCGCTTTCAACCAGTGAAAGTGAGCCTTTTTTATCTTATTTTTCTGCAATATATGTAAAGCAGTTGAAGCTTTGTCGTAAACCGCGTGTATTGCTAGCGGTAATGAGGCCGCAGCAGCAGTACGAACGATTTGTTCAAAGAAATCGCGATAATCAGAAAATCGTAAAACAGCTTCAGCAGAATAATAAGGAAGACCGACTTCTCCAATAGCAGAAAGATGTGGGCGTTCGATCTGAAGAAGACGAAGCCATTCTTCCCATTCTAATGATGATGGAAGAGGCTGTTCGGGATGAAACCCAATCGCCACATAAATGAAATCAGGAAATTTTTGTTTTAGTTCGAGCGTCCGATAGCTGGAACGAAGATCGGTCGAAACGGCCACTACCGCGGCAATTCCTGCTTCTTGCCATTTTTTTATCTCTTCTTCGATATCGTTATATTGATCTAAATGAAGGTGGGCATCAATCACTAGCAATCACCTTTGTTATTTCCGTTTCTAATAAGCGAATAAATGTGTGCATGTCATGGAGCGAAGAAAATGTTGCTTGTGCTTGACGATCACTTCCTCCTCCTTTTCCATTCACTGCTTCTAGCTTTTGCTTCAACCATTGGCCGACGTGCAGTGAAAGGGAAGGAGCTTTGATGATGACGATGCGATGCTCCAACAAAGTCGCTAAAACGGCCGTTTTATGGTAACGATTTGCAATTTTGTTGGCAATTGCTTGCAAATCTTTTAACGTATATTGCTCATAGATGCGAATGATCACCTTTTCTGCTTGCTGTGCCGCTTTCTCTGCTTCGATATCGTACATCACTTCTTTACATTGTTGCAACTGTTTTTGTAGTTCTTTCTTTTCGTCCTCCCATTTTGCAAGCACGTCTAACAGCATATCCCGGTTTGTTCCAAATTGTTGGGAAACGGTAGTAAGAATACGATGGGAAATGCGATAATCGCCAAGAGCACGTTTGCCGCAAACAAATGACAGGCGCGTCATTCCGCGATGACGTTCTGTTTTCAGCAGCTTAATGATCCCGATTTCTCCTGTACGCGATACATGAGTTCCGCAGCAGGCTGAGACATCGACTCCTTTGATTTCGACGACGCGAATATTCCCTTCGATATCGGGAAACTTCCGAAACGGAATTGTGTGTGCTTCTTCTTTTGTCACATAGTACGTTTCTACAGGAATATTGGCGTAAATAAGTTCGTTGGCGCGATTTTCAATGGCGGTGAGCGCTTGCTCGGATAAAGAAGGAATGTTTAAATCAATCGTTACTACATCAGTGCCCATATGAAAACCGACCGTATGGGCGTCAAAAAGCTCTATGCAAACAGCGGATAATAAATGTTGCCCGCTATGTTGTTGGGTATGGTCGAGACGGCGAGCCGCATCGATTTGGCAATGAACGGTGGATGTTTTAGGCAAGGAAGGGAGACAATGATACACTTCCTCGTTTTCTTCAAATACTTCTAATACACGCATTCCTTCAATCGTTCCGCAATCGGAAGGCTGTCCGCCGCCTTCCGGATAAAATGCTGTTTCGGCTAATGTGACGATATATGTATCCCCGTCTCTACGAGCGCTTGTTATTGTTGTTGTCCATTCGCTTGTTGCTGGAGAAGTGTAATATAATTTTACGGTCATTGTCATTCTTCCTTTCCCGACATGGTCTGCTTTTATCTTACCAATTTTTATAGCGATTGCCTACTTTTGCACGGTTTTTAACTTACAAACAAAGAAGGAAGTGTCCTTATATTTTAATTACACTATGTTCTAAATAATCAACCAAAAAAGAGGGAGCTTCCCTCTTAAGACGAAACTTGCTGTGACTGTTTTGCAAAAACATGATAAAGGATCAACGCGAAACAGGATAATACAATACCTGCTAAGTATGGAAGTTCGATCATTGTTGTAAACATCTGTCCGGCAATTGGAGGTCCGATGATGCGCCCAAGGGAGTCAAACGAAGAAAGCAATCCGGTAGCACGCCCTTGGCCGCTTGATATATGTTTAGTAACTAGCGAGGATACACAAGGGCGGATGACACCGTTTCCGATGCCAAAAATCGATAAAAATATAGCGGCGGTCAGGAAGTTGTGAACGAATAAAATGAGGGCAAATCCAACGGCTGATACAATGATTCCGCCTTGAATGACGCGGCCTTCACCAAATTTTTGAATTAGTTTTCCAATGAGCCCTCCTTGGACAATCGCACTTGCAAGCCCCATAATCATAAAAATATAGCCTAATTGCGAGGAATATAATTCTGCGCGTTTTGCTGCGTAGTAAGCGAATGTTGCTTCTAGCCCAGCCAATGAAAAAGTAATAAGCCATTGAAGAAGGTACAGAAATAAAAGCGGCCCTTTTAGTATGTACCATATCGGTTCTTTTGTTTTTAAAGTTGCCGGTTGTTTTTCTTTTGTCAATGATTCTTTCAAAAAAAGAAGCACGAGACATGCGGTAACAGCGGATAGTGTTCCTGAGATAAAGAAAGGAATATGCAAATTTATTTTCGAAAAAATGCCGCCAATCGCAGGACCAAAAATAAATCCAAGACCGGTAGCGGCGCCGATAGCCCCCATTGCTTTTCCACGTTCTTGCGGTGTCGTGACGTCAGCAACGTAAGCCATTGCGGTAGGAATCGTAGCTGCTGATAGCATCCCGCCGATAATACGGGCGATAAATAACATCGTAAGTGTTTTTGACACGGCAAACAAAAAGAACGAGAGCGACAATCCGGCGATGCCGATGAATAAAATTGGTTTTCGCCCGTAACGGTCGGACATCTGGCCCCAAAATGGAGCGAATAATAGTTGCATCAAAGAGTACGTTGCCATTAGCAGTCCTAATTGCGTAGGAGTGGCACCCACTTCTTCTGCTAAAAAGGGAAGAACCGGGATGATAATGCCAAAACCAGACATCACCAAAAACATAACGGCAAATAAAAGAGAAAGAAAATTAGCCTTTTTCATATTGTTACCTCCGATCGTTCATACTTCTTTATCATAATGAAGTTTATGGGAATTTGCAAAACATTCTAGGAGGAAGCGCACGAGAAACATCCTAACATTGCATCATATTATTGGAGAGATAGGATTTGCCTCGATTAGGAACGCATTGGGCAGATTTTTAATTTCTGTATTGGGGTGATGGATGGAGTCAGTATATTCGGCTTGCTTGCGTCATGATTAGGATTTCCTTTCTTTTTATAGCACATTTAAAAAAAGATGAAAAGTTATATTGGGGTATAGTTTGTAGACAAACTACTGTTTTATGTATAATTATCAGGGGCAACTTTGAAATGAATGATAGCTAGGTGATGAAAACGATGTTAACATTGAACGATGTTTTAGAGGCAAGGGAAAAAATGAAAGGGATTGTTCATCAAACTCCGCTTGAGCATTCCCAAACATTTACCAATCTTTCTGGCAATGAAGTATACATGAAGCTCGAAAATTTGCAAAAGACGGGATCGTTTAAAGTGCGGGGATCATTTAATAAAATTATGTCGTTAAGCGAAGAGGAACGAAAGCGCGGGGTGATTGCCGCTTCAGCTGGAAACCATGCTCAAGGGGTCGCCTACTCCAGCGGCATGATCGGTATTCCATGTACGATCGTCATGCCCAAAGGAGCGCCGTTAAGCAAAGTGGAAGCAACGAAAGGTTATGGAGCGGAAGTTATTTTACATGGCGACGTATTTGACGAATCGCTTGAGTGTGCGTTCGAATTGCAGCGGCAGCGAGGAGCGACGTTTGTTCATCCGTTTGATGATTTAGCGGTCATGGCAGGCCAGGGAACGATTGGCTTAGAAATTATCGAACAGCTCCCGGATGTCGATGTTGTCCTATGTCCGGTTGGGGGCGGCGGACTTCTTGCCGGATTGGCATTTACATTAAAACAGTTGAAACCATCGATTCAAGTATATGGAGTCGAATCGTCTGCTTGTCCTGGAATGACGGCGGCGCTCCGTCATAAAAAGCCAATAACCATTACTTCTTCTGATACGATTGCCGATGGCATCGCGGTGAAAAAACCAGGAAATATTACGTATCAATATATTGAAAAATATGTCGACGGCGTCGTCTGTGTCGAGGAAGCGGAAATTTCTCGAACGATGCTATATTTATTGGAACGTAACAAGCTGCTGGTCGAAGGTTCTGCGGCGTGTCCGCTTGCGGCGCTATTGTATCAAAAATTTCCATTTACTAGAAAAAAAGTTGTCACCATATTAAGTGGGGGCAATGTCGATGTCACCCTCATTTCACGAATCATTGAACGCGGGCTCGTCGAATCTGGACGGTTTGTGACATTTACGACTGTTATCTCCGATAAGCCTGGTCAGCTCAATAAACTGTTGCGAATTATCGCCGAATTGGAAGCAAACGTTATGTCGATTCACCATCAGCGCATCGGAGCAAAAGTGTTGCCGGGGCAGGCAGAAATTCATTTCTCTCTTGAAACAAAAAATCAAGATCATATCCAGCAAATTCATCAAGTATTATTGAAAGAAGGATATGACGTCGAGTTTCTCCAATAACATCAAGGGATGGCGCAGGCACGCCATCCCATCTTGTTTTTCAATGAACATTTGGCATATCTCGCAGTTTTGTTTGTCCGATTCCATCATGTGCCATTTTCGCTTTTAGGCTTTCAAGAATGTAAAGCCCCACCATCCCCATTAATTCCTCATCGGTCATTTCTTGAATGAGCTGCAGCAAATCATTGCGGTCGAGCTCTTCCAAAATCGACATCGTCATCACTTCCGCATCTTCTTCATCACCTGTGAGTCGGTTTTTATAGTATTCATATAGCTCATCAACAAATTTCATTCGTTTTTCCTCCATCTGGATGAATACGCAAACGAATACGCGAACCAAATGGATTACTCTATAGAAATTAAAAAGGCCACGCTGGAGGACGTAGATCGCATTATCGAGCTGCGGCAACGCATCGCTGAATTCGCCCCACTGCCCCAAGAACGAGAGAGCCTTGCAAAAAGTTTAGAGACAAAGACAGGAAGAACGTATTACATTGAGCAAGATGGTAATATGGTCGCTTCTGCGTCCACGACGGCAGAAAATTCGCTATCCGCGATGATTGTCGGCGTCTGTACCGATGAGGCGCATCGACAAAAAGGGTATGCGAGCGCCATCATGACAAAGTTGATTCAAGATTTGATTTCGGAAGGGAAAACATTATGTTTGTTTTATGATAATCCGCAAGCAGGCAGCATTTATAAACGCCTTGGTTTTCGCGATATCGGTACATGGACGATGTATCTCTAGAAAAGGCGGGTTTACTTGACTAAGAAGTAGACCCACCTTTCATGGTTATTGCCCGTCCGCTCCGTTTGGCGTAACCCGGCGAATATGCTGGTCGCCTTTTTCTCTCATCGCCTTTGCCTTGTCGTTAACAAGCTGTTTTTGGTCGACCAACGATGATGGAGTTTGTTTTTTGTTTGCCATATTGATCACCTCATTTGTGATGATTTTGCTCGTTGAATAAACATTTCAGCATCCTCAATTAATCCACATGCGCCGCATTGCACGCGATAGCTTGGGCCACGGTAAGGAAGATGGAACGGTTCTAACGCATCGTTTGTATATTCTTGTTCAATTTCACCGGTTTGCGGATTGAGTTTTACCGCTTTGGGCTGCTGCTCGATTAAATGAAAGCGAGTTCGGTTCGTTTTACAGTTTGGACATAGCATCGGTTCCAAATGAAACCACCTCCCACCCTTATTTTTTTGAAAAGCCGCCGTGATTATGTATGAAATGGTGAAAAAATATTCCATATGCCATGGAGGAATCACCGCCGCAAATGATGACAAAGGCTTTTTTCTTTTTCATTTCCTCTTTAAAAGAAAAACGCGTATCTCGCAAACTTTGTGACCAGCGATCGATAAATTGCTTCATATGCCCGCTCATTCCATACCAATAGATTGGCGTCGCAAATATAAGCACGTCATGCTGGAGAACGAGTTCAATGATTTGATCATAATCGTTGGCAACTGTCGTAAATCCTTCTGGAACATGGCGTTTGTCGACAATCGGCTGAATCAAAAAGTCTCTTATATTGATACGGGTGGAGGAGACTCCTTCCAAAATAACGTCTGTCAGCTGTTCGGTATTTCCGTTTTCTCTTGAACTGCCATTTAACACTAAAATTTTTGCCATCGTATCCATCCTTTCTTTTCCAATCATATGATGATAAACGATAGTTGACATTTCCAGCAACCATTCCGTATTTTATAATTAAATGAAATTAATAGGTAAAAAATATTTTATTTTTTCAGAAAATAGTGGTAATATAAAAGCAAAGGAGACTTTCCATGGCAGAAAAAACATTAAGAGATCGAATTATCGATACTGCTCTTCATCTATTTGAAAAATACGGCTATCATGGTGTGACGGTTGATCGGATTGTGACGGAAAGCAACACGTCTAAAGGTGGTTTTTATCATAACTTCAAGTCAAAAGACGAGCTTCTTTATCACATTCATGACGTATTTATTACCTATGTGTTGAATAAAGCGCAAGAAGCGTACGAAAACTACACCACTTCGACAGAACGCTTATATGCAATTATTCAGTCATTTGTAAAAGTGTTTCATTTATATAAGCCACATATTACTGTTTTTTACCAAGAAAGCACGTATTTAAAACCGGAATATTCCGAGAAAATCAACCGAAAACGCGATGAGTTTAAGGAAGTGATTTTCCGCGTTATCCGCGAAGGAATAGAGGCTGGGGAGTTTCGTTCCGAGTTATCGGTAGAGATTACGGGAATGTCCATTATCGGCATGGTGAACTGGACATACAAATGGTATAACCCAGACGGTCCGATGACCATCGAACGAATCGCAAACTACTTTGCTGATTTTATCTTGCATTCCATTTTGACGGAAGAAGCAAAGCGGCGTCCACAAATATCGAACTTTTTCATCAAGCCGTTTTCCGGTTCATTTTCAAAATAAAATTTTTTAAAAAATGAGAAAAGGGTCAACGCTTTTTCATACACAAATCAAACCAACTAGTCGGTCTTAATGGTTAAGTGTTTTATTTCCTCTTTAAAAACCGACTAGTCGGTTCAAAGATAAATCTATGAAATGGGGGAGAGAAGATGAATTTTGAACTAACAAAAGAACAACAAATGATTAAAGAAATGGTTCGTGAGTTTGCGGAGAAGGAAATTGCACCAAACGCGGCGAAATGGGATAAAGAAGCGTATTTCCCTGTTGAAGTTTTTAAGAAGATGGGCGAGTTAGGACTTTTAGGAATTCCGTTTCCGGAAGAATATGGCGGCGCCGGCGGAGATACGATTTCATATGCGATAGCCGTAGAAGAAATCGGCCGCGCATGCGGCGGGACTGGATTAAGTTATGCTGCTGCGGTTTCCCTAGGAGCAAGTCCGATTTATTACTTCGGCACGGAAGAACAAAAACAAAAATGGCTTGTACCGATGGCAAAAGGAGAAACGTTGGGCGCATTTGGGCTAACTGAACCAAATGCTGGGTCTGATGCGGGAGGAACGCGGACGACAGCGGTATTGGATGGCGATGAGTATGTCATCAATGGAGAAAAATGCTGGATCACAAATGCAGAATACGCACGACAAGTCATTGTTACCGCCGTGACAGGAAAAGACGAACGGGGCAAAAACATCATTTCCGCAATTATCGTTCCAACGGACACTCCAGGATTTACGATCCGTTCAAACTATGACAAAATGGGCGTCCGCGCCTCGAATACGTGCGAATTAGTGTTTGAAAACGTACGTGTGCCAAAAGAAAATGTTCTCGGAGATCCGAAAAAAGGCTTTAAGCAATTTTTATATACGCTGGATGGCGGACGCATTTCCATTGCTGCGCTAGCGGTTGGCATTGCCCAAGCGGCATTTGAGAAAGCGCTTCAATATGCGAAGGAGCGTGTCCAATTCGGTCAGACTATTTCAAAATTTCAAGCAATACAATTCAAGCTTGCTGATATGGCGATGGAAATTGAGCTGGCGCGCAATATGGTGTATAAGGCAGCTTGGTTAAAAGACCAAGGGAAACCGTTTACAAAAGAAGCGTCATTCGCAAAACTGTTCGCTTCGGAAATGGGATTCCGCGTTTGCAATCAAGCCATTCAAATTCACGGAGGCTATGGGTATATGAAAGAGTACGGAGTCGAGCGCCATTTACGAGACATCAAACTGATGGAAATCGGAGAAGGTACGTCAGAAATTCAACGTCTTGTTATTGCCCGTCAACTTGGATGCTAAATACCGGGAAATGCGCATAAGGTAGAAATGAACTTGTACGAAAAAGGGGAGGAAACGGTTTATGTTGACGGTCACGGTGGGGAAGTTGTTGGAAGAAAAAGCAAAGCTGCATCCAGATCATGAAGCGGTGGTGTACGCAGACCGCGGCTTAAGAATGACGTACAAACAATTTGATGATTATTGCCGTCTTGTTGCGCGAGGATTCATGAGGCTGGGAATCGAAAAAGGAGAACATGTTGCGATTTGGGCGACCAATGTGCCGGAATGGCTTGCATGTCAGTTTGCCACAGGAAAAATGGGCGCAGTGCTTGTCACGGTAAATACGAATTACCGTGCGGCAGAGCTGGAATATTTATTAAAACAGTCTGATTCTACAACCCTTCTTTTGATTGAACAATATCGCGATTCCTCCTACATCGATATCCTTTACGAAATTGTTCCGGAGTTGCGTGAATGCGTACCTGGGCAATTACAGTCAAAACGGCTTCCAAAATTGAAAAACGTTATCGTGATCGGTGATAAGCGTTACCCAGGTATGTATACGTGGAACGATATTCTCGCAATGGCGCATGAGGTGACGGAAGAACAACTCGATGAACGGATGAACTCGCTTGATCCGCATGATGTCATCAACATGCAATACACCTCAGGAACAACAGGATTCCCAAAAGGAGTTATGCTCACCCACTACAATATTGTCAACAACGCTTATAACATTGCGCAATGTATGAAGCTGACAAAAGAAGACCGGCTTTGCATTCCAGTGCCATTTTTCCACTGCTTCGGATGCGTGCTCGGTACATTGGCGTGCGTCTCGGTCGGCGCGACGATGGTGCCGATTCAGGAATTCAATCCAAAACAAGTGCTTCAAACGGTCCAAGACGAAAAATGCACCGCACTGCACGGGGTGCCGACGATGTTTATTGCGGAATTAAACGACCCTGATTTTGAAAAATACGATTTATCATCGCTTCGGACTGGAATTATGGCTGGCTCACCTTGCCCGATTGAAGTAATGAAAGCGGTCATGGAGAAAATGGGGGCGAAGGAAATTACGATCGCATACGGGCAAACGGAGTCATCGCCGGTTATTACGCAAACGAGAACAGACGACCCGATTCACCTTCGTGTCGAAACAGTCGGACGTGCGCTTCCAAATGTGGAAGTAAAAATTGTCGAGCCTGGGACAAATAAAGAAGTGCCGCGCGGCGTGCCAGGGGAATTGTGCACACGCGGTTACCATGTAATGAAAGGCTATTACAAAAATCCAGACGCGACAAAAGAAGCCATTGATGAAGATGGATGGCTGCATACCGGCGATTTAGCGGTGATGGATGAAAACGGATATTGCCGCATCACCGGCCGTCTAAAAGACATGATTATTCGTGGTGGAGAAAACATTTATCCGCGCGAAATCGAAGAGTTTTTATACCAACATCCAAAAATTTTGGACGTTCAAGTCGTTGGTGTACCAGATGAAAAATACGGTGAAGAAGTGATGGCATGGATTATTTTGAAAGAAGGGGAAACAGCGACGGCGGAAGAAATTCGCGAGTTTTGCCGCGGAAAAATTTCCCGTCATAAAATTCCGCGCTATATCGAATTTACTGATTCGTATCCAATGACAGCTTCTGGAAAAATCCAAAAATTCAAATTGCGGGAAATGGCGAAGCAGCGTCTTAGATTAACCAATTAAACAGCTGCCGTCAAGCGGCGCTTCTTGTGTGAAGCACCGCTTGACAATAAAACGATGACGTAAAGGGTGGATGTGATGTTTTCGAAAGTATTAATTGCCAATCGCGGGGAAATTGCAGCGCGTGTCATTCGTACGTGTAAAAAATTGGGGATTCAAACGGTTGCCGTTTATTCGGAAGCGGATGCCGATTCGCTCCATGTTCAATGGGCGGATGAAGCGTATCTTATCGGTAAGCCGCGCGTTAGTGAAAGCTATCTAAATATCGAGAAAATTATCGAGGTTGCGAAAATGACGAAAGCGGAAGCAATCCATCCAGGGTATGGGCTGCTGTCGGAAAATCCGGAATTTGCTCGCCGTTGTGAAGAAGAAGGAATTGTCTTCATTGGGCCGAAAGCGGATGTGATCGCAAAAATGGGAAGTAAAATTGAAGCGCGAAAAACGATGGAAGAAGCTGGCGTTCCGATCGTTCCAGGCATTTCGTTTCCGCTCAAAGATATCGATGAAGCGGCGAAAACAGCAGAAAAAATTGGCTATCCAATTATGTTAAAAGCTTCCGCAGGCGGCGGCGGCATCGGCATGCAAATCGTACGCAATGAAGAAGAGTTGCGCAAAGCTTTCGAAGGAAATCAAAAGCGCGCTGCTTCATTCTTTGGCGATGGTGCGATGTATTTAGAAAAATATATCGCCAACCCTCGCCATATCGAAATCCAGCTTCTCTCTGATGAACATGGAAACTGCATTTATTTATGGGAGCGCGAATGTTCGATTCAGCGCCGTCATCAAAAAGTCATTGAAGAAGCACCATCTCCGTTTTTAGATGAAGAAACGCGGCGGAAAATGGGGGAAACGGCAGTAAAGGCGGCGAAACATATCGGGTATACAAACGTGGGGACGATTGAATTTTTAGTCGATGAGCAAAAAAACTTTTATTTTCTTGAAATGAATACAAGATTGCAAGTTGAACATCCGGTAACAGAAGAAATTACCGGTCTTGATTTAGTCGAGGAACAATTGCGCATCGCCGCGGGGGAACCGCTTCGTTATAAACAGGAAGACATTCGCCGCGACGGCCATGCGATAGAAGTGCGCATCTATGCGGAAGACCCGAAAACGTTTTTCCCATCTCCGGGGAAAATCACGGCCTTTGTGCTGCCGCAAGGTGAATACGTGCGCAATGAAACGGCGGTGCAAAGCGGCATGACGGTCACGCCGTTTTACGATCCGATGATCGCCAAACTGATTACAAAAGGAAACGACCGCCAAGAAGCGATCGAGCGCATGGTAGAAGCGCTAAACAACTACCAAATTGAAGGAATTAAAACAAACATTCCAATGCTAAAAGATGTGCTTTCCCATCCTGCGTTTCAAGCGGGAGACACAACAACCAACTTCGTAGAAAAACACTTGCAAACAACAACGACAAAATAAGAAGAAATGGGGGAAGAAAATAGTGAGTCAAGTAGTCGCATCAATGGCAGGAAGTGTATGGAAAATTGTCGTATCGGTAGGAGACAAAGTAGAAGAAGGGCAAGATGTCATCATTTTAGAGTCGATGAAAATGGAAATTCCGGTCGCCGCTGAATCTTCCGGGGTCGTTAAACAAATTCATGTGCAAGAAGGGGACTTCGTCAACGAGGGCGATGTGCTTCTCGAACTAGAGTAAGAGGTGAAATGCAATGAGCAAATGGCCAAAGCAAGTTACGATTAAGGAAGTCGGTCCGCGCGATGGCCTGCAAAATGAAAAAACGGCAATCTCGACAGAAGATAAAATCGCCTGGATTAATCAATTGTCCAAAACCGGACTCACCTATATCGAAATTACTTCATTTGTCCATCCGAAATGGATTCCGCAACTTTCGGATGCGTTGGAAGTAGCGATGAGAATTGAACGGGCACCAGGCGTGACGTACGCCGCGCTCGTTCCAAATCAAAAAGGATTGGAAAAAGCGCTGGCGGCACAAGTGGATGAGGTCGCGGTTTTTATGTCGGCGAGCGAAACGCATAACCGCAAAAATATTAATAAATCGATTGAAGAAACGTTTCCGGTGCTAGAAGAAGTGGTTCGAGCAGCGAAACAAGAAGGGAAAACCGTACGTGGCTACGTATCGACCGTATTTGGCTGTCCGTATGAAGGAAACGTATCGGTCGAACAAGTCATTCGCGTTTCTGAACGTTTGTTTGACATGGGAATTGACGAGCTTTCTTTGGGCGATACCATTGGTGTCGCTACGCCAAAGCAAGTACAAGAGCTGCTTAAAATCGTCTTAAAGCGGTTCCCAAAGGAAAAGCTTGCGATGCATTTTCATGATACGCGCGGCACGGCGCTAGCGAATATCCTTATTTCGCTCGAGATGGGGATTACCACTTTTGACAGCTCTCTCGGCGGGTTAGGAGGATGTCCATATGCACCGGGCGCATCAGGAAATGTGGCGACCGACGATTTAGTATATATGCTTCATGGCATGGACATTGCCACGGGAATTGACGTCGGGCGTCTTGCGGAAGCAGCGCTGTTCATTCAAGAGAAAATCGGCCGCCCGCTTTCAAGTCGTTACTTGCAAACGATTTCTACGTAAAAAGGGGGCAATCATATATGTCAGAACTTGTTCAATACACGGCACTGGAAAACGGGATTGCGATCATTAAGTTAAACCGTCCTGAATCGGCAAATGCGCTATCGATGGCATTGTTATATGAATTATCGCATCTTCTTTACGACCTCGCTTTCCGGCGGGACGTTCGCGTTGTCATTTTTACCGGAGCAGGTGAAAAAGTATTTTGCGCTGGAGCTGATTTAAAAGAGCGTGCAGGCATGAACGAAACGGAAGTACGCAAAACGGTGGCGCTGATTCGTGAAACCATTAATCAAATAGAACAGCTCCCGCAGCCGGTGATTTGCGCGCTAAATGGTTCCGCGTTTGGCGGAGGGCTTGAGCTTGCGCTTGCGTGCGATATTCGCGTTGCCGCAGACACGGCGCAGCTTGGTCTTACGGAAACATCGCTTGGAATCATTCCTGGTGCAGGAGGGACGCAGCGGCTTCCGCGCCTAATCGGAAAAGGGAAGGCGAAAGAATTAATTTTTACAGCAAAACGCATAACCGCTAAAGAAGCGGAACAAATCGGTCTTGTAGAATACGCCGTACCGCGCGAGCAATTGATGGAAAAGGCGATGGAAATCGCCGAACAAATCGTAGTGAATGCGCCAATCGCCGTCATGCAAGCGAAAATTGCGATCAACCGCGGTTTAGATGTTGATTTAGCGACAGGATTGCGCATTGAACAAATGGCATATGACATCACGATTCCGACGAAGGATCGTCTGGAAGGATTACAGGCGTTTAAAGAAAAACGGAAACCGGTCTACAAAGGGGAATAGGGGGAAGGCACATGCAAACAAACGATGTGATGAACAAGCAAAACAAAACACTTACAGAGCAATTGACGGAACGAATCAAAAAAATCGAACAAGGAGGCGCTCCAAAATATCACGAGAAAAACGCCGCACAAGGGAAACTGTTTGTCCGTGACCGCTTAAAATTATTGTTGGACAACGGACTGGAATTTGAAGACGCCCTCTTTGCGAACTGCCTAGCTGATGGACTTCCTGCCGATGGCGTTGTTACAGGAGTCGGAAAAATTAACGGTCAAACGGTATGTGTAATGGCGAATGACTCTACGGTGAAGGCAGGTTCATGGGGAGCGCGCACCGTTGAAAAAATTATTCGTATTCAAGAAACCGCAGAAAAGCTTCGCTGCCCTATTCTATATTTAGTGGACTCTGCTGGCGCGCGCATTACTGACCAAATCGAAATGTTCCCGGGCCGGCGCGGTGCAGGAAGAATTTTTTATAACCAAGTGAAATTATCAGGAAAAGTGCCGCAAGTCTGCCTCTTGTTTGGGCCGTCTGCAGCTGGCGGGGCTTATATTCCAGCGTTTTGCGATATCGTCATTATGGTGGAAGGAAACGCGTCGATGTATTTAGGTTCGCCGCGCATGGCGGAAATGGTGATTGGGGAAAAAGTAACGCTCGAAGAAATGGGCGGCGCTCGCATGCACTGCACTGTTTCTGGATGCGGGGATGTGCTCGTAAAAACGGAAGAAGAGGCAATCGCCTACGCCCGCCGTTATTTATCGTACTTTCCAGCAAACTACAGCGAAAAACCGCCAGTAGCGGAAGCGAAACCGCCGAAAGCATTTGAAAAGACGATTGAAGAGATCATTCCGGAGAACCAAAACGCTTCGTTTAATATGTACGATCTCATTGAGCGCGTGATCGACGAAGGATCGTTCTGTGAAATTAAGAAGCTGTTCGCGCCGGAATTAATTACAGGATTGGCGCGCTTAAACGGACAGCCGATCGGGATTATCGCCAATCAGCCGCGCGTAAAAGGCGGTGTCCTGTTCCATGATTCTGCTGACAAAGCGGCAAAATTCATCACTCTTTGCGATGCGTTTAACATTCCGCTTCTCTTTTTAGCGGACATTCCTGGGTTTATGATCGGGACAAAAGTCGAGCGCGCCGGAATTATTCGTCATGGCGCGAAAATGATTTCAGCAATGTCGGAAGCGACTGTCCCGAAAATTTCCATTATCGTGCGGAAAGCGTACGGTGCCGGACTTTATGCGATGGCAGGGCCGGCGTTTGAGCCAGATTGTTGCTTAGCGTTTCCAAACGCGCAAATCGCCGTGATGGGTCCGGAAGCAGCGGTAAACGCCGTGTATGCAAATAAAATTGCGGAATTGCCAGAGGAAGAGCGGGCGGCATTTGTTGAGCAAAAAAGAGAAGAGTACCGCCGCGATATCGATATTTACCGCCTCGCATCCGAAATGGTCGTAGACGGCATCATCGCTCCGAATAACTTGCGAGATGAGCTAATTCGCCGTTTTGATGCGTATATGTCCAAGTATATGACGTTTTCGGAAAGAAAACACGGTGTATATCCGGTTTAAAGTTTTAAAGCTAGTTGACGAAAAAATAAATAAATCATCCACTTGCAAAACAAAAAAAGATTTTGTATTATAATAATCACCAAAAATCATCTGCTGCGTTGCACGTTGAAGAATGAAGTTTCAACCGATGGCAATAGAAAGGGAGTTCTATATCGAAACGGGAATGTCATGCCTCCCTACTTTGGTAGGATCGAGGACGACAGGAACGTTTCTGCGAACACCCACCTGGTGGAGTGTGGTTGAGAAACTGCATTCAACCAACGGCAAACGCGGCAATATGCATGTGAAAATGAAAAAGCCGATCTCTTGCATAGAGATCGGCTTTTCTCATGCATGTTTTTAAAATGAAAACAATAGAATTGATTTTTAACATAAACATGTTATAATCATATTTCGTATAGAAATAATTCGTATTGAAATTATTTCTATTAGATACATATAAGGAGGGGGGTTCATGGAAAAACTCAGTCGAGAAATTATGTATTCGGTTTTCCGAATGCAAAAAGCATTGTATCGGCTCGTCCGAGAAGATGCTGCCCGGGTGGGAATTACGGAAGTACAATTAATGATTCTTTATACGTTGTTAAAAAAAGAAAATATTCGTTTAAACGATTTAGCAGAAAAATTAAATTTAAGTAATAGCAATGTCAGCGGTACGGTAGAACGACTTGTCAGCGCTGGGTTAGTAGCGCGTGAAACATCGAAAGAAGATCGCCGTGCTGTTATATTGAGTTTAACCGATAAAGGCAGGCAAAAGATTAAAGAAGCGTTTAATCATGAATCCATCCTTTTGCAACGGCTACGAAAAATAGAGCAAACGATTGATATGGAAGAAATTTTGCAATTTCTTTCAATCCAGCAAAAAATGAAAAATATTTTATTAGGGGAGGAATAAGAAAGTGAACGTAAAACGATTAATCGCGTTAAATATTATCGTTCTCATTTTGCTAGTCGGCGGCGGTTTTGCTGCTTACTATTATCTAAATGAAGTAACAAATTATATTAAAACGGACAATGCGCGTATTGACGGTCAAGCCATTTCTATTGCTTCGCCGTATTCCGGAAAATTGACAAGCTGGTCGGGAAACGTTGGGAAAACGTTTAATAGCGGCGATCAAATCGGTGAAGTATCAGACGGGAAACATAACATTCCGATCACCGTTCCACATCATATGACGATCGTCCAACAAAATGCCGTCGAAAATTCGTTTGTCCCAGCGGGAATGACGTTGGCGCGCGGCTATGATTTAGACGATTTATGGGTGACGGCAAATATAGAAGAAACAGATATTGAAGATGTCAAAGTAGGTCAAGATGTTGATATTTATGTGGACGCCTATCCAGATCGCAAATTTACGGGGAAAGTAGAGAAGCTTGGATATGCGACTGCCAATACGTTTAGCTTGTTGCCAAGTTCCAATAATACAGGCAACTATACGAAAGTGACGCAAGTAATTCCGGTTACGATTTCGATTGACGATGATAACGGGGCGGGGCTAGTACCAGGAATGAACGTCACTGTTCGCATTCACAAGTAGGTGATTGGATATGTCAACGTTTTTAACTGGTTATATTATATTTTCCGTTATCGTTCTCGCCGTTATCAATGTTGCGGTGAGAAGACGAAAAAGCGCACCCGTCCCGCGTGACGCGGAAAAAGCGGAGCTTTCGAACGGCATCATGGTAAATCGTAATATGGAGACCGCTTCGACAGCGGCGCCGCCGCGCCAAGCGGAATTGGCGAATATTGGCGATAGTCGGGCTAAAGTAGTGGCTACGATTATGCTTGGAGCGTTTGTGGCGATTTTGAATCAGACGCTCATTAACGTTGCGCTGCCGCATATGATGAATGATTTCAATGTGGAGACGTCAACGATTCAATGGCTTGTGACAGGGTACATGCTTGTAAACGGTGTGTTGATTCCGATCAGCCCTTTTTTGATCGCGAAGTTTCCTACGAAGAAATTGTTTCTTGCGGGGATGGCATTTTTTGCGATCGGCGCCTTTATTTGTTCAGTCGCTCCTTCCTTCGCCGTCATGCTAACCGGCCGCCTTATTCAAGCGATCGGTGCGGGGATTATTATGCAATTGATGATGGTTATTATGTTAAATATTTTTCCGCCAGAAAAACGCGGAGTGGCAATGGGAACGGTCGGAATCGCGATGATGTTTGCGCCGGCTGTCGGCCCAACGTTATCCGGATGGATCGTTGAACACTATTCGTGGCGCCTTTTATTCTACGTCGTATTACCGATTGCGATAATTGATATTGTGCTAGCTTTTCTTTGGCTGAAAGATACATCGAGAACAGGCAATCCGCCATTGGATCTACGAGGAGCAATTTATTCCACCATCGGTTTCGGCGGTGTGCTATACGGATTTAGTGAAGCGGGAAGCAATGGCTGGGGACAGACGAGTGTAATAGTGTCCATTATCATTGGTGCCATATTCTTGATTTTGTTTACATGGCGTTCGTTAACGGTAGAAAATCCAATTTTGAATTTCCGCGTGTTTAAATATAACGTGTTTACTTTGTCCACCATCATCGGCTGCGTCATTAACATGGCCTTGTTTGCCGCGATGGTGCTGCTTCCGGTCTATTTGCAAAACTTGCGCGGCTTTACACCGCTTGACGCCGGTTTACTGCTCTTGCCTGGCGCGATCGTGATGGCCATCATGTCGCCGATTTCCGGATGGATTTTTGACCGCATTGGCGCGCGGATGCTGGCTATTGTCGGTTTAGTCATTACGGTTGTGACAACATGGGAGTTCAGCAAGCTGACGATGGATACGCCATATAGCCATATTTTGGCGCTTTATATTTTCCGCATGTTCGGCATGTCGATGCTAGGGATGCCGATTATGACGGAAGGGCTCAACGCGTTGCCTCGCCATTTATACAGCCACGGAACGGCGATGGCGAATACGTTGCGTCAAGTAGCGGCATCGTTGGGAACAGCTTTCCTCGTTACCGTGATGTCAAACCGATCGAAGTTTCATGCGGAAAATTACCGCAATGAAATGACCGAAAATAATCCGTTCTTCATGGACATTGTAACGCATCTCAAACAAGTCATTCCAAGCGATGAGGCAATCGCGCAGCTTTTGTATGGCATCGTGCAGCAGCGTTCCGCGATAGAAGGCATTAACGACGCGTTTTTTGTCGCGACAGGGCTCGCGTTTCTCGCGCTTATTTTGGCTTTCTTCTTAAAAGGGAAAAAGAAAAATATTCCGTCCTCGTAACGCGGAAGAAAATGCTGACGCAAAAGGGTCGTTTAATACGTCCTTTTTGCGTCAGCTTTTTTATTAAAGTTTTTCCATTTTGTATTTTTTACTCTAGATCGATCATCATCCCCTTTCCCTTTTTCTATGATCGTTATCCATGATGTACGAAAAATGGGGTGATGTTTCGAATCGTATAAAAGTGAAAGAAAAGGGGGGATTCGGTTGGAACAAAGCCGATGGCAAACGAGAAAAAACAAGAGGAAATCATATTGGAAGAGAGCGGGAATCATTGTTGCTCTTTTCCTTATTGGCAGCTACATTGCCGTTCAAGCGTATATTGCGACTAGAGATATTAGCAAACTTGATCATCCGCTGCCTGCTCCAACCATTATTTATGATCAAAATGGGCGCGTGGCGAGTAAAGTTTCCGCATCCAAGATGGAAGCCGTATCGATAGAGCGCATTCCAAAACACTTTTTAGAAGCGATCATCGCCACGGAAGACCGCCGTTTTTATGATCATGAAGGAATTGATTATTTCGGTATTTTGCGGGCGCTCGTCCACAATATGAAAGCTTTAGAATGGGCGGAAGCACCATTACACAGCAGTTAGCAAAAAACGTGTTTTTAACGAATGAAAAATCGTTGCGTCGCAAATTTAATTGATATTGCAGCCAAATCGAAATATCGTTAAAATGGGAATAGTAATGATGACAGAAAAAGGAGAGTCGAACATGATTCATCGTACTTGGTTAGAACGCCCAACGTTAAAAAAAGTGAAATGTGTACATACAAACGCGGAAAAATACATCGTTAATCATGTGTTAACACCAGGGAAAATATATGAAGTGAAAAACGAAACCGAAGAGTTTTATTTTATTATTGATAATACCGGAAAAATCGGCGGATTTTATAAAGACTATTTCGAGGAAGTACAAGAGGCGAAGTAAGGGCAGGCAAATTCAGCGTTCTATGAATCGTGAGATCATTGCTCGATGAATGCTATCAAGCTATAAAGGCAGTCTTCTTTTATCAAAGAAGACTGCCTTTTCGCCTATTAGGAAGCGAACGATTTCTCTTTCGGCAACCACCATGTAAGTACCCCAAACAGCGGAAGGAAACTGCATAATATCATAAGAGTATTTAAATTATACAAATCAGCAATTTTTCCAAGAACCACGGCCCCAAGCGCTCCCATCCCAAACGCAAGGCCAACGATCAGCCCCGACGCCATGCCGACATTTCCGGGAAGCAATTCTTGGGCATACACGACAAATGTGGAAAAACTTAATGATAAAATAAAACCGGCAAGAAAAATGACAGGCAGTACCCATGCAAGTGGAAGATATGGAAGCATGAGGGCAAACGGCGCCGTGCCGAGCGTCGAAAACAACATTAAATTTCGTTTTCCGAATCGATCCGCCAGAGGCCCGCCTACAAATGTCCCGATGGCTCCGGCGATCATAAAAACAAACAAATAAACTTGTGCTTCTTGAATCGGCACATGATAGTGTTTCATTAAATAAAATTGATAATAATTGGAAATGCCGGACGAGTACCATGACCTTGCAAACACTAAAAAGATTAATAGCGTTAAGGCAAACATGATATTTCGTTGCTTTTTGACATCGCCTTTTTCTGCCTTGGTTTGTTTCTGAACCGTTTCGTATTCTTTAAGACGGAGCGAATACCAGCGCGACACGCGAAACAAAAGAACGATGCCAAAAGCAGCAATCGCGGTGAACCAAGCTGCGCCTTTTTGCCCAAACGGAACAAAAATCAGTGCTGTAAATAATGGAGCAAGGGCATTTCCCGTATTCCCACCCACTTGATAAATGGATTGGGCAAATCCTCTTTTTGCTCCTGCGGCAAAATATACAACGCGCGACCCTTCCGGATGAAAAATCGCTGAGCCGAACCCTACAAACAAGACGGATAATAAAACAAAGAAAAAATGCGGTGCAAACGCAAGCCCAACCATGCCAAGCAAGCTCGCTGCCATTCCGAGCGGCAGGAAGTAAGGAGAGGGGGTTCGGTCCGTAAAAAAGCCAACAACCGGTTGCATCACCGAAGAGGTCATATTTAAGGTAAAGGCGATCCATCCAATTTGAGTATACGATAAATTCATGGATGCCTCTAAAATCGGAAACAACGCCGGAACGACCGCTTGCATCGAGTCATTCAATAAATGGCCTACACTAATCGCGATTAAAATGGGATATACGGTTGTTTGCACCCCCGTGACACGTTGGACATTCACTTGCATTTCTCCATCCCCCTTATCGTTTTCAAAAAAAATCCCCTTCGCTTAAAGCGAAGGGAGCCATTTATTCTTTATTCCATTATAACCCATTTGAAGGTGATTGCAATAACATATGTTTACGTTCTAGCCAAAAATGATCGAAGATGCATCACTGTCTAAATTTCTCTTTTCCAGACGTATCAATGGAAATTTTTACTTTAATCTTTTTTAAATTTTCGTCTGTTAATGGAATCTTTCCGTTTTCGGAAAACTTCTTCCAATCTTCTGGTTTTTTGCGATACATCGCTTCAGAGAGGTTAAGGATATCCATATCGTATTTCAGCCCCAATTTGTAGAGGCTTCTTATTTCCTCTTCCACCGTTTTTTGCGCCAAGCGAATTAATTGTTTTTCCGTTAATTTTTCTCTTAACTCCACTACACTTCCTTTGCCGGATACCTTGATGTTAAACACGGGAGTATTTCCTTTGATTTGGTAGGAAATTTTGGATTTAGGTTTAAGAATGACGATCGATGCGACCACTTTGTTTCCTTTTTTTACATAAATAGGAGTTCTGCTTATATCTTTTTCAAACCACCTGATTCCCAGCAACTTGGAACGATCGATACATTGTTGAAGCTCATAATGGTCAACAAAGCAAATTCCTTTTACATTTAACATCGGTTTTTCTTTTTCATTTTCCGCCCAACTACGCGAAGCAATGTTGAGATAAGGGAGTCGTGCAGTTTTTGAATCTTCATTCATATCAGCGACAAAGCGATTTAAACGAATCGGCCGAATAAATGAACTTTGTTGAAAAAGCATCTCAGGATTGGATAACAAAGAATAGAATGGAGTTGTATGCAAAAGTGGTGTTGCCTCAAAAATTTTTTTTAATGGCTCATCTGTCGCATAAACCCATAGTGTAGGCCTAATTTCGTTATATCGGTCTAAAATGTCCAAGACGTCTTCTAATACTACTTTCTTCAAGGCTCTTTTTGTAAACACGATACTTTTCACATGCCCCCATGATACCATTCGTTGAATAGAAGTATACAACTTATCGGTTGCAATATTAAACGTTTCGCCTGTGAATTTTCCAACGGCAACGGAGGTTTTTTCTTGGGCGCCTCCAGTCTCGACTTTCGCCAATCCGGTAAAGCTAATGAGCTGCACATAAACGATAAAATGATGATCCTTATAATCAACACCTATTGCATCAATATAAACAAGTTGATCAATATTGCGCGCTCCCCAGCAGCCTGTTAACAAGAATATAGAGATGATAAAGGGAAAGGCGGGTTTGAAATTCAATTCGCTTCCCCCCTTGGTGTATCGTCCTGCGGTTTTAGCAAATCTGCTCTCTTTTTGAATTTTTTCCATCCATTCGGGATTAAGACTTTGAAAATATCCCTGGTTGGAGGAGAGAGCGGAGTAAGATACGGTATTCCAAATATGGTTAAATTTAACATGTATGTTAAAATTATAAATAAAGAAGCGATAAACCCAAAAAACCCTAGTGCAGAAGAAGCGGCTAAGACAATAAAACGCAATAACGTCACGGTTCCAGCCAAGTTTTGATTCACTAATGTAAACGCGGCGATAACGGAAAGGGCCGCAACAACAAGGCTTCCCGGTGTGAATAAGCCAGCGCTGACAGCCGCTTGCCCAATAATCAATCCGCCGACAATCGATAACGTTTGCCCGATCGCTAACGGCAAACGCATGCCCGCTTCTTTAACGATTTCGAACAGCCCCACCATGATAAACATTTCTAGCGGAACAGGCAATGGCACTCCTTGCCTGGAAAGCACAACCGTTCCTAAGAGAGTGAATGGCACTTCTTCTGGGTGAAACGATAATAACGCGACCCAAAATCCAGGTAAATAAATAGACACGGAAATTCCCATGGTGCGAAGGAATCTCTGAAAAATGACGAAGAAAGGTGATGTAACGTTATCTTCCGATGTATTTAGTAAAAACAATAAGTTTCCTGGACCAATAATGACGGTGGGAGCACCGTCTAGCAGGATGATAAATCTTCCATTTAATAAACAATTGGCTGCAAAATCCGGCCGTCCTGTGTATGCAAACAACGGAAACAGCGAGAACCGTTTGTCGCCAATCAGCTCTTCCAACTGATTGGTACTCATCAGGGAATCAATATTTAACTGTAAAATTCTTTTTTTCACCTCATGAATCATTTCGCGGTTCGCGATGTCCTCTATGTACATTAATCCCACTTTTGTTTGGCTTCTTGTTCCGACGATAAATTGTTCATAACAGAGCTTATGGGATTTGATCCGCTTGCGGATGAGCGCGACGTTTTTCGAAATTTCCTCAATAAAACCGTCTTTCGGACCGCGGATCGACACTTCCGTGTTCGGCTCTTCCGGGTTGCGGTTCGGCGGATTGGCAAGCGTGAGGGAATATAAAACATCCGCTTCTTGAAAGTAGACTAATAAATCGCCGTTAAAGAGAAGAAAGTTCAGATCATCAATCAGCACTTCTTTTCCAAGCAACTCTATTGGCAGCAGTTTGTTCGCTTCAATCTCCTCCACCGATTGGCAAGGATATTCGCGGCACATTTCGCGAAACGTTGGAAAAATGGCCTGTTTCATCAGCTGGTTGTCACACAGCTCCTCACAATAGACAAACACTAAAGTAAGCGTGCCGCTTGCGGTTTTTGCAGGTCGAATCGTCGAAGTAAGAATCGCGACATCTTTACAATTTGAAAAATGATCGCGCAACGTTTGCTCAGAAATAATGAGTGTTTCCTGCCCGCTATGATCATTTGGATTTTTTTTGATTTGTGGCGCTCTTGAAGGAATTTTCATGATTAAGCTCTCCTCTTTTTGAAATATGAAATGAGTGCCAATATCCCAATGAACAAAGAGAGAGATAGAATGGATAGCAGCGAAAGCGGCAAAACCAATTGATATAGCAAATCTAAAAATTTATCGTCGCTGATCGGAATCAATGATAATAAAAACAGAGTGATATAAATAACGGCCAGAATCCATAATCGTGCTTTTTTATCCGTTACATGAAATAGCTCTGGTATAAGCGCGGAAGCCAGGGAAATTCGGATAAACGCTCCAGACATCCACTGATAAACAGCAAGAAAATCGAGATATTCAATATACGTTCCTAATTTAATCAATCGCCATTCGTCAAAGGCCGGATAACGTAAATTTGCTGCTTCTTTCGGTCCATATTCAATAATCGCGCCAATCGTTGGACCAATGCTTAAGCTTGCGGCGAGAACACTAATGATGAAAAGAGCTTTAAAAGAAAAACGAGTTTGAAGATGATGTTGCATGAATAAAATAATAAAAATTTCCACATATCCGGCACCGGCATAGATCATTCCTTTGAAAACAGGAGTAAAGCCATTCTCCATGATTGGCTTTAACAATGAATAATCTTTATGCGGCGTAGTTGCGATCGCAACTAAAATCCCAAAAATAAAAACAAATGGTAAAAGAATAACCGCCGTCTTTGCGATGGATGGAATGCCATGATATGCGTTATAAAAGCACATCACTGTTAAGATTAATAAAATGGCCCAATCGGGTGTCCGCGTTAAGTAGGCAGTAGTAGTAAACGTAACCGTGTCGTTGAGTGTAACATAGCCGATAACAAGTAATAATAGGCTTCCAAGAATGGCCACGAAATATGCAATAGCACGATTAAATTCTGTTTTTAACCATAAGAATAAATTCATTTGATTGGATTGCTTCATGACAAAGTACAACAGCGGAAGCCATAATGGCAATGCCGCAAGGGCTATGATTGACGAAATCCATGCATCACGACCGGCTGCTTGTAATAGCAACGGGACTACGATGACATGATTCATTAGCCCGATAGATAACATAAACACACAAGCCAGTTGAACAGTATTTAACGGAGTATTATTCACGGCGGACACCTTTCTTTTGGATGAATTACTAATCATGTTACTATTTTTTCCTAAAACAGAATACCTATTCTTTTTTGCAACATACATGGAATAATATGCAAAAATAGTAATGTGTATTTGACGATCATTTGATACAATGAAACAAAATGGAATGATATAGAAAAAAGGTGGGAACGGTGAGAATGTATTTCGATTTATTGGAAAACGACCAACCGTCTGCTTGTTTCTAAGACGAGGCGAGCAGCCAATAACCACGCCTTGTCTTAGGGATGAGGTTTTTAATCCCTATAAAGACGGAGGTTTGTTTCACGATGAAAAATACATTTTTTGGCGCTTTCTGTTTATCTTTGGCAGCAAGCATTTGGGGCGGAATGTACGTTGTCAGCAAATACGTCCTTGATTTTGTTCCGCCGTTTACGTTAGTTTGGCTTCGTTATGCAATCGCGTTCGTTGTTTTATTTGGGATATTAAAAGCCCATCAATATAAAACAAAAACGAGGATATCCATTCGAAAACAAGATTGGCTTTTGCTAGGGTGGATCGGTTTTATCGGTTATTTTGTTTCCATCTCATTGCAGTTTATCGGAACAAAATTATCCGATGCGCATACTGGTGCGTTAATCACGTCGGCAACTCCAGCGTTTATTGTCGTGTTTGCAAGATTTGTCCTAAATGAGTTGATCACCTTGAGAAAAGCTTTTGCTCTTTTGCTGGCTACCATCGGGGTTGTCATCGTCATTGGTTTTGACCATAGCGGGGGACAATCATTTTGGGGAAATATGATGTTAGTTGGGGCGGCGCTGACATGGGCGCTTTTATCTGTGTACGTGAAAGTGGCATCAGCCCGTTTTTCGACCTTAATGATCACAACATACGCCATTTTGTTTGCCTTATTATTCACTACCCCGGTTATGCTTTGGGAGCTGCATGGGCAACCTGTTTCTTTTCCTAATATGATTGTCATATTTGGAATTTTTTATCTTGGGATTATTTCGACCGCAGGGGCGTTTTTTCTCTGGAATAAAGGAATGGAAATGATGGATGCCGGGGTTGGCTCATTATTTTTCTTTTTTCAGCCGCTTGTTGGCGCCGTTTTTGGCTTTTTGTTTTTACATGAACAGATAACCGCTTCGTTTTATTTAGGCGGGTTGCTGATTATCATAGGGGTGTTTATTGCCGTTAAGTCTCCTATCCATCAGCGTCAGGCAAAAGAAGGGGAGAACCATGGCCGTACAAGTCTCTAACCGAATAAAAGGACTAATGATGGTCATCACCGGTGCAGCGCTCTGGGGACTATCAGGAACAGCGGCGCAAGTGTTATTTCAGGAAAAGCAAATAACCGCAGAATGGCTTGTCGTGGTGCGAATGATGATCTCAGGAAGTACGCTGTTATTGTTTGCGGCATGCAAACGGATGGCGATATTTTCGATCTGGACCGATATCAAAAGCATCGTAAGCTTGCTCTTGTTTGGATTTGTCGGCATGCTTGGTGTGCAATATACATATTTTGCATCGATCGCCACCGGCAATGCGGCTACGGCGACATTATTGCAATATTTAGCTCCTGTCTATATCGTGTTATACGTCATGGTTGCTCAAAAGCATCGTCCCACGAAAGAAGTGGTTTTCTCTATTTTATTGGCTCTTTTAGGAACTTTTCTATTAATTACAAACGGTTCAACCGGAGAATTAAAAGTGCCGTTGATATCTGTCGTTTGGGGAATTCTTTCTGGTGTTGCCTTAGCATTTTATACGTTATCTTCGGCACAGATGCTGAAAAAGTGGCACTCCATCATCGTTGTCGGCTGGGGAATGGTCATCGGTGGGGGAGGCATGTGTTTCGTTTTTCCTCCGTTTCCTTTGCCAGCGGTTCGCTGGGATGTGGAGACGTGGCTGCTTATCTTCTTTGTCGTTGTATTTGGCACTTTATTTGCATTTTTATTATTTGTCGAAAGCATCCGCTACTTATCGCCAACGGAATCGAGCTTGCTGTCTAGTGTAGAGCCGCTGTCAGCCGTAGTAGCCTCTATTGCTTTTTTACATGTCCCGTTCGGCCTGTTTCAAGCTATTGGAGCCGCTTGCATTATTGTGACCGTTCTTTTATTGTCTCCAAAAAAAGAGAGACAATCCTCCAACTCGACATCTATAACATAAGAAAGGGATGTGGATTAGCTCCACCTCCCTCTTTTACTGACAGAATCAGTTTGCAGCCTTAGGAAACGTAATCGATAATGTAGTTCCTTTATTAACCTCGCTTTGAATATGCAACGTTCCCTGCATCGTTTGAATCATCTTTACAGCTACCATTGTTCCGAGGCCAGTTCCTTTTTCTTTTGTACTAAAATATGGCTCACCAAAACGGTTTACTTGTTCCGTTGTCATTCCCACTCCTGTGTCTTTAATCGTAATGATAACATGATCGCCATGCAAACGGGATGAAATCGTTAATGTCCCTCCGTTCGGCATGGCTTCGATGCTGTTTTTTATCAAATTCAAAAAACATTGTTGAAAGTACTGAATGTTTCCAACAATCGCACCGGGCTCTAGCTTTTCAACAATTTCAATCGAGTTCATATGTGCCATCGGCGCTAACATCTGAACTACTTTTCGCAACTGGGCATCTACCATGAGACGTTCCACTTTGTTCGATGCTGGTTTGGCAAAAGTTAAATAATCGTTAATAATCGCTTCTGCTCGATTAATTTCGTCTAAAGCAATTTGAATGTAGCGATCTTTTGCGTCTTGTGAAAGAGAAGGAGTTTTTAATAATTGAATAAATCCTTTGACAACAGTTAATGGATTGCGAATTTCGTGTGAAATGCTAGCCGCGAGTTGACTCACCACTTCCATTTTCTCGACTTTTACTAGTTTGGAGCGCATGATAATCGCTTCTTTTAATGTTTCCATTATATACACGACAAATAGCATTCCAATGGGAGGAAGTAAAATGAAATAAACAATATAAGAGTCCGTTACTGGAAATTGGGCGATGATAATGGCAAGAAATGTGGTGAGAACCGCCAGAAACAAGGTTAACCAGACCGACATAGAAAGTTTGCTTGAACGTTTTAATGCCTTAAAGGTTGGTGAAACGAGAGCCGCAATAATAAACATGGTCATGTACACAACCGCGGTAGTATATTCAAACCCGTAAATCAGAGAGCGAGCAGCCAGCAAAATCAGCAGCAAAATAAAGCCAACGATTCCACCGCCATACAGTGTGCCTACAAGAAAAGGAATTTGTCGAAAATCATGAACGCACTGTTCATCAATGTAAATAGGAAATTTCATGCATAAAATGATCGGAAGCCCCATGCAAACAGCAAGAAGAGCATTTCTGCATAATGTTCGCTTTTTAAATATCTCCCCGTGGTCATAAATAAAGTAAAAAACAAATACGCTCACTAAAATATAAAACAAATTGTTCAATACATGCTGATTTATGTAAGAACCCATATAATATCTCCTATCTATGAAAATTCCATACTATTATTATACGGAAAGAAGTGATTGGAAAAATAGCTTTTTATGAAAAAGGGAGCTGCTATTGCTTTTTTGTGCAAAAGTATCAGTAACGTAAGGAATACTATGCCTTGCGTTGCGTTTTTTACATTTATGAAAAGTACTTGTCATTTGTCTGTTATAAGTGTACTATTATTGATAGTACAGTTGGTACAGAAAGTGAAAGGAGGAGGGGGATGTTTGAGTTAGATGTCCGCAGCCGCCAGCCAATTTATGAGCAGCTGGTCGAAAAAATGAAAGAAATGATCATCCGCGAAATATGGAAACCGCATGAGCAGCTGCCATCCGTTCGGATGTTGGCGAAACAATTGACGATTAATCCAAACACGATTCAAAAAGCGTATCGGGAATTAGAGCACCAAGGGTTTATTTATTCAATTCCAGGAAAGGGAAACTTTGTTTCTCCGCAGCCAAAAGCAGCAAGCCAAGAAAAAATCGAAGCCATTCGTCACGATATTGTCCGCCTAGCTGCCGAGGCGCTTTTTTTAGGGGTGGCCAAAGAGGAAGTGCTACAATGGATTGAACAAGCGGAACAAGGGGAGAGAGGGGGAGAAACCGATGATTCACTTGACGAACGTAACGAAAACATTTGATCGCTTTCAAGCGATTCGCAAAGTGAACATGACAGTGCAAAAGGGAAGAATTTACGGCCTGCTCGGCTCCAATGGCGCCGGAAAAACGACATTGCTAAAGATGATGGCTGGCATTATCCGTCCTGATCATGGTACGGTGCTCATTGATGGAGAAGAAGTATGGGAAAATCCAGAAGTGAAGCGTCGAATCATGTTTTTGCCGGATCATGTATATTTTTTCCCGCAAACAACAATCGAACAAATGGCTGCGTTTTACGAAAGCGTCTATCCATCTTTTCATCGGGAGCGGTTTACAAGATTACAAGAATTATTTTTGCTCGACCCGCGCAAAAAAATTCACCAGTTTTCAAAAGGAATGCAGCGTCAAGCCGCGTTTTGGCTCGCCTTTTCAACGATGCCGGACGTGCTCATCATGGATGAGCCGCTTGATGGGCTCGATGCGGTCGTTAGACAAAAAGTGAAAAATATTATCGTCCAAGAGGTCGCTGAACGCGAAATGACAGTGGTTATTTCTTCACATAACTTGCGGGAGATGGAAGATCTTTGCGACTGTATCGGCATTTTGCATGAGGGAGAAATGCTGTTTGAAAAAGAGCTGGATGCGATGAAAACCGATATCCATAAAATTCAAGTCGCTTTTCGGAATGGAATTCCAAAGCAATTTGCCGAGCAGCTTGATATCGTTTACAAAGAGCAGCGCGGCAGCGTCCTTCTCCTTATTGTGCGCGGCGAAAAGCAGGAAATCATTTCTTATATTAAGCCGTTTCAGCCGCTCATTTTCGATATCCTGCCGCTTACGCTCGAAGAAATTTTCATTTACGAAATGGGGGATGTCGGCTATGCCATCGAAAATATTATCGTTTAATCGCGGGCTTTTGGTGCAAAATCTTCGCAGCGTCGGATGGATTGGCATCGTGCATTTCTTGCTGTGGTTCGCCGCCATTCCGCTGCAATTATTGATGGCTTACTCCCAGCAGGAAGATGGCGGTATTTTTCCGGAATGGGAAAACTTATACAGCATTTCTGCGGAATTTCAAACGATGATCGTTTTTACGCTGCCAGTGTTGTTAGCCACACTGTTATTTCGTTACATGCAAGGAAAACAATCCTCTGATTTTATGCATAGCTTGCCTGTGCAGCGAGCGGAGTTGTTTTGCCAGCAAACTGTGTTTGGAGTGGGACTTGTTGTCCTCCCGATCGCGCTTATTTCATTGCTTACCATCGTTTGTCGCTATGGATTAAGTCTTTCCATGCCGCTTGCCATCGGTGACATCATCCGCTGGATGTGGGAAACGGTGATTATGGAACTGTTTGTTTTTGCAGCTTCTGTTTTTGTTGGCATAATGACAGGCATGTCGACGCTGCAAGTCGTATTTACTTACATTTTGTTTTTATTCCCGGCAGGCATCACTGTTTTGTTATTGACCAATACTTCGTTTTTATTGGTTGGCTTCCCGGCTGATTATTATTTATCGAAAAATCTGGAGAAAATTGTTCCATTTTTCCGCTATTGGCAGCTTGAAGCAGCACCGTTGACGGCAGGGGAATCGCTTGTTTATCTGCTTTTGATGATGTTGTTCCTTATTTTCGCGATTTGGCTGTACCAAAAACGGCATAGCGAGGCGGCGACGCAGGCGCTGGCGTTTCCGGTGCTTCGTCCGGTCTTTAAGTACGGCGTCGCTTTTTGTACGATGCTTCTTGGCGGTTTTTATTTCGGCGTTACACAAAACCAGTTTTTCTGGATTGTGTTCGGATATATCACCTTCTCATTTATCGGCTTTTTCGTTGCCGAAATGATTATCGAAAAAACATGGCGCGTTTTCCATAAGTGGAAAGGGTACGCTTATTTTGCCGCGGCGATGGTGGTCATTGGCATTTTGGTTCATCTGGATATAACCGGATATGAAAAACGGCTGCCGGCGCTAGAGGATATCCGCCAAGTCTATTTCGGCGGTTCCGTTTATGATTTTGTCGAGAATGGCCAACGTTCGTATGAGCCGTTTGAGCAAGAAAACCAATTTTTAAAGGAAAAGGAAAACATTCACGCCATCTACGCGTTTCACCAACAGTTAGTCAACGATCAGCCAAAACCGTCGCCGTTTACGGAACAAAGACAAGTGGTCATCGGCTATGTGCTAAAGGACGGCAAGCGGATGATTCGTCAGTACCATGTGCCTAGCGATCAATATTTTTCCTATTTCCAACCAATTTTAGAATCGAAAGAGTATAAGAAAAACTATTATTTATTGCTCCGCGATCAAGGATATTCGCCGATTCGCCAAGTTGCCTTCCACACCCCGGAAACGGGCGAGAAAACGTTGACGATCATCGAGCCGCAGCAAATTGATTCATTTATCGAAGCGTTAAAAGCCGACTTAATGGAAGAGCCGGCAAGCGCAATGCTGGATGACAACGTATGGGAGGGGGATATTGAATTGCTGCAAAGCGACGGTGATATCATCCATCTTGAATGGAAAAAAACGTATACTCATGTCGAAAAATGGCTCAAAGACCACCATCTGCTCGAAAAAGCCAGGGGGAATGCGGAATGATAAAAGGGAATCATTGTGATTCCCTTTTTTTGATTTAAAAACATTCAAATTATCGTTTGAATGAATTGACGTTTTTGTTGATGAAGGAATATACTATATTCAAATGAATATTTGAATGAAGGTGACAAGATGGCGAACGATGTATGTGAAGTATTTTCCATTAACGCGGAAAAAGTGGATGCCGTCCGGCAGCGCATCAATGAAATCAGCGGGGTGGAACAGCTGTTTAAAGCACTTGCCGATGCGACGCGCTTAAAAATCACGAGAACATCCGCCGGAAGCCCACTGCTTTAGCTGTGAGAGGAAGGCGGGGTTTATATTTTTAATATATATTGAATTTTTCGTTCAATATAAGTACACTGGATTTAGAAAGGTAGGTGAATCAAGAATGCTCTGCACTCTCAAGATTAAATTAATGCCAACTCTTGAACAGTTTCATGCGCTGCTGGAAACAATGAAACGGTTTAACCAAGCATGCAACTATATTAGCGAGATTGCTTTTCGCTCCAGAACCTTTTCCAAAACGAAAATCCAGCGGCTTTGCTACTATGACGTCAGGGAAAAATTTGGCCTCTCTGCCCAAATGACCGTTCGTGCCATCGGCAAAGTGTCGGAAAGCTATCGTTTGGATAAAAAAACCTTGCATAACTTTAAAGAAACCGGTGCCATCGTGTATGATGAAAGAATCCTGTCCTTTAAAGGGTTAGAGTATGCTTCCATCCTTACCTTGCAAGGAAGAATGGAAATCCCTATGGTCATTAGCCGCTACCATCAAGGTTTGCTGTGCGGCAACCGTGTTCGGGGTCAAGCCGATTTAGTCCTTCAAAACGGTATTTTTTATTTACTGCTCGTGGTGGACGTTCCCGAAGGCCAGCCCAATTCCGAAAACGGATTTATCGGTGTAGACCTTGGCATCATTAATATCGCCGTTGATAGCACCGGTGAGGTATTTTCCGGCTCGAAGGTCAACGGGCTGCGCCGCCGCCATGCGAAACTTCGCGCCAAACTCCAAAAGAAAGGCACCAAGTCAGCGAAACGCCTGCTTAAAAAGCGTTCCAAGAAGGAAAAACTATTTGCCCGTGATGTGAACCACTGCATTAGCAAGAAGATTGTTGAAAAGGCAAAGGCACTCGGATGCGGCATTGCCCTTGAAGATTTAAAGGGCATCCGCCAACGCACCGAGAAAACGGTTAAAAAGCAACAGCGTCGTCAACACTCTTCTTGGTCTTTTTATCAGTTGAGAAAGTTTATTGAGTATAAAGCGGCGATCGCTGGCGTGCCGGTGGTATTGGTTCATCCAAAAAATACTTCCCGCACCTGTCCGGTTTGCGGACATGTGGCCAAAGAAAACAGACCGTCAAGGGATCAGTTTTGTTGTCGAGCTTGTGGGTACGCTGCCCCTGCCGACAACGTGGCTGCGGAAAACATCCGCAGGGCTGCTGTCAACCAGCCGAACGCGGTAGCCAATTAGGCTAGTTGCAAGCCCACGGCTTTAGCCGTTGGGTAGTTGACTCAAACCATCATGTTAACCGGCGATCACGAAACGACAGCGCGGGCCATTGCTTCTTCCCTTCCGCTTACCGATATTCGCGCTGAATTGCTTCCAGAAGAAAAATTGACGGCGATTCAAATGCTACAGCAACAATCAGGACGTATCGCGATGGTTGGCGACGGTGTCAACGATGCTCCCGCGCTCGCTGCGGCAAACATTGGCATTGCCATGGGGGATATTGGAACAGATGTAGCGTTAGAAACAGCGGATGTTGTTTTAATGGGCGATGATCTTGGGAAACTCCCATATGCCATTCGGTTAGGACGGAAAACGATGCGCATTATTCAACAGAACATTGCGATTGCTTTTTTGTTAAAAGTGCTGGCACTTGTTCTGATTATTCCAGGTTGGCTTACGTTATGGATGGCCATTTTTGCGGATATGGGAGCGACGCTGCTCGTATTGCTCAATTCGATGCGGCTGCTTCGTCTAGGCGCGGTCAGCAAATGATAAAAAAGGTTTCTTGCCTTGGCAAGAAACCTTTTTTACGTTTTCTTTTGTTTTTGAAGAAATAGCGCCGCTAACACATCGAGCACCCATAACAATAAAATGAAAAATAAAATAAACGTTTCCGGTGTTTCCATGACACGAAATGGGTTCAGGACGTTGCGCATCGATTGACGTAATGTAAAACCCATTAACATATCCATTTCAATGGCGAGACCGATTAAAATGCTGCCAATGAACAATGAAATGCCTAGCACTTTCATTGAATCCACCTACTGTTGTTTTTTTCTTTAGTTTTTGTTTTCTACCATGGAATCATTCTTTGATCGTATATTCACCCCCCTTTGTTGTCTATAATGGCAAGTAAATGAGTTGGAGCGAGGGGAGTACGATGCTGTTTCAGTGGGGATTGCGAAAAAAACAACAAGATAAGCAAGGAGCGGCAACACGCCAAGAACGCGATCAAAGCGGTCAAGTCCAAGATATTCCGCATGAGCCGATTCATTCGCTGCTGGATGTGAATATCGATATCATTCGCCATACGACAGGAAACAGTTCCGATATTGTCATCCGTCGTTTTACGATTGGACAAGAACGTTCGATTCGTGCTGCTCTCATTTTTATCGATGGGCTTGCCGATGAAAAAAATGTGTATCAATTTTTGTTGGAACCGCTTATGACAGCAACGTTTCCGACTACCTTATCCCCGAAAGATACGTTTTTCTTTATGGAAAAAAAACTGGCTGCTGTCGGCAAAATCGAGCGCATCTCCCAGTGGGTTGATTTATTTTTGGCACTTATGTCAGGGGAGACGATTATTCTTCTTGATGGAGTGACGTTTGCTTTAAGTGCAAGTACGAGTGGGGGAGAATATCGAGCGATTGAAGAGCCGCAAACACAGCTAGCTATTCGCGGTCCGCGCGATGGATTTACGGAATCGCTGCGCATGAACACCACCCTCATTCGCCGTCGCATTAAAAATCCGAATCTATGGCTCGAAACAATGAAAATTGGCGAAGTGACACAAACGGACGTTGCCATTATGTATATTAAAGGAATTGCCAACGATGAAATCGTAGAGGAAGTCAGAAAACGGCTTCGCCGCATACATATTGATAGTGTCCTTGAATCGGGATATATCGAACAATTAATTGAAGATCAAACATTTACCACTTTCCCGACAACGTATCATACAGAGCGGCCGGATGTGGTGGCAGCCAATCTTCTCGAAGGTAGAGTGGCCATATTCGTTGAAGGAACTCCATTTGTGCTCATTGCACCCGCTTTGTTTATCCAATTTTTTCAAGCGGTTGAAGATTATTATGCTCGCTTTGATATTGCAACAGCACTTCGATTTTTGCGTGTTCTTGTTTTCTTTCTTTCACTTGTTGCCCCGGCGATTTATATTGCAGCAACGACGTTTCATCAAGAAATGATCCCAACTACGCTTGTCATTGCGATCGCTGCTCAACGGGAGTCAGTTCCATTTCCGGGGTTTGTCGAGGCGTTGGTAATGGAAGTAATTTTTGAAATTTTGCGGGAAGCAGGGGTGCGCTTGCCGCGTGCTGTTGGTCAGGCTGTTTCGATTGTCGGAGCGCTTGTCATCGGACAGGCGGCGGTGGAGGCAGGGTTTGTTTCATCGGCGATGGTGATTGTCGTTTCTATTACGGCAATCGCAAGCTTTGCGACCCCTTCGTTTGCGATTGCAATTTCTGCGCGCCTCATTCGTTTTGCGCTTATGTTTCTTGCCGCCATGTTTGGATTTTACGGCATTATTATGGGAATTTTGGTGATGACGATTCATTTATGCAGTCTTCGTTCCTTTGGCGTTCCATATATGTCACCGCTTGCTCCGTTTATTCCATCCAACATGGGCGATACGCTTTTCCGTGTGCCGACATGGGCGTTTAAAGAACGGCCACGTTTAATCAACCAGAAAAATATTATTCGCCAAAGAAAACAGCAACGACCTCAGTCGCCTGCTTCGAACCGTCAGGAGAAAAACGAGGGAGAGCAATCATGAAACAAAAAATGGCAATCACCCTTTTACTTCTGTTATGTGCAACCGTTCTTTCCGGATGTTGGAGCAAAAAAGAGCTGACCGATTTGGCATTTGTCATCGCTGTCGGAATTGATAAAACGAAGGATGGAAAGTATGTGATGATATTTCAAGTTGTCAACCCAGGAAACGTTGCTGGTTCGACACGGAGCGGTGGAGGTAGTGGCGGGGTGCCGGTTTCCATCTACAAAGCAACAGGAGACAACCTCGTCGAGGCAAGCCGGAAAGCGTCCAAAAAACTATCGCGGCTTATCTATTATGCGCATACAAACTTAGTGGTTATTGGTGAAGAAGTGGCAAAAGAAGGAGTCAACAGATTGTTTGATGCACTCGAAAGAAATAGTGAATTTCGCGCGACAGCAATGGTCGTGATCGCCCGGCATCATTCAGCGGAAGAGGTTCTCAAAATATTAACGCCCATTGATAAAATTCCAGCAAATCAAATTATAAAAACATTACAATTTTCTGAAAAAATATGGGGGCAATCGATTAATGTTGATATAGGAACAATAATTAACGATCTTGCTTCTCCAGGAAAAGCGCCTATCATTAGCGGTGTTGAGATTGTTGGGAGCGTGCAAAAAGGAAAACGGCAAACAAACGTGCAAGCTTCTGAACCTGATGCACGATTGAATGTCAATGGTTTAGCGATGTTTAAAGATGATAAACTTGTCAGATGGATTAATGGCGAAGCAGCGCGTGGAGTGTTATGGATTCTTGATAAAATGGAACAAACAGGCGTTACGATCGAATGGAAAGAGAAAAAAGAAGCAGCTGTCTATAAAGTCGTTCGTGCCAAAACGAGCGTAGCGGCGCATATGAAAAAAGGAAAACCATCCATTTCCATTCATATTCAGGCAGAGGGAGATATCGGCGAAGAGTTTGGCTCCATTGATTTTACCAATCCTAAGCAAATTTTTGCATTAGAAAAAAAAGCGGAAAAAAGTATAAAGAAGGAAGTGGTCAAAGCGATAGAAGAAGCAAAAAAAGCAAAAACGGATATCTTTGGGTTTGGAGATATTGTCTATCGTTCCTATCCGCGGCAATGGAAAACAATGAAATCAGATTGGCATGATCACTATTTTCCGCAGCTAGAGGTGAATGTAACGGTAGAAGCGTTTATTCGCCGGACAGGATTGCGAACGAAATCGTACCTATTTGGACAGTGAGGGCGGTGAAATGATGGAACGAGCGAAGATAGACGCACGGCAATTGTTTGTATTAATCATACTGTTTGAACACGGAAGTGCTACCGTCATTCCGCTTGGTGTAGGCGCCAAACAAGATGTTTGGCTTGCGATATTATTAGGTTTAACATTTGGTTTATTATTGTTTTTTATTTATTACCGTCTCTATCGTTACTATCCAAATGCCCCATTGACTGCGTATGTGCAAGACATTACTGGCCCTTGGATCGGTAAAGTTTTGGCGTTTGCATATATTGTTTATTTTCTTTATATTGCTTCCCGGGTCCTCCGTGATTTTGGCGATCTGTTGTTAACGTTTGCGTATCCAGAAACACCGCTCTTTATTTTAAATGCGATTATGATATTAACGGTGATGTATGGCGTTTATAAAGGGATTGAGGTCATTGCGCGGACGGGGGAATTGTTTCTTACCTTGCTTTATCTCCTCGCAGTATCTGGATTGATTTTAGTCATTTCTGCAGGACTGGTGGATCTCCATCGGCTGCAACCGATGTTGGAAGATGGATGGCAACGGGTATTTAAAGTTGTGTTTTCCGAGACGCTTTACGTTCCATTTGGGGAAATGATTGTTTTTACGATGTTGTTTCCATATATGAATAACCCGGAAAAAATGAAACAAGCGGCGATAGCAGGTATGGTGTTAAGCGGTCTTAATTTGGCGATCATTATGACGATCAACGTTGCCGTCCTTGGAGCGGATGTTGTCGCCCGTTCTGCGTTTCCACTTTTAGACACGATACGGAGAATTCGAGTTGCGAATTTTTTGGAGCGTCTGGATATATTTTTTATGATTGCCCTTATTATTGGCGGATTTTTTAAAGTATCCGTATTTTTTTATGCTGCGGTGATTGGAACAGCGAATGTATTTCGCATTCAAAATCATCAGCGTCTCGTATATCCGCTTGGGCTAATGGTTTTGCTGTTATCGATCGCCATTGCAAGCAACTATCCGGAACATATTACAGAAGGATTGAAAATGGTGACAATTTATATGCATGTACCACTGCAAATTATCATCCCGTTATGTTTGCTCATTATTGCCGCCATCCGTCACCGCTATTTTAAACAATAAAAAAGAAGAAAAAATACTTACTTCTATGATGAAAAAAAGCAGGAAAAAAAGTATGATAATCGAAATAGATAAAAAGAAAACTTTTTATTTTTGGGAAAACTGGTCTCCTTTTTGAAGGTGGCCTTTTGTCATAAGAAGGAATTTTATGTATTTTTGAAAGATTACGATGAAAAAGGGTTGAACAATGGTGAAACTAGATTCACAGGTGAAAGGAAAAACATGCGGTCATCATACAAGCGAAGGAATTGTCATCACAGATCGGAATAAAATTATCGTGGCAGCAAACGATGGAGCGGTAACATTAACCGGTTATTCCAAAGAACAGTTAATCGGTCAATCCTTTCAAATTCTCCTTTCCGATGAACATTATGTTGAGAAGTACGAATTAATCTGGAAATCAGTGTTGGAAAACGGCTATTGGGAAGGAGAAATTGAACATCTTATTGACAATGACCGGAAATTAGTCCGAATGTTAACGGTTTATTCACTCACAGGTACAGCGGACGAATTTTACGTCTGGCGTTTTTCTGATGTGGAAACAATTATTCGTTCACCAAAATCAGAACAAATGCTTCAAGCTATTTATGAAACGGCTCCCATTGCTGTTATTCCGTTATGTAAAAATATGACGGTAATGGATTGGGGAAATGCCGCAGAAACATTGTTTGGATGGAAACGGGAAGAAGTGATCGGCCGGCAATTTTTCTCGTTTTTTCATGATCATCCTCAATGCATAGCGATGTTTTCTCATCAGTTAAAAAATTCAACAGGCGAACGCACAGTTAGACGAAAAGATGGAACGTTCGTGGACGTTGCTTATTCTGCCATTCCTGTTACTGATTCGGATGGAAATGTTACGGGATATATGATGATGGTTATGGATATCACAAAACAAAAACAAAAAGAAGCAGAGTATAAGAAGCAATTGGAGCTTGCGAAAAAAATTCAACAAAGCGTGTTAACCCCTCCGATACAAAACGATGCAGTGACGATGGATGCCATTTATATTTCATCGGATGACTTGTCTGGCGACTTGTATGCATGTTACCAAATTGATTATGACCGCTATGGCGTCATTATTATTGATGTGATGGGACATGGCATTTCCTCTTCGCTTGTCAGCATGTTGCTTCGTTCACTATTAAGGGGATTAATTGTGCGTGTCATCGATCCAGTGTATGTCGCTATAGAACTCGAAAAGCATGTACAAAACTTATTTCCTAACGACGCAAATGGAATAAGATATTTATTTTCCATGATCTATTTAGTGATTGATACGAAAAAAAAGCAGATTGAATATACGAATGCAGGTCATCCTGCTGGATTGTTGGTTACGGAAGATGGAGAAATCATTGAATTGGATAAGGGAGGACTAGCGATTGGCAGTCCGTTTTCCGTCCCGTTTGAAAAAGAAGTTATTCATTATCAAAAACGAACAAGATTATTTTTATACACGGATGGGATTTTAGATGAAATGGATTCATCCATTTTACAAAGCATGAATAAAATTCGCAACTATACAAAAATGTATAGCCATTTACCAGATAAACAATTTTTGCATATGCTGATTGATCATAGTCGATCGCCAATGAATCCTGCCGATGATATATGCTTATTATCTATTACGATTCAATAACGATCGTTTCTTGAAATTAATGATCAGTGGGTGTAAAGCAATGTACGAAATGAAGATTCAATGTGAAGCGACGGACGAGGCGATTGATTTTTGCGATTTGCTAGCGGAACAAATTGCTCGTTTTTTTTCGGTTCACGATCGCGATATGTTTGTGTTATCTGTTCATGAAGCGGTTATTAATTCAGTGGCAGCAATAAGACAATCGGGAGAAGAAACAGAAAAGAATACATTTGTATTATCTTTGCGAATTACGGAAGAGGATGTAACTGTCACTGTTACGGATGAAGGCAGCGGAATTCCTATCAAACAAATTGAGCGAATGCGGGAGAAAAGCCTTGAAGATATGTTGCTTGCTGAATCTGGCCGCGGGCTTTTGCTGATTAAAGAAACCATGGATGATATATGGTTTGAACGGCGAGAAAATGGAAAATGCACAATTGCGATGAAAATGAGGAGAGGGCGCAATGGATAGTCGGATATCCACTCTTGAACTGAAAATTACATCGTTAGAACAATATGAAAAAATATTGCTGAAAGGGAAGTTGGTTTACAGCACGCAGCAGCTTGCTAGACAAAAGATTCAAATGGCATTGGCGGAAATAAAGGGAGATATCGTCATTATTGATGTCCATGAGCTTCTGTTTATCGACAGTACCGGTTTGGCACTATTAATCCATTTTTTAAAAAAGGAAGTTGCGAAGAAAAAGAAAGTGGTCTTTGTCGTTTCATCGAATAAAACAGTCGAAAAACTATTGATGATTGCGAAATTTCATAAGTTGTTTCCAATCGTGGAAAACGAACAAGATATTATCCAGTTTTTTGCTTCGCAAAACAGAGCGATTGCTGACCAAGAAATGTTTATGCAAATTTGGGCTAACTACCGGAAACGGAACTGACAACTTTAATGGATATCGGTAAACAAAATGTTCTGCAACATCGATGTCAAAAAAGTGACACTCCCTCGGTCATTCGCTATGGTAACTAAATTTTACACATGAAATCCCGTGACTTAAGCCATCGGGAGAAAAACGGTTTTGAACCGAACCGACAGGGCGCTAAACACCAATGAGGTGTTTGTCCATAAAAGTTTGGCCGAACAAGAGTGAATGTTTGCACGCAGGCGCAGGAAAAACTTTTTAGTGCCGACTTTCCTCATGCAGAGGGTTGAGATCACAGGTACGGGGGAGTGAAAGGATGCAGCAAGTACTATCTTACTTAAAACCGTATCGAAAATGGATGATCGTTGCATGGTCGCTCATGCTGATTGAGCTGTTAGTAGAATTATGGCAGCCGTTGTTGATGGAGAAAATTATTGACGATGGAGTAATGGCAAAAAACCTTTCTGTCGTCTGGACGTGGGGAGCGGTCATGCTCGGCGCTTCGCTTTTGTCATTTGCTGCTGGGATTGCCAATTCTTTTGCTGCTAGCTACGTGGGCCAAGAGTACGGATTTGCGATTCGAAAACATTTATTTGAAAAAATTCAATCGTTTTCGTTTGCGAATTTGGAACGCTTTTCAACTGCTTCGCTGATCACGAGAATGACGAACGATGTGACGCAGATACAAAATATGGTGTTTATGAGTTTGCGAATTGCCTTAAGGGCGCCGCTTCTTGTCGTATTTGGGGTAGTCATGTCTTTTGCCGTTCACGTTCAGCTGGCGTTTGTGCTTGCTGTTGCCGTTCCGATGTTAGTGATGTTCCTTTTATGGATGATGAAAAAAGCGGTTATATCTTTTTCGATCGTGCAACAAGCGCTTGATCGTGTCAACAGCGTGATGCGCGAAAATTTAGCGGGGATGCGCCTCATTAAAGCGTGGATGAGAGGAACGTACGAGCAGGAGCGGTTTATAAAAGCGAACGAAACGCTAATGAAACGGACAATCAGTGTATTACGTTTAGTAGAAACGATTACCCCTGTATTGTTATTTGTCATGAATATGGCGATTATTGTCATTCTTTTCATCGGTCGTATCGATATTCAAGCAGGAAGCATAACGGCAGGTCAAGTAGTGGCAATTGTCAATTATACGACTCGTATTACTTCGGCGTTATCGATGTTTGCATTCATTACGATGGCATTTTCGCGTGCTAAAGCATCATCTGGGCGCATTGCGGATGTGTTAAGTGTGGAAGTGGATATCGAAGATGATAAACAGGCATGCAATAAAGCGGTCGAACAAGGAGAAGTCCGCTTTGAGAATGTGTCATTCCGCTATCCGAATAGCCGTGTTCTCGTTTTAAAAGATGTCTCGTTTGTCGTTCGCCCTCATGAAACAGTGGCGATTTTAGGAGCGACCGGTTCAGGAAAGTCAACTTTGCTTCAGTTGATCCCTCGTTTATACGACCCGGTGGATGGGCGAGTGATGATCGATGGCATCGATATTCGACAAATGAAACAAGAACAGTTGCGTGCTTCCATCCGTTTCGTTCCACAAGAAGTGTTGTTATTTTCCGGAACGATTGCCGAAAACATTCGTTTCGGAAACGAACATGCTTCGATGGAAGAGATGATCCAAGCGGCGAAACATGCGCAAATTCATGATACGATTATGAAGTTTCCGAATGGATATGAGACATGATTGGGCAGAAAGGGGTAAACTTGTCTGGCGGGCAAAAACAGCGCCTTTCGATTGCCAGGGCACTTGTTGGAATGCCGAAAATTTTATTGCTTGATGATAGCACAAGCGCGCTAGATTTAAAAACAGAGGCAAAATTGCTGAAGGAGTTAAAGTGGTATACGTGTACCACATTCATTGTTACACAAAAAATTCAAACGGCGATGGAAGCAGACACGATTTTCTTGTTAGACGATGGCAAGCTTTTAGCAAAAGGCAGCCATGATGAGCTGTTAGAGAAAAGCGAGCTGTACCGGAAAATTGTAGCATCGCAATTAGGAAAGAAGGGGCACGAATGTTACGACCGCGACATAGAACCATGGCAGCTGCGGGACAAAAGCAGCAAGCAAAAGACAACATAGGAACATTAAAGCGGCTTTGGTCATTTCTTTCGCCTCAAAAAGGATGGCTTATTGCGGTTGTTGTAATGGTGATCGTAAGTTCCTGTTTAAGTCTGCTTGGTCCATATATAGTAGGAAGAGCGATTGATACATATATTGTCACGAAGCAGACAGACGGTTTTTTTCTTGTTTTAGCGCTTCTTCTTTTTATTTATGTGGCACTTTCCGCCTCAACTTTTTTGCAAAACTATTGGATGATCCGAATTGCCCAAAAAACGATTTATGCGATCCGGAAACAGCTGTTTCGCCATTTTCATGAACTGCCGATTTCATTTTTTGACAAGCGCCGGCAAGGGGAATTAATGAGCCGGATTACAAACGATATCGATAATATGAGCCAAACATTTAATAGTACCGTCATCCAAGTAATATCAAGCACGCTTACGCTTGTCGGAGCGATCTGCGTCATGCTCTGGCTAAGCCCGCTTCTAACGTTTGTCACTTTGCTAGTTGTCCCGATGATGTACATTGGGATGCGATGGATTACGAATCGCACGCAGAAACGGTTTCGTGAGCAACAACGTTGTTTAGGAGAGATGAACGGATTTATTGAAGAAGTCATTTCTGGGCAAAAAGTCGTAAAAATGTTTTCGCAAGAGCGGAGAATGATTGATGGCTTTTTACAAAAAAATGAGCAGTTGAAGCAAGCGGGATTTTGGGCGCAAACGTATTCGGGATTTATCCCGAAACTAATGAACTTTCTAAACAACGCCAGCTTTGGTCTTATTGCTGGCGTGGGTGGTGTTTTAGCGCTTAAAGGGATGATTTCAATCGGCGTCATTGTTGTGTTTGTCGAATATGCACGCCAATTTACACGCCCGTTAAATGATTTGGCGAACCAATGGAATACGCTGCTTTCGGCGCTGGCTGGCGCGGAACGAGTATTTGAAATTTTAGATATGGAAAAAGAAGAACGGGACGAAACGGGAGCGATTTCGCTCAACCATATACAAGGAAAAGTGGAATTTGACCATGTCGTATTTTCCTATGATAAAAAGCGAGATGTCATTCGCAATGTCAGCTTTTCGGTTTCTCCAGGAGAAACGGTGGCGCTCGTTGGTCCGACCGGTGCAGGAAAAACGACGATTTTACAGCTGCTAGCCCGCTTTTACGATCCGGATCGCGGTCATATTTTTATCGATGGGCACGATAGCCGTACTATTAAACGCGCAAGCTTGCGCGCCCATATGGCGTTTGTTTTGCAAGATACGTTTTTATTTGAAGGAACGATTCGCGATAACATTCGATACGGAAGATTAGATGCAAGTGATGAAGCAGTGGAACAAGCGGCAAAATGGGCGAATGCGCACTCGTTTATCACCAAACTGCCAAACGGTTACGATACGGTGCTGAAGCAAGATGGCAGCGGCATTAGCCAAGGACAAAAACAACTGTTAGCAATTGCGCGTGCGATGGTCGCCAATCCATCTATTTTAATTTTGGATGAAGCGACGAGCAACATTGATACAATGACCGAAATGAAAATTCAAGAAGCGCTCGAGCGGCTTATGAAAGGGCGGACGTGTTTTGTCATTGCCCATCGCCTCAATACGGTGCAAAACGCGGACCGCATTCTCGTGTTACATGAAGGGAAAATCGTTGAGCAAGGCACGCATGAATCGCTGCTTAAGGCAAAAGGGTTTTACTACGATTTGTATCATCGCCATTTGCAAAAAGGGGAAGTATCGTAAAAACACCTTGTACGCGCGTACAAGGCGTTTCTTTTTAAGAGTTAGCGGCGGCGGAAATCCTTGCGGCAAATACGTTGCGCCAGCTTTCCGATAAAGCGGGTTCGGCAAGGATTGTCCGCATCGCTTCCACGTTGTTCTTTTCTTCGTAGTAAATTCGGTTAACATAGTCAATCGATAGCCGGGATGGTTGGCGTTCGACTAGTATCAGTGGATCGCCTTGCTGAATGACGCCTTCTTGCAACACGCGAAAATAAAAGCCGGTCCGCCCCGTTTGCTGCACCACAAGTGGAAGGTCCGGCAGACCGTGCCGCTTGGCAAGCTTAAAGCATGGCTGTCTTGGCTGGGATACTTGGATGACGGCTGTTCCGACGGAAAAAATATCGCCGATGCATGCTTCGTCTTCCGTCAGTCCTTTTAGAGTAAGGTTTTCGCCAAACGCTCCGGGAGAAAATGGGCGGTGATACCGTTTTTCCCATTCCGTAAAATGCTCAGACGGATAGGCGCAAATCGCTTTGTCACGTCCGCCGTGATGTACTAAATCCGCTTGCCCATCTCCAGTGAAGCTAAGTTTTGCCACGAAGAGCGGTCCCGACACAGGTTCTTTAAAAATTCCAGTTGTGAGCGGTTTTCCATCGATCATTACCGTTTTTGGCTTTCCTACATTAATAGAAATTACTTTCATCTATTTTCCTCCCCATAGTTCTTCCGCGATTAATCGGAATGATGTTAATTTATCTTGAAAATCATACGTAATCGTTACTAACATGATTTCATCCGTTTCATATGCTTCGCTTAACCGGAAAAGCTGTTCTTTGATTTGTTTCGGCGAGCCGACAATCATCCGTTTTCGGTTTTCGAGAATACGCATTCTTTCATACGGACTATAGGAGTAAGACATTGCTGTTTCCGGACTTGGGATGCCGTGCGAAGCCATGCCTTGTTCAATCATCAGAAGCGATAGGTCAAGGCTTGATGCCACCCATTCCGCTTTTTCTTCCGTTTCGGCGCAAATGGCAAATACAGCGACCATATTGCGCGGCTTGTCCAAATATTTCGATGGAACAAACTGTTCGCGGTACAATTTTGTGTAATATTCTCCACCTTCGCCGTTAATAAATTGCGCAAATACATATGGAAGGCCTTTTTGTGCTGCTAATATGGCGCTTGAGGAGCTCGAACCGAGAAGCCATACATCCGGTGCTGTTTGTACGTTTGGTGTAGCTTTTAAGCCATGTAACGGATGTTCTTTAGGCAAATCGTTATGCAAGTATGCTAGCAAGTCATCAATTTGTTGTGGATAGCGGTCAATGTCTCTTCGTTTCCCTTCTTGGAGGGCAATGGTTGCGATTGGCATGCCTCCAGGCGCTCTTCCGACCCCTAAATCAACCCGGCCGGGATGAAGCCCTTCGAGAACTTTAAAGTTTTCTGCTACTTTGTATGCGCTATAATGCGGTAGCATCACCCCGCCGGAACCGATGCGAATGCGGGACGTTTTTGCACCAATATGACCGAGCAGCACTTCCGGAGATGAACCGGCGAGATTGTTTGTATCATGATGTTCTGATACCCAAAAACGTTCATAGCCAAGCTCTTCCACAAATTGCGCGAGCCGGACGGTATTAGCAAGCGCTTCTTCCGCTGTCATGCCTTCCGCGATTGGCGATTGGTCTAACACACTTAATTTAAGGCGCATCAAAAACATCCTTTCTGTTATTGTAATTATTTTTATTATGTTTCGATTGCAAAAAATTGTCTATTTATTTGCCTATCCGGTAAAAATCCTTGCGCAACGCAAAGGGCTACGAACGCATTAGTTCTTTTTTAGTTTAGCGTTTTCTTCCGTTTTTGTGCTTGTTGATTCTCCGTAAAATGACTACTCCTTTTTCTAAATGCCTAAGCGATATCATATGCAGCTATTCTTTGTCCATTTAGGCGGAGAATTTGTGAACACATTCGCTGCTTTGGTATAATAAGACAAGCAGAAAATTTGGAAAGGGTGTGGATGTATGCCAGCAGTTGAATCCAATATGTTTCCGTTAGGAAAAGAAGCACCATCGTTTGAACTAGTGAATGCGGTGGATGGAAAAACAGTCCGTTTAGAAGATATCAAATCGGATGTCGCAACAGTTATTATGTTCATTTGCAACCATTGCCCGTATGTAAAACATGTACAGCATGAACTTGTCCGTCTTGCTAATGATTATCAGCCAAAAGGAGTTACGTTTGTCGCCATTAATTCCAACGATGTCGAAAAATATCCAGAAGATTCGCCGGAAAATATGAAAAAAGTGGCAGAAGAATTAGGGTATCCGTTCCCATATTTATTTGATGAAACCCAAGAGGTAGCGAAAGCGTACCAAGCAGCGTGCACGCCGGATTTCTATATCTTTGACCGCGACTTAAAATGTGTTTACCGCGGACAGTTGGATGATTCACGGCCAAATAACGGCATTCCGGTTACAGGAGAATCGATTCGCGCGGCATTAGACGCATTATTGAATGGCGAACCAGTGCCGGAAAAACAAAAGCCAAGCATCGGTTGCAGCATTAAATGGAAAGAATAGCAAAAAATCTTGACTTTCTTTTGTTTATAAAGTATTATTAACGAAGCGCCATTTCGTTCGTTATATGGAAGGATCGTAATAAGTCGTGCCTCATTCAAAGAAAGGGCCTTCTTATGTATGCTCCCTTTCTTGCATGAGCGCACGGCTTTTTTCTATCGGTAACGGAACGATGGTCAACTTTTTATTTTGGAGGAATCCCAATGAATAAAGGAAAAGTAAAATGGTTTAATGCGGAAAAAGGGTATGGATTTATTGAGATGTATGGCGGCAATGATGTGTTCGTTCATTTCACGGCGATCCAAGGCGAAGGATTTAAAACGTTGGAAGAAGGCGAAACGGTTACGTTTGATATCGTAAACGGCGGCCGTGGCCCACAAGCGGCAAACGTTCAAAAAGCATAAGTGATAAAACAAAAGTGATACTGCTTTTGGCGGTATCACTTTTGTTGTGGCGGTCATCTCCTTTTGAAAAGACAAATTCACACTGGCGCAGCTTCGGAGCTGCAAGGATGGATGAGAGGCAGGGCTTCCATTGTTTTTGTTTTTTCGGTATGGTTAGTAGTAGATATAATTTTCTACTTTACATATAACCGTAATATTATTATGTAAACTTATAAACCTAGAGGGGAGAAAAAATGAGACCGCTGCTGTATCGTGTATTTGTATACGGAACACTGCTAGTCGGGGAACAAAATCATCATATTGCGGCACCGTACATTCGCCATATTCAGCCAGGAAGAGTGAAAGGGCGCTTATATGACGTCGGTGCATACCCCGCGCTCGTTATCGAAGAAGAAGGCGAAGTAATCGGCGAATGGTTTACCGTAACAAAAGAAGGGCTGAAAGCGATGGATGAGCTTGAAGAATATGAAGAAGGCAGCCAATATAACGAATACGAGCGGGTTTGGGTGAAAGACATTGAACAGCCAATCGAAGGCTACGTGTATGTGTATCCGAAAAGCAAAGCGGCACACCTTCCTTTCATTCCGTCAGGTTCATGGCGGCATCGGCATATGAACTAGCGGCGTATGGGAAAGAAGGTGTCTTTATTGAATCAAATCAATAATACATCGCTTTTCATCATATGGCTGTTTATTCTTGTGCCGGTATTTATCTCATACCGGCAGTCGTTAAAATTGGAAAAAGAGATTATTTGGTCCGCTTTACGCGGATTTATCCAATTATTAATATTAGGGTTTTGCATTTCCTACCTTTTTTCTTTGGAAAAATGGTATGCCATTACCGTGCGTTTGCCATCATTGCTGCCGCTGGGTTGGACGGAATCGAAAAAGGTTTGCAGGTTCCGGCGCCAATTGATGAAGATATTTTCCATATGACAGAAGAGCGCCGCGCCGAACTTGGCATCGAAAATCTTCCAGCTAGTTTAGGAGCGGCAATTCAAGAATTCGAAAACGGCACAATCGGTCGCAAAACCCTAGGTGATCACGTATTCGGTGAATATGTCGCCATGAAAAAAGCGGAGTGGGACAGCTATCGCACCGCTGTGCATGCTTGGGAAGTTGAACAATATCAAGCCAAATTTTAATATTTTTCCCCAATCCCCCCTCGAAACGAAAGTAAAGGGGGAGATGATCACATGATAAAATTCCGTTGGTTTACACTTGGACAAAACAGGGTTCAGACGATGGGTCTGAACCCTGTTTTGTTTTTTTATAATTCATAGTTGACAACTTTGATTACTTGGTATTAATGTATAAATTAATAGGAATATTTCGATTATTTTAGGTGGAGGGAAAAAATGAAAAAGTTAATCGTGTTTGTGATTGTTGGATTCATCGCTCAGCTCATCGACGGTTCGCTCGGAATGGCGTATGGGGTTACATCAACAACACTGTTGCTTGCGTTCGGGATTGCTCCGGCGGTCGCTTCCGCCTCGGTGCATCTAGCGGAAGTGGTCACAACTGCAGCTTCAGGCGCGTCTCATATTAAATTTGGAAATGTCGACCGTGACATGGTGATCAAATTAATTATTCCCGGCTCGCTTGGCGCGTTTTTCGGTGCCTGCTTTTTAAGCAATCTTCCAGGGGATGTCATTAAACCATATATTTCACTATTTTTGTTGGCGCTTGGGTTTTATATTATGTATCGGTTTTTATTTCTTTCACCTAGACAAGATCAACAACCACCGCGGAAATTTTCGAATAAGCAGCTTGTTCCTCTTGGTTTAGTGGCCGGCTTTCTCGATGCCACTGGCGGAGGAGGATGGGGCCCGATTTCCACCCCTGTTCTTCTTGCGAATAAAGGAATGGAAGCGAGAAAAGTGGTGGGAACAGTTGATACGTCGGAATTTGCCGTTGCTTTATCCGCTACCATTGGATTCGTCATTTCGTTAGGCTGGGAACAAGTCAATTGGTTTTGGGTAGGAACGCTAATGTTAGGGGGAATCGTCGCTGCGCCAATCGCCGCGTGGCTTGTTCGTAAGATGCCATCCCATTTGCTTGGGGTTCTAGTTGGAGGCATCATCATTTTCACAAACATTCGCACCTTGCTTCATGCATGGGAAACTCCTAGAAATTGGCATGCAACGATTTACGCAATCATCATATTTGGCTGGGCTGTTTCGATATGGTGGGCAATCCGCACACATCGAAAAGCGTCTCTATCTAATCATCTTGCGTCATAATGACAGTTGAATAATTTTTTTCGCAAAGGATATTTAGTTCCGCATTGTACTGATCGCTAAATTCTCCTGTTAGCTGCGAATATTATAGACGCTTCTTTACAATGGAACAATTTTCATTGGGCATGAACGATGGATTTCAAAGTTGTCTTTGCTTGAAATCGGTTCATGTCCTTTTCCATTTTTTAAAATAATATAGTTTCTCTATTTATATGTAATTTGGTAGAATATTCAGTAAAGATAAAAAGTAGGAGATGATATGATGAAAAAACCTCGTGATTTAGGGCACAACATTTCGATGATTGATCTGTTTGATTTAGGAGTTGCAGAGCGCACCGGTACATATGTGCTTCACGAAGAAGAGCTTGCTATTATTGAGACAGGTCCAAGCCCTTCTGTTCCGTATTTATTAAAAGGACTAGAAGCGCTTCAAATTGATCCTGCGGATATCCGCTATATTATTGTGACACATATTCATTTGGACCACGCTGGCGGCGCTGGCGTGCTGCTTGAAAAATGTCCGAACGCCCTTGTTGTTGTTCATCCGAAAGGGAAGCGGCATCTAGCAGATCCATCACGGTTAATCCAAGGAGCAAAGGCGGTGTATGGGGAAAAATTTGACCAATTGTTTTCCCCGGTTGTACCGATTCCAGAGGATCGTCTCATCGTGAAAGAAGATGGTGATACGCTTACGCTCGGCAGTGAGCGTACGTTGACGTTTTTGGATACGCCTGGCCATTCCAACCATCATTTTTCGATTTACGATTCGCGCAGCCGCGGTGTTTTTACTGGCGATACGATCGGAGTGTTTTATCCGCAATTGCTAAAAGATGGGCTTGAATATTGTTTGCCGTCCACTTCTCCGAACCAATTCCGGCCAGAGGCGATGCTGCAATCGGCAGAGCGATTGGAGCAGCTTCAACCTGAACGCATTTATTTCGGTCATTTTGGCATGCTAGAAAACCCTCGCGCAGCGTTTGAACAGCTTCGTTTTTGGCTTCCAAAGTTTGTCGAAGCAGGAGAAAAAGCGATTGCCAACATGCCTGGCGCATCGATGCAGGAAAAAGCTGAAGCGGTTTTTCGCAAGCTGTATGAAGAAGTCAGCGCTTTCTTGCAAGAAAGAAATATTTCACCGACATCAGAAGCGTATGACATCATCCGTCTCGATTTACAAGTATGTTCGATGGGAATTGTAGATTATTCGCAAAAACGGTAAGGCACTAGAAATTTGTTTGAACATAATCCAGTAAGAACGGCTTGGTGAAATCACCAAGCTTTTTCATTGTGGCGGCTGTTTTATAACGGCGTGCTTTTTACTATCAAATGCGGAGAGTCTAAAGGTGTAGCCTGGATGAAAATATTGTATGATAAGTAACAAAGATAAGAAAGGATGATTGCATGAGACGCGGTATTGTAAGCACCATCACGATTGTATCCGTGCTGGCGGGAATATTATGGCTTGGCGGTTTTGCCATGGGCATTCAAGATCAATTTTTTTCCGCCGCGATGCCGCCAGCAGGCACGACGAAATATACAAAAGAGAAAAAAGCGGACAACCGTGAAATTTACATTGTCGCTCTTGGCGACTCGCTGACAAGGGGAACGGGAGACGAAAGCGGAAAAGGGTATATTGGCTATATGGTCGATTCTCTCCGTAAAAAAACAACGAAACCGATTCGTGTAACAAACTTGGCTATTAAAGGACAGCGATCTGACGGACTCCTTAAGCAATTAGGACAAGCTGAGATAAAGAGGCAGCTAAAAATGGCTGACATCATCGTGATGACGATCGGCGGGAATGATTTGTTTCAAGGCGGAGAAGCGCTAAAGCTTGCGCCAAAGCAAATCGAGCAGGCAAAAAACGCGTATTTACACAACTTAGACCGTATTTTTCAAACGATTCGCAGCGTCAATAAAGATGCAGTTGTTTTTTACATCGGGCTATACAATCCGTTTAGCGACCTCGGTGACGCAAAGAAGACATCCGCGATCGTAAGGCAGTGGAATTTTGCTTCGGCAGAAACGGCAGCTCGCTATCCAAATATCATTGCTGTGCCGATATTCGATTTGTTTGAGCTTCATGTGAATGATTATTTGTACAGCGACCATTTCCATCCGAATAAGGAAGGCTATAAACGCATTGGCGAACGTGTCGCTTCTTTAATTACGTGGACGGAGGAGGACAAACAATGACGACAACACACGCACCGCTTGTCGTAACCGATTTACGCAAAACAATTCGCCGCAAAGAAATTATCAAAGGAATTTCATTTGAACTGAAGGAAGGTGAAGTATTTGGGTTTTTAGGACCGAATGGCGCGGGAAAAACGACCACCATCCGCATGCTTGTCGGGCTTATCAAGCCAACATCGGGACATATTTCTATTTGCGGCTATGACCTAAAGCGTCAGTTTACCAAAGCGATTCGCCATATCGGCTGCATTGTCGAAAATCCAGAATTATATCCGTATTTAAGTGGATGGGAAAATTTGGAGCACTTTGCGCGCATGGTTCCCGATATTCCAAAAGAACGAATCATGGAAGTGGTGGAGTTAGTCGGTTTGCAAAACCGCATTCACGATCGGGTGAACACGTATTCACTTGGGATGCGACAGCGTCTCGGCATTGCGCAGGCGCTGCTAGGAAAGCCGAAAGTGCTGATTTTGGACGAGCCGACCAATGGGCTTGATCCTGCCGGCATTCGCGAAATGCGCCAATTTATCCGCTTTTTGGCAGAATCAGAAAGATTGAGCGTGCTTGTCTCCTCACATCTGTTAAGCGAAATTCAATTAATGTGCGACCGCGTGGCGATTATGGCAAAAGGGCTGCTGCTTCGGGTGGACACGGTGGAACGGCTGCTTAAAGAACAAGCGCGAGTTGTCTGGAAAGCCGCCCCCATCGAAACAGCGAAAGAAATACTAGAGAAAGAAACGTCGCCTGTCGCCATTCAAGGAGATAGGCTGGTGACTCCATATGAAAGAAAGAATTTAGCTATATGGAACAAAAAACTAGTAGAAGCGGGAGTACACGTCCATGAAATTCAGCCGAAACTGCCGACACTGGAGGATTTGTTTATTGAATTAACGGGAGGGGATGCGATTGAGTAACCTCGTGTACAACGAAATGCTGAAAATTGTCCGCAAAAAGCGGTTATCGGTAATTGCGGCGATTGTCGCCGTACTCGTTGTCCTTTTTACATACGCGCAATATAAGCAGGTGCAGGAAATACAGGAACGGCTCGGAACAACAGATTGGCGGACGCAGCTGCAACAGCAAATTATTGACGCGCAAAACCGTCTGAATTCAAGCAGCATTTCGGAAGAATGGCGCAAATATTTGCACATTCGCCTTCAGCAGCAACAATATTATTTGGAACATGACATTAATCCATCCGCTCCCGGTGCGCCAACGTTTATGCGCATGTTTATTGAAAACGCGATCGATTTGTTTCTTCCGCTTTTAATGATGGTCGTCGCGGCGGATTTAGTATCCTCAGAAGCAAGCATAGGAACGATTAAACTGCTGCTTACAAGACCGGTCAAACGCGGAACGATTTTGCTTAGCAAATACATAGCGCTTCTTCTATCGATTTCGTTTATTTTATTGATGGTCGCTCTGCTTTCTTATTTGATTTCGGGGATTGTATTTGGGTATCAAGGATGGCGGCTGCCGTTACTAACTGGTTTTACCATTAACGGTGAAGAACTTAATACGGAAGGGGTACATTTGCTTCCACAATGGAAGTACGTGTTAATCGAACTAGGGCTTGCTTGGTTTGTTTCGATTGTCGTTGGAACATTGACGTTCATGCTTTCTGTATTGATGCGCAGCACCGCCGCAGTGATGGGCATTATGCTTGCGGCATTGATTTCCGGAGCGATTTTATCGAATATGGTGTCTTCGTGGGAATCGGCAAAATATTTGTTTATGGTCAATCTTCGCCTTACGGATTATGTCAATGGGACAGCGCCACCGATTGAAGGCATGACGCTCGGGTTTTCCATGACGGTGCTGGCGGTGTGGGGACTTGCAGCACTCGTGATTTCATTTATCGTCTTTACGAAGCGGGATGTATATTGAAAATAGAGGGGGACTTTCCTCTGACATAAGAGGAGAGTCCCTTTTTCTCTTAAAAAGATGATTGGGATGGTGGCTTGGTTAGTCGACGATTGATCACGAACATGATAGAGATTGTACATCATATACGTAGAAAAATGCTGGCGAAAACATGTCAGGATGCGTTATTCTTTATTCGAAAAGTTTTTTACTAAAAAAGTATTGACTACCCTATTTTTTTAATATAGAATACTAATTGGCGCTAACGAGAGAACAATCGATATGAACGGGAAGTAGCTCAGCTTGGTAGAGCACACGGTTCGGGTCCGTGAGGTCGCAGGTTCAAATCCTGTCTTCCCGATCATTTCGTGATGGGGCTTTCTTTCAGCTAGGAGAGCGCCTGCCCCGCACGCAGGAGTCCGATAGGCTCCATCAACGAAGTGGAGGAGTACCCAAGTCTGGCTGAAGGGGTCGGTTTCGAAAACCGATAGGGGTGTCACAGCCCGCGGGGGTTCGAATCCCTCCTCCTCCGCCATTATCATTATTTTAACTACATATTATACTAATTTGAAATCATACAGCTTGTCGATGTCATCGGCAAGCTTTTTTATTTTTAATAGAAAGAATAGAAAATGACCTGCCCCTTACCAAAGGAGCAGGTCATTTTGTTAAAAGTTTTTCGCAACTTGTTCTGCTTGCTTGATCGCGTTTTGTTTAATTGCCTCTGCTTCATTCGGGAATTGCGCCATTCCTTCGACAAAAATGGACTGAACATCAGTAATGCCGATGAAGCTGAGCACTGCCCGCAAATAACGGTCTCCGAATTCCATTTCTTTCATTGGTCCTTCTGAATAAATTCCGCCGCGTGCTTGAATGTGCACCGCTTTTCTTCCTGTTAATAGCCCTACCGAACCATTTTCCGTGTAACGGAACGTTTTGCCTGCGATGCAGATTGTATCGATATAAGATTTCATTTTTGGTGGAAAACTAAAATTCCACATCGGTGTGACAAACACATATTTATCTGCGTTGATAAACTGATCGGTTAGCTCATTGATGCGGCTGATTTTTTGTTTTTCTTCTGCACTTAACTGTTCAAATGTATGCCCTTGTTGCAATTTGCCCCAGCCGTTTAATACATCGGCATCAATGTAAGGGATGTCAGTACGATAAAGGTCTAATTCGACAATCTCGTCTTGCGGGTTTTGTTGTTTATAAGCGTTAAGAAACGCTTTTCCAACGGATAAGCCGTAAGATTCCTCTTCCCGTTTTGGATTTGCTGTAATGTACAATAATTTAGCCATGTTCTTTCTCCTTTCGTTAGTATAAATAGCGTGGAATGAAAACAACAAACACTATGGAAATCCATGTAATATCAATGGCATAGTGTTTTAACGCAAATATAATAATGTAACTAACTTACTTTTGTAAAGTAATTTACTTTTAAGAAAAAAGATGATGCGTCAGCAGGAACATAAGCATCTTATGACGAAATGTATGTAAAAGGAAAATAAAAAGGGGGGAGAAAGGAGTGAAATGTCTTCGTTGCGGACATGATTCACGAGAACATCCGCCGGAAGCCCACTGCTTTAGCTGTGGGAGGAAGGCGGGGTTTATATTTTCAGTATATACTGAATTTTTCGTTCAATATAAGTACACTGGATTTAGAAAGGTAGGTGAATCAAGAATGCTCTGCACTCTCAAGATTAAATTAATGCCAACTCTTGAACAGTTTCATGCGCTGCTGGAAACAATGAAACGGTTTAACCAAGCATGCAACTATATTAGCGAGATTGCTTTTCGCTCCAGAACCTTTTCCAAAACGAAAATCCAGCGGCTTTGCTACTATGACGTCAGGGAAAAATTTGGCCTCTCTGCCCAAATGACCGTTCGTGCCATCGGCAAAGTGTCGGAAAGCTATCGTTTGGATAAAAAAACCTTGCATAACTTTAAAGAAACCGGTGCCATCGTGTATGATGAAAGAATCCTGTCCTTTAAAGGGTTAGAGTATGCTTCCATCCTTACCTTGCAAGGAAGAATGGAAATCCCTATGGTCATTAGCCGCTACCATCAAGGTTTGCTGTGCGGCAACCGTGTTCGGGGTCAAGCCGATTTAGTCCTTCAAAACGGTATTTTTTATTTACTGCTCGTGGTGGACGTTCCCGAAGGCCAGCCCAATTCCGAAAACGGATTTATCGGTGTGGACCTTGGCATCATTAATATCGCCGTCGATAGCACCGGTGAGGTATTTTCCGGCTCGAAGGTCAACGGGCTGCGCCGCCGCCATGCGAAACTTCGCGCCAAACTCCAAAAGAAAGGCACCAAGTCAGCGAAACGCCTGCTTAAAAAGCGTTCCAAGAAGGAAAAACTATTTGCCCGTGATGTGAACCACTGCATTAGCAAGAAGATTGTTGAAAAGGCAAAGGCACTCGGATGCGGCATTGCCCTTGAAGATTTAAAGGGCATCCGCCAACGCACCGAGAAAACGGTTAAAAAGCAACAGCGTCGTCAACACTCTTCTTGGTCTTTTTATCAGTTGAGAAAGTTTATTGAGTATAAAGCGGCGATCGCTGGCGTGCCGGTGGTATTGGTTCATCCAAAAAATACTTCCCGCACCTGTCCGGTTTGCGGACATGTGGCCAAAGAAAACAGACCGTCAAGGGATCAGTTTTGTTGTCGAGCTTGTGGGTACGCTGCCCCTGCCGACAACGTGGCTGCGGAAAACATCCGCAGGGCTGCTGTCAACCAGCCGAACGCGGCAGCCAATTAGGCTAGTTGCAAGCCCACGACTTTAGCCGTTGGGTAGTTGACTGTCACCGCCAAAGAAAAACTGCGCCTCCTCCTTTATGCCGGTGAGCCAATTAACGAGCCGGTTGTCGCTTACGGACCGTTTGTGATGAACACGCAGGAAGAAATCCGCCAGGCGATCCGCGATTATCAAGAAGGAAAATTTGCCGAGTAACTGTAAAAAAGCGTTCCGATGTGGAGCGCTTTTTTATAGTTTGATTATTTAAAAAAATTCATACTAAATAGATACAATTGTTTTTGGGAAACAAAGCGAGTTATTTATTATGAGCGATAAACCAATCCATATCTGCAATTTTCGGATGGAGATGTTTGCGGCGAACAAAAAACAACGGATCATCATAGCATCGGTGAGCAAACGTATCACATTTTGTTAGACGGAGACAAATACGGTGTTGTTTCTGAATAATGACAGAAGCGAGGGAAGGATATGAAAATTGAATTTTTAGGAACAGGCGGAGCGGTGACGATTCCGCGTCCGCTTTGCCAATGCCGCGTATGCGTCGAGGCGCGCGTGAAAGGAATCCCTTACAGCCGCAGCGGTCCAAGCCTGTTTGTGCACGGTCCGGACGTCTTAATCGATACGCCGGAAGATATTTATATGCAGATGAATCGTTCTAAAATTAAACAAATCAACGCGGTGTTTTACTCGCATTGGCATCCTGATCACGTGATGGGAAGGCGGGTGCTGGAGTCCATCAATGCCGATTTTCGGAATTATCCTCCTGCTTCCACGACGACGGATGTCTACTTGCCGCAGCAGGTCGCCATCGATTTTCAGCACCGCCTCGGCAGCGGCGAACATCTCTCTTTCCTCGAAAAGATGAAATACATCCGCCTTCATACGCTGCAAGATGGGGATAGCGTATTGATAGAAGGAGTGGAGATTCGCCCGTTCCGCTTAGCCGAAGACTACGTGTATGCGTTTTTATTTTCAGAAGGGGAGAAGCGGGTGCTGATTGCGATGGATGAGCTGAATAATTGGGATCCTCCACGGGAAGTACAGGAAGTAGATGTTGCGGTTTTACCGATCGGCATTTTTGAGCTTCATCCGCTGACAGTGGAACGGCTGCTGCCTGAACATCACCCTATATTGAAAATAGAAGCAACATTTGCAGAAACATTGAATATTATTCACAAATTAAAGGCGAAGAAAACTATATTGACTCATGTCGAAGAAATGAACAGATTAGGCTTTGATGATCTCAAAGAAATAGAAAAACAGTTGCAAAAACAAGGGCTGTCCATCGAAATCGCCTATGATACGATGATGGTAGAAGTATAGTTTTTCGTTGATGGAGAGGACACATGGTGTTCTCTTTTTGTTTTCTCAGGTTATTAACAGAAAACTGAATATTTTATATAATGTAATTAAATAATTAGATAATTTTCTAAATAACAAAATAAGCACGGTGAACGTATATGAAAATGAACCTTGTTTATAAAGCGCTAGCCGATCCGACGAGAAGAGACATTCTCAACCTGTTAAGGAACAAGGATTTAACAGCAGGGGAAATCGCCGATCATTTCCGCATTTCCAAACCGAGCATTTCCCATCATCTAAATTTGTTAAAGCAGGCGGATTTAGTGCACGCTGAAAAAGACGGGCAGTACATCTATTACTCCATCAACACAACGGTGTTGCAAGATGTACTTGCTTGGATTTTATCTTTGCAAGAAGGAAAGGGGAAGAGGGAATGAAAAAGCATTGGTATTTTTTCTTGTTGAGCATCATTAGTGTGGGGATTTCCTTATGGGCATATCCGCGGCTGCCGGAGGAAGTTCCGATTCATTGGAACTTTTCGGGGGAAGTGGATGGCTATGCATCAAAACTTTTCGCCGTTTTATTTGGGCCGATTTTCTTGACATGGATTTATGGGATATTGTTTGGGGTGTCGAAAATCGATCCGCGCAAAGAGAATTATGAAAAATTTGCAGGAGCGTATCGTGTTTTTATGAACGCGTCATTAACGTTTTTCGTCGTCATTCACATCGCCGTTATTTTTAGCGGTCTTGGTTATGATGTCAATATGGATTGGATTGTAAATATAGGGTTAGGTCTGCTTTTTATCATTCTCGGAAACTATATGCCAAAAGTTAAAGCGAATTATTTCATCGGCATCCGCACGCCGTGGACGCTGGCGAACGAGACCGTTTGGGCGCGGACGCACCGGTTTGGCGGCAAAGTGTTTTTCATCGGGGGAGGGATGCTCATCGTTTCCGCTTTTATGCCTTCATCGATTCGCGGCTTTCTTCTCATTTCATCCATTGCCTTTATCGCGGTTGTGCCGATTGTGTATTCTTATTTCGCGTATAAAAAAGTAACGCAGATATAGAGACGAGTGTCAATCATTTTTGATTTTGATATGATAGAATACAAAGCTATTCAATCTATTGTATAGGAGGCATTTACTGTGAATTCAGTCATCGAAACAATTTTGCGGCACCGTTCGATTCGGAAATTTGAAGATCGTCCGTTATCGGATGAACAAATTCGCACGATCGTCGAGTGCGCGCAAGCGGCATCGACATCAAGTTACGTACAAGCTTATTCCATCATTGGGGTGAAAGATAAAGAAACGAAACGGAAGCTTGCCCAAATCGCGGGAAATCAATCTTATGTCGAGCATAATGGCCATTTCTTTGTGTTTTGCGCCGATTTTCACCGTCATGAAGTGATTGGCGAAATGGAACAGAAAGAGGTGCTGCCATCACTTGAGAGCACGGAAAAATTTATGGTCGCGCTTATTGATGCAGCGTTGGCGGCGCAAAACGCGGCCATCGCCGCAGAATCGATGGGGCTTGGCATTTGCTATATCGGCGGGCTGCGCAACAACTTGCCGGAAGTGTGCAAGCTGCTCAAAGTGCCGAAGCGGGTCATTCCGCTCTTCGGGCTTGCCGTCGGCTACCCGGCGCAGCAGCCTGGCAAAAAACCGCGTCTGCCGTTTGAACACGTATACCATGAAGAAACGTATGAGCAAGACCGCTCCAAATTCGAAGCACAGCTGAAACAATATAACGATATCGTTTCCGCGTATTACGAAAAGCGGACAAACGGCAAACGCCGCGATACATGGACCGGGCAGATGGCGAACATGCTCAGCAACCCGGTGCGCATGTATATGAAAGAATTTATTGAAGGAAAAGGTTTTAATTTACGTTAGTCTCGCTTCGTTTCGAAGCGGGTTTTTTTTGAAAAAAGAAACAATTATTGTCAGTCTATTGGCATGAAACAAATGAATGTTTTTTATGCATATTTATCTCGAGGGCTTCGCGCTTTCCTTATTATTTGTCCTTTTGTGATCTCCTTTTTCGGCATCGAGATTAATTAACAGCCGTAGAAAGCAGGAGATAAAGTCAATGCCGGCTTTGTTACATAGTGAAGGGAACGATTTTTCTTTATTAAAAAGGAACAGCCATGCAATTGTAATGTATCGCTGATTATCAAGGATCAGCGGTTCATTCTTGCATAATGGCGAAGCAACTAAAGGAGTTTTATGCTAGAAAAAGATTAATGCATTTCAATTGTTATTTATACCCATTACCGGTATAATGTATATAGAACAATGGAATGAGGTGAAATTCATGAATCATCGTGAAGAGAATCAGCTCAATCCAAAAATGGTTCCGCGGACGGAAGAGGAAATTGAAAACATTATCAAACGCCTAAAACGCATTGAAGGACAAGTGCGCGGCGTGCAAAAAATGGTTGAAGACAATCGCTATTGCATCGATATTTTAATCCAAATTTCCGCAATTGAAGCAGCGTTGCATAAAGTCGGTTTGAATTTGCTAGAGCGACACGTTCGTCATTGCGTCGCCAAGGCGATTCGCGAAGGCAACGGTGACGAATCGATACAAGAATTAATGACCGTTATCCAGCAGTTCTCGAAATAGAGGAGGAAGCACCATGGGTGAGAAAAAGCATGTTACGTTGCATATTACCGGCATGACGTGCGCCGCATGCTCGAGCCGCATCGAGAAAGTGCTCAATAAAATGGACGGAGTCGAGGCGAACGTCAATTTAGCAATGGAAAAAGCAACGATTGAATACGATCCCGCAAAGCACAGTCTTCACGACATTCAAGCCAAAATTGAAAAGCTCGGATACGGCGTTGCGATCGAAAAAGTGATGCTCGATATTGAAGGGATGACGTGCGCTGCTTGTGCGGCTCGCATCGAAAAGGGACTGCGGCGCATGGAAGGCGTGGAAAGTGCTACGGTCAACTTAGCAACCAACAGTGCGGTTGTGGAATATAAAGAAGGCATCACATCGGTCGAAGCGATATTAGAAAAAATAAAAAAACTTGGCTATAAAGGACAAGTGCGGAAGGAAGAAGAGAGCGCGGGGTTCAAAGAAGAACAGTTGAAACAAAAACAGCGGCAGCTTATGATTTCGATTATTTTATCGCTTCCGCTTCTATATACGATGATTGCGCATCTTCCGTTTGATCTTGGTCTGCCGATGCCCGCTTGGCTGATGAATCCGTGGGTGCAGCTTCTGTTAGCGACACCTGTCCAGTTTTATATCGGCGGTCCTTTCTATGTCGGTGCGTATCGCGCGCTAAGAAACAAGAGTGCGAACATGGACGTCCTTGTCGCGCTCGGCACGTCTGCCGCTTACTTTTACAGCTTGGTGGAAGCGGCTAAAACGATTGGAAGCCCTCACTATATGCCAAATTTATATTTTGAAACAAGCGCGGTGCTTATCACGCTTGTGCTTGTCGGCAAATACTTCGAAGCGCGGGCAAAAGGGCGGACGACCGAAGCGATTTCAAAGCTCTTAAGTTTGCAGGCAAAAGAAGCGCTCGTGCTTCGCGACGGAAAAGAAGTCAAAGTTCCGCTCGAACAAGTGGCAGTCGGTGACACGATTATCGTCAAACCAGGCGAAAAAATACCGGTAGACGGTATCGTGATTGCGGGAGCGTCCGCTGTCGATGAGTCGATGATTACAGGGGAATCGATTCCGGTTGATAAAAAAGAAGGCGACCGCGTCATTGGCGCAACGATCAACACGACAGGCACTCTTACGATTCGGGCGGAAAAGGTCGGAAAAGACACAGCTTTAGCGAATATCGTGAAAATCGTCGAAGAAGCTCAAGGTTCGAAAGCGCCGATTCAACGGATGGCCGATGTTATCTCGGGAATTTTTGTGCCGATTGTTGTTGGTATTGCTGTGTTGGCGTTTATTGTCTGGTACTTTTTTGTTGCACCGGGCGATTTGCCAAAAGCGTTGGAAGTGGCGATTAGCGTGCTTGTCATCGCTTGTCCGTGCGCTCTCGGTCTTGCTACGCCGACATCGATCATGGTCGGCACCGGAAAAGGAGCGGAACACGGCATCCTCTTTAAAGGGGGTGAGTACTTAGAAGAAACGCATAAAATCAACGCGGTGCTATTGGATAAAACAGGAACGGTGACAAAAGGAAAGCCACAAGTGACGGATGTCCTTGAATTTCAAGAAGGAATGCTTAATTTTGCGGTGTCGGCGGAAAGCGCTTCGGAACATCCGCTCGCGCAGGCGATTTTCGAATACGGCAAACAGCAACAAATCGCTGTGAAGCCGCTTGAGCACTTCGCGGCGCTTGCGGGCCACGGTATTGAAGCGAAAATCGATGGCAAACGTGTTCTCGTTGGAACGAGAAAACTAATGAAAGAAAACAACATCGACATTTCTCGACATGAAGAAAAAATGATACAATTAGAAATAGAAGGAAAAACAGCGATGTTCGTGGCCATTGATGGACAGCTTGCCGGCATCATCGCCGTCGCTGATGCGATCAAAGAAAATGCCAAAGAGGCGATTCAAGCATTAAAACAAATGGGGCTTGACGTCTACATGGTCACAGGCGACAATGAACGGACGGCAAAAGCGATTGCCAAACAAGCGGGCATCGATCGTGTATACGCCGAAGTGCTTCCGGAGGACAAAGCAAACATTGTCGAAACACTGCAGCGGGAAGGGAAACGGGTGGCCATGGTCGGCGACGGCATTAATGACGCTCCGGCGTTGGCAAAAGCCGATATCGGCATGGCAATCGGCACGGGAACGGATGTCGCCATCGAAACGGCCGATGTCACATTAGTTGGCGGCGATTTATCGCATATTCCGAAAGCGATCGAGCTTAGCCGTAAAACGATGACAAATATTCGGCAAAACTTGTTTTGGGCGCTGTTTTACAATACGATCGGCATCCCGGTTGCCGCCGCTGGACTGTTGGAACCTTGGATCGCCGGAGCGGCGATGGCGTTTAGCTCCGTATCGGTAGTAACGAACGCACTTCGCTTGAAGCGAGTGAAACTATAAAAACATAAGGAGGAATACATCATGACAACAACATTACAAGTACAAGGAATGACATGCAACCATTGTAAAATGGCTGTCACAAACGCTCTTCAAGAGTTAGAAGGAGTCAACCGCGTCGAAGTACATTTGGAAAAAGGCACGGTCGATGTCGATTTCGATGAAACGAAAGTCAGCATCGCCCAATTGAAAGAAGCTGTTGAAGAACAAGGGTATGATGTGGAATAAACGAAGGCCTCCCTTTTTCTAGGGGAGGTCATTATTTTTCTTCCAAAAATTGTTTTCTTATCGAAAGGAGCATATCCAAATAGTTCGAATCCACTTTTTGGTGATCATTTTCTTACAAAAACATCATGAGAAAGGATACCAATATCTCTTTGTCAAAATGCACAAGAATTGCCATCGCATTTTCACTGATTTGACAGGTTACAGCGTTGGTATATGTGAAGAAACATGCAATATGTAGCTGAAGTGGCTTGCTGTATGGTTTTCTTGTGCGCAATCGCGTTGTCCATCAATAATGTAAGGGATAATAGTATTAATTTTTTGCAAGCTGTAGACATAAAAAATAATAACTAAACACATTTATTAGTCTCAAAGTCCTTAAATAAAAAGGAAAGGAATCCACCTTTCCTCTCTTTTTGTGGGTATATTTCCATGATATAGTAAATCTGGTTACCTACTAAAAGTAGGAGTTTTACTAATGTAGGAGGTATAAGCATTTTGTTAAACATCTATAAAAATGTATGAAATCATGTAAATATTTCCTGTTATTGGACGTGGCGAATGTTCTCCATCTTTTTCTATCGTCCCCTGTCTTATCATAAAAAATCATCTCCCCCTTCCTCATGTAAAAAGGAAAGGAAGAAGATTTAGCGAATATATGTTCTTAAGGGTCCAAACAAGGGGGAAGGCAAGGGGATGAAAACGGTTCGGGGGATGAAAATCGTTTCTCATGATGAATTACAACTTCGTTCATTAGATGAGTTGATGCGCGTTTTTGGTTCCGCGAAGCGATACGCGTTCAACCGTTTGCTGGAGGGAAGGAACGCCAAAGACATCATCAAGCACCTTCCACACCAATTTCAGCTCAACAAACGGTACGCCGAAGACGCGGTCTTGCTTGTTCAATCACTGATTTCTTCTCAACGTGAGCTGCTCCCAATGCGCTTGGAGGATGTGCAGGCGAAAATCGAAAAAACCGAAAAGAAAATCGATGAGTATCAACATGGAAGAAAAACACCGAAAAACATTGATCTTCAAACATGTCTACGTGGATTGCACCAGCGGTTAGAAAAGCTCAAAGCGAAAGAAGCCGAGCTAAAGCACCATCTCGACCAAGGAACGATTCCACGTGTGATTTTTGGTGGAAAAGAGAACTTTTATAAGCGCTTGAAAGGAAAAATCACGAACGAAGAATGGAAAGATTTGCGCTCGAATCAGTTATATGAAAAAGTATGGGTTATCCGTTCATGAAAGCGCCGCTTTGGTGATTGGCAGACGGGGGTTAGGGCATCAGGAGCGGTTGCCAAAAGAACTCATTGACATCATAAAAACGAAAGTGAAACGCCATTTGATTGCCGTTTTAGGGTCGATGGAAGAATCCTATAAGCAATCGAAAAGCGGCAAGAAACAACGCCAATATATCGCGATGATGTTACGCAAAATCGAGAATTTCAAACAAGAGCATGAATGGTCGTTATGGAACATCTTGCACAAATTCTGCTGGTTGAACCAGTACCAAATTCAACTCAGGGAGGTGTAAACCTGGTTGCTAAAATCATTGTCGTGTACTGACCGATGGAAGGAATGGTGCACGACAGGTGCCGTCGCTAACAGCGAACCACGGGGTGTCTTTCACAGCAGGTGAATGACAAGGGAAATTCCCTTCCTGATGGAACTCGGTGAGAATCCGAGCGGCAAGCGGTGTTTCCTGGTTCCATCGCGATGAATCGATTTTTATAGATTTTAGTAACCAGGGCAATTGCATGACCCTTGCTTACTATTACTCTTTATTGCGCAAGAAGGAAGAAGAGTTACAGCGTGTTTACCATTGTGAATCAAAGTTGTTGAGTTCGCAGGCGGAGTTCCAGGCTTATCAGCGTTTTATAATGGATCCTGAACTATCGTCTAACACGTGGAACGGGAAGAAGGCGGAAAAGTTCCAGCAAATAAGGAATGAAGATATGTTGGAATCCTATCAAGATATTATTGAACAACAATTTTCAGTAGTTTTCGATCAGCTTTCATCTAAAGCAAATGACATCAAAGAAGAAATTTATTTGATTAGACAAATGATTGCGCAACTAGAAGCACAACAAGCGGAGCAATAATTATTCATGCTTCTATGTTTGTTTAGAGTGATGAAACGGATTGAAAAAGAGGGGGAGAGTTGTAATTGAGCGGTGAAATCCATATACAATTTGCACAGGTAGAAAAAAAGCTTCGTCAACTGCAAAACTCCACGGAAGCGTTAAGTATTTCCTATCCTTCTTCTGTAGCCGGAGGAAATGAGCTAGGTGTTGTTAGGAAATTGGATGAACTTAACGGCGAATTCATTGGGGTGACGGAAGGGACGACGATGGCCCGGTTTGAGATCGCCGCGCTCGTCCGCCGATACCGCCAATTGGAGGCGGAGATCGCCGCACTGGACGCCGAGTTGAAGGCATTGGTTCAAACGACGATGGAGTATCAATGGTTGAAAACGGTCGACGGGTTGGGAGACGCCACGATCATCGATCTGTTGGCGGAGATCGGCAGCTTCGCCCATTATCGGGACCCGCGCCAATTGGTGAAGTTGGCGGGCCTGACGCTCAAGGAGAACTCCTCCGGCCAGCGCAAAGGGCAAAAGCACATCTCCAAACGGGGACGGAAACGGCTGCGCTCGGTGCTGTTTCGGGCGATGATTCCGCTGATCCGGCATAACGAGGCGTTTCGCGAGCTGCATGAATATTACACGACCCGATCCGTCAACCCGCTGACCGGAAAGCAATCCATCGTCGCCTTGTGCCGGAAGCTGTTGAATGTGCTGTTTGCGATTTGTACGAAGAAACAAGCCTTTGACGCGGAGCGAATGAAACAGGACGTCTTGTCCCAAGTGCAACGGGCGGCCTAAGGCCTCCCCCTGCGAACGGAAGAATCGTTGGACAACCAGATGACACCGGAGAAGCTGGCGTGATTTTATCCATTCGACCTTGAGTCCCCAAAGGAGCTTGGCCGGCCTCCGCCTGATGACGAGACCGAACGAGGGAATGTTGGCGCGAAGACGCCCGGAGACATGGGAGGGTTCGTCCTCATCAGCGACGCGGAGATCCAAAGGGTGCATCGAATACGCTTCTCCCCACGGAAGGAAAATATAACCAGCCATGGCCGCGAAGCGCACCCTAGGTCTGTAAGATATCCACAAAACTGAAAAAGGATGTAAGGGATTTTGTCGAAAAATATTTTTTGGACACCCCTGAGAGGCCGAAAAGCCTTGATAGATCAACATTTCTAGAGGGAGGATTCCATTTATGAGGCGGAACATCGCAACGAAGCGAACCGGTTGGATACTCATTGTTCTATCCACGATTGTATTTCTCGTTCCTTTTGTGATCCCGTTTTTTCCCGTTTCTACCACAATAAAAGTGGCAATTGGCGGAGCGGCATTGGTAACGGCGGAAGCGTTATTCTGGCTAGGAGCGCTGCTAGTCGGCAAAGAAACAATTCAAAAATATAAGAAGCGGTTGTTCAAGAGAAAAGTAAAAGAATAGATTAAATGCTATGAAGGTAGTGGTCTATGAAAAGTTGTAATAATATTAACTTTTCTTCGGATATTTTGATTATATTTGGTCTATTGCACGAGTGATGTTGTTGTATTCAATAATATTATTATGTAAACTTACTGGGGATAACATGAAAAAATCAGGCTATGAAATGAACCTTTATTGCAATAAGAAGTGCCCCCTTTTTGTTGTACTAACGGCACTAACGGGTCAAGTTTAGTTGAAAAAGGAATAAAAGCGAAACAAGAAGAATAAATAAGAGTATCGATTTACGGAAAGTTACAATGAAAAAAACTTTCTTATTTGTAATTCTTTTGGTTTCAATTTTGGTCGGATGTAATAATAAACAAATTTTTCTTTCTGGGGAAAGTGAGAACTGGAGATTAATATTGTTATGTCCGAAAAAATTGACATCTCAATCATCAATCTAACTAATTTACTTAATTGTGATTTACAGTTGGGAAATTTCTGAGTATATAGTTAAATATCAAAGCCCTTCTCATTCGAGAGGGGCTTATAATTATTTAGTAACACTATCATGTTTTTTCTTAAGTGCCAAAAATAAAATGCCAGCAAGAATGATCAACCCACCTACAATTGACAAGATAATATTCGTTATATTTGGTACAACAGCCTCCATATATATTTTGTTTTTGTCTCCAGGAATTAATTGCCATTCAAGTGTTTGGCCATCATTTTTTACATCTGAGGCATTGTGATTTTTTGCTTTCACTGGAAGGTCGAGTAAGAATTTTAAATCCATTTGATTTAGTACAGCATTATTAATATTTGACATTTCTTCAGTTGAATCCATTGCCATATCACTTAGATCGAGTTGTGTATCCAATACATATCGCGTACTAAAAAAGTCTTTTTCAATTTTTACAGGTTTTTCGTCTTTACTGTTCACCATAGTATAGAAAATAGGAACATCATTTAACTTATCAACATGCTTCTTCGCTCTTATTCCTGTATATCCGTTCTCTTTGTAGTTAGCAACTGTAAATCCTTGTTCTTCAGCTTGTTTACGTATTTCCTCTATCGGATTTTGACCATCTGAACTAGCAAACCCCAATAAAGTACTCTCAAATCCTAGATCATAATTTAAGTCTGCACTTCCATCCTTATTAACTTTTACATGAAATACGCCTTTTACACAGCCACTTAACAACCCTATGGATAAAATTAAAACAAAAAGTGATAGCAATTTTTTCATTACGATTCCCCCTGTTCAAGTATATGAAAATGTTAATTGTACCAATATTTTTATAATATCCTAAATTATAGTAATAATCCATATTTCAAAAGCAGATTACAAAAAATAAAAAAGCCTACTCGCTTTGTAACTGATTCCGTTTTGGGATGCAAAACAGGCATTTGACACACAAAATGGCGTGCGAATTGGCAATCGATTCGGCATGTTATTTGTCTTTATAAGGTTTTTCAAATAAAGTTATTCACTTTTGCAGGGGAAAGTTTGAACTATCTAGAAGATGAGAAAATGAAAAGAATTTATGGGAGTGTCAATTACATACCAATTCAAGTGTCATTTCTAATGCCGATTTCCATGAAACGAGATACCCCATCCATCACAGGATTCCTGTGGTGTTTATATGTGAAGAAGGGATGAGGAAAGATGAAATTGGTGGGAAACAAAATCTATTTGCGATTTTTAAAGAATACAGATGTGGGTCCGTTGACAGAGATGCACCGTAGAAACCGAAAATTTTGGCAACGGTATACGCCAGATAGGACCGAGGAGTTCTATACGGAGGAATATCAGTTAAATCGAATTCGAACCAGCTTGGCGAAGATGGAAAGAGACGAGCAATACACGTTCGGCATTTTCCTCATCGGTACTGATGAACTGATTGGCATCATTGAGTTGACTGAAGTGGTCCGTGGTCCTTTACAGGTATGTTGGCTAGGCTATTATGTAGATCAATCGCACAACGGACATGGCTATACTACTGAAGCTGTGCGCCTAGTCGTTGATTATGCCTTCGAAGTTCTCAAGTTGCACAGAATTGAAGCAGGGGTCATGCCACATAACATCGGATCGATTCGAGTTTTGGAGAAAGCAGGATTCCATAAGGAGGGGCTTTCCAAGAAGAATGTGAAGATTAACGGAAGGTGGGAAGATCATTTACACTTCGCTATCGTGAATCCAAATGATTCAGAATGACCAGAATTACCCAATTTTCCTATTTATCTCTTAGATTTTTTCTAATTATTGAAAAGAACCGTTAATTGAAGAATGGAACCAAATTCCTGTTATATCCGTACTAGTAGTTGCATCAGATCTGGAAAGGCAGGGAATATGGTGAATCGATTAGAGTATCGTCTCTGGCTTGGCGAGGAAAACTACCGCTTGCTTTATTTTTATGAATCGATAGATTTGCCGCAAATCATTGCCCGGCGCGAATGCGAGTTCTTTGTGAAAGATGGAGTGACGTATCGGCAAGTTTCTTCCGCGCTCGAACACGATACGTTTGTCATTTACATCGAGGAGTATGAGCGGGGACCGAAAGAAGCGGAAGTCGACAGCAACGATTTACTGCTGGAAGTTCGCGAACTCGATTCGGAGAATGGGCATCCCGTGATTGCAACGCTGGAGCTTCCTTCCCATCTTGATGTGATGGCGTACATCGGCAATTCGTTTACGTATTTTCAAGGGAAAGAATGGCTTCGTGACAGCTCGGAAATCGACGAGGACCGTAAAGTGTATGTTCTTTATGTCACTGCAACAGGATTGGTCATAGAAGAAGGAGAGAATGACCGATGAACAAGACGAAAAAAATGATGGTTGGCGTGCTGACGACATTGATGACCGCTTCACTTACTGCCTGCAGCGATGAAAGCTTGCCGCCGAAACCTAATGATCAGGATTGTGACGATTGGGAGTGGGATGCATCAACGGGGACGTATGTTTGTGACGATGATGACAGCTCTCATTATCGCCATTATTACTATGGAGGCCATTATTATCCGTCGAAACGCAAGCTGCAACGTTCTGCGGCATATAAAAGTTATCAACAGAGCGCGGAATTTAAGGCAAGGGCGAAATCCGGAATCGGTTCAGGGACAAAAGGCAGCTTTTTTGGAGGGTAACAATGTATTCGATTGAAGAACACCGCCAGCGCCGCGCCCAATTTTACGGGGCAATCCCCAATTTTTGGGCCGACTTATACGGCGCGGAATATGCTTTGTTCGATTACTATACGTTAACAGCTCGGGAAGTCGAGCAAATACGAACGACAACGGACCGCATCGGCCATCTGTATCGAAAAACGGCCAAACTGTTGCGCCAATTGCCTGATGAAACTCTACGGCTGTTAGGGTTTCATCCAGATACGCTTCCGTTTTTGCGCGCTTCCACACTTCCGGCGGAAACGGTGATCGCACGTGCCGATCTCGTATATGTCGACGGAACGTTTAAGTTGATCGAATTGAACGCGGATACACCAACATTTATCCGTGAAACGTTTGATATTAATGAGCAAGTGGCTTCCTTCTTTCGCATGGCTTCACCGAATGAAGGAGCGGCAAAAAACGTAACCAAAGCGGTCCGGCATGCCGTTTGGCAGTCATACCGTTTATTGCATTGCGATGGAGAGCCATATGTTGTGTTTACTTCCCATGAAGATCATATGGAAGACCGCGAGACGGTTCGGTATTTGCAGCGAATAAGCGGAATGGAGGCTGCCTATGTGTCGCTTCATGAGCTCCACGTTGTTGCCGAGGATGTTCCACTAAGTGGCGGCGGTGTGCTGCGGCGCGGATTGTATGATGGGGAAGGAAGACGGATCGATGTGCTATATCGTCAAACATATCCGCTTGAGCATTTAGTCGAAGACCGCTCGGAGGATGGAACGAAAGTAGGAGTACAGCTGCTGGAACTGTGGAAGGAGCGGGAAGTTGCCCTCATCAATCCGCCGTCGGCGTTTTTGCTTCAGTCGAAAGCGGTGCAGGCGCTCATATGGGGACTTTATGAGGAAGGGAGTCCGTTTTTCACGGAAGAGGAGCGTCAATGGATTGCCGAACATTTTCTTCCTACGTATTTAGATGAAGAGTATTTCCTTACAAAACGAACGATGTATGTACAAAAACCCGCGTTCGGGCGCGAAGGAGACACGGTAGTCATCAAAAACGGAAACGGTGAACCAATCGCTGTCGACAGCCAGCAAACATATAAGGACGAAACACCTGTTTATCAGCAATATGCTCCATTGCCCGAAACCGTTGTCAAAACGGTAAACGGATATGAAACGGTGAAACGATTACACACATGTTTTTTAATAAACGGAAAAGCGGTTGGAATCGGTCTGCGTGCAGGAGGAATGATTACAAACAACTTGTCCTATTATTTACCTGTCATGATGAAAGGGTGAAGAAAATGACGTATGTGGTGAATTTTCTGCTTTATACCGTTTTAGGGCTTGTGCTGATGGGAGTCGGAATCGGCTTATTCAGCTTAACGACGAAATTTTCCGAGCGGGAACTCATTCGCCAAGGCAATATGGCGGTAGCGCTGAAATTGTGGGGAAAAGCGCTAGGATTGGCGATTGTCATTTACGCCGCCTGGAGCAACAGCGTCAGTTTGCTTGATGCCATTGTGTGGGGCGTGATCGGGATTATCACGCAAATACTCGTGTATTTTGCGCTCGAGTACATTTTCACGCCAAAGACCAACTTAGCAAAAAAAGTCGAGGAAGGCAATCTCGCGGTCGGCTTCAGTTTATTTGCCATTTCCATTATTGTCGGCTTGATTGTCGCGGGAAGTATGTCGTATTAAAGTGAGCCCGTTACGCTTGTTTCGGGTTCTTTTTCTAAATGAGGAGGGAACGGGATGAAAATCATCCAAACCACTAATGCAGACATAATTGCAAAATTAAATCGATCTGTCCATGATTTGCATGTTCAACGGTATCCGCAGTATTTCAAAGAGTACGCTTATGAAGCGGTGAAAGCATTTTTTCAAAGCATTATAAATAAAGACAACTTTATTTTTCTTCTTTTGGAGGATAATGAAGAAGCCATTGGCTATGCTTGGATAGAGATAAGAAAATACCAAGAAACTCCTTTTCGAAAGGCGTATAAATCTATATACGTTCATCAAATCAGTATCGTAGAAACCGAAAGAAAAAAAGGATATGGTTCAAAGTTAATGGAAGAAATTTATCGTATTGCCAACCATAACGAAATCGATTTAGTCGAATTAGATTATTGGACAGAAAACGAAGCAGCAAAAGATTTTTATCGGAAGCAAGGATTTTCTACCTATAGAGAAATCGTTTATAAAAGGCTATAGATTTCCAATCATCGTTTTGGAGAAACGGTTTATAATCATCACTTCCAATTCGAAATAATTTGGAAAGGAAAACAATAATGATGAAGGCAGTCATCTTTGATTTGGATGGCACATTGCTAAATCGCGACGTTTCCATACAAAAGTTTATCGAATACCAGTATGAGCGCTTGCAGTTATGGTTAAGCCATATTCCGAAAGAATCGTATATCGCTAGATTCATTGAATTAGATAATCGAGGGTATGTTTGGAAAGATGCTGTATATCAACAAATGGTCAAAGAATTCGAGATTATTGGCATCACGTGGGAAGATTTACTAGAAGATTATATGAATCATTTTCACAAAAGCTGTGCCCCGTTTCCTCACCTTGTATGGATGTTAGAAGAGTTAAAAAGAAAGTCATTGAAATTAGGAATCATCACAAATGGAAAAGGACAATTTCAAATGCATTCGATAAAGGTGTTAGGCATTGAAGGCTATTTTGATACGATTCTTATCTCGGAATGGGAAGGAATTAGTAAACCAGATCCCCGACTATTTCAAAAAGCGATGGATCATTTGAATGTCCTGCCAAATGAAAGCGTATTTGTTGGCGACCATCCAATCAACGACATTCAAGCGGCACGGAATATAGGGATGAAAACCATTTGGAAAAAGGATGTGGCATACGAGTCTGTGGAAGCAGATTTTGTCATAGAAGATTTAAGAGAAATTCCAGGAATCATCGAAACGCTTCAGCAACAATAAAGGGAGAGAAGAAACGAATACAATTTGTTTGGGAGAAAGTAACGTTATTGTTCGAGAAATTTGTATAGCCGATTCTTTGGAATTATATTGAAGAAGCGGAAAAGTAAGGATAATCCAACGATAAGTGCAGGCGGAAAGAAAATAGAAGCGAAAAGGACCAGCGATTTGGTCCCTTTACGCGCCTTTTAATTCCACCGATTTGTGATCGAGCGATTTTGGTTTCATGATGAATGGATATAATACCAACCCGGCGACAAATAAGCCGATTCCTAAGAAAAACGTGTACCAGTCAGCCGTTCCGGTTTTAATGACCCAAATCGAGTACACTAGTGCCGCTGTTGTAATGATGCCGTCTCGGATGCGAATGTGTTTCGCGTTTTCATATGTTTCTCCCGTTATAATTAATTTCAGCTGATATAAAGCGGAAACGAGATACGGAACTAAATAGGCGAGCGTTGCAACGACAATCGCGAAATTGTACGCTTCGTTCACCGTTCCCGATACGGTCGAAAATAGAAAAATTTGCGTCATGAAATTCGTAATGAACAAAGAACGAACAGGGCTGCTGTTTCGGTTCGTTTTCGCAAAGAAAGTAGGGAACAATCCTTCTTTTGCCGCTTGATAAGGCACTTCTGAGCTGACGACAATCCAGCCGATCGTTGAGCCGAACAACGAAATGAGCGCCAAAATTGCCATGATGTAGGCGCCATTGCTGCCGATGACAGCGTATAGCGCATCTACGAGCGGTTTTTGCGATTGCTGGAGCTGTTCTTGTGAAAGAGCCCCCATCGTTAACAGTGTGATTCCCATATAAATAAGCACAGAAATAAGTAATCCAAGCAATGTCGCTTTTTTCACATCTTTTTGCGACTTCGCGCGATTGGAAAGCATAACGGCCGATTCGATGCCGATAAATGCCCATAGCATCGTAATCGCCGCTCCGTTTATTTGGCCTGGAACGGACACCGCTTGCCCTTTTTCATTCGTGAATGCAAACCCGCCACCTAAATTAGCGGCGTTAAACACCCAAACGGTCGCGATAATATAAAGAAGAAATCCGATGACTTTCGCTCCCGTCGTCAAAATATTAATGCTTCCTGCGCGTTGAAAATCGCGGGTAAGAATCCATTGAATTCCCCATAACACGATCGTGCAAACCGCAAAAGTGAGCACTTTTCCTGTCTCTAATTGAAACGTTCCGATCGTAAGTAAGACGTGTTTGCTTTGCATAATCGGGAAAAACGTGCTTAAATAGCCGGCAAACGAGATAATGACAGACGCGGTTGCCGCCCAGTTCGCGGCCCAATATCCCCACGCCATGCTGTAGCCTGCTACCGTTCCCGCTTTCGGAGAGGAAAACATTGCTTGCGCGTAGCTTTGTGGTCCTGCTTTCAGTTCTGGCTTTCTTGTCACTAAGCTACCGAACACGAGTGCAATCGTTAAAACTCCCAATCCGGTTGCCATCCAGGCAAGAGCGGATCCCATCGGGCTTGCGACTTGCGCTAGACTTGCCGGAATCATAAATATGCCACCGCCAATCATATTTCCGACGACAAAGGCGGTTAAAATCCATAGTCCCCATTTTTTTGTTGACATCGTATAATCCCCCTTATATGCAAGGTCTGATGTGAATCTATGATTCATCCTAATTTTGTTTACTTATTCATCATATACTATTATTTTAATTTGGTAAAGTGATAATATGGTAAAGTAAAAAAGTTGATAAATTGCGAATAATGCCTACTTTTTTAGGACGATTTATCCAATGAGATTTATTAGATTTTTCGCTTTTTTCATGACTCTAATATTTCTCTTATCGTTTCTATTATTGTTTTCATGAAAAAAAGCATAAAATGAACTCAGAAAAGTCCCCGCTTTTTGGGGGCTTTTTTATTGAGGCACCGACAGAAGAAAATAGTATATTGCTTGTGGAAAGAAAAATCGGGAGTACAATACTTATTGTAAGGCATTGCGTTTTAACCTCTAAACGAAGGGGACAGGAGATGAATCAGGAATTTTTGATGCATAAAAACGAAAATATGTTTAGAAGACTTCCGATGCAGCATCAAGTAGAAGGCGGCAGCCTTTTCTATGCAGAATCTTCTTCGGTGGAGATGGTAAGAAACTCCCATCTCTAAATAAAATGGTGGTGGGAGAGTTTGATTCAGGAAAGGAGAGAGAGCATGGACGCTATCAAAGAGTTCGCACAAATGATCAATAGTGCTGACAAGATTACTGTTTTAACCGGAGCGGGAATGAGCACCGAATCGGGAATTCCAGATTTTCGAAGCGAAAACGGTATTTATGCTCAAGAGGGAAACGTCGAGCATTATATTTCTGAATATTATTTTGAAACACATCCTGTCGATTTCTGGCATAAATTTAAACGCATTTTTTCATTAAAGTTAATGGGAAATTTTGCGCCAAATCAAGGACATCTCTTTTTGAAACAATTAGAAGACATGGGGAAAAAGGTGACGATTTTGACGCAAAATATTGACGGACTGCACAAAAAAGCAGGCAGTTCGCGCGTCATTGAATTACACGGCACGCTGCAAACAGCAACATGCCCGAAATGCCAAACAAAGTATGATTTAGCGTTCATCAATAGCCATGATGTACCGCGGTGTGAGCAGGAAACATGCAATGAAATTTTAAAACCGGATGTTGTTTTGTTTGGAGGAATGGTTCATCGGTTCGAAGAGGCGCTCGAAGCTGCATATGATAGTGATTTGTTGATTGCGATGGGAACAAGCCTTGAAGTAACACCTGTCAACCAAATCCCGTTTTATGTATCCACAGAATCTCCTCGTGCTCATAAAGTTATCATTAACAAAACACCGACGAGAATGGATTATTTATTTGACATTGTTATTCATGCAGGAATCGGAGAAACAGTTGCCAAAGTGCAGCAATATATCGCGGATGCTCGTTGAACATTGGTTCAACTGCATCTGCTTATTTTATCACCTTCTTGGTGAGAAATCATTTTTTAAATCCAAAATATATTGTATTTTTTAAAATTTTAGAATATAATAACATTAACATACCAACTGGTTGGTATAATTTCCGGCAATACGTATATGCATGAATATAGAAATTCAGATAAAAATGGAGGGGACAAGATGCATTTGCGCCTTAGTGATGAACAACGGATGGTGCAAAAGGGCATTCGCAAATTTGTCGAAAAAGAATTGTCGACCGCGTCCTGCAAATTCACGGCGGCATGGGCTATACGAAAGAAATGCCGATCGAGCTCTGGTACCGCGAGGCTAGACTTTGGCGCATTTATGATGGCACCGATGAAATTCAGCGCATGATTATTGCCAGAAACCTGCTTAAAGGGCATGTCAAATTGGGGCAATTTCTATAAAAGTTGAAAGCGTTATCGAATAAAAGGGGGAAGCAATCATGAGTCAAAGATTTACAGGAAGAGTCGCATTCGTTACAGGAGGAAGCCGCGGAATTGGCAAGGCGATCGTTACGCGTTTTGCCGAAGAAGGAGCGAAAGTGGCGTTCATTGACTTAAATGAAGAAGCATTGCAGGCCACTGCAAGCGAATTGCGCGAAAAAGGCTATGAAGTATATGCAAAAGTCGCAAGCGTCACCGATCGCGAACAAGTCGAGGCGACGGTAAAAGAAATCGTTGACCAATTTGGCTCGATTGATATTCTCGTTAATAATGCCGGAGTCATTCGCGATAACTTGTTGTTTAAAATGACGGATGAGGACTGGGACACGGTCATGGATGTCCACCTTAAAGGGGCGTTTTACTGCGCGCGCGCCGTCCAAAAATACATGGTTGAAAAACGGTACGGCCGCATTATTAATGTTTCTTCCACTTCCGCGCTTGGCAACCGCGGACAGGCGAACTATGCGGCGGCGAAAGCTGGAATTCAAGGGTTTACAAAAACATTGGCGATTGAATTGGGCAAATTCGGCATTACAACAAACGCTGTCGCTCCTGGATTTATTGAAACGGATATGACAAAAGCAACAGCGGAAAGATTAGGCATTTCGTTTGAACAATTAATTCAAGCTAGCGTTGCAGCCATTCCGGTCGGACGAAGCGGCAAGCCGGAAGATGTCGCGCAGGCGGTGGCGTTCTTCGCCGATGAGAAATCTTCCTTTATTAACGGCCAAGTGCTATATGTAGCCGGAGGTCCAAAATGTTAACGGAATAAGGAGGAAGCGATGCATGTTTGCCGAACATATCGGAAAATGCTCCAATAAAGTAAAAAACGTCGTCGAGCGGGGAGCGGTGAAAAAGTTTGCCGAAGCGATCGGCGATCCGCATCCGATTTACTGGGACGAGGAAATGGGAAAAAAATCGCGATATAAAACAAATATCGCTCCACCGACATTTCCAAGAGTGTTTGACTATGGCGTGATTGAAGAGTTGAAGCTTCCAAGCAAAGGGCTTATTCACGGCGAGCAACGGTTTCATTATGAAAGACCGCTTTATGTTGGCGAGGAATTGTATTGCTATTCAAAAGTGGAAGATTACTATGAAAAGAAAAGCAGCATGGGTGAGCTTGGATTTTTAGTCATCACGAATTACGGGGAAGACCCTTCCGGAAACGTTATTTTCACGTCCACATCGACAATTATTATTACAGAAGCAGTAAGAAAGGCGATGGTTGTATGACGAAAATCAGTGAATTGAAAGTAGGAGAGTCGTTGCCGGAGGTTAAGCTTTCGCCTGTTTCCCGCCTCGATCTCATTAAATATGCCGGTGCTTCCGGCGACTACAACCCGATTCATACGATTGACGAAGAGGCGAAAAAAGCGGGGCTGCCGGGCATTATCGCCCATGGAATGTGGACGATGGGCAATCTTGCCAAACTGTTTACCCCTTATTATGAAGAAGGATTTGTGCAAGACTATTCCGTTCGCTTTAAATCCATGGTGTTTTTAAATGATGTCGTCACGTTAAAAGCGATGGTGAAAGAAAAAGAGGATCACGCTTTGCGCTTTGATGTGGCGGCTATCAATCAAGACGGAAAAGAAGTCGTAAAGGGAGAAGTCGTGTTTTCTATCTATTAATTGGTTGCAACATCCATCCCGGTAACAATAAAACCCTTTTGTTACCGAGATTTTTATAAAAACGAATGGGAGTGGCATACATGAAACGAGATGCGGTCATTGTTTCCGCCGTCCGCACGGCGATCGCCAGACAAGGTGGTGCATTAGCGACCGTGCCAGCGCATATTTTTGGTGCGGAAGTGATAAAAGAAGCGATGAGGCGGGCAAATATCGGCCCGGAAATGGTTGATGATGTCATTATGGGCAATGTGTTAAGCGGCGGCGGGCAAGGAATCGCCACCATTATCGAACGAGAATAAATAATGAAAGGAATCGGCAATATGAAAGAAAAAATCATTGAAACAAGCATTGAACTATTCGACCGCAAAGGGTTTAAAGAAACATCGGTGCAAGAAATTGTCGAAGCAATAGGAGTGACAAAAGGTGCATTCTATTATTACTTCAAAAGCAAAGAAGAGCTGCTAAAAGATATATGCATCTCCTATATAGAAGATCTTTTAGAGCAGCAACAACGCATTTTGCAAGATTCGGAGAAAAGCTGCACGGAAAAACTGTACGAAATCGTCTATATGCTCATTCGCAATATTAAAGCAAGGCGGAAAAGTGCACGCATTTTCTTCCGTGAAATGCGGCATTTGCACGAAGATCATTTGCAAGAAATTAAAGCAAAGCGGCGGGCGTTCCGACAACATTACCAGCAGTTGATCGAAGCGGGAATCGCCCGCGGGGAATTTAAGCCGATGCTGACTCCGGATATGATTACATTTGGCATTTTGGGCATTACAAACTGGAGCTATTACTGGTTTCAGCCGGATGGCGAAATATCGGAAGAAGCGCTGACAGACATTTACGTCGATCTGATTTTAAACGGAATCAAAAATCGCGAATCATTGAAGGAAAAATATTCGACACATATTAATGTGTAAATCATTTTTTTCTTCTTAGTTACTACACAAAACGCCCCACTTGATAAAAGTGGGGCATTCGTGTTGATTAGCAGCAATGAGTAGGGTATCCAGGGTCAACAACTACGTTTCTTGTGATAGGTCTATAAATATGTCTAGGAACATTGACGATATTGTAACGATTAACATGTACAACTGGATGGATATAAGGAACTACACGAGGAATGAAACAGTCGCGCACCACACATCTAGGTGGACATATAACTGGTCTAGGACAAAACATGGAAAATCACCTCCTATAAATATCTATAAACATTAAATGCACTAGTGGAGCTTTTTGAAACGGACAGATGTCACGAGGTATATAAAAAAATAAATGGAGTTGTAAAAGATGAGACAATATTCACTATTCGCCTTATGTCTCTTGGAAGTAAATCGAACCCCATTAGTGAAGTAATAAAAATATCGTCGAACGGTAATTTTACTGAACTGTAAACGTCGACTCTCCATCTCCATATCAAAATGTTGAGCTAGTTTTTAGACCTAAAGGTTTTCTTTAGTTTTTTTTCATTGTATGAATCCAAAATCAGAATATATTCGTATGTAGTGATTGAAACGAATTTGAAACAAAAATCAACAGTATAACGTTTGACTGTACAGTTTTTTAAGAATATAATCTAATTAGCATTATGAAAAATATTAGGGAGTGAGTTCATTGGGAAGTTGTTTAAAATTGGTGAACTTGCAGAATTAGCTGGCGTTTCGAAACGAACCATTGATTATTATACACAATTAGGGTTGCTAGAACCTGTCCGCTCCGAAACAAATTATCGCTATTATCCCGAAGAAAGTATCGAACGTTTACGGTTAATCGATGCATTAAAAAAACAGCATTTAACTCTGGAGGAAATCAAAGAGCGATTGCAGATTATCCAAAATCAACCAGATGCTGCGGATGAAATTGTAGATAAAATTGAGCACCTTCAAGAAGAAATGAAACATATTCAAGAAGAACTGTTGGAATTAAAACCGTTACTCAAACAATTAAATGATCAACAGATCAAGCTGATGACAAAACCATTGGCCCAACAAGGTTATGCTTTGTTACACACATTAGCGATATTGCTTGGAGGAGATCCTTTTATTAATTAAAAAAATAAATGTTTAAGGAGAGAGATAAAAAGGATGTTTAGAAAATTTTTATCGAAGCTGGGGATTGGTTCTGCGAATATCAATCTTGTGCTGCATCATTCTCAAGTACGGTTAGGAGAGACCATTAGTGGTGAATTTTTCATTGAGGGCGGGACAGTAGAACAGGATATCAACAAAATTGATGTAGAACTTCGGTTAACATTAAACCAAAACGGGCAAGTGCAGACAAAAACAGTGGCAACGATCCCGGTAGCTTCTGCTTTTGTCATTCAAGCTGGTGAGAGAAAAGTGCTGCCATTTACATATGAACTACCAAAAACTCTTCCAGTGTCAAGACATGGCATTCGCTATACCTTTGTTACTCGCCTTGATATTGCTGGCGGTATCGATCATTTAGATGAGGATGCGTTGCAAATTCTTCCACCACTACCATTAGAGAAAATCTTTGCTGCTTTTGAAAAATTAGGCTTCCGGGAAAAGGCAACTTCAGGATCACTAAAGCCGTATGGCCAAGAATTTGAGCTGTTCCCAACTGAACAATTTAGAGAGATTGTTCAAGAAGTGGAGTTTTTTTCATTTCTAGAAGAAGAGGGAGTTCGTCTGCTTCTTGAAGTAGATGTACATGCAGGAGCCTTTGGTTTACAGGAGAAAGAGTTAAAACGGGAAATCTTTTTCTCATATACAGAATTAACCGATGTAAGCATACTAGCTGACAAGCTGCGCGAAATAATTCAAGAAATGATCGAGCAGCCGTATCAATATACAGCATCATCTTACATGACTCATTATTCCCATACTCCTCATTTGCATGGACACGGACATGGCATGATGGGAGCGATTGGTGGTTTTGCTGCAGGAATGTTTGCAGGAATGTTAGCAGAAGAACTCGTAGGTGATGCCATCGAGGAAGCACTAGGCTTTGATGGGGAAGCTGAAGAAGGATTTTTTGACAATTTCTTTGGTGGAGAAGATGAAGAATTTTAATACCAATAGTAGTGTAAGGGGGGAACGTAATGTTATTTCATCCAATGGATATTCTCATCTTTTTAGCATTTGGACTGTCACTTTGGGCACAATTTAAAGTAAAAGGTACATTTAATAAATGGGCGGAAGTCTATGCTAATTCGTCTCTCACTGGGGCTGAGGTAGCACGAAAAATTTTAGATTCCAACGGTTTATATCATGTTCCCGTTGAACTGGTGCCTGGTACATTAACAGACCATTACGATCCATTGTCACGCACCGTTCGATTATCTGAGCCTGTTTATTATGGACGTTCTATCGCTGCTGTATCGGTAGCTGCCCATGAGGTTGGCCATGCAATTCAGCATCAACAATCCTACGGTGCATTAGTTTTGCGGCATCGTATGTTTCCAGTAGTGAATTTCTCTTCTGGAATTGCTCCATTTCTATTGTTAGGCGGGTTTTTGTTGCATCAAGCTTCACTCATTGGGCTTGGCATTATTCTCTTTTCAGCAGCCGTGGCATTCCAAGTAATTACGTTACCGGTAGAATTTAATGCGAGTTCTCGCGCCAAAAAGCTTCTTCTTGCTGAAGGATTTATTCGCAATGATGAAGTACGGGGAGTGAATAAAGTCTTAAATGCTGCTGCATTAACCTATGTAGCTGCGGCATTAATTTCTGTGTTAGAGCTAATCAAGTTTGTTATGATTTTCTTCCAAGGGAATAATGAAGAAGAGTAATGTAATAAATTAAATGTATAGCCAAATTAACAGGAGGTGGATTCTCTAGCTGTTTGCATACAGCTAGAGAGCTTAATTGGAGATAGTTAATTTACTGATGGTTGGTGTTTTAATTGCTTTAACGGCATTCTTTGTTGCATCCGAATTTGCCATTGTTAAAGTACGCAGTACACGTATTGATCAACTGATAGCTGAAGGAAATCGAAACGCTAGGGCTGCAAAACGAGTCATTAGCAATTTAGATGAATATTTATCGGCTTGCCAGCTTGGTATTACTATTACCGCATTGGGGCTTGGTTGGCTTGGTGAACCAACGGTGGAGCATTTGCTTCACCCTGTATTTGAACGAATGAATTTAAGTGAGTCCGTAGCGTCTTTCCTTTCTTTTGCGATTGCATTCGCAACGATTACCTTTTTGCATGTGGTCGTTGGAGAACTGGCTCCGAAAACATTGGCAATTCAAAAAGCAGAAACCATTACGCTGTTATGTTCAAGACCTTTAATCTTTTTCTACAAAATAATGTATCCGTTTATTTGGGCATTAAACGGCTCTGCTCGCGTCATTACCGGATTATTTGGGTTAAAGCCAGCATCCGAACATGAAGTGGCCCATTCAGAGGAAGAATTGCGCTTGATTTTATCTGAAAGTTATAAAAGTGGAGAAATTAATCAGTCGGAATATAAATACGTAAACAATATTTTTGAGTTTGACGATCGGATTGCCAAAGAAATCATGGTACCGCGTACAGAAATTGTCGCACTGGATAAAAACCGTTCCATTGCGGAATATTTTGAAACGATAAAGCAAGAAAAATATACGCGCTATCCTGTTATAGACGGAGATAAAGACCATATCATTGGGATGGTCAACATAAAAGAAATATTAACGGATTGTATTCAAAATCCAAAGGCCACTGAAAAGAAGTTAGGTGATTATATCCGCCCGATCATACAAGTAATCGAATCCATCCCTATTCATGACTTGCTCGTAAAAATGCAGCGTGAACGAGTTCATATGGCGATCTTAGTTGATGAATACGGCGGAACAGCAGGGCTTGTGACGGTTGAGGATATATTAGAGGAAATTGTCGGTGAGATTCAAGATGAGTTTGATATTGACGAAGTTCCGATGATTCGCAAAGTGAACGAACACACCACCATTGTTGATGGAAAAGTATTGATTGAAGATGTAAATGACTTACTTGGAACGGATATCGATGATACGGATGTTGATACGATTGGTGGTTGGATTTTAACAGAAAAATTTGATATTCAACAAGGCGGCATTATTTCCTACGGCGATTATGAATTTAAGGTATTAAAAATGGAAGGGCATCACGTCCAATTAGTTGAAATCACAAAACGCGTGAAGGCTCCTTCTCTTATTGTACAAGAAGCAGCAATAGAATAGCAGCTAAAATAAAATAACGAAAGACGGCAGCTATAAATGGCTGCCGTTTATTTTTTGCGAAAAAGACAAGTTCTTTATATGTAGGACATACATATAGACAAGAAAGAAAGTACAACTGAGGAGAGAAAAAATACAAGAAATCCAAAATTATTTTGAAAATGCTTGGGATATCATTAAAGAAGAAGTTTATACTGCAAACAATGTACATTGGTTAGCCGTTGACCAAAATTCTGCAACTTGTACTTATACATATCATTGAAGGTTATCACAACGGAAAATTTGTTACGGGTAGTGGTAGAGCCACTAATGTGTTCATTAAGAACGAAAAAGGAGAATGGAAATTAATTCATGAGCATTTAAGCAGTCTTTAATATTATAGCGGTTTAACAGAATTTAGAGCGGCAAAGGAAGCCTCTTATCATTCATGTTTAAACTGTAAGAGGCTGTTTTATAGGATAAAATTAATTTATTTAAACTATGTTCTAAATAATCAATCAAAACAAAAAAAGAAAATAATCAACAAAGTAAATGAATGGAAGAAATGATTTTTCATACGAGATAACATCTACTTCTAATTGGGGCGGGGTGTAAACCAATAGAAGTGGGAAGAGGAATTGCTATATCGTAGAAAATAACGAACATATGTGCTATAATTAGATTATCTTATACAGATTGCTCTGTGAAAATGAAAGAGGTGGAGGAAAGGGGCTGTTACGTAAAACTTTCCACCATCATACATTCACGCTGATCGAAAAGCTAAGCTTTCGCATACGCCAGCATGTTGAGTCCAACGTACAAGGAACTCGCATTCAGTGCTGAAACGGTACATAGAGCTTGGTCAACTTCTCTTCGTTAGAAGGGATTATCTAAACAAAGTAAAAGTGGGAGCAGTTTAAAAAAGGGGAAAAATAACATGGAGGCAACGTACCAAAAGCGAAGTCGCGTAATTTTCCATGTCGACTGTAATTCGTTTTTCGCCAGCTGCGAAATCGCTCGAGACCCCTCATTAAAAGGAAAAGCGGTTGTTGTAGCGGGAGATCCGAAAGAACGAAAAGGAGTTGTGTTAGCGGCGAACTATATCGCGAAACAGCGTTTTGGTATTTATACGACAATGCCATTATGGGAAGCGAAGAAAAGGTGCCCGCAACTTGTTGTTCTAAAACCCGATTTTCATTTATACCGCAAGATAAGTGAGAAAGTATTTCAATTTTTAGCAACGTTTACACCCGTTTTAGAGCGCGCTTCGATAGACGAAGGATACTTGGATATCACCGATTGTTATTCGCTTGGTTCACCGTTGGATATCGCGGAGCAAATTCAAAAAGAGTTGTTACAGATGCTACATATTCCTGTAAGCATTGGCATTGCACCGAATAAGTTTTTAGCCAAAATGGCAAGCAACATGAAAAAACCATTAGGCATCACGGTGCTGCGCAAACGCGATGTGCCGAAAGTACTTTGGCCTCTCCCTGTTCAGGAGATGCACGGCATCGGTGACAAAACGGCAAAAAAATTAAATAGCATCGGCATTTTTACGATTGGCGAATTGGCGAAGGCGGAAAAAGTGACATTGCAAAATTTACTTGGCATCACCGGGGTTCGATTAAAAGAGTGGGCTAATGGGATTGATCCCCGTCCTGTTGATCCAGAATCGGGAGAAAAGTGGAAATCCATCGGAAGCTCCACAACGCTTCCCCGCAATGTGACAGAAGAACGGATTCTTCTTGAAGTGCTGCGCGATTTGGCGCAATCCGTCAGCAATCGCATGAAACAAAAAGGCGTCGTCTCTTCCACGGTTCAAATTATGATCCGCTACAGCAATTTTCAAACGATCACCCGCAGTAAAACATGGGAAAATCCGTTCCAGGAGGCGGAAGAAATTTTTCAGCGCGCCGTCTACTTATTAAAACGCCATTGGAATGGCAATCCGGTAAGACTGTTAGGAATTACCGCCGTAGACGTATTTGATAAAAAAGAGGCGGTGAAACAATTAGACTTGTTTCACATCTTTAATAAACGCATCCCATCATTCCTGATTATTGAGAAAATGAAGGGGATGTTGTAAGGAAAGAACCATACCGATTGTGATAGCAGTGGTAGAGAAACTAGCGGCCTAAATTCGTCTAATGTAAGAAAAAGCGGCAGGTAACCCCTTGCCGCTTTATATTTATACTAATTTATCCAGATGGGCCCGCCGGTTTACCGCGTACATAATTGGTGCGCCAACCGCCATGACGACAAATTCGCCTGCGGCGGTCGTCAGCCACGTGAAAAGGAATGGCAGGTCAAACGCCAGCTTTAACTCCCACGCAATCAAAAACATCGTAAACGTAAATACCAGCGTATTGACGGCCATCCGCGCCCATATATTTTTCACATACCGCATCGAAAAAATCGTGATCAGAAGGGCGATAACCGACTGCCCGACCCCGAAAATGAGATCGTACGCTACCATCGGCGAAAAAAACAGATTGGCAAAAAAGACGCCTAACACAATGCCAAAGAAATACTTTTTATTAAACACGATGAGATGATTCAGCATTTCCGACATGCGAAACTGCACATTAGTAAATCCAAACGGCTGAATCAGCATCGTTACCGCGATGTACACAGCTGCTAAAATGCCGTTGACGACGATCGTTCTAATGTTCATATGCTTCTCCCCTTACATCGTTAAGGTATATACAAAAAAGCACCATCGGTATACATGGTGTGGCAAGAAAAGCAACATTTATTATTTTAGCAAGAAAAGAAGGAAATGCAATGATTGTTTTATTTTTCGTGATAAATAAGGATAATACCATTTTAATCATTTTATTATAAAAGAAAAGTGTGACAAAATGCATAGGGAGACGACTTGTTGTTTGTTATTTCCTATTTATCCTGAAATCGTTGGAGGTTCGTATGCCGTATTATGTTTGGATAATCATTAATGTGTTATTCATCATTGGTTCTGTACTGTATATATGGGGCGCTCATTCGTATTAAACATATTTCAATTTCGTATTCCCCGACTACAACCGGAACTCTAATTTGTATGAAATCATGATGAGTACAAGATTGATTATTTGTTTTTTTCTCATGGACGGGAAACACAACCGATTTATAAAGGTTTTTTTTGTTCTTCGCGCCATAGGTGTGAACAGTGTCAGTGAAGAATATAATTTCATGAATTTTAGAGCAGATCAAATGACAATAAGGCTGTTCAGGATAATAAGTCGTCGTATGAAATAGTTTCGTGTCTAATTGAGGAGTTTGTCTATTGTTTAGGTCAAGAAATTCAGCTGTATGTTGTGCTTTACCTCCAAAGATAGGAGGACATCCAACTCATTGGCCCAAGATTGGACTTCCCTTGGGTACTCGCGAGACCATTTGGATTGAAACTGTTGAAACATCTCCAATGCGATTTCTTTATTCGGAGAACGATAAATGAGTTTCAGATCCTCCGCCATTTCGAATTGGTCTTTTTTCCGAACACGATTTAGGGTGCTGCGGACTTTGTGAACGACACAACGCTGCACATCCGCTTTCGGATAAACGGCCCGAAAAGCTTCCTCCAGCCCCGGAAGACCATCAAATATGCCCAGAAGCACTTCCTTGACGCCTCTTTGGTAGAGGTATTGAAGAATTTCCTGCCATACATAGGCGCTTTCTTGTCCTCCCACAAAGAAATCAAGAATTTCGCGATACCCTTCTTCGTTCACCCCTAACACCACATAAATGACTTCTTTCTCCACGGTTTCGCGACGAAGTTTTACGTATAAACCATCCAAATATAAGACGGAATAACGCTTGTGCAGTGGACGAGTGTGCCATTTCTCGATGTCTTCCTTCACTACATCGGTGATACGGCTGATCGTTGCAGGAGAATAGGCATTGCCTAAAATTCGTTCCATAAACTTGCCAATTTCACGCGTACTCATGCCACTTTGATACATCCTGATGATGGCTTCCTCAGCCGGTGTGGCGTTGGTAAGGAGCGAACAATTGGGTTTGAAATTCTCCGTTTCGGTCTCTAGGGACCAAAAGACCTTCAATCCAGCCATATTGCGTATCTAGATTTCGTTGATAGTAGCCGTTTCTCATATTTGATGTTCCGGCCTGTTCTATTTCGAGGAAATTCTTGATTTCTTCCCGCATGATCAGTTCTAATTTTTCCTTTACAAACTGACGAATGACACTTTCCAGTTGATTTGCCCAGTCGACATTCGGTATACTTCTTTTAGACATAGGTAGGGTTCTCCTTTCTCTGGAATGTGTTGTGGCCCAAATCAGAGAATACCCTACCTTTTTTCTTTTGGTCTAGCAAAATGCTTTACACAAAATTTTATACATCATCTGCTGGTTAGCCAGCAGTTTTTTGTAAACATACTGTGCTCGTTTCCAATCCGCCGCTTATGTTTAGTTTTTTTTTCATTGGTTTATACTAACAAAAGCAGTTTAATCACACTAAAGGGAAGTTGAGGTTCGTGAAAAAGATATGGAATCTTTATGTTCATGATATGAAGCAAATAGCAACAAACTGGGTAGCGGCGGTATTGGTAGGCGGATTGCTTCTTCTGCCATCGCTTTATGCGTGGGTGAATATCGAAGCTTCTATTGATCCGTATGCCAACACGAGAAACATTAAAGTAGGAATTGTCAATGAAGACAAAGGGGCAAAAATTCAAGGACATGCGTTTAACGCCGGAAAAGAAATTGTTAGGGCGCTACGAAACAATCATGACTTAGGCTGGAAATTTGTTGGCAAACAAGAAGGAATGAAAAACGTCCGCTATGGCGATTATTTTGCGACGATCGTCATTCCAAGCGATTTTTCAGAAAAATTGGCTACCATTGTGCAAGATAGGCCGGAGCAGGCCGTCATTCATTACTATGAAAATGACAAAAAGAACGCGATTGCGCCGAGAATCACATCCAAAGGAGCAAGCACCATCACCGAGCAAGTAAGCGATCAATTTGTCGCTGTTGTCAACAGCGTTTTGTTTTCTATCTTTCATGAAGCGGGGGTGGCATTAGAACAACAGCTGCCAGATATTCGCCATTTTGAGACCCTGATTTTTCAGCTGCAGACGAAGCTGCCGGAAATCAAGCGGCTGTTAAACCAATCGATGTCCGACGCGAAAGAGGCGGAACGGCTCGTCAATAAAGCGGAAAAAACGCTTCCCGAAGCGAAACGGATCGTCAACAGCGGCATTGCGTTTCTTGATGAAATGAATCAGTTTTTCACGAAAGCGGAAGCAAAAGCAAAGACATTGACGCCGCAAATCACGGAAAATTTGCGTACGCTGCAGCAAATCGCCATGTCCATCTATGCCGTAACTAACAAGCTGCAAGAAAACCTTTCCCTTGCCCAGCAGCGGCAATGGCTTTCCGACGTCCAGAGCATGGCCGCAGCTGGGGAACAAATGGCAGATGAAGCGCAAACACAGCTTCGCATATTCAATAACATGATCGAAAAGCGAGCTTTCTCTCGCACGGCTTCCGCCAATATGGAACAATTGTCCGGCCGTCTGACAGGCATAAAATCCAATTTAAGAGAAGCACAACGCCTTGCCAAGTTAGCGTACGAGCAAAGTGAAAACGGGGCGCAGCTAGGCAACCATCTTCTCACCGACCTAAATGAGCGGGCGGCAGCTGCGGTAAAGCAAGTCGATCGGGTGATGAATGAATACGAGCAACATATCGCACCACTCATGAAAGAAAAAATGAACGAAACGAAGCAGACGCTTCAAGACGCCCGCCGCATACTCGCGGACATCGCCAACACCATTCTGGAATTAGAGCGGTTTCTTCAGCACGCCGGCAGCGGTCTCAAGCAGGGGGAAGAAATGTTGCAGACGGCAAGCGATCAGTATCCGTTTCTTGCGCGGAAAGTCAACGATATCGCTTCCTTTCTTGTAAAATTGAAAAAAGAGACAAACATCTACGACATCATTCGTTTATTAAAAAATGATCCAAGAGCAAAAGGTGAATTTTTGGCCCATCCCGTCGACTTAAAGACGCATAGATTGTTTCCGCTTCCGAACTATGGATCGGGGATGAACCCGTTTTATACCGTCTTGTCCATATGGGTGGGCTGTCTGCTGTTAGTGTCGTTGCTTTCTACCGAACCTTATGAGGCAGAAGGGTATACCAGCAGAGAAATTTATTTTGGCCGGCTGCTGACGTTTTGGACATGCAGCAGTATTCAGGCGCTTATTGTCACGTTAGGAGATGTATTTCTTTTAAAGAATATTTATATTCATGACTCCGGCTGGTTCATCCTCTTTGGGCTGTTATGCAGCTTTGTGTTTATTGTCATTGTCTTTACGCTCGTATCAGTATTCAGCGACGTCGGCAAGGCGCTGGCCATCGTCCTGCTCGTTTTCCAAATCGCCGGAGCAGGGGGGACGTATCCGGTTCAGCTTATTCCGGAATTTTTCCAAAACATCAACCCGTTTTTGCCGTTTACGTATGCGATTGATTTGATGCGCGAAGCAGTCGGCGGCATTGTGTGGGGAAAAGTGAAAAACGATGCGGTTCGTCTCATGATGTTTGCCGTCCTGGCTCTCTTATTAGGTACGCTTCTGAAAGAACCGTTGAACAAATACATGCATTCGCTGCATGCGAAAGCGAAAAAAAGCGGATTGTTTCATTAAACCATGCGACATAGGCAAAATGACCGCCTGGCTTTTTTGTTTATATCCGGTGACGCCATCGATGGGAAACAGAAACAGCCAGCGCGGATATGGACGCTGTTTTAAAAAAAATAGATTCGTTACGGCGGAAGGCACGGATTTGATTCGTGCCTTTTTTCATGACGAAGTTGCAAATGATTTGACAAATGAATGCATGTATAACATCCATCTTGGAAAGCGGCTTTGAAAACGAACCGGACCAAACGGTATAGAGGTTAACTTTAGTGGGCTACACCATTAAAGACATCGCGTTGAGGGCTGGTGTTTCGAAGTCGACGGTTTCGCGCGTCATTTCGGGAAAAGGGGTTGCAAGTCCAGAGACGCGTGAAAAAAGTATTAAAAGTGATGAAGGAGCTGCAGTATAAACCAAATGCCTTGGCAAGGGCGATGGTTTCGCAGCGAACGAACAATATAAGCGTAGTGGTTTATCATTCACGTTCTCCAATGGCTTCGATCCTATAATTTTTCTTGAAACATGCTCATTTTCCTGCTTTTCCAAAAGTTTGTTATTCTACAGTAACAGATAGTTAAAGATGGAAACTTCTTGTATACTAAATACGTATAACCATTACGTCGATGGATTGTCTTTGTTTAAGGGGGATAGAGAAATCATGAATGGAGAGCCTAGAAAAAGAATCTCCGAACGAGCGCTATCGGTATGGCGGATATACGGTATGATCGGATTGGCCGTTTCTTTTATCGTCTTTGCGGCTATCATTATCCTTATTATCGTTTTTGACGGACCGAAATGGATTATTCCGATGCTGATTATTATATTGATTGGAGAAGGCTATTTTTTTATCTTCTTTATTCCCGCATTGCGTTGGCGGAGATGGCGTTATGAAGTGCGTGAACAGGAAATCGAGATTCAAAAAGGACTGTTTGTCGTGAAACGTACATTGATTCCAATGATTCGGGTCCAGCATGTTGATTCAAGTCAAGGGCCGTTATTAAAAAAATACAGACTGGCATCTGTCACCATTTCCACTGCCGCAACGGTGCATGAAATTCCGGCACTTGATGAGGAGGAAGCGGAGGAGCTGCGTTATTCTATTTCCAGATTGGCGAGGGTGGCGGATGAAGATGTCTAAGAAAAAACGACTGCACCCCATTTCCGTTGTAGCCAATATCGTAAAACAACTGAAAGACGCGATTTTACCGATCATTCTCGTCATTATTGTCGGGAATAAAACGATTTCCTCTATGTGGGATATCGCCGTGCCGTTTGCTATTATCATTTATACGATTGTCATTGGAATTGTTTCATGGATTCGTTTTACCTATCGTTTGGAAGAAGGGGAATTGCGAATCGAATATGGTGTTTTTGTAAGAAAAAAACGATACATTCCTTTTGAACGCATTCAAGGCATCTCCATATCACAAGGCTTTCTGCAAAGAATGTTTGGCGTTGTAAAAGTAAATGTAGAAACAGCTGGCAATCAGTTGGGAGAAGCGGAGGCTGTGTTAACAGCCGTGACAAGGGAAGAAGCGAAACAGCTTCAATGCTTGATTCAAAAATCAAAAGAAAAAGCAGGAGCAATCGAGAACATTCTGCCGCAAGATGAAAGCGCAACGTCTTTTGCACAAAATGATCAAGAGTTGGAACAAAAAGCGAAAAACATTATCTTTTCGATGAGTTTTTGGGAAATTTTCCAAGTAGCCGTGACTAGCGGAGGAGCATTTGGCGTTATTTCCGCCATCGTCATTTTTGTCTTACAATTTGACGACATCATTCCTTATGAGAAGTTATATAAAGATGCGCAAAAATTTATTGCGCATGGCATGTTTTATACCGTGGTGACCATCATATTGATTTTTATTGCTGCCTATATTATCTCCATCATTCAAAATATGATGAGATACGCATTTTTTACGGTGGAAAAAGCAGGGGAGAACATCATTATCTCAAGAGGGCTCCTTGAAAGGAAAAAGATTGCGATCCCGACAGAGCGGGTGCAAGGCATTGTGGTAAAGGAAAACATTATCCGACGGTGGTTTGGGTATGCTTCCGTTTATATCATTCATGCAGGAGGAGCTTTCAATGAAGGCGATCCCGAGAGTATTGTCCTTTGTCCTTTAATCGAAAAAGAGCGGATCGCTTCCGTTATTCTATCTTGTCTTCCGGATTATAGCTTAAATCATGAATTCATTGCACTGCCAAAGCGGGCGCGCATCCGCTACATGGTCCGTCCTTTATACTTTTTGCTTTTACCGGTTTGCATAGTAGCTTATTGGCTGCGTCCGTGGGGATTATTGCTTTTGCTATTACTGCCAATGGCTTCTTATTTTGGCTACCTCAGTTATCGGTTTGCCGGTTGGTCGATTTCAAATTATCAGCTTGCGCTAAGAAGCCGCTTTTTGAATGTCAGAACCGTATATATGTTAAAAAATCGGATTCAATCCATGGAATTTTCTTATAATTGGTTTCAGCAAAGGAAAGGTCTAGGAACCATTTCGGCAACGGTCATGTCGGGAATTGGCGGTGCTCAAGGGGAAGTGATAGACCTTGATAAAGAAGATTTACAAACAATTTATACGTGGTTTAAACGTACAAAAGGGGAATAAAGTTTTATAGACCGGGTATGGAACTATGGTTTTGCTTATGGAGGAGCGCGTCTCCCACACAAAAAGGTATTGTGGATTCCGCTTGTCGGAGAGACAGAGGAAAGTCTTAAAAAAAGAAATTTCGATACGATGATTTTCCATTATTTGAATGTTGGTTTAGCCGGCTATACAGGTATTCCTCAGTCGGAAGTGGCATTTTTGTATAATACGTTAGCGGAAGATATCGAAAACGAAGAGGAATTCAACAAACATTACGAAAGTCTTTTCAATCGAGCGTATGAGCTAGGGAGTACATATAGCCATTCACTAACGGAAAAATAATTATGGTACATGGTGATTCCGCTATAAGTTTTCCCGCTTATTATGATGGAGATCATCGTCGGCTTCATTGTATGGGAGCTTTCTGTAAAGTTTGCATGTCCACAGTGCGGTGGAAGTAAAAAGCTTGTTGCTTATCACGATGATGGAACTGATGGCAACTGTTAGTTTCAAGTAATTCATTAAAAGAGGCATTGCGGTTTTCGCAATGCCTCTATTTTTAAGTCAAAATAAATTCATGATGTTAACTTTTCGTGTCCAAAATTTTGCGATTATTTGACTATTAAACTGCATCTCTTTTATACTTTTGTTAGCTTTATTATAAAAACGTTTTTATGGGAGGGTGATATGATGGCACAACCGAAGTATATTACAAATATCGAAAAAATCACACAAATCCCTAAGGAAGAGAGAGAAAAGTTAAAAGAAATCACTAACAAATTTGTATTTAGAGTGAATGATTATTATCTTAATCTGATTAATTGGGATGATCCGAACGATCCTATCCGAAAATTGGTGATACCGAACGAAGGGGAATTAAATGAATATGGCAGTTGGGATGCTTCAGATGAGGCGGCCAACTATGTGGTGCCGGGATGCCAGCACAAGTATAAAACGACTGCATTACTCATCGTTTCAGAAGTTTGTGGAGCATATTGCCGATTCTGTTTCCGGAAGCGTTTGTTCCGTAACGATGTAAAAGAAGCTATGTCAGATGTAACGCCTGGTATAGAATATATTGCACAAACTCCTGAAATAAATAACGTTTTATTGACTGGCGGAGACTCTCTTATTTTGGCAACCAAAAAAATTAGATATATTGTAGAAAGATTGCGAGCGATTGACCATGTGAAAATCATCCGTTTTGGTTCAAAATTGCCTGTCTTTAACCCTATGAGAATTTATGAAGATCAAGAACTGCTTGATCTGTTCCGGCAATATTCCACACCAGAAAAACGCATTTATGTCATGGCACATGTAAACCATCCACGTGAAATAACAGAAGAAGCTCGTAAAGCGTTCCAAGCTCTTCACGATGCTGGAGTTATCGTTGTGAATCAAACTCCTATTTTAAAAGGAATAAATGATGATCCTGAAGTGTTGGCAGAATTGCTAGATAAACTGTCATGGGCGGGAGTAACACCGTATTACTTCTTTGTTAATAGACCGGTAGCGGGTAACAGCGATTTTGTATTAACACTGGAAGAAGTATACAAAATAGTTGAACAAGCAAAAGCAAGAACATCGGGATTAGGCAAACGCGTTCGCCTCGTTATGAGCCATTCCTCAGGAAAAATTGAAATATTGGCAATCGAAAATGGCAAAGCATATCTAAAATATCATCAGTCAAGAGATGATGAACAATATGGAAAGTTTATGATTTTGGATTGTCCAAAAGATGCCACTTGGTTTGATGACTTACCTGGAAGTGAACAATATTGGAAAAAACCAGTAAAAAAAGCAGTTCAATTGAGCTCGGTTAACTAAATGGACCTCTCCCACCTTCATTTAAGGGGTGGGAGTTTTTTATTGCCTTCACTGAAGAAGGTTCTGATTAAGACATAAATTTGATGTTAGTCTAAAAAGCGGACACACCAACAAATAAACGGTAATATTCACCGCCTTTTCCAGGCGCATCACACCCAGCAATCACAAAAAACCGTTGGATTTTACCATCTTTTACCGCCTGAATAATTTCTGGAGCGATGCCGATGACCGTCTCATGATGGAATCCAGTCAGCAATGTTTCATCGGATTCAATATTCGCTTCAGGAAGTTCTAACGCTTTTTCGATCAATGGAGTAAAATCATCATTTTCAATTTTTCGGACATTTTCCAATCCTGCGACATCATACGAGAACATTCGATCGGCGTATGTTCCTTTAATAGGCATGACACAGTTTGTCGTCGCTAAAATAGCACCTGGGAATTCTGCAATTCCTTTTAAAGCAAATACGATAATGTCTTGTAAACTCGCAATCGTTTCATCTTTTCCACATACCCCAGCGACGGTGCAGCCTCCCATTGTCGTTTGTTCACACTGATGGCAAAACATTACTTCCCCTCCCTAAATATAGTCGGCATTTTAAAAAATATAAGAAATATTTTCCAGCATAAGTGATTTATATCACACTTCAAATCGGAAGTGTGGCAAAAATATGAAGAAAAGATGACGACTAACAATGGGTATAGATTCATGTATGTATAAAATGTAGTGGGCGAAGGGGATTCTTAACTGTCGCAAAGACGTTTTTGGATGTCATAAAAAATTCACCAAGTATCATTATACTGTTTTTGTTTTAACCGTTCTTCAAGAACACGAATCATGAATAAAAAGTGTTCAGCTTCGCGAAGAACGTGGTCAGCTAGCATGGTCAAAAGAACTGCTGCGATTGTCATTGTTTTTTAATGTTGGTCTAAAAAGTGGACACGTCAAATATAGAAACGTTATCATAAAACTAAGGATGCTGTTACGATACTCTCAAGATTAAATTAATGCCAACTCTTGAACAGTTTCATGCGCTGCTGGAAACAATGAAACGGTTTAACCAAGCATGCAACTATATTAGCGAGATTGCTTTTCGCTCCAGAACCTTTTCCAAAACGAAAATCCAGCGGCTTTGCTACTATGACGTCAGGGAAAAATTTGGCCTCTCTGCCCAAATGACCGTTCGTGCCATCGGCAAAGTGTCGGAAAGCTATCGTTTGGATAAAAAAACCTTGCATAACTTTAAAGAAACCGGTGCCATCGTGTATGATGAAAGAATCCTGTCCTTTAAAGGGTTAGAGTATGCTTCCATCCTTACCTTGCAAGGAAGAATGGAAATCCCTATGGTCATTAGCCGCTACCATCAAGGTTTGCTGTGCGGCAACCGTGTTCGGGGTCAAGCCGATTTAGTCCTTCAAAACGGTATTTTTTATTTACTGCTCGTGGTGGACGTTCCCGAAGGCCAGCCCAATTCCGAAAACGGATTTATCGGTGTGGACCTTGGCATCATTAATATCGCCGTTGATAGCACCGGTGAGGTATTTTCCGGCTCGAAGGTCAACGGGCTGCGCCGCCGCCATGCGAAACTTCGCGCCAAACTCCAAAAGAAAGGCACCAAGTCAGCGAAACGCCTGCTTAAAAAGCGTTCCAAGAAGGAAAAACTATTTGCCCGTGATGTGAACCACTGCATTAGCAAGAAGATTGTTGAAAAGGCAAAGGCACTCGGATGCGGCATTGCCCTTGAAGATTTAAAGGGCATCCGCCAACGCACCGAGAAAACGGTTAAAAAGCAACAGCGTCGTCAACACTCTTCTTGGTCTTTTTATCAGTTGAGAAAGTTTATTGAGTATAAAGCGGCGATCGCTGGCGTGCCGGTGGTATTGGTTCATCCAAAAAATACTTCCCGCACCTGTCCGGTTTGCGGACATGTGGCCAAAGAAAACAGACCGTCAAGGGATCAGTTTTGTTGTCGAGCTTGTGGGTACGCTGCCCCTGCCGACAACGTGGCTGCGGAAAACATCCGCAGGGCTGCTGTCAACCAGCCGAACGCGGCAGCCAATTAGGCTAGTTGCAAGCCCACGGCTTTAGCCGTTGGGTAGTTGACAGTAATTATCAAGAAAGAGCTTGTTTTTCTTGAAAAATAGGAGGAAAAGGCCAAAGACAGTGATTTTGAGCATATCAAGTGTTTTTATCATTACCAACGAGTTCATTTTAGTAATGGCCATCTCCAGTGATACATGAAAAGGCATACGAGTCATCTGTTTTCCTAACATGGCCAGCAAGCGGAGCGAGGTAGAAAAAAAATCTCTATTTTTTGACATAATTATAAAGTCGAGGTGCATAGGAAATGTTGTTTATTGATAATAAGGGGATTACAGATCCGAGAATTAATTTGGCAATCGAAGAGTATGCCTTAAAAAACCTTGACATTAATGAAACGTATTTATTGTTTTATATAAATGAGCCTTCCATCATTATCGGAAAAAACCAGAATACTATTGAAGAAATTAATACAGAGTATGTAGAGAAAAACGGGATCCATGTTGTCAGAAGGCTGTCAGGCGGCGGAGCCGTTTATCATGATTTAGGAAATTTAAACTTTAGTTTTATTACGAAAGATGATGGCGACAGTTTTCTTAACTTCCGGAAATTTACGGAACCTATTATTAAAGCATTAAAAAAACTTGGTGTTAATGCAGAATTAAGCGGTCGTAACGATATTATTGTGGAAGGAAGAAAAATTTCCGGGAATGCCCAGTTTTCAACAAGGGGAAGAATGTTCAGCCATGGTACACTGCTGTTTGACTCGAAAATAGAGAATATCGTTTCAGCGCTTAATGTAAAAAAAGATAAGATTGAATCAAAAGGAATTAAGTCCATCCGCAGCCGGGTGGCAAATATTTCTGAATTTCTAAAAGAAAAAATGACAATAGAAGAGTTCCGTTCCGTCCTGTTAGAGAGTATTTTTGGAAAAGACAAGGACATTCCTGAATATGTCTTGACAGAAGAGGATTGGGCTAACATTCACAAGCTCTCTAGAGAACGCTATCAAAATTGGGAATGGAATTACGGAAAATCACCTAAATTTAATCTTCAGCATTCACACCGGTTCCCGGCCGGCCAAATAGATGTGAGACTCGAAGTTCAAAAGGGAATCATTGAAAATTGCAAAATTTACGGCGACTTTTTTGGCGCCGGAGACGTATCGGAAATCGAAGAGAAACTTATCGGAAAACGATATGAGAAATCTGAAATTGAAAAAGCGTTGCAAGATGTCGATATCAAGCATTATTTCGGGAACATTGAGAAAGAAGAATTTATCAATTTGATATATTGAACAAAAAGGCAAGCGGCCCCATTTAGCCCTGACAAACATTGACCCTGCACTATCGTGCAAGGTTTTTACTTTATCTGGGGATGATAAGGAGAAATATTATAGAAGGTGTTTCAGTGTTAACACCTGAACCTCCCGATGGCTAAAGCCACGGGGTTCTTGTGTACTATAGAGCTTCTTCCATACCTTCGCATGGATACTGACTCTAATTCCACAAGACTTTCATGGGCAAACACCTCACTGGTGCTTATCGCCCTGTGCGCCCGATTCAAGACGTTGGATTTTTCTTCTCTATAAGAGTAGTATACCATCTTTGACTACGTCAAAGCAATCGGTTCATCCCATGTGAGTCAGTCAAGACTTTGTGGGAACTTTTTTGATTCGCTGAAAACAGATGTAAGTCATAGGTTAGCGAACCATTTTTTTGAATCCCATCCGTAAGCGCTTTCGGACTCTCATCCCTTGCCATGACAGACCGATATGTATACCTTTTTTTACCATCCCTTGAGTTCAGACAGGGCATGATAGATCGGTGTCCCGGACGATTGCTGTAAATATGGCACGTTATTCCGCGTTACCTCCGGAAGAAGACGGCGGACGCGTTGTTTCGCCTTGTTCACGATCGTCTGTTTGGTGGATGCCGTCGACGCCGTTTCCTCCGCCGGCTGCGACGATTCTTCTCCTAAACGACGTCCGAAAAGACGAATCCCATCCATCCGGGCAATCATTGCCTTGAAAAACGCCCTGAGTCCCTTGTCTGTCCAACTGCGGCGGTATTTCACCCGATACGCCAGCTGGCTCATCACGCTTTCAGCCCTCCCCATCGGATACATGCCCGTTGTGTCCACTCCTTGCTCCTTCAGCCATTCCCGGTAATCACGGATGCATCCCGGCATCGATTCGATCCGGTGGATCAAGGCAGCCAGCTGTTGTTCTTTCGCTTCGTCCCCCAGCGTGCCGAGGGCGCTGTTCCGTTCCACAAGCAACCCCTCTTCATCCTGCTTCGCCAGCTTTTGCCGAATCGCCTGCCACCGTGGATGGCCCGAGAGGCATTGGCGCAACTCACGCGCCACGTGGAATCGATCCAATTGGAAGCAGACCCGTCCCTTGAAATACTCCCGGCACGCGGTAATCCATGGAGCGCCGTCCCCGTTGATGACAAGAAGATCCCGACACGGATCATAGGCATATTCGTTCATCAAAAATTCCTCGAAGCCTTCCCACACCTCCCTCTTGCCCTCATGGACGTAATGGCGCTGATTGACAAATTCGATCCGTGAGCCGTTGCGCTTCCACCCTTCGTGAACGGTCAGGATTTTGTCTTCCTTGGCTCGTTTTCCCTTCCCTTGGCGAGAAACAAACAGTCCATCGGCCTCCACAAACAGCACCCGTCCATATCGCTGGTCCACCGGGCAGTGCAGCGGAGCTTCAGCTTCGAGCACCAACTGGCGGATCGCCTCATGGCTCATCACCGGATACCCGACCATCTGGGCAAGCGTACGAGCCGCTTTGCGATAGGAAGAGCACTCCACAGCCAATCCCACCGCCGTTTCTTCTAGACAAGGGCTGATTGACTGTGATCCATCAAACGCTAAAAAGGAGTCAAGCAAAAACGTGTAACGGTTTTGTTCTCGATCCAAATAGTAGTTCCGCTCAAAGGTGACTTCGCCAAACAGGGTTTGAATCGTGGTGCGTCGTTTGTCTTTCAAGTGGTATCGGCGCTTGTCCCGGGTTTCCGCCAATTGTCGGTCGATGTCCTCCAACAGAGCCGTAAACAGCTCGGCGAAGGCGTTTTGCAAGGCCCGAAACAAATCAAGTTCGATCTCTTTCCATGTCAACGAATTTTTGGTAAGATGTTGTTGAATATTCATGGGACTCTCTCCTCCTGTTTGGGTGTTTTGGTCAATCATTATCATAATAGGGAGAGAGTCCTTTTTTCATGTTTCCTGCTTGGGATCCTACCGCGCTTCGCTTGGTGGCCCCGATGAGGGGGATTGCGAACCTACGTTCCCAACCCCCTCATCGGGGAATTCTAAGAATTTCTCCCACAAACATTTTACTCACACATCCCATGTCTAAAGACGGGCTACACCCTGCATGGGCTTTCTCCGATTGTACTTGTAAATATCGTTTACAAGTGAATATGACATGTACTGGGTGTGAAGAGCACGCTAAAGCAGCTCTTAATAGCATAGGAGCAAAGATTTGTGCATCGATGGAGGCATGAATCATGTGTGAAAGGGAGAGTTTTTCATCATTCGGATCGTGGAAGTCAAAATTCATGGCCTTTTTCTTGGTATCGTTAATGTCTTCCAATCTTTTGATTTTATTTGTTTTGAGATGTAGACAATTTGCCCAATATGATAGGAATAATGGTACATTTGATTTAATTTAGACGTTCACGATCTAAATTAGACAGTGCGGCTTTTCTAGATTGGCAAGCTAGAGCGGTACTATATAGATTCAGATTAATTTTCCGAAGCCTTGCATAATCAGACGAATGACTGCAATTCGTTTTACCATGTTCGCCTTTTTCATTTTGCGTTCCTGTTCTTGAAGGCGTTCGATCGTCCAACCATGATCGTTTGTAATTTGTAATCCTTTTTTCCTCATTCTTCTTCCGCTCCTTTGATTTACTCATTTAGGAGCAGTATAGACAAGGATGCAGGTTGATTAAACATGTCGGAATTTCAAACTGGATTTATATAGTGCCACTAATTTTGTATGGATTGAAAGTTCCAATACGAAACAACCATATTCCGTTGGTGAAGGTCAAGGGCTAACAGAGTTCAATCGTTAGTAATCATCGTCGGTTTTCTGTTTTCAAGTAGGTGCATGTCCGTCTCGAGCCTGTTCATAAATTCATACGTTAGTAGTGAATATCGGGAATCAATCTATGGCGATTGAGGATTATTTTTCAATAAAAATAAGCTGTTTGAACATTTATTGAAAGCCGAGCTTCATTTCATGCCAGAGCGATGTTTCTCTTTCCTCCTTTTCCACCATCCGGTCGGGAGGCAATAAGGTCAGTACGAGAGCAGATAATAGAAAAGCTATACCTACTACCGCCATAGAGATGTATATACCGAATTGTTGAAAGACGAAGGTGCCTAATATCGGACCGATGATCATAAAAATAGCCATCATTGTCTGGAATAATGACATACCCGCCTGCATCTGTTCTCCCGGAACATGTATTTTGAATAGCTTCATCCCTGAAGGCTGAGAGAACTGCGATAGGATCGCGGAGACAAATGTTGCGAGGAAAACAGCCTTCCATGTGCCAAACAGGAGCGCCATTAATATTACGGCGAATATATTTGTTTTGCCTCCCATTTCCGAAGAAACGAGTTTTTCCATTAGAAGTCACCGCTACCGCAGGAACTTTTAGTCCGAGATCCACACCCATGACCTTTTCCTTTTTCTTTTCAGTCACAGGGATGCCTAATGAAACTTGTGCATACCACTTTCCTCTCTTTTCCACAATGCGCATCAGTCCAAGTTTGGCATGTTGGATCAGGTTTTTATCACGCTCTGTCACCATCGCTCGAAATCTTGTTTTTCTCGTTTTTCCATCCAACATAATCGGAAATGCGATCATTTGCTCGCCAATGGTATAGTTTTGATTATTGACGAAATATACCGGTTTTTTGAGGATGGGGCGCTTCCCTTCTTTTTTCATTTTCTTTGATACACTTTTCGCATCACGAATCGCTTGATTCAGAACAGCCGAAGGAAGATGGGCGTCCACATCTTTTGTTGTTACTTTCGGGAAAGAACCTTCTTTCTCGGCTTGTTCGGTTAAAGCATTTACGGTATGGATATATTCTCTGCTCAACTGACGAAGCAGTTCAGGGTTATCTGGAAAGAATCGAATTTTAATTGTCAATGCTTGCACCGTTTCACCCCCCTTGTTTTTTTGTTCTTCCACATATCGTTGGATGGTTTCACTTGATACGTTTCCTTCGGTGCTGACAAAGAAGGAACGTGTCCATAGACTAGGCTAATGAGCAAGATGAGTGAATTCTTGCTTTAAAATCCGGGAATTGAGCGAACATACGTTCCTATTACATTATCTGTAATCGGACACAAATTGTCAACTGTTACAATTTTATCTTGTTAAACAGAAGAGAAATATTCACATATTTAGAACTGCTTACTAGCCTGTAAAAATGTAGACGGATTCTTATATTTTTGCTAATGATTTGTTATAATATTCTCAAAAATAGAGGGGCAGTGTGAAATGGAAAATATCATAAGCATGAAAAATGTATCCTTGATAAGAGGAGACCGGGTTATTTTAAAGGATATCAATTGGGAAGTAAAAGAAAAGGAACAATGGGTCATACTAGGTTTAAACGGTTCAGGCAAAACGTCCATATTAAATGTCGTAACAGGCTATCAATATCCGACAAAAGGGGAAGTTTCTGTTTTAGGACATCAATTCGGGAAAACGAACTTGCCTGAGCTTCGAAAGCAAATTGGATTTGTCAGCAGTTCTCTTGACCGTTTTAGTCAAACTTTAAGATCAGAAATGGTAGAGGATATTGTAATAAGCGGTAAATTCGCTACGATCGGATTATACGAAAATGTGACCGATGAGGATCGAGAGCAGGCCGAACAGCTAATGGCATCTTTGCGAATCGATCACTTAAAAGGGAAAACGTATGACACATTATCAGAAGGAGAAAAAAGAAAAGTACTTATTGCAAGAGCGTTAATGGCAAAACCGAAATTGCTTATATTAGATGAACCGTCTATAGGATTAGACATTTTAGCAAGGGAAGATATTTTATCATTAACGAAAGAAATTATTGCACATCAACAATGCCACGTACTGTATGTCACTCATTATATTGAAGAAATTATAGAAGAGATGACACACGTATTATTGTTAAAAGAGGGACAAATTGTAGCCGCGGGACGAAAAGAGAAAGTATTAACCGATGAATGTTTATCAGAGACGTTTCAATTGGCAATGAAAGTTCATTGGGAAAATAATCGACCATGGGCTTCCATACATAAAAATATTAGCTGGACAAAATTTGCGAAGGTAGAATCAAATAAATAAAGGAAACTTGGTCTCTCCAAGTTTCCTTTATTGCTTTATAGCAGCAGGACATACAGGATGTCTCAAATGAGCGGTTTCGTTTTGCGGGATAATCAGATGGTTGCCCGGCCAATGCGGTTAGCTTCAGGTACTTCAATCAGACGGCCGCTTTTTACGTCGTAAATAAAACCGTAGATCCTGAACCTCTGCACGACTAAAGTCGGCAGGTTCTTGTGTACTAAAGAGCTTCGTCTATACCTTCGTATAGACACTCACTCTCATTCCACAAGACTTTCATGGGCAAACACCTCAATGGTGCTTAGCGCCCTGTGCGCCCGGTTCAAGACGCTTTTCATCATTTAAATTCCCATACTGCTTAATAATTTATTACCACTATTTTTTAAACGTTCTACTTCTTTATCATGCAGTCGCTTAAATCTTTCCCATGTCGCAAAACATTTTTCTCTATCGATTTCTTTTAAGTGATCTTTCGCATTCATGATGAGGAACGCACTATATAAATCTCGTTGAATTTTACAGCCATTCATATCGTTCCATCGTTCGGATAACCTCTTTTTTACATATTCACCCGTGATATGATTATATTGGCTGGCTTTCGCAGAGAATGTATCTATTTTTTTGAGCGTTTTTCCGTCATACCGTAATTTTCTGTCTAATATGGCTAAAAACATGCTTGGAGCTTTATTCGCTATACTTTTACCAAATCGTTTCTTTCTATTATACCTTCCTGTTTTCTCATTCATCGTTGTTTCTTTCGCTCTTGCTTGCAATGCTTTATAATTCATTGTTTCCACTTTAATATCATTGCCTAACGATAATATCCAATTTGCCAGCTTATTATGATCTTGCTTGCGTTTTTCCGCTAACTTCCTTTGCAGTTCCGCTAATTGATTTTTTGTTTTGATATAATTTTTGCTCCACATCCACTTTTCTTTGTTTCCTCGCTGGATGGTTCCATCTTCGTTGTACTTATTTGGATTATTTGCTCTCCGCTGCCGGTCTAGTTTTCGCTGCAGCCGCCTTTTTTCCGGATGGATGTCATCCACACTTGGAGCGAGTTCCAACAATTTTACTTCGTTCGGAGCGCAAATGGCGATCGTTTGCGTGCCAATGTCAATGCCGACCACTCCTTCACCACGGGGATGCTTGGCTTTGCCGGTTTGCCGATTGATTTTTTGCGGCGGAACCCCTTCCAAAATGAGTTGGGCATAATACTTTACTTTCCCCCGAATCCGTTTACGTACAATGCGGCAATACTTGATTCGGTCTTGCAAGGCGAGATGGGCATACACATCATTTGGTTGGATGATGACAGGGATCATCAGCCCATTCCAATGGATGGCATGGCTTTTGAAGCGAATCCCTGCGGAATTCGATTTTCCCTCTAACGAACCCATTTCGCCGAACCGTTTAAAATACACCCGTTTGGCAGCGCCAAACAAGAACCTTTCTACCGCTTTCCACGCTCTGGTGGCGATTTTTTGCGCCGTATGCGCGTCCATGTGTTTGCGGAAGTGGCGCTGCATTGGCTGAACGAAAGCGTGCATCGCATATTCGGAGAGTCCGTACTCGGTTCGCAGGTCGGAAAGTTGGCGATTTTTTTCTTTGGAGGGCTTCTGTTGAGCAAGGTCTTGATAGCGGGAATCATGTTGGAGTTTTTTGTACCGCTTCAAACATTCCTCTAAACAGGCGTTATACAAACAGCGGCCGATTTCAAACCGCTTTTCGAGGATATGTTTTTGCCATGATTCTGTCTGGAGCCGCAACGTCAATACATAGCTTGGTGTTTTCGCTCCCGCCAATGCAACCCACCTTCTTTATGTAATATTGATCATAGAGATTTAATAAATCACCCCTATCTAATATCATGATAACCAAACATTAGATAGGTTACAATTATAATAATAAAGAATATTCTAATAATTTTATTATTCAGCCACTTCATCCCGATGACTAAAGTCACGGGCTTTCGTAGCAGTTATTCTTGTAAACATTTCATAAAAGAGTTTCGGCATAGCTCAGCTCTCTCTCTGTTTAACGTGTCCGTTTTCTTGACATAACACCATATTCGACTGTCATGACAATAGGTTTACAAAAATGAGAACAGCCAAGGCTTTCTTGAAAAAGCGCTTGGCTGTTTGTTTATTCTTATGATTGATAAATGGCATCAAAATTTTGTATCAGCATCCTATTTATAACCTTATGATTATTCTGTTTTCTAGTTTGCTTTTTTCATCATATACGCTTGCTCTTGGTGAGAATCTTTTTGGCGCTTCGTTCTATAGATAAAATAAATACTCAAGCCTATAATCATCCAAATGCAGAAATACAACCACGTTTCAAGCGCAAGGCGAGTCATTAAGAAGATACAACACGCGATCGTCAATATTGGAAGATACGGAACAAGCGGCGCCTTAAACCCTCTTTGCAGATTTGGATGTGTTTTGCGCAGTACCATAACGGATAAGGCCACCATCACAAAGGTTAACAAAGCACCAATATTGATTAAGTTGGACAATGCTCTCAAATCAATAAATCCAGCAATTGCCGCTCCAGTAAATCCTGCAATCCGTGTCGAAAAAACAGGTGCTTGAGAGTGTGGATGAACTACTGAAAACGGTTTTGGCAGTAAACGATCGCGACTCATAGAGAACAGAACGCGCACTGTTGCGTAAAGATAAACAAATATAACTGTTGTGATGCCGACAATTGCTCCAACTGATATAACCCCTGCAGCAAAATCTTGTCCGACTGCATGAAGCGCAAATGCCATTGCGTCCGAAACATTTAATAAATGATATGGAACCATTCCTGTTAAGACTAAGCAAACAATAACGTATAAAAGAGTGCACACAACTAAAGAAACAACAATGCCGATTGGCAAATCACGCTGCGGTTTTTTCACTTCTTCTGCCGCAGTTGCAACTGCATCAAACCCTAAAAACGCAAAGAACACCGTAGCAGTTCCCGCGAGAACCCCTTTCCATCCAAACGGCATGAATGGATCCCAATTTTCCGGTCTAACATAGAATATTCCGACAATAATAAATAATAAAATGATAGATAATTTGATGGCAACCATCGTATTATTCACTTTCTTACTTTCTTGCACACCTTTTGACAGCACCCATGTCATAAGTAAAATAATGCAGACAGCCGGCAAGTTTATCATTCCGCCTTGCTGGGGTACTGCACTTAGCATTTTCGGGATATGCAAATGAAATCCTTCCAACAATGAGCGAAAATATGCAGACCATCCATTTGCCACCGCTGCAACGGACAAAACATAAATTAAAAGTTGTGTCCATCCTATTAAATACGCAACTACTTCCCCGACTGTTACATACGTGTATGTATAGACGCCTCCGGAAACGGGAAGAGCAGATGCTATTTCCGCATAACAAAACGCTACAAATCCACACACTAATGCCGCAAGCATAAACGAAAAGATAATCGAAGGACCTGCATCATTTGCTGCTGCGACACCTGTCAACACAAGAATGCCGATCCCAACAATCGCCCCGATACCAAGCAATATTAAATCATAGGCCCCTAATGTCTTCTGCAATGTTTTCTTTTGACTTAACAAGTGAGTAATTGACTTTTTTTGAAGTAAATTCATGACGTCTCCTCTCTCTTCTCTTATGCAATTAGTTTAAAACGCCAAGCAATTTGCTATTATATCATATTTCTACTTTTTTCGACATATTTTTTAATTCTAATTTTCTGGAATCGACAACGAAAATCTGATAACTAGTTAGGCGGCTAACACAATAGCTTGCGAATAAACTTCCATATAATACAATTATGCAAAAATACCCATTATTCTAAAATAGTCTAAATCTTAAAACTCCCCAGGCTATTAGATGATTGAAACAAGGGAAGGGTAGTAATGATATTTATCCCCATAGTAGACAGAAAGTGAAATCATCGACCAATTTTACATCTCTTTTATGTTACATAGATGGATTTCATTGTCATGAATTTTTCCTTCGTGTAAATATAAAATTCGATTCCCTAATTTTTTTGCTTCCTCATGATGATGTGTTACTAATATAATTGGAATGCGCCAAAGTTTATGGATACGTAATAACTCCTCATGGCCTTTCGCCCGTGTTTGATCATCTAAAGCAGAAAATGGCTCATCTAAAAGTAAGGCATCCGGCTCAGTTGCAATCGCTCGTGCAATGGCGACACGTTGTTTTTCCCCGCCTGAAATTTCAGATGGATATTTGTCTCTAAGGTGTTCAATTCGCAGCTCTTTCATTAATTCTTTTGCAAAGCTTTCGTTTTTCATGCCATAAGCGATATTTTTCCAAACGGTCATATGGGGAAAAAGCGCATAATCCTGAAATACATAGCCGATATTTCTTTTTTGTATAGGAATAAATACCTTTTTATTTTCAAATAAAATGGTGTCATTTAATCGGATTATGCCAGCAGTAGGTTTGCTTATTCCAGCAATACAATTTAAGATTGTCGTTTTTCCAGAACCAGAAGGGCCAAAAAGAACAACAATCTCATTGGCTACCGAAAATTTGACATTTAATTCAAAATGGGAAAGTTTTTTTTGGATGTCGACGATAAGCATAAGAAAAACTCCTTTACACACACAATAAGCTGTATATATTGATTTCATTTGTGTACATGCTTCATCATGTTCTTTTTGCTCCACCAATTAAGCCATAAAATAGCGCTAAAGCCAAGGGCGATGATAATGATCACCCAAAATTTTGCCACCTCCATATTACCTGACTCCACTGCAAAATAGATGGCTAGAGGAATGGTGTCGGTGACATTCGGAATATAGCCGGCGATCATGAGGGTGGCACCGAATTCTCCTAACGCTCGTGCAAAGGATAAAACTAAACCAGATAACAGTCCTGGCCATGCAAGTGGAAATGATATCGTCCAAAACACTCTCCATTTAGATGCTCCCATCGTATAAGCGGCATTTTCAATATTTGGGTCATACTGCTGGAACGCTGCAGCTGCACTTTGGTACATTAAAGGAAAGGATACGACTATTGCTGCGATCAGAACACCATACCAAGTGAAAACAATCTGGAAATCAAACCAGTCGAGCAGTAATCGACCAATAAAGCCGTTTTTACCGAATACATACAATAAACCAAAACCTACAACTGTAGGCGGGAGCACGAGCGGTAGTAAAATAATTGCTTCTATAATACTTTTCCCTCGAAAGGAACTACGGCCGATCAATCGTGCCAACACAACCCCGGCAATAAATACGATAAGCGTTGAGATGGTAGCAGTTTTAAAAGAGAGTATAAGTGGAGAGTAATTCATATTTGCCATTCACCTTTTCGTAAAATTGGTTATTTTTCATTATAAATGGTTATATTTAATTATTGCTTATATTAACTTTGGAACAGAAGCAATGATAAAATAAGAATCAACATACAAACGTTGAGGTGTTTCTGTGTAGACAATGAATCATATATAACAAAGAGCCAAACAAAACATGATATAATAAGGTTAAATATAAACTATTTCATACATAACCAGTTCTTAATAGAAATATAATTAATTTTATTTATAATTAAATATAAATCATGATATGGAGGTTATCAATAAAAATTAAATTTAATTACTTATAACGAAATTTTCTAATGAAGGAGTAAGTAGTATGGAAAAAAATCATTCTTATACAACCGAGGAAGTCGCAAACATATTAAAGGTTTCAAAACTAACCGTATATGATTTAGTGAAAAAAGGGTTATTACCCGCTTATCGTGTCGGACGGCAAATGAGAATTGATCCTTCCGATCTAGAAGAGTATATAAAAAGGTCAAAAGGAGAGTTACAGCCAAGCTCCTCACAGTCATTAAGCAAAGAAACAACGAGTGGAGCACAAGGGTATTCGCAAGTTAGGCAATTGATCATCAGCGGCCAAGATATAAGTTTAGATATTTTGGCTAACTACTTAGAAAAATCCTCGAAAAGGTTCCGGCCATTACGTTCTTATGTTGGAAGCTTAGAAAGTCTAATTTCAATGTATCAAGGATATTCAGACATTGTAAGCACCCACTTAATCGAAGGAATTTCAGGTGAATATAATGTTCCATATATAAGCAAGATATTAGTTAATTTTCAGTATATCGTGATTCATTTACTAACAAGGAAGGCAGGCTTTTATGTTAAAAAAGGAAATCCATTGAATATAAAGCATTGGGAGGATTTAAGAAGAAAAGATATTAAAATCGTGAACCGGGAAAAAGGGTCAGGTGCACGAGTTTTACTAGATGAAAGTTTGAGAAAGTATCGCATACCTATATCTGAAATTAATGGTTATGACAATGAGGTAACCAATCATGTAAGCATCGCAAGCGCTGTCGCTAAAGGGGATGCCGATGTCGGAGTAGGAATTGAAAAAGCTGCAGACTTAGTAAAAGATGTTGATTTCATTCCGCTAGTTAACGAAAGGTATGATTTGGTGATTTTAAAGAACGATGAGAATAGAGAATTAATTAGTCAAGTCCTGCAAATTTTAAGATCTGATAACTTTAAAAACGATTTAAAAGCACTAGGTGGTTATGATTTATCCCAAACTGGACAGGTGGTTTATGAAAACTGAAACAAAGCTAAAGACTAAGAAATATAAGACACCTAAAATAAAGTAGCTATGCTTTCCTATTGCTTTTTTGATCATTAGTAGCTCACCCAACCTGATCAAGGGATATGCAGGGTGGGGCATAAGCGAAAAAATAATCTTTTATTGAAAAGGCGGTATCATCTGGAGAACGCCAGCTGAAAAAAGCGCCACATAGAGCGCTTTTTTCATTGTGTTGGATCTATCCAAATAACTGTGAGATACTTCATAGTTCTATATAATTATATCTTATATAAATTAATTATAAATAATAGTAATTATATACTGTACAAACTAGTTATAAATAATTATAATAAATTTTTAATAATTCATATAATTTATAAAATTTAATTTAAAAGAAAGGAAGGGGTAGAAAGCATGAAGCATTCTATCCGCATCATCATGAGTGTGTTTTTGTGTGCTTCACTCCTCTTTATTTCCGGTTGTACGAAACAAGAAGAAAAACAGGAATCGAAGGAGGCAGAGGCAAAACAGACAGTAACATTAACCATCTCAGCAGCCGCAAGTTTACAAGATGCCCTAACGGAAATTCAGAAAAAGTATGAAAAAGAACACGAAAATATAAAACTATCATTTAACTTTGGAAGTTCTGGTGCATTACAACAGCAAATCGAGCAAGGGGCGCCAGTAGACCTATTTTTCTCGGCTGCTGAAAATAAATTTCGTCCTCTGGTAGACAAAGGATTGATTAACAAGGAAGAGAGTAAGAACTTGTTAGGAAATGAACTCGTTCTAATTGTTCCAAAAGACAAAGCAGACACAGTAAAAGGATTTCAGTCTTTGGCAGACAACAGCGTAAAACAATTTGCGATAGGGAATCCTGAAACTACTCCGGCAGGTCAGTACGGGAAACAAACACTGACCAATCTAAATCTTTGGACAAAAGTAAAAGGGAAAATCGTGTACACAAAGGATGTGCGTCAAGTATTATCGTATGTAGAAGCAAATACCGTGGATGCAGGAATTGTATTCAAAACCGATGCACAAATATCTGATAAGGTAAAAATGGTCGACACAGCAGCCGCTAATATGCATGATCCTATTATTTATCCGGTTGGTATCATTAAGGATACGAAGCATAAAACAGAGGCTAAAGATTTCTATCAATACCTACAGACGAAAGATTCCCTCCAAGTCTTTGAGAAATATGGATTTAAGATTTTGAAATAAGTGATATAACACAAGAACTTTGGAACCCTTACGCCAACTTGTAGTAGATTCGTAAAAAACACTTATATATCTCAGTGCAAATGCTATTTCTGATCCGTGTTGATGGATGGTTGTGTTCTGAAGGAAAACTCAGAAGTAGTGTTGGCTAAATGTTTTTTGAAAAAAGAGAAGGACTTGTGCCAGCCTTCTCTTTTTTGTGTGCTTATCCCTCAAAATAACCTTATATGTGGCTCTTTGCCAAAAGATGCACTTGGCTTTCTGCAAAATATGCTGATCCCTTGGATTACGAATAACAAGTGGCAACCATATGACATCAAATCAATAGTTTGACAAGTACATTAGTGATGAACCACAATTGAAGATACCCATATGTAGAAATTACGTCTGGTAATTTAGAAATTCCTCTGCCGCTTGTTCAAGCAACAAAGGCTTTGTTCATTATAAGCCGTTTGTTAATTGCTCTAATCTCTCAGCCGACGTAGCAACATTGTTGGTGGCATCATTAATATCCGCAATAACATCGACGTATCGTTTCATCTTTTCGTTAATTTGATTGTTTTGGGTGCGAATTTGCTGGAGCGACTGTGATAATGTTTCAAAAAACTGATAGATTCTCTCCATATCGGTTGTCCCACGATCAATAAAGGTATGGACTGAATTCATCGATTCAGAAGTAGCTTCTACTTTTTTATTCAATTCATTTAAAATGTTTGTTACATCAGCGAGAGATTCTTTTGTTTGGAAGGCAAGTTTTCGCACTTCATTAGCAACAACGGCAAACCCTTTTCCGTGTTCTCCCGCACGCGCCGCTTCAATCGAAGCGTTTAACGAAAGCATGTTTGTTTGATCGGCGATCTTTGTCACGATGCTGTTGATTCTTTCGATATCACGGGCTGACTGTTGTAAGCTTTGAATTTCTATTTGGATATTTTTCATCATTTCTTGAATATGGTGAATGTCAGAAAGTTGTTTTTGCAATTTGTCCTGCCCCTCGGCAGAATGATGTTCGCTTTTTTTCGAAATGGAAACAGCTTCTTCAGTAGATCGCAACATATTCATCGCTTCCGTTGTCAATTCAGAAACCGAAGCATGGACCTCTTCGGATATGTCAGAAAGTTGTTGCGCTGTCTCTTGTAATTGCAATTTGAGATCATTTTTTACTTGATACATCTGCATTCGGACTTCTTCATGCGCTTGCCAGTATTGTTCTAAAACAAGCTGTTGTTCAAAGCTTAATATTTTTGTGACCGATTTTACTGATTCAATCAATAACAAAGGATCGTCTATATGTGAAGCGATTGCTTCCAAAATCGACAACTGAAGCTGCTGAAACGCGCACATATACCATTTTGGCAACAGTCCAATCTTTAAATGTGTGACCGCAATGCGCGTACGCTTTTCGATAAACGCTTCATCAATGCGTCCGTCAAACATTTCAATCACATGCATAGTAAGGGTCTTTTTTAGACGTTCAATGGAACTATGCCGATGAATAATTTCAAATAAAGATGGTTCTTTTTCTAACGTCTCGTAAAAGCGCCTGACAATCCAATCGATTTTTTCTTCCACCCATGGTTTTAACTGGGGTAATATGGCTAAATCGCGATGCGTGAGCTCGATCATTTCCAATTGCCTGTTAATCGATGCGTCTTTCACGCGAACAGGTGTGGGCTCGGTTTGAAGCGCGGTGGCAACCTTGTGAGGTGGCTTGGTTTCTTTTTTAATCCAGAAAGAAAGATTCATTAGAAGCCTCTCCTTTTTCTTCTAAACATTTAATATTTCGATAACTTTATTTTAACGAATATTGTAAAAAAGTAGAAGTAGAATAAGAAATTAATTCTATTACAATAACATTTAATTTGAAGAAAGATGGGGAAAAGTTGCGGAGTTAAAAATGATGACAAGAAGTGTAGCACATTTAGCGGCGAACCCCCGCCTAAACAAACAATTGAGATAATTCATCATTCGCTGGTACTTATAAGTACGAAATGTGGAGCTAACCTGAAAATGAATATTTTTATCTTTCTGATGGTGCCGCAATTATGGGGCAAAGTTGTCTTCCATGGAAGAATGGAAATTCTTGCATAATCTGTAGTGCTGTAAAGTGTGGCATAGGCGGCTAATGGGGAAGGTTAGTTGAAAAAGGATTTGATTTTAATTTGTAGAAATTATCGGTATGGAAAATAGTTCTTTTTAGATAAGGAAGTGATAAGATGCGACAAATCATCGCTCTAGGCGGTGGAGGTTTCTCAATGGAACCGGATAACCCGTTATTAGATCTTTACATATTGAAACAAGCAAAGAAAACTACTCCAAAGGTTTGTTTTATCCCCACTGCCCGGGGATTCAGATCATTATATATCAAGGTATTATAGCTTCTTTAATAAACAAAATTGCAAACCTTCTCATTTATCTTTATTTAGACCGCCAACAAGGGATTTAGAGGAATTTATACTGGAGAAGGATATTATATATGTTGGTAGGAGAAATACAAGAAACTTATTAGTTTTATGGAAAGAGTGGGGGTTAGATAATATTTTGAGAAAAGCTTGGAACCAAGGGATTGTTTTAGCTGGCGTTAGTGCTGGTTCTATATGTTGATTCGAGGAAGGCGTCACAGATTCATTTGGAGAGGGGTTAGAACCAATTAAATGCTTAGGCTTTCTAAAAGGCAGTCATTGTCCTCATTATGATGGTGAGCCAGATAGAAGACCTTCGTATCATAAACTTATTTATTCTGGAGACATACAAGCTGGTATTGCAGCGGATGACGGAGTTGCCATTCATTATATTGGACAAAACATAAGCAATATAATTAGTTCTAGGCCAAAGGCAAAGGCTTATAAAGTTTTTTGGATAACAAGGCGATGAAGGTGATAGAAGAAGAGCTTCAGACGAATTTTTTAGGTTCCTGTTAAGCCAATATGAAAGAACGAATTAACTTTCATCATCTGTGGTGAAGCCCGTTCATAGTTGGCTAAGGGTGCAGAAAAGTTGAAGAAGCAAGGAATCCGTTATCGTTTGAAAATGCTTGAAAATGAAAGGAGACAGTTAATGGACCAAAAACGTATGGAACAGCTAGAACAACGGATTGTTGTTCTAGAAAAAGAAATGAATGTATTAAAGAGGCAAGTTGAAAGTATATTGCAAGGGGGACAAGAAGCGCAAAAAGCACCTCAAGCGCAAGAGCGAAAAGAAATCATAGATCCTGTGAAGAAAGGAAAAATAGTAGTCTCTCCGCCAGCACAGCAGAAAGAGTCCGATCCGATAGATTGGGAGCATGTCATCGGAAGAGTGTGGCTTCCTAGAATATTTATCTTCGTTCTCTTGCTCGGATTGGTATGGGGATTTACGATTGCTGCTGCAATGGGAATATTAACGGAACCAGTCAGAATTTTGATGGGGTTTGCCGGTTCTGGTTTACTTGTGTGGTTAGGAGAAAAGCAAATCAAAAAACAAAGAGAAAATTTAGGGAAAGTTTTATTATCAGGCGCGATTTCTCTTTTGATTCTTACCACATTTGCGATGCATGTACTATATGATATGGTGCCGGGAGTGCTGGCATTTATTTTAAATGTTGGGTGGATTGCCGCGGGCCTGCAATTGGCGAAACGCCATAAATCCGAAGTGATTGCGATATTAACCGCTTTTGCAGGGTATCTCGTTCCATTTTTAATTGAGGGCCATGAAAAGGCTGCTACGCTATTTATAGCCTATGAAACGTTCTTCTACACGTTATTGTTGTTATTTGCAGTGAAACAAGGTTATAAACGACTCTTCTATACGGCAAGTGTTTTATGGCATGTAGTGGTTCTGTTCTATGTAGCAACACTCTCACGGAATACAGATACTGATAAAATCATGTTGTCCGCTGCTTTTGGAGCAGTGATACAGCACATCTTAATCGGTTACTTTGGATTCAAAGGCAAGTTCCAGAAGATCAAGGTATTACCTATTGTCTTTACGAGTTTTGTGATTACAACTTTATGGGCTTTTGAAGGATTTCAATTCAATTTGTCTTATGACGAGTTAGAAACATTAACACCTTTCCAAGTGCATGTAAAAACCGCTATTTTATTGGATCTGTTTTTACTTGTTTCTGCAGGTGGTTATGGCTTCTTAGCTTATAAAGGGAAAAAGCAAGAGCATCAACAAACAGCGGTAGGGCTAGCGATCAGTACGTTAAGTGCAGCGTTGTTGGTGTATCAACTTGTAGATGACAATGCTTTCAGAGCGATTATCTATTTGATTGAAGGAACCTTAGCTATCTATTTAGGTTACCGTTTCAAAACTACGTTCCAAAAGTGCACCGGTTGGGTTGTCTATGCGATAGGGGCGCTTATCACTATTGCAGATCAGAAAATTAGAGAAATTCTAAGTATAGAAACGCTATGTTGGCTTGTCTTAATCGGTTCTTTATATGCGCTTTATCGCTTAGTAACTCTTCATCACGCAATCCACAAAGTTTTACGTGGTCTTATGTTAGGGGTAAATGCGCTTACACACCTTGCCTTCCTTTCTTCTATTACTAGCGTCATCACAGAAAATTGGTCTATTAGTGTGCAGATGATGACATTATCCTTTGCTTGGGCCTTATATGCGGCAGCAGGGGTAGTCTTTGGGGTAGTGAAAGGGAAGAAAAATATCCGTTTAGTCGGAATTATCCTTCTGTTGCTCACTCTTTGTAAGATTGTGTTAGTGGATCTTCAGTTTGTTACGATTATTGTGAGAACAGTCTTATTTATTGGTTTAGGTACAATCGGACTATTGGTATCCCGCTTATTCTACGTGAAAAAGTAACGTCAAAGCCTTGTGTATCGATTTCGGTACACAAGTTTTTTCTGTTTTATTATGTTCAAAATAGCAGTAGAAGCCAAAGTATTTATGTATAGTTGGTAGCCACATAGTAAGCGCCAACATAAATAAACGATTGGGCAAAACTGCCCAATCCCGTCGATAAAAGGTTTGAATGAATCAGTTGGTTCACACGCGCTCCTTCATTTATACAGTTAATTGCTGCACTATGAAATGATAATGCGTTTTGGCCCATTTCCAATCAGCTGATCTACATCATTTATTAGCGTGTAAATATGATCGTATGGTTGATCAATTTGCAGCATTTTCCGCAGTATGAAACGGGCGTCTTCGGAAATGGACAGCTCCTCTTCCCAACTTTTTTCTTCCTCTGTTTTCGGCTCGTACGAGGAATATAACAAAAATAAGGTAAAGTGCCCTAGCGCGTAAAAGTCGCTTTTTGGATGAGTATCGCGCCACAGCTTTTTTTCGGGCGCATACGTTTCGATATAAGGAACGGACTTGCCAAAAAAACGCGCTAATCCGAAATCGATCACAAATACGGTACCGTCGCGCAACAAAATATTCGGAATGCGCAAATCGCGATGGACAATGTTGTTGGCATGAATATATTCGACTACGGCGAGCACATCCCGCAATAATTGAAATGCTTCACGTTCTGTATAAGAATAAGCGCTTCAACTGTCTCTCCTTCAATATAGTCCATTACGAGATGGGGGATTCCATTTTCCAGGAACGTATCATACAGCGCTGGAATTTGCGGATGATTAAGCCGTCTTAATATATCCGCTTCCCGCTTTAAGGACAACTCGCTTTCTTTCGCTTTTGTTTTTCTGCATTGTTTGACAACGACTTTCCTGCCTGTCTGCAAGTCGGTGGCCACGTAAGCAATGCCATAGCTTCCCATCCCAAGCTCTGCTATAATTTGATAGCGGCGCCGAATCACCTTCCCTTTTCGATACGGACGTTCAAATAAGCGAGCAAGCGCCGGGTGATGATACAAAAAACGCATCATTAGCTTCCAAAAAAGCTCGAAAAGAAACTACCGCTATGATGTTTCTTTTTATAATGCTTATGGCCGTAGTGGGAAGGATGGATATTCGCATAATGCTTTGGATAATGGTCGCTGCTATTGTAATGTATTTTATGGTGTTGCTGATGAAGCACGTGTTCTTTCAACAGTGCTTTGATGATTTTCTTTAACATATGCCCTTCTCCTTTACAATAAGATTGTTTTATATTTATATACGAAATAGGAATAAAGAAGTTTCATCATTCACGTCTGTTTAGGGGATGTCACCATGGCATGGAACGATGTCGTCGTGTTCGGAAAAAAGACCAATTCGAAATGGCGGAAGATTTGAAACTCATTTATCGATCACCGAATAAAAAAATTGCAGAGATGTTTCAACAGTTTGAGAAGGATGGGCAAAAAAATATCTTGGCGACGAGTGGGAAGTGTACAGCGCCGGTATTGAAGCTCACGGATTAAATCCAAATGCGGTAAAAGTCATGAAGGAAGTAGGAATTGATATTTCGAACCAAACATCGGATATCATTGATCCAGAAATTTTAAATAAAGCCGATTTGGTAGTAACATTATGCGGTCATGCAGCGGACCATTGTCCAGTAACCCCACCAAATGTGAAACGCGTACACTGGGGATTGGATGATCCGGCAAAAGCGGAAGGAACGGAGGAGGAAAAATTAGCGGTATTCCGTCGTGTTCGCGATGAAATCGGCGCACGCATCAAAAAATTTGCTGAAACGGGCGAATAAGACTGAATGACAGCCGAGAAGATTCTTCTCGGCTGATTTTACAGGAGGGGAAACATGCAGCTGTTGTTTAAGAAGCGCGGAGCCATGCTGATTTTGATGTTCAATTTATTGCTGATTTTCATTGGCATCGGTTTGATTATCCCAATCATGTCGACATTTATCGAGCAATTGGGCATCTCAGGAGGAACGGTTGGACTGCTTGTGGCCGTTTTCTCTTTAACACAATTTCTTTTTTCACCGGTAGCCGGCAGAATGGCAGATGCGGTCGGCCGAAAAAAATTGATCGTCTCAGGAATGCTGCTGTTTGCCTTTTCTGAGTGGCAGTTTGGCTATGTTGCCTGTCGCCGTTGATTGTTGGTGGTTTTTAGGTAGTAAAGGTAGGGACGCTCCATTTGCCTTAGCGGCAGATGGAGCGTAAGTGATACTCGATGATTTCTTCCATTTGTGAAGGAGATAGCTTGTCAGGTTGCATGATGCCGTGCATGGCCAAACCGTCAACCAAAGCGTATAGGCGCTCTGTTTCCAACTCAATCGACACGTCGGGTCTTAACAATCCGAGATTACGTAACAGTTCAAGCAACCTCTTTATTGCCGTTTGCAACTCGTTATAGATTTGCTCGCTCAGCGGTTGAAGTTCGGAATCCCAAAGCGCCCTTTGTGTAAAAACAAGCCACACCTCCATTTCTTTTTTCGTTTCATCGGTTAACGGCAAAATTTCAAGGAGACAACGTTTGATTCCTTCAAGAGGCGGAGTGGAGCGAGGGATGGCTTCAATCCGTTTCCGCACCCGTTCGGAGACAAGCTTCATCGAAAAGGCTAACAACTCCGATTGGGAAGAAAAGTAATAGCGTAGCGCCCCTGCAGACATCCCTGCCTCTTTAGCGATATTTCGTACGGTTGCTTTTTCGATACCGTCCCGCATGATCACGGCCCATGTCGCTTCTGCGATTCGTTTCCTCTGCTTTTCATGATCCACGATTTTAGGCATGTATCTAGTGTAACACAGTTGTTTTTTTGATACAATTGTGTTACTATTTTTTTGATACAATTGTATTAAAAAAGGGTGGCTGATATGATTGGGTGGTTGATTGTCGCGTGTGAAGTGCTGTTTTGGGTATTGGTCGTATCCGGATTGTTTACGCGTTATGTGTTAAAATGGAAAATGATCAGTGTATGTCTTTTTTCATGCACCATTTTGGCAGATCTTATTTTACTCGTTGTGTCAGTCGTAGACTTAGCACACGGCCAGACAGCGAAGTTATCCCATGCGTTGGCAGCTGTTTATATCAGTGTGTCCGTTGTGTATGGACGTCGTATGATTCAATGGGCGGACAATCAGTTTGCTCACCTTTTTTTGAAAATGCCTAAGCCGAAAAAAGCCCCGCTCTTTGGAAAGGAGCATGCAAAGCAAGAACGAGAAGGATGGTATCGCCATTTAGGGGCTTGGGCGATCGGTCAAGCGATTTTGTGGGGGATGGTTTGGATTGCTGATGATGTGTCAAAAGCACAACAGCTGCTCGTGATGGCGGGCCGTTGGACGTTGGTGTTGGTGATTGATTTTGTATGGAGTTTCAGCTATACATTATGGCCTCGAAAAGAACCAAAGGCGACATTAGAAAAACCAAGCGATTGATAGAAAGGGAGAGAAACAACATGAATCCCATCGAACAGTTTGGACAGTGGATTCGAGAGGCTAACACGATCGCCGTCTTGACTGGAGCGGGGATGAGCACGGAGTCCGGCATCCCTGATTTCCGTAGCGAAAACGGCATTTACGCTCAAAAGGAACGTGTGGAATATATTTGTCTGAGCATTATTATCAAAAAATCCGGTTGATTTTTGGCGGCGGTTCAAGCGGATGTTTTCATTGAAACTGATGGGAGACTTTGCACCGAACGCCGGGCATCGGTTTCTTCGTTGGCTGGAGGATATTGGGGAAACAGTGGTGATTTTGACGCAAAATATCGATGGGCTGCACACAAAAGCAGGAAACACGAACGTCATTGAGCTGCACGGTACGTTGCAGACAGCGACGTGCCCATCGTGCGGCAAAACGTATGACTTGGCATTTGTCAACCGCACCGATGTGCCGTGCTGCGGTGAGTGTGGGACGATTTTGAAACCGGATGTTGTTTTGTTTGGCGGACTCGTTTCCCATATCGAAGAAGCGTTTGCTAGGGTGGCAGAGAGCGACTTGTTGTTGGCTATGGTGACGAGTTTAGAGGTGGCGCCTGTGAATCAAATTCCGTTTTACATTGCTGCTGAATCTCCGGCAACACGGACAGTGTTAATTAACAAAACGGCGACAAGATGGACGGAATGTTTGATCTTATGAAACAACAAAAACTATTAATTAACGGTGAGAGGCTAAAAAATACGCTTGAACAATTTGCAAATTTTGGACGTACAGAAAACAATGGAGTAACACGTTTATCATTGTCTGAAGAGGATAGATTGGCTCGAGATTATTTTTGTTCTTGCTGCGAAGAATTAGGTATGTCCATAAAGATCGATGATATGGGGAATATTTATGCTACTTTAGAAGGACTTGAAAACAGGCCGCCAATAGTGATAGGTTCACATTTAGATACTGTAAAAAATGGCGGACGATACCAACTGCCATGGTTTTTGTTCCAAGCATCAATGGAAAGAGCCATAGTGAAGATGAACTTACCACTTGGGAAGATTGTGAAAAGGGAGTAAATGTAATATTAGAAACCGTTCTTGCAATGCAAGAAAATTTCAGATTATAAAAACAACTTTTGTACCACCATCTGGGAAATTGAAAACCAACAACTAAAATTCAAGAAACTAATCATGGAAAGAAGCAGAGAAGATGTCTCTGCTTCTTTTTATAGGAATCTCTATTGGACGGGTGCTTTTCTTTAATATGGAAAAGTATATTCTGTTACAAATTCTGTAGAAACTATCTTCAACAATTGGGCGCGATAGTTGAATAACAAGAAGATTTATTAAACAACTTTTTAAAAGTGAAATCGTTCCTGACTGTTACAATTTATTTAAATCCATAAATTCTGCAAATTTAGTTGATAAAATAAAAATTACTTCTCCTGTATAAACGTCTACAAGGAGAACATTCCAAAGTTTTAAGTCTCAACGATTTAGTTTTAAATACCAATATGTCAATTCAGAGAAATTTGATTTAATCGCTCCGAATAAACGAAAAAGCGATCAAGAAACAGCTTTTCTAAACTATATAATAGAAGTTAATGAGCTGATAAGGAAGGGACAAAAGTGCGAAAAATTTCATTTAAGTTAGGACTATTATTTTTTGTATTCGTATTAGGAATAGAGACGGTTTTATTTGCGTCATTATATGTTACTCTTGTTAATTTTCGAATTAATGAGGAATTTGAGCAGCTGTTAGCAAGAGGGAATAGCCACCGTGATGTGTTAGAAAAAAATTATGATCCTTCTACGTTAGAACATGTTACCATGATGGAGTCTGAAGCGGAGACGGACGTCGTTATTACAAATGACAAGGGGAAGATATTGTATTTTTCAGATCATATTTTGCCATTTGCTAAAAGAGTAATAAAAAAAGCAAATAAAAACATTCCCTATGGCGGAATGATTGTGCAAAAAAATTGGCAAAAAGAGTCGCACATTTCAACAGTAAGCCCGATTCGGATTGACGGCAAGATCAAAGGATATGTCTATATGTTTCAAAATACGGATTCTATTCAAAACATGATTTATAAGTTAAAGCATCATTTCCTTATGGTTGGAATTCTTTCCGTATTTTTAACGATTATTACGATTGCTTTCTTATCAAGAGTCATTACCATTCCTCTCATTCGCATGAAAGAGGCGACCGAAAAATTGTGCAAAGGTGATTTTTCTGTTCGTCTGCAAATAAAAGGGGAGGACGAATTGGCGGAATTAGGGAAAGCGATCCAAACATTGGCGAGGGATTTAGAATACTTAAAAAAAGAAAGAAGCGAATTTCTCGCCAGTATTTCTCATGAACTTCGCACCCCGCTCACTTATGTAAAAGGGTATGCGGATATAGCTAGGAGACCCAACATGGAGGAAGAGGAGAGAAATCGATATTTGTCCATTATCTACGAAGAAGCAGAGCATATGGAAAAATTGGTGAAGGATCTTTTTGAATTAGCGAAGATGGATCAACATTCCTTTCAAATTCACAAGGAACCTACAAACTTATGTTCTTTCTTAAAAAAATTGCATGACAAAATGCATCCTGCGTTTCAAGCGAAAAAAATGTCTTTGGTATATCAATGTGAAAAAAACATTACTGTCCATATTGACCAAAAACGTTTTGAGCAAGTGATGATGAATTTGTTGGATAATGCTTTAAAATATGCTGATCAAGGTTCTACCGTGTCTATTGATGCAAGAGTGGAGAAAAACAATATTGTAATTATTGTTTCAGACAAAGGCAGAGGGATTCCTGAAGAGGATTTGCCTCATATTTTCGAACGGTTTTACCGGGTGGATAAATCAAGATCAAGAACTAGCGGCGGAACAGGACTGGGGCTGGCCATCGCCAAGGAAATTGTGGAAGCGCACGGAGGATCGATTTACGCTACAAGTGAATATGGAAAAGGAACAAACATGATCATTACATTGCCGGAGGAATGAGCATGTATACGGTTTTACTGGTTGACGATGAAAAACGAATGTTAGAGTTGCTTGATCTTTATCTTTCGCCTAAAGGATATCATTGTGTTAAGTGCGAGTCCGGTTTAGCAGCGATACAGTACTTAGAAAATCACAAAGTGGATTTAGTCTTGCTTGATATTATGATGCCGGAGATGGATGGCTGGGAAACTTGCCGACGAATTAGAGAATTTTCCAATGTCCCTATTATCATGGTGACCGCAAGAGATCAAACGTTAGATATCGTCAAAGGGCTCAATATCGGAGCGGATGATTACATCACAAAACCGTTTGACGAAGCTGAGCTCCTTGCCCGCATCGAGGCGGTGCTGCGCCGCTCCGTAGGAAAGCGCTCGAAAATAGAATTTCAAGGATTAGTGTGGAATGAAGACGAACATAAAGTCCACTATCAAAATGAACCAATTTTTCTAACGCCGAAAGAGTTTGCCATATTAGGGCTGTTTTTGAAGCACCCAAACAGAGTGTTTAGCAGAGAACAAATCATCGTGTCCTTATGGGGCTATAATGCAAATACAGAAGAGCGTACCATAGACTCTCATGTCAAAAATATCAGAGAAAAGCTTAGACAAGCTGGGTTTCCGGTCGATCAATTTCTGCAAACCGTTTGGGGGGTAGGGTATAAATGGGAGGCATAAGGCAAGAAGAGGATGAAAGAGCAAATCATTACATTGCTTAACACATATGAAAATGCTGCTTATCTCATCAGCATTGTGATAAATATTATAATTAGTATTTTAGGACTTGTACCAAGCGTTTTTCTCACAGCTGCCAATTTGGCCGTGTTCGGGTTTTGGAAAGGCACTTTTTTATCTTTTGCAGGGGAAGCAATCGGAGCCATTATCTCCTTTCTTTTATATCGTAAAGGATTCAAGAAGCTTTCTGAATCCAAGTTATTTTCTCACCCGAAAGTCAGACGTTTGCTTGAAGCAAAAGGTTTAGAAGCCTTTTTTCTTGTTCTGTCTTTGCGGCTTCTTCCTTTTGTTCCGTCAGGAGTAGTGACCTTTGTTGCGGCGGTAGGAAAAACGTCCTTACTGATCTTTGTCATTGCCAGCTCACTTGGCAAGATACCAGCATTATTATTAGAAGCTTATTCCGTTTACCAATTGATGAATTGGACATGGCAAGGGAAAGTAATATTAACATTTTTGTCTGTTTGTTTATTCCTTTTTACTTGGAAGAAAATCAATCGAAAAAAGGCTCAAACGAATAAAATTGAAAGGGATTTATAAAAGAACAATAAAATTCATATCCAAAGAAACAAATTCCATAAATTCTGCAAATATTTCTGCTATAAAATAACTATGTCTACTCAATGCACAAAAAGGAGTATCAGCAATGAAAAAAATGACGAAAGCTATGATGATTACATCGGCTATTCTTCTTCTAAGCGCTTGTTCATCATCCAATGAAAAAGAGCAGGCCTTTATCAATAGCAAAGAACAAGCAAAATCCAACACATCTGTTACAAATAATCCTTTCTTTAAAGAAAAGAAAGAAGGAAAGTTCGAACATTTACATGGAATCGGTTATGCAGGCAACCAAAATGCGATTTACTTTGCTACACATGAAGGTTTACTCGTTTACCAAAATAATAAGTGGTATGAAACAACTTCCAATAAACATGATTATATGGGCTTTTCTGCAACAGACGATGGATTTTATGCATCAGGACACCCAGAAAAAGGTTCATCTTTAGGAGATCCTCTTGGCCTTGTGAAAAGTTTGGATAATGGACAAACGTTGATGAATCTAGGATTTTATAAAGAATCTGATTTCCATTATATGGCGGTTGGCTATAAAAGCCATACGGTTTATGTTGTTAACCAAGAAGAAAACGAAACGCTGGGACAAGGGTTATTTTACAGTAAAGACGATGGTAAAACATGGTCGCAAAGTCAATTAAACGGCCTGCCGCAAACTGCTGCAGGAACGATTGCTGCCCACCCAACGGACGAAAATATGGTCGGAATTAGTACGCCTGAAGGAATTTTTGTCTCCAAAGATAATGGGAATACGTTTGAACGGTTTACTCAAAAGATCAATACGACGACTTTTGTGTTCCAAGAAAAATCCATTTTATTTGCGGCTATAGAGAATAATAAGCCTGTACTTATAAAACAATCATTAGATTCAAAACAGGAGGAAGTCCTCTCTGTTCCTAAACTTGATGAAAAAGACCATATCATGTATATAGCCTCTAATCTGATAGATGAGAAGGAAATTGTGATCGCCACCATGAACGGGGATATTTTCATGACAAAAAATAACGGTGAAAGCTGGACAAGACTAGCATCGAAAGGGAAAATTTTCTAATAAAAGACATGCGAGGGCATGTCTTTTTGCTTACTTAAAAATATACTACTCCATAGTTTCTGCAAAATTTATTGCTACAATATAGACATCAGATAGAGAAGAAGGTGAGAAGAAGGGTGTATTCGTTCTTGAGCCAAATAAGCAACCTTCTAAGCCAATCATTTCTCAATATTGCAAATAACACGACAGCTATCCCTATTTTGTCAGCTTTTGTTCTTGGCATTGTAGGAGCGATGGCTCCATGTCAGCTTACTGGTAACTTGGGAGCGATCACATTGTACAGTAATCAGTCCTTGCAAAAAGGGATTGCGTGGAAAGAGTTGCTCCTATTTATTTTGGGGAAAATCATTGCTTTTTCCGGTTTAGGTTTCATCATTTGGCTGATGGGGAAAGAGATTCAAAGTACACTGACATTATATTTTCCGTGGTTAAGAAAGCTGATCGGTCCCATTCTCATTCTTGTAGGTTTATACTTGTTAGGGCTTTTTAAAATGTATTGGAACGTAACCTTGTTCAAAATCCCTGAGAGATTTTTAAAGAAAGGAAAAATAGGCTCCTTTTTAATGGGTTTTGGCTTTTCATTAGCTTTCTGTCCAACCATGTTTGTTCTATTTTTTGTTACTCTAATGCCTCTGGTATACTCAACGTCTTATGGAGTGTTATTACCGAGTATCTTTGCCATCGGAACCTCTGTGCCTGTTATTTTATTCATCCTCATCCTTTGGTACTTAGGATTTAGCGGCACTCTAATGAAAAAAGGGAGACAAGCAGGAAGGTTCGTTCAGAAAGCAGCTGGAATCGTGATGATCTTACTTGGCATATTAGACACCATCACTTATTGGTTTTAAAATTAGGAAAAGGAGGAAAGTGAACGGTGATGTTTGGAGATTTGGCCATGATGATTGGGATGATGTTATTCTGGGTTGTATTAATCGCCATTGGTTTTTATCTCTTACATCGTTTTATCAATGACCGCAAAGAAGAGTTATCTCCGATGGAAATATTAAAAGTGCGATTAGCCAAAGGAGAGATCACTTTAGACGAATTTGAACAGCTATCCAAAAAGCTATAGTAAAATCTAGCCTCTTTCATTATATCAAGCATCAGAAATGTGATTTACAATTGTCTCCCCCTATTTCAATTTTATATAGATGAAGGAAGTTGTTGATAAGAGTATTGTCAACAACTTCTTTTGTGTGCGCCTGGCATGGATGTAATCTATAGGGTGCAAGTCCCGAGCCGTGAAGGCAGAAGTAACGGTTAGCTTAACGCAAGGGTGTCTGTGGTGACGCGGAATCTGAAGGAAGCGAGCGGCAAACTTCCGGTCTGAGGAACACGAACTTCATACAAGGCTAGGTATCATTGGATGAGTTTGCTCAACAAAACAAAGTCCTTTCTGCCGAAGGTGATACAGAGTAAATGAAGCAGATAGATGGAAGGAAAGATTACATCCTTACCCAGGGAGGTCTGGCGGATAGGTGAAGTACGCTTCATAACCTACTTAGTGATAAGTAGCTGAACCGTCAGAAGTCAGCAGAGGTCATAGTATTAGTTGGTCTAGAACAACTGAGAAGGACCGAACAATGAAGAGAGAATAGCCCTTGGCATTCAGTGAGTCATGATGAACACAGAAAACGTAGTACCTCACTTGAGGGAGGAAGCGGTGAATCCCGTGGGGGACCTCTTGGAGGGTGGAGTGACCACTGGCATAAGAAGACAAGCTATTCACGGAAGGAGAATAACGATGCTTTTGAATCAAATCCTGTCACGGGAGAATATTCTTCAAGCACTAAAACGTGTAGAACAGAATAAAGGAAGCCACGGAGTAGATATGATGCCCGTACAAAATCTACGACAGCACATAGTTGAAAACTGGCTATCGATTAAAGAAGCAATTCTCAAGGGAACTTATGAACCGATGCCAGTCCGCAGAGTCGAAATCCCGAAACCTAATGGCGGAGTTCGCTTACTAGGAATCCCTACCGTAACAGACCGTTTGATTCAACAAGCAATCGCCCAAGTACTTTCAAAAGTGTATGACCCTACATTCTCTGAAAACAGCTACGGATTTCGACCAAACCGAAGTGCTCATGATGCGGTGAGGAAAGCGAAAGAATATATAAGAGATGGATATCGATGGGTTGTAGATATGGACTTGGAGAAATTCTTTGATAAGGTCAACCATGACAGATTAATGGGTACACTCGCGAAGAGAATCCAAGATAAACCGTTACTGAAATTGATTCGTAAGTATTTACAATCGGGCGTCATGATTGATGGTGTGGTGTCAAGCACATTAGAAGGAACTCCACAAGGAGGACCATTAAGTCCGCTACTATCTAACATTGTACTAGATGAACTAGATAAAGAATTGGAAAGAAGAGGACACAAATTCGTTCGATATGCGGATGACTGTAACATTTACGTGAAAAGTAAACGAGCAGGACTTCGCACAATGGCAAGTATCCAGCGATTTATTGAAGGAACACTACGACTGAAAGTAAATGAAAAGAAATCAGCGGTCGATCGTCCATGGAAACGTAAGTTTCTAGGATTTAGCTTTACCTATCATAAAGAGCCAAAGGTTCGTATCGCAAAAGAAAGCCTTAAACGAATGAAGAATAAAGTTCGTGAAATCACATCACGCAAGATGCCCTACCCGATGGAATACCGCATTCAGAAACTGAATCAATATCTAATGGGATGGTGTGGATATTTTGCGCTAGCAGACACCAAATCTATATTCCCTGAATTAGATAAATGGATTCGTAGAAGACTTCGAATGTGTCTATGGAAGAACTGGAAGAAACCGAAAACAAAGATACGCAACCTTATTCAACTTGGCGTACCACAATGGCAAGTGTATGAATGGGGAAATACTCGGAAGAGTTATTGGCGTATTTCAAAAAGTCCAATATTACACAGAACCCTTGGTAACTCCTATTGGAGAAACCAAGGGCTGAAAAGTCTTGAAGCTCGTTATGAAAACTTGCGTCAATTATCTTAATTGAACCGCCGTATACGGAACCGTACGTACGGTGGTGTGAGAGGACGGGAGTTAATCGCTCCCTCCTACTCGATTGACAAAGTTGACAAGCTTCAGTCTTTAGAACAACTAGCTAAGAAACTGTAGATGAGCAATTTTCATAACAATAATTACCATGTAAAAAGAAACAAACAGGGTACCCCTTATGCCACATGGAGCTGTTTTTTCACGGTATCAATGGGAATATTTTGTTTCGCTGCACAGTAAATGAACTCCACGAGGCTATGTCCTTTTCTCTTGCGCAAGAGATCGAGCCCATCAGAAAAATCGCTGTTCGACTCGAATAGGCTGTATACGTAAGCAAGCTGCACCAAGATCCAGTAGCGTTTCACCGCCCGAACCTGACGAACACGGTACCCATCGAGCTTCAGCTGGTCTTTCGCATGTCGAAAAAAGCATTCGATCGACCAACGCTGGGCATAGTAGCGCAAGATCTCTTCATCGCTTAGCTCCCGGTCGGTGCTCAAGACGCAGTGAAGATGTTCCGATGTCATCGGCTGATCGGCTTTCCAAGCGAGCAGCACCACCGCATGGTCGAGACCGTTGAGCGCTCCTTCGTAACGATAGACGCGATAATGCTCTTCTCCCACCGTGACGAGGTGAGTGTCATTCGGTTCGATGGAGCGGGCCAACTGCTTCGCTTGGACGGCAACGCCGTTCGGATAGAGAATCCGGTTCGTCTTGAGCATCGCGATGACGTGGAATCCTTTTTTCAGACAAGCTTCCACGAGCGCTTTCGATGGATACCACGAATCCATCAGCACATAAACGGGACGGCGTACATCCAACGAAGAAAGCATCTCGATCGCGAGTTCCCCTTTGCTTTTTCCCGCCGTCTTGTCGTAGAGGCGGAAGGCAAAGGGAAACGCCTGGGTTGCAGTATGAACCATGAACCAAACAAGAGAATGGCCCCAAATCGATTTTTTCTCTGAGTGAGAGTAGTGCCAATCACATCCCTGAATCGCGTGTGTTGCCCGTGACGAAGGCTTGGTTTTTTGGCAAATCGTATCATCGATCGAAACAAACAAGGGTTGATTCTCCTGTTTGGCGATGCGTTCGACACGACGAAGGATCCACTGCTGGAGTTTGCGAAGCAGTGTCTCTTCCTCCCACGGACTTTTCGTGAAAAAATGGCTGAGTGTCGTGCGGTGGTTCGGATGAAAGCTCCCATGATGAAGATCGGTCAATGTTCCCGAAAAGCCCTTCGTGATCATCGCATCCACGATATGAACGAGATGCTTCATAACAGGTTTTGAAAAATAAAGGGTCAACCCCAACATCGTGAAAAACTTGTGAATTCCTTGATGATGTGCTAATCTATTCATGAGACATGAACCTCCTTGTGAATGGTTTGGTAGCACATCTATTCTAACCAAGGAATCGGGTTCATGTCTCCTTTTTTGTTTCGATGTAAATTTATGTTAGTGATTTTGCTCATCTACAGTAAGATTAACTGTTGACCATCAATTTGTAAGTTTACTTGAGGACATTTTGTATATGTTCCTAATGGAACAGAATAACGATTAGATTTAAAACGAATCGTGTTGTCCTTATTCACATTCCTTGTTATAATTTCTGTAGGGTTGCTTTCTGAATAAGAAAGCGGTGAAGAGATCTTTCGTAAGTGTTGCTTTTCTAAGAGAAACACTTCGACAGGTCTCTTTTTTATTGTCTGATGGACTTTGTAGTTACCCGTTCGTTCAAGCCATTTCCATGCTCTTTCATTCCAATCGTCAATCGTTGAAAAGACACGATGAACAGCGAAGTTTTTCTTCACATATTTCACAACGTTTTCAATTTTCCCTTTGGACTCAGGATCTGCTTTTCGACAAAGATACATTTTAAACTTCCTCTCATTGATATACTGTTGAAATTCTTTTGTTAAGATAACGTCTCCTGCATTTTCATTGACCGCAATGAGATTATCTTGATCATAAACAATTTCTTCAGGCATCCCCTCAAAATAACGGAATGCATTCTCATGACAACGAATCGTATCACGTGTAGTAAAAGGACGGTCTTGCCATTCCATATATTTTTGACGAGAATGAGCCAATACAAAAGCGATGAAATAGAGTTTTACTTCTTTTTTCCGTGAAAATCCCCACCACTGGGTGAGTGCGGTATACGCTCCTGATCCGGGTGGGTATACTGAAAATGGCCAAAAAAGGCAATAGGAAAGCAGAGGTGCCCCATTTTCGGGCATCTCGTATAACCTGTCTGCCTTTTGGCTAGACTAAATCAGTTGTGGTTGGCGGAACGGCTCTTTGCGGGAGATCATGCAAAAGATGATCACCAACATTCGTCGAGCCGTGGCGATGAGGGCTTTTTTCTTCCCGCACCGGGCCGCCAACGACCAAAATTTTCGGGACAAAGGATGCGTCTTGGATCGAGCTGCTGACCATGCCGCCTCGCATAACGCTGATCGAAGATGGGGATTGCCTTTGGTGGTGCGCGTGCTCTTTCGCTTTCCGGCGCTTTCATGGTTGCCGGGGGACAACCCCGTCCATGAAGCCGCCCGTTCCGGCGTTTCAAAGACGCTCATGTCGGTTCCCATCTCGGCGATGATGACGGCGGCGGTTTGTTTTTTGATTCCAGGCATGGTCATCAGTAAGTCCACTTCCTCCCGATACGGCTCGAGCAGGCGGTCGATGTGCTGGTCGACTTCTTCGATGAGCCGCTCCAACTCCTCCACGTGTTTCCACAAGAGGCGAAGGAGATAGAGCTCATGTTCGGTCAAGGTGCCCAGCAGCGAATCGTACACCGCCTGCTTTTTCGTTTTGAGCCTGCCGCGCAGGCATTCATCCAGCTCGTCCTTGTCCACGTATCCCTTCTCGAGCAGCCGGGCAAGGATGTTTCGTCCGGAAACGCCGAAGAGATCCGAGAGGACGGAGCCCAGTTTGACATTGGAAGACTCCAGCACTTTTTGAATCCGGTTTTTCTCTGAACTCAACTGTCCGACCCACTTTTTGCGCAGGCGGGTAAAATCCCGCAGTTCACGAATCGGCGCTGGGGGGACGAAACTTTTTTCAATGAGTCCATGGCGGAGCAGCTTGGCGATCCACTCGGCGTCAGAGACATCGGTTTTTCTTCCCGGGACATTTTTGATCCGCTGCGGATTGGCCAAAGTCAAGTCGACATAGCCCTCGAGGAAGGCGAAGACCGGTTTCCAATACACGCCGGTGGATTCCATGGCGACATGGGTAACGCCATGTTCTTCGAGCCACTCAAGCAGGTCGCCAAGTCCTTTCGAGAACGTGGAGAAGGTTTGAATGTCCTTTTGAATGTGTCCATCTTCTTCCCATAGTGCGCAGGCGACGATGGTTTCGGCATGAACATCCAATCCTGCGCAGCGAGGATAGATGACATCCATGATGAAAATCCTCCTTTTCGATGATCGAGTGCGCAAACAGCGAATCCACGGGAGAAATGCGGCAGTTTTCCGTTCGTCGTCACCTTTCCTCCGCATCGGGAAAGGGCGGACAATGGGTGGTGCACCCAGTGGATTCGAACGCTTTTCTGTACAGGGTCCAAGCCACCATTAAGTATAACGTCCTATTGAGCTGTTTGCGCCTACTCTTCATTATGGGAAGAAAAGGGGGATTTTCATGCCCGGGTGGAGAGCAAAAATTGCTCATGGAACTTTTCTGTGTAGACTTTTGAATCGTTTGTCCCCAATCCACTTGCATTTGTTTCCCTGGTGGTTGCTCGTCAACTGCTTCGTAATCTCTAGGTTCATCTGTTTTTTCAATGTGATAAATTTCTCTCATCTCATTGACATACCGACGAACGGTACTTTCTCCAACTTCAATTTCGGGGAATTTTTCTTGTAGCCAATCTAATATTTGCGCTCCACTTATACTTGGATGTTCTTGTAACCAAGTCACAATCCAATCTCGGTAGGGATCCAACTTTTTCTTTCGTTCAATTGGTCCAAATTCTTCTACAGCTTCATCAAAGGTCATCTTCAAATATTTATAAACTGTATTACGTGAAATTTTTAATTGTCTAGCAATTTGAGAAATACGTGCGGTAGTGCCTCTCGTTCAATTCACTAGCGATAAAAAGAAAATGGGTGAGTTCGCAAATCCATTATGGTTGAAAGTTCTTGCTTGGATGGTAGCGGTTGTGATTATCAGCTTAAACGCATATTTATTGTTCCAAACATTCTTTGGTTAAGGAATAATAAACCTCATTATCTTTTTGCGGATAATGAGGTTTATTGTTTTTATCTAATAGAATTTTTTGATGTAGCTAATTAAATGAATAACCTGGTAAATATTAGGTTGATTTTTTTAAATCCAATTATTTTTTATTTTTCATTCAAATAAATATTTGAATAATAAAAGGAATGAGGTATAATATATTCAAACGGAAATTTGAATATGAAAGGGGGATAATTAATGAGTAAGAAAGATACATGTGAAATTTATTGTTATGACGAAGAAAAAGTCAATCGAATACAAGGGGAATTGCAAAAAGAAGATATATCCAGTGTTGTCCTGTTGTTTAAAGCACTGGCAGATGAAAATAGGGCAAAAATTGCCTATTCACTTTGCCAAGATGAAGAGTTATGTGTATGTGATATTGCCAATATCATTGGGGCTTCTGTTGCAACCACTTCCCATCATTTACGGACCCTTTATAAACAAGGGATTGTAAAGTATCGAAAAGAAGGAAAGCTAGCATTTTATTCGCTGGATGATGACCATATTAAGCAGTTAATCATGATTGCGTTAGCACATGAGAAAGAGGTGAAAGTCCATGTCTGAACAACAAGCAAAATTATCTAAATCAGAAGTGAAAACCTACCGTGTTCAAGGATTTACTTGTGCAAACTGTGCAGCAAAGTTTGAAAATAACGTAAAAGCATTGCCAGGTGTTCAAGATGCTAAAGTAAACTTTGGAGCATCTAAAATTACCGTTTGGGGTACAACAACCATCGAAGAATTAGAAAAAGCAGGGGCTTTTGAAAACTTAAAGATTCGGGAAGATAAAGAAAAAGCAGTCAAGCGTGAACCTTTTTGGAAGCAAAAAGAGAATATTAAAGTGTACATTTCCGCCGTTTTGCTTGTGATCAGTTGGTTTCTAGGGATGCAATACGGAGAAGAGCATATCTTTGCGACAATTGGATATGCTGCATCGATTTTAATCGGTGGATATTCGCTATTTATGAAAGGTTTCAAGAACCTGGTTCGATTACAGTTTGATATGAATACGCTGATGACAGTGGCGATTTTAGGAGCTGCAGCAATTGGTGAATGGGGAGAAGGTGCAACGGTTGTTATTCTATTCGCCATTAGTGAAGCCTTGGAGCGTTATTCCATGGATAAAGCTCGTCAATCCATTGAATCGTTGATGGATATTGCTCCAAAAGAAGCATTAATTCGTCGCGGAAATGAAGAAATGATGGTCCCTGTTGACGATATTCAAGTCGGGGATATTATGATCGTAAAGCCTGGTCAGAAATTAGCGATGGATGGAATCGTCATCAAGGGTACATCTACGCTAAATCAGGCTGCCATTACGGGAGAAAGTGTTCCAGTAACCAAAACAGTCGGTGATGAAGTCTTTGCAGGAACATTGAATGAAGAAGGGTTATTGGAAGTAAAAGTTACAAAACGAGTGGAAGATACAACTCTTTCGAAAATCATCCATTTAGTGGAAGAAGCTCAAGCAGAACGAGCACCTTCTCAAGCGTTTGTAGATCGTTTTGCCAAATACTATACACCAGCCATTATCATTTTTGCTCTTTTACTAGCCGTTATTCCGCCATTATTTATGGGTGCTGATTGGAGCGAATGGATTTATCGAGGTCTAGCTGTATTAGTGGTTGGTTGTCCGTGTGCGTTGGTTATTTCCACGCCTGTTTCGATTGTAACTGCCATTGGAAATGCAGCGAAAAACGGTGTGTTAATTAAAGGTGGTATTTATTTAGAGGAAGCAGGAAACTTAAAAGTGATTGCTTTTGATAAAACAGGAACATTAACAAAAGGTGTTCCTTCCGTCACCGATGTAGTCACTTATAATGGCAATGAAAATGAACTAATGACCATTACAGCAGCCATTGAAAAAGGCTCACAACATCCACTTGCTTCCGCCATTATAAGAAAAGCAGAAGAAGATGGATTGAATTTTAATGATGTATCGGTTGAAGAATTCCAATCCATTACCGGTAAAGGTGTAAAAGCCAAAGTAAATAACGAAATGTATTATGTCGGAAGTCCAGGTCTTTTTGAAGAACTTCTTCCAAATGGTATCCAATCAAAAATAAAAGAACAAATTACAGATCTTCAAACACAAGGGAAAACGGTCATGGCGTTAGGAACGGAAAAAGAAATCCTGGCGTTAATTGCCGTGGCAGACGAAATAAGAGAATCATCCAAAGAGGTTATTCGAAAACTGCATCAAGTCGGTATTGAAAAAACGGTGATGCTGACGGGAGATAACCAAAGAACAGCCGAAGCCATCGGAAAACAAGTCGGGGTTTCCGATATTAAAGCCGATTTACTTCCAGAAGATAAACTGAATTTCATCAAAGAGCTTCGCGACAAGTATCGAAGTGTTGCGATGGTTGGAGATGGTGTGAACGATGCACCAGCTCTTGCAGCTTCAACCGTTGGTGTGGCAATGGGTGGTGCTGGAACCGATACAGCCCTTGAAACAGCCGATATTGCTTTAATGTCTGATGATTTAAGTAAATTGCCATATACGATTAAATTGAGCCGCAAGGCTTTAGCAATTATTAAGCAAAACATTACCTTCTCTTTGGGCATTAAGGTGCTGGCGTTATTGTTAATTGTACCTGGTTGGTTAACGTTATGGTTAGCGATATTTGCCGATATGGGAGCAACATTAATCGTAACATTAAACAGCATGCGATTGCTAAATGTGAAAGAATAATGCAATAGTTGAAGAAGACACACAAAAAGACCGAATTTATTTCGGTCTTTTTGTGTGGTTTAAAAATCAACATTGAAATTTAACAAAGTCCTGATTAAAAACAGTCAAAACTAACAAAACAATGACCTAAATTTTAGAGATCTTAATTAATTAAATGGGATTTTAATAAAAATGCTTGGCGCTTAAAGCCAAGCATTTCTTATGTGCGCCCGGCATGGGTGTAGTCTATAGGGTGAAAGTCCCGAACTGCGAAGGCAGAAGTAGCAGTTAGCTTAACGCAAGGGTGTCTGCGGCGACGCAGAATCTGAAGGAAGCGGGCGGCAAACTTCCGGTCTGAGGAACACGAACTTCATAGGAGGCTGGGTATCATTGGGTGAGTTTGCATGACAAAACGAAGCCCTTTCTGCCGAAGGTGATACCGAGTAAATGAAGCAGATAGATGGAAGGAAAGACTGCACTCTTACCCGGGGAGGTCTGTCCGGGAAGCCAAGTGCGCTTGGCAACCGTTGGAGCGATCCAACGCTGAACGGACAGAAGTCAGCAGAGGTCATAGTACTCGTCTAGCTTAAGATAGAAGGGGAAGGACCGAACCATGAAGGAGAACGGCCACTAGGCGTTCATCTTCTTTGATGAAACAGACAACCCGAAAGGGCCTGCTTGAGGGAGGAAATGGTGAAGTCCATGGGGGACCTCAAGAGGGTGGAGAAGAAGATGGCACAAATAGAACGGATCGTTCACGTAGAGAGGAAGAATTGGAATGTGGATGAAACAGATACTGTCACGGGAGAATCTCCTGCGAGCACTCAAACAAGTGGAAAAGAATAAAGGGTCCCATGGAACCGATGGAATGTCCGTCAAAGACCTGCGAAGACACCTCGTGGAACATTGGGACGTGATACGGCGTGCTTTGGAAGAAGGGACCTACGAACCTTGCCCGGTCCGACGGGTAGAAATCCCGAAACCGAACGGAGGAGTCAGGTTACTAGGAATCCCGACCGTGACAGACCGGTTCATCCAACAGGCCATCGCCCAAGTGCTCACGCCGATCTTTGACCCATCCTTTTCGGAACACAGCTACGGGTTTCGTCCCGGTCGAAGAGGACACGACGCGGTGAAAAAGGCGAAGCAGTATATTCAGGAAGGATATACATGGGTGGTAGATATCGACTTGGAAAAGTTCTTTGATCGAGTCAACCATGACAAACTGATGGGGATATTAGCGAAACGAATTCCAGACAAAATCCTCCTAAAGTTGATACGGAAGTATTTACAGGCAGGGGTCATGATCAACGGGGTGGTCATGGAAACACAAGAGGGGACTCCACAAGGAGGGCCGCTCAGTCCACTTTTGTCCAACATTCTCTTGGATGAGCTGGACAAAGAATTGGAAAAACGAGGGCACAAATTTGTACGGTATGCGGATGACTGCAATATCTACGTAAGGACGAAGAAGGCCGGGGAACGGGTGATGAAATCGATCACGGCATTCATTGAAAAGAAACTCCGGCTGAAAGTCAACGAAACCAAATCGGCAGTGGATCGACCGTGGAGGAGAAAATTCCTCGGTTTTAGCTTCACCCCAAATAAGGAGCCAAAAATCCGGATCGCAAAGGAAAGTATTCGGCGCATGAAGCAAAGGATGCGCACCATGACGAGTCGATCGAAACCGATTCCCATGCTCGAGCGAATCGAACAGCTCAACCAGTACATTCTGGGATGGTGTGGATACTTCTCGTTAGCAGAGACTCCAAGTGTGTTCAAAGAACTAGATGGATGGATTCGATGAAGGCTGCGCATGTGCCAATGGAAAGAGTGGAAACTTCCGAGAACCAGAGTCCGAAAACTGCAAAGTTTAGGAGTGCCCAAGCGGAAAGCATATGAATGGGGAAACACTCGGAAGAAATATTGGAGAGTGGCCGCTAGTCCCATCTTGCATAAAGCCCTTGGCAACTCCTATTGGGAGAGCCAAGGGCTGAAGAGTCTTTATCAACGATATGAATCTCTGCGTCAGACTTAATGGAACCGCCGTATACCGAACGGTACGTACGGTGGTGTGAGAGGACGAGGGTTAATCACCCTCTCCTACTCGATTGTTATTCAGGTTTATTTGTTGTGTCATTCGGGTTTGGTGTATAGTCAGATTTGTAATCTTTATATTTTACTTCTGTAACCATTCCGGCTGAAGCATGGTGCAAGTCATGACAATGGAACATCCAATTTCCCGGATTGTCAGCTTTAAATGCGACTACATATTCTTCACCCGGTTTTACATTCAAGGTATCCTTAATCAATGGAGAACCTGTAATTGGTTTGCCATTTTTACTTAATACTTGGAAGAAGTGTCCGTGTAAATGCATAGGATGTAGATCTTTCGGTGAATTGTTCACCAATTTTACTTTTACTAGATCACCTTTCTTAACATTTACAGGTGCTGTTTCAGGATACGTTTTCCCATTAATCGTGAAGATCGTGCCATCTTTGCCCATCGCTGTTCCTAAATCCATTGTGTACTCTACATCATATTTTTGATCTAATGTAAATTGACCTAATTCATGTTTTCCGTATTTTGTCATATCAACGATAGGGAGGTCTTCTTTTGCATTTGCTTTGTCCGTATTGTTTGTCTGGCCTTCGTATTGAATTTTCACTTTCATGCCATCGGTACCTTCCATATCACCATGGCATTCTAATAACCATTCACCCGGGTTATTGGCGATAAATTCAATATCATAACGTTCACCCGGAGCAATATTTAAAAGTTCGTCTTTGATTGGCTGCGGATCTTTTAACAGCTGCCCGTCTGTTGCGACAATTTTAAACTCATGACCATGCAGGTGGAGTTTGTGGGACATGTATCCTGCGTTTACAAGGCGAAGCCGCACCTTTTCGCCTTTCTTCACTTTTAAAGGTTTGACAGCGGAACCGCTTTTCCCGTTAATCGTGAAAATATCATACATGCTCATATCATGGCCCATGTTGCTCATATCCATATGTTGGTTATTAGAGCTATTATTTCCATGATCCATATTGCTATGATCCATCCCACTCATATGCATATTTCCTTCATCTGGATTGCTCATCCATTCGTCTAACACGAGTGTATAATCTCGATCTACTTTTTCCTCATTCTTAGGTTCTACGATTAATGTGCCGTATAGTCCCTTGTCCACTTGTTTCGCGCTTTCTTGATGGGAATGATAAAAATACGTTCCCGGTACGGTTGCAGTAAATTCATACGTAAAGGTTTCCCCCGGTTTAATTGCGTCCATCGTGACACCCGGAACGCCATCTTGACTATTCGGAACAGGGTAGCCGTGCCAATGAATTGTCGTCGGTTCCGATAATTCATTTTTAAAATTGATTTTAACTCTGTCTCCTTGTTTGATACGGATTTGCGCACCGGGAACAGATCCGTTGTACGTGTAGACAGGAAGTTTCACTTTATCATTTATTTGTAATAATGCTTCCTTAGCAGTGAGATTAATCTCTTTACCGGATAAAACTTCTGTGTTTGTTGCCAAAGGCAGTTGCTTACTGGAGTCCTTAGCGATGTTTTCCTCCTTCATATTCATGTTTGACATATCGTGCCCCTGCATGGAACTGTGCGAAGCATTATTTGAGCAGGCTGCACCAATAGCAACAACTCCCGCTAAAATAGTTCCAACCAATAATTTCTTCATGTATTTCCCTCCATAAACATGCGATTTAAATCATAGCTGACATCATCATAAAAAATAAATGTGCAAAATTTATGGAGAAAAGAGTCATTAAGCAAATTTGCACAAAGTATTGTTTGATATTAATGGGAGATACGAAATAAAAAAGACAAGCTATTACTTAATTGCGGAAGAACAGAAAGGTTGAATAAGCGGTAGAAGCGTTCGAGGAAAGGCGTTTATGATTATTTTATAGAAATTAATACCAGATATCCATAAATTTGTTGTACAATGTATAAAAGATAAAGAGAATTTTGTTTTGGGGGCGGGAATATTATGTCCTTAATATTATTTCTCGGTATTCTTGGGGTATTAATGGTTATAATCCTAAAAAAACCGATAACAGGAATGATTGGTGACGATTATAAAGTGGTTTATAAGCTGAAAAGTGCTAAGTGGTTTCAAAATCATTGGTTAGGTGGAATATTCTTGTTCGCAATTAATGCTGTTCTGTTTTTTTCTACCGGTCTTGTACTTTACTTATTGTTATATTTTTCAATTCCGTTCGTTCATTTGATTGTCATGATTTTGGCTGTAATCGTAAGTATCTTTATTTGGGTATTAATTAATCATGCATGGCAAGGTACGAAAAGCAATCGTTTGAAGATGGGGTTTTTAGGGAGTAGTTTTTATGTTTTTTTGACTTTGGTGTTAGCTTATCAGTTAGTAACTCTGAAATCTTCTTATCCAAATGAAGATGCTTGTATGGGGGGAATGATTGGTTTAGTATTCGGCATAATAGTTACAACCGTTGCGTTTATTACTTGTTTTACAATCACAGGCTTTTCTAAGAAGTAAGAAGCCAATTAAACAAAATGTGAATTTAAATATGACTTGATTGACGTTTTCTTACACGTTCGGGAATCGTTTCTGCAATAAGCTGAATTAGAAATGTGAGGAGGGTGTCCCAAAAGTGATTGCTTTTGGACACCCTCCATTATTTTCACATATGCATATGATGAGCATGGTCGCCGCCGATCGATGGGTCGAGCATTCCAAAAATCATAGCAATATGAGCTACTACTAAAAACACACCAACGAAAGTGGAATGATATTTCAACTTTTGTTCCTCGCTCCATCTCCGCCCGATTATGCCTAAATCGATTAGACTTAATCCCAATAACGGAATGACTCCTGCTAAATAAAATCCTACTGCAATGATATCAATCCATCCGCGCCATTCTCCATTCAATGTAAATGGAATGACGGCACTCACCAATAAGTAAATAAAAATTCCTAAAAAGTAGACACCAACGATGATGCTGCATATTTTGTTGACTTTACGGATCATTCCATCAAAACGGCGAGTAAAAAGAATTGCCAGCTCCGTTATTGCAATGGTCTCGGCAAGAGCAACGGGAACAGCCATAACAGGTTGTACAAGTGGATGATTTCTTTGCGTCGTTAAAGCTAGATCCATTATTAGAAACGGAAAATGCGTTTTTGCAAAAATATGAGCTGGAGTTGATTTATAAACATTTGTCCGACATGAAAGAACTGCAACAAAAAGCCATTATGCTCGTCGATTTAAAAGGATTTAGCTATAAAGAAGCGGCGGAGCTGTTAAACGTAAAACTCCCTTATTTAAAAAGCCTTGTGTTTCGGGGCAGGCGGGAATTAGAAAAACGATTACGCAATGAGGTGAAGGGATGAAAAAAGACGAGTTAAAACAATTATTGCAGAAATATCAAAATGGCACACTAAACAAAGAGGAAGAACAGAAAATAGAGGAGCTTCTAGAAAGTTTTGACGTATACCATGAATTTCTCCATGAAACCCTTCATGATGAAGGGATGAAGGAAACCGATCTTACAAAAATGATGAAAAAGGCCCAACAAAAATTCTTTTTTAGAAATACGCTGCTTGTTGTATCGTTTATACTCACGATTGTTCCTTTATTGACTATGTTTACTTTTGTTTATTACGGCTGGGGGCGGGATCATAACAGAGGGAACGAATTGATTGAAACCATTCGAACGGTGAGTGAAATGATGTCTCCAAATGTGTATGTAGATTACGATACGGTGGATGTTGAGATCAAGCCCTTTACTATGACTGTCACGGCCGACAAATATAAATGGATGGATGATAAAAGAAGTTATCTAGGCAAGGATACTTACAAACTATTTTTCAATGATGTGTTTGCTAAAGAATCGAATTATCGAGCGATTGGGTATTCACTTCATCACATTGGAATCAACTTTATTCATCCGAAAGCCAAATACTTTTTACCTGACGAACGAAGAAAAATTGAATCTCTCCCAAGCGATTGGCCGGTTGAAATCTATATTTCCCTGAATCAGTCCTATTCCTTAAAAGAAATAAATGAAAAATTCAAAGGATATCGATATCATATGACATGGCTTGCGTTGGACACAGGTGTAGAGGAACAGATGAGGAATGATTTAGATTTCATCCAAACACCAGCAATTGGCTTTCCGTACAAAAAAGTGCATGTAGATTCTGTATTCCATCGCTCGTTTACTGATTACGAAGAAGTAGTCAAAGGGCTCGAGCTATTGAGCAAAAACGAAAAATGGGCAACACAACTAACGGAATACAAAGACTTAAAGATGGCCGAGCGACTAAAATGGGTGAAAAAGCGTAAAGAATTGAAGATTTATGGAATCGCTGTGACAGGAACCGCCAAAGATGTTTTGTCTCTAGAAAAGATGAAAGAAGTCAACGTGATTCGATTAGGTCAGATTAATTTGCCATAGCAAAGGGGGGAATTGTCGAAAATGATGATGGCAAGAATCAATATGCTAAATACTTTGGTGGCTGTATTTTTGCTTATTTTGTTAAATGTACAAATTATAGCGGAAATCCCTGTTTTTCATATCCGTTACATTTGGATTTCATTGTTCGGAATGCTTATATGCTTGCTTGGCCTCCTAAAAGAAGATCGGTTCTACTCCTATTTAGGCGGCATCCTTCACTTCATCCTAATCGTTTCTTGTATGGGAATGATTTGGTTTGGTATAGGTATTAACTACAAGCCGTAACTTTACTGCAGCAAAAGCGAAAAGGACAGTCCAAATAAGGCTGTCCTTTTTCAATATAGGAACGTGTTGCAAAAGACATAGATGCATACCTGTAAAACCAATACCAAATATCCCAAATTTATCTTGATATATTTTATTAGAACATTTAGATTATTCTATGGATACAAAGTAAAAATAAATGGTTTTGAAGGTAGAGATTTATGGAAACACAATATAGCTGCTTTTTTTGATATGCTGGTATATATTCATTTTTTATAAATTGGCTTTAACAACTATAAAAGTGATTCTTCTTAATTCATTAATCGAGTGAAAGCAATCGTGTTATATTCCATAATGAGGAAAGGTGCTTGAAATGACAAGTTTAAATGAAATTGTTGTAGTTTTGAAAGGGTTTATTTTACACAAAGGCAAGGTGTTAACGGTACAACGTGCTCATGATGATGAAGTGGGCGGCGGAACGTGGGAGTTAGTCGGAGGGCAAATACGCTTTGGAGAAGATTTAGAAACGGCGCTGTTGCGAGAAATCCAAGAAGAAGTTGGATTGGATGTGACGGTGGAGCGGATTTTATATGCGACGACGTTTCAAACGCACGCAACGCGACAAGTTGTCATTCTTACATACTTATGCAAAAGTGATCATCATGAGGTCGTTCTTTCGAAAGAACATATCGATTATCGCTGGTCAACTAAAGAGAGAGTGCGTGAACTGCTGCCTCCGGCCATTCTTCACGACTTTGAAAGAAATGACGTGTTTTCGTTGGAAGAATGGGTATAGAGTAGAGATGGAAGATAGCTAAATGAGTTCAGTTCATGCCCGCGCTATCCAAACAAGATGGTTTTACGGATTGATAAAAGATCAGGTGCTTTTTATCGGGTCACAATCTCAACTTCCAACACACAAACCATATCTACCAATTGCTTAATAAAATATTAATCGGGAGCTGATTCAGATGAGGGCATCACAGGAATTTATAAAGAAATTAGAAGAATTGTATCAAATCTATGAGAATGAGGTAAAAGAAAAATGGAAAGAAGGTCTGTTAGCTGATGACACGGCAAAAACATATCTGTGTCATTCGAGAAACTTTGTAAAATGGTGCCGAAATGAATTTGTTCCAGGTGGAAGAAACGAAAAGAAATAGTTGCAGTCACCATTGAAGTTGAAAAAGATTTCATTGCATCTGATGATGAACAATTTGATGAATATGTAAAATGGGAAGCTTCAGTTAATACAAGCTAAATTAGTATCTGCATATATCTCTATAAAATTTAGGTGAATCGTAATCTGATGTTGGATAACGAATATACGTTTCTGTAATATCGTTGAGCTGTACAGAGTAACCATGTTGAATTAGAAGTTCTCCAAACGGCGGAAAAGCCTCATTATCGGGATCGGGATTAAACTTGAGCAACTGTTACCCAGCCTGATTCTGCCTGCTGCCTGGCTGAGCTACCGAATCGAACCCTAGGAAACAGATCGGGAGAAAGAGTGGCAAGCCATTCTGGAGCATAAGGAATAAAGCGGCGTGATGAGACAGTACTTGCACTTTACTGTCTCTTCTTTTTTGTTTCGCGATTTATTTCCATTCATTAATTAAAGTGGGGAAGGGATTATTACGAATATTTTAATTTATACCCGTGGTGCTAGTTGAGTTTTAACACTCAACTAGCCTAAGAACAACAAGCGAGTAAGCCAGTAAAATACCATCCAGTGCCGTTTCAAATCCAGAAACCGAGTTCGCTCGAATCTCGGTGATCCGATACGAATCGACTAAAATCGAAAACACGGTTTCAATCACTTTGCGTTTTCGTTTCATCCACTGTTTCCATGCGTCGGATTGGAGAATTCGCTGATTTTTTCGAACGGGCGTCCAAAAAGCGACTCGATGCTCTTCGTACAGCTTCTTTTGCAGTTTTTGGCTGATGTACCCTTTGTCACCTAGGTTATATGGATGTGGAATTTGCGTCATGACGGTTTCAGCGGCCACCCGATCGTGACAAGACGCTTCAGTGACGACATATCCCATCGGAAGCCCTTGGTCGGTGGCCTGCAGATGAAGTTTCAACCCATAGAAAGCGATCTTTTTCGAAGCACAATAGCCGATATCCGCAATTCCACGAAACCGTTTGGCGCGATACATTCGGGATGAATGACACAGCTCGATCGGCAAACTGTCCACGACCGCATACGCATGGTGCTGCCCGCGCTTGGCCAGCTGGTGCCGCATCCACTTGATCGCAAAGCCAAGCGCTCGGCAGCGACGGTTGTATCGAGAACGTTCAGGGAACAAGTCCTTGGAAAACAAATTCCCGATCACAAACCGATGCCAAGCCCGTTCGGAAGTGAAGCCTAACAACTTTCCAAGGACATGGACGGCGATGATGACCTCGTCCTTCTGTTTCAACAAATGAAGATTTCGACGTTGAAGATGAATCTGGATACTCGATAGTTGAGCTGATACAAAACACAAAATCGATACATATTGTTTTTGAAGTTTGGCTCGATCTGTTGTAAAATGAAAGTGCTCTTGCATGTGAATTCTTCTTTTAAATGTTTGGTCGCACTTTCATTTTAAGGAGATCCTCATGCAAGGGCTATTTTTATGCTTGTCTGATTTTATCTAGCGCCACAGGTTAATTTATATATACAATAAGAACGTTTGTTCTTATAATATTGTTCTTATAATATATTTTAAATAAATATGGAAGGGGTTTTAAAGATGACAAGAAAAAATATAAAACGAACGTTGGAGATAGACGAAATTATAAAACTTTATCTTGAAGGTGCTATATAAATCCAGTTTGAAATTCCGACATGTTTAATCAACCTGCATCCTTGTCTATACTGCTCCTAAATGAGTAAATCAAAGGAGCGGAAGAAGAATGAGGAAAAAAGGATTACAAATTACAAACGATCATGGTTGGACGATCGAACGTCTTCAAGAACAGGAACGCAAAATGAAAAAGGCGAACATGGCAAAACGAATTGCAGTCATTCGTCTGATTATGCAAGGCTATTTGGGGATCCAAGTCGCTGAGCTCTTGAATCTCCACCGTGAGACCGTTTCGATTTACGTGCAAAAGTTTAATCAAGGTGGGATGGATGCGTTATTAGAACGTCGATACGCCCCGGGCAGAAAGCCGTATCTATCTCCAGAAGAAGAACGGGAATTAAAAAAAATGCTGGAAGAAAGCACTCCTGCCGATGAAGGATACGGCATTGAAACGGGCTGGAATACCCGGATTATTCAACATGTGTTAGAAGAGAAATTTTCTGTCACCATGTCCCGTGGCGGTATTGGTGATATGCTTCATCGATGGGGATTTCGCTATACACGCCCTACGTATACCCTCAAACGGGCCAATCCACAAAAACAAAAAGAGTTTCAACAGGAGATGGAACTCATAAAAAAAACTTGTCCGACAACATGGTCATAATCTATGAAGATGAAAGCCATATTCGAGATTACCAAACTCTACGGGCCACATGGAGTGTTAAAGGGCGTCAAAAACAAATCCCTACGTATGGACATCACGCAACCGTTAGCTTATTGGACATCCCTATATGGCTACTTCCCTTGTTGAACAGAGGAGGGCGGCTTGTTTCCTTTGAGCAACAACGGCCAAAAGGAAACAAACAAGAATCCCCCACTTCCATCGTCCATTAGCCGGTAAGTGGGGGTAGTTCGATCCTTTTTGTACAGGAGGTGTTTGAATAATTAATGCGTTCCTAAAAACCCGTACATAAATAGAAAAGTAAAGATAAAGGTTAATACGGCACCTAGTATTGTTTGATTAAGTGTGTTTCCATTACTGTGTAAATTTTTTAAAAAGCTTGCTAAATTTAAAAACCACAAAACACCTATTATTGGTAAAACAAGTAAGTATATATATTCCATTTAAAGAACTCCCTTTTACTTGTTAAGTATAGATTAATACAAAAGTTATTAAAATATTTTAATTTTTATTCTTTTCTCTAACAAGATAACATACTAATAAGTTAGTGTTAAAGCGTAAGAAGCAGTATCTACTGAAGATGTTGGGGTTATTGATAATCCTGCTGGATATACTGATACACTAGGTTGACCGGAATATAATTTGTGTCCATATTGAATTTTAATATTAATTGTACCATTTTTTGATGTTGGTACATAAACATATTGTCCCATATATCCTTTGTGTAAAGTAAATTCTGTAGAGCTTCTTAAGTCAAATTCACCAGCTACTCCAGCATTTGGTTCCCAATCACTAGGAGTGTAATCAATTGCATAATCTACCCAGTTCCCATTACCTTGTGGATCTTGACTATATCTATGTTGATGTTGTGTTACTGATCCATTACTAGTTGGAAGATAAAATCCTGCACTCGAAGGAAAACCGAAAGTCATTTTATCAACAAGTTCGTAAAAAGGTGATTTCAGCCATTGAAAATTAGCGTAGATATAAAATTTATCGTTGTTTGCCCGATCAGAGGTTACTTTATAAACTGTACCCCATAATTTCATCGTGGAGGAAGAAATTGTACCCATCGTTGTGAAATCACCAGAATTATTCCCTTCATCTTCAAACGTATTTAGGAATCAATTGAAAAACAAAAATTACATCAATCTGTTTAAAGAACATCTCGTAAAGTATGCATTTACAGCATTACAGCAAAAAATACTTAAGGAATCAGGGAATAATTATTCTGATTATTTCACATTTAAAGCACCAGAACTTTATAATCAGATTGTGATGGCGCAGCAGGGGTATTTTGCACATGCTCCAATACCTTATCAGCAAACTCATGGAATGAACCCAATGCCATACGATCTCACGCATTCAGTGCCTTTGTATCCGCCAACTCATATTCACATGGGGAAATAACTACCCGGCTAGGGTAGTTATTTCCGTACTAAGCTGTAAATTATCACTTTATTTTGGAATAAAAGAGGCATTTTTTTGCACAATTCTTCAGAAATCCCTCTCCCCTTTTCTGAAAGAATGTGCTAAATTTTTTGTGAATTATTTCGGAAGAGAAAATCCATCGGTTCAGAGGAGGGGGAGGAGGACGTGATTCAATTTCATGACTTTGGCATTGACGTCCAAACGTATGCAGAGCGTGGAAAAGAAAACAACTTCCCTCTTCTGACACAGTGTCCGCATTGCCGGGCCAAGCGCCCGTTACACCGCCACGGTTACTATGAGCGAAATGCATTGACCCCACATGGTGATTATCGCATTTGGATTGTCCGGTATCGCTGTCGGGAATGCTTGAAGACGGTGAGTGTGCTGCCTTCCTTTCTCCTCCCGTATTTTCAGTATACGTTGTCCGCCATATGGCAAGTCGTGAAAGAGCAGTTGGGATTGACCGAGGGGACGAACCGGGCTCCGTTTCTCCCGACAAAGGACGGCATCATCTTTTATGTCCGGCGGTTCTGCCGAAACCTATCAAACTTTCACAGCTTTTTTGCGAGGCGGTGGAGGATCATAGGCCCTATCGTGAAAAAAGAAAAGGAACGGGCTTCCTGGTGGATCCGGACGTTGGAGAAACACGGTCTCTATTCGGTCATCAGAGACATGTGGAAGGACGGATTCCGACACCCTTTTGCGAATCAAATGGGATCCTGATTTTACATACATATCCTAAATTGGAAATGGTTGAGGTTCCCACAAACCTTTCCTATCGACGGAGAAAAAGCGATCCGGTACGATAAGGGCAGACGGACCGGAACGGTCCTGATTCCAAGTGAGACAAGGAGGAGATTCGAATGGATGAGTCGATGAGACACGACATTGCCCTGTTTCGGTACGGGCTAATCGCTCCGTTGGTGAATGGGCAGGTGGAACCGAAGGCGTATCTGAAAGAGGTGAGCGAGCGAGTGCACCATGTTCCCCACCAGGGCGACAAAATGTTCCCCACCAGGGCGACAAACGAATCGCAGCCAAGACGATCCTCGATTGGTGCACCCGATACAAAAAAGGGGGCTTTGACGCCTTAAAGCCGAAGCGCCGTTCGGACCGCGGCCACTCAAGGCGTCTGTCGCCCGATGATGAGGATCATATTTTAGCCCTAAGAAAAGAACATCCCACCATGCCCGTGACGGTGTTCTACGAACACCTGATCGAGCAGGGGGAAATCCCAGAAAACCATATCTCTTACTTTACTATATACCGATTGTTGAAAAAACACAACCTTGTCGGGAAAGAAATCTTGCCCATGCCGGAGCGAAAGCGCTTTGCGTATGACCAGATCAATGAGCTTTGGCAAGGGGACTTATCCCATGGACCAACGATTCGAGTCAATGGGAAAGCCCAGAAAACGTTTTTGATCGCCTATATCGATGACTGCTCGCGGTTTGTGCCGTACGCGCAGTTTTTCCCTTCGGAGAAGTTTGACGGGCTGCGGATCGTCACGAAGGAAGCGGTGCTTCGTTGCGGGAAGCCGAAGCGCATTTACTCGGACAACGGGAAAATTTATCGATCCGAGGTGCTGCAGTATGCGTGCGCCGAGATGGGAATTACGCTCATCCACACCCAGCCGTATGACCCGCAAAGCAAAGGGAAAATCGAACGGTTCTTCCGCACCGTACAGACGCGGTTTTATCCGCTGCTGGAGTTGGATCCCCCGAAGTCGCTCGAAGAGCTGAACGAGCGTTTTTGGAGGTGGCTTGAAGAGGAGTATCATCGAAAACCGCACGCCTCGCTGGACGGAAAAACGCCGCATGAGGTGTTTCAATCGCAAGTGCATCTCGTGTCGTTCATCGAAGATGGCGATTGGCTGGATGCGATTTTTCTGAAGCGGGAGCACCGCAAGGTCAAAGCCGATGGAACGATCACCTTGAACAAGCAGCTGTATGAAGTGCCGCCCCGGTTCATTGGGCAATCGATTGAACTCCGCTATGACGAACGGGGCGTCTATGTGTACGAAGATGGAAGGAAGGTGGCGGAGGCCGTTCGGGTTCGTTTGGAGGACAACGCCTATGTAAAACGCCATCGGTCCCCGTTTGCGGCGATTCCGGCGAAGGAGGGAGAACACGGTGTATAAATCGTTTTACTCCCTTTCGCGGGAGCCGTTTGCGAAAGAAACAGACCCGTCCGAGGCGTATCAAGGGGCGCCGTTTCAGGAAGCGTTGCGGGCGCTGGAGTACGTGAAACGAACCCGGGGGATCGGGCTGTTAATCGGAGAGCCAGGGGCGGGCAAGACGTTCGCCCTTCGGGCGCTGAAAGAGTCATTGAATCCATCATTGTATCATGTCGTCTACTTTCCGTTATCCACCGGAGGCGTGATGGATTTTTACCGTGGTTTGGCCTTGGGATTAGGAGAGGAACCGAAGTACCGCAAGGTAGACCTCTTCCGCCAAATCCAGCAGGCGATCGAGCGATTGTATCATGAACGGCGGATCACGCCGGTGTTCATTTTGGACGAGATGCATTTAGCGAAGGATGCATTTTTACAGGACATCGCGATCTTGTTCAACTTTGAGATGGATTCGACCAACCCATTTGTCTTGATTTTGGCCGGGCTGCCCCATTTACAGGGGAAGCTGCGGCTCAATCAGCACCGCCCTCTCGACCAGCGGATCATCATGCGATACCGGATGGGGCCGCTGGAGAAGGAAGAGGTGGCGGGCTACATCGAACATCGGATGAAACAGGCCGGGGCGAAGCATCCGATCTTCACCCCATCGGCGTTAGAGTCGATTGCCCTGCAGTCGCGGGGATGGCCTCGGGTGATCAACACGTTGGCCACGACGTGCCTGTTATACGGGTATCAGCTGAAAAAGGACGCCATTGACGAAGAAATGGTGCGCATGGCCGCAGAGGAAATGGGGTATTAGCACGAAAGGGGCCGAATCGGCCTCTTTTGTGCTTTCTCTTTTCCATCGATCCATCAGGCGCGCTGGAAATCTTCATCTGAAAGAGCGTGCAAACGTTCCGAAAGAATGTGCAAAATCCGGAACAATCCGCAAAAATTTTGCACATTATTTCCGAATCCGCCTGAAATAATTTGAAAAAGGGATTCTGAAATAATGTGCTAATTTACACTAAGCAGGTTTCAAAATATGTTAAATGTTTCAATCGCTTTTTTCTTTTGCTCAAAGTCAACATGCGTATATACTTGCGTCGTGACTAAACTTTCATGACCGCGAGTAATTCTTGTACGGTACGCAAATCAACATTTTCTTTATTTTCTTGTATCAACAAGGTAGCAAACGTATGCCGCAAATGATGGAGTGAGAACCGTTGAGGTGGCAGACCTGCTTTTTGTAAGATTTCTTTAAATATCTTATGTAAACCACGCGGGTTCAGTTTTTTGCCGTTTTTATTTAAAAATACCGGTTGGGAAGGATGGAGCTGATATTCCTCTAAACTTTCCATATAGCTTTTTATTAAAGGGACAACCATAGGATGAAGGGGGAGTAAGCGCTCTTTTTTTCCTTTCCCATAAATACGCATCGTGTTGTTAGATAAATCAATTGTTTTTGTTGAGATTAAGAATTATGAAAGAAGGATTGCGGAATCTGCTCTTGTTTCATACAGGACGATGCCTCCACTCAATTTATCAGTAATTGTGAAAAGCAGCCCGGAGCATAAGGAATAAAGCGGCGTGATGAGACAGTACTTGCACTTTACTGTCTCTTTTTTTGTTTTGCGATTTATTTCCATTCATTAATTAAAGTGGGGAAGGGATTATTACGAATATTTTAATTTATATAGACAATAAGAACATTTGTTCTTATAATATATTTTAAATAAATATGGAAGGGGTTTTAAAGATGACAAGAAAAAATATAAAACGAACGTTGGAGATAAACGAAATTATAAAACTTTATCTTGAAGGTGCTAGTACCACCGAAATTGCAAAGCTTTCCAATGTGTCCCCAAGATATATAAGAATGATTTTGTCTGATCATAATATTGAAAAAAGGCCGTTTGGTAGTTGGAAGCGTAAGTATAAGTTAAATGAAGATTATTTCAAGACTTGGTCTAAAAATATGGCTTATATCTTAGGTTTTTTTATAGCGGACGGTTTTGTCTCCAATGATTTTCAGACGATCGGATTCGCGCAAAAAGAAAAATATATTTTAGAACAAATCAGAGACGAATTAGGGTCTAATCAACCACTTTATCAAAATAAGCAAACCGGTGTTTATATGTTATATCTCAATAGCAAAGTTATGAAAAACGATTTAATGGAGATACATGGTATCACACCAAATAAATCATTGGATATAAAATTTCCGTATGTTCCAGAAGTGTATTTAAATCATTTTATAAGAGCTATTTTGACGGTGATGGAAATATTTATTCTCGTGGCTATTTAGTCAGTTTTGTTGGCGGTTCTCTCGATTTCATGACGGTATTAGAACATCATCTAAAAGCGCGAGGATTTGACGTGTACTTAACCAAAAAAGAAAAACATATTCGTTTATATATGAGCGGCAGAAAAAACATTAAGGAATTTTACGACTGGATTTATCACGATAAAGGATTATACTAAACGCAAATTTGAAGCGTTCCCAGATAAAAATATGGATGCAGAAACATTGCAAAATGCGAAATTAAAAAGAACAAAACAAGCTGTTGCAGCAAGAAAAAAAGCTTTTATCGATGAATATCGAAAAAGTTATTGCGTTCATCAAGCATGTGAAACAGTTGGAATTACATTAGGAACGTATTATACATGGTTGAAGCGTGACAAATCATTTAGCGAAGAATTTTATAAAATTAAAGAAAGGGAAGTTAAGTAACTAATAACTGCTTTATATTTTTTGGTTCATCACCAAATTTTGTGATTTAGTGACAAAAAAGAGAAAGCACTGACGAGATCCTGGCAATAATGTTAGCGGTGAAATAAACATTAGGGAGGTCTCGTAAGTGCTTTCTATATCACTAGGATTGCCAGAATTTAAAGTGATTAAACACGAACTTCTTTCCTATGGTTATGCGATTCATGTAGAGAAAACAGAGACACAGGAACGTTGCCCTCATTGTGGGTTTGCCACTTCCTCTGTCCACGACAGACGGACAAGAAAAGTACGGGATTTGGCGATTTTCCATCAACCGGTGTACTTGTTCGTCAAGGTAAAGCGCTATCGGTGCCGGAATTGTTCCCAAGTGTTTTCTGCCTCTTTGGAATCGATTGAACCCAATCAACATTACACCAATCGATTTTGTGAGTATTTGTATGAACTTTGCGAAGGCACCACCATTCAAGAGGTTAGTCGAAAGCACCGCATCCCATATACGACATTGGAACGCATTTATTACTCCATCGCATCGAAAAAAGCAAAAGAGCGTCAAACAGCGATAGAAGCATCTTCTCAAGAAGGAATGGTGCTTAGTTTAGATGAAATCGCGGTAAAAAAGGACATCAGTATGAAACTGTATTGATGGATGCCAGAGCCGGATCGGTCATGGGAATGCATGCCGATCGCCAATGTGACTCCGCCATCAACTTGTTGAGCCAAAATGTCCTGTCGAAAGAAATGGTCCAAACGGTGATTCTTGACATGTGGGAACCTTATCATAAGGCGGTTCGCGCCCTGTTTCCATCTGCTTCGATTGTCATCGATAAGTACCATGTGGTTCAAAAAGTGACACAAGCCTTGGATCAAGCAAGAAAGGAATTTTCTCCATTGAAAAAGGCTCGATATCTTCTCTTAAAAGGCTGTGAAAAGCTTCGTAAGGACCAACGGCTTCGATTAGACGATATCTTGGAGGAGTATCCGACACTTTCCATTGCTTATTATCTGAAAGAGTTGTTTCGGGATTTTTACCGAACCGATGGATATAACGAAGCAAAGGAACGCTTGGAAGAATGGATTAAGTTAGCCAAACAGAGCCCTTTTGCTTCTTTTCAGGAAGCAGCCAACACGCTTGAAAGGTGGAAGGAGCCTATTCTTTCCTACTTTTTGTGCCCATATACGAATGCCCGAATCGAGGGGACGAATCACAAGATCAAAAACATCAAACGCCGGGCATATGGCTATCGAAATCTAGAACGGTTTCGTTTACGTGTATTTCTGGAGTGTACAGGGAACACTACAGGTAGTCAGGCTGCCTAAGCACTCCCTTCTTCCGCTATCGGTATGATAGTTGGTAGAATGGAACCCGTCAAGGAAAGCACTTGACTGTTTCCATTCTACCAACTTCGTGGTCTGTATGCGGAAGAAGGATCCTGACTGATGAACCTATTTCATCCAGCTAACATGTCTCTAGGATTGAGTAGAAATCACAGAAAATGGTGAAGACCCTATTTTTTAAATTTCGGTTGACATAATATAAAGTGAAGGATAAAAAAATGATAAGTCAGTAAGTTTACTTAATAATCAGGTATAAACATTGATAATTCGTATAAAAAAATGATAATTGTAGCCAAAAAATAAATTGGGTTAATTTATATAAATATTAGCGCATGTGTTCTTATTTGTCTAGATAAAAAATAGAAAGGAAGGAATCAAATGTTAAATATCTAATATATAAAATCAATATGGATTTATATTCTAAAAATATATTTTAGAGGAGTTGTTATTCAATGTGTGGGATTTGTAACTAGACACAAAGAAAGAGATTTAGAAATTCCAAAGCACCGTCAAGATTTAATGATTGTAATTGAAAAAGATTTGTTCAATGACGATGATGTATTAGCGGCTTTTTATGGCGGTTCAATCGGAAATGAAAACATGGATCTATATTCCGATATTGACCTCCGCATCGTTGTATTACCTGAAAAATTTCAAGAATTTATCTCGAACAAAAAAAATCGCCCTAAAAAATGGGGAAATGTTCTTTATTTTGAGGACTTAGGTCCGTTTGTACCTTATTCAATCGCTCACTATGATTGTTTTGTTAAAGTGGATACATTTTATTATAAACCTAAAGACATTCATCCTTCCGTATGGTTGAAAAATATAAAAATTATAAAAGACACGAATGGAATGCTGGCAGATATTTTAAATAAATCAATGGCTTTATCCTATGAACCAACAATGGAGGAATTTGAACTTTGGCGATCAAAGTTTTTTGCGTATTTTCATGAAGCTTATCGCAGAGTAATGAGAAAAGAGTATTATTATGCTTTGAAATGTATTGACAGCTTACGTTTATCAATGGCAACAGCTTGGTATATGGAAGCAGGAATTCAACCAAATACGTTTGGCGATTGGGCAAAATACGAAGGTGAAAGAAGCAAACTACAAGCTTGGCAACTATCCCTCCTTGAAAGTTGGGAATGTGGCAGAAATCCCCTTGAAATGATGAATGTGATGAAAAGTATAGTTCCAGAATTTAAAAGAGTCCATAAAAATCTTTGTAATAAGCTCGGAATCGAAGAAAATCTTGAATGGATAAATGGAATTATTGATATGGCTATTTAAACAAAACACCTGCAAAATGCGCGGGTGTTTTGTTTACAACCATTTTTTAACTATCCCGAAAATTAGCATTTTCATCATTTGTTGGTGACGCAATGCGGCATGGAAATCTATCCTGAAAGTGAATATTTTCAACCTTGCTGATGGTGTCGCAATTATGCGGTACAGTTGTCTTCCGTGGAAGAATAGAATTTCTTGCATCATCTGTGGTGCTGTGAAATGCGACATGGGTGGCTAATGGGGAAGGTTAGTTGAAAAAGGATTTGATTTTAATTTGTAGAAATTATCGATGTGGAAAAAGTTCTTTTTAGAAAGGAAGTAATAAGATGCGACAAATCATTGCTCTAGGCGGTGGAGGGTTCTCAATGGAACCGGATAACCCGTTATTAGATCTTTATATATTGAAACAAGCCAAGAAAACTACTCCAAAGATTTGTTTTATCCCCACTGCTAGCGGAGATTCAGATCATTATATATCAAGGTATTATAACTTCTTTAATAAACAAAATTGCAAACCTTCTCATTTATCTTTATTTAAACCGCCAACAAGGGATTTAGAAGGATTTATACTGGAGAAGGATATTATATATGTTGGTGGGGGAAATACAAGAAACTTATTAGTTTTATGGAAAGAGTGGGGGTTAGATAATATTTTGAGAAAAGCTTGGAACCAAGGGATTGTTTTAGCTGGCATTAGTGCTGGTTCTATATGTTGGTTCGAGGAAGGCGTCACAGATTCATTTGGAGAGGGATTAGAACCAATTAAATGCTTAGGTTTTCTAAAGGGTAGTCATTGTCCTCATTATGATGGAGAGTCAGATAGAAGACCTTCGTATCATAAACTCATTTATTCTGGAGACATACAAGCTGGTATTGCAGCGGATGACGGAGTTGCCATTCATTATATTGAACAAAACATAAGTAATATAGTTAGTTCTAGGCCAAAGGCAAAGGCTTATAAAGTTTATTTGGATAACAAGGTGATGAAGGTGATAGAAGAAGAGCTTCAGACGAATTTTTTAGGTTCCTGTTAAGCCGATATGGAAGAACGAATTAACTTCAACATCTGTAGTGAAACTCGCTTTATGGGAACGGGACAGTTTATTCCAATAAAGAAACAACTTTCATCGTAAAATATCCCACGGTAATATTAACCAAAAATTATAAGTGAGGAGAAGTTGGTCATCAAAGCCTTACAAAGAGTTCTCAACATCGAACAACCAACGGGGAGAGTCATTCACCACTCGTATTGAGGATAAAAGTAGGAAAGGGTGACATATGTGAAAATGAGAACAGAACAAGAAATGTTGGATTTAATCATTACATTTGCTAAGCAAGATCATCGTATACGTGGAGTGCTAATGAACGGTTCTCGTGTAAATCCAAACATAAAAAAAGATATATTTCAAGACTATGATATTGTATATTTAGTTACAAGTGTTGAACCATTTAAAGATGAAAACTATATTTTGTCTCACTTTGGGGAAGTAATGCTTATGGAAAAACCCGAAGATAAAATTTTTCCACCTCCCATTGGCGATGGTCGTTATACATATTTAATGCAATTTATGGATGGAAACCGAATTGATATGCATTTTATTCACATAAGTAAAGTGGATGAACTAATTAAGGATAGTTTAACAAAGGTTTTACTAGACAAAGACCACAATATTCCAGATATCCCACCTCCAAGTGAACAAAGTTATCTTATTAAAAAACCAACGGAAAAATTATATAACGATTGTTGTAATAGTTTTATATGGGGATTAGGATCTCATATTCCAAAAACCATTTGGAGACAAGAATTACCATTGTTAATGCGTTTAATAGATATTGTTTTACGTGAGCCATTAATTCAAATGCTTGAATGGTATATAGGGATTAAAACAGATTATAAATACTCGATTGGAAAAGGAGGAAGACGCTTAAAAAAGTTCTTGGAGCCTGAAATTTGGAATGACTTTGAGAAGACATATACAGATGCTAATTATGATAATATCTGGAATTCATTATTCTTATTCCATGACTTATTCAAAAAAACTGCTGAATATGTTGGGCAAGTATATGGTTTTCAGTTTCCTGAAGAAGAATGTAAAAGAGCACTAAAGTTTCTAAAACACGTAAAAGAATTGCCGCAAGATGCAAAATCAATTTTTTAAGGTTAAATTCCTTTATACATAAAGATACAAATGGAGGGGAAAAGAGATGAGGGATTTAGCTATAAGAACAGCTAATCGAGAGGATATTCCGCAACTTTTAAATTTAATGTATCAATACATTGTGGATTTTTATAAAAGACCTAAACCAACGGAAGAGTCACTGAAAGGATTGATACAGCATCTATTGGATAACCCCGCCAGTGGAATACAATTTGTTGCAGAACAAGATGGAAAATTATTAGGTTTTGCAACCTTGTATTTCTCCTTTAGCACCCTTCAGGTGAAAAGAATGGCTATTTTAAATGATTTGTTTGTTATACCAGAAGCAAGAGGGAAAAAACTGGGCGAGAAACTGTTTCAAACATGCTTGTCTTATATAAGAGAGAATGATTTTGCCTACATGACATGGGAAACTGCAAAAGATAATTTGGTTGCTCAATCTCTTTACAACAAAATGGGTGGTCAATTGTCTGAATGGTTAGTTTATGAAATCAGTTAGTGTATCCAGTAGTTTTTTTATTAAGCTATCCTTTTTCATTCTCCTGATGGTGCCGTATAGATGCGACATGATTGTCTCCCATGGAAGAACTAGTTACCTTCCATCATCTGTGGCGAAGCCTGCTTCATGGTTGGCTAAGGGAGCAGAAAGGTTGAAGGAGCAAGGAATTCATTATCTTAAATCAAATAATATTAGTTAAAACGTGAGATTAAACAAAAGGGGAAGGGTATGGGGAAATGGTTGTTCTTGAAACACAAAGGTTGATATTAAGACAGTATAAAGATGAGGATATTACTCCTCTACATCATATTTTTTCTGACCCAGAAACCATGAAGTTTTATCCAGCCCCTTTCAGCATTCAGCAAACTCAAGACTGGATTAAACGAAATCAAGAAAGATATCGGAATGATGGTTATGGATTATGGGCGGTTTGTTTGAAGGAAACGAATGAATTGATAGGTGATTGTGGTCTTGTTAAACAAAAAATAAATGACAGTATTGAGGTGGAGATTGGATATCACATGAATAAAAAGTATTGGTCAAAGGGATTCGCAACAGAAGCAGCCAAAGCGTGCAAGGAATATGCGTTTTACAAATTGGGTTTAAATAAGCTGATCAGTATTATTGATCCAAGAAATGTTCCATCCATTCGTGTGGCAGAGAAGATTGGTTTCACGTATTTATTTTCGGTAAGAACCATTATATATACTCGGGGTTAGAGAAAGTAACGAAGGGTTATTGAACTAAGGGTCCGATATTTAAATAAAATATGTACAAAAAAGCTACCTTACATCATAAGGTGGCTTTTTCATTTGGTCGAAAATCAATAATTAACGATAATAAAGTCTTTTAGAGAAGGGATAATAGCATGGATTGTTGAATTCTGTAAGATAGGGGGTGGATATATGTTACAAAAGTTGTTGCTGACAGGAAAAAGAATATCTCTGCGCACACCAACACGGGATGATCTGCCAATTCTATATAACCTGATATACGGTGTGGAGAATCCAGAATGGAAAAAGTACGACGCTCCTTATTATCCGCTTGAATTTTGTACCTTTGAAAAGTTTTCTAAGAGAATGGAAGAAAGAATGAATGTTACGGATGTACCAAGTCAAATGATTATTGAACATCAAGGTCAAATTATAGGTATGATTAGCTATTATTGGGAGGATAAGCGTACACGATGGCTTGAAATGGGAATCGTCATATATTCTCCTGAACATTGGAATGGTGGATTTGGAACGGAAGCATTATCTTTATGGATTGACTATCTCTTTGAAAATCTAACCATCGAGAGAGTAGGGCTTACAACTTGGTCTGGAAATCCACGAATGATCAGATGTGCGGAAAAATTAGGAATGCGATTAGAAGGGAGAATGAGAAAATGCCGCTACTATAATGGCGAATACTATGATTCGATTCGGATGGGTATTCTTCGTGAGGAATGGAATGAGTTTAAAAAGAATAATCCTTTATTCAACTCTCATGGAAGAACAAGTTAACTTCTATCATCTGTGGTGTCACGGAAGTGATGAATGAGTAGATTTTTGTATAATTTTGGTAGACAAAAATTAATTTAAGGAGAGAATGAAATGTTAATCGGCCATATCAAGGAAATTGTCCGTTACCCTGTGAAATCTTTCCGTGGAGAGAGTGTACAAAAAACTAAAGTAATGGAATATGGTTTGTATGGCGACCGTAGTCATGCTTTTTTAGATGAAACAAGATCAGGGAAGTTTTTAACAATAACACAATTCCCAGAAATGGTTCGATATAAAGCAAGATTTGTTGGGGAAGAGTTAATGGAAGAATACCCCAGAGTCGAAATAACGACACCTGAAGGTAAGGTTGTTGATTGGGGGGATGAAGACCTAATTAGAGAAATAGAAAACAAATCGAAACGGAAAGTTTCTCTTGTAAAATATACTCCCTCTTATGTACCTTTAGGGGCAATTGAAGAAGAACACATTCAATTGGTAACGGATGCTTCTTTGCTTAAATTAAAAGAAATATGGGGAAAAGAGGTCAATTATCAACGTTTTCGCCCTAATTTGCTTATATCATTAAAAGAGAAAGTCCCATTTATTGAAGAAACGTGGTTTGGCAGAAGGATTAAAATAGGACGAGAAGTGGAGATTCAATTAAAAAGACATTGTGAACGGTGCATGATTATTACTGTTAATCCTGATAATGCAGAACAAGATTCGTCTTTGCTTAAAACTCTTGTACAACAAAGAAATAATCATTTTGGCGTTTATGCTTCTGTTATAAAAACAGGTGAAATTCATGTAGGCGATGAAGTCTTTCTTCTTGAATGATATTTTGCTAAATCATCATCAAACCAAATGTCAACTCTACTAAGCTCCTGTGGAAGGATAGAACTTCTTGCATAATCTGTGGGGAAGCTCGCTTTATGGCTGGATAACAGGACAGATTGAAGAAGAGTATATTAAGTAAAAGGGCTAAGATTTTGGGGAGGATATTTAATGGAAATTGCAATTGTAGCTTTTGATGATTTTACCGATATTGATGTGTTTTTGCCTTGGGATTTATTAAATCGTGTTAAAGAACCTGAATGGACCGTCAAAATTGTAAAGTTCAAGGATTTTATGAAAAATTGGGTTTTAAAACGGATGAATTAATATTCATGGAAAAGTGGATTTAGTCATCTTTTGTGAAAGTATGTTTATTCCGCTAATGGGGTTCTGTAGTTGAATAGTGGCAATGACTTTAAAAGTTTGAGGAAAAATTCTACAAGCTTTTTTGCAAGATGAGAAAATATAAAAAATGTTCTTGTTCAACTTCCATGAAAGAAAGAATTAACTTCCATCATCTGTGGAGAAGCTTGCTTCATGGTTGGCTAACGAGTTAGTTGAAGAATAGCACTAAATTTGCTTTTATGATAGTCATACTTTTACAAATGAAGGGGGATTAAGATGGAAATTCGTTCAGTGAAAGGGTCAGATTACTATGTCATCTCTCCACTAATCAATGAGTGGTGGGGCGGAAGACAAATGTCTGATAAATTGCCAAAATTATTCTTCGACCATTTTCAAAATACAAGTTTCATTGCCGAAAAAGATGGAAAAATCGTTGGATTTTTGATAGGTTTTCTATCCCAAGCGTATCCAGAAGAAGCATATATACACTTTGTTGGAGTTCATCCGGATTATAGGAAACACGGTATTGGAAAACGACTGTACAATGAATTTTTTAATATTGTTAAAAAGAATGGTCGGAATATCGTCCGTTGTGTAACTTCACCAGTGAACAAAGTTTCCATTGCATTTCATACGAAAATGGGATTTGAAATCGAAAAAAACGGAGATAAAAAAGTAGACGGAGTTTCTGTACATACTGATTATGATGGACCAAATCAAGATAGAGTTTTATTTGTGAAGAGGTTAATTTAATGATGAGCTTGTTCAACTAACGGTTGGCGCCTGTTGAACAGGACATACAAAAAAAGACCGATTGATTTCGGTCTTTTTCTGTGGTCTAAAAATCAACATTGAAATTGAACAGAGACATTTATTAAAAGATAACACTCTAACGATTTCACTTTTCACTAAACGCAATCTGTATACCAATCAGCCCTAATAACAAACCTTTTACAATGTTCATTCGCTTCGCTATGAACGAATTGGTAAGCAGGACATGGCGCAGTTTCTCTGAAAACACGCTGACAGCGATAAAAATCACTAAAGCCTGAACCAGAAAAATAATCCCCAAAATAAACATCTGCAACGTAATGTGTCCCATCGATTTATTCACAAATTGAGGCAACAATGCCAAAAAGAACAAAGATACTTTTGGATTAAGCAGATTCATGAGAATTCCTTTTTTATACAATGATAGATACTTTAAAGGCTTGTTGTTAAAAGCAAAGCCTGTTTCTTTTTCCTTGAATGATTGCCATGATAAATACAACAAATACGCCGCACCCGTATATTTTATGACGGTAAAAGCCAGAGCGGATTGATAAATGATGGTGGAAATCCCAAGCGTTGCAGCCGTGATATGTACAATAAGGCCTGAACAAAGTCCCAGTGCCGTGGCGATTCCCGCTTTTTTGTTCTGTGAAATGCTTTGAGCAATCACAAACAAAATATCTGGTCCGGGCATTAACGTCAGCAATATCACCACTCCTAAAAAAGACATGGTTAGTGCAAAATCCATTTACAACACCTCTCTTGGATGGAATGGACACCATTCTTTGCTTCCTTTTCCTTCATTTGTCTTCCTGATTTATTTCGAGGGAAACCGCTTCATTCCTTCTTAATGGGCGATAAAAAATATAAATTGGTGTTTATCGGAATTAAACATCGCTATCAAGCATGCATAGGCGCATCCGCATTTGTTAACATGTGAGGGGCAATTTCTCCTTCTTTAAAGGTTCTGTTGAGGAATGATGTTGATTTTCTTGTTAATCTATGGTGAAGATCGTTTGGTATAACACAAGATTAATGTTTTTAATCAAAGAGCCATTTTATGTGTGCTAAATTATGTATATTTGGTATATTATTTACAGAGTTTGGTTCAGATTAGTTAAGAAAGGTGAGTGAAGATGAGTAAAGTTGAGTCAGTTAACAAGTGGGATCTAAATCACATTGTCTTTATTGGTAGGACTTGGGATGAATACATGCGAATGTTTGGCCTTACCAAAGAAGATTTAGTGGGGCGTAAGATTCTTGATTGCCCTGCTGGGGCATGTTCCTTTACGGCAGTATCCAATCAACTTGGAATGGATGTTACAGCATGTGATATTGCTTATTATCTTCCTATTAAACAATTAGAGCAAAAAGGTTTACAAGATATTGAAACCACCATGTCTAACATGGAAAGGGCTGATATTCAAAAAAATTTTTTGTGGGATTATTTTAAATCAGTTGATGAGTTAAAACAGATAAGAACACAAGCAATGAATCAATGTATCTCAGACATGAAACGGAATAAGAATCGTTATATTCCTGCCGTTTTACCGACCTTACCGTTTGATGATAAGCAGTTTGACTTGACACTTTCAGCAAATTTTCTATTTCTTTATGAAGATAAACTGGACTATGAATTTCATTTACAGACTATAAAAGAACTTATGCGTGTAACCAAAGATGAAATAAGGATTTTTCCTACAACTAACTTTGCTTGTGAGAGATATAAATACTTGGATGAACTAATCCGTGATATACGCAATTTAGGATGGATTACAGAAGAAATTAAAGTTCCTTATGAATTTCAAAAGAACACCAATACTATGTTAAAAATTATGAGGTGAAAATAACTAAAAGGGGGTGTCCTGAAAGGGATTGCTTTTGGGACACCCTCAGTTTTATACTTTACAAAATCAACATTAAACATTGACAGAGACACTCATGCTAATTTTTTGGTACAACGATGCATTAAAATAAGCTGTTTCGTCCATACTATCAGGTTCATATCTTTGTATACCGTTTATTTTCAGGGTAGCCTTTCATTAAGAAAGAAACTCCCAGCAATCCTGAAAAGACCCACTAGGGGTTTCTTTTGTATATCCAAGTCTCAGCGAAATTTCATTGTTTATTTTTGACACCGATTGAGTATAAAGGTGATCCATATTATGTTTTTGTCAAATTTCGAGATAGTCTTTATTTCATTTGATTTTTCATGTTTTTTCTCGCTTGCCCGCGCTTTCTTTTGATGACACAATCCTCCATTGTCCCAATAAGGTCACTAATATTAGACAACCGGCAGCAAACGGAAGTCGGGAAGGTGACAATCCGGCTAGCATCACCATCCCCCCAAGTGTGGAACCTATCGCACTACAATTGCTGCCACCCGTCCATTGGTCATCATGGCAACACGTTGACGTAGTGATGGTGGCGCCGAAACTGGAAAACTTGGAAACCATATGACAATTCCTATCATGGCGATAAGACCTAGTGCGGTGATGAACCAGAGAGTTGCGTGCCAATCTAGATGTTCAGCAATGATCAATCCAAGTGGAACCCCTACGACCGTTCCCGTACTCATACCGCCCAGCGTCCTATTTCCACTTTACAAAACCTACTGTAATATGTCTAATATATATTTATAATCATATTAATATATAATAAGTATTAATAAGTTTAAAAAGGAGAGGCAACGCGTTGGAACTACGTCATTTGAAATATTTCATAACAGTGGCTGAAGAATTACATTTTGGTATTATGATACAGTGATGAATGGTTGTTATCAGGCAGGATTCTATCCAAAGGTAGTACAAGAAACACAAGAATTACCTACTGTCATTTCTCTTGTTTCAGCAGGAATGGGCGTAGCTCTTGTACCAGCTTCGATGCAATATGTATTCAAAAATAAAGTTGTTTATCGTGACATTCAGAATAATCCATTTACCACTACGATGGCCCTTGCTTGGAAAAGTGACAATCTATCACCAACTGTACATGCGTTTATTGATCTAATGAAAAAATCTGTCATTCCACTCTTTAACCAGCATGATTGGAATGATCTCTTTTAGGTCAAGCAAACCGTTAAATGTGGGGGACACCAACATGAGTAAAGCGAGAACTCATTGGTGAACCATACAGAGTTTGAGTTCCATTTTAAGTCCAAATAATTGTATAAACATGAAAAGACTGATCTGGCATCAAAAATTTCAAAGAGGACAAATATAATTTCTATCTTTAGCTCAGTAAGTGCCTATATAATTCCTAGAAGAGAGTTAAATAATGTAGAGGAACAAGAACTTATCTTAAATCAAAGTTAACACACATTGAGAAAGAAACAGTAAGGTAAAAAAGAATTGATACTTCTGCCACAAAAGGAATCAAAAAGAGACATCATTCTTAATATTTTCATTCTTCTGATGGTGCCGTATAGATGCGGCATGGTTGTCTCTCATGGAAGAACGAATGAACTTCCATCATCTGTAGTGCCGCGAAATGCAGCATGGGTGGCTATGATTCAAAAAGTTATTATCAACAAAAAGGTGGGGGTAATAGTGTTAGACAAGAAAAAAGTAGGAAATATATTAGGTGTCACGTCTTTGTTTCCTGTAATCATAAGTATCATTATTTTCTATGTTGAAAGAGGTCCAGATGCTGATGTTTATTTCGTGATCACAATTTATGGCATCTTATCAATTATTGGTATTTTATTCGCTGTGTTCTCGTGGTTGATGACGAAACGTTTCTTTCTGCCAATTATCAGCTTGATAGGAAATGGAGCGGTTTTGGCCATTGCTTTTCTTTTGCTATTGGCAATGGGGATTAGTGAACCATAAAAAAATATTCTTATTCAAAGATTCTGCCCGTAGTTGCAATCTTTCTTTTTCTCCTGTAAATACACAAAAGTAGGTGGCATATAAAAATGGAAATGAGTAAGTTTATACTTCTTGGCGATATATTGATTATGAAAGTAAAGATTGATGGCGTTGATTATACAAATAAGTTTAGATTGAAAAACAGACATAAGTAAGCTTAAAACTCTGCAAAACATGCTTACTCCCTCGAATACGCTCCTCTTTTCATACGAATCAAAATCCTCTTCATTTGATCGCTTCACTAATAAAAAATAACCTTATCCAGTATTCAAGAAGGGCTATCATAAAAGTCTAGCGATAACCGCTTTATATAGTAATTAAAGTATGTATAGATGCTGTTTCAACATGATGTCCGATGATTTTTCCAATTCATGCATATGTTTCATAAAAAAATTTGGAAAAACAGAAACATTTTTGTTTTTTATGCGTCTTTTATAGCGGAAGGAGGGTGGAAACCATTGCCAATAAATTTGAATTGGATATACTTATGCGCTTGTATTCAAAATCCCTTTTTCGCTATCTGTACAGATTAACCAATGATTATCATTTGGCAGAGGATCTTCTGCAGGAAACATTTTATAAGGCTTATTTACATGTAAGCGGCATAAGCGACATAGCACAAATAAAGTCATGGCTTTACCGGATCGCTTATCATACCTTCATCGACCACTGCAGAAAAGCAAAAAAGATACAGGTTGTACAAGTGGATGATTTCTTTGCGTCGTTAAAGCTAGATCCATTATTAGAAACGGAAAACGCGTTTTTGCAAAAATATGAGCTGGAGTTGATTTATAAACATTTGTCCAACATGAAAGAACTGCAACAAAAAGCCATTATGCTCGTCGATTTAAAAGGATTTAGCTATAAAGAAGCGGCGGAGTTGTTAAACGTAAAACTCCCTTATTTAAAAAGCCTTGTGTTTCGGGGCAGGCGGGAATTAGAAAAACGATTACGCAAAGAGGTGAAGGAATGAGAAAAGACGAGTTAAAACCATTATTGCAGAAATATCAAAATGGCACACTAAGCAAAGAGGAAGAACAGAAAATAGAGGAGCTTCTAGAAAGTTTTGACGTATACCATGAATTTCTCAATGAAACCCTTCATGATGAAGGCATGAAGGAAGCCGATCTCGCAAAAATGATGAAAAAGGCCCAACAAAAATTCTTTTTTAGAAATACGCTGCTTGTTGTATCGTTTATACTCTCGATTATTCCCTTATTGACTATGTTTACTTTTGTTTATTACGGCTGGGGGCGAGAGCATAACCGAGGGAACGAATTGATTGAAACCATTCGAACGGTGAGTGAAATGATGTCTCCAAATGTGTATGTAGATTACGATACGGTGGATGTTGAGATCAAGCCCTTTACTATGACTGTCACGGCCGACAAATATAAATGGATGGATGATAAAAGAAGTTATCTAGGCAAGGATACTTACAAACTATTTTTTAATGATGTGTTTGCTAAAGAATCGAATTATCGAGCGATTGGGTATTCACTTCATCACATTGGAATCAACTTTATTCATCCGAAAGCCAAATACTTTTTACCTGACGAACGAAGAAAAATTGAATCTCTCCCAAGCGATTGGCCGGTTGAAATCTATATTTCCCTGAATCAGTCCTATTCCTTAAAAGAAATAAATGAAAAATTCAAAGGATATCATATGACATGGCTTGCGTTGGACACAGGTGTAGAGGAACAGATGAGGAATGATTTAGATTTCATCCAAACACCAGCAATTGGCTTTCCGTACAAAAAAGTGCATGTAGATTCTGTATTCCATCGCTCGTTTACTGATTACGAAGAAGTAGTCAAAGGGCTCGAGCTATTGAGCAAAAACGAAAAATGGGCAACACAACTAACGGAATACAAAGACTTAAAGATGGCCGAGCGGCTAAAATGGATAAAAAAACATAAGGAATTGAAGATTTATGGAATCGCTATGACAGGAACCGCCAAAGATGTTTTGTCTCTAGAAAAGATGAAGGAAGTCAACGTAATTCGATTAGGTCAGATTAATTTGCCATAGCAAAGGGGGGGAATAGTCGAAAATGATGATGGTAAGAATCAATATGCTAAATACATTGGTGGCTATATTTTTGCTTATTTTGTTAAATGTACAAATTATAGCGGAGATCCCTGTTTTTGATATCCGTTACATTTGGATTTCAGTGTTCGGAATGCTTATATGCTTGCTTAGCCTCATAAAAAAAGAAGATCGATTCTACTCCTATTTAGGCGGCATCCTTCACTTCATCCTAATCGTTTCTTGTATGGGAATGATTTTGTTTGGCATAGGTATTAACTACAAGCCGTAACTTTACTGCGGCAAAAGCGAAAAGGACAGTCCAAATTAAGGCTGTCCTTATTAGAAAAAGAAAGATTATTAACAATAAAAACAAAACATACAAGTAATAACATAAAAAAAACAATTTCCTTCATACTTTAATAATTCTCATGCTATCTGGATGTAGTAATGAATATATCAGGTTATCTGGGGAAAGCAAGAACTGGGGGGAATATATAGAAAATAAAGATGCTACAAGTAAAGACGGAACTTATATTTTTCATTATAAAGAAGGAGATAGCAATACGGTTTTAGAAAATCTTTAAATCGAGATAAATGATGGAGAAATTAATAGGAAAGACGAAAGTCATAAAGGAGCAACTATTCAATTTAGTTCGTCTTGTCAAGGCTGTGCAGTATCGAATAGTGAACCTGAACCATAAAAGTTAAAATTAGCTGGGGTGAAAATGAAGAAACCATTATTAAGTTAGTTATGATAAAAAATTAACTTAAAAATGTAAAGAATTCTTTACATTTCGTTCCTAATATAGTATATTATATATACATAAATTTTTTTCATTTTATTCCATAGTTAATAAATAAAGGGGCAGGAGGTATAAGATGGTCATTAATAATATCCGAGATCTTAGGCGTAGTAAGAAATGGTCACAGGCAGATTTAGCCGAAAGATTAGATGTAACAAGACAAACCATCATTGCAATCGAAAATCACAAATATTGTCCCAGCTTGGAGTTAGCTTTGAAAATAGCAATGGTATTCGAAACACCTGTGGAGACTATTTTTCATTTAGAGGAAAGGAGAAACGAGAAATGATCAAAAGGTATGTAGGATATGTAGTTGGTTTAGTAATTGCTAGTATAATTATCTATTTTGATGCGGGAATAAAACAAGCAGTTATGAGCGGAGGAATTCTATTAGTTTCCTTAATATTTTGGTGGCTCTTGTCCATAATGAGAAAGCAAAAAGAAAATAATAAAGTAGATGAGTACATTAAGTTGAAAATAGATCGTTTTGTTTCTAGGACATTCATGTTTTCTATTATATTATTATTGGTTATTTTACTAATATCGAACTTTTTTCACCTATATGCCATTCGTATGGATATATTAGTTTTTTATGTTGTGGCGACTATTTTTATTGCCTTTACTGGTGCAGGAAATATTATAAAGAAAAGTCAATGAAGAGGACTGGGGGTGTAAAAAACTTCGGTCTTCTTTGTTCCTTTTAAACGTTCCTTTTAAACTAAAGCACAAACTAATAAAATTAAAGAAAGGGAAGTTAAGTAGCCAATAACTGCTTTATATTTTTTAAATTTTAGTTGACATAATATAAATTATAGGCAGTTATAAAATGATTTGTTTCAAATCCAAGTAAACTAGTTATATTGAGACGAAACGAAAAATAATGGTTCGGCCTAAACATTTTACGTCATACACATTCATTACCATAACCATATAAAAACCATATAAAAAAACATATATAAAAATTGTCAAACAAACAAAGGAGTGTAATTCATTTGAAGATACGCCCGTATTTAATTACGAGAAGTCTGGTACCGGAAAATTAAGAAATACCGATTCACTTTTTACGTCATGTGTTATTTGAAGATCGGTATTTTTTTCGCCGCAACCATTTTCCATATCCATCTTCAGCCCATCAGCCCCTAATGATCGGTCGTTTGGTATAATCTTCCTTTTTTCTTTCTCTTGATCAGCTAAAAAGAATGCCTTCAACAACGTTGATCGTCCCTTTGGAATGTGCTGGAAATCAACGGGCGAAGTTCACCCCTCCTACCTTCGGCGAACAGTGGAAATCGGGGGCGATAAGTCAAGGAAAATGGACTGGAATTCCGCTAAAAGACATATTAACATTAGCGAAAATCCACAGGAAGGCAAAGGAAGTAATATTTATCGGGGCAGATGCCGGAACAAGGGATGATATGAACGGTCTTTTTTACTATGCAAGAAGCTTGCCGCTTCATAAAGCAATGCACCCAGATACGATCATCGCTTATGAGTATAATGGCTCCCCCTTCCTTTAAAACGCGGATTCCCGTTTCGCCTCGTTGTTCCGCAATGGTATGCGATGGCATCGGTAAAATGGCTAAAATTACATCATCGTAACGGATCAACCTTTTACAGGGCCATTTCAATCCATTGATTATGTTTATTATCCCCATCCAAACAATGATGAAGGAAAAATGCCTATAACAACAATGAACGTAAACTCATTAGCGGCCGTACACAGCCTTTCACACCGATGTGGAACCGCAAAGGATATGGGTATAATGCGATCCAAAAGGTGCACATAAAAATCGAATAAATAAAACATGCAGCGGTTACTTTTTGATTGATTAATGACCGCTGCATGTTACCCCTTACCATATTTGGAGAAAGACATGGTACCATCCTTCCATGTTAGTTACGTCAGTTATGCGATATCGATGTGGCGATAGCGTACGCCTTTGTATTGAACACGGATCGGTACTCCTTTTTCTCTCTTATATTTCTCCATTAACATTTTCACTTTTGAAAAGGCTTCCATCATCCCGGACGCCAAAATCGTTTCTTCCCACAGCACTGGTTTTGCCTGTTCCGTATGATCTGTATAAAAAGAAAAGATGTACTGTTTCATACTTTTCACCTCCCTGATTATAAATTATAATCAAAATCTGTCCTAGTTAAACATTTAAACTGTTACAATTATGTTAACATTTTATAAAGATTACGAAAGCATTTTTCCCAAAGGTGATTGCGGATCAACGAGTTTTTCTACATCGTATACGGAAATCGGAAAATATGGAAACCCGAATGCGTAAGCCGTTAATTCATACAATTGATAAAATAGCACAAGCGCTTTATCAGCAATGTAGAAATCTTGTTCCGGTGAGATGCTTTTGAAAGAAGGATTTAAAAGAAGAATGCCTCTCTCTTTAATTTGAGTCGACACCATCGTAGACAGTACTTTCACGTAATCGCTGTTGTCTAAAAATAATTCAGAAAGCGAATATTTTTTTCCTGTCATAATATTAAATGTTAATCCTTTCATAAGTTCATAAGTGTAAGTCCATGGGCACCGCCGGAATAAGCGTAATTGATAATGGTTAAGCTTAAAACGCCTTTTTCATTTGTTTTCAGCTTAAAGTGTCCCGTAATTTCAGTCAGCGGATTTTCGTAAAACCCTTGTGTCATAAGAAGCTGTTGAACAGCCGATCGTATCTCATAGTTTATTTTTCTCTCTGCTTCTTTATTTGACAATCCGTATATAACCGGATAATAAAGTTTAAGTCGTTTTTGCTTTATATATTCCGTATGAATGTTAACCGGAAGTTTGATCATATTTTTCTTCCTCCCTTCCCCTTTACGATATTCGCTCATGGTTAAAACGTGCATTTTGGTTAAGGGAGGAAACAAATAAGTAGCATAAAAAACCGATACCGTTATTTGGTACCGGCTTTTTGTTTGTATTGTTGCAGGGCATTGATATACTCATCTTTGATCTTTTCTTTTTCTATACATAGCTGTTGCTGCAAAAAGTCAATCACCGCTTGATCGTCCGCCAGTCCCGCTGCGAATTGACGTTTTATAAACCGTTCCGCCTCTTCTTGGCTCGAAAACGATTGTACTTCCTGTTCTTGATGATAAACGCCCCATTTGTCATCGCTTGGATGAAAGAAAAACCATTGTCCTTGATGATTGGTAAAAAAGAACCCTTCTGTTTGATCTTTTGTATTGAGCTGGTTTTGTTCCACATCATGATATACCGGCGGAAGCGAGAACACATCGACGACAAAAAGCGGGAATGTTGTTTCATTAACAAAGCATCCGGATGCTTTCGGATGGCCTCCTCCTCCAAACTGTTTCGCAAACTCCGCAACATTCACGTTGTCGTGAATCGTTCGAAACCCAATATGTTTCGTGCCGAGATTAACCATGGCGATTAAATCTAAATGTGGACAACGTTTGGATAATGCATTACCTAGTTCAGACATATGTTGTTCGGCAAAAACAATACCGACACAATAATCATCAAACCAGCGCTGGACAAGTTGTTTTTGTTTCATTCGGATGTAGCGCTGAATTTTCTTTTCTTCCATATCCAAAATAAGTTCTTCCGTTTCGGTTAAAGCAAATGGACCTCCTTCCGTTAACCGTTCACTCATGCGATCCCAAAATTCGTCCAGGCCTAAAATCGTCAGCAAATCATTTAGCCGCTTTGCCCGCGTGTTGTCTGTTTCTTCCCATTCCCATGTATCGTATTGGCGGACAAGCTCTACAAATTCATCGAGCGTTTCGTTTCGTTCCAGTTTTTGTTCACGGATTAAATATTCATAAAATAGCGAGGTTGCGCACGTTTTTTTGCCTTGTTCATCCGTTGGCTGCACCCACCCCCACGGATACTTATTAAAATGGAGGGCAGTGACATGGTGGTCGACAACTTGAACGTGTTTTCCTGCTTCAAATCGTTCCTCCAGTTTTTTCTCCACCTCTTCACTGACCGCCAGATCGGTAATAAATACACTTGCTTCGTTATGCTGTTCATTTTCAATAAATTGTTTCACTCGTTCATCTAAGTTACGGTAGGAACAAAATGATATGTTTACTTCTTTAAACGCAATTTTCGCCAACAGTCCGCACCCAATTCCGTCTAAATCGCTGTCCGTAAACAATTTGATCATCGCCAATCCATCCTTTTCTTTATAAACTTTTATACAATAGTTTCTTCAATAGCGGGAATAAGAAATCTGGAAGTTGCTCCACGTTTGGAACAACAATGCTATGTTTTCCATAAATATTTCGAATCGTCTCTCTTTGTCCTTCGTCAATTTCACCATTGGCCAAAAAGACGTTAATCACTTCGATATGATGTTTGCGCGCTTCTAATACCGCTTCATGCGTATCGATAATACCGTTTTGTTCATAACCAAACGCCGCTGGTTCTCCGTCGGAAAACACCAATAGAAATTTTTGTTTTTCCGGCCGCTTTAAAAGTTGTTCCGTTATGATGCGAATCGCAAATCCGTCGCGATTATCTTCCTGGGCCTCCAGCTGCATAATCGCAGGGCCGCTTTCTTTTTTGTGTGATTGTGCAAATGAAATTACCGTTTGAAAATAGTTTGGCTGCTTCGTTTCCGTCGCCTCATTTGGATCTTCCCAAAATCCAACGATCTGATGGGGCACAAGCAACGATTTTAATGCTTCATGGAACAAAATAATACCGCGTTTCGTTTCTTCCATTTTGTCATACATCGACGCTGAACAATCGACTAGCAGCGTAAAAACGGCATCAATACGAGAAGATGGCTGATGTTTTTTATAAAACAAGCGCGGCTGTTCGTCTGTCCATAGACGAAGCAGTTTTTTATGCAGCCGGCCAAAATGTAAATCGGTGCGTGGAAGTGTCTTTTTATGTTCTAATGTTTTTTTCATCATTTGTTTTAATTTTTTTTGATATGGTAAAATATCGATTTTCTTTTGTTCATATTGTGCTATTTGTTCAGACGAAGGAGAAGTTGGAAAAAGAAAAATTGCTTCAGCATACCGGTTATCTTTCCCGTAGCGATCCCCTTTACCTGCTTGTTTGCTTTCCCGTTTCTGTTCATAGGCATTTAGCTTCCTATAATCGTTTCGATTCGATTTTCGCGCAGATCCTTGCACCATCGCAAGTGCTTGATCCCCGTCTTCGCCTTCACGCGCTCCATCTCCCAATAAATCGGTTCGCGAGCCTTGTTCAAGTTCAAAACGCAAGAAACTTTTCGTCATGTCACTCGTTTCACGATGCCACGTTGGCAGTTCTTGATCATGGACATCTTCGTCCCCGCATTTTTCTTTATCCAAGATGTCACAGTTATTGAGCGGGTCGATCCGTTTTAAGTCTTCTAGCGTCAGTCCCATCTCTTCATTATAACTTTGTTCTGGTAAATAAAAATACGTGTTTAACATATCATTTTCCAATACGTCATCGAATGCTTCTGTAATCATCCACGTGATACGGGCCACTTCTTTCGTTGAAGCAGCGTCAAAAAATTGGGGAAGCGTCTGGCGAAGCCAAGGCATCATTCGGTCAATTGGCTCATGAATAACCGGAACGTCCTCTAGCGGCGAGTCGGATGTTAATAACAAATAGATAACAGAAAATAATGCATCCGTATATACGCTTCTTGTCAAATTGGCGTTCGTTTGACTGTAAAAATAACGGCGGTACACATCGCGGCGGATGCGAAACCATTTTTTCGTGCCAGGACGCTCTTTTTTACAAATTTCTTCAAGACGCAAATCTTCTGCTAGTGTAAATAGTTGTTTTGCAAAACTAGGGATCGATATGTTTTTCGTTTTGTTAAGAAATGCGGTGACTTCAGAAAAATCAGTATGAAAAAGCGTTCCAACGGCTCGTAAACAGACATCGCTTTTTAATCCGTTTTCTTTTTCTTCTTTCGGCCGATTGTCCCAAAAATGACTGACATATAATTTTCGGTTTGGAGAGTCAACATAAGACTGAAAGCCGAACTCTACTTCCCAATCGCTATGTTTCGCTAACGTTTTCGCTAAATCGGACAGCTGCATAAACAAAAAGGAATCAATCTTTTTATCGTTAAATTGGATAAATCGCTCCATATTGGATCCCTCATTCTTCGAACAACGTTTCCGCGATGTTGCGCACCGCTGCTTTTTCACGGTCATCTTCGAGTTTTTCCACAATGCCGCGTTCAATGGCCCGAAGCGGCGGCAAATATACAGCTAAATCACAAGTATCGATCAGCGCCCGAATCGAAGCAGCTTCTTCGGAAATTTGCCCATTTTTTACTTGTGCAATTAAATCAGCGGATAACGTGACGAAGCGGTCGATGAGTGTTTCGTCTGTTAATGTAGTTTGTGCCAACAATACGGATTTTAATGTATCTCCTTGAATATACGGAACATCGATGACAACAAAACGGTTTTTTAACGCTTCGTTGAGCGGGACGGTGCCAACATATCCCTCGTTAATCGCAGCGATCACGCCAAATGTTTCTTTCGCTTTAACGACTTCTCCGGTAAACGGATTAGTAATCATTTTTCGATAGTCTAAGACACCGTTTAAAATCGGCAGTGTTTCTGGTTTAGCCATATTAATTTCGTCAATATATAATAAATGTCCTTTTGTCATCGCCTGAATGACAGGACCTGGGATAAACTCGATTTCTGCTTTTCCATCGCGATTTTGAATCGTTTTAAAGCCAAGCAGCGCTTCGGCATCTAAGTCAACAGAACAGTTCACACTATGCATCGGCTGTCCGAATATGGATGATAACGTTTCCGCCAGCTTCGTTTTTCCGGATCCCGTCGGTCCTTTCAATAAGACGTTTTTCCCAAGCGCAAGTGCAATGATAGCATCATATAGAATCGACTCATCGGAAGCGGTGTAACCGCCTTTTCCAATGAGATAGGCGTCTTCATCATTCGAAAATAGTTGGTTGCGATATTGAATAATTTCTTCAACTTTCTCTGGAAGTTTCACTATTTGTCGTCCTTTCTTTCTTTATTTTGCATTACGATTACTATTCTACTGAATGTCCTGTTTTCACGCAAAAAAGAGGCATTTGTAACTATAAAAATATTATGTAAATTAAAAAATGCAAAGAAAAATGGAGAGCCACCATCCTTTTATAATTATGATGCTCCCCGTCAGCTAAAATTATCTTCAATCGCCTTGCGAATGAGCGCTTGGCAGCGATCTAATTCCGCTTTTAATTGCCGTTTGTACAGCTTTGCTTTTTCATATCCGCCATCCGCAAACCGATAATAGACAACTTCTTGATATTTCATTCCTTCTTTTTTCTGTTTCACTTGTTTTAGAATTCCGTCTTCAATAAGGTCATGTAACGCTTTATATACTTCTGAGTGATTCGGTCTGTAGCCATATGGCTTAAACTCCTGGCGTAGCAAGTCTAATATTTTTAATCCGTATAAACGTTCTTGTTCAGTTAATGTGATTAAATATAGTTTTAAAAACGCACGCTGTTTTAACAGAAAACCGCTTGGCGTTCTTTTTTCCCCCATGTTTCTCCCTTCTTTCTTCTTTTTCATTATTATAACAATTCCACTTATTGTATGGAAATCCTTTTTATTTTCGATTTTTTATTTAGAACATAGATTTATTAGTTTATTTAATGGAAAAGGAGGCGTTCCTGCCTCCTCTTTTTTTGATCATACCTACTTAATAAAAGACAATCGTTTTGTTTCCATGAATGATGACACGATCTTCCAAATGCCATTTTAAGGCTCTGGCAAGCACGGTTTTTTCAATAATTCTTCCCATTCGTTTTAAATCATCGGGATGGTGGCGATGGTCAACACGGGCAACGTCTTGTTCGATGATCGGACCTTCATCTAAATCATCGGTTACGTAATGCGAAGTTGCGCCAATTAGTTTCACGCCTCGCTCATACGCCCGTTCGTACGGTCTTGCTCCGATGAACGCTGGTAAAAAGGAATGATGAATGTTAATAATTCTTCCCGGAAATTCAGCGACAAATGCTGGGGATAAAATTTGCATATAACGGGCGAGCACAATCGTATCCACTTCATATTTTTTTAGCAGCTCGATTTGCTTTTGCTCGGCTTCCGCTTTCGTTTCTTTCGTAACAGGAATATGGAAATATGGAATGCCAACCGATTCTACTGTGCTTCTGAGATGTTCATGATTGCTTATCACAAGCGCAATATCGGCAATTAATTCACCAGCTTGCCACTGCCATAATAACTCTAGTAAACAATGTTCTGCCTTGGAAACAAATATAGCAATTCGTTTGACATCATTATGTAAGCGAAGGCGCCAATCCATATGAAACGACTCGGCGATCGGCTGAAAAGCGGATTCAATTTCTTGCTTTCGCAACGCGATATTCGGACAATCAAATTCGATTCTTAAGAAAAAGGTGCCGCCTTCCGGATCGGTGGAATATTGACTAGATTCGACAATATTTGCGCCTTGTTCGTACAAAAACGATGTTACAGACGCGACGATACCTGGTTTATCCGGACATGAAATTAACAAACGAGCACGATTTTCATAGTTTTGTAGAAATGATTGCCATCGATGTTCGCGAAATGTATGCATGTGACTATCTTCCCCCCTATAATATTCATTTAACCTTCATCATATAAAAAAACGGTCGGAATGCCAACCGTTTTTTTATTTATTTTCCTTATCGTCCGCTTCAAATAAGGATAAATATTCCCCATATCCTTCTTTTTCTAAATCTTCTTTTGGAATAAAGCGTAATGCAGCAGAATTAATACAATAACGAAGACCGGTTGGCTCCGGACCGTCGTTAAAGACATGGCCCAGGTGAGAATCGGCTTTACGGCTTCGCACTTCCGTTCGAATCATCCCATGACTTAAATCGAGCTCCGTTTTAATATTTTCTGGATGAAGTGGCTTTGTAAAGCTTGGCCAGCCACATCCTGCGTCAAATTGATCTTTCGTGCTAAAAAGCGGTTCCCCCGAAACAATATCTACATATATTCCTTCCCGTTTGTTATTCCAATATGGATTGTCAAACGGCGGTTCCGTCCCGTTTCGCTGCGTCACTTCAAATTGAAGAGGAGTCAGCTTTTTTCGCAACATTTCCTCTCGTTCTTTATCCCGCCAGTGTTCTTTCAAAAACGCATCGCGTCCTGAAGCGATATAATACATTTTATAGTGAAGAGGTCTTTTCTTATGATAGTTTTGATGATATTCTTCAGCCGGGTAAAATGTCGATGCAGGCAATATTTTTGTGACAATCGGTTTGGAGAAACGTCCGCTTTCTTCTAATTCCCGTTTTGATTTTTCAGCGAGTAGGCGCTGTTTTTCGTTATGATAAAAAATCGCTGTCCGATACGATTCGCCACGGTCATGAAACTGTCCGCCGTCATCGGTCGGATCGATTTGGCGCCAGTAAATATCTAAAAGTTTTTCATATGGAAATACGTCAGGGTCAAACGTAATTTGTACTGCTTCGTAATGCCCTGTTGTTTGTGAACATACTTCCTCATACGTTGGGTTTTCTTTATGGCCGCCTGTGTACCCGGATATGATGCTGATAATTCCAGGCTGTTCTTCAAATGGCGAAACCATGCACCAAAAACAGCCGCCCGCGAATGTTGCTAATTCATATCCCATCCGTTACTTTCCCTCCTTTTTATTTATCATATCAAAAAAGACACCTTCCTCCAAACGGAAAGGTGTCTACTGCGTATTCAATCATTATTTCGTTAAATCGCCGGCTGGGCCAAAAAATTCATAATGAATATTTTCGTCGGAAACGCCCCATTCTTTTAACGCATGATAGACCGTTTTCATAAATGGAATCGGCCCACAGAAATAAAAATCTGCTTCTTTATTCGAGACAACGGATTGTATCCAAGATAAATCAATGAATCCTTCTTTTCCGAAATAAGGATGTTTTCGGTCTTCTTCTGAAGGAGACTGATAGCAAACATGATACGAAAATGCTGGATGTTCCGCTAAGCGGCGCAAATCTTGATCGAACGCATGGACGTTTCCATTGATCGCCGCGTGAATAAACGTTACTTGGCGATTAGGTTGACGCGAAACTGCCGTACTTGCCATGCTCATCAGTGGCGTAATTCCGACACCGCCGCTAATGAGTACAATCGGTGTTTCTTTGGCCATATCGAGCGTGAAAACACCAAATGGAGCGCTTAACTCAAGCACATCGCCTTCTTGAATATGATCATGCAAGTAATTCGAAACGATGCCGGCTGGTTTGTCTGCTGTTGCCGCTTCTCTTTTCACACTAATGCGATAGTAGCCTTTTCCTGGCGTATCGGATAAGCTGTATTGGCGAATGTGGGTATATTGATCCCCTGGAATAGAGACTCTGACACTGACATATTGTCCTGGCAAATACTCGCTAATTTCTCCTCCATCTTCAGGGACGAAATAAAACGATGTAATGACATCGCTTTCTTTTACTTTTTTCTGTACGATAAAGCGGCGGAAATCTTTCCATCCTCCACGTTTGGATGCGGCTTCTTCATACAATTGCGCTTCTACTTTGATAAATACATCTGCGATTATCTCATATGCTTCGGCCCATGCATTGATAATTTCGTCTGTCGCCGCCTCTTTAAGCACCTCTTTAATCGCAAGCAGCAAATGTTTTCCAACAATCGGATAATGCTCTGGTTTGATCCCTAAGCTGCAATGTTTATGAGCGATTTGTTGGACAAGCGGCATAATCACTTCAAGCTGATCAATATATTTCGCTGCGTTGTAAACAGCTTGTGCAAGCGCCCGTTGTTGTCTTCCTTGTTTTTGGTTAGCATGGTTAAAAATATTGAGCAGCTCTGGATGATTTGAGAACATGGTTCGATAAAACCACTTCGTAATTTGCTCCCCATGTTGTTCAAGTACTGGAACCGTTGATTTGATAATTTCAATCGTTTTTTGGCTTAATGATTTCGTTGTCGCATTCATTTCTCATATCCCCCAAAAAAGATGTATTTTAAATACATGTTTATTGAATCATAGTTGTTTTTTTAAAGCAATATTTCAAATACATTTTTAACAAATTGTTCACAATTTTTTTTGAGGGATGGATTATGATAGAATAGTACTAAAGAAGCTAATTTTAAAGGTGTGAAACAAATGCAGCTGACAAACTATACCGAATATGCTTTGCGTGTTCTTCTCTTTTTAGGAACGCTCGATCCTGAAGAAAAAACCAATATTAAAGAAATTTCCAAGACATTTTCTATTTCAGAAAACCATTTAAGTAAGATCGTATATGAACTTGGAAAATTAGGCTATATTGAAACGATACGCGGACGAAACGGTGGAATTCGGCTAGCCAGAAAACCAGAAGAGATTCGAATTGGATCAGTCGTCCGCAACACGGAAGAAAATTTGTCGCTCGTCGAATGTTTTGCCGGACATGGCAATCATTGCGTCCTTACCCCTGTTTGCCAGTTAAAGCGTGTGCTTCACGAAGCACTAGGATCGTTTTTGCAAGTGCTAGATTCATACACATTAGCGGATTTGCTCAGCAATAAACAACACTTACAGATGATTTTCCGCAAAGAAAAACAATAAAGGAGCTCCCTCAAACAAAGAACAGCTCCATTCATATTTTTTTAAAACAAAGACATACGTTTGTCACATTTCGTAAAATATATTAATATTAGAAAGGCATGAGAAAAACAAACAAGAATTAAAAGGAGGCCAAAATGAAACACGCACAAAATGTATTACCACCTTATGTAAAAGTCCAAAACGGTGAACTCTGGTTAACAGAAGATGACCGCGAAAATTTAAAAATTAGCTATCGCATTAAAGACATTATTTTCTCCGAACGATCTGATTTCCAACATGTCATGATTTTAGATTCTTACGATTTCGGACGTATGCTTGTACTCGATGGAGTCGTGCAAACGACATCGATTGACGGCCACATTTATAACGAAATGATTTCTCACGTACCGCTTCAATTCCATCCATCGGCAAAAAAAGTGCTTATTATTGGCGGCGGAGACTGCGGTGCGGCTAGAGAAGTAGCGAAATATAAACATGTCGAAGAAATTCATATGGTTGAAATTGATGAAAAAGTAGTGCAATCTTGCAAAGCACATTTACAAGAAGTTTCCGGAAACTTATCCGATCCGCGAGTACAGTTTATTTATGATGATGGGGTTGCTTTTGTAAAAGAACGTGAAAGTGAATATGATGTGATTATTATCGACTCGTCTGACCCAGTCGGTCCGGCTGAAGCGCTCTTTTCACGCGATTTTTATGCCAATGTCCGCCGTGCTTTAAAAGATGATGGATTAATGGTTTGCCAAAGTCAATCGCCAATTTTCCATTTAGACATTTTACGCCAAACGTATGCAAATATTTGCGAATTATTCCCGCATGTCCAAGTATACACAGCGACTGTTCCTACATATCCAGGCGGATTGTGGAGCTTTACCATCGGTTCAACGAAACCTCTTTCACTTCCGGAAAATACAACCATTCCATCAGATACGAAATATGTTAACGAAGGAATATTAAAACAATGCTTCCAACTTCCTCAATTCTTGAAAAAGGCGCTTGAAAAGTAAGGAAAGAGCAGTCGCTAGACTGCTCTTTATTATAAAGCGCGCCCTGCCACGATCGAAACCGTAATATCATCGGCGGGCGGATTATGTAATCCGGCGCGGACATCCCGGTAATGCCGCTGCAATGGATTCTCAGCAAATAAACTTTTTCCTCCGACGATGCGCATGGCCAAATCAACGACATCGACAGCGGTATTGGTTGCAATATATTTTACGGCTGCTAATTCTTCTTTCATTTGTGCCCGCTTCTCTGGATAACGGTCCCATTGATCGGCAATGGAATACATAAAATGCCGTGCTGCCATCAAATGGATATCCATTTGCGCGATTTTTCTCCGCACTTCCGGTACTTCCGCAATCGGGTGAGAAAGACTATTTGGCTGATACGTTTTTGCGAATGCGATCGCCTCATTGCGCGCGGCGATGGCGATTCCTAAATAACACGCAGGAATGTGTAAAAGCCACCCTTGAGCATGACTTTTTGCTTTTGGCAAACTAAGCATTTCGACAAGTGCTTCTTCTTCTACTTCCACATTTTCTAAAATAACATCATCGCTTCGTGTCGCTCTCATGCCGAGCGTATCCCACGTTTTTTCAATTTTTAACCCCGCCGCTGTTTTCGGAATCAGAAAGTTTCCGACTTCTCCTGTTTCTTGAATAGTTGCGGATACGATAAAGTAATCAAGCGCCGGAGCTAGCGAAGTGAACGTTTTTCGGCCGGAAATCACCCAGCGGCCGCTGCGGTGTTCCGCGGTTGTTTCCGGTTTTCCGCCGCGCGCTGGACTTCCGGTCGCTTCTTCAGAATGAGCGCTATTTAGTAAAATTTGCTTTTCCACGACTTCTCGGCAAATTCGTTCAAAAACAGATAGCGGCCATTTTTTTGTCTCTGCAAGGTTCATGATAATGCCTAAATGCCAGCCGAGCGATAGCGCCGTCGCGCCGTCCCCTTGGGCGATCGTTTCCTGAATGAGCAAAAATTCGTAAAGGGAAATTTCTTCCCCGCCATATGATTTAGGAACAGTAAGAGAAAGAAAGCGCGCCTCTTTTAAGTCATCGAAATTTTCAAACGGAAATTCGGCATGTTCATCATGCCATCTAGCGCGCTTTTGGAATCGCTCAGCAAGATTCCGTGCCCGTTCGTACAAGTTTCGCTCCCGCTCTGTGCGAAGAAATAAATGATATAGTTCGTTCATAAGTCTCCCCTTCTTTTTCCATTATGGTTTTATTGTACACGTTATAAAGCGGGGATGGAAACAATATGCAATTAAAGAATGAATAAGTGACGAACATCACGGTCATCATGACGGTGGTAAAATTCATTTTTCGTATGGTCATATATATACTCTTGCTTCCACTTGTCTTCGTGACGCACAATATGGCGGATCGCCCGGATGATATGGTATATATCTTCATTTGTCATGATTGGATGAACTGAAATACGAACCCATCCTGGCTTGATTAGTAAGTTTCCCTGTTCGACTTGCATCAAAATGTTTTTCGACTGCTCTTTGTCAATTCCAAGCAAATAATGGCCGTATGGACCAGCGCATGAACAGCCGCCGCGCACTTGAATGCCAAAGCGGTCGTTCAAAAGCTTTACGACTAAATTATAATGCATTCCTTCAATAATAAATGATACGATGCCAAGCCGGTCTTCCCGGTGCCCTTCTAAAATATGAACGCGCGGTATTTGCTTTAAATGGGACAAAAGAAGTGTTGTTAATTCTTTTTCCCGCTTCAAGATGCGTTCAACACCCATTTTTTCTTTTAATTTAATGGCCAGCGCTGCTTTTATCGTTTGTAAAATCGGCGGTGTTCCCCCGTCTTCCCGAGTTTCAATGTCTTTAATATATTTATAGTTCCCCCACGGATCGGTCCATATGACTGTCCCTCCTCCAGGATGATCAGGGATGCGGTTTTGATACAACCGCGCATCAAAAATAAGTACACCAGCGCTTCCAGGTCCTCCTAAAAACTTATGCGGTGAAAAATAAATACCGTCTAATTTTTCTAGCGGGTCATCAGGATGCATGTTGATGGGGACGTATGGAGCGGAGGCAGCAAAATCAACAAAGCAAATTCCTTCATGTTCGTGTATCATTTTTGCTAACCGATGATACGGCGTTTGAATACCTGTTACATTGGAACATGCGGTAAAAGCGCCGATTTTCAGCTGGCGATGCGCGTATGCTTGCAATAATTGCTGGAAATGCTCCAAATCCACATCCCCATTTGCAGTCGGGCGAATCATAACCACTTCTCCAATGGTTTCTGCCCATGATAATAAATTAGAATGATGTTCCATATGTGTGACGAAAATAACCGGACGCTTCTCATCGGGAAGCTTAAGATGGGGCTTCCACTGTTCCGGCACCCTTAAGCCAAGCAGCCGCTGTAGTTTATTTACCGCGCTAGTCATCCCCGCTCCTTCCATAATAATGACATCATGTTCATCCGCATGGACATGGCGTTTAATCAATTCTTTTGCATATTGGTATGCCAACGTCATTTTTGTGCTCGTCACGTTTGATTCGGTATGCGTATTGGCAACAAATGGGCCAAGTTCTTCTGTTATTTTTCGTTCAATCGGCGCATACAAACGGCCGCTTGCTGTCCAATCAGCATAAATCATTTTCTGTTGTCCAAATGGAGTGGAAAATGTCACATTCGTCCCAATGGTTGCTTCACGAAACGGTTGAAAATACGTTTCCAACTCTCCGCGGCATGTAAATGTCATCTCACCGATGGTTGCTTTTATCTCCACGAACATCCTCCTTTCCTTTAGTATATTCATACAGTATGTAGCCGTGAAAAATTGGTCAATAAAAAAAGAAAAAAAGCTGCCTAGTCTTGCTAGACAGCCTCATTGGTTATTCCTTTTTCGCTGCTTGTTTCGATTCGGGAATTGTGTATTGTTCCAGCTGCTTTCTTAAATCATCTGGGATCGGCTCACTTTTTTGCGTTTCAAAGTTAAAGTAAACAACCGTTGATTCACCTAGCGCAATTAACGTTCCTGTTTTTTCGTCTAAAATACGATGAACAAGTTGGAAACTTTTATTTCCGATCTTTGAAACGTTTGTTTCGATTTTTAATCGTTGGCCGAAAAACGCTTGATTGATGAAATCACATTTTGTCGAGGCAAGAATAAACCGCCATTCTTTTATATCACTTCCATACCCTAACTCTTCAAACATGCGAATGCGTGCTTCTTCGAGATAAATAAAATAGCTTGTATTGCTGACGTGCCCAAGCGCATCCGTTTCACAAAAACGAATGTTTACGGTCGTTGTATGAGTTGCCATAAAACTCCCCCCTAATTTCTATTGACTAGTCAGTATGTTGTTTTTATCATAGCTATATTTTTTGGTCGATTCAACTATTTTTTTGTTTTGATTGATTATTTAGCACATAGTTTTATTTATTAATAATAGACAGCGATAGTCGAATATGCTGAAATGCTTTTAATAAAAAACGCAACGACATCGATGGAAACGTCGATCGATGTCGTTACGAGAAAAAGATCGGTGCAATTAGATAGGCAATCACCGATAATATTCCACACAATAGTGAAATACGTAATTTATATTTCGCATAACTCATTAAATCTAAATCCATAACCGACGCGGTTGTAATAGTTGTATCGCCTAACGGAGATGCGAAAGCACCAAACGTTCCGCTTGCAAATACCGCTCCGATCGTCATCGCTAGCGGCGCTCCTGTCGCTGCCGCTAACGTTACGCCAAGCGGCATAAAAATCCCCCACGTTCCCCATGATGTGCCGATAAAATAAGAAACAAACGAACCGATGACAAATACAGCAGCGGGAACGACTTCTTTCGGAAGCCATGTCCCAAATGTCGATGAAATGTAAGTGGCAAACCCTAATTCATCTGCGGTCAGCGACACTGCCCAAACGAGAAGAAGCATTCCAATCGGTGCCATTAATTGATTGCCGCCGTCAAAAAAATGATAAATCAGTTCATATAACGGCTGACGCCTGATAAGATAAAATACGGCCGTTGCAATGATCGTCACAAACAATGCCATTAACATCGCCAGCGTCGCATCGGCTCGTGAAAACGCATCAAAAAAAGTAGCAGCCCCATTTTTTGTCCCACTGTACCAAAAGAAAAAAAACGTCAGCACAAGCACAAGAAAAAGCGGAAAAAACAAATGAAGCGGTTCCCCTGTTACTAACGCCAACTCTTTCCGCAGCCCCAATTGGTGAAACTGATTTGTTTTTTCTTTTTCTCTCTTTTTCTCATTTCTTCCAATCCTCACATTCATAAATGTGGTCATCAATCCAACAAAAAGCGCGATAATGGCGAAAAAGTTGTACGGTAAGCTTGCTAAAAAAAGATGATAGGCTGATTTATGGATTCCATTTTGCTCGAGCGCCCCCGCTACTACCGACATCATAAACCCTACAAACGCCGTCGCGGCGGGAAGAAGAACGATAATTGGTTCTGTTGACACATCAATCATATACGCCATTCTCCGTCGGTCAATACGAAATTTCCCAAGGATGGATTTCATCACAGGACTGAGCAACATAATACGAAACATCGGCGTAAAAAAAGTAAACGGTACGGTAAGCCATATAAATAACAGTAGCCTTCGCTTCGAATGAAGCTTTTCGCTAATCCATTGCACAAATCCTTTAATTCCGCCTGTAATTTGAATCATGCCAATTAATGAACCAAATAAATATAAAAACGCAACTACTTTCATGTGCTCTAAATCACTGATCGCTTTTAAAAGCGTGGCTACCGCTCGCTCGATTGTGGGAAGCACACTTCTTTCCAAACAAAACGCACCAATGATTAATCCAATGACAAGCCCAGGAAGAATCTCTTTGAGCCAAATTGCAAGCGGAATGATAACTAGAAACGGCAATAAAGACAACCACGTTCCTTCCATCCAATTCACCACCTTCGTTGTTACAAGGATAGCCATAATGATGAAAAATTATTATCGTTTAATGTTGATTATTTAGCACATAGTTTTATTAGATATAAATATAAAAAAGAAACGAACACTTGCGAGATGGCAAGTGTTCGTTTACTTCCGCCTTGCAAAATCGACGAAACGGAATTTATCGAGACGGTGGCGCGACTCTGTATATTGAAATAACGTAGCGTCATCTAAATAGACGAAATTTTTTACAACCACAACATGGTCATAGCCATTTAAATCTAAATATTTTCGATCCTCTTCATTGACTTTATCGACAAACATTTCTTTTTTCGCAAAGCTGATTTTCAGTTTTAACTGTTTCTCCAAATATTCATAAATCGAATCTTCACATATTTCCCGCGTCAATGTCGGAACATATTTTTTATGAAAAAAATCTTTATCTAATATGATTCGTTCTCCCTCAATTTCACGGGAACGAATGACTTTCCATATTTCGTCTTTGCTTGTCGCGTGCAAATGCCGCTTTAAATATGGATCCGGTTTAATTACTTCCAACTCGTTTACGATCGTTTTTACAGGCTGTTTCATGTTTTGGGCCAATTCTTTAAAACTCACTAGCCCAGATACCGGAAAATCGTATTTGCCAACATCCAAAACGATGGAGCCTTTTCCTTTCATTTTTTGGATATAACCATGTTCGGATAGTAAATTGAGCGCTTTGCGAATCGTCTCTCTCGATGTGTTATATCGTTCGGAAAGTTCATTTTCCGACGGCAGTTTGTCATACGGTTTCCAATGTCCTTGACGAATTTTTTCCACAAGATCGTGATAAATGGATAAATATTTATTTTCATACATTTCGCTCACCGACATGTATTGTATCACGATTTGGTCAAGTAATAAACAATCGATTCGTACGGGCGAAGCGATATTGTCCGAAAATCGTTCGGTGAATCATCATAGTTAGAAAGCAATATTTCGCTCGAATAGCCGCTTACATCGACGTCATCCGGCAATACGAACGTCGTTTCTCTTCCGTAAAAATTATTCACAACAAGCAGTTTTTCATTTTCTCCATTTCGCAAATAAGCGAAAATATCTGGATGATCTTCAAGCAACAGCTGATAATCTCCAGTTGTAATAATGTCATATTGCTTGCGAAGTTGAATAAGCCGTTGATAATGATAGAAAACTGATGTCGGATCTTCCAGCGCTTTTTTCACGTTAATTTGTTTATAGTTCGGGGCAACGCGAATCCAAGGCGTGCCTGTCGTAAATCCGGCATGTTCGCTGTCGTCCCATTGCATCGGCGTCCGCGAATTGTCGCGCGATTTCCGTTTTAAAATTTCAAGCACTTCTTGTTCACTTTTTCCTCGTTCTTGCAAAATGCGGTACATATTGAGCGACTCAACATCGCGGTAATCATCAATCCGCTCGAATTTCGGGTCGGTCATGCCAATTTCTTCTCCTTGGTAAATATATGGCGTCCCTTGCATCATATGAATGACCGTTGCCAGCATTTTCGCTGACTCTTTATGATATTTTCCATCATCGCCGTACCGCGATACAATCCGCGGCTGGTCATGGTTGCACCAAAAGAGCGCATTCCAGCCGCCGCCTTTATGCATCTTGACTTGCCATTCCGATAAAATTCGCTTTAGTGCAAGAAAATCAAAATCGGCGACCGCCCATTTTTCCCCGTTCGGATAGTCGACCTTTAAATGATGGAAATTAAACGTCATATTTAACTCACGGCGATTAGGATTTGTATATTTGATGCAATGGTCAATCGTTGTGGATGACATTTCCCCGACCGTCATAATATCGTATTTCGAAAATACTTCCCGGTTCATCTCTTGCAAAAATTCATGAATGCGCGGTCCGTCGGTGTAAAACTTGCGGCCGTCGCCCGGCGGCACCGAACCGTCATCGTCAAGAAATCGTTGATCTTTCGATAGCAAGTTAATGACATCTAAACGGAACCCGTCCACTCCTTTTTGGAACCAAAAATGCATCATGTCATAAATACGGCGGCGCATCTCTTCGTTTTCCCAGTTTAAATCCGCTTGTGTCACGTCAAATAAATGCAAATAATATTGCCCTGTTTTCTCATCGTACTCCCATGCCGAACCGCCAAACTTCGACTGCCAGTTCGTTGGAGCACTTCCGTCCGGCTTTGGATCCCGCCAAATGTAAAAATCACGATACGGATTATCTTTCGATGTACGTGCCTGCTTAAACCATTCATGCTCCGTAGACGTATGATTGACAACCATATCCATGATCAACTTCATGCCGCGCCGATGTACTTCTTCTAACAATCGATCAAAATCTTCCATCGTGCCATATTCATCATGAATTTGAAAATAGTCACTAATATCATAGCCATTGTCACGCTGCGGTGACTTGTAAATCGGCGTCAGCCAAATCACATCCACACCAAGCAGTTTCAAATAATCGAGCTTTTCGATAATTCCTTGCAAATCACCGATTCCATCACCGTTTGTATCCTTAAAGCTTTTTGGATAAATTTGATATACGACTGCTTTTTTCCACCATGGCTGTTGTTTCATTGTCGCTATCACCTCGTTCTATTATAGATAAAAGATAAAAACGATACCATTGGCGAACGTTCACCAATGGCATGTTAAATTGATTATTTAGAACATAGTTTTATAATTACATATCCGTTATCGATTTTCTTTACGGAACTTGCTGAATACAAACGTTAAGGCAAACGGTACGATAATGGCGATTGCCATTCCGATAAAGAATGGTGCCCACTTTTGCGGTACGATCGATAAAAACCCTGGCAAACCGCCAACGCCAATCGATGGAGCGATGACTTTATTTAGTGTAATAAACATTCCGGCAATCGCCGCACCCGTCATCGCCGAAATGAACGGATAACGGAAACGCAAGTTTACCCCAAACATCGCCGGTTCGGTAATGCCAAGATAAGCAGATACTGCGGAGGTGAAAGAAAGACCTTTTAACTTTTCATCCTTTGCAGCAAACATCATTGCTAATGCCGCAGAACCTTGGGCAACGTTTGACATGACAAGGATCGGCCATAAGAACGTACCACCTGTGCTTGCAATCAACTGCAAATCGACCGGTAAAAACGTATGATGCATTCCCGTAACAACGAGCGGTGCGTATAATGCCCCATACAAAAAGCCGCCAATCGCTGGAACGTTATCAAAAATGCTGACAAATACATTTGTAATCGCATTTCCGATCGCAAACGTAATCGGTCCAATTGCAATAAATGCTAAAAAGCCCGTAATTAATAACGCAAGCGGTGCAACAAGCAACAATTGAAATGCATCCGGTATACGTTTACGTAAAAATTGCTCGATTTTCGCAAGTACATAAGACGCTACAAGCACCGGCAGCACTTGGCCTTGATATCCGACTTTTTGCACTTCAAATCCGAATAAATTCCAAATAGGAATTTCCCCTTTTTCTTTCGCTGCTCCCCATCCCCATGCATTTAACAAATCAGGATGGACAAGCATCAAACCGAGGACAATTCCCAAAAGCGGGCTTCCGCCAAACTTTGTCACTGCCGACCATCCGATTAAGCCAGGCAAGAAGACGAACGCCGTATTTGCAATAAGGTTAATCATGCTAGCAAGATCTGCCCATTCTTTGTGCACTTCGACAAACGATTTGCCTTCATAAAAAATACCCGGACCTGTTAAGATGTTGTTAATCCCCATCAACAAACCAGCTGTCACAATCGCCGGCAAAATCGGGATAAAAATATCTGCTAATGTTTTAATGGCGCGTTGCAGCGGATTTAACTTCGCTTCTGCCGCATCTTTAATCTCTTGTTTTGTCGCTCTTCCAATGCCGGTCATTTCCACCATTTCGTTATATACTTTATCGACAAGCCCTTGTCCGATAACTACTTGAAATTGACCGTTCGCGGAAAATGAACCTTTTACAATATCAATGCTTTCTAATTTCTCTTTATCGACTTTCCCCTCATCTTTCAACGCAAAACGCAAACGCGTGACACAATGGGTGGCGGCAACAATATTTTCTTTTCCACCAATTGCTTCGACAATTTTAGCAACTGATTGTTCATATGCCCCCATAAGGAAACCTCCCCGATCTTTTTCTAAAAAACGAAATTCATTTAACCGTTTTCAGGAATCGCTTTCAAAAAAACTTGTATATACAAGTCAATTTTATTCTAACCTGTATATACAAGTTCGTCAACATTTATTTTCGACATTTTTTGTTACTTTTTCTCTAACTATCACTTCTTTTGTAATATTTTGTAAATTAGCAGGAAAATAAATGATTGATTTGGAAATAAATATATAGCGATTTTGATAGAGAAAGGATGAACAAAACAAGATGAAATCATACACACTAAAGGAAGCGGCAAAAAAAGTGAAAGTCGCTCCGCGAATCTTAAAAGAATGGGAAAAAGAGTTTGCACAATACATTACAATTCCGCGGACAAAACAGGGGGCACGTATTTATAACGATGCATTACTGGAGCAATTTGCAAAAATTAAACAATGGTTTGCTGAGGAAAAAACGAAACAAGAGATCATTCAATATTTACAGGCAGAACAACAGAAACAAAACATTGGATTGGAAACAACGGTAATGGAAGGAGAGGTGATTGATATTCCGCGCCCTTTACGCCATGATACTTATTACATAGCCGAACAAGTGGCGAGGACAATGAAAGAGGAAATCGTTGGCGAGCTCAAAAAAGAAACGACGGAAGTGTTAGAGCAAGCAATGAAAGAAATGAAGTTATACGTGGACGAAATTCGTGAAAACTCCGTATCTACCAAACAAGAAATCCATGACTCACTAACGCAATATACAAAAACATTGCAGCAAGAAACGGAAGAAATTCATGAGCATCTTGAAAATGTCGTTACATTTTTACAGGAAGAAAAAGCGAAGCGGGAACAAGAACGAAAGCTCTATGAAGAACAAATCATGGAGCGCGAAAAAGCGTTTCGCGAGCTCGTTGTTTCCTTCCGCCAAGCAGCGGCTAACACTGACACGAAGCGTTCGAATAAGTGGTGGAAATTTTGGTAAAACAAAACTCGGCATATTTGCCGAGTTGTTTTTTGACTTATTCCATCTCCTCTTTTCCTAACATGTTAGATGGTTGTTTCCATATATCCATGATGGCCCCCGCTTCATCACTATCGATGATAAAGGAACCATTGCTGTAACGATCTGCAGTGCGCAGCGAAGCGGTGGAAATCGTCTCAGTTACGCCCGTCTCGGTGCGAATAAACAATACATCATCATCCCCTTCCGTTAAAATAGAAGCGACGATGCGGTGCGGATTTGTTTTTAACTCACGAAGCATGACAACTCCACGTTTAGCGCGCGATGTTTTTTCAAATTCACTTAACGGCATTTTTTTCATGGCTCCCCGTTGTGTCGCGATCACTAAATACATGTGTTCTTCTTTCCCGATTGGATGAGCGGAAACAACATAATCTCCTTCTTTTAAATTAATTCCTTTCACACCAGCAGCGCGCACGCCAACCGTGCTTATTTCCGCTTCATCAAACCATAATCCGTATCCTTGATTCGTTACAAGCAATAGGCTTTGTTGTCCATCCGTCACATAGACGTGCAGGACTTCATCATCTTCTTTTACATTCATCGCGACAAGCGGGCGCGTATACCGCTGGACTTTATATTGCGCCAGCTCCGTTCGTTTCACCATGCCTCGTTTGGTGACAAAAATAAGGCTTAATGAGTCATCAAACTGTTTGACAGGAACAGCGGCAATAATTTCATCATTCCGATCGAGCGGGATCAAATTGGAAATATGCTGACCGACATCTTTCCAACGAATATCTGGCAGTTCATAAACAGGACAGTACAAGTAATTTCCTTGGCGAGTAAACAACAACAACACATCGGTCGTGTTCATTTCCATTTGCAAAAGCAGCCGGTCAGATTCTTTCATGCCGAAGTCCTGACCGTTCGAAGCACTGTATGAACGGTAGCTCGTTCGTTTCACATATCCTTCTTTCGTCACCGTGACAATCACGTCTTCTGCTGGAATCATCACTTCCAAATTAATTTTAATTTCTTCAATTTCATCTTCAATTACCGTTCTTCGTTCATCGGCATATTGCTTCTTCATCGCTTTTAATTCTTTTTTAATCACCGCAAGCAATTTCTTTTCATCATTTAAAATAGCGGTCAGTTCTTGAATCGTTTTTTCCAACTGTTCCGCTTCTTGTTTTAATGCGGTAATATCTGTGTTCGTTAAACGATATAGTTGCAGCGATACAATCGCTTCCGCTTGTGCTTCGGTGAACTCATATTTCGCCATTAAGTTGTCTTTGGCGTCGCGCTTATCACGGGAAGCACGAATGGTCGCGATCACTTCATCTAAAATCGATAAAGCTTTCATTAAGCCTTCGACAATATGCTGGCGCTCATGCGCTTTTTTCAACTCATATTGCGAGCGGTTCGTCACGACCTCTTTTCGATGCTCAATGTATGCGTCCAACAGTTCTGGAAGGCTTAGCAGTTTCGGATGACGTTTATGAATGGCGACCATATTAAAATTGTACGGTACTTGCAAATCGGTATTTTTATATAAATAATTTAAAATTCCCTCCGCATCGGCATCTTTTTTTAGCTCAATCACAATGCGTAGTCCGGTGCGGTCCGTTTCATCGCGAACATCGGAAATGCCGTCTAGCTTTTTATCGAAACGAAGCTCATCTATTTTTTTGACGAGATTCGCTTTGTTTACTTCATACGGAAGCTCCGTGATGATAATTTGCTTTTTCCCGCCTTTTGCTTGTTCAATCACCGCTTTTCCGCGAATAATAATTTTTCCTTTTCCCGTTTCATACGCTTTTTTAATGCCGTCTTTCCCTTGAATAATGCCGCCGGTTGGGAAATCAGGGCCGTGCAGCACCGTCATCAGCTCATCAACGGTGCAGTTCGGCTTGTCGATGCGCATAATCACCGCATCAATCACTTCACCTAAATGGTGCGGCGGAATTTCGGTTGCATATCCCGCCGAAATGCCGGTAGAGCCGTTGACTAATAAATTCGGAAACATCGCCGGCAGCACGACCGGTTCTTTCGTCGTATCATCAAAGTTCGGGACAAAATCGACGGTCTGTTTTTCAATATCACGCAGCAATTCCGAGGCAATCGCCGACAAGCGCGCTTCGGTATACCGCATCGCTGCCGGCGGATCGCCGTCAATGCTTCCGTTATTTCCATGCATTTCAATTAATACATTGCGCAGCTTCCAATCTTGGCTCATCCGCACCATCGCATCATAGACGGACGAATCTCCGTGCGGATGAAAATTTCCGATGACGTTCCCGACCGTTTTTGCCGCTTTGCGAAACGGTTTGTCCGCCGTATTTCCATCGATGTACATCGCATATAAAATGCGGCGCTGCACCGGCTTTAACCCATCCCGAACATCGGGAAGCGCGCGCTCTTGAATAATATATTTACTATAGCGGCCAAAGCGGTCGCCAAGCACATCCTCAAGCGCCAAATCTAGCAACCTTTCTGCCATCAATAATCCCCTCCTGCAACAAATACATGCTCATTGTCTAAAATATTTGGGTCGTCTTCTAATCCGAATGCGACGTTTGCTTCAATCCATTTTCTGCGCGGTTCGACTTTATCGCCCATCAATGTTGTTACGCGGCGCTCCGCCCGGGCCGCATCTTCAATCCGCACGCGAATAAGCGTGCGTGTTTCTGGATTCATGGTCGTTTCCCATAATTGATCGGCGTTCATTTCGCCAAGCCCTTTATAGCGCTGTATGGTATAACCTTTGCCGAACTTTTTCACGATTTCTTTTAATTGTTCATCCGTCCACGCGTATTCGATGATTTCTTTTTTTCCTGTACCTTTGCTAATTTTATATAGCGGTGGCAGGGCAATATATACTTTTCCCGCTTCGATGAGCGGCCGCATGTACCGATAAAAAAACGTTAAAAGCAACACTTGAATGTGCGCGCCGTCCGTGTCCGCGTCCGTCATAATAATCACTTTGTCATAGTTAATGTCATCAAGCGAAAAATCCGGTCCGACTCCCCCGCCGATCGCGTGGATAATCGTATTGATTTCTTCGTTTTTCAAAATGTCGGCAAGCTTCGCTTTTTCTGTGTTAATCACTTTTCCGCGCAGCGGCAATACCGCCTGAAAACGGCGGTCGCGCCCTTGTTTCGCCGAACCGCCTGCCGAATCCCCTTCGACTAAATATAATTCGTTTTTCTTCGGATTGCGCGATTGCGCCGGCGTCAATTTTCCGCTTAATACCGTTTCCTTTCCTTTTCGCTTCTTCCCGCTTCTCGCTTCCTCGCGCGCTTTTCGAGCCGCTTCCCGCGCTTGATATGCCCGAATGGCTTTTTTGATCAGCATCGTGCTAATATCAGGGTTTTCTTGCAAAAAGTATGTTAAATGTTCCGATACGACCGCATCAACGGCTGAACGGGCTTCGCTTGTTCCTAGTTTTCCTTTCGTCTGCCCTTCAAACTGCAACAGGTGTTCCGGAATTCTTACCGATATGATGGCGGACAACCCTTCGCGAATATCCGATCCTTCCAAGTTTTTATCTTTTTCTTTTAACAGCCCCATCTTACGCGCATATTCATTAAACACGCGTGTCATCGCCGTTTTGGCGCCCGCTTCATGCGTGCCGCCGTCTTTGGTGCGCACGTTGTTCACGAACGAAAGCACGTTTTCCGAATAGCCGTCGTTAAATTGGAAAGCAAATTCGACTTCAATGCCGTTTTGCTCCCCTTCAAAATAAACGACAGGATGGAGAACATCTTTGTCTTCATTTAAATATTCAACAAACGCCTCAATCCCGTTTTCATAATAAAACACATCGCGCATGCCGGTCCGCTCATCGATGAGCTCGATCTTTAGCCCTTTTAACAAAAACGCAGATTCGCGCAAACGTTCGCTTAACGTTTCGTAGTTAAACGTTGTCGTGCTGAAAATGGTCGGATCTGGCTTAAATTGAATGATTGTGCCTGTTTTGTTGGTTGTCCCGATCTTTTCTAGTGTTGTAACCGGTTTTCCTCCGTGCTCGAAACGTTGTTGATAGATAAAACCGTCACGATGGATCGTCACCACAAGCCATTCCGACAAAGCGTTGACGACCGATGCACCGACTCCGTGCAAGCCGCCGCTCGTCTTATACCCGCCTTGCCCGAATTTGCCGCCGGCATGTAAAACCGTTAAAATCACTTCCGGCGTCGGCTTGCCAAGCTTATGCATTCCCGTCGGCATGCCTCGCCCTTCGTCAAGTACGGTAATGCTGTTATCTTTATGTATTTTTACGAGAATATAATTTCCGTACCCCGCTAACGCTTCATCGACGGAGTTGTCGACAATTTCATAGACAAGATGATGCAGACCGCGGCTGTCGGTGCTGCCGATATACATTCCCGGCCGCCTCCGCACCGCTTCGAGTCCTTCTAATACTTGAATCGCATCATCGTTATATTCATATACGGATTGTTTTGTCACATGCATTCCCCTTTCAACAAAAACAAGAACATTTGTTTCTGTTTTATTGTAACATAAAATTCGCCAGCGTCTACGCTTATTTTACCGTTTCCGACAAAATTCCCTCTAAAAATGGAAATGACCATCTAAAAAGATGGTCGATTCCGTTTAATGTTGTTTCGTTAGCGCGTGTTCTACTTTAATGCAGCGATCCATCACGACCGTATATCCTTTTTCTTTTAAAAATTCATAAGCTTCTTCATTGACGACGCCAAGCTGCGCCCAAAATACATCGGCATCAATTTGCACAAATTCGCGGGCGATTTCCGGTAAATGCTCGGAACGGCGAAATACATTGACAATATCGACATGCCCGTCAATATCGGTTAATTTCTTTACTGCTTTAATGCCTTCCCATTCCTCGATCATCGGGTTGACGGGAATAATTTCATAGCCGGCATCTTTCATCGCTTTCGCCACCATGTATGACTCCCGTTCCGGATTGTTTGATAATCCAACAACGGCGATGCGTTTTGCTTTTTGCAAAATTTCTCGGATTTCTTCTCGACTTGGATTTGTAATTGGCATAAGCCCTCTCTCCTTTGTTTAATCTTTGTCGTACTATTTCTTCATGAATAAACAGAATCCTGCTAGCGGTTACAAAAAGATCATTCAAACAACTGCTCGGCAACGGATTCCACATCCGTCGTCGGTTGTTGGCAGGCAAAATTTTCACACACGTACACGGTCGTTTCCTCCCCAAGCGGTTCATACTCTGCCGCAAACGGAGCGATGTCTGCCACATCGGCCGGGTGTTCCGCCGCCAACAGAAAAACGTCCGGCGCAAATGTGTGCTGCCATTGCTGAATCAAATACTCTCGTTTTTCGTCGCCTTGTTTTCCAAACAAAACAACTTCGACGGTTTGAGCCTCAAGAAGCGACAATCCTTGCAAGAAAAACGTATGACCGCTTTCGTACGTTTCGACTTGACGCTGGAAGACTTTATACATCGTTTCTGCTTTTTCCAATAGCGCAAAATCACCTGTCAGCTTTGCTAGACGAATCAGTTGCACCGCGGCAACACTATTTCCCGATGGCAACGCACCATCGTAAATTTCTTTTTCCCGAACGATAAGCGCCTCCGCGTCGCTTCCGGTCATAAAAAACGCGCCGTACTCTTTATCCCAAAACAAGTCGATCATTTGCTCCGTACATGCTTTCGCTTTTTGCAAATATGACAACTCCAGCGTCGCCTCATACATTTCGATATACGCCCAAATAAGATAGGCATAGTCGTCGATAATGCCAAGATGCTTCGCTTCCCCATCGCGATAGCGCACCATCAGCCGACCGTCTTGAAAAAGGTTGATTTCGATAAATGAAAGCGCCTGCTTTGCCATCTGTAAATAGTCGCGGCGTTCATATACTTTTGCTGCTTTCGCCAGCGCGGCAATCATTAACGCATTCCAAGCTGTTAATATTTTATCATCCACATGCGGATAAACACGCAGCGAACGATCGGCAAACAGCTTCTGTCTCGCTTCTTTGAGTTTTTCGCAGAGCTCTTCTTCCGTCAGACGATATCGTCTTGCGATGCGGTCCATTCTCGTATGAATGAGATTTGGCACGTTTTTTCCTTCAAAATTTCCTTCTTCAGTAATATCATACACATCACAATACAATTCGCCAAGTTCAGTGCCGAGCACGTTCATCACTTCATCGGGTGTCCATACGTAATATTTTCCTTCCACCCCTTCCGAATCGGCGTCAATCGCTGAATAGAAAGCACCGTCATCAGAAGTCATTTCCCGCTTGACAAATTCAATGATTTGTTCCGCAATTTCCTTATATCGTTCATTTTTCGTTAATTGATACGCTTCCGTATATGTGATGACTAAAAGCGCGTTATCATACAACATTTTCTCAAAGTGCGGCACAAGCCACATCGCATCGGTCGAATAGCGGGCAAACCCGTAGCCGATATGGTCATAAATGCCGCCGTTGGCCATGCCGTTTAACGTTTTTTCCACCATCATCAGCGCACGCTCATCCCGCTTCCATTGGTAATAACGCATTAAAAACATGAGCATGTGCGGAATTGGAAATTTTGGCGCACCGCCAAAACCTCCATATACTGCATCAAAACTATTCGAAAGCTGCCGATATGCCTTTTCGATCGCCTCGAGAGACAGCCGCTCCGTTCCCGAAGCGTGCGCGGACTGTTCGAGCTCTTTTGTTATTTGTTCGGCAACCCTCGTAATTTCACTTGGATTTTCCTTATATTTGTCATATAGCTGTGTCAATACGTCAATAAAACCAGGACGGCCGTACCGGCTGTGTTTTGGAAAATACGTTCCCGCGTAAAACGGCTTCCCCTCCGGCGTCAAAAACACGCTAAGCGGCCAGCCGCCATGCCCCGTTAGCATTTGGCAGACGCGCATATAAATGGAATCAATATCCGGACGTTCCTCGCGGTCCACTTTAATCGATATGTATTTTTCGTTTAAGATCGCGGCAACTTCTTCATCTTCAAAGCTCTCATGCGCCATTACATGGCACCAGTGGCAAGTAGATTAATACTCCAATTCTTCTGCGTATTTCTATTCCAAGCCCCCTATTAGAGGGCTAGGAATAACCGATGGACAGGAATACAGGCTTACCTTCCCTTTTTGCTTTTTGAAACGCTTCTGGCGACCATTCCAACCAATTCACAGGATTTGTTTCATGTTGCTTCAAGTAAGGACTTTTCGACATGACTAACCAATTGTATTTTTCGTTATAACGTTGGCGTTCAAGATATTCCTTCACTATGTAACACTCCCTTTTATCAAATGTTAGAACACTTCTTCCATCTTCGCTTGAACGGTTGTCCATAAGACGTATAAAAATATTTGCTAGGAATTTATGTTCTTTTTTATTTTACCATATTGTTCCTAATTCGATACTTAAAAATAAGGTACCAAAAAAGATGGTACCGTCAAGAATTTTGTGTAATGTAATGGGGTAGGGTTTCTCTGAAATGGATTTGAATTGATAGGGGACTGATTTTCTCCACACAGGAGACTGAATATTCAGTCTCCTGTGTGGACAGAGGAAACCCCCTTTCTTTGCTTATTTGTTTATTTACAATATTTGGTTAATTGTAGCATTCTTCAAACATTCGCTCGAGGGCTTCCTGTGCTTCGGCAAATCCTCTTAACTTTCGCCCTGCCCATTTCTCATTAAAATCTTGGATGGTCAAATACACGACTTTTTCCGCGGCTTCTAAACTATTCAAACTGTTCATCGGTTTTAGGCGTTTCCGAATCTCCTTGATCGTTCGTTCGATGGCATTGGTCGTGTAAATCACACTTCGAATACTGCTTGGATAATCCATAAATGTAAGGAGGACATCCAACTCATTGGCCCAAGATTGAACTTCTCTCGGGTATTTACCAGACCATTTCGACTCAAACTGTTGAAACATTTGTAACGCCATCTCCTTATTCGGCGCGCGATAAATCAGTTTGAGATTCTCTGCCACTTCAAATTGATCTTTTTTCCGAACACGGCTGAGGGTGTTGCGGACTTTGTGCACGACACAGCGCTGCACATCGGCTTTCGGATACACCGCCTTAAAGGCTTCCTCCAACCCCGGTAGTCCATCGAATACGCCCAGAAGCACTTCCTTTACGCCCCTGTTGTATAGTTGTTGAAGAATCTCCTGCCATACATAGGCGCTTTCCTGTCCTCCCACAAAGAAATCAAGAATTTCGCGATATCCTTCTTCATTCACCCCTAACGCCACATAAATGGCTTCTTTCTCCACGGTTTCGCGACGAAGTTTTACGTATAAACCATCCAAATATAAGACAGAATAACGCTTGTGCAGTGGACGAGTGTGCCATTTCTCGATGCCCTCTTTCACGACATCGGTAATACGGCTGATCGTTGCAGGAGAATAGGCATTTCCTAGAATTCGTTCGATAAACTTGCCAATTTCCCGTGTACTCATGCCACTTTGATACATCCTAATGATGGCTTCCTCCAGCCAGCCGGTGTGGCGTTGATAAGGGGCAAACAACTGTGTTTGAAATTCCCCGTTTCGGTCTCTTGGCACCAAAAGACCCTCAATCCGGCCATATTGTGTATCTAGATTTCGTTGATAGTAGCCGTTTCTCATATTGGATGTGTCCGCCTGTTCGATTTCGAGGAAATGTTTGATTTCTTCCCGCATAATCAGCTCTAATTTTTCCTTCACAAACTGACGAATGACACTTTCCAGTTGATTTGCCCAGTCGACATTCGGTATACTTCTTTTAGACATAGGTAGGGTACTCCTTTCTCTAAGATTTTTGGTCCAATCAGAGAATACCCTACCTTTTTTCTTTTGTTCTAGCAAAATGCTTTACACAAACTTTTATACATCATCTAATGTGCTAGTTTATATCATCATTTTTAACCTCAATTTTTGTAAGATATCTTTTTCAGCATGATATACCCCTTGACCATTAGTATAGTTTAATTCATGTTCTAATTTGTTTATCAAACTTTTTGCTCCTTTAACATCTCCCTTTAAATACTTAATTATGGCAAGGGAACGGTTATAGGCATATGAATCTAATTTTGATACTCCTTTAAATAATTTATCTATTTCTTCTAAGTTTTCCTCACTGTTTCCATATAAAAATTTATAGAGTATGTATAAACTGTTAAAATTCCCTTTGATAAATTTATTTTCCTTTGTAAGCGGTTCATTTATGATTGGTTGTATACTTAAAAAAATCTGTTCAACATTCCCAGCGTCAAAATAATAATAAAAAAGAAATGTATAGATCATATGATTTTCAATTGAATTTTTCCCTTTAATTATTTCTTTACACTTTTCAATCAACTCTTTATCCCATTCAATTGGTCTTTTTGAACTAAACATCTCACTAAGTATTTGAAATTTTAAAATATGTAAAAACGTTTGTTCCTTGTCTTTAAGTAATAAAAATATATTTCCTCCATCGTTTGCTTCCCCTTTTATAATTGGAAATGAGGTAGCTATAAATATAACAATGTTTAAAAGAGAACACCATAGCATAAAATCGTTTTTATAAATCTTCCCAATCATGAAAAATATAAGAAATGCTATAAAACTAAAAAAAGGGCCTCCAAACAAAAACAATCCCCATTTTGCTTTTATTTTAGAAAAAGTTTCAACAGTAGGGGTCACAAAAGAAACTCCACCGAAATAAATCCAATGTTTATTTTCACGTATTTTTAATTTTCCTTGCACTTTTTCAATTAAAAAGGGACCAAAAGTAAGAAAATGGAAATTAAACTTACATAATACCCCAAAGATCACATGCCCTAATTCGTGCAAAAAAATAGCAATAATCAAACAGATACCCAAAATCCATATATCGAAAATAGTCGATGCTAATGATGGAAATAATTTAGTAACTATTAAGGAAATAAAGAATATAATTAGAAGTAAAATACTAGGTCTATAAATTATATTTTGCATTGAAATCCTCCCTAACCATATTTCTTATAGATAAATCCAGATATTCTAGGAAGAGGCGGGATCCCAACCGAGTTCGGCGGGTATACGGGTTAAGATCGTTTGTTTTAGTTCTTGTTGTTGTTTTTTCATTAAGAACGGAACCCGTCCCAGTGGGCTTTTTCGGTCCAACAGAAGATTGAATAAGGAAACATAAAAAAACGACGGTTTGGCGGCACAGGTTGAGCATGGCAGCAACATCTTTGCCCAAATATCCTTCCATCACGAGACGAACCGCCATGACACGTTGACCAGCGAGGCCTTTTTGATTTTTCATTCTTCTTGGCAAAGTTTTCGTGATGTCCATCCACGGTCATTCGTAATAGTGAGTCGTCTCATCCTGGGTTTGTTCCTTTTCCGATCGAGTGCTTAGGAGCAGTATGATCAAGATGAGAGAAGTTTATCCAAGCGTTAACTTTGTAAGGTGCATCAGCCTTGTTGACCCCAGTTGCAAGGAGATACTTCGACAGAATTCGTTTTCATCCTTTCGATGGTGACGAATTTTTCGTTATGGGAGTATATGTTAATTTTGTAATTAAATATAAAAAATCGAGCGATGAACCAAAATATTTATCATTATAACTAATATACCCTAAAAAGAAGAAAGACACCAACTTCCTTCGTCAGTGTCTTCTAACGATATTCAATTCAAAAAAGTTATACGCTCCGAATTTGGGCTGCTCCATCACGCGGAGTATGAGAAAATGTAAGTGTCATTGGGACGGGGCGGTATAGCGGCTTCGATTACGACAGCCGCGTCTAGTATAATATTTCACAATCCTTAACCTTATATCATCGGAAAGTTCATTCCGGCACATTTAATCGTAACACCTTTACCATCTCGCCCGCATTCATCACGTTCCGGTCTCGGGGAATGACAATCAGGCAATCCGTATCACGGATAGAAGACAAAACGTTCGACTGGTCGATTCCAGCCGATCGGACGTAAATTTTTCCATCTTTTACTTCGCTTTTTCCGCGTACGATGCGATAAAACGAATCGTTTTTCTTGTAGTCCTCGGCGAGAAACGCTGAAAACGAAGGAAGATAAATATCAGGTTTTCCTTGCATCCCCCAAATAACTGGACGAACGAACAACTCAAACCCGACGAAACACGCTCCAGGGTTTCCGGAAAGTGCGAACAAAAATTTATCCCGCCAAACTCCGACAGTCGTTGGGCTGCCAGGACGCATGGCCACTTTGTTAAACAACATTTTACCGTCCCACTGTTCAAAAATGTCGACCAAAATGTCGTAATCCCCAACGGAAGCCCCACCGGTTGTAATGACGAGATCGACTTTTTCCATTGCATCGAGAATCATTGATTTAGCCAATCCAACATCATCTGGCACCTTCTCGAGGAGAACAGGAATTCCACCGGCATTTAACACCTGGGCGGCGACCATGTAGCTGTTGCTGTTGCGAATTTTACCAGGCTCGAGCGGATCGCTGACGTCAAGCAGTTCCGAACCTGTGGCAAAAATAGCAACTGTCGGCCGTCGTGAAACAGTGACTGTATCATAACCGAAGGCAGCAAGGAGGGCGGCTTCCCCAGGATTGATCTTGCGTCCTTTTTCGAGGATCAACGTACCTTTTGCCATTTCTAGCCCAATGGGAATGACGTTTTCATCCGGTTTCGTCTCCCTTAAGAATTTATTAGAGCATGATCTGAGGTCAACTACCCAACGGCTAAAGCCGTGGGCTTGCAACTAGCCTAATTGGCTGCCGCGTTCGGCTGGTTGACAGCAGCCCTGCGGATGTTTTCCGCAGCCACGTTGTCGGCAGGGGCAGCGTACCCACAAGCTCGACAACAAAACTGATCCCTTGACGGTCTGTTTTCTTTGGCCACATGTCCGCAAACCGGACAGGTGCGGGAAGTATTTTTTGGATGAACCAATACCACCGGCACGCCAGCGATCGCCGCTTTATACTCAATAAACTTTCTCAACTGATAAAAAGACCAAGAAGAGTGTTGACGACGCTGTTGCTTTTTAACCGTTTTCTCGGTGCGTTGGCGGATGCCCTTTAAATCTTCAAGGGCAATGCCGCATCCGAGTGCCTTTGCCTTTTCAACAATCTTCTTGCTAATGCAGTGGTTCACATCACGGGCAAATAGTTTTTCCTTCTTGGAACGCTTTTTAAGCAGGCGTTTCGCTGACTTGGTGCCTTTCTTTTGGAGTTTGGCGCGAAGTTTCGCATGGCGGCGGCGCAGCCCGTTGACCTTCGAGCCGGAAAATACCTCACCGGTGCTATCGACGGCGATATTAATGATGCCAAGGTCCACACCGATAAATCCGTTTTCGGAATTGGGCTGGCCTTCGGGAACGTCCACCACGAGCAGTAAATAAAAAATACCGTTTTGAAGGACTAAATCGGCTTGACCCCGAACACGGTTGCCGCACAGCAAACCTTGATGGTAGCGGCTAATGACCATAGGGATTTCCATTCTTCCTTGCAAGGTAAGGATGGAAGCATACTCTAACCCTTTAAAGGACAGGATTCTTTCATCATACACGATGGCACCGGTTTCTTTAAAGTTATGCAAGGTTTTTTTATCCAAACGATAGCTTTCCGACACTTTGCCGATGGCACGAACGGTCATTTGGGCAGAGAGGCCAAATTTTTCCCTGACGTCATAGTAGCAAAGCCGCTGGATTTTCGTTTTGGAAAAGGTTCTGGAGCGAAAAGCAATCTCGCTAATATAGTTGCATGCTTGGTTAAACCGTTTCATTGTTTCCAGCAGCGCATGAAACTGTTCAAGAGTTGGCATTAATTTAATCTTGAGAGTGCAGAGCATTCTTGATTCACCTACCTTTCTAAATCCAGTGTACTTATATTGAACGAAAAATTCAATATATACTGAAAATATAAACCCCGCCTTCCTCCCACAGCTAAAGCAGTGGGCTTCCGGCGGATGTTCTCGTGATATCATGTTCATGAATTCACAAAATTAAACATTATTAACATGAGTAACATAAAAACTGTACAAAAAACTAGCTACTTTCCGAAGTGACAAAAACAAATCTATTGAACGAGAAACTTACCAATACTATAACAAAAAAACGATCATAAATTCTTTGACAGTTTGACAAATGTGTTACAAAATTACGACGAAATTCGTAAAAGATCTTATACATATATTAAAAATCGCTATAAAAAGCAGAATTTGGCATCATTGATGGAACAGTTATCCATAAATAGATGATTGACAGGGGGGGAAGTACATAATCACATTTGAAAGCGAAACATATAGTACTGGTACCAAAAAAAAAGAAGGAAATATCCTTTTAAAATCTTCCCGATCTAAAAATCGAATATAAAAGCCAGCAAAACATTAAGGTAGCGACGCAAAAGCCAATCTCGATCGCCGGAATTTTCCACAATAATGTCGATTGTCTTCCCATCGACGAGCCGATAATAATGCCGACCATAATGATGCTGAAGGAAAGCAAAACAATGCTAAACGATAAACGATTACTGATTTGGTCTAATTTTCTCAATAGAAAATCCAGGTCAGGGATGCCGATCTCCAGGCGTACTTTCCCTTGATTCATCAGTCTCGTTAATTCTTTTATATTTTTCGGCAAATCCACAAGCAGTTCCCCATAATCGGAAAAGCGTTTCCATGCCATTTCCGCCACATTTTTCGGCCGCATCCGCTCCTTTAGCAGCTGGCGGCCAAACGGTTCGGCAAAGTCGATAATACTAAAGTCGGGATCCAATTTTTCCACGATCCCTTCCACCGTCAATAGCGCCTTCCCTAACAACGTTAAATCGCTTGGGATGCGGATCGAGTGGCGAAATGCAACATGAAGCAAATCCTGAACCGCCTCGCCGAGACTGACTTTGCTCAACGGAATATGATAATATTTTTCTCTCAATTGCTCGATATCTTCACGCAGCTGGCTTACATTTACCTCATCCGGCACCAAGCCCATATCTCCGATCGTTTTCATGACTCCATCGGTGCTTTGGCGCATCAAAGCGATAATTAAGGAAGATAAATGATATTTCATTTCTGGAGTGATTCTCCCTACCATGCCGAAATCAATGAACGCAATCACGTCTCCCGACAAAGCTAACACATTTCCCGGATGGGGATCTCCATGAAAAAAGCCTTCCATAAAAATTTGCTGGAACATTCCCTTCGCCAGCCGCTCCGCTAGAATTTTTAAGTTATAGCCGTGTTGTTTCAGCCGCTCAAGTTCCCCGAGTTTGATACCTTCTACATATTCCATCGTCAGTACTTTTTTTGTTGAATAGTCCCAAAACACTTTTGGCACATAAATAGTTGGATCGCTTTGAAACTGTTTGGAAAATTTCTCGGCATTGCGCGCCTCTACGGTGTAATCGAGCTCTAGACGAAGCGATTTCGATAGCTCGTCCAATATATCACGTATCTGATATTGCTCCGCCCACTCCAAGCGGCGTTCCGCAAGAGCGGTCAAATCTTGAAGAATTTCCAAATCTGTTTCTATGACCGATGCGATATGCGGCCGCTGAATTTTCACCGCTACCCTTTCACCGGAATGAAGGACTGCTCGATGAACTTGCCCGATCGAGGCAGCGGCAAGCGGAACTTCCTCAAAAGATCGAAAAATATGGTCCAGCTCTTCCCCCAACTCCTCCTCGATAATGCGGCGAACATCGGCAAACGAAAAAGGTGGGACTTGATCTTGCAATTTTTCCAGTTCACGAATAATGTGTTCTGGAATTAAATCGGGGCGCGTGCTAGCCAGCTGACCTAATTTCACGAAGGTCGGGCCTAGTTCCTCGAGCACAAGGCGGATGCGCTCGCCAATCGTTTTTTCATCCTTCTTTTTGCCTACACGCAGCCGTTGCGGAAGGGAAAGAAACTGGGAAAAGCCGATTTCCTCAACCACCATTTCAAAGCCATGGCGGAGCAATGCAACAGCGATATCGCGATAACGGCTTATATGGCGCATTCTTTTTCCAATCAATCCGTCCAGCCCCCCTTAATGGACATGGGCCCCCGTGGGACCCCTGTTCGATTACTAATCTTCTTTTTCTTCTAATTTTTCTTCTAAGCGGCGGATTCGTTGTTCTAATTGTTGCAGTTCGTCTTTCGTCACCAAATCGAATTTATCGATCACTTGTTTGATCTGTTCGCGCACGATGCGCTGCAATTCTGCTTTTCTTTCGTCTGTTTGCTGCTTCCACTGTTCAATAATATCCTTCGATTCTTCAAGCGACAATTCTCCTTTTTTCACCAACTCATCAATTAATTTTTCCACTTGCTCCTTGCTCGCTAACGCCAATCCGAGTCCAAACGCCAGTCCTTTTTTAAGAATGCTCATAAGCTTGCAGCCTCCTTTAAGTTTTTACATCATGATATCACTTTCACAACGTTGTGTCGAGCGCTCCTATTCTCCGTGAAAGCGCCCCTCCCATTGACCAATAAAACATTTCCCCGCTTTTTATAGATTTCCTCCCAAGATGTCTTTTTTGTTAATTTTCCTTTTAGACTGTCTTTTTATGAATCAATATTTGTCTTCTGTTTCAATAAGAAAAACGCACCTATTTATATAAAAAAGCACCGACTTTTTTGCAAAGTCAGTGCCTTCATCAACAAATCCATCATCTCCAAGCTTTCCACTCACCACTGTCCGGGTCGATAGAAACAAGGCGAAGCCAGCCGTTTTTCACTTTTCTGCGAAAATGAGGATCGTCTTCGAACAAACGCTCGATATTTTGCTGTGGTGCTTCGATGATGACGAGCAACCGAAGCGGGGAATGGAACATTTCGTCATCAGATGCCATGACCGACTGCCACGGAAGCCCGGCGAGCAAATCGCTGGCATTCCCTTGCATAACGCCGATTCCCGCGGTGACCGTTTGCGTCGTTTTGCTGCCGCTTCCGTAATAATGCGGAGCGACAGTTGATGCGTAATATTGCAAGTTAATCCATTGTGCAACGGTCACCGGACCGGTGATGATGTTGGCGAGCGCCTCGCCGGATGGATCTTTGCGCCAGTCATAGCTATGGAGAAATACTCTCCCTTCTAAATTACAATGCTTTGTTAACTCGCGGCGGCCAATGATCAACGCCGCGTTGCCGGCAAGCCCCCATTCCGGACGGATTTCGCTCCAGTCTTCGGCGCGGCGGCGTGCTTCAGCAAGCGGATCCTTTTGCTTTTTGTCGAGCCCCGGCAGCTTCGACAACCGCTCGTTATTCGTGTTGCGGCTTACTTCTTCGAGCTTTCCTTGCAGCATATCGAACGCTTTTTGTGCTGCTTCCGAAAGCGGTGGCACATAAAGCCAGCGAAGTTCATCGACCGTTGTCATATGCTCAGCAGCAACAAAAACAGTGTCTTCTGGAATAACGATTCCTTCCTTTGCAAGGCCTTCCCGCACCTCTTTCAGGTTACATAGCGCGGCAAACACACGAGCATTGAATCCTCCAGCCGCCCCGCCGCATGCCCCGCAATCAAGCGAAGAGGCATAAGGATTGTTCGTTGTTGTGCTTTCATGTCCGCAGACAACAACAAGCGGCGCAAATCGAGACGTCAATCCCATCCCTTTTAGTAGATTACTAACATATCTCACTTTTTCTTCCGCAGAAAACCCTACTGGCAGATCCGTTGTTTTCAAGGAATCATCACGGTGCAATGAAAGTTCCGTCATCGGCTTATGTTCTAATGTTTCTTGAACGTGGCGGAAGAAGCGGCCCGCTCCGCTTGGCGCTATACTTCGGGCGAGTGTATGCAAACCGAGCCACGGTCCGCTCACTTCTGGAAGCAACATGCTTGCAAGCAGATGTTGTTTCATTTTTTTAAACGTATGTCTGACCGAAAGCAGCACGTTTCGCCGTTTGCGGTATTCCTTTACGTTTGCTGCTGATGCATATTCGCGAACTTCATGCTGCGGCTTTACAATCACCGGGCAAGAAGCGTGTGCATGGTCGCTGTCCAGTTCGCGCGTTTGGATGGGAAGACCAAAGAAACCTGCACATCCGTATGTTTCAAATGGTCCTGCCTGCTCTAAATGACGGCGGAAAGGCTCAGAACGAACATCAATGCAAAAGATAAGCTGAGCGACTGCTTGTTTTGGCTCGTTGTTCGGAGAATGGGACGTAATCATTTTCTTTAGTTGCGCCTCTTGCGTATCTTCCCATGCTTCCAGCCAAAGTTTGCCGCGAACGATTTTGTCAAAGCGATAAGCAAGCGATAAACGCGCTTGCTGCTCCGCTTGCGGCAATTGCAGCCATTTTTCCGGCGTCCATCCCCCCCAATGCATCCAAGCCGCAAGAAGCGGAAGAAGAAACGCTTCATCGTCATCTTTTTGTTTCGCAAATGGTAAATGCGGCGCGATCAATGCCCATTCAAGCGAAAGGCGGATCGCTAAATAATCAACAAGCAACAAATGCGCTTGGCCCGATTGCTGCGAGCGCCACAACAATATCCCTGCCCAGCCAGGCAAAGAAAGAAGATGCGCTTCCAAGTAGCCTTTCATCTCTCCATGCGGTATTCCGAGCAACATCAACGCTTGTCGCAATGCTTCTTCAGGATCATGCGGCAAATCTTTCAATCGTTCGCGCTGCTGTTTGTTTAATGATGGATCGTTGATCACAAGCTTCCGCCATGCGTAGTAAAATCCTTTTTCTCGATATGGCATTGCCCATAAAGCTTGCGATTCATCTAAAAATAATTTGCACCATTTGATCATTTGGTGGTCAAGCACCCGCGCCCATTTCTCTTTGCCTTGCTCTTCAAGGAGAAGGCTTAGCGGCCGGGTCAGTAAATGGTTGGAATCGGATCGTAATCGCAGCACGTCTTTCACTTTCGCTGCCAAACTTTTTAATGGCAAAGACGTTAATACCTCGTTCGGAATTTCTTCGTGCCAAAGCGCAGCCCGGCAAAAACGTTCTGCTTCCTCACGCGGTATCGCCAGCGATTGCTCATCAAGCCAGCGTTGCAGCCGCATTTCCAAAAACTCCGGATTCAGTTCCCCTTTCCGTTGCGCCGCACGCAGCATGGACATGCTTGGATAAAGGTCAATATTTCGCAATAATTTGAAGCGGTGCGCAACTTGCTCAAACGAAAGATGTTCCAGTCCCATCCACGGATGACGCGCGACAAACGCGGCGATCGGCCAAAGCGGGGCGATTGCTTGGCTAGCGCTTTTGACGAGCGCGCTCACATTTATATCCACTGCGACATCTTCTCTCCGTTGTTTGCGCACATTAGGATGTTCGAGTGATACGGTTGTCGTATTCATTTGCCTGCGCCTCCTTCTTCAAATAAGCTGCAAGATAATGCGGATGGCTTTCTGCTGACTCTGAACGCGGTTCGCCAATATGGACGAGCCACATATATAAACGTGCAAATGAATCCGATGAACGATGGGCGGAAAACCATATGCTCGCTAATCCGCCAACTACTAACATAAAGACGGCTGTCATTTCAGTGATCATAGATGAACTCGAACTTAGCGGCACCGTTTTATGCAAAAGGATCATGAAACTGCCATGCACTGCTTCAGAAGCCAGCGCCACTCCTGCTAATACGGCCAATCCAATCCATCGTCCCTCTTCAAAAACAGCAAGCCGTCCCCACGCAAACGCCAGCGACCAGCCAAGGATCAGTGCGCTCAACAATCTCGCGTTTTCTTCCGGTGAGGTCATCCAAAACAGCAAGCCTATCGCAAAACCAAATATCGCTCCAGTAAGTAACCATGTCTTCGATAACGCTGGTGATAGACGAAATATTTTATTTGGACGTGGCACGACCGAACCAGATTGTAAAAATAATGTCGCTTTAAACAAACCGTGCAACACTAAATGAATGACTGCCGCAACATAAGCGCCTAACGCGCATTGAATGAGCATCAATCCCATTTGCGCCATCGTGGAGGCAACTAATTGCCGTTTATAGTCGACTTGAACAAAACTAATTCCTGTGCCGATGAGCACCGAAATGGAGGCGAGAACCAGCAGCAACATTTGCGATATATCACCGCTAAACAATGGAGAAAATCTTGTCAACAAAAGACCGCCCGCATTGATCAAACCAGCATGCATCACTGCTGAAATCGGGGTTGGTGTAACCGCCGACTCTAACAGCCAGCGCTGAAATGGCCATTGTCCGGCTGGAATGATCGCTGCCAATATAAGCAGCACATTCACCCCTGTTTTTTCCCACCATTCGAGATGGCGGATGCTTTCTGAGGACAAGGCAAGCGACAGCTGCCAATGTCCGGTTGCACTCCATAACCACAAACCAGCAGCAAACAAAGCAAGCCAGCTTAGTGAAAATACCATAGCCATACGCACCGCCGCTGTTCGTGCCGGACGCCATTCCCTTTTTAATCGTGTCAGCTGCACAAGCCCCAATAGCGGCAAGCCCCAAAAGAGAACAAGCAAACGAATATCATTGTTCATCCAGGTCAGCGCCGCGGCACTGACCGTAAAAGTAAGCAGGGAAAAATACTTACGATACGCACGGTCGCCATGCAAATAACGGAGGCAAAAACGCGCTATCATCCAGCCGAGCGTCAAAATAAACAGCGCCATAAACCAGGCGAGAATATCAGAACGCCATAATCCGGCCGCGGCATGATGATCAGCGAAAATCAGCCCCGCTAACGCCGCAGCAATCGGCAACACCATCACTCCCACATGCACCTGCACATAATATAGCGGCATGCGCCGATCTAGAAGCAATAAAGAACTGATGAGAGCCATTCCAACCGTTGCGAATAACAAGATGAACCAAACCAACCGAATCCCCCTCTCTCTTTTCCGCAACAAAAAAACCGGCTATGTCGTCCTCTATCCACCGTGTTTTCCCTTTTCCATCAAAAGGGTACACGAATGGCATCGAGTACACATAGCCGGTTTATCTTCAACGAGCCTATGAAGGCTTTTTGAAGATCTACCAAATGCACGTATTACTGTTCTTCGGTTTACTTTCAACCACTCCGCTCTAAACGGACTGTTTGAAAGTCTACCGAATGCGGAACATTCAGATTTTATTATTATGTTATTTAATCTATACAGAAACGTAAAGTTTGTCAATACCATATTTACTTTATATCACTATTGTCCCATGTTCGGTGAATCTTTTTTACATCAAAACAAAAGCGGAGGCCATTACCGCTAATTCATCGAAAAAGCTCTTCAGCAGCCGTTCGCTGAGCGCACCTGCCGCATAGTGAACGAAAAGAAGTGGAATAGTATCATTGACATTCGATGGAACGCCGCCCGCGAATCGGTAAGAAAACTGGAGGCATTACAGCCAGAAACGGCTATTACAGGACATGGAGCGCCAGTATCAGGTGAAAAACTGTGGGAAGGATTAGCGAAGTTAGCGCGCGAGTTTAACCAAATCGCCATGCCGGATTATGGAAAATATGTTCAATAACGAATTCGCCTCCTGTAAACAGCGGGAGGCGCCACTTTTACTGGTGATACGCGTAATTGAATAGCACATACGCCGCAACAAGCAATCGTTCCCATTCTTCATAGCCTTCGTTCACCCGAAACGTATAACGCCAGCGCAACAGCCGCGAACGTTTCCCTTCGGCGATCATTTTTCCATCTAACCAGACTTCCGTGCGGGAAACCATTTCCGGCGACTGAAAAAACAGCGTTTTTCCCTGTATCTCTACGATCATGCGCTCGCGCAGCTTCAACTTGTTTTTCCATGAATAATCCGTACGCGCCACTGCGACAACCGCTCCATTTTGCACAATATGCCACGTATCATTCACACGAAACAGTTTTTCCCGCTGCTCTATGATTTGTACCGAAGTTCCGTCCGCAAATGCAAAAGACAAATTTAAATACCACTGATTTTGATCGGACAAAATACTATTGACAATGCGCTGCCATGGAAGCGGAAAGAAGCGCCAAAACTCCCCCATCTTTTTCGTTCCCTTAAACAAGCGCTTTTTTCCAGTCCAAAATCGTTCCGCCATATGCGTATGCCAAACATCTTCGTCTTCCGCCCCTTCATAAGAGGCATCACGCCAAGCCTGCCAGCGTTCGATTCCCCAAATCAATAGCACCCCTGCTAGAAATCCCGAGACAATAAGCAGCTGTCCCCATTCAAATTTTCCTAAAACCAAAAAACGCAATGCCATCCCAATCGATGCAACAACGAAAAATAACCACAATCTCCCCAAAATTTCTCTCTCCTCTCCAAATAGCAGTAGACGAAAGAGGAGTGGAAAAAGTTACAATCGGATTTGCTTCGTTTTATCCTGTTTATGTTTTTGCGATCATAGCGTACCATCGTTGGAATGACATTGTAAAATTCGGACAACTTATCCCCGCTTTTTGCAGCACCGTTTGCACCACGGTTGCGTCATAAACAGCGATGCAACTCAAAAATTAATCAAACGTCTCTTTTTTCCGTACCGAGCCGCTTTCTTATCACCAGAAAAAAAACAATAATACAAAGATAATTTTCTTGTCATGTCATCCACTGTATGCGTATAATAAAGTTAAACAACATAAGATAAAAACAGGACATTGGCGGCAACCAATGTCCCATCGATACACAGCTTACTGCAAGAAGTGCAGTGGCCCGGAAAGCGGATAGTAACCTACCCTCACTTAGGCCGAGCAGGGTGGGTTACTTTTTGTCTTTGGATACAGCGATGACGGCTACGATCAGCGATGCAAACGTAATCATTAACGTCAGCGCATCGGCAACGGTCATCATCAGCGGCACCTCCCTTCTTTAAGGGAGTAGCCACTGCCCACCCTGCATGTAGCTGTGCATGTTTATTATACCATAAATCCCCAAAAATACGAATATATATTCGTATGTTAAAATAAAAATAGGAATCTTTCACTAAAAGCGAAAAAATGATTAGAACATTAGAATAAAGGAGATACTTTTTATACGGTAGATCCCGACCAACAGAAAAAGAAAAGAGAAACGGACGAAAAAATTCGCGAACTCGCCATATACTTATCTACATCATTTAATGATTTACCATAACTGTTTAAAAATCATAGGCGGCAAGAAGTTTCTTGCTGCTTATGCACATCTTATAACAAAAAAACACTGATCAAAACTTTTCGCTTTCGATAATCAACCGTAGCGTTTTTTCATTTAATCCGTTTTGGCAAAACTGAAATGAAGTTCCCGTCATTCTCTTCGCCCTATCGACAATTTGTCCTAAATGGTAGCTCGTATGTTCGACCAAGTCAACTACCCAACGGCTAAAGCCGTGGGCTTGCAACTAGCCTAATTGGCTGCCGCGTTCGGCTGGTTGACAGCAGCCCTGCGGATGTTTTCCGCAGCCACGTTGTCGGCAGGGGCAGCGTACCCACAAGCTCGACAACAAAACTGATCCCTTGACGGTCTGTTTTCTTTGGCCACATGTCCGCAAACCGGACAGGTGCGGGAAGTATTTTTTGGATGAACCAATACCACCGGCACGCCAGCGATCGCCGCTTTATACTCAATAAACTTTCTCAACTGATAAAAAGACCAAGAAGAGTGTTGACGACGCTGTTGCTTTTTAACCGTTTTCTCGGTGCGTTGGCGGATGCCCTTTAAATCTTCAAGGGCAATGCCGCATCCGAGTGCCTTTGCCTTTTCAACAATCTTCTTGCTAATGCAGTGGTTCACATCACGGGCAAATAGTTTTTCCTTCTTGGAACGCTTTTTAAGCAGGCGTTTCGCTGACTTGGTGCCTTTCTTTTGGAGTTTGGCGCGAAGTTTCGCATGGCGGCGGCGCAGCCCGTTGACCTTCGAGCCGGAAAATACCTCACCGGTGCTATCGACGGCGATATTAATGATGCCAAGGTCCACACCGATAAATCCGTTTTCGGAATTGGGCTGGCCTTCGGGAACGTCCACCACGAGCAGTAAATAAAAAATACCGTTTTGAAGGACTAAATCGGCTTGACCCCGAACACGGTTGCCACACAGCAAACCTTGATGGTAGCGGCTAATGACCATAGGGATTTCCATTCTTCCTTGCAAGGTAAGGATGGAAGCATACTCTAACCCTTTAAAGGACAGGATTCTTTCATCATACACGATGGCACCGGTTTCTTTAAAGTTATGCAAGGTTTTTTTATCCAAACGATAGCTTTCCGACACTTTGCCGATGGCACGAACGGTCATTTGGGCAGAGAGGCCAAATTTTTCCCTGACGTCATAGTAGCAAAGCCGCTGGATTTTCGTTTTGGAAAAGGTTCTGGAGCGAAAAGCAATCTCGCTAATATAGTTGCATGCTTGGTTAAACCGTTTCATTGTTTCCAGCAGTGCATGAAACTGTTCAAGAGTTGGCATTAATTTAATCTTGAGAGTGCAGAGCATTCTTGATTCACCTACCTTTCTAAATCCAGTGTACTTATACTGAACGAAAAATTCAATATATACTGAAAATATAAACCCCGCCTTCCTTCCACAGCTAAAGCAGTGGGCTTCCGGCGGATGTTCTCGTGACCATTAGGAAGGACCACTTTATTACTTCGCAAATTCCCAAATGGTGTTTGATAAATATATTCGCTTTTTATCACTTGCCACTTTTTCATCATAACATCTCCTTACAACCGCTGAAACTCCGGCGTTTCCATCAGGCGCGCGAAAAACCGTTGTTTCGCTTCCCGGTACGCTTCCATACTTTTTCCTTCGTATGCCTTTTTCAATTCGTCATATTCCGCTCTGTATGTGTCATTCGCCAACAACACTTCACGGAATTTCCAAAAGATGTCTAATTCAGAACCGATAACGGTTAGTTGGACACCTAATGGCGGATCGGTCGTATCATCTTGAAATGCGCGGAAATAGTCCGTTTGCACGCTTCCCTCATTGATTGCATATAAAGCGGACAGTTTCTCTACAGCAACAGTAAATATTTCCGCAGGAACCCGCACTTGAATATCAAGATCCCCTTTGGTGAGGCTATTGGGAATCGCCGTGCTTCCAACGTGCTGAATATCCGCTTCCGGCAACAGACGCAAAATTTTTTCCTTCTGTTCCAAAAATGTTTTTTCTGCTTGTTCGTGAAAATGGCTTTGCTCTAAAAAATGAACACGTTCCATTTTGTTTCCTCCGAATTACAACAATTTTGCCATGTAATATTCATCAACATATTTTCCATTTCTCTGCAAAGAATGCCGTTTGATCCCTTCTTGTTCAAACCCCATTTTGCGATATAACGATACCGCGCGTTGATTGTTGACGACTACCGTTAATTCCAACCGATGAATGCCTTTCGTGCGAGCCCAACGCTCCAATTCGGCAAATAGCATCGTACCGATTCCTTTTCCTCTATACGAAGCCAGCACGCCAATGACGATATATACCGTATGCTTATTTCGTCTCGCGCTCCCTCCTCTTGCCACTAGATACCCAACTAGCTTTCCGTCCGCCTCTGCCACCAGTATCGTGGAGTTTTCCTCATTCTGCATCGCTTCGATTTGGCTTCTCTGCAGATCTGGAGTGAGCGTTCGTTCCCCTGCCTCAAACAGCATAAATTCTGCTTCTTTTTCTACTTGCAAGATGAGGTGTGCCAACTCTTCTGCATCGTCTACCGTCGCATGCCTTACGTTCATCTTATCTATCCTCCTCCAAATATTCCCGCGCCAAATCAAAATTTCGATATCGCGCCATAGCGGTTTTCAGTTTTTTCAACCCTACTTTTTGATAAAACTTCTCTTTTCCGGTAGTGGCAATTAAATGCACGCAAGAAACGTGCTTAAGCTGCTCAAGCAAATCCTCGATAATTGCTTTTCCGATGCCATGACCTTGGAAATCACGATGAACGACGACATCATAAATCGCCGCATTAAATACTCCATCGGAAAGCGCACGGCCAAACCCAACGATGCGTCCGTTATAGACCGCAAGTGCAATCACGTCGCTTGCTTCAAATACCTGTTGGATGATTTCCTCGGAATGTTTCGTCCATCCGGCTGATTCGTATACATCTTTCATCTCTTGCCAATTCGCCTTGGATAAATCTCTATAGACGTGAATGTTCACCTCGATCCCCCTTACTGTCTCGAATTCGTTTCTTTTTCAAGCGCATTTGCGATTCAATCTAGCTTTCGATTGATACGTTGCAACGATCCGATTGCGGATAATACAAAATATGTCTAAAACATTGATATATCAGCATTTCTTTAAAAACTAAAAATAACATCATGGTATTGTCTTTCATTCGTATCCGAGAAAGCTTCCTCCCTATTAGAAGGGATATCCATATATTCAATAGCTTCCGGGAATTGGGATTCTGTTAAATCATAACGCTGACCATTTATTTTATTGTAAAAATGCCAACCTTCAGGAGTCGTTGTTTTTATTATTTCTCCACCAAATAGATCGTTTACCACTAACGCAGTTACTCCACATTGTCCTTTTGCTGGATTCTGACGAGTCCATTTCGAGCTTGATTCGATTGACCAGGCTTTCATTAAAACATTTTTGAGTTCAAATATTTTCTCTTCCAAGACTATGCATTGGTTAACCCCCTTCTTTCTGAACCAAAAATGACTCTAAATAAAAATTTAACCCATGCGCATATAAAGTACAAAAAATTTCTACAGATTTTAATTCTTTCAAAAATCATCCCCCTCATGATTTCGCTGATTATTGAACATCCATGGTTGGTTCAATAACCAAAATAAAAATCGACCATATGTGGTACAGTCAAGAAGTTTGTGCAATGCATGATAGAGTAGATCAACCTTTAAGAAAATGGACAAACATGTACGCATATCTTTTTATATATAACACTAAAAAAGGAGGTCATCAGGTAATGACACCAATTGAACTTTTCGCATGGACATTATCAGCTATTTTAGGGATTAGCTTTATTATTTCTTTAGCGGCAGTAGCAAGAAAACCGAGATACATTACTAAAACAGAACATAAAAGAACTGACCTTCCTGAATAAATAAATGATTTAAAAACCATGATAAAGGAAATACAATACGCTAGCTGTGTACGAATCACTTTTCTTTCTCTCCACTGAAACTTTAGTTATTCTTTTGTTTCTTCCTAATTGTTGTTATCCTTTCTGGCATTTTCTTAAGTTTTCGATTATATTTTTTATGAAAAAATGTAACAAAAGATGCCACGTGCGCCATTTTATATCCCCCTAGTATAAACTTATTCGTCTATTCTATCTCTATCCGATTATTTCCTGCCTATATAGTTGCGAACGCCGCTTTCTCAACGTATCATTTTATTTATATAAACAATACATAGAAAGGGTGCACGCCATTGACAAAACAGCTGCCGCCAGGCCAATTTGAAACGGAAAAATGGCCGATTCTCCATGAGGGGGATGTATACCAGTTCGATGAAGAAACATGGGATTTTCGTTTGTTTGGGGATGTAAAAGAGGAAGTTTCGCTATCTTACCGGCAGGTGATGGAGCTGCCGAAAACGATATCGACGATTGATATGCATTGTGTGACGACATGGTCAAAGTTTGATACGACATTTGAGGGGATTGCCTTTCGCGAGTTTTTGCGCTTTGTTGAACTGGCCCCAGATGTGAAATACGTGAAAATTTATGGCTACTTAAAAGGAGACCGCTTCGGCTATTCGGCGAACTTGCCGCTCGAGGCGCTTATGGGCGATGACGCGCTGTTTGTGTATCGCTGGAAAGACAAACATCATGACTGGCAAGATATTTCTCCAAAACACGGCTATCCGCTTCGCTTTATTCCACCCGCAACGTTTTATTTATGGAAAGGAGCGAAATGGGCATCCGGAATTCAGTTTATGAAAAAAGACGAACCGGGATATTGGGAGCTGCGCGGCTATTCGATGACGGCCAATCCGTTTAAAGAAGAGCGCTTTGCCGATCCAAACGATATGTAAAACTTTTTTGAAAAGTTCATTGTATTCACTCCTAAAAAACGAGAGTTTCTTTTTTAGAGTTCCTCTCAGCTTGCCGACAAAGTCGACAAGCTGAGAAAGAGTCTTTTCTAAGACAATCTCTTTTTATTTTTTGCACTCTTCATACACGGAAGAAACGAGCACACAATGATTTTCTTTTACTGCCATGTTGCCCATTCTCAACCTTTACATTGTCCTTTTTATACGCTCTATCCAGTTTTTCATTATTGTCTTGGCATCATTCGAGGTTTTTACTTTTTTGCATTTAGCATATATTTTCATTAGAAAACCTATTTTTAATGTATTGGCTGTTTAAAGGTGGTTCTTGCATTCCTTTGGTTGAAAATTCAGGTAATTGGGATAAGAAGTCGAAAAATTCTAATTTTCCCCTTTCTTGATATTTGCGAATATTAAGAAGCAGAAAAAATAACTTTAGCATGGTTATTTAATAAGAGGCTGCCTCAAGAGGTCGATTCAACGGCCTTTTGAGGCAGCCTCGCTGCATATATGCACTATGCATGATTCGTTGCCGCTTGTTTTTGCATCCACTGGTGCAAACGGACAAACAAGAGCATAAATACAATCGTGATCATCGCGCCTTTTACTGCGTTAAACGGCAAGATAGCCGAAACAACCAATGCCCTTGTTTCCGGCGCGCTCATCGCCGGGGCTCCTAGAAAGATCGTATACGCCGGCAGAAACACGTAGTAGTTCAATACGCTCATCATCAGCGCCATAACGGCGGTGCCAATGACTAAACCAGCCAGCATTCCTTTTTTTGATTTTGTTTTATGATATACGTAATATGTCGGCAAAATAAACGTAATCCCGGCCATAAAGTTGGCGATATGACCGACCGGAACGCCGGTAGGACTGCCGACCATGAAATAATTCAACACATTTTTCAGCAATTCAACGGACACTCCCGCCAGCGGTCCGTACAGAATCGCGGCGATCAATGCAGGAATATCGCTGAAATCCACCAATAGAAAGTTTGGAAATGGCGGAAGCGGAAAGTTTAACAGCATCAGTAAATACGAGATGGCGCTAAACACTCCAATTAAGACAAGCGCGCGAATATTCATTTTTCTCATGTCGATTCTCCTCTCCTTCTCGTGATCCATCCTCACAAGAAGAAGGCTGCCAACTTTGAGCGTCAAATAAAAAACCCTTAAGTGTTCACACTTAAGGGAGAAAAAGGGTATGCTCAAATAGACGTTCGATCGCGCAACATTCGAACGCCGGCAAACCTTCATCTTCTCCCATCCAGACTATACTGTCGGCTCCGGAATTGCACCGGATCGTGCCTATGCGGCTCGCGGGCTGAGAAGCAAATTGCTTCATCACCGCCGGTCGGGAATTTCACCCTGCCCCGAAGATGAATCGTATTATAATTTTTTTAATATTATTATATAATTTCTTTATGCGTTATGTCTATCATCAATGCAGTGCATATGAATGCTCTTTTTTCTCACACCAACATGATTTTTCATTTTTATGATAAAATAAAGAAGGAAAAAGATAGTAAATAATAAGGAGCTGACTATCATGAAAAACGAAATCATTGAACGTTTTACGAAGTATGTTCAAGTTGACACCCAGTCTGACCCGAACAGTGATACTTGTCCCTCCACTCCGGGTCAATGGACGCTAGCGAAAATGCTAGTAGAAGAATTAAAAGCAATCGGCATGGAAGAAGTAACAATAGACGAAAACGGCTATATCATGGCAACATTGCCCGCAAATACCGATAAAGATGTGCCAACCATTGGCTTTTTAGCCCATATGGATACGGCTCCCGAATTTACCGGCGCCAATGTAAAACCGCAAATTGTCGAAAACTACGATGGCAATGATATCATATTAAATGAGGCGCTACATATTGTGCTTTCGCCGAAAGATTTTCCGGAACTTGCAAACTACAAAGGCCATACATTAATCACCACTGACGGCACGACGCTGCTTGGCGCGGACAATAAAGCGGGAATCGCGGAAATTATGACGGCGATGGCCTACTTAATCCAACATCCGGAAATTAAACACGGAAAAGTGCGCGTCGCGTTTACACCGGATGAAGAAATCGGCAGAGGGCCGCATAAGTTTGACGTCGCTAAGTTCGGTGCTAAATATGCGTACACAGTCGATGGCGGTCCGCTTGGCGAACTAGAGTATGAAAGCTTTAACGCTGCGGAGGCAAAAATCAAATTTAAGGGAAAAAATGTTCATCCAGGCACCGCCAAAGGCAAAATGATTAACTCGATGAAAATCGCGATGGAATTTCACGCACAGCTTCCTGCCAACGAAGCGCCGGAACATACGGAAGGCTACGAAGGATTTTATCATTTGCTTTCCTTCCAAGGAAATGTCGAAGAAACAGCGCTTCATTACATTATCCGCGACTTTGACCGCGAACAATTTGAAGAGCGCAAAGCAAAAATGCGGGAAATCGCGGCAAAACTGCAAGAAAAATACGGAAAAGAGCGAATCGCGATCGAAATAAAAGACCAATATTATAACATGAGAGAAAAAATCGAACCGGTCCGCGAAGTTGTCGATATCGCCTATGAAGCGATGAAAAACTTAAATATTGAACCGAAAATTTCGCCGATCCGCGGCGGCACGGACGGGTCGCAGCTTTCGTACATGGGGCTGCCGACTCCAAATATTTTCACGGGCGGCGAAAACTTCCACGGCCGCTATGAATACATTTCCGTCGACAACATGATCAAAGCAACAAACGTCATTATTGAAATTATTAAGCTGTTCGAGCAAAAAGCGTAACAGAAAAGCTGGTTCCAACGGCGCTTTGGAACCAGCTTTTTCATATTTAGCGAAGCTGTTGAATGCGCCCTTCGATTCGGGCATCAAATGGCTGAGGAAGCTGTTGAATATAATGGATAAGCGCATCCAAATCGACCGGTCCTACTTCGCGGTTTTTCCCTTCCGTAATCTTTGGATCAGGTTTGATGCTATCTTGATAGGTAGTCACAATTTCTGCTTTTTTCGCAACAACGTCTTTTGTCCGCCGATCAATGGTTAAATCCACATCCGAAAAAGCAGTTCCATAAGAATATGATTGAACAAGCAGTTTGCCGTCCACTTCGGCGTTTAAATACGCATGATTATGACCAGCAAAAATAACGTCGACTTCATCATCCACTGTTTTCGCAATGTCTACAATTTCTCCACTCGCGTTGGAACCATCTTTATTAGAAACCCCTGGATTATGTGCAAGGACAACGATTGCACGCACTCCCCGCCGTTTTAGTTGTTTCACCGCCTCGTTAATCGCTTCCGCTTCATCCTTGAATGCAAACCCAGCCACACCGCTTGGAATGACGATGCTTGGTGTATCCGATAAAGTTACTCCGATAAAACCAATCGGTATTCCTTTCACTTTTTTAATAACATAAGGTGGAAGAATCGGTTTGCCTGTCTTTTTATCGATTACATTCGCGCTTACGTATGGAAAATCCGCGCCACGAAAATAGCCGGTTTTTTTTGATTGAACGCCAACGGCTTTAGCGTTTTACAAATTTTCTTTCCCTTCTACACCGTTAATGGAGTAGCTTGCCGTAATATTAGCATTTAACGAATGGGATACAGAACAGTACTTCTCTTTCGACAATTGAATAGCGCGGACGACTTTGTCTTCTGGCAAATCCCCTTCTAACACATAATGAATGTGAATATCCGTAAACCGTTTTGGATGATCGTCCGCACGGGTTCCTTCCACTTCTATATAAAACGATCGAACTTCAAGCCGCATTTTTGTCAAGATCGATATAATATCAATTCCCGTACATCCGGCAAGCCCGTGTAAAATTAATTCCATCGGTCTCGCCCCGGAATCTTGTCCCCCTGCTTCTTTGGAAGCATCAATCGGAATTTGCACTCCTGATGCGCTCATCCCTGTAAACGACATTTGCCCGTTCCACGTTACTTTCGTTTTCATTTCTTTTCTTCCTCCTCTTTCAGTTCCAGCGATAAAATAACCATGTTATCATCTAGTTTACTTTGCCAAAAAAATAAATGCAAAAAAAATACCTTCCGTTGATATGTTCTATTTTCCTTCTAGCGTTTTTTTTCATGCATGGTAAAATAAAAACATGCACAAATTTGATAAGTAAAGGGTGTAGAGAGGTTGATGGAAAAAGCACTCATTTTGATCACAGCTTACCTTCTCGGATCGATTCCGTTTGCGCTCCTTGTCGGAAAAATAGGATACGGAATCGATATTCGCGAGCATGGCAGCGGAAATCTAGGAGGGACAAATACATTTCGCGTCCTTGGCGTAAAAGCAGGAATGATCGTCACATGCGGAGATATGCTAAAAGGGACGCTGGCGGCAAGCCTGCCTGTATTGTTCTCCGTGCACATACATCCGCTGTTAGCAGGAGTGTGCGCTGTCATCGGACATACATATCCGATTTTTGCCAAATTCCGCGGCGGGAAAGCGGTCGCAACATCGGCAGGTGTGATGCTGTTTTATTCACCGTTTTTGTTCGTTTCGCTTCTTACTGTCTTTTTCATTGTTTTATATATTTCCAAGTATGTTTCGTTATCTTCGATGTTAGCCGGGGTATATGCCGTTATTTATACCATCTTTTTTACTGATGACATTCCACTAATGATCGCAGTATCGTTATTAACGGCGTTTATCTTTTACCGCCACCGCGCGAATATAAAACGCATTGTCAACAAAACGGAACCAAAAATCAAGTGGCTGGGCAGAAAATAAATGATCTTATTATTTTGAGCAGCAAGAAAGGAGTTGGATCATTGAAATTACCAAGCGAATTCATCGAAAAAATGGAGAGGCTTTTGGAAGATGAAGCTTCTCGTTTTTTTTCCACCTATCATGAAGAAAAAGCAAACGGGTTGCGGTTCAATCCATTGAAAATCGACCGCGAGACGTTTTTAACGCTCGTCCCGTTTGCACTTTCCCCCGTTCCGTTTTGCCCAACTGGTTTTTATTATGACGCACACGAACAACCTGGAAAGCATCCGTATCACGCGGCAGGGCTCTATTATATCCAAGAGCCGAGCGCGATGTTTGTAGCTGAAGTGTTAAAGCCTAATCCAGGGGAGTTTGTTCTTGACCTTTGCGCCGCACCTGGCGGAAAAACGACGCAGCTTGCGGCAATGATGAAAAATCAAGGACTGATTATCGCCAATGAAATTCATCCGAAGCGCGTCAAAGCACTATCGGAAAATATCGAGCGGTTTGGGATTACGAATGCGCTTGTTACGAATGAAACACCGGAAAAGCTCGCGAAATATTTCCCTGGTTTTTTTGACAAAATCTTAGTAGATGCTCCATGCTCGGGGGAAGGCATGTTTCGAAAAGACGAAGAAGCTGTACAATTTTGGAGCCAAGCGCACATCGAACAATGCGCCATCAAACAGCGGCATATTTTAGATTGTGCATACGAGATGTTAAAAGAAGGCGGCATTCTCGTCTATTCCACTTGCACGTTTTCTCCGGAAGAAAACGAACAGACCATAGAAGCTTTTTTACAAACCTATGATGATCTTGAATTGCTGTCGATTGAAAAAGTTCATGGCATTCAGCCGGGAAGACGGGAATGGACGAACACGAACTTCGAGGAAATGGAGAGAACGGCTCGGCTATGGCCGCATTCGTTAAAAGGGGAAGGCCATTTTGTCGCGAAAATAAAAAAAACAGGCCCGTCCCCTTCATGGAATGGACGCTATGCCAAGCCAAACGCCTCCAAACAAATGGTTCGCGAGTATCGGCAGTTTGAACAAGAAGTATTGCAAACAGAAATCGAAAAACCGATGTATGCCTTTCAACACCATCTATTCGCCCTACCTGACCACTGCCCGAATTTCGATGGCCTGAAAGTCGTGCGGGCAGGTCTTCACTTAGGAGAAGCGAAAAAGCAGCGGTTTGAGCCGAACCATGCACTTGCCTTATCGCTAAAGCCGCAAGACGTTCGTTACTCCCTTGACTTGTCAAGCGACAGCGTAGAATGTCTAAAATATTTGCGCGGAGAAACGATTCAGACGGGAGAAGACCGCGGCTGGCTGCTTGTGACCGTTGATGGTTATCCGCTCGGGTGGGGAAAAGAAGTAAAAGGTATGGTGAAAAACTTTTATCCGAAAGGACTGCGAATCAACTAATAAATAGGGGCGCGCTCACAAGCGGCCCTTATTGTTTTGCCGATGTCGGAATCGTCAGCGTAAATACAATTTCATCCTTTGCCAAATCAATTTTCCGAGCGGAAACTTGATAACCGTTGCCGAAACGAATATCAGTAAGCTCCACATACACGCGGTTAACCTTCGGATCAATGATCACTTCATCTGGCAATGGCGCGTGTTTTCGTAAATATCTTAACACGTACGTGACCGGAAGCTCCCAATCGCCCAGCGATATTTCCGGACTTTCTAGCACTACATTTCCGCCTTTAACCACTTTCGGAATAAAAGAAACGACGAGGTCCATCTCCCGGCCAAATACAGGGAGCTTGCTTGCCACATACACTCGATCATCAAGCCAAACTCGATATTGCACGGGATGGTCTTTTGCTTTTTTACGAATATAATCATTGATCACCGTATTCAAATGTTCTTTGTTCGAATATACCGTAAACGTGGCTCCTTTTACTTTTTTCGGAGACGGCACCGATATCGGTTTAGCCGGCTGAAACAACCAAACAGCAAAAAGCATCACAACAGCAATATCCAATACCACCAATGTCCAAAACCATTTTTTCCAATTCATTGTTCCAAACTCCCTAACCACATTTCTTCGTGTTGCTGCAATTGTTCATACACACGTCTTGCGATTAATTCATACCCTACTTCATTTGGATGAAACTGGTCGCTATATAACACATCATCCCGGCCATCAAACAAATCTTTCACATTGACAAAAATCGTCCGATCATAGCGCGCCAACACCGCTTTGCTCCCATTATTCCATAGCTCAATCACATCGTTGATTTCCGGAATATTTGGAAGCAAGTTAGAAAATGGATTGTATAAGCCGACAAGAACAATAGTAGCATGTTGGTTATATGTGCGAATCATTGCCAAAAGATGATCCAACCGCTTGGCAAATCGTTTTTGTTCCTTCTCAAACAAAGCATACGATAAATCAAAAAAATGGGAGCGAACAATTTTCATCATGTCATTGCCGCCGATGGTGATGAAAATAAGATCCGCCTGTCGGACTTCGTTTGCGTGCTCATGGACAACATCATCAAGCTTGGAAATCCGTAACCCTCGCTTTCCAAAATTGATGACCGAGAGCGTTCGCACCCCTTTATGCTGTAATAATTGTTGGCGCAACCGAGAAACATATCCGCCTTTTTGTTCATGATCCCCTACTCCCTCTGTTAGCGAATCGCCAAGAGCGAGCACGCGAATATCTTTTGGAAAAAAATCATTAGCAACCGTACGCGGTGTCAGCTTTATTTGCCGTTCAGGCAAGCTGGCAGCGTTGATTGCCTGCTCGGAAGAACAGCCCGCGCAATAGAGCAACAATAAAAAAATCAATCCCCATTTTTTCATTATTCTACACCTGCCTTACCTTGTAAACACACATGAAGAAAACACGAAAAGGCAAAAATGTATCTACATTTTTGCCTTTTATGACGATTGCAAAATCTCAATATGCTCTAAAATTTTTTCATATGGAACATCTTGCACCCCACTATAAGTTTGGACAATCGTACCGTTTTGGTCAACAAGATAAAACTCTGTTCCATGGATCACTTGATCCTCGTTTTTCGGTTTTTGTACAATCGTTTTAAAGTTTTTCTCGGCAAATTTCTCAATTTCTTGCTGGCTGTATCCTGTAAGCAAATGCCAATTTGATACATCACCGTTAAACTTTTTCACATACTCTTTTAACTTTTCCGGTGTATCTACTTCTGGATCAACACTAAATGAGACAAATTCAACATCAAGCCCTTTTTCTTTCGCCTTTTTTTGCAACTTAGCCATATGGGCTGTCATTGGCGGACAAACAGTCTCGCAATTGGTAAAAATAAAGTCGGCGACCCATACCTTTCCCTTTAAATCTTTTAAACCGAATGGCTTTCCATTTTGATCGGTAAATGTAAAATCATCAATCGGCCAATTTTTTGCATCAGGAATTGTTTTTCCACATGCAGCAAGAAGTACGATGACAAGAAGAACGACGATTCGCTTCATCTTTCTCTTCACCCGTTTTTCTTTTATTCTGCGTAATACATGAGACCAATAGCTCCCGGTCCGGTATGGATCGAAATCACCGGCGTTGTCTGAACAATATCAATTTGATGATATCCAGTCGCTTCGATAATCGATTGTTTCAGACGTTCTGCTAATGCAAGCGCATCGGCATGGGCGATCCCGACAGATCGAATCGTTTTATTGGATATATCTTGAATAAATTGATTGGTCAAATATTTGATCATTTGTGAATAACTGCGCGCTTTCGCAATCGGTGTATACATTCCATCGACAAGCGCTGCAATCGGTTTAATGTTTAAAAGCGAACCGATCAATGCTCTTCCACGGCCAATACGACCGCCTTTTACGAGGTTGTCTAATGTATCGACTGTGACGTACAATCGCGTACAGCGACGGACGTCGCGCAGACGGCTTACAATTTCCTCCACACTTTTCCCCAGTCTTGCCTGTTGCGCTGCTTCCAACACTTGAAATCCCAGGGCAAGCGAAATAAACTCCGAATCTACCACTGTCACATTTGCTTCCGCTAATGTCGCGGCATACTGCGCGGAGCGAACAGTGCCGCTTAGCTCACCAGCCATATGGATCGAGATAATATCGCTTCCATCTTCACCAAGGCGGTTATAGATTTCGAGAAACTCGCCGACAGAAGGTTGAGAGCTTTTTGGCAATTCCTCTGCTTCTTTCATTTTTTCCATAAACTCATCCGGGGTGATCGTTACGCGGTCGATAAACGCTTCCTCACCAATCGTAAAGCTGAGTGGGACTACCTCAATCCCATGCTCTTGCAACACCTCTTTCGGCAAATCGACCGTTGAATCTGTTACAACTTTCACGTTCTTCATGAATTCACTCCCAATATTTAAGCTATATGTACAATTATACAATGAAAAGAGGAAAATTCCTATAAAAATCTAGAATGTCCTGAAGAAAAGTGTGAACTGCATAAAAAGAGATAAAACCAAAAAAGCGATGGAATTTTCCACGTCTATTCATTTTATTATCATATCAACAATATGTGTGGAAAGTTTGAAAAAATATCGAAAGACATATGAACTTATGTGCGACAGTCACAAAATGGCAATGACTAAATAAAAAGTTGTTTTGCCGAAGCAAAACAACTTTTTTAGGTTTAAGCATTGTTTTTTAAAACATCGACCTTAAAAATTTGCTCATAAACAGGCCATTTTAATACTTTTTTCAAATATTCCCGAAACGAGTAAACAGAACAAGCATTACGGGATCGATATACTTTGGCAATAAACGTTTCTAAGCGCAATTGAATCATAAATCGGTACGTGTTATCTTCCTCCAATACAGGAATTTCGATAATCTTCACCTTCTGCCCATAAGCATTTTTGAACTCTAGGCTTTTGAATAGCAAAATATCAATCCTCTTTTTCACCGATTTACTTTTATTATACACCAAATCGGTAAAAAAGCATGTCAGAAATGTACGAAATATTTACGACTTTTTTCGTGTTTTTTCACTAAATGAGTAAATGGAATAAGTTTGGATTTTTATTCACTTCTTGAAACGGAAACCCTTTTTTCTTCATGCGCTCAATGAGCGGCTCGTAATCTTCACGGCGTTTTAATTCAATGCCGACCAACGCCGGACCGTTTTCTTTGTTATTTTTCTTTGTGTATTCAAAACGAGTAATATCATCGGTAGGCCCTAATACTTCATCTAAAAATTCGCGAAGCGCGCCGGCACGCTGTGGAAAATTGACGATAAAATAATGCTGCAGTCCTTCATAAATCATCGAACGCTCTTTAATTTCCTGCATTCGATCAATGTCATTGTTTCCTCCGCTGACAATACAGACAACCGTTTTCCCACGGATTTTGTCTTTGTAAAAATCAAGTGCTGCAATCGGAAGCGCCCCCGCCGGTTCAACGACAATTGCATTTTCGTTATATAGCTCTAAGATCGTTGTGCATACTTTTCCTTCCGGTACGACAACAATATCGTCAATGATTTCTTTACAAAGCGCATACGTTTTTTCGCCAACCGTTTTGACTGCCGCTCCATCCACAAATTTATCAATCTCTTCTAATGTCACAACATGCCCTTGCTCGAGGGCAGCTTTCATCGATGGTGCACCCTCTGGTTCCACGCCAATAATTTTTGTAGCTGGAGAAATGCTTTTCACATATGTACCAATCCCCGACATCAATCCGCCACCGCCGATGCTCGCAAACACAAAATCAATCGGCTCTTCACAGTCGTTCAACACTTCTACACCGATCGTTCCTTGTCCGGCAATGACATATTCATCATCAAACGGATGAATAAATGTGCGTCCTTCTTTTTTGGCACACTCTATTGCTTCGTTAAATGAATCATCAAACGTATCGCCTACTAAAACAATGTCGACCATATCTTTTCCGAACAGCTGTACTTGCGATACTTTTTGTCTCGGCGTTGTCGCCGGCATGTACACCTTTCCGTGCACGCCTAGCGCCCGACATGAATACGCTACTCCTTGCGCATGGTTGCCTGCACTAGCGCAGACAATGCCGTTTTTCCGTTCTTCTTCGCTTAAATGTTTCATCCGGTTGTATGCGCCACGAATTTTGAATGAGCGTACGACTTGTAAATCTTCGCGCTTCAAATACACGTTACATTCGTAACGTTCCGATAATAACGGATTTTTTTGCAGCGGAGTATGGTGTACAACATCTTTTAACGTATGATAAGCGATTAAAATATCTTCAACATAAACGGTCCCTTGTTTTCGTTTAAGTTGTTGTTCCATGTTTTCGTTCCCTTTCTTTCTAAGTTGTCTTTTTAATTTGTAAATTATAGCACAAATTTTTAAAAAGGAAAGGGAATTTTCAAAAAGTTTACAAAAAATATTTCTCCCCATTTTTTTCTTGTTTATGATTATGCCATTTGAGTAGAATAAAATTAATCTTTGGCGTGCTTTTTTACGTATAACAATAAAAGACGACCCTCTTACGTGCGGTCGTCTTTCTCCTGATCATATTCCTCAGCAAACTCCGTCGCCCACCTTCCTTCGTCATACCACCGATACGCTTGTTCTTTTCTTTCCTCATCAAGCACACGGTTTTCCATAAACAGATGAAAAAACGCTTCGATCGCACCGATTGCCAGCGCGCAATAAAACGAAGCGTACACCATATTGACAGTCGGTTCAATCAGTGCGTAGCTAGTGAGCCAAATAAGCAAAAACGCAAGCGGAACATCAGCAATTGCTGCTGCCAAATTGCCAAAGCGCGGCAGAATAAATAGATCACCGATGAGATAAGAAACTACAGCGGTTCCTGCCGCCATGAACAAAACCAGCAGCGGCGGGGCGTTAAAAATCGCAAAAATAGAAAGCAGCACTACACTCCACCCAATAAATTTAATCGCCAATGGAACGATATGCTTCATCGTATTCCTCCATTTCCATCATCTTTTACTGTTATCGTTCCTTTTTTATGCTGCTTCTATTCGATTGAAAAGAAAAACGTGTTCCGCCGAAAAGCGAAACACGTTAACGTTTGCGTTCATAAACGATAAACGCATAATCATATGGATTTTTTTCATCTTTTATTCCTTTCGTATAGGAAACGAGCCGCCACTCTGACTCTTCAAAATCCGGATAAAACGTATCACCCGGAAAATTCGCCTCAATTTTCGTTATGTAGAGACGGTCGGCAAACGGCAATGTCGCTTGAAACAATTCCGCACCGCCAATGACAAACACTTCATCATCGCGCTTAGCGGCAAACTGACGAATCGCTTCGATCGAATGGATCACCGTACATCCTTCTGCCTGAAACGACCGATTCCGCGTCACAATGACATTTTCTCTTCCCGGAAGCGGCCGCCCGATGGATTCAAACGTTTTGCGCCCCATAATAATGGCATGGCCCATCGTTACTTTTTTAAAATACGCTAAATCAGCAGGCAAATGCCATGGCAGGCGGTTGTCTTTGCCAATGACGCGGTTTTGATCCATGGCGACAATATGTGAAATCATTCTATCTCTCCTTTATACGGCAACCGGCGCTTTAATATGCGGATGAGGATCATAGTCGACAATTTCAAAATCCTCGAATTCATATTCAAAAATCGAAGCAGGCTTCCGCTTGATCACCAGCTTCGGAAGCGGCCGCGGCTCTCTCGTCAGCTGCAATTTCGCTTGTTCAATATGATTTTTATACAGATGGACATCACCGCCATTGAAAATCAATTCGCCGACATCTAAATCGCACTGCTGGGCGATCATATGCGTCAACAGCGCATAGCTGGCGATGTTAAACGGCAAACCTAAAAACGTATCAACGGAACGTTGCTGCCACATGCAAGAAAGCTTCCCGTCTGCCACATAAAATTGAAACGCATAATGGCAAGGCGGCAGTTTCATTTTATCTAGCTCTGCCACATTCCACGCGCTTACTAATAAGCGGCGGGAATTTGGGTTTCGTTTAATTTCTTCAATAACCCAGCTGATTTGATCCACCGTTTTGCCATCGGCCCCTTTCCATGAACGCCACTGCGCGCCGTATATCGGGCCTAACTCGCCGTTTTCATCCGCCCACTCATCCCAGATCGTCACGCCGTTTTCCTGCAAGTAGCGGACGTTCGTATCTCCTTTTAAAAACCATAATAATTCGTAAATGATCGAACGGATATGTAATTTTTTAGTTGTTAAGAGTGGGAATCCTTCCTGCAAATTAAAACGCAGCTGACGACCAAACACGGATAACGTCCCGACCCCAGTGCGGTCGTCTTTTTCTACTCCGTTTTCGAGAATATCTTCTAGTAATTGTAAGTATTGACGCAATGTTATCACCTCACGTTCTATCATAGCATAAAGGAATCTCATTCAGAAACAAAAAAAGAGCTCACAAACGAGCTCTTTCGGCCAAATGGCGAATAAACTGATACGTTTTTGGGGCAGCAATTTGCAAATGCCTGCGTGTCTCATCGCTATAGTAATAGTACGCAAACGATTCGGCAAAATACTCTTCCGGATACGTAAGGAAATAATAGTGATCTGGAAACAGTTTCGCTGCTTCTTCCTGCCAAATCGAACGGAAAGCCGCCGTCTCATGAATATGATCGAACACGATGTAATCGATGGAATGTGCAAACTCATGCAATTCCAAATTGACCGAACCGTGCCCTTTTCCCTTCTCGCTGTGGCCGATTTTAACGAGCACTAAATGTGAGCCGCCAAGCCCTGGAACATCATCCCATGTTGTAGAAGAGGACAAATATCCGCGCGGCGTTTTTCCGTGTAAGTGCCTCGCCGACGGTTCATCGGTAATCTTTCCAGTCAACAGCTGAATGTAAATATGATGATCCGCCGCTTTTTGCAATATGGATGGGTCGATATGGGCAAGCGTATCAATCATTTTTTTCGCCTCATGATGGGAAAAGTTCGTTTCCGGAACAATGATCATTTTTCTTAATATATCGTACGGCATTGTATGTTTAATGTCTATATTGCTATCAACAAGCAAAATGCCGTGCGCGGCAGGATACGGGGAAAACGAAAGAAGCGGAACGATCGCCAACATTATCATGATCCAAAAAAGAATCCGTTTCATGATCCTTTCCCCCGCTTCTTTTACTACAAATATGAAAATCTCTTTTTCTATTAAATTGTAACACACAAAAAAACGGGGACAAATGTGTAAAATAAGGAAGCGGGATCAGCGGGAAACGTTCATGGAAACGGAGCAAAAAAACCGTTCACGTCCGCCATTGCGGCGGCGTATTTTTATCCCAATAAATTTTTCCTAGCTCGTAATGGGTTTGGAAATTGTCGTGGCACGTATGGTAATGAAATTGAAACCAATACCCATCTTGCGGCGGATGTTCGCGCCTGACGTCAACTACCCAACGGCTAAAGCCGTGGGCTTGCAACTAGCCTAATTGGCTGCCGCGTTCGGCTGGTTGACAGCAGCCCTGCGGATGTTTTCCGCAGCCACGTTGTCGGCAGGGGCAGCGTACCCACAAGCTCGACAACAAAACTGATCCCTTGACGGTCTGTTTTCTTTGGCCACCTGTCCGCAAACCGGACAGGTGCGGGAAGTATTTTTTGGATGAACCAATACCACCGGCACGCCAGCGATCGCCGCTTTATACTCAATAAACTTTCTCAACTGATAAAAAGACCAAGAAGAGTGTTGACGACGCTGTTGCTTTTTAACCGTTTTCTCGGTGCGTTGGCGGATGCCCTTTAAATCTTCAAGGGCAATGCCGCATCCGAGTGCCTTTGCCTTTTCAACAATCTTCTTGCTAATGCAGTGGTTCACATCACGGGCAAATAGTTTTTCCTTCTTGGAACGCTTTTTAAGCAGGCGTTTCGCTGACTTGGTGCCTTTCTTTTGGAGTTTGGCGCGAAGTTTCGCATGGCGGCGGCGCAGCCCGTTGACCTTCGAGCCGGAAAATACCTCACCGGTGCTATCGACGGCGATATTAATGATGCCAAGGTCCACACCGATAAATCCGTTTTCGGAATTGGGCTGGCCTTCGGGAACGTCCACCACGAGCAGTAAATAAAAAATACCGTTTTGAAGGACTAAATCGGCTTGACCCCGAACACGGTTGCCGCACAGCAAACCTTGATGGTAGCGGCTAATGACCATAGGGATTTCCATTCTTCCTTGCAAGGTAAGGATGGAAGCATACTCTAACCCTTTAAAGGACAGGATTCTTTCATCATACACGATGGCACCGGTTTCTTTAAAGTTATGCAAGGTTTTTTTATCCAAACGATAGCTTTCCGACACTTTGCCGATGGCACGAACGGTCATTTGGGCAGAGAGGCCAAATTTTTCCCTGACGTCATAGTAGCAAAGCCGCTGGATTTTCGTTTTGGAAAAGGTTCTGGAGCGAAAAGCAATCTCGCTAATATAGTTGCATGCTTGGTTAAACCGTTTCATTGTTTCCAGCAGTGCATGAAACTGTTCAAGAGTTGGCATTAATTTAATCTTGAGAGTGCAGAGCATTCTTGATTCACCTACCTTTCTAAATCCAGTGTACTTATACTGAACGAAAAATTCAATATATACTGAAAATATAAACCCCGCCTTCCTTCCACAGCTAAAGCAGTGGGCTTCCGGCGGATGTTCTCGTGAACAAGGCCGTCTTGTGAACCGATGGCATACATGATTTCTGTTTCCGGATGAAGCGATACATGATGTGCTGTTTGATAATAAAACGCCACTGCTTCATGAAATTCGCGTCTACCTTTCAGCGTATATCCATATGCTTTTGGATCGCTCGCATAACGGCTAAGCGCTTCCATAACAAATGGCGGCGGCGGTAAATCTGGACTGCCGATGCTTAAATCAATCATATCATTTTTTTCGCTGCATTTTTGTTTTTTATAGATTGATAGTTCGCTAAAAATCGATGTGGAAAAAGCTTTCATACGCGCTGCCAACTTCATTGCTCCATCTCCCCCTGCTTACACATGGAAAAACGCTTTCTTTTTCCGCTTTAAATGATATATACTATGAATATATAAAGAATTATATAAATAGTGTATCATACTTTACCATAGAAAACATATAGAGAAAGGCGGGAAACAGCATGAACACGATTTTTTTTGCGGCAAGCATTATTACGATTCTTTATTTTATTTATAGCTGCATCGCAAATGCATAAGAAAAACTCGCAGGTTGACTGCGAGTTTTTCTGTTAATCGATTTTTGTTTTCTTGCGGGCGGAGTCAAGTTCATATGCGCCCGTTTCTGTTTGTGTTGTTCCTTGTCCTTTCACGTTTGGAGCGCCTAATCCCGCTTTGGACGGATCTTTTTTCCGTTTCGGCATCACATGTCACCTGGTTACTAAAATCTATAAAAATCGGCTCATCGCGATGGAACCAGGAAACACCGCTTACCGCTCAGGAAACACCCGAGTTCCATCAGGAAGGGAAGCCTAATGTCTCACCTATTGTGAAAGACACCCCGTGGATCGCTGTCAGCGACGGCACCTGTCGTGCACCATTCCTTCCATCGGTCAGTACACGACAACGATTTTAGCAACCAGGTTTACACCTCCTTTAGTTGAATTTGATACTGGTTCAGCCAACAACATTTGTGCAAGATGTTCCATAATGACCATTCATGCTCTTGTTTGAAATTCTCGATTTTGCGTAACATCATCGCGATATATTGGTGTTGTTTCTTGCCGCTTTTCGATTGCTTGTAGGATTCTTCCATCGACCCTAACACGGCAATCCAATGGCGTTTCACTTTCGTTTTTATGATATCGATGAGTTCTTTTGGCAATCGTTCCTGATACCCCAATCCCCGCCTGCCAATCACCAAAGCGGCACTTTCATGGACGGACAACCCATACTTTTTCATATATTTGAAACGTCCGATGATGCTGGTGTACGCGGGATTCACCTTTTTGATGCGAAACCCAAGCCGCATTCCCCGACGAAGAATCGTTTCCGTCAGCTTTTTCTTTTTGAAATGGTGGGTCAAGCGATTGAATCGTTTGTCCGTATCGTGCTGCTGTCTTAGTTGGATGTTTTCGATAACCATTGCCCCAACATTCTCTTGAAGCAGCCAGTCATATACATCGCGCACCGTTTCACCAATGATGTTGTTTCGTTTATTCGCCCGCACATATTCGAGTTCATGACAGTAAAACACCTTTGATTGAAGAAAGTTTCCCTGTTTCGAAACGATGCTTACGGCGATGCGATCAATATTGATATCCATTCCTGCGATTCGTTCCGCTTGAATCGGTTCATCGTAGGCAAGTTCTCTGCCATACACTTCTTCCTCATAAATGAGATGCACATAATACTCTTCGTTTTTTCGTTTGATTTCCACCGTGTATGGCTGGTAGTCCATGATCGGCTTGCCTTTTGCATTCACTCCCACTTGTTCTCCCATGACGACATCGATGATTTCCTCTTCATATTTTTCAGGAACCAACACAGGAAACCTCAAGCGGGGAGCGTGTTTCCCTTCTTGTTGTCCAAGTGGATTGGCGATTTCTACATAACATTGGTACGTCTTGTCGTCATAGGTGAGGCGAATATTTAAATTTCCTTTTTTGCTTTTATCTCCTCTGGCGTACAACTGATTCGAGCGCACATCTTTCCATTCTTCGTTCGTGATTTTTCCTTTCAAGCGCTTGTAAAAGTTTTGTTTTCCACCAAAAATCACACGTGGAATTGTCCCTTGTTCTAGATGATGCGTTAGCTCGGCTTCTTTCGCTTTGAGCTTTTCTAAACGTTGGTGCAATCCACCTAGACATGTTGGAAGATCGACTTTTTTCGGTGTTTTTCTTCCATGTTGGTAGTCATCGATTTTCTTTTCGGTTTTTTCGATTTTCGCCTGCACATCCTCTAAGCGCATTGGAAGCAACTCACGTTGGGAAGAAATCAGTGATTGAACAAGCAAGACCGCGTCTTCGGCAAACCGTTTGTTGAGCCGAAATTGGCGCGGAAGGCGCTTAATGATGTCTTTTGCGTTCCTTCCCTCCAGCAAACGGTTAAACGCGTATCGCTTCGCGGAACAAAAGACGCGCATCAACTCATCTAATGAGCGAAGTTGCAATTCATCATGAGAAACAATTTTCATCACCCGAACCGTTTTCATCCCCTTGCCTTCCCCCTATGTTTGGATCCTTTAGAACATATATTCGCCAAATCTTCGTCATTTCCTTTTTACATGAGGAAGGAGGAGATGATTTTTTTATCATCAGGCAGGAGACAATACAAAAGATGGAGAATATCCGCCTCTTTACTTACGTCCAATAACAGGAGATATTTACATGATTTCATACCTTTTTATAGATGTTTAACAAACTACTTATATCCCCACCTTTAACATTCCCTTGCAACTTTCTTTCTATTCCTTTTCGTTAACCGTTCGCCCTTCATTTGTCGATGCTCGGTTCCTTTAAGTGAGTGATTGACAACGACACATAAAAAAAGGATGCCCAACAGCATCCTTAATCACAATATTTTTCAAACGCATTCATAATGTTTTCCATTACTGCTTCCATCGATTGAAATTCAATTTCCTCGCGTGGAATAAAATGAACGACCTCTTTTCCCTTTAAGAGCGCCATCGATGGAGAAGATGGTGCAATCCCAACGAAATACTCGCGCATTTTTGCCGTCGCTTCTCTATCTTGACCGGCAAACACCGTCACTAAATGATCTGGTTTTTTCTCACTGTTTAAAACAGCCTGTGTTGCCGCTGGCCGCGCCAATCCTGCCGCACATCCGCAAACGGAGTTGACCACCACAAACGTTGTGCCTTCGACGTTTTCCATAAATTCCTCTACTTCTTCGCTTGTGCGAAGTTCGCGGAATCCCGCACGTACGAGTTCGTCGCGCATCGGCTGCACAAGCTGGCGCATATATTCCTCATAAGCCATCGACATAACAGCAATCCCTCCCAATGATATTCAATGCCATCAGCATACTATTTTATTCCTAAAAAATCAATCAAAATGACCAAAATAATTAGAGGTTGCCGTGCTGGCGGAGACCAAATTCCGGCAGGGACTCCAATTGTGCCAGAAATTGTTCCATTTTCTCCATCGTCTACGGCAACAATGACAACATAATAACAGGCAAAAAAATAAAAGGTGCGATCACATGCATCGCACCTTTTGAATCGCTTTTTAATAATGACTTTAGATTTGGGCAATTTCTCAAAAATACAAACAATATCTTTTCTCCTCATCGTTACTTTTCTTTTTTCCGGCTTTCCGTCATCTGTTTCCAAACAGACCCTTTCGCTTCTTCGCCGCCTTCAATGCGCTCAATGGCCATTTTGATTTGCATGCTCACTTCAAATTCCGGATCATTTTCCGCCGCTTTTAACGCCGGCAATGCCGATTCATCGCCGACTTCATATAAAAACATCGCGGCGCGCCAACGGACAAGCTTGCTTGGGTCTTTCAACGCTTCAATCATGACTGGAATCGCTTCCGGATCTCCAATGTCAGACAAGCAATCTCCCGCCGTCCGGCGCACGGAAACAGCCTTATCTTTCAATGCCTCGTATAAATACGGCAATACTTTTTTGCCGCCGATCATCCCTAAATACGCAGTAGCCAAGCGGCGAATCGCTACTTTTTCGTCTTTCAGCGCTTTTGCGAGCACCGGTATATCGTCTTCTGTCGGCTCCGCCATTTGTTCTAACGCCGCATATCGCTTTGTCCAATCCGGATCATCGAGCATTTCTTCTGTTACTTTGATGCTTTGCCGTTTTTGCGTTTTTGCCTGCTCGCCGCTGCGGAACATTTGTACCATGCGTTCTAATCGTTCCGGCGGGTACGCCGCTGACAGTTCTTCGACAATTTCATTGCCGATTTCTTCAAATGTGCCGTAACGAACCCCTTTTTCGACCCATTTCCGTTCTAACACGATATTGTCGGCATATTTCTGCGCTTCAATGACCGCATCGATAAACCGTTTTGGAAGGCCGACGCGATGCTCCCGTTCCCCATCCGTTAATTTCACTTGCATCGGCAAACCGTACAACATTTGTACATATACTTTTACTTCTCCAAAATGTTCATTCGTTTTTTTCGTTTCTCCTTGCTCGTTTTCCACTTCCTCTCCAAACACTTCACGCACTTTCGTTAAAATCTCTTTCCAATCATATTTCGGATTGCGTTCAACGGCCAAAAAGTCGGCGACATGATAAATTCCTTTTACTCCTTCAATTTTCATTAACTGCTGAATAAGAGGAGGCGCCGTATCGACATTGTCCGGTTTATAGTTATGGCTGGTGCCAAACGGCAGTTCTTCGTCTAACAATACTTTCATCGTGTTTGGGCTCGGGGTTGGTTCAATCGATTTAATTTTCAACACAGTTCCCTCCTTTTTTCATGACGATTCTACGAGTTCTGATAGCTCCGCCCACCGCTCTAAAAGCGAATCTAACTTCGCTGAAAGCTCTTCATATTCTTGCGCAAGCTGCTGGATCTTTTCATAATCGCTCGCATATGTTTCCATCTCTTCGGCAACTTCCTGCAATTTTGCTTCAAGTGCAGCGATATTGGCCTCGATTTCTTCCCATTCTTTTTGTTCTTTAAACGTTAAACGGCGCTTCGTTTGTTTCTTTGGCGCTTTCGTTTCTTTTGGCGTTTGTTTTTCTTGTTTTTGCGTTGATTTCTTCTGGAGCTGCTCTTCTAAGTAGGCGGAATATTCGCCAAAGTAAGTAGATATTCTTCCGTTCCCTTCCAAAATCAACAGCTGGTCAGCGACTTTATCTAAAAAGTAGCGGTCATGTGATACGGTAACGACAACGCCAGGAAACGACTGCAAATAATCTTCAAGGACAGTCAGCGTTTGCGTATCGAAATCGTTTGTTGGCTCGTCGAGCAATAAGACGTTTGGTTCCGTCATCAACAAGCGCAATAAATATAAACGGCGCTTTTCCCCTCCGGATAGTTTGCGAATCGGCGTTCCATGCATGTGCATCGGGAAAAGAAACTGCTCTAACAATTGTGCGGCGGAAATGACGTTTCCATCAACGGTGCGTACCGCATCGCTCACTTCGCGAATATACTCGATGACTCGTTTCTGTTCGTCCATTTCCACATGTTCTTGCGTATAATAGGCAATTTTTACAGTCGGACCGATTTCCACCTCTCCTTCTTCCGGCTGCAATCGTCCGGCGATGATATTAAGCAAAGTGGATTTGCCGCTGCCGTTCGGCCCGACAATGCCAATGCGGTCACCCGGTTTGACAAGCAGGTTAAAGGAATGAAAGAGCTGCTTGCCGCCAAACGAATGGCTGATTCGCTTCAGCTCGATCACCTTTTTGCCAAGCCGGCTGCCGCCCAGCTTCATCTCCAGCTGCCCGCTTTTTTCCGTCGGCAGTGACGCTTCGAGCTGGGCAAACCGCTTCAGACGCGCCTTTTGTTTCGTTGTCCGCGCTTTTGCTCCGCGTTTTACCCATTCGAGCTCACGGCGGTATAAATGATGCTGTTTTTCCGCAGCAGTACGTTCTTGTTCTTCACGCAGTGCTTTTGCCTCTAAAAATGCAGCATAATTCCCGACATACGTGTATAACTTGCCGCGATCAAACTCAAAAATGCGGTTGGTGACGCGGTCTAAAAAATAACGATCGTGCGTCACAAACAGTACCGCACCTTGATAACGTGATAAATATTCTTCTAACCAGCGTATCGCTTCATAATCAAGATGATTCGTCGGCTCATCAAGAATCAGTAAATCCGGTGCTTCAATAAGCGCCTGTGCCAACGCTACGCGCCGTTTTTGCCCTCCGGACAGCTCGCCGATTCGTTTCGTCATATCCGAAATGCCTAGCTTTGTCAAAATCGCTTTTGCATTCGCATTCGCTTCCCATGCATTTTGCGCATCCATTTGCTGCTGGCAGGCATACAAGCGCGCTTGCCGCTTTTCATCAAGGGGATGTTCCTCGAGCTCAGCAAGCGCCAGCTCATATTCCCGCAAAAGGCGGATAAGCGGCGTATCGCGATGGAATACTTGTTCTAACACGGTAAAATCATGACGAAACTCCGGTTGTTGCGGCAAATAACCAATCGTATAGTCTTTTGGATAAGTAATTTGCCCTTCATCTGGTACATCTGCCCCGGCAATAATGCGCAATAATGTTGATTTTCCGGCACCATTGACGCCGATAATGCCGATGCGCTCCCCTTCTTTAATCGTAAAAGACAGTTGTTGAAATAACACTTTTTCTCCGTAGCTTTTTGCGATATTTTCCACCGTTAACATTTTCATGGCAACCATCCCACTCTCGTTTGAGCTTCTCGCCGACGAAAGTCAGCAGTTAGGCACCCGCACCTGCGTGCATTTCGTTCCGTTAAGTATCAGCGGCAAATGACCTATTGTTTCTTAGAACTCCATCCGGCTAAGACATATTAGAATGTTGACAGAAATTTGCATGCTTTATAAACCTATAAAACAACTATATCTATCGGCAAAAAGCCGTCTTTCTCATCGGAAATACATTTTTTCCTTTATTACAACAGTTCTTCAATTTCGTTTTTTAACTCGCTCGGCTTTGTTTGTGAAGCAAAACGTGCGACCACATTTCCGTTTCGATCCACTAAAAACTTCGTAAAGTTCCATTTAATCACCTTCGTTCCAAGCACACCTGGGGCTTTTTCCTTTAAATACTGGAAAAGCGGATGGGCGTTTTCGCCGTTGACATCAACTTTAGCAAACATTGGGAAAGTTACGCCGTAATTGACTTGGCAAAACTGTTCAATTTCTTCTTCCGTTCCCGGTTCTTGATTTCCAAATTGATTGCACGGAAAACCAAGAACGACGAATCCACGGTCGCGATATTGTTCATACAGCTCCTGCAATTCTTTATATTGGGGGGTAAAACCGCATTTGCTTGCGGTGTTCACAATAAGAAGCACTTTTCCTTTGTAATCAGCTAACGACTGTTCTTCCCCACGAATCGTTTTTACTCGAAAATCATAAATACTCATCGTTTTTCACCTCTCTTTCATCATATTGAATTTTCCGGCGCTTTTCCACTTCCATGCCTTTACATTTTGTAAAATGGCTGCAGCTGTTCAAGCGAATCAAGCATATACGGGATCATCGCCTGCAAATCATCGACATTGTCTTCATAAATAAGGCGGCCGAATTCGATCGTTACTTCGTTATGATACACAGACTCTTCATTAGGAAAATCATGACTTAACGTTTGTCGAATGATTCGCTTGTCTCCCCAAATGCGAAGCAACGTGCCCTCAATAAGAGAGCACGTTGTATGCCGACGGATCGGCAAAGAGAACGCAATCATCAGCTTGCATCCTGGGCGAACTGCGCGCTGAAGCAGTTCTTGCGCAATTTGTTCTAAGTCCATTTCCAATCGAATCGTACATGATATATTTTGTGTATGATCAGACGATAAACAAAACGTGATCGTATATGTACGCGAAAAGTGCGCCAAATCGACCATATCGTGGCGATCGATTACAACGATCTCTCCCGCTAAATCAAGGTCATATACCGCACCTTCAAGCACTGTTTTCAAATTATCAAATACAGTTGGATCAAACATCCAATCTCCCCTTTAAAATAAACCGACAGCATTCCGTTTTCATCGACGTTCATGCGAAGCGCCGCTGGCTGTTTCGGCAAGCCTGGCATCGTCATCACATTTTCAACTCCACGCCAGTCGACGTCTTAAATCCACATACGTAATGAATGTAAACATATACATTTTACCACTTGTACAAATGGAAAAAAATTCGTTGAATAAAATTTGCAATGTTTTTATAATTAAGTTATTTAAAACATTGAAAGAATGGAGGGTGAGACTGTTGCCAATCAATATTCCAAAAGATTTACCGGCAAAAGAAATACTAGAACAAGAAAATATTTTTGTAATGGATGAAGAACGAGCGTATTCTCAAGACATTCGTCCGTTAAATATAGTCATTTTAAATTTAATGCCGGAAAAAGAAAAAGCGGAAACACAGTTATTGCGTCTTCTTGGCAATTCGCCGCTTCAAGTGAATGTGACATTTTTACGCCCGGCAACACACGAATCGAAGACGACAAGCAAGCATCATCTCGAGCAATTTTATACCATCTTTCCACATATCCGCCATCGTAAGTTTGATGGAATGATTATTACCGGTGCTCCGGTTGAACAAATGCCGTTTGAAAAAGTAACATATTGGAGCGAACTCACAGAAATTATGGAATGGACGAAAACAAATGTGACATCAACGCTACATATTTGCTGGGGAGCGCAGGCGGGGCTTTATTATCATTACGGGATTCCGAAATACCCACTTCCCCAAAAATGCTTCGGTATTTTCGAGCATTCGCTTGAAGTAAAAAATGTCAAACTATTGCGCGGGTTTGACGATGTGTTTCGCATGCCGCATTCACGTCATACCGACGTCAAACGCGAAGACATTGAGAGAGTCCCAGAACTGACGATTTTATCTGTTTCCGAAAAAGCCGGCGTATGTTTAGTCGCCTCCAACGATGGCAAGCAAATCTTTTTAACTGGCCATCCGGAATACGATGCTACGACATTAAAAGAGGAATATGAACGCGATTTAGCCAAGGGGCTTCCAATTCACATTCCAGAATCGTATTTTCCAAACGACGATCCAACGAAAGAGCCGCTTAACACTTGGCGCTCTCATGCGAATTTATTGTTTGTCAACTGGCTGAACTATTACGTTTATCAAGAAACGCCATATGAGTGGGAATAAGTATATTCTTTTGAATAAAATTCACGATTGTCCCATGCATTTTCATACAATACGGCAGCTTTTGATAGGAAATGTACGGAAAAAAGGTTGCAACGGCATTAGCAACGGCTTTGCGTGAATGGTTGTGTTGTTTATCTTTTTTTGCCGAGAAGACCCCCACCTCTAAGCGAAGCATAGGCGGGGGATGAATCGGCATTTTTTGTTTTTTTAGTTCTTACGCAACATAAATAACCACATAAACGTCAGTGCTTGCCTTAGTTCGATAGATAACGGCTGGACCAGCTTTTCGGGAACTCCCCGTTTATAAACACCTTGTCCATCGACAACATCCCAGCCGTTTTCCCTCGCTAATTGTTCAAACTCCCACGGCATCATCGTATTGCAAATGACCGGCTTTCCGTATAAACGAGGATAGCTGTTGACGCGCGGCGCAGCGGTCGGCCCAAGAATGCCGACACAAAAATAGCCGCCTCGCTTCAACACCCGTTTTGCTTCTTTTAGCGCTTCAAGCGGCCGCTCCGTCCACTCCAACGAATTGATTGCCATCGCTCCAGAAAACGTTTCATCAGCAAACGGCAATTTCATTAAGTCGCCTTGAATAAAGCGCAGCCTTTCGTTCTCTCTCCGCGCTTTCGCTTTTTCCACCATTTCGCTCGACAAATCGATGCCGATAACATCGTATCCTGTTTGATGCAGCTTCCACGCTCCATAACCATCCCCACACCCTAAATCAATGACATTGCTTCCTTTTGGAATATATGATGAAAGGAACGGAATAATCGTTTTCCGGCTTCCCCGCTCCCACATCTCTTCACTGCTTTGATGCCAAAAATCCGCTCTTTCGTCCCACTGTTTTTCCGCTTCTTTATGCCAGTCAAAAATGACCATCATAACACCTCGTTCGAATAAAAATTGTCCTTTTACAAAAAATAATGATGCTGAAAGAAGGAGTGATTGTTCATGAACGGACAAGAAACATTTGTCGCTGTCCAAAAAAATCATCAAGGAGACATCATTGGATTTAAAACATCCAAAGGGCGCGTATTATCGTATCGCAAAGCATTAATGGAAGTGGAAAACGGTGCGATTACCGGTGTCCATGTCGTTACCGAACACGATGGAGAACAATATATACGCTCCAATCCCGACGGAGATGCCTCCAACAATCTTGATCAACTTCCTACGTTTTCCTAATACTTATTTGTGGAAAGGACGTGCTAGCACATGACAAAAAGACCGAATAAAGGAAGCAAAAATCAGAACGCACCGACACAAGATGAAATGTCGCTCTTAAACAGTCCAATCTCAGGCGACAACAGCAAAGGAAATAAACGTAATAAATCGCAAAACGACAAAACAGATCTTTATGAATGAATTAGAGAAGGGATGAGCTAAAGCTCAATCCCTTTCATTGCCGTAACGCCTTTCTCATAATCGTGTTTGATCAGTTTCATCTCCGTAACAATGTCAGCTGCCTCGATTAATTTCCTATTCGCCGAACGGCCTGTAATTACTAAATGAAGATCAGGTGGACGCTTTTCCATCAATCGAAGTACGTCTTGAACGGAGACGATATCATCGACCGGAAACCGGTCAATCGCAAGCGCATTGTTCAGTTCATCTAAAACAATCAAGTCGTACATACCCGATAACACTTTTTCTTTCGTAAATTCCCATGCCGCTTTCAATGCCTGACGATGCACTTCGGGCGTTTTCGTCCACGTAAACCCGGCGCCCATTTGATACATTTCGATCCCGAGTTTTTGAAATATAAGATGCTCTCCATACGTTCGTTCCGGTGACTTAATAAACTGAATGACGGCGACTTTTTTCCCTCTTCCCACCGCTCGTATCGCCAATCCGAGAGCGGCGGTCGTTTTTCCTTTTCCATCCCCCGTGTAAACGATGATGCGCCCTTTCTTTTTATATGGTGGCAACCGTCTCACCCCGGTCCATCTCAGCGAACCATTGAATCGTTTCACGAAGCCGAACGACCTCTCCGACAAGAATAATCGCTGGGTGGGAAAGATTCGCTTTCTTGACGATATCGGCAATCGTCTGCAGCGTGCCGACAGCCGTTCGCTGTCTCCGTGTCGTTCCCCATTCGATCACCGCCACAGGAGTATTCGACGGCTTTCCATGTTCGATTAGTTTTTGGCAAATATACGGCAAATTGCCGACACCCATATAAAAGGCAATCGTATCGCTTCCTTTCGCCAACCCTTCCCAATGAAGACGGTCATCTCCCTTTTCTTGACGGCCATGGCCGGTAACAATGGTAAACGAAGCAGCATATTCCCGGTGTGTAACCGGTATGCCGGCATAAGCGGCAGCTGCGATTCCCGCCGTCACGCCAGGAACGATTTCAAACGGAATGCTGTGCTGCGCAAGCACCTCTGCTTCTTCCCCAGCCCGTCCAAAGACGCAAGGATCGCCTCCTTTTAGACGAGTGACGATTTTTCCTTGTTTTGCTTTTTCGACTAACAGCTCGTGAATCCGCTCTTGAATGAGCGCGTGCTTTCCCGGCTCTTTTCCGCAGTAAATTAACTCAGCGCCGATTTTGGCGTATTTCAGTAATTTTTTATTAATCAACCGGTCGTAAATAATGACGTCAGCTTGTTGAATACATTCCAATCCATAGACAGTGATTAGTTTTTCATCACCGGGACCGGCACCAACGATATATACTTTTCCATTTGTCATGATTGTTTTCCTGCTCCTTCTACAGAATTTGAAATATGGGCAGAAGCAAATGTCGCCATTTCTTTTATCATCGCTGCCGCAAATGCCAGCAGCGGAAATGCAACAGCCGCACCGCTGCCTTCACCAAGTCGCATGCTTAAATCGATAAGCGGCTCTTTCCCTAATAATTCAAGAGCAATTTGATGGCCAATTTCTTGAGAACGATGACCGGCAATCATATAATCGGCAACATTCGGATCAAAAAGCTTAGCTACAAGTGCAGCAACGGTACAAATAAATCCGTCCAATAAAATCGGAACGCGCCGCTCCGCTGCCGCTAGCATCGCCCCCACCATCGCGGCGATTTCCAAACCACCGATTTTGGATAATAAATCAATCGGTTTAGACGGATCAGGCTGATGAAGTGACAACGCGCGGCGAATGACATTGACTTTATGCGCAATCTTCTCTTCCGAAATGCCTGTTCCTCTTCCGACAAGTTGTTCAATTGGCTTGCCGCTCACCGCCGCTAAAATCGCACTCGCGGTAGTCGTATTGCCGATGCCCATTTCACCGACAATGAGAGTACGCGCTCCTTGGTCGATTATTTCCTTTGCTTGTTCGTAACCAACTATTAGCGCTTGTTCCGCTTCCGCATTGCTCATCGCTTCCATTACGCAAAAATTGTTTGTCCCGTACCGCACTTTCTTGGAAACTACTGCTTCATGTTCAATTGGTGAAGCGACCCCAACATCAATAACGGCAAATATTGCGCCAATTTGCCGGCTGAATACGTTAATCGCCGCACCGCCTTGAACAAAATTCCACACCATTTGTGCCGTCACTTCTGGCGGAAACGCTGACACCCCTTCTTTCGCAACACCATGATCAGCCGCAAACACAAGGATACCCGGCGGCGAAACATCAGGAAATTTGTTCCCTGTCATTTCCGCCAGCTCCACCGCTAACTGTTCCAAACGACCAAGGCTGCCAACCGGTTTTGTCAATTGGTCGACGTAAGCGCGTACCTCTTTTCCTATTTCTTTATTAAGCTTTGGAATCGAAAATAACATTACACATCACCCTTTCGAAACACATGCATTTTCTCTTCAATTTCTTCGATACGAACATGCCGCTTCACATGATCGGCAAGGCGGTCAAAAGCTTGTTCTCTTATAGTACGGAAAGACTGGCGCCCGTAAATAGGCGCTAATCCTTTCTCGCGGCGAATTTTGTTCAATAACGCCTCACGAAACGCATCATTATGAAAAAGATCGTGAAAATAGGTACCTATCACCCGTTCATCTTTGCTTTTAGCGCCTTCCGCTCGCCCTTGGACATGGATGAAAGGGATATTTCCATCAAGTGGCTGCGAACGCCCCATATGTATCTCGTATCCTTTCACGAAAAAACGCTCACCCGCAAATGTCAATATTCCTTCCGAAAGAACGGTTGTTTTTTTACGCTCAAGCGTCGTTTCAATCGGAAGGAGATTCAATCCAGAAATTTCTCTTAGCGGTGTTTCCACACCAAATGGATCACGGATACGAGCCCCTAACATTTGATAGCCGCCGCATATCCCTACGATCGTCACACGGTGATGTTTGTTGAGCTGTGCAATTTGCTCCGCAATCCCGTTTTTCTTCATATATAATAAGTCTTCAATGGTGTTTTTACTGCCCGGCAAAATCAACAAATCTGGCTGGCCAAGCTGGGCGGCTGTTGCCACAAAGCGGACGTGGCAGTCCGGTTCGGTCAAAAATGGATCCACATCTGTGAAATTAGATATTTTCGGATATCGAATAACAGCAATATCAATGTCTTTATCCGGATTTACGGCTGTGGACATTTGTTCTAAACTAACGGAGTCTTCCGCGTCAATATGTAAATCTTCTAAATATGGAACGACGCCTAACACCGGAACGCCGGTATATTGTTCGAACCAATCGAGCCCCGGCTTCAATAGTGCCAAGTCGCCACGAAACTTATTAATGATCACGCCGATGATCCGCTTGCGATCTTCTTTGTCAAGCAGCTGCAATGTTCCTACTAAACTGGCAAACACTCCACCGCGTTCAATATCGCCAATCAGCACGACCGGTGCGTTTGCCATCCGAGCGACGCGCATGTTGACAAGTTCGCGGTCGTTTAAATTAATTTCTGCCGGACTTCCTGCTCCTTCGATTACAAGCCGGTCGTATTCATTCATTAAAACATCGAGCGACTCGCGGATAATCGCCAGCCCCTTTTCAAAAAATTCGCTGCGGTACGCGAACGCCTGCATATTTTTATACGGCTTTCCATGCACAACGATTTGCGATTCATGCTCGCGGCTCGGTTTAATTAAAATCGGATTCATATCCGTCGTCGCGACAACTCCGGCCGCTTCCGCCTGTATCCCTTGCGCCCGCCCGATTTCTTTCCCATCGACCGTCACGTACGAATTAAGTGACATGTTTTGCGATTTAAACGGCGCCGTTTTCCAGCCGTTTTGCGCGAAAATGCTGCAAAACGCCGTGGCAATAATGCTTTTTCCCGCGTCGGAATGCGTTCCTTGAAACATAATCGGCAACGCTTTAGCCATGGTCTTTCACCTTCTTACATTGCTTCAGCCAATTTTCGACCATTTGCGAGCAAGAAGCAAAATGAAAATGGACATAGCCTGCGACTAAATTTTTCCGCTGGTAGCCGTCTTTTTTCACGCCGCGCAATCCCGTTGTTTCATACGCAAACGGAATTTCGCCGCGCGCTTCGTACGTGGAATAATGAAACTCATGCCCCCGCGCCCGCAATCCTTCCGGAAGCAAGAAATTCCCTGGCTCTCCCTTGACTTCGCGGTAGCCGAGCGCAACGAGCTTCGGATGCATGACGATCCGTCCCGGAATGACGCCAACCATGTCATAATGCGCACCGTCCGTCGTTTCAATGCCTTCGGTTAAAAACATAAATCCCCCGCATTCCGCCAATGTCGGAAGCCCGCTTTCGATCGCGGCTTTAATCGACTGTTTGACGCTTTGCTGTTCGGACAGCTGTTTTGCGAATTCTTCGGGAAATCCGCCGCCAATATACAACCCATCGACATCGTCCGGCAGCGGCTTGCCGGCAAGCGGGGAGAAAAAGACCAACTCGGCTCCATACGCTTGTAACATCTCTAAATTTTCCGGATAGTAGAAATGAAACGCCGCATCTTTGGCGACCGCAATCCGTACATCATACGATTTACTTATATCGAAATACGATTGTGGAACATTTAATGCTGGGGCTTCCGCCAGCTTTAGCAACGCGTTAAGATCCACCGTCTTGGCAATGCGCTCTCCTAATTCCGCAAAAAAGTGATCTAATTCCCCACGCTCAATCGATGGAATGAGTCCTAAATGACGCTCCGGAATGTGGAGCGCATCCTCTTTGGTTAAAAATCCGATCACTGGAATGCCGCATTCTTGTTCAATCGCCGTTTTTACAAGGCGAAAATGCCCTTCGCTGCCAACGCGGTTGGCAATCACTCCCGCGATGCGCACGCGTTTATCGAACGTTTGAAAGCCGCGGACAACCGCCGCCGCGCTCCGCGCCATGCCGGCGCAGTCGACGACCAATAACACCGGACTATTCGTTAATACGCTGATTTCCGCCGTCGTTCCTTCGTTTGTCGTTGGCCGCTTCCCATCAAACATCCCCATGACTCCTTCGATAATGGCGATGTCAGCCCCTTCACAGCCTTTTGCACAAATCGCTTGAACCGCTTCGTGTCCAACCATCCAGCTGTCCAAATTGCGCGACGGTCTGCCCGTGACAGCAGTATGATAGGTTGGGTCAATATAATCTGGGCCGCATTTAAACCCTTGTACAATGTAGCCTTTTTGTTTTAACGCCGCCATCAATCCAATCGTTATGGTCGTCTTGCCAACGCCGCTTCCCGTCCCGGCGATTACGATTCTTCTCATGTTGTTTTCCCCCTTAATGGTGTAAAAGTGCCACGGAAATCGTGACATTACCTGCTTTTTTCTTCACTAATTCCAATTTCTCTGCACCGCTATAAAGCTTCGCTGCTGGCTCGCTCACACCATAAGCTCCTGTATAGCGGTACACGGTTTCAGAAGGCTGTTCGATGTTTACTTGATTCAGTTGTTCAGGGGTATAATAGACGAATTCCCATCCGTATTTTCGCACCACTTCAAGCAACCCTGGCTCGTCTTTTTTTAATTCGATCGTACATACCGCTTTCACACTTTTCATTGAAAAGCGCAGCTCCTCTAATGTATCGCGAATGACGGCGTCAATTTCTTCCGCCGTTGTCCCGCGGTTGCAGCCGATACCGAGCACGATTACTTTTGGACGATACAAAACGCCGTTTTGCAAAATCGCTTCTTCCTCTTTCGTTAATAAACGATGGGTAACGACAAGCGCGGCGTCCGGTTTCGCCGCTAGCGCTTCATCAATCGAATCATAAATACGGATATTGTTTGGCAGCGGGGTATCATAGTTCCACCATTCTCGCTCCCCTGATTCCTGTACAATGGCAACATGTTGCTCATTGACGACGGCGGCGCTGACGGGAGTCAGCTTTTCGTCAGATTCCCACTCCCAGCCGAAGGAACGGCCAAATAAATCAACGGCAATCGTTTTTTGTACGTCAGACGCAGTCGTAATGACGGGATGGGCATGTAAAATCTCCGCGACTTGCCGCGTCAGTTCGTTCGCTCCGCCAAGATGTCCGGAAAGAACGCTAATGACATGTTCCCCTTTATCATCAATAACAACGATCGCCGGATCGGTTTTTTTATCTTTTAATAGCGGTGCAATCATCCGCACGACCGCGCCAAGCGAAATAATGAGAATAAGCCCGCGGTATGTTTGAAAAAGCGACGGCAATAATAACCGCACGTTCCCTTCAAACAAACGAATGCCTTTTTCGTCTTCGTCTCCTCTCGCAAACTTATTCGTATAATACACACGGGCGTTTGGAAGCTCCTCGCCGACGCGGCGGGCAATATCAACACCATGCTTCGTAATCGCAACAATCGCATACAACTCCTCACACCCCCTGTCGATATCCGTGTGTGAACGTTTTATCATACAGCTTCGAGCGATAGTCGCGCTCGATAATTGCAGGGTCTAACGCCCATCCTGCTAAAATGAGGGCGTGTTTTCGGATGCCGTTTGCGCGCATATCCTCGTCCAGCGTGCCGACCGTCGAACGGACAATTTTTTGATCTGGCCATGTCGCTTTATACACAATCACGACGGGGGTGTCATCGCTCCATCCCGCATCCCTTAGTGCCTTTGTTACTTTTTTTGTTAATGTAGCGCTTAAAAATAACGCTAATGTGCAACGATGTTTTGCTAAATCTTCCAGTTTTTCTCTATTTGGAACTGGTGTTCGTCCTTCCGCTCGCGTTAAAATAACCGTCTGCGTTAAATCCGGAACGGTTAGCTCCGCTTGAACAGCCGCTGCCGCCGCAAATACCGAACTGACGCCAGGGACGATTTCCACTTCCACCCCTTGCTTTTTGAATAGCGCGATTTGTTCAAGCGTCGCTCCGTAAACAGATGGATCTCCCGTATGAATGCGCACGACTTTTTTTCCTTGCTTAAGCTGTTCTAACATCGCTTCAACCATTTGCTCTAAATGCATTCCTGCCGTATGAAATACTTCCGCTTCCGGCTTTCGATAGCGCTCGATCAGTTCGCCATTGACGAGCGAATCGGTGTAAAAAATTACGTCCGCTTCCTGAAGCAGTTGCGCGCCTTTCACCGTAATCAAATCCGGAGCCCCCGGGCCCGCGCCAATAATATATAGTTTCACTTTCTCACCACCAATAACGTTAAATATTCCAACTCTACTCCTTCAAGCTGTTCGATATTCCAAATGATTTCTTCCTTTGACGTCACCTTTGTCACCACGGCAGCGTTTTGCAATAAATTTTGTTCTCGAAGAAGACGGATCATCATGCCCATCACTTTCGCCACTTTCAAAAAAACGACACAATCATGGTCTTCAAGCGCTTTTTTCATTGCTTCATAGTCGTCGCGCGCTGGAATAATCGCCACCTGTTCATCCCCGTCAGCAAGCGGGATCTGCAGTCTTGCTGCCGCTGCGTTGACGGAGGAAACTCCCGGAACAATTTCAATCGTGACATTTGGATACCGCTCTTTCATGATTTTCATCAGATGGATGAACGTGCTATATAAAAGTGGATCTCCTTCCGTCACAAACGCGACATCTCTTCCTGTGCTTAGCTGTTCCCAAATCGCTTCTGCCGTCTCATTCCATTTTTCTGTTAACACATCCATATTTTTCGTCATTGGAAAGACGAGACCAATCATCTCTTTTTCCGCTGGAGAAAAATATGCTTCAATAATTTGTTGGGCGTAGCTTTTGCTGCCGCGCTGTTTTTTCGGATAGGCAATGACATGCGCTTCTTTCAGGCGGCGAAACGCCTTCACCGTCAACAACTCCGGGTCGCCCGGACCAACGCCGATGCCATACAATGTTCCGCTCATTCGTCTTCCTCCCTCTTTGCCGTAATGATATAAATCGGATTAAGCGCCGAAAACCGCGTCAGCTCTAAAATCGGCTTACTTCTTGAGATTTGCGCGAGCGTAACGTCTACTTGAAAGCCGCGCTGTTTTAATCCTTCCACCGCCTGCGCCAGCGTTTCGATCGTAACCGCATTAATAACGATGCGTCCGTTCCGTTTCAAGCGCCGGCAGCAAACATCAAGAAGCGGTCCCATTTCTCCTGATGTTCCGCCAATAAAAATCGCATCCGGATCGGCAAATTTGTCTAAATGCTCAGGTGCTTTGCCGTGTACAAGCGTAATGTCAACGCGGAATTTTTTTAAGTTTTCTTTACAAATTTCGATATCATGGGCATTTTTTTCAATCGCAAACACGGAGCCTTCGCGTGCGATTTTCGCCGCTTCAATCGCGACGGAACCGGTGCATGTGCCGATGTCCCAAACGACGCTCTTAGCATGAAGACGGAGCGCGCTAATGCTTAACACCCGAACCTCCTTTTTCGTAATCAGTCCTTTATCTGGTTTACGCTGCAAAAATTCGTCATCGTCAATTCCTAATGGCCACATCGGACCTTCTTTTGTTTTTTGTAAAATAACCACATTTAATGGAAAAAACTCGGCATCTGCCATCTCTTCTAATTCGAAAAAGCGGCACCGTTCATCTTGACTGCCAAGATTTTCTCCGACAAACGCACGGTATTCGGTCATTCCGTACGAAAGCAAATATTTCGCAATGGCATTAGGAGAATTCGTTTCATCTGTTAATATCGCTACTTTGTCGCATCCGTCAATGCGCTGGGCAAGTCCTTTCATGCTGCGGCCGTGGACGCTGATAAATTTGGCGTCCTGCCATTTTTCTCCCATTTTCGCAAACGCCCATTGAATCGAACTGACTGCTGGATATACTTCGATTGGCAGTTTGCTAGATAAATAGCTGCCGATTCCATAAAACATCGGATCACCAGACGCGACAATGACGGTGCGTTTCGTTTCATGGCGAAGCCGCTCGACAAGCTGTGATAGCCCTCCTCGAATCGTGAGCGTTTCGCCTTGATAATCAGGGAAAAAGGCTAAATGACGCTCTCCTCCGACCAATAACTCACTTTCATAAATCCAACGTTCATAAAGGCGCGGGAGGCTCGCTTTCCCATCGGCGCCAATGCCAATTAGTTTAATCGCCTGCATCGTTTCGTACCGCCTTTCCTAATAATTGACCGCCCATTGTGTATAGCGACGTTTCCACGGTCATGCCGCCGCCCACTTCACGTAACGCGGATAAACAACAATGGTCACATAATATTTCAAAAAAGCGCTCATTCCCTGCTTCTTGCATCATCTCGCCAACTTGTGATGCCGTATTGGCTTCGCGAACAGCGGCAACGAGTTCCGGCGAAGCTCCGGCTTGTTCAGCAATGGCTGCTAAAAACGAAAAATCAATGGGGGCGCTTTTCGAATGCACCATCATAATGCCTTGCGCCACTTTAGAAAATTTCCCCATCATCCCAACCATGGAAACGGTTCGGATGCCGAGCCGTTTGCATTGTTTCAGCGTAAAGCCGACAAAATCCCCCATTTCAATAAACGCTTCCTCAGGAAGATGAGGATATTGTCGCATCGCAAATTTTTCGCTTCGTCCTCCCGTCGTGATCACAACATGGTCGCATCCGTTTGCCTTTGCCACTTGAATTGCCTGAATGATGCTTGCGCGGTAGGCGGACGTCGAAAAAGGAATGACAATGCCGCGCGTCCCTAAAATCGAAATGCCGCCGATAATGCCAAGGCGCGCGTTTAACGTTTTTTTGGCGATTTCTTCCCCGTTAGGAACGGAAATAATGACGTTCACTCCACGGGAAATGCCGTATTGTTCCAATACCTCGCGCACTGTTTCGTGAATCATTTTTCGCGGGATTGGATTAATTGCCGCTTCGCCAACCGGCACCGGCAAGCCCGGTTTTGTGACGCGCCCTACCCCTTTTCCGCCATCTAAGTGAATGCCGGGTTGCTCCGCCCATGAGACGGTTGATACAATCGCCGCTCCATGCGTCGCGTCAGGGTCATCCCCGCCATCTTTGATCACCGTTGCTTTCACCGACTCACCATAAATCTCGCACGCTTCGATCGCAAATGTCGCCCATCGTCCGACTGGCAAATAAATGGTTGCCTCCGTTTGTATGATGCCGGTAATAAGCGCCGTTAATGCCGCTTTCGTTGCCGCTGTGGCACACGCCCCTGTCGTATATCCCTCGCGTAACGTTTTTTTCGTTTCCATTCGTTTACCCTCGCTCTGCCAACAGTGAAAGCGCGTTTAGCGCCGCCACTGTAATGGTGCTTCCTCCTTTTCGGCCGATATTTGTAATAAATGGAACATCCAATTTCGCCAATTCCGCTTTTGATTCCGCCGCCGACACAAAACCGACCGGCAGGCCGATCACTAATCCCGGACGTGCTTCTCCTTCTTTAATTAAACGAATTAATTCTAGCAATGCCGTTGGCGCGTTGCCAATGGCAAAAATCCCGCCTTCTGCCTCTTTAGCCGCTTTTCGCATCGCGACAATCGCTCTTGTCGTGTTGAGCCTTTTCGCCTCCGCAATGACATCTTCGTCGGAAATATACACTTTCACTTTGCCGCCAAACTTTTCAATGCGCACTTTATTTACCCCGACTTGTACCATTTGCACATCAGCGACGACCGTTTTGCCACTGCGTATTGCTTCGATTCCCGCACGGACGGCATCAGGGTGAAACAACAAGCTTTTTCCAAGCTCAAAATCGGCAGAAGCATGAATGACGCGCTGTACAATCGGATATTGTTCTTTCGTAAAATGATGTTCACCAATTTCTTCATCAATGATTTGAAAACTTCTTTCTTCAATTTGTTGCGGTTGGACTGTAATCGGACGAAATTCCGTGCGAAAATCCATGGTAAAACCCCTTTCTTTCATGAATGAATGGATAACGGTACTATTTGTTGTAGTGCCTTAACGACATCGGAAAACTGGGAATACACCGTGCCATACTGAATTGATGGACGGCGGATGACAATCGTCTCAATCCCTAGCTCCTGTGCGGCAGCGATTTTTTCATCGACAAACCCAACTTTTCCGCTTTCTTTCGTAATGAGCAACGTAACGCCAAAATGTTGGAAAAGCGCCTTATCGAGTTCTTTCGTAAACGGACCTTGCATCGCAACGATATTTTCTTGCGGAAACTTGAGCTCCTCACATTTCTCCATATTGTCTTTGCGCGGCAGCATGCGCGCAATCACGCGCGTATTCGGAAGCCCTAACAGCTTTTTTGCGAAAATGGATAACGTTTTGCTTCCGGTCGTTAGCATAATGACGCCTTGTTTTTTCGCAGCGAGCTCAGCTGCTTCATCATAACTGTCAACAAACGTGACACGCTCATAAGCAACGTGAGCCGCTTGCCGCTCGTAACGGATATACGGAACCCCCGCCTCTGCGGTAGCTTGCATCGCGTTTTTCGACGCTTCTTCGGCAAACGGATGGCTCGCGTCCACCACTGCTTTCGCTTTCTTTACGCGGATCAACTCCGCCAATTGTTCCGACGTCAGCCGTCCAAGGTGCACCGCTAAGCCGGAAGCACGCAACTGATCCGCCGCATGTTCTGTAACAACCGTCGCTAACACATCATAGCCCGCTTGTTGGATACAAAGCGCCAGCTTTCGGGCATCGCTCGTTCCCGCTAATACAATAATCATGCATGTTCCTCCTTAATGATGATGGTGGTGATGATGGTGATGATGCTCCGCAGCATGAAGCCGGTATTGACACATATCACAGTTCATCATAACCGCCTTGCCAAGCGCTTCTTCTAATCTGTCAAGCACAATCGTTTTTAGCTTCGGATGAAATCCAAAGTAGCCTGCTAGCGCAAAATCGACTTGCGGATACTGAAAACGAAATTGTTTTACTTTTTCTCCAAGACGCTTGATAAGCACGCCGGTAAACAAAAAGTATGGCAAAACCACCACTTTCCGCGCCCCTAGCTTCACGCACCGTTCCACTCCATCTTCTAACGATGGCGTCGTTACTCCCATAAATGCTGGTTCTACAAGGAAATAGTTCGTTTGTTCCCAAAATAAACGGGAAATTTTATATAAATCGCTGTTCGCATCCGGATCGCTTCCCCCGCGACCAAGCAACACTACCGCTGTTTCCGGATCAGGGCTTTCTATATTTTCACCGATTTCTTGTAATCTCGTTTTTAAGATCGAAAACGTTTGCTCATGAATGCCAATTGGTCGGCCATAGATGAACGCCACATGCGGATAATGCTTCTTTGCTTCATCGATCTCCGCTGGAATATGCAGCTTCGAATGGCCCGCTGCCAGCAAAATAATCGGAATAACGATAATCTCGCGAGCCCCGGCATCGACACAACGGTCAATCCCTTCGCGAATCGTTGGCAGTCCAAATTCTAAAAAACTCGTTTCGACATGTAAGGATGCCGCAATGTGCGGTTTTAGCTGCTCAACAAACTGCCGGACTTGGTCGTTTCCTTCCGGGTCACGGCTACCGTGCCCGACAAATAATACTGCTTTCATTCATTTTCTTCCCCCTTATTCACCACAAGCAGGCACTTCGATTTTTGCCTCTTGCTTCGCTTCTTGATACACAAACCCGCCGACTTGTTTCACTCGCTTAAAAAACTTATGAAACCGTTCGTTCGGATGCGCGCGTTCCTTATATTCTTGAATAATGCGGGTGACAACGGACACAATCTCGCCAGGCGGAATTCCTTCAGCGACAAGTTGCCCAGGGTGTGCGTTTCTTCCGACCGTTTTTCCTCCTAAAAATAAGTCAAATGCTCCTTTCCGATAGACGATTCCGATATCTTCCCGCACCGCTCCGTAACATGCCATGCCGCATCCGTTTACACCAAGCTTCAATTCTTTCGGAAGCGCAATTCCGCCAAGCTGATCGTATAACTCTTCCGCGTATGGAATCGCGTCTTTTTTCTCCCCGTCGCAAAAATCGCAAGCTTTCACCGTCAGTACATCACCAACAGGGGCAACGTCAAGCCCCGCTTCTTTCAGTCTAGCGATGATACGGTCTGGATCAGAAGCAGGCACTTCCAGCTTCAAATAATGATCCGGGGTATACATCATCGTTCCGTCTTCACCGACGATGTCAGCTAGTACCATCATCTGTTTTGGCGTAAAATTTTTGTTCGCTACTCCCGGGCTAACCGCGATTTCGAAAATCGCCGGCGCAAACGTCGTGGTGTCTTGGTGGCCAATCGCCAATGTTTGCAACGCTTCTTCTGCCATTTCTCTTACCGGTTCTCGTTTCGTTTGATCAAGCGCCCACGGTTCCGCTTCTTTGCGAAGCCGTTCATGTGGTTTCAGCGGCTGTTCGGAGGCGCTTAATGTATATTTTCGTTGGTATCCGCGTGGTGTGATCATCAGCCCGTCGTATACAAACGTCGAAGAATTGCCGATAATGACAGTCGTTAACATTCCGATATCGTAATCGAGCATATGCGCTAAATCCGTCAATACGATATGTTGCCGCGCGCGATAAGCGCTTTTCACTAATCCGACCGGAGTATTTGGCGAGCGATAACGCAAAAGAATACGCTGCGCTTCGACAATTTGACGCGTGCGTCGTCCGCTTTTTGGATTATATAGAGCGATGACAAAATCGGCAGCGGCCGCCGCTTCAATGCGCTTTTCAATAAGCGCCCACGGCGTTAGGTGATCGCTTAAGCTAATGGTGCACGCATCATGCATAATCGGCGCACCTAAAAGAGCGGCACACGAGTTAATGGCAGAAATGCCTGGGATGACTTCCACCTCGATATCGCTTTCTCGCGTCCAGCCTTTTTCAATGAGCACCTCATACACAAGCCCTGCCATTCCGTACACGCCCGCGTCCCCGCTTGAAATGACGGCGACCGTTTTTCCGCGTTCCGCCCATTTCACCGCCTCTTGAGCGCGGCTTACTTCTTCCGTCATTCCAGTACTAATCACTTGTTTATTGCCAATTAAATCCGCAACTAGGTCAATGTATGTTTTATAACCGATAATAATATCGCTTTCTTCAATCGCTTCCCGCGCTCGCTTTGTCATATGTTCCTTGCTGCCTGGGCCAAATCCGACAATCAGCAATTTTCCTTTCATTGTCTCACCTCAATTTCCATCTTCCTTGTCCATGTTAACTGGGCTCATTTGTCGAAAAAACTTGAACACTATATCACTTTTTCACTAATATAGAGGCTTGTATGCTCATTCATTCTCATCCATTGTTTCATTTCTTCCACATTCCGCGGGATGCGTGTCTCGTGTGGAAACAACGTTTTCCATACAGAAGCAAGCAGCGGAACACCAAGACGCCATTTTTGCAATTGATGCTGCCTAGCAAATACGTCTTGCGGCGATCCTTGCATGACAATTTGTCCGTCATGCATGACAAACACGATATCTGCCCACTCTAAGACAAAATCAAAATCATGAGTAGCGATCAAAACCGTCGTGCCGGCTCGATGAATATCGTTGATCTTCTCGACAAACCTCTCGATTTGCAGGCGATCTAAATATGCCGTCGGCTCATCGAGCACTAATAATTTCGGGTTCATCACCATTACGGCGGCAAGCGTCAGCCATTTTTTTTGGCCAAGACTTAAATGATGAACAGGCTTGTCCAACCATGGACGCAATCTAAACTCGTCCAGCGCTTTTTCAATGAGCTCGTCCATCTCATGTTTTTTCATTCCTAAATGGTGCAGGCCAAACGCCAGCTCATCACGTACCAATGGCGCCACAAGCTGGTGTTCCGGATTTTGAAAAACGATGCCGACCTCTTTCCGCCATTTTTGCAATGTTTGACGCCGATAATCCATCTTCTCTCCATTCCAATAGATGTCGCCGGAGTCGGGCCGCAACAGCCCGTTCGCATGTAAAAATAACGTTGTCTTGCCGCATCCGTTATGACCGATGAGTGCGCATTTTTTTCCACTGGGGACATGAAGGCTTAATCCTTTTAGCACACATGGTCCGTTCGGATACGTATAATATACTTCATCCATTTTCAGCATCTTCTGCCGCCCTCCTATCATCCAAGCCATAGAAGCAAACTTATGCCGATGGCTGCTTCCCACAGATAACGTTTGTTTTTTTCGTTGTATGTTTCCATATGAACATAGACAATTTCATTGGAAACTCCGCGCGCCCCTAAAGCAAGGCGCAACGCTTCATAGGAATGCCATATTTTCTGAAAAAGCTGGAACACCAACATCCCGCCATGCCGCCAATGGCTTCCTCCATTTCTTGCTTTCATTGCTACGTATAGCTCTTCTGCTGCTTTCTCGAAAACAAATACAAACCGATACATAAAAAACAACAACTCAATGATAATGGATGGTACTTTCATTCGTTTGAGCACATACAATATCTCTGGAAACGGGGTAGTCACCAAGAGGAAAAATAAGCAAGACCATGCCGCGACCGAACGAGAGAGCAAAGACATTGCGATGAAAATTTGCGAACGGTCAATGGAAACATGAAAAGATTTGTCTATCGAAACAAGCAAAGCTGGAAAACTCATCATCAGAAACAATGCCACGACTCCGAGGGCTTTGGCGTACACCTTCCACGAAACACGCGCATAACCGATAATCCAAATGGCAAGCCAAATCGTCATCATTACTTGCGTTTTCCAGTTTTCTGTGATGGCCATCATTAATAACAGAAGCGCAAATATCACTTTTTGTTCGGGGCGTATTGTCCGCAGGCGGTTATCGTAAGCGATGGTGTCAAACTGCCGGATCATTTTGCTTCCTCTTTTCGGTTCGCCCGGCCTTTATAGACGCCGATAATATAGCCAATAATTCCAGCGCCGATTGCCGCCTGCACAGAAAACAGCAACGTTTCCACCTCTCCGCCTGGCGGCTCAAATATGGTTTCCATCCAAGGTTGATAATGAGGAGCGAGCTTCTGAATCATTTTTTCCGCCTGGCCATCCGTGCCGCCAAAATCAGAGTGATGAATGAACAATAACGGCGCTACTACCAGTAAAACAGCAATAGCTAGAAGAAAAAGACTTCGCTTCATATCATACTCCCCTCTCTAACTGATTTAGTTCGCGGCTGCTGTAAGTGGATAAGAAATTCCAAACGACGACCGTAAGCAGCCCTTCTGTAATCGCCAGTGGTATTTGCGTAACAGCAAAAATGCCGGCAAATTTGGCAAACGAAGCGAAAACCCCGCCTGTCGCATCCGGGAACGCCAGCGCTAATTGCAATGAGGTGACAACATATGTGGCCAAATCAGAGAAAAATGCAGCGAAAAAAATCGTCCAGCGCCTCGGTATATTCCACTTTTTCCCGAAACGATAAATACCGTACGCCACAATCGGGCCAATGACCGCCATGGACACGGCATTCGCCCCTAATGTCGTCAATCCACCATGTGCCAGCAATAACGCTTGAAACAGCAATACGATGCTGCCCATCACCACCATCGTCCATGGACCAAACAGCACCGCACCGAGCCCCACCCCCGTTGGATGTGAGCTGCTCCCAGTAACGGATGGAATTTTTAAGGCGGACAGCACAAACGTAAATGCCCCCGACAGCGCAATGAGCAGCTTTAGTTCCGGATGCTCGCGTGTAATCCGAATTAGTGAACGCATACCGATGATAAAAAACGGCAAAAACACTAGCCACCAAAAAATCACCCATCCAACTGGCAAAAATCCTTCCATAATATGCATCGCAAATGCCGATGTGCTGCCGGTAAACGTAAAATAGACGACTAAACCGCAAAGGAAAAGGGCGACTTTCCATTTTTTCATGCTTTCGTTCCTCCCGTTGCTTTACATAATTTCGAGATTCCTAGAGGGGCGTTTGATTGTTTTGACATCATCAATCCTTGCTTCTCTTCATAACGGTACGTTATCGTTTCTTCCAACCATTCCCCGTCCCGTAAATGCCTTCGCACAAGCTCCCTTGCTTTTTCCGGCGTCACACCGTTGTACCATACGCCTTCAGGGTAAACGATGACTACACACGCGTCTTGGCAACGGCCATTGCAGCGAGTCCGCGTCGTATGTACAATGCCATCTAACTCCAGCATCGCGATTTCTTCGCGGATGGCAAGCGTTACTTCTTCTCCCCCTTTACGCATGCAGCTGCCTCCATTGCAAATCAGCACATGATGTTTCATTCCGATTAAGTTCCATGTTGTCATGTTGAGTCTCTCCTTTTTTGCAAAATAAAAAGCACCTCTATACGCAGAGGTGCAGAAAAATGCATACAAATATAGCAAAAAAAGTATACCATTCTCCCGCACGTCTACCTATAATCCCGTAGGTATCCGTCCGAACAAATAAGGCAGGTCTCCTGACTTAGGATCATCGCTTTATTGCGCCTTCCCGAAGTTTCCTTCAGTGACATGATGCAACAAAGCTCCCCATCACAGTGGCGGGTACCGTGACGGATTTTCACCGTACTTCCCTTTTAAGCCTATTCTCTAATGAGAAAGGCACCTTATTTGTTTGGCATATAATGTCGATTTTTCAAAGAACACATTTCTGTTATTCATAGTAGTACAAATTTTCAAATATCGTCAACCACTTTTTTTCAATAAGTCCGTTTTCGCCAATACAATCCCGTCTTGATCAGCGTACACATAGGCGCCTGGCTCCCAACGAACGCCGCCAAATTCGAGCGCAACGTCCCGTTTTCCCTTTCCTTCTTTTTTGCTTTTCACCGGGCAAGTGCCAATCGCCATCACCCCAAGCGGCATATTGGCGATTTCTGCGGAATCGCGAATGCATCCGTGAATAATCACCCCGGCAAGCCCGCGCTCGCAAGCGATCTGGGCAAGACGGTCTCCGAGCAGCGCGCAATTTCGCGAACCTTTTCCGTCTACGACCAATACGGTGCCCGCTGGAACAGTTTCGAGCGCCTCACGAACGAGCACATTATCTTCAAATACATCGACCGTCGCGATTGGTCCGGAAAATTCCGCTTTGCCGCCGTAAGATTGCATCGGCAGCTGGCATACTTGCAATTCACTTAAAAATTCATCGCATAAATCAGCTGTTTTCATCACAATCTCCTCCTTGCCATGTCTTATATTTGACATCCTTTGTCAAAACTCCTTCTTTTTCAACAAAAAAACAGACAAGCGACATTGCTTGCCTGTTAGAGACTGGGCTAGCTGGATTCGAACCAGCGCATCACGGAGTCAAAGTCCGTTGCCTTACCGCTTGGCTATAGCCCAATATTATCATGTTCTTGCCAAACTGTTTATGAGATGATTTGTACATTTGTAGTATATCCAGAAGTTTTTGTCTCTATGTATAAAAACATCTAATTTTCATCCGCTTTTTCTTCTCCGTTTTTACTCATTTCAGTATGGGCAAAATCCTTTTTTCAAATAATATATTTATCTTGATGTCAACTACCCAACGGCTAAAGCCGTGGGCTTGCAACTAGCCTAATTGGCTGCCGCGTTCGGCTGGTTGACAGCAGCCCTGCGGATGTTTTCCGCAGCCACGTTGTCGGCAGGGGCAGCGTACCCACAAGCTCGACAACAAAACTGATCCCTTGACGGTCTGTTTTCTTTGGCCACATGTCCGCAAACCGGACAGGTGCGGGAAGTATTTTTTGGATGAACCAATACCACCGGCACGCCAGCGATCGCCGCTTTATACTCAATAAACTTTCTCAACTGATAAAAAGACCAAGAAGAGTGTTGACGACGCTGTTGCTTTTTAACCGTTTTCTCGGTGCGTTGGCGGATGCCCTTTAAATCTTCAAGGGCAATGCCGCATCCGAGTGCCTTTGCCTTTTCAACAATCTTCTTGCTAATGCAGTGGTTCACATCACGGGCAAATAGTTTTTCCTTCTTGGAACGCTTTTTAAGCAGGCGTTTCGCTGACTTGGTGCCTTTCTTTTGGAGTTTGGCGCGAAGTTTCGCATGGCGGCGGCGCAGCCCGTTGACCTTCGAGCCGGAAAATACCTCACCGGTGCTATCGACGGCGATATTAATGATGCCAAGGTCCACACCGATAAATCCGTTTTCGGAATTGGGCTGGCCTTCGGGAACGTCCACCACGAGCAGTAAATAAAAAATACCGTTTTGAAGGACTAAATCGGCTTGACCCCGAACACGGTTGCCGCACAGCAAATCTTGATGGTAGCGGCTAATGACCATAGGGATTTCCATTCTTCCTTGCAAGGTAAGGATGGAAGCATACTCTAACCCTTTAAAGGACAGGATTCTTTCATCATACACGATGGCACCGGTTTCTTTAAAGTTATGCAAGGTTTTTTTATCCAAACGATAGCTTTCCGACACTTTGCCGATGGCACGAACGGTCATTTGGGCAGAGAGGCCAAATTTTTCCCTGACGTCATAGTAGCAAAGCCGCTGGATTTTCGTTTTGGAAAAGGTTCTGGAGCGAAAAGCAATCTCGCTAATATAGTTGCATGCTTGGTTAAACCGTTTCATTGTTTCCAGCAGCGCATGAAACTGTTCAAGAGTTGGCATTAATTTAATCTTGAGAGTGCAGAGCATTCTTGATTCACCTACCTTTCTAAATCCAGTGTACTTATATTGAACAAAAAATTCAGTATATACTGAAAATATAAACCCCGCCTTCCTCCCACAGCTAAAGCAGTGGGCTTCCAGCGGATGTTCTCGTGAACTCTTCCAACGGAAAACGTGGCGGGACGCAGTCACACGCATACGTCCGCGCTCCCCCATACAGGCAAAAAAGGACAGCAATGCCAAGAACCCAACACCAGCATCGTTTCATTAAACCACCTTTTTTATATTAGTCGCATCAAAAGGGCAGGTGGTTACGCATTAGCCCCTTTCGCGAGTTCCTCGAGCCGCTTTAACGCTTCCTCCTTATCGAAAGAACTGTACCAGCGGTCATTGTGCACATCTAAAATGCGGTAATGCTTGCTGATAATATTTTGCTGAAGGCGAAACGGACCCATCCGCTTAATTTCTCTCCACCATACTTTTCCGCCGAGAGTCTTTCCTTTTGGCGCATCAATTTCTTCATGTGCGATCGTTTCAATCACTTCAAGCGGGCTATCGCCAAGCACCGATTCGATAATTTCGCTATCACGGAAAAGCGCGCATAACGCGACGACTTGCGTCCAGTTCGCCTGCGTCCGCCCTTTTTCAATTTGCACGAGCGTTTTTTTCGAAATCCCTAACACTTCCGCCATCTTATCTTGCGTATATCCTTTTTCAACACGAATTAACTTCATTTTGCTGGAGAGAAGATCGATTACTTCTTGTTTATCCATGGTTATCCCTTCTTTTGTTTACGTAATATAATTACTGTTACTCAAAAAAATTTCCCTTACAAGTGTAATCGTACAATTTTTAGATCTATTCGTAAATATGCTAATTGCCATTTTCTAGTGATGAAAAAAATAATCTCCCCCTCAACATGAGAAAGGAGATTATTTTTTCGGAAACGAAAACACTATTTTTTTCTCCTTTTCATCCCACATTAACGCTGCATCAAACGTTTTCTCTCCTTTTTTAAACCCTTTGATGACGTTCGTTTTCCCATGCTGCAAAAGCTTTTTTACATTGGCTTGCGAAATCGTTTTGCCAAGAATTCTTTTTGAAATCGTAAATGAGCATTTCGTCTTGGCATAATTGGCGCAGCCATAAAACTCGCCTTTGTCAATGACCATTCCGCCGCATAATTTGCATGTGCCGACTGGTTTTCCTAACGTCGCTTTCGATGTGGTGCGCTGAATTGATGCCGTATCGAATCCGGCAAAGTTCCAGTGCTGCGACGAGGCAAGCGCATCTTCGACGATTTTTTTCGATAATTTTTTTACTTGCTCCATAAAATGGGCCGCTGACGCCTTCCCTTCGCCGATTTCGCTTAGACGCTGCTCCCATTTCGCCGTCATTTCCGGAGAGGCTAAAATTTTTTCGCCAATCGCTTCGATGAGCACTTTCGCTTTATCGGTCGCATATACTTGATTTTTCTTTACTTCGATATAATTTCGCTCTTTCAGCGTCGTAATGATGGCGGCGCGCGTCGCTTCCGTGCCAAGACCTTCCGTTTTGGCAAGCACTTTTTCCAATTCTTCGTTATCTAAAAATTTCCCTGCCGTTTTCATCAGCGTAATCAGCTGACCTTCCGTATACCGCTTTGGCGGCTGGGTCTTTCCTTCTTTTATACGGACGTCCAGCACATCGCCTTGTTCGCCTTCACGGAGCGAGGGAAGAATCGCTTCCTCGCCCTCTTCCCGCTGGCTGATGACTTTCCGCCATCCTTCCTGGATTTGCTGCTTTCCTTTCGAAATAAACCGGGCGCGCCCATCAACAAGCGTGATAACGGTCGTATAGTCAAACACCGCCGCTTCGTAATGAGCGGCAATGAGACGCCGCACAACCAAATCGTAAATTTTCCGCTCATCCGCCGATAATTTCGCCGGATCGGCCACTTGCTCCGTCGGGATGATGGCATAGTGGTCGGTCACCTTTTTTTCGTTTACATATCGTTTGTTATGTAAAATAGACGCGTTGGGAAGCGGAAAAAACGGCTGGTACTCCGGAAACGCCCGCAATTTTTGCAAAATGTCCGGGAATGTTTCCGCCTCGCCTTTTGTCACATAATTCGAATCGGAACGTGGATATGACACAATTCCTTTTTGATACAATTTCTGCAAAATATCGAGCGTCTTTTTCGGTGAAAATTGATACACCTTATTCGCCGTTGCCTGCAAAGAGGACAAATTGAATAACAACGGCGGAAGAAACGTTTTTCGCTCCGTTTTTACTTCATTCACTTCTATCGGCTTGTTTCGGCAAAACTGAGCGATTTTTTGCGCCAGCTGCTCCTCCTTGATCCGCGTTTCTCCTTCTTCGTTTACCCATTTCCCTTCGTACTGCCTGCCATCAACGGCAAACGTTGCCACCACTTCCCAAAACGGTTCGGGACGAAACTGCGCGATTTCCTTTTCCCGTTTCACGATGAACGCGAGTGTCGGCGTTTGCACTCTTCCTACAGAAAAGACATCATTCATCCCTTTTTGCTTTAGCAAAATGCTGTAAACACGAGAAGCGTTCATCCCGACAAGCCAATCGGCACAGGCGCGCGCGTACGCTTCTTCATATAAATTTCTTGTTTCGGCTTCATCTAACAGCTGGCGGAATCCTTCGTAAATCGCTTTTGGAGTTAACGACGAAAGCCAAAGCCGCTTCATCGGCTTTTTCACACCGCTCATTTGAATAATATTGCGGACGATCAGTTCTCCTTCTCTTCCGGCGTCACCAGCATGGATAATTTCCGTCACTTCCGGTTTGCGAAGCAGTTCTTTCACAATCGCAAACTGTTTTGCTTTCGCTTTTTCTACCTCATATTGAAAACGCTCCGGAATGATCGGCAGCGCCTCGAGCTTCCATTGTTTCCATTCCGGACGATACCGTTCGGGCGGAACGAGCTGGAGAAGATGCCCGATCGCCCATGTCATATACGCTCCTTTCGGAAACAATTCATTTGGAAAAATTTCAATATATCCTTGATGTTTTTTCGTCTGAAAAATCGACGCCAATGTGACGCCTTGATCTGGTTTTTCGGCGATAATCACTTTCATGATGAATTACTCCTTGTTGTTCGTTGTGGATTACGGCACTTCATGTCCCATCGAGCTTTGCAAAATGTCAAACCACTGCTCGCGGCGAAGCGGCAGCATAAGCGCGCGCACCGTCAGCATGGTCAAACGTCGTAATTCCTTGTTCGAGGCAAAATTCAATAAGATCAAGTATCTGTTCTTTGGAATAATTCCACTCCGCTAGTCTCCATGATCCGTGAATAATGCGGGAGAAGGTTAAATCTTCTGCTAAACGTATTCTCTCCACAAAGTCCCCTCCTCTTCTTTATCGTACACATATACATTCCACATCGTTTCCGCCACTCCTTTCCTTGTATCGAGTAATCTTTTCGTTTTTGCGCATACTACGTAACAACGGAAAAAACAGGAAAGGAAGAGGCCGATGATGAAAAAACGATCGTATGTATGGTTGATTGTCATACTGCTGCTTATTCCGCTTCGAACGGATGCGGAAGAAACAAAAATCAATGCAAAATACCAATGGAATCTAGCCGACATTTACGTGTCGGAAGCCAATTTCAAACGCGACTATCAAGCAGTCGCCGATGCGTTGCCGAAACTGTCCTCCTATGAAGGCAAGCTTGCACGCGCTTCCAACGTCGCCAAACTATTTGCCCTTAATGAAAGGATAGCACGAAAGCTCGAAAAATTGTCCCTTTATGCTCACTTAAAACAAGATCTTAACATTGAAGACAAGACGGCCGCTCATCTAAAAGCGCAAGTGGAAACACTGATTTCCGACTATGCGGCAAAAACGGCGTTTATCGAGCCGGAACTGCTGTCGCTTTCCGAACGGACGCTTGCCAAGCTGCAAAAAAGCAAGCCGCTTAAGCCATACCGCTATTATTTTGAAGAATTGCGCGAACGGAAAAAGCATACTCTTTCCAAAAGAGAGGAACAGCTGCTCGCCAAGCTTTCTCCCATCATGAGTGATCCGGAAAACATTTATAACAATGCCGCGCGCGGCGATTATGACCCGCCTTCTGTGCGCACACCGGACGGAAAAACGGTTTCGTTGACGGATGAAAACTATACAAAAGCGCTTGAACATCCGGATCGCAACTATCGCAAGCGGGCGTTTCAAACGCGTTTTCAAAGCTATGAAACGATCGAAAACACATCCGCCGCCACGTTATACGCATCTGTGAAAGCGGACGAACTGTACGCGAAAGCGCGAAAATACAAATCTGGGCTCGATGCGGCACTATCGGCCGATGATGTGCCAAAACAAGTGTTTACCAATCTCATTTCTACCGTCAATACTCACTTGCCGTCACTGCATCGCTATGTCGAACTGCGCAAAAAGGCGCTCGGCGTCGACCGTGTCCACACTTACGATATGTCTGTGCCGCTCGTTGAAGAGACCATCGCGAAAAAAATGAAGTTTCCGTTCGAAACGGCGCAATCGCTCATCCTTGAAGGGCTGAAACCGCTCGGAGACGACTACATCCAAAACGTGCGGCGCGCTTTCGAACAGCGATGGATTGACGTCTATCCGCGCCCAAAAAAATATACGGGCGGCTATAATACGGGGGCGTACGACACCCATCCGTTTATTTTGCTCAACTACGACGGGTCGCTCGATGGCTTGCTGACGACCGCCCACGAAATCGGGCATGCGATGAATTCCGTCTATACAAACAAAACGCAGCCATACCATTATTCTAGACAATCGATTTTTACCGCGGAAGTCGCTTCCACCGCCAACGAATGGCTGATGATGGATTATTTCTTAAAGCAAGCAAAAACGGACGAAGAAAAGCTGTATTTGCTCAACCAGCAAATCGATCAAATTCGCGGCACATTATATACGCAAGTAATGTATTCCGAATTCGAACAAGCGATTCATGACAAAGTGCGGCAAGGCGGGAGCTTAACCGCAGCCGAACTGAACGAGCTTTGGCTTCGCCTGTTGAAAAAATATTACGGCCCTGCCTACGCCGCCGATCCGGAAACTGCGCGCGGCTGGCTGCGCATTCCGCATTTTTATGATGCGTTTTACGTATACAAATACGCAACCTCGCTCGCCGCTTCCTTTGAGCTTGTCAAGCAAATGAAAGCGGATGAAACCGGAGAGGCGACTAAACGCTATCTGCAGTTTTTGCGCTCTGGAACATCCGACGACCCGATCCGCCTTTTACAAAAAGCGGGAGTGGATATGACATCACCGAAGCCGCTCGAGAACCTGCTTTCTTATTTCGATTCGCTCGTCCGCGAAATGGAACAGCTGTTGAAAAAACAAGGAAGACTGTAACCGGAAATAAGTCTGGCTCCAAAAGGTTACTTTCCAAGCCTTTTCGAGCCAGCGCTTTTTGATCCAATCGACAAACAACATTTATTTTACTTTAATGCGGAAAACATAGCTGCCGTCTCCTTGTTTCCTTTGGCCATAGCTGCTCAAACTATTAAGATTACCAAAAAGACAAAAAATACCGATTCATCCCCTACCTACGCTTCGCTTAGAGGTGAGGGTCTTCTCGGCAAAAAAGATAAACCGAAAAAAGGCCACCGCGTATAGTCTTGCGGTGACCTTTCATCATGCCTATCGAAAATTAATGCTCCGTATCTCCCATCTTTTCAATCTTCTCTTTCACTTTCCGAATTTTCTCCATTTTGTTATCCCAACATGCTTGGCTTAAATCGACGGGATATTGCTCGGGATTCATCGTCCGCTTGTATTCGTCCCAAAGCAATTTTAAATTTTCTTTCGTGAATTGTTGAATTTCTTTTAGCGGAGGAGAAGTATATACGAGTTTTCCATCTTGGAAAATGGTATGATGCAAATCTTGCGCTTCAAAATTTGTGACAAATTTACTAATAAATGTATAAACAGGATGGAACATTTTCAGCCGTTCCTCTTTTTGCGGATTTTCGCTTTCAAGCGCAATATAGTCTCCTTCCGCTTTTTTGTTGATTTTATTAATAATGCGGTACACCCGTTTCAACCCAGGAGTTGTCACCTTTTCCGGGTTGCCGCTGATTTTAATTGTATCGACCATATTCCCGTTTTCATCCTCAATAGCGACTAATTTGTAGACAGCTCCTAAAGCTGGCTGATCGTAAGCGGTAATTAATTTCGTGCCGATTCCCCATGCATCGATTTTCGCCCCTTGGGATTTTAAATTAAGAATCGTTTCCTCATCTAAGTCGCTCGAAGCAAAAATTTTCGCATCTTTAAACCCGGCTTCATCTAACATTTTTCGTGCTTCTTTTGATAAATACGCTAAATCGCCGCTATCGATGCGTATGCCAATAAAATTAATTTGATCGCCTAGTTCTTTGGCCACTCTAATAGCATTTGGCACGCCTGATTTTAATGTGTCATACGTATCTACGAGAAACACGCAATCTTTATGGCGGCGCGCATATTTATGGAATGCGACATATTCGTCTTGATATGCCTGAACCAACGCATGAGCGTGCGTGCCAACAACCGGGATGCCGAAAAGTTTTCCTGCACGCACATTGGAAGTCGCTTCAAAACCGCCAATGTAAGCGGCGCGCGCTCCCCACAGTGCAGCGTCCATTTCGTGCGCCCGGCGGCTGCCGAACTCCATCGCCATTTGATCGCCAAGAATTTGTTTAATGCGGGAAGCTTTCGTCGCAATTAATGTTTGGAAGTTGATAATGTTTAAAATCGCTGTTTCGATTAATTGCGCTTCAATTAATGGAGCTTCGACGCGAAGAATCGGTTCATTGCCAAAGACTAGCTCCCCTTCTCTCATCGAGCGCAACGTGCCTGTAAAACGAACGGTTTTCAAATATTCCAAAAAATCGTCCCGATACCCTAATTCCGAGCGCAAATAGTCAATATCGCTTTCTGTAAACCGGAAATTTTGCAAATATTGAATAACCCTTTCTAAGCCCGCGAACACCGCGTATCCGTTTCCAAAAGGAAGTTTTCGAAAAAACACTTCAAATACGGCTTTGCGCTGATGAATACCGTCTTCCCAGTACGTTTCTGCCATGTTGATTTGATACAAATCCGTATGAAGAGTAAAACTATCATCTGTATATTTTTGATGCATTGCATTACCTCCAAAAACTAGTCAGTTTTAATCCGCTTGTCCAACACCAACACTTATTTTATTCCACTACTTCCGCGCCTAACGATTGTTTGAAGTGATCGAGCGCCCATTCGTGCCCGACAGGATTGAAGCTCGCAACCGCTTTTTTATGTACGACGATGCGAAATCCTTTGTTATACGCGTCGACCGCTGTATGAAGCACGCATATGTCGGTGCAGCAGCCTACCAAATGAACTTCTGTAATTCCTCGTTCCCTCAGTTTAATTTCTAAATCCGTGCCCGCAAATGCGCTATATCTCGTTTTATCCATCCAATATACGTTATCTTTATGCTTATTCGCCTGATAAACCGCTTCCAACTCTCCATATAACTTCCGGCCTTCTGTGCCTTCGATATTATGCGGCGGAAACAGTTTCGCTTCTGGATGATACGTGTCGCCGGCTTTGTGGAGATCAACCGCAAATACGACATAATCGCCATTTTCGATAAACTCTTTCGTAATCCGCACAAGCTCTGATTCGATTTGCTGCCCCGGCTTTCCGCAAGTAAGCGCGCCGTGATCGGCAATGAAATCAATCGTATAATCGATGTTTATCAATGCTTTTTTCATACGCAGCTCCCCCATTATCCGAATTTTCACGTGTGAATAATGCGCAAGATTATGCTCTGAGACGCGGCATATGTTGGCGCAGAGACACTTTCTTTAGCAGTATATCATTCTTAGTGTCGAATAAACGTGATTTAAATTTGCAACTAATACAAGTACAATTATATATCAATATTCTTAGAAAAATCGATATTTCTGACTTGAGTTCACGAGTTTAGGGATTTTTTTTCGAACAAATCGCTTTGTTATGATGAAGTTTGTTTATCTTTCACTAAGTTCAGACCATTTCCCCTCTCATTTCATAAAGGAGTGTCTGTGCAATGTCAATATGACGACGGATGCGTAGCGTTGTTTCAGAGAATGGACAGAAATAAAAGTAGGCCCGAAACAATATGCTAATTTACACCCTCTTATAAACACACTTTATTTTGCACAGCGATTAGTCTTAAAATAAAAAAACTTGAAAGGCTTGTAGCCAATCAAGGTAATTAAGGTTTATCACTCACTTTTTTTCGTATACGGTAATAAATAATTCTCCGTCATCTTCTTCAAACACTTCCACGACTATATTCCGTTCCGGGAATCGATCTTTCAAACTAAGTGTCCAAAATACTTTCAGAACATTGCCTAAAACCTTTATTTGTTCTTCTATATCCTCCTTTTCGTCAACATTATTATCTATTATTCTGCTACGGTAAACATGTCAAAGTTCCTTCGAAAATTGCCTTGTTTATGGAACAAGCTTTTTCATGCGGGGAACGATGGCGGTAAAGAGAATGATCAGAAAACCTAAACAAAAAATAGAAAAATACAGAAGAAAAGGTAATAATATATAGATAGCATCAATACGTGTAAGGCGATAGACCAAATAAAAACCCGCCGCCTTCCTTACATAGAAAGCGGCGGGGCTGTTTATCTTGTCTATCCATTTTCTGCGGCTTTGACCGCTTTTAGTTGTGTACGTAAAATCAATGATTGAATGATCGAGAAGCAGCCGCCGACAACCCAGTACAAAGATAGTGCGGACGGAACGGAATTTGCCCCGATAAAAATCATAATCGGCATGATATATGACATCATCGCCATTTGCGGCATTTGTTGTTCCGTCATTGATGGCGACAACCGCACCGAGATGAATGTCGCGAGGCTTGCCAAAATCGGCAAAATGAAGTAAGGATCGCGATGGCCGAGTTGCACCCATAAAAACGAATGGAGCTTAATTTCTTGGGTGCGTGAAATTGCGTAATAGAGTGCCATAAAAATCGGCATTTGAATAAACACCGGCAAGCAGCCGCTCGCAGGATGAATGCCATGTTTTTGATATAGCTGCATCATTTCCTGCTGGAGTTTTCGTTGTGTCTCGATATCATTGCCTTTATATTTCTCTTGGAGTTTTTGCAATTCCGGACGAAGCTTTTGCATCGCAATCGTTGTTTTATATTGCTTTAAGATCAGCGGCAACAAACAAAAACGAACGATTAACGTTAACACAATGATGGCAATCCCATAGTTATCTCCAAATAGATGCCCAAGCATTAAAAGCAATTTCGACATTGGGTAAACAAAATAATGATCCCAAATACCTTGGCTATGTTCGTCAATCGGCGCGTTGCGATTGCATCCGCTTAATAAAACAACCATTCCTAGTAATGTAAAAATCCATTTTTTCATAAGAGACCTCCTTATTGTTTCATCAATGTGCGAAGAATAAAAGAGGTCTCCTTCCTTCTTCATCGGATTGATAGGAATGTTCCCGTACAGGAATTTTCTGCTTTTGCGGCGTGAAAATTCGGCGGAGAGGGATCATAGCACGCGTAAAATATACGTGATCTTTTTCCCGCTCTGCACGTGCAAGTGTAACGTCATATAAAAAAGCTTTCGTTTGCCGGTATTCGGTGATATAACATCGCATCACAACAAGCAGTGCGCTGACAAGCGACACATACGTCAGCAAATCGAAGGGTGCTTCCACTCTCCCACCTCTTTTCTATCGGGAAAACTTTCTCGTACTAACCATAGCAAATTCCACCGAGAAAGAAAAGAAAAATATTTGTTCAAGTGATGCCAACTTTTCACAAGGCGTTTTCTCGATTTATGGCCGCATGAAGGATGCAAATAATTTCTCTTCTTTTGCCAATTTAGAAAAATAACCAGTTTCATCTTCGTCAAGGATATACGCTAGTTCGGCTTCCGCTTCTTGCATTCGTCCGAGCTTGGCCAAATAACACGCCCGTTGGTAATGTGCCGATAAATCCACTTCATCGAAACGAAGCCATTCTTCCACTACCGAAAGCGCCTTTTCTGTTTGTCCACGTTCATCATATGCCCGCGCCAACTCACTCATCAACTCTGGATCGTTCGGATGATGGCAAAGACCGTTCGCAAGCACATGAATCGCTTCGTCATAGCGCTGCTTGTCATTATACAGTGTTCCTAATGCCAAAATACTGCGATATAGCAGCGGATCGGTTTCGATTAATGAAAGAAAGATACGCTCCGCTTTCTCTTCCTGCCCATCATCGAGAAGCAATAACGCCTTTAACTCCAGCATCGACAAATCGTTTGGTTGCTCCTCCAAAAGCCGCTCGATCCACTCTTTTGCTTCTTTTCTTAACTTGCTGCTGTCCGCATTGACTAGCAGCATGACAAGCTTTCGCGCGACCTCCGCATTCCATTCGTATTTTAACGCTTTACGAAGCGTTTTCATCGGCATCATCGAACAACTCCCCCGCTTCGTAAAACTCAGCGAGGCGCTCATACGCTTCCATATTGCCGCGGTCTAGACGAATCGCTGTTTCATATAAATCGATGACGGAAGCAGCCGAGAAAAACTGTTTCGTCCATGCTTTTGCCCGCGTCCATATTCGTTTCGCGAGCGAACCTTCCTCTTCCTGACGCTGTGCGCTCATGACATACGAGGAAAGAGAAGAAGCGACATACATGTACACCAAACTTTTATCGTTGTTTTCCAGCTTCCATTTACGCAAGCGCTCGGCAATCTGTACGAATCCTTTGATAGTATGCAAAAATGCTTGAATATACGTGTCATATAGTTCTTCATTGCGGACATCTTGTTCGATGAGCCGTTCGATAATGGCTATGGCTTCATTTATCTTTCCTTCCTTTATTAATACTTTCGCATAATGGTGCAGCAACTCCGCATGATCGGAATCGATGCGAAGCGCTTGTTCAACTGCTTCTTTTTCTTTGTTGAGCTCACCGAGCATTCCGTATACATAGCCAAGGCTGTCATAATACCAAATATCGCCTGCTTGCGCACGTGCGGCTTCTATCGTCTCTATTAGCAAGGTTGGATCGTCAAACAGTCGTACGGCATTCTCTACATGGACGTCAACTACCCAACGGCTAAAGCCGTGGGCTTGCAACTAGCCTAATTGGCTGCCGCGTTCGGCTGGTTGACAGCAGCCCTGCGGATGTTTTCCGCAGCCACGTTGTCGGCAGGGGCAGCGTACCCACAAGCTCGACAACAAAACTGATCCCTTGACGGTCTGTTTTCTTTGGCCACATGTCCGCAAACCGGACAGGTGCGGGAAGTATTTTTGGGATGAACCAATACCACCGGCACGCCAGCGATCGCCGCTTTATACTCAATAAACTTTCTCAACTGATAAAAAGACCAAGAAGAGTGTTGACGACGCTGTTGCTTTTTAACCGTTTTCTCGGTGCGTTGGCGGATGCCCTTTAAATCTTCAAGGGCAATGCCGCATCCGAGTGCCTTTGCCTTTTCAACAATCTTCTTGCTAATGCAGTGGTTCACATCACGGGCAAATAGTTTTTCCTTCTTGGAACGCTTTTTAAGCAGGCGTTTCGCTGACTTGGTGCCTTTCTTTTGGAGTTTGGCGCGAAGTTTCGCATGGCGGCGGCGCAGCCCGTTGACCTTCGAGCCGGAAAATACCTCACCGGTGCTATCGACGGCGATATTAATGATGCCAAGGTCCACACCGATAAATCCGTTTTCGGAATTGGGCTGGCCTTCGGGAACGTCCACCACGAGCAGTAAATAAAAAATACCGTTTTGAAGGACTAAATCGGCTTGACCCCGAACACGGTTGCCGCACAGCGAACCTTGATGGTAGCGGCTAATGACCATAGGGATTTCCATTCTTCCTTGCAAGGTAAGGATGGAAGCATACTCTAACCCTTTAAAGGACAGGATTCTTTCATCATACACGATGGCACCGGTTTCTTTAAAGTTATGCAAGGTTTTTTTATCCAAACGATAGCTTTCCGACACTTTGCCGATGGCACGAACGGTCATTTGGGCAGAGAGGCCAAATTTTTCCCTGACGTCATAGTAGCAAAGCCGCTGGATTTTCGTTTTGGAAAAGGTTCTGGAGCGAAAAGCAATCTCGCTAATATAGTTGCATGCTTGGTTAAACCGTTTCATTGTTTCCAGCAGCGCATGAAACTGTTCAAGAGTTGGCATTAATTTAATCTTGAGAGTGCAGAGCATTCTTGATTCACCTACCTTTCTAAATCCAGTGTACTTATATTGAACGAAAAATTCAGTATATACTGAAAATATAAACCCCGCCTTCCTTCCACAGCTAAAGCAGTGGGCTTCCAGCGGATGTTCTCGTGATTTTATGAAGGTCGGCCCTCACCTTTTCCATGAGCATGACAATTTGTCGAATGGAGGCGACAGGGGTTTTCTCGTATGCTAATTCTTTCACGTCTGGATTTTTGATATCTGAGCCGATCGCATCCAGATACCTAGGCAAGTCTTCTAAATTTGTTGCGCTGGCCATCGTTGGAATGTCAATCGCCGCATTAATCGGGACAATTCCTTTTATTTCCGGATATGTTTCCGCCATATATAGGGTCAAGGTCCCGCCCATCGACAAACCTGTCACAAAAATGGTGTCGCAACGTTCTTTTAACCACTCATATCCGCTCTCGACCGATCGAATCCAATCTTCATATGTCGTTTGTTCCATGTCCTCATAATGCGTTCCGTGCCCTTTCAACCGCGGGCCGCAAACGGTATACCCCGCCTTTGCGTACGCCTCGCCTAACGGGCGCATGCTTTGCGTTGTACCAGTAAAACCATGGGAAACTAATATTCCTATATTGTTCCCTTCAAAATAAAACGGTTCTGCCCCTTTTAATACAGGATATTTTTCTTTCATCTCCTCTCCCCCCAAATGCGCAAAATGTATCCATTTCATCAATTCGCTGCTGACGTGTTTTTTCCTTTTTTATGAACAATTTTTATGAACGATCACATGAACGATCCGAATGATTTCCACCATTCATAAAACAAATTTTCTTTCGTCCCTATATAAACAAGCAAGGCAAACGCCGCGTAAAAAATCATCATTTCCACTATATTTCCTGTTCGATAGAGCGGAATTTTATAGCGCTTTGCCTGCAGCGGCCAAAATAGCGGCACACCTTGAACAGACAAAAAGTCTTCAATAATGTGAAACAAATATCCGAGTACAAAACCAGTCGCAAATAACGAAGAAGATTCCCACGTCACGACAAGGGCAATCATTCCCCATACAAGAAGCGAATGGGTCATGCCGCGATGGCCAAACGCTTCCTTCACTTTATTTGACATACCAAACGAGCGCCGGCCGACATACGATTTCGGCTCGTCAATGTCCGGAAGCAAGCTGCCGATCACGACACCTGCCGTATAACTTGCGGTAAACGAAAGCGGCGTCTGTGCCGCGACCGTTGCTCCTAATAGTAATGACGTAACAATGTGACTATGATACCGCAATGTAACCTCCTGTATGTAAAAAAATTTTTTCCTTAGCTCCTACATTATAACACATCAAAGGAATATTTGTTCGTTTTTTCATCACGATTTGACAGATTTGTGACAATCACGGCAAGTGTGACGAAGTTAACATCTCTTTATTTTCAATATGGCTATAGTAAGATTACAAACATTGTTGAAGGAGTGAAGCACAATGAAACGAAAACGATCTCCGTTATTGAATCGTTTCAAATATATGAAACCGATCGAACGATATGCTAATGACCATAGTGAGGTGACCTACGGCGACCGCGATTGGGAAAATGTTTACCGCCGCCGTTGGCAGCATGATAAAGTCGTCCGTTCCACCCATGGAGTCAACTGCACTGGCTCATGCAGCTGGAACATTTACGTAAAAGACGGAATCGTCACATGGGAAGGACAACAAATTGATTATCCGTCAACCGGACCGGATATGCCTGATTTTGAACCACGCGGTTGTCCTCGCGGCGCAAGTTTTTCTTGGTACATTTACAGCCCGCTCCGCGTGAAATATCCATACGTGCGCGGCGTGTTGATGGATATGTGGCGGGAAGCGCTACAAGAACATAAAAATCCGCTTGACGCTTGGAAAAGCATCGTCGAAAATCCGGAAAAAGCAAAACGGTATAAACAAGCGCGCGGAAAGGGCGGATTTGTCCGCGTCAGCTGGGATGAAGCGTTAACGCTTGTCGCTACATCACTATTATATACTGTCATCAAATACGGTCCGGACCGCAATGTTGGTTTTTCGCCAATTCCAGCGATGTCGATGGTCAGCCATGCGGCCGGTTCACGCTTTATGCAGCTGATAGGCGGACCGATGCTTAGCTTTTACGACTGGTATGCGGACCTGCCGCCTGCATCGCCGCAAATTTGGGGCGACCAAACCGACGTTCCGGAATCGAGTGACTGGTATAACTCCGGCTACATTATTACATGGGGGTCCAATGTACCGCTCACCCGGACGCCAGACGCCCACTTTTTAGCGGAAGTTCGCTACCGCGGTACAAAAGTCGTGTCAATCAGCCCAGACTATGCCGAATCGACAAAGTTTGCCGATGATTGGCTCAGCGTGAAACCAGGAACAGATGGCGCGCTCGCCATGGCCATGGGTCATGTTATTTTAAAAGAATTTTACGTTGAAAAGCAAATTCCTTATTTCCAACAATATGCAAAAACGTATACCGACTTTCCATTCGTCGTGACATTGCAAAAAGATGGAGACAGATGGGTAGCGGGTCGCTTTTTGCACGCAAAGGATATCGGCAGAAACGTTACAAATGCCGAGTGGAAACCGGCTGTCTTTGACGAAAACACAAAATCGTTTGCGATTCCAAATGGAACGATCGGCTCGCGGTGGGATGACAAAGGAAAATGGAATTTACACATGGTCGATGAAGGAACAGAAAAACCGATCGAGCCGCGCCTATCGTTTTTAGGCATCGAAGACGAACTGATCACGATTCATATTCCATACTTCTCTAATGAAGGAAGAGAAACGATCGAACGCGTTGTCCCGGCGAAAAAAATTCTTACCGAAGGCGGCGAAACATACGTAACGACCGTCTATGATCTTATCCTTGCTAATTACGGCGTCGACCGCGGGATTGGTGGAAACGTCGCCCGTACGTACAATGATCTTGTTCCATTCACGCCAGCATGGCAAGAAACGATTACCGGCGTCAAACGCGAGCTAGCGATTAAAATCGCGCGCGAGTTTGCGCAAAATGCAATTGATACCAATGGCCGCTCGATGATTATTGTCGGCGCTGGCATTAACCATTGGTTCAACTCAGATGCCATCTACCGCGCCGTATTAAACCTCGTCTTGTTTGTCGGCGCGCAAGGAGTCAACGGCGGCGGATGGGCGCACTACGTTGGACAAGAAAAACTGCGTCCGACGGAAGGATGGCAAACGATCGCGATGGCACGCGACTGGACGATGCCGCCAAAATTGCAAAATGGTACATCGTTCTTCTACTTTGCGACTGACCAATGGCGCTACGAAGAAATGCCAGTCGATGAACTTGTTTCTCCGCTTGTGAAAAAAGCACGTTATTCACATTATGCTGATTATAACGTTCTTGCAGTGCGTCTTGGCTGGCTTCCTTCCTATCCGACATTTAACAAAAACGGCATTGACTTGTATGAAGAAGCCGTTGCCTCTGGTGCATCGACACCGGAACAAATCGCACAATATGTCGCCAAGCAATTAAAAGAAAAAACATTGCGTTTTGCCATTGAAGACCCGGATCATGAAGCCAACTTCCCGAGAAATTTAATCGTTTGGCGCGCAAACTTAATTTCCAGCTCAGGTAAAGGCCATGAGTATTTCTTAAAACATTTGCTTGGCACGACACATGGCTTGTTGAACGACGATGAAGACAGCCTGCGTCCGCAAGAAATCACATGGCGCGACGAGGCACCGGAAGGAAAACTCGATTTATTAATCAACTTAGATTTTCGCATGGCGGGAACAGCGCTATATTCCGATGTCGTTCTTCCCGCTGCGACATGGTATGAAAAACATGATTTAAGCAGCACAGATATGCATCCATTTGTTCATCCGTTTAATCCGGCTATTTCTGCGCCATGGGAAGCGCGGTCAGACTGGGATATTTTCAAATCGCTAGCGAAAGCCGTTTCTGAAGTGGCCAAACAAATCGGCATGAAGCCGGTCAAAGAAGTGGTGGCGACTCCTCTTCTTCATGACACGGCGCAGGAATTGGCGCAGCCGTTCGGCAAAATACGCGACTGGAGCAAAGGCGAGTGCGAACCAATCCCAGGAAAAACGATGCCGAACATTCACGTTGTCGAGCGCGACTATACACAGCTGTTTGATAAAATGACTGCGCTTGGACCAAATGTAGCCAATCTTCCGTTTGGAACAAAAGGCATTACATGGTCGGCAAAAGAAGAATATGAAAAATTGAAAAAAACGTTAGGAACAGTTAAACATTCAACGATTGCCGGCGGGTGCCCAGACATTAGCGATGCGAAAAACGCGGCGGAAGCGATCCTCGCGCTATCATCGACAACAAACGGAAAAGTCGCCGTCAAAGCGTGGGAAGCGCTCGAGAAAAAGACAAATCTATCGCTTGTAGATTTAGCGAAAGAACGTGAAGAAGAATGCTTTACGTTCGAGCAAATTACCGCACAGCCAAAAACAGTCATCACTTCACCGGCGTTTAGCGGATCGGAAAAAGGCGGAAGACGTTATTCTCCGTTTACAACGAACGTAGAACGGCTCATTCCTTGGCGGACATTGACAGGACGGCAGTCGTATTACTTGGATCACGAATTAATGCATGAATTTGGCGAAGCAATGGCAACGTTTAAACCAACCTTGCAGCATCGCCCATTTTCGAAAAACCGTCCGGACATCAAAGGAAAAGAAATTATTTTAAACTATTTAACACCGCATAACAAATGGTCGATTCACAGCATGTACTTTGATGCGCTGCCAATGCTCACACTGTTCCGCGGCGGTCCGACCGTCTGGATCAACAAAGATGATGCCGAAGAAGCCGGCATTCGCGATAACGACTGGATTGAATGCTTCAACCGCAACGGCGTCGTTGTCGCACGCGCTGTTGTTTCTCACCGTTTGCCGCGCGGCATGGCATTTATGCACCACGCCCAGGACCGACACATTAACGTTCCTGGTACGAAACTGACAAACAACCGCGGAGGCACGCACAACAGCCCGACACGCATTCATATGAAGCCGACCCATATGATCGGCGGATATGCGCAATTAAGCTACGGATTTAACTATTACGGTCCAACTGGAAACCAACGCGACTTGTATGTCATTATTCGCAAATTAGAGGAGGTCGATTGGCTTGAAGATTAAAGCGCAAGTCGGCATGGTCATGAATTTAGATAAATGCATCGGCTGCCATACGTGCAGCGTCACTTGCAAAAATACGTGGACAAACCGTCCCGGTGCAGAATATATGTATTTCAACAACGTCGAAACAAAACCAGGGATCGGTTATCCGAAACAGTGGGAAGATCAAGACAAATATAAAGGCGGCTGGGAGCTCAAAAACGGGGAGCTCCAGCTGAAATCCGGCTCAAAAACAACGCGCCTTCTCAACTTGTTTTATAATCCGTATCAACCAACGATTGATGACTATTATGAACCATGGAATTATGATTACGAAACATTGACCACTAGCCCCGAAAAACGCCATCAGCCGGTCGCTCGCCCGAAATCGGCGATCACCGGCGAGTTCATGGAACTATCTTGGGGGCCAAACTGGGAAGACGATCTTGCCGGTGCTCACATTACCGGACTAAAAGATCCGAACGTTGTCAAAATGGAACAAGCGATCCAAGCGGAATTTGAACATGTATTTATGATGTATTTACCGCGCATTTGCGAACATTGCATCAATCCGCCTTGCGTATCAAGCTGCCCATCGGGAGCAATGTACAAACGCGATGAAGACGGCATCGTTCTCGTCGACCAAAACGCATGCCGCGCATGGCGTTACTGCGTAACAAGCTGCCCGTATAAAAAAGTATATTTTAACTGGCAAACGAATAAAGCGGAAAAATGTACGCTTTGCTTCCCGCGGATTGAAGCGGGCATGCCGACGATTTGCGCGGAAACGTGCGTCGGCCGTATTCGTTATATCGGCGTGATGCTTTATGATGCAGACAAAGTAAAAGAAGCTGCAAGCGTGGAAGACGAAAAAGCATTATATCATTCACAGCTTGAAATTTTCTTAGATCCACACGATCCAGAAGTCATCGCGAAAGCGAGAGAAGAAGGGATCCCAGAAGAATGGATTGAAGCAGCGCAACGTTCGCCGATTTATAAAATGATTGTTGACTGGAAAATCGCTCTTCCGCTTCATCCAGAATATCGCACATTGCCAATGGTATGGTATATCCCGCCGCTTAGCCCGATTATGAACATGTTTGAAGGAAAAGGAAGCAAAGCAAACGCGGAAGACATTTTCCCAGCGATTGATGAAATGCGCATCCCAATTCAATATTTAGCAAATTTATTAACAGCTGGAGATGAAACACACATCCGTATTACGTTGAAAAAAATGGCGGCGATGCGTTCCTATATGCGCGCGCGTCAAACAAACAAACAACCCGATATCAGCATGATAGAAGAGCTCGATTTAAGCGAACAAGATATCGAAGACATGTACCGTTTATTAGCGATCGCCAAATATAAAGACCGCTTCGTGATTCCGGCATCCCATCGCGAAGAAGTCGCCGAATTATACGCGGAACAAGGAAGCTGCGGTTTATCATTTGCCGGCGGTCCAGGTGCTTGCGGCACGCTCTCTTAATACGAGGTGATAAATGATGGATCAAGAACAAATGCAAACCGTGTTTTTATGCATATCCCATTTATTGTCATATCCTGATGAAGAATGGGCAAACTTGCTAGACGACTGCCTAGAAGCAATCCATACTGTACAAAATGATGCAATCGTCAATAATATCACGACTTTTATTCATCACATACAAACAATCCCTGCTCAGCAGCGAATGGAACAATATGTCGAAACGTTCGATTTCGGCAAAAAAACAAATTTGTATGTTACCTATATGAATACAGGCGAGCAGCGCGAGCGCGGTTTGGAGCTTTTGCAACTAAAACAGCGTTATAAAGCGGCCGGTTTTGATACGACCGACCAAGAACTCCCTGATTATTTGCCGCTAATGCTTGAGTTTGCCGCCTACGCGGAACAACAATATGTTGTTCCGCTCTTTGAAACATATGCAAACAATATCGATGAAATCCGAAAACAGCTCGCAGCCATTGAAAGTCCTTATACCGCTATTTTTGACGCTATTTTCCTGGCGTTCGAAGAACTTGGTGTGAAGCCAATCCCGAAAGGAAGTGTGTGATATGTTGAAACAATTTCTTTGGGTCATTTTGCCTTACGTTGTCCTAACGATTTTTATCGGCGGCCATATTTGGCGTTATCAATACGATCAGTTTGGCTGGACGTCCAAATCAAGCGAAGTATTGGAAAAAAAGCAGTTGCGTCTCGGCAGCCTTCTTTTCCATTGGGGAATTTTATTCGTTTTTATCGGACATGTCATGGGAATTCTGATTCCTGAAGCCGTTTACGAAACGATGGGCATTTCGGAAGAAGCATACCACCTCATTGCCCTTGCTGGTGGTATTCCGGCAGGATTGGCTGCTCTGATCGGACTAATCATTCTGACCCGCCGCCGCATAGCGGTAAAGCGCGTTAGAGTAACAAGCAGCCGTGGGGATTGGATCGCTCTCTTTTTCCTCGCGATTGTCATCTTAACCGGACTTTTTTCTACGCTGCTTAATATCGATTCCAACGGCTTTGACTATCGAACAACAATCGGTCCATGGTTCCGCGGCGTCCTAATGTTCCGGCCAAACCCAGCTTATATGGAACAGGTGCCAATCTGGTTTCAAATTCATATTATCGCAGCATTAGGCATTTTTGCCGTTTGGCCATTTACAAGATTGGTGCACGTGTTTAGCTTGCCGCTCCGTTATTTAAGACGAAGTTATGTCGTTTATCGTAAACGCATGCCTAAGCAAGCCGAGCAACCAAACAGCATTCATTAATAGGCGTCCTTTTTGCATATATGGAAAAACGGGATACCCCCTATCTCTATTAAGAGGTATCCCGTTATTCTTATATCTGGCTTATTTTTTCGGCTAACTCTTCTTTTTCTTCGTCCGATAAAAGCCGCTCGGCCATCGGGAATAACACGTTTTCTTCTTTCATAAAGTGTTCCGTCAAAATATGATATGCCTGAATAATTTTATCAGCTAGCGCCATGGCACTGTCCCGATCGACTGTTTCCGGAAGCTCCGCTGTCTTTGCTAAAAAAGATGTAATTCGTTGTTTCGCTTGATCATGTTCATACTCCATGACCGCAATCGGACCGGATGTTCTTCCGATATATTGAGCCATCATCGGAAACAACACACCTTCTTCCCGTTCTGAGTGTGGATCTAACTCATTGATAAATACTTGAACGTTTTTCCGCAATGCAAGCAATCGTTCTTTCCAATTTTGCACTCCAGCATCGCCGCCGATTGCCTGTGCTAATTCAAAAAGATATTGCTTTTGCTTACGCAATAGCTCATGTTCTTGTTTTAAACGCTGCAAACCTTGACATAGCTCCACTTCTTCATGTCCGCCCATATGGCAAAATGAATGCATCATCATCCCTCCTATTGCTTCTTTGTCTCCCATTTTATCCCGTTCCCTTTCAAAATGTTGTGCGCTATGTCACACAAATAAGCAAAGAAAAATCACGCAAGAAATTTCCTGCGTGATTTTTCTTCATCGCTATGACTGGCGTTCGAAATATTGCGACAACGTAACAATCATTGCGCCCATCCGCTCTAGTTCCGGAGCAACAATGCGGGTAATCCCCTCCTCCTGGAGCGCTTCAGCCGTCACTTTTCCAACCGCGCACGCGATAACCTGTTCGTTTAATGCTCGCCGGAACAACTCTATATCTTTTTGTTCTTTTACAAATGAAAATAAAAAACGAACTTGCATCGCCGCCGTAAAACAAACGGCGTCTACTTCCCCGCGGGTTACTTCTTCATACAGTTTTTCAAGTATATCGGAATCCGGTGCTACATGGCGATACGGAAGCAGTTCGGTGCATGCCGCGCCGTTTTCCTTAAGAAACTGCTTTAATGTCGGGGCCGTATCTCCGTGCAGCTGGATAATGACTCGTTTATCCGCGAATGAATGCATCCGAAGCGAGCGGATTAGTCCTTTGGTTGTTCCATCATCACTGGCAGCAACAGGAGCAACGCCAATTTTCTTTAATGCCGCTATCGTTTTATACCCCCGTACAGCTACGTTCGCGTGTTGAATTGTTCTCACAAATTCTTCTTTCACTTTTCCTCTCTCTGCCGCTTCTAGCAACGTTTCCACGCCTATACCAGTTGTGAAAATAAACCAGTCCGGACGCATCGCAATAACAGCGCGAATTTCGTCTTCCAGTTCTCCTTCCTTCGAAAATATTGTCCCTTGTGCCGGGCGCACGATCGCTATTCCACCTTGTTTTTCAATGAGTGCTGTCATTTCTTCCAATTTTCTTGACGCGCATAAGACGATGCGTTTGCCATGCATATTTCCTCCCCCTCTTCTAATTATGAATAAATTCATTGTAAAATAACGTCCTTCCGCTCGGCAATACATAAAAAAGAGCGTCCTCTTTTTTAAATGAGTCCGCTCCCTTCCTTTTCGCTTAATGCATATGTACAACTTGTTCTTCTCTTATATCAAACGCCCCATAAATACGGATCGGTTCAATAGAAATCACCTTATCTAGAGAGATGTTGATCAGCCTCATATTACGATTGTACACAAATAGCTTACGAGCATCTTGATAAAGTTTGACAGGCAAAAACGTAGCTTCTCCTTGATCGGTTTTAATTTTTACTGGCTGTTTTTCCTCGATCCAAACCATTAACTGCTTATACAGCTCCCGCATAATAGGAAAATCCCCCTTTCATTAACCATTATAAAAATAAACCACGGGAGAAAGAACGAAGAAAAATCAACAAATTGTTAGCTCTGCATATCAGATTTTGTCAATAACAAAAACAGAAGATGCCTTCTTCTTGGATGGAGTCTTATTATTTTTGTTGAAAAACAAAGATTTATGTCAAAAAAACACTATGAATTCACTCTTAACATCCGACACGTTTTTTGTTTACAATGTAATATATTAGCAGTCATTGTTGATTTGCTTCTAATGTACCGTATTACACGAAAGAAGGTGCTGCTATGCTTGCTATTTTAAAAGATTTTTTACTAAATTTGTTCTTTATTCTTATTCCGATTTTTATCGTTCCTTTATGGGTGGAAGAAAGAAATATACCTAGACATATCAAACAACATTTGTTCACCGTTTGTTTGGCACTCGTCATTATTTTATGTATCACCATTCCTGTCGACTCGAATCCAGATTTCATTTTCGACTTGCGGCAAATACCGCTTTGGTTAGGGAGTTTATATAAAGGACCAGCAATAAGCTTGTTTTTATGTTTAGTAACCATTGGTTGCCGCTCGTTGTTTGGAGGGGCCGGATTTTTCGTTACTGTCATTACCTCCATCCTCATTATGGCAACAAGCATAACTTTATCGAAAAAATTTTTGCTGTTACCATCCAAGCATCGTATATTGCTTGCTACTGCACTATGCTCTTTTTCCGGATTTTTATCCGTCGGACTGGCCCAAATGTTCCACAGCATTGTATCACCACCTTCTATCATGTCTCTTACCTATTTGGTTGTCCAGCCGATATGTATGCTAATTGTTTGTTCATTAAAAGAAATGATATACAAAAATATAGAATTACGGAAACGGATTATCCGTGCGGAAAAAATGGAAGTAGTGAGCCATCTAGCGGCATCCATTTCCCACGAAGTACGAAATCCGCTTACCGCTGCGCGCGGATTTATGCAACTGTTGGAGCAGCACTACCTTTCTCCGGAAAAACGGAAGCAATATATACGAATCGCCATTGAAGAGTTAGATCGTGCAGAAGCAATTATTACCGATTACTTAACATTTGCGAAACCGGCCCCCGAGTCGGTAGAAAAGTTGAATGTCAAAACAGAAATTGAACGCGTAATCGACCTTTTACGACCGCTTGCCAATATGAACAGTGTGGAAGTAAAAACAACATTAGCTCCGTTTACGATAACTGGAGAGCGCGAAAAATTCCGCCAATGTTTGCTCAATATTATGAAAAACTCCATCGAGGCAATGCCAAACGGCGGTGTGATGCAAATTTACGTTTCTATTGAAAAACAGCGCGTCCTCATTCGCATCTCTGACACGGGAGTCGGCATGACAAAAGAACAAATCGATCGGCTAGGAGAACCGTATTTTACAACAAAAGGAATTAAAGGCACTGGCCTCGGCATGATGGTCGTGTACCGCGTTATTGAATCCATGAACGGGACGATTCATATTAAAAGTGAAATACATAAAGGAACAGAAGTATCGATTTATCTTCCACTTTCTTCATCAAATTCTCACGATCTCACAAACGAAGAAAAAAAGGTTTCTGCGGCATTATAAAACGGCGACATGACCGAAGGCCTAAAGAACGCCCTGTCTCTAGTAGCCGGTGCAATTTGTTACATACTTTCTTTTTCATCAAAAACAGAGTGTTCGTGCTATTTTTTCGGAAAATTGCGTAAATTGGAAATCACCTTGCTGAGACTCCCTTTCGTTTATCTCTATACTATTTTTTGTTACAATACACATTAGATTTGTTGCATTACGGCATATATATCATGATATTCATTTCCAAATCATTAATGAAAAGGAGATTTTCCATGATTCATGTAAAAACAGAAAGAGAAATTAAATTGATGCACGAAGCAGGAAAATTATTGGCAGCTTGCCATCAAGAAATCGCCCAGTTAATTAAGCCAGGAATTACCACGATGGAAATCGACCGCTTTGTAGAAACGTTTTTAGCAAAACATGGCGCAAAACCGGAACAAAAAGGATATCGAGGCTATCCTTACGCAACGTGCGCTTCGATCAACGACGAAATTTGTCACGGGTTTCCTCGTAATGAGCCGTTAAAAAACGGGGATATTGTGACGATCGATTTTGTTGTCAACTTGCACGGGGCGCTTGCTGATTCCGCATGGACGTATGCGGTCGGCGATGTCAGTGAAGAAGTAAAAAAATTGCTTTATGTGACGGAGCAATCTCTATATAAAGGGATTGAACAAGCGGTAATTGGCAATCGCATCGGGGATATCGGCCATGCGATCCAAACATATGTCGAAGCAAACGGCTTTTCCGTCGTCCGAGATTTTACTGGACACGGAATAGGACCAACGATTCACGAAGAACCGTACATTCCTCACTTTGGTGAAAAAGGAAAAGGATTGCGTCTAAAAGAAGGAATGGTGATTACGATTGAACCGATGGTAAACATCGGCGCATGGCAAAGCAAAATGGACGATAACGGCTGGACGGCAAGAACGGTTGACGGCTCTTATTCCGCACAATACGAGCATACGATCGCCATTACGAAAAACGGTCCGCTCATTTTAACATCTCTTTCTTAATCAGCAAACAGAAAAGGACTAACCGCTTCTCTTTCGTTAGTCCTTTTCTAATTAGCGTATTTTATTTTACATAATATTATTATAGTTACATTTATATACTGCACTTACCAGTTTTTCTGTGACTTGTTTTAACGGTTGCGTAGAGTGCAGCCAGCCATTTCTTCCCCTTTTCATTTCATTGTTGGAACTATTAAACGGTTTTATTAATTTGTTGCATCATTTCCAACCATTGAAAGCAAGGCACAAGACGCGAAATCTCACCGTGACTATCGTTCCCACATTATTTGCTTTTTTCATTTATCGATTATTTTTTATCGACAAAACATGTACGTAAAAACATAAACAGCTGACAAATGGTGCCGGCTGTTTACCCTTCGACCACTTTCACATAAAACGTCCGTTGGCGCGGTCCGTCATATTCACAAAAATAAATTCCTTGCCATGTTCCTAAAAGAAGCTTGCCATTCGTAATAATGACATGTTGCGATGCACCGACCGTGCTTGCCTTCATATGCGCCGCTGTATTTCCTTCCATATGCCGGTCAAGCGGATGTTCCCACGGATACGTTTCATCAAAACGCCGCATCATATCTCGCTTTACATCAGGGTCGGCGTTTTCGTTAATCGTAATTCCCGCAGTTGTATGCGGGCAATAAACGATGGCGAATCCTTCTTTCACTCCAGCTTGACGCACCGTCTGTTCGACGAACGAAGTAATGTCCACCATCTCATCGCGCTTTGTTGTTCGAATCGTAAATGATTGCAACATATTTTTCTTCACCACCAAGCAAAAATTTGTTACTGAAAAAATCATTTTGCTACTCTTATATTATAACGTATGCAAAAAAGGTGAAAAACAGATGAAGAGATACGAAAACTTAGATGGAGTATCAACGAACAAAACATTTGCCGATTTTTGCCGCTGGCAAAAGGAACGGAGAAACAAAAAGAAAGATTTATCTTACCAAGTTCCACATGCCGACCCGCCGCAATATCCACTTCTTCATGCGAACCATTTTCGCACATTGCTTTCTTGGGTCGGGCATTCTACGTTTGTGATTCAACTAAACGGCATCACCATCGTCACCGATCCCGTATGGGCAACGCGCATGGGAACAGCAAAACGGCTTACGAAGCCTGGCATTTCACTGAATGAAATGCCTGAAGTCGATGTCGTGCTTATTTCTCATGGCCATTATGATCATTTACATTTTCCAAGCATCCGCAAATTAAAAGGAACACCACACATATTCGTTCCTGTTGGGCTTGGCCGTCTATTCGAGCGAAAAAGATATAAGCAAGTGACGGAATTCGAATGGTGGGAAGAGCAATCGTTTAACGGCGTCACGTTTACGTTCGTTCCGGCGCAGCATTGGACAAGACGAACGTTATGGGATATGAATACGTCCCACTGGGGCGGCTGGGTCATGCAGGCAAAGGAAAAACCGACGATATACTTTGCTGGCGATAGCGGCTATTTCCGCGGATTTCGGGATATTGGCGAACGTTTTTCGATTGACTACGCTCTTCTTCCGATTGGTGCGTATGAGCCGGAATGGTTTATGGGCCCGCAGCACGTCACTCCCGAAGAAGCGGTACAAGCCTTTTTAGATTGTCAGGCAGATTACTTTGTTCCAATGCATTATGGCGCGTTTCGTCTTGCCGATGACACTCCGAAGGAAGCGCTTGACCGTTTGCTTGCTGAATGGAAGCGGCGCGGTCTGGACGAGAGCAGGCTAAAATGTCTAAAACTTGGGGAAGTGCTCGATTGTGATATACGTTCATAAGAAAAGGAGCCTTGGCAATCGGCTCCTTCTTTTTTCTACTGGTCATATTTTCGAAATACATACGGTTCTTTTGGTTCGTCGATTCTATGCCATGATGTTACTTTTACATAAGGAATTGTCGCATTATACGGCTGATAATACATCGTTGAAAGCTTTCCTTTCACATGAATCCATTCATCATTCGCTAAATGAGGATTGTCCGGGAACTCCGTTAAAAGCCCGAATACTCCCGAATCGGCCACACAATGGATAATGCCAAAGCGCAGAACAAACAGCTGTGTTTTTTTCGTCGTCTCATCATGATAGACAAACCCGTCAAATTCAATGACTTGATCATCAAACTGTCCTGGGAATTGATATATCGTTTCCATCGCACTTAAATAATTTTCCTCATTCAATACGAGATGTGATGTTTTTGAAAATTTATTCAGTTCCTTTCTCATCAAGTTATCGTAGTCATCTTCGTCGTAATAAATGCTCGTATCCGGCCGCAAAAGTTGCCGTTGGACAAATGGATCATCGCTTTTTGTTGTAAATCCCCGGATGTGAAAGCCCTTCGCTTTTACCATATCCGAATCAAGCGTTGCTGGTGGAAGAAACAACACGGACACAACTGGAAAAATAAATATCATATAATTAACGACCCGTTTCCATCGCGCTTGCTCTTCATGATGGCGGCAACATGAATCATCATGGCAGTGTTCATGCTTCCCTTCCCGGCTGGCGAAAAAAAGCTGGACAATGGTCAAAAAAGCGAATACGAAAATGGCGCTAAACGATATATAGGAATAACGCATATTAATATATTTGCTAATTTCTCCTGTAATGTGTAAATGAAAAAACAAAAACGAAAAACCAAGCAAAATATACATTCGTATCATCCTATTTCACTCCTTTAAATGAACAAGGAACCGATAAACACGAATATCGTAATATACATAATAAGCACAAGCACAAAGCGAGTCTTAAACGACTGCAACAGCATCAACGTATTTTTTATATCCAGCATCGGTCCGTACACAAGAAAGGCTGCGAGCGCTCCAAACGAGAACGTATTTTGAAACGACGCCGCAATAAATGCATCCGCTTCTGAACATAATGACAGCACAAAGGCAAGCGCCATCATAACAAGAATGGAAGACACACTTCCTTGGCCAACCGCAAGCAATGTCGGCGTTTTCACAAATGTTTGCATCGCCGATGCGAAAAACGCGCCAATAATCAAATATTTGCCCGTCGTAAAAAACTCATCAATCGTATGTTGCAACGTCCCGATCCATTTTTCTTTCCATGATTTCGGCAAAACGGTATGAATTGTTTCTTCCTTTCGCAACTGGTTGTCTTTAAATTGCACGGATATGATGAAACCAATGATGATGGCAATGATACAAGCAAAAATAGACCGATATAATACCATTGTCCAACTGCTTCCAAACGCAATATACGTTGAAAACAATACAATCGGATTAATGACAGGTCCTGTTAACATAAACGGTATCGCTGCATACAAAGGTACTCCTTTTGCTACCAATCTCCGTGTAATTGGCACAATCCCGCATTCGCAGGCAGGAAATAGCGCCCCTATCAGCGTTGAATAGATCACGGCCAGCGCTTTATTTTTCGGCACCCATTTTTCGACCATTTCTTCCGTTACAAACATTTGAATAATCCCTGAAATAAACACACCAAGTACAACAAACGGCAACGATTCTATTAAAATACTAATAAATATCGTATTGAGCTGAAGAAATGTCTTCATCATATCGATAAAATCTCCTTTTCTAACATTACAAACGTTTATTGTACCATGAATTACTCTTTTATTCATGAAATTTTTATGGTAATTCTTATGTAATCTAGTAGGAGAGGATGATTAACCCTCGTCCTCGCACACTGCCGACCGGAAGTTTGCCGTCTGTTTCCTTCAGATTCCGCGTCACCACGGACACCCTTGCGTTAAGCTAACTGCTACTTCTGCCTTCGCAGTTCGGGACTTTCATCCTTAGACAGCACCCATGCCAAGTGCACCAAAAAAAGTTGTCCGGAGACCCCAGACAACTTTATATTTATAAATTAAATTTTCTTACCGATTTTTCAAGTTTTTCTGATATTTCCCCTAACAATTCCGTCGAAGCAGCGATTTCTTCCATTGCTTTCATTTGTTTTTCCACAGATTCCACGACTTTCGCAGCGTTTGATGCAGCCTCTTTAGTTAAGAAGGCCGCTTGCTCAACGGAAGCAGATATTTGTTCAGATCCAGCGGCCATTTCCTCCGTAATCGCAGACACTTCTTGAAGCTCATTATTGGATTGGTGAACCGCATGAAAAATAGATCGGAACACTTCTCCTACTTTATGGACATCTTTTGTCCCTTTTTCAACTTCTTGGGTTCCCGACTCCATTTCACGAACCGCGTCTTTCGTCATGATTTGGAACTGTTGAATCAATTCAGCAATTTTTTGTGCCGAATGCTTCGTTTGCTCAGCAAGCTTTCTCACTTCGTTGGCAACGACGGCAAATCCTTTTCCATGTTCTCCAGCACGTGCCGCTTCAATGTTTGCATTTAACGCAAGCAAGTTTGTCTGTTCGGAAATCTCCGTAATGGCCGTAAGAATTTGTTCAATCTCTTCAATCCGATTGCCTAACTCCGTGATTTTCATGGATGTTTCCATAACAGCCTGTCGCATGTCATCCATTTGCTTGATTGCTTTCTCAATTTCTTCATTTCCTCTTTCCACTTGTTTCATTACATCATTTGATGATTCCGCAATAAGAGACGATGACTCGGCAATTTTTTGAACGCCAATAGCCATTTCCTCGACCGCATGAGCTGTTTCATTTATACTCGTCTCCTGCTGTTGTGCGTTCGAAGACACCGTCCTAATGGCCATTGTGATTTGCTCACTAGAATGTTTGGCACTCTCAATATTTTGACTTAATGCTTTAAAAGTTTCCAGCATTTCATATGTGCTTTCTGTAATATCTGTTACCATCTCGCGCATTCCAGCCATCATTTGCTTAAATGAATAAGATAGACTAGCAATCTCATCTTTCCCCTTTATTCGTATTTTTTCTAATAGATTTTGCGCTTCATTCAGCTCCCCTGCAGCGATTTTTTCGGCCACTTCATTTAATGTTTCCAGAGATTTTAATCGTTTACGAACGTAGAAAAAGGAAATGCCGCTAATGAGTCCGATTCCCATTACAAATAAAAATATAAACATCATTAATTGTTCTTTTACTACTTTTTGCTGAATCAAACCAACCTTTTTTGCATCAATATCCACTCCAAGAATCCCGATTACTTTTTCATTATTCTTGATCGGAGCAAAAGCCGAGAGATAATCTCCATATTCGGAATCATGTAGAATTTTCGTGCTGTTTGTACCTCCTTTGTGATATAACGTATCACATTTTCTTCCATATTTCGATATCAAAAGAAAAATTTATAATTTTTCTAAAAAACTTAATTATATATAAAATACTAATGAATATCGTATTTATCTATATCAATAGGCTCTCCTTTTCGTTCTACAAAAAAGCTGAGCGACAATCCCGCTCAGCTTTTTCTATTATTCCTCTACTTCTTTTTTCCACAAGCCAACCATCAAAGCAGTAATGATCGAACCGATCAAAATCGCTAATACGTATAATAAAGAACTTCCTTTTACAATTGGAATAACGAAAATTCCACCATGCGGAGCTGGAAGGCCAATGTGAAACAACATCGTCAGCGCTCCGCTGACCGCAGAGCCGACAATGATGGATGGAATGACGCGTACCGGGTCGGCTGCCGCAAACGGAATCGCCCCTTCTGTAATGAACGTCGCTCCCATGATATAGCATGTTTTTCCAGCTTCACGTTCCGCTTTTGTAAATTTCTTTTTAAAGAATGTCGTCGCAAGCGCTAGTCCTAACGGCGGCACCATTCCTCCGGCCATGATCGCTGCGTGCGGAGCATAATTTCCAGCATCAATCATGGCAATTCCAAACGTAAATGCCGCTTTGTTGATCGGGCCGCCCATATCAACCGCCATCATGCCGCCAAGAATAGCGCCAAGTAAAATTAAGTTTGCCGTTCCCATATTTTCAAGCCAATGCTTCATTGCCTCATTTAACGCCTTCACTGGATCGATAACAACATACATCATAATAAGTCCCGTAATGAAAATGCCAAAAAGCGGATAAAGCAACACTGGTTTGATTCCCTCAAGCGACTGTGGCAGATGGCTAAATACTTTTTTCAACCCAACCACTAAATACCCGGCAAGAAAGCCTGCGATTAACCCGCCTAAAAAGCCGGCGCCGCCATTTGCCGCCATGAAACCGCCTACCATCCCTGGCGCAAAACCAGGCCGGTCCGCAATACTCATGGCAATAAAACCAGCAAGCACTGGAATCATCAACGCAAAGGCGTTTCCTCCACCGATATCCATGAGTGCTTTCGCCATCGGATGATACGACGGATCTTTCGGATCAAACGCTTTAATTCCGAAGATAAACGATATCGCAATCAAAATACCGCCGCCGACAACGAACGGAAGCATGTTGGAAACTCCGTTCATTAAATGTTTATAAAATCCTGTACGCGGCTTTCCTACCGTTGTCGCCTCTTTCGCGCCGCTTCCTTGATAAATCGGCGCATCCTGCCTGAGAGCTTGCTCGATTAGCTCTTTCGGTTTACGAATCGCTTGCGCAACCGGTACTTGAATCACATGTTTTCCTTTGAACCGCTCCATTTCCACTTGCTTATCCGCCGCAACGATGACCGCAACCGCTTCCTCAATATCTTGCTTGGTTAATTCGTTTTTCACTCCACTAGAACCGTTTGTTTCTACTTTTATATCCACATCCATTTCCGCTGCTTTTGCTTTTAAAGCATCTGCCGCCATATACGTATGAGCGATTCCTGTCGGACAAGCAGTGACAGCAATGACTTTTTTGCGCTTCGAAGGTGAAGATGCCGTATGTTCTGCTTCTTTCGTTTCCTCTGCCTCTTTTTCTGCAATCAACCGAATAAATTCCTCTTCATTTGAAACGCTTTCAATCCGCGCGCGGAAAGAGGAATCCATTAGCATAGACGATAAGCGGGCAAGCGCTTCTAAATGTGTATTATTCGCTCCTTCTGGCGCTGCGATCATAAAAAACAAGTGGCTCGGTTTTCCATCAAGCGCGTCATAGTCAATGCCGCTCTCAGAACGGCCAAACGCTACGGCAGGCCGCTTTACCGCGGCTGTTTTCGCATGAGGAATGGCAATTCCATCACCGACACCGGTCGTGCTTTGTGCTTCACGCGCAAAAATCGCTTCTTTGAACGCTTGTGCGTCACGCAACACTCCTGCTTCTTGCAGTTTCGCGACAAGTTCGTCAATTACTTCTTCTTTTGTTTTCGCTTTCAGATGGAGAATAATTGTTTCCTTTGTAAGCAAATCGGTAATTTTCATCAAAATGGTCCCCCTTTTTCATATGCCCTTAGAAACGCATGACATTTACTTCATGTACTAGCTGTTCGACACAGTCTTTTGTACATAAATCTTCAGAAAATGCCGTTGCACTTCCAGATGCGACACTATAAGCAAACGCTTCTTCCACACTTTTTCCGCTTGTATACGCCGCAAGAAACCCCGCCACCATCGAATCACCGGCACCAACGGAATTTTTTACTGTTCCTTTCGGCGCCTCAGCAAATAATGTCATTTCTTTATTAAAATAGAAAGCACCATCACCGGCCAGCGAAACGATGGCATTTTCTACTCCTAATTCTACTAATCGACGTCCACAAACCATGATCTCGTCTTTCGAGTGAAAGCTTGTCTCAAATAGCTCGGCTAATTCTTTATGATTCGGCTTTGCCAAAAATGGGTTCCGCGCAAGCAACGATTTTAATGCCGGGCCGCTTGTATCCACGACGACTTTTGCCTTCACTTTTTTTGCTTCATCGATGATTTTCTCGTAAACGTCCGGTGACAAAGAAGACGGCACACTTCCTGCCAAAACGACGATATCATTTTCCGTTAATGCGCGGATTTTTTCCATGAATTCCGTTTCATGTTCCGGCTGAATCATTGGCCCTTGACCATTAATTTCCGTTTCTTTTCCTGATTTTAGCTTCACATTAATGCGCGTATTCCCTGGCACTTCGACAAAATCACAGGCAATGTTTTCGTTTTGCAATTGTTCGATAATGAACGCACCGGTAAATCCGCCGATAAACCCTAACGCTGTGCTCTCTATACCGAGCCTCTTAAGAACACGGGAGACGTTGATCCCTTTTCCACCAGGGAATGCCAACGTTTTCACAGCACGGTTTAATTCGCCAATGCGAAGCTCGTCCACGTGCACAATATAATCAACAGATGGATTTAATGTACATGTATAGATCATTTTGTCACAACCTCTACTGCTGTTTTTGCTTTATATGGTTCTAGCCATTCTTCAGCTAATTCATTCGTAATCAGCGTCGCTTCATGCAGTTCAGCGATTTTGGCAAACGTGCTTTCATTAAGTTTTGAATGATCGGCAAGCACATATGCTTTTTGCGATAGCTGCATTGCTGTATATTTTACCATCGCCTCTTCCGGATCAGGCGTTGTGTACCCATATTCGTAGTGAACGCCGTTGGCGCCGATAAAACATTTGTCAAAACTATAACTTTTTAATGATTGCAATGCGCCGCGGCCAATGAGCGCTTTCGTTTTCTTTTTCATAAAACCGCCAAGTAAATATGTCGGAACGTCATATTCCAGAAGCATATCCAAATGCATAATACCATTCGTCACGACAACGATATCTTTGCCATGCAGATGCGGAATCATTTGGAACGTCGTCGTCCCAGCGTCTAAATAAATGCAATCACCGTTTTGCACAAGACTTGCCGCATACTCAGCAATCCGCTTCTTTTCTTGTATATGTTTTGTTGATTTTTCTAAGACGCTTAATTCTTCCCGCTTCTTTTGAAGCAGTGTTGCACCACCATGAATACGCCGCAATTTTTTCTCTTTTTCCAGCTGCGTTAAATCGCGACGGATGGTGGACTCGGAAGAATTGGTCGCCTCTACTAGTTCTTGCAGCTTGACTACTTCTTTTTCTGCGAGAAGTTCTAATATAATACGGTGACGTTCTTCTGTAAGCAAATCTTCCACCTCCTCGGATGGAAATGATCATTTTATACTTTTATCATAAACGAAAGCGGTTTAAAAATCAATCATTTTCAATCAAAAATCTTTCAAATTAAGTCATATATAATCAAAAAACATTCAAATTCAATCATTTTCGCAAAAATGAAAAGCTGCCTCATTGGACAGCTTTGTTATCATGATATTTCTCCGATTGTTCATGAACACGCGATAAGTATTTTTCTTGAATAAACTTTGTAAATAATTTAGCGTAAAAGGGATCGAACTGAGTGCCTGCGCAACGCATAATTTCGGATACTGCCTCTTCAAACGTTTTCGTACGTTGGTACGGCCGTTCTGTCGTCATCGCATCAAACGAATCAATAATACATAAAATACGAGCAAGTTTTGGAATTTCTTCTCCTTTAAGTCCATATGGATATCCTTTTCCGTCATAGCGCTCATGGTGAAGTTCGACAAGGGGAATTAAATCATCAAACTGTTTTTCCGCTGCGATAATTTCTTTTCCCCATGTTACATGTTTCTTCACAATCTCCCATTCATGCCGTTCCAATTTTCCTTCTTTGTTTAAAATATCCCTTGGCACTTCGATTTTTCCAATATCATGAATTAATGCTCCTAAAACAAGCGTTTGTCTTTCATGGTCGGTTAAATCAAGCATTTGGCTGAATTCGGATGCATATTTGAATACCCGTTTACTATGACGATATGTATAAACATCTTTCGATAAAAAAAACTTTACTTGCTGCTCCAGCGCATCTAAATCTTGTTTAAACTTTATTTCATCAAGACAGATGTTGTTCTCACTGTAGATTTGAACATTGTTTTTCCCTTGCGCTTTTGCGTAATAAAGCGCCTGGTCTGCTTTATGAATCAACTCATCGCTGTCATACATGCTTCTTTCCATCTCGGCAATTCCGCAAGAAAACGAAAGACAGCGGTAAGGAACATGCTCCACCCCGGAAAAGTATGTATCATTGACTTGCTTGCGCAATCGATCCAAAAAGGCATAAGCTTCTTCTTTCGTCGTATTTGGCATTAAAATCGCAAACTCCTCGCCGCCATACCGCGCCGCTACAAAGTCTGTTCCGTCTACCGCTTTTTTCAGCATCTCACCAAAAAACTGCAACAGCTTATCTCCTTGTAAATGTCCATTGCGGTCATTATATTTTTTAAAATCATCTAAATCCAATAAAGCTAAACTAAATGGTTGTTTTAATTTTTTCGCGTCGGCAAACTGTTCTTGCAATGTCTCTTTAAAATAACCATGATTATAAAGCCTTGTTAAATGATCCTTATTGGCACGCTCTGATACTTCCTGATATAAATAAAGAAATTTTCGAAACACCGCCGATAAAATAACGACTAACACAGTGAATAAAAACAGACCGAAATACCGTTGTTCATTTAATAAAATCGCTAAAACAAGCGATAGTAGTAACGTAACGGAATAGCTGATACAAGCTTCTTTGAGTACTCCTATGTTAAATGTGCCTTTAAATATACGATTAAAGAAGACAAAAAACAAAAACATTAAAGCAATGTTCAAACTAAAATACACAACTAGACTAATCATATACGGAAGCAAATTTTGAGTATTTATTTCACCAACATGCCCACCGGAAAATAAAAATGAATAATAGGCACCGACAATCATAATGGAATACATGGAAAAATTAAATAAGTGCTTCCACCACAACATTTTACGTTTATATAAAGATTCAATTAAAATACTAATAAATAAGACATTCATTGCTAAATCAATGCCGTATAAGAACGTCACGGCTAAATAAATCGCCGAATCCATTGAAAATGAGTTATCCTTAGGCGGGAAGTTAATAGAGAAATAACTTAATAGAAGAATCGAGGCGGAAAGCATATAAATGAAAACCCAATCCTCTAAGGATTGAGCAGTAAAATCACTCTCTACCAAAAATATAAAAATCCCAATGAAAGAAATAATTGTTAAATATATCTTTGCATATAGTTTTGGCTTTAAAAACATTGGATAATCACTCTCATTTTATATAATTTTGGGGAGAAGCTTAATGCATACCCCCCCCTAACACAAAAAACATTTAGCCTCCTAGTCTAAATCCTGACGTCAACGCAACAATAACAGAACCGATAATAAATAGATTAATAAGTACTTGTTTTACTTTCACACTCATGCTTTTTGCCTCCTTATAATATTATAATTTATCTACTCGCAGGAGCGGTAGATGTTTTTTTGCTAGGTGCACTAAGCATTAGATGCTGAATAAATAAAAATGCCCCTACGTTCATTACGACATCGCCAATGCTGATCACTTGCCGGCGTGGGTATGGCGGGGATAACGGGATAATATCGCCTAAAAACGGCAATAACGTGTCAGACGTAATCGCCTGATGTTTGCCGTATACTCCCGCTTTTAATGCGTCTATGTATTCGCGGCCAAGAAATTGCGCTGCTTCAATAGATACAGGCATCCTTCCGCCGTTTGCCGCCATAACGATGAAGTTTAAGAGCACTCCCGCAAAAATAACAATAAATCCAGGCTGGTTTCGGTTAAGCCAAAGAAAAAGAAGGCCAATCACATATACAAGAAGAAATAAGGTGTTGCTTAGTTTGGCAATAATCGCAACTTTATCTTGCAAGGCAAAGATAACGAACTGCACCACCAACAATAATGGAAACAGCCATCCCCCGCGCAGGTTCATATGCGCAAGCCCTTTCAAACTTCCTCCACGAAAAAAACCGATCGCAAGCGATAATAAAATGCCATCATAAACCATTATGTTTTCTCCTCATCATCACATACACAGAAGATTCTATGTTTTCAAAACTATTTTCTTCTATACTTCATTAATATCGATTTTTTTCGACAATGTAAATAGTGCTTTTTGACTATTTATAGTAATTTTTTCTATTTTCCCTAAAATTCACGGTTATTAGATGCTCTTTCCAACTAAATTCGACATTCTTATCTGCAAGCACAAAAATGAGGATTCTCTATACTATTAATAGAGAATCCTCATATATTTTATATACGATTTTCTTGTTTGTAAGGAACGCAAGAACCTTGACAATTATCAGCAAGAGAGCAACTAGCACATTTTCCTTTTGAACTTTTCTTAATGTGGCGGACAAGCATCCAACCGGCATAACTAAAAATAACTCCGCCGATCACAATATTTGCGATCATCGTTCTCGCCTCTTTTTCCAAAAATTTTTAATGAAAGAATCGATGACTAACATTACTAGTCTTCGAGACTACAATACTCATGAAAATCCAAGCATCGTTCCGCCTTGATAAATAAGGAAAGAAATCACATAAGCAATACTTAATGCACAACCGATCGAAATAAACGTCCATTTTCTTGAACCAGTTTCTTTACGGATCGTCGCCACCGTTGCTAGGCATGGGATGTAAAGGAGCACAAACACCATAAAGCTAAGCGCTGATAGCGGCGTAAAGTGTTGCGTGATTGCCCCTTGCAACAAGTCCATATCTTTTGCATGGTAAATAATATTCATCGTCGAAACAACGACTTCTTTTGCTAAAAATCCTGTTATGAGCGACGCGCCCGCCTGCCATGTTCCAAAGCCGATCGGCGCCAAAATCGGTGCAATCACACCGCCTATCACCGCGAGAAAACTATCATCCATGGAAACACCAATTCCTTTTGGCCCAACATAGGTCAATAACCAAATCGCAACCGATCCTCCGAAAATAAACGTCCCTGCTTTCCGTATAAATCCTTTTCCTTTATCCCATGTGCTTCGCCACAACGTCAATGCTTGCGGCATTCGATATGGCGGTAGTTCGATCACAAAAATGGAACTTTCATTCTTTAATAATGTAGAAGAAAACACCTTCGCCAAGCCAAGCGCGACGACAATGCCCAGCACGTATAGAGAAAACACGACGAGCGCTTGATTTTTCGTAAAAAAGGTGCCAGCAAATAACGCATATACCGGCAGGCGCGCCGAGCAAGACATAAACGGCAGCAACAAAATCGTCAACAGCCGCTCTTTAGGCTGCTCAATCGTTCGTGCGGCCATGACGCCGGGAACGTTGCAGCCAAAACCGATAATCATCGGAATAAACGCCTTCCCGTTTAAACCAATCGCTTCCATAAAGCGGTCCATTACCATTGCGACACGCGCCATATATCCGGAATCCTCTAATAGAGAAATGAAAAAGAATAAAATGAAAATTTGCGGTACAAATACAAGCACCCCGCCAACACCGGAGACAATTCCGTCCAATACAAGCGCTTGAATGAACGGCGATGCTCCTACAAGCGCCAACAGCTTAGACAGCCAATCCGTTAACGGGCCGGAAAAAAACTGATCCAGCAAATCAGCGAGTGGCGAACCAAGCCAGTCAAACGTTAGCATAAACATGATATACATAAATAATAAGAAAATCGGCAAACCTAAATATTTATTCGTTACAATTGCATCGATTTTCTCCGTTAATGTAAGCGGATTTTGTTTAATGGCAACCGTCGATTTTTTGATCACATTCGTAATCCATTTGTCGCGCACTTTATAAATATGCTCTGCTAAAGTGCAGCCAAGCGTTTGTTGTACGTTATCGCGAATCAATATAAGCGGAGCAATATCTACATATGTCTGTAAATATGCATGAACTCGCTTGTTTCCTTCTAAAAATTGCAACGCAAGCCATCGCTTCGAAACCGGTAAATTATCAGGAAGTTGTTCGCCTATTTTTTGAACAGCAACCTCAACATCGGCCCCGTAATCAATAGAAAATTGATGTTCGTTTTGTTCGGATGCAGACAAAATAGCGCGAACAAGCTCTTTTGTCCCTTTTCCCGTCCGCGCAATAACCGGAATCACCGGGGCATTGATGCATTGTGAAAGCTTTTTTGCATCTACTTTTATTCCGCGCTTTTCTGCGACGTCAATCATATTTAATGCCATAATCAGCGGTTTGCCAAACTCAAGCAGCTGAACAGTCAAATGCAAATTCCGCTTTAATTGGGAAGCGTCCACAATGTTGACAATCGCCGAGAACGATTCTGTTAATAAAAATTCGGTCGCTACGCCCTCATCACGTGAAAACGGTTGCAACGAGTATATCCCTGGGAGATCAACGACGGGAACACCATGCTGGCGAAGCATGCCAACCTTTTTTTCTACCGTTACCCCGCTCCAATTTCCGACATATTCATAAGATCCTGTTAAATTATTAAATAATGAAGTTTTCCCTGTATTTGGATTGCCAAATAACGCAATAGATGATGACATCGATTATTTCACCCCAATACAAGCCGCCTCTTTACGTCGAAGACAAATATACTGGCCATCTACTTCTACCATTACTGGGCCGCCAAACGGCATCATGCATTTGACACAAACTTTTTCTCCTTCATGCATCCCCATATGAAGAAGACGTTGTCTCACTACTTCATTGGCTACTGCTAAATTTGTAATAACGGCCTGTTGCCCTTGTTGAAGATCGGTCAAAACCATCTTTTCCGTCCCCCAAACAACAATGATTCTTTTTTTCAATCAGCAATATAATAAAGTGATGTTTTGTATAGAACAATAATGATTATTTTTCTCAATTAATATAATATCACAATTTGAAATTTTAGAAGTGATTTTTTTCACACTCGTCACAATAAATTCACGAATACAATGAGATGTATGTACCTGTCTAGAGGAAGGAGGAGGCTAATTACACTAAAACAAAAAATTGTGTATAATTGAATTTTTCGGAATAATATATATAATATTTTTATACTCACTACATAAAGGAGGACAAACAATGAATACATTAGCTAAATTCAGCAATTTTGTTGGAAACACCTTTGCTGTCTGGGTGCTTCTTTTTGCTGCTCTTGCTTTTTATGATCCAAACGCTTTTACATGGATCGCTCCATACATAGTCCCGCTGCTTGGCGTTGTCATGTTTGGCATGGGTCTTACCTTATCACCCAATGATTTTAAAGAAGTATTCAAACGCCCGGTAGAGGTGCTGATCGGTGTAGCCGCCCAATTTCTCATTATGCCGCTTGTCGCTTTTTTGCTTGCTCGTTATTTGCCGGTTTCGCGGGAAGTCGCTCTTGGCATTCTTCTCGTCGGCTGTTGTCCGGGTGGAACAGCATCTAACGTGATGACCTATTTGGCCAAAGGAGATACCGCGCTGTCGGTCGCCGTGACATCCGTTTCTACGATACTGGCGCCGATTTTGACGCCGTCGCTGATGTTGCTGCTTGCCGGAAAATGGCTGTCCGTTTCTGCCGCGGCATTGTTTTGGTCAATTGTAAAAGTTGTCCTAATTCCGATTATTTTTGGGTTGATTGTGCAAGCCCTTTTCCAAAAGCAAGTGAAAGCGTTCATCCCAGTCCTGCCGCTCGTTTCTGTCATTGCGATTGTCGCCATTGTCGCGGCTGTCGTTGGGCAAAACCAGCAGGCAATTGCAAAAAGCGGGCTTGCCATCTTCTTAATCGTCGCCATTCATAACGGGCTTGGATTATTGCTTGGCTATTGGTTTGCAAAATTATTTCGTTTGTCAGCGCCAAAGCAAAAAGCGATTTCCATTGAAGTCGGCATGCAAAATTCCGGGCTTGGTGCGGCGTTAGCGACCGCTCATTTTTCACCGCTTGCTGCTGTTCCAAGCGCTATTTTCAGCGTCTGGCATAACATTTCCGGTCCGATTGCCGCAACCTATTTCCGTAAAAAAAGCGAGAAGGAAGAAGCGGAACAATCGACGTTTTCGGCATAAAAACTGGTTCCCCACGGGGAACCGTTTTTTATGGCACCAATTTGATCGGAAACACAATTCGTTCCGCAAGCGATGGGATATCAATGAACGGATTGCGATTTCCTTGAATGAGAAAAATAGCGCGGTTGCGATGCTTCTCATAAATGGTAACGGGAAATTCCTGATGCCAGCGAACAAGAAGGGGAACGTCAATTTTGTGGCGAAACGCTTTTGCGATTGTGTTCGGATAGCGAAGCAGAAAATACAGCATTGCCCGCGCCACCGTTCCTTTTCCGTATTCTGGTTCGAAATAACCGTTTTCCGCGACACCGCAGCGGTTTTGAATCTTTTCTTCCGGTGACTCGGGCTTGTAAAACGAAAAATCGGCGTACGGAAAGTTAGAGCGTAATGTATTGCATTTAGGATGGCAGACAAAGAGATGGTGCAAATCCCCTTTCATCGGCTCTCTTGCTCCAAACCACGATTGCGGAACGACATGTTCAGCGTTAAACTTCCATTGCTGTTCGATTTTTTTTATTCGCCTAATTTCTATTTGTTCCCATTCTCTCGCTTTTTTCAGTAATTTCCGAAATTCGTCATGTCGTTTTTTCATCGTGTCGTAATCTTGAATAATTAATATCTTCGGATCTTTTCTCTCCCCCGAATATATGCTTCTTACTGACCCATCTGGATACAAATCAACCCATGTATACAAATATTCATCTTTGCTGAAAAAGTAAGGCAGCCTTCGCTTATGCGTCCGTGACACCAGCCTATGATACATAACAAATAACGTTAGTCCATCCCCATCTACAGGTACACGACGATAATATCGCTCCATCACTTGGCAATCTTCTTGTTCATCATAATACACATTCTCATTAACTTCGATATATTGCTGGTTTTCTTGCAATATCGCTATTTGTTCACTACGGTCATCTCCTTGCCATTGCTGGAGTTCTTCCAAATGTTTCCATATTTCCACCGTTCCACCCTACTTCCTCTTTGTATACAGTTTACCATGGACGCTTTCGTTTGGTTATCCAAAAAATAAAGTTCTCCCTTTTTATTTCGGCGAACTTTTTTAATGAAGCTTACCGCACATCACAAACAACATGACGCCAAAAAGAACAGCAGCCATCCCTGCCGCATGAACGCAGGGACTAATTTTGTACGCGCATATTTCATCACCGGCAAACCCAAAATCGTGCATAAGGCCACTGTATTATTTATATTATTTAGAGAATTAAGTAAAATATAATCCAAAACAATGAATAAATAAAAGGGGAATAAGAAATGAATTTGAAGCCTGAAAATGTATTTACTTGGCAGCGCACGTTCACAGAAGAAGAAATATTGCAATTCGCCCAATTATCTGGCGACAAGGGAAGACATCAGATGGAACGCGATGAGAAAGTGCGACTTATGGTTCACGGGTTATTTACCTTTAGCTTTTGAAATACCTTCAAGTACGGAACTAACTTTGGAATACTTCGTTTACGATCAAGGAAATCTCCGGTTAAGGCAATCAAGTCAAGAGGAAAAACGGAGCTGAGAAACGACAATCATAGGAATAAATACGATTGTTTTAAACCATTTGTAAAACGGATTCACAATCGAAAATGTTTCAAAACCTAATCGCTCACACCCTTTGTTTAACATTGTAATCCCAATAATTCCTTTAATTTCAGAAAACTGTTCATGATTGCGCAAGTAATTTGCAATATAAGGAAGCCCTTCTTTCACTTGTTCATAAATGTAACGACCTTTTTTAATTTCGCTGTTTAAATGAAGAAGTTCACGAGTTAAACGAATATTATGCAAATGAAATATTTCGTCGCGTCAGGAGATGAACGATCTTTATGATCAAGTAGATTTTATTTTAACAAAGCCAGGCGGTGTTACCATTAGCGAATGTTTATATAAAAGATTGCCTATTTTTATCTATGATACTCTTCCCGGACAAGAGGAAATGAATTTTCGCATATTGAAGCGGCATCATCTCGTGTTTGATTTTTTAAACTGGAAGGAATTGCGTAATATTTCCGATGCAATTCTTTCTATTCTTCACTCTCCGCAAATCACGCACTATTACAGCCATGTCGAACAATACCACCGCCAGCTTTCTTCAGATCGTCCGGCAACATTGCTTTACTCGAAGCTGGCTTCTTTCGACAACAAAGAATGATTCAAGGGGACACCTCGATATGACAAGCTTTTTTATCGCCGAATATTACAAGGATATTTTGTTAGTTTTTTAATCATTGTTTAAAAAATCCCTCTCCTTTACAAAAGGAGGGGGATGGTTTTACGGACGAAAACGGAAATGGGCGTTCATCTGTCCCTTTAACATTTTTTCCCGCAGTTCTTTTGTCATTTCTTGGCGGATTTCCCATGTCGAAACCCCTTCTTCCCGCTTATTGGCAATCTGCATTAACTGTTCGACATCGGCGAACGAATATTTGCGAATTCCTTTCGAACGATCAGGAAAAATCAACTTCCGCTCTTCATAATAGCGGATTTGCCGCTGCGATAACCCGGTTAATTCACTAACGATGCCGATAGAGATCACTTTTTTAAATTTATAGGAATCATCTTTATTCGTCACCCTCTCCACCCCGCTATGTTATATCTTCTAACATAATTATACTGATTTTTCGCCATTCATAATTATTTTTGTAAAGAAAATTAACATATTTTTTAATTTTATTGTAAAGTGGCTTAACAAAATTAATGTAATATGAAGAAAAATATCGTATATTAAAAGAAATAAATACGCGGAGGGAAAAAGATGGGAAAACTGATGCGAGCAGCAATTACGAAACAAAAGCGATTTTATATTGATAAGCTGTTGCAAACTGGCTTGTTTCACGACTCTGCTGCACTAAAACAATGGACGGTGAGTGAATTGCGGCGCGAATATGAACAGTACGGGATACGAATGAAGAAACGGGGGAATGAACATGGATCCAAAAGCTCTTGAACTGGCCAGACGGATCGTAGAACTTGATTTGCAGCGCGACGCGATGTTTGAGCAGCTGATTCAATTAATCGGTGAGCGCGCTTATGAAGTGCTGCGTTTCATACAAAACCGCATATGACGCTCGAATAAGAGCGAAGGGAAGCTGTCTGCTTCCCTTCGCCGCTTAACGATATCAAGCAAGTTATTTTTTCTCAATTCGAATCGCCAAATAGAGCAGAAAATTTTCTTTGCCTGCTCACAAGCGTGGAATACTCATGTATTTACGCAAATCCAAACGCACCCTATTATTTCGGTTCCGTTACCACACCCTGAAAAGCGGATTGGTAAATCGTCCGTATATCGTCCTCTAACAGCGGAAGCGGACTACGTGCAAGCAGTCGTTTCTGCTGAGCGGCATCTTTCGTTAAGCTTTCCAATGCACTCTCTGGGATGTTAAATCCGCCAAGCGTTCTCGGGATGCCGACATCACGGACGATCCGTTCCAGCTCTTCGACGCACCGGTAGGAAGCTTCCTCTTCGGAAAGAAAGCTCGAGTTTCCCCCTAGCGCATTTAAAATATCAGCCATCCGTTTCGTGCAGCTTTTGCGGATATATCCCATCACATACGGAAGCAATACGGCGTTCGATTCGCCGTGCGGAATATGAAACTGCCCCCCTAACGGATAAGCAAGCGCATGAACTCCTGCAACACCCGCATTGAAAAATGCCAACCCCGCTAAATAACTGCCATTGCTCATATCGATCCGCGCCTGCTTGTCCGTCCCGTTTTCCACCGCTTTCCGCAATGACCGCGCAATCAAACGTATGGCCTGCAGCGCCAACCCGTCTGACGTCGGGCTCGCATTGACGGATACATACGCTTCGACCGCATGGGTCAGTGCATCAATTCCTGTCGCGGCCGTAACGCGCGGCGGAACGGAAACGGTTAATTGCGGGTCGACAATCGCTACATCCGCTAATAAATAATCATGTGTCACCACATCTTTTGTCGTATCTAAAGAGAGCACCGAGATGTTTGTCACTTCGGATCCTGTCCCTGATGTAGTCGGAATTAATATTTTCGGCAAGCCCTTTTCCTCGACTTTTCTCGTTCCCGTCAAATTGAGGTAATCGGCTACTTTTCCTTCATGCACGGCCAGCACCGCCGCTAATTTCGCCAAGTCCATCGCGCTTCCGCCGCCCACGCCAATCACAAGGTCAAATTTTCCTTCCCTCGTAAAGGAAACTAATTTCTCTCCCGTCTCCAGCCGCGGTTCCGGCACTACATCCGTATAAATTTCAACATCATATCCACGTTCCACAAGCGGATTGGTCACACGCTGAACAAGGCCGATTTTCTCTAACGCTGGATCTGTTACGACTAATATTTTCTGCGGAGAAAACCTCTCCACTTCCGGAAGCAAGTTATCCAATGCCCCCCCAGCCGACATAGTTCAGCGATGTAAATACAATTCGCGAAACACTCATTTCACTTCTCCTTTCTTACTCGTAATAGCCTTCCGTAGATTTGCGGAACTTTTTGAATTGCTCGGAATCATGGCCGAACCATACTTGCGAGTTCGTTTCCCGTGCAATTCTCCGAATTCGTTCGACCGTATTCATATAACCAAGGGAGTCATAAATAATGCCTGGCGGCTTAATTGGCGGCCCGTAGCTTTCCGCCGTATAAATCGCATCCGAAGCGAGAATGATCCCGCCCGTCTCTGGAAGCTCCACATGCAATCCAAGCATTCCCCACGCATGGCCGCTTCCAAAGTTTAAAATTTTGACCCCCTCAGCGAGAATAATATTATCTTCATGACGTTTCACTGTGCGCCATTGAAGGTTATTTTTAATCCATGCATCAATGTCGGCCCAAATATATGCGCCTTCCTTTTGGTTACGAGCATAACATTGAAGAGCGCCATTGAATTCGTCTTCATGTACAATGATCGTCGCGTTTGTAAACATTTCTAGGCATCCCGCGTGATCCAAATGTAAATGCGAAGCAACGACATATTTAATATCTTCCGGTCTTACTTTTAACTGCTCTAGCCGATTGTGAAGATAGCATTCTTCGCTTGCCGTCCACGGAAACATTTGTTGAGTCGCTTCCGCCCATCTCCCTTGAGGTCCCATCGAATTTGGATTACAAGCTGTATCAAACAAGATTTTTCCTTCTGGATGATCAATTAAAACTGTATAAATCGGAAACTCCACAAACTCCGTTTGCGCATTCGGGTTATGAATCGTTGCTGGATTATGCATAGCAATCATCCAGTTTTTATCCATTCTCATTCTTCCGTTATCCATTACATAAAGCTTTGGACGCTGTTTTATCATGTTGGACATAAACCTTTCCACTCCCCTTTTAAAAATCTGTTTTTATCGAAACCAATTTTAGTTCCGTCATTTCTTGGACAGCATATTTAATCCCTTCACGTCCGTAACCGCTTTCTTTTACTCCCCCATACGGCATATGGTCAACGCGGAACGTAGGGATATCATTGACGATCACGGCGCCAGACTCAATGTGCCGCGCTGCATATAAAGCGTGCTGGATATTCGTTGTATAAATTCCGATATTCAGTCCGTATACCGAATCATTGACCATTTCAATCGCCTCTTGTAATTCTCGATACGGAACGATCGACACAACCGGTGCAAAAACTTCCCGGCACGAGACGGCCATGTCCCGCTTTACGTCAAGCAACACCGTCGGTGAATACACTGATCCGTTGCGTACGCCGCCTAATCCAATTCTCGCTCCGGATTGAACCGCTTCTTCCACCCATGATTCAATGCGCTCCGCCTCTCTTTGGTGAATCATTGCGCTAATGTCCGTGTCTTCATCTAAAGGATCGCCGACTTTGAGCTGTTTGGCCCGTTCAATAAAGCGTTTGCAAAATTCTTCGTAAATCGTTTCATGTACATAAACGCGCTGAAGCGAAATACACACTTGGCCGGCGTAAGAAAACGCTCCTTCCACACATCGCGGAATGACTTTGTCCAGCACAACATCCGGTTCGACAATTAACGCCGCGTTCGAACCAAGTTCGAGCGTCACTTTTCTTAATCCTGCTTTCTGCTTAATCAGTTTTCCGACTGACGCGCTTCCGGTAAACGTAATTTTTTTCACCCGTTCATCCGTTAACAAAGCATCGCTAAGTTCCCTACCGCTTCCCGTGATGACTTGCAACGCCCCATCCGGAAGGCCTGCTTCTTGAAAAATTTCAGCGATCACTAGCGCGCTTAAAGGGGTTTGTTCCGCCGGCTTTAATACTACTGTATTCCCTGCGGCAAAAGCCGGGCCAAGTTTATGGGCAACTAGATTAAAAGGAAAATTGAAAGGGGTAATCGCCACGACAACTCCCAATGGTTCACGCCATGTCATTCCTATCCTGCCTTCTCCACCGGGAGCGGCATCCATTGGAATCGTTTCCCCATAAATCCGTTTTGCCTCTTCCGCCGCAAATTGGTATGTTGTGATCGTTCTCTCCATCTCTCCCCGTGCGGCGCGAATCGGTTTTCCTGCTTCCTTGGCGACAATTTGTGCCATCTCTTCCTTGCGCTCTTTCAATAACTGCACAACCCGAAATAAAATTTCCGAACGTTGATAAGCAGGTAGGTTCTTCATCGTTTGAAAAGCCCGCTGCGCCCCGGAAATCGCTTTCTTTACATCGTCTGTGTCAGCCATGCTGATGCGCGCTAACAATTGCCCATCATAAGGGGCGCGCAATTCATACGTTCTTTGCTTTTTCACCCACTTTCCATCAATAAATAACCCTTTCGTTTCTTCGCTCATTCGCTCCCCCTCCTTTGTTTTTGTTCATTCAATAATAATGCAAATACCGTGCCAAGACTTAATATATCCATAAAATAAATAATTTTTTAACATATAAACAATAAATATGGTGAAAAAAATCACCGTAAAAAAGGAAAAGCTTGAAAAAACATCGAATAGGATTAGTAGTGATTTTTTTCACTACATGTTGAATTTTTTCACCATTAACAAAAAAATAAGGAGGTCCTCTGTATGAAACAAACAATCATCGATCCGCATATATGGGAGAGCATTTTTTTCTCTATCCATAACGGGGTCATTGTTGTAGATCGAAACGGGAAAATTTTATTAATCAACGCTTCTGCCAAAAAACTTCTCCAGATAGAAAACGAAAATTGGGAAGGAAAAGATATTCGAGATCTTATTCCAACTACTCAGCTTCCTCATGTGTTAGAGAACGGAACAAGTTCGATTGGAGTAAAGATGAACATCGCGGGACGCCAATGTCTCGTCAATCGAACTCCGTTGTACCGAAATGGCGAACTAATTGGAGCGATCGGTGTCCTCGAAGATACATCGCAAATGGAACACTACCATACTCTTTTTAAGCAAATGGAAACAATTATTGAATTTTCTACAGATGGCATTTATGTTGTCGACCAAAACGGTATAACGACAATGGTAAACTCTGCTTATGAAGCCATTACAGGTTTCCGTCGAGAAGAGCTTGTCGGGAAGCATATGTATGATCTAGTGAAAAAGGGATATTTTGATCAATCCGTTTCTCTTCTCGTTTTACAACAAAAAAAACGAATTTCCATTTTGCAAAAAATAGGTGGAAAAAAAGATGTCATTGTCACTGGAAACCCTGTTTTCAACGAGCAGGGAGATATTGAAATGGTCGTGACAAGCGTTCGGGACATCTCTCATCTCATCCAAATGAAAGCAGAATTAGAAAAAGCAAAAAGTTTCTCGGAAATGAGCCAACACCGCTATACTTTTTCCGTCGATGGCTCAAAGGAACAAATCGTCTTTCGCAGCCCGTCTATGAAACATCTTTTTGATAAAGTCGAACAAATTGCTCCTTACCCTACTACTGTTTTACTAACCGGTCCATCTGGCGTAGGGAAAGAAGTCATCGCTAACTTGATTCATCATCTAAGTCCGCGAAAAAATAAACCATTTATTAAAGTAAACTGTGGAGCTATACCAGAACCATTACTTGAATCCGAATTATTCGGTTATGAAAAGGGAGCATTTACAGGAGCGCGACAAGACGGAAAAATCGGCCTGCTGGAACTAGCAGACAAAGGAACCATTATGCTTGATGAAATCGGGGAAATGCCATTATCCTTGCAAGTAAAGCTGCTGAGAGTATTGCAAGAAAAACAAGTTCAACGAATCGGAAGCCATAAAACAAAAAAACTAGATGTGCGTATTATCGCCGCAACAAACCAAAATTTGAAAGAGCTTATTTCGCAAGGAAAATTTCGTGAAGATTTATATTATCGGCTACAGGTCATTGAAATGTATATTCCTCCATTAGCCGAACGCCCTGAAGATATCGAGCCGTTGCTTGACCATTACTTTTCGTTTTATTGCAAGCTCTACCGCATCGATAAACATTTATCCCCTAAAACAAAAGAGATTTTGCAGCGTTACCACTGGCCGGGAAATGTAAGGGAGCTGAAAAACCTTATGGAAAATATGGTCGTTTCCATCCCATCCCAACTCATCGAACCTCACGACCTTCCATTGCACATTTATGACCAAACGACAGATACGCCCCCTCTCACGCTCAAAGAACGCGTCGAACAGTTTGAAAGACGCCTCATCCAAGAAGCAATTGGAAAACATACATCGCTGCGTAAAGCAGCGAAACAATTAGGAATCGATCATTCCACACTCGTGAAAAAACTTAAAAAGTGGAAGAAAGATGAAAAAACGTTGCGCCGGTGCTAATGCACCGGCGCGTTGTCGCTTCTCGGGAAAAATGTTAAATTGTATCCATATAAATCATCATAACAATCTATTCATCCCCTCTACCACTTCCTTAACCTCTTTCATCAACAACCTCACAAGCTCCCCAGCTGGCATATCTTTCGCCAAACGATATCCTTGTCCCGCCCATAAGGACATCATTTGCGGATCGCTTGCTTGGGCGGCTGCTTTGCGAAGATGCTTTGTCATGTGATGAATGTGCGGATACGCCGCAGGGGCCAGTTTATCATATTCGATCAGGAAACGATTTACTAATCCGCGCGCAGGACGTCCTGTAAACGCACGGGTGACGGCAGTTGCTTGAAATTGCGGGTCAATGAGCGCGTTCTTATGCAACGGATTCGCCCCGCTTTCCGGGCAGCGTAAAAATGCTGTGCCCAATTGGGCAGCGCTCGCTCCGGCCGCAAGCACGGCGGCAATATCGCGTCCATGCATAATTCCCCCAGCAGCAATCAACGGAATATCGACCACTTCACGGATTTGTTGCAATAAAACAAGCAAGCTGGCGTTTTCATGGGAAGCGGCGTTATTGCGAAATGACGCTCGATGTCCCCCCGCCTCCGGCCCTTGCACACATAATGCGTTCGCCCCTGCCTGTTTGGCGATCAACGCTTCTTCCGTTGATGTCACAGTCACAACGACAAACGAACCGTTTTCTTTCAATTTTGCGATGATATCAGACGAAGGACATCCAAATGTGAAACTAACGACAGGGACTTTTTCTTCATACAAAACAGAGAGTTTCGCTTCCCAATCGTCATCATCCCATTTTGCTTCCCCAAGCGGTGCACCGAATCGTTCCGCTTCTTTCTCCAACACTTGCCGATAACGAAGCAGCGCTTTCTCGTCTACGTCTTCTTCGCTTGGGACAAAAATGTTAACGCCAAACGGCTTATCGGTCAGCTCCCGAACCGCAGCAATTTCTTGACGCATCTCTTCCACCGTTTTATAACCGCCGGCCAAAAAGCCAAGTCCTCCTGCTTCAGATACCGCCGCAGCCAGCGCTGGAGTGGAAACACCTCCAGCCATCGGCGCTTGAATAATGGGAACTGAAAGTGTATGCAGCATTTCCCTCACCTTTCTCCATAAAGTAGCTTCATATAAAATCTTCCAAAAATGCACGCAAAATTCCTGCAAAAAAATAATCAAACTTCGTTGCGTCTAATGCAACAGGCCAAACCCTAGACTCCCAGCCCAGCGAGCTTATGTGTCCGGAAAATAAAAACCGCTTTGTGCCGTTTCTTTTTCCATCAATCCCTAGCTTCATCGATTCAGTTCCGGAAGTTATGTAAAAAAATCGGCAGTTTTCTAGTGATCCAAACTTAGATCGACTTCATTGGTTTCAACCATGTATGCTGAATTGTTTTTGCGGCCATATTTTTGAAAAATCAGCGCCAGTTCCGGAAACATAATGAAAACGAATAATCGTCGTTTATAATATAAACAAGAAGTGAAAACAAAAGAGGGAGGATGTTGCCGTGAGCTTCCCCAAACAAGATTTTGTCTCTCTCGAAGAATTTTACAAAATGAGAGAAAATACTGAAAGGATATTAGAATATATTGACGGCATTGTCTTTATGTCACCATCGCCTTCTACTAAACATCAACGAATTTCAGGAAGACTTCACGTTAAATTATTCAATTTTTTAGAAGGCAAAGATTGTGAAGTGTTCCACGCACCTTTTGACATAGAACTAAAAAACGATAAAATGGAAGGAACGAAAATAGTGGTCCCTGATTTATCGGTTATATGCGATAAAAGCGGATTGATGGAAAATAAATTTGTTGGAGTTCCAACACTCATCATCGAAATATTAAGCCCCTCTAACCAATCCCACGATCTCGTTTTTAAACTGAACTTATATATGCAATATGGCGTAAACGAATACTGGATCGTCAATCCAATGCTAAATATTGTTCAAATTTATTCCCTAAATGATGAGGGGCAATATCAACAGCTGGATGCGTTGAAGGAAAAAGGGATAGCTCGATCCGAGGTGCTAAAAGGATTTCAAATCAACTTAGAAGATCTTTTCAAATGAAAAACCGACCTTAACATCTGGCCGGTTTTTTCTGTCCTATACAACAACTCCATTACTGGCAAGGTATATATTCTTAGCTAAATGATAGCCTCGTACCGTCAATAATTTTTCAAATACTTACAAAAAAAACAATGAATCTTCTACATCATTAATCATTTTATGAAGCGACGTTCTTAACAGAAAACAGCCCTTGTCTAAAAGATTTTAAACAAGGGCAAGCCCTATTATTTCCCTTGAAACTTCGGCTTCCGTTTTTCTAAAAATGCGCGGACGCCTTCGCGATGGTCTTCGGTTTGCCGCATTTTTTGCTGTGCTTCTGTTTCAAGCTGAAGCACTTTTAACAATTCATCTTTTGTCAACTTGGCGTACAACGTTTTCGTGGCGATCATCGCCTGAAGCGGTTTTGCTTGCCATTCAGCGATTTTTTGTTCGATTTGTTTTTCATCTTCGGCAACAAAGTCAACGATGCCAATCTGGTACGCTTCTTCGGCGTTCATTGGCTTTCCTTCCCAAATAATGTGTTTTGCTTTCACTTCACCGACTCGTTTCGCCAAATGAAAATGCCCGCCGCCGTCTGGGATGAGGCCAATGCCGATAAAATTCATCGCTAAGCGTGCTTCTTTTGTCGCGATGACATAGTCGCTTGCCAAAGCAAAACTTAGTCCTAACCCCGCCGCTGGCCCATGGACAATGGAAACGACGATTTTCGGCAAGTTGTATAATGTCATAATGACTTCTTGAATGGTGTTCATAATTTCAGGAAATTTTTCTGGGTCATCTACACTTAGCATCGTTTTAATATCGCCACCGGCGGAAAATCCTCTCCCTTTTCCGCGAATGAGAACAATCAACGCATCGCTTTGTTCAATTTCACGCAGCGCTTCTAGTAATTCATTTAGCATTTGCTCATTCATCGCGTTTAACGAATCTGGGCGATTTAGTTCCAATACGGCTACATTTCCTGAAAACGAAAGTACTACTGTTTCCATGTTCATCCCCCTTGTTTGACCAATTTCCCTTTATTAAATTCCTCACTGCATCCTAAAATTCCTTTTTTTCAGAAAAAAACCGTACCACCATCGAAGGTGATACGGATGATGATTAACGATTGCGATTGAAAATAACGAGTTTCAATTCCGTCATTTCTTCAATTGCATAACGAAGCCCTTCGCGGCCGACTCCGCTTTCCTTGACGCCGCCGTATGGCATATGATCGACACGGAAGGTCGGAATATCGTTGATGAGTACACCGCCGACATGCAATTTTTCTGCCGCTTCCCATGCGACATGTACGTTATCCGTATATACACCTGCCTGCAATCCGTAGCGTGAATCATTGACGAGCTCAATCGCCTCTTCGATCGAACGAACGCCGTTAATGAGAACGATTGGCGCGAATACTTCCTGGCACGATACTTTCATCGTTGGTTTTGCGTCTAAAATCACCGTTGGAAGCAAGATGTTTCCATCCCGTTCGCCACCAAGCGCAACGGTCGCTCCGCCTTGTTTAGCCTCCTCGATCCATTCCAATGCCCTCTCGACGTCTTTTGGCGTAATTAATGCCGAAACATCGGTGTTTGGATCCAATGGGTCGCCCACTTTCAATTGTTTCGCCGCAGCGATAAATTTTTCGACAAACTCCTCATACCGCTTTTCATGCACGTAAATGCGCTGAAGCGAAATGCATACTTGCCCTTGGAACGAAAATGCACCAAAGACGCAACGTGGAATTATTCGATCGATGTCCACTTGTTCATCGACAATGACCGCGGAATTGGAGCCAAGTTCGAGTGTTACCCGCTTTAACCCCGCTTTATTGCGAATGCCGATTCCCACTTCCGGGCTGCCGGTAAAGGTGATCATGCTGATGCGCGGGTCTGTCACAATTTTATCGCCAACGGTTTTGCCGCTTCCCGTTACGACGTTTAATGCTCCTTTTGGAAGCCCTGCGTTTTCAAATAGTTCCGCGATAAAGTAGGCAGAAAGCGGCGTTTGGCTTGCCGGTTTTAACACGACCGTATTGCCGGAAGCAAACGCTGGCCCAAGTTTATGCGCAACAAGGTTCATCGGAAAGTTAAACGGCGTAATCGCACCGATGACCCCAATCGGTTCTCTGACAGTGAACGCAACGCGATTTTCCCCGCCCGGCGCCGCATCAAGCGGAATCGTTTCCCCGTGAATTCGTTTTGCTTCTTCCGCGGCAAATTTATACGTTTGAATCGTACGCGCTATTTCTCCTTTTGCCGTCGTAATCGGTTTTGCCGCTTCGAGCGCAATGATCCGCGCCGCTTCTTCCGCTCGCTCTTGCAGCTCTGCGACCACTTTTTCCAAAATCTCCGCCCGTTTGTATGCCGGCATGCTGGCCATTTCTTTTCTCGCTTCATACGCTGCGGAAATTGCCTGTTCGACTTCCTCTTCCGTCGCCACAGGAATTTCTGCCAACGCTTCACCCGAATAAGGAGATGTTAATGTGGTATACGATTTTGCTTCCACCCATTCACCATTAATATAGAGTTTCTTTTTATCCACCGTTGTTTTCATCGTTTCCCTTCCTTTCTTCCTGTTTTTAATCTCCTATTTCTTACACAACATGACGCTAATTTGGCTAATCGTTTTCTCTACACCTCCAACTGCCGGGCAATAAATAATAGTAAAAAAGTTTGCAAGCAGACACTGCGCACTTTTCGCTGTTGACACGCAACTGTTAATTCTTTATTCGGCATTTTATTTTGGAATCCTTCTCAAGTTCTTCAATGGCTTGTGCACAGCAACAATATGTCTTGCGATGTTGCTGACACGTCTTTGCGTTATACCTAATAGCTCTTTCATATGAAAACAGAACATGCATTCCTATGAAATGGTGCGTCGCCCTTATATTAATTATAGGAAAAAACACGTTCGCAAATATTTTTGTTCGCACTAGGCTCTTGCTTCAAGCATTGTGACAACTCATATCCAGACAATCCTCCCTATCCGAGACATAAGCAGACAAAGAGGCCTTGTTTCTTGTATGATAAAATTAATACCAATCATAGCAAGGAGTGTCAGGAGCATGAACATTATCCCTACCCATCTTCTAGACCGCTCAACCGTACAGCAATTTTTTATCACCCATTGGGGAAGTCTGCAAATGGTCGTTTCGACGGGAGTGTATGATTGCAGCGAGCTGGACGGGTTCGCCGCGGTCCAAGGCAATGGAGAAATAGCGGGGCTAATCACCTTTGTCATCCGTGGTGAGGAATGCGAGATTGTTTCGCTAGACAGCGTAATCGAAAACCACGGAATCGGCAGCGCTCTTTTGAAACAAGTAGAAACATTCGCCGCGCAGCATGGATGTAGCACGATCCGCTTAATCACAACGAACGATAATTTACACGCATTGCGCTTTTATCAAAAACGAGGTTACCAGATTGTCAAAGTCTTCCCAAATGCCGTGGAAAAAGCAAGACAAATGAAACCGAGCATTCCGCTCGTTAGCTCAGATGGCATTCCGATCCGCGATGAGCTTTTGCTAATAAAACAGTTATAAATAAACGTCCCCGCTTTGCCGATATAAGCGAGGACGTTGAAATTTTATTAAACAATCATGTTTAACAATAGAATGAAAATAAATGCCGCTACAGAAATAATCGTCTCCATCACGGTCCATGTCATCAACGTTTCTTTGACGGTCATGCCGAAATACTCTTTAATCATCCAGAAGCCCGAGTCATTGACATGTGATAGAATGAGAGATCCAGCTCCCGTCGCTAATACGAGCAATTCTGTGTTCACACCAGGCATGCTGGCGGCAATTGGGGCGACAATGCCGGCTGCAGTCATCATCGATACCGTCGCAGAACCTGTCGCGATCCGGATAAGCGCGGCAATCCCCCATCCTAATAGAAGCGGAGACAGATGGGAATGCTTCGCTACATCGGCGATTTGCTCGCCAATGCCCGAGTCAAGGAGCACTTTGTTAAACGCTCCGCCGGCGCCGATGACAAGCAAAATATTGGCGACAGGACCAAGGCAGTCATTGGCAAACTTCAACACTTTATCGCGGTTGAATCCGCGCGCATACCCAAGGCTGAAGAATGAATAAATCGTTGCGATTAACAGCGCGACGATCGGATCTCCGATAAAGCGCAACACTTTAGACGCTTGTGACGTTTGATCCAACGTTACATTGGCAACGGAAGCGATTAACATCAAAATAACAGGAAGTAAAATGGTGAATAATGTGTTTCCGAAGCCAGGCAAATCTTTCGTTTCTTTATGCTGTACAAGCTGTTCGGCAATTTCTGCCGGCACTTTTTTATGCATGCGCGACCCAATCCATTTTCCAAAGAGCGGGCCGGCGATAATCGCTGTCGGCAGCCCGACAATAATCGAGTAAAGAATCGTCATTCCAACATCTGCTTTAAATATACCGACTGCGGCCATCGCAGCTGGATGAGGCGGCACAAGCCCATGCACAACCGACAATCCGGCAACAAGCGGAATTCCAATCGTCACGAGCGAAATCCCCGTCTCCATTGCAATCGTAAATACAAGCGGAATTAATAGCACGAACCCTACTTGGAAAAATACCGGAATACCTACTAAAAATGCTACGACCATCATTGCCCAATGGACGCGTTTTTTCCCAAAACGATCAATCAATGTTTTCGCGATTCGTTCCGCACCTCCGGACTCTGCCATCATTTTTCCAAGCATCGTCCCGAGCGCCAAAACAATCGCTAAAAAGCCAAGCGTATTTCCAAGACCGGTTTTAATCGAATCGATAATACCCGGGGTCTCCGGAGAAGGAGCGATCAGCGGCATGCCCATCGCAAGCCCGACACCAACGGACGTTAAAATTAAGGCGACAAACGGATGCATTTTCGCAACCGTAATCAATAACAGCAATACAACAATCGCTGCAATGACAATAGCAATTCCCATGTTTGTTTCCCCCTCTGTTGTTCTTGATGTGAACTAAACCGATTTAGTAATGATGCATAACTATGAATTCTTCCGTTGAAACGAAGCAATAACATCAAATTCATCTTTTAATCGATCGTATAACCGCATATACATATCAAACAGTTCTGAATAAATAAGGGTATTTTCTTGATTTGGCACATGGCGTGATGTAATTTGAATCCAAGTTTTCACCGTATCTAGTGATGGAATGTCGCCAAGCGCATACAGAGCAAGCGCTGCGGCTCCTAACGCGGAAGCTTCGTGCGTCTCTGGGACAAGCAGCTCTTTTCCCATCATATCGGCAAGCATTTGCCGCCAAAACGGGGATTTCGCAAACCCGCCCGATACGCGGATTTCCGACAGCGGTCCTGTAACATCACGAATCGCCAAGGCAACAGAAAAGACGCTCATGCACACACCTTCCATCACCGCGCGAATAAAATGTTCCCGCTTGTGATGAAGACTGATGCCGAAAAATGTCCCTCTTGCGTTCGCATTCCAGTACGGCGCCCTTTCACCGGATAAAAATGGCAGAAACAAAAGCCCTTCCGAACCTGCCGGAACCCGTTCCGCATATTTTGTAAGCAAATCATACGGATCAATGCCGAGCTTTTTCGCCACTTCACGTTCCTGGCCGCCAAATTCATCACGGAGCCATCTTAGCAAAATACCGCCATTATTCGTCGGCCCGCCAACGACCCAATGGTTTGGTGTCAGCGCATAACAAAACGTTCTCCCTTTTTCATCTGTTTTCTGAACAGAAGAAATCGTACGCACCGCACCGCTCGTTCCGATCGTAATCGCCGCTTCCCCTGGTAAAATCGCCCCGACACCAACGTTGGCCAGCACCCCGTCACTAGCCCCGACAACGACAGGTACGTCCGGATCCAAGCCCATTTGCTGCGCCCATTCTTTTTTCATCCCTCGCAATATGTGTGTCGTTGGTACTAAGCTTGACAACTGCGCTCTTGTGATACCGAGAAACTCGAGAACATCCGCATCCCAGTCAAGCGTATCTAAACGAAACAGCCCCGTTGCTGAAGCGATCGAATAGTCGACAACGTATTGACCGTACAATCGGTACAACACATATTCTTTCATGGACACAAATTTATGTGCTTGACGAAATAAATCCGGCTGTTCTTCTTTTAGCCAAAGCAATTTCGGAAGCGGGGACATCGGATGAATCGGCGTTCCTGTCCGCTTATAAATATCCAATCCATTCATTTCATTCAAAAGACGATCTGCCTGTTCAACACTGCGATTATCCGCCCAGATGATGCAGCGGGTAAGCGGGCGTCCTGAGGCATCAAGCGCCATTAAAGAATGCATCGCCGCGCTAAATCCGATCGCTTTCACCTGATTAGAAGCAATATTCAACTTCGACATGACAGCGTTTACAGTTTGGACAACAGCCGAGAAAATCTCCTCTGGATCTTGTTCCGCCCAGCCTGGATGCGGCTGTACAATCGGATAATCAATCGCATGGGAGGCAAGCACTCGCCCCTGTTCTCCAAACGCTACCGCTTTTGTGCTCGTCGTTCCGATATCGACGCCAATCACAATTGGTTGTCCTTCTTTCATGTTGATTCCCTCTCTTTCCTATTACGTTTTTTCTTTTACCGATCCTCGTTCGATAAACGTAGGCGGAAAGCGAAAAATTTGCGGTTGATGCTTTTTTTCTTTTGTGATCTGCAGAAACAAGCGCTCTGCCGCTTTTTTTCCCATCGCAAACGTCGGTTGTGCGATTGTCGTCAGCGTCGGTGTATAGACATGGGCAAACGGAACATCGTCAATGCTAATGATGGCCAGTTCATCAGGAACTTTAATATGATTATCTTTAATAAAATATAAAACTTCCATCAACGTTAAGTCATTAATCGCAAACAACGCTTCCGGAGGACGACCAGAAGCAAATAATTTCGCTAATCCATTCTGAATAGATGGGATTTTCATTGTGATAAAATAATCATCAACAACTGGAAGCCCTTTTTCCACTAACGCTTGCCGGAATCCTTCAATGCGCTCCACCCTTGGAATGACATGGGAAACAAGCGGAGGAGCAACGACTCCGATGCGTTGGTAGCCACGGTCAGCAAAATATTCGACCGCTAATGCGGCAGCTTTTTTATTATCAAGCAAGATCGCATCCGCTTCAATCCCCGGAACCATCCGGTCCACAAACACGAGCGGAAATCGCTCTTTGACCATTTTTTGATATATATCGGCATTTTTTCCTGTTGGGAAAACGATCAAGCCATCGACTTGTTTCGCGAGCAACATCTCAATATATTTTTTCTCTTTTTCCGGGTCGTCATCGGAATTGCAGACAATGACATGAAAGCCGCGCTCTTGACATGCTTCCTCAATGGCATGCAGCACCTGCGTTGTAAGCATGTGCAAAATATTGAAGACAATGACTCCGATTGTCATTGTTGTTTTCTGTTTTAAGCTGCGAGCAATAATATTCGGTTGATATCCTAGCTCTTCAATTGCTCGAGCAATTCGTTTTCTCGTTTCTTCGCTCATATATTCATAACGTTTATTTAAATATTGCGATACGGTGCTTTTCGAAACATTGGCTAACTTCGCAACGTCGGCCATCGTTACTTTCTTCAAGGGGATCCCTCTTTCATTACTAAATCGATTTAGTATTTAGAAACGTTTTCATAAACCGGTTTAGTAGAATTATAAAACAAATTGAAAACGTTTTACAACTATATTTTAAAAGAAAAAATAAACATATTTAACGAAATATTTACATTATTTAAAAAATAAGTTAACAAATCAATTTTATGATCATAATAAGTACATAATTATTGTAAGGAGGAAGCAAAATTGAAAAATATTGGGCAGAAAATTATCAGTTTTGCGTTAATCGGATCCCTCACAGCTGGCTCTTTTGCTTTCGCTGCACGTGAGGATGCAAAAAAAGAGAAAAAACCAGAGCCGATTAAAAATGTCATTATGATGGTGATGGATGGGACAAGCGCCGGAGCTACAACATTAGCAAGATGGTACAAAGGAGAACCGCTCGCTTTAGACGAAATGGCAAGCGGCGCTGTCCGCACGTACTCAGCGGAATCGGCGATTACCGATTCAGCCCCAGCGGCAACAGCGTTGGCTACCGGATTTAAATCAAATGATAAGTATATCGGGGTTCTCCCAAGTGTTGTCAATTCGCCTGGATTACAGCCAATTTCGAAAGAACAAGCGCTCAAGCCGGTAGCCAATGTACTCGAAGGAGCCGAATTGCTGGGAAAATCAACAGGGATTATTGCAACAGCCGCCATTCAACATGCGACACCAGCAGGTTTCTCCGCACATGTTCCACATCGAAACATGTTTCCAGACATCGCTGAACAACAAGTATATCAAAATATAGAAGTCGTCTTAGGCGGCGGAAAAGAAGCGTTACTTCCAGGGAACGGAAAAAACAACCGAAAAGACAATGAAAACATGCTAGAAGTCATTAAGAAAAAAGGTTATGATGTCGTAGAAACACGCGAAGAGCTGCTTCGTTCAAAATCCAACAAAATTTGGGGCGTGTTTGCCGATGACGCGCTTGCGCAAGATATGAACCGGCCATATACAAGACCTAATGAACCAACGCTAGCGGAAATGACGAAAAAAGCGATCGATACACTGTCAAAAGATAAAGATGGATTTTTCCTATTTGTGGAAGGAAGTCAGCCGGATTGGGCGGCTCACGCCAATGATCCTGTCGGCATTATCAGTGAAGTGTTAGCCTTTGACAAAGCAGTCGAAGAAGCGCTTGCTTTTGCAAAAAAACGCAACGACACGCTTGTAATTGCTGTGACAGACCATGGCAACAGCGGTATTACAATCGGAAATCGCAACACCGATCAATCATATCCTGAAACCCCTGTTTCCGCATATATCGACCCGCTGAAAAAAGCGAAAATGACATTAGACGGAGCAATGAGCCAATTAAAGGCAGACAAATCAAACCTAGAAGAAGTTGCCCGTTTATACGGATTAGATTCATTAACAGCCGAAGAGAAGAAAAGATTAAGCGAATCGATGAATCTTCGCAAAACATTCTCGGAATTGCTTGCCGCGCGTGCCAATCTCGGATTTACAACAGGCGGACATACGGGGGAAGATGTATTTCTCTATGCTTACGGTCCGAATCGTCCAATTGGCACCTTTGAAAATACGGATTTAGCCCGCATCATGGCAAAAGCGATGGGCTTTGACTTGAAAGATTTAAATAAACGGTTATTTGTCAACGCCAAAAAAGAATTCGAAGCAATAGGGGCAGCCGTAGCGATTGACCAAACGGACGCGAAAAATCCTGTCTTAATCGTAAAAAAAGGAGATACGACGGCGAAACTCCCTGTGAACAAAAACATCATGACCGTTGGAAACAAAACGTATGAATTAGAAGGACTTGTCGTTTACAGCGCGGACCAGTTTTGGGTTCCAAAACATGCGATCAAGCTCTTTCAACAAATTCGATAGTATATCAAAAGGCGCGAAACAATCATTCGCGCCTTTTGATTTTTAGAATAAAATCTTGGAAAGATACACGATCATCGTCACCGTCACTGAACTAAGCAGCGTTGACACAAATACCGCTTGGGCGGCATAATCCGGATGGTGGCCGTATTCGAGTGCATAAAGCGCGGTGTTTCTCGAACAAGGATACGAACTTGCGATGAATAAAGCTTGTGCGGTCACTCCCTCAAGATGCAGCGCAAAAATAATCACAGCGGCAACCGCCGGTGAAAGAAACAGACGGCTGAACACGCTAAGATACAACAACGGCGGCAGCTGTCTCAAATTAATATAAGCCACTTGCGCTCCCAGCGTCAGTAAAGCAATGGCCAAAAATGCATTGGCGACATTTTGAAGAGGATTCCAAATAAACGATGGAACCGGAATATGCAACGACCGAAAAAGCAATCCAAGCAATAATGCATAGATAATCGGGTTTTTCAAAAATTCTGCCGTCACTTTTCCTTTCTTTTCGCTAGCAGATAAAAAATTAAACACGCCATATGTATTCGTAAGGAAATTCTGAAAAATTGTTACAACAATTTGAATCGACAGCCCTAACGGCTGCTGGTGAAATACAAGCTGGCTTACTGGAATGCCGAAATTACCGGAATTATTAAGAACGATTGTATTTTGAAACGTTGCCGCTAAACTACGGTCCAGCTTCATGAATTTTGCCATGACTTTGCTAATGGCGATTAGCACTCCATTTTGCAGCAGTAAAAACGCGAGTACGCCCAACAGAACATCGCCGTTCATGTTACTTTCATAAATATTTGTAAACCCAACAGCCGGTAGTAGCACATAGACATTTAATTTGGACAAGGTATTCATGTCAAAATGGAAAATGCGATGCAAAAGCGCCCCAAGGCCGACAAGAAAAAATAATGGCAGTATCACATGGAGTAAAATAAGAAGAAAAATATCCACTTCCCCTCCTCCTATCGTTTTAGCTTATAAATTCGTTCCGGCCTTCCCACCGAGCCATACGAAATATCGGCCGTCACTTGGGAAATCGAAACAAGATATTCTAAATAGCGCCGCGATGTCGTCCGGCTTGCGCCGATACGTTTGCCTACTTCTTCCGCCGTAATGCCGTCTTTACACTGCTTTACCACCGCTAGCACTTTCTCTAATGTCAGCGGCTGGATTCCCTTCGGCAATGAGGTATCCATGTCGCTTGTAGTCTGTTCGCGGCGGATTAGCTGATCGATGTCCTCTTGTCCGATTAATTCTTTTTCTTTCATCAGTTCGTGCATTTTATGATAGTATTCTTTATATCTCACCAGCGTTTCGGTAAACCGGTCGAGCATAATCGGTTTGATAATATAGTCAAACACCCCTCCATGCATCGCTTGCTTCAGGGTGTCAATTTCTCTTGCCGCAGTGATCATAATAATATCTATATTAGTAAAATGCACACGAATCCATTTTAAAAATGCGAGTCCATTCATATCCGGAAAATATATATCGAGCAAGACTAAATCCGGCTGCAACACTTCCACCAGTTCTTTTCCTTCCTGCTCGTTAGTGGCGATTCCGATCACTTCATAGCCTTCCACCTTTTCGACAAAACGGCGGTTAATCTCGGCAATACGTTTATCGTCTTCGACAATGAGCACTTGAATATTGCGAGCCATCATCAACCCTCCGTTGTTTTGGAATGATGATCGTAAAGACAGTTCCTTTTCCCTGTTCCGATTGATAAGTAATATGACCGCCAAGCACCGTCAGCGATTTTTTCACCAAATCCAGGCCATAGCCGCGATGGGCGGCCGCTTTCGTCGAAAAACCTCGTTCAAATATTTGATCGGCTATTTCCGCTTGAATTCCTGGTCCGTTATCTTCCACTTCAATGATCAAATCGTCGCCAAGATCAGTTAAAAATACGGTCACTCTCTTTTCTTCGCATCCGTTGTGCAATACCGCTTCCATTGCGTTATCCACAATATTGCCGATAATAGTCAAAAGGTGATCGCGATCCAAATGCTTTGGAATATCTTTAAAGCTGCTTTGCCGGTCAATTTCAAACTGAATCTTTAATTCATTTGCGCGGTTAAATTTGCCGATGAACAGCCCTCCAATAACAGGATCAGGGATTTCTTTCATCACAAAACGAACGATGTCCTGATGAAGATTGGTTTCTTTAGAAATGAGTTCTAACGCCTCTTCATATGATTCCAGCTGAATGAGTCCGGAAATGACATACAATTTGTTGGAAAACTCATGCGTTTGCGCCCGCAGCGCGTCAGCGTAGCTTTTTAGTTGGGAAAGCTCCTTCGTCAAACGATATAGTTCCGACTTATTGCGAAATGTCGATACCGCCCCGATGACATTTCCTTTTTTATCGACAATCGGAATGCGATTGGCAATCACCGTTTCCCCTCCTAATATTGTCTCATCATCATATTCCGCTTTCCCCGTTCGAATCACTTCTAGCAATCTGGAATAAGGAATAATATGTAAAATATATTTTCCTAGCACGTCATACTCCTTTTTATATCCCAACAACTCCATCGCCGTTTTGTTGACCATCGTAATGATTCCTTCCCGATTCACCGCAATAATTCCCTCACGAATCGCTTCCAAAATTGCCTGTTTCTCCTGGTATAACATCCCAATTTCTTTTGGTTCTAATCCGTGAATCGATTTTTTCACCGCTTTTGCAATGGCAACTGCTCCAATAACCCCCAACAATAGCGCAAGGATAGAAAAGAAAAAAATTTTTGCATTATATGACCAAACGATGTCCTCAATATCTTCAAGCAAAAACCCTACCGATACAATGCCGATGACATTCCCTTTCTCATCGAAAATCGGCGCTTTTCCGCGTATCGCCGGACCGAGCGAACCGACCGCTTCCGAAATAATCGCTTTTCCTTCGAGCACTTCGTCATTATCTCCTCCCACCATCTTCTTTCCAATCCGGTCTGGAAGCGGATGTGCATAACGAATTCCTTGTCTATTTCCAACCACGACATACTCCGCACCGGTTTTGCGGCGAATCATTTCTGCGAACGGCTGAATTTGTCGGTGCGGGTCCGGCTGCCTAAAAGCATCCCTGACTAGCGGCGTAGCAGCAACCGTTTCCGCTACGTTCAGCGCGCGCATTCCGATCTGTTCTTTTAGCGTGGCGGCAAACATGTGCTGAAACAAAAAGGAAAGAAAAACGATGACAAATAAAAGCAAGGAACAAATAATGATAATGAGCCGCGTTTGTAGCTTCATGCTATCTCTCCTTAACGGAAAATAGAGAAAGACTATCCGCCGAAAGGCAATAGTCTTTCTCTTCTCTTACATATCTTCGCTGACAATAACCGATTTCCCTTTTAGTTTCATGACAAATGGCACGACGATCCATAAAAACGCAATGATAAGCAAAACAAGCGAGATTGGTTTTTCGAAAAATACCATAAAGTCTCCGTTTGAAGCCGTAAGCGCTCTTCGCATATTATTTTCAATCATCGGGCCAAGCACAAGCCCTAATACAAGTGGCGCCAGCGGAAAGTCATGTTCTGCCAGCAGATAGCCTAATACACCAAATGCGATTAATAAAAAGACATCAAACGTCGTCACTTGCACCGCGTAAACACCAAATACAGAAATCGCAATAATAAGCGGCAGCAAATATTTAGGCGGCGTTTCAATAATTTTCGCAAATATTTTGATGAGCGGCATGTTTAAAATCAGCAGCATCACATTGCCGATAAACATGCTGGCGATTAATCCCCATGCTACATCCGGGTGTTCATCAAAGAGCAGCGGACCGGGCTGGACGTTATACATAATTAACGCCCCCATTAAAATCGCGGTCGTTCCCGAACCGGGAATTCCAAGCGTCAACAGTGGAATCATTGCCCCTCCCGAGGCGGCATTATTCGCAGATTCCGGCGCCGCCACGCCAGCAATCGTTCCCTTTCCGAATTTTTCAGGTGTTTTGCTTATTTTCTTTTCCATGATATAGGAGAAAAACGAGGCGAGCGTCGCCCCCGCTCCCGGCAATACTCCGACGAAAAATCCGAGCAGCGAACCGCGCGCAATCGGACCCGCGCTTTCTTTCAGCTCCGCTTTCGACGGAAGGACACGGCCGATTTTTGCGATTTCTCCGTCATTTTTCTCCTTATGAAGAATCGCTTTGAATACTTCGCCTAAGGCAAACAAACCGACCGCAACTGTTAAAAATTCCAAGCCCCCATATAGAAAAGAAATGTTATACGTAAATCGCGCCACACCTGACACATTATCAAGACCGATGGTCGAAAGCAGCAAGCCGAAAACGGTCATCATCCACGCTTTTGTCATCGAATTTCCTGCCAACCCACTGACAGCGGCCAATCCGAGAAGCATTAGTGAAAAATATTCCGCTGGCCCAAATTTCAATGCTACATTGGAAAGCGGCTCCGCCAACAACACGAGGGCAATTAAGGAAACAATGCCAGCGACAAACGAACCGATTGCCGCAATTGCTAACGCTGATCCCGCTCTCCCTTGCTTGGCCATTTGATAACCGTCCAATGTGGTGACGACAGAGGAAGACTCCCCAGGTGTATTCAACAAAATCGATGTCGTCGAACCGCCGTACATCGCCCCGTAATAGACACCGGCAAGCAAAATAATCGAACTGGTCGCCGCTTGAGCTGGGTCAAGCCCGGACGTCATCGAAGCCGTTACCGGGATTAACAGCGCTACCCCGCTCATCGGGCCAATCCCTGGTAGCACTCCTACCGCCGTCCCAATGAGCACGCCAAGAAAGGCGAACAATAAGTTATGCGGCTGCATTGCTGTTTGAAAGCCATCGATTAAAAATGTCAGTGCACTCATACTCTCTCCCCTTTATTGAAACCAAATCGGCCAACTCGGCAATGTTCCTTGCAACAGTTTAACGTATAACCCGTATACCCCAAGTGAAAAACAAGCAGCAATCACTACCGATTTCCACAAAGTTCCTTTTTCCATTGTTTGAAACCCGACGACTAGGAATAAAAAAGTCGTAATCACATAACCAATAGTTTCTAATAAGGCGGCATATAAAATGGCGGCAAGCAAAATGATGAAAAACTTTTTATACTGCAATGGCTGCCTTTCTTTGCTTGAATCTGTGTATCGCATCGTCTCTAGCAACAATTTGATGCTTAACATCGCAAGAACAAGCCCTAACAAAAACGGAAACACGTTCGGGCCGACTGCACTTCCATAAGCGCTTTTTGAGATTTTTAGACTTTCCACCATAAACAAAGCTCCAACAGCTAAAAAGGCGATGGCGGCAATGCGATCAAACGTTTTGCTCACACGTACACCCCCATTTTTGATAAAGGCAGGGAAGAATGTTCTTCCCCGTTCGTTTATTTATGCATTCCGAGCGATTTTAACATATCACTGATTTGCTTTTCTTGTTCTTGTAAAAATTTAGCGAATTCTTCTGACCCTTTATATTCTGGTTCCCATCCTTGTTTCGTTAATTCTTCCTTCCATTTTTCGTGTTCGGATAGCTTTTTCAAAGTATCTTCCCAAAACTTTTTCGCGTCCACAGACATTTGTTTCGGCCCGAAGACGCCGCGCCAAATCGTAAATTCCGCGTCAATGCCAAGCTCTTTCATCGTCGGCACGTCTTTTAAAGCGCCGCCAAGACGTTCTGGCGCAGAAATGGCAAGCACTCGCACTTTCCCTGCTTTCACATATTCACCGACAGAAGATGCATCCGTTGCAATCACATCCGCATTTCCCCCAAGAAGCGCTGCGATTGCTTCCCCGCCGCCGTCATACGAAACATATTTCACTACTTTCGGATCAATCCCAGATTTGTAGATAGGAAGAATTGCGATCAAATGGTCCATCGACCCTGGCGCCGACCCGCCGGCTACTGTCACAGACTTTGGATCTTGCTTAATCGCCTCCAACAATTGGGACAATGATTGAAATTCCGAATCCGCCTTAACAACAATCGCCCCGAAATCTTTCGTCAACTGAGCAAGCGGTGTTGTGTCTTTATAACCGAATGGGCTGTTTCCTTCCGCTTTTAAGTTGTTAATAATGATTGGTGGGGAATTGACAAACAGCTTGTAATCATTGTTTTTATCCTGTGTTGCGTATTCTGCCATAAACACAGCCCCGCCGCCGCCTGGTTTATTCTCCACCGTAATCGTCTGCTTCACTAATTTTGTTTCATCCAATACTTTTGTAATCGCCCTTGCTGTCAAATCCCACCCTCCACCAGCCCCGGAAGGTGCGACAACCACAATTGGCTTCGTCGGATAGCTTGATGGTTTGCTAGACTGTTTCGTCGTCGCATTGCTTCCACAGGCAGCTAACGCAAGCATCATGATTCCCATGACAATCAAGTTCCACCACTTTTTCACCATTTTCTGATCCCCCTTGTTTTTGATAGCGTTTACATATTTGAAAGTAATTATAACAACAATTTTCCGAATAATAAGTTTTTGAAAATAAAATGAATTTTGTGCATTTTGTTCATGAAAATAAGAAAAACCCTCTTCTACTGAAAGCTCCCAACAAAAGACAGATTTCTTCTATCAATACCTCTCTGTCACCATCTTTTTCCGCGCATAACATTCAACGCTGTCGCGGGCATTTGCGTAAACGTCTCCGCAGAAAGAGTTTTTGCATCCAAAGAGAAGATTATCGTCGATTTCAGTAGATTTCAGTAGATAATGTTTACAATAAATCTTAAAAAAAACAAATTATTCATATTATTCGGGAAGGAGGGGGTTCATTGATTTATTTTCATCAAGTGAACAAATATTACGGCGATTTCCACGTACTAAAAGATATCAATTTAACCATTCATCAAGGGGAAGTTGTCGTCATTATTGGTCCATCCGGTTCTGGGAAAAGCACGTTAGTTCGTTGCATCAATCGTTTGGGAACGATTTCAAGCGGCGAATTAATCGTGGATAACGTCAAAGTCAATGACAAAAACATCGACATTAACCAATTGCGGCGCAATATCGGTATGGTGTTCCAGCATTTCAATTTATACCCACATATGACTGTATTGCAAAACATTACGTTAGCACCGATGAAAGTGCTTCGCATTCCGGAAAAAGAAGCGAAAGAAACCGCGATGTACTATTTAGAGAAAGTAGGAATTCCGGACAAAGCGAACGCCTATCCGTCCGAGCTGTCCAGCGGGCAGCAGCAGCGCGTTGCTATCGCCAGAGGACTGGCGATGAAGCCGAAAATTATGCTATTTGACGAACCGACATCGGCGCTCGATCCAGAAACCATTGGGGAAGTGCTTGATGTCATGAAACAATTGGCAAAAGAAGGCATGACGATGGTCGTTGTGACACACGAAATGGGATTTGCCCGTGAAGTTGCAGACCGCATCGTCTTTATGGACCAAGGCCGTATTTTGGAAGAAGCACCGCCGGAAGAATTTTTCGCCAATCCAAAAGAAGAACGGGCAAAAGTATTTCTGAGCCGCATTCTCAACCATTAATAATCAAAAAAATGTTTTAAATCAAACAAAAGGGGTTTTTTCATGAAAGGAAAAACAGTTTGGAAAATGTGGATCACGCTTGCGCTTATCGCACTATTCAGCATCACTGCTTTAGCCGGGTGCAGCAGCGAATCGTCAACATCCAACAAAGGGGATGGGGCAAAATCGACGGAAACGTCGGGCGGAACGAACACGTTAGAAAAAATTAAAAAACGCGGCAAACTCGTTGTTGGAGTAAAGTATGACTTGAACTTGTTCGGTTTAAAAAATCCAGAAACCGGAAAAGTAGAAGGGTTTGATATTGACATTGCCAAAGGATTAGCGAAAAAAATTCTTGGTGATGAAAATAAAATCGAACTAAAAGAAGTGACATCCAAAACACGCATCCCAATGCTCAATAACGGAGAAATCGACGCGATTATCGCGACGATGACCATTACGGAAGAGCGGAAAAAAGAGGTTGATTTCTCCGATGTGTATTTCATGGCCGGACAATCGCTACTTGTCAAAAAAGACAGCAAAATTAACAGCGTAAAAGATTTGAAAAAAGGAATGACCGTGTTAACGGCAAAAGGTTCTACATCTGCGCAAAACATCCGCAAAGTAGCGCCAGAAGTCAATGTATTAGAATTTGAAAACTATGCTGAAGCGTTTACAGCGCTAAAAGCTGGACAAGGCGATGCGCTCACAACGGACAATGCTTTGCTTTGGGGAATGGCAAAACAAGATCCAAACTACCGCGTTCTTGACGAAACGTTTACCGAAGAACCATACGGCATCGCCGTCCGCAAAGGAGACAAAGAATTTTTGCAAGTCATTAACGAATACTTAAAAGAAATTAAAGAAAACGGCGAATACGACAAAATTTATGAAAAATGGATTGGGAAAAAACCGCAACAATAAATCATGAAAGAACAGATGAGCGAAGCCTGTTTCGCTCATCTGTTTCATCTTAGGTTAGGAAAGAGGTAGAATCATCATGTTAAGATATTCGATTTTGCTAGAACATTGGGATATGTATTTGCAAGGGTTTGCCAACACATTAAAAGCAAGCGTTCTAGCTCTTATCGGCAGCTTAGTCATTGGCATCATTATCGCGATCTTCCGCATCGCGCCAATTCACCCGCTAAACTGGATCGGAACTATCTATGTAGAATTTATTCGCAACATTCCGCTTATTTTAATCGTCTTTGTATTCTTTGTCGGCTTTCCCGCTATCGGTATACGTTTTGATTCCTTTACAGCAGGAACATTAGGCCTTATGGTATATACCGCTGCATTTATTGCGGAAGTAATCCGATCTGGAATCCTTGCTGTTCCAAAAGGCCAAATGGAAGCGGCGCGTTCGTCCGGACTCACCTATATACAAACATTATGGTATATTATCTTGCCACAAGCATTGCGCCGAATGGTGCCGCCGATTGTCAGCCAATTTATTTCATTGCTGAAAGATACATCGCTAGCGATCGTGATCTCCCTCCCAGAATTGATGAACCACGCACAAATTATTAACGGAAGAAATGTCAATTATGTGATACCGATTTTTATTCTTGTTGCGCTTATGTATTTTGTTGTCAATTATTCGTTATCTCTTGTTTCTAGAAGGCTCGAATATCGACAACGTTAGACTCATATAATGATTCTTTTCTTGAAAAATATGAAACTATTTCCACCCCATCTGTTATATAATAGAAACTAGGGTGGTGAAAAGGTGTGTGAAAAAAGGAAAAACGATGCGTGAACGCCTGTTGATCGTGACCATTCTAATATTGGCTACCGCTTTTTTTGGGGAAATGAAAATTAATCCGTTTAATAGCCCGTTCCGCTTCTCATTAGGGAGTGCTATCTTTTTTTTCGGACTTATTTCATTTGAGATGATTTCCCCGCTTTTTATCGGAATTTGCGCGGGGTGTTTTGTCATCGGATTCCGTATCGCCCTTGACATGCTGACTGGGCAAGCTGCGTTATCAGATAGTTTTTTTACTCATGCTCCAGCCGCGTGTTACTATATTAATTTTGCCTTGATCGTACAAATCACTCGCTTCCGCCGCTTGCTGGAATTTCCCATCCGCGCTGGCCTGCTCGGCGCAGTTCTTGATTTTTCGTCTAATTCATGCGAATTGCTCTTTCGTTATCTCCTTGGTGAGTCGTTCATCGTGACATACCAAGTGATGATGGTAATGTTGTTATTCGCTATTTTACGAAGTTTCTGCGTCATCGGATTATATAATATTTTCGTAATGAAACATCTTCGCACCTTAGGGGAAGCGCGACAACAAGAGTTGGAGCGTCTAATGATGATTAATACGGGGCTGTATGAGGAAACATTTTACTTGCAAAAATCGATGACATACTTAGAAGAGATTACACGAAAAAGTTATGAGCTATATTCGCATTTGATGGAAGGAGAAAAAGTGAAGCCACATGCCGCGCTTTATATCGCCGAACATATTCATGAAGTCAAAAAAGATGTACAGCGTATTTTTGCAGGCTTATCGAAATTAATCGGGCAACAACCGTTGCGGCGGAGGCTTCCTATCAATGAACTTTGTGGAATGGTGGTACGCGCTAATGAAAAATACGCCGAGCTATTAGGAAAAAAGATTCAATTTGCCCAAACGTGCCATGTCGATTTATCGACCGACCATGTCTATGCCTTACTCTCTGTACTAAACAACTTAGTGGCGAACGCCGTGGAAGCCATTCCGACATCCGGTTCGATTCATCTGCAAGTAGAATTGCAACAAAGCAATCTCATTGTGGAGGTGACAGACTCTGGGATAGGCATTGCCAAGGAAGATGCCGACTGGATTTTTCAACCCGGCTTTACCACAAAATACGATCAACAAGGAAATCCGTCGACAGGAATCGGCCTTACCCACGCGCGGGATATCGTACAAAGTCTTCATGGACATATACAACTTGTAAGCAGCAATCCAGGACAAACAACGTTTCGGCTAACCATTCCTACCAGCCAGTTGCTGCGAAAGGAGGAAATGTAATTCATGCCGCTTCGTTTTTTTCTTATTGAGGACGACGCCGTCGTACGAAAAATGCTTGAAAAAATTATTACAGAAAACCAGCTCGGCGAGGTTGTTGGAGAAGCAGAAGACGGCTTAAACGTTACTGCAGACCAATTGTATTCGGTCGATGTGGTGCTCATTGACTTATTGATGCCCGGTCGCGATGGGATTCAAACGATGAAAAAATTAAGAGAAGAAGGGTTTAAAGGGCAATTTGTGATGATTTCCCAGGTGGAAAATAAAGAAATGATTGGACAGGCATACCTTCACGGCGTCGATACATACATTCAAAAGCCAATTAATCGTTACGAAGTGGTGGCAGTATTGAGGCGAGTAGCGGAACATATCTCTATCTCCCATTCCCTTGATTCAATTCGCCAGCTGCTGAAAGCATTAGATCAAACTGCAACAACCGCTTCTCCTTTACATCAAAAGGAACAAACACAACTGGAACACCAAGTGCAACATCTTCTTCTATTAGGTATTGCTGGAGAAGCAGGGGCGGCAGATTTATTACTGATCATGCGCCACTTAGCAGAAAAAGAGAAATTGGGGCAGACGATTCACGAATTGCCGTCTTTAAAAGAATTATACACCGAGCTTGTGCGACAAACACACCATCATCATGAATCCACCATTCAAAAAGAAGTGCGTGCCATGGAACAACGCATTCGCCGTATGGTGCTGCAAGCATTTACCCATTTATCTTCTCTCGGGCTCACAGACTATACCAATCCCACGTTCGAACACTTCGCTCCCCGTCTTTTTGATTTTGAAGAAGTCCGAAAACGTATGAAAGAGCTCGAAGCAGGAGAAAAAACAACAAAATGCCGTATTAATGTAAGAAAGTTTTTAACCGCTTTTTATATGGAATTAAAAAAGGCGTAACACTTATTCTGATCGTTGGTGCGTCAAACGTTCCTTCCTTTCGCATCCGTTGTTGAACGTTAATTGTAAACTTTTTACTATTATGTAATTTTATCATAAACAGATAAATAAAACGCCACCGAATTCGGTGGCCGTAAGCTTTATGTGAGCCGCACAAGGCGAAACTGTTGTCCTCCTTTGACATACGCAAGGAGAGGAAGATCGTCTTCAAAAATTCGTCCAATCACATTGACTTTCTCATCTGCTGGCAAATCGGTTAATGTGATTTGCAGTTCGCCGGCATATCTTCCATATCTAATATTATCCATCGTAACACTTCCCTTTTGTCTCTCTATCGTACATGCTGGTGCTAATAAATGCTTTGGCCATGAGAAAGATAGGCGGGATTCCAGTGATCGAATGACATCCCTTGCTGCGTCACGCCGATTCGTTTGAACCGTTTCGACCATGGAAAGCAGTTCATGTTGTTGCACAAGCGGCCGGTAGCGCAGCGGAATAACCCCATCCCGAAACTCCTTCATTCGCGCAAGCACATCATCCGTCATGGAAAAATCACCAATGAATACTTTATCTACCTCACAATCCTGCACTAATTCCACGTACGCGCAAAGCGGATCCATATACCGATGTGCTTCTAACGTAGGTAGCCCTTGATGGAGCGGACCTCGTTTTTCTTTATTTCCCGGAATAAACGCGGCAATCGTTCGAATTCCTTTTCGGCGTAAAATCTTGTTTTTTTGAATGACTAATTCTTTTGATAATCCTGTTTCTGGACGTGGATAAAAATTATGCCACGCTTCAATTTGATTCCAGTTCACGTCACAAAAAGCAAGATCGTCGCATTCTTCTTCCGTCATCGTGCTCGCATTGAAAACAACTTTCATCCGGTGAGAAAACGTTGCTGCTTCTTTCATAGAAAATCCATCATCAAGCCGCAGTCCAATAATTCCTCCATCAAAAAGCAAATCAAGATTGTCTCCATTCACCCCAATTTTGGATAAAGAAGCCGGGGTAACGTCAGCGATGATCCCGACTCCGTATTTTCTCGCTAACTGCCCGATCTCTTGTAATCGCTTGCGATAAAAGGTAAGATCGTCTTCGGGAATATGAAGCGATGTAAATAGTTCCCGACATCCGAACAAATTTGCCTGTGCAAATCTTTTTTCGATTTGATCCGTTTGTTCTGATAAGTAGAAAGATAGATAGAACATCGAAACCACCTAGAATTAAATGTTTTCCGCCATTTCTTCTTTAAAGCCAAAGAAATACGTAAAAAGGAAACCAAACGTGTACGAAATGACCAATCCTAAGAAATATAGAATATATTTATTATCGGCGATTAACGGAATGAGCGATAAACCAGATACGCCGATTCCGAGCGCGGCTGTTTTCACAACTGCCTGAAACGCACCGCCGACTGCCGCGCCGAGACACGCGGTTAAAAATGGTCTTCCTAACGGCAGCGTTACCCCATACAACAACGGCTCTCCAATTCCTAAAAATCCAACTGGCAACGCCCCTTTAATAATGTTGCGAAGCCGTTTGTTTTTCGTTTTGACGAAAATCGCAATCGCCGCTCCTACTTGGCCTGCTCCTGCCATCGCTAAAATCGGAAGAATTGGAGTTGAACCGATTTTATTAATAAACTCCATATGAATTGGTGTCAGACCGTGATGCAATCCAACCATCACAAGCGGTAAAAACGTACCTGCCAAAATGGCGCCAGCAACCGCACCGCCAATATCCAACACTGCTTTGATTCCGCTTGTGATACCTAAAGATAACCATCCGGCAAGCGGCTGAACGGCGATGAGCGTAAATAAACATACCATTAACACGGTTAAAAGCGGCGTCACAATAATATCAATCGCATTCGGAACGAATTTGCGGACACGCTTTTCCATGACCGCCATAAGCCATGCGGCCAACATCACCGCAAACAATCCGCCCCGTCCCGGCGTCAACGCTTCCCCGAACAGTTTAATATCGGCAAGCGCCGGGTTAAATACTAAAATTCCAGCAATCGCTCCCAACACAGGTGTACCGCCAAACTCTTTTGCCGTATTGTATCCGACTAAAACGCCGAGCGAAGCGAAAATGCCGCCGCCAATGAGCAATAATAGCTGCAGCCATGTTTCTGTTGGATCGACCCCGGCGTTTTTCGCAAAGTTAGCGATTCCGTTAATAATTCCCGATGCGACAAGACCTGGAATAAGCGGGATAAAAATGCTTCCGATTTTGCGCAGCAATCGTTTAAATGGCGTTTGGTTGCGTTGTTGAATCTCGGCTTTTTTCTGTGCTGCAGTATCTTCGATCACTTCTCCAAGTTGTAATCCTGTTAATTCGCAAAGCGAAGCAGCTACCTTGTTAACGACTCCAGGGCCGACAACGATTTGCAATGTTTCATCTTCAATAACGCCCATGACACCTTCAATATTTTTAAGACCTGCGATATCGGCTTTTTGATGAGCGCGCAATGACACTCTCACCCTTGTCATACAATGAGCAATACGTGTAATGTTTTCTTTCCCTCCAAGCCGTTCCAATATTTCAACGGCCATTTGTTGTTCCCTTTTCATTTCAACCTCTCCCCTTATTCACATATTTTATTGAAGCGCCTGGCGAACAAATCCATTCGCTTTTTGCAGACGCTCTGTCGCTTCTTCATAGCTGCATTGCAATAAAATCATGACAATCGCCGTTTTCACATGTCCCCGCGCCGCTTCGTAATAACGCGCCGCCGTCTTATCATCTACATCGGTTGCCTCCATAATAATTCGTTTAGCTCGTTCTTTTAGTTTAAAGTTTGTCGCCTGCACATCGACCATTAAATTCTTATATACTTTTCCGATTCCAATCATGGAAGCGGTGGAAATCATATTTAATACCATCTTTTGTGCTGTTCCTGCTTTTAAGCGAGTGGATCCTGTTAAGATTTCCGGGCCTGTTTCCACTTCAACGCTGACATCAGCGTATTTGCTAATTTCCGCTCCTTTATTGCAGGCAATGCTCCCGGTTGTGGCACCGATTTGCTTTGCGTATCGGAGCCCGCTGATCACATACGGCGTTCGTCCGCTCGCCGCAATGCCAATGACCGTATCTTTTGCCGTCAGTCCAATTGACTGTAAATCTTTTACTGCAAGTTCTTCGTTATCTTCTGCTCCTTCCACCGCATTTGTAAACGCTTCCAAACCACCTGCAATTAATCCTTGCACCATCTCCTTTTCCGTCCCAAATGTCGGCGGACACTCCACCGCATCTAAAATTCCGAGCCGACCGCTTGTACCAGCTCCCATATAAATGAGCCGACCGCCTTGCCGGAAAGACGCAATCACTTTTTGCACAAGCCTTTCGATGTGTTCTAATTCTTTCGAAACAGCAATGGCCACTGTTTGGTCTTCTTCGTTCATCACCTGCAAAATTTCTTTCGTCGTCATTTCATCTAAGTTCTGCGTTTTGTTGTTTCGTTGTTCGGTTGTTAAACGTTCTAGCAATCTTGTCACCTTCTTATAGATTTGAAATTTTATTTCTTATTTTAATTATATATATATGAAATAAAATATCAATTTTATTCTTCCATTTTCAAAAAAATCTCCATAAAAAGAGAAAAGCAAGCATTGACTGCTCGCTTCCATAAATACTTATCTCCGCAACCGGACTACTTCTTCTCTCGTTTCATGAAATTTTTCCAGCACACGGCTTCCCACTTGATGGAACGTAATTAAATAAAGCGCGTCAATGATATTCAGCTGCGTCATTCGTGATGCCATACTTCCGATGCGATGATCTTGCTCGACATCCGGAAGGCATAGCTTGATATCCGCCTCCTTATACAATGGTGACGACGTATCGAGTTTAGTGATGGCAATCACCGTGGCATCTTGTTTTTTGGCGAATCTCGCAATTTCCAGCACATCTTTTGTTCTTCCTGATGTGGAAATCGCGACAAACACATCCCCTTTCTCTAAATTCGCGACAAGCGGAAGCATCGTATGAAAATCAGGAGACATCATCGACACATAGCCTAGCTTTGTAAATTTATAGCATGCATCCATCGCCGAAGAAGCTGATCCTCCGACTCCGTAAAATAAAATTTTTTTCGCATTGGCAATCACTTCCGCTGCTTTTTCCAATTCCCGTTTATCAATCGTCGTTGTTGTCGCTTCGATCGCTGCTTTGTTGACATAGGTCACTTTATTAAATAAATCGTACGGAGCATCTTGTTTTTCAATAATCGAAAAATCGTTAATGTTCATATCGGCAATCGTCAATTCACGGACAAGCGCCAATTTTAACGCGGTAAAGCTGCCAATGCCGATCGTTTTGCAAAAGCGGACGACACTCGCCTCACTAGATCCTGCATTTTTCGACAGTTCCTTCGTCGTCATATTTGGCACAAGCTCCGCATGTTCCATAATATACGTAGCAATCTTTTTTTCAGCTGGTGAAAACCGTTCCATTTGATTTTCGATTTTCGCTAAAATGCTTAACTGCTTCATCATGATTCCTCTTCCTCTCTGTCCGCTTTCACACTTAATCTAATGTTATCATGCATCCATTATCAAGTGAAAGCAGCGCATATGTTGGTATTATACTTAGAAAAAACCGTTAGATGCGGCTTTTTGGATTAAGAGAGATGGATGCACATATTCATGTATTCATCCGCTCATTGATTGGGAAATATTAACTTATTTTTAAAATTTTTTAAATTTAAATAAAAATATTTGAATTCAAGATATTTTTCAGATATGATTATTATAACCAAAACAAAAGGAGGAAGAAGGAACATGACAACTTTTCAATTAGACAAAGTTCATAGTTCCATATCTTTTCAAGTAAAACATATGATGATTGCTAAGGCAAAAGGAGAGTTCACCGAATTTGATGTGGAAGTGGAAGGTGACGTCAATCAGTTGGAATCTTCCAAAGTGAAAGTGACCATCCAAGCAGCTTCCATTGATACAAAAAACGAAGACAGAGACAACCACCTTCGCTCAGCTGACTTTTTCGATGTAGAAAATTATCCAACCATCACGTTTATCAGCGATTCTGTTAAAAAGGTTTCAGATGATGAATATGAAGTAACAGGCCAATTAACAATTAAAGATGTTACAAAAACAGAGACGTTCAAAGTCGAATTTAACGGACAATCCAAAAATCCGATAACCGGAAGCATCGTAGCCGGCTTTGACGTAGAAGGAAAAATTAATCGCGAAGATTATGGCTTAACATGGAACGCGGCCCTTGAAACAGGAGGATTTCTTATCGGAAAAGAAGTAAAAATATTCGGAAGTTTTGAGTTTGTTGTCAGCTGATCTCTTCATGCCAAACGCCCTTAGCTTTAACAATCAAGCTAAGGGCGCTTATTTCTTCACGATGGATGCCACATAAATCAGAAAGATATATCAAATCACGGGAATTTACACCATAGTTTTTAAAAGAGAAAGGGGATTGGCAATGCTTATTCCCCTATTCAAACTTCAATATCCCTTTTGTTACTTTTAATTCTCCATATTTCGGCATAATCTTCGGAATGTCTTGCAAAGTAAAATAATGGCTAATTAAAGGTTGTACTTTCACTTTTCCTTTTTCAATCAAGGAAATGGCCATTGGATGAGTGTTCGGGTTAATAAACGAACCGCGAATCACTAGTTCTTTCGAAAACACCTCATAAGGCGATACTTGAATCTTATCATGTGGGGAAGATACGCCAAAAAGCAAAATTTGCCCACCTTTCTTAGCTAACGCAACCGCTTGCTCCATTGTTTCCTGGCGCCCAACACACTCAATGACAATATCCACACCGCCTGCCACCGTTTGCTTCAGATCTTTCTTCAGCGGGTTAATCACGACATCAGCTTGAAAATCAAGCAATGTTTGATATTTGCTTTCATCTGGTTCACTTACTATTACTGGGGATGCCCCATACATTTTGACGAGCTGAAGCATGATTTGACCAATAAATCCGCCCCCAATAATACAAACAGAAGCACCTGGCCATATTTTTATTTTCTCAATCCCATGGATGACACAACCTAGCGGCTCTACCAGCGCGCCTTCTTCATACGTTAAAGAGTCAGGCAATAAGTAACAGTTTTCTGCCGGGACTGTAACATATTCAGCCATTCCGCCATCGCGGGTGACCCCAATCGCCTCAAGATGATCACATAAATGCCGGCGGCCTTGCCGGCAATACTCACAAGTTCCGCAATAAATGTTAGGGTCAATCGTCACACGGTCTCCTGGTTTTAAAAATGAAACACGATCTCCAACTGCAGCTACCTCACCTGATAATTCATGTCCCAATACAATCGGAGTGACCACATCCGCTGAACCGGGATGTCCATGAAAAATATGTTGGTCTGTTCCACAAATGCCGCACGCTTTTACTTTTACTAAAACTTCTCCAGAAGCCGGAGTCGGGACTTCTTTTTCTTGTATTTTGATTTTCCCCTTTTTTAATAAAACCGCCGCTTTCATGATTTTCCCTCCATCATACTTTTTTAGATAAAAAATCATCCGATCAAGCACTGCCGTTGATGGCTGATACGCTTAAACCATCTAAAGAAATGGTTTTGTCATCTAAATGTCTAATCTTGATGATCTTTCGCTCCGATGGAAGTAGGTCAAAGAAATTATCAGAAAAAATAATCTTTTCTGCCGGAAGTTCCAGTTTAACAAAACGCGCAAAACAATCTGTCCGAATTTCTACTTCTTGTTTTTCCGGCATCACTTTTACTTGCAATTTCGCCTTAGGCAGCTGAAGATCTTTATGATTTCTTAGGTAATAATAGTTTTCCTCTGCTTTTTTATTCAACGATTTTAAGCGGACGACAACTTGTTCAGCAGGATTGCCTTGTAAAACCTCCGCTTCTGTTAAAGAAGCAATTTGAACCGAAGCATTTCCTTTCACATGGATCAAAAATTCTTTCGAATACACTAACTCGCCATTAAATCGGAACACTTCGAATACCAGCGTATCTTTCACATCTTCTAATCGGTCATTCACAACCCATAGATGTAAATCATCGCCAGGGTCATGTTCAAGCGTATATAAAAGAGGGGCATTAAATTTTTTACTATAATAATATGAAGCCTTTGGCAACAAGTAATAATCGATCATCGACCAACTCGTGCCAGGCCAGCAATCATTCAATTGCCAGATTAAAGCCCCGCTTGTTTGCGGTTTATTGCGGCGGTAATGTTCCATTCCATACTTTAAACCTTCAGCCTGTGTGAGCATCGAATAATTCATGTATTCCTCAACATTTTTTGGAATGCCGGTATATCCTTCCATTAATAAGAGCCCTTTTTCATGATGAAAATCTTTATTGCGATATGCCAATTCATCGCTGCCCCAATAAAAAGTTCCCTCAGGCAGATTTTTTTCCAGCGTATAACGATTGGCAGAAGCATGCATGCCAAACTCGCTGCAAAACCGGGTGCGATCTTTTTTATAATTTCGAAACGAAACCCCCTCCACACTGATGTTTTGTCCTAAATTCTGACCGAATTTTCGAGGTTCCACATTCCCGTGCCAAACTTGCCAATTATGCCGGTCGCCTTCCTCTTGTGAGTTGTGGTCATTGCCGCCATATGGCGAACTTGGCCAATATGGACGGGAAGGATCTAATTCTTCCAGTAGTTCAGGAATTAACTCATGATATATTTTTTCTCCATAAAAAGGAGTGTGAATTTTTCCAGCGGCATGCTCCACTTCATACAACCAATCGTTTTCGTTATTTCCGCACCATAAAGCGATGCAAGGATGATTACGAAGCCGCTTAATCACCGAAATCACTTCTTCGCGGACGTTTTCCATATAATTGCGGTTGTAATCCGGGTATAACGCACAGGCAAACATAAAGTCCTGCCAAACTAAAATACCTTGGCGATTGCATTCTTGATAGAAAATGTCTTTTTCATAAATCCCACCGCCCCATACACGCAGCATATTCATATTTGCTTCTTTCGCAAGCTGAATAAGATGACGATAGCGTGATTCCGGTACAGATCCTAAAAAGCTGTCAATAGGAATCCAGTTGGCTCCTTTCGCAAATATCTCTACACCATTTAAAACAAAGGTAAACCGCGGATTCCCTTCGCGATCTCTTTTCATTACTTCCACCGTACGAATCCCAATTTCTGTTTGATATGTGTCTAGAACTTCCCCTTCCCATTTTAAAACGACGGATAATTGATAAAGATTCGGTTCTCCTAAATCATGCGTCCACCAAAGATTTGGATTGTCGATGTTGAAAGTGAGTGTTGCTCGATTTTGATCAATATTTACGGTTTGGAAAAATTGTTGTTCTCGATCTTTTAACGTCACTTCCGCCTGTAAACTTTTTCCCTTAACAAAGTTTTTGGTGTAAATATCGATTTGAACAATGGCCCGAGAATCTTTCAAGTCAAGTGTTCTTGCGTAAACACTTTCGATTTTGGCAATTTTTCTTTTTTCTAAACGCACCTCTTTCCAAATTCCTACCGTTAGAATTTGCGGACCCCAGTCCCAGCCAAAATGATATTGAGCCTTGCGCGCCCATATGCGATCTTTTCCAAATCCAGCCCAATAATTTTTCTCTTTCTCCTTTAACTGATAGGAAACGGGATTAAATTTCACTGCCAAAACATTTCTTCCATCCACTATTTCTCTAGTAACATCAAAAGTATGTGAAATGAACATATTTTCCGTAGTCCCTAATTCCACTCCGTTTAAATAAACAGTCGCAAAGGTATCTAAGCCTTCAAAAATCAACTCTAACCGTTCCTCTTTGTCTAGATTGTTTTTATCAAATGTAAATTCCGTACGATACCACCAAACCTTTTCTTCCACCCATTTCGATTTCAAATCATTGTAGCCGAAAAAGGGATCATCAATCAATTTCTTTTCCCGTAAAATCGAATGTACATCTCCTGGCACCTTTGCTGGTATCCAAAAGTGATCAATATAGTTTGGATCTGCAATCGTTAAATCCCTTACCTGTCCTACATCAAAATGCTGTATCTTCCAATTTTTATTGATCAACAAGGGTTCATTCCTCCTTCCTGTAAAGAAAAAGAGACCAAACCTTGTTTCATATCGTTCACAGGCGGTCTCTATAAAAAACTTTTTTCGACATCAGTTATATTTTTCCAACAAACCATCACTTCAATACAAACTGCATTCCCTCTTTAAAGTTTTTGCTAAAGATAATGAATAGGACGAGAATTGGCAATGTCAGTAATACCGAAGCCGCATACATCGGTCCTGGAAACGCTCCATATGGACCAAACATTTGAGCGAGCAATACATTTAACGTTAACATATTTTCACTGTTAACCACCAGCATATCCCATAAAAGTTCTACCCATCTTTCCATAAAAAGGAATAGGAATATAATGGTTGTAATCGACTTAGACATTGGCAAGACAATTCTAGCAATAATGGTTAATTGTCCTGCTCCATCCATTTTGGCAGCTTCAATTAATTCATCAGGTATACTGCGGAAAAAGTTAGTGTACATAAATATCGCCCACAAATTAACGGCCTTTGGCAAAATCATAGCCCAATAGGTGTCGTACATCCCAAAGTAACGGATGATTAAAAAAAGTGGAATTAATAGGATAACCGCTGGATAAAACATTTGAAACAAAATAATATTGTTGATCAAACGGCTGCCTTTAAACTTTAATTTAGCTAAAGCGTATCCTACTAGGATCGCTGTCACCATCATTAGCAAAGTGGAAGATAAAGTCACAACAAAGCTGTTAAAAAAGGCTCGGAGCCACGGTCTAGGAACAACATCATCCCCACCAGTAAATAACCACTCATATGAACGCAAGGTCAACTTAGTTGGAATCATTTTACGGTCCACTTGATCCCATGGGGCCAGAGAATTTAAGACCATATATAAATAAGGAAACACCATGATGATAAGGATAACAAAAGCCAAAATATACAACAGCGTGGTCTTTAATTTCTTACTCCCAACCATGTCTGGCACCCCACTTTTCCAAAAGCTTTCGAAACACTAGAATAGAAACGAATGTGACAACAGAGTTTATGATTGCTATTGCCGTTCCATATCCTGCATTTAATCTTTCAAATGCCTGGTTATAAATTTCTAACTGCCATGTATGCGTGGAATAATCTGGCCCTCCACCAGTTAATACATACGGTTCAGTAAAAATCCCAAACATTAGACCTACTGCTAAAATGGTGACAGTATAAAACGCTGGATGCAACATCGGGATAGTGACGTACCAAAATCTTTTCCAACCAACAGCACCATCCATTTCGGCTGCTTCATAGATTTCTTTAGGTATACTTTCTAAACCTGATAAAAACAGCAGCGCATAATAGCCCACAAATTTCCACGCCATCATAAGGGCAATGACTAGTGGCGCTAAAATTGGAGAACCTAACCAATCAATATCTAAACCTAAATGCTTACGAAAAAAAACGTTTAATGGACTGTTATAAGATAACACCCCATTGACAACAATGGAAGAAGCCACTCCTGATGCCAAATAAGGTAGGAAATATCCTACAGCAAACAACCCTTTAAGTCTAGGCAAAGAATGAATAATTAAAGCTAAAAGGAGTGAACCCGCAATAACGATGGGAACAAACATGAGCATAAATTTATAAGTTACCAAAAATGCGGCCCGTACGCTTTTGCTAAAAAAAGCTTCGAGAAAATTTTGAAATCCGACCATTTCATAATCAGGAGCAATGATGTTCCAATTTGTAAAAGCTAAATAAACAGCCCATAGCAACGGAAACAGAAAGAATATGAGTGTATAGATAAGGTAGGGGCTGGCAAAAAGCCACCCCAACCATGTTGTCTTTTTATTCATTTACTTTAACACCCCGTTAACAGCCTTTTTCATATCTTTCCAAGCTGTTTCAGGATCTTTTTGGCCTTTGACAACAGGATTTAAGGCCTCTTTACCAATCAATTCTTGAATTTCTACCGTTTTTTCGTTATCCACAGGTGGAATTGCGTTTGGAATGTTTTCCGCATACTGTTTTAATTGAGGGTTTTCTTCAAGATAGGATGCAAAAGCTTCATTAGTTGATAAATCATCACGTGCAGGTGGCAAGTTTGTTTGTTTGAACCAAGCTAAATCATTTTTCGCATCTGAAAATACCCATTTAATAAAGTCAAAAGCTGCTTGTTGTTGTTCTTTGCTTGCAGAAGCATAGATGACAAGGCCTTTTGTATCTGCAAATGTTTTAGAATTTGCTGGATCTACGCCGTCAGGCACAGGCGGCAACGATAATACATAAGTTTCATTGAACTTCATTTCCGGGAATTTCTCAGCCCAGTATGGGAATGTCCATGGCCCAAGATCCACCATAATGGATGTACCTGTTTCAAACGGGTCAGTCGCTTCTCGAGTTAAAAGCAATTTATTCTTGCTTAAATCATTAAAGAATTGGAGTGTTTTTACACCGGCTTCGTCATCCGCAATAAATTTGTTTCCTTTAATAAAGTTATTTCCATTCGATGCTGCATTGTACAACATAAAGAAGTCAAACCATCTTGCCCACCATGTCGGTTTTACTAAATCAGCTCTCGCCCAAAGAAACTTATCAGGATATTTTTCTTTCAATTTCTTGCCAACTTCAATGACTTCACTATATGTTTTTGGCGGTGCATCGTATCCAAGTTCTTTTAGAATATCGATTCTCCAACCAAACAACATGGCATTAGAATAAATCGGCAAAACATATTGATGGTTGTCTGCAAACTTCCAGCTTGAAATGGTTTCCTTCATTTGACGTTTATCAATTAACTCATCAAAACCTTCAAATTCATCCAATGGCACAATCGCACGGCTCGCCGCTAACTGAGCTGCAAAACCGCGGGAAATGTTTTCAGAGACCGCAGGCGCTTTCCCTGATGCAATCGCTGATTGAATCCCTGCTTCAGAAGTAGGGCTTTCCGGCATTGGCGTAACCTTAATTTTAACGTTTTTATTTTCTTTCATATAAGCCTCGGCCATCTTTTTCCAGAAAGCTTGTTGTGTAGGGTTTGGCGCAGCCCAGAACTCAAATTGAACAACTTTGCCAGCTTCATCGTCTTTTGCGTTTTTCTCTTGATTCCCATTTTGCCCTTGACAACCAGTAACAATAAGAACGGCTGCCAGCAATAAGGCGATGAGTTTCGCAAAACCTTTCTTTTTCATGTTTACTCCCTCCCACATTAATTTAATTTATAAATACTTTAATTTTGACATGATTTCCTGCAGACTAAGTTCCGCGCCGGCAATAGATTCATCAGCCGCGCCATAGTAGATTCTAACGGTATCTCCTTCTACAACTAAACCACAAGTAAAAACAACATTACCGAAGAAGCCGCTTTTTTCATAATCTTCCTCAGGTTCTAAAATAGGCTCTTCCGTTTTGGCCAGAATTTTGGCGGGGTTATTGAGATCCAAAAGAACGGCTCCTAAGCAGTAGCGATCATTTTTATCAGCAGCATGATAAATTTCTAACCAGCCTTTATCCGTTTTAAACGGAACAGCACCTCCGCCAATTCGCCCGCTTTCCCAACCCTTTTCACTAAGGCCTAACAAATATTGATGATTCCCCCAATAACGAAGGTTATCTGATTCTGCAATCCAAATTTCAGGCCTGCCAACTCCTTTTGGCACAGGTCGATGTAACGCATAGTATTTTCCATTAATTTTTTCAGGGAAAATTGCCACATCTTTATTTTCAGGAGGAAAAATTAAACCAAGGCGTTCGTAAGTCACAAAATCTTTTGTTGATATAAGTCCTACACCAATGCCTTCTGCTGATGCTGCACTATATTGAATATAATAAGTATCATCGATTTTAGTTACGCGCGGGTCTTCAACCCCCCATGCTTCACGTTTCGTTTCGGGATAAATAAAAGGTTTCTCATCAATGGTGAAGTTGCGTCCGTCTTTGCTGCGTGCAATACGAATATAAGATATAGACGTAAGATACGCGACTCTTCGATTGGGATCGTTGTAAAAAATGACTCGCGGATCAGAAAAATCAAATCTCGAATCATCTTTATGTAAATCAATAATTTTCAGCTTTCCTTCTCCTCTTGAAAAATCAATAACAGACGTTCTGACAATATTCGGATCTTCACTAATGGGACGTTCAGCCACACGAAGCAATAATAAAATTTCACCATTGTATTGAGCGACACCAGCGTTAAAAACTCCTATCACTTCATGATCTTGATGGAATGGTTTTACATCGCCAGGAGTAATTAACGGATTTTCCGGAAACCGCTTGACTTTCACAGTAAATCTCCTCCAACTTCTAATATGTATTCCATAATAATTTCCTCTTTTTTCACTAGAATAATGGAACGAAAGCTAATTACCTCATCAGTTACTTAGAAAAGATTGCGGCTTTATCTTTTTAATGTATTTCCAATAATGTCAGAAAGCCCTGATTAGATGTACATCCCAGCGAAAACATTTTAAGATTATTTATGTAAAAACCAAATATATTTGTAACGTTACATATCATTTTTTTAATTATCGATTTGTAATCTTTACAAGTAAATTATTCCATCTTTTATTTTTATAGTCAATAGATTTGTTAGGTTCATCATCACATTTATAATTTAGAAAAAAACACTTACAATTCCAGAAATAATGCTTGGATGTAATGCTTTGTAAGTGAAAGAAAAAATTCATCTGATGGGTATTTCCCTCCAGCTATCATCATCCTAGGATTGAATAGGAATCATAGAAAATAATGAAGAGGAATTTTTCATTAAAAGCTTTTTCTCATATGTAAAAAGCTTATGTTAACCAAAAATTACATACATTATTTAACTTTTGTAACATTAAAAAAGACCTTGATTTTCTGTTTTTAAAATGAAAAAATAATGTAATGAAATTTGCCGCTCTACTGAATAAAAAGAACTTTACCTAAAAAATTTAACAAGTCCATTATCATTCCAATTCTGTTCATTTCATATTACAATATTAATTGTCACTCTTCCCCAGATTTTATGGCATTATCAATCACAATATTTCATTCATTAGATTTTATACAATTGTAATCATGCCAACTTATTCATATGACTTGTTTTTGTGATACAAATGTTTGATATTTTAATGCTTTCCTAAAAATGAATAATGGGTGTGGAATATGAAAAAGAGAGTAACAATGCAAGATATTGCCGATCGATTAAATATATCAAAAAACTCGGTATCCCAAGCTTTAAGAGGAAAAGAAGGGGTGAGCGAAGAAACTCGCGAGCGAATTAAACGTGTGGCCGAAGAAATGGGGTATCAATATCCAGGAGCGCGCAAGAAAAAGAAACAAGGAAGAACGGGGAACATCGGATTAATCGCTTCGGATTTAACATTTTCCTTAAAAAATTTTTTTGGCGAAATTTACTTGAGCATCGAAAAAGAAGTCGTAAAACGAGGCATGAACTTACACATCCAATCGGTTAATCAAGAACAAAAAGAACAGCTTATTTTGCCTTCATTTATCGAAAATAAGATGGTAGACGGAATCTTAATTCTTTCTCACATCAGTACGGAATACATTAATAAAGTGATTTCAACCGGCATTCCAACCATTCTTGTTGACCATCATCATCCTAATATCCACGCGGATGCCGTATTAACGAATAATCGCTTTGGCGCTTACTTGGCCGTACAGCATTTAATTGAATTAAATCATCGCGACATTGCTTTTGTCGGCAATGTAGAATATTCTCCTAGCTATGAAGAACGCTATGAAGGATATTTGCTCGCATTGCGGGAATATGGCATTGAACCAAATGAAGAGTTTATTTTCAAAAATGCGGAAGAAAAAGAAGAATTGATACTTCAGTACATTAAGCAATTAGAGCGGCAACCGACTGCTTGGTTTTGTGTCAATGATGCATTAGGATTTTTAGTCAACTCATGCTTAAGGCAGTCTGCGAACGGCTGAATTTGTCGGTGCGGGTCCGGCTGCCTAAAAGCATCCCTGACTAGCGGCGTAGCAGCAACCGTTTCCGCTACGTTCAGCGCGCGCATTCCGATCTGTTCTTTTAGCGTGGCGGCAAACATGTGCTGAAACAAAAAGGAAAGAAAAACGATGACAAATAAAAGCAAGGAACAAATAATGATAATGAGCCGCGTTTGTAGCTTCATGCTATCTCTCCTTAACGGAAAATAGAGAAAGACTATCCGCCGAAAGGCAATAGTCTTTCTCTTCTCTTACATATCTTCGCTGACAATAACCGATTTCCCTTTTAGTTTCATGACAAATGGCACGACGATCCATAAAAACGCAATGATAAGCAAAACAAGCGAGATTGGTTTTTCGAAAAATACCATAAAGTCTCCGTTTGAAGCCGTAAGCGCTCTTCGCATATTATTTTCAATCATCGGGCCAAGCACAAGCCCTAATACAAGTGGCGCCAGCGGAAAGTCATGTTCTGCCAGCAGATAGCCTAATACACCAAATGCGATTAATAAAAAGACATCAAACGTCGTCACTTGCACCGCGTAAACACCAAATACAGAAATCGCAATAATAAGCGGCAGCAAATATTTAGGCGGCGTTTCAATAATTTTCGCAAATATTTTGATGAGCGGCATGTTTAAAATCAGCAGCATCACATTGCCGATAAACATGCTGGCGATTAATCCCCATGCTACATCCGGGTGTTCATCAAAGAGCAGCGGACCGGGCTGGACGTTATACATAATTAACGCCCCCATTAAAATCGCGGTCGTTCCCGAACCGGGAATTCCAAGCGTCAACAGTGGAATCATTGCCCCTCCCGAGGCGGCATTATTCGCAGATTCCGGCGCCGCCACGCCAGCAATCGTTCCCTTTCCGAATTTTTCAGGTGTTTTGCTTATTTTCTTTTCCATGATATAGGAGAAAAACGAGGCGAGCGTCGCCCCCGCTCCCGGCAATACTCCGACGAAAAATCCGAGCAGCGAACCGCGCGCAATCGGACCCGCGCTTTCTTTCAGCTCCGCTTTCGACGGAAGGACACGGCCGATTTTTGCGATTTCTCCGTCATTTTTCTCCTTATGAAGAATCGCTTTGAATACTTCGCCTAAGGCAAACAAACCGACCGCAACTGTTAAAAATTCCAAGCCCCCATATAGAAAAGAAATGTTATACGTAAATCGCGCCACACCTGACACATTATCAAGACCGATGGTCGAAAGCAGCAAGCCGAAAACGGTCATCATCCACGCTTTTGTCATCGAATTTCCTGCCAACCCACTGACAGCGGCCAATCCGAGAAGCATTAGTGAAAAATATTCCGCTGGCCCAAATTTCAATGCTACATTGGAAAGCGGCTCCGCCAACAACACGAGGGCAATTAAGGAAACAATGCCAGCGACAAACGAACCGATTGCCGCAATTGCTAACGCTGATCCCGCTCTCCCTTGCTTGGCCATTTGATAACCGTCCAATGTGGTGACGACAGAGGAAGACTCCCCAGGTGTATTCAACAAAATCGATGTCGTCGAACCGCCGTACATCGCCCCGTAATAGACACCGGCAAGCAAAATAATCGAACTGGTCGCCGCTTGAGCTGGGTCAAGCCCGGACGTCATCGAAGCCGTTACCGGGATTAACAGCGCTACCCCGCTCATCGGGCCAATCCCTGGTAGCACTCCTACCGCCGTCCCAATGAGCACGCCAAGAAAGGCGAACAATAAGTTATGCGGCTGCATTGCTGTTTGAAAGCCATCGATTAAAAATGTCAGTGCACTCATACTCTCTCCCCTTTATTGAAACCAAATCGGCCAACTCGGCAATGTTCCTTGCAACAGTTTAACGTATAACCCGTATACCCCAAGTGAAAAACAAGCAGCAATCACTACCGATTTCCACAAAGTTCCTTTTTCCATTGTTTGAAACCCGACGACTAGGAATAAAAAAGTCGTAATCACATAACCAATAGTTTCTAATAAGGCGGCATATAAAATGGCGGCAAGCAAAATGATGAAAAACTTTTTATACTGCAATGGCTGCCTTTCTTTGCTTGAATCTGTGTATCGCATCGTCTCTAGCAACAATTTGATGCTTAACATCGCAAGAACAAGCCCTAACAAAAACGGAAACACGTTCGGGCCGACTGCACTTCCATAAGCGCTTTTTGAGATTTTTAGACTTTCCACCATAAACAAAGCTCCAACAGCTAAAAAGGCGATGGCGGCAATGCGATCAAACGTTTTGCTCACACGTACACCCCCATTTTTGATAAAGGCAGGGAAGAATGTTCCCCGTTCGTTTATTTATGCATTCCGAGCGATTTTAACATATCACTGATTTGCTTTTCTTGTTCTTGTAAAAATTTAGCGAATTCTTCTGACCCTTTATATTCTGGTTCCCATCCTTGTTTCGTTAATTCTTCCTTCCATTTTTCGTGTTCGGATAGCTTTTTCAAAGTATCTTCCCAAAACTTTTTCGCGTCCACAGACATTTGTTTCGGCCCGAAGACGCCGCGCCAAATCGTAAATTCCGCGTCAATGCCAAGCTCTTTCATCGTCGGCACGTCTTTTAAAGCGCCGCCAAGACGTTCTGGCGCAGAAATGGCAAGCACTCGCACTTTCCCTGCTTTCACATATTCACCGACAGAAGATGCATCCGTTGCAATCACATCCGCATTTCCCCCAAGAAGCGCTGCGATTGCTTCCCCGCCGCCGTCATACGAAACATATTTCACTACTTTCGGATCAATCCCAGATTTGTAGATAGGAAGAATTGCGATCAAATGGTCCATCGACCCTGGCGCCGACCCGCCGGCTACTGTCACAGACTTTGGATCTTGCTTAATCGCCTCCAACAATTGGGACAATGATTGAAATTCCGAATCCGCCTTAACAACAATCGCCCCGAAATCTTTCGTCAACTGAGCAAGCGGTGTTGTGTCTTTATAACCGAATGGGCTGTTTCCTTCCGCTTTTAAGTTGTTAATAATGATTGGTGGGGAATTGACAAACAGCTTGTAATCATTGTTTTTATCCTGTGTTGCGTATTCTGCCATAAACACAGCCCCGCCGCCGCCTGGTTTATTCTCCACCGTAATCGTCTGCTTCACTAATTTTGTTTCATCCAATACTTTTGTAATCGCCCTTGCTGTCAAATCCCACCCTCCACCAGCCCCGGAAGGTGCGACAACCACAATTGGCTTCGTCGGATAGCTTGATGGTTTGCTAGACTGTTTCGTCGTCGCATTGCTTCCACAGGCAGCTAACGCAAGCATCATGATTCCCATGACAATCAAGTTCCACCACTTTTTCACCATTTTCTGATCCCCCTTGTTTTTGATAGCGTTTACATATTTGAAAGTAATTATAACAACAATTTTCCGAATAATAAGTTTTTGAAAATAAAATGAATTTTGTGCATTTTGTTCATGAAAATAAGAAAAACCCTCTTCTACTGAAAGCTCCCAACAAAAGACAGATTTCTTCTATCAATACCTCTCTGTCACCATCTTTTTCCGCGCATAACATTCAACGCTGTCGCGGGCATTTGCGTAAACGTCTCCGCAGAAAGAGTTTTTGCATCCAAAGAGAAGATTATCGTCGATTTCAGTAGATTTCAGTAGATAATGTTTACAATAAATCTTAAAAAAAACAAATTATTCATATTATTCGGGAAGGAGGGGGTTCATTGATTTATTTTCATCAAGTGAACAAATATTACGGCGATTTCCACGTACTAAAAGATATCAATTTAACCATTCATCAAGGGGAAGTTGTCGTCATTATTGGTCCATCCGGTTCTGGGAAAAGCACGTTAGTTCGTTGCATCAATCGTTTGGGAACGATTTCAAGCGGCGAATTAATCGTGGATAACGTCAAAGTCAATGACAAAAACATCGACATTAACCAATTGCGGCGCAATATCGGTATGGTGTTCCAGCATTTCAATTTATACCCACATATGACTGTATTGCAAAACATTACGTTAGCACCGATGAAAGTGCTTCGCATTCCGGAAAAAGAAGCGAAAGAAACCGCGATGTACTATTTAGAGAAAGTAGGAATTCCGGACAAAGCGAACGCCTATCCGTCCGAGCTGTCCAGCGGGCAGCAGCAGCGCGTTGCTATCGCCAGAGGACTGGCGATGAAGCCGAAAATTATGCTATTTGACGAACCGACATCGGCGCTCGATCCAGAAACCATTGGGGAAGTGCTTGATGTCATGAAACAATTGGCAAAAGAAGGCATGACGATGGTCGTTGTGACACACGAAATGGGATTTGCCCGTGAAGTTGCAGACCGCATCGTCTTTATGGACCAAGGCCGTATTTTGGAAGAAGCACCGCCGGAAGAATTTTTCGCCAATCCAAAAGAAGAACGGGCAAAAGTATTTCTGAGCCGCATTCTCAACCATTAATAATCAAAAAAATGTTTTAAATCAAACAAAAGGGGTTTTTTCATGAAAGGAAAAACAGTTTGGAAAATGTGGATCACGCTTGCGCTTATCGCACTATTCAGCATCACTGCTTTAGCCGGGTGCAGCAGCGAATCGTCAACATCCAACAAAGGGGATGGGGCAAAATCGACGGAAACGTCGGGCGGAACGAACACGTTAGAAAAAATTAAAAAACGCGGCAAACTCGTTGTTGGAGTAAAGTATGACTTGAACTTGTTCGGTTTAAAAAATCCAGAAACCGGAAAAGTAGAAGGGTTTGATATTGACATTGCCAAAGGATTAGCGAAAAAAATTCTTGGTGATGAAAATAAAATCGAACTAAAAGAAGTGACATCCAAAACACGCATCCCAATGCTCAATAACGGAGAAATCGACGCGATTATCGCGACGATGACCATTACGGAAGAGCGGAAAAAAGAGGTTGATTTCTCCGATGTGTATTTCATGGCCGGACAATCGCTACTTGTCAAAAAAGACAGCAAAATTAACAGCGTAAAAGATTTGAAAAAAGGAATGACCGTGTTAACGGCAAAAGGTTCTACATCTGCGCAAAACATCCGCAAAGTAGCGCCAGAAGTCAATGTATTAGAATTTGAAAACTATGCTGAAGCGTTTACAGCGCTAAAAGCTGGACAAGGCGATGCGCTCACAACGGACAATGCTTTGCTTTGGGGAATGGCAAAACAAGATCCAAACTACCGCGTTCTTGACGAAACGTTTACCGAAGAACCATACGGCATCGCCGTCCGCAAAGGAGACAAAGAATTTTTGCAAGTCATTAACGAATACTTAAAAGAAATTAAAGAAAACGGCGAATACGACAAAATTTATGAAAAATGGATTGGGAAAAAACCGCAACAATAAATCATGAAAGAACAGATGAGCGAAGCCTGTTTCGCTCATCTGTTTCATCTTAGGTTAGGAAAGAGGTAGAATCATCATGTTAAGATATTCGATTTTGCTAGAACATTGGGATATGTATTTGCAAGGGTTTGCCAACACATTAAAAGCAAGCGTTCTAGCTCTTATCGGCAGCTTAGTCATTGGCATCATTATCGCGATCTTCCGCATCGCGCCAATTCACCCGCTAAACTGGATCGGAACTATCTATGTAGAATTTATTCGCAACATTCCGCTTATTTTAATCGTCTTTGTATTCTTTGTCGGCTTTCCCGCTATCGGTATACGTTTTGATTCCTTTACAGCAGGAACATTAGGCCTTATGGTATATACCGCTGCATTTATTGCGGAAGTAATCCGATCTGGAATCCTTGCTGTTCCAAAAGGCCAAATGGAAGCGGCGCGTTCGTCCGGACTCACCTATATACAAACATTATGGTATATTATCTTGCCACAAGCATTGCGCCGAATGGTGCCGCCGATTGTCAGCCAATTTATTTCATTGCTGAAAGATACATCGCTAGCGATCGTGATCTCCCTCCCAGAATTGATGAACCACGCACAAATTATTAACGGAAGAAATGTCAATTATGTGATACCGATTTTTATTCTTGTTGCGCTTATGTATTTTGTTGTCAATTATTCGTTATCTCTTGTTTCTAGAAGGCTCGAATATCGACAACGTTAGACTCATATAATGATTCTTTTCTTGAAAAATATGAAACTATTTCCACCCCATCTGTTATATAATAGAAACTAGGGTGGTGAAAAGGTGTGTGAAAAAAGGAAAAACGATGCGTGAACGCCTGTTGATCGTGACCATTCTAATATTGGCTACCGCTTTTTTTGGGGAAATGAAAATTAATCCGTTTAATAGCCCGTTCCGCTTCTCATTAGGGAGTGCTATCTTTTTTTTCGGACTTATTTCATTTGAGATGATTTCCCCGCTTTTTATCGGAATTTGCGCGGGGTGTTTTGTCATCGGATTCCGTATCGCCCTTGACATGCTGACTGGGCAAGCTGCGTTATCAGATAGTTTTTTTACTCATGCTCCAGCCGCGTGTTACTATATTAATTTTGCCTTGATCGTACAAATCACTCGCTTCCGCCGCTTGCTGGAATTTCCCATCCGCGCTGGCCTGCTCGGCGCAGTTCTTGATTTTTCGTCTAATTCATGCGAATTGCTCTTTCGTTATCTCCTTGGTGAGTCGTTCATCGTGACATACCAAGTGATGATGGTAATGTTGTTATTCGCTATTTTACGAAGTTTCTGCGTCATCGGATTATATAATATTTTCGTAATGAAACATCTTCGCACCTTAGGGGAAGCGCGACAACAAGAGTTGGAGCGTCTAATGATGATTAATACGGGGCTGTATGAGGAAACATTTTACTTGCAAAAATCGATGACATACTTAGAAGAGATTACACGAAAAAGTTATGAGCTATATTCGCATTTGATGGAAGGAGAAAAAGTGAAGCCACATGCCGCGCTTTATATCGCCGAACATATTCATGAAGTCAAAAAAGATGTACAGCGTATTTTTGCAGGCTTATCGAAATTAATCGGGCAACAACCGTTGCGGCGGAGGCTTCCTATCAATGAACTTTGTGGAATGGTGGTACGCGCTAATGAAAAATACGCCGAGCTATTAGGAAAAAAGATTCAATTTGCCCAAACGTGCCATGTCGATTTATCGACCGACCATGTCTATGCCTTACTCTCTGTACTAAACAACTTAGTGGCGAACGCCGTGGAAGCCATTCCGACATCCGGTTCGATTCATCTGCAAGTAGAATTGCAACAAAGCAATCTCATTGTGGAGGTGACAGACTCTGGGATAGGCATTGCCAAGGAAGATGCCGACTGGATTTTTCAACCCGGCTTTACCACAAAATACGATCAACAAGGAAATCCGTCGACAGGAATCGGCCTTACCCACGCGCGGGATATCGTACAAAGTCTTCATGGACATATACAACTTGTAAGCAGCAATCCAGGACAAACAACGTTTCGGCTAACCATTCCTACCAGCCAGTTGCTGCGAAAGGAGGAAATGTAATTCATGCCGCTTCGTTTTTTTCTTATTGAGGACGACGCCGTCGTACGAAAAATGCTTGAAAAAATTATTACAGAAAACCAGCTCGGCGAGGTTGTTGGAGAAGCAGAAGACGGCTTAAACGTTACTGCAGACCAATTGTATTCGGTCGATGTGGTGCTCATTGACTTATTGATGCCCGGTCGCGATGGGATTCAAACGATGAAAAAATTAAGAGAAGAAGGGTTTAAAGGGCAATTTGTGATGATTTCCCAGGTGGAAAATAAAGAAATGATTGGACAGGCATACCTTCACGGCGTCGATACATACATTCAAAAGCCAATTAATCGTTACGAAGTGGTGGCAGTATTGAGGCGAGTAGCGGAACATATCTCTATCTCCCATTCCCTTGATTCAATTCGCCAGCTGCTGAAAGCATTAGATCAAACTGCAACAACCGCTTCTCCTTTACATCAAAAGGAACAAACACAACTGGAACACCAAGTGCAACATCTTCTTCTATTAGGTATTGCTGGAGAAGCAGGGGCGGCAGATTTATTACTGATCATGCGCCACTTAGCAGAAAAAGAGAAATTGGGGCAGACGATTCACGAATTGCCGTCTTTAAAAGAATTATACACCGAGCTTGTGCGACAAACACACCATCATCATGAATCCACCATTCAAAAAGAAGTGCGTGCCATGGAACAACGCATTCGCCGTATGGTGCTGCAAGCATTTACCCATTTATCTTCTCTCGGGCTCACAGACTATACCAATCCCACGTTCGAACACTTCGCTCCCCGTCTTTTTGATTTTGAAGAAGTCCGAAAACGTATGAAAGAGCTCGAAGCAGGAGAAAAAACAACAAAATGCCGTATTAATGTAAGAAAGTTTTTAACCGCTTTTTATATGGAATTAAAAAAGGCGTAACACTTATTCTGATCGTTGGTGCGTCAAACGTTCCTTCCTTTCGCATCCGTTGTTGAACGTTAATTGTAAACTTTTTACTATTATGTAATTTTATCATAAACAGATAAATAAAACGCCACCGAATTCGGTGGCCGTAAGCTTTATGTGAGCCGCACAAGGCGAAACTGTTGTCCTCCTTTGACATACGCAAGGAGAGGAAGATCGTCTTCAAAAATTCGTCCAATCACATTGACTTTCTCATCTGCTGGCAAATCGGTTAATGTGATTTGCAGTTCGCCGGCATATCTTCCATATCTAATATTATCCATCGTAACACTTCCCTTTTGTCTCTCTATCGTACATGCTGGTGCTAATAAATGCTTTGGCCATGAGAAAGATAGGCGGGATTCCAGTGATCGAATGACATCCCTTGCTGCGTCACGCCGATTCGTTTGAACCGTTTCGACCATGGAAAGCAGTTCATGTTGTTGCACAAGCGGCCGGTAGCGCAGCGGAATAACCCCATCCCGAAACTCCTTCATTCGCGCAAGCACATCATCCGTCATGGAAAAATCACCAATGAATACTTTATCTACCTCACAATCCTGCACTAATTCCACGTACGCGCAAAGCGGATCCATATACCGATGTGCTTCTAACGTAGGTAGCCCTTGATGGAGCGGACCTCGTTTTTCTTTATTTCCCGGAATAAACGCGGCAATCGTTCGAATTCCTTTTCGGCGTAAAATCTTGTTTTTTTGAATGACTAATTCTTTTGATAATCCTGTTTCTGGACGTGGATAAAAATTATGCCACGCTTCAATTTGATTCCAGTTCACGTCACAAAAAGCAAGATCGTCGCATTCTTCTTCCGTCATCGTGCTCGCATTGAAAACAACTTTCATCCGGTGAGAAAACGTTGCTGCTTCTTTCATAGAAAATCCATCATCAAGCCGCAGTCCAATAATTCCTCCATCAAAAAGCAAATCAAGATTGTCTCCATTCACCCCAATTTTGGATAAAGAAGCCGGGGTAACGTCAGCGATGATCCCGACTCCGTATTTTCTCGCTAACTGCCCGATCTCTTGTAATCGCTTGCGATAAAAGGTAAGATCGTCTTCGGGAATATGAAGCGATGTAAATAGTTCCCGACATCCGAACAAATTTGCCTGTGCAAATCTTTTTTCGATTTGATCCGTTTGTTCTGATAAGTAGAAAGATAGATAGAACATCGAAACCACCTAGAATTAAATGTTTTCCGCCATTTCTTCTTTAAAGCCAAAGAAATACGTAAAAAGGAAACCAAACGTGTACGAAATGACCAATCCTAAGAAATATAGAATATATTTATTATCGGCGATTAACGGAATGAGCGATAAACCAGATACGCCGATTCCGAGCGCGGCTGTTTTCACAACTGCCTGAAACGCACCGCCGACTGCCGCGCCGAGACACGCGGTTAAAAATGGTCTTCCTAACGGCAGCGTTACCCCATACAACAACGGCTCTCCAATTCCTAAAAATCCAACTGGCAACGCCCCTTTAATAATGTTGCGAAGCCGTTTGTTTTTCGTTTTGACGAAAATCGCAATCGCCGCTCCTACTTGGCCTGCTCCTGCCATCGCTAAAATCGGAAGAATTGGAGTTGAACCGATTTTATTAATAAACTCCATATGAATTGGTGTCAGACCGTGATGCAATCCAACCATCACAAGCGGTAAAAACGTACCTGCCAAAATGGCGCCAGCAACCGCACCGCCAATATCCAACACTGCTTTGATTCCGCTTGTGATACCTAAAGATAACCATCCGGCAAGCGGCTGAACGGCGATGAGCGTAAATAAACATACCATTAACACGGTTAAAAGCGGCGTCACAATAATATCAATCGCATTCGGAACGAATTTGCGGACACGCTTTTCCATGACCGCCATAAGCCATGCGGCCAACATCACCGCAAACAATCCGCCCCGTCCCGGCGTCAACGCTTCCCCGAACAGTTTAATATCGGCAAGCGCCGGGTTAAATACTAAAATTCCAGCAATCGCTCCCAACACAGGTGTACCGCCAAACTCTTTTGCCGTATTGTATCCGACTAAAACGCCGAGCGAAGCGAAAATGCCGCCGCCAATGAGCAATAATAGCTGCAGCCATGTTTCTGTTGGATCGACCCCGGCGTTTTTCGCAAAGTTAGCGATTCCGTTAATAATTCCCGATGCGACAAGACCTGGAATAAGCGGGATAAAAATGCTTCCGATTTTGCGCAGCAATCGTTTAAATGGCGTTTGGTTGCGTTGTTGAATCTCGGCTTTTTTCTGTGCTGCAGTATCTTCGATCACTTCTCCAAGTTGTAATCCTGTTAATTCGCAAAGCGAAGCAGCTACCTTGTTAACGACTCCAGGGCCGACAACGATTTGCAATGTTTCATCTTCAATAACGCCCATGACACCTTCAATATTTTTAAGACCTGCGATATCGGCTTTTTGATGAGCGCGCAATGACACTCTCACCCTTGTCATACAATGAGCAATACGTGTAATGTTTTCTTTCCCTCCAAGCCGTTCCAATATTTCAACGGCCATTTGTTGTTCCCTTTTCATTTCAACCTCTCCCCTTATTCACATATTTTATTGAAGCGCCTGGCGAACAAATCCATTCGCTTTTTGCAGACGCTCTGTCGCTTCTTCATAGCTGCATTGCAATAAAATCATGACAATCGCCGTTTTCACATGTCCCCGCGCCGCTTCGTAATAACGCGCCGCCGTCTTATCATCTACATCGGTTGCCTCCATAATAATTCGTTTAGCTCGTTCTTTTAGTTTAAAGTTTGTCGCCTGCACATCGACCATTAAATTCTTATATACTTTTCCGATTCCAATCATGGAAGCGGTGGAAATCATATTTAATACCATCTTTTGTGCTGTTCCTGCTTTTAAGCGAGTGGATCCTGTTAAGATTTCCGGGCCTGTTTCCACTTCAACGCTGACATCAGCGTATTTGCTAATTTCCGCTCCTTTATTGCAGGCAATGCTCCCGGTTGTGGCACCGATTTGCTTTGCGTATCGGAGCCCGCTGATCACATACGGCGTTCGTCCGCTCGCCGCAATGCCAATGACCGTATCTTTTGCCGTCAGTCCAATTGACTGTAAATCTTTTACTGCAAGTTCTTCGTTATCTTCTGCTCCTTCCACCGCATTTGTAAACGCTTCCAAACCACCTGCAATTAATCCTTGCACCATCTCCTTTTCCGTCCCAAATGTCGGCGGACACTCCACCGCATCTAAAATTCCGAGCCGACCGCTTGTACCAGCTCCCATATAAATGAGCCGACCGCCTTGCCGGAAAGACGCAATCACTTTTTGCACAAGCCTTTCGATGTGTTCTAATTCTTTCGAAACAGCAATGGCCACTGTTTGGTCTTCTTCGTTCATCACCTGCAAAATTTCTTTCGTCGTCATTTCATCTAAGTTCTGCGTTTTGTTGTTTCGTTGTTCGGTTGTTAAACGTTCTAGCAATCTTGTCACCTTCTTATAGATTTGAAATTTTATTTCTTATTTTAATTATATATATATGAAATAAAATATCAATTTTATTCTTCCATTTTCAAAAAAATCTCCATAAAAAGAGAAAAGCAAGCATTGACTGCTCGCTTCCATAAATACTTATCTCCGCAACCGGACTACTTCTTCTCTCGTTTCATGAAATTTTTCCAGCACACGGCTTCCCACTTGATGGAACGTAATTAAATAAAGCGCGTCAATGATATTCAGCTGCGTCATTCGTGATGCCATACTTCCGATGCGATGATCTTGCTCGACATCCGGAAGGCATAGCTTGATATCCGCCTCCTTATACAATGGTGACGACGTATCGAGTTTAGTGATGGCAATCACCGTGGCATCTTGTTTTTTGGCGAATCTCGCAATTTCCAGCACATCTTTTGTTCTTCCTGATGTGGAAATCGCGACAAACACATCCCCTTTCTCTAAATTCGCGACAAGCGGAAGCATCGTATGAAAATCAGGAGACATCATCGACACATAGCCTAGCTTTGTAAATTTATAGCATGCATCCATCGCCGAAGAAGCTGATCCTCCGACTCCGTAAAATAAAATTTTTTTCGCATTGGCAATCACTTCCGCTGCTTTTTCCAATTCCCGTTTATCAATCGTCGTTGTTGTCGCTTCGATCGCTGCTTTGTTGACATAGGTCACTTTATTAAATAAATCGTACGGAGCATCTTGTTTTTCAATAATCGAAAAATCGTTAATGTTCATATCGGCAATCGTCAATTCACGGACAAGCGCCAATTTTAACGCGGTAAAGCTGCCAATGCCGATCGTTTTGCAAAAGCGGACGACACTCGCCTCACTAGATCCTGCATTTTTCGACAGTTCCTTCGTCGTCATATTTGGCACAAGCTCCGCATGTTCCATAATATACGTAGCAATCTTTTTTTCAGCTGGTGAAAACCGTTCCATTTGATTTTCGATTTTCGCTAAAATGCTTAACTGCTTCATCATGATTCCTCTTCCTCTCTGTCCGCTTTCACACTTAATCTAATGTTATCATGCATCCATTATCAAGTGAAAGCAGCGCATATGTTGGTATTATACTTAGAAAAAACCGTTAGATGCGGCTTTTTGGATTAAGAGAGATGGATGCACATATTCATGTATTCATCCGCTCATTGATTGGGAAATATTAACTTATTTTTAAAATTTTTTAAATTTAAATAAAAATATTTGAATTCAAGATATTTTTCAGATATGATTATTATAACCAAAACAAAAGGAGGAAGAAGGAACATGACAACTTTTCAATTAGACAAAGTTCATAGTTCCATATCTTTTCAAGTAAAACATATGATGATTGCTAAGGCAAAAGGAGAGTTCACCGAATTTGATGTGGAAGTGGAAGGTGACGTCAATCAGTTGGAATCTTCCAAAGTGAAAGTGACCATCCAAGCAGCTTCCATTGATACAAAAAACGAAGACAGAGACAACCACCTTCGCTCAGCTGACTTTTTCGATGTAGAAAATTATCCAACCATCACGTTTATCAGCGATTCTGTTAAAAAGGTTTCAGATGATGAATATGAAGTAACAGGCCAATTAACAATTAAAGATGTTACAAAAACAGAGACGTTCAAAGTCGAATTTAACGGACAATCCAAAAATCCGATAACCGGAAGCATCGTAGCCGGCTTTGACGTAGAAGGAAAAATTAATCGCGAAGATTATGGCTTAACATGGAACGCGGCCCTTGAAACAGGAGGATTTCTTATCGGAAAAGAAGTAAAAATATTCGGAAGTTTTGAGTTTGTTGTCAGCTGATCTCTTCATGCCAAACGCCCTTAGCTTTAACAATCAAGCTAAGGGCGCTTATTTCTTCACGATGGATGCCACATAAATCAGAAAGATATATCAAATCACGGGAATTTACACCATAGTTTTTAAAAGAGAAAGGGGATTGGCAATGCTTATTCCCCTATTCAAACTTCAATATCCCTTTTGTTACTTTTAATTCTCCATATTTCGGCATAATCTTCGGAATGTCTTGCAAAGTAAAATAATGGCTAATTAAAGGTTGTACTTTCACTTTTCCTTTTTCAATCAAGGAAATGGCCATTGGATGAGTGTTCGGGTTAATAAACGAACCGCGAATCACTAGTTCTTTCGAAAACACCTCATAAGGCGATACTTGAATCTTATCATGTGGGGAAGATACGCCAAAAAGCAAAATTTGCCCACCTTTCTTAGCTAACGCAACCGCTTGCTCCATTGTTTCCTGGCGCCCAACACACTCAATGACAATATCCACACCGCCTGCCACCGTTTGCTTCAGATCTTTCTTCAGCGGGTTAATCACGACATCAGCTTGAAAATCAAGCAATGTTTGATATTTGCTTTCATCTGGTTCACTTACTATTACTGGGGATGCCCCATACATTTTGACGAGCTGAAGCATGATTTGACCAATAAATCCGCCCCCAATAATACAAACAGAAGCACCTGGCCATATTTTTATTTTCTCAATCCCATGGATGACACAACCTAGCGGCTCTACCAGCGCGCCTTCTTCATACGTTAAAGAGTCAGGCAATAAGTAACAGTTTTCTGCCGGGACTGTAACATATTCAGCCATTCCGCCATCGCGGGTGACCCCAATCGCCTCAAGATGATCACATAAATGCCGGCGGCCTTGCCGGCAATACTCACAAGTTCCGCAATAAATGTTAGGGTCAATCGTCACACGGTCTCCTGGTTTTAAAAATGAAACACGATCTCCAACTGCAGCTACCTCACCTGATAATTCATGTCCCAATACAATCGGAGTGACCACATCCGCTGAACCGGGATGTCCATGAAAAATATGTTGGTCTGTTCCACAAATGCCGCACGCTTTTACTTTTACTAAAACTTCTCCAGAAGCCGGAGTCGGGACTTCTTTTTCTTGTATTTTGATTTTCCCCTTTTTTAATAAAACCGCCGCTTTCATGATTTTCCCTCCATCATACTTTTTTAGATAAAAAATCATCCGATCAAGCACTGCCGTTGATGGCTGATACGCTTAAACCATCTAAAGAAATGGTTTTGTCATCTAAATGTCTAATCTTGATGATCTTTCGCTCCGATGGAAGTAGGTCAAAGAAATTATCAGAAAAAATAATCTTTTCTGCCGGAAGTTCCAGTTTAACAAAACGCGCAAAACAATCTGTCCGAATTTCTACTTCTTGTTTTTCCGGCATCACTTTTACTTGCAATTTCGCCTTAGGCAGCTGAAGATCTTTATGATTTCTTAGGTAATAATAGTTTTCCTCTGCTTTTTTATTCAACGATTTTAAGCGGACGACAACTTGTTCAGCAGGATTGCCTTGTAAAACCTCCGCTTCTGTTAAAGAAGCAATTTGAACCGAAGCATTTCCTTTCACATGGATCAAAAATTCTTTCGAATACACTAACTCGCCATTAAATCGGAACACTTCGAATACCAGCGTATCTTTCACATCTTCTAATCGGTCATTCACAACCCATAGATGTAAATCATCGCCAGGGTCATGTTCAAGCGTATATAAAAGAGGGGCATTAAATTTTTTACTATAATAATATGAAGCCTTTGGCAACAAGTAATAATCGATCATCGACCAACTCGTGCCAGGCCAGCAATCATTCAATTGCCAGATTAAAGCCCCGCTTGTTTGCGGTTTATTGCGGCGGTAATGTTCCATTCCATACTTTAAACCTTCAGCCTGTGTGAGCATCGAATAATTCATGTATTCCTCAACATTTTTTGGAATGCCGGTATATCCTTCCATTAATAAGAGCCCTTTTTCATGATGAAAATCTTTATTGCGATATGCCAATTCATCGCTGCCCCAATAAAAAGTTCCCTCAGGCAGATTTTTTTCCAGCGTATAACGATTGGCAGAAGCATGCATGCCAAACTCGCTGCAAAACCGGGTGCGATCTTTTTTATAATTTCGAAACGAAACCCCCTCCACACTGATGTTTTGTCCTAAATTCTGACCGAATTTTCGAGGTTCCACATTCCCGTGCCAAACTTGCCAATTATGCCGGTCGCCTTCCTCTTGTGAGTTGTGGTCATTGCCGCCATATGGCGAACTTGGCCAATATGGACGGGAAGGATCTAATTCTTCCAGTAGTTCAGGAATTAACTCATGATATATTTTTTCTCCATAAAAAGGAGTGTGAATTTTTCCAGCGGCATGCTCCACTTCATACAACCAATCGTTTTCGTTATTTCCGCACCATAAAGCGATGCAAGGATGATTACGAAGCCGCTTAATCACCGAAATCACTTCTTCGCGGACGTTTTCCATATAATTGCGGTTGTAATCCGGGTATAACGCACAGGCAAACATAAAGTCCTGCCAAACTAAAATACCTTGGCGATTGCATTCTTGATAGAAAATGTCTTTTTCATAAATCCCACCGCCCCATACACGCAGCATATTCATATTTGCTTCTTTCGCAAGCTGAATAAGATGACGATAGCGTGATTCCGGTACAGATCCTAAAAAGCTGTCAATAGGAATCCAGTTGGCTCCTTTCGCAAATATCTCTACACCATTTAAAACAAAGGTAAACCGCGGATTCCCTTCGCGATCTCTTTTCATTACTTCCACCGTACGAATCCCAATTTCTGTTTGATATGTGTCTAGAACTTCCCCTTCCCATTTTAAAACGACGGATAATTGATAAAGATTCGGTTCTCCTAAATCATGCGTCCACCAAAGATTTGGATTGTCGATGTTGAAAGTGAGTGTTGCTCGATTTTGATCAATATTTACGGTTTGGAAAAATTGTTGTTCTCGATCTTTTAACGTCACTTCCGCCTGTAAACTTTTTCCCTTAACAAAGTTTTTGGTGTAAATATCGATTTGAACAATGGCCCGAGAATCTTTCAAGTCAAGTGTTCTTGCGTAAACACTTTCGATTTTGGCAATTTTTCTTTTTTCTAAACGCACCTCTTTCCAAATTCCTACCGTTAGAATTTGCGGACCCCAGTCCCAGCCAAAATGATATTGAGCCTTGCGCGCCCATATGCGATCTTTTCCAAATCCAGCCCAATAATTTTTCTCTTTCTCCTTTAACTGATAGGAAACGGGATTAAATTTCACTGCCAAAACATTTCTTCCATCCACTATTTCTCTAGTAACATCAAAAGTATGTGAAATGAACATATTTTCCGTAGTCCCTAATTCCACTCCGTTTAAATAAACAGTCGCAAAGGTATCTAAGCCTTCAAAAATCAACTCTAACCGTTCCTCTTTGTCTAGATTGTTTTTATCAAATGTAAATTCCGTACGATACCACCAAACCTTTTCTTCCACCCATTTCGATTTCAAATCATTGTAGCCGAAAAAGGGATCATCAATCAATTTCTTTTCCCGTAAAATCGAATGTACATCTCCTGGCACCTTTGCTGGTATCCAAAAGTGATCAATATAGTTTGGATCTGCAATCGTTAAATCCCTTACCTGTCCTACATCAAAATGCTGTATCTTCCAATTTTTATTGATCAACAAGGGTTCATTCCTCCTTCCTGTAAAGAAAAAGAGACCAAACCTTGTTTCATATCGTTCACAGGCGGTCTCTATAAAAAACTTTTTTCGACATCAGTTATATTTTTCCAACAAACCATCACTTCAATACAAACTGCATTCCCTCTTTAAAGTTTTTGCTAAAGATAATGAATAGGACGAGAATTGGCAATGTCAGTAATACCGAAGCCGCATACATCGGTCCTGGAAACGCTCCATATGGACCAAACATTTGAGCGAGCAATACATTTAACGTTAACATATTTTCACTGTTAACCACCAGCATATCCCATAAAAGTTCTACCCATCTTTCCATAAAAAGGAATAGGAATATAATGGTTGTAATCGACTTAGACATTGGCAAGACAATTCTAGCAATAATGGTTAATTGTCCTGCTCCATCCATTTTGGCAGCTTCAATTAATTCATCAGGTATACTGCGGAAAAAGTTAGTGTACATAAATATCGCCCACAAATTAACGGCCTTTGGCAAAATCATAGCCCAATAGGTGTCGTACATCCCAAAGTAACGGATGATTAAAAAAAGTGGAATTAATAGGATAACCGCTGGATAAAACATTTGAAACAAAATAATATTGTTGATCAAACGGCTGCCTTTAAACTTTAATTTAGCTAAAGCGTATCCTACTAGGATCGCTGTCACCATCATTAGCAAAGTGGAAGATAAAGTCACAACAAAGCTGTTAAAAAAGGCTCGGAGCCACGGTCTAGGAACAACATCATCCCCACCAGTAAATAACCACTCATATGAACGCAAGGTCAACTTAGTTGGAATCATTTTACGGTCCACTTGATCCCATGGGGCCAGAGAATTTAAGACCATATATAAATAAGGAAACACCATGATGATAAGGATAACAAAAGCCAAAATATACAACAGCGTGGTCTTTAATTTCTTACTCCCAACCATGTCTGGCACCCCACTTTTCCAAAAGCTTTCGAAACACTAGAATAGAAACGAATGTGACAACAGAGTTTATGATTGCTATTGCCGTTCCATATCCTGCATTTAATCTTTCAAATGCCTGGTTATAAATTTCTAACTGCCATGTATGCGTGGAATAATCTGGCCCTCCACCAGTTAATACATACGGTTCAGTAAAAATCCCAAACATTAGACCTACTGCTAAAATGGTGACAGTATAAAACGCTGGATGCAACATCGGGATAGTGACGTACCAAAATCTTTTCCAACCAACAGCACCATCCATTTCGGCTGCTTCATAGATTTCTTTAGGTATACTTTCTAAACCTGATAAAAACAGCAGCGCATAATAGCCCACAAATTTCCACGCCATCATAAGGGCAATGACTAGTGGCGCTAAAATTGGAGAACCTAACCAATCAATATCTAAACCTAAATGCTTACGAAAAAAAACGTTTAATGGACTGTTATAAGATAACACCCCATTGACAACAATGGAAGAAGCCACTCCTGATGCCAAATAAGGTAGGAAATATCCTACAGCAAACAACCCTTTAAGTCTAGGCAAAGAATGAATAATTAAAGCTAAAAGGAGTGAACCCGCAATAACGATGGGAACAAACATGAGCATAAATTTATAAGTTACCAAAAATGCGGCCCGTACGCTTTTGCTAAAAAAAGCTTCGAGAAAATTTTGAAATCCGACCATTTCATAATCAGGAGCAATGATGTTCCAATTTGTAAAAGCTAAATAAACAGCCCATAGCAACGGAAACAGAAAGAATATGAGTGTATAGATAAGGTAGGGGCTGGCAAAAAGCCACCCCAACCATGTTGTCTTTTTATTCATTTACTTTAACACCCCGTTAACAGCCTTTTTCATATCTTTCCAAGCTGTTTCAGGATCTTTTTGGCCTTTGACAACAGGATTTAAGGCCTCTTTACCAATCAATTCTTGAATTTCTACCGTTTTTTCGTTATCCACAGGTGGAATTGCGTTTGGAATGTTTTCCGCATACTGTTTTAATTGAGGGTTTTCTTCAAGATAGGATGCAAAAGCTTCATTAGTTGATAAATCATCACGTGCAGGTGGCAAGTTTGTTTGTTTGAACCAAGCTAAATCATTTTTCGCATCTGAAAATACCCATTTAATAAAGTCAAAAGCTGCTTGTTGTTGTTCTTTGCTTGCAGAAGCATAGATGACAAGGCCTTTTGTATCTGCAAATGTTTTAGAATTTGCTGGATCTACGCCGTCAGGCACAGGCGGCAACGATAATACATAAGTTTCATTGAACTTCATTTCCGGGAATTTCTCAGCCCAGTATGGGAATGTCCATGGCCCAAGATCCACCATAATGGATGTACCTGTTTCAAACGGGTCAGTCGCTTCTCGAGTTAAAAGCAATTTATTCTTGCTTAAATCATTAAAGAATTGGAGTGTTTTTACACCGGCTTCGTCATCCGCAATAAATTTGTTTCCTTTAATAAAGTTATTTCCATTCGATGCTGCATTGTACAACATAAAGAAGTCAAACCATCTTGCCCACCATGTCGGTTTTACTAAATCAGCTCTCGCCCAAAGAAACTTATCAGGATATTTTTCTTTCAATTTCTTGCCAACTTCAATGACTTCACTATATGTTTTTGGCGGTGCATCGTATCCAAGTTCTTTTAGAATATCGATTCTCCAACCAAACAACATGGCATTAGAATAAATCGGCAAAACATATTGATGGTTGTCTGCAAACTTCCAGCTTGAAATGGTTTCCTTCATTTGACGTTTATCAATTAACTCATCAAAACCTTCAAATTCATCCAATGGCACAATCGCACGGCTCGCCGCTAACTGAGCTGCAAAACCGCGGGAAATGTTTTCAGAGACCGCAGGCGCTTTCCCTGATGCAATCGCTGATTGAATCCCTGCTTCAGAAGTAGGGCTTTCCGGCATTGGCGTAACCTTAATTTTAACGTTTTTATTTTCTTTCATATAAGCCTCGGCCATCTTTTTCCAGAAAGCTTGTTGTGTAGGGTTTGGCGCAGCCCAGAACTCAAATTGAACAACTTTGCCAGCTTCATCGTCTTTTGCGTTTTTCTCTTGATTCCCATTTTGCCCTTGACAACCAGTAACAATAAGAACGGCTGCCAGCAATAAGGCGATGAGTTTCGCAAAACCTTTCTTTTTCATGTTTACTCCCTCCCACATTAATTTAATTTATAAATACTTTAATTTTGACATGATTTCCTGCAGACTAAGTTCCGCGCCGGCAATAGATTCATCAGCCGCGCCATAGTAGATTCTAACGGTATCTCCTTCTACAACTAAACCACAAGTAAAAACAACATTACCGAAGAAGCCGCTTTTTTCATAATCTTCCTCAGGTTCTAAAATAGGCTCTTCCGTTTTGGCCAGAATTTTGGCGGGGTTATTGAGATCCAAAAGAACGGCTCCTAAGCAGTAGCGATCATTTTTATCAGCAGCATGATAAATTTCTAACCAGCCTTTATCCGTTTTAAACGGAACAGCACCTCCGCCAATTCGCCCGCTTTCCCAACCCTTTTCACTAAGGCCTAACAAATATTGATGATTCCCCCAATAACGAAGGTTATCTGATTCTGCAATCCAAATTTCAGGCCTGCCAACTCCTTTTGGCACAGGTCGATGTAACGCATAGTATTTTCCATTAATTTTTTCAGGGAAAATTGCCACATCTTTATTTTCAGGAGGAAAAATTAAACCAAGGCGTTCGTAAGTCACAAAATCTTTTGTTGATATAAGTCCTACACCAATGCCTTCTGCTGATGCTGCACTATATTGAATATAATAAGTATCATCGATTTTAGTTACGCGCGGGTCTTCAACCCCCCATGCTTCACGTTTCGTTTCGGGATAAATAAAAGGTTTCTCATCAATGGTGAAGTTGCGTCCGTCTTTGCTGCGTGCAATACGAATATAAGATATAGACGTAAGATACGCGACTCTTCGATTGGGATCGTTGTAAAAAATGACTCGCGGATCAGAAAAATCAAATCTCGAATCATCTTTATGTAAATCAATAATTTTCAGCTTTCCTTCTCCTCTTGAAAAATCAATAACAGACGTTCTGACAATATTCGGATCTTCACTAATGGGACGTTCAGCCACACGAAGCAATAATAAAATTTCACCATTGTATTGAGCGACACCAGCGTTAAAAACTCCTATCACTTCATGATCTTGATGGAATGGTTTTACATCGCCAGGAGTAATTAACGGATTTTCCGGAAACCGCTTGACTTTCACAGTAAATCTCCTCCAACTTCTAATATGTATTCCATAATAATTTCCTCTTTTTTCACTAGAATAATGGAACGAAAGCTAATTACCTCATCAGTTACTTAGAAAAGATTGCGGCTTTATCTTTTTAATGTATTTCCAATAATGTCAGAAAGCCCTGATTAGATGTACATCCCAGCGAAAACATTTTAAGATTATTTATGTAAAAACCAAATATATTTGTAACGTTACATATCATTTTTTTAATTATCGATTTGTAATCTTTACAAGTAAATTATTCCATCTTTTATTTTTATAGTCAATAGATTTGTTAGGTTCATCATCACATTTATAATTTAGAAAAAAACACTTACAATTCCAGAAATAATGCTTGGATGTAATGCTTTGTAAGTGAAAGAAAAAATTCATCTGATGGGTATTTCCCTCCAGCTATCATCATCCTAGGATTGAATAGGAATCATAGAAAATAATGAAGAGGAATTTTTCATTAAAAGCTTTTTCTCATATGTAAAAAGCTTATGTTAACCAAAAATTACATACATTATTTAACTTTTGTAACATTAAAAAAGACCTTGATTTTCTGTTTTTAAAATGAAAAAATAATGTAATGAAATTTGCCGCTCTACTGAATAAAAAGAACTTTACCTAAAAAATTTAACAAGTCCATTATCATTCCAATTCTGTTCATTTCATATTACAATATTAATTGTCACTCTTCCCCAGATTTTATGGCATTATCAATCACAATATTTCATTCATTAGATTTTATACAATTGTAATCATGCCAACTTATTCATATGACTTGTTTTTGTGATACAAATGTTTGATATTTTAATGCTTTCCTAAAAATGAATAATGGGTGTGGAATATGAAAAAGAGAGTAACAATGCAAGATATTGCCGATCGATTAAATATATCAAAAAACTCGGTATCCCAAGCTTTAAGAGGAAAAGAAGGGGTGAGCGAAGAAACTCGCGAGCGAATTAAACGTGTGGCCGAAGAAATGGGGTATCAATATCCAGGAGCGCGCAAGAAAAAGAAACAAGGAAGAACGGGGAACATCGGATTAATCGCTTCGGATTTAACATTTTCCTTAAAAAATTTTTTTGGCGAAATTTACTTGAGCATCGAAAAAGAAGTCGTAAAACGAGGCATGAACTTACACATCCAATCGGTTAATCAAGAACAAAAAGAACAGCTTATTTTGCCTTCATTTATCGAAAATAAGATGGTAGACGGAATCTTAATTCTTTCTCACATCAGTACGGAATACATTAATAAAGTGATTTCAACCGGCATTCCAACCATTCTTGTTGACCATCATCATCCTAATATCCACGCGGATGCCGTATTAACGAATAATCGCTTTGGCGCTTACTTGGCCGTACAGCATTTAATTGAATTAAATCATCGCGACATTGCTTTTGTCGGCAATGTAGAATATTCTCCTAGCTATGAAGAACGCTATGAAGGATATTTGCTCGCATTGCGGGAATATGGCATTGAACCAAATGAAGAGTTTATTTTCAAAAATGCGGAAGAAAAAGAAGAATTGATACTTCAGTACATTAAGCAATTAGAGCGGCAACCGACTGCTTGGTTTTGTGTCAATGATGCATTAGGATTTTTAGTCAACTCATGCTTAAGGCAGCAAGGCATTCAAGTTCCTGATCAAGCATCCATATGCAGTTATGATAATGGTCAATTATCGAAAATCTCTACGCCAAAAACGACGACAGTTGATATTGATTTGGAACTTTATGGGAGAAGAGCGGTCGAACTGCTTTTTTGGAGAATGGAAAACAAAAACGAGCCGTTCCAAGAAATCCTTCTCTCTTCCAAACTAATTAAAAGGGAATCGACCACCTTCGCACCAAAGCGTTCGTAAAAAATGACATTCAAGGGGCTGTTCCCAAACTTTTGGAATTCAGCCCCTCCTCATTTCATCGGCAAAAAAACGGATCACACGCGCACTTTTCGGGGAAATCAGTATTTTACGGAAGCAATTTCAGATCTGCCCAGCGCGGATGTGCTTCGAGACGCCGTTCCATGTCACGGAATGCTTCTTTAGGCAAGTGAAGTTAATCTCTTAAAATATTATGGGAAATTTAGGCTATCTATTCATAGCGCTATATAAGCGTAAAATAGCTCTTGCACAAGAAATCTCGCCAAAATAACAATGTCATCCTACATCATGAAGAGAGATTTCTCATGCAAGAGCACCTTCATTATCCACGAGATTTCTCTGCTTTGAACCATTGGCGGACTCCTTCTTGCCTCGCGCAAACTGTGAGTTTCCACCGAGATGGATCGTCAAAAACGAAACAGATGAGGCGTTTTTTTTCTTTGTTAACCGATCTTCTTCCATTCTTTCAACCTGTTTACGCTTGTCGCTCTTGGTGTGCCCTAGAGTATTTTCATCCTTCAATCTCTCGTGCCGTATGTTCCCAATCTATTTTGAAAAGAGGGGTGAGAGGCATTTTGCATTTCACTTTCTTTTGCAACTTGTCTTATTGATTTTAATTTGGCGGACAGCTCCATAAACCAGCTTTCATCCTTGGTTAGTAAAGCCAAATCAATTAATGCCTTAATCTGTTCCTCATCATCAAAGGTCGACATTGGCAGTTTTTTAACCCAGTGCTTCAATGTTTCAACAGTTTTTCCAATGATTTGCTCATTATCACAATCCATCACCTTTATTTTGACAGTTCCTTGTAATGAATTTACTGCTTCAATATAACCGTATATCAATTCTCCATTTTTTGTTTTTCCTTTTACCCAATCCCCTACTTCCACTGGTGAATGATTGATTATATCCATTGAATTCACCACCACTTAAAGTGTTATAATATCTTTTAAAAAAGACTCGCAATTGGGAACACGCCTTCTGTAACAAAAATTATTACATTTTATTTATAGAAAATCAAATAATTGAATTTATCATAAATTTATTGTAAATTTATCTTTACACTCTTCTTACGATCATTAGAATGGCGGTTTTCGTATAAAAATTATGATAAGAGAGCGTTTTATTTGCGATAAAGAAAAAAGGAGGGCTGTTTTCTTTCGGCGTTCAAGTTCTCCTTTTTTTATCCTATTCATCTTTCGAAGCTTCAGGCGTGACAGGGACGCACTCTATGATGATGAAACACTGCCCCGGTAAATAAAGAACAGCGCCGCCAACATCAGTCCTAGACCAAGCAGGCGTTTAACATTCATCGGAATTTTTTGCACGCCGAACAAGCCAAAATGGTCAATGATAATGCTGATGACCATTTGGCCAATGATTGCCGCAAAAATGGTTAAGGCCACCCCTATATTCGGTACAGAAAGAATGGCAAAAGTCACAAAAATGGCTCCTAACAAACCGCCAAGCAAATTCCATTTAGGCACTTGAAACAAATGAGTGATTTGCCCTTTGCCAAAAAATAAGACCAAAAATGCTAAAAACAGCGTGCCGACAAAAAAGGAAGTAAATGCTCCTTCCACACTGCCGATTTTTTTACCGAGGCTTCCGTTTATAGGCGCCTGAATCCCCGCCATCATCCCTCCCAACAAGGCTAAAAGAATGTACAAAAACTTCATTTTACTCCCTCCTGATAAGTGATTAATTACAATTTATCATATTCCCATTATAAAAATGATAAAAATTGCTTATATAAACAGAATTATTATAATTTTATGTCAATATTTGAGTAAAAATCAAAAAATTAAACATAGTCAGACAACACCAGTTTATTTTCTCTCTACATTTTTATTTAACATCCTTATCCCCATGATTCCCAAGCTATCAACCTCTTATTAACGCATGAGTAGGTGAATGAGTACCTATAAAATGTGGAAACATATAAAATAGCCCATCTGCCTTTTTTATGGTTGAGTCGAGTCTATCATAGGGTGTAAGGAAACGGACTTTTTTATGCACAATTTTTGTATAACAATAAGTTTTGCGACACGCTATTGACAAACAGAAGAAAATCATTATATTTTAAAAACGTATTTTAATACTTAACTACACAAAAGCGTAAAAGCACAAAAGCTTAAAAGCGTTTAAGCAGAAAAGTTTCAAAAGGAAATTTATTAAAATAAAAAAGCCGCTTTCATCTTAACCATCTTTGGTCATTATTTTAGCTTTTCTCGCTAGTAAGTTTATTTTAGTTTTATAACTCTATTAATATTACGACAGGAAGGCAGGAACAACATGGAAAAAAAACACCAAGATTTAAAGAAAGGTTTATTACCTAGGCACGTCCAGTTTATTGCTCTAGCAGGCATGATTGGAACAGGGATTTTTAAAGGAAGTTCAGACACGTTAAATATAGCGGGGCCAAGTGTCGTTTTTGCTTATTTATTAGGAGGCCTATTATTATTTATTGTGATGACGGCATTGGCTGAGATGGCTATTGTCTATCCCAATTTAAACGTCCAGCATCTTGTATATAAAGCTTTTGGATTTCATATATCCTTTATCGTAGGATGGCTTTATTGGATCAATTGGACGATTGTCATCATTGTCGAAATTTTAGCGGCAGGAAGCTTCCTCAAATATTGGTTTTCATCCGCACCTTTATGGCTTTTAAGTTTCCTTTGTACCGTCTTGATCGTCGGAATTAACTTGTTCCATGTAAAGTACTATGGGGAGATTGAGTTTTGGTTCGCGGGAATTAAAATTATCGCATTAACCGTTTTTATTATTTTAGGTTTTTGTATTTTATCAGGCATCATTCCAAGCACGATTGATGATCCTTTGTCTAACTACACGGAACACGGCGGGTTCTTTCCTCATGGAATCGGAGGAATGTTGAGCGCCTTTTTAGTCGTCATGTTTTCATATGGCGGGGCGGAGTTAATTGGTGTCGCTGTTACAGAAACGAAAGATGCAGAGAAGGTATTGCCCAAAGTAATCAAGGGAACCGTATGGAGAGTCATTCTTTTTTATATTCTTCCTATTCTTATTATATGCGGTTTAATGCCATGGAATAAAGTTTCGGGGGAAGAAAGCCCATTTGTTCAGGTATTGAACATCACTGGGCTGCCTGGAGCAGCTCATATCATGAATTTTGTTCTTTTAACAGCCGTTTTATCAGCGGCGAACTCTGGGATATATGCGACTTCCAGAATGTTATATTCAATGGCCCAAAGCGGTGAAGCTCCAAAAAGGTTATTAAAGATTTCCAAACAAGGAATACCGATAAACGGTATTATCATAACAGCAATATGTATATTGTGTGGGGTATTTTTAGCTTATATGACTCCGGAACAAGTCATCAGCTATTTAATGACGATACCTGGTTTTACGGTTCTTTTGGTTTGGATGAGCATTTGTTTAGCTCAGCTAAAGCTCCGTTCCCAATATAAGGAGAAACCGTTCTTCCAGGTAAAATGGTTCCCATACACAACGATATTAGCCATTGTATCTTTACTGATTATCTTCATCTCTTTTATATTTAATAAAAATAATATAATCGGTTCTGCCGTTTGCCTTGTCATATTATTGCTGCTCACCATATTTTCTTTCATGAATAGAATCGGAAGAGAAAAAAACAGCGAATATAACAAGGAAAAAAAGGGTCTCGTGCAACATCTCTAAAATTTGGGCATTACAAGTATTTATTTATGATTGTGGCGATATCTTGTTATTAGCGTTAAAAAACCTCGGATGGAATAGATCCGAGGTTTTTTGATTGCAGATTCGTAATTTTCGTTTATCTTTGAAGTCCAGGATATTGCCAAATTCCAGAAACTCTAAACAGGTCACGGTAGATCACAAGCATTTCATCTTTCGATACTTTGTGTGCTTCTTCTATAGATGGATAATCTAAATAAACCACATTGGTCAACTACCCAACGGCTAAAGCCGTGGGCTTGCAACTAGCCTAATTGGCTGCCGCGTTCGGCTGGTTGACAGCAGCCCTGCGGATGTTTTCCGCAGCCACGTTGTCGGCAGGGGCAGCGTACCCACAAGCTCGACAACAAAACTGATCCCTTGACGGTCTGTTTTCTTTGGCCACATGTCCGCAAACCGGACAGGTGCGGGAAGTATTTTTTGGATGAACCAATACCACCGGCACGCCAGCGATCGCCGCTTTATACTCAATAAACTTTCTCAACTGATAAAAAGACCAAGAAGAGTGTTGACGACGCTGTTGCTTTTTAACCGTTTTCTCGGTGCGTTGGCGGATGCCCTTTAAATCTTCAAGGGCAATGCCGCATCCGAGTGCCTTTGCCTTTTCAACAATCTTCTTGCTAATGCAGTGGTTCACATCACGGGCAAATAGTTTTTCCTTCTTGGAACGCTTTTTAAGCAGGCGTTTCGCTGACTTGGTGCCTTTCTTTTGGAGTTTGGCGCGAAGTTTCGCATGGCGGCGGCGCAGCCCGTTGACCTTCGAGCCGGAAAATACCTCACCGGTGCTATCGACGGCGATATTAATGATGCCAAGGTCCACACCGATAAATCCGTTTTCGGAATTGGGCTGGCCTTCGGGAACGTCCACCACGAGCAGTAAATAAAAAATACCGTTTTGAAGGACTAAATCGGCTTGACCCCGAACACGGTTGCCGCACAGCAAACCTTGATGGTAGCGGCTAATGACCATAGGGATTTCCATTCTTCCTTGCAAGGTAAGGATGGAAGCATACTCTACCCCTTTAAAGGACAGGATTCTTTCATCATACACGATGGCACCGGTTTCTTTAAAGTTATGCAAGGTTTTTTTATCCAAACGATAGCTTTCCGACACTTTGCCGATGGCACGAACGGTCATTTGGGCAGAGAGGCCAAATTTTTCCCTGACGTCATAGTAGCAAAGCCGCTGGATTTTCGTTTTGGAAAAGGTTCTGGAGCGAAAAGCAATCTCGCTAATATAGTTGCATGCTTGGTTAAACCGTTTCATTGTTTCCAGCAGCGCATGAAACTGTTCAAGAGTTGGCATTATTTTAATCTTGAGAGTGCAGAGCATTCTTGATTCACCTACCTTTCTAAATCCAGTGTACTTATATTGAACGAAAAATTCAATATATATCGAAAATATAAACCCCGCCTTCCTCCCACTGCTTTAGCTGTGGGAGGAAGGCGGATGTTCTCGTGAAAAAGCAACAATCGCTCCGCCAATACGATCGTAATCGTATAAGTAGTTGGATAAATATTGCACGGTATCATCCAAAATGCTCTTCTTTGATGCGGTCAGAATACCTATATAAGGCCCGATTAGAATTTCATTTCCCTCCCGCCGGATTTCGTAACGGCCGCTGAGAGGAATCCTTAAGGACTCAATCACCCCAATCGATAATTTCATTTCGTTTTCGTTTAACCTAGAAGATATTTTCAGTTTAATTTCTAACGCTTGGATGCCAAAACGAAGAAACCATTTTTTTAGGGCGGAAATATTTTTTTGTTTCGCGGTGTTCGGATGGATCGCCAAACAGTCTTGAGCCTGCAGGTCCGGAATGATTTTATATTTCGGATTCATCGCTATCCTCCCAGCCAAAACCGGCAATAGAAGTTGAATAAAGAATGGGTTCGTAACATATCCGCCGGTAGATGTCATCATCCAATGTTTTAAATCCTTTAAAGGTTGGGCGAACATTAGCTTCTATAAACCAGCAATGTTTTTGTTGATCAAGAGCAAGATCCAATCCAAATTCAGCAAAATGGAATCCTGTTTGATCCATCATTTTGCAAAACTCCATCGAAATGAAGTGAATATCTTTTCTCACTTGTGTGGGATCCACTTCGGTACCAAAGGCTAATGTTAACGCTTCACTCAACTCAAGCGCTCTGCCTCCATTGGAAATGTTCGTAATCATCTTCCCCGTCCCCGCAAGTCTGCACTCTATTCCATTACAAACCCACTGCTTCCATCTGTTTTTTTGCATCACTACTCTTATATCCCAGGGACTGCCATCGATTCGCGCTAAATCCAAAAAAGGCTGAATGATATAATCGCGTTTTAAATATTTTCCTTCGTGCAAATAATCCTCCAATTGTGATGCGGGAATCGTAAAATTGGTAAACTGTCGATAATCATGAACTTCGAGGGTCCCGTCAGGCTTGGATGTGATAATCGATATCCCTCTGCCTCTAGAAAGCTTATTCGGTTTCAGAATGACTTTTGAATATTTATGAAGAAACGCTGATAAGCTGTCAACACTTAATAATGCCGTTTCTGGCAAATATGGGTTCAGCCGATCATTTTTCTTTAACTGAGTATACAACTGCCATTTATCAAACCTTACAGCATTAAATACTTCCCAACTGGAAACGTCGCTGCATTCGTTAACGAAATTATTCCTGGAATTAAATCCTCTTCGATAAACAACCGATGGCAGAGGCAATTTGCCATATACCCACTTTTTGTTCTCGTAGTTGAAGTATAGGCCATAAATACACTTTTCTCGCCAGCTCATGGAGCAGTGCCTGAACGCGATGAAAAGCCCCCCTACTTTTTCATAAACCCCCATAGCATCCGTTAATTCCTTTAATCTGCGATGGTGATAATAATAATGCTGGTCGCCAAGCAAAAAGCCAATAACTGGACCGATATAAATGGTTGTGTTGGTATAGCGTATTTGATACGTGGCAGATTTCTGAATCAAAAGCTGATCAAACACATTTTGGGAAAGCCGGATCAGAGCAGGATCATCAAAATGATCTCCCGTACATTCATCAATGGAGGATGAAGCTTGGACTGTGATGGGGATTTCGTTTTGGCCAAATATCAGTTTAGTCTGAGTTTTCAATTTGTCTGCCAGATTTTTTGAAACATATATCGTATTTCCTGAATCTTCAATCCCCCCCGTGTCCTCTCTCTCCACTTTGATCCACTTCATCTCGTTGCCCCCTTTCCGTTACGTGGTTATGCATAAGAAATAACAGATAATGAAAAGCATTATTCAGAAGGTTCGATTGTGCTTCCGAATCCATGTGACGATACAAGTATGGATCTTGTTCAAAACCAGCAACGCAAATGAGGTAGGGACAACCATTCTCATCAAATATATAATCAAGTGTACAACTCCCCATGAAGGGAATGTAAAAATCTAAAAATTCTCCTATTCGTAAAGAAACATCGGCTAATGTTTCCTCAACATTTTTGTTATGATAAGGATCGCAGAGTATATCACTTATTTTAGAAGAACAGAATGCATTTCTTGAAAATATGCCGTTCTTGGCCGCTATGGTTGTGACGGACCATTCGCCATTTGCATCTTTTTGAAGATAGATTCTGGCTTCTAAGGGGCCGTTCTCCCACTGAAAGCATTCGATTCCCTTCATTAGAATATGTTTTTTGTTGTTCGTCATTTTTTGGATATAGTTAATAATATCGTTCTTTTCGCATATCTGTCCGTTTTGGCCGATACAAATCATGTAGTTGTCGTTCTGAGTTTTTTTGATAACGACAGCTTTTGGTGGATGGAATGTTTTTTCCGGCAGAAGAAATAGCGTATCGTACTTGTGAAGATACTCCGTTAAAGTGGCGGCATTTAAGGCTGCTGAAGGCAAGAGAAATTGTTCAGAGCCTGTTAAAGAGGCTAACATTTCGAAAATGATGCCCTGAACAAAACGATTAACAGGATTGATGACCATTACGTTTTCCATTTTCCTTAAGTTTCTCATTTTTCCAATTTTATCTTCGGTCGAATGAAGGGCAAAATTATAAATAAGAGAAGGTAATTCGCAAAATCCTTGACTTACCTGATCACCTTCTATGATCGTGCCGCTAATGGCCTGCTCCTCCAAATCCAGATTTTCTAATGTAAACAAGACGGTTCTTATGTTGTATTCTTCTGATAATTTGCTGAAATGGACAATCATTTTTGGAAAAATGTGCTGCTGTTTTTTTGCATTATATATAAAACCAAAGTCAACGGTTTCTGTTTGCACTAGTTTCACCTCTTTACTTCCGATCAGATAACAGCTTTCAATACTCTATCTTATGACTGCGTCATTTATTGGTGTATAAGTCCAAATAAATCATTTGGCATAAATAAAAAGCAATTTGGGTCAAGCTCATTCAAGACGAAAGAGCAGAAAAGCGCGAACAGAAACAGACTCGATGGAAGAAGTAAAAGGAACTATTTAAAAAAGCTTACCCCCCTATTGACACCACAGTTTAAGGAGAGCAAAAAGGTTTATTGCTCTTGGGAATTCTGGGTGTTAGGCATAACAATAGGCTTTTGCGGCGGGAGTACATATCGATCTGGAATAACCGGTCCTCTGTCTTCATGGCCTGGAATCACTTTTCCTGGTGTCCATGATCCTTCCGGCAGAATTCGTTGAGCATTATAGAAATGCAGTCCATACCAGCGTTTAAAGCCGGTGATAATCCCAATGGCTGTAGGAGTTCCTCTGGCTGTACAGATTACCGCTGGGTTTCCGTTGAGTTGCCCCATGTAAATCCCAACATGGTCGATGTAAAAAGTACCGTTGGGCCGCTGTTTCCACCAAGTGAGTATATCTCCGGGACGAAGGTTTTCTAACCCTTCGAGGCTCCAATACCCATCGACGATTTTCGTATAGACGCCTTCCACTCTTGTACCGATACATTCAAACATTTCAAAATTCTTTCTTTATATGTTTTCCACTTCACCTTCCGCAAGGCCTCATCGATGGTAAAATACCCCGCATCTAAAGCATCGTCTCCTCCCGCTAATTCACCGCTTACCGGCGTCCCGAGAAAAAGTACCGTACATCTGCTGTTTTTGATATCTTGAATGATTCCACAAAATTTGGTCAAACGGACTTCAATGCCTGCCTCTTCCTTGACTTCCCTGATAGCTGCCGCCTTGATGGATTCGCCGTTTTCTACATAGCCGCCAGGGAATTCCCACACTCTTTTCCAATTCTTAACTAAAAGAATTTTGTTCTCACTATTAACAACAGCTACGGAAGCTGCTAATCTATGTTTTGGAATCGCCATGAATCTCCTTCCTTTCCGTGCAGTAACCTATGCTTATTAGATACTGTTCAAGTAAATTCACAAATAATTCCATGTCCTTATAGGTAATATCCCCGATATTTGCTACCCTGAAGGTATTCTGTCCGTCGAGCTTGCCGGGGTAAATGGTGTATCCGTGGCGATAAAAATAATGATGCATCTCCTGAAAATCGTAGCTAGGGATATTCGGTTCCATAATGGCGGTTATGATCCGGGAATGATGCTCTTTCTTGACGAGATGGGTTAAACCCAAGCGAGTAATGCCATTGATCAGCACTTCCCATGATTTGGTATATCTCTCATACCTCTTCTCAATCCCTTCCAGACGTGTCTCAATGATCGCCTGCTTTAGTGCATAAAGTGTCTGCACCGGAGGGGTGAATCGCATCTGCTTCGTTTCTAAAAAATATTTGTACTGTGAATAAAGATGAAGATAAAAATTTCGCGGGCGAAGGTGTTTCGTCATTTCTAAATGATCCTTTTTCGCAACTACAAATGCAACACCGGCCATTCCTTGAAGATTTTTATTGGAAGACGCGGCAAGATAACTAATATTCATGGCTTCCATATCAATCGGGATCGCCCCGAAGGAACTCATGGCATCGACAATCATTTGGATTTGATATTTTTTGCATAGACGTCCAATGGATTCAACATCATTCAGGAGGCCTGTCGTTGTTTCATTATGGACAACGGCCAGATGGGAAATTTTACGTGCAGAGTTTTGAATCATCGCTTCTATCGCAGCAATGTCCAAAGGTTCGTCTGGTCTGCTTCGATATTCGATATAATTTAACCCATGGGCTTTCGCAATCTGGCACATCCTCTTGCCATACGCGCCATTATTGACGATAAACACAGCCTGCTCGCCAACAACCGAGCTCAATATTGCTTCAACGGCTGCGGTGCCCGATCCCCCGAACAAAACGGTGGTATAATGCTCGGGGTCTGCAACAAATCTTGTGAGTTCATCGGAAATAAATTGCATGACATTGCCGAATTCTTCTTCTCTCGGACAGATGTCAGGGACTACTTGCGCGTATTTAACGGTATCCGTCGTTGTCGCAGGCCCCGGATTGAGCAAGATATTTCTTTTTACCGGCGGAACATTCTTTTCTTTCGCTTTAATCATCGGATAGATATAACGCTCCGCGCGAAGCAAATGGTGTTCGTTGTCAATTTCGCACCAGGCAAGATCATCCAACTTGTGAACGTATAAATTCACTTGATGGGAAATGCCGACAAGAGCGCGTTCATAATCGAGTTTAAGGTCATCATCAAAGCTCATTTCAGCAAATTTGCACATGGCTTGAAAGGTAGGATACGAGATTTTCGTAATGCCAACTAACTCCGCATAGATATGGTTGAGCTCATTTTCTTTTTTTGCCATATTTCGCAAAAAACGATATTCATCGGTCTCGATAAATACTGCGTCATCCGAACCTGTCAACTCACTCGCCAAAATAACGTCCGGCCTTTTATTGTTGATTAATATATCTAACGCTTTTTTTTCATAAATTAAGTCACTCTCAAGAAGAAGAAAGTCATCAGAAATACGATCCTTCAAATTGTAAAGGGTATACATACTGCCTGTTTTTTCATATTCGTCATTGCGTACACATGTCATTTGCGGGTATCGCGTGGCCAGACGCTCGTAAGCTTCCGCCAAATAGCCTGTTCCAATCACGATCTTTTCGATTCCTATCTCAAGCAATTTGCAAATAGACTGTTCTACAATTGGCTTTTCATCAAGCATCAAGAAGCCTTTAGGCTGATTTTTCGTTCTTTCTCCCAGTCTGGTTCCCATTCCCGCCGCTAAAATGACTGCCGTTTTAATCATGAAGAAACACCTTCAATCTTTCTTTCACTTCATATGGCTTCATTTTCGGCCGTCCAAGACCTTCTTTGGATCCTTTAGCTATTTTCATGTATAGAAACGTAAGACTTTTCTCTCTCTTCCAATCTTTGATACACGATTCCAATTCTTCAAGGTTATGAACGTAAATCGATTTCGAGTAGCCGCAAGCTGCCGCTATATCCACGAAATTGACGTTGTGTGATACAGTGCTCTGGCCGCCTGTCGAATCATGTGTGTTATTATCCAATAGAATATGCAGCATATTTTTTGGAGCGTAGTATCCATTTGTAGCCAGGCTTCCCATGCGCATCAGCAAAGCCCCGTCTCCTTCAATAATGACGATATCTTTATCTTTTTTGGCCAGTGCAAGCCCAAGCCCCAGAGAACTGACACAGCCCATGGAACCCACCATGTATAGATTATTCGGAGCATCTTCAATCTCGTAGAGCTCCCGTCCTGTTTTTCCGGTTGTAGCTAACTGAATGGTGTTGTTATCCTTTAATGAATTGATCCGCTTTAATGTTTCGATTCGGGTTGGAAGTTGATCATCTTTCGTTTTCCCGACCTTTAACACGTTTAAGTTAGATCGTTGTTTTTGCTCCTTTAACGGCTCTTTCTCAAACGTATTTTTTTTCACGACAAAAAAGAAGGTTTGGTCCCTTTCGATATATGAATGAGCTCGCACAAGTTGATTTTTTGCCTGCTCGAAGTCAGTCGATAAATATTCCCATTTAATTTCCATAAGATCGAGCATTTTCGTTGTGATACGTCCCATCAATTCATGCTGCGGTTCATCGGGAATGCCTGGCTCGCCTCTTAGGCTTACAAATCCAAGTACAGGAATTCGGAAAGGATAATTCAGGGAAACCAATGGCGATACGGCATTGGTTAACCCTGAATTTTGCATGAGAACGACCGGCTTCTCGCCTGCCAGATAAACCCCCGCGGCAATCGCCACCGCTTCACCTTCATTCGTTGCCGCAACGTACTCACAATCATTAATCGCATAATTGATTAAGTTCTTTAGAAAAGAACATGGTACTCCGCTGAAGAAATGAAAGCCCATCTTTTTTAATTCTTCACCGAACATTTTAGTGTTGATCAAATAAATCACCTGCCTTTTGTAAGTCGCGGATGGTATCGATATCAAGCCATGAACCTTTGATATATTTCACCGCAATAGGGTGGAACGAACTAATGTAATTAAAAAGGTCCGCCATTGTCAGCTGTTTGAAGTCTTCTCTTTTTGATAGTTCTTCTAAAGCTTTTTTTACAATTTTGGAACCGTTTTTTGTCACCTTCCAGAGACCAATAAATTCACCATGGATTACTTCTTCTTTCAAGTCCCCTGACATTTTGATAAACCGGACAGTGCTGGAGTAAAGTTTTTTAGAATAAGGTGTATCGGTGGATACGAGGTCTTTATCATGACTGATCGTTTCTACATCAGCGTCAACAATGAGGGTAATGTCGTTCATATCGTTCAGAAGATCGTTGAGGATATAGTTTTTGAAAATAATATCTCCATAGCTGATCACAGTATTCTCTTTAATTTTGTCCTTGGCTAGATATAAGGAGTAAAGTTCTTTCGTTTCTGCAAACAAGTCATTGTCAATAACCGAAAAATTCGCTGCGGCAACCTTATCTTTGGCAAAGCCTCTAACCACGCAAATATCTTTGATGCCAACCTTATTAAATTCATCAATCTGCGTCGCAAGCAGCGACTTCCCTCCTACCTCAAGCAGAGTCTTTGGAATCTCTGCAGTAAGCTCATCCATATCGCCTCTGCTCGCCGCCAATATAATGGCATTCACGTTCTTTCCGGAAGCCGGAAGATATCTTTTTTCGGCTTGTTTCAATTCATCTACTCCCTGAAGCCTGAACACTTCGTTCACGGAAACAACGTTAGGCTCTATATTCACAAGGCTTTGTTCTTGACGAATTTGCCGGCTCGTTTCCTGCATCGCCTTGATCGCTGCCCTTAGATTATGATTGGCCCAAATCACGAGGCTAACACCCAATTCCCTAAACTTCTGCGTTGGAACGAAATAATACTTTGTCGGTACAATCACGACTGGAAGTCTGTTGCCCCATTCTTTCATAAATGCTTCGATCTCCGCAGCATCGTTTCTCTTGCTGTGTATCAAAATCGCGTCGGCCCCCGCCTGACGATAAGCCTCGGCGCGGCGAAGCGCCTCTCTGAGCCCCCAGCCTGCGATAAAGGCTTCCACTCTCGCAACGACAACAAAGTCATCGTCAGTCTGGCTCTCCTTCATCGCTTTGATTTTCCCGCAAAACTCTTCGATATCCGCAAGCGGTTGTGCTTCTCCACTGATAAAAGAATTGGTTTTCGGAAATAATTTGTCTTCTATACAGACACCGGCAATTTGCCTTGATTCTAATTTTTTTACAAGACGCCGGGCATTATTGAAGTTTCCGTAGCCGGTATCCCCGTCCAGCAAAATCGGTATGGACGTAGCATCGCTCATAAACTCCAAAACTTCCAGCACCTGTGTCCATGAAGCTTCGTTGTTGTCTCTTACTCCCATGGAAGCGGAAATAGATAGTCCACTCGCCCAAATTCCTTTAAATCCGGCTTCTTCCACAATTTTCGCCGACAATCCATTGTGAGCCTCCATGATAAATTCCAATGAATTTGAATTGATTAGATTTCTTAACTGAGTTGTCTTTTTCATTGCTGATCTCTTTCATTTATAAAATTTCATTTTTTGATATCCCATGAAATTGGAGTTAAGGCATTATTGCCTGTTTTAACTTTTGGAAGGAGTCCTGAACCATGATGCGGTGAGGGATTTTAAGAAGCACGACAGAGTCCTGGTTTAAAAAAGGCTTAAGGATTTGATAGATTTCCGTTCCGCTTCTGCAAAAATAAACGTTGCTTGGATCCATTCCGAGTTCTAGGGCTTTTCTTCCGATTTCCTTCGCTTCATCCCCCACCACAATGAGAAAATCCACTTGTGTTTCGATTACTTTCTCTCCCATCTTGGCATACTCTTGCCGTGCATACTCTCCGTCCCCTAACTGGGGCATATATCCTAAAAGAGCGATTTTCGTTTTGGAACCGGCAATTTCTTTCATTACTTGAAGAGCGTTTGCCATAGAAAGAGGAGTTACATTCCATGTATCGTCAATGACGGTGCAGCCACCGAGCCCGGAATGGAACTCCAAATGTTCGATTACTTGATTGAACGACGCCAATCGCTCGCACGCTTCCTTTATATCCACCTCTGCACTCCACACCGCTGCGATGGCGGCAAGCGCATTATACACGTTATGTTTGCCATACCCTGGCACAAAGACGGGATAGGTTTGATTTTGATGACGGAGCGTAAACCTCATACCTCCTCGGTCATAGGCGACATCCGTTGCTTGAAAATCGCATCCATCGCTGAAGCCGAAATAGAGAATGATGTTGCGGAATTTACTCACATCAATTTTTTTGATGTTCTCGTCATCCGCATTTAAGATGAGAGTTCCGTTCACCGGATCTAAATCATGCAGGATTTCCGCTTTCGCCTCCAGATAACGTTCCGGAGTTTTACATCCCACCAAATGATACACGTCAATGTTTAACAAAATCCTTATCTGTGGGCGAAAATATTTTATATAAAAAGTGATATCCCCTGGGGAGTCTACGCCCATTTCAATCACGGCTGCTCCTGTTGTCTCATCAATTCCAAGAAGATAACGATGATTTCGATGACCGCCGTTGAAACTCTTATAAGTAGCTTGGACTTTATAACGTTTTTCAAGAATATGTTTAATCATTTCTTTTGTTGTTGTTTTACCGCAGGTTCCTGTTACCCCTATAATCGGGATATCAAAAAGGCTGCGGTAATAATCAATGAACTTCCAATAGGCCTCATCTACATCTTCTACTTTTATGACAATCACATCATCGCCAAGATGGTTAAAGTCTTGTGGCTTTTCCGTTACAACAACAATAGGCTTATATTTTTGAAACAGCTTGGAGCGGATTTTTCTTTTTGTATATAAATCAATGAGCAGTGTATGATTATCTACCTTGTAGCGTTTCGTTACCACATTCTTAATGAGAGGATTTCCCGTCCCTTGCACCAATGACCCGCCAATTTGAGCAACAATCTCGTTTAGATAAAGCCATTTCATATACGTTTCCTCTCTTCCTCATTTTCTCGGTGTGTAATATTGTATACATGCGATTGTGATGTGGTTACTGTATATTGGGCGGGAGCCTATTTATACGACCCGGCATTAAACAGATTTTAAGACATGATACGGCAATCAGATGTGAAAGGTTTGTGCCATTTCCCATCTGAAAATGAACGAAGCACAACATCTGCCGCAATGTTCTGAGCATTGTGCCTAAGTACGCTTATTTAAAACTAAATAAAAAATGGTCTACTGTATCTGCCAGTAGACCACCATCATAGATTACTTGCCAAGAAAAAAAAGAGAAATTTTAAGAATATAAGATTGATTCTGAACCTCCCGATGGCTAAAGCCACGGGGTTCTTGTGTACTATAGAGCTTCTTCCATACCTTCGCATGGATACTGACTCTAATTCCACAAGACTTTCATGGGCAAACACCTCACTGGTGCTTATCGCCCTGTGCGCCCGATTCAAGACGTTGGATTTTTCTTCTCTATAAGAGTAGTATACCATCTTTGACTACGTCAAAGCAATCGGTTCATCCCATGTCTAAGACGGGCTACACCCTGCATGGGCTTTCTCCGATTGTACTTGTAAAAAAACAAGCAAATCCATTTCAATCATCCTTTTTTTGTCAAATGTACCGAATTATCTTCAATTTTTTCCATCTCATGCTTCCTTCTTTTATCACACACATATTTCATCATCTCACCAAATCATCCTCGATAGGATTGGAATGAAAAATGACACAAGAACTGCAGACATAGTCATCCCTACACTTCCTATCGCTCCAGCCTCTTCCCCCCATTGAAATGATTTGCCCACACCGAGCGCCTGTGCGCATGCACCCATGGCCAAACCTTTTGCAATTTTACTTTTGATACTTAACGACTCTAAACATCTAGGGCCGAAAATGAGCGAAATAAGCGCGGAGGTTAATACAAATAAGATCGTTAAAGAAGGTATTCCTCCGAGCGCCTCCGCAACAGACAAAGCAACTGGTATGGTAACGGATTTCGGGATTAGTGACGCAATGACTTCTGTCTTTAACTCCAAAACTTTAGCAGACAGCCAAACAAAAAATATTCCAAGAAAGCTTCCAAACATAATACTTACAAATATTTTATGGAAATGTTTTTTGAGGAACGGCCATTGCGAGTACAATGGGACAGCCATTGAAACTACTGCTGTTCCTTGAAGAAGTGAAAACAGTCCGGTGCCATTGGAGTACATCTCATAATCCACCTGTAGTAAAAACAACAGTATGACAAGCAGAATTGTTGCTGTATATAAAGGATTTAGCCATGACTTGTTAAACTTTTTAAATAGTTTTAAAGCAAGAAGATAGACTATCCACGTAATTAACACACTGAACAATGTATGCCCGACATAAGACATTAACATTCATCTTCCCCCTTTTTAAACTTTTCATATAATTCGGCTGTATACCCGGTTCCTAGCAGACCAAGCAAACTACTGATGATCAAAACGACAATAAGTTTCCAAATTTGCCCTTGCAACATATTTAGTTTAAAAAAAATTCCGGCAATTGGTGGAATAAACAACAAAATCATATGCTTGAAATGGAGATCAGCGGCAGAAGAAACCCAATTTATCTTCACAAGTCCGGTACCAAGTGCAACTAGAAGAAGAACCATTCCCATAATACTTCCTGAAAAAGGAATGTGAAAAAATCTAACAATCGCATTTCCAACGAGAAGCGCGGTTAAAATGATGAAAAACTGAATTATTAACCGGAACAGCGCGCATCACCCCCGTGTGTAGTCGTTAGAAGCTCCTTTATAAATTAGTGTATAAAAAACAAATGCGATAATCTCGATTTATGTAAATAAATCTAACGCATATTTTCTCTTGAATAAGAATTAAATGTAAGATAATCTCACAAAATTATGGCCGATCAGGACGAATTGACATATATTAAGGAGTAAGAGTAAGAAATTATAAAGGAGTAGATGCCCATGTCAACAAAAGATGAAACCTATAAAGATAAAAAAGTGATTTCAATTGGTACAGTTAGTGAGATTACAGGATTATCGGAACGGCAAATACGTTATTATGAGGAACGGAAATTGATTTTTCCGCATCGTACAAAGAAAGGAACAAGGAAATACTCTTTCAGTGACGTGGAGCGATTGATGGAGATCGCTGAAAAGATTGAAGAAGGAGTTCAAACATTTGAAATTAGAAAAGAGATGTTAAAGAAAGAAAAGGCAGTCCGGGAAAAAATGATTCGCGGACAATTAAATGCAAGATTCGGTATTCCAAAATCACCATAATTCGATGATAAGTTACTATGTCCATGTATCAAGAAAATCCTGCATAAACGGTAAAAACGGACAAGTTGAACCCCCTTGGACACCAAGGGGGTTGTTTATGGGAACTTCCTTTAAGAAATGTTATGTTAACGAAAGTTGAATATGTTTACCGCCTTATAGAATACGATAAAGATAGATGGAACTCTTGAATAATAGACCTTCATTGTGGTTCTGGCACAAATACATTCATGGATCTCTAATACTTGTGATTTGCGGTTATCTTTGAAATCTAGAGTATTTCTAAATTCCAGAAACCCTCGCAATTTTTGCATAACTATGAGTTTGCGACATGCTCTTGACAAACAGAAGGACACTATTATATTTTAAAAACATATATTATTTTATACTTAAATGCACAAAAGCATAAAAGCGTAAAAGCGTTTAAGCGGAAAAGTTTTAAAAAAAGGCTGCTTTCGTCTTAACAGTCTTTCATCATTCTATAACACTATCATTATTACAACATCAAATATTGCGACAGGAAGGCAGGACCATCATGAAAAAAAATCATCAAGGCTTAAAGAAAGGTTTATTACCTAGGCACGTCCAGTTTATTGCTCTAGCAGGCATGATTGGAACGGGTATTTTTAAAGGAAGTTCAGATACGTTAAATATAGCGGGGCCAAGTGTCGTTTTTGCTTACTTATTAGGAGGCCTATTATTATTTATTGTGATGGCGGCATTGGCGGAGATGGCCATTGTCTACCCCAACTTAAACGTTCAACATCTTGTATATAAAGCGTTTGGATTTCATATATCCTTTATCGTAGGATGGCTTTATTGGATCAACTGGACGATTGTCACCATTGTCGAAATTTTAGCGGCAGGAAGCTTCCTAAAATATTGGTTTCCATCCATACCTTTATGGCTTTTAAGTTTCCTTTGTACCGTCTTGATCGTCGGAATTAACTTGTTCCATGTAAAGTACTATGGGGAGATTGAGTTTTGGTTCGCAGGAATCAAAATTATCGCATTAACCGCTTTTATTATTTTAGGTTTTTGTATTTTAGTAGGAATCATTCCAAGTGCTATTGACAATCCTTTGTCTAACTATACGGAACACGGTGGGTTCTTTCCACATGGAATCGAAGGAATGCTGAGCGCCTTTTTAGTCGTCATCTTTTCATATGGCGGGGCAGAATTGATTGGTGTTACTGTTACAGAAACAAAAGACGCAGAGAAGGTATTGCCAAAAGTAATCAAGGGAACCGTATGGAGAGTCATTCTTTTTTATATTCTTCCTATTCTTATTATATGTGGTTTAATGCCATGGAACAAAGTTTCGGGGGAAGACAGTCCATTTGTTCAAGTATTGAGCATCACAGGGCTGCCTGGAGCAGCACATATCATGAATTTTGTTCTTTTAACAGCCGTTTTATCAGCAGCAAACACGGGGATCTATGCAACTTCGAGAATGTTATATTCCATGGCTCAAAACGGTGAAGCTCCAAAAAGGTTATTAAAGATTTCCAAACAAGGAATACCGATAAACGGCATTATGATCGTCACCATATGTATATTGATTGGGGTATTTTTCGCTTATATGACTCCAGATCAAGTCATCAGCTATTTAATGACGATACCTGGTTTTACGGTTCTTTTAGTATGGATGAGCATTTGCTTGGCACAACTAAAGCTCCGTTCCCATTATAAGGAGAAACCGTTCTTCCAAGTAAAATGGTTTCCATATACAACTATTTTAGCAATCGTATCTTTATTGATCATTTTCATCTCTTTTCTATTTAATAAAGATAATATCATCGGTTCTACCGTTTGCCTTATCATATTAGTACTGCTTGCCACATTTTCTTTTTTGAACAGAAACGGAAGAGAAAAAAACTGTGAATATAAAGGAAAAAAGAGTCTGGTGCAAAATCTCTAAAATTTGGACATTATAGGTCTCGTGGGTTGTATTTCTAAAAAACACAGCCATTCCTAGTTATTATTTATGGCAATATCTTGTTATTAGCATTAAAAAACTTAGATTGAATAGTAAGCCTTAGTAAAATGGGACAAGGAAAAAACACCTCCTGAATCGAAGTATAACTTCATTCGATTGATGGAGGTGTTTGTCTTTATGGAGACAAGAGTTTTTAAATGAACAAAATAGTATTATGATAGATATAACCAGATTATGAAAGGAGCCTATATATGCATTCATTTGTAAAGCAGCCAACAGGTGTATTTCCATCGGTTTGTCCTCTGGATTGCCCTGATCAATGTGGGTTACTGGTACATAAACAAGATGGAAAAATTGTAAAAATACAGGGAGATCCGAATCATCCTGTGACAAAGGGAAATATATGCAATAAAGTACGGAATATGACTGAACGAATCTACGATCCAAAGCGCTTAAAATATCCAATGAAACGTACAGGAGCTAAAGGAGAAGGGAAATTTGAACGGATAAGCTGGGACGAAGCGATTGAGACAATTACTTCCAAATGGAAAGAGCTGATTGAAACAGATGGGCCTGAAAGCATTCTTCCGTATAGCTTTTATGGCAACATGGGAAGGCTCAGCGCTGAAGGAATGGACCGGCGTTTTTTTCATCGGTTGGGTGCCTCCCTGCTCGATCGGTCAATTTGTTCGTCAGCTGGCTCGGAGGGGCTTAAATATACAATGGGAGGCGGCTTTGGAATAGACCCTGAAGATACTATACATTCAAAATTAATCATCTTCTGGGGAATTAATGCTGTAAGCACAAACATGCATCAAGTTGTGCTTGCGCAAAAAGCTAGAAAGAATGGAGCAAAGATTATTGCCATTGATGTACATAAAAATCAAACCGGGCAATTCGCAGATTGGTTCATTCCAATATTGCCGGGTACCGATGCTGCTCTTGCACTGGGCATGATGCATATTTTATTTGCCGAAAACATGGTAGACAACGATTTCTTGAAGAAGTATACAGTCGGACATGAAGAATTGCGTGAGCATGTTGTCCAGTACGATCCCATCACTGTTTCTGGAATAACAGGTGTTCCCGTTGAAGATATTTATAAACTAGCCAGAATGTATGGCCAAACCACACCTTCCTTTATTCGAATCGGCAATGGTCTTCAGCATCATGACAATGGGGGCATGTGTATTCGTACCATTGCTTGTCTTCCTGCCCTGACAGGACAATGGCTTGTAAAAGGCGGCGGTGCCATCAAATCAAATAGTGGTTATTTGGCCCTTAATACAAGGGGCTTGCAACGCCCGGATTCGTTGCAAAATAAACATACACGAATCATAAACATGAACCTGCTTGGCCAAGCATTATTGGAATTAGACCCACCGATAAAATCATTATTTGTGTACGGGACAAACCCTGCGGTTGTTGCACCGAATAGCAATAAAGTAAGAAAAGGTCTGGCAAGGGAAGATCTCTTTGTCGTCGTGCATGACTTATTTTTGACAGAAACAGCAAAATACGCAGATATTGTACTTCCTGCAACATCTTCATTCGAAAATACGGATCTTTATACATCATACTGGCACCATTATGTTCAAATTCAGCAGCCAGTTATTGAACGATATGGAGAGTCCAAATCGAATGTCGAAGTGTTCCAATTGCTTGCGAAAAAAATGGGATTCAAGGATCCATGTTTATATGAGACAGAAGCTGAAATGATTTCGCAAGCCCTGGATAACCCAAACAAACCTTACCTTGAAGGAATCGATTATGAAACATTGGTTAAAAAGCAGTATGTAAAAGCAAATGTAAAACCATTGTTGCCAGGAAAACTGCCAACACCTAGCGGAAAAATTGAACTTTATTCAAGGAAGATGGAACAAGATGGCTACCCTCCTTTGCCAACCTATACACCACTTGTTAACGATGGAGACTTCCCGTTTTTGTTTGTGCCTGGTCCTAACCATAATTTTTTAAACACAACCTTTTCTAATAATGAAAAACACATTTCTTTTGAAAAAGAACCACGTTTGCATATGAATATCAAAGATGCTTTATCGAAGGGGATCAAGGATGGGGATCAAGTCCGAGTGTGGAACAATCGAGGAGAATGTGTATTGAAGGTTTCTATTGGAGAAGACGTGCTTCCAGGTGTCGTTGTCACTCAAGGTCTCTGGGCCGATGCCCCAGGTACGAAACATCTGGTAAATTCTCTTACTCCTGACCGAGTTGCCGATATGGGCAATGGAGCGACTTTCTTTTCAGGGAGGGTGAATGTGGAGAAAGTTTTGGATTGAAGAAAAAGGAAAAATTTGAACATATCCCTGTCAAGTAGACAGTATAATAACCATCCTTCTTCAGCGGCTTAGTTGAACCCCCTTGGATGCCAAGGGGGTCTGCTTATGGGAACTTCCTTTAAGATGAATGATGTGAATATAATATTCGTGATTTTCGTTTATCTTTGTAGCCCAGGATATTGCCAAATTACGGAATCCCGAAACAAGTCACGGTAGATCACAAGCATTTCATCTTTCGTTACTTTGTGTGCTTCCTCGATTGTTGGGTAGTCCAAATAAACAACATTGGTGAATTTTCTGTTGGTATGTTTGCCATTCATTTTATCATAGGCTCCGTTAATCAATACTGTTGATTAATTTAAAGCGGAAAATTATTGAAGGTATTGCACGCTGTATGTACGAAGCACCAAGCGTTCGATGCGAAGCGAATGATGCAGGACATCTTTGGCCTCGAAACGGCTGCTTGATGCCTATAGTCTCGATTCTCTAGACAACAAGGATGACACGGAGAAGCTGGCGCGATATCATCCATTCGACCTTGAGTCCCTAAAGGAGCTTAGCCAGCCTCTGCCTGATGACTAGACCGAACGAAGGAATGTAGGCACAAGGATGCCAAGAGACATGGGAGGGTTCGTCATCATCAGCGATGCAGAGATCCACGGTGCATCCCATACGCTTCCCCACTACAACCAAATTTAACCAGTAGTGGCCGCGAAGCGTACCCAGTCAATGTAAGATATACACATATTTAAGAAATAATGTTAGAAACTTTGTCGAAAAATATTTTTTGACACCCCTGAAACGGCTACAACCGTTGATATATCAACATTTATAGAGGGAGAACCCTACCCATGTCTAAAAGTATACCAAATGTCGACTGGGCAAATCAACTGGAAAGTGTCATTCGTCAGTTTGTGAAGGAAAAATTAGAGCTGATTATGCGGGAAGAAATCAAGAATTTCCTCGAAATCGAACAGGCTGGAACGCCGAATATGAGAAACGGCTGCTATCAACGAAATCTAGATACGCAATATGGCCGAATTGAAGGGCTTTTGGTGCCAAGAGACCGAAACGGAGAATTTCAAACACAGTTGTTTGCCCCTTATCAACGCCACACAGGCTGGCTGGAGGAAGCCATCATCAGGATGTATCAAAGTGGCATGAGTACACGGGAAATTGGCAAGTTTATCGAACGAATTCTAGGAAATGCTTATTCTCCAGCGACGATCAGCCGTATTACCGATGTCGTGAAAGAAGAGATCGAGAAATGGCACACTCGTCCACTGCACAAGCGTTATTCCGTCTTATATTTGGATGGTTTATACGTAAAACTTCGTCGCGAAACCGTGGAGAAAGAAGTCATTTATGTGGTGTTAGGAGTGAATGAAGAAGGGTATCGAGAAATTCTGGATTTCTTCGTGGGAGGACAAGAAAGCGCCTATGTATGGCAGGAAATTCTTCAACAACTATACAACAGGGGCGTAAAGGAAGTGCTTCTGGGCGTATTCGATGGACTACCGGGGTTGGAGGAAGCCTTTAAGGCGGTTTATCCGAAAGCGGATGTGCAACGTTGTGTCGTTCACAAAGTCCGCAACACGCTCCATCGTGTTCGGAAAAAAGACCAATTCGAAATGGCGGAGGATCTCAAGCTGATTTATCGCGCGCCGAATAAGGAGATGGCGTTACAAATGTTTCAACAGTTTGAGTCGAAATGGTCCAGCAAATATCCAAGAGAAGTTCAATCTCGGGCCAATGAGTTGGATGTCCTCCTAACATTTATGGATGACCCAAGCAGTATTCGAAGTGTGATTTACACGACCAATGCCATCGAACGATCAAGGAAATTCGGAAACGTCTCAAACCCATGAACAGCTTGAGTAGCTTAGAAGCCACTGAAAAAGTCGTATATTTGACGATACAGGACTTTAACGAGAAATGGGCAGGGCGAAAGTTGCGAGGATTTGCCGAAGCGCATGAAGCCCTCGAGCGAATGTTTGAAGAACGTTATTGTTAACCAAATATTGTAAATAAACAAAATAAGGGGATTCTCCCTTTCCACGCAAGAGACTGAATATTCAGTCTCTTGCGTGGAGGAAATATCCCATACCCGTCAAGTTAGCGGTATAAAATTTTTTAGGATGATACGCATGTTCGAAAAATCAATCAAAGGATGAAGAGAAAACCAAATGCTGGGCATGCCAAATAACCCTCAAGAAGAGGGTTATTTGGCATTTATATCCATAACCCACACTACCATATCCCCAATTTCTTTAAAAGATCCGATACCGTTTCCTCTCCTTTCCTTCGGTCTTTCCTCGCGTGTTTCCTTAACAGAGACAGGAGAGATGGAAGGGCGGTTTCCATCGCTTGGGGATGCAAAAGAAACCGATGCCAATACGATTGGAGGATATTAAGCGCTTTCCATTCACTGTTCTCGATTCCCTCCCGTTGATGCCAATACCTTCGGGCTTGGAACAGAAGAGTCTGCGTGACTAAAATGGCAATCAATGTCCCATATAAGTGGCATTCGAATCGTTCCTTCTTCATCTTTTTGACACGGTCAAGATCAAATAAGGATTTCCAGCCCTTAAATAACAGCTCCACTTGCCAGCGCAGCGAATACAGCTCATAAACTTGTTGCGCATCAAACGATTCTTGTGGTAAATTGGTCAGTAAGATGTGATATTTCTTTTGTTCAAGGGTTTGGCGTGACAGCGCCTTCCCTTTCTTTTTTTCCTTTTTCCGCACATACGCCAGCCGTTTTTCCCATTCTTCCGCCGTGAGACGGCGAAAAATCAGACGCGGAACATACAGGCGTTGGTGTCCGATATACACGTGTTCCACTTCCACGGCTTCCCCCTCGTCCAATCGATTTCCTATCGACTCCCAATCCCATTCGTGCCACTCCCCGTCCTGTTTGATATAGACTTTGATATCGGAACGCAACCGGGTAATATAATAAGCACCTCGAGCATCGATCTCCGCCAGCGTGGCGAGTGAAAAAAACCCCAGATCCCGAATGCAAAGGTCATTCGGTAAAATCGTGTGCTGGGTATGATAAGCAAAGCGGGCATCGGAATCATTGGCCTGTTGGACGCACAGCTGAAGACAGGTGCCCGATAACAGCTCATACTCAAATTGGATTTTGGCGCCAGATGAAACCGAACCTTGATAGTCCTCACCATAGTCGGCCGGAAGTAAAAAACTGGTAGAGTCTAAGATCCGCAGACGGGTGAAACAAGCGCGATACGTCTCGGTGATGGAAGAGAGTGCCGGACGTTGATGCATCAGGAGAGTAAAAAAGACCTCTTTTAAAAACGCCACGGCACGAGGCGTAAACCGCTGATTCAGTCCTTCATTCGAGAGAGAGCAATCATGCCAGAGCGCCAAATCGGCACACAACCGCTGAAGCGACTGACAGGCGAGCGATCCGTCTCCCCAAGCACATAGCGTCAGAAAGGCTTCCGCTGTTAATGAACGCTGCCGCTGAATGAATCCGACTTTCCGTGCCAGACGGGTCAGTTCTTCAGAGGAGAAGAGTTGACGAATCGTTGTTATCCATGCCTTCATCTTTTTGCCATCAAAAAATAATCCTTTCCAACGATGATTTTCGTTAGAAAGGATACCATGTTTTTGGCGCTGAAAAAAGATCAAATTCTTAACTTGATGGCTATGGGAAATATCCCCCCCTCTATTCTAAATCCATTTCAGAGATACCCTATCTATCTTACATTACACAAAATTCTTGACGGTACCGCTTCTTTGTTATCCGATCGATGTTGTTTTAAAAGACGGAATGACTTTTTCAACAAACGCTCTCAGTTTTGGTATTAAATTGCTTAATATTAATCATGCCGTTTTTATCGACCTTTTCTTTACATTCAGGCAAGTAGCCAGCATAAATATAACCGTTTCCTGTATGCCTTAATTCTCTAATTACCGTTTTCCTTCTTGTTCTGCTCCCTTCAAACACAAAATTGATTTTATCTGGTTTTACCTTTTTCTCTTTTAGTTCAGCAAATGATCGAAACAAATTTAGAGCTTCTTCGAAGGACAGAGCCATATCATCTTCCCCCTACTAATAGTCTTATACCTTCTCTCATGGTCAAATCAATACCCTTTTCACAAGTTGTTTGTCCACTCATCAACACTGTACATTATTTTGGTGAAAAATTTTATTGAATCATGTCATAAAAACAAATAAACAGAAGCGAAAATGGCTTCTGTCGTAAGTGATCATACGTCCCAATTAATTCAAAATGTTTGCGTGCAAAATTGGTTTTTACTTGTTCTTCCGGCTTCAACTTTGATTCCTTCTGATTAAACGAAATGTCCTGCCAACTTTTCTTACCGCCGCTGGGCACAGGGACTTTCTTCTCTTTTATTCTACCAATCTATCGACATGCTTCCGAGTCACTTGATCTAGGAACTTTTTTTAAAAAAGTGAAGAAATTAATTGTTGAATCTTTTTCGAATCGATTCCCCCATTTTCCGTCTCCATTGTGACAATGAGGTTTCCTCCCTCTTCTATAGGAAGAATATTGTGACTACGATACCATTCAAGTTTTGCTTCCCAGCGTTTACGATATTCTGGGTTAGACAACATTCCACAGTGTTCCCAATAGTAAGTAATTCCTAAATCATCATCTTCAATTGTAAAATCTGGATAACGGATAGTCCCTCCAAGTTTAAGAGGTTCTTCATATAAATAATTAATTCCGTTAGCATGTAATAGATCTGCAATTATCACTTCTGATTTAGAGCGTACTAGCTCCCCTCTTGTCGTGCGATGTATTAATCGTTTTTCCAAGAACACCCCATCATCTATTTCAATCATATTTGGTTTTTCAAATAAATTTGTATAGCGTCTTGCTGTTTCGGAATAGCGGTCCGATGCATAACGCCATAAATTTGAGCGCGTCCCTTGATGTAAAATAATCACTTTCTCTTTTTGTCTTGTTAGCGCCGTATACAACAACTCAGGTGATAATAAAGCACATGATTCGGGAATAATCACAAACACTTTTCCGAATTCGCTTCCTTGTGACTTATGAACGGTGAGGGCATAAGCAAGCTCTAATGCCGGTTCTCCCTCTTCACGAAAATCCGAAGTGAAGTACTCATAGCGATATCCCGGCTGAGAAGAAAATTCCACATTAAAGTGTGTTGCATTTTGTGCATATTGCCCTATTACAAGTCCAATTTCACCATTCGCAACATAGCATTGTGCCCCTTCTTTTGGCCATACATAATTTCGTTTATGGTTAAAAGTATTAATAACCTTATCTCCATAGACAATTTGCTCTGGTCCCATCGGTTTTGGAAAATAACGATTAAATGTTCTTTGTGATGAGCGTATCCGCTCTTGCTTAAACGTCGTGTGAATTTCACGATTAATCGCTTTCACGCCATACAAAGCATTTTTCACTGGTGATAAAATTTGCCAACTTTCCACTTTATGAACTGAATTGTTTTTACCGCTTGGATGACTCACAAAGTTTATATAGCCTTTTTCATTCTTTACTCCACCTAATGTACGCTCAAATCCCTCAACGTCACTCTCATTCTCAAGTTCCAATTCTTCCATTAATACTCGTTTTAGTGTCGGAAGTAGTTCCTCTTCCCGATTCCACTGAACAAAACGTAAAGTACTTGAACTAACTGAAAAATTAGTTTCATCAAAGTATTCATCATCTGCAGGGTGAACACTGCTGCGGCTGAACCATTGTGCCAAACGAAGGTCATCTCGCTCCCCACCAGTTTCACTTGACTGGCGTCTTGGAATCGTTAATTGCCCATAACCTTTTCCTACTTTCGGAAACATACTTTCTACATTATCTGGGGTTAAATAGTTTACTAAATCAACAAACGGTCTGCCTGCACCGATTGGCGGCAGTTGTCTTGGATCACCTACAAAAATAAATCGTTGGACTCCTTCTAATGCTTCAAATAACGCTGCCATCATTTCTTCTGTCAACATTGAAGCTTCATCTACAATTACTGTTTGTGCATGTTTTTCTCCTTTTGCGTTTATAAGCTGATATCGAAAGTTTTGATAATCATATCGATTTGTTCTACCTAAAAACTGGGCAAGAGTATACGCTTTTATCTTTAACGTTTTTGATACTTCCTCCATTCTTACACGTGCTTTTCCCGTCGGGGCTAACAACAATACATCCCCTTGTTGAATCTCAGGATGACTTATTAATGTTGACAAAAGAGTCGTTTTTCCTGTTCCGGCAGGTCCTATTAAAACAGAAATTCTCGATTCCGCCAATTCCTTTAAAATAGCTGCTTTTTCTGTACGAGCCATCTCTTCTTTTTCTGCTTCATATGGATCAGCAATTTGGATGGGTCCACCAAGCTTTTCATCTAGTAAAGCTCGCCAATCCGCAGAAATCGAAATCCTTGCACCTTTCAAACGCTTTTCTACTTTTTCACGAATTAATTGTCCCATTTCGTAAAGACGTTTAAGCTGATACGCTTTAGAACCGTCTGCCATTTCAACAATGATTATTTCCTGCTGTAAATCCGTTTCTATTGATGTTAAAAGATCTTCATGAAGTTCACAATCCGGAACGATTGGTAAGTTTCTAATTTGACGAACAATTTCCTCAAATGGCAATAAAGTATCTCCGTTGCTTGCAGCTTGTTCTAATACATATACCACTAATGCACGTACCCGTCTGATATCATATTTGGAATCCAACGTACCTTCTCTAAGAAAAGGATAAGTTTCAAGTAATGCTTCATTTGGAAACATTGCTTTATCAATTGTCCAAATCGGTATAGGTTCGAGCTGAAGGCGTGTTTGCTCATAAAGTATATACGGATTTTTTAAAATATCATTATCTGCAGCATGAATCCCTTTTTTCTTTCGCTCCGATTGTACAAACACAACTGTTGCTTGTTCGTTTGACAATTCCATTCGACTTAACAGTTTAACTAATTCTTTTCGTTCACTTGGCATTTGCTTCCACATACGAGATAACTCTGGTGTTACTTGCTTTGCTAAAGAAGATGGCAAATAATCTTTTGGACTCTCAAACATTGCATCTACCAGTGGCCAAATATCTGCATTCTCTGTAAAGTGCTGTTCTAAAGCGCGAGCAACAAAAGTTCCTAGTGAAATCCCCATCGCTGTAAAGCAAGCTCCGAGTCCCGGATATGGTCCACGCAATTTCCATATTTCAGACAAACGGTCATCAATCCATTTCAGGCATTCGTCCCATGGACCACGAATATATTTTTTCATTTTTTCTAGTGATTTAGCTAACTCAATTAAACATTCAATGGCACTGTCATTCGATACATGTTCGCTCGCATACGAAAACTCAGCCATTCGTTCTTCCGGAGCAAAAGCAATGCATTCTGCAACATTTATTTCTGGGTGTTTTTCGGCATATGTAAACAATTCTTGATATGGTAACAAAAATCCATCACGAAAATCAGGGCGAAGGGTATGCTGAACCATTCGTTCCCAAAGCATTGCTCGTAAAGATGGAGATTTAGTGGCATATTGATATTCAGTAAGTTCTCCAATATGTTTTACTCTTGCCACTCCAATAAGCACTCTACGCGTTTCTTCAACAAATGGAATTTGTTTAGCATAAAAGAAAATTAAAGAGCCTACTTGTATATGATTCATGAAACTATTTAATAACGTCTCTTGATTCGTCTTCTCCTGCCACCAGTTGCTAGGAAAAGGTAGCTTCGGTTCTCTCGATTCATCTACATCCAATGGATAATATTTTTTCAACTCATTAATGGACGATTTAAGCATCCACCGAAATGGAATAACCGCCGCTGAATAAGCCGGAAATCGTAGAGGAGTTGCCTTAAAATGTCCATGCGTTTCTTTTGAACTTTCTTTATATGGATGGTCAACTACTTTCACATAGTCAAAAGGTGCCATAAACATGCCCCGTTCTGCCACACAACAAGGCCACACATCTTGTGATAGCTCTTCAATAGACATTCCAGCATATTTGCTTTCCAATTCCTCATCTTTCAATTCTTCAATCCTTCTTAATTTTAAACAGCTGGTATTCTTCGCAGGATTGCTACAAATCGTCCCATTCCATCCTTGATCATGCCATGGGACGCGAACGGATAAATGTTTTAATGGATAAATCTCATTTGGTAACATGATAAAATTTTTTCTTCCTTTCTGTCATAGAATTCAAACAACATATCATCGGGCTTATCATTCTTAATATATACACGGCTCATCTCCTAGCTAGTGATCCGATTCTATAACACCCGTGCCTTTCATTTATTTTTCTAACATCTTCTTAATCCGGTTCAAATGATACTCCGTATTATATTCGCTTCGTTTGCTTCCACCGTTGCGTAAATTATATTCGATTTTACGTAAATGATATGTCTGGGCAGTTGTGAGAGCGCTAACATTTATATTTTCTTCACTTAACATCTGTAATAATTCTGCCTCTGTCGAAAATAAATCAACATCCCTTAAAGAATTACCATTAAAATGATACGCACGTATAGTGAAAAAATATTTTTGAAACTCCCCTTGAATAAAATTCACTTCTTCATTTAACAGCTTAGCGTCCGGATAGTCTTGTGGATGTTTATTTTTGTTATAAAAATACTCCCCTGCTGGTCCGACACTAAAATCTAATGAGAGTGGTTTGTTCTCTTTTCCGTTCCGCGTTAATGCGATAATGACCATATATGGCAATTTTAAATACTGTGCAAATTCAACATCTGCATTACTCGGATCTGCCCAGTGTTCAAAGTATTCCTCGTGTGGATGACTATGGTATGTACCTATCCATTTAGAAGTTGAGAATAAACATTTAGCGCTTTGAATCGCTTCATTTATCTTTTGATCTGGTTGCACTAAATCCTCTGTTCGCTTCGAGACACTTCCAACAGGAAAAGCAAAATCACATTCATAGCCCGTTTCTTTTTTTAATCCAAATAATAGACCAAATGATTCTGTGTTTACTCTCTTTTTATTTTGCGGAAAAAATTGTATTGCATCCAATAATATCGTTGAAAAAGAGTGTTGAATTAGTTCTAGATGATTTTTCATCGAAAGCACCTCATTTTAAGTAAAGTAAAATGAATAGCTTTTATGAACAAACCTAAAAAACGTTTAAAAATCTGTGAGTGTACCTTATCATTCCACACTACGGATTCTTACAATAGGAAAAATGATTTCGTCTTTTTCTCTTATCTATCCTATATTAACGTACATATATTTCTCTTTTATCGATACAAACACCACTTTTCAAGTTGTTTTCCGGTCATTTTAGTTCATCATATTTTTTCTTTGAACCAAACGCTTTTCCACCGGATACTTTTTTTCATTTTTTCCATTTTATTGATGATTGCTTCTTCTAAGTCGATGCCTAATTCATGTGACAACAAAAGTGCATAAATAACTATATCAGCTAGTTCATCCTTAATATTTTCAAAATTATCTTGAACTGCTTCTTCGCTTGTTTTCCATTGGAAATTTTCCAGCAACTCCCCTGCTTCTAAAGTCAAAGAAATCGCTAAATCTTTTAGAGTATGAAACTGTTTCCAAGTTGCGCACATCACGAAATTTAATGATTTTTTGCTGTAAGTGTTTCAATACAATTCCCTCCGAACATGTACAAAAGTTTAGAACATGTCCTAAAACTCATAAGTATGCATAAATGAATGCAGAAAATCCCCATCTTAGAAACCATACAGTGACCGAACATACTCTTTCAAAAAAATCTCTCTTCAAAACAGATTGCAAGATTACATATTTTCGATCATATTAAAAAATTGCTCCAATGTTTCTAATTCTAACTTTTGAACTAAATCGATAAACTCGCTATATAATGGGCTATAGATGCTGCTAATGCTTTCCATTTCATATTGCAACGCTTCTTCAGATGCTGCTGATTGCGCCCCAATTAGTAATTCTCTTTGTTTCTCGACAGAGTACCCTTTTTCTTTCATGAACATAAGAACATTCTTGATTTGCTGAATAAATAATGGAGAATGTTCTAACCACCCATTGACTTGTTCTTGCCAGTTATATCTTTGCGGGTTAAGTTCTTCAGATTGACTTCCCTCAAACAACTGTTTTAATGCGTAGTATAGCTCTTTTAACTCTGACTCTGAAAGGGTAACGCCTTTTCCCATTTTCGTATGTGAAGCATTCCAATCTCTTATATCATACTTTGGAGGATAACCGTTCCAACTAATAAGGTTTAATTCCTTACTCCACCCTTTGGATGAGCTAGATAATGTTGCTATTTGTTTTTTGATTTCAAATTGAATCGTTGACAAAAGACTACCCCCTATTTGAATAAATGCTCGAATCAAAGCCAAATGCATCATAATCTTCTTTATAAAAATCTCTTACAAAAGGTGAAATACTTCTAAAGTTTTTACCAGTATACATCAGCTGTACTTCTTTTTTCGCCCGAGTAATTGCCACGTAAAGAACTTTCTTTTCATCATTTAATATAGTGTCGAGGTCAGCATTGTAGCTGTCGCTATCCTTATTGTCACCGGCTCTTTGATCTAATTCTTCTATCCTCTTTTTATTTGGATAATGATCGCGGTCAAAATGAATTAAAAATACATAATCAAATTCAAGACCCTTCACGCTAAATGCATCTGTAAAAAAGATTGGCTTTTTCTGCTTATTTAGTTCAAATCTTCTTGCATATTGCGATGTGGTAATGACATCAAAATTTCGATTTAATTCATTAAAGACAGGACATTGATAGACACCATATTTATCCGCATCATGACGGTGGACGACAGCAATAGTCGCATCCGAATCATGTTTCTGAATCGCTCTAATTTGGTCTACTAGATGTGTAGTTAATTCTTTTGAATGTCGGAAATAATATATAGATGGTTTTTTTCCTTCTCTAACAAAACGTTGATCATCCAAACGGTCATTTTCTTCATCAAGAAACTGCAAACTGCTGGCTAGTTTCATAATTTGTTTCGTTGATCGATAGTTTGTTCGCAAATTTCGGGTTTTTCTTCCCTCGATATACAAACCTAAATCCCGATAAGAAAATGGGCTTCGTTTATAAATGCGCTGCTTAGGATCTCCGGAAACGACAATCGATTTTTTAGTGAGTCCTACTAGCGCCTTCAACTGCATTGCCTGCAAATCCTGTACCTCATCTACAAAAATATAGTCATACTTCAATGATTCCGGGATATCTTCAAAATGTTTGAGCAACAACAAAGCATAATCTTCTAAATCCAAATGATCATGAAACTGTTTTTTTAATAACTCCTGATATTTCTTGTATAAATAGAAAATGGTCCGACGCTGCTCTTTTGTTAATCGCGGAATATTTCCTCTCCCCACACGTTCACAATTATAATAAGATTCTTCCGTAATAAAACCATTTGCCTTCATCCAAAGGATTTCATCCATTAAGAACGTACCCGTATGTGTTTTATAAAGTTTTTGTTCTGGCGGCAGCCTTTTATATTCTTCACTTTCCATAAAAGAATCGACAAGAGCAATGGTGCGGCGTGTAATGGTATCCTCATAACGCCGCAAATTTTCGAGATTTACTCGTAAAAACTCCGTATTTTTAAAGCCGATTTCTCGTAAAATTCCTGTTGCCATATTATGGAAAGTTTTCATATGAAGAGTATGTTTGTCTTTTATCTCATGAAATTTATGCGATTGCTCTATTCTTTTTCTCGCATCTTCAATTAAAGTCGTATTAAATGAACAATATAAAATTCGCTTCGGTTCATTTTCCTGCTCCATTACTTTTAATAGTTTATAAATTAGAGTCAGACTTTTTCCGGTTCCAGCCGAACCATTAATTAACATTTGATCTTCTTCCTGTTGTACAACAGAAATTTGTTCAGGACTTAACGTAATATTTGGCAATAGTCCATGTGCATCAAAATAATTTTGCCATGCTCTCGCAGATTTTTTGGCAAAGTCTAAACGTTTTTTATGGAGATCAGCTGTCATTTGCATCGATGACATACTCACCATCCTTACAAACATGCAGGAATGGACACATGCGGCAATGTTGTCCGCTTCTAGCTTCTATTTCCTTGATTCTCACACTCGCAAGAAATTCTTTTATATGCTCATCTATTCGAAATGTGTCATGATCATATTGGTGTTTTGCTTTCCAATTTTTCGTTACAATATATTTACTTCCTAAACGTTGGAGCCGTTTCATTGCTTTTGGATAATAAATATTCTGATATGATTTATAGGTTCTTAAACCTGAACTATACGATGTATCCAACAAATTTTGTTTATGCGCATTTGTCCATTGCGGAAATAAAGGAAACATCGTTTCTCTAAATAACTCTTCTCCTTCTCCTTGTTCAGCAAGTAGTTTGCCAATGATTGAAAATGCTTGCTGTTGATGGAAGTCGTTTTCATAAACAGGATGGTGTTCGACAAAAGCATTCAAAAAGAATTTCCGCTGGCAAAAATCACTGTCCAACCACAACAAATCAGGGATATTTCGCAATGGCTCTTTTGGTATTTCCTCTTGCGTGGTTACAGTTTCTTCCCAACTAAATTCTTCTGTTTGCTCTTCCAAATTCACTTTCTCTTTATTATATAATTCTTCTAATATCATGAAATAAATACTTGGACCATCATTTTCCTGCAAATCTTTTATATAACTAAAAGTAATTTGTCCATTCCCATACGCAAGAAGATGATATATCGAATATAGCGCAGTACTTCTTGTTACATTCCGCGAATAATAATCGACTAAGAGGGCATTAATCCTAATATTTTGGTTGGTAGCAATAAATGAGCAACGAATGCATTCTTTTAACCAAGTATGAGTTAAGAGGCTTGGCAACTCGGGAGTTTTCCAAGGGAATGTTTTAAACGATAGCCCCGTTACATGAATGTTTTCTGCACTCAAAGTCTTGCCGATTAACTGATCAAAGTTCAAAATCTTATTTTCTTGTTCTTCAGTGGAACCTAAATAAAAAGTAAGCAACTGGTATAGCTCTTCTTTAGCAAACTCCCAATGATCAGGGATATGGATGGAAAACAGCTTTTCAATTTTTTGCTTAGCGCTTGGCTCCCACTTATCTTTAACAGTTAAGTAAATTTTATATAGTTCTCTTAAATATAATTGGACATTTTTCTTTTCTCTTTCAGCTAATAGAAGCCGATTCACTTTTCGAGCTAAATCTTTTGTACATTCGATTAGCTGTTTCACCGTAATTTGATACCTGGACTGATGTACATATGGAAAACAACGAAACGGATTGCTCAAATAACACTTTAACCGATGGCGCCCTGCCTGTTCTTTTGCCACTTCATCAAATACCTGACTTACCTCTTGAAGATAAACTAACGACTGTAGACGTTCCATTATATTTTGGAAACTTTCAACACCGTCCATATAATCACGCAAATCAACTAACAGTGTCAATGCTTGTGTGCCGTTTATGCTCCCGTACTGCACCCATCCGGATGTCATCATGTTTACATAATCATCATATGTTAAGAAAATGCCATCTTCAGTTTTTTTGCAGTTTTGTAGAGAAAGAAAAAACTTCCCATAACGACTTGCATAAAAATGATCACTTTTCGTGCAATCCGTATAAATGTTTAAATCTTTTTCATAACTTGCAATTACTTCATTTTGATTATTTACAATTGGATTTTTTTGGAGATACTCTTTAAATTCAGTTGGATGGTTAAAAGACAAAAAACGAATGTTATCTAATTGATCTTCTTGATGTGGAAAACATTTATCCAAATATTGTGCAAATTTTGTGCCTCGATTAGGTTGAGAGCTTTCAACACATTCCCAACGGCTATAATCACATCCACTAACGCGCTCATAAATTTCACGCCATGTTTTATAAACATCTGGCGCATTGGGGTTGAATGGAATATAAAATACAACATTTAACCCAATTTGTTGAAACAAATAAAACATCATCATCCTTAAAGTATCAATGTAATCAAAATGATGAACACAAACTGTATGAATGTCAGTGTCTATGTTCAATTTCTCAGCTATTTTTCCCTTCGTAAGATTTGCTCGTTCTTGCAAATAGCTTAATATGACAGGATCGTTTCTTAATTCGTCCAACATCGTAATGAGAAATTTTTGTTCCTCATTTAACTGTATCTCCGGAAAATGAAACAATCTTATTAGACCCATCTCTATTAAAAAACGGATAGATAAATAAAAGTCGCGGATTCTTTTCTCAAAGTAGGTCACTTTTTCCTTTGGAGCATTTCTGTAAATATATTCACGGATCGTGGATAGCAAATATACCTCGGTATGAGGATGATGCCAATCCGAAAACAGTCTCTCTATGAAAGATTTATAACCAAAAACTTGGTTAGAAGACTCGTTCAAGTTCCGTAAATATTCAGCAAAAGCCGCACTTTGGGTAAGATGTATTTCACCTTGATGAATCTTAAAGTTTTCGTAAAACTTTTTTGTATGCTGGTAGTACTTCACTTTAAACAACCAACATCTCCCCGCTTTCTAGCAAGTCGCTCCAACACTGAGTCTGGTATGGATTCATTTGTGAGGAACTGTTCGCATAAACTGCTTTTCTCGCACGCGTTAAGGCTACGTATAACAACCTAGCTTCTTCAGCAATCGTTTCCATCTTTTCTGAACCGACATATTCATTGTAGTAGTTATTCTCAAACTCGAAACCATTCCAATGAACCCTATATCCCATTTTCCATTGCGGCCTATCTGAAACTAAGATTAAATCCGTTTTCCCCTGCTTAATAAAGGCACTTTGTGTTAATGGCATTAATACATAGTCAAACTCCAAACCTTTTGCTTTATGAACAGTCATTACCTTAATTCGATGATTTACATTGCTCTCTAGTTTTAGTTCGTTTTCTGTTGCATCTGTTGCCATTTTAATAAATAAAAATTTTTCAAGATCATATAAGGAGGCCTGGAAATCGCCAAATTCTTTTTTTATTAGATAAATGAGACGATCTAAGTTCATTTTGTATTCTTTCATTTTTGCAACGGCTTCCTTTTTTTGCATTTCAATATCTCCATCAGGAAACCAGGTTCTTAACTGATTGTAGTAGCGAAGCCGAAATACTTCATGCGGTTGAACCGTATCAATAATTTTTTGAAGCAGAGCAATCGCTGATGAAGTATTCCACTCATATTCCGGATGATCTAATCTATCAAATATCTCTAATAAATCAAGAACGAAAGGCTTTTCTGGCGTATAAGCAGATAAAATTTTAGCAATAGTCAGTTCATTCTCCCCGTAAGAGCTTTGGTGAAATAAATAACGATCTTTCGGAACATTTGGATGTGTAAGTCTTCGAATCAACAAATAAAATTCCCTCACTGGCAACGAACGGTAAAAAGAGCCTGACAAAGTTGCTTCACAAAAGAATCCCAGATTCTCGATCCTCTTCACCATTTCCAACACTTCACGGTTAGAGCGAACTAACACTGCAACATTCTCATTATGCAAACGGCGAAGTAAATATTTTAAAGTTGTATCGTCCATATCTAGGGTAACTAACCCTTCTTCGCAACTTTCCTCTTGCACGGGAATAAGCTTGTCCGTATCGTCAAACTGAAACTTTTCAACGACTTTTGTCCATTTTTGAAATAAGACGTTAAATTGCTTTAATAATGTTGGTGTGGAGCGATAGTTCTTTCGTAGGGAATACTCCTTATAAACTTGATTCGCTGTTTTTAGTTGCTGCTGTAATTGACGAAACGCCGTATAATCTGCTCCTCGGAAACGATAAATGCTTTGCTTAATATCCCCGACCGCAAACAACTGACAACGATACTTCTCTACTAGCCAACTAACAAACGCTACTTGTGACTCATCAGTGTCTTGAAATTCGTCGACAAACAAATAACGGATCGAAAGCCTTAATTGATCAGAGGAAAGATTCTTTAGCAATATGAGGCGGCTTATTAAATCACTTATTTCTAATGTCTCTTCCACCTTTTTCTGTTCATCAAGCTCTTGAATGACATGCTTAATCACATAATTTGCGAATTCATGAAATCCATGTATATCTATTCCAAAATCGAGCCGTTGAATACTTTCAACCGGGATCGATTTATTGTGTAACTGTTCAATCATATCGGTAAAGGATCGAATGATTTGATAGTGAGGGATTTTCCGAAAACGTTCGTATATCTCCGGACACTCAACAGAAAATTGATCAATATGTTTTTCGATTAATTTCCTCCGTTCATGTTTGTAACTTCTTACTTGCATGGAACGTGAAAATCCCAATGTTCGCCCTTCGGTTGCTAGAAACTCTTTAGCAAACGAGTGAATGGTTCCGATAAACATATTTCCCACTTCTTCCATCCACTCTAAATACTTTTTGTCTTTTGTCAAATCGTAATAGTTTTTGAGTTTTTGCAATAGCTTTGAGCGCATATTTGCTGCCGCTTCATTTGTAAACGTTATCATAACAACCGAACGCAAATCGAGATTAGGTTCCATATGCTTTAGAAACATAATCCGATTAATCATCGTAGTTGTTTTTCCCGTACCCGCTCCTGCTTTCACAATGCAATGTCCTTCGTCATATCTATGCTCGAGTTGATATTGCTCTTTGTTAAAAGTACTATTTTGATCAAGATAATCTAATAATTGAGAATCATTTACTTTGCCATCCTCAATGAGGATAAATGTATGTTCCCATTCCGGCAAATAACGGACAACGGAGACATTCAATAATTCTTTCTTACTCGCTTCCTGTAAAACGGGATCTTCAAGTAGTTCTTCCGGATCATCAAAGGTAAGAAAATACACCTTTTGTCCATTTTGAATATATTGATAAAGTTCTTCCGTTACTGCTTGTTGAATGTCAGGAGAAAATATTAGCACGGAATATTTAGCCTTGTTCATTTGTCATACACTCCTATAACTCCGCACAAAAATAAATTATAATTCTATTTTATACGAAAATGGTAAATTAGTTCTATATAAATTGAAATAAAGGTTTTCTCCCGTTCCACGGCGAATAAATAAATAAAAGAGAAAATAGGGGAACGGAGAGAAAATATGATGCCAAATCACAAAGACGAGATCGAAAAGTTGTCCACTGCCATGAAAGAAGCAAAAAGTAAACGAGCATATGAACGCTACCAAGCGATTTATCTTCATTTGCAGGGATATACCAAAGGAGAAATCGCAACGATTATTGGTCGATCCAAGAAAACTATTTATAACTATATTCATGCCTACGCCCAGCGCGGTCTTGATGGACTGGAGATGAAATACTCACCTGGCGCCCCACGTCGATTGACCCCTGAGCAGGAAAAAGAGCTGGCTTTGATCATTGAACATCAGCTCCCCGTAGATGTGGGATTCGAAGCAAAATATAATTGGACGCTTGCGATAATCGCTGAACTCATTCAACAAAAGTGGGGGCCAACATACACGCTTCGCGGAACAAGTGACATTCTGCATCGGTTAGGGCTAAGCTATACGAAACCGACCTATACACTAGCCAATGCCGATGAAGAGAAACAAAAAGAATTCGTCGAAATCACCTTCCCTGAAGTAAAAAAAAACTGGTAGATGGGAACATCGCCCATGTCCTCTTTCAAGATGAGTCGATGATTCGTGATTACCAAGCGATTCAAAAAACATGGTTTGTCAAAGGAAAACAACGAATCATTCCGACGTTTGGAAAACATCAAGGGCTGAAGCTGATTGGCACGTTGAACTACGAAACAGGGGAAGTGTTTTGCATCGAAGAAGAACGCTATGACGCGGAAACATTTCTTCGATTTCTTCAACTTGTGTTAGAACGCTATCCCACAGGCAAAATAGTGATGATTTTAGATAACGCTCGAATTCACCATGCCAAACTCATTCAGCCATTTTTAAAAGAACACGAAGATCGGTTAGAGCTCGTCTTTTTGCCACCATACAGTCCGCAATTGAACTTGATTGAAGGGCTATGGAAATGGCTGAAATCAGACGTGATTTACAACGTGTTCTATTCGAGTGTGCAAGAAATTAGAAAGAATGTCCAAGCCTTTATTCAGCGAATCAACCAGAAACCAGAACAAACGATCGATCGTTTGTGTGTTCAGTTGTAAATCTTTAATTCAACTTATATAGAAAGTTAATTCAAATTTATGTTTATTATATAGAATTTTTACTTTTGTAACCGATGATGTATAAAATTTTGTGTAAAGCATTTTACTAGATCAAAAGAAAAAAGGTAGGGTATTCTCTGATTGAACCCAAACATTCCAGAGAAAGGAGAACCCTACCTATGTCTAAAAGTATACCGAATGTAGACTGGACAAATCAACTGGAAAGTGTCATTCGTCAGTTTGTGAAGGAAAAATTAGAGCTGATTATGCGGGAAGAAATCAAACATTTCCTCGAAATCGAACAGGCGGACACATCCAATATGAGAAACGGCTACTATCAACGAAATCTAGATACACAATATGGCCGGATTGAAGGGCTTTTGGTGCCAAGTGTAAATTAGCACATTATTTCAGAATCCCTTTTTCAAATTATTTCAGGCGGATTCGGAAATAATGTGCAAAATTTTTGCGGATTGTTCCGGATTTTGCACATTTTTTCGGAACGTTTGCACGCTCTTTCAGATGAAGATTTCCAGCGCGCCTGATGGACCGATGGAAAAGAGAAAGCACAAAAGAGGCCGATTCGGCCCCTTTCGTGCTAATACCCCATTTCCTCTGCGGCCATGCGCACCATTTCTTCGTCAATGGCGTCCTTTTTCAGCTGATACCCGTATAACAGGCACGTCGTGGCCAACGTGTTGATCACTCGAGGCCATCCCCGCGACTGCAGGGCAATCGCCTCTAACGCCGATGAGGTGAAGATCGGATGCTTCGCCCCGGCCTGTTTCATCCGATGTTCGATGTAGCCCGCCACCTCTTCCTTCTCCAGCGGCCCCATCCGGTATCGCATGATGATCCGCTGGTCGAGAGGGCGGTGCTGATTGAGCCGCAGCTTCCCCTGTAAATGGGGCAGCCCGGCCAAAATCAAGACAAATGGGTTGGTCGAATCCATCTCAAAGTTGAACAAGATCGCGATGTCCTGTAAAAATGCATCCTTCGCTAAATGCATCTCGTCCAAAATGAACACCGGCGTGATCCGCCGTTCATGATACAATCGCTCGATCGCCTGCTGGATTTGGCGGAAGAGATCTACCTTGCGGTACTTCGGTTCCTCTCCTAATCCCAAGGCCAGACCACGGTAAAAATCCATCACGCCTTCGGTGGATATCGGCTTTGACCTTGTGGTGCTCCCGCTTCAGAAAAATCGCATCCAGCCAATCTCCATCTTCGATGAACAACACGAGATGCACTTGCGATTGAAACACCTCATGCGGCGTTTTTCCGTCCAGCGAGGCGTGCGGTTTTCGATGATACTCCTCTTCAAGCCACCTCCAAAAGCGCTCGTTCAGCTCTTCGAGCGACTTCGGGGGATCCAACTCCAGCAGCGGATAAAACCGCGTCTGTACGGTGCGGAAGAACCGTTCGATTTTCCCTTTGCTTTGCGGGTCATACGGCTGGGTGTGGATAAGCGTAATTCCCATCTCGGCGCACGCATACTGCAGCACCTCGGATCGATAAATTTCCCGTTGTCCGAGTAAATGCGCTTCGGCTTCCCGCAACGAAGCACCGCTTCCTTCGTGACGATCCGCAGCCCGTCAAACTTCTCCGAAGGGAAAAACTGCGCGTACGGCACAAACCGCGAGCAGTCATCGATATAGGCGATCAAAAACGTTTTCTGGGCTTTCCCATTGACTCGAATCGTTGGTCCATAGGATAAGTCCCCTTGCCAAAGCTCATTGATCTGGTCATACGCAAAGCGCTTTCGCTCCGGCATGGGCAAGATTTCTTTCCCGACAAGGTTGTGTTTTTTCAACAATCGGTATATAGTAAAGTAAGAGATATGGTTTTCTGGGATTTCCCCCTGCTCGATCAGGTGTTCGTAGAACACCGTCACGGGCATGGTGGGATGTTCTTTTCTTAGGGCTAAAATATGATCCTCATCATCGGGCGACAGACGCCTTGAGTGGCCGCGGTCCGAACGGCGCTTCGGCTTTAAGGCGTCAAAGCCCCCTTTTTTGTATCGGGTGCACCAATCGAGGATCGTCTTGGCTGCGATTCGTTTGTCGCCCTGGTGGGGAACATGGTGCACTCGCTCGCTCACCTCTTTCAGATACGCCTTCGGTTCCACCTGCCCATTCACCAACGGAGCGATTAGCCCGTACCGAAACAGGGCAATGTCGTGTCTCATCGACTCATCCATTCAAATCTCCTCCTTGTCTCACTTGGAATCAGGACCGTTCCGGTCCTCCTGCCCTTATCGTACCGGATCGCTTTTTCTCCGTCGATAGGAAAGGTTTGTGGGAACCTTAACCATTTCCAATTTAGGATATGTATGTAAAATCAGGATCCCATTTAATTCGCAAAAGGGTGTCGAAATCCTTCCTTCCACATGTCTCTGATGACCGAATAGAGACCGTGTTTCTCCAACGTCCGGATCCACCAAGAAGCCCGTTCCTTTTCTTTTTTCACGATAGGGTCTATGATCCTCCACCGCCTCGCAAAAAAGCTGTGAAGGTTTGATAGGTTTCGACAGAACCGCCGGACATAAAAGATGATGCCGTCCTTTGTCGGGAGGAACGGAGCCCGGTTCGTCCCCTCGGTCAATCCCAACTGCTCTTTCACGACTTGCCATACGGCGGACAACGTATACTGAAAATACGGGAGGAGAAAGGAAGGCAGCACACTCACCGTTTTCAAGCATTCTCGACAGCGATACCGGACAATCCAAATGCGATAATCACCATGTGGGGTCAATGCGTTTCGCTCATAGTAACCGTGGCGGTGCAACGGGCGCTTGGCCCGGCAATGCGGATACTGTGTCAGAAGAGGAAAGTCGTTTTCTTTTCCACGCTCTGCATACGTTTGGACGTCAATGCCAAAGTCATGAAATTGAATCACGTCCTCCTCCCCCTCCTCTGAACCGATGGATTTTCTCTTCCGAAATAATTCACAAAAAATTTAGCACATTCTTTCAGAAAAGGGGAGAGGGCTTTCTGAAGAAATGTGCAAAAAAATGCCTCTTTTATTCCAAAATAAAGTGATAATTTACAATTAGCTTACGCAGAGGTATATAAGAAGTTATAGTAACAAAAGGGAACATTGTTTCCTTTCTTCTTCAACTAACGGTCAAGTTAGTTGAAGAAGGATTTACTATATTTAGAAAATTTTTTTGGGGGGTAAATTAACCAAAATAAATCATCTTTTTTAGGGGAGGATATCTAAAAAAGGAGGTAGCTTTTTATATGAAACGGATTCTAATTTCACTTGTTATATGTTTATTATTCTGGAATTTATCATTGTCCTACCAAGTTGTAGCAAAGACTAATATTACTGGCGAGGAAAAACATACTGATTTTTATGATGCTTTGTTAGTTTTATTGGACCCATATGCGAGGAAAGCAATAAACAACAAGTACCCATCTCGCAGTTATGGGTTATGGAATGCAGAAATATTAGAAGTGAATCGGAAAACTGAAGGATATTCTCAATATGACTTTACAATAAAGGTTAAATATGATACTTATACAGGTCCTCATAATCCACCAGAAGGTCCAGTCATTCTAACTTTTGATGTAAAGTTAGATAGGGTTACTGTAACTAAGGTTGAAGGATGATTTTTGAAATCGTTTTGTTTAAGCTAACGGGATGCTTTAGTTGAATAAGAAAGGACATTACATATTAGTCATATACAATATGTAATGTCCTTTTATTTACTTATATTTCTTTAATTTAGGTCTTGATAAAAAAAGCCAAGGCCTATTTTTGCTTGAAACCATTCTGTTTGCCAAGATTATATTACAAATAACAAATCTGGTTCGCTTAAATATTTTTTCAGTTCGTTTAAAGCTTTTTGCGCTAAAACGCCATCGATTAACCGATGGTCGTAGCTGAGTGATAAAGCCATCATCGAGGCGATTTCAATGGAATCATTGATGACGACAGGTTTTTTCTCCACTCTGCCGATGCCTAAAATACATGATTCTGGATGATTAATAATCGGCGTCAACTACCCAACGGCTAAAGCCGTGGGCTTGCAGCTAGCCTAATTGGCTGCCGCGTTCGGCTGGTTGACAGCAGCCCTGCGGATGTTTTCCGCAGCCACGTTGTCGGCAGGGGCAGCGTACCCACAAGCTCGACAACAAAACTGATCCCTTGACGGTCTGTTTTCTTTGGCCACATGTCCGCAAACCGGACAGGTGCGGGAAGTATTTTTTGGATGAACCAATACCACCGGCACGCCAGCGATCGCCGCTTTATACTCAATAAACTTTCTCAACTGATAAAAAGACCAAGAAGAGTGTTGACGACGCTGTTGCTTTTTAACCGTTTTCTCGGTGCGTTGGCGGATGCCCTTTAAATCTTCAAGGGCAATGCCGCATCCGAGTGCCTTTGCCTTTTCAACAATCTTCTTGCTAATGCAGTGGTTCACATCACGGGCAAATAGTTTTTCCTTCTTGGAACGCTTTTTAAGCAGGCGTTTCGCTGACTTGGTGCCTTTCTTTTGGAGTTTGGCGCGAAGTTTCGCATGGCGGCGGCGCAGCCCGTTGACCTTCGAGCCGGAAAATACCTCACCGGTGCTATCGACGGCGATATTAATGATGCCAAGGTCCACACCGATAAATCCGTTTTCGGAATTGGGCTGGCCTTCGGGAACGTCCACCACGAGCAGTAAATAAAAAATACCGTTTTGAAGGACTAAATCGGCTTGACCCCGAACACGGTTGCCGCACAGCAAACCTTGATGGTAGCGGCTAATGACCATAGGGATTTCCATTCTTCCTTGCAAGGTAAGGATGGAAGCATACTCTAACCCTTTAAAGGACAGGATTCTTTCATCATACACGATGGCACCGGTTTCTTTAAAGTTATGCAAGGTTTTTTTATCCAAACGATAGCTTTCCGACACTTTGCCGATGGCACGAACGGTCATTTGGGCAGAGAGGCCAAATTTTTCCCTGACGTCATAGTAGCAAAGCCGCTGGATTTTCGTTTTGGAAAAGGTTCTGGAGCGAAAAGCAATCTCGCTAATATAGTTGCATGCTTGGTTAAACCGTTTCATTGTTTCCAGCAGCGCATGAAACTGTTCAAGAGTTGGCATTAATTTAATCTTGAGAGTGCAGAGCATTCTTGATTCACCTACCTTTCTAAATCCAGTGTACTTACATTGAACGAAAAATTCAATATATATTGAAAATATAAACCCCGCCTTCCTCCACAGCTAAAGCAGTGGGCTTCCGGCGGATGTTCTCGTGAATGACGAACATCCTTTCTCAGCTTAAAAATCTGTGCACACTGGTTTTGGTTTCTGAAAGCGTTCATAATGAATAAAACCAGATTGCAATAGTTTATAGGAGCTCTTCTCCCACTTTACATCTAGATACTAACACACAAGATCATTCATTGATATTGCTTGGTTGTCTTTTTGGATGAACAATTCTTCATCACCTTTCTAAACGACCGTTTGTGTTAATCATATTCTAAGTCAGACCCCCCTATAAAGAAAGGTCTCCACATCAGAGACCTTTTCATTATACCGCTTTATTCGCTTGTAAGTCTGCCTTTACTTCTTTTTGTGTTTTTAATTTTGGAAAGTCAAACACAATCGCAATCATGCCACAAACTCCAATTAAGAATGGGTAGAACGAATACTGCAAAATACTTAATGGTGAAATGGAAGCAACACCTGCTGCCACAAGCATTTGCGCACCATATGGGATGAGCCCCTGGAAACAGCATGAGAAAATATCCAATATGCTGGCAGATTTACGCGGATCAATGTCATATTGATCAGCAATGTTTTTTGCAAGTGGACCAGCAATTAAAATGGAGATCGTATTGTTTGCTGTTGAAAGATTGGTTAAACTCACTAATCCCGCGATGCCGAATTGTGCCCCTTTTTTTGACTTTACATTTCTTGTTACTAATTGAAGTAAATAATCGATTCCACCGTTATGTTTAATGACTTCCACCATACCGGAAATTAAGATCGCAAGCAATGACAATTCCTGCATTCCGGCGACCCCGTCACCGATGGCTTGAATGAGGCCCATTGCACTGTAGCTTCCATCAAGAAGACCGATGATTCCTGCTAATAAAATACCGCCTGCTAACACGACTAGTACATTAACGCCCATTAATGCTGTTATTAATACACCAAGGTAAGGTAAAATTTTCATCCAATGAAAAGATTGATTCGTAATTTCCGCTTGCTCTCCAGCAGTAATGGCCCAGAATAGAACGATGGTGATGATTGCCGCTGGTAAAACAATGAAAAAGTTCACCTTAAACTTTTCTTTCATTCTTGTATTTTGTGTACGAACTGCCGCAATCGTTGTATCAGAGATAAAAGATAGGTTATCTCCAAACATAGCACCGCCAATGACAGCTGCCATAGATAATGCCAAAGAAATATCGGTTTGTTCACTAATTCCGACTCCAATCGGCGCTAACGCTACAATCGTTCCCATGGACGTTCCCATCGAAATGGAGATAAAACATCCAATGACAAATAGACCGGCTATTAATAAATTTTGCGGAACAACGGAAAGAGCTAAATTAACCGTTGATTCAACAGCCCCCATTTTTTTAGTTACTTCCGAAAATGCTCCTGCTAATAAGAAAATGATGACCATTAACATGACATCGGCATTTCCAGCCCCTTTTGTGAACACTTCCACTTTCTTCGTTAAAGACTCTTTCCGATTCATCATCAACGAAATACTTGCCGCAATCAAAATTGCTACAATGACTGGAAATTTATAAAAATCGCCTGTAACCACGCCTGCACCAATGAATAACACTAAAAAGACCACAAACGGAAATAACGCAAATAGATTGCCTTTTCTTAACTCCACTCTTTCCACCTCATTTTATGTTTTTTTGAAGGAGCTTTCCACTTAGAGAAAAGGCCTCTTCTTATCTGAACATAAGAAGAGGCCTTATACGTATCTATATAAGAAACCCTTCTTATCTTTCAAGCACAATGCTTGCTGGATTTGGCACAGCACTCGAAAACGAGTCCGCTGCCGAGACTTCTTCGGGCCAGTCCCTCCGCCTCTCTAGATAAGAAGATGAGCGGTTGTATTTCGTTATATAAAACAAATAAAAGATTACAACATATTCATCTGTTACGCAATACACCTTGAAAATGTCTTATTTTTAAAAATTTTCAACAAATATAAAATAATACTTGTGTAACATCAATAATATGCAAAAATCCCGCGGCTTTTCACCGCGGGAGAAAGGTGCCAATAGTTTATTCTGGTTTATAGATCCCATATTTCACAATCTTAAGATAATCATTAAGTTCCTTTATTAAAGACTCGGGATTATGAATAAAATCAAATTGCTTATTTTTGTAGAGAGTCAGATACTTATTCGTCAGCTGTTCAACGATAAACATCGTCATGCGGATCGCGGTATCCACGGAAATATCCTCTCTAAGTTTTTCCGTTTGGATCAGATCTTTAATATAGACATGCTTCAGCAAAAAATCTTCCTGATAAGCTTCGTAATGTTTCTTAATAATTTCTTCCATTTCCTTCTTTACTGCCACTGGAGGATTAGTAAAGGCATCCGTAATAAACTGAGTTTCTTGGAGATACTGAACCGTTAGTTTTTGTTTCAACAGGACGATTTCTTTGATCCTTTCAAAGAAATCATCAGATTGGATTTTTTCCATTTCTTCCATTGCTAGTTCCGTCAGAAAGTCCTTCACATAATTCACTAAATAAAGGTATAAGTTTTTCTTGCTCTTAAAATAATGAAAAAGGATTCCCTTGGAAATTCCCGCCCGTCTCGTAATAACATCTGTAGAGGCTTTTTCATAACCATTCTTCACAAATTCCTCGATGGCCACTTTGATGATCAAGTCTTTTTTCTCTTTAGGCTGCTTTTCAAATGCTGAATACAATTTTAACACCTCTAATTTCATTAGACTGCAATATCTTTCTTTTTATATACCATATATGAAGCGAAGATACTAATCAAAATAACCGCAGCCATAATAAAGATATACAAAGGCTCAATCTCGTTATCATTAATAATGGAGGCGGCGTCGACATATTTAAACGGGCTTATATATTTTAGGAACTCTAAGTCTTCCGATATCCCTGCCATCACATTCATAAAGTAGGCAGCTAGGACAATCCCCAGTGAGATCGAAAGGATGTTTCTTGTTTTTTTCATCATCGACGACAACATAAACGCAATTGCACCGAACGTCAAATGAAGCAATATCGTTGCGGCGATTAATAAACTAAATGTGTCTGTCGGGACATCCGGGTCTTTTGCAAATTGAAATCCAATGATGCTTGCTACGGCTGAAACTACGTTAAAAATCAAAATATTTACCAAAACGGCCAGAAGTTTTTCCGTTACGATTCGGCTTCTTGTGACAGGCTTTGATAACAAAAATTCAATCGTTTTTTCATTTTCTTCTTTGGCCAGAATATTGGATGCAAGAATTGCCGAGTATATGCTTCCTAAAAGGGTAGTCATCATATAAATTTCTATCCCGTAAAAACCCATTAAATCTCCCATATTTAGCTCATTCATTCCAAACGCTTTTTTAATCGATTCCGGATAGGCCTCAAACAGTTTGGTCATTTCTTTTTGCTGCTCGGCAAACTGAGGATAAATGCTTAATGTCAACAAAATAAGTCCGCTGAGGACGATGCTCCAAATGATCAATGATTTTAAATTCCGTTTCAATTCTCTTTTAAAAATCATTTTCGTTCCCTTCCTCACTTTTCATAGTAATGCATAAATACTTCTTCAAGAGTCGGTTCTTCGATTAATAGATCCTTGACCGGCAGAGTATTTAATTTATGCAGAAGCGCCTTCATATCCCCGCTGTAAAGCAGCGTCATTTCATTGCCGTTTACCTCTTTCTTCACTACTCCCTCCAGATTGAAGTCGATTGGTTCCGATTGGTCAAAGGTAATCGTGATATTTTTCAAATTGTTCTTCGTGAGATTTTCAATCGTTTCTACTTTAATAAGCTCCCCTTCCTTAATAATGGCGACCCGATCACACATTTTTTGCACTTCAGAAAGAATATGGGAGGAGAAAAAGATCGTTGTTCCCTTCTCTCTTTCCTCTGATTCATAAGTTTAACGATTTTGTTGAATCTCTAGGTTAGATTGGCAGTAGTACGGAAGCAGCTTCTTCTTAATTATTTTCTCAGCATATATAAAAAAAACGATTCTGTCGTTTGACAAAATCGTTGAAACGCCGCGCTTTTGGCGGCGTTTGTATTTCTTACTTTAACATATGAAACACTTGCTCAACGTCTTTATCGCCACGCCCTGAAAGATTAACGATTATAATTTGATCTTTATCCAATGTTGGTGCCAATTTTATTGCATAAGCAACCGCATGGGCGCTCTCAAGCGCTGGAATAATCCCTTCCGTTTTCGACAAAAGCTGGAATGCTTCAAGAACTTCCTCATTTGTCACCGTATAATATTCGGCACGTCCGGATACTTTCAGATGGCTATGCTCAGGGCCGATTCCTGGATAGTCAAGACCGGCGGCAATCGAATAAGTCGGCTGAGGATTTCCTTCTTCATCCAACAATACTAAGCATTTAAACCCATGAAGCACGGCCGGGACACCTTTGGTAAGTGTCGCCGCTTTTTCCGGCTCGACGCCGATCAGACGCACGCTTGGTTCATCAAGATAATGGGCAAACGCACCAATCGCGTTGCTTCCGCCGCCAACGCAAGCGATGACAACATCAGGCAAACGTCCTTCTTTTTCTAAAATTTGCCGTTTGCTTTCTTCGCTTATGACAGACTGAAAATGTTTAACGATACTTGGATACGGATGAGGTCCAACCGCTGAACCAAGCAAATAGAACGTATCCTTATAGTTTTGCACAAAGTCATTCAACGCTTCATCTACTGCATCCTTTAATCTTCCTTGTCCTTTTGATACCGGAACGACTTTTGCTCCTAAAAGCTCTATGCGAAACACGTTTAATGCCTGACGCCTTGTATCTTCCTCGCCCATGTAGATGGTGCAATCAATGCCAAACATCGCGCAAGCCGTTGCAGTGGCGACACCATGCTGTCCCGCCCCGGTTTCGGCAATTATGCGTTTCGCCCCCATTCGTTTTGCAAGCAAAATCTGTCCGATGACGTTATTAATTTTATGCGAACCTGTATGGTTCAAATCTTCGCGCTTTAGATAGATTTTCGCCCCGCCTAAACGTTCAGTGAGCCGAGCCGCAAATGTAAGCGGATTTTCACGGCCGACATACTCTTTTAAATAAAACTTAAATTCATCGTTAAACGCTGGATCATCTTTGTACTTGAGAAATTGCTCCTCCAAATAATCAAGCGCTTCCTGCAACTCTGGCGGCACGAAGCTTCCGCCAAATTCTCCGAAATAACCTCTTCTTTGCTGAACTAAACTCATCACTCATCTCTCCTCTGCTTTTCAAACTTTATAATTAGGATATTTTCTTTGCCCATAAAAGTCAATGAATTTTCTGTATTTTCTTACCGATTATTTGTTTTTTGTTTCCTCCAAGCCAGCAGGATGAACACGAAAAGAAAAGCTAGGATTCCAGTCAATACAAAATCCTGCGATGAATGGAGTATCTCGATTGGCATTAGCTTTTCATGGAAAATAAGTTTTTCAACAAATTCTTCTATTAAACTAGTTTTGTAATACGTCCCTTCTTGCCTGCTTTGTTCAAAAATTTCGTCATGTTTATCACTCAATAAAGGATTGATAAAAATCAAGATTTTCCTAAAACGCCAATATACACGCTTCTTGTGGCTTTGCAATATTCCAGCCGCCAATTTGCCCGAGAAAACCAGGGCATCCTTTCAAATCGCGCCATTTTTCTTGCGCGGCGGAAAACAAAGCTTTCTTCTCTTCCTCCACTTCACATCGAATCCATTTCAAAAGCATTGCTTTCCCCTCTTACTCTGCGTTGATCATTTCATTTTGTCGTAAACCTCATCATATTTTTTCGCCAGTTCGAAATCGAGCTTCGTGAGTCCTTTCGCTCGCCAAGACGAAATCTTTACCGTGATTAACTTATAATCAATGGAAATGAACGGATGATGGTTTGCTTCTTCCGAAATGGCCGCAATTTGCCGCACAAATTCGATTCCTTGCAAATAGTCTTGAAAGCGATACTTTTTCGCAATCCATCGCTCCTCCACCAACTTCCAACCTTCCATCTCGTGTAAAAGGGTTTGTACTTCCTCCTCTGTTAACCGCATCACCGTTTGCCTCCTTGATTTTTGTATCAAAATCGAACAACCAACCTCGCATATCAGTGTAAAAATATTACCATATATACCAAAAGCCTTCTAGCAAATTTTAGTTGATTGGAGTTAAGCAATAACGAATAAGAATGCCCTTGGAATACTCAATGTGTTCTATCTGGATTTCCAAACAAACGTTTTAGAATTATCTTAAAATTATAGGTTGATTTTTTGAACAAAGTATCATAAAATTACTAGCAAATATTAATCATATTAAACATATAGGAATTAATTATTTTAAAAAACATAAATGCCGCGGTACCGTCAAGAATTTTGTGTAATGTAAGATAGATAGGGTATCTCTGAAATGGATTTAGAATAGAGGGGGGGATATTTCCCATACCCATCAAGTTAAGAATTTTGGTCTTTGTGCATCGTCAAAAACATGGTATCCTTTCTAACGAACACTCCACGTTAGAAAGGATTTTTTTCATGGAAAAACAAATGAAAGCATGGATTCAAACCATTCGTCAACTCTTTTCTCCCGAAGAATTAACCCGTCTCGCACGGAAAACAGGCTTTATCCGGCGGCAGCGTTCGTTAACGGCGGAAGCCTTTCTGACTCTCTGTGCATGGGGAGATGGCTCACTGGCCAAACAGTCGCTTCAGCGGTTGTGTGCGGCCTTGACGCTCTGGCATGGCTGTTCCCTTTCAAGCGAAGGCTTGAATCAGCGTTTTACCGATCGGGCCGTGGCATTTTTGCGAGAAGTGTTTTTCCTTCTCCTCCTGCATCAACGTCCATTGCTTTTGTCAGCCATGGAGACCTATCGAACTTGTTTTACCCGCCTGCGGATTTTGGACTCAACCAGCTTTTTGGTTCCCGCTGACTATGGGGAAGACTATCGAGGTTCCGTTTCGTCGGGGGTGAAAATTCAGTTTGAATATGACTTGTTATCCGGCGCCTGCCTTCAGCTATGCGTTCAATCGGCCAATGACTCGGACGCTCGTTTTGCCTATCATGCCCAGCATACGATTTTACCGAATGACCTATGTATTCGGGATTTGGGCTTTTTCTCCGTTGCCGCACTGGCCGAGATCGACGCCCGCGGAGCGTATTATATTACTCGGCTCCGTTCCGATATGAAAGTGTATATCAAGGAGAATGGCCAGTGGAAGGAATGGGATTGGGAATCCCTTGGGAATCAATTAGAGGAAGGGGAATCAGTGGAAATGGAACATGTATACATCGGACATGAACGCTTGTATGTTCCACGGTTGGTTTTCCGCCGTCTGACGGCGGGAGAATGGCAAAAACGGATGGCGTATGTGCGGAAAAAGGAAAAAAGAAAAGGGAAGGCGCTGGCACGCCAAACCCTCGAACAAAAGAAATACCACATCTTACTGACGAATTTACCACAAGAGTCGTTTGATGGTCAACAGGTTTATGAGCTCTATTCCCTGCGCTGGCAAATTGAATTGTTGTTTAAAGCCTGGAAATCCGTATTTGATTTGGAGAAAGTCAAGGAGATGAAAAAAGAACGTTTCGAATGCCATTTATACGGGACGTTGATTGCCATTTTGGTCACCCAGACGTTTCTGTTTCAAGCTCGGATGTATTGGCATCAAAAGGAAGACATTGAAATCAGTGAACGGAAAGCGCTCGATCTTCTCCAATCGTATTGGCACCAGTTGCTTTTGCGTTCGCATATGGCGGAAATCAACCTTTTCTCTCTCCTTTCCCTGTTACGAAAACATGCCAAGAAAGGTCGAAGGAAAGGGGAAGAAACGGCATCAGATATCTTAACGAAATTAGAGATATGGTAGAATTAGATATGGATATAAATACCAAATACCCCTCTTCTGGAGGGGTATTTGGTATGCCCAATAATGGATGTGATCCCCATCATTCACTGCGGGGATGAACACGAGTATCGTCTTAAAAATTTTATACCGCTAAACTTGACGGGTATGGGGATATTTCCTCCACGCAAGAGACTGAATATTCAGTCTCTTGCGTGGAAAGGAAGAATCCCCTTATTTTGTTTATTTACAATATTTGGTTAACAATAACGTTCTTCAAACATTCGCTCGAGGGCTTCCTGCGCTTCGGCAAATCCTCGCAACTTTCGCCCTGCCCATTTCTCATTAAAATCTTGAATGGTCAAATACACGATTTTTTCAGCGGCTTCTAAACTATTCAAACTGTTCATCGGTTTTAGGCGTTTCCGAATTTCCTTGATCGTTCGTTCGATGGCATTGGTCGTATAAATCACACTTCGAATACTGCTTGGGTCATCCATAAATGTAAGGAGGACATCCAACTCATTGGCCCAAGATTGAACTTCTCTTGGATATTTGCTGGACCATTTCGACTCAAACTGTTGAAACATTTGTAACGCCATCTCCTTATTCGGCGCGCGATAAATCAGCTTGAGATCCTCGGCCACTTCGAATTGGTCTTTTTTCCGAACACGGCTGAGGGTGTTGCGGACTTTGTGAACGACACAACGCTGCACATCCGCTTTCGGATAAACGGTCCGAAAAGCTTCCTCCAGCCCCGGAAGACCATCAAATACGCCCAGAAGCACTTCCTTGACGCCTCTTTGATAGAGCTGTTGGAGAATCTCCCGCCATCCATAGGCGCTTTCTTGTCCTCCCACAAAGAAATCAAGAATTTCGCGATATCCTTCTTCGTTCACCCCTAACACCACATAAATGACTTCTTTCTCCACGGTTTCGCGACGAAGTTTTACGTATAAACCATCCAAATATAAGACGGAATAACGCTTGTGCAGTGGACGAGCGTGCCATTTCTCGATGTCTTCCTTCACTACATCGGTAATACGGCTGATCGTTGCAGGAGAATAGGCATTGCCTAAAATTCGTTCCATAAACTTGCCAATTTCCCGTGTGCTCATGCCACTTTGATACATCCTGATAATGGCTTCCTCCAGCCAGCCGGTGTGGCGTTGGTAAGGGGCTTTTTGGAAGCTGGTTTATGCAACATTGATTATACAAAATATTAAAATTTATGTTAATATGTTAAAGTAAAAGTAAACTATCATGTGAGGTGACAGAATGGAGCTACTACAGAAGATCATTTCACTGCTGAACGACTGGTTGTGGTCTTACGTCTTAATCGCATTACTGATCTTTATGGGTCTTTATTTTACGTTTCGCACAAAATTTGTCCAATTTCGCTATTTTCGTGAAATGTTTCGCGTGATCGCGGAATCCCCTAACCAAAAAGGAAGCATCTCCTCTTTACAAGCGTTTTTCATCAGTACAGCTTCACGCGTAGGAACGGGTAACTTAGCAGGAGTAGCTCTCGCTATTTCTCTCGGTGGTCCCGGCGCGGTTTTTTGGATGTGGTTAATCGCTTTGATTGGCGGAGCATCCAGTTTTGTCGAAAGCACGCTTGCGCAAATTTATAAAGTAAAAGACGGAAGCAATTATCGCGGCGGCCCAGCATATTACATGGAACGAGGGTTGAACAAACGTTGGATGGGAATTATTTTTGCGGTACTCATTACGTTCAGTTTTGGTCTTGTTTTTAACTCCGTTCAAGCAAATACGATTACGTTTGCGTTTGAAAACGCATTCGATGTAGACCGTACTATTGTTGGAATTATGATTACAGTATTAACAGTAATCATTATTTTCGGTGGAGTGAAGCGGGTCGCTGTCGCTACGTCGATTATCGTTCCTGTGATGGCTGGACTATATTTATTAGTAGCGATTTACGTATTGCTTACAAATATTACAGACGTCCCATCCATGTTTTCGTTAATCATAAAAGACGCGTTTGGCATTGGACCAGCTGTCGGCGGCACGTTAGGTGCAGCGGTGATGATGGGAATTAAACGCGGTTTATTCTCCAATGAAGCAGGTATGGGTAGTGCACCGAACGCGGCGGCAACCGCTGAGGTGTCGCATCCCGTCAAACAAGGCCTCATTCAAACGTTAGGTGTGTTTACGGATACATTGCTCGTCTGCAGCGCAACGGCATTTATGATTTTATTATCTGGTGAGTATACGAAAGAAGGACTTGATGGAATCGCCTTAACGCAAGCGGCGTTGAGCGCGCATATCGGCGGCTGGGCCGAAGAATTCGTCGCTATCTGTGTCTTTTTATTCGCGTTTAGTTCCGTTATTGGAAACTACTATTATGGCGAAACAAACATTGAGTTTATTCAATCTAGCAAAACGGCGCTATTCGTTTATCGCCTCGCTGTTGTCGGCATGGTTATCTGGGGATCGCTTGCCAGCCTTGAACTCGTTTGGAGTTTAGCTGATTTATTCATGGCGTTAATGGCCATCATCAACTTAATCGCCATCTTCATGCTTGGAAAAATAGCATTTGCGGCATTAGCCGATTACATGGAGCAAAGAAAGAGCGGGAAAAACCCTGTCTTTTACGCTCGTAACATCGGAATTCACAATACGGATTGCTGGGACGAGCCGTACGAAGAATGGAGAAAAGAGGTATAAAAATAAAGCTGTCCAGACAGCCTTCAGCTTGTCGACAAAGTCGATAAGCTGACCCGTCCCTATATGTAGGGACGGGTTTTTATATATTCTAAACAATAAAGGAGATTACTTTGAAAAAATCAGACACCTTATCGATTGGATTGATGTTGTTTTCGATGTTTTTCGGCGCAGGAAACCTGATCTTCCCGCCATTCTTAGGAGCTGAATCCGGTACTTCCTACTGGCTGGCCATGTCAGGATTTATTATTACCGGCGTTGGCTTGCCATTTATAGTGCTGTTTGCTGTTTCCCTCGTAAAGGGCGGTGTTCAAACCATCGGGGATCGTGTTCATCCGGTATTCAGCATAGCCTTTATGGTTATTATTTATCTATGTATCGGACCATTTCTGGCCATTCCGAGAAATGCAACTGTTGCGTATGAAATGAGCGTTACACCTTTCCTTAGCGAATCGTGGAAGAACTCATCTTTGTCCTTATTTTTATATACGGTTATTTTCTTTTCCCTTGTCTATGTGATAAGCTTAAACCCTTCCAAAATGGAAAAATACATGGGACGTTGGATCACTCCGATCTTGCTTTTATCGATGGTTATCTTGTGTGCAGTTGGGTTTGTTAAGCTGGATGCACCTTCAATCGCCATCAGAAGCCTATCAAACCGGAGCATTTTTTAAAGGGTTCATTGAAGGATATAACACAATGGATGCCTTAGCCGCATTGGCCTTTGGAATTGTCATTCTCACCTCCATTCCACAAAGAGGAGTGCAAGACAGTAAGAAATTAACAGAATATACTTTGAAAGCCGGTATGATTGCAGGGGTATTACTCGCGCTAGTATACGTCAGTCTTGGATTGATTGGAGGAAAAATGGCTGCAAACAGGTCGTTTGAAAACGGCGCGGATATCCTGTCCTCTGCTTCAACGCTTTTATTGGGACAAAGCGGCACAGCTTTGCTTGGGTTCATTTTTACGTTAGCTTGTTTCATAACAGTGGTGGGATTAACCACAGCCTACGGCCAATATTTTTCAAATCTCATTCCAAAAGCAAGTTATAAATCAGTAGTATTCGCTGTTACTCTAGTAGGCTTCACTCTTTCCAACTTAGGATTAAACCAAATACTTAAAGTATCAGTACCGTTCCTTGTCACGGCGTATCCATTAACCATTGTATTAATCACACTTACCTTCTTTAAGAGTTCGAAAAAAGTATACAAAAGCGCCATGTTATTTACTGGCGTATTTGCCGTGATTGGCGGATTAAACGCATTTGGTTTGGACTTGGGTCCACTTCAAACCATAAGAGATATTCTTCCTCTTTCATCCGTTGGGTTAGAATGGATCGTGCCGGCACTTGTCGGTACAGGTTTAGGAATCGTTTTAAGCAAATTCAGCAAGAAACAGGATGCACCAGAACAGGTTGATGTAAAAGTTTCGTAGTTTATAAGAAAAGCTTAAGCGCCTTGTTTGCCCCAACATACATATGATGGACTCTGAGGGAAATCCTTTCTTTATGCGAGGAGGCGCTTCTGAAGCGCTCCTTATCCTGATTTCCGCAAGGAGCCATCTTATAACATAAAAAAGAAAAGGAACCTTTGCATCATTTCGATGACGAGCGTAATTTTACTGATACCTGACGACTTCTGATACCGCCGAAACACATATTGGAATGCCGAAAAAGCAACTGTTCATCATCCACAAGCGATTGTTGTCCCCATGTGGCAGCCTATTCATGAGGCATGGGCCTCCTTGTGGGAATGGTTTGGCGGCAAATATCCAGCCAAGGTGTCTGGTTTATGTCTCGCTTTTTTGTTTATTTGTATCAAGTACAGTTATATAAACTATATAAACAAAGATAAATTGACCTAGGGAGTAGAACATGAAGCATTTTTTGCTCCTATTTTTTGTAACACGGTTCACCGCAGCTTCTCTAACTGCGAATTTGAAAAAAGAACCTTTAATCCAAAGATGGATTAAAGGCAGCTTGTCGACTTTGTCGACAAGCTGCAGTCACCTTATGGTAAGGTGGCTGTTTATTTAGTCGTAAAATCAACAACAGACGATAAAAGTGCCAAACAGAAAAGGAGCACAGGTCACCAAGTGCCGAATCGGTCATAAGCATGCAGAACAAGCTGACTTTCTTATTAGCTTTGCTTTTTTTATTGTCGACGGGGGAATGGTGGCATCGATTCCCTGCTTGCCTACCCTCGCCCTGACCATCGACGTCGTGGTAGTGACGAGTCCGAACACCATCCATTACGAGTACGCAAGGAAGGAGATCCTAGTGAGCAAACACATCATGGGGGAGAAGTCGTTTACGGTGACCGAGGCGGAAGCGAAGCGAACGAACTAATTGACCTAGTGAATAAAAAAGAGGAACTTCTCGCCGTCTACCACAACCGCAAGTGAGGCGATGATTCGCTAGTTTGCGTTATATCTCAATTTAGTGAAAGATTTGTATTCGGAAGATAAAGGTCGTCCAAGTATTGATCCTGTCGTTCTGATTAAAATTCCATTGATTCAGTAATTATTTGAAATTCGTTCTATGCGACAAACCGTAAAAGAAATGGAAACCAATGTGACGTATCTTTAGAATTTTTTTACTTTTATGTTTACAAATACAACACACCGACATATAATACATAATGTATGGAAATTAACTGAAGAAATGGGAAATTATAATTCTAAAACATTCTTATATTGTGCGGGAGGGGATTTTTTTGAAAGCCGTTATGCCCAAATTATCTTTAACCGTAATTACCGCAGCATTACTCTTTTTCTTTATGTCATTTTTTATGGCAGTGTTTTTAGGCTTAATTATTCCAGCACCAATAATTAGAGTAATCATGATTTTAGGAATTATTGTATCTTTTGTGTTAGGTTTATTGAGCCCAAAGGGAAAATTGAAAAATGCTGCACTAACTGTTGTTATTATTATTGGTTCATTATATCTAATTGGTATTGAACTTATGGGATTTCTTTTTCGGGGAAACGGATTTTAGTTATATCACAGCTATTAACTATCCAATATTTTAGGCATACTCCTCTCGTAAATGGAATGTGCAATTATAGTTCCGCTAATGTTATTACCCAATAGCATTATATTGTTCGTCCAGAAATTATCCTTATTAACTTAATAAAAACCAAAAGGAGTGGAAAAAATTTTTTCACTCCTTTTTTTATTTTGGTTGTAAAAAATGCTTTTTATTACACTTTATTTATTAGATTCGCGCGGATCAATAAAAAACGAAAGGGGAGTCTAATATGTCAGATTTAGTATTAAAAGGATTGGTACCGTCAAGAATTTTGTGTAATGTAAGATAGATAGGGAATCTCGGAAATGGGTAGGGGATCGGTTTCCTCCACTAATAAAACTGAATGTTCCGTCTCCTGTGTGTAAAGGGAGAATCCCCTTATTTGTTTATTTGCAACATTTGGCTAACATAACGTTCTTCAAACTTCCGAACACGATTTAAAGTGTTACGGACTTTGTGAAGGATACAACGCACGCTACACATCGGCTTTCGGATAAACGGCCTTAAAGGCTTCCTCTAGCCCCGGAAGACCATCGAATACGCCCAGAAGCACTTCTTTTTTTGTGATACGGTTCACCGCAGCTTCTCTAACTGCGAATTCGAAAAAAAGAACCTTTAATCCAAAGATGGATCAAAGGTTCTATGTTTTATTTTCAATCATATTCTATTATTCTGTAATTTTTATATATTACCTCTGTTTTATAATCATTGACTTTTCAATCTCTTTATCATAAAAATAATTGTCCATTGATGAAAAGTGTTGCTTAAACTTTTTCATTCAATACCTTTGTTTCTGCATCCAAAGAATTAACTATAAACCAGTTCTTTTTCGCTTACACCAGAGACCGGTTCTTTTTCGTTTAGACCGAGCGTCTCTGCTGTTGAAGCATGAAGTTCTTGGAAAAGATCTGGGTTTTCCACTAGCGACACGCCATAAGAAGGAATCATTTCTTTTATTTTCGATTCCCACTCTTTCATATGTTGTGGGAAGCATTTTTTAAGCACCTCAAGCATTACGTGTACGGCAGTAGAAGCACCAGGAGAAGCGCCGAGCAATGCAGCGATCGAGCCGTCTGCGGCACTAACAACTTCCGTGCCAAATTGGATCGTTCCTTTACCGCCAGCTTCAGTATCTTTGATAATTTGCACACGTTGGCCCGCGACGACTATATCCCAATCCTCTGATTTAGCCATCGGGACAAACTCGCGCAACTCTTCCATGCGCTTTTCTTTCGTTAACATAAGCTGCTGGATCAAGTATTTTTCCAAAGAAAAGTTTTTAAAAGCTGACGCCAACAAAGTTCCGAGATTGTGCAGTTTTACGGAAGCAAACAAATCCATATTTGAACCATTTTTTAAGAATTTAGGCGAGAAACCTGCAAACGGTCCAAAGAGCAACATTTTTTTGTTGTCGATATACCGTGTATCAAGGTGCGGAACAGACATTGGAGGCGCACCAATTTTAGCTTTACCGTAAACTTTTGCATGATGTTTCTCCACAACTTTTGGATTATTACATACCATAAATAATCCGCTCACAGGGAATCCACCAATATGTTTGCCTTCTGGAATACCAGATTTTTGAAGCAAATGCAGACTTCCCCCACCGGCTCCAATAAATACGAATTTAGCCTTATGGATTTCAACAGAACCGCTATTGAGATCCTTCACTTTCAATTCCCACAGGCCGTCGCTGGTACGTTTAATATCCTTAACACTATGCTTGTAGTTTATTTCGACACCTTTTCTCTTTAAGTGGTCAAACAACATGCGCGTTAAAGCGCCAAAGTTAACATCCGTACCTGAGTCAATTTTGGTTGCCGCGATCGGTTCATTCGATGTACGGCCTTCCATTATAAGCGGCATCCATTCTTTCAGTTTTTCCGGATCATCAGAAAATTCCATTCCCTGGAATAATGGATTATTTGATAGCGCTTCAAAACGTTTCTTTAAAAATCTCACATTATTTTCCCCTTGGACTAAACTTATGTGGGGCAACGGTCTGATGAACTCTTGCGGATTTTGTAATAGATTGTTTTTTACAAGGTAAGCCCAAAACTGTTTGGAAACTTGGAACTGTTCATTAATTCTTATAGCTTTGCTAATATCAATAGATCCATCCGGTTTCTCAGGTGTGTAGTTAAGCTCGCATAGTGCAGCATGCCCCGTTCCCGCATTATTCCATTCATTAGAGCTTTCTTCTCCTGGTTTGCCGAGCTTCTCAAACACACTTTAATTTCCCATTCCGGTGCTAATTCTTTCAACAGTGTCCCTAAAGTCGCACTCATGATTCCTGCACCAATTAAGATAACGTCTGTACTAGTTTGTCTGTTACTCATTTTTCTCATCCTTACCCCCAATATTTTACAGAAAAGATGCAGGCGCACCTGCCTAAGTCAAAGCTATCCAGGTCCTCGCCACACACCTTTTCTGCACAATCATATCTATAGTATATCACTATTTGATTATAAGTATATCATTATTTAATTAATAGTATATCATTATTATTTATAGATTTATATATACTATAATCAACTTTTTTGTACAACTAACATACTAATTGGCCATGTTACATTTATATTCCTCCTAAAAACGAAATATCAAATTAATTATAAATATTCTGATAAGTAACAATATTTTTATCATTTTCCCGTAATATTGGTTATAGTTGTTGACAAGTGAATATTTTGAAAGTTGTTCTTCAAAAAATATCTGATTTTAGGTCGCATTTCTTTTTTTTCTAATTTTAAAAAACGCAAAAAGAAACTGACTTCAGACCGCTATCCGACGTCGAAGTCAGTTCTTTTCGAGTTTAAGAAAAAATACCCCAACAAAATCCCAACAATCCCAAAATCCGAATCTCCGAACGTTGTCCTTTCAAACCCAAACGAGCCAAGGACTGGGAGCAAGAGCGCCGGTAAGAAAGAGATTAAAATTCCGTTGGCAAATGCCCCGAAAATGGCGCCTCATCTGCTGCCTGTAGCGTTGCCGAAACACCGGCAGCGGCTCCCGTGAAAAAGTGCGGAATCAGCCTAGGAACAATCTCTTTTAAGCCGACGAGCGGCAAGATAAACATCGAAATAATCCCCGCAGCAAAGCTCGATAAAAAGCCGATGATGACGACGTTCGGAGCGTATGGAAATAACAGCCGGACAATCGAGCGCCGGTTTGGCGTCTCGTACCACACGAAATTCATTGACATGCTTCTCCGATGAATTCGATGGTTGAACGTATTTGTGGGCGATCCACTTGAGATAAAACAAACCTTTTAAGTTAACGTCCTCTCTCCCCTATGCCCCGCAGCATTTCTTATATTTCTTCCCGCTCCCGCACGGGCACGGATCATTGCGTCCGATTTTATTTACGTTGCGATAAGGGACTTTCAGGGGGAGTTGATGTTGCAGTTGTTCATATCTCTTTTCTTTTTCGAGAGCTATTTGTCCCCATTTCTCGAGATTCGGGTGCTCGATCCCCATCACCCGATAAAAACCGTATGCGATAAGCTCTGTATCAATCATAGCAGCATTCCGTCTTTTTTCCATATATTCGTTAATTTCCGGCAGCGCTTCTTCGGAAAGCTGTTGGCAAAGCGCTTCAAACAGCAATGACTTTATATCGTCATCCATTTCCCGTCTGTAGGCGTTTTTCAGCACGTCAACGGCAAGCGTGGATTTGGTATTGGCAAGCACAGAAATCGCAAAAATAACGGATTCTTGTTTCTCTACATACGGCGCAACCGCCTTGACAACGGCATCCGACTGAAACCTAAGTAACGCCGAAACAACTTCTTCCAAAAGAATATCATCATCCTTGACTAACAAACTAGCCAGCAGCGGAATATGCTTTTCTAGCTTCAATCGTCCGGCGGCGTACACAGCAAAAACGCCAGCAAACGAAAACCATTCTTCTTTTTCTGCTTGCAAAATATCATCAATCTCCGCCTCGGTCATCCAGCCATTCCGGACAAGCGCGGCAGCAATTTTTTTCGTTCTTCGAAACTGCAAATCGTTATAGGAAACATTCTCCTCCAACAAAGCCAGCATGCGCTCATATTCGCGCCATACCTCTTCCTTTGTTCCGTGCAATAGAAGCTCATACAGTTCCCATGTCCCATTAGAAATATATGGCTTTAATTCTGCTTTATATTTGATGGCCAATGCGGGCTCGACATTGTCCAACAAGTTGAAATACGGACGGGCTTCTCCGGCCTTTTCCCTCTTCAATCCTTCGATCAGCAGCAACAAAGCCCTTTCGCTTAACGAATGATTCCGCAAATCCCATAATATTGCTCTATGTTTCCCATGTGAACGCACCGCCTTTTCGATTAGCCGCTCCGTCCACTCGTTCGGAACATGTGGATATTCCTCGAGCGCTTGCAAAACGAATTGCTGAACGATCGGATCGCCACTGACGACATACGGTTCTATCTTTTGCAAAAATGCCATGTTTTCATTCTCCTTTCTCCTTTTGTTCATCACTATTTTTATGTTCGTTAACCGAGAATAACCGTTTAGTGGTAAATCATCAAAGGGCTCGACTTCTACTCATGTTTCTCTCCTATTTATTTTTATTCGACCCTTGTAGAAGAGTCCCTCTATTAAAATAAAACATGCTTCCCTCGAGCGTGAAAAAAGATTTCCATTTATCGACAAATCGAAACGCCACCCTTTTGGCACTTTTGTATTTCTTTGTATTATAGCATATGAATCACTTGTAAACAGCACTAGACACTGTTCTTTCATAATTTCTTTATCTAAATCTTGAACCCACTCCAACACCTCCATCAAAGCGGGAATGCGTTCGCGGGCAAAGCGTTCATGAAACCAGCTTCTTGCATCAAGCAAACGAAGCTGTTTACAAAAATAGTTTAATTAAATATCCCAACAAAATCTCAAAACCCGAATCTCCGAACGTCGTCCCTTCAAACCCAAACGAGCCAAGGACTGGGAGCAAGAGCGCTGGTAAGAAAGAGATTAAAATTCCGTTGGCAAATGCCAAAAAATGGACGCCTCGTCTGCCGCCTGTGGCGTTGCTGAATACTCCTGCTACTTCGGTGAAAAAGTGCAGAATTAACCCGGGAACGATCCCCTTAGAAATGAACTCTTACTTCTTTTCGCAAACGCTTCATCATGTGCTATTCTAATGATGGAAAAAGAAAAAATAGAAAAGGTGTTTTTTATGAAATCATACATCATCGTTGGAGGCGGAATTTTAGGAGCGTCTACCGCTTATCACTTGGCAAAAGAAGGAGCTGCTGTAACGCTAATAGACAGAGGTGACAAAGGCCAAGCAACAGATGCTGCGGCTGGAATTGTTTGTCCATGGGTTTCCCAGCGTCGAAATAAGCGTTGGTATCGTTTAGCGAAAGGCGGAGCGAGATTTTATCCCGCTTTAATCAAAGAACTGAAATTCTATGGTGAAACGGAAACGGGATATGAGCGTGTAGGAGCAATCTGTCTTCATACAGATGAAGAGAAGCTTCAAAAGATCAAGGAAAGAGTATTACAACGTCGTGAGGACGCACCAGAAATCGGCGAAATTACGAGATTGTCTCCCGAGGAAACAAAAGCACTATTTCCGCCATTGGCAGAGGAGTATAGCTCCATTCATGTCAGTGGCGCCGCTCGCGTCAATGGAAGAGCACTTCGCAACTCCTTAGTTCGGGCAGCGCAAAAGCTTGGAGCTGCTTATATCAAAGGAAACGCAAAACTTATCCATAAAGGTGCACAAGTAATCGGTGTCGAAGTAGAAGGAAGACAATATGTAGGAGATGCCGTCATTGCAACGGCTGGTGCGTGGTCAAAAGAGCTGCTTCTACCGTTAGGCATTGAATTTTTAGTGGTGCCGCAAAAAGCGCAAATCGTTCACCTTGAAAGACCAGAACAGGATACAGACAATTGGCCCGTTGTCATGCCGCCAAATAATCAATATCTCCTTGCCTTTAAAGATGGCCGTATTGTCATCGGAGCCACTCATGAAGATGAGGTTGGCTTCGATTGCAGAGTAACGGCTGGTGGATTGCATGAAGTTTTAGACAAAGCTTTAACCGTAGCTCCAGGGCTGGCGAATTGTACTCATCTTGAAACAAGAGTTGGTTTTCGTCCATACACTCCTGGGTTTCTTCCGATCTTTGGAGCGCTTCCAGGTTTCGAAGGCATCTATGTGGCCAACGGATTAGGCGCATCCGGACTGACAGCTGGTCCTTACTTAGGTTCTGAACTGGCAAAGCTCGTACTCGGAAAACCAACAGAATTAGACCCTTTAGACTATGATGTCGCTGGCGCCATTAAGAAAATAGAATAAAACATCCGGAGTCAATAAGAAGAACACCATCGTAATTCGCTTTCTGTTTGGGCGACCGAACGGCTACTCAGGCATAAAATCCAATAGAAAATTGACTAGGAGAGTAAAACATGAAACATAACACAAAAGATAAAGATAAGGTATTGAAATGGATTAATGAACAATTCAGCTTTTTCCAGTTTGACTCAGATCCAGTTTATAAGACAACCCTTTATTTCAAACTCGACAATCCTGAATATGACCCAGAAATCGAAGTTTATGTACGTAAAACAACAGAGGAAATGGAATTCGGGTTTGAAGCGACTCAATGGGATGGGTACATGCCCGCTCCTTATCCTTCTATTTATCCAAAATACTCCACTCCGCTCGATAGTTTAAGAAGTCTTGAGGAAGAAGAAATGAAAGAGAAAATACTTGAGTTATTGATGAAGACCATCAACTCTAGAAAAAGGCAATATCGAAAATGCCAGTTTTGCGGAAAAAGGGTAGCAGCAGAACATCGATTTGATAAAAGCACTTGTCATCGTTGTGCTTCGGAACACTTTGGTATAGTATACTAAATTTCATTTGACACTTGGGTTGTAGAATTCAAATCCAAATAGAGATAAATTGGATTTATCTATGATATTGAAATGATTTTTAATAACCCTACCTATGTCTAAAATTGAATTCAGAGAAACCCTACCCCATTACATTACACAAAATTCTTGACGGTACCAAAAATTCTGTCGAATTATGTCATAAAAACACCAAAAAAAAATAGAATCTCAAACACTTCTGTCGTAAGTTAAGCGATGACAGATAGAAACTCCTCCGTTACATTCTTAAATGATTCAAGCAAACTCGAGACTGACCAACCCTATTTTTGTCCGAGCGTGTTGGCTCCGTTCGCATCAAAATATGTAACATCCGCCGCTTTTGAAACTAAAGGAATTCTCGTTTCAAGCACTCTTGGAAAATCTCCTTGATTCTCTTGGAGCTTTAATATAGTTTTTCACGGACACATCATAGTTAATAAGCAGGAATATTCCTGTGCTCACACGAAGATCAGAGATCTTTTTTTGCAAAAAGAGCATAAACTCTAAAAATATTGACATTTCAGTTTTACTCTGCTAAATTATTTTCAAATAATAAAAATCAATGACGAGAAGAGTAAGATAGGATCCCTGTTCTACAGAGAGTCGGCGTTTGGTGAAAGCCGATGTCCAGGCCTTATCCGAAGATCATCTCTGAGATGCAAAGCTGAAACATAGTAAGCTTTGACGGGTTGTCCACCGTTATAATGGAATGCGTATGATTGTACGTGATGGAGAGCCGCATGATTTTTACATATGCGGAATAAGAGTGGTAGCGCGGACACAAACCCGTCCCTATATGTAGGGACGGGTTTTTATATTTTTGGCAGCACCAGTATCAATGACCATATTATCAATCAACTTGGACCTTCCTCGATAAACAATTTCTATCAATGTAAACAATAACCCATCGCGATATTCAATCTGCATAACAAAATTTCCCTCTCAGGCCAATCGTTCCACGAACTTTTAAGACAATCTCCTTGTGACTAGTGTGATAAACAAGCTGATCCCCTTTTGATTGCAGTAACTCACGAGTTGCGTCCTCATCCGAAACCGTTCCAATGACAGCCACCTCTTCAATGATCTCCTGATCCCCCTGTAAACGAGACTTCAATACTTGTAATTTCACAAATTGGTTCGGATACAGTGAACGCACTTCCTGCCATTCCATCTCCATCACCTCAACTTGTTCTTTCAATTTGATTATATCACTACCCGAAAACTGAAAAAAGAATAGGTGCCCATGAATGCAATATGCATCACCATATGTTAGATTTGATAAGGAAGCCATTTTCTCAACGTCATCAGATCCTAATCCTAGAGAAGGTTGGAACCCTAGAAGAATTGCTTCCGATTATTACTGTTAATACAATTTTAATGTTCTCCGTAATCTTAAAAAGCCAGTCATTATTAAACTTTGTGATTAATTTTGTAGAGAACAGGAAATTTGAAACTGGGCGTTTAACAACGAATATTTCTTCAAGTCTCTAGAGAAGATCAAATGTAGTGCAAAAAGTCTAGTAGCTAGATAAAAATAATAATGTTCTTGTTCTCTATATCAAAACACAAAGTTTATACGAAATATACTACAATTCACCAATCTTCCTCCATACGCAACCACATATGTCAATATATTTCTGATTCTTAAAAAACACAAAAAGAAACTGACTTCAGATCGCCGTATTTTAGCGACGTTGAAGTCAGATCCTTTCAAGATTAGGAAAACAGCTTGATTAAATATCCTAACAAAATCCCCACAATCCCAAAATCCGAATCTCCGAACGTCGTTCCTTCAAACCCAAGAGAGCCAAGTACTGGGAGTAAGAGCGCTGGCAAGAACGAAATTAAAATTCCGTTGGCAAATGCCCCGAAAATGGCGCCTCGTCTGCCGCCTGTGGCATTGCCGAATACGCCAGCAGCGGCTCCGGTGAAAAAGTGCGGAATCAGCCCAGGAACAATCACTTTTAAGCCGACGAGCGGCAAGATAAACATGGAAATAATCCCCGCGGCAAAGCTCGATAAAAAGCCGACGATGACAGCATTTGGGGCGTAAGGAAATACGGCCGGACAATCGAGCGCCGGTTTGGCGTCTTGCACTACTTTATCCGCAATCCCCTTAAACGCTGGAACAATTTCGGCAATGAGCATCCGTACTCCTGCTAATACGACGTATACTCCTGCGGCGAATGTAATTCCTTGCATAAGGGAGAAGACAAGGAAGTTCACGCCGCCGCTTAACTCTTTCTCTATAAACTGCTTTCCGGCAAATGGGGCAACAATAAAGAATAGCAGAACCATTGTTAATGACATCGCAACCGATGTATCGCGAAGAAATCCTAATGATTTCGGCACTTTAATATCTTCTGTGGATTGCGCTTTGTTCCCAAGCCGTTTTCCGATCCACGCCGAAGTAAAATAGCCGATCGAGCCAAAATGGCCTAAAGCGATTTGGTCCGTGCCTGTAATTTGGCGCATATACGGCTGCAAAATCGCCGGCATCAACACCATCAAACTTCCAAGAATAATAGAACCAATGATAACAAGCGGAATGCCAGTAACCCCGCCCGTGGCAAACACAGCGGATATTAAGCACGCCATAAATAACGTATGATGCCCTGTTAAAAAGATATATTTAAAAGGTGTAAATCGAGCGATGAGGATATTGACAATCATTCCAAATAACATAATCATCGCTGTTTCTTTTCCAAACGTTTGTTGGGCAATGGCAACAATCGCTTCGTTGTTTGGAATGACTCCTTGAATATGGAACGCTTTTTCAAACATTTTCCCGAAAACGTTTAACGAGCCGATTAGAATGTTGGCACCGCCGCCGAGAATGACAAATCCCATAATCGTCTTTAGCGTGCCGGAAACAATATCAGGAAAGCTTTTCTTTTGCAGCAACAAGCCAAGGAACGCAAACAATCCGACTAAAATCGCCGGCGAGCCTAATATATCCTTCATAATGAGATCAAACATCGCACACTTGCCCCCTCTTTATTCATAAGCTTTAGGAATATCATTTTTCTATCTAAAAATCTCTTTCTTGTTTTCTCATTCTTTCGTATACTTCTAAAAGGAAGGGTTTTTTCTTTTATGCAGGCAACCGCCTGCTTTTTTATTACAAATGTTTCTGTAGCACGGATCTTAGTTCATCAAGGTCAAGAATATTTGTCAGTTTGGCAACGTTGCGCGTGCCGTCATCCAGTACTTCCACTAAATCTTTTGCCCCTAAATATAAATCTGCTTTTTCTGTTTTGCTTGTGGCTAAATCAGTATGAGAAACTTCGGCTTCAATTCCCAGCTCTTTTAACACGTTTTTGACATTCATTTCGATGATAAAGCTGCTTCCAAGTCCATTTCCGCAAACGACGAGAATTTTTTTCATTTTTTGTACCTCCTTGATTTGATTTCTTATTCATGCGAATATGCTTCGATCAATGTGAGCACTTCTTCTGCCGAATCGGACGAGAATAATACACCCATATTTTCTTTGTTGGATAACAATTTTGTCAGCTGCGATAGCGCTTTTAAATGTGTTTCGTTATCAATGGCGGCTAAAACAATTAACACATACACTCGATGTTCTTCCTTTTCGGAGAAAAGGCAGCCGTTTTTGATTTTAAGAAAGCTCATCCCTATTTTCTTTACTCCCTGTTCCGGCCGGGCATGCGGCAAAGCGACTCCTGGTGCAATCACGATGTAAGGTCCCAATGTCATCACATTGTCAATCATTGCTTGAATATATTCGTTTGTAATATAACCGCCATCCAATAACGGTTTAGCAGCAAGCGCAATCGCTTCTTTCCAATCATCTACCTCTTCAACAAATTGAATGTGATGTTTTGTAAGCAAATCTTTCAACATCGGTTTTTTAAAAATCTCCTTTCTTTGACTTTGACTAATATATTCGTGCAGTTCTTGAATTAACGCTTGTTCATTGATGATCGTCGCGTGTTTTTTAACGATTTCCAATAATGCTTCAACGGATAGAGTTCTCGTCTCGGAAAGTTCGTTTGTTTCTCTTAAAAGCAGCATTTTATCTGCCGCTGTTAAAATGGGACGAACCATATAAACGGGAACATCTCGCGGTTGTAACGGAATGGTTGTAACAACAAAATCAACATGTTCCAAAGAATAAGCCCGATATTCTCTTACAGAGATAATGTTAACGACATCAACGGCTGGTAATAGTTCTTCAATTTGTTTTTGTAAAATTCTTGATGTACCAATGCCGCTTTCGCACACAATGAGCGCTTTTTTCCGTGTCGGGACAGATACCCCCTCTCTGTCAAGCCATCCACCGAAATGCATTGCGATATAAGCAATTTCATCATCGCTTACGGATTGACCGACGACGTTCTCCACATGATGAACAACTTTTTTCGTTAGAGTAAAGATATCATGATAATTTGCTTTGACAGATTGGGTTAATTCATTTTGCAAATGAAGACCATATTTTAAGCGGTAATAAGCTGGTTTCATATGAATCAATAAATTTTTTTCCAACTCTTCACGATGTTTGAATTGCACACAAGCGTACGTTTGAAAATCATCGACCATGTTTTTGACCATTTGTTTTAAAATGGCGATTTCATTGCTTTGATCGATTTGCTTATCGTCTGTGACTCTTAAACCTAAAAGGTAGGTTGTAAGATAACAAGTTTCGTCTTTAGGAACATTGATTTGGAAAACGTTTTCAATTTGAGTAATGATATAGTGCGCCGTTTTGTATTCCCGAGTCGACCGCAGCACTTCTTTTTCCTGCTCATCCATTTGAATGTATTTAGCACGAATCCATCGTTTTATAAAAATAGAAAGATAGATAGTTAATGTGTGAATAACGTCATTCGTATAACGAATGGAAGAAAAAGCTTCCGATTGGCGAATAATGTCGCTGATCGATGACGTGTGCCCTCTAAACAGTTCAGAATATAGTCGTTCATAGCCAACCGTTGCCAAAAGCTGTGCGACATGATAGACGATGGCTTTCCGTTTTTGCGTTTCTTCGCCTTTGATGAAGTATCCCTGTTTGCGATGAAATGCTAATTGCAATTGAAACGGTTGCCATTCTGATTTAAGTTCCTTGATATCGTTTAATAAGGTACTTCGGCTCACTCGAAGCTTTTCTAAAAAGTCACGCAAAAAGATCGAATGATTACGACTAAAAATCAATAATCCAATCCATGCTTTTCTTTCTTCTGAAGAATACTCGTAATGTCGAATCGGTTGTAGCGTTTGCAATTTTTTCGTCATTTGCTTTTTGATCTGATCGTCCAAATAAAAACCGAGATCGCGCACATTTTTTAGCGGCGAAAAACCTTGGCTTCGCAGCCAGTCATTTATTTTTTGGATATCGTAGTAAACCGTTCTCTTTGAAACTTGCAAGGACTGAGCCAGCTTGTCTGCAGTGACATGTGTGGAAGAACTAAGCAACATATTCAAAATTTGGACACAACGGGCATTGAGTATCATGTTGGAGCGCTCCTTCACTTCCATTGTGCAAACAATCATACTCATTAAGATGGAATCTAGACTCCTCTTACTATTCATTATATTGAATTTTCGACAAAAGATAAGCCCAAATGTTGTGAGCAGATTTGTGCAAAACATGGACTGATGAACAGTAAAAGAGGCTGTCTCAAAAGGTCGTTAAACCGACCTTTTGGGGACAGCCTCTGTTTCTTTTCTTTACTATTTGGTTATTTATTCCTTTTTTGAAATGAGAATTTCTCCTTATTTCTGAATTTTATGCTGTTTTTTCTTTGTTGGATCGGTGGTTGCCGCCCACTTTCTCAAATTGTGGGCAGCACAAATAAGCCTCCATTCTACGGTAATTTTTGGGAGCCCTCTTAACAAAAAGCGCTGGAATTGCTGGTTGTGCTTGATTTGCCCAAACACCGGCTCGTTTTCGGTACATCGCTGCCCCTTCCTCCGTGGACAGCCGTTTACGGATCTCTTGCCGTTGTTGTTGATTTTTCAAGGAAACGTGGATGGTTTTCGTGTCTCTGCCTTTGGCGCATGCCGCTTGAAACAGGCATTAGGCACAAGCCGTACAACGATACGTCCATTTTGACGGTAACGCACCCGTTGTCGGTCGTTTCCTTCCGTTCATACACAAACACCAACCGTTCCCCTTTGGCGCAAATCCACTCATCCAGTTCCTTATCATACGTCATGTTCTCGATTCGGCTGATCTCCTTCGCCCACGCTATCGTTTGTTCCCGGTCCAACGTGTTGTACTTGATCAGTGCGACCATCTTCTTTTTCTCGCAGTACGTGTAGTTCTCCTCACTCCCATAGGCGGAATCCGCAACGGCTCGTTTGGGCATTGGGCGTCCATAGGCGGACAATTGCTCCAAATGCGGAATGAAACACCTGGCATCCCCCGCCCGTTGATGCCCGCTAAATCCAACGATAAATTGATTTTCCGTTCCCATTTGTACATTGTATCCTAGTTTTAGCTGGTCGTTTTTCATGTGGTCATCCTTTATCTGCATAAAGGTCGCATCCCTATCCGTTTTCGAAAAACTTTTTCAACTGCTTGGCGATTTGGCGAGAGGAGTAGATCCGATTGGCATAGGCATACAGGATGACTTTCAACATCATTTTCAGGTGATAGGCAGGAGGCCCTACGCCGGGATAGAGGGAAGCAAACAGAGCCGGATCGATTTTTTTCCACGGCCAGATCCACGATCCGGCAAAGATGAGGTTTGGGAATAAAAATTTCAAGATTCATTGGCAAAATGAGTTGATCTCGGTTATGTAATAAACGTACATAAGAAAACCGTTCTTTCTTGGTAGGGTTGTGGTGACTCTATGATACCCAAGGAGGAACGGTTTTCTTCTTTTTGTTCAAAAAAGTGTTCCAAAGGCGAACGCTATGCGAACACTTTTGGGACATCCTTCGCTGTTGATGCAATGCGAAACGGTTTGTGCGCGGCAATGGGTAAACGCCCCTGCCCGAACGCAGGGGCGCCTTGCCAATTCAGAAGCGTGCCCGCTCAATCGATCGCCTGATGGGCGCGGTCTTGAAGCATTTTCACGCCGGCCAGCGAAATCAGCCCCATGACGACGATGTAGAACGAAATCGCGGTCGCGCTTCCATACGTATGCAAAAGCCACGTGCTGATGAGCGGCGCCGGCCCGCCAGCGATAATGGACGCCAGCTGATAGCCGAGCGAGGCACCGCTGTAGCGGAGGCGCGTCGGGAAGTTTTCCGCGATCATCGCCGCCTGCGGGCCATACAGCATGCCGTGGAACAGCATGGCAACGATCGTCGCCAAGAAAATGAGCGCAACGCTTTTCGTATTCACGAGCCAGTAATACGGGAACGCCCACAGCATGAGCAAAATGATGCCTGTCATGTAAACGCGGCGGCGCCCCCACCGGTCGGACAAATGGCCGAAATATACAATGGAAAGCGCATTGATGATTGCCGCGATAATTGTCGTGTTAACGAAAATGCTTTTTTCCATCTGCAAAAATGTCGTGCCATAGCTGACAATAAACGTGACAAAAATATAGAATGATCCGTTTTCGATCATCCGCGCGAGTGCAGACCATACAATTTCGCGCGGATGTTTGGCGAGCACTTCGCCGACCGGCATCTTGCTCGTTTCTTCTTTCGCCAATGCTTCTTGGAACAAAGGCGATTCAAATACTTTCAGCCGGATATACAATCCGACAGCGACCAGAAGAAAACTAATCAGAAACGGAACGCGCCATCCCCACGCATGAAAGCTGTCGCCACCAACCGCCAGCATGAGCGTCGTCACGAGCGAAGAAGACAACAGCCCGAACGGCACGCCCATTTGCGGCAGCGAAGCCATAAAACCACGCCGTTTCCCTTCTTCCCACTCCATCGAAATTAAAATGGCGCCGCCCCACTCTCCTCCGACCCCAATGCCTTGAATAAGGCGGAGCACTGTCACCAGCGCCGGGGCCATAGACCGATTTGCTCGTATGTAGGCATAAAGCCGATGAACGCCGTCGCCAACCCCATTAAAAGCAGCGTGGCGACCAATGTCGCCTTGCGGCCGATCCGGTCGCCGAAATGGCCGAAAATGGCCGCGCCGACCGGTCTAGCGATAAACCCTAACGCAAACGTCGTAAACGACTGCATGAGCGCCACATATGGATCGCTTTGCGGGAAAAATAATTGCGGAAAAATGAGAGCAGCCATCGTCCCATAAAGAAAGAAATCATACCATTCAATCGTCGTGCCGACCACACTGGATATCGCAGCCCGCCTTTTTTGGCGCTTTAATTCGGCCGGATCGAGCATCGATATCGCCATGAGCACTCCTCCTTCTCTTTTTGCCCATCATCACTAAGCGGAAAAATGAATGATAATGCTTTGTTTTTCATCGGGAGCGGCTCTGCTGTCCGCTTCTAATGAAAGCGCTATCAAAAAGTGTGGCTTCCTCCTGAAAAAACTGCCGTCCGCTATGGATCACATCCTTGACGACAATTCCCATTATGGTGGAATCTGTTCATCCATTGCCTTCACGGGCGACAAGCACGTGCACAATCGCGTCGACGACCGTTTCCCCATGTTGATTGACAATGCGTTGATGCACCGTGACCAGCCCTGCCGTTTCGCCCCGTTCCGTCAGCTGCTTCACTTCTGATTCGACGTAAATCGTATCGCCGATTTTCACCGGACGGACAAAACGGAGCGAGTCAATGCCGTAAAAAGCGAGAATCATGCCTGTCCCCATCACCCACAGCCCGGTCGCCGCCGACAGCGTCAGCATCCCGTGGGCGATGCGTTCGCCAAACTGCGTCCGCTGCGCGTATTCCCGGTCCATATGCAACGGATAAAAATCACCCGAAACGCCGGCAAACTGCACAATGTCCGTCTCGGTGATCGTCCGCCCGCGCGAACGATGGCGCTCGCCTACGGCATACGCTTCAAAAGGACGGTCAAAACGCAACTTGGATCACCTCCTCACTTGGCGTCAAAAAAATCCATCCATTCCCACCCCCTTTCAAGTACGCATTAAAATCATTTTTTGTAATTTTCTGTATATTTTGGATAAACCTTTTCTTTGAAAACGCCCTCTTTTCCGACGCCTGTCATTAGCATATGAACGACGAGCCGCCGATAGAACAGTACGTTCGCCGTTTTGTGTTTCGAATCAATGCCCTCACGCCTAATCAAAAAAGGATGCACGCACAACGGCATCCTTTTTCGCTTTTCCATTTCCATTATTCTTTCACCGAACCGGACGTCAGTCCTGACACAATGCGGCGCTGGAACAAGAGCACCATGATGACAAGCGGAATCGTAACGACAACCGTCGCCGCTGAAATTTCACCCCAAGGAATCGTATACTGTCCTTGGAACATGGCAATGCCGACCGGGACGGTTTTATATTTTTCCGCCGTATTGATCGTCAAGGCAAATAAAAATTCATTCCAAGCCGCAATGAAGACGAGAATGGACGTTGTAAACACCCCCGGCACAGCGAGCGGCAAAATGACTTTAAAATACGTTTGCATTGGCGTCGCCCCGTCTATCTTCGCCGCCTCTTCCAAATCAAACGGGATTTTGCGGAAAAAGGTCACTAACAGCCAGATCGACAGCGGCAGCGCAAACATCGTATAAGGAATAATCAATATCTTTTTGATTAACTATTTCTTTCTCTCGTGCCGCAAATTGATCAAATAGTTTTGGAATCTCATATCCTTGCGAATATGGTCCTGTCCAACCCATTCCAATTATTTTTAAAGATGACATTGTCACAATTTGAATATCCATGCAAAGTATTCCACCAAAGATTTTTTCTACTATTATTTATTTATTCGACCCTTGGAGCAGAATCCCTCTATATTAAAATTGTTGAACAGTTCCAGGCACTGTTCGCCTTATGCCCACATCAAATTTTTGTTGCGTGAATGATAATTTAAAATGATAATTTAAAAAGAGAAAAAGGACTGATCCTTTCACTCAGTCCTCCTGCTTTGAGGAAATCGGAAAAATCAAACACACGGTCGTTCCTTTTCCTTCTTCGCTATGGATCTTCATTTTGCCACCATGCGCTTCCACGATTTTAAAACTCACCATTAGCCCTAGTCCTGTCCCTTTTTCTTTGGTACTGTAGAACGGTTCACCAAGCTTGGCCATTCGCTCTTTCGGTATGCCGCAGCCTTCGTCTGTGATGCAAATGAGAATCGAATCTAGTCGTTGTTTCGCTTCGATCCGTAATATTCCGCCATTTGGCATCGCTTCAATGGCGTTTTTGATGATGTTGATGAACACTTGTTTCAATTGATTTTCGTCACAATAAAGCAGCGGAAGTTGTTCATCAACGAAATATTGAACCGTCACATGATGCAATAGCGCTTGTCCTTCGAGAAGCTTCATCACATGTTGTAACATTTCCGATACGCGGCTGTATGCTTTTTTTGTTGGATGCGGCTTGCCAAGCAATAAAAACTCATCGACAATTTCGTTTAATCGCTCTAATTCCGCTTCAATTATATCGAAATACGTCTGATTGCGTTCTCCCTCTTTTAAAAGCTGAATAAACCCTTTCAGTGATGTTAATGGATTGCGGATTTCATGGGCAACCCCCGCCGCCAATTCACCGACAACCGCCAGTTTTTCCGATTTTCGCAACAGTTCTTCCGACTGTTGAATAGAATCAATCATGTAATTGAAGCGCTTTGCGAGTATACCAATTTCCGTTCGATCAGTTTCGTCTGCGCGAACATGTTTTTCTCCTTTTGCGACCGCTTCTGCCACATCACACAACCGGCGAATCGGATGGACAATTTGATGGGCATAGAGCGCTGTTAAAAGCGATAAAATGAAAAATGCAGCAATAGAAGCAAACCAAAGTGCCTTTTCAAACAACACATAGGGTTTATAAATCTCCGAAACAGGCACTTGCGCAACAACACCCCATTGTAAAATCGGAATATACGCATAGGAAGCAAGCATCGCCACTCCCTCTGTATTGACGACTTCTTCATAGCCTGATTGTCCTCGAAGCAATTTTTGTACAACGGCATTTTCAGCAACATTATCGCCGATTCTCTTTTTCGATGGATGAGAAATAATGTTCCCATTGCGATCGACGATGAACGTATAGCCATGTTCACCAATTTGAAAACTTCGAACAATGGATCGAAATAGATTATTTTGTTCAATTCGCATCGATAAGTTGACGACTCTCTCCACTTCATTCTGTTCATTTAAAACAGGAACAGAAATGACGAGTAAATAACGTCCTGTATCTGCGGAGACGACATCGCTGAAGTAAGCTTTTTTCGTTCGCAGCGCTTGTTGGAAGTATTCGCGCTTACTTAAGTTATAGTTTAATAGATGCCTCAAGTCCTTAGGATAAAACCCTTTCACATATCCGTTCGAATCAAATATTGTAGCACTATCAATGTAAGGAGAAATTTTAATAATATGTTCAAGCCCTTTTGACCATTGCTTGGCATCGTTCACCCGAAAATGCGGATCGTCTTGCACGTATTGCTCAAACTTATTTAAATCCTCAGCAATTTGAACAATTTGTTCTTTCATTCGCAAAACGGTTTTATCCGTCATGTAGCGATATTGTTCTTTGGTGATTTCCGGCAAAGACATCCGAGCAATCATAAACATTAAAGCTAGCAAAGCAAAAATAACGACTAAATTAATGATATAAATTTTCCAAAAAATACGTGACCGTATCCAATTCATTTCCCTGCGACTCCCTACATCATTCGTTGTAGATTTTTCCTATACCATTTATACCATGAAAATTATGACATGTTTCATCGTGTACAAAAAACTCGTTCATGTCAAGATGTCAAGAAATGAAATTAATTCTCTATAATATTTAAATTTTTAAAAAATAATAATTTACTTACTCTTATGCTATAATGATCCTGTACTCATAGAAAAAACATTTGTCTTTTTGAGGTGAACAAAATGGAGCAGGCTGAATTAAGAAAAAGCATTGGCTTTATCGTTGCAACATCTTTAGTCATCGGCACGGTCATCGGTTCCGGCATTTTCATGAAACCAGGAGTTGTCATCGCCGCCGCTGGTGATTCGACAATGGCCCTATGGGCATGGGTCATCGGTGGCATCATTACATTAGCGAGCGGGTTAACGATCGCAGAAGTGAGCGTAAAAATTCCGAAAACCGGAGGGCTATATGCTTATGTAGAAGAGGTGTACGGAAAGTTTTGGGGCTTTTTATGCGGATGGATGCAAACGATCATCTATGGCCCAGCGGTGATCGGAGCGCTCGGATTATACTTCGGTTCCTTATTTGCAGGGGTGTTCGGTTTTTCAAAACAGACGGAAACATGGATCGGAATTTTAGCGGTTCTTTTTCTTGCGCTTATTAACATACTAGGAACACAATATGGCGGAGCTGTTCAAAGCTTGTTAACATTAGCAAAACTGCTTCCGATCTTCCTTATTATCGTGTTTGGAATGGTTCAAGGAGATGTGCCTGTGTTCGGAATGGAAAGCGAAAGCAGCCAAGCAATCAGCATGGGCGCTGCCGTATTAGCGACGCTTTGGGCGTACGACGGCTGGATGAACGTCGGGTTTGTGGCGGGCGAAATGAAAAATCCAGCGAAAACATTGCCAAAAGCCATTATTACTGGAATTGTCATTGTCATGCTCTGCTACTTAGGCGTTAATATCGCGATCCTTCACGTACTTCCTGCTAGTAAAATTGTCGAGCTTGGCCCGAACGCCGCAAAAGAAGCCGCAACGTTACTATTTGGTGATGTAGGCGGAAAAATAATTGCGATCGGCATTTTAATTTCCATTTTCGGTTGTTTAAATGGAAAAATTTTAACATTCCCACGCATGCCGTTTGCGATGGCAGAAAACGGACTGTTTCCTGGCGCTCGTTTCTTATCACGCGTTCACCCAACGTTTCACACTCCTGTTCAAGCAACCGTTTTGCAAGTAGCGATCGCTGTGGCGATGATGTTAATGACGAGCCCAGACCGCTTGACCGATATCGCCATTTTTAGTGTTTTCACATTTTACAGCTTAGCGTTTTACGCTGTATTTTTGTTGCGGAAAAATCAAAAGTCCGATCATTCGTTATATAAAGTGCCTTTATATCCTGTAACGCCTATTGTTGCGATTGTAGGAGCGATTTACATTATTGGAAGCACCGTCATCGCTCAGCCACTCGATACTTTTCTTTCTGTGTTAATCACATTATCCGGAATTCCTATTTACTGGAATCTTGCCGCTAAACAAAAAAATAAAACGGCGAAAAAAGCAAGTTGAACGCCCACCTACACCCTAAAAATGCATTTGGCGAACAGTGCCTAGCACTGTTCGCCTGTTTCAGCTGCGAGAAGCCTTGACTTTGTAACCAATCATTTATTTTTGATACATATTGCCATCAATAAGAGTTAAAAAATGGCCGTTTTTTGCTGAAACGTACTAATTGACATTCACTTAATCCTTTAGCACATTGATTATATGTTTGCGATGCGCTGAAATATTGTCAACTTAGCCATCGGGGTAATTATTGGCGAGGCATTCAACAAAATCGTTTCTTTCCTCGTCAATGACATGACTATGCCGATGATTGAGCTATTGCTTGGTGGCATCGATTTTAGCGGCTTATCCTATAAAATCGGTAAAGCTGATGTGAAATATGGAATGTTTATACAGACAGTCGTTGACTTTCTCATTATCACGTTTTCGATTTTCTTGTTCATGAAAGTGTTAAACAATTGTATCACCTTAAAAAAACAGGAAGAAAAAAAGGAAGCTCCGCCAGCCTTAACAAATCAAGAGGAACTTCTTATGGAAATTTTCGATTTGTTGAAAAAGCAGCAATTGGAAAGAGAATAACTCAATACTATAACAGAGTCTTCCCCTCGGTTAAAGGGACAGGCTCCGTTTTTTGGCGAAGAGCGACAGGTACTGTTCATCAAGATAATGTTAAACCTCAAACAGCCTAATTAGCACGTTTTCATCACCACGAATCAATATTTCTTCATAATGAGTCAAAGGATTATCTGTGTATCTCCAATTTCGCGTATTTTTTTTATTACAATCCCATATCACACCTGTAGGCCAATTTTTAGGTATTTCTCTATTAAAGAAAACAGCGGCACCAAAAATTGGACATCCCCAATGCTTAGAAGCACCTGCAAATCCATGTTTTGCAAAAAGTACATCACCTGAATTGTCTTCACCAATTGGATGAAATTGATGCACTAAGTCTAAGATCACATCGATACCAGGATTTTTTAACCTTTCCTTCTTAATCCCAAATACATCATAACAAACTGCCATATAAAATTTCTTGCCTTTTAATTCAAACACTCTTGAATAACTATCTTCTAAAGATAAATAGGAATCTGCCCCATCAATCTCTTCAAAATCGGTTGGATAAAACTTCCTACCAATGGCTTGTAATCCATTCCTTGTAAACAACACGGCCATTTGATCCAAGCCGCAACGCCCATCTATTCCCAAGCAAATAGCCATATTACTATTTAACTTTTCCAAATATTGTCCAATAACTTTATTGAGTCTTGCATATAAGGTTTTAGGATCATTGCTCGTCTGATAAAAACCGGCAGGTAGCAATATCAAGTCCGCTTTTTGATCCAATTTATCTATAAGTTCGAAAAGCAGACGAGTTCTACTCTCATTGGTATAGTGACCATCAGATTGTAAACAAGCTGTAGCAATTCGAACTTTTTCACTGGATTTATTATTTTCTTTTTTTTCAGTATCAATATTTAAAACTAGTGACTTGAATAATTCGACATCCTCTTCCTTGTTTGGATCAAGTTCACACCAAGTGTAATCCAGCAAAGATATGCGAACCGTAGGTTGTAACCCTTTAATCAAAGGTAAAAAATCCCTCAGAGTATCATACCAAGCCCTTTGTTCATCCCTATCATGAGGGTTATTATCCTTAGACATTATCTTTTCACATTGTTCAATCCACTTATTAACGTTAAATCCTGTTTTTAACCCTTTTGGATAATGGGTTAACGATATTTTTCTCGCTTCGGAAAAATGTTGAGATTCATCAAGTTCAACCACAAATCCTGGCTGAGGTATATATAGGTCACAAGACTTTAGAAATTTGCTCCTAACAAAACTTTCATTACCTCTGTAATTCTTTAATGCATTATAAATAGCCGCTAAGTCTTTATAATAACTCTCATGGATATAATCCTCCAACCGGGCTTTGATCTCCATCTTATGTTCGATCTTGACATTTCCGAAAATAACTCTAAACATATCGATTATCGTATTTTTACATTCGCTGCATCGATGATTATGCTTGTTCTTCATCCCCCCTTTACTTCTTGCTACATGACAATCTTTATTATCTTTTTCGGGTCCGGTCTTAATTTTAGACGGCGCTTTACTTACAATTTTAAACCCCAGTTTCTCTAGGAAGTTATTCGTCTCTACCCCACCACTAAATTCCCAAGGTTGCAGCTCTTTTCCATTTGCATATTTATTTGCTAGGGATAAAACATATTTAGGCGGATACAGTCTATTATTATAGGAAAGTTGGAATTTCGTTGAATTTCTACTCGCTGGTATACCATTTTCATCAATCTCTTTAATTGCCATGAATACATGATCCTTTTTTATATTGTCAGGAATCACTTACCCTTACCTCCCTTAATAACAGCCCTATACCTTCTCTCACAGTCAAAGCGATCCCTTTTCACTCACCAAAACTATACATAGTTTTAATAAAAAATCCTGTCGAAACTTGCCGTAAAAAACAGAAGCCTTACAGCTTCTGTGTCTAGAAGCTGGATCAAAACATCGCTTCTGAGTGATGTTGAGTCAGCCTCCTGCTTAAATGTGCTTTTTTATTCTTATCTACTTGACAGGGATCACTTCAAACGTTAATGCATCCGTAACTGTCATCACCAGTGTCCCCTTTTCTTCAAAGGAGTAGCCACCGCTAAACTTCTAAAACAATTACGTTCTTTTGGTGAAAAGTTGAGATAATTGTGAATGAGAAGCTAAAAAATTATAATTGCACACTAATTTTCTCAATTAGCCCCTTCATATCACCAAGATTGCGTAAGAACCATTTTACCATCGGATTTAACAGCTGGTTTAGTTTGCAACCAAAACAAGTTCAAAGGAGAACAATTGTATAAATGCTGTAAATCTTTGTTAAGGATATAGATAGTATGGAAAGATTATGCATTACCTTTTGTTCTGTGAAAATCAATGAAACATGGTCGAATCGGTATACCCCACGATCAAATTGGATACCCTGTTAATGACCAAAAACGGCAATAAGAAAGCAGAGTTACCTTATTTTTAGGTATCTCGTATAGTTCTTCGTCTTTTTGGTTATATTAATAGGTTGGCTGTTCTCGAAACGGTTCTTTTCGAGAAAGCATGCAGTAAATGATTGTAAGCATTCGGTGCGCCATCGCAACGAGTGCTTTTTTCTTTCCCCTGCGTGCCGCCAGTGACCAATATTTCGCTGCCAATCGTTGATTCCTGCATCGAGATAACGCCCACGCTGTCTCACATAACGCGGATTTGATATGGGGATTTCCCTTCATCGTTCGGGTACTTTTCCGTTTCCCTGCACTTTCATGATTCCCTGGAGCCACTCCAGCCCATGAAGCGAGGTGTTGCGAAGTTGGGAACTGTCCCATATCGACTCCGATTTCAGCGATGATCACGGCAGCGGTTTCTTTTTTGACTCCCGGTATGGTCACAAGAAGCTCCATCTCTTGTTTGTAGGCTTGTAAGAGTTGGTCGATTCGCTCTTCGATTTCTCGAAGTAAGCTTTCCAACGATTCGATATGCTTCCAAGATTGGCGAATCATAAACAACTGATGCTCGGTCAATGTTCCAAAGAGAGAATCTTGAATTTGTTGTCTTTTTCCTTTCATTCTCCCATGAATGCAGGCATCAATCTCTGGTTCTTCGATATATCCTTGTTTCATTAGGCGTTCAAGTAGTTTTCGCCCAGATACACCAAATATGTCCGAAATGACAGAACTTAACTTGATATTCGAACACTCTAACACTTTTTGTATCCGATTTTTCTCAGCGGTCAATTGCCCAATCCACTTTTTCCGTAAACGGGTCAAATCTCGCAATTCCCGAATGTCCGCAGGCGGAACGAAACTCTTCTCGATCAGCCCATAACGCAATAATTTGGCGATCCATTCGGCATCGGAGACATCTGTCTTTCGACCGGGGACATTTTTGATGCGCTGGGCATTAGCGAGAGTAATGTCAAAATAGTCTTCCAAAATGTTGAACACGGGTTTCCAGTAAACACCGGTACTTTCTATCGCAATATGAGTGACCCCACGATCTTCTAACCATTTCAGAAGACGAAACAAATCTTTCGTGAAAGTAGGGAATGTTTCGATTTCCTTTTGAATGTGATCTTCTTCTCCAAGAAGGGCACAAACGACAATGGTTTCGGCATGGACATCTAATCCCGCACAACGATGATAAAGAACATCCATGATTCTTACTCCTTCCATTGATAAATTCGCAAACAGTGAGTCCACTTGTACGTTAGGCATTTTTCTGTTCGTAGTCACCTTTTCACATGAAAAGGGCTCACAATGGGTGGAACACCAAATGGACTCAAACAGTTTTTTGCACAGGGTCGAACCACCATTAAAAAGCACGTCTTTCCAAACTGTTTGCGTTCATCCTCCATTATGGAAGGAGAGATGGATTTTCATGCCTGGGTGGGGAGTAAAATTTATTCATGGATGTTTTTTGCGCAAAACTTTATTCGAAAATAATTGAGTGTAATTAATAATATTTGATGTTACCCCCTCTTTTTTAATACCGCTCTTACCGGGCTTCCATCAGCTTCTGCAAGCGGAAGCGGAAGGGCTATCAGTTCATAGTCGCCTGGGGCAACATGATCAAGGACAATACCTTCTAAAATATGGATGCCATGACGAGTCAATTCATGATGGGCAGGTAACTCTTTGCTGTCCAAAGGATCGACGGACGGCAGATCCACGCCAATGAGCCGAATGCCGCGTTCGGAAAGATATGACGCTAATTCTGGTTCGATATGGGGAATGGCTTCTGGGAAGACCGTACGGTTTTTCCAGAAGCCTGTATAAATTAATAGGCGTGTTACTCCTTCTAAATTTACACTTTGCAATTCGTCTACTCCAATCTTTGTCTTGTTTGGCAGATAGATGACCCGGGCTGGGCCAATGTATATATCCAAATCCAGATCAAGCACTCGCTTTCCTTCATTATCAAAATGAAAAGGGGCATCAATATGTGTGCCTGTGTGGGTGCTCATCGTGATTTGACCTACATTGACGGACCCGCTTTCCTCTTTGCTCCAATTTACACGGTAGGAAAAAGGAGTATCCCCTGGCCATACAGCAACTTTTTCATCCAGCCGTTGAGATATATCAATCCATGCGTTCATCATTTTTCCTCCCTCTATAAATGTTGATATATCAAGGTTTCTTGGCATCTTAGGGGTGCCAAAAAAATATTTTTCGACAAAACTCATCACATACTTTTGAATTTTTGTCGATATCTAACAGTCCATGGGTGCGCTTCGCGGCCACTGGGTATTTTTGTATTTTTCACTCCAGTGGTGGATGTGTATGTGATGCACATTGGATCTCTGCACAACTGATGAGGACGAACCCTCCTATGTCTCTGGGCATCCTTGTGCCAACATTCCTTCGTTCAGTCTCTTCACCAGACAGAGGCCGGCTAAGCTCCTTAAGGGACTCTAGGTCGAATGGATGAAATTGTGCCAGCTTCTCCGTGTCATCTGGTTGTTCAGACAGTTCTTTTTGCGAAAGAAGGCGACTCTAGGCTGCCTGTGCTTGGGATTGGGAAAAGATATCTTGAATCATTCGTTCCCCATCAAATGCTTGCTGTTTCACACAAACCGCGTATAGTACTTTCAATAGCTTGCCACATAACACGACGATCGATTGCTTCTTACGCAACAGGTTGATTGGGCGTGTCGTATAGTACTCGTGCAACTGACGGAAAGCCTCATTATGGCGAATCAATGGCATCATCACCCGAAATAGAAGGGCGCGTAGCCGTTTTCGTCCTCGCTTCGAGATTCGTTTTTGCCCCTTGTGTTGCCCTGACGAGTTCCCCTTCAGTGTCAAGCCCGCCAATTTGATTAGTTGCCTCGAATCTTGATACTGGGCAAAGCTTCCGATTTCCGATAACAGTTCAATGATCGTCGCATCTCCTAGCCCTGGGATCGTTTGGAGCCATTCGTATTCGGCGGTTGTTTGAGCGAGTGCCGTCAACTCTTCTGTGAGGGCTGCGATCTCTTGTTCCAATTGGCGATATCGGCGGACAAGCGTGGCGATTTCGATACGGGCCATCTGTTGTCCTTCCGTTATCCCAATCGAATGGCGGGCCACCTCTAACAGCTTTTGCACTTTCGGCTTCTGTGGGCATTTTAGCCTCTCGCTTTGCCGATAACGCTCCATTAGCCCCTCTACCGTCTGATTCGCAATGTCCATCGGAAATGGCGTTTTCTCTAACACCACCAATGCCATTTTGCCAAACGACGGAAACACCTGCACAAACTCAGGAAAATAACGATCGAGCCAACGAATCATTTGATTTCGGACGGCATTCAACTCTTTTGTCAACGACTCTCGAAACGTACTTCCTGCCCGCAATTCCGCCTCCACCTCATGGAGAATACGTGGATAGCTAAAGCGTCCGTCTTTGACCAGTTTCGCAATGACAAGAGCATCTTTGGCATCATGCTTCGTTGGCAAGTTGTCGTCGAGCTCTTTTGACCGTTTGACATGCATCGGGTTGACCATCACCAACGGGATCCCCTTTTTCCTCGAGGAAGTAGGCGAGGTTCAAACAGTAATGTCCGGTCGGCTCGATTCCGACGATGACTTCGGTTTTGCCAAATTCCTTCATCGCTTCTTGTATCGATGCATAGAACTGTTCAAATCCGGATCTCGATTGAATCACAGGAAACGGCTTCTTCAGCACCCGACCTCGTGCGTCAACCATTGATGCATAATGTTTTTGTTTGGCAATGTCCATTCCAATCACTAACGTTTGGTCGGTGACTTGTTCAATTTTGCGATTTTGTGTACAATTCATTGTATAGTCCTCCTTGGTCTGATGTTAGGTGTTTGTTGACACCCCTGCATCATACCAAGAGGGCTTTTTTCTTTCAAGTCCCCGAAAACCTTTCTAACAGGAATGCTCCTTATTCATTTACTCAACATGAAAGGAGGCCTTTTCCCAGCCCCCTGCCATGCATACAATTATTAAAGCTTCGTTCTTAAAGTCCATAATTCAGGGAAGAAATGCTGATCAAGCGTTCTTTTTAAATAAGTAACGCCTGATGAACCGCCCGTTCCTTTTTTATGGCCAATAATTCGTTCAACCGTACTCATATGGTTATAACGCCATAATTGTTGTTGGCTGCCAATGTCCACCAACTTCTCGGCCAGCTCATATAAATCCCAATATTGATCCACGTTCCGGTAAACAGTCAGCCATGCTTCCTCTACACTGGCATTTGGCTGATAGGTTTGAGACCAGTCTCTGTCAAGAACTTCTTGGTCAATTGGCAATCCTCGGGCTGCAAGCGCTTTAATCGCCGCGTCATAGATGCTTGGCTCATGAAGCGCTCTTTTCAGCTTTTCATAAATCTCAGGATCATGTTGGAAGACTAATAAAGTATGAGCATTTTTATTTCCAAACGCAAATTCGATTAAACGGTTTTGGTAGGACTGGAATCCGGATGCATGCCCCAATTTATCGCGAAATTCCATGTATTCAGCAGGAGTCAGCGTGGAAAGGACGCTCCAAGATTGGATTAACTGCTGCTGAATTCTGGATACACGTGAAAGCATTTTAAAAGACGGTTCCAAATCGTTGCGGAGAATACATTGAATCGCTGCGTTCACTTCGTGCAAAATGAGCTTCATCCAAAGTTCGCTTGCCTGATGAATAATAATAAACAGCATTTCATCATGATGATCGGACAATCGTTGTTGGCTGGATAAAATTTTGTCGAGTTGAAGGTAACTTGCGTACGACATTTCTTTTTGGAAATCTGTATGAATCTCTTCCTCTAATCCATACTTGGAATTTGTTTCATTATTATTGACGTTCACCATTGCTGTCATCCTCCTTTTTTTCATTCCCATCCATAGCTGCCTTCTATTAAATTTGCTATGACGCTATTTATCTATGTTAACGTCACTTCCAGAAAGTTGGAGGGCGTCGTTTGTTGTATGATGCATTGCATTTGTTTTTTTCCAAATAAAATAAGCAACCGAAAGAAAGATTAGCCACGGAATTCCAAATTGAAGCATGATTTTAAATTGCGTAAACCATGTCGTAATCATCAAGCTGAGCAATAGAACGCCCCCTAAAATCGTCAAATAAGGAAAACAGATCATTCTTACTGGTAATTTGCGTCCCCCCATTTGCTTCCACTTGCGGCGGAAAAATAAATGAGAAACGAAAACCATCAGCCATGTGAAAATGGCACCGAACATGGAAATCCCCATCATGACCGCATAAGATGTCCCAGGAACCAGCGCCGAAACGACGGCAGCGACGACAATCCCAAGTGTAGAAACCGTAAGAGCGTTTGTCGGAACCCCTTTTTTACTTACCTTTCCAAAGAAAGCAGGCGCATATTTTCCTCGTGATAATGAATATATCATCCGCGTTGATGCATATAACTGGCTATTCATAGCTGATAATGCAGCCGTTAAGACAATAAAGTTTACAATTCCCGAAGCACCAGGGATATTCAAGATTTCCATTACTTTGACAAATGGACTTTTATCGACTCCAGCCGATTTCCAAGGAACGATCATTAACATGATGGCCATTGTCAAAACATAGAAAGTCGACAAACGGAATACGGTTGCTTTTAATGCTTTCGGTACCGCTACATCCGGATCTTTCGCTTCACCTGCTGTAACCGCTATCAATTCTGTCCCTAAAAAGCTGAATAGAGAGATAAAGATGGCTACCCACATTCCCCACCAGCCAAACGGCAGAAAACCGCCATCGTTTACAAGATTTTCGCTTCCTATTCCCGGCTGATCAGATGCTCCAAATAGAACATATGCACCAAGGAGAATGAAAAGCACAATCGCACTAACCTTTATCATGGAGAACCAATACTCAAAAGTAGCAAACGTATTGACACTCGTAGCGTTGACATATATCAGCACACCGCCAAACAACAGGATCCATACGATTCCCGGAACGTTTGGAAACCAGTATTTCATATAGACGGCAATTGCACTTACTTCTACTCCAACAGCAAGTACATTCGCTATCCAGTACGAATAGCGAACAATAAAACCTGCATAAGGATGGATATATTTTTCAGCAATCGTCCCAAAAGATCCTGAAGTAGGATGGGCAACCGTCATTTCCGCTAAACATCCCATTAGAAGCAATACGATCAACGCGCCTATCATATAACTAATCAACACGCTTGGCCCGGCAGTTCCAACAGCAAGCCCGCTTCCAAGGAACAATCCGGTGCCGATTGCACACCCCATCGCAATCATGGTAAGCTGACTGGATTTTAAATCGCGATTTAATCCTCTCTCCCGCTCATGAAGATCATGGAAATGATTATTTTGGTTTTTCACGGTTTCCTCCCCCTTTCTTCTCGTAAAACACGACATCTTTATGCCACTACTTCGCGTTCATTTGTAAACTTTTCATATTGTTTTTCCTTCATAATTTTTTTAAGGATTTGGACGACTTTCCACACTTCTTCATAAGAAGTGTATAATGCGATCGGTGCCAAACGAATGATGTTAGGTGCACGAAAATCCGGAATCACTCCGTTTTCTTTCAATGATTTACAAATCCGAGCAGCTTCATCATGTTCGAGGCTTACATGCCCCCCTCGGCGTGCATCGTCTCTAGGATTGCCAATGGCAAAACCAAAATCTTTCAGCTCATGTTCAATTAAGTACATTAAATATCGAGTGATTTGCAGCGACTTTTGGCGAATATTTTCAATGCCGGCTTCGACAAAAATTTCTAAGGATCCGATTAAAGGCGCAAGGCTTAGCACATGAGGCGTTCCGATTTGATAAGCCCCTGCCGTTTCAGCCGGTGTAAATGTATGCTCCATGTCAAACTGTTTATCTTTTTTGGAACCGAACCATCCGGCCAGTCCAGGAAGCTTCCCGAAATGTTTGCGATTCACATATAGCCCCGCGACACATCCAGGCCCCCCATTTAAATACTTGTAGTTGCACCAAAACGCAAAATCAACCTCCCACTCACTGAATGAATGAGGGATGGCACCGATAGAATGACATGCATCAAATCCAATGAAAATGCCACGAGCGTGCGCTTCCTCTGTTAAACGCTTCATATCCAATATTTGACCGCTTCGATAAAGAACTGTTGGTAAAATAATTAACGCAATATCGTCAGTCATGGCAGCGATAATGTCATCCTCTTCTAAAAAGCGGCCATCGCGGCTTTTTACACAGATAAGATGCGTATCTGGATCATAGCCGCGGATACGGAGCTGGCTTTGCAGTGCGTAAATATCAGAAGGGAATGTCAACTCATCAGCCAAGATTTTTGTACGTGTTCCCTCAGGTTTGTAAAAGGTCGCAACAAGTTGATGCAAGTTCACTGTCGTGGAACCAGTTACAATGACTTCTTCAGGCGAAGCTCCCACTAATGGAGCCATCATTTCCCCAAGCCTCTCCGACATGTAAAACCACGGATGTCTCCCTTGCGTCCACCCGTCAATCCCTAATTCTTTCCAATCATCCAAAGATTCTAATAGCGTTTTTTCAGCTCTCTTAGAAAGAAGCCCTAATGAGTTACCGTCCATATAAATAGAGCCAGGCTTTAAGTAAAACTCATGGCGGAAATGCCATAGTTTATCTTCCCGATCGAGCTTCCTGGCAAATTCTAGTGTGGGTTCAAAAGAATAAGAAAGCATCCTATCCTATTCCTCCTTCACATTGTTTTTTGGGAAAATTGTATCAATGAAGTTGACATGATGTCAATTAAAAATAAAAAATTTTCTAAACTTTGAGTTAAGTATTAAAATTATCATAAATCATCCTTTTGTTTTCATCAGATTCCATTTATGCTATTAAAAAGGAAACGAATGGAGGGAATGTCGTGGATAGTAGCAAAGTGGCCGATAAACGTCATATGCGTTCCATCATGACACGCCAAAAACTATTGCAAGCGGCAAAAGAAGTATTCATTGAGGAAGGGTTTCAAAAAGCAACGATTACTCAAATTATCAAAAAGGCAAATGTGGGATACGGTACAGCCTACGTACATTTTGGAGGAAAAGACGAAATTTTGATTGTGCTAATGGAAGATGTGATGGAACAATTTTATCAAATTGCAGAAATGCCCTTCTTTCCAACGTCAAAAGAAGAAGCCCAACAAATCATCAAAAAACAGGCATATTCATTTTTAAAGATGGCAGAAGCAGAGCGAAGCATGATGCAAGTGTTTGAACAGGCTATCGGAGTTTCACCGGTTGTGTCCGCTAAATGGAAAGAAATCAGGGAAAAATTCATCCAGCGAATTTCACAAGATATCGCCTATTCACAAAAAAAAGGACTAGCCAAAACGCAGTTAAATCCCGAACTTGTTGCCCGCGGCTGGTTTTTCACCAACGAAATGTATCTTTGGGAAATTGTCCGCAATGAACATAAGGCATCCGTAGAAGACATTGCCCAAACCATTACAGCCGTTTACACAACGGGACTTTACCTGTAACGATATGTTTTTGTAAAAGCTCTTTTTTCCATAGGCTCTTTTTTAATAATTTGACTTATGATAATTTTTTATAATAGATGTTTTATATCTTACAAGAAGATAAGAGGTGTTTGTTAAAATGATAGAAGCTTTGGGTGGCTTCTTTAGTGCAATCGCAACGGCCTATTAGGCAAAAAAAGTAGGAAAAATAAAGATGACTTTTCTTTATACACATCTTTCTACATACTTGAACGCCTCCTAAAACGCATATATCAACTATTAATGTAGTCAAGAAAGCAACAATCTATAAAAACCCCCTTGCAGTAGACAGTACTGTCTACTGCAAGGGGGATAATATCAAATTCAAGAACTAGGCGTACTTATAGTGTGCTTTTAGTGTTCTTTTCTTGCAAAAGCGCTCCATTTTGAAGACGAAGAAATTCCGAAGCCTTATTGTTGCCACGCTTGATTGCAAGAGATAATGCGGTTTCCTCACCTTCAATCCTAGCTCCATGTTCGATCAATAAATGATGAAAGGGAGCGTACGTTTGTCTTATTTCAAATTTCAAAATACACTGGATTGATAGAAAAAAATGGGTTTCAGACGAATGTCTGTTATAGTAGAGAGGGAAAATTCCCCCTCTCTACGAACATCTTGAAAAAGAAAGCATGTTTAGTGCGTATTCCTTAATACCGTAATAAACCCATCCAGTATTTGATGACTGATTTTAAACCCTTTTCGGAGATAAAATTTTAACGCATCATCATTTCCGTTTGATACAAAAATAAATATGTCCTTGATTGAAATGAACTTAACCATTCCATCGATTTTTCGAATAAAACGCTGCCAATTCCACGGTTGCGATATTTTTCTTTTATATAAAACTGCGAAAGGCAGCCAACATCATCGGTTGGAACAGAATCAAAATCAAAAAATGCGTCACACGGCAAAGTCGCGAAATTATTGGAATAGATTGTTTTTGGAGAAATATTGCTATATGCATACCCAACAATTTCATCGTCATCTTTCGCTACGATGATGTAGTTCACTTTCGCCTTTTCGATCGATGGAATCATTCTCGTTTCAAAACACATCCCGTCAAACCACTCGGGATGGATCGTTGCTTTAGATTTTTGATAGGCCATTAATTCATTGCATAAATCTTTAATACAAATAATCTCGTCTTCGGAAATCACTTCATAACGAATCCCCATGTTCCAACTTCCTTTCGAAGGGATCAAGTAAAAAATAAGGAGAAGGGCATCATCATCTTTAACAAACAGTCTTGTCTAAGCGACAGCCTCATCTTTGTTCTCCGGAATATCCCCCTAAAGGAATGTTGTCTTTCCGCGCCACGCCGGTGCGATATGCCGCTTCAATAACGGCTTGTCTTACTCGTTCCACCACTTTGTTATTAAACACGCTCGGAATGATATACGTTTCGTTTAACTCGTCGTCGGTTACGACGGAAGCGATCGCTTTCGCTGCGGCGAGTTTCATTTCTTCGTTAATTTCTTTTGCACGGCAATCGAGCGCGCCGCGGAAAATGCCAGGGAAGCAAAGAACGTTGTTAATTTGGTTCGGATAATCGGAACGTCCTGTCGCCATCACGCGGACGTACGGCTCCGCGATTTCCGGATCGATTTCCGGCACTGGGTTGGCCATCGCAAAGACGATTGGATCGCGCGCCATTTTTTTCACACCATCGACTTTTAAAATGCCTGGAGCGGAAACGCCGATAAATACGTCTGCGCCCGCGATAACGTCGGATAGGCTTCCTTTTTCGTTATCTGGATTGGTGATTTGCGCATATTCTTGCCAATAAGGATTATCGTACTTCTCATCGCGATGAATCGCGCCCTGGCGGTCGACACCGATAATATTGCGCACACCGGCCGCCAGCAAAATTTTCGTGCAGGCAATTCCAGCGGCGCCGATTCCCGTTAACACGACTTTAATGTCCTCGAGTTTTTTGTCGACAATTTTTAACGCGTTTAATAGACCTGCAAGCAATACTACCGCCGTTCCGTGCTGGTCATCGTGAAATACAGGGATGTCTAATTCTTCTTTGAGCCGTTTTTCAATTTCAAAGCAACGCGGCGCCGAAATATCTTCCAAGTTAATGCCGCCAAACGCCGGCGCAATCGCTTTCACAATTTGAATAATTTCTTCTGTATCTTTTGTATCCAAGCAAATTGGGAAGGCGTCGACGCCAGCGAACTGCTTGAACAACATCGCTTTCCCTTCCATCACCGGCATCGCGGCGTACGGTCCGATATCGCCAAGCCCAAGCACCGCCGTGCCATCGGAAACAACCGCCACCGTATTGCGTTTAATCGTTAAGGAATACGCTTTTCTCGGATCTTCCGCAATGGCCGTGCATACACGCGCTACCCCTGGCGTATAAACCCGCGATAAGTCATCGCGCGTTTTTACCGGGATTTTTGATTTCGTTTCAATTTTTCCACCGATATGCATTAAAAACGTACGGTCTGATACGTTAATAATTTTAACACCCTGAATTTTTTTCAGTGCTCCAATAATTAAATCGCATTGTTTTGTATCTAACGCACTGACAGTGATATCACGCACAGTATGTACTTTGCTCGACGAAATCACGTCAATCCCGACGATATCTCCCCCTGCTTTGCCAATCGCAGCGGCGATATCGCTGAATGAGACACGATCTTTTTCAAATTGAAGACGAATCGTAATGTTCATCGTTGCGCCACTTGGTAATGCCATTACACTCTACCTTTCTTTTACATTTTTATCCATATAAAAAACTCCCACGGTTCACATGTTATATCAATATAGGGAAAAAGACAACCCTTATCTTATCGAAAAAAAACGATACACATCCATCATTGACATTAACATCCGTCTATTCCACAAGCCATTCCTTCCCCAAAATCACGAAATGATTGTTTTTTCATTTCTTCTTCAATAATCTTTTCTAACGTTTCTTTCGAACGGACACCGGTAAGAACTGTATCTCCAATCACAAATGTCGGAACAGCGGTGATGTTCGCTTCTTCATACGCATGCTTGAGAGCGCGCTGGTGCGCTTCTTTATATTTGCGGGTCACAAGCGCCTCGCGAAACTCTTTCTCGTCGAGTCCTACTTCCCCTGCCAGCTTTGTTAACACATCGATATCGCCAATGTCCTGCTCTTCTTGGAAAAAGGCAGTAAACATACGGTGATTGTATTCATTTCCTTTTCCTTTTTCTTTTTCTTTTGCATACTGATATCCTTCAAAAGCAAGGTGAGTGTACGGCTGCGGAGAAACTCTCGGCAGTACGATCGGAATTCCCATCTGTTTCGCCATAGGATATACATACTGTTCCCATGTTTTTTGTAGATAGTCTCCTTCCGGACGAAGCGTTTCATTTGGGTATGGACGCAATTCGAACGGCATCCACTCAATTTGCACGTCTTTTCCCGCAGCTGCTTCTTGTAGCGGTTTTTCCGCTAAAAAACAGAATGGACATACATAATCTGAATATACTTTTATCGTTAATGTCACCGTTATCACTTCCTTTACTAATACTAAGGTGCTAATGGTATTTATCATATTATCACAATTCATAAAAAATCTCATATTACACACATCATACCGAGAAAACTCCCATTCACTAAATGCAGAAAAGATAAAACAACATTCAAAAAAGAAGCAACATGCAGGATATCAAACACGTCATGAAGTAAATGTAGTAAAATAAGGAATATCAAAAGACGAGACAGGAGAGAAATGAATGAGAGAGAAAATCTTTTTAGTGTTAGCCAACTTATTTTGGGCAGGTAATTATCTATTTGGAAAATATGTCATCGCAGAAATTAGCCCTCTATGGCTTACATTCATCCGCTGGAGCGTTGCGTTTTTATTTCTTCTTCCCATCTCCTATTTTTTGGAACGGCCGCGCTACGGAGAAATCATGAAGCAATTTTGGCTGCCATTAAGCATTACCGGTATTCTTGGCATTATTGGCTATAACCTGCTTCTTTACGGAGCATTGGAATATACATCACCGATGAACGCGGCGATTGTGAACGCGTTGAACCCGGCCGTTATCGTGATCTTGTCGTATTTTCTGTTAAAAGAACGCATGACGTTTGTCAATGTGATCGGTTTTATCCTTTCGCTCGTCGGCGTATTGTTTATTTTAACCAACGGACATCTGCAGTGGATTTTCCAAACGAGCTATAACCGCGGCGATTTGATGATGTTAATCGCCGGTGTAGTGTGGGCGCTTTATTCGATTATCGGGAAAAAATTAGCCGTTCCTCCGATTACTGCGACTACTTGTTCCGTGTTTTTCAGCATTATTTTGCTGCTTCCGTTTCTTTTATTGCAGCCGTTTCCGCTCGCCGGGTTAAGCGGAAAAGAGTGGATTGGCATCAGCTACATTTGTCTGTTTCCGTCCGTTTTTTCGTTTTTGTTTTGGAATCTGTCTGTAAAAAAGGTTGGACCGAGCTACGCAGGCATTTATTTAAACTTAATCGCTGTATTTACCGCGATAATCACGTTTTTGTTAGGAGGAAAAATTTCCGCGCCACAACTGATTGGCGGTGCATTCGTGTTGATTGGGGTTTATTTGGCAACCAATGTTCGAAAAACGGAAGCATCGCCGGCAAAAGATGCGAGCATGTAAATAAAAATCCCCTCAAGTTGCCTTGAGGGGATTTGATCATTATTTTTGAAGCAAGCGAATGAATTCGCGCATGAAACCAGGCAAGTCCGGCCAAGCATGTGCAGAAACGAGGTTTTGGTCGACATGTACTGTGCTGTCAGACACATACGTTGCCCCTAGTGCTTCCACGCCTGGCTTGCAAGCGATGTAAGCAGTCAAGCTGCGGCCTTTCAACAAATCTGGCATCGTTTCGAAAATGAGGGACGCATGGCAAATCGCAGCGATCGGTTTATTCGCTTCAAAGAAATGTCTAACAATGCGTTGAAGATCGGCGTCAAGACGAATGTATTCTGGTGCGCGTCCACCTGGAATAACGATTCCGTCATATTGCGTTGGGTCGATATCGGCAAATGCCGCGTGCGCCTCAATCAGGTATGCTTGTTTTTCTTCATATGTATCCCAGCCAGTAAAGTCATGCACAACCGTCTGTAATTTCTTTTTCTTCGGCGCGGCAATCGTTACATCATATCCTTCTTCTAGTAAACGATAATATGGGTAATATACTTCTAGCGCTTCTACCGCATCTCCCGTTACAATCAATACTTTTTTGCTCATGATCATGCCTCCTTATCTATTTTTACTTACACTTTTATCATACCGAAAGATGGAAAAAATTAAAAGAAAAATGCTTGTCAAATTAGGATAATAGGGAAAATCGGCCTCATCATGTAAAATAGAAATAACGAGTTTTCTGTAAAGGAGAGGAATAACATGATTGCTTCATGGTTATCGTCATCCCGTTACGCCGTAGTCTTGACAGGAGCGGGCATGTCTACGGAAAGCGGACTCCCTGACTTCCGTTCGGCTAAGACGGGTTTATGGAATCGCTTTAATCCGCAACAATTAGCAAGCACCTACGCTCTTGAACATCATCGCGAAGCATTTATCGAATTTTATCAATACCGCATCCGCACCCTCCGATCGTGTAAACCGCACGAAGGGCACGCCATTTTAGCCGACTGGGAACGGAGTGGGCTGATTAAACAAATCATTACGCAAAATGTAGATGGCTTTCACCAGCAAGCAGGAAGCCAGCGCGTCATTGAACTGCACGGCTCGCTTCGGACGGTCCACTGTCAGCGATGTGGAAACACATTAGACAGCGAAGTATATTTGCATAACCAATTCGAGTGCGACTGCGGCGGTTTTTTGCGTCCTTCTGTTGTCCTATTTGGAGAAATGCTTCCAGAAGACGCCATTGAACAAGCATGGCAGGCAGCGCAAAAAGCCGATTTATTGATCGTCCTCGGTTCTTCACTTCAAGTATCGCCCGCTAATCAGCTACCGCTTGTTGCCAAACGAAACGGTGCGAAAGTCGTTATTGTAAACTGGGAGCCGACGGAATTCGATGATATTGCGGATATCGTCATTCATGAGCGGAAAATCGGCGACGTCCTTCGCGACATTGAGCGTGAGTGGAAAGTGGGGAATGATTCATGAAAACGGAAACGATCATCGCAGAAGCGCTTCAACACATCGGCGATTCATCGGCCATCTTGCAATACAAACGGGTATACGGCGGAGATATTAACGAGGCGTTTTTCGTCCAAAGCGAGCGGCAGCCGTACTTTGTGAAAATCCGCCATTCCCTTCCGCCTCGCTTTTTCCAATGCGAAGCGACGGGGCTTGAGACGCTTCGCAAGGCGAATGCCATCAACGTTCCTTCTGTTTATGGAGTCAAAGAAACAAATGACTATGGCTTTCTTATTCTTGAATGGGTTGAAGGAGAAGAAACAAGCAAGACCGCGGAACAACTCGGCTATGCCATCGCACGTCTTCATCAATGTTACGGTCCTTCGTTTGGGTTTGTGGAAGACAACTATATTGGACTATTGCCCCAAAAAAACGGATGGTATGAAAACTGGGTCGACTATTACCGGGAATGCCGCCTGCTTCCGCAAATCGAACTTGCCGAACAAAAGGGGCGAATGCCAGCGCGCAGAAGAAACAAGCTGGAGAAGCTCCTTGCTTCTCTTGAACGATGGCTTCCTGAAACGTGCTCCCCATCTTTACTGCACGGCGATCTTTGGGGCGGAAACTGGATCGTTGGCGCAAACGGCGTTCCGTATTTGATTGATCCCGCTGTATTTTACGGACACTATGAATTTGAAATCGCCTTTACCGAACTATTCGGCGGATTCCCTAGCCGCTTTTATGAGGCATATAACGAACTCATGCCGCTTTCTTCCGATTATCACGAACGAAAACAATTATATCAGCTTTTCTATTTGCTTGTGCATTTGAACTTATTCAGGGAAACATACGGGAGTGCGGTCGACCGCGTTTTGCGGCGGTATGTTGGCGACAACTAGCTGCTCTTTCTGGTAAACACAAACATCCTTTCCCTGTTCAATTGGGAAAGGATGTAAATACGAAATAGATCATTTCACTTCGATAACCACATAATCCAAAAACGCATCTCCCAGATAGACAAGCAATGCCCACTTGCCTGGTTCGCTCAGCCTCATATTGGATGGCAAATGGGCGTCCGCTCCGTTATTTGGACCTCCCGGAACGTTCGTTGTCCAAACGCTGATCCCATCTTGCATTAACGCAGGAGCGATGTCTTTACTTCCTTCTTTTACGGCAACTATTGTCAACTCTCCTTTTGGAATGGATTCTCCCCAGAAATGCCACATGTATTTATCGATTTTATTGGCGATAAACGGCGCATCGATAAAGCCGACTTTATTAGGCACTCCCCTCATTCGATAGCCCCCTGATCGAAAAACAGGGCTTACTTTCCAATCAATATTGTTTATGATCGTTTCCTTTACTTTCACTGGGGCTTCTTTCCACCTGCTTATCCCTTTTTCTTCCTCTTTTTTAGATTCATATCCTTGTATCTGTTCGTTTTCTTCTTTGCTGCATGCGGATAAAGAAAAAAGGATGGCTGCGATGATGAAATAGTGGATGAATCTCATTGAACCACTTCCTTTTAACTGGACCTTATTTTTTCGGTTTTAAAAGCAGCGTATCCCTGCTTTCCACTTTCCCTAACGTTGTCACATGATAGGTTCCATTCACCCAATCATCGATTTGGTCGTGGTACCAGCGGCTGCGAAAATGGCCAGCCTGGCCAGGACCGACAATATGATAACCATGTTCGATATCACTGATGTCGATGACAAACCGCCATGAAGCGCCATGGTTGACAATGCCATCATTCGTAAAGGATGCCGCTTGCACCGTTACTTGGCTTCCGTCGACAGGAATCGGCTTTTCCCGATTCAAGAAAAATTTCAATAGCGGGGATGAATTGGACATTGGATGCGCAAAGTAGAGTTGGTGATAATCCCCCCATTTCCACTTAGATGGATCGTCGCCGTATTGCTTCTGCAGCCGTTCGGTGACATGATGCAATGAGGTCGATAATACACGGGCAAACCCGCCGTTTTCCGTAAACCACGGTGAGTCGTCTCCGTTTGCCGCCTTGCGAATTAATTCATCGACAACCGCCTGTTTTCCTTCAAACAACTTCTCGATTTCGGAAGGAATATCTTTCTTGAATAACACATTAGGAATTTCTTTCATCCAAAGATGGAAAATAAGCGGCGCGGCATCGTCTTTACGGTCGACATAATCCCATTGCCGCAGCTGTTCAATCGCCTTTTTATCGATTCCTTTTAATGATTCATTGGCTAATGCCTGCAAGAAAACCGGCACAAACTCTTCCGCCCATAAATTTTTTTGATCCATTTGCAGCGCTTTCATATCTTCGATCGTGAGATCATTTTTGCTTTCCAGCACTTGTGCGATTCGCATGTAACGGTACGGCTGCGCCCAATGATGGCTGATATGGTGCGGATAGTCGTCACCAATCACTTTATTATTTGCCGTGGCGATAAACCCTTTCTCTGGATTCACAGCGCGTGGCAGCTCGTCAAAAGGAATAAACCCTTCCCATTCATATTCATCCGTCCAGCCTGGAACTGGAAGAAGGCCGTCTCCTTTTTTGCGAATCGGTATTTTCCCATTCGCTTTATAGGCGATCGTTCCGTCTTTCGCGGCAAACACAAAGTTTTGCGTCGGGGCGTGGAAATGTTCGAGCGCTTCTTCAAACTCGTTCCAATTTGTTGCTTTGTTTATTTCTAAAATTGCTTGAAGTTCGGTTGATGGGTCTAACGTGGTCCAACGGAGGGAGAAAACGGTGTTTTCTTTTGATTCATATGCAAAATCAGAAATAACTGGACCGTGGCGAGTGATCGTCACTTCATATGGAATCGTTTTGCCACCCTTTACTTTAATCGGTTCTTTGACAACCGTCGCGTCTTCCCACTTTCCGTTATACAAAAACTGATGTTTGTTGTTTGGATTTCTTTTTTCGATATACAAATCTTGCACATCCGGCCCTGTATTCGTCACTCCCCATGCTACGTGTTCGTTATGTCCTAAAATGATGCCGGGAATTCCTGCGAAAATAACGCCGCTAACGTTAACCGTCGGGGCTTGTAAGTGCATTTGATACCAGATCGATGGCGTGCTTAGCGATAAGTGCGGGTCATCCGCCAAAAGAGGTTTTCCGCTTTTTGTTTTCTTGCCGCTGATTACCCAGTTGTTGCTGCCGTTAAACGCCGGCGGGATGACAGCGGATGCAAACGCTTTTTCAACGGACAGTTGTACATCTTTATATGCTTGCAAAATCATTGGGGCATCTTTCGGGTAGGAAGGAAATAAGTCATACGCTTTTTCTTTCGGAAGGTTTGCAAGCGCCCAATAGCGAAACGCCTGCCCTTGCCAGTGGCCGCCTAAGTCAAAGGCCATATACTTTCCAATCGTTAGTGAATCAATCGGAGTCCATTTTTCCGGTTCATAGCCGAGCAGCCGAAATTCAATCGGCAGCTTTCCTTCTTTTTTCGCAAACGCTATATACGCGTTCACTCCGTCCGCAAACGCTCGCAGCACACTTTTCATCTCTTCGCTATACGCAGCATAAGACGCTTCTGCGGCGCGGCGCAGCCCGAGCGTACGGAAAAATTTATCGCGTTTGACCGTTGCCTCGCCAATGACTTCGCTCAATTGACCGGAGGCCTGCCGTCTGCTTAAATCCATTTGAAACAGACGGTCCTGCGCCTGAATAAAACCTTGCGCAAAATATAAGTCATGCTCATTTTTTGCGGAAATGTGCGGAACACCGTTTTCATCCCGAACGATTTTCACTTCTGCCATTAATCCCGGTGCAGAAAGCTCTCCCTTTGTTTGCGGAAGCGAGTGATTGATGTAACCGTTTGCAAACATCACGCCTCCTGCCGCAATCATGAAAATAGCGGCTAACGCACTCCATAATACCGTTTTCCACCGTTTCCGCTTCGCCTTCGTGCGGACGACCGTTTCCATCTAATTCCTCCTTTCCCTTGTACTAAAAATATATTACCGCACAAAATAAAAAAACCTCTTTTTGCCACGAAAAATATTTTTCAGAATAACAAGACATTCAACATGATAAACATAATTGCTAAAAGTTAATAAACAAATAAAGAACCTATAAAGTTTTTTCAATATTCTAACTTACGCACATTTTAACACAGGATGCACTAAAATTTTTACGAGAACGAGAGATTGTGCATTCTCAAAGATTTAGAGAGGCTTTGGTACTATCTAGTCCATTAATCACTGTTACGTCTTTTTATGTAAAATAAAAATCTTGATAGTAACGACAAATGTATAAGATTTATTTTTTAGTTAGCATAATTTACATTGTGTTGCACTTAAAACTATATAAGCTAATTTGAAAATTCTACTTCTTGTGATCCATTTTTCGACTACACTTATGCATGACGAGAACAAGTCCGTTGATTTGCCCTCGTTACATTATTTTATTCGCTGGTTTTGAAGTCTTCTCACATAAAAAAAGAGAGGGTCCCCCTCTCATTAGTAAAGCAAGTATTGCTTTCTGATCTTCATAAATGCTTCTACATCTTTCTCCCATTTTTGTTTCATTTCATCCACTGACATCCCGTCTTCTATTGCCTGACGCACCCACCCATTGCCAATGAGCTGATCGAAAAATGAAATGCCTTGGCTGTTCTCTTTGCTGAAAGCAAATTGATCTGGATATAAATCATGGATGGTTTTCACAATCGACAAACCTGTTTCTACCGGTTTAAACGCATCACGGTTTGTGACATGAATTTGGATGCCGTGTGTTAATTTTCCGCTATGTTTCGAAAAGGTCGGCGTGAAACTTGCTGGACGGAAAACAACCCCTGGCAGATGTAGAGCGTTTAGTTTCTCCGCTAATTCGATGCTGTCGATAAACGGAGCACCAATAAGTTCAAACGGCTTTGTCGTTCCTCTGCCTTCCGATACATTCGTTCCTTCGATCAAAGCCGCTCCCGGGTACACAAGCGCGGTATCTAATGTTGGCATATTTGGAGACGGCAATACCCATTGAAGCCGTGTATCGTCGTAATACATGGAACGCTTCCAGCCTTTCATTTTCACGACCGTTACATCGGCTCCGATGCCAAACTCTTCGTTAAATAATAAGGCTAATTCGCCAACTGTCATCCCATGGCGCAATGGAATCGGATACATGCCGACAAAAGAGGAATACTTCGGATCGAGTACAGGCCCCTCTACTTTCGTGCCGCCTAACGGATTTGGCCTATCTAACACGATAAATGGGATATTGTTTTCTTTTGCCGCTTGCATCGCGTACGCCATCGTATAAATGTACGTATAGAACCGTGTTCCGACATCCTGAATATCAAAAAGAAGCACATCGACTCCTTTCAACATCTCCGGCGTCGGTTTTTTCGTCGGTCCATATAAACTGTATACAGGAAGACCGGTTTTTTCATCGATATAAAACGGAACATATTCCCCAGCTTGAGCGCTGCCGCGCACGCCATGTTCCGGACCGTATAAAGCGACAAGCTCGACGTCAGGGTCATTGTACAGGAGATCCACCACACTGTTTAGGCGTTGGTCGACGCCAGTTGGATTGGTAATGAGCCCAACCCGTTTTCCTTTGATTAAATGCTTTTGCTCCTTTAGCAGCACTTCCACACCAAGCTCTAATTTTTTGTTCTTTTTCTCTTCTGATGGCCCTTTTGCCAATACGCCGCTAAACAGCGACAAACTCAAGATCACTGCCGAAACAACCATCCACCATCGCTTTCGCATAAAATCGCCCCCCTTTTTAGTAAGTGAGACCATGGCCGTATTCGTACAGCACGCCGCCATCGTAACTCGGAATGGTTACTGGAAGTTTGCCAGTCGGTGTATTTACTCCGAAAATCGTATCCACTGCCGCTTGGAAACTTGCCTGCTGAAAACCATACTGCGCAAGATAGGCATCCACATGCGGATAGGCCATCACATCATACGGATTGCGAATCCCGATTGCGATGACAGGAGCATCCGTATTTGCGAAAATTTGCTGCACCATTTTCATTTGCGGGCTAGAAGGCAATCTTCCTGATACGTTCGATGTATACGTGCCGACAATGACCGCATCTGCTTCTTTCACTTTTTGCAGCTGCGCCTCATTTAAAGGAGCAGACGCTTGGATCACAGCCGCGTTTGGAACATAGGTTCGCACTGCTTTCTCTAATGATGCAATCATCGTATTTCCTACAACGACGAGATTGTTCACTTTGCTTGTTTGAAGCGGCAATACATGGTCGTTTTTCACTAGTGTAATCGATTTAGCCGCTGCCTCGGCTTCCACTTGTTTATGCTCTTGCGAACCGACAACACGCAATGCTTGGTCGATGATTTGCTGCATATCAGGCGGTGTTTCTTGTTTAAAAATGCCGCGTTTCACTTTTAACGTTAAAATTCGCTTTACAGAGGCGTTGATGCGTTCTTGCGAAATGCCACCGTTTTGCACGGCTTTCTTTAATCCGTTTGCCACTTCTTCCAGCCCCACCGGCATGAGTACAATATCAGCACCAGCTTGAACCGCTCTTACCGCCGCATCCACCGGTCCAAAGTGGTCGCTAATCGCTTTCATATTCATCGCATCGGTAATAATGACACCGTCAAAGCCCATTTCTTCACGCATTAACTCGGTTAGCACTTTATACGACAAAGTAGCAGGAAGCGAAATTGCCGTGCCGTCTTTTTGCGAAATCACCTTTGTATCATCGACTTTCGGGAATGTGACATGAGCGGTCATAACCGCGTCAATTCCCGCTTCCATTGCTTTTTGAAACGGATACAGTTCGACTTTTTGAAGCCGGTCGCGATCGTGCGATACTTCCGGCAACCCAAGATGGGAATCGACAGCGGTATCTCCATGTCCTGGGAAATGTTTGGCTGTAGCGGCAACTCCGCTGTCTTGCAATCCTTTGATATAAGATACCCCTAGTTCCGCGACAAGCTCTGGATTTTCTCCAAACGAACGAACGCCGATCACCGGATTATCCGGATTATTGTTTACGTCCAATACAGGTGCCAAGTTCATGTTAATTCCCAGCGCATGTAATTCTTCTCCAATCGCATGCCCTACTTTCCAGGCAAGCTCTTTCGATCGTGTCGCCCCTAATGCCATATTTCCCGGCATATTTGTCCCTGACTGCAGCCGCGTCACAATGCCGCCTTCCTGGTCTATCGATATAAGCAAACCGAACTTTTCAGCTGCCTGCTGATAGTCCGCGACGAGCTTTGCCGTCTGCTCCGTTGTCACCACATTTTCACGGAATAAAATGATGCCGCCAAGATGATACTTCTGTATGAGTTCCTTAATTTCCGGAAGCATATCAGTGACAGGCTTCCCATTGAAATTGCGAAAATCCGGCATCAGCATTTGGCCGATTTTTTCTTCCAACGTTAAGCCATCTATCGCTTTTTGAATGATGTTATAGCGGCTTCCCTTTTCTTTGACAACGGTCACTTTCATGTTCTGTTTGCTGTTTTTTTGCGATGCAGGAGCGGTTTTGACCTTAAAAGCGATGCGGTCTTTCCGTTTTCCGTCTGTCACCGTAATAAACGTTCTTCCGTTTTTTCCGAAGAAAGTAACAACACCATGATCATCAACGGCAGCTACCGTTTTATTGGATGATTTCCATCTTATCCCTTCTGTTGCTTCGGTGAAATATCCTTCCTGATGAACATGAAGGGCCCGCAATGAAAGCTGATTTCCGTTTATCTTCACGTCTACTTCAGGAATGTTTTGGTAAATGATTAAATCGGCCGTTGTTTCCTCCGCGTTCGCTGATGGCGAAGCCCACGGGACAAAAAGCATCATCACCGCTATCACTGCTGCCGTTATTTTTTTGTAAAATGACAACATTTTTTCTCCTCCCCCTAAGTTAGTTAGAACGTTGTTCCCATTCGCTGCTTTCCCATGCTACCGGTATTTTTTTGCCACTGTCATCGGTAAGACGAATATTCGATACATACCAACCACGTCCGTTGACAGAAGCATCGGTATGATAGCGAAAACGAATGGAGGTGGTATGCGCCGGAATCGTAACAGTTTTAGTCACCCAATCTCCGCTGCTACCCGTCAACAACTCTCCGACTTGCGTCCAGTGAGTGCCGTCTGATGATACTTCCACCACTCCGAAATCAACGTTCGGTTCCATTCGATGCCACGTATCAAACGTTAATGTTGCTTGTTCGTTTAATGTTACATTTGTCGATAGTGCTGCGTTCAAGCCGTCACCGTACCCCGCGAACCAGGCTCGTTCTTTCCCCGGTATTGCAACCGGAATGGCATCGGCCGTTAAACGGGCGATTTTCCTGCGAAGCGGGTTCGTTGACACGGTATTCCGCGTAGGATGAACGCGATTCGTCAGTAAAATAGCAATCACGTTGTTATTCGGGCTTACGACCATCGATGTGCCGGTATATCCCGTATGCCCTAGCGTCGTACTTTCCGAAAGCGCATCCATGTACCATCCTTGGGCAAGTTCCCATCCCAATCCATGGTCATCGCCAGGAAATTGCGGAATTTGATTTTCCATTAATAAGCGGACGGTCTCTGGCTGTAGGATTCGCTTTCCACCGTATGTTCCGTTTTGCAAAAACATCGAAGCAAAAATTGCTAAATCATGAGCGGTGGAAAACACTCCCGCATGGCCAGCCACTCCATCCAACGCCCACGCGTTTTCATCGTGGACTTCTCCCCAGACAAGCCCTCGCCCAGTCCATGGCTGATATTCCGTAGCGGCAATTCGCGTCTTTAATGGTGGAGGAGGATTATACATCGTATCGTTCATACCGAGCGGTTTCGTAATGTATTTGTACACAAACTGATCAAGGCGCAAACCGGACAGCCGCTCCACCAGCGCACCTAGTGTAATCATGTTCAAATCGCTGTATGTATACGTGGTGCCTGGCGGATTTTTAAGCGGCTGCGCAAACACGATTTGCAAGCGGTCATTCCGATTGGTTCCCATTTGATACAACGGAATCCACGGAGCAAAACCTGAGGTATGGGTCATTAACTGACGAATGGTTACTTTTTCTTTCCCATTTTGCGCAAATTCCGGGATGTATTTAGCGACAGGATCATCTAAAGAAAACTTTCCTTGCTCATATAGTTTCATCGCTGCGGTAGTCGTAAACAGTTTACTGATGGAAGCTAAATCGAAAATAGTATCTTCCCTCATCGATATCGGCTGTTCCGGTTCGGTAAACGAATCGTCCTCATATCGCTTCGCGTATCCATACGCCTCATGTTTGACAATGATTCCTCTCCGAACGACATAAACAACCGCTCCCGGTATGACACGGTCACGCATCGCCTGTTCTATTACTTGATCGATTTCCCGCAAAGGTTCTTTCCTCATCCCAGCTGCTTTAGGCGATCCTGGGTGAATAACCGCAGAAATCGGGCCGGGATGGTCCCAGGAAAAAGGTGTTTGTATTTTTATTTTTGATTGAGCTGTTTTGTACACTTTCTTTTCCGTTTGCTCCATCGTGGGAGATGAATGTTTATAGGATGCTGCTAAAACGGGTGGAGATGCAGAAAATATAACCGAGCCTAATAATACGGACGACAAAATGTGCGAAACAGACTGTTTGTTCATCAGCAACCTCCTTTTCCTTGAAATAACTAGTAAACGAAAAAAGCGCATTTCTCCTGGTGCATTGTCTTGAGGCGAAAAAAGCAGGAGCCAATGTTGAAGCAGAGATGTTGGAAGGGTTTTCATTTTTTGATAATAGAATATCAGTTTATGGTATAGTTGTATATACCACCTTGCACCCAATTTTATATAGGAAAATTTTCATAATTTTCCTTTTAATCATTCATGATAAAAAAGAAAAAGACCGATCCCAAAGCAATTTATGCTTTTGAATCAGCCCATCAAAATACATAAAAAAACTTTGTGAAAAGGAGAATAATAATTCTGTTTGTGATTCCCCTATCACCTAAATTATTAGCCTATACAGAAAAAAAGATCTCTAACTATAAACTTTTTTGCCTACAAAAAACAGGAGCTGAATCACTCCTGTCTTATTGGCCGCGAACCTCCTCCAACAACGCATCACCTGTTTCGCTAACTCGCACGTACGCAAAGCGCGTCCGTTCTTGCAAATTCATTCCCTCACCCTCTGGTACAAAGTAAGATTCGATGCCGTAAACAATCGTATTGCCATAAAGCGTTCCGTTTACTAACACATCTCCTTCTTGCCGAACGTATCCTTCTTGTTTTTTCCCGTTCATCGAATATACGTGTACAAACCGATGCACGCCATCGTTATCCTTCCGCAAGACGACCTGCACTTTGCCGCGTCCGTCTATATGCGGAATCGTCGAAATATCATAGCGAAGACGGACATAGTCCCCTTGCAATAAGGAACGCGGATCAATTGGTTCTAGTTCGAGCTTTACCACTTCTCCATTGCGCAAATGTTGTTCCTTATCCCATACAACATAACCGGCAAATATCGTTTGCGCCGCGATGGCAACCAATAAAGGCGCCCATTTGCGATACAACTTGCGAGTGTCACTAGGACGAAGCAGCCCTTTTCGTTTTTCCTGCACCGCTGTTCCGATGAAAAACAAAAGTCCCGCAAGTAGCAGACTCATCGATTTATCCAACAAATCCCAAGCGAATTCATAATACTTGAAAAAAAGAAACAGCCAAAAATAACCCCAAACGATCAAATGCTCGTAACGTTCTTTTTGAATAGGCGGCGCAAAAAGGAGAGCGATGATCGTTACTGCAAAAAATGCATTGGCGATCACATACCAAACATCTGCTTCAAAGAAGTCTATGCTTGTTAATAGAAACGCTCCTAGTCCTAACGTGAGCGGCAATAGACGAGATTCTTTTTTTCGTTGGAGAAACAAATAAAGGCATACGTTCAATACAACGACAACAAGCAAGGCAAGACGTGCTTCATCCGTCCAATGATCCATGATCATCGCTGTATATAATGATAAAGCCATATTCGTAAGCGATCGAATTCCCGCTTCAGCGGATAATAGATAGCATACAAGAAGAACGATGCTGTAGGCGGTAAGCAAAACCGTCGATATTTCCGATGCCGTTATCGCCCCTAAACCGTAACCGGTCGCAAGCAACGTATATCGTACTGCCGGATTCCAGTCCCGCCCCCACATCGCAGGCATAACAAACCCGATGACCGATGCCGCAAATAACAAATTCATCGAAGGCGATTCCGTCCATATCGCGAGAAGCCCCATAATGCTTGCAATCGCAATCAATGAAGCAACAAACGTGACAATGACTTGAAAGACAATAAGAAAAATACGGCCTTTTTCCCCTTCACTGGAAATGTTTTTCACTCGTCTCAACAAATATACGCTTGCGTACACAATCGCTGCTGAAAGAACTAACCCGCCAAGCAAAAATCCCGTTTCAAAATGCTCACCAACAAAACGAAAATATTCTACAACAAGAAATGCCCCCGCAAATAAACTCGTTAACAATACATAAATGCGCCTTTTCGCCACCGCGAAAAAGTAGTAAAAGAAACCGATCAATAAAAGCACATAAACATACGGCCACCATTCAACATAATGATAAGCAAGCTTATGAAAGTAAATGACAAACAGCCAGCCATGCATCGCAGCGTACGCAAGATACGATACGATGGCAGATCGATGAAAGACGAACACGACTCCATTTACAATCGCAAACAGCAGCAGTATCAAAAAAGATTCCCATTCTCCTCTTACAATTCCATAAGAAGACGGAAAATAATAAAACCAGAACGTCAGCTCCATCAGTACAACACTAAGGACAGAAAGCAATTCGTACTTTGTCAGCCACGCCAATACGACGGTTGGAACGAGCCAAATGAAAAATAACCAGTAGCTGTCCGCGTGCGAATTATAAATTTGCCCGATGAGCGCCATCGTAATTCCAAACGCCACCGCCCCAGCGACAAAGAACCACCTTCCCAAAAAATCATGACGCTTCATGCCATACGCGAAAATCGCGCTTGTTCCGTAAAACAGCCACATGAGCCCGATGCTTAACCCTACCTTTTCTAAACGATCCATTCCTTGCCAATTGGAAGCAAAAAAATAAATAACAGCGGATAGGATCAATGCCACACCTAATAAGTATCCCGTCTTTACAACCCGTTCCGTCACGACTTTCCCCCCAAATCTTTTTCGAAAGCGTTTATCATAATCATTTTATGAGAACGCATCGATATGTTGTGTTCATAAACAGCCTAAATCTCTATACGGAATAATCTAAATAGCCAAGCATCCGTAAAGTCAGATTTGCATAATCTCCATCATAAAGCAACTATCCAGCTCATTCAGTCAGAAATAATAAGAATAGTCTGTTTTTTCATTCTACCATACCGAAACGACAAGAAACATAAAAAACAGAAGCAAACGCTTCTGTTTTTTCCTGAGGACCACAGCCTTTTCTCGCTTTTACTCGGTCATGAGTCATGTTTCGGTTTCATTCCAACCATTGAAACACGAGGAAAATTCCTTTTCAAACGTTGATAAACAGCAACACAAATCGAAAGATACGCACAAGCCAACAAAAACCCTGCCAAAACGTCAGACGGATAGTGAACTTGAAGGCTTAGACGGCTAAGCCCTGTCAATAGCGCAAGAAGGCCGAAAATGAAAAAAATCACCCACCGTTGGGATGCTTTCTTTACTTCTTTGCTTAGAAAGTACGCGATCAACAATAAATAAATGCTGCCGACCATCGCGTGGCCGCTTGGAAAGCTAAACCCGTGCACCCCTTGCGCAAATGGCGGCCGCGCCCGCCCGACAAGATCCTTAATGAACGTGTTCAGCCCGTAACCGCCGCCGACAGCGACCAACACAAGCACCATGCCGTAATAATCGCGCTTGCGAAGCCATAAAAACAACACTAGCAGGATGCTCGCAATGCCGATGAAATAGCCATAGCCTAATATCGTAAAGCCATCCAACCAGTCCCATGAATCAAACATTTGCAGCAGCCGCTCATCCATCGCATTGGTTGCTTCCGATTCCACCGCGGCCCATATGGCAAGAAACAGAAGAAAACTAAGTGCAGATACAGATAGAAGACATTTGTTCATATTCGTGCTCCTTGCTTTTATTTTTTATCTAAATTATAACCCAACTTTAGTCATTTGTTAGATAAAATCTTGTAATCATATAAGACAGCTTAAAAACCTTTTATGATACAACATTAGCAATTGTCCTTAGGATGCTCCTGGCCGTCTCACACCACCGTACGTATCGTTTAGTATACGTCTGCTTGATTTACTCGGCATCACCTTCGATAAAAAGAGCTTTGTTTTGTTGAATAATACCTGGCCTCCTATGAAGTTCATATTCCTCAGTTTCCTCAGTCCGAAAGTTTGCCGCCCGCTCCCTTCCGATTCCGCGTTGCCACGGACACCCTTGCGCTAGATTAGCAGCTGATTCTGCCTTCACGGCTCGGGACCATCCTCCTATAGAATATCTCCCCCGTACCGGACACACAAAATCTCCCCACCCAAGCGCGTTTCTTTTATAAATACAGGCTGATTGAACAGATTTTTCAAAATTCAAATAAGTATTTTTTATCATATTTTTACGAATAAAATGATTCCAAATCCTTAATTTTCCTGTTTCATATTTCTTGGAAAACAAACGCTGTGTAAAATATATAATGAATTCCATATTTTCTATAAACAGTAGTTATTTTGAAGGAAGATGAATGAATATGGAGATTCCACTTTTGTGGGCGCCGTCGCTGACTGGCTGGATTCCCTTGGCAAATTCAACGGCGGGCTTACTGTTGCAAAAGGATTACTTGCAGTTCACGTTCTCGGTACCGGTTTATTAACTTTAGCGAAAGATGCGAAAGGAAATTTTATTATCAAAACATCGCCAGCGTGGGTAAAAGGAGCAAATAAAAAATACGAATCAAAGCTTGCAGAAAGAATCTATCAATTATTGGAAAAAGGAGATAAAAACTCTAGCAATATCATTAAAAGAGCTTTAGCAAAATATCACAATACTCCAAGCGGTGTTTTACGTGAGCTTATCGGTTTGCATGGGAAAACAAATAGAATCAGTTTTGGGAAAATCGTAGAACAACATCATAAAATACTGGCCTTTGATAAAAATTTAATAAAGCAATATAAAGTTCAAATAGACGTTAGCAAAACAGCCACACAATTTAAAATTCCGTATATAGCTGTCTTTTTCTCAGTTATTACAAACAGTGGCGAATTTTTTAGTGACACGAATCAAAACAAGTCTATGTTCGAAAAGACTGAAAGGTTTATAGCAGGATTAGGGCTTGACGCAGGTGTCGCAGCATTAACGTCTACTGGGGCACTGATAGGATCAATGGTCGCTCCTGGTGTAGGAACTTTTATCGACGGTGCTATCGGCGCAACGGTCGGCTTTGTTGGCTCGTTGTTTGTTGAAGATACTGTAAAAGACTGGGGAGAAACAGCTGGTCGATGGGTTGAAGAGCGTGTTGAAGATACTGAAGAGTTTTGGGATAGTGCAAACGAAGCAATATCTAATTCATTTTCAAATGCAAAAAAATTTATTGTAGACTTTTTCAATTAAGGACAGAAAGCTAGTCATAACTGTCAAATAGATGATAATTGATAACAAAAAGGAGATATATACCATGAGAAATGGACTTCCACATTCTCAAGCCAAACAACAATCAAACTCACCAGTAAATAAAGAAACGGAAATATTTTCGTTGAAAAGAGGCATTCGCTTCTTTTTGCAAAGTCACCTTTTTCTCTTATTCATTATATTTCTATTTCTAATCAACAAAAATCAGTGGACAAATAATGCATTTGTAACCTTTTCCACGTTTTTCTCTGGTTTTGAACTTTTCTTTATTTTACTGTTTCTTCCCTCTTGCTTTGTCCCTAACCTACCAACACTGAGCATACATCGCATCATTCAGGCTATAACAAAAAAACGGGAAAGAAATGAATGGGTGGGGATGGCTATTGCATTTATCATTTTTACCCTAGTTTCTTTAATTTTCTCCCAGCCAACATTCCTTACCCTAGTACTTATGTACAATTTTGGCTAGCATCTAATATAATGTTCGCATTAATATCTGTCCTTTTCCAACGTCTTGTCTTTTTTTATTATGATGCAGCTGTCAAAGCTAAACCAAAAAGTGTATTAGATTATTTTTATAAGTATTATGGATTATTTATGCTTGGTTTTTGTTATTATATTCAACAAATTTTATCCCGTATGCCATTATTGCTGGACAAACTGTTTGCTATTTTATTTCTTCTCATCGTAGTATGGCAATTTTTTATGGTTGTTGGTATCTTTAACTGAAATATATCCAATTAGTTTTACCCCATAATCGTTGTATTTTGACAATGAGCCTCTTTAGGAAAGGAAAAACGAACACAAAAGAAACGATCCGCTTATCTACGAATGAATTTCATTTAGCGCTTTATTATAAAACTCGAGTTGTTCGCCGATTTTCATGCCTTGCAACGGTACCCGGCATCTTATTCCTTGACTTTCAAGCATTGGAATGAGATAATGCCGATATTTTTTGCCGGCGAAAAAATCGACTTCTGTTGGATGGATCGCTTTTAGTTGTTGAAATACTTTCTCTGACCACGCTATTATTTCTGGCGCTTTCATTTGATTGAGCGTCACATCATACGGATCAATGACCATGTCCTTTGGAAGCAATCCATATTTAGCGGAAAGAATAAACCAATCGTCATATCCTTTTTTCTCGACAAATGCTACCGCTTTGGTAAATAAAGAAGATGATTCATACATTTCCTTTGCCGCACAAGAATAACTTCTCTTTTTTTTCGTACAACTAATTAGTGCGATTTTCATCTTTACTTCATCCCCCTTCTCTTTTTAATACATGGATAACCGCATTACTGCGGACTTTCTTTCCATATTGCTCAAGCAATTTTTCCAGCTCTCTCATCAATTCTTGGCTGCGAATAGATTCTTTTGGAAGCTTCACAAACCATTGCTTCAACACTTTTTCCGTATCTATTCCTGTTTTTCCTTTTCCTCTTGCATATTTGACGGTATTCATATCTTTATATCCTATATATTTGCTTGGACCGAAAGCTTGCAAATCAGAAATGTAATACCAATGTTTGAATTGTGTTAGTTGTTGAACAATATCTGTTTCATTTTGCAAATCTTTATTAAACTGTTTTACATTTTCTAGTACCTCTTCTAATGATGAAACTAATACGGCTTCCATAGATTTCAATCCTTTCTTCATGTATTATTCTATCAGCATTTTCTATTTAAATATTGTCGAATCATGTCACAAAGAAGAAAAATTCCATATTTGGATTTCTTTCGGACTGTTAATCGCTTCATCAAATCCACGCTAAAGAACGCGCGAGTAGAACTAGCAATTCAATAAAAAACTATACTGGATCAGTCTCTCTACAGACCAATAAAAAAAGAGACATGAACCCGATCTCTTGGTTAGCCACCATACCATTCCACAAGGAGGTTCATGCCTCACGAATAGACTACCACTTCACCAAAAATTACAGTTGCGAAATGTAAGATTTATATAATTATTTTAGCTAATTTTGAAAGAAAATACTACCAAATAGCGTATGAAAAACAGTAGAAAAGAAAATACTTCTGCCTTGTTTTTCTCCACCTTTGTACAATGGCCGCGGCAAACTGATAACCAACCGATAACCCAGTATAACGGACTTTGGTTGGAAACAGCTCAGAGAATAATGTCCCTTGTGTGGAAAAAACAGCCGCCCAGATGATTCCGAGCATGACCGCCTGCATGAAATACAGCCAGCCTGTCCCTTTTCCGACCAGTGCAAAATAAAGAGAAGACTTGTTTTGCACTTGCGCTTGCAGTTTCGGCAATAGCGCCTTCAAACGGTCCAAACGATGCTCTTCCTCTTCGTAAATATGGTGCCAATAAAGACGTTCATGGGCATCTTTTGCTTGTTCAATAGTAGGTTCTAAAATGTTCTTAAACTTAATGAGCGCATCCTTTGATCGAAGTAAATTTCTAGAATCTCCTTTAAATTTTCAATCAACAAAATCCCTCCGAGCTTTCGTATTTAAAGGTAAACGTGAATATGGTATTTAGTTTTCATTAGGCGAAAACCATTTGCACCCAATAGAATAGTAAAAACAATGTGACAACGGTTGTGAATGGTATGACAATCAACGAGACGCTTAAATAATCTTTCCATGTTACTTTTATCTTATTTTGTTTTAGGATGTGCATCCAAATCAGGGAGGCAAGCGTTCCAATCGGCAATAACAACGATCCCATGTCACTGCCAATAATGTTGGCGAGATAGATCGTCTTTAATGTAATAGGATCCAATCCCATTTCCGTCAAGGTGATGGTTCCGATCATTAAAGCGGGGTGATTATTAAAGAAGTTGGATAGAACGGACACTAATCCCCCCATGATAAAGCTCGCGTAGAACAATCCCTGGTTTACAATCGGTTCACATATTTTCACCAGCATCGCTGTCAGCCCCGCGTTATGGAGCCCGTAAATAATGACATACATAGAGAAGGCAAAAATAAGAATGTGCCAAGGAGTCTTTTTCAAGATGTCAACGGAATTGGTGCGCAAATGATACCATCTCCACACCAGCAGGATGAATGATCCAAGCACCGCAACGATTTCAATGGGAATAGAGAAATAAGAAGCGACAAAGAGCAGGCAACGAACCACAAAGACAAACAGCAAGACCTTCAACATAAATTGGGTGCGTTTGCGTTTCGTTTCCACGGAAATGGTGTTCTTCAATGGATGAAAATGTTTAGTAAAAAAGATTCCCTCTATATCATCGGAGAAATTTGGCAATGTTTTTGGCAATTTATTCTTTACTACTACGTACATCAGACAAGACATAAACAACAACCCTAACGTTGCCGGCACAAACATCATGGCCGTGTGCATATAAAGCGTCATATCCACAATTTTCAATGCGATTAGATTAACGATATTGCTTACTCCAATCGGCGCGCTGGAAGCTGTTGCGATCAATGCTCCACTTAAGAGATAGGGAATCTGCTCGTGTGGTTTTAGCCGGAGGTTTTTTAGGAGTAAAATTAAAATCGGGGTCGTAATCAGGATGCTGCCATCGTTATTGAATAAAAGGGTCATCAAAAAACATAACAGCTGAATGTACCAATATAGACGATAGCCCGAACCCTTGGCCAAACTGGCAAGCCGTGCCGCTGCCCAGTGGAAAAAACCGAAACTTTCCAAGATGACGGCCATGACAATCGTTGCGATAATGGTAATCGAGGCGCCGGCGATTTTATGGATAATATCCAAAATATCACTGCGGGATACAATGCCTGTTAGTAGAATAATCCCCGCGCCAATCGACGCCGGCCATGCTTCGTTTAAGCCTCTTGGCCTCCAAAAGATGACGAGCATCGTCATGATGAACACGAAAATTGTCATTTTAATTTCAAAACTCATAATTCTTCCTCCCTGTTTTTTAAGGGTCTGAGCCATTTAACCCTATCAATCGGATTTACCACATTTATATTCATCCCTATCAGAAAGGGCTTGGATAATAGACCTAATTTCGCTAATATGTACTCTTGTCTCTCTAGTAAAAATGTACGGTAGAGATTAATGACTATAGATAAATGTATAGTAGAGACTAATGACTATAAATGATTTGTTATGTTTAGGAATTGGGATGGCAGAGGATCAGAAAACTTACTTGCTGGAGAATTGGCTAAACGTAGACGAATGCAACATAATAAGAATTATCTTTTGTTTTTTATGGAATTTCATAAAAAACAGAAGATAATTCGGAGCGTGGTAAGATTTTTCTCACTTACTTTTAAAGGAAAGAGAGCCTGATGAAAAAACATCCTTAAAGGAGCAGAACCAATGAAATACAAAGTTATTGAAAGAGATAGTTTTCAAGTAGTAGGAATCAAGCGAGAATTTTCATTAGTTAATGGGGAGAATCTTGTAGATATTCCAAAACTGTGGGATGAAGTTAATGAGGATGGAACAGTCGATTTATTATGGAAGTTGAACAATGGTCAAATTAAAGGTGTGCTGGGGGTATGTGTCACTAATAGCGGTACACAGTCGAAGCAAGTAATGGATTATTGGGTAGCCACAGAATATGATGGTGACACCCCCAACGGATTATTGAAATTTGAAGTGCCCGCATCTAAATGGGTTGTATTTGAAGTTCATGGGCCAATGCCAGATGCTATGCAGAAGGCATGGAACCAAATTTTTTCAGAATGGCTTCCATCCAGTAGTTATGAGCATGCAGGCACACCAGCATTAGAAGTATATACAGACGAAAATCCCTTGAGCCCTGATTTTTATTCCGAAATCTGGATACCAGTAAAATAAACAGGAACATATGAAAAGTTATAAGTCATCAGGATTCCATAATCTGTCAGCTAATCACTTGATACTTCGTATGCTCCACTTCATGCCGCGCCCTTCTACACGTCTTTTCATAAAAATTCCTTCCTTTTCAAACAAAGGAAGGAGTTTTAATAAGTTTTAATAAAATGAAAGAAGTTGTTTTCATCACTTTCATCTTACTTGCATCAGCTGTTATAAGGTTATAAAAACCGCATGACTCACCTTCCTTTTGCGAATTGGCGATCAATGATACGAAGATCTTCTTCTCAGTTTCACTTCTTTTTCTCCTTAAGGAACTGAACGGCGCGAAAATCAACATTTATTTTTAACAGGGTCATTAAAGAGTGACGAACTGAAACAGCCAAGATGGTGCGGATTTCAGTGATAATGTTGCATCCATATAATAACTTCGATTTTTTACACTAGTTTTGCAACATCATCATGGGTTACAATGTGAGTAACGTCGTAACATTATCTCTTATTTTCTATAGCAAACAGGAAAATGTCATAGTTTTGTTGAAAGAGATTTTTAACCGATTGAATTTTGGTTATCGAGGTTTCATGCGTCGATCATATTGCATTTTCCCTCAGCTTGACGAATTCGGCGCTACATTGATGTTTGCGGGAAATATTCCAGGAAAGACACAAACGATTTCGACAGCCATTATGTGTCAATAGAATTGAGAGAAATGAATTTAGCGCAGGCATGGGTGACCATGATGATGATGTCGTTGTTTTTCTTATATGTGCGAGAATCTTTAAGTCCAATTGAATGAAAGGAGGAGGCGGTATGGGAAAAGGTCAATCGGTGATTGCCGACCAGTGGAACCGTCCGCTTCGCGATTTGCGCATTTCAGTAATAGACCAGTGCAATTTCCGATGCGTATATTGCATGCCTGCAGAAATATTCGGACCGAATTTCCGTTTTTTGCGTGAAGACGAATTATTAACGATCGAGGAAATGGTGCTGCTTGCGGAAAGTTTTGCGGAACTTGGGGTGGAAAAAATTCGCATCACCGGGGGAGAACCGCTGTTAAGACGCGACTTAGACTTATTAGTAGAACGGCTGGCGCACATTTCCGGCATTCGCGATATCGCTCTTACTACGAATGGGATTCATTTAGTGAAATGGGCAAAACGTTTGAAAGAAGCGGGGCTCAAGCGCGTCAATGTCAGCCTGGACGCGTTAGATGACGAAGTATTTAAAAAGATGAACGGGGTTGGCGTCGGGGTCAAGCCGGTGTTAAAAGGGATTGAAGCAGCGCGGGAAGCGGGGCTTGGCGTCAAAGTGAACATGGTCGTCAAAAAGGGAATGAACGACTCGCAAATCATTCCGATGGCGAACTATTTTAAAGAACGAGGCATTGCCCTCCGCTTTATTGAATATATGGACGTCGGCACGACAAACGGCTGGGATTTTTCCCATGTGGTAACGAAAAAAGAAATGTATGAACGCCTGCAGCAAATGCATCCGCTTGAGCCGGTGGAAAAAGCCTACTTCGGCGAGGTGGCAAGCCGCTACCGCTATGTTGGCACGAACGTGGAAGTCGGTTTTATTGCCTCTGTGACAGAATCGTTTTGCCAAAGCTGCACCCGGGCGCGCATTTCCGCCGGTGGCACGCTATATACGTGCTTGTTTGCTGCAAGCGGCGTTTCGTTAAAAGAAAAACTGCGTTCCGGGGCCGATAAAGAAGAAATAAAGAAAATGATTGCATCGACATGGAACATGCGGACAGACCGCTACTCGGATGAACGGACGGAGCAAACAGCAAAAACGCGAAAAAAAATTGAAATGTCTTATATTGGCGGATAAACAAACTAGACTTTCTCGTTGGTGGAGCAGTCCGGTTGTTGTTTATTGGGATGCTTCTGTTTCATAAAGAACACGCGAAATAAAATATATTAGGAGAATTAGTTGAAAAATTGACAGAAAAATTTGATAATATCATATAGTTGGAACAAGCATGCAATAAACAAAAAAAACAGCAGCCAATATTAATATGAACTTTTGCCGCTTGATTTCGTGTTTGTCGAGGGCTGCAAACATGAATCATGCTGCGAAACTAAGACAGATTGGGGTTCGCTGGCACAGTTATCTCATATTATTACGTAGGAATCTTCTTTGCAGCTATCTTTTATTCCATATCCTTTTATTTTCATTAATGATGAAGAAAATGACTTACATTGGTTAATGAGGTGAGAAAAACAATGAATGAACGTCTTTTTATGATTACGGACAAGCCGATTTCCATTGAGAATGTGGTAAAAAAGTGATGCGTCCCGAAGCCGGAGCGGTGACAACGTTCATGGGAACGGTGCGCGAATGGACAAACGGAAAGCGGACCTTATTTTTACAATACGAAGCGTACGTATCGATGGCGGAAAAAATGCTAGAGCAAATTGGGGCAGAAATTCGCGAAAAATGGCCGGAAACGAAAGTGGCGATTACGCACCGAATCGGCAGGCTGGATATCGGCGATATCGCTGTCGCCATCGCCGTTTCATCGCCGCATCGCAACGACGCGTATGAGGCAAACCGATACGCGATTGAGCGCATTAAACAAATCGTTCCGATTTGGAAAAAAGAACATTGGGAAGATGGAACGGAATGGGTTGGCAATCAATTAGGGACGAAAGCGTATCCAACAGGAAAGCCGGAAGGAGAGGATTTACAATGATCACACTGCTCTTTTTTGCGCATTTACAGGAAGCAATTGGAGAGGAGCGCGTTGTGCTGCCTAACGTTCCTCAAACGGTAAATGCATTAAAGCAGGAAGTAGAAAAGCGTTATCACATTGATCTGAAACAAGTGATGGTCGCGGTGAATGAGGAATATGCCCGCGATGATCAAACACTTCAGCCTGGCGATATCGTTGCCTTTATCCCACCGGTAAGCGGAGGGTGAGAGATTGTTCCAAAATCCTTGGAAGCACTTTTTATGTAAAAACAATGGATAAGCGGTTATCATGGAATAATAATGATCGCGCTCGTTGCCATTGGATGCCCGATATTTGTTGTAACGAGCGGCGCTATTTAAATGAAGTTAAAACTACTTAAGAAAGGCAATCAGAAAAAAAGAAAGCAATCCGAATTGGATTGCTTTCTTTCCCGAACGCCGTGATAAAAACATTTCCAGCTAAATAATACATGCTACAATAACATTTTATATGGCTTTTCCAGATAATTTTTAATGGTAGTAAGAAATTGACTAGCCGGTGCACCGTCTATCACTTGATGATCAAACGTTAAACTCAATGGTAAAATCTTTCTCTTCTGAATAGCATCTCCTACAAAAACCGGAGTATCTGTGACTGTTCCTACCCCAAGAATTCCTACCTCCGGCGGATTTAATACTGGTGTAAAAAATTCAACACCATATGCACCGAGACTTGTAATCGTAAAAGTAGAACCTTTCATTTCCTCACTGCTTAATTTTCCTTCCCTTGCCCGTACGCTCAATTCCTTAATTTTTTTCGAAATTTCTTTTAAAGAAAGTTTCTCTGCATAAGGGATGACCGGAACGACTAGACCGTTCTCCAATGCGACTGCAATTCCTAAATGCACGGAATCATACGTATGAATATTCCCATTTTGATAAAGACTGTTCATTTGTTTATGGGCACATAATGCTAAAACTGTTGCCCGTGCGATAAAATCGGTGATTGTAAGTTTTATATCCGGTTCGTCTTGCAGCTCTTCCCTTAGTTTTTTCTGTAATTCAAGCAATTCTGTCACATCTACTTTCATATGAATCGTTAGCTGAGCCGTTTGCTGCAGGCTTGCAAACATTCTTGTGGCAATTACTTTTCGCATGCCGGTTACCGGTTTTACGGTGACGCCTTTTTGTTCCGTTGTGATCTGGCTTGTTTCTGCGATCGTTATCTGGCCTGTTTCTTCGATCATTTGCTTCTCGCTCACTGGCTGTAAGGATGCTTGTTTTAGTTGAATGGCTTTTTCTACATCTGCTTTTGTTATTCGTCCCTTTGGACCCGAACCTTTAATATTGCTTAAATCGATTCCCGCTTCGCGAGCTAATTTTCTAGCGGCAGGAGAAACGCGCAACATATGTCTAGATGTTTGTCTTAATATTGCTTTTGGTTCGATGGTTCCAACAGACACGGCTACTTCTTGCATTGCTTGTTGTGGTGTTTCTTGCGGTGCTTCATTGGACTGATCACCCGCTTCTTCTCCTTCCTGGCCAATGTAGCCAATTACTTTCCCTACTTCCACCGTTTCATCTTGTTCGACAAGGATCTCTAATAACACCCCATCTTGCGGTGCTTCAATATCTGTCTCAATCTTATCAGAGCTAATAACAACGACCGATTCCCCTTTTTTCACCTTATCTCCTTTTTTCTTTAACCACTCTACCACCGTGCCTTCTTTCATGCTCATTCCTAGCTTTGGCATGAAGATTTCAACCGCCATTCCTATCTCTCCCCTTTTTCGATTGATACAAGGAATGCGTGTTGCTCAAAATTGCTTTTAGCAACACGCTTGAATTTATTAAACTGCTACAATCGTTTCATCTCCTATCATTTCAGCTACTGCCTGAAGCACTTTTTCTGGAGTTGGCAAGTAAAGATCTTCTAATGTTGGTGAAAACGGAACAGGACAATGCGGAGCAGTAATCATCTTAATCGGAGCATCTAAATAATCAAACCCTTTATCTGCTACAAGAGCAGAAATATCTGTCGCTGCACTGCATCTCGGATTTGCTTCATCAATGATAATCAATCGTCCTGTCTTAGCTACAGAAGATAAAATTGTTTCCTCATCCAGCGGGGACAACGTTCTTGGATCAATGACTTCTGTTTCCAGTCCTCTTGTTTTCAACATATCCGCTGCCTTTAAGGCCGTATGCACTTGTTTTCCGATCGCCACAATGGTCAAATCACTGCCTTCTCTTTTAATATCTGCTTTTCCAAGAGGAATGGTATAAAATCCTTCTTCCACTTCTCCTTTCATGTTATAAAGTGTTTTATCTTCAAAAAAGATGACCGGATCATCATCAAAAATAGAGGCAAGTAAAAGGCCTTTTGCATCAGACGGGGTAGAAGGAACAACGACTTTTAACCCTGGTATATGGGTAAAAAGCGCATATAAGCTTTGTGAATGTTGTGCGGCCGCGCGAAATCCAGCACCGTGCATCGTTCGTATGGTTAAAGGCACTTTCGCTTTTCCGCCAAACATATAACGAAGTTTTGCTGCTTGGTTCATTACTTCATCTAAACAACTTCCGATAAAATCATTAAACATCAATTCTGCAATCGGTCTTAACCCCGTTGCCGCCGCTGTAACAGCTGCACCAATATACCCAGCTTCCGCAATCGGCGTATCTAATACTCTTTCTCTTCCAAACTCTTGAACGAGACCTTTTGTTACACCCATTACTCCTCCCCAAGCTTCATCATCTTGCAAGTGATCTACAGCCGCACCGCCAGCAACATCTTCTCCCATCAAAATAACATTTTCATCTTTGCGCATCGCAAGCTTCATCGCTTCATTAATTGCTTGTGAGAAAGAAATTGTTCTTGTCATAATGGTTTTTACCTCCTAACTTTTATGATTAATAGGATACATAGACATCTTTTAAAAGATCTTCTTCCGATGGGAATGGGCTTTTTTCCGCAAAATCTACCGCTCTCTCAATCGCTTCTGCTACATTCTGTTCTATTTCCAATAGTTCTTGTTCTGATAACAGCTGATTGGAAAGAATATAGTTGCGAAATCTTACGATGGCATCTAACTCTTTTAAATGTTTTTCTTTTTCTTCCGATGGTTTATACGTTTGTGCATCCCCTTCAAAATGGCCATAATTTCGATATGTTTTACATTCAATTAAAGTTGGTCCTTCCCCATTGCGAGCTCGTGTTATTGCTCTTTCTGCCGCTTCATATACGGCAATGACATCTTTGCCGTCAACAATCTCTCCCGGAATGTTATAAGCGGCCGCCCGGTCTGCAATGTTTTTGCAGCTCGATGCGTATTCAAAAGGAGTTGCTTCAGCATAACCATTGTTTTCCGCGACAAAAACAACCGGCAGTTTCCAAATAGCCGCAAGATTGATTCCTTCATGAAATGTGCCATGGTTATTCGCTCCATCGCCAAAGAAACAAATGGTCACAGCACCTGTTTTCTTCAATTTCGCCGTCAAACCAGCTCCGACCGCCAGAGGAAACCCGCCACCGACTATTCCGTTAGCACCAAGCATTCCTTTTTCCACATCGGCAATATGCATGGATCCCCCTTTTCCTTTGCATAATCCTGTTGCTTTTCCGTAAATCTCCGCCATCATTCCATTCAAGTCGCAACCTTTTGCAATACAGTGGCCGTGCCCGCGGTGTGTACTCGTAATATAGTCTTTTTCATTCAAATGAGCACAAACTCCTACAGCTACTGCTTCCTCGCCGGCATATAAATGAACAAATCCTGGCAAAATACCTTTGCTGAAGATTTCGTGAACTTTGTCCTCAAACTGACGAATTTCACACATTTTCTGATACATCCACTTTGCTCTTTCTTTCGTAATACTCTTGGATTCTGGCTTTGTCACTGTCATGCTTCCATCCTCCTTAATTAAAGTGAATTCTTCTCATTTTCTAACCATGCAAGTAATGTGCCAACAAAAAAAACGCTTACAACAATATTGTTGTAAGCGTTTTTAAAAAATTAAATTTTAACTAATCTCATTTTTTCTCATTCTTTCTCATTTTGTCTCATATCAAATGATACTTCTTTAATTTTCGGTAAAATGTACTGCGAGGAATATTCAACTCAGCTGCCGCTCTAGCAATATCGCCTTTTGTTTTTTGAAGCATATCCATAATATGATTTTTTTCAATCTGTTCCCGATAGGACAAAGTTTCTTGATCTGACTTCATATTTTCTCCCTGACTTTCCCATCCAATGAACATCGATTTGAGCTCCGGAATAGATGGAATATGATCTCCATATTCAATTCGAACTCGCTCTAACACGTTAAATAATTCTCGAATATTTCCTGGCCAATGATAGGTCATAAATAGTTGCATCACTTCATCAGGAAAGGAAACAGACCAATTGTTTTTTTGGCAATAGTACTGAATCAAAAACGGTATATCCTCTTTTCGTTCTCTTAACGCCGGAACTTTAATCGGATATACATAAATGCGATAAAATAAATCTTCCCTTAACTTTCCTTCTCTTACTAATTGATATAAATCGCAGTGTGTCGCTGTTATTACTCTCACGTCAATAGGAATTGGTTTCGTTCCGCCAATAGGAATGACTTCCCTTTCCTGCAAAACCCTTAAAAGCGCAATTTGCATTTCCAAAGGTATTTCGCCAATTTCATCGAGAAAAATGGTTCCACCGTTTGCTTGGACAAATTTTCCTTTATGTCCCGTACGTTTCGCTCCCGTAAATGCCCCCTCTACATAACCAAACAGTTCGCTGCCAATTAGTTCCTTTGGTATCGCACCGCAATTAATCGCAACAAACGGGCCGTTTTTTCTGGCACTGTTTTGGTGAATAGCGCGAGCAATCAATTCTTTCCCTGTTCCCGTTTCTCCGGTGATATAAACAGTGGCATCTGTTTTCGCTACCTTTTCACAACTTTTTATTACATTTGCAAATGATTTGCTCCTACCGGTTACTCCTTCAAAATGAAATGTCGTAGAAACAAATTTAAAATCATTATTTTTTGTCTTTTGAATCGTAACTTGATAACCAATAATATCATGATGAATAGAAGAATAAATGGGAGTTTGGGATTTGATAATCCAATGATCGCCACAAACATCTTCCAGCGATCGATCAAGCATGTTTGAAAAGGAAGAGCGCAAACAATGATTCACCCAGACAATACGCCCTTTATGATTGCATATCACCACAGGGGAATTTGTATTTTCCATATTACGACTATACTTAAACAACTCCAATTCATCTTCTTTTGCTTGAATGTGGAATCGTTGCTCGATGGTATATGCCGCGGCAACCACAGTGGCTAAAACATGGTCGTGAAACGGATAATGATTGATGGGGTAAGAAACATCGATAATTCCGACAAGTTCTCTCTTTTCGTCATAAATAGGTGTTGCGGAACAAACCCATTGATGGGAAGCAACGGAATAATGTTCTAAGCCAACAATCGCAATAGGCTCATGGATTCGCAAAGATGTGCCAATGGCATTTGTCCCGACTTCATCTTCTGTCCACTTTACACCTTCCACAAATTTTATTCCTTCAGCCATTTTCATTGTTTGTTTATGTCCCTTTGCATATAAAACATATCCTTCTCGATCGACAAGAAGAAAAATAGACTTGGTTTCTTGAAAATATTTTTGCAGCTTTTCTAAAATAGGTACGGCAATATGAAGCAATCGTTGATTCCGCTTTTTTCTTTCTGCCAGCAAATGCGGCTCTAAAATCATCTTTCCTTTTCCGTCATAGGGGTTCACATTTTTCTGGCGGCAGAGATGCCATGATTCTGCAATTCTTTTATTCATCCTTGCATGGTCCAAAATTCCTTCACGAACAAAGCGCTGCCAAATTTCGCGTCTAGATGGATCTATGATATTCATATCCATCCCCTCCAACACTGAATATCAGATAATGTTTACATTCGTTTTTTACATGAAAAAATCCTCTCGAAAACCAGTTGTTTTCAAGAGGATTTTCCACATCACGGCAAATTCGTTGTTCCCATTAAGAAACGATCGACTTCTCTTGCCGCTTCCCGGCCTTCGTGAATCGCCCAAACGATTAAGCTTTGGCCTCTGCGGGCGTCTCCGGCCGCAAATACTCCTTCGACATTGGTTGTGTATTTACCGTACGGCGCTTTAACTTTATTGTTGACAGTCTCGACGCCGAATTGCTGCAAAATCGGCTGCTCCGGACCTTCAAAGCCGATGGCGATAAATACTAAATCACATGGCCAAACTTGTTCGGTGCCCGGAATCTCTTTAAATATCGCTTTGCCGTTTTCATCGATGATTTTTTCCATTTGAATCGTATGAAGCTCTTTGACTCGCCCGTGCTCATCGCCAACAATTTTTTTCGTCTGAATGCAATATTGCCGCGGGTCAGCACCGAATTTCGCTTTCGCTTCTTCATAGGCGTAATCCAGTGTAAATACAAGCGGATATTGCGGCCATGGATTATTTTCCGATCGTTGTTCCGGCAATGCCGGGTGCTTGCCAAACTGCACAACGCTTTTGCACCCTTGCCTTAATGCAGTGGCAACACAGTCCGCGCCCGTATCGCCTCCGCCGATCACAATGACATGCTTGTCTTTCGCATCGATGAAGCCGCCGTCTGCAAAATTCGAGTCAAGCAAGCTTTTTGTCACACCTGTTAAATAATCCATGGCAAAATGAACACCCTCAAGCTCTCTTCCTTCAATCGCAAGGTCACGATGTTTTTGCGCGCCGATGCATAATACGACGGCGTCATATTGAGAACGCAGCTCTTCGGCGGTGATGTCTTTTCCAACTTCCGTATTGGTTATGAACGTAATCCCTTCTTGTTCTAAAAGCCGAACTCTCCGCTCAACAATTTCTTTTTCTAGTTTCATATTTGGAATGCCATACATTAATAACCCGCCGACTCGGTCAGCCCGCTCGTACACCGTTACCGAATGGCCCGCTTGATTGAGTTGGTCGGCGCAAGCAAGACCGGCAGGCCCAGAACCGACAATCGCCACTTTTTTTCCTGTTCGTTTTTGCGGAATCCGTGGCTGAATCCATCCTTCGGCAAACCCTTTATCAATAATCGCCCTCTCGATTCCTTTGATGGCGACAGCCGGGTCGGAAATCGCTACCGTACAGGAACCTTCACAAGGCGCCGGACAAACCCTTCCGGTAAATTCTGGGAAGTTGTTCGTTTTCAGCAACCGCTCGAGCGCCTCTTTCCATCTGCCTCGGTAGACTAAATCGTTCCACTCCGGGATCAAATTATGAATCGGGCAGCCCGATGTCAGCCCGTTCAATTCCAGTCCCATATGACAAAACGGAGTCCCGCAATCCATACAGCGGGCGCCTTGTCTTGCGAGCGTTTCATCGGAAAACGGAAACGCATATTCTTTCCAATCGTCGAGACGGGAAAGCGGGTCACGTTTTGTTTCTTCCTCGCGTGCATATTCCATAAAGCCGGTTGCTTTTCCCATGATCGTTTTCCCCTCCATTTCCGTACCATTCCATTGAACCTCTATACGATAGAAATCGGCAGATTCTAAAAAAGTTTTTTCTACACCTTCGCAACGCTTGTTCTGCTCGACTTCCTGGACGTTTTCACATCGTGTCGGATTGGTTCTCCCCGTAATTGAAATCACATGCTGTTGTGATCAGTAACGATGGCGAAGCGATCGCTTATTTAGCGACCGCTTGTAATGCGAGTGGTTCGTTTACCGCAACTTTTTTTTGTTTGGCCACCGCTTCAAAAGCAGCCATCATCGCCTCATCTTGAGAAAGCCCGGATTGTTCCATCGCTTTAATGGTTTCGATCATCAATTTGTAGTTTCTCGGAATGACTTTCACAAATTTTCCGACATACTCATTCCAATGCGCCAAAATGTGAGAAGCTTTTATGCTTCCGGTATATTGGTAATGTTTTTCAATCATTTGACGCACTTCATTGATCTCTTCTTCCTCTTCGAGACGTTCGAACAACACTAATTCTTTATTCGCGGTTCTTTGCCATTCGTTTTCATCATCGGATAGCACATAAGCGATTCCTCCGGACATTCCTGCCGCAAAGTTTTTCCCGACAGAACCAAGGATCACCACACGTCCTCCTGTCATATACTCACAGCCGTGATCGCCGACGCCTTCAACGACAGCGTTCACGCCGCTGTTTCGCACGCAGAACCGTTCGCCGGCGCGTCCGCGAATATATGCTTCTCCGCTCGTCGCCCCATAGAAAGCGACGTTGCCGATAATGACGTTATCCGCAGAAGCAAACGATGCTTCTTCTGGCGGACGGACGATCACTTTTCCGCCGGAAAGGCCTTTTCCGACATAGTCGTTCGCATCGCCAACAAGCGTCATCGTCATTCCTTTTGGAACGAAAGCCGCAAAGCTTTGTCCGGCAGAGCCTGTGAAATGCAGTCGAATCGTATCTTCCGGAAGCCCTTCTTCTCCATATCGTTTCGATATTTCGCTTCCCGTAATCGCTCCGACGGTGCGATGAACATTTCGAATAGGAAGATGAAGCTCGACTTGTTCTTTTTTCTCTAACGCAGGTACTGCCGCCGGCAAAATTTCGTTATAATCCATCGTTTGTTCGATTTTATGCTGCTGCGGACGAGCAAATGTCCGTGGACCGTCTACTTGATAAAGTAAACGCGACAAATCCAAATGCTTCGCTTTCCAATGTTTTTTCGCACGCTCGCTCACTTTTAAGACATCGACTCTTCCGACCATTTCGTCGATGGTGCGGAAACCGAGCTGTGCCATTATTTCACGCACTTCTTGGGCAACGAAATACATGAAGTTGATCACGTGTTCCGGTTTTCCCATAAACTTTTTGCGAAGCTCTGGATTTTGCGTTGCCACCCCAACCGGACATGTATCAAGATGGCATGCCCGCATCATCACACACCCTAAAACAACAAGCGGGGCTGTCGCAAAACCAAATTCTTCAGCGCCGAACAATGCGGCCATCACAACATCGCGTCCAGTCATTAATTTTCCGTCTGTTTCAAGCACAACACGGTCACGCAAGCCATTTAACATTAACGTTTGGTGCGTTTCCGCAAGACCGAGCTCCCACGGAAGCCCAGCATGCTTAATGCTCGTTTTTGGCGACGCTCCTGTACCGCCGTCGTAACCGCTGATGACAATAACATCCGCATTTCCTTTCGCAACGCCGGCCGCAATCGTACCGACGCCTGCTTTGGAAACAAGTTTCACGCTGATCCGCGCATCTCTATTGGCATTTTTCAAATCGTAAATAAGCTGCGCCAAATCTTCAATCGAATAAATATCATGGTGCGGAGGAGGAGAAATCAATTCTACTCCAGGCGTAGAGCCGCGCACTTTTCCGATCCACGGATACACTTTATTGGCAGGCAGCTGTCCGCCTTCGCCAGGTTTTGCCCCTTGCGCCATTTTGATTTGCAATTCATCGGCGTTGACTAAATAATGGCTTTTGACGCCAAAGCGGCCGGAAGCGATTTGCTTAATCGCGCTTCTGCGCAAATCCCCATTTTCATCTGGCACATAACGGCTCGGATCTTCTCCACCCTCGCCGCTATTGCTTTTTCCTCCGATGCGGTTCATTGCGATAGCGAGCGCTTCATGTGCTTCTTTGCTTAATGAACCATAAGACATCGCACCTGTTTTAAAGCGGCGCACGATCGATTCAACCGGCTCGACTTCCTCAATCGGAACCGGCGTTCTCGTTTCATCAAATTCAAACAAATTTCGCAAAAAGGTCATGCGCTCTTCATTTGCCAATTTGGAATACTCTTTATAAAGCTGATAATCATTTTTTCGGCACGCCCATTGAAGCAGATGAATCGTCTTTGGATTGAATGCGTGATGTTCTCCGTTTCGTCTCCATTGCAGCTCGCTGCCTGGGTCTAATGTATCGTCTTTGTATGTCGTTTGGAATGCGGCTTCATGGCGCATTTTCGCTTCTTTAGCAATTTCCGCTAAACCGATGCCGCCGATTTGGGATGCCGTGCCTGTGAAATATTGTTCGATCACTTCTTCACCGATGCCGACCGCTTCAAAAATTTGCGCACCGCGGTAGCTTTGCACCGTCGAAATTCCCATTTTCGACATGACTTTGACAACGCCATCGGTAACCGCCTTTTTATATTTGTTCACCGCTTCATGATAGGAAAGCGAAATGACTCCGTTTTCCACAGCGCTGCGAATCGTCTCCAGCGCCAAATACGGATTAACCGCATCCGCGCCGTATCCGATTAAAGCGGCAAAATGATGCACTTCCCGCGCTTCGCCGCATTCGACAATAATGCTTACATTCGTGCGCGTTCCTTTTCGTACAAGATATTGATGAAGCGCACTTGCGGCAAGAAGCGTCGGAATGGCGACATGACGTTCGTCAACGCCTCGGTCAGACAATACAAGAAGCACCGCGCCGTTTTCCATCGCCTTTTCCGCTTTTTCAAACATTTCATCAAGCGCTTTTTGCAAGTCGTCGGTAAATAATGTCGGAATCGTCACACATTTAAACTCAGGATACGGGTTTGACTTTAACGCAGCAAGTTCTTCGTTCGAAAGAATCGGTGTATCCAAGCGAATACGGCGGGCGGCCGATGCATCCGGATGAAGAATATTTCCTTCTTTTCCAAGAAGCGTCATCGTCGATGTCACAATATATTCGCGAATCGCATCAATCGGCGGGTTGGTGACTTGCGCAAACAGCTGTTTAAAATAGTTAAACAAGCTTTGCGGACGGTCTGACAACACCGCAAGCGGCGCATCCATTCCCATCGCGCCTGTCGGGTCTTTTCCTTCTTTCACCATCGCGATGATCGTTTTTTCTACATCTTCATACGTATAGCCGAACGCTTTTTGCAATGTGACAAGATTTTTGACCGGCTCCGTATATTCTGGAATATCGAGATCGTTTAACGTCATCATTTTTTCGTTCAACCATTTGCGGTACGGCTTTTCTTTAGCGATTTCTTCTTTAATTTCCTCATCAGAAATAATCCGGCCTTGCTCTAAATCGACTAAAAGCATTTTCCCTGGGCTTAAGCGATCTTTATATAGCACGTTATTTGGATCTACATCAATGACACCGACTTCCGATGAGAAAATAATATAGTCATCTTTTGTCACATAATAACGCGCTGGCCTTAAACCGTTACGGTCTAAAATCGCGCCGATTTGTCTGCCATCCGTAAACGAAATCGCCGTTGGGCCGTCCCACGGTTCCATTAAGCAGCTATGGTATTCGTAAAACGCCTTTTTGTCATCATCCATTTCGTTGTCCCAGAACCATGGTTCCGGAATGAGCATCATCGCCGCATGAGCCAATTTTTTCCCGGCTAAGACGAAAAATTCAAACGCATTATCTAAAATGGATGAGTCACTGCCGTTCATATCTAAAATCGGCGTAATTTTTTGCAAATCCTCACCGAAAAGTTCAGATACAAATTGCTTTTCCCGCGCCATCATCCAATTGACGTTTCCTCTTAGCGTATTGATTTCGCCGTTATGAATTAAATAGCGGTTTGGATGCGCTCTTTCCCAGCTAGGGAATGTGTTTGTACTAAAGCGGGAGTGAACGAGGGCAAACGCCGATTGAAACCGTTCGTCCTGCAAATCGACATAAAATTCATCCAATTGTTCCGGTGTAAGCAATCCTTTATATACAATCGTCCGGCTTGAGAGGCTGGCGAAATAACATTCATTATTTTGAACAAGCTTTTCCGCTTGTTTGCGGATGACATACAATTTTCGTTCAAATGCAAGCTCATCTTGAATATCGTCGCTTGCTGCGATGAAAACTTGACGGATAAACGGTTTGCTTTGTTTTGCGAGTTTTCCGAGTTTTTCGATATTTACAGGCACAGTGCGCCAGCCTAACAGCGTCTGTCCTTCTTTTTTGATGATTTTATTGATTTCTCTTTCATAATACAATCGTTTTTCCTCATCTTCCGGCAAAAAGACCATGCCGACGCCATAACGCCCTTTTGGCGGAAGCTTCATTTTTCCACACGCCACTTGGAAATATTCGTGCGGAATTTGTACCATAATACCCGCGCCATCGCCTGTTTCTGGATCGCTTCCTTGCCCGCCGCGATGTTCAAGCTGACGAAGCATATGAAGACCTTTTTTTATAATATCGTGGGACGGCTTTCCTTTTAAATGGGCGTAAAAGCCGATACCGCACGCATCATGCTCAAATTCAGGACGATAAAGCCCCTGCGCTTTCGGTAGCCCGTAATGTTTCATCTTGCTTCCCTCCCGTTCCATTTGCTCTGTGTATATAATTGTAGTTTTCAAAAATAATATAAACAATATATAATTTAGATTAAATTAATCTCATTTTGAGATTAATAGCAGGGAGGTGGGGAAAATGGAGCTAAGACAACTTCAATATTTTTTAGAAGTGGCCAAACGGGAGCACGTTTCCGAAGCGGCGGAAGCTCTTCATGTCGCACAATCCGCCATCAGCCGGCAAATTGCTAATTTAGAGGCCGAACTTGGCGTACAGTTATTTGAACGGGAAGGACGAAACGTGAAACTCACCCCAGTCGGCCGCCACTTTTTACCTCATGTGGAGACAGCGCTAAAGGCCATTGAATACGCCAAGCAGCAAATCGAAGAATATTTAGACCCGGAACGCGGGACGATCAAAATCGGCTTCCCAACGAGTTTAGCAAGCCATACGATGCCGATGGTCATCTCCGCTTTTAAAGAAGAGCATCCAAATGTGTCGTTTCATTTGCGGCAAGGAGCTTACAAATATTTAATCGAAGCGGTGAAAAAAAGAGAAATCGATTTGGCGTTTCTCGGGCCTGTTCCAACTGGTGAACCAGGCATTAAAGGGGAGATTTTGTTTTCGGAAATGTTTGCCGCCCTTCTTCCAAGCAACCATCCGCTTGCCAAACGAGACAGCTTAGTACTAAATGAACTGCGCAACGAACCGTTTGTGACATTTCCTGAAGGGTACATTTTGCATCAAATTGTTCTCGATGCCTGCCAGCAAGCAGGATTTTCCCCGATCATCTCATCGGAAGGCGAAGATTTAGACGCAATTAAAGGTCTCGTCTCCGCGGGGATTGGCGTCACTCTTCTTCCGGAAAGCGCCTTTTATGAAACGGTGCCCCGCTTCGCGGTAAAAGTGCCAATCGAAATACCGCAAGTCAAACGAAACGTTGGCATTATCATCTCTGACCATCACGAACTGGCGCCGTCGGTCAAAGTGTTTTATCGGTTTGTGAAAGACTTTTTCGCCCAGTTGGAGCGGTATCGGTAAAAAAGTCGGTACCCAAAACTATAATATTGGGTACCGACTCATTCATTGTTCGTTATTGTATTTCTGGATAGAACAGTACTTTCCCAAAAAATTCGTTTTTATTTGTTATTCTTTCAAAAATCTCTGGTCCCTGTGAAAGAGGAACACGGTGAGTTATTAATGGCTTTACATTAATTAGTCCCTTGCTCATGCATTCGATTGTTGTGCTCCACTCTCTTCCAGGGAATGGAGCTGAAATAGCATTCCAAGATCCTAGTACAGTTAATTCATTTCTTACAATTTTTTCAAAATAAAATCGTTCGATGTTTACATCCGAGTATGGGATACCTAAAAACAAAACTCCTCCTCCTTTTTTGGCTAACGCAAACACTTGGGCAGATGTAATAGGAGAACCGGCTGATTCAATAACTAAATCAACCCCATTTCCATCAGTTAATTCCATTAACTGTTCATAAGCTGTTTTTTCAACTGCATGAATAACAACATCCGCACCGACTTCTTTTGCAATATCTAATTTCTTACTATCAATATCGATGGCATAAACCTTACTAGCACCGAAAATTTTTGCCCACTGAACAGCTAATAACCCAATACTACCGCAACCCACTACTGCAACATCTGCACCGGGCTGGATTCTAGTTCGGTAAAATCCATGTGCCACTACAGCTGAAGGTTCTATAAATGTCGCCGTATCAAAGTCAATTGTTTCAGGTATAGAAAGTACATTTTCTCCAGGAAGCTTTACATATTCTGCAAATGCTCCAGGATGTCTAGCCCCAATCACTGTTAATTTTTTACATTGCGATAACAATCCTTTTTTACAGCTTTCACACTTTCCACAATAAAGTGTGGGGCATGCTGCCACACGGTCCCCGATTTTAACATGATGAACGTCAGATCCGATTGCAACTACTTCACCGCTAAACTCATGCCCCCATATCATCCCTTCAATATATGGACCTAGCTTAGCATATCTTGATAAGTCAGAGCCACAAATGCCTGCCGCCTTTACTTTTATAATGACCTCATCATTTTTTTCAATAAACGGTTCCTCGGCTTCCTCGTATCGCAAATCTCTTTTTCCATATAACTTTAATGCCCTCATTCATTTTTACTTCCTTCCTACTCTGCTTATCTTTCATTAAGTTCCGCAGCCTCAACAGAAAGATTTGATTGGGTAGATGGCTTTCTTTGTTTTAAATAAAATTTAGAGGCTAATGCTGTACCGACAACAATGGTGTTAATTAACAACTGATGCTCAATATAAAAATCTCCAACCATTCTCCCATATGGTCCAAGCACAAAATCAAGAATCTTTTCAATCATAAATCTCGATCACCTTTTATTTTTAATTTAGCTTCCGAGCATCCATAGAAAGCGTTTTCTTGTTTTTGTATAGCTCTTTGGATTTTATAAGTTATGATTATCTAGGGAAACTGCTTCTTTATTTAATCAATAGGTGTTAACAGTACTTTGATGGCTTCTCCATTTTTAATTACTCTGTACGCTTCGTCCCATTGATCAATCGTAAATTGATGCGTAACAAGTGCTTTGGCATTTACTTTCTTTTCATTCATCAAAGCTAATGCTGGCTCCCAATCAGCAGGTTTTTGACTTCTAGATCCAATCATCGTAATTTCTTTTTGAATAATCTTTTCTGAATTAATAGGAATCTCAGATTTTGCAAAAATCCCTACCTGTATAAACTGCCCCTTCTTTTTCAATAAGTCTAGCCCCATATTCACCGCTGAAACAGCTCCTGCACATTCAAAAACAACATCAGCACCGTATCCATCTGTTAAACTTTTTACGACATGGTTTATATCTTCTTGTTGAATATTAACAGCATAATCAATCCCCAATTCTTTGGCTTTTTCTAGACGAAGTTTATCAGTAGACAAACCAGTAACAATAACGGTCGCTCCATAAGTTTTTACTACTTGAGCAACAAGTAAACCAATTGGGCCAGGTCCTAAAACAACAACAACATCTCCTTCCTTAATTGTTGCTTTAGTCACCGCATGATGCGCACAAGCAAGCGGCTCAGTCATAGCAGCAGATACATAATCTACCTGTTCAGGAAGCTTATGAACGCTTTCTTTTCTAGCAATTACATACTTAGCAAAGCTGCCATTTTGCTGCGTTCCTAACCCTTTTCTACTGCTACATAAATTGTAGTCACCTGTTTGACAATAAATGCATTCTCCACAAATATAGAAAGTTGTTTCTGACGTTACTCTGTCCCCTGGTTTAAATTCTGTTACGTTTTCACCGACCTCTACTATTTCCCCTGAAAATTCATGCCCCAAAATAACAGGTGCCTTTACTTTATAATGACCTTCGTATGTGTGAATGTCGGTACCACATATCCCACTATATTTCACTAATATTTTAACTTGATCTTTACCTACTTCTGGTTCTTCAACATCTACAATTTCTAGGTTACCAAAACCTAATTCTTTTTTGACTAACGCTTTCATTTTTTTGTCCTCCTTATACTCTATAATAAGGAAACAGAAGGAGCCTAAAAATCTATTCAGTTTCATTAGTTTATGAGAGCAAAGAGTTTATAAATTATATAGTTAATTAAGTTACCACCTTGGTCGATACTAGATATTTTGCTTGCACCTTCAGGCATATGGAATTTAGCATCAATAGCCATTTGTGTATGAAGTGTTGCAAGATCTGTTGCCATGTAAAGTGATAAAGCAATCATAACAGTACCGACAATCACGGAATGAACAATATTCCCTCGCGAAGCACCAACGATAAATGCGACAATAAAAGGAATCGTTGCTAAGTCACCGAAAGGAAGCACATTATTGCCCGGCAAGATTACAGCTAATGCCACTGTTATTGGAACAAGAATTAACGCTGTTGAAATGACTGCCGGATGACCAATCGCGACAGCGGCATCTAGCCCAATATAAATATTTTGAGCACCAAATTTCTTTTGAAGTAATTCACGTGCTGATTCTGAAATAGGCATGAGACCTTCCATTAAAATTTTCACCATTCTAGGCATAAGCACCATAACCGCTGCCATCGACATACCAATTTTAATCGTTTCGCCAACAGAATAACCGGCAAGTAAACCTAAAGCTAAACCAAGAATTAGCCCCATGAAAATCGGTTCTCCAAATATTCCGAATTTTTTTTGGATTGTTTCAGGATCTGCATTCAATTTCTTAACACCAGGAATTTTTTGCATTAATTTCACCATCGGAATCCCTAATACTGCATAAGAAACTGTGCTTCCAGTAGCGACAGAAATTCCCGGTAGCCCAAAGTAATTTTCCAACATTGGTGCTGTCCAATCGGCAATTTTTAAACATACAATTTGGAATAAAAGTGCAGCGATTAGCGCTTGGATTATGCTGTCTGTTAAAGCATATACAATAGCTCCCATAAATGTATAATGCCAAAAGTTCCAAATATCCACGTTCATCGTTTTAGTTGTTTTGGTAATAAGCATTAAGACATTTAATAATAGACCAAGTGGTATAATAAATGCTGCAATCGGAGAAGCCCATGAAATAGAAGCTGCCGCTGGCCAACCGACATCAATAACATTCAATTTAATTCCAAATCTTTCAACCATTCCTTGGGCAGCTGGACCCAAATTACTTACAAGTAAATCTACTACTAAGAAAATTCCAACGAATGCCACTCCTATCGTTAGACCTGCTCTAAAAGCTTTTCCAGGTTTTTGACCAAATAACAAACCAAGCAGGAAAATAACAACTGGCAAGATAACAGTTGCGCCCAAATCTAAAAACGCCTTCAATGCATCAACAAATTCCTTCATAATTTAAGCCCCCATTTTAATACCTTTGAATATTCACTTTTGGATTCCATGCAGAAATCATGGAATCCAAATTTGTTATCAATTACTTTTTCAAATGTTCCAAAATTTCTTTTTTCACTTCTTCTAATCCAATCCCCGTTAAAAACGCTCGTGCATTGATTACAGGGAATGGGTATTCATTTTGAACAATAGTTGTAGTAACCAACAGATCAGCTGTATCGACATACGAACCTACTTCAGTAATCTTAATTTGAACAATGTCACATTCAATATTGTTTTCTTTGCAAAGATCTTCTATCGCTTTATTCACAATTGTAGATGTCGCAATTCCTGTTCCACATGCTACTAATACTTGTTTTTTCTTCATGTTAATCTCTCCTTTTATAGTATTTGTAAATTATTAGCTAAGCGATTTTTTATATTTGTCCTGTTTTCTTCTGACATTAGAAACTGCAATTCCTCTTCATTTTGAAATATTCCCATTAGTTTTTGAAGAAGAACGAGATGAGAATCTTCCTTATTCATTGCAAGCATAAATACTATTTGAACAGGAGTTTCTGCGCTTCTTTCTCCCATAACCCCAAATTTCACCGGTTCCTTTAATATCGCCACACTTATGGCATTTTTATTTACATGCTCTGAATCTGTATGAGGAATAGCAACAGAAACTCCATTGGTAGGAAGACCAGTAGCAGAGTTTCTTTCTCTCTCAATAACAGCTTCAATAAAGCTTTCTTTTACTAATCCTTTTTCAAACAGATTTATGGCCATGATCTTTAATAATTCTTCTCTATTATTCACATTTACATCCTTCAAGATTAATGACTCATCAAAATATATTTCACACACTTATTTATCACCTCGATATTTCTAAACATACATTATTGATCGACTGCATATTTTTTGATGATTTCGTGTACCTCATAAACAGATCTTGCATTTATGATTTGTTGGCGGTCGTGATCATTTCTCACTAGTTTCATCAACTGCATTAGCGCCCGAAGATGGCGGTCTTTGTCCAATGCTGCGATAACAATCACTAGCTGAATTGAATAGTCAGTTGCAAAGGTTACACCCTTTCTTAACCGAAGTAAACTCATAGAAAGTTCATTAACTCCTTCATCTGGCGCTGCATGTGGAATAGCTGTATTCGGACCAATTACAATATATGGATCAGAATGACAGCGCTGAATCATAGATTCTATATATTGCTGTGTAATGCTGTTACTTTTTAGCAAAGGTCGTGAGGCAATCTTAATTGCTTCCTCCCAAGTATTAACAGAATGTCGCAAAGTAATCGTTGATGGTGTTATTAATTCACATAAATCCGGGTTTTTCGTACTAAATCCATAATGTAACTCTGGCGAACGGTCCTGACTAATGTACTCTAGTAACTGTTTTGATAAATTTTTTCTATCCTTAATCACACAATGTTTTTCGATAATTTCCAATATACCATCTACATTTAATTCATTTGGCACATATCCGTATAATTCGTGCATCACTTGTTTGCGTAGTCTTTTTTTCTCTTCGTATCCGAGAAAGGAGTTAACTAGAAAAAATTTTTTTGGTGTTTCCAAAAACACCGGTGCAAATACAATATCGTAGTCTATTGGATATTGTTGGAATTCTCTAATTGATAATGAGTCTAAAAATATAAACTCCGGAAACAATTCTCTTAGCGTGCTGAACATCAATCGAGAAATGGAAACACCTTTAGGGCAGACGACAACTGCTTTCATTCTTTTGCTTATATTTTCTCCTTGGCGTGTAAGCCATCCCCCAATTAACATCGTTAAATAAACCGTTTCGCTTTCTGGAATGTCACATCCAATTAAATCAACTAACGGTTGAATAGACTTTTTCACTAAATGATGAAGCTCTTTAAAATCATGGTTAACAATTTTAACAATTTCATACATATCATTAACTTCTGTTAAATTATACTTTATTCGGTAATACGCTGGCTTCATATGAAGAAGCAACTTTTGAAGCAACTGATCCCTATCTTTTAAAAAAATGCATGTATTTTTTTCAAAAAGTATCAGCATCTCATCCAACGCTTGCACCAAATCAGGAATGGTTTCCTCAGTTAATCCTTCTGACCAATGTACATTGGTTGTGAGTAAATGAAGTGTGATAAAGAGACGCTCCTCTTCTGGAACTTCTTTGAAATCACGGAGAATTTCTTCTGTTGCTAAATATTCTTTTGTATCTGAGATTTCCTTGTAATTTATATAAGGTGAGTCAATTTTCATCCCTTGACTAATCCTTCTTAGAATAAGAAGCAAAATATAAGGCATTACCTCGATTTTCTCATCAGTAAATTTTAAGTTTAACGATTTTTCCACCTTTTCAATTCTATTTCTAAATTCTGCTATTTCTTCATCAGATAACTGAGCAATTTGTCTTACTCTTTCGATTCCACGATCCATTTTCAAAATCTTGTATATTGTGGATATCAATAATTTTCGAATGTTGAACTCTTTTCCTTCTATTAGATAGCCGTATCTTCGTGAATAACGAAGCTCGAGATCAAAGTCGTTAACAAGCTTCTTTACTTGTTTTAAGTCATCTATTACAGTATTTTTGCTTACTCTTAATTCACTAGTAAAATGAACTAATGAAAGTTCTTCCGTTTTGCTTAATAACATAAGCAAAATTATGTTTACTCGTTGCATTTTGGATAATTCGTTTAAATTCTCATAATCAAACTCTTTGTCTAGATTAAGTTCTAAATTAAGTTTAGATTTTAAGGTTTTATCGATAAGAAAGTAGCCGCTTTTCGTTCTTTCAATTTCATTCATATTTTTGCTTCTTAGCCACATATTTATTTTTTCAAAACTATACCCAATCTGCCTGCGGCTTAACCGGTACTTCTTTTCTAATTCTTTGCTGCTAATATTCGGATTCCTAATCACCTCTCTTAAGAGATGGATGCTTCTTCCATCTAGTATCATCATATCCTCCTTTCTCTACGCTTATTGTAGCGCTGGTAAACAAATTTATGGATACGCTTTCATTCCTTTTTTTGAATTTTTGTAATACAAAATTGTGATTTGCTATTAAAAAAGAAATATTCTAATAATTATCTTGTTAATCACTAATATCCTGCAAAATAAGGCGTTTCTGACAGAGATAGTTAATCAATTTATACCAATAATTTCTTCTAAAAGAAGGAACACCTCGTCAAACATTGCAATTCGATAACCAAATTGAAAATTATGATCGTATCCCTCGTAATTTGTATCGGTTAATTCAAGAAATCTGTGTAAAGAATCATTATCGTTACGGTCATCGTAAGGTAAGAGAAGTTCTACGGCTTCAATATGGAACCAAAATCGATTGAAAAACCGTACAAAAAATCATGCAAAAACGGAATCTTCAATGCCGTATGAAAAAAACGTCAAAACTGGATCAATGGAGAAAGTAAAATCATCGTACCGATTCGTTTAAACCGTGATTTTACCGCTTCTCAGCCAAATGAAAAGTGGGTAACAGATATCATGCCGTTTGACACTTCGATACTTTAGTTGTCAACTATCATTATGAATTTATATAAAACCCGTGGTGCTAGATAAACTTGATCAAGCATAAAAATAGCCCTTGCTGGCGGATCTCCAGTAGAATGAAAGTGTCACCCAACATTCGAAAGGAGAGATCCCCCATGCAAGAGCACTTTCATTTTACTACAGATCCAGCCAAACTTCAAAAACAATATGCCGCTATTTTCTGTTTTGTTTCTGCCCAACTGTCGTTGATTCAAATGTATCTTCATCGCCGCAACCGTCACTTGGTCAAGCAAGAAGACGAAGTGGTCATGGCGGTTCACCTTTTGGGGAAGCTGCTGGGCTTTTCTTCCGAACGAGCCTGGCATCGTTTTGTCACGGGAAATTTGTTCACAAACGGCTCGTTTCTTGAACGCTCCCGATACAACCGCCGCTGCCGGGCGCTTGGTTTCGCCATCAAATGGATCCGTCATGAGCTGGCGAAACGTGGCCAACACCATGCTTATGCGGTCGTCGACAGCTTGCCTCTTCCGTTGTGCCATCCCGCAAGAATGCAGCGCGTCAAGCGGTTTCGAGGGATCGCGGATATGGGGTATTGTGCTTCCAAAAAGCAATGGTACTACGGTTTCAAGCTGCATCTTCAAGTGACCAATCAAGGGCTGGCCATGGGCTATGTCGTGACGGAAGCGTCCTGCCACGACGTCAAAGCCGCTGAAACGGTGATGACTCAAATCCCTCATCCCTACAACTTTGGGGACAAAGGGTACATCAGCCACGCTCTTCGAGAAAAGCTGTACGAAGAACACCAAGCCGCGTTCTGGACACCGTCTCGACACAATCAAAAGCACGGCCCATCCAAGGCATGGGAAGAATGGATCAGGAAAAAACGCAAAGTCATCGAGACGGTGTTTTCGATTCTCGTAGACCAATACCGGATCACCGACATTCGAGCGAATTCCATGGCCGGGTTTGAAGTGGCACTCGATGGCATCTTGTTGGCTTATTCCTTGGTCACACTAGGGCTGGTTGAGCGCTGACACTCAACTAGCACCACGGGTTATATAAAAATAATGAGATTATTGCCGCTTAAATCAGTGACCGACAAGATGTTTAGTTAGTGTTAAAGACACTAGAAATGGCCGTAAAAGAGCGACAACCGAAACACGTGCTACTCCATAGCGATCAAGGGGGCGGTGTATACGTCTTATGGCTTTTCAACATTTAGCCAAAGAAAAAGGCATTACCACAAGCATGTCCCGCAAAGGAAACTGCCATGATAATGCCGCAATAGAATCGTTTCATTCCTCATTACTATTCACAAGAAAAACAAAATCTCACTAACTCTAGTGTAAAACAAATGGTCCAGAATTGCATCCAATATTATAATCAAATTCGAATTCAGACCAAATGAAACTACCTGTCTCCTGTTGAGTTCAGAAAACAGGCAGCATAGGTGTTTTTTCTTTGTCTCAAATAAGTGAGGCAGTCCATTCGATTCCGGTGCTTTTCTATCAATATTTCCTCATGTTTTCGCTTTCCATTATTGCCATAGTTTGCTCATTCCGCCTATGAACGCGCCACTTTCACCATCTGTTTCGCCTGTTCGCACGCCCGGACGATTTCATCGAGCGATTTTCCCAATCCCGCTTCCACCGCGGCGATATACGCTCCTTCCACCAACGGAGCATCAGCAATGGCGATATGATCTGTTTTCTCGAGCATCTCGATCGCCAATTCCGCGTTCATCAAAGCGCTGCCAAGGTCAAACAGAATGACAACCCCTTTTTCCGAATAGACGGATTCAATCGCTTCTTTGATGCGGAAAGCGTTCGTCCCGATCTCCCCATCGTTTCCACCGGCAACTGCGATGTTGACATCAGGCTGGACTTGATTTAATAGTTTCTTTAAACCGCTTACAATTTCCTCGCTGTGCGAAATTAATACAAGGCTGACATATTTCATGAATGATCTCTCCTTTATCCCTCGAGCACTTCCGCTAAAGCGGCAAACAATAAATACGAAGAAGCAGAACCTGGATCGATGTGGCCAACCGATCGCTTTCCTAAATAAGCGGCACGCCCTTTTTTCGCCTCAAGTTCTTTTGTATGTTCCATTTTTTCTTTCGCGAGAAGTGCTGCTTCTTTCGCTTGCATGCTTCCTTTCTCCCGCAAAAATTCCATGACCGGCTCCCATACGTCCACCATCGTTTTCTCTCCAACGTTTGCTTTTCCGCGCGCTTTGATCCCGTCTAACGCCACTTCTAACGCTACGATCAGCTCATTATCATCCGCTTCCTTTTTTCCCGCAAGCGCAAGCGACATTTTCAAAAAAGCAGTGCCGTATAGCGGTCCTGAAGCTCCGCCTACTTTCGCGATTAGCGTCATGCTTACGTCTTTGAAAAGCGAACCGAGGTCTTCGTAATTGACAGAAGCAATTTTTTCGACTACTTCTTGAAATCCCCGCGCCATATTTAACCCATGGTCGCCATCGCCGATCGCTTGATCGAGCTCCGTTAAATATTGTTTTTGTTGTTGAATTTTATCGTTTGCGATGTTCATCCATCGTTTCGCCTGTTCCACGCCAAACGCCATGATGATTTCTCCTCTCCCTTTATTTTTTCAACGCAATTGTATCGGCAGGCGCATCTAACAATTCGATCAAGGAATCATCCAATTTTAATAGTGATATCGAACAGCCGGCCATTTCCAGCGAGGTCATATATTCTCCGACAAATGTTTCATGGACGTGAATTTGTTTTTCCTTCAACATTTCTGATATTTTTTTATTCACAATATATAGCTCCATTAACGGTGTCGCACCAAGTCCGTTAATCATCACTGCGACGCGATCGCCTTTTTCTAGTTTCATGTCATCGAAAATTTTGTTCAGCAACGTTTCCGCAATTTCGTCCGCTGTTTTGATCGTTGTTTTTTCAATTCCCGGTTCGCCGTGAATGCCGATGCCAACTTCGATTTCATTTTCTCCAAGTTCAAAGCCAGGTTTTCCCGCTGCCGGCACGGTGCACGGAGTAAGTGCCATTCCCATGGATCGGACGTTTTGCACCACCTTCTTCGCCGCCGCCTCGACTTCTTCAAGCGGTGCGCCGCGTTCTGATAGTGCCCCTGCGATTTTATGAACGAACACCGTTCCCGCGATGCCGCGCCGTCCTGTTGTAAACGTGCTATCTTCCACCGCTACGTCGTCATTTACAATGACTTTCGCAACACGAATTCCTTCTGCTTCGGCCAACTCCGCGGCCATTTCAAAATTCATCACGTCCCCCGTATAATTTTTGATAATAAGCAATACGCCTTTTCCGCTATCGACCGCTTTGATGGCCTCTAGCACTTGGTCAGGCGTCGGAGAGGTAAACACTTCCCCGCATACTGCCGCATCTAACATTCCTTTTCCGACATAGCCCGCATGCGCCGGCTCATGTCCGCTGCCGCCGCCGCTTACGACACCAACTTTTCCTTCTACTGGAGCGTCATTTCTTACAATGACGTTCGTACCTGGCAGTCGTCTCACCCGATTTGGATAAGCCGCAACCATTCCTTCTAACATATCATTGACGACTTGGTTCGGATCGTTAATTAGTTTTTTCATTACTCTCTCCCCCTCATAAGTCTGGGTATTATCAAAAGTTTATATAGAATGATAATTCTAGTTTTCTAAAATAAAAAAACTTGTCACCCCACCGATCTTTAATGGAGGTAACTCCAAAGGGATGACAAACTTGTTACCTCTATTAATAGCTTATTTCCTTATAAATATCAAGAATATTCCGATTCATCCACCTACTGGTTCATCACAAAAGATGTACTTGATTTTTACATTAAAATGGGATAGATGTCTCGAATAATGTTGGATATTTCTGTATCCATATCCTCGACGTTTAATCAGTTTGATTTTGTTTTCCCTCCATCATCCCATTCGAGTAAGAAAAAATGATGCAAGAAGGCAACGCGTCTCTTTGAGTGATGAGCGCCTTGGCATACTTTGTGCGGCGGTGCAGTCACTAAAAAGGTACCGATCAAACCATTGGTTCAAACGAGCTTCGGCTTGTTTTGTTTTTTATTTGGCTTTTGGATACGTAACGGAAATGTTCAGATACTTGATAGCCATCCGCAAATAAGAGTTTTCTTGGTTACATGTTTTTTGTTACGGTCAAGCATATTTTACCTAAAAATCCATTGACATCCTTTTTTTGCTCCAGTAAGTTAAAAATAAATTAAATATGCAGGATGGGGATGTTGTGAAACTATTTATCTTTCGCTCGCTTATGTTTGCGGTTTTATGGACAGGGTACTTATATGAACATAGCCAACATTCAAATCAACCTGCTCTTCTATGGTTGATTAGCTCACTTGCGATTTTAAGTTATTTTTTACTTTCTATTGTGAAAGAGCCGCTTGTCTTATATATAATCATTCATTTTTTGATTGTAGCAGCTGAATTTCGTTATCCGCTTCCTAAAAATATGTATAGTCTTTTGTTATTTTTATACATTTATTTAGAAGCGATTTTTCAACTATCGATAAAAAAATTCCGCTTATTGACCATCATTACGTTTCTGTGTTCAGCAGTGATCGTTATTGGCTTAAAAAGCGGAGAAATGGAATGGCTCATCGCTTTCATTCTTTTTTCTATCATCTCTGCTCTGTTAAATGAATATGTGTTGGAAAGAAAAGAGCAACGAGAGATTTATGAACAGCTATTAGGAGAATACCGGCGTTTAAAGCGTTTGCATTATGAAACAGAACGGTCTGCAAGACTCGAGGAACGAACAAGAATTGCCCGCGAAATTCACGATTCTGTAGGACATAAATTAACCGCCCTTCTTATGCAGCTAGAAATGTTGTCCATCAAAGAACCGAAACAAGAATATGAGCAATTAAAACGTTTAGTTCGCGATAGTTTAGAGGAAACAAGACAAGCCGTAAAAGCGTTAAAAACAGAAGAAAATGAAGGGATTGCCTCTGTGCTTCAATTGATTCGAAAATTAGAATCGGAAAGCCATATTATGGTTCACTTTACGACGAAACAAGGTGTACTATCTACGAAGATTTCCAATCAACTTAGTGTTGTGTTATATCGCGTCATTCAAGAAGCATTGACAAATGCAATGAGGCATGCCCATTCAAGAAAAGTATTTGTCGTGTTAGGAAAATCAGCAGTGGGCGATATTCATTTTTCTATTAAAAACCGTATTTTTGAGCCGAAACCTTTTCAAATGGGATTTGGTTTAACGAGCATGAAAGAACGTGTAGAGGAAGTCGGAGGAACTTTGCACATTTTTCAAACTAATGATGAATTTATTGTTCAAGGAACGATTCCAGTAAAGGGGGATCATCGTGTTTAACATTTTACTTGTAGAAGATCAAGCGCTTGTCAGACAAGGATTAAAAATGATGATTGAACAGGATCCTCAACTAAAAGTCGTCGCAGAAGCGGAAAACGGATTAGAAGCATTGCACGAAATGGAACAACATATTATCGATATCGTTATTATGGACATCCGCATGCCTGTGATGAACGGCTTGGAAGCGACAAGGAAAATGAAAAAGCGATGGCCGGATGTCAAAATTTTAATTTTAACCACTTTCAATGATGATGAATATGCCGTGCAGGCATTGAAAGATGGGGCCAACGGATTTTTATTGAAAACGGCTGAACAACAAAAACTGATTCAAGCGATATATAGCTGTATGAAAGGTGGATTGACCATTCATGAAGATGTCGCGGCAAAAATGATGCCAAAGCTATTACAAAAATCGAAACAACCCCATGTTGACATCCCTTTATCCCCTCGTGAACTCATGATTGCAAAATTAGTAGGAGAAGGAAAAACAAACAAAGAAATTGCGGCAGAGCTTCATTTATCCGTTGGAACGGTAAAAAATCATATTACACAAATCCTCCAAAAACTCCAGCTACGCGATCGCACCCAGCTTGCCATTTATGCCATTAAACATGATATTACCTCGTAAATATCGACCGAAACATACGGTCATTTTTTTATGCGAACGAAAAATGACTAAAGTCATGTTTTTTATTTTAAGTAATGACTCGCGATAGAGTGATTTTTCAAAGCAATAGCGTAACATGAAAATCAGAAAAGAAGGAGGAGAGAGTAAATGATATTAGAAGCGGTAGAATTAACGAAACAGTTTAAACAAACAAAAGCGGTGAATGGCGTTAATTTATTTTTAGAAAAAGGAGAAATTGTAGGATTACTAGGTCCAAACGGAGCTGGGAAATCCACAACGATTTCCATGATCTCTACTTTAATTCCACCCACAAGCGGAGATGTCCGCTTTAACAACGAGAGCGTCCTTAAAAACCCAACAAAATTAAGAAAGGTATTAGGAGTGGTTCCGCAAGAAATTGCTTTATACAATGATTTGTCAGCAAAAGAAAATTTATATTTTTTCGGAAGAATGTATCGTTTATCCGGAGCGAGCTTACGAAAGAAAGTCGATGAAATATTGGAACAAATCGGTTTAACTGAACGGCAAAACGATTTAGTGAAACATTTTTCTGGCGGAATGAAAAGAAGATTAAATATCGGAGTCGCTCTTTTACATGAACCGGAATTTATTATTATGGACGAACCAACTGTCGGTATTGACCCTCAGTCAAGAAATTATATTTTGGAAACGGTCAAACGATTAAATCAAGAGAAACAAATGACCGTTTTATATACGAGCCATTACATGGAAGAAGTCGAATTCTTATGTGACCGAATTTACATTATGGATAAAGGCAGCATTATCGCATCTGGTACGAAAGAAGAAATCAAAAATATTTTATCATCGGAAAATACCGTTCAAATAAAAGTAGAAAGGGTTCACGAGCCATTTATTGACGCGTTGCGCGCGGAACCAATCATTAACCATGTAACCGTCCAAGATCGATTGATTACCATTTTGACTCCTAAAGAAGTAAATGTATTCAATATGTTATTTAAGTTAGCAGAAAAGACTGACACCGTTTTAACTTCGGTGGAAATCCAAACCCCTACATTGGAAGATGTGTTCTTGCATCTAACCGGCCGAGCACTACGGGATTAATGGAGGAATCGCGATGATTGGACAATTTATAAAGAAGCAGCTCCTATTGTTTATTCGAAACCGGCATGAATTGCTTGTTCTTCTTGGAATGCCGTTTCTTTTAATTACGATATTAGGCTTAGCGCTCGGAAACATTATGAAGAATGACTCTCCTACCATTCGTGCAAAAGTCGCTCTCATTGAGAGAGGAAACGAACAAGCAGATTTACAAAAATTTGTTCATGATTTAGAAAATCTAGGCATACCACCCGAACAGAAGCAAATGATGACGAACGCAGCAAAACAAATGCTTCCCGTTACTGCATTAAAAAACGATGTATTAGGTTCTAAAGAATTAAAACCATATATCACGCTAGTGACAGTAAAGCCATCTGAACTCGAAAAAATTAGGAAAGATAAAAGCTACACAGCGATTATCGAAATTCCTCGACAATTTACGTATTCGGTTCTACAAAGCGTCTTTCTAGGAAAAAAGCAACAACCAACGCTTTCCTTCTACACAAATGAGCAAAAAGAAATCTCAGCGAAAATAGTAGAAGATATAGTCAAAACATTTCAAGAGCGCTACTCCACTTTTTCTGCTCTTGGAAAATCAGGCTTACTAAACAGTTCATTTAGCATGCCCACCGTCCATGTCCAAGGTAAAGTTGAAACGGTCACAAAAAGAGAACCCATTAATGCCGTTACTTATTATATGGTGGGAATGAGTGTCATGTTTGTCTTATATATCGCATCAAATATCGGTTCTTATGCTTTTCACGAAAAACAACTTCATGTGTTTAATCGAATATTGCTTGCCAATGTATCGAAATGGTCTTACATGATAGGGATTTTTATCTCCTCTGTACTTCTTGCGTTTTTACAGCTAAGTTTGCTGTATGGGGTCACTTCGATCATTTATCACATTAGATGGCCTCATGTTACTGCCTTTTTTGCAGTCACTCTTGCCCTATGTTTTGCCGTTGGAGGATTATCCGTTTTGTTAACATCCTTAAATTACCGATTAAATTCAGAACATATGTCGAACTTTTTTGCAAGCATTGTTGTTACCATTTTTTCGCTTCTCGGAGGAAGTTTTTTTCCTTCTAACCAACTATCAGGCTGGATTCATACACTTGGAAATCTTACCCCTAACGGTTCAGGCATGACGGCATATTTAAAAATACTTCAGGGGTATGGTTTGGCGGAAGTTACGGGTTCGATTTTGTATTTATGCTTATTTAGCATGGCGATGGTAATAGCAGCCATATTTATATTCCCAAAAAAGGGGGAATTATCATGAGTAGCATTTTAATAGCGAAACTTCGCCTTTTTCTTCGAAAACCATGGATTTTTCTTGCCATGACCGCCATTTGCGTTTTAATGGCTTTTATCATAGGCACAGCAAATCAAAGCAAAGTAAAAGTTCCTGTCTACAGCCATCTTCCTAAAAAGGAAACAAACGAAATACTTCGTTTTCTCCAACATTCTGATTTGTTTGACTTTGAACTGACGGATCAAAACGAAGTTCGCAAGCTTGTGAGTGAAGGAAAAGTCGAAGCGGGAGTAGAGTTAGAAAAAAATGATTTTCGTTTAATCATTTCATCAGAGACGGCAAATGTAAACTTTATTCGTCAATATATTCAAAAAGTATACGTAGATCATATACAAACGAAAGCCATCAGCGAACATGTCTCTACACATTCGAACACGCATGCGGAAGAAGTCAAAAAGATACTAATCGAAGCAAAGGAACAGCCCCTTTTTACTTTTGAAAAGAAAAGTTTTCACGGCGAACAACCGATTATGATTGATAATCAATTACAGTCAATATTTGGATTTTCCTTGTTTTTTGTCATTTACACGGTTTCTTTTAACGTTCTCCAAATCCTCGTCGAAAAAAGGGAACGAATATGGGACCGCATGATTCTTTCGCCGTTAAAAAAATGGGAAATATATACAAGTAATTTATTATATAGTTTTGTAGTCGGCTATATTCAAGTGGCGCTTATATTCGCTATCTTTCACTTTGGAATCGGTGTCGATTTTCACGGAAAATTCGCAGAAATGCTTTTGTTATTAATTCCTTATGTTTTCGCGCTTGTTGCGCTATCCATTTTTATAACAGGACTTGTGAACAACGAGCAACAGTTTAGAGCGATTATTTCGATTGTATCAGTTAGCATGGCGATGATCGGCGGAGCGTACTGGCCTTTGGAAATCGTCTCCTCTAAAATTTTATTGGCTCTCTCTAAATTCGTCCCTGTTACTTACGGCATGGAACTTTTAAAAGGAGCAGCGGTTTATGGAAATTCCATCGGCGATTTATTATATCCAATCAGCATTTTATTTTTTATGGGAGTCGTATTGATGGGGCTTGGCATTAATTTGGTAGAAAGAAGAAATGCGTAATTTACGCTTGAAAATTTAATAAAAACGAAAGAAGAGTGGTACAATGGCCGATTAAGTCCCGGAAATTGTGTAAAAAGAAAACAGCAAAAAGCGATTTTATTTTCCGGTGACCCAAGTTCACTAAACTGGGATGCGACAAAACCAAATGCTTTTATTTATTTGGCTTATGTCGGAGCGGTGTTACTTGCGATCGGTTTAGTTGCACTGGGGGTTGGACTGTTAAAAAAGAAAAAATGATGCCTTTTTTCCATGCTTATTACTGTAAGTGAGGATCACTTTTCAGGGGGAGCGTGTATCAGATGCAATGGATAAAGAAAGGGATACAACAACCGGTTGTTACACTCCTTTTGTTTATCGCTTTGAGTCTTGCCGGGGTCTTTTCTTATTTTGAAATGGATAAGCAGGAAGATCCTGAGTTTTTGGTGAATGGCATAGCCATTGTGACTACTTATCCTGGAGCGGGAAGCGAAAAGGTAGAGCAATTGGTTACAAATGTGTTGGAGAAGAAAATCAAGACGGTTTCCGAAGTACAAAACATTGAGTCTTTTTCGCTTCCGAATGTATCCACCTTGTTTGTGACTTTTAAAGAAGGAAATAATTTGGAAAAAGCGCAGCAAAAAGTAAAGGAACAGGTGGACCAAGCGAAAAGGCTTTTACCTGAAGATGCAACGGAACCGGAAATCAAGACGGATCTATCTGAGATGGCTTTTATGATTGTACACCTTTCTCAAGATGGTCAAATAAATCAGGAGGAATTGAAAGAGAAAGCGAATGATCTGCAGAAACGCTTTGATCGAGTAACAGGGGTCAAGCGTACAGAAATATTGGGATTAGCGGATAAGCGGGTCGAAATCAATGTCGATATTCCTAAACTGAAAAGCTTGGGACTTTCTTGGATGCAAGTAATGCAGGCTTTACAAAAAAATTATGTTCAAATTCCAGAAGGCACTTTAAAAGGAAATGAAAAAAAGAATGTCCTGACCGTCGGAGGGCTTGGTAACCCGGATCAGATCGCAAATCTCCCAATATTTCAAAATCCCAAGTCAGGCAAGCAATTGTATGTCAAGGACTTTGCCAAAGTTGAATGGGGATATGAAAAGGAAAACACGAAAATTTTAACAGGTGAAAAGCAAAGCGTAGCGTTAATTGCCTATGTGGACTATCATGTAGATGCCAGAAAAGTAGGAGAAGAATTAAGAAAGGTTTATCAATCCTGGCAGAAAGAATTACCGAAAAAATATACGGGGAAGGTTGTTTTTGATCAAAGTGAAAGTGTAAATAAAAAGTTTAATGAGCTGTATCGTGAATTAAGTGTCGGTATACTGGTTGTAGTAGCGATCTGTCTGTTAGGATTAGCCGTCCGTTCCGCGTTCATTACCAGTCTTAGCGTGCCGATTACCGTGTGTATTTCATTATTTTTCTTAAATTTATGGGGAGTGAGTTTACATCAAATCTCCATTGCTTCGATTATCTTGGTTTTAGGTATTTTAGTGGACGATTCGATTGTCTCTAATGAGAATATTGAGAGACATTTAACCGAAAACGGGAATAACATAGGGAATATTATTAAAGCTGTATATGAAGTAACGCCTTCAATTATTGTGGCAACATTGACTATTGTTGTCGGATTTGCTCCCCTTTATTTCTTAGAAGGGGATACGGGTCGTTTTATCCATTCGATCCCGCAAGTAATCATTGTGACTTTGCTCGTTTCACTACTTGTCTCACTGTTCTTTATTCCAGCATTGCGGGCAAGATTCGGATTAAAGGGACAAACAAAAGAGAGTAAGTGGTTACTGAGAGGATGGTCTGTTCTACAGTCTAAATATGAGCAGTTAGCGACGAAAACATTAAAAAGAGCTCCATTATGGATTGCTATCTTTTTTGGGGTAAGTACAGCCTTATTGGCTTTGCTGCCATTATTACAAGTACAGTTTTTCCCTAAAGCGGATGGACGATCCCAGTTAGTGGTCGATATTCGTTTACCACAAGGGTCCGGTCTCGAACAGACAGAGAGCATAGTGAAAAAAGTAAGAGAAATAGTCAAGCGTGATAAAGCGATCGATTTTGATATCACCTACTTGGGACAATTGATGCCGAGAATTTACTATAATGAGAAGCCTATGGATCGTGGGGAATCTGTAGCACAGATGATGCTACATCTCAATGAGACAGGGGTTAAGGAAACGGAAAAGGTCGTTGATCGACTGAATGAGCAGTTAAAAGGAAAATTTCCAAAAGATACGCATGTGTTAGTACGACAGTTTGAGCAAGGACCACCCATTGAAGCACCTATCCAAATTCGGATTAAAGGAGAAAATTTGGTACAACTACAAAAAATTTCGGAAGATGTCAAAAGAGAGTTGGATGGGATCCCCCATATTACCCAGACCCAGTCATCGCTTGGAAGAAAAACTTCCGAAGTATCTGTCACTCCTGATAAGGAAAAGAGCCTGAAATATGGAATCCTTCCACAAGATATCGCTTTAAACCATCGATTTGCACTAGAGGGGATCGAAGTTGGTAAAGTATTTGTCGAAAATGAATCTTTTCCCGTTTTACTGAAGGCAAATCAATCACCCAGAAATATGAAAGAATTGGGAGACTTTTGGGTTTCCACCGTCTTACCTAACGGTCAAAGTCAATATGCGCCTCTCAATCAGATTGCTAAAATATCAACTGTTCAAACTGTCCCACAGATTACTCATTATAACGGAGAGCGATCGGCCATGGTGACAGCTTATGTGGATCATAACCAAATGGTTCCACAAATGACTGAAAAAGCGAAGGAGCGTCTGAAAGCCCTGGAGAAAAAATGGCCGAGTGGATATCAATGGACAATGGAAGGACAAGAGGAACAGCGTACACAAGCATTTGAATCGATGTACAAGTTCTATGTGCTATCCATACTATTGATTTTTGTATTGGTGTTTATCCAATTCCGTTCATTCTGGAAGCAAATTGTGATTATGACAGCGATTTATATGGCGATGAGTGGAGCCATTTTATCCCTCTATCTTACCAATCAACCATTAGGATTTATGGCATTACTAGGCATGATTGGATTGGGAGGCGTTGTCGTTCGAAATGGAATTATGCTCGTGGAATTCGCTGATAGTGCATTGGATCAAGGGCAAAAGTTGAAAGATGCTTTGATTCAGGCTGGAAGGTTGCGTTTGCGTCCGATTTTATTGACATCCTTATCCGCAGTGGGTGGGTTAACGCCCCTAGCCATAATAGGAGGCAATTTATTTCGCCCCTTAGCTATTACGATTATAGGAGGGTTACTGTATAGTACTGCTTTAACTCTATTTGTAGTGCCAGCTCTTTATTATGTGATAGCACAGAAAAAGGAAAAAAGAAAAATGTCTAAAAGTGAGTAGATGGTATTTCCCCCATTCCAACAGGTTGATCCCGCGTTTAACATGTCCACTGAGAAGTCTCTCACCTCTAAACAGAGTGTAGGTGGGAGAGGTTCATTCCAATAAAAAACCCCCATGTCCGAATCCTCGGAATGGGGGTATATGTATTCGATGGTTAACCATTTTATGATAGCTTTACCACCGTTCTGCCACGTAATTTACCTTTTAAAATATTTGCTAGTGCCTCAGGAAGCTGTTCGAGAGTAACTTCCTGCGCAATCGATTCTAATAGTTTATCAGGTTTTAAATCGCTGGCCATTCGTTCCCAAATTTGCTTTCTTAACTCCATTGGGCAATAGACCGAATCAATGCCTAATAAACTTACGCCGCGAAGAATAAATGGGAAAACGGTTGTTGGAACGTCCGTGCCGCCTGTCAACCCGCTGACTGCCACGGCGCCATTATATTGGATGCGGCTTAAAACAGTCGCAAGTGTTCTCCCGCCGACAGGGTCCACTGCCGCTGCCCATTGTTGTTTATCTAACGGGCGGATCTTCTCGACACATACATCTTCTCGGGAAAGAATTTCTTTCGCGCCAAGCTCGCGCAAATATTCATGCTCTGTTTCTTTGCCTGTGCTTGCGACCACTTCATAGCCCCGTTTTGCCAGCATCGAAACCGCCAAACTGCCGACACCGCCGGTTGCCCCAGTGACAAGCACTTTCCCTTTTTCCGGGGACAGGCCGTTTTCCTCCAAGCGGTGAATCGATAGTGCCGCCGTAAAGCCAGCTGTTCCTAAAGCCATTGCCTCTTTTAATGTCAATCCTTTTGGAAGCGGGACGAGCCAATCTCCAGGAATACGGGCGTATTCACTGTACCCTCCGTAATGCGTCACACCAATTTCATAGCCAGTTGCGATGACTTCGTCTCCTTCTTTAAAACGCGGATCATCCGAAGAAACAACAATACCAGCTAAATCAATCCCCGGGATAAACGGATATGTTTTTACAATTTTGCCATCAGGAATGGACGCCAATCCGTCTTTATAATTGACGCTGGAATATTGGACCTTTATGAGGACATCCCCTTTTGGAAGGTCATCCATGGAAACAGTTTGTACATTGACGGTAAAATCTGTTTCGGTTTTATTTACTACTAACGCTTTGAATTCGCTCACAAGACATCCCCCTCAAAATTTTTCCATGTTCTTGTCTTAACGATAACAAAATTATTCCTGCTGGTCAAAATATTTTTGTTGTCCAAGTCGTGTTGCATTACCCCTGCTTCACGTTATTCGGGGATATCCATCCATATATAAAAACCTCCCCTCTCCCATCGGAAAGGGAAGGCCGTTTTCTTACTGTTTAAGAGCAATCGGGTTTTGTTTTAACTCTGGATGCAACTTTTCAAACACGTCGGCAATGTTTAATATTTTTCCTTCTTGGAAGGCCGGACCGACTATTTGCATGCCGATAGGAAGACCTTGCGCAAAACCGCACGGTACCGTTACAGCTGGCAAGCCCGTCAAATTGAACGGACCAGTAAAACGAATAATATGATCAAGAAAATTCACTTCTTTTCCATTTAATAGTACCGTATCTTGGCCGATTTTCGGAGGCAGCAACGGAAGCGTCGAGGTAATGATGACGTCTACCTTATTGAATATCTCCATAAATTCGCGATCCAACTGCAAACGAATTTGCTGCGCCTGCAAGTAGTCCACGGCGGATGGTATTTCTCCAAGCTTCAATAGAAAACGGACATCGTCACCAAAATCCTCTTCTCTTTCTACTAAATTATGATGATGAATGGCGCTAGCTTCCGAGATAATCGTAATCATTTCCGCGTATTGCGCATATTGCAATGTCGGAATTCGTACTGTTTCGACGATGGCGCCTTCACGCTCCAGCGATGAAATGGCATTCTTCACCGCTTTTTCCACTTCTGCATCCACATTGTCAAAGAAATATGGTTCTATACCGATTTTTACACCTTTGACGGACTCCGTTAATTGCGTGGAATATCTAGCTGTAGGGGCATCGATAGAGGTCGGGTCTTTGGGGTCATAGCCTGCAATCGCTTCTAAAACATAAGCAGCATCTTCCACCGTTTTCGTCATCGGACCGATATGATCCAACGACCACGCTAGCGGAAAGCAACCGTATTTGCTCACTAATCCATGGGTAGGTTTTAAGCCGACAATACCGCAAAAGGAGGAAGGAATTCTTATCGATCCGCCCGTATCCGTCCCTAAAGAGGCAATCGTCATATGAGCGGCTGTCGCAACTCCTGATCCTCCGCTCGATCCTCCCGAAATTCGCTCGGTATCCCAAGGATTGCGAACAGGGCCAAAATGAGGATTATTATTCGTCGCTCCCCAAGCATATTCATGCAAATTGAGCTTCCCAGGAAAAACCGCTCCCGCTTCGGAAAGTTTCTCCACCACAGTCGCATGATAGCTAGGTTGAAAATTCCGATGTATTTTTGATCCCATCGTTGCGGTTTCATTGGCGATATAAATATTATCCTTAATCGCCACCGGAATGCCGTGCAGCGGACCACGATAATTTCCCGATAATATTTCCGCTTCCGCCGTCTCCGCCTGTCTGTGCGCTTTATCCGCGGTTACCTCAATATAAGCATTTAACTCACCGTTTAACTTTTCGATTTGTTCGAGTACATCACGGACGATCTCAACTGGGGAAATTTGCTTGCTTTTTACAAGCGGCGCAAGTTCGGAAATCGTTTTCTCATTGAACCGTTTTCCCACAATACACACCTCCTGGATGATGAGTGATGCCAATATCGGCATCGTTTAATTTCAATGTTTCGATTCCATTTTTCAATTGTTGAATCGCCTTCCATTGCTGTTCTAACAGCTCTAGTTCCTCTTCAGATACTTTAATTCCTTTTTCTTCTAACACCTTTTCTATACTGCTTCTCATTCATTTTCCTCCCTTCTAAAATCGAATTATACAATATTATACATAAAATTAGTAATATTCATAATATTATATTTTTTGTGATAATCTCTGATTAGCCAATCTATTAAGTTATTTTTAGAATTATCAAGCTGTTTGTTTGAAATCGTTTTCTATCATCTCTTATAATTTGCATAGAAAATATTTTATCATGAAGGGAATGGGAAGCGATGGAAGCAAAACAAACCGTATTTGTCAACGAGTTCACGAACGGAATTTTAGATCCTAACGGTGAAATGCTAGGTCCTGTGCAAGATGGCGGATATATTGTGGCTAATACGGCCCCTGGCTGCTGGGGACCGATGATCACCCCTTGTATTCGCGGCGGCCACGAAGTCACGAAACCTGTTTTCGTAGAAGGCGCAGAAGTGGGAGACGCGATCGCGATCAAAATTAAATCGATCCGCGTCACTTCCATTGCTACGTCCTCCGGAAATGATAAGCCGATGGAAGGAAGATTTGTAGGAGACCCATTTGTCGCCGTGAAATGTCCTGAATGCGGAACGATGTATCCAGAGACAAAAATAGAAGGAATAGGCCAAGAAGCAATTCGTTGCGCCAATTGCGGCGCGGACGTCACTCCATTTGTGTTTACAAACGGCTATACGATGGCGTTTGATTCCAATAAAAAAGTCGGCATCACGCTGCATAAAGAAGCGGCAGAACATATCGCCCAACAAGGGCGCTATTACATGGCGACCCCTGACAACTCGGTGCAAAACCCGATCGTCACTTTTGCACCTCACGATTTAGTAGGAACAGTCGCTAGACTTCGACCTTTCCTTGGACAACTTGGCACAACGCCGGCACGCCCATTTCCAGACTCGCACAACGCGGGGGACTTCGGGCAGTTTCTCGTTGATGCCCCGCATGAATACGGGATCACCAAAGAGCAGCTCGAAGACCGCACAGACGGACATATGGATATTAATCGCGTGCGGGAAGGTGCCGTCTTAATCTGCCCTGTGAAAGTGCCGGGCGGCGGCGTTTATCTCGGTGACATGCACGCCATGCAAGGAGATGGGGAAATCGCGGGACATACAACAGATGTAGCTGGTATCGTCACGCTTCAAGTAAAAGTGATTAAAGGTTTAACGATTGAAGGTCCGATCCTTCTCCCTGTCGAAGAAGACCTTCCATATCTAGCAAAGCCAATAACGAAAAAAGAAAAAGAAATTGCGCTTGACCTTGCAGAGCAATGGGGCGTGAAAAAGCTAGAAGAATCCCTTCCGATTTCCTTTATCGGAACAGGCGCAAACTTGAACGAAGCAACGGAAAACGGATTACAAAGAGCGGCGAATGTGTTAGGCATTTCCGTCCCTGAAGTGATGAACCGCGCAACGATCACCGGCGCGATCGAAATCGGCAGACACCCAGGAGTCGTCACCGTCACATTCCTATGTCCTGTCCGTTATTTAGACAATATTGGCCTTACGACATTAATCCGAGATCAATATCGCGATAGTTTGGAATAACAATTTAAAACACGCACCCCCTATCAATCTCACATAAAAAGAGAGCCGCTCCATTCCAATTGCATCGACGGCTCTCTATTGATTGGAAAAAGACGGACAGTGCCTATCACTGTCCGTCAACCAACTAAGCAATCTTTTCTATTCTTGAAGCAAACTCCATTTTCAACTCAAATACTGCCCCGCCTCTTTTGGGAACACCCGTGACACATAGATGAATTTCCAACGGCCAGAGTTTGCCGTTTTGACAATGTTTCCGCGAATGATCATCCCTATTTTCGCATAAGAACGAACAAATGAAGTGACGGATATCGTATATTGCTTTCCGCTTTCTGTATGTTTACATTTCATCGTCGCAGCGGAAATATCGATGATTTGAAACAGGCCGCTTACTTGATAGTTCGCTAGTGTGTTTTCAACTACATCTCTTTCTATTTCCTGTAACCAATAATGGTATTTTCTCGTTGTATACGGAACATATAAATCAAGCAAACGAATCGCGTCATATATCTCTTCTTCCACCGTCTGGATGATGGATCGAACCGTTTTATCATGATTCGTTCCATATCGCGCGTCAATCCACTTTGCCAACGCTTTTACCGTGCTGAAAAACGACTTCGCTTGATTGATGCTCGCATCACCGTTCATTTCTAAATAATGATAAACGATGCATTGCTGCCAATGGTCTTTTGTGATGCTTGTCCAAGACGAAAGACGAGACTGTAACAAATATTGGGCGATAATGGATAGCCCTGTCCGATATTTCGATACCGTTGCTTCTGATTTTCCTCTCGTTTTTTCGATAAAAAACTCCGCTATATCTTTACCAAAGAAAGAATCCATCCATTCAAGCGGCATGTCATATTGCTCGTATTGTTCCATTTCGTCTGTTCGCTGCTTCTCCAGCAATCGCGTTTGTCGTTTTTTCCCTAACGTGACAAATGGAGATAAAGGAAGACCAAACTTCCGGCGAATCGTATTAAAATCAACCGTAACCGGACATTCCAGCCGCTCGGCGTTCATAAAACTAATATACTCGCGTTCTTGCAGCCATCGCTCGACTTCTTCTTTTTTCCCTTGTTCTACCATTTGCATCACGGTTTTCCCGTCCCATTCCTCTTGCGGAGTGTGCAATGACTGATAAATATCTAGCGTCTGATTCGCCAGTGCGCCAAAATAAAGCGGTACATTTTCTCCTAACTGCATCGCATAAGAGCGAAATTCGACGTTTTTCGGCGCGTCCAATTTGCGTACCGTTTTTTTGATAAAACGGGCAACAGATCCCGCTTTCTCCATCACTTTTATAAACGATTCCACCGCATCTGGCAAAAAAGTCACAAACTTTAGGTGGTGTTTATTGATTTCTATAAATCCTAACACTTCGCGCATATACACCGGACTTGAAGCTAGATTGTCCTCATATATATACTGTTTGCCGGCAAAACTTAACTTTGTTATTTTTCCTTTCTGTTCATCCACGATAACGACGTCTTGTTTTTCTAAAGAATGAACCAGCTTTTTTCCATCATCCACTTCATAATGCAATGTCACTTCATCAATTTTTGTCATTTCGCGATGCCGAAAATCATACGGATCCATTAATTCATTCACAATTTCTAAAAAGCAGGTCATCGCGATTTGTTCATACGATTGTTTCGTTTCTGACATCAACTGGTTGATCTTTGCATATGCGCGTTTGATTCCCCGCGGTCCTTCAAAAATCGCCGCTCCATGAACATAATAGCCTTCGCCGAACGGCTCAAGCAGACAAAACGTTCCTCCCCACGGAATAGGCTTACTCATCGTTTCACAAAACGGCATATGAAACCGTTCGTGCGTAAACGCATCTTCCACCGTTATTCCATTGTCATCCATATCTACAATTTGAATAAGGCGTGGGACAAGTGATACCCATGTTTCAAGCAATCGCGCTTTCTCCGCCTTTAAACCAGTTTTTTTCTCTTGATAAAACCATTCGACTCCGCGCAATCCGTTGTCAAATCGATGGAAAAATAAATACCAAAGCCAAAACAAAGGTCCGAGCGCGTCTCCATTTTTTATGGGGGTTATTTTTTGATCAAACACTGTTTCCGCGCGCAGTTTTTCCGAAAAAGGCAACGACCGCTCTAAAAATTGGTAAATTTCTTCCGATAACTCATTTTTTAATTGAAAAAAGCGCTCCTCCCTCACTTTTCGGATTTCTACAACAGCATCCTTTTTCATACAACACTTTTTATACTTTTTCCCGCTTCCACAAGGGCAAGGATCGTTTCTTCCAACTTTCATTTCTTTTCTCCTTATCATCATTTTTAAAAAATAAGAAGCATCCATTAAATAAGCAATAATCATATTATAACTGTTGAGACGTGTCTTTTAGACAAATAAAAAAATTTGATCTTTTCTTCTCCATAAAAGCAGACGCTCAAGAACATCATATCCAATGTCTTTTTTGCTGTCTACTTATAGGGGATAGTAACAAAAAGACAGATGCATTAGGCTTCTGCCCTACACCTTTTTGTCTTTTCTTGTCTATATGATCGAGTTATACTGTTTAGTGAGGAGGTGAATGACGTGGAACAACAAACGATGTTAAAAGAAATTTTAAAGGCGCTCGATCTGCATGCATCTGACTTTCGCTCGCAAATCGCTGCATTAGACAAAAAAGTCGAAGCATTAGACAAAAAAATCGAAGCAATAGATAAAAAAGTCGAAGCAATGAATGATGAATTTAAAAGCAAGTTTGCGGAAATGAACGAACGATTTAATCGATTAGAAACAAAAATCGACAACTTGCGCATCGAACTTATCGAAACACAAGAAACCGTCGATTTCCACTCAGCCAAAATTGCCCAACATGACCGAAAAATCCGCAAGCTCTCCCAGCAACAATAGCCTCTCCATCCGTAACGTTTCTCTCCACGATGAACTTGCCCCCATCGCCAAATAGATGGGGGGTTGTTTTCACAGCCATTCTAAACATGTGCGCATATATGTGTTTATTATAACCGTTGAAACACATCTTTTAGGCAAATCTTTAAGTCTGGATGCAGAAAAGAAACTAGCACATCTTGTTCTCCAAATACTTCCCTTTTTTCATATACTCCGTTATGCCATCCGTACACCTCGATAGTTCGATGCAGCGGGTCAACCATCCAGTATTCTTTTACTTCAAACCGTTGATATAATTTGTATTTTTCATTTCGGTCTTTTAACGCCGTACTCGGAGACAACACCTCTACGATTAAGTCAGGTGCGCCTACGCATCCCTTTTCTGTGATTTTCTCTCGATCACAAATAACGGAAATATCGGGCTGCACCACATTTTTCACAGATTTGTCATCAAGATTTGAAGCGAATATGACATCAAACGGTGCCATGACCACTATGCATCCTTGTTGTTGAAAATAATCCCGCAACGCCGCATAAAGCTCACCGATGATATATTGATGGGTAAACGAAGGAGAAGGAGCCATACTATATGGCACGCCGTCAATCAATTCCCATTGTCCGTCCCATTTCAGATAATCTTCATACGTGTAGTTGTGATTTGGAAACTCTGGAGTTTTCACCGCGCCTTCACTCCATTTGCTTTTTGTTTCCATTATATCATGGTGCCAAATATTATTCTTTGGCCGTGGATTGAAGCCGTGTTAGCGAATTTGTTCCTTGTTATATTACGTTATTTGTTTTTAACCACTCTTCCAATAGCTTGCTTCCGACTTCATAAGATAAATCATCTGCATCAATAGTAAAAATCTTGTAACCATATTTTTCATGGTAATCATATTGATCTAATATTTTTTGAACTAATGTAGTATCTTGTTCATGATCTAAAAAAACCACCCACTTATTTTCGTTCTGAATTTTATATGCAACTGCTTCTAAGTCAACATTGTTCTCATAATATCCTAAATGAAGATGCTGATTGGGATCAAATTTCACGTTGATCCACTCCCGTCTCTTAATGCACCAACCAAATTTTTCAATTCTGCATCCCTAAACTCCTTGATCATGTCCAAATAATCGTTAATATTTTCAACCGTTGCATCCCTTCCTTCGAATTCCAAAATAAAAGCCGCTATATAGCGCCAAACATTAGGGCCTGTCCATGATGATAACGATATATTGTACAAATCTTCCCAAACATGCCGAAAATCCATTTGAAGATGAAACTTTGAGCGAATCTCTAAACTTTGTTCAAGCGTTTTCGTACGGTGTCTCCATATTTCTGCCCCACCTTCTTCAACTCCAAGAAACCAAATCGGGGCATTGACATTTCCATAGCCAATCCAATTATACAAACATGAACGAACCAGTCTTTCAAAAGAAGTCGAAGTTTCCATCCCTATTTCTTGCTACTTCATTTTGTTACTATCATGGTTCAAATTTGCGCCAGTTTGTATCATTTCAGCACTTTTCCCTGACATAGACATCATGGCAATCTCAATAACTTCCCTTAACTGTTCTTCAGAGAAATGGGCAATTCTTATCCATCCTCGTGGATCAACGTTATATCCTTTTTTCTTTATGATTTCACTATCCATATACTTGCCATTTACATATCCATTTCCACTAAGGGATAACTCCCTAGTTAATACTTTCCCTCTTTGCCGGCTTTCTGGATAAACATAATTTACTCGATCGTAACTTATAGGCTTTTCTTGTAGCTGCTTATATGACCGAAAAATCGCTTTCTTATGCTCAAAGCTCAGCATGTTCATTCCTCTCCCCCTATATCTTTAATACGATGCTCTTTGCGATTCACGGTAAAAAACAGGGCTCGCCACATCTTCGCCGAAAGCAATGTGAAATGGTAATGATGCTCTACCGGCTTGTTTTAAAACTCCCAAATAACCAAATCCTTTCGTACCAGGCAGTTTTCTGCAATAAAAATCTTTACCGTTTTCTCTTTCCCCGTTTCTCCATTTCTCTAGCTCCTGCGCTTGGAATCTTGCCACCCGAACAGGAATTTTTCTATTTTGATCCCCATGCACTGCCTCTCCCTGAGTCCATAAATTGCTTTCGTTTCCCCAATTCGAGTTTATCCGTCACAAACACTTCAACTCACGAAATACCATATCCCTAATGTTCGTTGATGTAATGGATAATAAGTCAATTTCCTTCCAAATAACCTCTTGAATTTTACCGAATTTTTCCGAAGTTTTTTCGTCATTCGGAACGGTTCTAAACACTCCATTTTCAAGTTCATGGTCAGTAAAATTATCGCCATCATATAAAGGCCAGTAGAAAAACCAATGCTCAGAAACGCTCGGCGGTTTATCCCAATGTTCAAGGGTTGAATACACGTATTTACACAACGTCATCCTTGGTTCTTCTTCAAATGAAATTTCAACCGCATATATTGGGTCATTTTTCAACCCATTCCCTGACCGGCAAGGAGTGGCAAAATCTCTCTGATATAGCTTGATAAAAGATTGAATGAACCAGCCTTGATACTCTCGGTCAGATTTCCAACGCAAAAATTGCGGGATCACCGGAACAAATCCACATTCGACCGATTGGCGATCCAATTCCGCCAACAGTTTATCGACACTCTCGTACGTTTTTCGCACAACCTCAAAAGCATTTTTTATGTTCTCTCGTATACTAACGGAATTCATAATACCACTCCTTTTCAATACGATTGGCACTTAAATGAAAAAATTGTTCATCTGTATAAAAATGAAAGTAGGAGCAGTGGTCAACTAAAGGACAAGCAAGGCTTTGAAAGTTTTGAAAACGATCAAATCCCTTTTTTCTCAATAAAGCAGTCAAATCTTTCAGCATTAACCTTTCAAACTCATTCAATGTTTCATTTTTTTGCACGTACACCAATTGATGGAACACTTCTTGCCACGATAAATATCCGAAATGAACACCGCTTGGCAGTTTTCTGTCTTCCATCACCTTTTTAGCCATCATATTCACTTCTGGTTCCGTTCCTAATAAGAGCAAAAACTTTGGCGTCTGTCCTTTACCCTTTAATAAATCACTTGCTTCTCGCTCCAATTGATCGTCTGATGATAAAGAACTATGGTATTTCACTTCGATTCCTATGATCAAATGATCCAATTCCAGCAAAACATCGATTTCACTTCTTTCTCCCTTGACCCAAAACTTAACCTTATCCCCTATAAATTCGTCTTTTTGCATCTCCAAACCATTTATGAACACCGTTTGATCAGTTTGAGAAAAAAATACGGCCTTGCTGAAAATCGGCTGAATCCCTTTGTGAAAAGGGAGATAACGCGACGTGCCAAATACGTTTGCTGTCAACTGATCCTCAAGCCGCTCGCTTAAATTCGAACCGTCCGATGATATTTTTCCATGTATTTCCGCCAACAAACTTTCTCCCCCCCTGTCTGTGCCCATACATCCGACAAGTGACAGGATCCGCATGCAACGAAGCTTCTCCTGTCGCGCTCTAATTTTTTTTAATTGCTTCTCATAACACTTCTTCATCACAACAGATAAATCCGGGTTAATCAAGTCTTGCTCGAGACGTTTTTGTTCCTGACACAGCTTTTCTTCGACAGGTGACAACAGACACTAAAACTATTTCTCTCAACTATATACGTCCCCAACATGAACAGCTACATATCGGAACTCGCCATGTTTGTCTTGGTTGATGGTAGAATAATGATGCCATTTCAATTGATATCTCCCTTTAATAAAGATCGGCGCATCACGGTTTTCTTTCGTCCCTGCTGATGCACGTTCCTGCCATTTTAACTCCCCGGTGATGATCCGGTTTTCATGAATGCGAAACTCGCAGTCCACCGTATTTGGTCGCATCGGCTCGGTCCAATACAAATGGTCATTCGTTAGCAGCACAACGATCCCGTATACATTCCTTCTCCCCATTGTTATTCGTTCTAACTTTTCCACTTGCGCCAAAAAATCATAACGACCCTGATCCTGAGCACCGTGGTGCTTCAATTCAATCGTTTGCCCGTTTTGCTTTATCGTGACCCGAGCGAGCTTGTTCATTAAACAAATCGCGTATTGGCGCCCACTTTCCGGTTCTTCCACCCACAAATCGATCAGATAATCATGAAAGCGTTTGTTCTCCTCGACGCGGAATTTTTCTTGAAGCTGAAATTTTAATGACTGTTTAAACGCTTCTTTTGAAGCAAAAAATCGATACTTTTGCGATAGGCGTTCCAATTCCTCGTGAATAGAAAACATCATTTTCCTCCTTCCCTTATCTATAGTTGCTACCCGATCGCCATGTTGCAAGTTCAGCCAATCGACTGCGTAAACTTGCATTTCGGATAATTATTGCAACCTTTAAATGTTCCGTATTTCCCTTTCCGAACGATTAGAACACCGCCACATTTTGGACAACGGTTTTGCTGTATATGTTGTTCCGTCTGCTTTTGCTTCGTTTGAATCGTTTGCACGTGCCGCTTTTTCATTTCTTTTTCTTGTGTCTTATCTTTGGCAAGCACTGTTTCTAATTTTTGAGCTAAACGTTGCTTTGTTTCCCTATCGATCACTTTTGTTTGGTGTTGCTCGAGCACTTGTTTCAATTGTTTCGGATAAACCACATAATCATGGGCAAAATGAGCATTTGATTTAAACTTTGCCCGCGGCAAAAACACGACAACCGAGTGCATCGGAATATGCGCAAACTCCTCCCCAAGCCAGTCTCTTAACGCCTTGATATGCCCTTTGTTCTGCAAAATAGGATTAAGAAATTTTTCTTTTCGTTTATAAATGACTTGCGTCCAATATTTTGACGTTTCATCTCCGAAAATCCAGCCGCTGTAATTTTTCGTTTCGATGACAAACAGTCCTTGATCGGAAAGGATAACATGATCAATTTGCGAAGTTGAACCGTCTTGTTTTGGAATATACAGGTTATGAAAAGCTTTGTATTTTCCGGATGATGTTGCTTCTATATTTTTAATTGCTTTACGGACTTTATATTCTCCATACGATCCAATCCATTCCGCTTCTTTTGACTTGATCCATCTTGCCAGCAAAACAAGCAAGAGCAAAAGAAGCAATGTATAGAAAAGACCCATATTCACAATTCCCCTCCCCGCCCCCAAATGTTATTGTTACAAACTGCTCAATCGACTTCTTTCAATTCTTATCGTATTGTCTTTTCCGTCTAGCATATCGGCACGCTTGCTGCCGTAAATGCGAAGCCACGGGGAACTTTTGACCGCTTTCACTGACAGCCGTGCTGTTCCACGAATCTGTTCTTTTTCGATATCCACGCACTCGAGAAATTCGTCCCAGTAGACGATGGCAATGACTTGATTGTAGTCGCTTAATTGCTTCTGGCTACAAATAAAGGCAAAGATTAATGTTTTTTCTTTATTTCCTTGATGAATCTTGGCAATTTCCTCGATCTCATTGTCGCTAAATGAAAAAGACCAGGTAAAATCTTTGGAGCCTGATGGAGTGGTATTGTACTTCGTATAAATGATATAACTCGCTTTATTCGTCGTGACTTCGTATATTTGCCGATTGTCGTTTTCTTTTTCAAACAAAGCCGGTGCAAGTCCCCCGTTGACCAACGCAGAAAGCAACGCTCCGTAATAGTAGTCAGCTTTGCAAATCGTTGTCATTGTATTCCCCTTCCTTATTCCTAAATCCAAAAAAGCTCATTTAACTCGATTGTACTAATATTTGCAGAAAAATGCTGTCGAATATTGTCAAATTATTTACAAATTTCCTATACGTAATCAACTAATATGCCGACTGAAAAATCGGGCGATCACAACAAAAAACTACCCCATCAGCTTAGGGTAGCTTTCCTCTTTAGCGGGTAACAGCAGGTACCAGGCCAATACAAGAATAAAACCATTAAAAAACGCTGTGCCATCTTTTTATTTAAACAAGCGGTCGTGGTCAATCGTTAACCCTTTTATGAACTTCTTCTTCCGTTAGGTCAAATATATGTGCAATATCGGCAATGCTCATTCCTTTTGCAATCATTTTTCGCATCATTTCTCGCTCTTTTTGCTTAGCTCCTTCACGTTTTCCTTTTTGTTCATACGAAATCAACAATTCCAACACTTGCTCTTTTTCTTTCGTTTCCATTTGATTCACCTCGTTTCGTAATTGTTGTTCTTCTTCATCCGACAATTTCACATATGTTTCAAAAAAGCCATTAACAGCCGCTGCTTTGCTTCATCCAGCTCTAAACGAACTAACATGCGTAAAAACTGTTTTTTCAATTCGATTCGTTCACTTTCAGTATAACCCATTTTGCTTAACAGCGCAGCGGCGATCGGGTTGTCAATGCGAATGTAGTTGCGCCAATTTTGTTTGCGTAGTTCGACGGTGAAAAAGCGGAAGTGAAGGATGTTGCCAAACGGAAGTGGAAGCGTAAACGAAGAGGGTTCGTCGCGGATTGTATCGTAGCTGAAAACGGCAATCGGAACGACATTCGTGCGGTATTTCTCAAACAAGCGGCTGAAGTAAATGAACATCCGTTCCGGAAACGACGATTGCACGTAGCTTTGATTTTCAATATGGACGATGATCAACCCATCTTCCCCTTTTAATTTCGTTTCGACTAACAAATCGACGCGATACTTCTCCCCTGCCGTTACATCGGTGAACAGTTCTTCGGATAAAAAAGACAAATGCTGAAAATCAATATACTCGTACATTTCAGGGAAAAAGAGAAGGATAAACTCTTCAAAAAATGTTTGGATCAACTCCTTAAATAAGCGGTCATGGTCAACAACCATACATTCACCTCACATGTGAAAATTCACATACGTTATTCGACAACATGTGCGAAATTCCTACATGGGATAAAACAAAAACAGAGAGCCAAGCAATGACTCTCTGCTTCTACAAATCCCAGTAATCCTTAGAGAGTGGCGGGCAAGCAACCCTTTCATATCACACAAACGGCAATGCCCTTTCATGCTGTGAACGAGGGTGAATCAACCCGCGGTTATGGAAAGTAGAACTCAAATCGGCGTAATGGATCGTAATCGGCAAGCGTGTCTTCAGCATGGAATGAATATGCATAAACGATAGCTTATATACATCAGAAACAATCTCATGAACAGACAGACCATTCGTTTTTTGCACAATTTTTACAAGTTGTGCCATACCTACAGACTCTCTCGGATCTGTCGCACATAAATACGCCGTGTTTCCTTTTGAATAGTATATTCCTTGCTTCGTCACCCATTTTTGATTTGAATAAATAGCCATTCTTCTTCGCGGTTTTTTTATGATTTCTACAAAATCAAAAGGAATTTGAAATGATCGCAAATAAGCTTGCAAAAAATCTAGATCCTCCCGACAAATACCATCGCGGTGAAAAGTAATATGCCGTGGCTTTGCTCCATAGGTTTGTTCATAGCTGTATATGCTTTCATTCACAATCTCTTCCATTGTGGAATTAGCGATTATTTCCCCTGATTCCGCCTTGGCAACTGATTTTTGTTTAATGATTTTTCCATCGCGTCCAATCACCTGAATGATCCCAGAGGCGTGCTTTCCGTACTCATGGCTGACATCCAAGCCAATGAAGCAATCTGAATGCATCGGGCTGGCCAAGATCCAAGGCTGAACTCCTGCCTTGGCATAAATCCCCAGCAAAATATTATAGTAGTGAAAGATATTATTTTCCGTAACTAAAGAAGAAGTGAACCCAACAAATTGCGTCATCAAGTCTTCTTTTCCGCCAAATTCTTTTTTAATCGTAACGTAGGCGCGATCAATATTTTCTTCTGTTCCAATGACCACTACTACTGTTCCGCGGAACTGGTCAGTAATGGATTTCAAATGATACGACAGGTTATCTTGCTTAAAAAAGTCTTTTGGCAATTGACCGTATAGTTGGCGAGGCTGATCGGAAATATTAAGCTTTACACCAAGCGCTTCAGACATTGATTCTAGCTTTTTTACAAAACATCCTACTTCTTTTCGCTTTTGTGGGTCATAGTTCAGCTCTGGATCGACGAAAAAACTGACGGCTACACTGCTCGGTTCATACACTCCCGACTGCTTAAGCCCTCTATAAATCTCATTTGTTTTATATCCTTGTCCAAACTCCATTATCGGGGAATCCAACTCATTAACATCATAGCCTAGGTTAACCGCCCGCACATTTTCTTTTTGGAACGTCAACACTTGTTGTTGCCTAAGCAAGCGGAACGTTTCTGTATAAAGCTTAAACATTTTTTCATTTGGTGACAGCTTAATCAGGCGATTCACTTCCTTCGTCATCGATGGCAGCAATTGCTCATATGAACAAGTTAATTTTAGCAAATGGGGCAAATATGGAAGAAGATGGCCGTCTCTGTTTTTTACATGTACGACCGGTGTTTTTTCATGAACCCCTTTTAGCTTCCACAGTTCATTTTTTTCTAAGTAATAATCAATGACACTTTGTTGTAAAAACGGACTTTTTTGCCCGGCTGTATAGTCAGCCATCCCCACAAAAGTGTAATAGTATGCTCGTCTATTAAATGGATCGACAACCTCCATTCCTTCTTTGAGAAGCGATGGATCATTATTGATCACATCTTGCAATGTTTTTCGATATTCAAAACGGTGCTGATAATCAAAACCGACGAAAATATCTCCATTTTCTTCGACTGAAAAGGAAATATAGATCGCCGGATGAATGCTAATTTCACCGACATGCATCGACTGTTCATTGGCTAAATGGAATAAGTCGTTATCCATCTTATAGCTGCTTTTACAACGATTCTCTAATTCTTTCTTTAATAATCTTTCCAAAATTGTTCTTTCCATAGGCAAAGAACATTGAATGGGCCGATATTCGTGCTGAATATAACGATGATCTCCCCAATGACAAATCTCTTCAAACGACGCTATATACTGTCCGTGCGCCGCCACCGTTATGTACGAATTTAGCTTTCTCAGTTCATAAGCGATCGAATGGGCATAAGAATATTTTTCGTGCGGATTAGATAAAGGAACCGTATAAAGATGAATGGGAATATCCGATGCTTTTTCATTCGCCTTACATTCAGAAAAATAATAGTGGTTCACAATCTCACCGCCTTTCCAAATCGATCCACCGTATATTATATCATCATCTTTCGGAATTATAGTAAGAATAGAACGATTTGAAATAAAAATCTGAATTAAGTATCATGCATGAAGCCAAAAGGAACCCGACAAAACGTGTTATATGCGATTATATAGCCATAATGACTGATTATTATGCTAAGCAACTTTATAATCCGTATTTTAGAGAGTTGAATTTACACATTGAAGCTGTCCCGGAAGGCCGGTAAAACGGCTGTTTGGGACAGCTTCGTTCGATTTTCATCCAAATGGATGATCTAAGATCATGTGCAAATACTGAGGAACCATTGGAACATAACCTGAAGGCTTGCAGCCGATTAAAGTTCTACTTTTGTTCAAGAATGACTTCTTTACATAATATCTTTACCCAAGGATGTGTATAATCAAAAGTATAGATGTTAATGTGATGCAAGCCCATATTAGTCTGTCGGCTGTTGTACACCCTTTCAAATAATACGATCGTAAACCAACTATTCACGTTAATCTCGTCTTTTGACAGTTAGGTAAACTTACTTGGCATACTAAATTCTGCTTTTAGGCAGTCCTTAAAAACAGTGTCAATTCCCTAGTTTTACTCTTACCGTCTTGTATATCCCAATAATAATCTAAGCTGATTGATAAATCTGTTAAATGATTAGCCCATTTAACACCCGTTATTATACTGTCGGTAAAATCAAAAGCGTTCTCAATTTCTTCAATGTTACTTGCAATAATCAATGAAACCTCCCGCTTTCAGAAATAAAAACTTTGTGCATTTGAGAAGTATTCATTCTGAAGATGAATTGGATGATTGATAAGGAAGACCATGGTAGAAGCGCATTCTTAGAAGAAATGATCATGAACCATGTTAATGTAGTCAATTTTTTGTTTTTTAATGCCCTTTTAGCACATTGTGGAGATACCGACCATCAATAAACAAAGCAATTCGTGAATACAAAAAAGATCTTTGTTTAAGTAAAAATAAAAGGAGCGGGCATAATATCTCTCCTCTTGGCTTATCATACATATGAATGACAGTGTTTATTTGTAATTTGAAAAAGGATTCTAAAATAATGTGCTAATTTACACCAATCACTCATGTTTTCTTTTACCCAATTCTTCTTTCAATTCAATAGGCCGTTCACTGCAAATGTTAAAAGACTAGTACTACAGAGAATGACAGACATAGGCTCAAAACTTTATACTTAACCGGCGCAACATGTCAAATGTATCGACATAGGGCACATTGAATGCATGGCAAACATTAGGAATAAAAATTCTGCTTTTGGAATTAGGATGAAATTGTTCATGTGTTACTACAATAAAATTGTATGTCTTTGCAAACGCTATTAACCAACTATCTGCTGCACTAGCAAACTCTCTTTTTGCCGCCTCAAAATATTGTCCCTGCTGAACAGCCCAGGTAATAATTTCTTGATATGTTCTAAGAACTTCAATCTTATCGGTTGGCTCGAACCATTGGGCAAAATAATGATTGGCCCACTCGCTTAATTCATCATTTTTATGAAAGCTATTAATTTCCTGTTTAACACGGTCAATGCTTATGATGTTGCCGTTTTCGGCATGTTGAAGCAGGGCATCCCAAAAGGAAGGAGCGATATCAAAAGAATAATACCTTTTATAGGCTTCAATAAAAATGTTCGTATCAATCACAAATTTATGGCTAGAACTCATACATATCTCCCCGTATCAACATATTCGGCAAACTTAGCAAAAGTGTCACCAGAAAGCCCCGTCAATTGATAGGCTTCACGATAAAGAATCGTTCCTTCCTTTGCCGCCCTTATGACCGCTTCCGCAAAATGACGGCCGATACGCATCGTTTGAGTTGCGTAAAAATTGCCTCCGTTTGTTTTCGTTTGTTCCGTTTGTTGCCGAAGCCGTTTCATATAATCTTCATAAAATGAAAAAAACTCCTCTTTTGTCACAAGGTTTAAGTCTAGAGCTCTACGTGCCGCCACAATTTCACTAACCTTAAAATGGCGAGCCACTTGTTCAAAACGATCTTCCGATTGACCAACCTGTTTCCATATAATAATTAATTCATCTTCAGGGACAAGAAACTCAGCAGCTGCTTTGTTGCACACGTTTTCAATTTCAGCATCAGCAGGCTGAAGACTTTTTAAATCGAATGCGGCACTCGCCCCGTACCAAATATGAGCAAGTTCGTGGACCAATGTAAACATTTGCGCAGCTTTTCCGTCTCTTCCATTTATAAATATTAAAGGGGCATAGTCATCAATAAGAACAAAACCGCGAAATTCCGCAACATCCAGTTTTCGATGTGTATTATTGCCGACTACTCCATTAATGACGACAATAATGCCGATATCTTCAGTTTTTCTAATAAGATTGCGTAAAGCTTCCTGCCAAGTTGATTGTTTTGATGCCCATCCATCTTCCAAACTTAACGTTCTTCGCATATCTTGTGCAACGAGTTTTGGATCCATTGACAAGTTCGCACGCCCCACATAATTTAAAGGCGGATTGCCTAGCTGAATTAAATAATCGCGCATCCACTGTTGCCGTCTTTCCATCGTTTGAACCGTTTCCAAAAGATTGGGACTCGGACGGACAGCCCCTTCATCTCTCACCGTGCGATAATAAGGAATACTCAACTTCTCCTCTGGTGGATTAGGGAGAAAAAAATAACCAAGAGGTACAGCTGTCATTTTTGCAAGTTTTTCTAACTGCTTAAGCGTCGGCTGGCTTTCTTGATTGATCCATTTATCAATATTAGGAAACTGATCCTTCAGTCGATCAAAATTATCCATGCGTTTGATCACCCATTGTAGAACATTGGGTTTAACCTCAACCTTAACCATCATATTGCCCCTCCTCTTTGACTATAGTATGCCACAAATGCTGGAAAGGAAAAAGAGAGGAGAGAGAGCATTCAATAAAAAAAGCTGGCCACAAAAGGTCGTTTTACCACCTTTTGGGACAGCCTCCTGTAATGCATCATTAACGGCTAACCGCCTGCAGCATAAACGCCTCCACATCATTCTCCGGACCGACAAATTTAATATTCGTGCCGATTGCTTCAAAGTGCTTACAGGCAAATCTATTTTTTAAGCTTCAGAAAAGAAGCATATGTTTTTTAATCTTGACTAGTGAAAAAAGAGAGGTAAAAGTTACACAAATAGTTGCCAAACCATTCAACAATATGAACTTGTCAGTATTCTCCCCGCTTCTCTGCTACCATTGAATTTGAATTAGGTTGAGTTGCATATTGAACCTCATTTAATCGTTTTCTTAAATAATTTTCTAACTCTTTATTCGTGCAATAGACAAAGCATCCTTTCTGGCCTCGTGTCAATAAAGTTCTGTATGTATTTCGAATAATCTCATCTGCAAGTTTCAAAGCCTCTTCTGGTTTTTCTTTCAACATTTTTCTTAAACCTTTCAGTGATTGGTCCGTTTTAGCGCGCTTCGTATAATCTGTTTGAACTTGTCCGTCTTTATAGATTAAATCATCCCCAATAATCACACCTACATAGTCAAACTCTAGTCCCTGGCACGTATGGATGCAGCCCGCTTGATGAACAGAATCTTCATCAATTGCCCATGTTTCGGAATTGGCAAGATTCCAACTCATACTAAAGTTATATTCGGGAATAACAATATCATGAATATTTGGATTGTTTTTTCCTTCTTTGATCCAATCCCAACAATATCCAGCTACTATGCGGGATTTATTGTTTACTTTATTTAACCTCTCAATTTCTTTACGCATTTCATTCGGATTAGAGTAAATGCGAAAATCATAATTGCTGTCGAAGTAATTGTAGTTTGCTGTTTTACGAATTTGCAACACATCATCAATCCAAGCTAAATAACCATCGGAACCGTTGCAGCGAAACTGAGACTCGAGTTTCATTTTAGTTATGCTTGCTTTATATTCGTTCGCAAATTTTTGAATCATCTCTATACTTCCAATATCCTTTAATGTAACACGCTGCCGTTCATCGATGAAAAAAATGGCTAGTTTTGATGCATGGATGATTTCTTTTATTTGGTTTTCTCCAAGATTCTGAAACATACCTGATTTCTCATTAAGACGGTGTGCTTCATCAACAATAAGAACGTCAAATTCATTCGGAAGGGCATTAACATAGCTCCCAGAACTAGTAAACAAATTATCAATATGACTCTTTCGAAAATCACCTTTTAACTTTTGAGCATATACTTTTCTTGGTGCAGCGTTTTTGGTAACGTATTGGCAAACTAGATTGCGGTTGGTTAATTCCACAAGTAGATTAATTGCCAATACGGATTTTCCTGTTCCCGGACCACCTTCGACAATTAATACTTGTTTTTGATTTGTACTAACTGCTTTCGCTGCTAATTGAAGAGCTTCTTCGTACACAACCTTTTGGTCATCAATCATAATAAACTCTTGATTACCTTTTAGCATACTATTCAAAGAATCTTGAAGAGATTTTGATGGACGAATGCGTCCATTTTCAATTTTATAAAGATTCTTCTTGTTATCTCCGTATTTTATATGTCGTTTTATAAAGGAACGTAACTTCGCGGCATCTCCTTTTAAAAATAAAGGTGCTTTATTAATATAATATTGATAGATCTCATCGGTCACGGGATCGCTTTGTCCTAAACGGATATAATTATGTAAATACGCACACGGATAAAGCTGAATATCATCATTTTGGACATTTTCGTTGTAATCTTTGATCAAAGATGCATAAGACCATGCTTGATAGGATGGATGAGTTGTCTCTACAAGATGACGATTAATCACCGTTTTTACTATTGCTTCTTTACCATTAACCTTTTCTACGCTTTCCCATTGTTTTAATTCCACAATGACGACAGAATGGTTATTACGTTCATCGATCCCAGAAATAAGAAAGTCCACTCTTTTAGAAGTATGAGGAATTTTAAATTCAATCGCTATTCCTGTATTACTTGGAATTTCATGATCGCTCAACACGCGATACATATACTGCATCGAATTATCCCATGCTCGAATCTCACGTTCGTTTATTCCGCCAATTTTTGCTTTAAAATTTTCGCAAATATTTTGTACAAGTTTATCCTCAAATACATCATTTAAAAATTCATCTTTCGTTGCTTCATACACAATCATCTCTATCACCTTTTTGTGACATAATTCACGTTTTTTCTACATCTAACAAATCAATTAATACTATTTCAACTTTATAATTCAGTATATTTCTTTTTCGACCCAAACGATTTCTCAATCGGATACTTCTGTTCATTTTTCTTTATTTTATCCATAACAGCTTTTTCCATGTCAATCCCTAATTCATGCGATAGCAGGAGCGCATAAATGACTACATCGGCAATTTCGTCTTTTATATTTTCCAAGTTTGTTTTTACAGCTTCTTCGCTGCTTTTCCATTGAAAATTTTCCAGCAACTCTCCTGCTTCTAGAGATAATGAAATCGCTAAGTCTTTTGGGGTGTGAAACTGTTTCCAATTGCGCGCATCGCGAAATTCAATGATTTTTTGCTGCAAATGTTTCACCCTTGTCACCTCTGTTTGAATAATGAATTTTCTCCAACATACTTAATTACAAAATAAACATTTCCTTCTTCATAGCCCTTTCTTCAACAATTTGACCATCTTGAACAACATAAATGTATACGTTGGACAAAATGTCGGATAAATCTTCCAGATGCTGTTCAGACGGCATATAGTTATGGTCATTCGTTAAAATAATATAGCGTTCTTCTCCATTAAACCGTTCGCTATAAAAATCTACCAATCCAAGGCAATCAAACATTTTAACATTCATTCTACCATTTGCCTTTTCATACGTTTCTACAACTTCTTTATAATCTACCGCCATGACTCTCTTACTGCGCCCCGATGGGACAAGCTGTAAGGAAAGCATTTTTTTCGGCGGTTTCATACTAATGTTTTTTTGGCGCCGGATGAGGGTTAAACGCTCTTCCTTTTTCATCTCCAAGTCAATAATGCGAGCATTCATTTGGTTAATCAGAGCACTATTGCGGTTATCGATATTTTCCTTTTGATATTGATCTATTTTTTCCAACAGATCTTGGTATTGCTGATGGAATGATTTTTCCAAAAATGACAGTATTTTATCCAGCTGTTTCTGGCGCTTCGCTTGTATTTGATCGCGAATGAAGGAAGAATGCTTAATGACATGGATAGTATGATCATTGGATGTATAATCATTTAATACTAGAACTTGATCAGAAAAATTACCTACAAATAGCCAATACGGATGCAGAACCACAATTTCGCCATTTTCCCGCTTTGCTAGATGGATAAAATGATTTTCTAACTCTTTTCCAGTCCCATCTACAATGCGAACCTGATATACTTCTACCATCAACGGTTCAGGGACATCATAGGTAACTAAATATCTTTCCCAATCATGTTTTTCTATTTCCTTTTTCATCAAATCCATGCTTAATCGAAAAATTGGATGGTCACCCGTTAACAGCGCCACTTCCTCTGTTTCATATTCACGAAACCCAGTAAAACGAAAACTTTCCCCTTGGTACCGGGACAATTCAGGAAGATGATCACGAATAAATTTCGGCAAACGCTCCACTCGTTTTACTTTCCCATCATTTGATTCGTAAACACGTACTTTTTTCTTTTTTAAAATGTATGTTGCCAAATCGGCATATGCCCGAATAGGAATACGATTTACGATTAAATCATTTTGTTCACGTTTTAATCCAGATAAATCAATTGGATCTTCGGCCAGCCGCTCTTCTTGTAGCAGTTGAAGCAATTTCTTATGTTCTTCCGACAATACTTTTTCCATATTGGCAATCACGTCATCCAGACGTTCACGGTTTAAAATCGCTTCCTGCATCAAATTTGCTAAACTGTTCCATTTATCTTCCATTACTTCGCCGATAAAATTGTAAACTAGATCTGCCCCTAAATCTTCTTTCATGCGCTCCATTTTTTCAAGCAAACGGATTAGAACATGACCTTCCCGGGTATTTTGAGCAACTAAGTTGAATACAAACACTTCGTTCTTCTGTCCAACCCGATGAATACGCCCCATTCGCTGCTCTAATTTATTTGGATTCCACGGTATATCATAGTTGATCATTTGATTGCAAAATTGTAAATTAATCGATTCGCCGCCCGCATCTGTTGCTAGCATAATCGAACATTCATTTCGAAACAGCTCTACTTGTCTTCGGCGTTCTTCGATCGAAAAGCTCCCGACTATTTTCGCTACTTTCGGCACACGTTCAAGCAGTTTCTTCTCTAAATAATTCAATGTATCCGCATACTCCGTAAAAATGAGAATTTTTTCGTTTCGCTGAAGCAGACCGTTTGTACCAAACAATGTTTTTTCTAATTCTTGATACTTTTTCTCCACCGCATACAGACGCAAATTTTCCGCTTGTTCGATTAATTTCTTTAATACGATGATTTCTTTTTTTAATTCCACTGGATCAACCGAGTCCACTGCCTGCACTAGCTGTTTTTCCAATTGCTCCTGCTGTTCGCTGTCTTCTTCTAAATAATTATCCCACTCTATTTGATTTATTTTGTTTACATACTTCCGTCTTTCTTGCTCTGTCTGTTTGTATAAATGAACTAATCGTTTATATCTTCTTTTTAAAGATAATAAAATGGCTTCCAGGGAAGAGCTTAACCGGCGTTGCAGCAGCATCATGGCGAACGCTGTGCTATGGCTTCCATTTCGAATCGCACGGTTAAAATGTTCCCTAACATAATCTGTAACTGCGTCGTATAAAGCTAGCTCCTCTTCGGTCAATGTATATTGAATCGTTTTTGTCGTCCGCTTCGGAAACAGCGGTGTTCCATCAAAATTTTTCATACTTTCTTTTAAACGACGAATCATAAACGGGTTGGTTTTTTCACGCAAGCTCTCATTTCCTTTTATGTTCGCAAAAACATCCTCATCAATTAACCTCATTAAATGGCGAAAATTCTCCATATCGCCTTTATGCGGAGTAGCAGTAAGCAATAAACAATGCGGCGCTTTCCGTAAAATCGATTCGCCCAATTGATACAGCTTCGTTCTTGTTGTCCGTTTTTTTACTGTTCCTTCGGTATACGCTGCCATTTTATGGGCTTCATCGACGATAATTAAATCGAAATCGGCCTCTTGAATAAGCGGCTTCACATCCTCCCGCGCCGCCCAATACATCGATGCTAAACATTGACGATGATCAACAAATGGGTTTTTCCCGCTGTACTCTTTGACTACATGACGGTTCATAATCGAGAAATGTTCGTGAAACTTCTCCATCATTTCTTCTTGCCACTGCTTGACAACTAACGGGGGAGTCAAAATAAGAATGCGCTCAATGCTATATCTTGCTTTTAATTCCTTGATTAGCATTCCTGCCATAATCGTCTTCCCCGCGCCAGGATCATCCGCCAATAAAAAGCGGATTTGCGGAACTTGAAGCATTCTTCCATACACCGCCTCAATTTGATGCGGCAATGGGAGAAGCTTCTTGTTCCCTAATGCCCGTATACGGGAATACATCATCTCATGGCGGAACATCAAATATTGTAAATATCGCTGAATGTCCTCTCCTTGTACAGGCTGCTGGCTTGCATCTTCCTTTAATCTTTTCAACTCCGCTATTTTTTCCTTTTCCAGCATTAATTCATAAAACCGATGCGTTTCCCGCCCAATTGCTTCAATAATATAGAAATCCTCCAATAGTTCGCAACGTTTTACTTCGACGTTTTCAGGAAAATACGGACCATAAACGACCTCACCAGCATGAAACATCTTCATTACCCCCACGCCATCACGATTCACATAATTCGACAATCAATTGATCTATACCTTGGCGGTGCACGCTAAACTGGTGCGCATTCCGCAATGACTCTGTACTGATCGTAAACGAAAACGGAAAAAATAGAGGATGATGATAAAGAAAATCTACAGGGATCGCAGTCACATTCATTGCCCGCAAAATGACTTCCGTAATAAATGGATGAAGTTCCCTTGAGGTAATGGCGACCTTCGGCAGCGGCGTATACGCCCGGCTTTTTAACCACCCAACCGCTTCCCATGTTTTTATGCTCGTTAATACCGCGCTCGTTGCCACTTCGACGCGTCTTCGGTCGCCATACAATTCCTTCATCTTTCTTCCGATGACAGCGCTTGGTATTTCATCCTGCAAACGAAACAGCTTCCCCATTTCATAGACAACATCTTTAAAAAACGGATACGCAAGGATGGTCATTCCCCAATGCAAAAGCAGCCTCTCTTCTTTTGTCAAATGCGGAAATAATTCCAACACGCTGTCACGTAATCGAATCACATTCTCGTCCACTAAATACCATATTTTCATTAACATCGTAATCGCATTTTTCCTAGATTTTGCCCCTTGAATATCGCTTCGCAAAAAATAATCTAGAGCTTCATACATCTCTTTTCTTGACAATTTCCTTGCTTCATTCGCTGTAAAATCTAAATGATGCAACATGATTTTTTGATCAAATCCTACTGGTTTTACCATGTATGATCCTCCTAATGCGCAATCACTCTGATGAATGGAACGATCACTTCCTCGATGCTAATACTTCCGTGGCTGACAATTCGTTCATTTTTATGAACGAAAGCTTGTCCATATGGGGCTAATAAAGCGTAATAATCTTTTGGAAGCCCTGCTCCTTGCCAAGGAATTCCGTTTATTTTTTTCGATGCTTCTTTCCATAAAACAGCGTCGTCATAAATGCGGACACGCTCTCCTTTTTGTTCCGCTAATACCCCTTCAGAGATCCTTCCGATTCCGACACTTTCCGTATTTCCATGGTCAGAAGTGATATAAATCGTAAATTTCGCATCATGCAAATCGGCTAATAACTGCGCTAAGTAGTCCGTATGCAGCCATAATTGCAATTCGGACATTAAACTTTTTTCCCCTTGTACAGCTCCATGAATGAATCGGTCAATACTGTCAATCACCGCGCCATATATTTTGATACTCGGACGCCGAAATGCTGCGATTTCTTCCTTTTTGTAACGGTCTTTTCCTAATCCTTTTTGATAGGAAACATATTGCTTCAGCACCCCGTTATTTTCCCAAAATGTTTTCCAATAATTCTCTTCCTTAGCCGTTGTATGAATCGATTGTGAAAATACCGATGGAAAATGACCGGAGAAAATAGCCTGACGAGAAACCGATGTCAATGTCGGCACCCACGCAAATACACCATGTTCTTCAAAAGTAAAACCTTTATTTTCTAAATCATGTTTTATTCTCTTCCATTGAACATAGCTCATGCCGTCCATCACAAGCAACGCAATTTTTTCGTTTTGTGCACGTTTGGCAGCGAGAAACTGCACAATATGATGAACCATTTTCGGCTTCGGGATGGGTGGCAGGCTTGTTAAGGAGCGATAATTCGTCATCATCCATTGCTCGAACGCTCCGTTTACTTGCTGAAAAAGAGTATAGGCTTCTTCTTCATATTCCCGTTTATTTGCCTCTAGAATGGTACATTTATATTCCGCCATCCATTCCATCATATGTAGCCAATCTTTATAACGGCTTGCCGCTGGAATTTGCTTAACTATTTTATCATAAAGGTGACGAAGTTTTTCCTCCATCGAATCCTCTTTCTCTATTTCTATACCAGATTTCATCCATGACGGAAAAGAACGGGTTACGTCTATTTTTGCTTTTCGTATATATCCTTCTGTAAACAAATCATTCATTAATCTTCTTACATCTGGATTGGAAAAAGGATGGGCTAAATAAAAAGTGCTTTCTTCTAATATGAGGTCCTTTTCTAGCGCCGACAACTGCTGAACAAATTCCACCCATCGTTTTTCGATATATTGAAAAAAATAACTAGTCGACATCAACAAACGCTTCACTGGCATCCCTTTTAATTCATTTCGTTCCGCTAGCTTTTCGATTAAAAACTCTTGCACTTTTTGCGGCAATTGTTTTTTCTCATAATGGATGGAAAGAAGCATTTTATATAGCTCCACTTCACTGTCAATCAATTCGTAAGGGATTTTATAAACATGTTTCACGATATACTCTAATGTTTCCTTGTCACTGTTAGACCCTTGATACGATTTATGAGCAGCATATAATCCATCAAAGTCGTCTTTATCTAACTGTCGGACTACGGTTGCTGAAAATTTTGGAAACAAGTCACGAATATGCAGTCGTATATGATAACCTTGTTGTAAAAAGTCGTATGGAAAACATGTTTCCTCCGTTTCATTGCTATAAATAAGCAGCCTTAACTCGTCTTGTTCCACTCTTTCACGAAATTGAGTTTCATACAAGTAGCGGGTGAAAATGCTGTCGTGAAAGTGCACTACTTCGTATCCAGTACTTCTTAATTGTTGAAGAATTTGTTCGTCATTCAATAAGAAATCTGGATCATTTACCAACAGCAGCGAATACGGGATATGAATAAATTTTTCCAGTACTTCCTCACGCCACGTTTTCATGTTATCACCTAAAATTACTAATTTCTTTGAATCCATTATACCAGCAGAAATGAGAAAAAGCCTGATTTTTCCGCAAAAACCAGGCTTTTTCTCCTATTACATTCCTAAACGGATTTGCGCATTATCGTAATACATTAACAGTTTATCATCCTCTTGAATAACGTTTTCCGGAAGACGTTCACCGACTTTCACGATTGTTTCGTAATCTTTTTCGCTCCATGCCTTCTTAAATCCTGCGCGGATCGCTTCCGTACGGAACTGTTTCAACTTTTTCTTGCTCTTGCTCAATTCTTCTACATATCCTTCAAACTCCCGCAATAACGCTTTTTCGCGCAGTTTCTCTAAATCTGCTTGTTTGTTTGGATCCGGCACATACCATCGGTTCATCGCTTTTTCTTTCAGCTGCGGATCATCGTTTTCCAATCCACGCAAATCTTTATAATTTCGACGGAGATAGCTGGCGATTTGATCTGGCACCGGCCCGTCGCCTTCGTATTTTAGGAAGTTTTGCTCGAGCAAATCGTCAAGTTCTGGCAGTTTCTCATGTTTGGCAATATGCTGGATTTCTTTCATAAAGTTTGGATGCAAATCTTGGCGCGTTTGCGGTTTCTTTAATAACTGCTGACGTAGCCATTCGATCGCGCTCGTTTCATCCGTTACGAACAAGCTCATTTGCACAAATTCTTTTACTAACGTCCGTTTCTTGTCATATTCTGCGACTTGGCTTTCTAAAAATACCATCCCGTCACGCATTGGGAACCGCTGTGCCACTTTTGCCTGGAACTCTGCCGATGAAATCGGAACAGGCAACCCATTTTGAACATGATACGCCACCATACGGTCGAATAAAATGCGCGGTGTGCGCTCTGCGATAATTTGCGCTTCTCCTTTGTTTCCAATGAATACTGGCAGCTGTTCTAAATGCTGACGAACAAACGTCCAAGCGGATTCTTCCGTGTTTTGCTCCCGACGCATCTTCTCAATATGTTCGGTTTTAGGTTTATAGGCAGAAATGACCAGGTCTTGTTTGACGGCAGTGGTGGTGGTTACTGCTTTGAAACTGCCTTGTTTTTTGTCTAAAGCAGAAACATTCGCAATCACGAACCCGGCCTTTTGGATAGCTTCTTGGATAGCGTTCCATACAGATGCTTGCGAGTTACTAAATTCAACGGTCATCCAGCGTCCTGGCTTAAGAATCCTATAATATTCCTGAAAACATAATTCCATTAGTATTTGATATTCCTCTAGTTGTTTCCCCTGAAACTGATTTACTATGGCTTCATTTTTATAATTGGTTTTTACTTTTAACCACGACTCTAAATTAAAATTCAATTCAGAGTACATCAAATTACCACCAAACGGAGGATCAGTAAAAATGTAATCTATGGTATTATTTGGTATATTACACATAGTCTGCGTAGCTTGAGTACTTATTAGCACATTTTTATTGTTTTTATTGTTTATCATTTTTTCTAATCGATTTTTAAAAGTGAATGTTGGAATAACTTCAATATTTAATGAAGGGACGAATAATGTACCAGAAAGGCTTGTTCCTACCCATCCTCCCCCTCCATGAAAATAGTTTTTTGCTAAAAATCTTGCCTGCTTTGAACTTCTTGTTAACATACCCGTAAACAAAAACTTTAATTCATGTGTTTTACAATGTGAATATATTGCTGACAAAATAATTAAATTTCTCTTTGTGTAAAAATTGTGAACATGGGTTAAACCATGACTTTTAATTGGTTGAGAAGTATTATATCCTTCCGGAATTTTATCTTTCGGAAACCAATCAGTAACCTCTGTTGCTTCTATTTTTTTTATTAACTCTAAATCATACTTATCAGGTTTTTTATTAAACCTTTGAGTCCCTACAGCGTAGTTTATCAGTACAGGAACTTGTTTTGCTCTATTAGTAATAGATTGGATTGATTTATCCCAAACAGTTTCCCATGCTTTTTCAAGATTCTTTTTAAAAAGAATAGATGAACAATATGGACACGCAAATGTGTCAGTTAACTTTCCTTCCTTCAAATTTAATGCTACATCCCAATATACTAGTTCTTGAGTGCAATTTGGGCAAACATACACGTCACTCCAAACAACATACCTAATAACACCTTTTACCATATTTCCTTCAATGTCTCTTTGTTCTTCTCCATCAACTACATGATATGTTTCATACATCCAACGATATTTTCTCTCTACTGTATCCAAAATATTTAATCCTTCTTCATAGATATCTGAGGAAAAATAATTATAATTCCTAGAAATAAACGTTGCGGCTGGTGATAAATCATTTAATATAACATTTCTTTTTCCAACTTTAGAAACGATAGTACCATCAATTAAGATATCGTTTCCGTCTATTTCATAACCTAATTCCTTAATAATTTCCGAGTTTCCAGAAAAAGCACCTGCAACACCAGTCATCCCCGAACCTGAAAAACCATCAAATACAATATCACCTGGTTCTGTATAATGAAGTATATATCTCATAATTGCTTTATATGGAACCTTCGTATGATAACTATGCGCATTGTAAATCGGGTCATTCTTCCCCTCACTCACATCCGCCGCAAACGGTTCGCGATGATAGTCTTCATTCTCATCTCTACCATACTTTTCTTTCTTTTCCCGTTCCCATTCTTCAATAAAATCGTTAATCCACGGATTCGGGCATGCGGTGTAGTACGGCGGATCGGATAGTGCAATAATATCTTCATCATCCGCTATTGGGAAGCCTTCGATTTTCTTTAGCTCCGGCAGCTTTTTGCGCAGTTCATTGCGAAAGTATTCCCGCCGTTCTTCATCATTTTTAAATGTCATGCCTAAGCAGACAACGGGACCGTTATCTGCTTGTTCATGATCATCAAGAAGCGATAGTTGTTTTTCTGGTTGTTTTTCGTTCAATGCTGTCTCCTCCTTTTATTTCTTCACAATAATGCGCACGCGCTCCGGCTGGTTGTTGCCGACAATCGCTTTCATTAACATTTCAAAGTTTTTTCGTGCTTCACTGATCGTTAACGGATTGCCGTCGCCCATCATTTTGATAAGCTGTTCTACATCAATTTCTTCTTTATGAATTCCTTTCAGCAAATCATTAATGATTTCCAACAAGCCAATGTTAATCGGTAAATCAAATTGCTTTTTGTTGATGAATTCTTGGACGAGTTGTCGTTGCTCTTCGCTTAACAATGAAATTCCTTCCTGCACCATCGAATCGTTAAAGTTTGTTAACAGCGTCTCGGTCCAAGTATTCAACAAATCATCCAGCCGTTCCTCTAATTGTTCTAATGAATATCGCTGTACCATCAATTCGTCGTTCGGATTGAACTTGCAATGCGGGCAAATTTGCTGATGCTCTAGCTGTTCGCGAGTTAACTGATAGCAAGCCTTCAGCGCTTGAATGTTTTTTACCCACTCATCTAATGCCTGACGCGGCAATAAGTCGATTCTTGATGCTAACTCTTTTAATGCCAAATAACGTTTATCATTTAACAGCGCTTTTTTCTTATTTTCCTCTGTCGCGTTTAGCCGCGCTTGATGATGCAACTGCAAATAATGATCAATATATTCTTCTTTCAATTTTTCTAACTCACGAATTTCATCTATGCAATCACCGTTTTCTTTTAGCGCTCCCGCGAGATTGGTTAGCGCGATATCGACATTTTCGGCCCAATTTTTATTTGCTTTCATTATGTGGAGCGCGGTTGATAAGTAATTCACTATTTTCATACATTCATTGATTTTTTGCTCCAACTGCTCCAATTGTTCAACGACCGCTAAGTTTTCTTTTTGCTGCTCGATTTCTAGAACGCCATATTTTAAGTTAGTAAGCTTCGCGCGCGTATTGTATACTTGAAGGCCTTCTAAAAACGATTTTAGGCTTTCTAGCTTCGCGATATACTGTGCCCGCTCATCGTTTGAGAATAACGGACCGTCCCAAATTTGAAATTGATGGCGTACATCGTTTATCATTCTTACGGTTTTGTCCAACGCTTGTTTAGCGCCGCTAATTATTTGCCTAATGGCAAAATCAAGCCAATTTTGATCGGTCACATTTCCTTTTGGAACGTCAAACATGTCCACTAATGCATGAATCGCCGCGACCGGAAGACCGCTTGGCTTTTTAATATGGCTAAAATTCGTCAATTTACTTAAAGGAAGTTTAATAAATTCCGCAAAGTTCATTGCTTCGTATGTTTTATTGTCTACCGTTACAACGATTTCCCCCTGCTGGATAAGAGCACCTAGTACAACAACGAGCAGTTCCGGCTCCATGCGGAATTCTTTTGTTAGTCTTATATCTTCCGTGCCTTGCGCCGTATAAATGGTTTCAATCAGTTCATTATGATTCAATACTTGCCCGTGTCCTTTTTCTTCAAGTTTTTCTATCACCCAGCGGGCATAGCCAGAGTTGCGGACGTTAATTTCTCCTTTTTGGTCCAATAGCACCAATCCGTTTAAAATGGCTTCCCCTTGGCTTGTTTTTCTTCCGTTCAAATAAGAAAGAGCATCGCTGACGTATGTCGCTAAATTGTCTTTCGTTAAATACGTTCTTTCTAGTTTTCGGAATGACGGATAATCGCTGTACTTTTCTTCAAACCATTGGCTTAGCAGCCCTTCCGCCACCGTGTCTACCAATTCAATCAATGTCGCGTTACCAGGAAGAAACATGCCGAATTCAAAAACAGACCCTTTTTTGCCACGGTATTGAATTTCAAACGCATCGACAAAATGATCTTTTAACCAAGCAGTAAGGCGTTTTAAATAATATGAAACCTTGTTTAAATAAAGATGCTTTGTCGTTGACGCATCATTGCTCATTTCTTTTGCACCGCCGTATAGCCGCAATAAACGGACGAACTCATCATCTTTTTTCGTCATCCGGAAAAATACTTCATCCGGCTTTTCTTCATCATGGAATTTCGGCGGTTCAAACGGCTGCAGCATATAAATGTAGAAATCACGTTCCGGCTGGGCAGTGGAACGTTCATTTGGCGCCCCGAAAAAGATATATCCTTGTCGTTTGACGCGGCGAGCCTCCCACGGAATTTCATGCAGCCAAATTTTATAGCCTGTCACATATGGATGGTCAAGCACTTCCATTGCCTGTTTTAGTACGTCAAAATAGTAGCTGTCCAATTGATTATCGGTTAACTCTTCGCCGCGTTTTTCAATCAGTTCATCCACAGCAATATCTTTTTTGATATCTAGATAATATTGTCCGTTTTCCTGGTTGGCGGAAATATATTGGAAGCTGACAGCTGTCATAATTTGTTTTAAAACAGACTCAATCGTTGTTCGCAAAAAGTCAGCTGGATTTTCTTCATCCATATCTAATAGCGTACTAATGTTTAAAAATAGCTTATCCCTTAGCTCTTCTGATGTTAACCCGATCGGTGCATTTAGATCATCGGTAGTCAAACGATAGACGGCAAGCGCGTCGATAATGCGCAACGCAGCTGGTTTATATGCAGGTCGTGTCAAGCCGCTTTGCACTTTATCTTTCAACGTCTGAACTTTGCCCATGACCTCTCTAACATTCGGATTGCTTCTTAACGACGAGTCTTCTTCAATATATTGCCAGTAGCTATCAAACGAAATGATCCCTGTTTCATTTTCCGGCACTTCTTTTGTCATCAGCTTGCGGATTTCTCTGCTAATCGTTTGCAATACAACACGTTTTTCAGCAATATTTACTTTTTCAAACGTTTCTAAGTATGCCGGATGAATTGGGAATAAATTGACGTACGTCTCCATATTTTCACTAAGACCATGGTAAAGTGGCGTAAACTTGCTTAGGTGCTCGCGAATTAACGCTTTTTGTTTTTCATCTTTTTTCAATAAGCGTTCTGACACCACGTAAGCGATGTCTTCGCGGACAATACGCACTTCTTGGAAACGTTCTTTAACGCGACGTAAGGAATCAGCAACAAATTGGAATTTCGGATTATCAAACAGCATTTCTTGAATGCCGGCAATAAAGCGTAGACGGGTTTTGCTGCAAACTTCTCCAAATTCGCGTAAAAAGCCTAAGTCTAAAGTAAGTTCTTGCTCTTTCCGCCCCCGCAAATAGTCTAACAGCTCGTCTACGACAAGCATCAGGCCGTGTTCAGGATATTGTTCATGGAATAATTCCATCATTTCGTAAAGCATATCTTTGTTATTTGTCACTTCGTTAGCTTTTGGAAATGTATAATCAATTCCTAAATTAGCCAGCCCTTGCTGCAATGCCTGGCAAATAATGTCGCGCAACGACATCGAGACAGCACCAATTTCTGTTCGGATGACTTTAAATTTCCCTTCAATTTCCTTTGCTTTCTTTGCCACCTGCTCGTTTTTAATATGTTCGCTTGCACCCGGCTGCTCGGCAATGGTAGAGATGACACTCATTAAGTGCGATTTCCCTGTACCATAGTTTCCAACAATCAACAACCCTTTGTTATCGACCATACGATCAAACTGAATGTGCTCAAGGATGATTTCGTCCAACTGTTCTGCCATACGGTCTGAAATAACGTATGTATCAAGCAAATGGAACGCGCGCTCTTTATCATCCGCATCACGCAGCTGTACAACAGATTCAATCGGTTCGAATTGGATTAAATCACTATATCTCAGCATATAGAATGTTCCCCCTTTTATACAGTGATGACGATCCCTTCAAAATCGCTACAGGTAAAATATTCTGGATGTGCAGGTATGGCGTATGTTAATGATTTTCCATCATATTGCCCAGGCCAGCATACGATTAGTTTGAAACGTTTGCTTAAATTCTCTAACAATCTTATCGGATGTTGTTGCAATTGTTTATCGAATAAAATTTCCATATCCCCGAGACAAAATGCGGTTTCTTCATATTCTTCCATCCACTTGTTTAATATTTCTCCGACTTGCAAAGGGTAGCTCGCCTTAGGAATGTTTTGCAGTTTTTCGCTTAAGTGACGATTCAAGTTCAAATAAGGAACATTAAGCATTTTTGATAGCGATTGACCTTCTTCGTTTCGTAAACCGACGAGAAAAAGCAACTTATACCATCGGGATTCTAACGCTGCCCATTCTGCTTTAATTTTATGCATGTCCATAATGATTACCTCTTCACACATATTCCCTAAAATATTTTCGTAAAAAACAAAACATCCGTATTCTATCAAACTTTATTATACTTTACATTTTTATGCGATAACAGGGTGATTCTATTTTAATATAAAAAGAGTCATTAAACAGCCCGCAAAACTTCATTAGCACAGAAAAAAATCTCCCTTCTGCAGCATAACAAAATGCGCGGGATGGTGTTATCCTTCATTTATTGTTTGATTGGAAAGTGGAGAAACCAACTCACCTTCTAATTTTCTTCTTTTCGTTTCCTACGCAATCCAAAGCAAAATGAGCAAGCCTAAAAAGCCAGCGGCCGCGAAAAGCCATTTAAAAAGAAACTGGCTCCTTTCTCGCGTTTCAGCGATAGCAATAAGGAAGCCAGTTTTTCTTATGATAAGATAAACAGTATGAAACAAGCTAAGGCTAAATAGACGCCTCATTCCTTACTCCTCTTTTCCACTCATCCAAAAACGCGGGCAGCCGGCTTTGGTACGGAACGATGACGCGCTGGTAGTAGGTTTCCCATTCTTTTGGCTGCTTAAGAATATTTATATAAACATGGCGGATTTCTTTTATATATTCCATCGCATGACGGTACGCTTTGCGGTTTTTTTGCGCAATAAACGCTTCTGCTTTTTGCTTGTAGTAAGCAATCATCTCAAGCGGATGACGCTCGTGTAAGTAGCGTTCATAGACGATGCGGCGAGAGTACACAGCATAAGACGCGTCTCTTGTCACATAGCGAAGGAGTTCTTGGCTATTCCCTTCTTGATAGTCAATTTCCGCTTTTATAGAGGAGTAACGTGGATCGCTAACAAATGAATACAATTCTTTCCTCACTGCTTCTTTTTCGCTTTTCTCTGCATAAGAGATGGTTTTCTTATACAACTCATAAGAAGGACGGTGTTGAAAATATCGTTTTAATAGTTGAAGCGCCTTTCCTTTTTCCCCTATTTGATCGTAGTGCCGAAATACGTATTCATATAATGTATCTAAAGCTCCTTGCCCTTTTTCCAGTCCTTGTTCCGCGATATCGAGCGCTTTTTTCACTTCTCCTTTGCGGTGCAAAAATTGGACATAATCCCAATAGTCGCTTCCGTAAGTTAATTGCTGCATCCGCATTAGTTCATATGTATCTTCATCCCCAAGCTTGTGCTGATAAATTTTTAGCATGAGCGATTGATCATATTTGCTGTTTGACCGCTCCAAGTACGATAAAATAAGGTGCCAATGCGCTTCTTCACAGGCGATTTGTTCAATCCAGCCCCATATATCGTCGTCAAATCCTGAATTTCCCTCGAGGTATTGTTCCATCAATTCGTGAATCATTTCTTCCCTGCATTCATCCGGCAGTTTCCCGTCTTCAAGCAATGAAAGAACATGTTCCATATTCTCATACGCACGATATTCCTCCTCTTGCGGACCGCCGCCATACATATTAAACTTGGAAATAATGTCTATCGTTTCTGCAAATTTGTCACGGTACTCGTGATAATATTTCTGTGCTAACTGTTTATCATTGAGATACCCTTTTTCCTCCAAAAACTGGAGCGCTCGCTCCTTTGCTTTTTTGTCAAGCGCAATTAGGCTCATCGCGAGCTCAATCATATCTCGATGGGAAACACGCTTCAAAATCGCGCGAATATCCATAATTTCAACTCCTTGCTTGTTTTTTCATAGTACACTTTAGTACCAATACCATCGACAATGGCTTATGACAAAAACGAGCATGGTTCTAAAACAAGCAAATTCGCAAAAAAGAGGTTGAACAGTAGTTCCACGCACCTGCTTTGCTGCGCAGGAAAACAGTAAACCCTCATTCTACAGAAAACAAGGATGGACGGTAAAAAGAAACCGGCTTCCTCCTTGCACACTACCGAGGAGGAAGTCAGTTTTTTCGATGATAAACAGCACAAGACGATCGGCAGTTCTCTCCCTATACTATTTCTAACTGCAAATCATGGAGCACATCTAAGTCAACTACCCAACGGCTAAAGCCGTGGGCTTGCAACTAGCCTAATTGGCTGCCGCGTTCGGCTGGTTGACAGCAGCCCTGCGGATGTTTTCCGCAGCCACGTTGTCGGCAGGGGCAGCGTACCCACAAGCTCGACAACAAAACTGATCCCTTGACGGTCTGTTTTCTTTGGCCACATGTCCGCAAACCGGACAGGTGCGGGAAGTATTTTTGGGATGAACCAATACCACCGGCACGCCAGCGATCGCCGCTTTATACTCATGATAAAAAGACCAAGAAGAGTGTTGACGACGCTGTTGCTTTTTAACCGTTTTCTCGGTGCGTTGGCGGATGCCCTTTAAATCTTCAAGGGCAATGCCGCATCCGAGTGCCTTTGCCTTTTCAACAATCTTCTTGCTAATGCAGTGGTTCACATCACGGGCAAATAGTTTTTCCTTCTTGGAACGCCATACACGATGGCACCGGTTTCTTTAAAGTTATGCAAGGTTTTTTTATCCAAACGATAGCTTTCCGACACTTTGCCGATGGCACGAACGGTCATTTGGGCAGAGAGGCCAAATTTTTCCCTGACGTCATAGTAGCAAAGCCGCTGGATTTTCGTTTTGGAAAAGGTTCTGGAGCGAAAAGCAATCTCGCTAATATAGTTGCATGCTTGGTTAAACCGTTTCATTGTTTCCAGCAGCGCATGAAACTGTTCAAGAGTTGGCATTAATTTAATCTTGAGAGTGCAGAGCATTCTTGATTCACCTACCTTTCTAAATCCAGTGTACTTATATTGAACGAAAAATTCAATATATACTAAAAATATAAACCCCGCCTTCCTCCACAGCTAAAGCAGTGGGCTTCCGGCGGATGTTCTCGTGAACATGCTCTTAATGCATTGCAAAAGCAGTCTAGCTACTTTTCATTCTTAAAAGATAGTGTCCATCCGTTTCTTTATTGATATAGTATTTTGCCATCCATTCTCCTTTGATAGGTTTCACCTTCAGCGTTTTAGCAAAAGGAGTCCCCGCCTTCACTTCCCCTTTTTCAACCAGTTTGCCGTTAGGGTTATATAATGCATACTTCAAGCTTCCTTCCCGCAAGTCAATACGATGTTCGATGAGCAGTTGATCAAATTTGTTTTTGTTGACATTAATGGTCGCTTCAAACACATGGTATTGTGGTTCGTACTCCTCTGGGAGAAATGTTCCCTCGGCTGATGATTCAAAATTTTGCTTATTGTAAAAAGCATAATACCATCCACTAAGTATAATCGCTGTCATAATGACCGCAATGACAGACCAAATTCCTTTTTTATTCATTGTCTTTCCCCCTTCGTGTCTGATTGGATTTGTCCATCGACAATTCGAACGATTCGTTTCGTATAAGAAGCAACTTTTTCATCATGTGTGATGACAATAATGCATTTCCCTTCTTCGTTCATTTGGCAAAGAAGTTCCATCAGCCTCGCTCCGTTTTCTTGATCCAATGCACCTGTTGGTTCATCTGCAAGCACGATATCGGTTTCTGCCGCCATTGCGCGTGCAATGGCCACTCGCTGCTTTTGCCCTCCTGACAACTTCGAGACATTCTTTTTTCTTAAATCGGCAATACCAAGTTTCTCTAAATAATAATCCACTTTTTCTTTTATCTCCTTTTTACTTATATCCCGCTTAAACAGCGGAAGAGCGACATTCTCAAAAACGGTGAAGTTATGCATGAGAGCAAAATGCTGAAAGACAAAACTGATCGTTCTGTTTCGAATTTGGCTGAGTTCTTTATCACGCAATGTTGTTACATTAATCCCATTAAGACGATAAATGCCTTCCGTTGGCACATCCATACAGCCAATAATATTTAATAACGTAGATTTTCCTGATCCGGAAGGACCCATAATAGAAACGAATTCACCATTATGCACCTTTAGATCAATGCCTTTTAACGCAACGGTTGTGTACTCATCTTTCCCGTACTTTTTCGAAATCTTCTCCAACTCAATGAGAGCCATCGTTACTCTCTCCCTTCCACCAACTCCCGTAATTCCAACTTTTTAATGTTCCATAATGGAATAATGGCTGAAAATAGTATAATGAATATAGCGATGATCGCTACTTTCCCATACAACCACCATGTAAAGGCCTCTAACCGGATGTTATAGCCTAAAAAATCATTATTGACTTCGGTCAGATAGCTGACGATGACACCGATGACGGCGGAAATTCCTATAAGGAAAAACAGTTCCATGATCAGCATGAACGAAATATCTCGTTTGCTCGCCCCTGTCACCATCATCACACCGAATTCATATTTTCGTGCACGAATCGATGAAATTGTTACAGAAATCACACCGATCAAGGTCACTACGAGAAAAAATGTTCCGATAGCTAAAGCATAATGATTGCTTTTACGGGTATTCTCTTGATAAGCATCAACATCTTTTCGAACAGTTTGCAAAACAGGAGAAATCCCTAATTCTTTCCCCTTTTTCATAATAGCTGCTTTAACGTCCTTAAATTGTTTTTCAGAATGAAGCTGGATGAACGTATTATGTAATCGCACGGCAACACTGATCGGTCGGCCCTCTCTTTGCTCTGGAAAAAAAGGAGCGACAAAAAAATGATCCAAGTTGTCAGCGGGACTGACAAAATAGTCATTTCCTGACAGCCATCTACTTCCCTTTTCAAGTATCCCGACTACTTCATACGTCACTTTAATGGTTTTTTCTCCTGCACCGGCTTCAGCTTTAAAACGGTCCCCGATGCGAAAAACATCACGATAATCGTATCCCACTAAAACAGGGATCACATCGTTGTTTTCTTTTTGGAAATCTGCTTCTTCTAACATTCTTCCCTTTATAACGACAAACTTTGTGAACAGGCGATATATATCATAATCGAAATAAATAATGCCTGAACTCTCAATATCATCTTCTCTTCTTGTCCCCGCATACAATTGCTTATTCCGCTGTTGATATTTTTGCCATTTGGGAAAATCTTGAGGTACGATGCTAGTTGTGTTAAATGATCCGTATCCTTGGATTTCTGGTAAACTTTTTATGTATGTTTCTAATTGCCGAAACCGCTCCGCAAACCACTGAGTATCATCCCCATCCGGCATCGTCAACTTCACTGTCTTATACTCATCCATCTTAGAGATGGAAAAAAGCTGTTTTTCTTGATAGTTGAGCGTATCTATGGTAATTAACGCATGGTTAATCATCCAAAATGAGACGACAAGCTGGAGTGCCATCAACAAGATTGATAGTTTTCTTTTTACAATGGATGAAAAAGCAATCCTCGCATATTTCATCGTTCTACCGCCTTTATCTTCTATTCATCACATCAACAGGTTGTATTTTAATCGCTTTTATCGCCGGAATAATAATAGTTAGCACGGCTGAAAGCACAACAAATAGAACCGCTGTAGATAGATGGGTAATGGAAATATCGATAGGATAATCAATCCATTGTTCAATAACACGGTTGAATACCAGCTGTATCGTATATCCAATAATAACGGATGTACTGGAAATCAAACACATCTCCCAGAAAAGCATGGAAACAATATCATAATTACTATAACCAAACGCCTTTTTGATACCAATTTCATACGTTCTTTCTTGAATCCAATAAGAAGTAAGATTAATGGCATTCACAATGGCTAACAAATAAATCATTACCATCAACGAGAGTCGTTCACTTAGCTCAACATGGAACATTGTATTACTCATGTAAGGCGAAACGTCCATTTGTGCTTCAGGAAACAACTGTTCCATATTGTTTCGAATAATTTTTTCATCCGGATACGTATCCTTAACCGGGTTATGAATGGTCAAATGTAGCTGTTTCGTACTTGTTAATTTATTAATTGTATCAGCAGGAAGAGACGTCATTGGAATAACCACTTGATAATCAATCGCCCTTGTCTTTTTTCCTTTAACACCAATGATTCCAATTACTTTGTATTTGTCACGCCCTGCCATGAGATATTGCTCGCTACCTTCGATAATAACATCTTCCATTCTTTCTTTCCCAACAAGCGCTACTTTTTCTCCTCTTCTTACCTCTTTGATCGTAAAATACCGCCCTTGCATTAAAGGAAAACGTTCTACCACTTCTTTTGTCCAATATTCCGGCGTAACCGCCATCATAGCATCACGATGGGGCAATGTGACATCTTCCAAAATAACCCCTGTTTGTGGATCGATACTTTCAAATAGTTCCAAGATATGCTGCCAATTCGGTTCTTTGGCAAAGGTAATGTCTACGCTTACGGCATGCCGCGGTTGGTAACGCGCCTGTTCTTGCTCAAGAAGCTGAGAATAGTTAATACTGGAAATTCCTACTGAAATCATCAACACCGACAACGACAAACCTAACACAATAAAAAAAGTGGTAATGGGATGTGCTTTTAATTGATTTTTGATAGAATAGAAAATCACAGATACACCTTCTCTTTTAGATTTTTATTCAATTTCATCACTCCCCCTAAACTTTAAAATGAACGGCCGGCCGACTCACCCTTACTGTATCAAAATGAACAAGAAAAAACATCCGTATTTACCGCAAATTTGATTGCGGAAAATACCTATTTTTTCAGAAAACAATGACATAAATTGTAATATAGTGTAAAATTTTGATAAAAATATTGGTTGGAGGTAGATATTATGAACCAAAACTTATGGAATGTTCTGCAAACACTACTAGAAAAAGATTCCATTGGAACAACGGAACTTGCGTTAGCAAGGAGAAGTTAAACCCAGAAGTCTTCTCAGCATTAGTGGAGTCTCTGCAAGATGGATGGAGATCAACAGGTATCAGATAAATATTGTCGGAAGAAGCGAAATAAAGACTTTTTGCAAAATCATTTGTCCACTAACTGCATGTTTCACCCATGAGTGGCAAAACGCTTGTAATGGACAATGGAGAGACTTGCATTGGTCATAGAGTATTATTTGTCCCTTGTAAGACTATATAAATTCGGTTTGAAATTCCGACACTTTTAATCAACCTGTATTCTTGTCTATACTGCTCCTAAACGAGTAAAAAAGGAGCGGATTAATCAATGAAGAAAAAAGGATTACAAATTACGAACGATCACGGTTGGACGATCGAACGTCTTCAGGAACAGGAAAGAGCCATGAAAAAAGCAAACATGGCAAAACGAATTGCAGTCATTCGTCTGATTATGCAAGGCTATTTGGGGATCCAAGCCGCTGAGCTCTTGAATCTCCACCGTGAGACCGTTTCGATTTACGTGCAAAAGTTTAATCAAGGTGGGATGGAGGCGTTATTAGAACATCGATACGCCCCCGGGCAGAAAGCCGTATCTGTCTCCGGACGAAGAACGCGAATGAAGAAAGATGCTGGAAGAAAGCACTCCTGCCGATGAAGGATACGGCATTGAAACGGGCTGGAATACCCGGATTATTCAACATGTGTTAGAAGAGAAATTTTCTGTCACCATGTCCCGTGGCGGTATGATATGCTTCATCGATGGGAATTTCGCTATACACGCCCTGCGTATACCCTCAAACGGGCCAATCCACAAAAACAAAAAGAGTTTCAACAGGAGATGGAACTCATAAAAAAAACTTGTCCGACAACATGGTCATCATCTATGAAGATGAAAGCCATATTCGGGATTACCAAACTCTACGGGCCACATGGAGTGTGAAAGGGCGCCAAAAACAAATCCCTGCGTATGGACATCACGCAACAGTCAGCTTATTAGGCGGTGTGAATATCAAAACGGGGGAATTTCACTGTATGGAAACCAATCCATGCAATGCACAGGCTTTTCTGCAATTTCTCCAATACACCTTGGACCAGTATCCGGACAAACATGCCGTGATGGTCTTGGATAACGCAAGAATTCATCGCGCCAAAATTCTTCAGCCTTTTCTACATGAGCACGAAGAACGGTTGACTTTGATATTCTTACCTCCGTATTCACCGAATTTAAATTTGGTCGAACGGATTTGGGGATGGCTGAAAGAGAGCGTGATTGCCAATCGGTTTCATGCCAATCGAAAAGAGTTGCGGGAATCGATTGTTTCGTTCTTGGAGCATCTCACTCAATTTCCAGAAAAAGTGTTCCCACGCATTGGACAGATAGTTATGTCGGAAAATTAATCTGAAACTATAAAGATCGCGCATCGCCATTTGGAATGCTCCTTTAAAAGCTGTTTCTGCTATTATGATAAACTAGTAATTTTTACCTTATATTTTACAAAAATAACGACGAAACGTCTAATAATTCTTAAAAAAGAGTGATGCAAAAAGCCTATTGGATACATCCATAAAAAACACCACCTCTGCAGCACAACAACATGCATGGGATGGTGGACGTAATCGCTTCCCTTTTCTGTTTAATAATCGAATAACAAAAAAATTTGCTTTTCCCTCCCTCGTTGTCCATCAATATGTATCTGCCTTAATAATAAAGTCTATTTGTGAACGCAGGCTTGCACTGAGGGTGATTTGTGAAAATGTTCATATTTTATTTAGGCGAAATGACAACGGAAGGAATCGATAGAGGAAAACAGGATTTTTCTTTTTATGATCTTCGTCTCCTTGGCACTCTTGTTGGTTTTGCTGGTTCATATGCTTTTAGCCCTTCGTCGCCGGTAAGAATTTCGACTTCCCATCCATTCACTCTTGCGTAGTATTCAGCGACTGTTTTAATCGTTGCATCCCCAATCGATAAACGCTCAGACGCTTGCTTTGGCCATTCGGAAATGAGTTTATGCAATTCATCAGCTGTCCATAACTCTGCTTGCTCGGAAAATTGCGCCCAAGGAGACTCTTTGTCTAACGCCTTTTGTATAATGTGAACAAGCTTTTTCGCGCATTCATATCGTTCTTTTGCTGCTTGGGCAATATGGTTGCCTGTTTCAATGATCGTTGCCAGCGGAAGGACAAACGTTGCCCCACGTTTCTCTTCTTCCGTCAAAAGCTCGTTCACACGCCTGTAGTCCCAAATGTTCCCTTGCGCGCCGCATGTTTCTTTGCCGGGAACTTGCAACCAGCAGCATAAAATCGACGTATCAATGACAAGGATTTTTCGCTTCACCGCTCCTCACTTCCTTGCCACGACAGCGTTTCTTCGATTTCTCCTTCTGCTACTAGCTTGCCAATCGATCCACCTGCAAGAAGCTTCGGCAACGATTGAATATCTTCTAATGGTGTCAATTCACTTGCCCCGTCCTCCATCGAACGATGAGCAACAATAATAAACGGGATCATTTCTGGCCCTAACTCATCGAGTAACGCTGGATTGTGTGTTGTCATTAAAATATCAATTTGTCGATCGGTGCCAATTTCATTTAACATATCAATTAAAATTCCCGCACGGGAAGGGTGTAGGCCATTATCAATTTCTTCGATCACAATAAGACTTCCTTTCGGACGGGTCAATAATGCCGTCAAAATTCCGATAAAACGTAGCGTGCCATCCGACATGCCGCGCGCATCGACAATCAACTTTTTGTCGCTTCCCGGCCATTGCTCTTCACAGTACAGCATCGCATCTGTTTTAAAACGGCCGACCGGCTCCGCCCAAACTCGCTGGACATCTCCTTCCGGAAGGCGGGAGACGTATTTTGAAAGCAATTTTTCCATTTGTTTCTTTTCTTCTTTCGGCAATGCCGCCAGCACTCCTGCTACATTAGAGGCATTGCTCGCAAGGCGGTTGGAAAACGGTTTATAATCACGCATCAAAGCAGGAGCGGGATCTAATATAAAAACATTTTCCAATGTATGCACAACAAGTTGTATAGCTTCATCCACTTCAGGATGTGTTTCTTGGTTTTTTAATTGGCTAATAACCGATACAGAACGTTTGAACGGTTTCTTTTTTGGGCGTCTTCCATTATAAACTGAAGCAGCAACCGTTGGGCTGTCTTCCTCTGCTGTAGCAGTGAATAATTTTGTCCGTTTGTTCATTTTTCTGTCTATTTTCACTAATGACTCTGAAACAAGCTCCACATCGGATTTTGTACTCACTTCAATGCTATAATGATAGTCTGTTTCTTCATCGCCTTCGATGACCGCTTCTAATGTAAAAGAAGAATGTGGATGCTTAGCAGCCCATTCAACACCACCGCGTATCGCTTGAATATTCGCTTCTAAAAGAAGAGCAGAATCTCCCGATAAAATCGTCTGTAGCTCTTTTCCTTGTACCACTCGGCTCAAAAAAGCGATACCGTCCAACGCATTCGATTTTCCGCTTGCATTCGTTCCAATCAAAACTGTTAACGGATCAATGTATAATGTTGCATTAGAAAAACTTTTCCAATTTTTGTAATGAACTTCTTTCAACATTCGATCACTTCCTAATCAAACTTCCATTTATCAAGTAGGTAATCCAGAAAAATCATTGTCTAATAAAAAACACTTATAATTAGGAACGATCCATACTTACAACCTAATTACAAGAAAGGTTTTATTGAAAATTATACCATATTTCGAGTATTATTAAAAGAGATAGGTTGTCTCCTGCTCCTTTCCTATTTCCTATCCTGAAAACACCATTTAAGACAAAAAAACGGACCCCACCTAGCCTTCGGAATCGGATTCCAAAGGAAGGTATTTCAGTATATATATGGTTAATAAGTGCTATGCACTCGTTTTTTCCAGTTTCACTTCGTACCCTAACCCCTCTAATCGTTTCACCGTTTGACGCACGATGCGCGCTTCTCGCTGCCGATCCCAGTAGTCGGCTCCCAACTCTCTATACGGTTCCTTTCGAGTTAAGATATAATAGATCATTTCTAAAATCGTTCTCCCGACCGCGACACTCGCTCGATTCGCTCCTCTTCGTTTGGCGATCCGATGATACTTGGCCGATAGGTACGTGTTCTTCGTTCGGGCGGCGGCACGGGCGCATTCCACGAGGCACGACCTCAGCTTCTTGTTCCCTTTCCTCGTTCGACCTGACAACCGTTTCCCTGCACTCTCATGATTCCCGGGAGCCATTCCGGCCCATGAGGCCAAGTGCGCGGCGGTAGGGAACCGGCTCATGTCCGTCCCGATTTCCGCTACAATTTGTTCCGCGCTTTGCCGCCCCACTCCCGGGATCGTATCGATGAGCTCCAGCGCTTCATGAAAAGGGCTCGTTCGTTCCTCGATTTCCCGATCCAACCGGGCAATCGCTTCATCTAAATACTCCACATGACGCCATTGCTCGGCCAGCATCATGCGTTGATGCGGCCCCATCACTCCTTTCAATGCGCGCCGGAGCTCTTCCGTTTTTTGTTTCAGCCGCCCTTTGGCGAGCTGGGCGAGGGCCGCCGGATCGTCCTTTCCTTCGATAAGGGCGCGAATGATGAGCCGGGCCGACATCCCGTTGATGTCGGATACGACCGAAGAAAGCTTGATATTGGCTCCTTCCAGCACTTTTTGGATGCGGTTGAGCTCCCGTACCCGTTCCTCGATCAAACTGCGCCGATAACGGACCAGTTCCCGGAGCTCCCGCTGAGCCCGATGAGGGATGTAACTCCCTTTTAGCAATCCATGGCGAAGCAAGTCCGCGATCCATTCGGCATCTTTGACATCGGTCTTTCGCCCGGGAACCGCTTTGATGTGTTGGGCATTGACGACAAGCACTTCGATCGGCTCTGCTTCGAGGAGATTATACACTGGCTTCCAATATACGCCCGTCGACTCCATGGCAACGTGCGTCACCTTTTTTTCTTTCAGCCAATCCACCAACTCCTCGAGATCGTCGGTCAGCGTACCAAACGTGCGAATCTCTTTTCCTTCAGGGGTAAGGGCGCAAGCCGTAATCGATTGCTTATGCACGTCCAATCCGCAACAGCGTTCATACAAGACGCGCATCGGTCTCCCTCCCTGCTTCGTTCTCAAAAACAGCTGGTGCAGCAGTCTTTGTTCAAGCATTCTATCCTGCGTGCTTCCCTCAAGGGAGCGACATTCCGTGGTGCACCAGACTACTGGGGTCCGTCTATATATCGGACTTTTACGTACCATAGATACAACGACCTCATGACCCCAGCTGCAAGGAGACCATTCGACAGAAGGTTGTTTTCATCCTTCCGATGGTGACGAAATTTTTTTGTCATGGGAGTCTATATATTTAAACAAGGTGCGATGCGTTGCATAAACAACAGCAAGCTGTACAAAATGTTGACTCGCTAGGAATAATGGAGTCAATATTAGTACCGCTAGTTAATGCATAGTAGAGAAAATCTGCAAAAAATCTCATCCACGGGATATCGGCAAAAAGAAACCGGCTTCCTCCTTGCACACTACCGAGGAGGAAGCCAGTTTTTTCGATGATAAACAGCACAAGAAGATCATCAATGCTCTCCCTATACGTTTTCTAACTGCAAATCATGCAATACGTAATTTTTCTTCGTTCATCTAGAAAACAGATCGAAAACCGCAAAAGCTGATTTAAAAAAGAGAAAGCGCCCTCGCGCTTTCTCTTTTCCGTCCTTTTTCAGTTTTTATACGCACAATACGGACGCAGTTTGACGCCGATGATGCTGCCGAGAAAGGCGAAGACAAACCAAATCCAGCCGTGGACGCTGAAAGAGGCGATGCCGCTGAAGTAAGCGCCGATGTTGCAGCCGAACGCAAGACGAGTGCCGTAACCCATCATCAATCCGCCGATAAGGGCGCCGATCGTCATGCGCGATGGGCGCTTCCATTGAATCGGTTTTGCGTATCGTCCCGCAAAGGCCGCGGCTAATAGCGCGCCGAACATCAAGCTAATATCCATTACTGTTGTTGTGTCTTGATATAACGGGCTTTTTAGCGCCTTTAATTTCGCTGGATCCTGCCAATATGCCCACTCGGTTGGATCGACGCCAAACAATTGCACGAATTTCGCTCCCCAAAGAGCGAACGCGGAGGTAATGCCCCACGGTTTGCCGTTGATCATTAATACAAGAGCATTCATAACGGCGAGTAAAAGCGCGCCGACAAGAAGCGACCATGGACCTTTATAAATCACTTTCCAGCCGTTTTTGTTTTCTATTTTCGCTGAAATCAGCTTTCCGTGACGGCGTTTTTCGATAACGGTCACAACGTAATAAACGAACGCCAATAGCACAAGTTGAAGGAGAAAGCCTCCGACAGCGCCAAGTTGATGAATGAGTGAAATTGGCGCAAAATGCGGTGTATTCATCCAAAAATCAAAATGAGTCGTCGCAATAACAGAACCGGCGATAAAACCGATTAGTGTCACAATTCCGTTCGTATCTCCGCCGCCGATATGGTAAAGCGTCCCTGAAGCACATCCGTCGCCAAGCTGCATGCCGATTCCGAAAATAAACGCGCCGACAATGACAGAAATGCCGACATCATGAACGTTTCCCGCAACCGGATGACCAAATATCGACCCTTTCAACAATAGCGGCATGAAGAAAATGCTTGCTACTAACATCATAATCATTTGTGCGCGAATACCTTCACCTTCACGATACAAAATGAATTTGCGCCAAGCGGTCGTAAAGCCAAAACGAGCTTGATATAACACGAAACCACCAAAAGCTCCTAACACATATAAAAGCGCTTGTTGCCAAGAAACGCGGCTATATAAAAACAAAGCACCACCGATTAATGCGACTAACGCTACGGCTATAATAAACGAAGTCGGATTTTTCGGGGCGTTCGTTTCTTGTTTTACTTGTATATTCGTTTGTTTTTTCACAACAATATCCAACTTATCTTCCCCCTTTACTTTGATAAATTAATAATACAATAAATTTGATGGATTTTCTAGGGCTTTTGTTTGTAAGTTTCAACGGTCAATAATGCTATACAAATTAATTTGTTATTTTATTAAATCAAAATGACTAGAATCTGATCAAACTGATATGTTATATTTTCTTTGTACGTGAAATTCAAATACAGGGTGATTTTATGTGGAAAGAATTTAAAGAATTTGCCATGCGTGGAAATGTCGTGGACTTGGCTGTCGGGGTCATTATCGGCGGCGCGTTCGGCAAAATCGTTTCTTCGCTCGTCAATGACATCCTGATGCCGCTTGTTGGCTTGTTGCTGGGCGGTGTTGATTTTAGCGGACTGTCGTGGAAATTTGGCAAGGCCGTGGTGAAATATGGCATGTTTATCCAAACCGTCGTTGATTTTCTCATTATCTCCTTTTCAATCTTCGTTTTTGTCAAAGTGTTGAATAAGCTGTACTGGCACAATAAAAAGGAAGAAGAAATCAAAGATACGGCGCCGGCTTTAACGAAGGAAGAGGAACTGTTGATGGAAATCCGCGATTTGTTGAAACAGCAGCGGGAAACGCAATAAGGGAATAAAATGGAAAGAGCCTGCCCGATAAGTGTAACGAGTTCCGTTTTAAAATGCAATTCCCATTATTCCATACGAATTGAATAGTATTGTCAGGGAAAACAACAAAAAGCTCGTCACATTGGCGAGCTTTGATTATTGTTTAATTGTCTCGTTTTTTAACTTTTTAGAGAAAATAATCGAGGTACGAATGCATTTTTCATTTTTATATTCCAATTCAATTAGAGCCACTTCTTGGATATGAGCATGTATCGTTTGAATATTGTCTGCGCAATATCGGAAAGTTCTATGGAATTGTTCTTCTGTTAAATGGTTTGCAATTGTGCAATGAGGAATCCATCTTTCTGGAAGATACAATGAAGAAGGATTGTCATTGTAACTCTTAAATTTCTCATGGTAATTACGATGCCAATCAAATAAAACCTTTGTCGGTGTAGGGGAAAGAAATATTGTCCTCGATTGTAAGAATGTACCTAATGTGCTAAGTGTCACAGGAATTTGGTCTGTTTCATGAAAAAATTCATCCATAAGCTTCATAAACGGCTCTTTTTCAAGTTCCTGATAAGTTGCGATTGTAATATGAGGTCTTCTATTTAATACTTCTTTTGAATAATAAGATAGACCTCTTTCATATAATTCATTCCAAATACTGTTTATTTGGTTTTCAGTTTTTTCATCAAATAAAGCAATTACTCCGTACATACTCCCACCCCTAATATAATGTCCGCTTCTAAATATAACTGTAACGGTTTATTATTTTTCTAATATTATAACAGTTTTATCATAAGATTTTTTGCTAATATTAGAATAATCCCTATTATACAACAATAAAAAATTGACGTGCTAAAATGGATGTCAGTTAGCACGTCATTTTCATATCATTTTTTATTTTGCACCTCAAAAATGGAACCTGTTACGATGATGGACAGGCTTTTTTTATCAGTACCCTATCGGCGTGGCGGTCATAGGCGTCCAAATCGTCCGCTCAATCCAAATGGCTAATCACTTTGGAAATGCTGATGGAAAAGCACGCGCTAGAAGCGCGTGCTTTTAGTTGCCAACGCCTAGTAACAAAGCCTCCCGCTTTTCACCACCACCCGGCCGTTTTTCACGACTGTATCGGTATGGTTCATGCCGTAGTGGTAGATGAGCTGCATATAATTCGGGACGTCGAAAAGGACCAAATCGGCTTTTTTCCCGACTTCAATGCTTCCGATTTCGTGGCCGCGGTTGATCGCGTGCGCGGCGTTGATCGTGACGGCCGCCAGCGCTTCGGCAGGGGTCATGCCCATCTGCAGGCAGCCGAGGTTCATGATCAGCGGGAGCGATACGGTTGGCGAGGAGCCGGGATTGCAGTCGGTGGAAAGCGCGACCGCTGCGCCGGCGTCGATGATCTTGCGGGCATTGGCGGCCTTGGTCATCAGGAAAAACGCCGTGCCCGGCAGCAGCACCGCAATCACTCCTTTTTCCGCCATGCGGCGAATGCCTTCGTCCGAAGCGCGCAGGAGATGGTCGGCGGAAATCGCCCCGACTTCCGCGGCCAGCTCCGCGCCGCCGTACGGCTCGATTTCATCGGCGTGAATTTTCGGCATCAGCCCGTACGCTTTTCCTGCCTCTAAAATGACTCTTGCCTGTTCTGGAGTGAACACGCCGCGTTCACAAAAGACATCATTGAATTCGGCAAGCCCGAGCTCGCTTACTTTCGGAATCATCTCTTCAACGATGACGCGGACAAAGCCGTCAGGATTGTCTTTCCACTCGGCGGGCACGGCATGCGCTCCCATAAACGTGGACACGACATCGACGGGATGGGTTTCATCGAGCTGTTTCGCCACCGTCAGCTGTTTGACTTCGTGCTCAATACTCAAGCCATAGCCGCTTTTCGCCTCCACGGTCGTGACGCCGTGAAGCAAAAACTGATCGAGCCGCCGCTTGCTTTCTTCATACAATGTTTCTTTCGATGCTTCCCGAGTTGCTTTTGTCGTCGCGTGAATACCGCCGCCGGCGTTCATTATTTCCATGTATGTCGCCCCGCTAAGACGCATCGCGAATTCGCTTTCACGGCTTCCCGCATATACGAAATGCGTGTGCGGATCGACAAGCCCCGGTGTCACCGTTTTCCCTGTCGCATCGACGATCTCCGCTTCCGCGATTCGCTCTTGAAATTGCTGCGAAAGCTCCTCGTCCGTTCCAACAGCGGCAATTTTTCCGTCTTCCACCCAGACGCTGCCATTTTCAATGATATGAAGTTCGTTCATTTTCTCCTTCACAAGCGGGGCCGTGGAGCTGCCGGCCAGCGTCACGAGCTGGCTGGCGTTGCGGATAAACAGTGGGCGCATGCGCCTTCCTCCTTTCGTTTATTTCAGCATCGGCATATGGATGCCTTTTTCTTTCGCCGTTTTGATAGCGAGTTCATAGCCAGCATCAGCGTGGCGGACAACGCCAAGGCCCGGGTCGGTCGTCAAGACGCGCTCGAGCCGTTTTTCCGCTTCTTTCGTGCCATCGGCGACAATGACCATTCCCGCATGAATCGAATAGCCCATGCCGACGCCGCCGCCATGGTGCACCGATACCCAGCTTGCACCGCCAACCGCGTTAAGAAGCGCGTTTAAAATCGGCCAGTCGGCGATCGCGTCACTGCCGTCTTTCATTCCTTCCGTTTCGCGGTTTGGCGAGGCGACAGAACCGGAATCCAAATGATCGCGGCCGATGACGATCGGCGCTTTCAGCTCGCCTTTCGCCACCATGTCGTTAATGATTTTGCCAAATTTCGCCCGTTCGCCGTAGCCGAGCCAGCAGATGCGCGCCGGCAGCCCTTGAAACTGGATTTTTTCCCGCGCCATGCGGATCCAGTTGCACAAATGCTGGTTGTCGCTGAATTCGCGCAAAATGACTTCATCGGTTTTGTAGATGTCTTCCGGATCCCCTGACAGGGCCACCCAGCGGAACGGCCCTTTCCCTTCGCAAAAGAGCGGACGGATGTAGGCGGGAACAAAACCTGGAAAATTAAACGCCTCTTCCACTCCTTCATCTTTCGCGACTTGGCGGATATTGTTGCCGTAATCGAATGTCACTGAGCCTTGTTTCTGCATGGCGAGCATCGCTTTGACATGTTCGGCGATCGATTGTTTGGCGCGGCGGATATACTGCTTCGGATCGCGCTGGCGCAGCTCAGCCGCTTCCTCGAGCGTCATGCCCGCCGGAATGTAGCCGTTAAGCGGATCGTGGGCGGACGTCTGGTCTGTCAACACGTCCGGAATAAAGCCGATTTCGATCATTTTCGGTAGCACTTCTGCCGCGTTGCCAAGCAGGCCGATCGATAGCGCTTTTCCTGCTTCCTTCGCCCTTTTCGCCATCTGGATCGCCACATCGAGACGATCGGTCATCGTGTCTAAATATTTCGTGTCAATGCGGCGCTGGATGCGGGCTGGGTCCACTTCGACGGCAATGCAGACGCCGCCGTTTAACGTGACGGCGAGCGGCTGTGCTCCCCCCATGCCGCCAAGACCTGCCGTCACCGTAATTGTTCCTTTTAGCGTGCCGCCATAGTGCTGGCGCGCCACCTCGGCAAACGTTTCGTACGTGCCTTGCACGATGCCTTGGCTGCCAATGTAAATCCAGCTTCCTGCCGTCATTTGGCCATACATGATTAATCCTTTTTTATCAAGTTCGTGGAAATGATCCCACGTCGCCCAAGCAGGCACAAGATTCGAGTTGGCGATTAACACCCTTGGCGCATCCGTGTGCGTTTTAAATACCGCGACTGGCTTTCCCGACTGAATGAGCAGCGTTTCATCGTTTTCTAAGTTTAATAGCGTTTCGACAATCGCCCCGTAGCACTCCCAATTGCGCGCCGCTTTGCCGATGCCGCCGTAGACAACCAAATCTTCCGGGCGCTCGGCCACCTCTGGATGTAAGTTGTTGTTCAGCATTCGTAACGCGGCCTCTTGAATCCAGCCTTTCGCATGCAAAGTAGAACCGGTGTATGTTTGCACCGGCCGGTGTTTCGTTGCCATCGTGATCCCCTCCATTTTTCCTTTGTTTTTAACCAATAAAACTTGTCAGCTTGCCGTTAGGATGAATGTCGAATAAGAGACGTTTTTCGCCGTCTCGATGGTCCGACTTAATCATTATTCTTTTTATTTATCAAGAATTATAAGATGAAAGCGGTTTCTGATATATGCACCCCATTTTTGAAATCGTATACAAACTTTTGAATTTCTTCCCCAATGGTGAAATGAAATGGCCATCTTGCATCATTTTCTTTAGATTTTTTTTATTTTTTTAGATTTATAAAAAAGAACCGCTCGATCATTGCGGTTCTTTGCGCTGTTCATCGCGGTATTCGCTTGGCGTCTTCTTCGTTTCTTCTTTAAATACGCGAGTAAAATAGTGCGAGGTGCGAAAGCCGGTTTGATGGGCAATCTCTTTTATGGACAGCTCCGTCTGGGCAAGCAGGCGCTTTGCCTCTTTTATTCTCGTTTGCGTCAGCAGCTTACGAAATGAGATACCGTATTTTTTCATTAACAAATGGCTGTAATACGCTGGACTTCTGCCGACAGCCGCGGCCACTTTTTCAAGCGTTAAATCGGGATTGCGAAAATATTCTTCAATATAGCGAATCCCTTTTTCAATCACATCGGCGCGCGCCTGCTCTTCCGCCTCTTTCGCGCGATCGAGAAGCCCATAGAGGAAAAGAAGCATTTCCTGCACAATGCGGTATAAGACGCGATTGTATAAAATCTCATGAAAAATGCGCATATAGTCGCGTTCCGTCTCGCCACGATCAAGGTGATACGTTTTCATAAAGCGGCGGATTTGCGCCAATATGCTCGTCAGCCTTGTCCGCACCATTTCCGGGTTGGGAAACGGCGTCGGCATATGCAAAAATTCACGCTGCATCCACGTTTTGATGGCCTGCTTGTCAAACCGGTGCAGCATGTCAATCCATTTCCGCTGCTCTTCCGGCGTTAGAAACGGGTCGAGTTCCTTCCATCGTTCATATTCAGGAGCGGGGGCAATCACCTGGCGGTACCCGATAAAAAATGTCGTTTCCAATAAGCGGCGCGCCGTTTGATATTGCGCACGCACCGTTTGACCGCCATCAGGCGGCAGCGCGACGACTGCCAAAGGCTCCGTGCACTCCGCCTCCCAGTCGCGCAGCAGTTTCCATGCCTCTTCTTTCATATCGCCCGATACACCGGAAAGCAAACAGACGACCATATTCGACAGTGGCAGCACGCGAGTCGGATAACGAAACGGATATTGCGTTAAAAAGGAAACAATGTCCCGCCATTTATTTGGATTTTCTGTTTGCAGGAGCAATAGCGCCACATTTGCCGCTCCCACCTCTTCGGAAAAGAGCGAACGGTACGAATAGCGTTCCGCATCGTTGGAATGGAGCGGATGAAGGCATTCTTGACGGACGAAGGAAGACACCGCTTTTTTTAGGCACTGCTTCAGCTTGGCTGGCTCGAGCGGTTTGACGAGCAAATCGACACATTGCCATTCAATCGCCTGTTTCGCTCGGGCAAACGTTGCCTCGGCCGTAACAGCAATCGTTTTTTGGCAAAACATCCGCACGTATTTCGCCATTTCCTCCCAATCGTCATGGGAAACCATGTCCAATTCAATATATAACAGCTCTGGTGTTTCCTTCTCTAATATCCTCATTGTCTGCTCGACGGTATTGGCGGTATAAACGTGATGAATAGGCAGCGAATAGGCGGAAACAAGCCAGCGGATCGCCGCGCTCTCGTTTTCATCCCGCTCCGCGATCAATAGTTTCATCGGGCTTCACCGACCTGTCGCCGCCCGCTGGCGGCGGTGGAAATGAACGAGCGCTTCCATGCAGAAGGCGGCCGCTAATGCAATCGTTTTTCGATTTTCATCGACAAGCGGATTCACTTCACAAATATCGAAACTGATCGTTTGCGGCTTGGAAATAATATAACGAAGCAGGGCGCGGACGATTTTTGGATCAAGCCCGAACGGCGAAGGCGCGCTCACTCCCGGCGCCGCGCTTGCACTCAACACATCCATGCAAAGCGTCAGCACCAGCACGTCATAGTTTTTGCTAAAATCGCCAATGATTCTATACGCGCGCTCTAGCGTTGCCAACGTCAATTCTTCTTCAAGCATGTACGTGCAGCCGTATCGCTTTGCGGTTTCAAATAACGCCGCCGTGTTGCCTAGTGTCTGAATGCCGAGGCAGCAGTATCCCACGTTTCCATCTTCATCTAATATTTGCCGAAACATCGTCCCCGACGACGGACCTGTTTCGTATGGCCGCATATCAAAATGGGCGTCAATGTTAATAATGCCAAGCTTCGTTTCCGAACCGACCGCCTGACGAACACCGAGATAATGCCCGTACGCGGTTTCATGTCCGCCGCCGATGACAACCGGCGTGATGCGATGGCGAATAAGGCGCTCTACCGCCTGTCCCAAATGCTTCTGGCTGTTTTCTAGTTCTTCCCCATCACAAGTAATTTCGCCCGCGTCGTAAAGTGTTGCGTCAGACGACAGGTGCCACGGCAAGTTCGCGAGCGCTCTTTTTACTTCCACCGGCGCGTGATACGCTCCTTGCCGCCCTTGATTGCGGCGGACCCCTTCATCGCATTGGAATCCTAATAAAGCAAAGGCGTTTTCTGCCTGCGTCTGTATTTGTCCTATATCAAGCAGACGAATTTTTTGATGGACGCGAAAACTTTTCTCATCGCTTTCGCTGTCGATCCGCCCTGTCCATCTCTCCTTGTCCGGCTGTTTGTACATAAAACGAGAACCTCCCTACTTTCTTTATGCTTTTGCACGACACCAACGTCCTGAATTAGTCATCGCGTTGATTCATCTATATCGGGATCTGATCCTTATCCCCGTCTCGTAAATGATGTCCCTTCTTCCTCTTTCTCTCCCACTTCCCTTATTTCCTTCTTGTTTTGCCGCCTATTTTTAGTGTTCTTTATACGAAAATAATAGGATTGTTTCTAATAACTAGTGAACTTATCATCATTACCATTCGTTTTGCCATTGCCGAAATCAAACCGCGCCATTCTTTTTCCCATCACAAATACAAAGCAATCCACGAGCTTCACTGTGTCGGGTCAACGAAAATGGGATCAAAACGCATAATTTTTTATTCATGAATATTGCGCAGCCCCTTAACGATAAAAAAAGAAATCTTTTCATTCGCGAATAGGGTAATATAGAATCTTATCATTTTCAAAAAAAGGGTTGTAGCTATGGCAAAAAACGTCAACTTGCATGGAGCCATAGCTGTAAAAGCGCACCGCCAGCCTGTGATACGTCGCTTGGCGTTCAATTAGTGGAAACAGGCGAAAGATATGCGAAAGGAAAATGGGCGATCGGGTGACATTGGCTAAACGGAAACGGCGGCATCATGGGGGATTTGTCAGTGCGGCGGCCTATATTATGATGGCGTATGCGATTACGACGTTGCTTCATAAAGACCAAACATTTGTCTCGATCAATCTGCATACAACATTCCACCGCCCCGACCGTTGCCGGAGAAGTGGAAGTCGAAGCAAAGGTGGAAAAATTCAGGTGCACTGTTGCCTATCTGACCGCTGTCTTAACGCAAAACGGCAAAGAAGCGGCAAGCGCCGTTTCTTCGGTCATGATCATGCCAAAACGATAAAAAAGCAGGATGGCCTCCTGCTTTTTGTTTGTCAATGGGCGCGCTATTTTTGCCCAAACGTCTTCGGCATCACAACGGCCACGACTTCACCGCGCGCACAAAGTTCTCCATCGGCGAATACTTCCGTCTTTACTTTCCACTTTTTCGGATGAATTTCTTCGACCGTACCGATTGCCTTTAACGGAACTCCATGCGGCGTCGGTTTCAAGAACTCTACGTTCAAAGAAGCAGTTACAAACCGCGGTGGCACTTCTCCATCTCCTGGTTCGTGTCCGTTTTTGCGATGCAGCGCCAGCGCGGCGGAACCAGTTCCGTGGCAGTCGATTAATGACGCAATCAATCCGCCATAAACAAAACCAGGAATAGCGATATGCTCGGGACGTGGCGTATAAATCGTGACCGTTTTCTCCCCTTGCCATCCGGTGCGGAAATGGTGGCCGTGCTCATTCAGCCGCCCGCATCCGTAGCACCAGGCAAATTCCTCTGGATATTCATCTTGAATGGCATGTTTTACTTGTTCTTCCATCATTTCTCCCTCCCCTTTCCTTTTCAGTATATCACAATGAGCACATTACTTCCTTTTTCGTTTATTTTTCTTTACAATAGTGATAGGTTTACAGAGAATGGAAAGGACTACAGCAATGAAAGTGTTAGAAACATATATCGTCGCAGGACTGACCGGTTTGCTGTTTTATCGTCTCCATTCCCCAATTCCATGGATGCTCGGAGCCATTACTGGAATGCTTGTTTGGAAAACGGTCATCAAGCGCCCAGTAGCGGCGCCGAAAGCGTTGTCGATCGGAGGAGATCCCGCAATTGTCAGCTCCTTGCAATTTGTACGTCTTCTTCTTGTCATTATCGTTGTGCCGAACGTGTTGAAATGGGTGTTTCGAAAATTCCCATATATCACCGAAACGCCATGGAAAAACCGCTCTGTTCGAAACTAAAACAGAGCGGTTTCGTTTTACTTAGCCGGTTCATAAAATTCGATCCATTCACCATCCGGTCCAAGGAAGAATAAATATTTCGCCACGTTTGGCAGCGTCGTAATCTCTTCCCATACAAGCGGAACGCCGAGCGAACTTTTTCGATGTTTCGATGTCTTTTACTTGAATGCCGACGTGTTCAAATTTTTTTACTGCCATTATGTTTCTCCCCTTTTTTCATTACTTCCAAGATTGTGAAAATACCGACCGCAAATATGGAGTCATATGTACGATCGAAATTCCTTTTTCCTCTAATTCACAGAAAATGCAGCGGTCAAGCGCATAAGGGCCAGCGGCTTTCCATTCTTCCACTTCCGCAAATGTCAGAAGAAGCGAAAACATCTTCCCTTGCGTATATCCGTATAAGTAGAGGGTACTATTTCTTAAGATTGGAGTTGCTTTTGCATGCAGAAAAACAAAGAAAAAGGGGGCTCTTTTTCATCGGAGAGCCCCTTCTGTTTACTTAAACGCCATCGCGGCTTTCACTGCTTTTTTCCAGCCTGCATAAAGCGCTTCTTGTTTCTCTTTTGCCATTTGCGGTTCGAATTGGCGTTCTAATTGCCATTGAGATGCGATTTCTTTGCGGTCTTTCCAATAACCGACGGCAAGGCCTGCTAAATATGCAGCGCCAAGCGCCGTTGTTTCATTGATGACTGGACGCTCTACCGGAACGCCGAGCATATCGCTTTGGAATTGCATTAAGAAATTGTTTTTCACCGCTCCGCCGTCGACGCGCAACGTTTTTAACGCAATGCCTGAATCCGCTTCCATAGCTGCTAATACATCTTTTGTTTGATATGCAAGCGATTCTAATGTTGCGCGAATGAAATGTTCTTTTGTCGTACCGCGTGTCAAACCAAATACCGCGCCGCGTACATCGCTATCCCAATACGGTGTTCCAAGGCCAACAAATGCCGGTACCACATAAACGCCATCCGTCGAATCAACTTTTTCGGCATACGTTTCACTGTCTGACGCCTTCTTAATCATGCGAAGCCCATCGCGAAGCCATTGAACCGCCGAGCCGGCAACAAAAATGCTTCCTTCTAACGCATATTCGACTTTTCCGTCGATTCCCCATGCGATCGTTGTTAATAAACCATGTTTCGATTGTACTGCTTTTTCGCCTGTATTCATCAACATAAAGCAGCCAGTGCCGTATGTGTTTTTCGCCATTCCTTCCTCAAAGCACGCTTGACCAAACAAAGCTGCTTGCTGGTCGCCGGCCGCTCCAGCGATTGGCACTTCGACGCCAAAGAAATGATACGGGATCGTTTTGGCGTACACTTCCGAAGACGGACGCACTTCAGGAAGCATTGATTTTGGAATGCCCAAAATATTTAGAATCTCATCATCCCATTGCAATGTATGAATATTGAATAAAAGCGTCCGTGAAGCGTTTGAATAATCCGTCACATGGGCGCGTCCGCCGGAAAGCTTCCAAATAAGCCATGTGTCGATCGTACCGAACAATAAATCGCCTTTTTCCGCTTTCTCCCGCGCTCCTTCCACATTGTCTAAAATCCATTTTACTTTTGTTCCGGAAAAATAAGGGTCAATTAATAAACCGGTTTTTTTGCGGAATAGTTCGTCATATCCTTGTTGTTTGAGCTGTTCGCAAATGTCGGCCGTTTGCCGCGATTGCCAAACAATGGCATTGTAAATCGGCAGCCCCGTATGTTTATCCCATACGACCGTCGTCTCCCGCTGGTTCGTAATGCCGATGGCTGCTACTTGCTCCGGCTGCACCGATGCTTCTGACAAGACGGTAGCAATTACCGCTAAAATCGAGCCCCAAATCTCATTAGCGTTATGTTCGACCCATCCTGGCTTTGGAAAATATTGTTTAAATTCCCGTTGCGCGATATGAACAATTTCGCCATTTTTGTTAAACAAAATCGCCCGTGAGCTTGTTGTTCCTTGATCCAGTGACAAAATGTATCGTTCCATCACCAATTCCTCCCCTAATTACATGAATGCATTTTTTGCTTTATTATAGCTATTCGATGTTTTTCCTTGGCTGATGAATGTCAGTGCGAGTACTACTATTATAGCAATAAGCACATACCAAAATTCCGCTGTCATTTTTCCTAGAAAGACAGCTTTGTAAAATAAACCGCCAAACGAACCGCCAAGAATCGGTCCGACAACCGGAACCCATGCGTAAGACCAATTAGACGACCCTTTTCCCGGTATCGGAAGCAAAAAGTGAACGATACGCGGCCCCAAATCCCGCGCCGGGTTAATGGCATATCCTGTCGTTCCGCCAAGGGAAAGACCAATGGCGACAATAAGAAACCCGACGATAAATGGATTTAGCCCATCGGCAAATTTATTGGCGCCAATAGCTAAAATGCCAAGCACTAATACAAACGTGCCAATTATTTCGCTGATTAAGTTTGCGAAATAGTTTGGAACAGCAGGACTTGTTGCAAATACGCCAAGTTTTGCGCCAGGGTCGTCCGTTTCTTTCCAATGAGGCAAATAATGAAGATATACAATGACAGCGCCAACCATTGCACCAAGCATTTGTGCGGCAATGTATTTTGGCACATCTGCCCATGGAAAATCCCCGTTAAACGCTAATGCAAGCGTTAGCGCTGGATTTAAATGAGCGCCGCTAAATTGTCCAACCGCATATGCCGCTACCGCTACAGCCAGCCCCCATCCCATTGTAATAACAATCCATCCGGAATTTTGCGCAAATGATTTTTTTAAGTTTACTCCTGCGCAGACCCCGCCGCCAAAAATAATAAGTAAGGCAGTTCCAACAAGTTCTGCAACAAACGCGGTCATTCTTCTTCCCCCTTGTCACATAACTTTTGTAACTGCTTCCCTGCTTTATCCCTCCGGAGGCAAAACACCATCTTTTTTGAAAGCAGTTACATTTTCCAGCGGAAAACACAAAAACCCACACATTTTCCCTCTGAAAAAAGGGAATATGTGTGGGTCTCCAACATCTCCGCCACCATTATTAACTTACTTATAAAGTTAATAGAAAATGTAAGCGTTGTCAATAGATTTTTTACAACTTTTATTTATCTCGGCAAAATTTGAATATAGTCAAAATCTAGCGTATCCACTCCATCCTCAATATCCAAGCGGGTGATAAACCGATACGAAATTCCAGGCTGTGAAGGAGGAAGCGAATCTGGTATCTGGTACGTAAACGGTATCTGCTTCCTTTGTCCTGCCTCGATCTGAAACGCTCCTGCAACCGGAATTGTTGCGATGACATTATCGATTTCTTTCCCATCGCGCAGCGTTTTTTGGATAAATTCTACATCCAGTTTTTCAATTTTTTGTTCCACCGTGCCGCCGAGAATATGAAGAACCCCCTCAATGCACTCTCCTGGCTGAAATGTGGTTTTATTTAAAATCAAATCGACATACGCCGATCCGACTCCGATTCTTGACATCATTTTACGCAATAACATATGCTACACCTCTTATCTCTTGTTCTTGTTGTTCATCCTATAGTACGATGCAGATTTGAATGTTGTTTCATCATTTGCCTATTATAAAGATAAACAGACCTATGCCTTATGGAAGCAAAGGTCTGTTACGTCTATCCCTGAACCTCTGCGCGACTAAAGTCGGCAGATTCTGACGTACTAAAGAGTTTTTTCAACACCTGCGTGCAGTCCGATAAGCACCCTGGGCAAACACCTTACTAGGGTTATGCGCCCTGTCGGCTCGGTTCAACACCATATCTGGACTTTCATGACTATATGCTTTTGCAGAAAAACCCTATTTTGATACCGCTTACAATAAGTTATAGCGTTGTGTCCTGTTTGTCAACTATTATTCATATACATTTTCGTTTTCAATGATATAGTCGATACGAATGACTGGAATATCGTTTCTTTCCACTTCTGCGACAATTAAGCCAATGCGGTCATTATAAATGCAAAACGTTTCTTGCCCTTTTTTAAACGCCGTTTCACCATAAGAAAGAACCATGTTGTAAATTTTGTTATCGGAAAAATAACGCCGACTGACCCGATTTCCTAAACGAACGATCACTTCTTTACCAGCGATTTTTCCGCGGTACATCCCATTCATCCCCCTTTACGCTCCTACTATTCCAATGTATGGTATATTTCTTCCATTCATTCTTACTTTTTTGCTTTCTAACCAAACTATTTCGAGACGCGAGCGGAAAATCCCTGTTTTTTTAACATTTTATAATTTTTTTCTGAATTTCGCCTTCTTTTCCTTGACGATGCCCTTACATTAGTGTATAGTAGAGTCATCATATAACAGAATATATTTCAAGCATTCATCATGTTTGCTCACCTTAGATGGCTGTGAAGTATATTCCGTTATTTGATAAAAAATCTTTAAGTTAGCCTAAGGGCTAAAGGTATTAGGAGGAATTCAGTATTATGCAACACGGTAAAGTTAAATGGTTTAACAATGAGAAAGGTTACGGTTTTATCGAAGTAGAAGGCGGTTCTGACGTATTCGTTCACTTCACAGCGATCCAAGGTGAAGGGTTCAAAACTTTGGAAGAAGGTCAAGAAGTTTCTTTCGAAATCGTTCAAGGAAACCGTGGACCTCAAGCTGCTAACGTTGTGAAATTATAAGGCGTTCGTTGACATAAACGAAAGAACGTAAGTGAAACAAAAAAGGCCGGCAACACGCTGGTCTTTTTTGTTTTTTATGCGCATATTCCTTCCTATTTGATAAACACTATCCGCTAGGAGGTGTTTGCAAATGGAACGTGACATTCATTCTGGCTATAACGATTTAAAACAAGTAGAAATGTTTGTGGAAACAGCGGAAAAAATGGTAGGTCAAGCAACGATGAGCTTGGATAGAGACATGCTCGAAGGCGCCAAACAAGCGATTGCCAACGCCCACGATCAGCTTTCGCGCGCACGCCGGCAAGCAACTGGCGTTGATGAAGAATTTTTATCACATTATGAACAAAAACTTGCTAAGGCGGAACATCAATTAAATGAGGCATTACGATAAGGAGAAAAAAGGGCTTCCTGCTGTGTGAAGCCCTTTGTTATTTTGATGAACGAGGAGGAGTTGCCATCAACATGGCGCCGTACTGCCGCATTTTCTCGCCGACCGTGCATTGGTTAATGCAAAATGATTGTGCATATGTTTTGCCGTATTCTTTTCGAAACGTGCTTTTTAAAAAACAGCCGTCACAATACATTTGCTGTAATTCATTTAGTTTATCTAATATTTCCTTTCGTTTGTTCACTTTTTTCTCTCTCATTTTATTGCCTACCCTTTCTCTGTAAGTTCCATCATGCTAGTAATCGTTTGGCCTTCCATCGCTTGACGGGCAAGCTGGTCGGCCTCTTTATTTTGCTTGCGTGAAATCGGCTCGTAAATTGGCTGAATTCCTAATTCGTTGATCTTTTCTTCAATACGGTCCAGCCATGCGTTATGGTCATCTTCAAAACACGGCCAATCGCCGGACAATTGCTTCAAGACGACGTGTGAATCGCCTCGGAAAATAACCGGCAAATGATGAACACCGAGCTCCTCGAGCATTTGCATTAAAAACCAAAACGCGGCGTATTCCGCTTCGTTATTCGACTTCAGTTCATCAAGCTGGCGGTTGGCGCGAAGACGATATTGTTCATTGTTTTGCTTATAATAAATCACCACTCCGACTCCGCCCTGCAATGTCTCGTTATCAAAGCCGCCGTCAAAGTAAGCAATGACATCGTGCGGTTCGGTTTCAATTTCTTTCAATAACTTATTTAGTTCTTTTTTCGACCATATGACATTATTTTGGTCAATAAAGCATATTTCCTTTACCCGGCCTGTTTTTTCAAAATCTTCAGCGAATCGCAGCGCTTCTTCAGCGGGTAAAAAATCGGAAGTAAGTACCACTTGCCGTTTTTTCGGCGTAATATATGTCCATTGAATCATAACGTCCAAGCCCTCGTCACCCTTCCGTAATCAATTCCGTGTACAATCTATATCTTACTTTGTATTATACACAATATAGTTCAAAAAACATGTATAGCAGCGGCTTTGTTTCCTCATTACCTATTATTATGCAGCTTTTGTTGCTGTATCAACGTTTTTTGCATAATGTTTCATTGATTTCTATATTGTTGTATAATTTTTCAAAAAAGTGTGTTCTTTTTCATACATTTGTGATACACTACCGTTCGATTATATTTTTATTTGTTGGTTAAAGCAAAGTGAACAAAACGGGGGGATTGGATTGAAAAAACAGTGGATAGCGGATTTTAGCCTTCTTGCCGTCACGTTCGTCTGGGGGGCAACATTTGTCATCGTGCAAAACGCGATTTCTTTTCTTGAACCTCTTTCTTTTAACGCGGTTCGTTTTAGCCTAGCAGGGGCGTTTTTACTTTTATGGCTGATAATTTTTCATCGTTCGCTTTTTCGTCATTATACCTTGCCGCTTGCCCGCGCCGGTATATGGATGGGGTTTTGGCTGTTTAGCGGCTATGCATTTCAAACGGTCGGCTTACTATACACAACCTCGTCAAAAGCGGGATTTATTACCGGACTTAGCGTCGTACTCGTGCCGTTATTTTCTTTTCTCTTTCTAAAACAAAAACCATCCGTCAATGCGTCCATTGGTGCGGTGTTAGCGGCAGTCGGCCTTTATTTTTTAACCATCGGCGATGGCAAATGGATGTTAAACCGCGGAGACGTATTTGTCTTTTTTTGCGCGATTTCGTTTGCGATGCACATCATTACTACAGGAAAATATTCGGCGCGTTATTCCACCATGTTATTAACAATGACGCAAATTTTCACCGTTGCGGTGATGTGTACGATTTTTGCCTTTCTTTTTGAAGACGAAACGCAAATGTGGAATGTGGCGATTTTACAAAAACGTGAAGTATGGACAGCCCTTCTCATTACGTCATTGCTTGCGACAACGGCAGCGTTTTTAATTCAAACCAACTTTCAAAAATATACGACAGCTACCCGCGTCGCTCTTATTTTTGCGATGGAGCCTGTATTTGCCGCGCTGACCGCATACATATGGGCGAAAGAACAGCTAACGGCTTCCGCAATTATCGGCTGCATCGGCATTTTGTGCGGAATGATTTTCGCGGAGCTTCCCATTACTGCTCGAAAAATGGCGGCGTGCAAAATGGAGGCTAACTCACTAAGACAAACGAAGTGATTTTCTTTTTTTGTTTCATATTTTTGTGCAATAAAGGTGATACTATGCCACGGAGGTGAGCGCGATGACAAAGAATGGCGGCAAAAACCGCGGGACAAAAGCTCCTGGCGTGAATCCACAAGGGTTCGGTCAAGATGCGGCATTTACTCCGGATCCAAAAAGCCAACTAGAAAATGCAGCAAAAAAATCGAATACAAAATAAAAAAAGCAGGCTCTTGGCAAGTAAGAGCCTGCTTCGTTATTTTATTTTACTTTTTTTGTTTTTGCGAGTTTTTCACGCAACACCATCGGTAAAATTCCGCCATGGCGATAGTAGTCGATTTCGACTTCACTATCAAAGCGAACGATTACTTCGAATTCTTTTGTTTCTCCTGTATCTGGATTTGTTGCCGTTACTTTGATCAAATCACGCGGTTTGACGTTTTCGTCAATATGCACTTCGAACACTTCTTTGCCCGTTAAACCTAGCGTTTCTGCGTTTTCCCCTTCTTTGAATTGAAGCGGCAATACGCCCATCAATACAAGGTTCGAACGGTGAATGCGCTCGAAGCTTTCCGCGATGACTGTCTTAATGCCAAGCAAGAATGTTCCTTTTGCTGCCCAGTCACGGGAGCTTCCCATTCCGTAATCTTTGCCGGCAATAACGACAAGCCCTGTGCCGTCTTGTTTGTATTTCATGCAAGCATCATAAATCGTCATGACTTCGCCTGTCGGCCAGTAAGTCGTATAACCGCCTTCTGTGCCAGGAGCAATTTGGTTGCGAATGCGAATGTTCGCAAACGTACCGCGCATCATGACTTCATGGTTGCCACGGCGAGATCCGTAAGAGTTGAAATCTTTTGGTTCGACACCTTTAGAGATGAGATATTGGCCAGCTGGCGTGTTTTTACCGATCGCTCCGGCCGGCGAAATATGGTCGGTTGTGACAGAATCGCCGAATTTTCCGATGACGCGCAAGCCTTTAAGCGGTTCGACTTTGCGAACATCCGGAGATAATCCTTCAAAGAACGGCGGATTTTGAATGTAAGTCGAGTTTTCATCCCATTGATAAAGCGGTTCGTCTGTCGTTTCGATTTCATTCCAACGCGGATTTCCGTCGAACACGCGCTCATATTCTTTGCGGAACAATTCCGGTACGACCGTTTGCTTAACGATTTCTTTAACTTCTTCCGTCGAAGGCCAAATGTCGTTAAAGTAAACGTCATTGCCGTCTTTATCTTTGCCGATAGGATCTTTTAACAAGTCAATGTCTACCGTACCTGCTAGCGCATATGCGACAACAAGCGGCGGCGATGCCAAGTAGTTGCCTTTGACTAGCGGATGAATGCGGCCTTCAAAGTTACGGTTACCGGAAAGTACGCTTGTCACAAGCAAGTCGTTTTCCGCAATCGCTTTTTCAAGCTCTGGCGCAAGCGGTCCGGAGTTGCCAATACATGTCGTGCATCCGTAACCGACGATATTAAAGCCGATTTTTTCAAGGTATGGCAGCAATCCGGAATCCCGCAAGTAACCAGTTACGACTTTCGAACCTGGCGCAAGCGATGTTTTTACATATTTCGGAACTTGCAATCCTTTTTCCACCGCTTTTTTCGCTACTAAACCAGCAGCGATTAATACGTACGGGTTCGACGTATTCGTACAGCTTGTAATCGCTGCAATCACAACGGCGCCTGTTTTCATTTTTACTTCTTCGCCGTTTAACGTTACCGTAATTTCTTTATTGAGATCCGCTTCTGTTAAACCGAAGCCTTGGTTTCCTTGCGGAGCTTTTACCGCTTCACGGAACGCTTCTTTCATTTTCGAAAGCGGAATCAAGTCTTGCGGACGTTTCGGTCCAGAAAGATTTGCTTCGATTTCGGATAGGTTAATTTCTACAACATCCGTAAATATTGGCTCTGGAGCATCCGGTGTGTAGAATAAACCGTTCGCTTTGCAGTATGCTTCAACCACTTGTACATGGTGCTCATCGCGGCCCGTTAAGCGCAAATAATCAAGCGCTTCCGCATCGACTGGGAAGAAACCGCATGTTGCACCGTATTCTGGCGCCATGTTTGCAATGGTTGCACGGTCTGCAAGCGGCAATGTTGCCACACCTGGTCCGAAGAATTCAACGAATTTGCCGACAACACCTTTTTTACGAAGCACTTGCGTTACTTTTAAAGCAAGGTCTGTTGCTGTTGTGCCATTTGGCAATTTTCCAGTCAAACGGACACCGATTACTTCTGGTACAGGGAAGTATGAAGGCTGTCCGAGCATGCCAGCTTCTGCTTCAATTCCGCCGACACCCCAACCGAGAACGCCAAGGCCGTTAATCATCGTTGTATGGGAGTCCGTACCGACTAGAGTGTCTGGAAACGCTACGTATTCTCCATTTTCCTCTTCCACAGTATGAACGACATTAGCTAAGTATTCTAAGTTTACTTGATGGACAATTCCGGTTGCTGGCGGAACAGCCCGATAATTGTTAAATGCTTTCTGCGCCCATTTTAAAAATTTATAACGCTCTGCGTTGCGCTGGAACTCTAAGTTCATGTTGTATTCAAGCGCATCGTCCGTTCCGGCCCTGTCAACTTGCACAGAGTGGTCAATAACGAGATCAACCGGAATTTCCGGATTAATTTCATATGGATCTCCGCCCATATCCGCCATCGCTTTACGCATCGATGCTAAGTCAACAACTGCTGGTACACCCGTAAAGTCTTGCAAAATGACGCGCGACGGCTTAAATGGGACATCGATGTCTTTCATCTCCGGTGTTCCCCATTTTGCAAGGTTTTCGACGTGCTCTTTTGTGATCACACGTCCGTCTACTTGTCGAAGTACCGATTCTAGCAATACTTTAATTGAATACGGTAAACGGGAGATGTTACCGATCCCAGCTTCTTCAAGTGCTTGTAAACGGTAATAATTATATTTTTTACCGTTCACTTCAAATGAAGAACGTGCGTTGAAAACGTCTTGTTTTGCCATATGTATTACCCCCTCAATTCAATACTATACTATTTTTTCGAAGCAAAGTCGAAAAAATAGCATGAATTCTCCCAACTCCCGTAAAATTGGTACGCTTTTATCTTATTATAAGGAGGAAAAGTTGTAAATAGAATTTCGAAGGTTTCGTCATATTAATCAACTTCTTGCATGAAAAAAGAATAAGCTTCTTGATCAGTCGCAAACTAGTAGTGGAGGTGAACAAAATGGCAAAGCGGAAAGCGAACCATGTTATCCCTGGAATGAACGCGGCAAGTGCTCAAGGAAAAGGTGCCGGCTACAACGAAGAATTTTCTAATGAACCGCTGACAGAAGCACAACGCCAAAACAACAAAAAAAGAAAAAAGAATCAATAACGATACGTCCGTTTCGTCATCCTGGACTATCGTAAATTTTTGTACAAATAAAAAAGGGAATGTCCTGTCGCGACATTCCCTTTATTGAATTTCATTCACTTCATCGACAATCGCTTGCAAATCGTTGCGAAACTTTTCCAATTGAACGCGCTGTTTTTCTGAAGCTACTTCCATCGCATTATTAATTTGTTCAAACGCTTCGTTTACTTCTTTCTTTAAATGACTTAATTGATGGCCATAATCGGCTTGGTCGCGCACTAAATGATCATACCATTCCTTCGCTTCCATCGTTCCTTTTTGTGCCGCTTGAAATGCTTCCTGTTTATTTTTATGATAAGCCATCGTTACTTCCTCCTTTTATAAATACGGCCATGCATTTATTATCTTTTCAAACATGCCATAAATTATACCGCGAATAAATGAAAGACAATGATGCATGCTAATGAACAAAAGGAGGATAACCAAACATGACAAATAAAAATACAAGCACAGATATGCGAAAAAACGCTCCAAAAGGAGACAATCCGGGGCAGCCAGAGCCGCTAAGCGGATCCAAAAAGGTTAAAAACCGCAACCATACGCGGCAAAAACATAATTCCAGCCATGATATGTAATTAACTATTTTCCGCTCCCACCGCGAACATTTCCCGCGATCATGCATACGATAAACAACAGCGATACTACGAATGCGGGGGAGCTATCCAAGTGCACAAAAATCAAAAGGAAGAGCAAAGCGAACTGCGGCAATGGCTGGAATTGTTATGCAGCGACCCTTATGCATCCATATTAGATGAAACAATTTTTCACGTCGATGTGTTGGAGACGACAGAAGACTATATTATCGAGGCCGAGCTTTCGCATTGTCAAAAAGAAAACATTGTCATACTATGCGAAGACCATTCGCTGACGATTCAAATACAGAAAAATGGGGTAACGGAAAAACAGCGGAATATTTTACTGCCATTCTCGCTTCTGGACAAAAATATTTCCGCCCATTTTTCACCGCCAATTTTAGAAGTTCGGATTAGTAAAGTTGCTCTACAAAACCATTCACCTCAAAATCATATCACAGTAATAGATATAAATGAGTAGGCTCTTATAAGAAGGGCTTTTTTTGTTTACATAATATTTTTATTGAATTGTCTATTCTTTTAATTTTCATAGATAAAATCGAGCCGTTCCGTTCCACACTCTCCTCTATGAAAGAGATAAGCCCGTTGTTACAAAAAAATGAGGATATTCCCAATCTAGGGAATATCCCCATTTATTTTGCAAATACATGATTCCCGATACGAATCGTTACCGATCTTGATAACATCCATTTATCTTTCATAATTTTAGGGTTATAGAAGTACAGCGAACCGCGGCGGTCGTTCGGGAATAGCGATAGTGCTTGATCGACCGCAGCATAATCTTGTTTCGTCGGCTGAATGCGCGTTAGTTTTCCTGTTTTTACAGGAACAAACGCATAACCCGATTTTGTTTTTTGGTAAATGACACCTTTAATGCTCTTTGGAAAAGCAGGATGTTTCACGCGATTTAAAATAACGAGCGCAACTTCCACTTTCCCGGCAAATGGCTCGCTAAAACCGGTTTCCGCATGGACAAGCTGTGCCATTAGTTTTCGTTCTTCTGCACAAATAGAAAATTTCGGCTTTTGGGAAGCAGGTTTCTCTGCTTGCTTCGCCGCTTGAGTTTTTACAAGCTGCGGCACTTTGATTGTTTCGCCGACAATAAGAACATCGCTTTTTCGATGATTTAATGATTTTAACACAGAAGTGGTTGTTTTATATGTTTTCGCAATCTTGTAAAGCGAGTCGCCTTTCTTCACCTTATAGTATGTATAAGTTGTTGCCGCATCTGTTGAATAAGAGGTAAAGCCAACGACCATACAGCAAACTACCGCGAGTGTTGCAAGAGTTTTTTTCATCATTATTCTATCCTCCTCATAGTTGCCTTTTGGTTTGTCGTCTGCTTGTAATAGATTAGCATGTTTATAGATACATATCACTGGTTTCTATTTCCATTCGACTGCTATAACAATAGTCCAGATATTGACACATAAAGGATTGCGGCATTTCTTTACATTTGCATTACATTTTCGTAACAATGTGATAAAAACATGCTTATCTTGCCAAAAACCGCTTTTTTCGCAATAATGGTTGATAGATTGGAATTCGTTGAGGTGGGAATGATGCTAAAAGGTTGGTTTCTTTGGTTTATATTGTTTTGGAGCGTTTTTTTGCTTGTCACCATGTCGATCGGTGGTTTTTTTATGTTTCGCAAATTTTTAAAACGGCTGCCAAAAGAAGATGGGAAATCGGAACTAGATTGGCAGGAATATTATATTGAGCAGACACGGCATTTATGGGGAGAAGAAGAAAAGGCGCTTTTAGAGGAATTAGTAAAACCGGTTCCTGAATTGTTTCGCGATGTCGCTCGGCAAAAAATTGCTGGAAAAATCGGGGAACTCGCGCTTCAAGAAAACGCTTCTCGAATTACAAAAGATTTAATTATTCGCGGTTACATTATAGCAACCCCAAAACGCGACCATAAATTTTTAATAAAAACATTAAAAGAAAAACAAATTAATATCGCTCCTTATGAACATTTGCTGCAAAGCAAATAAGCTGATTGCAAGAAAAAAGCGGGACGCATCTCCCGCTTTTTTCTCTTATTTTATGTTATTAAAATGGGCGGTTGGTGTTTTAAACGCCGTTCTAATTTTTTATACGTAATATACATTGCAACACGCCACGGCACAATCATTGAAAAAGCAAGCAAATAAAACATCCCGCTTAATTGGCGATAGTCAATGGTTCTTCCTAAGTATGTTTTTAAGCCAAGACGAATGACAATCAAACCGACTAAAATGAAGATAAACGCTTTCGAGCGCTTTAAGTAAATTTTTCCATTTATGATTTCAAATTTCGACGTTTTAATTAAGAAGATGGAAAAAAATGCTCCTAAAACGACCGCCTCAATCAGTTCTCCTTTCGTTACGCGAAATACTGGGTCGATAAACATCAAAGCCCCTGTGCTCATAAATATTGGAGGTAAAATAATTTTTTTGGCGTTTGTCGGTTTATTCGATGCTTTCATCCTCACAAACAAAACGAGCAATGCCATGAATACTGCAACGATTGAACTTACGATAGCCAAACACATCATCCTCTTCATTCAAGTGTATGATAATGTATTATAACAAAAAGCAACAAATCTTGCATATGCATATTGCTTATAATAAACGCGCCACCGCTTCGATCACGCGGCTTTCTTCAAACGGCTTCACAATAAAATCAGCCGCTCCTGCTTCGATCGCCTCTACAACCATGCGCCGCTGCCCCATTGCTGAACACATAATAATTTTCGCATTTGCATCTTCTTGTTTGATCGCACGCACAGCTTCGATCCCATTCATCACAGGCATCGTAATATCCATCATGACGATATCCGGTTTTAATCTCTGATACAGTTCCACTGCCTCTTTCCCGTTTTCCGCTTCTCCAATAATTTCATGGTTCGCTTTTTTCAAAATGGTGGATAACGTCATTCTCATAAATTTTGCATCATCAACAATGAGAATTTTTGCCATGACTCCTTTACTCCCCTTAATAACAAACTAATTTAAAAGCCGGTGAATCCTCCAAAAATACTTGTCGTATACGTAATAATTTTTGTCATCCAGTCAAAAAACAGAACAACACCCATTGCAATCATCACATAACCGCCGATTTTCATCATTTTTTCACTGTGGCGACGGATCCATTGCAGCTTTCCGATAAAAAACGAAAGAATAAAAAACGGAACGGCAAATCCCAACGAATAAGCAAGCATATATAGCATTCCAGAACTTGGGTTTGTCGCCGCCAGTGCAATGACCGACACCAAAATCGGGCCAGTGCACGGAGTCCAACCAGCCGCAAAAGCCATGCCAATGATGATCGAGCCGATGTAGCCAGAAGGCCGCTCTTGAAACGAAAAACGACGATCTTTCATTAAAAAAGCCGGGTTCCATATTCCGACAATCACAAGGCCAAAAATAATAATGAGAAGCGCACCGATTTGCCGTATAAAATCTTGGTATTCACTAAACCATTTCCCAATAAGCGACGTTCCGAATCCAATCGAAATGAATATAAGAGAAAAACCGAGCAAGAAAAATAATGTATGCAATAAACTTCGCCGCTGCATCAACGCGTTCTCCGTCTTCAGCTCACTCACCGATATGCCGGTGATATACGATAAAAACGCCGGGTATAAAGGCAGACAACACGGAGAAATAAACGATAAAAAGCCGGCACCAAATGCTAAAAATAGATTGACATCGGCCATTTTTTTCAACCCCTACTTGATTTTTTATTTTTATTGTAGCAAAAATATAACTATTTAGTAACCTATGAACAGCAATGCTTTTTTCTTTTCTATTTTCCTTTTTTGAATTTATTGGTAAAATAGTATACAATACACCTGTAAAAATTTTAAAAGAAAGGACTTGTTCCTCTGTGCCGAACAAAGACATTTTAATTTTAATTGAAAAAAAGCGGATGGAATTGATCGAAGCAGTCGCAAAAAATGGATTGAACTCAACCGTGACGATTCAAGTGAGCCGGGAGCTTGATTCACTTTTAAACACGTATAACAAACAAAACTATAAGCAAAAAAGCGCTCCTCGTCCATAGCGTGAGAAGCGCTTTTTTACGCATATTCTTCGACATCTATTAGTCCGTTTTGCAATAAATACATTTTATAATATAACCCTTTTTGTGCTAGCAACTCTTGATGTGTTCCCCTCTCCACAATTTCCCCGCGATGAAGGACGAGAATTTGGTCAGCATCTTGAATCGTGGAAAGACGGTGGGCAATCGCAATCGTCGTTCGACCTTTCCGCATTTTTGCGAGCGCTTCTTGGATCGCTTCTTCTGTTTCTGTATCGATATTGGCAGTCGCTTCATCCAATACGAGTATTTTTGGATTTGCCGCAATGGTTCGGGCAAACGAAATTAACTGCCGCTGCCCACTAGAAAAAGTAGATCCTCTTTCTACTACTTGGTGATCGTATTTGTCCGGAAGTTTTTCAATAAATGAGTCCGCCTGCACGAAACGAGCAGCGCTTTTCACCTGTTCATCCGTTAAAGATTGGTTGTACATGCGAATGTTGTCTTTAATGGTTCCATAAAACAAAAATGGATCTTGTAGAACGAGGCCGATATTTTTACGGAGCTCTTCCTTCGTGTAATCGCGAATCGATACACCATCAATGAGAATATCACCGCGGTCAAATTCGTAAAACCGCATTAACAAATTAATAATCGAGCTTTTTCCGCTGCCGGTATGACCAACAAGCGCAACGGTCTCACCTGGTTTGGCGGCAAACGAAATATGCTTGAGCACATCCCGTTTTCCGTCATACGAAAAACTAACATCGCGAAACTCAATCTTACCTTCTGTAATCGATGCTTTCGATTTTTCCACGTTCTTCGGCGCTAACTCTTCATGATCAAGAAGCGCAAATACGCGTGAAGCGGAAACGATTGCCTGCTGATATAGGGAAAGACGCATCATCATTTGCGTCACTGGTTCAAAAAAACGCTCCAAATAGTTGACAAACGCATACAACACCCCGATCTCCACCGGGCTTTCCATCGCGGAAATTCCAAAAAAGCTAAGAACAACCATAATCGATACGATGTAAACGAAATCGATCGCAGGACGCAATAACAAACCGTCGATTTTAATATTTTTCATGCCTGCGGCGTAATGTTTGTCGTTAATTTGCGAGAATTCTTCGCGAAGCCGTTTTTGCTGGCGAAACACTTGAATAACTGCCATCCCTTGCAACGATTCGTTTAGTTTCGCATTTAATTCGCTGAGACGTTCACGCATGTCTTTATAAAAAATCGAGCTGTAATGACGATACAATTTCATAATCCAAATAATAACCGGCAAGATAAATAAACAATATACGGCTAGTTGTACGTTTAACGCAAACATCGCAATAAATACGCCAATCACAAATACGCCATTTTGAATAAAAGCGGCAAGTACACTAACAAACATGTCTTTGATCGCTTCCGTATCGTTCGTCACGCGTGACACAATGCTTCCGCCTGGCGTCTGATCAAAATAGCGCATCCCGAGCTCGTGCACTTTCGTAAACACGTCCATCCTTAGCGCCTGGATAACCTTTAACGCCAGTTCTTGAAATTTAACGAGTTGAAAGTAGGAAATGATCGTTTTAAGGAGCAAAACACCGATATATGCTGCCGAAAGCCAAAATAGTGGCTCAAAATCAAGGCGCTGCGGTGTTAAATAATCGTCGATAAATATTTTCACTAAATACGGTCCGATGAGTTCTCCGGCCGTTGCCAGCACAAGCAATATAAAGGCAAGCATGGTATCTTGTTTGTATAATTTCATGTACGATAACAATCTCCATAAAACTTGCCGTTGTTCTTTTGGTGTTAACGATTTATTTTCCATACTTGCCCTCCCTGTTCCACTAATGACTCAAGCTGCTGCCGTTCATACATATTGCGGTACCAGCCGCCTTCTCTCATTAGTTCTTCGTGTGTTCCCATTTGCGCGATGCACCCTTCTTCTAACACAAGAATTAAATCAGCGTGCTGAATCGCGCTAAGCCGATGTGCGGTAATAATCGTCGTTTTTCCACCGCGATTTTCTTTTAAAGCTGTCAAAATCCGCTCTTCCGTTTTAGCATCCACCGCTGATAATGAATCATCTAAAATAAGCACTTCCGGATTTAAAAGTAAAGCACGAGCGATCGAAATGCGCTGCTTTTGTCCGCCGGAAAGCGAAACTCCTCTTTCCCCAACAATCGTTTCATAGCCGTCGGCAAACTGTTCGATATCCTCGTGAATATTCGCTAATTTTGCCGCTTTTATCACATCTTCTTCACTCGCTTCCGGGCAGGCAAACGCAATATTTTCCCGCACCGTAGCAGAAAACAAAAAATGGTCTTGCGGTACATAGCCAATCGACGAACGAAGCGCATGTAATGTATATTCGCTAATTTCGTGATCTCCGAAACGAATTTCCCCATCGTATTGATCAAACTCGCGAATCAATAGCTTAAGCAGCGTCGTCTTTCCTGCCCCGGTCTTTCCGACGATGCCAAGCGTCTGACCACGCCGTAAGTGAAAGCGAATATTCCGTAAAACAGGTTTTTCTTCATTCGGATACGTAAATTGTTGAATATCGTAAACAATATCCCCTGTTGGAGGGGTAGCAATCGCATTTTCCGCCTCTTGAATTTCCTCTTTCTCGTCAAGCAGCGCACGGACACGGTCATACGATGCCCGCCCGCGCTCGACAATGTTAAACAGCCAACCAAACGCCAACATCGGCCAAATTAACAAACCGAGATACGTCGTAAACGATACGAGTTTGCCGATGGTTAATTCACCGGCAAGGACCATTTTTGCGCCGAACGTAACGGCTAAGAAAAACGAAATGCCAACGATCAATGAAATCGTCGGGTCAAATAGAGCATCGATTCTCGCAACCGCCATGTTTTTCGAAACGACATCTTCCGACTGCTTGCGAAATGATTCAATGTCGTCTTGCTCATAGCCAAACGCTTTGATTACACGAATTCCACTTATGCTTTCTTGTACTTTATCGTTTAAGGAAGAAAATGCTTCCTGCGCCTTTAAAAACCGCTGATGCAGAAGCGTGCCATAGCGGCTTGTCGCAATCGCCATAATCGGCATCGGCAATAAACTAATGATCGTTAATTTCCAACTTATCGTAAATGCCATCGTCGCCAGCACGAAACTGCCTAACGCCAATGAATCGACAAGCGTCAATATCCCGATTCCAGCTGTTTGTTGAATTGCTTGTAAATCGTTTGTCGCATGTGCCATTAAATCACCGATACGTTTCCGTTGGTAAAAAGACGGCGACATTTTCGTAAAATGGGCATACAGCTCATTGCGAAGCTGCCGCGATAACTTCACAGCCGAACCAAAAATTAAAATGCGCCACCAATAACGCAATACATATAGGACGATGGCAACAACAAGCAAAGTAACCATCCAGCGAATGAGAATTGCTTTTGTAATCGTTCCTTCTTTTATATGATCAATCATAATTCCGATGACTTTCGGCGGAATCGTTTCGAAAAAAGCAACGATCAAAAGTACAATAATTCCTGTTATATATGCTTTTTTCTCCTGACGAAAAAACCAAAATAAATCACGAAATACCGTCATCGAACCTCTCCCATCGTCACGTAAAATGCGCTATATTATTGTAGCAAAAATAAAAAAATTTTGGAAGTTTATTTAAAATAAAAAGACACTCCGTTCCGAGTGCCTGTCCGTGTTTATTTTAGCTGATTGTTCATCATTTTCATCATTTGATTAATTTTTTTCTGGGATGGTGTCATCCCCATTTGCATCATCATCATCCGAATCATTTGTTCATTAATTGGCGGGTTTTTCTTTAAATAGTTCATCATCGTTTTACGGGCAATGAAAAATCCTAGCGCTGTTCCTGCAATAAGCGCTAGAACACCAACGAGAATCGTTGTCCACATACTATTACTTCCTCCTTCATGTTGTCTATCTAACAGTGTACTAAACCATGTGGTATTATACAATATTTCCTTACAAAAATCTTTTATTTACGCAAATTTTCTTCCGTCCATCAACGGAGTCAGCCAACCATAGTCGACAAAATCGGCGCCGACCGCTAAAAAAGAAGGGGAAATTTGCGCAAGCGCGCGGCAAATGTCGTCAGCGATCGATGAACTGTCGGTGACGAGAAGCAGGCGGCGCTTTTGCACGATAAGCAGCGCTTCATCCCCGATTTCATTTTTCAATATAAACATATTTCGCTCTAAATTTTTGCCGACGCTGCCGGCAAAATATTGTTTCAATCCTAATTCCAATCGGGAAAACGATAACCGTTCGGTAATAAATTCGACTTGTTTTCGGCAAATGCTTTTCAACGGCGCTTTCGCGCATTGATGCTCACGCAATAGCCCGACAATCTTTTCCGTACGATCGCGATAATAGCTTGCCACTTCCTCATTTAGCAAATAAATCCAATAGCGTACCATTTCCCATCCCCCGTTCCTTCTATTCGTTTATTTCTATTATAAGAAAACAAAAGGGAAAAATATGTCTATTAACGGAAAATTTTTTTGCTAACATTGTCGATTTTTCACATAACAAAAGCTGTCTTCACCAAAAAAGGCGAAGACAGCTTTTTCTTGTTATTTGCCAAGCAATGCTTTTACTCGTTTGACCACATTTTCTACTGTAAATCCGTACTCTTCCATGATTTTTTCTCCTGGTGCGGAAGCTCCGAAGCGGTCGATCGCTAAAATATCGCCTTCATCACCGACATAACGCTCCCAGCCGAGCGAAGCTGCCATTTCAATCGCTAAACGTTTTTTCACTGTACGCGGAAGCACTTGTTGTTTATACTCATCCGGTTGTTTTTCAAAACGATCCCATGATGGCATGCTGATGACAGAAACGTGAATGCCTTCTTCCGCTAATGCTTGTTGTGCTTTCACCGCAAGGCTTACCTCAGATCCAGACGCAAGCAATAATGCTTCTGGATTGCCGTTTTTCGCCTCAGATAGGACATAAGCACCTTTTTTCACGCCCTCGTATGCCCGTTCTGCCGTATTCGGCAATGTTGGGACATTTTGCCGCGTTAACACTAATGCGGTCGGTTGATCGGTTGACTCTACGGCTAAACGCCATGCAGCCGCCGTTTCATTCGCATCAGCCGGGCGAATGACTGATAAATTCGGCATCGCGCGCAACGATGGCAAATGCTCAATTGGCTCATGCGTCGGCCCGTCTTCGCCAACAGCGATGCTGTCATGCGTAAGAACGTACGTCACTGGCAAGCCCATTAATGCAGCGAGACGGATGGCAGGACGCAAATAATCAGAGAAAACAAAGAACGTACCGCCGAATACTTTTAGACCGCCATGTAATGCCATTCCGTTCATTGCTGCGCCCATCGCAAATTCACGCACGCCAAACCAAATGTTTCGCCCTTCATAGCTTTCTGGAGTAAAGTTTCCGGCGCCTTTAATTAATGTTTTATTGGAACTTGCAAGGTCGGCTGAACCGCCGATCAATTGCGGAACCGTTTTAGCAATTGCGTTTAGCACTTCTCCAGAAGATGCACGTGTTGCCAGGCTTTTTCCTTCTTCATATACCGGAAGAGCTTTTTCCCATCCTTCTGGAAGTTCTCCGTTCATCGCTAATTTCAATTGTTTCGCCAAATCCGGATACGCTTTTTCGTACTGGGCAAATAGTTCATTCCATTCCGCTTCTTTTTTCTCTCCCGCTTCTTTTACTACTTGACGGAAGTGATCATATACTTCTTGCGGAACGTAAAAATCTTCTTCAAATGTCCATTTATACGCTTCTTTCGTAAGTTTTAACTCTTCCGCCCCAAGCGGAGCGCCGTGTACGTTAGATGTTCCGGCTTTATTTGGCGAACCGTAGCCAATGGTCGTTTTCACTTCAATCAATGTCGGACGAGTCGTGTCCGCTTTCGCTTCTTCAATGGCTTTAGCGATTTCCTCAATATTATTTCCATCTTCTACGCGCAAATATTGCCAGCCGTACGCTTTAAAGCGCTGTTCTACATTTTCAGAAAAGGAAAGGTTTAATTCTCCGTCAAGCGAAATATCGTTCGAGTCATAAAGAACGATAAGGCGGCCGAGTTTTAAATGTCCAGCTAATGATGCTGCTTCAGAGGCAACCCCTTCCATTAAGTCGCCATCGCCGCAAATCGCATACGTATAGTGGTTTATAATTTCAAAATTTTCCCGGTTATATGTAGCTGCTAAATGGCGCTCTGCCATTGCCATACCAACGGCCATTGCAATCCCCTGGCCGAGCGGACCAGTCGTTGCTTCTACCCCTGGTGTATGGCCATATTCTGGATGTCCTGGCGTTTTGCTGCCCCATTGACGGAATTGTTTAATATCTTCCATGGAAACATCGTAACCGCTTAAATGAAGCAGGCTGTATAACAGCATCGACCCATGCCCTGCCGATAACACGAAACGGTCGCGGTTAAACCATTTCGGATTGCTTGGATTGTGATTCATAAATTTCGTCCAAAGTGTATATGCCATCGGTGCCGCTCCCATCGGCATTCCTGGATGACCGGATTTCGCTTTCTCGATGGCATCGATCGACAATGTTCGAATCGTCGTAATCGCTAATTCTTCGATTGTATGCGTCATGTTTTTCATCCTTTCATCAACGTAGTATCAATTCTATCATATAGAAAATGAAAGGAAATGTACAACTTATTTCTTTAGTTTATAAAAGAAAGCATCTTTATGTTTATGCCTTTTAATGAAACCGGCTTTTTTGACTTTCTTTTAATTTTTTTGGTGTCACATCATTGCCATTGGGATCGATAACCGTTACGGAATGCAACATATCCTCCATCGCTTTGCGAAACACTTGGATGTATTCGCGGCGAAGCTGTTGCTGTTCAAGCTCTTCTTCTTTTGTTAAACCAGATGATTTCGCCTTTTTGGCCAACTCGTTAATTCGTGCCATTTTTTGCTTTGATAACATGTTTGCCTCCACCTATTATTGTATTGTTACGCTCTCATCTTATAGGACATAAATAGAAATCGCAACTATCTTGCTTCATCGCACGCTTGGGCATATTTTGATAAGACGTTTAAAATCCATGAATGCAAAAAGATCCGCCGCAAACGAAGAACGGATGCATCTTTATATAAAAAAGCAACGAAAAAGATTGTTTATTAACGATGCTTTCACATGGACGATGAATGAGAGTCCACATATTCTCGATAGCGGCGGTGAACGGTCGCTTTCGAAACATCGTAACCAAACCCGCGCAATGTCGCAGCAATTTCCGCAAACGTCAAACCGTTATGGCGCAGGCGGACGATTTCTTCAACAGGGAGATCGATTCGCTCCCTCCCAGCATTTTCGCCAATGTGCTTTAAATTTTGCTCAGGCCGGTACCCCTGCTCAATCGCCCGCCTCATTCCGCGCTTAATTTTTAAATTATGTATTTTCCGCTGATACTCTTCGACAATGCTAAGAATGTTTAATACCATCGAATCCGCCTCTGATAGCTGCATTTCACCGTTATGGGTGATCGTATATATTTTTACTCCCTCTTTTTGAATGCAGTGGAGAAGTGCGATTCTTGCATGGCCGCGTCCCAATCTTGTTTCATCTTGAATAAGAAGCGCATCAATCCGCTGCTCTTTCAATGTGGAAAGCAAGTCAAACACACCGTCTCTGTCTACTTCATAGCCGCTTGCTTGTTCCATAATGACTTTCACTACTTCAAAGCCGTGCTTTTCTGCAAGAAGCTCCAGTTCTTCTCTTTGGCGTTCCAGCGATGTCTCCTGCTCTCCTTTATCTGTGCTGACACGACAGTAAATAACCGCTTTCACTTTAACCACTCCATGATTTTATTTGCTGACGACTAACGATTTGTTTTCTTTTGATTTTAACACAGGAATAACGATTTTTTCACCGGCGACAATTCGCTGGCTTGACAAATGATTGACATCGATCACCCAGTTAATAAATTCCGTTGTCGAAAGTTGATGTTGTTCTTCATATTCCTTTGCCAGCTTCCATAGCGTGTCTCCCGATGCGACCGTAATTTCCATATATTTGTCTTTTTCGAGCGGTTTGTTCGCATATAAAAATCCCCCAATTACCATCAATAAGAGCGCCGAAAAAATAATATAATGCACAAACATGCGTTTCATGTTATCCCACCCCTTAAGAATATTTGTTCGGTTTTATCCTCATTATAATGAAGAACATTTGTTTGTGTCAATATAAATTTCGAACTTATGTTTGTTTTTTTAATGCCTGCATGCTATAATGTAAACAAATGATGTGGTAAGAGGTGTGTAGGATGACGAAACTATCAAAGCGGCAACAGCAAATTTTGGATTTTATTAAAAAAGAAGTAAAAACAAAGGGCTACCCTCCTTCTGTCCGCGAAATCGGCGAGGCGGTCGGACTTGCTTCCAGCTCCACCGTACACGGGCATTTAGCACGTCTCGAAAGCAAAGGATATATTCGCCGCGATCCAACAAAGCCGCGAGCCATTGAAATTTTGGATGCAGATTTTTCTGCTTCCAATCAAACAGACGATGTCATCTCCGTGCCGATCATTGGCAAAGTGACGGCCGGTCAGCCGATTACAGCCATTGAAAACATTGAAGATTATTTTCCGCTGCCAAAACGGCTCGTTTCATCGGAAGATCACGTTTTTATGCTTGAAGTGATGGGAGACAGCATGATTGAAGCAGGTATTTTAGATGGAGATTACGTGATTGTGCGCCAACAGCAATCCGCGGATAACGGAGATATCGTTGTGGCAATGACAGAAGACAATGAGGCAACGGTAAAGCGGTTTTTTAAAGAGAAAGATCATATTCGCCTGCAGCCGGAAAACTCTAATTTAGAACCAATTATCGTCCGCGATTGTACGATTCTCGGCAAAGTAATCGGCGTCTATCGCGTCATTCACTAAGCATTTATACAAACAAAGGCTATCTCGCTTCATGCGAGATAGCCTTTTGCCTTTTAATAGAGTTCCATATATTGGTCGCGTTCCCATTGGTGCACAGCAGTTCGGAACATATCCCATTCGATTTCTTTCGCTTCGACGAAATGTTCGAATAAATGTTTTCCGAGAGCTTGAACGATTACTTCATCCGATTTTAAGTTTTCGAGCGCTTCCGCCAATGTCGCTGGCAAGTCAACAATTCCTTCTTCTAGGCGTTCTTCTTTTGTCATCACGTAAATGTTGCGGTCCACTGGAGCCGGAGGAGTTAATTTGTTTTTAATTCCGTCTAGTCCAGCTGCTAACAATACCGCCATTGCCAAATAAGGGTTGGCCGATGGATCCACGCTGCGCACCTCAATGCGTGTGCTCATTCCCCGTGAAGCTGGAATACGGATCAGCGGGCTGCGGTTGCGAGCGGACCATGCAACATAACACGGCGCTTCATATCCAGGAACAAGACGTTTGTATGAGTTCACCGTTGGATTTGTCACTGCCGTAAAGTTTGGCGCATGTTTCAGCACACCAGCAATAAATTGACGCGCCGTATCGCTTAATTGCAAGTCGCCATTTGGATCGAAAAACGCGTTTTCATTATTTCTAAATAAAGATAAATTGCAGTGCATTCCAGAACCGTTAATGCCGAAGATCGGTTTTGGCATAAACGTCGCGTGAAGACCGTGTTTGCGTGCAATGGTTTTGACAACAAGCTTAAACGTTTGAATGTCGTCGCACGCTTTTACCGCATCTGCGTATTTAAAGTCAATTTCGTGCTGGCCAGGAGCTACTTCATGGTGCGAAGCTTCGATTTCAAATCCCATTTCTTCCAATTCGAGAACGATATCGCGGCGGCAGTTTTCTCCTAAGTCGGTCGGCGCCAAGTCAAAGTAACCGCCTTTATCGTTTAATTCAAGGGTAGGATGCCCTTTTTCATCGAGTTTAAATAGAAAGAATTCTGGTTCTGCACCTAGATTGAAAGCAGTAAATCCGAGCGCTTCCATTTCTTTCAGCATCCGTTTTAAGTTATAGCGCGGACACCCTTCAAACGGAGTACCATCGGCATTATAGATGTCACAAATAAAGCGGGCTACTTTTCCTTTTTCCGCCGTCCATGGGAAAATAACAAACGTATCTAAATCAGGATATAAGTACATATCGGATTCTTCGATACGGACAAATCCTTCGATGGAAGAACCGTCAAACATTATTTTGTTGTCTAGCGCTTTTTCTAGCTGGCTGATTGGAATTTCCACGTTTTTGATGGTGCCAAGAATATCGGTAAATTGCAGACGGATATACTTGACATTTTCTTCTTTGACAATGCGCATAATGTCTTCTCTTGTGTACTTTGCCATTTTCAAACTCCTCCCCGGCTCCCGATTTTTTAAAATAACGAACGATCATTAATGAAAGAAGCGAGCGAGATCCCCTTGGCGAAGTGATGCACGATGAAAACGCCCCGCTTGCATGAGTTCTGTTCGCAAAATTTCGCGCAATTCCTCATCGGATAAGCTTTGTTTCACCACTTTTTCCACCTTTTCCTCTTGTTCTTTATTCTTATCCGATTGTCGCGCTGCAAAAATTTGCTTGATGCCGGCCAAGTTTACTCCTTGATCAATCAGATCTTTAATTTCAAGAAGGCGATCGATATCGTTTAGTGAAAATAAACGGCGATTCCCTTCTGTGCGCGCTGGAGAAACAAGGCCATGCTCCTCGTAATAACGGATTTGACGGGCAGACAATTCTGTTAATTGCATCACTATCCCAATCGGAAACAATGGCATGGAACGACGAATATTGCTATTCATGCCAATTCCTCCTCGCTTATGATAATTAATTTTACATCACGTCAGAATATATGTCAATGAAATGTTAGATTTCCTTACAAAGAAATTAATTGTTTTTCCATTAACTGATCAATCGCCGTACAAATAGCAATTTTCACATGAGAATATGTTAATCCTCCTTGCACGTAAGCAACATATGGAGGCCGAATTGGACCGTCCGCAGTCAATTCAATGCTCGCTCCTTGAATAAATGTTCCCGCCGCCATAATGACGTCGTCTTCATAGCCGGGCATATAGCTTGGATACGGAGTAAAATGCGCATTGACCGGAGAGGAAAATTGAATCGCTTGGCAGAATGCGATCATTTGCTCCGGATCATCAAATTGTACTGACTGAACTAAATCCGTCCGCTTCGCATCCCAAGACGGCTGCGTGTTTAAACCAATTCGCTCAAGCATCGCCGCTGTAAAAACCGCTCCTTTTAACGCTTGGCCAACGATATGAGGAGCTAAGAAAAACCCTTGATACATTTCATGTAAGCTATATAATGTCGGGCCTGCTTCGGCGCCGATACCTGGAGAGGTCATGCGATACGCGCATGCTTGCACATATTGTTTTTTTCCAACGATATAGCCGCCCGTTTTCGCAATCCCTCCGCCGGGATTTTTAATCAGCGATCCTGCCATTAAGTCCGCCCCGACGTGGCATGGTTCTTTCTCCTCGACAAATTCGCCGTAACAATTGTCGACGAAAACAACCACATCCGGTTTGATTGCTTTCACAAACGAAATCATTTCGCGTATTTCTTCAATCGTAAATGACGGCCTCGTCGCATATCCTCTTGAACGCTGAATGCCAATCATTTTTGTCCGCTCATTAATCGCGTTTTTCACAGCATCAAAGTCAACACGCCCTTCCGCTGTCAGCGGAACGCTTTGATAGCTAATATGAAATTCTTTTAGGGAACCGACGCCGCTGCCGCGAATGCCAACAATTTCTTCTAACGTATCATACGGATTTCCTGTAATATAAAGCAGTTCATCGCCTGGCCTGAGAATACCGAATAATGCAATGGAAATCGCATGTGTTCCTGAAATAATTTGTGGACGGACAAGTCCTGCTTCACCGCCGAATACGTCCGCATATATTTGTTCGAGCGTATCGCGGCCGATGTCATCATACCCATACCCTGTTGACGGAATGAAATGGCTGTCACTCACTTTATGACGCCGGAAACTGTCTAATACCCGATATTGATTGACATCGATCCGTTCATCAATTTCTTTATGAATGGGTGCGATTTGCGCTTCGATTTCTTTCACAAGTGCAGCGATTTTTTCTCCATGTCGTAACTGTGTGAACATATGATGACCCTTTCTATTTTTGATATTGTCGCAATTGCCCATACAGCGGATGTTTTGGCATCATATAGCCTTTACATTCATACATGCTGCTTTCTACATTATAACGCAACTCTCGCAAAATCGTTTCTGCTTTTAACTGAGCAAGCAGTTTCCCTTCATTGCTCGGAATCCATATGTGATAATAAACCATTTGCTTGATCATCGTCTCTTCGATAAATTGCCGCAGCTTGTGTAAATCGTGCGCGTTAAAAGCGCTGATGATGATTGCATCTGTTTTTGTACTTGGCACAAAGTTGCGATGGGCAATATCCCGCTTGTTGTAGACGGTAATAATCGGAACGTTGGAGACGCCCAGCTCATCGAGCAATTTGTAAACTGTCTGTTCATGATTGTAATAATCCGGGTTCGATGAATCGACAACGTGCAAAATTAAGTCCGCTTCTTTTACCTCCTCAAGCGTGGAGCGAAACGCCGCTACTAACGTTGTCGGCAAATCTTGAATAAAACCGACCGTATCCGTTAAGAGCGCGGTATAGCCGCTTGGAAGTGTTATTTTTCTCGTCAGCGGGTCGAGGGTGGCAAACAATAAATTTTCTTCGAATGAATCCGCATCAGTCAAGCGATTAAACAGCGTCGATTTTCCCGCGTTCGTATAACCGACAAGAGAAATTTGAAAAACGTGATTTTTTTTGCGGCGTTCTCGGTATCGCTCGCGATGCTCGGCAACCATTTTCAATTGTGTTTTAATTTCATCGATGCGCCGATAAATATGCCGGCGGTCCGTTTCTAACTTTGTTTCCCCCGGCCCTCTTGTTCCGATCCCGCCGCCAAGGCGAGACAACTCCGTTCCTTGTCCGCTTAAACGCGGCAATAAATATTGCAATTGCGCAAGCTCTACTTGCAGTTTTCCTTCTTTGGAACGTGCGCGTTGCGCGAATATATCTAAAATAAGCTGTGTCCGGTCAATAATGCGTACGGATAGCTGCCTTGACAAGTTGCGGTTTTGGCTCGGCGATAATTCATCATTAAAAATAACGACATCTGGCTCTAATTGTTCGACAAGGTGAGCAAGTTCTTCTACTTTTCCTTTGCCGATATATGTCGCCGGGTGGATCGCCTCCCGCTTTTGCGTAACAGTCATGATGACTTCGCCGTTTGCGGTATGCACTAGCGACGCTAATTCTTCCATGGAATAAAAAAACCGCTCGTCATCGATATGGGGAAGTTGACATCCGACTAAAATCACTTTTTCACGTTCGTTCAATGCAGCACCTTCCTTCCATCAGCGTAACTCAACCTGCATCCATCATAACAAATCTTATCGCAAATCGCTATATAACAAGCATACGGCCTGTTATCATAATAAAATAATGAGGATTGATTTTCCGTTTATATGACCATACAATTGTTACCGTACAACGAGAATGAAAGGGATGCACGTATGACATGGGAAGTGTTAAGCATCATTGGCACAATTGCCTTTGCGATTAGCGGTGCGATTGTCGCTATGGAAGAAGAGTATGATTTACTTGGCGTTTACATTCTTGGCATCGTCACCGCGTTTGGCGGCGGCGCCATTCGCAATTTGTTAATCGGCGTGCCAGTATCGGCGTTATGGGAGCAAGGAACGTTGTTTCTTATCGCGTTATTGGCAATGACCATCGTTTATTTATTTCCACAAAAAACATTGGTACATTGGAAACGGTGGGGAAATTTTTTTGATGCGCTCGGCCTTTCGGCGTTTGCCATTCAAGGAGCGCTTTATGCTGTAAAAATGAACCATCCGTTAAGCGCGGTGATTGTTGCCGCGGTGCTCACGGGAAGCGGCGGCGGAATTATCCGTGACATCCTTGCCGGCAGAAAACCGCTGGTGCTTCGCGCGGAGATTTATGCGGCATGGGCGATTGTCGCCGGCGTAGCGGTCGGAACAAAACTTGCCTCCACCCCTGTCGAACTTTATATATTGTTTGTTGTTGTCACGCTTTTAAGAATTTTATCGTACACGTATAATTGGAAACTTCCGCATCGTTCATTGCGGAATCAATCGATGGATCAATCCTAAAAAGAACCGGCGCATTCATAGCGCCGGTTTTTATTACAGCCGTTCGATGATCGTTGCGGTAGCCATCCCGTGACCGATGCAAATCGTCAGCAATCCATATTTGCCGTTGCGCCGCTCGAGTTCGTAAACAAGCGATGTCATTAATTTCGCTCCGGTCGCTCCTAACGGATGGCCTAACGCGATTGCGCCGCCGTTTACGTTCACTTTGGAAAGCGGAGCGCCAATTTCTTTTTGCCACGCTAATACAACAGGGGCAAACGCTTCGTTAATTTCGATTAAGTCGATATCATCAATCGTTAATCCTGCTTTTTGAAGCACCTTTTTTGTTGCTGGAATCACACCATCAAGCATATATGTCGGATCGGAGCCGACGACTGTTTGCGCGATGATTTTCGCTTTTGGCGTAACGCCAAGCTTTCTTGCTGTTTCTCTTTCCATCAACAGCACCGCAGCTGCCCCGTCGCTCATTTGGCTCGCATTGCCTGCTGTAATTTTTCCGTTTTCCCGAAAGACAGGCCTTAGTGAAGCGAGCGCTTCTGGCGATGTATCGCGGCGCGGTCCTTCATCACTTGTTACTATTATCACGTTTCCGTCCTTATCCAAACCTTCCACGGGCACAATTTCTCGATCAAATATCCCTTGTTCTTGCGCCCGAATCGCGCGCTGATGGCTTTCGTATGCATATGCGTCCAGCTGCTCGCGCGTCAATCCGTACTTTTCGGCGATTAATTCCGCAGAAACGCCCTGATGGACAAATTCGTATTTTTCATGGAGCGACGGCGGAATCGTTTTTTCGTTTCCATCGCTTAAAATCGGCACCTTCGTCATGCTTTCGACGCCGGCAGCAATCGTAATGTCCATATCGCCGGAGCGGATTTCTTGGGCGGCGAAATGAATTGCCTGCTGCCCTGAGCCGCACATCCGGTTAATTTGCACGGCCGGCACTTCGATTGGAAATCCCGCCTCAAGCGCGGCAAGCCGCCCGATATTGTAGCCTTGCTCCGCAATCGGTGTGACACATCCCATGACAATATCTTCGACAAGCCGTTTTTCTATTCCCGCTCTTCTTACGACTTCATCGAGCACAATCGCCGCTAAATGAACGGGATGTACGTTGCGGAACACGCCGTTTCGTTTGCCGACTGGCGTGCGCACCGCTTCGACAATGACGACCTCTCTCATCCTTTTCCCTCCTTGCGCTTATTCGTTGTACGTATAAAATCCTTTGCCTGTTTTTCTTCCTAAATGCCCTGCTTCCACCAGCTTGCGCAAAATTTGCGGCGCCCGGAAGCGGTCACCGTAAGCCTCTGTCAAGTTTTCGCTAACAAACAGCATCGTATCTAATCCGACCATATCGGCTAGCTCCAGCGGTCCCATCGGATAGTTCAACCCGAGGCGAACAGCCTTATCAATATCCTCGGCGGACGCGACTCCTTCTTCATACATGCGAATACATTCGATCATATGGGCGGCAATCGCTCTTGTCGTGACAAATCCTTGCCGGTCTTTGACAATAACCGTTTCTTTGCCGATTTCTTCGGACAACTGTTGAATAACTGCTACCGTCTCTTCGGATGTCGTCTCTCCTTTAACGATTTCAATCAGCTTCATAACAGGGGCTGGATTAAACCAATGCATGCCGATCACTTTATCCGGTCTTGTCGTCGCCGCGGCAATTGCTGTCACGCTTAATTCTGATGTGTTCGTTGCTAAGATGGCCTCCCGTTTCGTATAACGGTCTAACTTCTGAAATACGTCTTTCTTTAACGATAAATCTTCCGGCACCGCTTCAATGACGACATCCGCCCCTTGCACCACTTCTTGCAAATCAGTGCCAATGCGAATGCGCTGTAACGTTTGCTCAGCATCTTGTTTAGATAATTTCCCCGCTTTCACAAACCGGTCTAGGCTTTTTTGAATCGAAGCAAGCCCTTTCTCAAGGGCCGCTTCGGAAATATCGTATAAACGGACGCTTTTTTTCGCCATCGCTACCGACTGGGCAATGCCGCTTCCCATTAATCCAGCACCAACCACTGCAATCGTCTTTGCCATAACGTCTCCTCCATTCAAAGTTCAAGTCCATCGCTCGTTTATGGCACATCATTTGTTATTGAGAATTCTTACTAGAATAATAGTTTTGCAGCTCCTCACGCAGCTTCCGTTTTAAAAATTTTCCGACGCTCGTTTTTGGTATTTCTTTCATAAAGACAATGTCATCCGGCAGCCACCATTTTGTAAACTGCGGCCGCAAAAAGTCATAAAGCTCTTCTTTCGTCACCGTTTTTCCTTCTTTTAAAACGACACATGCAATCGGGCGTTCTTGCCATTTCGGATGCGGCACAGCGACAACTGCCGCTTCAAACACCGCTTCATGCGCCATTAACGCATTTTCTAAATCAACGGAAGAAATCCACTCTCCACCGCTTTTAATCACATCTTTCGTGCGGTCCACAATTTTGACAAACCCTTCTTCATCGACATTGACGACATCCCCTGTATGCAGCCATCCGTCACGGAACGCCTCTCTTGTCCGGTCGTCATTATAATATTCCGCCGCAATCCACGGACCGCGCAAACATAGCTCTCCCATTTCTTTTCCGTCCCAGCGCACCTCCCCGTCCTTGCCAATCACTTTCATTTCCAAACCCGGGACAAGAATTCCTTGTTTTGCGCGCAATTCTAATTGCTCCTCATAAGATAAGTCTTGCTGATAGCTTTTTAGACGCGATGCTAAAACGAGCGGGCTTGTTTCTGTCATGCCATAGGCGTGGATAAACGGGATATTGTATTTTTCTTCAAACGCGCGGATCACTCCTTTTGGCGCCGCCGAACCGCCGCATACGATCCGCGTTAAACTGCTTACATCATAGTTTCCTTTTTCTAATTCTTGCAACAAACCGAGCCAAATAGTCGGCACTCCCGCAGTCACGGTTACTTTTTCTCTTTCAATTAATTCTGCCAATACTTTCGGCGTAAATGCCGGTCCAGGCATAACTAATGTAGTACCAAACCATGTCGCTGCAAATGGAATGCCCCATGCATTGACATGGAACATCGGTACGACCGGCATCGCTACGTCTTTTTCCGATAATCCTAGTGTATCTGCTAATCCAAGCGCCATGCTGTGCAGTACCGTGCTGCGATGCGTATACACAACCCCTTTTGGATTTCCAGTTGTTGCTGATGTATAACACATTCCAGCCGGCTCGTATTCATCTAGATCTTTTTTAAACGGAAATTTCGGATCTCCTTGTTCCAATAATTTTTCATAATGGTAAACAGGAGAAAGCGTTGTTTCTGGAAGTTCCGCTTCATCCGTCATAATGATAAAAGCACGTACGTTTGGAATATTGTCTTTCACTGCTTCAATCGCTGGAAGCAAATCATCGTCGATTAACAATACACGGTCGTCAGCATGATTAATAATATAGGCAATATGCTGCGGCGACAGACGGATATTAATCGTATGCAGCACCGCGCCGATTCCTGGTATCGCAAAATACGCTTCCAGATGACGATGATGATTCCAGGCAAACGTCCCGACGCGGTCGCCGACGGAAACACCCAAACTTGTCAATACGCTGGCAAGCCTTCTTGTCCGCTCACCGATTTCTTTATATGTATGGCGGACAATGCCACGTTTCATGCGAGAAACGACTTGTTTAGCCGGAAAGAACATTTCCGCTCTTTCTAACATCATCGAAATGTTTAATGGCACTTTCATCATTATGCATCACTCCCTCTTTCGCAGTTGGTCTCCATGTTCATTCAGTGACGGCGCCTTTTTTCGTTTTTGTAATAATGTTTCGTCATAACGGGTCGCAACTTCTATGCGCCGGCCGGCAATATGAATCATCTTCCGGTAGCTGTCTCTTGCAAATAACGATTTCGCTTCATCTGTTTCCAACACAGGAGCAAGGCAGCAATCTACCGTTTGGCTAAATTCGATCCATTCTTGAAGCGTTTTCGTTTGAAATAAGCGCACAATTTCTAGAAAAATTGGATTTTCTTCTTTTGCGGGCGAATAATGATACGAGATCCATTCCGGCTTTTCGACAGCATGGCAAAAGTTTTCCCAAAATTTTTTCTCAAGCGCCGCAAGGCTCACATATCGCCCGTCTTTCGTTTCGTACAAGTGATAGGAAACGATCGTGCTAGCAAGCTCGGCGATGCCGTTTTTTCTTCCTGTATCATGCTCGATGACAAAATGATTCGTCATCATCGAAAGCAAGCCATCGACTAACGAAAGGTCAATATACGTTCCTTTTCCTGTCCGCTCGCGGTAATACAACGCGGCAACGATTTGTTCGACCGCATGGATGCTCCCGATCAAATCGGCAAGCGTAATCGTCGGATGAACGGGGCGCCCTTCTTTATCTTTCAGCTGCGCCAACACACCGGTTATCGCCATGTAATTTAAATCATGGCTTCCAAATGAAGCATACTTGCTCTGTTGACCGAAGCCGCTAATCGAACAGTAAATGATTGTTTCGTTGATTGCAGAGACATCTTCATAACTTAAACCAAGCCGTTTCATCACTCCCGGACGGAAACTTTCGATGATGACATCGGCCTTTTGGATCAGCTGTTTTGCCGTCTGTAAATCTTTTTCGTTTTTTAAGTCAAGGGCGATGCTTTTTTTGCCTGCATTGTTTGCGCAAAACACACACTCCTCCGAAAGTGAACGCATCATATCTCCCGTTTTCGGTTCAATTTTGATGACTTCTGCTCCTAAATCAGCCAAACGCAGGCTGGCGAATGGACCGGGAAGGTAGTGGGAAAAATCGATGACCGTTACTCCGTCTAACACATCGTCACCTTCTTTCTATAAATCTAAGGTTCTTGCAATAATCGTTTTCATCATTTCATTCGTCCCAGCGTAAATCGCGCTGACCGGAATATCTCGGTAGCGTCTGGCAATCTCGTATTCTTCCATATACCCATAGCCGCCATGCAACTGCATGCTTTCTGCAGCGATTCGTTTCGCCATTTCCGTAATCCACCATTTCGCCATCGAAACATGTGTCACCACATTCTTCCCTTGCATATGCTCTTCAATGACACGGTCGACAAACGTCCGGCCAATGGCAATTTCCGTTGCCATTTCGGCAAGTCGGAATTGGACGGTTTGAAACTCGCTAATTCGTTTTCCAAATGCGGACCGCTGCTTTACGTACTGCTTTGTCAATTCAAACATTACTTCCGCTGCCGTTTGCGCGGCAATCGCCACAACAAGCCGCTCTTGCTGCAGCTTTTCCATTAAGTAATAGAATCCTTTTCCCTCTTCTCCAAGCAAGTTTTCTTTTGGCACTTTTGCGTCATTAAAAAACAATTCTGCCGTATCTTGTGCGTGCAGCCCGACTTTGTCAAGCTTTCGTCCGCGCGTAAATCCTGGGGTATCGCGCTCAACAACAAGAAGGCTGATACCTTTATGCGGTGGTTGGGCATTTGGATTCGTTTTGCAGGCAACGACGACTAAATCGGCATGAATGCCGTTTGTAATAAACGTTTTTTGACCGTTGACAATATAGTAATCCCCATCTTTGATTGCTGTTGTGGAAATCCCAGCCAAATCCGACCCCGCTCCCGGCTCGGTCATCGCGATCGCGGTAATGATTTCACCGGATACGCATTTCGGAAGCCACTTTCGTTTTTGTTCTTCCGTACCGTAAGAAGCAAGATACGGAACGACAATATCATTATGCAAGCCGATGCCGACCATGCTCGCCCCAACTTTTTCTAACTCCTCGTTGATCACTACCGAATACGCAAAATCAGCGTTGAAACCGCTGTATTCCTCATCAACCCACGGGCAGAGAAATCCGTTTTCTCCCATTTTCGTCCAAAACGAACGGGGAATGATTCCTTTCTTTTCCCATTCGGAATAGTATGGATATGCTTCTTTTTCTAAAAACTTGCGAAACGCATCACGGAAAATGTGATGTTCTTCGCGTAAATATGCGGCTGTCATCACATCCCCTCGCTTTCAGCTTTTGGCAGCGTTTTTCACTTGCTCGCGGAGCAAAAACTTTTGGATTTTCCCGCTTGCGTTTCTCGGCAGTGCGTCGACAAAATAATATGCGCGCGGTCGCTTGTAAGGAGCAAGACGATCGCTAGTTTTGCAAAATTGCTCCAAGTCCTCCTCCGTCACATTCGGATCTTTCTTTACAACAAACGCAACAACTTTTTCTCCCCATATTTCATCCGGCTCACCGACAACAGCAACATCGAGCACGCCAGGGTGTTCGTATAGCACATCTTCGACTTCACGCGGGTAAACGTTTTCCCCGCCGCTGATAACCATGTCATCGACACGGTCCGCGACATACAAATACCCCTCTTCATCCATATATCCTAAATCGCCGGAATGATACCAGCCTTTATACATCGCCTTTGCAGTCGCTTCCTCCCGATTGTAATAGCCGACCATCATACACGGCCCTCTCATAATAATTTCGCCGACTTCTCCCGGCGGAAGCACGTCATCCGGGTCGGACGGGCCATCTTCCCGCGGCTTGACGATACGAACTTCATGATTTAGGCAGGCGCGCCCGGCAGAACCGGCTTTTGTCAACTGTTCATCTTCGAGCAAAAACGTCACCGCCGGCCCCATTTCCGTCATGCCGTACGCTTGAATAAGATCAATGCCCAACCGTTCTTTACATTCCTTGACAAGAACAGGAGCCATTGGGGCGGCGCCGTACAATCCGAGGCGAAGCGATGATAAATCGTAAGCTCTAAGATTCTCTTGCAAAATCATATTCCACATCGTTGGTGCGGCGAACAACAACGTAATTTTTTCTTGTTCAATCGTTTTTAATACTAACTTCGGATCAAAATGATGAAGAATGATATTCGCGGCACCCGCGTGAACGCGCGGCAAAAAGCAGCAATGCAGCTCCGCGCAATGAAACATCGGTGCGCTGACAAGCCCACGGTCCGTATCGCGAATGCGCATGACGGCATTACAAATCATGCTTTGTTCAATCATATCGCGATGGCGGTGCAACACTCCTTTTGGTCTGCCGGTTGTTCCGCTTGTATACATCATCGCCTGAACCTCTGCACGACTAAAGTCGGCAGGTTCTTGTGTACTAAAGAGCTTCGTCTATACCTTCGTATAGACACTCACTCTCATTCCACAAGACTTTCATGGGCAAACACCTCAATGGTGCTTAGCGCCCTGTGCGCCCGGTTCAAGACGCTTTTCATCATTTAAATTCCCATACTGCTTAATAATTTATTACCACTATTTTTTAAACGTTCTACTTCTTTATCATGCAGTCGCTTAAATCTTTCCCATGTCGCAAAACATTTTTCTCTATCGATTTCTTTTAAGTGATCTTTCGCATTCATGATGAGGAACGCACTATATAAATCTCGTTGAATTTTACAGCCATTCATATCGTTCCATCGTTCGGATAACCTCTTTTTTACATATTCACCCGTGATATGATTATATTGGCTGGCTTTCGCAGAGAATGTATCTATTTTTTTGAGCGTTTTTCCGTCATACCGTAATTTTCTGTCTAATATGGCTAAAAACATGCTTGGAGCTTTATTCGCTATACTTTTACCAAATCGTTTCTTTCTATTATACCTTCCTGTTTTCTCATTCATCGTTGTTTCTTTCGCTCTTGCTTGCAATGCTTTATAATTCATTGTTTCCACTTTAATATCATTGCCTAACGATAATATCCAATTTGCCAGCTTATTATGATCTTGCTTGCGTTTTTCCGCTAACTTCCTTTGCAGTTCCGCTAATTGATTTTTTGTTTTGATATAATTTTTGCTCCACACCCACTTTTCTTTGTTTCCTCGCTGGATGGTTCCATCTTCGTTGTACTTATTTGGATTATTTGCTCTCCGCTGCCGGTCTAGTTTTCGCTGCAGCCGCCTTTTTTCCGGATGGATGTCATCCACACTTGGAGCGAGTTCCAACAATTTTACTTCGTTCGGAGCGCAAATGGCGATCGTTTGCGTGCCAATGTCAATGCCGACCACTCCTTCACCACGGGGATGCTTGGCTTTGCCGGTTTGCCGATTGATTTTTTGCGGCGGAACCCCTTCCAAAATGAGTTGGGCATAATACTTTACTTTCCCCCGAATCCGTTTACGTACAATGCGGCAATACTTGATTCGGTCTTGCAAGGCGAGATGGGCATACACATCATTTGGTTGGATGATGACAGGGATCATCAGCCCATTCCAATGGATGGCATGGCTTTTGAAGCGAATCCCTGCGGAATTCGATTTTCCCTCTAACGAACCCATTTCGCCGAACCGTTTAAAATACACCCGTTTGGCAGCGCCAAACAAGAACCTTTCTACCGCTTTCCACGCTCTGGTGGCGATTTTTTGCGCCGTATGCGCGTCCATGTGTTTGCGGAAGTGGCGCTGCATTGGCTGAACGAAAGCGTGCATCGCATATTCGGAGAGTCCGTACTCGGTTCGCAGGTCGGAAAGTTGGCGATTTTTTTCTTTGGAGGGCTTCTGTTGAGCAAGGTCTTGATAGCGGGAATCATGTTGGAGTTTTTTGTACCGCTTCAAACATTCCTCTAAACAGGCGTTATACAAACAGCGGCCGATTTCAAACCGCTTTTCGAGGATATGTTTTTGCCATGATTCTGTCTGGAGCCGCAACGTCAATACATAGCTTGGTGTTTTCGCTCCCGCCAATGCAACCCACCTCCTTTACACATGTTTTTGATTTTCAATGTATTTCCTAACGGTTTCTTCTGAAACACATCCAACTGTACAGCAAAAATAGCCGCGAGTCCAAAGGGAAGGCAGTCGACTTTTCAAGGGCGGATATTTTTCACGAAAAATACGACTGCTTCGACCTTTCAATTTCTGGATTAACGCATGAATATGAATTCTTGGATCATAAAGAAATAAACCAATGAACATGGTCAGGCATGATTTCTAACGATTGGATTTCAACATCCTTTTCTTTCACCACTTGATAAAAAATTTTTCTTAAATCTTTTTCCATCTCACCGACTAACACTTTTCGTCTGTATTTTGGGTAGAAAATCACATGATATGGATGAAGATAAACCATTCCTTCTTTATGTAATATTGATCATAGAGATTTAATAAATCACCCCTATCTAATATCATGATAACCAAACATTAGATAGGTTACAATTATAATAATAAAGAATATTCTAATAATTTTATTATTCAGCCACTTCATCCCGATGACTAAAGTCACGGGCTTTCGTAGCAGTTATTATTGTAAGAATATACATAATGAAATAAATATACTAACTATTCAGAAAATTAATGATCCACTTGCCTTACTTATTTTCTATTCTACATATTATAAAAAACTCCTTCATTTTGCATAAAAAAAGAAAGGGGAGATACTCCCTTTCTTGCTTACGAACCAACTATAAGATCCCGATCGCGGATCAGCATTAGTTCCTTTTTATCATATCGCCCTTCACGCAACAGGCGCACCGCCTGTTTGCGAATTGCTTTTTCAATCAAGTTGCGCACGTAGCGCCCGTTGCTGAATTTTCCGCGATGTTTATCCTCCAACACTTCTTCGATATGATAATATAGTTTTCGTTCCGCTTCCGGTGTAAATTCGTATTCCCGTTCATGCAACATCTGTTTTGCGATTTTCACTAGTTCATCGACCGTATAATCAGGGAATTCGATGGTCAATGGAAAGCGGGAAGGCAAACCTGGATTTAATGATAAAAAATAGTCCATCTCTTTCGGATACCCTGCTAAAATGACCACTAAATCATCACAATAATCTTCCATTCCCTTTACAAGAGTGTCGATTGCCTCTTTCCCGAAATCTTTTTCTCCGCCGCGGGCAAGCGAGTACGCTTCATCGATAAACAAAATGCCGCCGCGCGCCTTTTTAATTAAATCTCTCGTCTTGTTTGCTGTATGTCCGATATATTCTCCGACTAAATCGGCCCGTTCTGCCTCAATAAAATGCCCTTTCGAAAGAACGTTCATTTCAAAAAACAGTTTTCCCAATAAACGTGCTACCGTCGTTTTTCCTGTGCCGGGATTTCCTTTAAAAATCATATGAAGCGCTTGTTTATTCGATTTTAACCCATTTTCTTTGCGAACTTTGTTAATATATAGCCACGCATAAATTTCTTTAATGATTTTTTTTACATGATCAAGGCCGATAAGTTGATCAAGTTCTTTTTGAATATCTTTTAATATGTGATGTTCTTCATAATTAATAAAATCATTCCGATCTTCTTTGACTAGATGATTAATATTTTTCGAATTGAGCACAATATTAATTTGACCTTTTGCCTTGTTCATTGTTAATTCAGACAATGGAGCGTCACCTCACCTCACCATTTTCATGGCTACCTTTTTTGTCGCCTCGTTCTTTATCAGTATACGTTCATCATCACCAATTCGTGACAATCGCCCAAATGAAAGAAACCAAACGACAACATCTACTAACGATTGTCTATTTTTGCGATTTCCGAAGAAATAAAAGTTTGTATAATTTTATTCAGCACGGTCGATTTTTACGCGTAAAAAAGTGCCCGTCTAAAAAGGCGGGCACTTCGCTGTTCGCGTTGTTATCCAAAAATTTTAGACACGCCGATTATTCTGTTTCAAACCGAACGTTTTTTTCCGGCGCGAACGTAGAAATCGCATGCTTATAAATAAGCTGCTGCTTTCCTTGGACTTCCAACAAAACGGTAAAATTGTCAAACCCTTTGATGTAACCCTTTAGCTGATAGCCATTTAGCAAAAATACGGTGACTTGTGTTCCATCTTTGCGCAACTGATTTAAAAACTGGTCTTGAATGTTAATGGAATTTTTCATGAGACGTCCTCCTCTTTTTCTCTCTACCTAATTTTTATATATTCGCTTCTAATTGAAGCTTTCCTGCTATGTACTGAAAAATTTCCTCCGCTTTCTCATCAAACTTTGCTGCATCCGTCATATCAAACCATTGAACAGGCATTTGATTGCGAAACCATGTCAGCTGGCGTTTCGCATAGCGGCGTGAATTTTGTTTTAGCCGCTCAATCGCTTCTTCTAAGGAAACGCGCCCATCAAAATAGTCATACAGCTCTTTATAACCAATCGCTTGGACGGATTGGCAATCGCGAATGCCACGGTCGTATAATGCTTTCGCTTCTTCCAGAAGCCCTTCGGCAATCATTTGATCTACCCGTTCATTAATACGACGATATAACTGTTCGCGTTTCATCGTTAGCCCGATAATTGCCACATCATAAAGAAGTTTTTTCGTTTGCCCGCGCTGCCATTCCGTCATCGTCTTGCCTGTGCAATGATATATTTCTAGTGCGCGGATGACGCGGCGAATGTTGCGCGGATGAATTCGCGCCGCGCTTTCCGGATCAATGGCACTAAGCATCTCATAAAGAACCATTTCTCCTTTGTCCTCGGCGATCTGTCGCAAATGACGACGATACGCTTCATCGGAAGGGGCGTCCGAAAAACGGTAATCATAAATGACGGATTGAATGTAAAGCCCTGTACCACCAACAATCATCGGCAGACGCCCACGCCCGGAAATTTCGTGAATAAGCGAGCGGGCAATTTGTTGAAATTCGACAACGGAAAACGATTCCCACGGTTCTTTAATGTCAAGCAAATGATGCGGAATCCCTTCCATTTCCTCCGGTTTAATTTTTGCTGTTCCGATATCCATTCCTTTATAAATTTGCATCGAATCCCCGCTGATGATTTCCCCATTTAACCGCTTGGCTAAAGCGATGCTTAGTTTTGTTTTTCCTACAGCGGTCGGTCCAATGATGACGACAAGCTTCTCTCCCATTTGCAATTCCACTACTTTCTTCCATCAGTAATATATACATTTATTTATTATATCCAAATGGACAAAAGATTTACATATAGAAAAAATTTAATGTGTTAGTCGGTCCGGTAAAACGTTTCAAAAATAAAACGAACGTCGTTATGGACGTTCATTACATGTTGAATCGTTTTAAAAGTGATTTTACGTCTTCCGCCATTTTCGATAAGGAAGCGGCAGAAGCAGAAATTTCCTCCATGGAAGCGAGTTGTTCTTCTGTTGCGGCGGATACTTCTTGGGTTCCAGACGCGGCAGATTCAGCAATTTGCGTCACTAGCTGCATCGATTGCACTACTTGTTCCGCAGCGGCTGACATTTGTTGAACAGAAGCAGAAACATCTTGAATGTGTGCCGCGACTTCGTGGACAGCTGTTTGGATTTGTTGAAATGCTTCACCAGAAGTGCGGATGGCTCCAGTACCAGTTTCTACTTCTTTCAGTACTGTCTCCATCGAGCGAACCGCCTCATTTGTTTCCTCTTGAATCATCGCAATTAATGAAGCAATTTGTTGCGCCGACTGTGCGGATTGTTCCGCCAATTTCCGAACTTCATCAGCCACCACAGCAAATCCTCGTCCATGTTCGCCCGCCCGTGCCGCTTCAATTGCCGCATTCAACGCCAAAAGGTTCGTCTGATCGGCAATTCCACTGATCACTTCGATAATTTTTCCGATTTGTTCGGATCGGTTTCCTAATCCTTTCACAATCCCGGCAAGGCGTTCAACGGTGTCATTTACTGTATTCATTTGCGCAACAGCTGTTTGAATCGTTTTTCCGCCTTCCGATGCTTTTTCCGATGTTTGCATCGCAATTTTCGACACGTTTTGGGCACGCTCGGAAATTTGCTGAATTCCCTCAGACATTTGATCGATCGTTTCCGATGTTTCTTCTACGCTCTGCACTTGCTTTTCCACACCTGCAGCAACATTTTGAATCGTTAATGCAATTTGTTCTGTCGCCTTGCTCGTCTGTTCCGCACTCGCCGTCAATTGTTCGGAAGACGCCGCAACTTGTTCGGCATTCATCGCTACTTGCTCTAATACATCACGTAAATTTTTCCTCATTTGGTTAAAAGATGCCGCCAGTTCCCCGATTTCATCGCGGTTGCGAATTATAACTTTCTCCCCAGTCAAATCACCATCGGCGATTCGTTTTGCCGCTTTAGAAAGGGTGAGGAGCGGACGAGAAAGATTGCGGCTCATGTAAATGGTAAGGAGGTTGCCAATAGCGAGCGCAATGACTCCGATAATAATCATCCATACTTTAATGGATGCCGCTTTTGACGTTGCATCCTTGTCAGCCTGATTCATATCTTTTTGCTGGATTTCCACTAGTTGTTGTGCCGCTTCATCAAATTGTGTAGTAATATCCCTTCCTGTTGTTGTAATTAACTGTGTATAAGCCTCCACATTATTTTCCTGTTTTAATTGAAACGTTTTTTGCCCTAGTTCGTAAAACTGTTGTTCCAGCTCATTCAATCGTGCTAGCAACTCTTTTGTTTCCGCCTTTGTCAACGTTTTCTCCAGTTTATTGCTTAGTTTTTCATATTCATCGTGCGCTTTCGTAAAGTTTGTCAATGACGCTTGGTCGCCAGTAAGCAAATAACCGCGCATGCTCCCTTGCTCGCGCCGGATCAGAACTTCTAGCTGTTTAACATCGATAAGATTGGAAACTTTATCATTTAAAAGATGCGTATAACTAGCATTAATAGTAGAAATCTGATAATAAGCAATGCCAACGAGTGCGATTAACAGCATATATACGGCGGCAAATACTGCATACAATTTTTTTCGGACTGTCATCTTCATCATCTGATCCCCCCGTTTATTCACATCTAACAACCCATCTACAAAAAAAGAAGGAAATGACCCTCCCTTCTTTATATCGGTATATCATATCAAATATTTAGACCATTTCCCCCGAGCGAAGCAAATTATTTTTTTTCTGTTCCGACTCATCACGAATGAAAAACGATGTGAATAAAGCCACAATGCTGCCGATAAATCCAAATAAAAACAGATGATGGATGCCAGTCATAAAATCAGCCGCTTTCGTTAAAAAGGCGCCCATAATCGTTACACCAATGGCTGTGCCGATGTTGCGGCAAAACATGAAAAACGAAGTCGCGATTCCCTTTTCATGCGCATCGGCAAGCTGCTGCGAGCCGATGACACCGACGGTAGATGTCAATCCAAACGACAGCCCTTGAATGAACATGGCAAAAAAGACATACAAAAATCCGTGGTTTTCATTTAAAAGTGCAAGCAACAGCCCAGAAAGCACAAGAAGAACGTTTCCGATAATCAATAAAATGCGATACCCATAGCGCAAAATCCATTTTCCCGCCGGCACCGCCGCAATCATCCAGCCAATCGACATGCCTAAAAGGGCGACACCGCTTGCAAACACCGATTGATGGGCGATATTTTGCAAAAATAGCGGAATGTAGCTAGACGTGCCAAATAAAGCGACACAGCTGACAAATCCGTTCATGTTCATCCATTTTAACGTTTTATGCTGCACGAGCGTCAATGGAACAAGCGGAGATGCTTGCTTTTTTTCATATAAGTAAAAAATAACTAATAACACAGCACCAACGATGCCATACACCCACTGATTGCTTTCAACTACTGTCATCAATAGAAGCAGGCTGATCGCGGCCGCAAATAATGCCGCTCCGATATAGTCAATCGACGTCCGCTTCGGTTCGTACACTTCTTTATATGGCAATAGTGTGAGCAAGGAAAGCAAGCAAATCGGGATATTCACATAAAAAATCCAGCGCCATGATGCGTATTCAACAAAAAAGGATCCTAGCAGCGGCGCAAGAACCGCGGAAATCCCCCACATTGCCGTAAAAAACGCTTGAATTTTTCCGCGCTTTTCAATTGGAAATAAATCCCCAGCAATGATGGCAGGAAAAGGCATCATAAAACCAGCGCCAATTCCTTGCAGGGCGCGGAATACAACAAGCTGGACCATATTTTGCGACATCCCGCAAAGAAGAGAACCGATTAGAAATAAAATAATACCGAAGCTAAATACTTTCTTTCTCCCAAATATGTCGGAAAGTCTCCCGGCGATTGGAGAAAGAACGGTTGTCGTGATCATGTAGGAAGCAAACGACCACGCGTAAAGAGAAAATCCTCCAAGTTCTTTGGCAATGATCGGCATCGTCGTATTCATGATCGTTGTATCCATCGATGCCACGAGCATCGCGAGCACAATGCTTACCATTACGGATATTCTGTTATTCACTATTGTCTATCCTCCTTTTTATCTGCCATGAATATTTTATTTTACATGACATAACCGTTTCCCTACAAAAAAAATGCTTGTCTCCTGTTATAGTTATAATAAAAGCAAATCCATTGCCATTTCTGTATTTTTTCGTTACCATAGAAACGGAAAACTTTTTTCTTTCCTTCTCCGGAACCCGAAAACGCTAACACGATCCTCATCGGCACATACTAATACTAAAGGAGGAATTAGATGAAAAAAACAACAAGCGTGTTTTATTTTTCAATAGCAATTGCTATTTTATTTATTTTTTGGGGAGTGATTCCTGCCAATAAACTGCCCGACTATAACTTAGGTGCTGTTAGTACAGCAATGCATTCCTTTTTAATTGATAAATTCGGCTGGTTTTATTTATTGGCAGCAACGACATTTCTTGCCTTTGGTTTGTTCTTAATTTTTTCTAAATACGGAAATATTCGCCTTGGCGGAGACAATGAAAAGCCAGAGTATAGCAACATCACATGGTTTGCGATGTTGTTTAGTGCCGGTATGGGAATCGGGTTAGTGTTTTGGGGGGTGGCTGAACCAGTTTCCCACTATTATGCGCCACCTGCCGGAGAAGGAGAAACGCCGGAAGCAGCCCGCATGGCGATGCGATATGCCTTTTTTCATTGGGGGCTTCATCCGTGGGCGATTTATTGTGTAATTGCTCTAGCGCTTGCGTATTTCCAATTCCGCAAAAAAGAACCTGGGATTATTAGCCGTGTATTGCGGCCAATATTTGGCGATAAAATAAATGGCGCTGTCGGCGTCGCGATTGATACGCTCTCTGTATACGCAACGATCTTTGGTGTTGCAACTTCGTTAGGGCTTGGAGCAATTCAAATTGCCGGAGGATTATCACATTTATTTCCATCCATACCAAACAACTTTACAACTCAATTGTTGATCATTATCGTTGTTACGTCTTTATTTATGCTTTCCGCGCAAACAGGATTGAATAAAGGAATTAAAATATTGAGTGACATAAACATCATTCTTGCCGTCCTGCTGATGTTTTTTTTGCTTTTTGTTGGCCCAACGAATTTTATTATGGATGTGTTTACAACGACGATTGGTTCCTATTTGCAAAACTTGCCGTCCATGAGTTTCCGGTTGGCGCCGTTTGAACAAAGCGACTGGCCCAAATCGTGGACAATATTTTATTGGGCATGGTGGATTGCGTGGGCGCCGTTTGTTGGAACGTTCATCGCCCGCATCTCAAAAGGTCGTACCATACGTGAATTTATGATCGGTGTGTTAGCCGTTCCGACCGTATTTAGTGCCTTATGGTTTTCTGTCTTTGGCGGTTCAGCACTATACCTTGAACAATTTCAACATATCAGCATCATCGATGTCATTAACGAGAAAGGGATGGAAACAGCACTGTTTTTCACACTGCAGCAATTCCCATTTGGCACTATTTTGTCGGGATTAGCTATTTTATTAATTTGTACATTTTTCGTCACATCAGCCGATTCCGCTACGTTCGTTCTTGGTATGCAAACAACAAAAGGAATGTTGAATCCGCCAAATTCGGTAAAATTTATTTGGGGAATCGTTCAATCAGCAGCAGCTGCTATCTTGCTTTGGACAGGCGGCTTAGAAGCACTGCAAACCGCATCAATCATCGCTGCGTTTCCGTTTGCGATCATTATGATTTTGATCGTCATCTCATTAATTCGTTCGTTTCAAAAAGAACCGATTGCCAAAAAAAGAGTATAAATAAAAAGCGGATGCCGTGTATTGCCGGCATTCGCTTTTTCATTACGCGAAATTTATTCCTTCCCGACCTGCACCTTGCCGCTTTGTGCGGCATGCATCGATGCGAACCGATCGTTTGGCATGAAAAAGACGAACAGAAGTGTCAGCGCTGCGGGAATTAGGCTCCATAAGAACGTATGCGCGATGGAAGAAGCCAACGCGGCCGTTATTTTTTCGAGTATAGACGCTGGGATATGGGCGCGCGCTTCCGGCGAAAGAATCGCATGAAGGGCATGAATGCTCATGGACGGAACCCTGTTTGCCATTCCGTGAAACGCTTCTTTTAATCGATCCGTAAATTATGATCTTCTTTTTGCTTTCACGGTCGCTTTTTCGTCTTGTTGAAAGCTTGTGTGATACTCAACAAGATCAATGTTGCAGCCTGGACCAATGATGATGCGGTCGCCTCTGACAATTTTGGCGTCAGTGTGTTCTAAATAAATGCCATTCCCTTCAATCGTTTCCACTTTTAACTTTGCCGAATCGGGAGCAAATCGTTTTAAAAAGTGAAGAATACTCAATGCTTTACTCCGTTTGACTTGAATCGTTTTCCCGCCAATTTCGGCGATGCGGCTATCCGCAAAATGGAGGTACAATTCGACCTGCTCGGCGTTTAAGGTGCCGCCAACCTCCACCACACCTTTGACAGAAAAAACGTCCGCCTCACAATCGCGGAACACTTTCATTTCTCCGTAACCATGAATTGTTCCTCCTGTTACATCACCATCCACATGGGCGGCGCCGCGGAGATGAAAATCGTATGCCGAAGCATTTCCGCGTAGATTCATTTCCCCCCAATAGCTTGATCGTCCCTCCCTCTATAAAAATATCGATTTTCTCATTTTTTAATCCTTACTTCTGGACTAAGTAACAGTCTTTTAAAGGGAAAGATTACTACGGCTGAGAACTCTCAACAGCCTCATATTTGACGATGCAGCTGCAGCAACTGCAAGGTTGTCTCTTCCTTATTACCTGTATTTCTTATACGCTTGACCACGGATCCGTCTCTCATGAATAGAATATGGTCCCCCACCTCGGCGGCAACATCCATCATATGGGTTGAAAAAATAATAATGGTTCCGCTTTCTTTCATTTCTTTGAGCAGATTCACAAATATGTTGACCCAGAATGGATCCAGACCGTTTGTCGGTTCATCCAGTAACAGCAGTGCAGGTTCACCCAACAATGCTTGCCCGAATAAAAGCCGCTGACGCATTCCTTTCGATAAATTTTTCACCAGTTCTCGCTTTTTCTCCGCTAGGCCTATCCTCTCGAGGATTTCCTGTACTTTTGACTTTCTCGTTTTCCGCAACGCAGCATAAAAGGAAAGGAACTCTTGGACGGTCATCATTTGCTGAGCATAAAATTCATCCGGCATGTAACCGATCTGTGAGACATATGCATTTCTATTTTTCTGTAAACTGATATCGTTTAACATTACTGTCCCGGACGTCGGCGCCAAAATACCTGCTAAAATATGAAGAAGCGTGCTTTTTCCGGCACCATTCCCGCCGCATAAGACTATGCATTCTCCTTTTTTTGCTTTCAATGAAAATGCGGAAAGAGCAACTTTTGTTTTATATGTTTTTGAAACCTCCGAAACCTGCAATGAGGTCATTGCACTTTTCTCCTTTCAAGCTTCCATGCGGAAAGAATGAACAAAAAAGATGTGTAAATGAACACATATAAACCTAGTATTCCCCATGCCGCTCCTTTCTGCAAAAATGTGACAAGCCCATCGTAGGATTGCCCAAAAACGGCTCCTCCGCCAAGTTGAACCACAAATACAATACGCAGCAATTCTGCTGGATTACAAAACAGAGCAATTTTTAGAAGCGGCACAATCATTGGATAAGGCACCAAGCCAAGAATAGCGATAAGGGCGGACGGCCATATCATAATCAAGAAGAACCAAACTCCAACAGAAAGTGTTAAAGCTTGCCACCTTGTCGCAACGAACACACCTAGGGCCAAACCGATCACAAGAAAGAAAAAAATTAATGATATAGCAAATATATAGAGAGCCAGCACCCATTTTACAGACAAAACACTTCCGCTAATCAGACCGACTGCAAGGCTCGTACCAAAGCTTAACGTAAATACAACAGCTTGTGCTGTAAATTGTCCTGCAAGTTTTCCTATTAAATAGGAAGAAGTCGACAATGGATACGTGCATAGCAGACGCCACTGTCCATTTTCCATCTCGTTTGCGATAGTAAATGAACCGCTGATAAGCATAAACAACGGCACAATATATAGCACCAAATTCGCGATGGTTCCTGTCATGTTTGTATATCCAGTTAAAGCAGGCGTATTCCGTTCCAACAGAAATATGAGAGACAAAACACCTACCCAGAGCAATACAAGCATGTAGGAAGAACGCTGTCTTATCGTCATGCGCCACTCAGAGTACCAAATGTTCCACATACGATCCCTCTTTCCTGTGAAAAAGGACAATCAGAACGATTGTCCTCTCTATTAATGCGAATGGTTCATATCCATATTCTTGCCATGCTCTTTTTTCATCTTCATCATCATTTCTTTGTTTCTTTTCCATTTATGATCTTCTAACTCTTTATATGTTAATACTGTACCTTTGTTTTTAGATACAAAATTTTCTGCATCTTTTTTATCTTTGAAAGAAATCACGTTGTAAGCCATAGGGGTCCGAATAGACTTATTGTATACATAAGTAGCTTTGTCCGCCTTAATCCAATCTTTTGTATTATAATCACGAACAAACATTTCTTGTAATTTTTCATCCTTATGCTCGCTTATCCATTTATACATACAGCCGATATCATCGAATACAAGAGCTTTTCCATTCTCAAGAATGACTTCAGTAGCAAACTGATTATCCATCACTGCCATATTACAAACTGCGCATTTATCATTTTTCTCATCAATGGATATTGGCTTAACTTCCTTTTTGCCGCAACCAGCTGCCGCTAATATCAAAACTGCTAACATGGTAATCAATATACCTTTCCACTTCATCTTCTTTTCCTCCCAATTATAAATAAACTCATACTTCCCACAAACATACTGGCACTCACCGCACCCAGCAGCATTTTGGATGGCGCATTTATCCTTCCATCATATACAACCGGTTTCATAAGAGGCGCGTCATCTGTCATGACCTCATTATCCGGGCTCTTCAACAATTTTTGCAACACAATCATGCCCGGCGCTTGGAAAAACAGCTGATATTCTGGTACATCATTCGTCAGCGTCAAGAAAAACGGATCAGCTCTATACGGTATGGCACTAACCCCTGATCCAGTTGCATCAAGCTTTAAAGACGCATCCCAATAATTATGCACAATCGCATTTTCAGAGCTTTTTATCGCCTGTGCCTCATTCACATTTCCAATAAATGTATTATCAGATACGGTATTTGCGTTCGCATTTTTGAATTGTATGCCAATGAAATTGCCTCTAACTTCATTGGCTAAAATGCGGTTATTTCTAGCATTCTCCGCATAAACACCAATCCGATTATAAGAAATCTTGTTACGAATAGCTTCTGTTTCCGATGCATCATACAGCAACAGCCCCTGCGCATTTACGTTCCGGTTGTTGAATATTAACTCATTCTCCTCAATTTTTGTTCTCTTCGTTCCCATAACCATGGCACCTGTAATATTGTCTCTAGAAACGTTATTCTTCACAGTTACGTTATCAGAAAACATAATATGTATGCCGTAACGTGAATGTCGGATAGAGTTTTGAGTTATCTGGTTGAAGTTGCTGTTTTCCATGTAAATCCCGTCTCTTACTTTATCAATACGGACATCATGGATCATATTCCAATCTGAATCCCATAAATCAATCCCGTTTCCTTTCTGCTCGCCTTTAACAGAACATCCTTCAATAACTGTATTGCTAGCTTGGTCAAGCTTTATGCCAAACTGCTTCGTCCTGATATGAAGATTTTCTAATCTATGGCCCTTGCCTGTAACATAGATTGCTTCCGTATCCTCCGCGTTGCTGCATTGTTCCACATTTATATTTCTCAATGTAACGTGTTGACCATGTATCGTGATAACAGGTTCTTTACTGCAAGAACGAATAGTAACTTGTCCTATACCTTCCAAAGTAACAGGCTTGGAGAGGACAATCGTTTCATTATACACGCCGCTTGGCAACTTCGCAACTCCATGCGCAGGGGCTTTATCAATTAGAGACTGCAAATTGCCTTCTGCATAGCTGGTCAGCGGTAGAGTCCATAAAACAATAAAAAAGAGAAAAGAACGATAATACTTTTTCATAGACTGATCCCTTTTTCTCATAATCTGTATTTTCAAGATGAAGCATAACAAATAATTATGTGAGATTTATGAAATATTTATGTATATTTTCTGACAGGATGCATTTATAATCGAAAAATGTTAAATGTTTTTAAAGGGGAAGACGGAGGAGGCGCCGCCTTCAATTATTTGGACTCCCAACACCATCGTTTGTCCCTATTCAAGATGTCATTATTAATAATTGGGATTTTGATCCGAAAAAATCAAGTAATATAATGAGTATTGGAATTTTCGACATTAATCCTAAAAGCAGGGGCACGATTATGGTCGCCCATAGCGATCCTGAGGCTTATCCATCCGTTGATCTTAATCCGCTGTGAAATCCTGATGACTTAGATTTTATGGTGGATCAGTATATTCAGGTTTTCAATATTATGAAGAGAGCTCGTAAACTAGATCCGGACGGCATTTATAAGGTTGTATACCCTCCTGGAAATATATTCCATTTAACTAATGAGGTAGAAAAGCGAAACTTGCTTGCTAATTATGTCAAGGCCTCTTATCATAATCTCGCACATTTTGGTGGGCAATGTAGAATGGGTAGGAATGTTCAAGAAGGAGTTGTTGATGGATTCCTGAATGTCTTTGGTACCAAAACCTTAAAGTCGCTGATCTTTCCATCTTCCCTATTTTACCAGATGGTAACACTTCCATGCCTGCCCAGATGATCGGTTTAAATGCGGTACGATTTATTCGAGAGGATCCTGACCCATATGTGGTGGATGATGAGGAATTGGAAGATGTTGAATGATAAGAATGAAGATGATAATAGAAAAGAAGCTCTTTCTGTTTTGGAAAGAGCTTCTTTTCTTGTTGAGAAAAATTATCTCAACGGCTGTTGACATAAGACTTGTCAGAAGAAATCAGTATCACAAAAAAACTCCTGTCATCCAAGCGGGATCGACTTGTCCGATTTTACTGTTTATACATTGTTGATACATCAAAAAATCGAGTGTAAAACCTATGCGATTTTACACTCGATTGCTTTTCATAGATTAATTGATTACACGGACTGCCTTCACAAAACGTTCTTGCCAATAAGAAGAATTAATCGATGCATAAGAAACGCCTTTAGAAGTTGAAGCATTTAACATTTGGCCGTTACCCGCATAAATTCCAACGTGATTGATCGTTCCATCGAAGTCTGTATCAAAGAAGACTAAATCTCCTTTTTGAAGCTGATTGAAAGAAACCGTCGTGCCTGCTTGTGATTGTGCTGTCGAAGTGCGTGGCAAAGAAATTCCAGCTTCACCAAACACCCGCATAGTAAAAGATGAGCAATCAAATGCATCTGTGCGAGATGGGCTGGCACCATATAAATATTTAGCACCTAAATATTTTTCTCCAATTTGAATGATTCGATCGGCCAAAGAAGAATTCACAGCTTTTGTGCTATTGGAAGGAGTGGTAGACATCGAACCCGGGGAAGATTTAGAAATTTTTTGATTGGAAGATTGAGCAGGAGCTTTTTCTCCAGCAACTTTAATAGATTGTCCCGCTCGAATAAAATTAGGATTTGTAATTTCCGGGTTTAAAGCGAGCAATGAACGAACTGTTGTATGAAACATTTTAGCGATGCCAGAAAGAGTATCTCCTTCTTTAACGATGTAATAACCGCTAGCACCTGATTCCTTAGTAGAAGGAACTGAAGCTGATCCTGACAAACGAATAGTTTGGCCTGCCTTAATAAAATTTGGATTAGAAATTTCGGGATTCATCTTTAATAACGCAGCAACAGTCGTATTAAATTGCTTTGCAATTTTACTTAAGGTGTCGCCAGCCTTCACTACATATGTATCTTCTTTTTCGTTAACTTTTAATATTTGGCCAGGGAAAATAAAATCAGAAGTTAAATGATTCATTTGTTTTAATGTTTCTACAGTAGTGTTGTATTTTTTCGATATTCCCCAAAGCGTATCGCCTTTTTGGACGGTATAATTACTAGCGAAAGCAGTTTGGCCCGCTAATAAAGAACTTATGATTGTACCTGTAAGAATAAATGATTTTTTCATTTTGCGCTCCCCCACAGATGTATTTTTGGTATTCGTTTCTATGACGTCAATCATTATATTTAAAAAAAGTTGCTAATCTATAACAAAAAGAATAAGAAGTGGTTACAAATCTATTACAGTTACATTACAGGTTAAAAATATCATTTTGTTTTCAGTATCTTTTTCCTAGTAATTATTATTTTTGGATTAAATAGAAGTTTTATCATTTTAACCAAGAATACTTCCGTCTCTGAACGAAGCCATTAATAAAAACGGGGATGATCATTCAGCAATCATCCCCGCATGCAATCGAATATGAACTTCTACTTATAAAGCCGATAAGGAACTGTGGAGACAATCACATTTTTCTTATATAGAAGGTACAATCTCAACAAAACGCTGGATTGGTTATGCAAAAAGTTATGCCACCCTTTTTTCGGTATAAATTGAGGAATCAAAACCGTTACTGTATAATTTCTTTCCTCTGCCTTGCTTTCAATCGTATCCACTAGCTTGGAAATTGGCGTGATAAGATCGCGATAATAAGAAATTAGTGTAACAAGGCGAACGTCTGGCCTCCATTTCTTCCATTTCTCTTCCATTCGAAGCATGCTTTCCCGGTCAAATCCCACATATACAGCCAATACATAATCCCCAATGGCTTGGGCGTAATTTAACGATTGCTCTACTACCTTTGTGATTCCCGCAACAGGTACAATGACGACATTTCCTTCTATTTTATCCGGAATCTCATTTGGATTGACCCGCAGTTGTTCTGCCACAGCATCATAGTGCTTATGGATTCGGTGAAAAACAAATACGATTATCGGAAGAAATACAAGCACAGACCATACTTGAGCAAATTTTGTGATAAAGAAAATGCACAGTACAGTTAGTGTAATGATCGCTCCCAGCAAGTTCACAAGCAGCTTCGGGACCCACCCCGCCGGTTTTTCGCGCACCCATTTGACAATCATTCCTGTTTGCGACAAAGTGAAAGGAATGAATACGCCAACCGCATACAAAGGAATGAGCTGTTCCGTTTGCCCTTTAAAAACGATAATCAGCAAAATAGAAGCAAGACCAAGCGTGATGATTCCATTTGAATATCCTAAGCGGTCGCCGCGGATAAGATACATTCTTGGCATGTATTTATCGGATGCCAGATTATATGCCAGCAGCGGAAATGCGGAAAACCCGGTATTTGCAGCCAAGACTAAAATAAGGGCAGTTGTTCCTTGGATAAAGTAATACATAAAGCCTCTTCCAAACACTTCGGAAGCGAGTTGGGAGACAACCGTCTCTTCCGCTTTCGGAGCAATTCCATACCAGTATGCTAAAAAAGTGACTCCTACAAATAGAAAAGCGAGAATGAACCCCATCATCACTAACGTTTTAGCAGCGTTTTTTGCCGCCGGTTCCTTGAAATTTGGAACGGCGTTGGAGATCGCTTCTACCCCTGTCAACGCAGAGCAACCAGATGCAAACGCCCGAAGCAACAAGAATAATGTAATTCCAGGCACCGCAGTACCGATCGGCGTATGTAAGGTAGACGGTGCTTGTCCATTTATAATATGAAAAATCCCAACAATAATGAGAATTACGAGCGCCAACACAAACAAATAAACGGGATATGCCAAAACGGAAGCGGATTCGGTTACGCCTCTCAGATTAAGAATAGTGATAAACACAACCAGTGCGACAGCAATTCCTACTGTGTGTTGATGCAAAACTGGAAACGCGGATGTAATGGCATCCGTTCCTGCAGACAAGCTTACTGCCACGGTTAGAATATAGTCGACCAATAAAGAGCCTCCAGCAATGAGCCCCGGATTTATGCCTAGGTTCGTTTTGGAAACGACGTAAGCCCCTCCTCCATGCGGATAAGAGTAAATGATTTGGCGATACGATAAAATAAGCGCCACCAATAGAATAAGAACTCCAATCGCAATAGGAATGGAATACCAAAATGCAATAGCTCCAATCGACGCAAGAACAAGCAAAATCTGTTCCGTACCGTACGCAACCGAAGATAGAGCATCAGAAGATAAGACAGCCAATGCCTTTAATTTGTTCAGCTTTTGTTCTCCTAGTTCGGTTGATTTCAACGGTCTGCCAATTAAAAATCGTTTTAACGACGAAAACATATATGCACCACCAGTATGTAGAATTTCCATAAGAATATTATCATTTTTCTCAGAAAATGAATAGCCTTGGCTTCATTATTTTCGATCATCTATAGAACGATGGTAGATTACTTAAATTAGTAAATTAAGATAACCGGAAGACTCTCCCCAGTAAATATTTGGATCATTTTCGTCCTGCATATATCCTGTTTGATAGATTCTAAATATTCTCTCGGGGAAGAGCCTTTAGCAATTTCTTGAAACTTAATTTTTCTCATCCTGTTCCCTCCTCGGATTTTTAATTTTTCCATACTTATCACCCTTAATTAACAAAAAATTGCTATTATGTTTTTTCTTTCATATATTTTCCAACAACATTTAATAAAACACGAAATGACTGAATAATATCCAGTGATGGATCGCTTGCTTCACCATTTTTTATCCATACAAATATTTTTGCCTTTTCAAGTTTGCCATAATACTCTTCACTAAGTTTGGACTTATTCTTTTTTAGCCAGTTTATTCAGAAAACTCCATTTCGTTCGCTCCTTTATAAAACTCCATGCTTTATCCTAAAAATAAAAGCGCCGCCCCGATCGGAGCGACGCCCTGCTTCAAACAAAATATCCACTAAAAGTCTGCGTTTTTCTACCAATTAACAAGAAGCTTTAATATAGCCTTTTATTAATGACTCGCTTAGCACCTATATATCGGTCTTTCCAATATTTATCACTCATTTTAACAACTTTTACACCTTTTGATGTTGCACCAATAAACGTACCGTTTCCGTAATTTTGTTCGATTACATTTTAGAAAAAGACACCTTAATGAATATCTCTTTTCTTAAAACGTCCACCGCGTACTTCAGCCATATCTGCTATAGCTAAAAAAGCATTTGGGTCATTTTCTTCGACAATTTCTTTAAGTTTGGCCTCCTCAAGACGGGTAATCACACAAAATATCACTTTTTTACCGTCACCAGAGAATGCTCCTTCTCCGCTTAAATATGTAACACCGCGCCCTAATCGGTTCATGATAGCATTCCCAATGGCTACAGGATTATCACTAATAATCCATGCCGACTTCGATTCATCTAATCCTTTAATGACAACATCAATCGTTTTAAAAGCAATCACATAGGCTAAAATTGAATACATTGCTCTATCCCAAGTGTAAACAAACCCAGCAGCACCAAGAATAAAAATATTAAAAAACATGATGATCTCGCCAACAGAGAAAGGGAGTTTTTTGTTCATGAGTATAGCGAGTATTTCTGTGCCATCCAAAGCGCCGCCATAACGAATGACAAGCCCTACGCCCGTACCTAGAATCATTCCGCCAAAAATGGTAGCTAATAAAAGGTCGTCTGTGAAGGCTGGAATAGGATGAAACAGAGAAGTAAAAATGGATAAAACGATAATCCCAAACAATGAGGAGATAGCAAAAGTTTTTCCAATTTGTTTATAACCCATAAAAAAGAACGGAAGGTTTAAAAGAAAAATAAAAATTCCAAGACGAAAACCCGTAATATGTGAAAGCATAATTGAAATGCCTGTTATGCCTCCATCGATAATGTTATTAGGGACTAAAAAGATTTCAAGTCCTACTGCCATTAAAACAGCCCCGATGAAAATAGCAGTTGCTCTTTTAGCGATTTTAGCTTTAGATAACCGTTGATGTTGAATCTGCACCTTGCTCAATTCAGTCATGTTTTTCCTCCTTTTTCTATAAAATGGATCTGTACATTTTTTTATTATAACAAAAACAGATAGTTCGTTAAATTCATGATTGCGCATATTATGTTCCTTCTCCCCTTGCGCAACAAATTTTACTAAACTGTTTAACTATTATAATTATCCAAACACTGGCGTCCTTCCTGTCACATGCGGTGTTTCTGGCAACGACAGAGAGTCAATATATCGAAATAAGGATGCTAAAAGTGGATCCATTTCGTAAGACCATGCATGTTCGTTGTTTAAATGGAAAATCATGATAGTGCCCACCTCTTGGAGAGTTGTTTTTTGGCTACTGTATATGATTTCCAAGGTGGTGGATTTTTTATGTGCATTTATGCATTCGTTATGCGTTTTGCAACACGTTCTATATTGAAAAATGGAAAGGCAAAAGCGATTCGATTATCAACTTTAGATGCGATTTGTAAGGCTTTAGAATGTCAGCCTGGAGATATTTTAGAATACAAAAGCGACGAAGACACTCAAGGATAATAAAGAGGCACAAATCATGAGAGCCCTAAAACAACTCGTTCGTTCGCACAACCAACTTTGTTAAAATTTCAGCAACGCCTCCACCGCATCCGCCAAATCACTATAGCTGTCTTTTAAGTATCGAGATGTCGTGGCGATATTGCTATGGCCGGCAAGCCGCCGTACTTTCTCAATGTCATTGTTCGTGACCTTCAGCATTCACTGCCAAAACGTATAGAGCGTAAGTTTTTTATTCGGCAGGCTGTAGCTTTCAATCATTCGCTGGATGCCCCGTACCGAAAATTTACTGTATTTTTGCTTGCATACACAATTCCCCAGAAAGCAATCCGTAAAGTAATTTGTGCTTACAAGCAGGGCAAACGGAAAAATAAAGCGCAACACCTTGATGGAACAAGGATGTTGCGCTTTTATGTTTACATTACCCGCTTAAACATTTTCTCCAGCTCATACGTGGAAAAATGGATGATGATTGGGCGGCCGTGCGGGCAGGTGAATGGATCAGTCGTTTTGCGCAGTGATTCCAAGAGTGCGAAGATTTCGTCATCGCGCAAATACTCGTTCGCTTTAATCGAACGTTTGCAGCTCATTAAAATCGCTGCTTTTTCACGAAGCTGCTTAATATCGACTTTTTTCATATCGATCACTTGCTGGATCATTTCTTCAATAATCGCCGCTTCTTCCCCTTTTGGAAACCACGATGGGTGGGAGCGGACGATGAACGTATTGTGCCCGAACGGTTCTAAAAAGACGCCGCATTTCGCCAATTCTTCACGATGTGCGTCAATTAGCACATATTCATCTGTCGGATAATGAAACGTAAGCGGAACAAGCAATTCCTGCACTTCGTTTATTACTTCGCCAACTTTTTCGCGAAAATATTCATACTTAATGCGCTCTTGGGCGGCATGCTGGTCAATGATGTAAAGCCCTCTCTCATTTTGCGCCAAAATGTACGTTCCGTGCATTTGCCCGATTGGATAAAGCGGCGGAAGCCGGTCATTCACATGCTCTTGTTCGTCTGATGATTCCGTTTGCTCGTCCATTTCGACTAGTTCATCATCGACATCATTTTGTTTTGATTCTACTGTCGGCAAAAACGAAGGGATTTCCTCCTTTGGTTCTTGCACTGGACTTGATTGCTTTGGCTCATCTACTTGTTTTGGTTCATCTACATGAACGAGTGGAGAAACAAATGGTTCTTTAACGACATGTTCAAACGTCCAAGCCGTTTGTTCTGCTTTTGGTTTTGGAATTTCTTTTTGCTTGATCGTCATCTCAGGAATAAGCGTCCGCGCTTGAAGCGCCTGGCGAATCGCTTGGGTGACGAGCTCGTTTAATTCCGCTTCTTTGCTGAAACGTACTTCTAATTTTGCCGGGTGGACATTGACATCGACTAAAATCGGATCCATCGCAATCGATAAAAATACAATCGGATAGCGGCCGATCGGCAACAGTGTATGATATCCCGCTTCGATCGCTTTTGCGAGCGGAATGTTGCGCACATATCGCCCGTTGACGATCGTGGAAATGTAATTTCGCGAAGCGCGCGTCACTTCTGGAAGCGAAATGTAGCCTTGAACAGTAAAATCGAGCGATTCCGCTTGAATTGGAATCATCTTTTTCGCGACATCCATGCCGTAAATCGCGGCAAGCACATGGCGCACATCGCCGTTGCCGCTCGTGTAAAGCAGCTGCTTCCCGTGATGGCGCAGCCGAAACGAAATATCAGGATGTGCCATGGCAAGGCGATTGACGACATCGGTGACATGACCAAGCTCAGTATGAATCGTTTTCATATATTTTAAACGGGCCGGGGTGTTGAAAAACAAGTTAGATACGGTAATATCGGTTCCCTTGCGGCTTGTTGTCCGTTCGTGTACAACGAGTTTTCCACCTTTTAGAACCACTTTCGTCCCTGGACCGTCTCCCGTGCTTGTTTTCATCTCAACTTCCGAGACGGAGGCGATGCTCGGCAGCGCTTCGCCGCGAAAGCCAAGCGTGCGGATGCGAAACAAATCGTGCTCATCTTTAATTTTGCTTGTCGCATGTCTTTCAAAAGCAACGAGGCAATCATCTCCTTCCATTCCGTCCCCATTATCGATGACGCGAATTTTCGCTAGTCCTGCTTCTTCTAATTCAATTTCAATAATGGTGCTATTGGCGTCAATCGCGTTTTCAACGAGCTCTTTAACGACGGAGGCAGGACGCTCGACGACTTCCCCTGCGGCGATTTTATTGGACAATTGGTCATCGAGCTTACGAATTTTTCCCATCGCTATGCCTCCTTTACTTTAATAGTTTTTGAATTTCGTATAATTTGTTTAACGCTTCAAGCGGCGTTGTTTCCAACAAATTGACTGATTTTAATGCCTCAAGCGCCTTTTTCTCTTTTTTCGATAGATGGGATTCTTCTTTTGAAGGCTGCTCTTCGGCAAACATGCTGAGCTGTTCGAAGACCGCCTCGTTCTTGCCGCTTGGCTGTTCTTTTCGCTGTTCTTGCTGCTCAAGCTCGGCTAAAATTTCTTTGGCGCGCTGAATGAGAGAAGCCGGAAGCTCAGCAAGCTCGGCGACATGAATACCGTAACTTTGGTCGGCTGGTCCTTCTTCAATTTTATGAAGAAACACGACTTTTCCATTTTCCTCAACGGCTCTCACATGAACGTTTTTCAGCTTGGCAAGCGATTGCTCCAGATCCGTTAATTCATGATAATGTGTGCTAAATAACGTTTTCGCGCCAATATGATCATGAATGTATTCGATGATCGCTTGCGCCAATGCCATCCCATCGTACGTGGACGTGCCGCGTCCGATTTCATCAAACAAAATTAAGCTGTTTTGTGTCGCGTGAACGATCGCATTGCGCGCTTCGAGCATTTCGACCATAAACGTACTTTGCCCAGATACTAAATCATCCGCCGCACCAATTCTCGTAAACACTTGGTCAAAAATTGGGAGGACTGCTTTCTCTGCCGGTACAAAGCAGCCAATTTGCGCCATAATGGCAGTAAGGGCAATTTGCCGCATGTACGTGCTTTTTCCGGACATATTCGGTCCCGTAATTAACAACAGTTCCCGCTCTTTATTCATATAACAATCGTTCGGTACATACGTTTGCGCCCCAAGCACTTTTTCCACTACTGGATGGCGGCCCGCTTGAATGATCAGCTCACGATTATCGGAAAACTGCGGTTTTACGTAATGACGCTCTTCGCTTACAGTCGCAAACGACTGCAAGACATCGAGTTCGCTAATCGTTTTCGCTAATGATTGCAAACGCGGAATATATTGTTTTACGCGTTCGCGAATGTCCACAAACAATTCGTATTCTAGTTCGATGCTTTTTTCTTCCGCTTCTAAAATGAGCGCTTCTTTTTCTTTTAATTCCTGGGTAATAAAACGTTCAGCGTTTGCTAGTGTTTGTTTTCGCTCATAACGTCCCTTTGGCAACAAATGAAGATTCGCCTTCGTCACTTCAATGTAATAGCCGAACACGCGGTTATAGCCAATTTTTAATGATTTAATCCCGGTTAATTCCCGTTCTTTGCTTTCTAGCTGGGCAATCCATGCTTTCCCATTGCGGCTTGCATCGCGATAACGATCAAGCGTTTCGTTATATCCGTCTTTAATGATGTTTCCTTCTTTGACGGACAATGGCGGATTTTCTTGAATCGACCGCTCTAATAGATCGACAAGTTCCGAACATGGATCGAGTTTGTCGGCAAGCTGCTTCGCTTCATCATCTGAAAGGTTTTCAACAATATCTTTTAACGCCGGGATTTGCTGAAGCGATTTTTTCAGTTGAATTAAATCGCGCGCGTTTACGTTTCCGTAGGCAACACGGCCAGCGAGGCGCTCGACGTCGTACACTTCGCGAAGACGTTCGCGCAGCTCCTGCCGTTCAAAATAATGATGGATCAGTGTTTCGACCATATGTAAGCGCCGTTCGATTTGTTTGCGATCCAAAAGCGGGCGATCAAGCCATTGTTTCAGCAACCGTCCGCCCATTGCCGTCACTGTTTCATCAAGAAGCCACAACAGCGAACCTTTCCGCCCTTTGGAGCGAATTGTCTCGGTTAATTCCAAATTTCGCTTCGAATACAAATCGATTTTCATATAATGATCGACTTGATACACTTGAACAGACTGCATATGATCGAGGCGCCGTTTTTGTGTGCGAATAATGTAATGAAGCAGACGGCCGAATGTTATTTTTAGCTTATCTTGCTGAAGCGCTTCGACGATCGACGTAAATCCTTCAGGAATCACTGTCTCATCCTCGTATGAAATCGTCACATCATAGCGTTCCTTTAATAGCTGCTGATACTGTTCTGGGAATTGAGAAGAAATGACAATTTCTTTCGTACCGATCGCATATAGCTCATTCATCACATCATCCAATGAAGCAAGAAGCGTTATGCGATTTTCCCCTGTTGATAAATCCGTATAAGCAAAACCATACGTACCATCATCAAACATGGTCACCGTCGCCAAGTAGTTGTTTTCTTTATCTAACAGCCCTTTCCCTTCCATCACTGTTCCAGGGGTAATGAGCTGAACGACTTCGCGGCGGACGACCCCTTTTGCCGTTTTTGGATCTTCGACTTGTTCGCAAATCGCGACTTTATATCCTTTTGAAATCAACTGTTCAATATATCCTTGCGCCGAATGATACGGGACGCCGCACATCGGCACCCGTTCTTCGCCGCCGCCATCACGGCTTGTCAGCGTAATTTCCAGTTCCTGCGCCGCTTTGATCGCGTCGTCAAAAAACATTTCGTAAAAATCGCCAAGGCGAAAAAATAAAAAGGCATCTGGATATTGTGCCTTAATGTCCAAGTATTGCTGAATCATCGGCGTATATGTAGCCATCGTTCTCCTCCAACCTTGCAAATTTACGTTTTACCAATAAAATTAGCGGCCACCCTGTCATTTTGGCGTTTCCATCCGTGTATCGCCATCAACATAAAGCCGCTTAATTCCGCGAAATCTTGTTTTCTATGTATCTAGTTTCGAACCAATATGGAGATTTTTTTGAATACATTAATGCATCTGCGTTTCAACACGTTTCATTATAACATATTTTAAAGAAGAAAAAGAGAAAGTTCAAATTCTGGCATCGCTAAAGCGTTAAGCAGTCCGGCAGCTCCTATGTCCACCTTTCTAATAATGAGCTTCTCCCTTGCATTTCATTTCAGAAAATTGCAATGCATAAAAACAGACGGCAGCTTTTCGCCGCCGTCTCTGTTTTTTATTTTTATTTCGCCTGCGGAAGCGGGCGCTTTAACCATTCTTTATAGAATGTATCGATATCAGGCTCGAAGTCTTTGATGACCGGATACCACGGTGTCACCGCTTCTACCTCAAGCTGTGTTGCGCAGCCAGGGCAATAGTACTCGCGAAGCACCTGCCATTCCGGATCTGGCGCCATCAATTTCGGATACAGTTCCGCCATTTTTTCTACTGTATCACGAACATAGATGAGCGCATGAAGCTTCCAGTTGTCGCTTGCCTCGCAAAATTCATATCCACAATCACATTTTACGATGCGCCGGCCATCCGGCTTTTGCACAATATAGAGATGAAGGCCGGCCGGAAGCAAAATCGGATCATCCCACGGCACCCTTTCTTGAAGGATGCTAATATATTTGTCAAATCGGTCAGTGTCTTTATAATTGGAGAGCATTTCTTTTAATTTGACAAAATCTATCGTACCGTCGATTAATTCCTCTATCGTCTTGCGATCGTATTTATCGTATTTTTCCGTATTTTCACTTCATTTCAACTTATTAGGTTCATCACCAAAAGATGTACTTGATTTTTACGTTAAAATGTGATAGAGGTCTCTAGACGGACACGCAAAGTAAAACGCTGGATATTTCGATACCCATATCCTCGCCTTTTGATCAATTTTATTTTGTTGTTGATTCCTTCCATTGGACCATTTGAGTAAGAAAAAAAGATGCAAGAAAGCACTGCGTCTCTTCGGGTGATGAGTGCCTTGGCAATACTGCGTACGGCGGCACAGTCGCTAAAAAGGTACCGGTCAAACCATGGTTGATGGTTTGGTCACCTTTACCATACAGGAAATTTCGCATTTTTTGTACCCTTGATCAGAAAACAACCTGATTGTCAAGTACATTTTGTGGTGAAGAGCCCAAAAAAAAAAACTAGGAAGATCTTTCTTCCTAGTTTTACTCTTCATCGCCGAGAAGCAAATCTGGGCTTAAATCTTCTAGTTCTTCATCTAGGTCACCGTAGTCAAAATCATCGTCATCATTGCCGCAGCCGTCTGGATGGATCGCGACACATATTTTCGTTTCCCCAATGACTTCGGAAATAAATTCGCGTTCTACATCGACCACAATTTTATTTCCGTTTGGCGAAATGGTGCATTCTAGGCAGTTCGGCTGCTGAATGACGCGAACGATAATGTCTGTATCATCGCTAATAATATCATCATCGTCACGGTATTTTAATTTCACCACATCCGCATATGTTACTGTTTCTGTGACAACTTCTGTTTTTGTATTGTTGTCGTATGAATACCAAACGTTAACGTCATATTTCCCATGGATTTCTACTGTCTTGTCACATTTTTTCGCATCGTAACGATGGTTAATAATCCAGCATCCTAAAATGCTTGATGGACGATTCGGAGCAGTAATCGTATGAGTAGATTGCGTAAATTTACGACCTTTCCCGACGACCGCCTTTGTAATAATTTCTCTGTATTCAGACATATAAGAAACCCTCCTCAAATGAATCTTCATTTCATCCTATGCATGATTTCGCCTAATGTGCACATAAGTTTATAAATTATTCCTTATAGTTCATTGTATGCAGGGGCCCCGTATGATGTGCCTACTTTTTCCGCAATAAAAAAAAACGCCCTTGAAAACCAAGGACGTCAGTCAAATTTTAATGACAGCCGCAGCCGCCGTTTCCACTACAGCGTATTTGCGCACCTGTCTCCCCGCGCAACACGTTGCCGCCTGTTGATGCGATAATCTCATCGGTCACGGTATTGGAGATGGTAGAAGCGACTAATTGGAGCAGATCATTCACTTCCGTTTGTGATTGCTGGAATTCGCTAACGATCGGAATTTGCGAAAGCTCTTCGTAAATCGCGTCAATTTGTGCTTCTACTTTTTTCAGCGCTTCATATTTCCCGTAATGTTTTAAGTTGACTGCTTGTTTTTGCAATGATTTAATTTGCTCGATCATCGCGCGCACTTTTTCGTTTTGGTGTATTTTTTCTTCCGCGCGTTTAAAAAAATCAACTTCTTCTGTCTCGGCAATCATTTTGGCGAGTTCTTTCGCCTGGGCTAAAATCTCGTCACGTGTATATTTTGCCATCTCATTTCACCTCGATCGCTTCTTCTACCATTTCCCCGTTTAATGTCCATGTTTTCGCTTCGGTAATCCGCACTTTGACAAGTTTGCCAATCGCCGATTTCGGACCGATGAAGTTGACAAGCTTGTTTTTCCGCGTGTATCCAGCAAGGACATCCGGGTTGTTTTTGCTCTCGCCTTCAACTAATACTTCGACAACTTTCCCTTCATATTCCTTCATTTTTCGCGCTGAAATTTCATTGACAAGCGCGTTTAGCCGCTGCAAGCGTTCTTTTTTCACTTCCATCGGTACATTATCAACCATTTTTGCCGCCGGTGTGCCTTCACGTGGTGAATAAATGAACGTGTATGCAGAATCAAATTCGACTTCGCGGTAGAGCGACAGCGTTTCTTCAAACTGCTCTTCCGTCTCGTTCGGGAAGCCGACAATAATATCCGTTGTTAACGCAACGTCTGGAATCGCTTCTTTAATTTTGCGAACAAGCTCTAAATATTCCTCACGCGTATATTTCCGGCCCATCAATTTCAATATTTCCGTGCTGCCGGATTGCACTGGCAGGTGAATATGCTCGACTAGATTGCCGCGTTTGGCGAGCACTTCGATTAAACGATCGTCAAAATCGCGCGGATGGCTAGTCGTAAAGCGAATGCGCGGAATATCAATTTTACGAAGTTCGTCCATCAAGTCGCCAAGACCGTATTTCATATCGGTGAAATCTTTCCCGTAGGCGTTGACGTTTTGGCCAAGAAGCGTAATTTCTTTATATCCTTGGGCGGCGAGATGGCGCACTTCTTGAATAATGTCTTCCGGACGACGGCTTCGTTCTTTCCCGCGCGTATACGGAACGATACAGTACGTACAGAACTTATCGCAGCCGTACATAATGTTTACCCATGCTTTAATGTTGCCTCTGCGCGCTTTTGGAAGATTTTCGATCACATCGCCTTCTTTTGACCAAACTTCCACAACCATTTCTTTTGACATGTATGCTTCATGTAAAATGTATGGAAGGCGATGAATGTTATGCGTACCGAAAATCATGTCAACGTATTGATATTGTTTCAAAATTTTATTGACGACCGATTCTTCTTGCGACATACAGCCGCATACCCCAAGAAGCAAATCCGGATTGTTTTGCTTCAGTGGCTTTAAGTGGCCGAGCTCGCCGAACACTTTGTTTTCCGCGTTTTCGCGGATCGCGCACGTATTCAATAAAATGACATTCGCATCTTCTGGGCGGTCAGTCGGCTCATATCCGAGCGCCATAAAAATTCCTGCCATTACTTCAGTGTCATGTTCGTTCATTTGACAGCCATACGTGCGAATATAAAACTTGCGGCCTTCGCCCATGCCGCGGAATTGCTCCGGTATAGTGAAGTCTTTAACATATTTTACTTCTTCTTTTCCGCGTTTTTTCGCTTCTTTTAAATTTGGCGGAATAAATACGCTAGTAAAATATTTTTCGTAATCTTTGCTCGTTTTTTTCTTTAACGCATCCAAAGCGGATTTTTTGTCCGTTGGATGATCAGCTGTTTGAATTTGTCCTGTTTGTTCTAAACGTTGTTTTTCGTTCATAATAATCTCCTTTCTATAGCTATAGAAAACAATTGTTTCCTTTTCATCATACACATTATCATAGTATATAATTGATCACAAATTTAAACAATACTTTTCTTATTCAGCTTAACACTGAACAAATTATCATAACAAAATCACTCCCAACTAGGCAATACCTAATTGGGAGTGAATCATTTCCAAATTACATAAATTCAGAAATTAATTCATCGAATTTTTCTTTGCTTAGTTGAAGATCTGCCTTCGTAAGCGGTGTTTCGCTATAACCGTGAAGCAGTTCTTGATACGATTTTTGTTCTTTATTTTGATAAATCAGCCCTGTTACTAATCCTTTATATTTCATTACCGTTTGCATTGCCATGATGCGGTCCGATGGATCATACCCCTCAATCTCGCTTACTTTCACAAGGTTTTCTTTAAACCAGTCATATGTGTTTACCTTATTATAGGTAACACATGGACTGAATACGTTAATAAGCGAGAACCCTTTATGTTTAATCCCCTCTTCAATTAAGCTCGTTAATTCTTTTAAATCGCTCGAGAAGCTTTGCGCTACGAACGTTGCGCCAGCGCTTAGCGCGATTTCCATAATCGAAAGAGCCGGTTCGACCGAACCTTGCGGAGTGCTTTTTGTTTTAAATCCAACATCGCTTCTTGGTGATGTTTGCCCTTTTGTTAAGCCGTAAATTTGGTTGTCCATCACAATGTAGGTAATATCGATGTTGCGGCGAATCGCATGAATCGTATGCCCCATCCCAATGGCAAATCCGTCACCGTCACCGCCGGCAGCAATGACCGTTAAATTGCGGTTCGCCATTTTCACACCCTGAGCAAGCGGTAAAGCCCGGCCGTGAGTACCGTGAAATCCGTATGAATGAATGTATCCGGAAATACGACCGGAGCAGCCGATTCCAGAAATAACTGCTAATTGATGAGGTTCAAGCCCGACGTTTGCCGCGGCGCGCTGAATGGCAGCTTGAACGGAGAAATCGCCACACCCTGGACACCAGTTCGGTTTTACATCGTTACGAAAGTCTTTAAACGTCGCCATATTTATAACAACTCCTTGCATTTTGTATAAACTTCGTTCGGCAAAAATGGATTACCGTCATATTTCAATACACTAGAAATTTTTTCAGCATGTCCAACATTCATTTTAAGAATGTTTGCAAGTTGGCCTGTTGCATTTTGCTCAACGACGACGACTTTTTTCGCTGATTCGACAAGCGGCAACACTTCCTCCGTTGGGAACGGATGAAGAAGACGAATGTGCGCGTGATTGACTTTCACGCCGTCTTGCTCAAGACGGTCGATCGCTTCTTCGATCGCACCGCGCGTAGAGATAAAACCAACAACTAATAAATCCGCTTCATCGTGTTTAATATTTTTATGAACTGGTGTATTGAATTTAATATGTTTTAATTTGCGCAAACGCTTATCCATCTGTGCTTTCCGGTTTGCCGCAACTTCAGACGGTCTTCCTGTTTCCGCATGTTCTACTCCTGTTACATGGTGGATGCCGTTTGGCGTCCCAGGAAGTACACGTGGAGAAATGCCATCTTCGGTAATTTCGTAACGTTTAAAATTATCTTTTTTCTCTAACGGCGGAAGTTCTTCTTTTACTAGTTTGCCACGGCGAATTTCAATTTTATCGTACTCTAACGGTTCAACCGTTTGTTTGCCAAGGGAGAGTTGCAAATCAGATAAAACGATCACCGGACATTGATATTCTTCGGCAAGGTTGAACGCTTCCACCATATCGTAAAACGCTTCTTGCACTGTGCTTGGCGCCATGACGATTTTTGGAATTTCACCGTGCGTTCCGTAAATCATGGCCATTAAGTCAGATTGTTCTTGTTTTGTCGGCAATCCTGTACTTGGACCGCCACGTTGTGTATCAACGATGACAAGCGGTGTTTCGGTCATTCCAGCAAGCCCGATCGACTCCATCATAAGAGAAAGACCTGGACCTGCTGATGCGGTGAATGCCCGCACGCCAGCATAGTTGGCACCAATCGCCATCGTACATGCGGCGATTTCATCTTCCGTTTGAATGACAGCTCCTCCTAGTTCCGGAAGTTTTTTAATTAAATATTCCATAATTTCTGAAGCCGGAGTAATCGGATATGCCGCCATAAAACGCGCACCGCCGGCTAATGCGCCCAATGCAAGCGCGTCGTTGCCGATCATGAACATCCGCTTTTTCCCATCCGCTTTTTCTAATTTCATTGTTTGAACATGATCACCGAGCTGTTCTTTCATATACTGAGCCCCTGCTCGGATCGCTTCCATGTTCTTTTCGACAACTTGCTGGCCTTTTCTTCCGAAAATTTCTTGTACCACTTCTTGATATACGTTAATATCAAGGCCAAGAACTGCGCTTGACGCACCAACAGCGACCATGTTTTTCATAAGCGATGTTCCTAAATTTGTCGCGATATCTGTAAACGGAACTGCATATAACGTTACATTTTGACCTTCCGGAATCGTTGGGTTAAACTTCGCATCAGCGATCACGATGCCGCCATCACGAAGTTCATGAAAATTAAAGTCAATCGATTCTTGGTCAAACGCCACTAATATATCAAGATCATCGGCAATCGAACGAATTGGTGTTGTACTTACACGAATTTTATTATTCGTATGACCGCCTTTAATCCGTGAAGAAAAATGACGATACCCATATAAATAATAGCCTAGGCGATTTAACGCAATGGAGAAGATTTCACCGGTACTTTCAATTCCTTCTCCCTGCTGTCCTCCAACTTTCCATGAAAGTTGACTAATCATTTCTTACACCCCTTTAAGTTCGGTCAAAATTACAATTATAAGTGTAGCACTTTTCCAATAAAATCACTAGACTTGCAGGCAATGATTTTCACAAAAATTTAAACATATAAAAATATATCAAATGATTTCATTCTAGGCCTATATGAAAAAAATGCAACCTTACTTATAAAAACTCTTTTCTATTGCCATCAATCTCTTATTTTACTGCGGCAAATGGTCATAAAAATTGCGAAATAAAAACCGTTCTACCTCATCTTCTGAGTAGTGCTTTTGCAGCTCGTTGACTAAATTTGTATAGCACCGCACATTTTCGAGTCCTTTTGCCGTTTCTTCCATTCCGTCAAAATCAGAGCCAAACCCAACGTGCCTTGCTCCCCCGAGTGAACAAATGTGTTCCAAATGGCGGAGAACGTCAGAAATCGCCGCTTTTTCTTTTTCTTTCGTTAAAAAGTACGGAACGAACGTAATTCCAATCATCCCATTTTTCTCAATCAACGCGCGAATTTGCTCATCTCGCAAATTACGCGGATGTGGACAAAAGCGATATGTATTAGAATGAGAAGCAATCGGAAATTGCGCGATTTCCATCACGTCCCAAAATGCTTTTTCCGATAAGTGGGAAACATCGACCCAACGTTTTGCCTCGTTAAGATGCCGCACCACTTGTTTTCCGAATTCCGTTAATCCGGCACCGCGCACTTCCCAAGAACCATCTGCTACAGCATTGGACCAATTCCATGTAAGTCCAACGGACGAGACACCAAGGCGAAGCAATGTTTTTAATTTTACAAGGCTTGTCCCAATCGCATCGCATCCTTCAAGCGTTAACATCGCCCCAATTTCATTTTCTTCCAATGCGTCAATATCGCGTTTCGAACAAACAAATTTCAACATTGGAAATCGCTCAATCATTTGTTCAAAAAAAATGTCTATCATTTCTAGCGCAACCGTAAAACGGGCTTCTTCCGGAACAGTTTCCGGTATGTAAATGGCAAAACATTGAACTTTTATTTTCGCCTCTAGAAGTGATGGGAAGGTGACATGAAGACTTTTGCCATCTTGGAACGATAAAGACCGATCCATCCATAATTTCATCAGTGCGTCACAATGCGCATCGAAAATCATACATATCCCCCTTTATAAAGTAAAATAACCTGCCTGCCTTCCAATAGAAGGCACAAACAGGTTATGTTTCTATCATAAAAGCGTTACTACTATTAACGAGGTTCTACAATTAATTTAATCGCCGTACGTTCTTCCCCATCAATAATAATATCCGTAAATGCAGGAATACAAATAAGGTCCATGCCGCTCGGTGCCACAAATCCTCGTGCAATAGCTACTGCCTTAACGGCTTGGTTTAATGCACCTGCGCCGATTGCTTGAATTTCTGCTGATCCGCGTTCGCGCAATACCCCGGCAAGTGCACCAGCTACAGAGTTAGGATTCGACTTTGCTGAAACTTTTAATATTTCCATTTCTAGCTCCTCCCTCATTTCCTCAAAAATAGTTCTACTGTTACTATATTCACTGTTTTAGCGAGTATTCCTGCTAAGTTTATAAGTATTTTTAAAAATTCCTAAAACAATGACTATTCTAAATAAGGATTGTCATCATTTATCACAATTCTTTCGATCTTATTTGCTCGTCCCGTTTTCTCATCAATATCAATGAGCACAGCGTTTAATTGGCTTCTCCCCTCTTTTACCTCAAAACGAACGGGTAATGAGGTTAAAAATTTCCGCAACACCGCCTCACGATCCACTCCTAAAATTCCATCATACGGACCGGTCATCCCAACATCAGTAATATACGCCGTTCCTTTCGGTAAAATACGAGCGTCGGCAGTTTGAACGTGCGTATGTGTACCAACAACTGCAGAAACACGTCCATCCAAATACCAACCCATCGCTTGCTTTTCACTTGTTGCCTCCGCGTGAAAATCAATCAAAATCATCGGCGTGCGCCTGGTTGCTTCTTCAATTAGCTCATCTGCTTTTTTAAATGGACAATCGATGGCGGGCAAAAACGTTCTCCCTTGCAAGTTAATAACAGCTACTTCCATTTGCTCTACTTGTACATATACAATCCCTTTTCCTGGGACACCTTCCGGAAAATTAGCCGGCCGTATTAATGACTTTGCATCATCGATAAATTCAAATATATCGCGTTGATCCCATGCGTGATTGCCAAGCGTGACGACATGGGCGCCTTGCTCAAGAAACGTACGATAAATTTTTTCCGTAATTCCTTTTCCGCCTGCGGCATTTTCCCCATTAATGACAATGATGTTCGGTTTATGTTTTTCTTTTAACTTTGGCAAATATTGTTCTATCATTTTTCTTCCCGGTGAACCGACAACGTCGCCAATAAACAAAAATTTCATTGTATATCCCTTTCTAAGCTGAAATCTAACTAGTTCAAGTTTGGCACAAAATATAAAAAAAATAAAGTGGCAATATCGCCACTTTATTTTGCATATTCTACCGCTCTTGTTTCACGAATAACGGTAACCTTAATGTGTCCCGGATAATCGAGTTCCTCCTCGATCCGTTTACGAATTTCCCGCGCCAATCGATGCGCTTCTAAATCATCAATCATATCCGGCTTCACCATAATACGCACTTCTCGACCTGCTTGAATCGCATATGATTTCTCCACACCTTCGTACGATTCAGCGATTTCCTCCAATTTTTCGAGGCGGCGAATATAGTTTTCCAATGTTTCACTGCGCGCTCCCGGTCTTGCCGCAGAAAGTGCATCAGCCGCTGCAACGAGCACGGCAATGACGGAAGTTGGCTCCGTATCACCATGATGGGAAGCGATGCTGTTAATGACAACCGGGTGTTCTTTATATTTTGTCGCCAATTCTACACCGATTTCAACATGGCTTCCTTCCACTTCATGGTCAATCGCCTTGCCAATATCGTGCAGGAGGCCAGCACGTCTTGCTAACATTTCATCTTCGCCAAGTTCCGCCGCCATCAACCCGGCTAAAAACGCCACTTCAATTGAATGCTTCAAGACGTTTTGCCCGTAGCTTGTCCGGAATTTGAGGCGTCCTAAAATTTTTATTAAATCCGGATGTAACCCGTGAACGCCAACTTCAAAGGTGGTTTGTTCGCCGACTTCACGAATATGCTCATCCACTTCACGTCTTGCTTTTTCGACCATTTCCTCAATTCTTGCCGGGTGAATGCGTCCATCTTGAACAAGTTTGTCTAAAGCAATTCTAGCCGTTTCACGGCGGATTGGATCAAATCCCGATAAAATAACTGCCTCCGGCGTATCATCGATAATTAAATCAATACCGGTGAGCGTTTCAAGCGTACGAATATTCCGTCCTTCACGACCAATGATCCGGCCTTTCATTTCATCGTTTGGCAAATTAACGACAGATACGGTCGTTTCGGCGACATGGTCAGCCGCACAGCGCTGAATCGCCAGCGATAAAATTGCTTTTGCTCTTTTATCCGCCTCTTCTTTCGCGCGGGTCTCGGCTTCTTTCACCATCATTGCAATTTCATGAGATAGCTCTTTTTCGACACGCTCCAAAATAACTTGGCGTGCTTCTTCGCGTGTTAGACCAGAAATTCGTTCCAATTCCATTTGTTCCTTTTGAACGAGCTCTTCCACTTTGCTTTCCATCTGTTCAATATGTTGTTGTCTTTGATTCAGTGCTTCCTCTTTCGATTCTAAGAGCGCTTCTCGTTTATTCAGCGCCTCATCTTTTCGGTCAAGATTTTCTTCTTTTTGCAGCAATCGGTTTTCTTGTTTTTGCAACTCGCTTCTTCGATCGCGAATTTCACGTTCAACCTCTGTACGAAGTTTATGAATTTCATCCTTTGCTTCAAGAAGCGCTTCCTTTTTCAGCGCATCAGCTTCTCGTTTCGCATCTTCAATGATTTGGTTTGCAGCTGCTTGTGCACCGCCAATTTTCGCTTCTGCAATGGATTTTCGAATAAAAAAGCCGACAACGGCACCGACAACTAAGGCAAGCAAAGCGGAGATGATGATTGACCCCATTTTTTTCACCTCCTCTTGCTATAAAATTATTTCGAAATAACTGTCGGCATGTACGTTGTTACAAACGTTTCAACATACAGTACCATACTTACTGACATCGAAATCAGCAACACATATATCCGCCCATTAGCCGAACGTATGCGCCGCTAAAGCCGATCAAGCGAGAACTTTCTTTCCATTTTTCATGCGGACGCGCTCCAGTTTCTGCTAAATGTTTACAGACAATAAAAAAACATCATTAGTGTTTTTATACAGTTGGCTCAATCCAAAATACATTCATGTTTTGTGCATGAGCCACTTTCATTTAGCCGGAGTCACGGACTTTCGTGGCTGATTCTTTGTATAAAATATACATGTTAATTTTAAAGGTGGCAAAATTTATTGTCAAGATATAGAAGTTTCTCCCTGTCACAAATCAGAAAAAATAAAAAAGAGAGGAAACAGCATTTCCTCCCTAGGTTTAGTCTTCTAAAAATCCAAGCTCCTCTTGTTGCGTCTCGTTTGCGTTGTTCGAAACAGAAGGCGATTCAATTCCGTAATGTCTACGGATTTCTTGTGCAATTTCTTCAGCGATATGCGGATTTTCTTTTAAAAACTGTTTTGCATTTTCACGTCCTTGACCTAGACGCTCGTCTTTATACGAATACCAAGAACCGCTTTTTTGCACGATATCCAGCTCTGATGCCATATCGATGATTTCGCCTTCTCGGGAAATTCCCTCTCCGTACATAATATCTACATCAGCCGTTTTAAATGGAGGGGCAACTTTATTTTTTACTACTTTAATTTTTGTTTTATTTCCAACCATGTCATTGCCCTGTTTAATTTGTTCGGCACGGCGCACTTCTAAACGGACCGAAGCATAAAATTTTAGAGCTCGGCCGCCTGGTGTCGTCTCCGGATTTCCAAACATCACTCCGACTTTTTCGCGAATTTGGTTGATGAAAATAGCGATTGCCTTTGATTTATTAATCGCTCCGGATAATTTGCGCAATGCTTGTGACATAAGACGCGCTTGCAAACCAACGTGGGCATCGCCCATTTCTCCTTCAATTTCCGCTTTCGGTACAAGCGCCGCAACAGAGTCAATAACGATAATATCAACCGCGCCGCTTCTTACTAATGCCTCGGCAATCTCCAATGCCTGTTCTCCTGTATCCGGCTGGGAAAGCAACAACTCATCGATGTTTACGCCTAGCTTTTGTGCATAAACTGGATCAAGCGATAGCGATAGGTAATAGTCACCCTCGGCATTACCCGGAGGGGCTATTTTCCCCCGCTTCACACCGTGCGTGCGAGTTTCCCCGCACACGGCGTTCCATCGAGTACCCCGGTTACTAATTACACCCAAGACTTCACCCGTGTATATACTTCCTATACTTTTCTAATTTCTTTATCGCACTAGCCTTTAGGTGGCTAATGTCTGATTTATCTATGTCCTTTTTGTGGATTAGTGTATGGCATTTGTCGCAGACCGTTGCGAGGTTGCTTACTTTGTTTATCTCGTCCAGCGAAAGTCTGTTGTTTATGTGGTGTGTTCTAGTATTGAAAGGTTGTAGGATATCGCCACATATCTTACATTTTCCTTTGTCTCTATTAAAGGCATAACATCGGTTCATAAAGAATTCGAAGTTGTAAAGTTGGCTGGACTTAACTCCTTGAATTAGGTTAAGATACCCACTGTCTAATAGCCATTGTGCTCTGACTGCAAGTGGTTTCTTGCCTGTGTTTTGGAGTCGAATCTTTCTGCCTTCCGCTGTGTAAGGTGTTTCTTTTTGATTCTTTTGATTTGCTTTAATCCAAGTTGCGAATCCGATACTCATTATACCGAGCCATTTCCCTTTTATTTTGATTGCGGGTACTTGTTCGGTTCTGTCTGGGTACAAAGGTGCTAAGTTATAGCACTCATTGGCAGGTATCCATTTTGCTCCGTATTTCTTAATTGCTTTGTAAGACGTATATTTAAGGATTTCCCTGAACTGTCTTACGTCTCTGTTAATACTGGGAGCACTTGAGTAGTAATTGATGATTCCTCTAATTTTACTATTTATTCGGTTGATGTCTGTCACGAGCCACTCTTGATTGCTGACGAATTTTAATTCGCGCAGATCTTTCTTGATCTGCTCAACTTTTCTCTTAACCTTTTCTGTGTCTGCACTCGCATATCCGACGTATTTTCCATTCTTACCGTGAGGTAACATTTTGATTTTGAAACCTAGGAATTTCATAGGTTTCTTTTTGATGTTAGTTATGAGTGTTTTGTCGTCAGATAGCTCAAGTTTTAGGTTTTCCTTCAGGTACTTCTTGATTCGATATTTCCACTTTTCTGCGTTTTCCCTGCTGTCAGTGAATAGTACCCAGTCATCAGCGTATCTTACATAAAACTCGGGTCTGGTTATGGTTGAATGGTTCCTGAGTGAATTGAACTTTGATGTGCGAATGGCGGTGCCATTTCGCATTTTCTTTTCTTCCCACTCTCTAGTTATCCATTGGTCGAGTTTATGAAGATACACGTTAGCTAATAGAGGGGAGATTATTCCACCTTGCGGCGTACCTATTTCATTTACTTTGGTTTCTTTCATAACCCCTGCTTTAAGCATTGCTTTGATGATCATAAGCATACGTCTGTCCCGTATACCCATATGCCAAAGTTGCTTGATCAGGATCGTGTGATTTACATTGTCGAAGAAACCTTTAATATCTCCCTCTATTACCCAGTTGTACCCTATGCGATTGCATATAAACACGCATCTTTCAATAGCTTGTTTCGTATCTCTGTAGGGTCTGAACCCGTATGAGTGTTGAAAGAATTGTGCTTCAAGGATTGGCTCGATTGTCATCCTTACGCATTCTTGGATTGTTCGGTCTGCGATTGTTGGAATGCCTAGGGGTCTCTTTTTCTTTTTCCCGGGTTTTGGAATGTACACCCTTCTGATTAATTTGGGTTTGTAATTCTTGAAGCATCTTTTGACGAAGTTTATAACTTCGTCGTAGTTTTGCGTTAGTATGTCGTTGATGGTTTGTCCATCTGTACCCGCTGTTTTACTTCCTTGGTTTGCTTTGATTTTATGGATTGCGGATACGATTACGACATCACTACTCGCTATTTCGACTAACCCTTTGAACCTCGGGATATCCCCTTTTTCTAAGCATTCCTTTGTGATTGCGTACATCTTATCTTGTAGGTCACGGAACTCCTGTTCCGACCTCGGGCTGATTAGTTCTTGAAACGTGTGTTTGATAGTATCAAATCCTTTCCGTCAGGATTTGTACCATACACGTTGTTAATCAGTTTTGCTCATCGAAATCCTTGCGGATTTCCTCACGGCTTCCTAATCGACGTCTGGGGTTAGTAACCAAAAGGTACTCGACTATGCCCCTTCGCTCCGCAGGCATTACCCTGCTTCATCACTACTACGGGCTGCTGCCCCACCCCTTCAGCAGTCATTTCCTACTGCTTAGTGGCATCGGGGTGCGCACCCCTTAACATCCACTGGGGTGGTTCACCTGTACCGCACCACCTATCCTTACATACTCCCTTAGGCCCCGCCTCTGACCCGTCAGCCACCTTTTCGTCCACGGTTGGAGGACTCAAGGCAAAGATCCTCTGTGGGATCAATCCAGATCGAGCAAACACGAATACTCGATCCGGGGCTGAGCCTCTCTAAGGAGGTGAGCACCTTCTTTATTCGGTGCTCCATGCCTTACGAGCCGTACTTCCGGCGGTTCGTTCCAACGCACTCTGCGTTCTCTGGCCATAGGAGTTTTATGGACCCCCGGCTACTTCGCTAACCACTTCTCAGGTCTGCTTTTCGCCGTCCTCTCCGAGCTTCGCACGGTAATGTTGCGCACCATTACCGCACGTCGGGGTATTAGGGCAGGAATGCCAACCTTCATTCCTGTCTCGGACTTTCACCGAGCTCTCGGTGGTGCAGTTAGGACCTACTATAATTCGGTCCCGCTAACTTTTCGTATGGTGTTTCCACCATACTTGGGTTAGCAACAGGTCGCACCGTGCTCCGCATCAATAAACGCAGCTTGTCCCCCCTGTTTTTGCACTTCGGCAATCGCATGAAGCGCAACTGTTGTCTTCCCGGAAGATTCAGGCCCATATATTTCAACAATGCGTCCACGCGGATATCCGCCGACTCCTAAAGCGATATCCAGTGCAAGCGATCCACTTGATATAGTGGAAATTTTCCGGTCTGTTTGTTCTCCAAGTCTCATGATCGAGCCTTTTCCAAATTGCTTTTCGATCTGTTTTAACGCCTGTTCTAAGGCGGCTTGACGATCTTGATTCACTAACAAACTCCTCCTTTTTCTCAACTACTTATACTATACCGTTTTTTAGGGCTGTTGCCAAGAAAAAAATCGAACGTCCATTCGTTTTTCTTGTGGAGAAAATAGAAACATTCTCCATTTGTGATGAAATAAAAAGCGGGGGAACATCAAAGAGGAAAGGCAGCTACCCTTCATATGCAGCCGCCAATTTTTTTAATATAATGGAGCAACCATATTTCGCGGTACGAATTCGAATCGCATCACGCTGACCGGGTAATGCAAGGGCATAGACTTCTGTCTCGTTTTCAGGGGTGGAAATGCCAATATATACAGTGCCGACTGGCTTTCCTTCAAGCGGGTCTGGTCCTGCTACGCCTGTAAAACTGATGCCAATATCAGCATGACAAAGTGTGCGGACATTTTCCGCTAATAGCTGCGCACAACGTTCGCTTACTGCTCCATCTGTTGTCAAAACAGAAGCAGGAACGTGAAGAACTTTCTCTTTTACTTCATTGGCATAGCAGACAACTCCGCCGCGGACAACTTGAGAAGCGCCGGGAATGGCCGTTAATTCGGTTAAGAAAAGTCCGCCTGTGAGGCTTTCTGCCGCCGCGATCGTTTTCTTTTTTTCCTTCAACATCTTCACGGTCTTTTTAAACAACGTTTCGTCATTATAGCCATAAAAATAGCGGCCGACGCGCTCTAAAATCGCTTGTTCCGTTTTATCTAAAAGTTTTTTTGCTTCGATTTCGGAATGGTGTTTCGCGGTCAAGCGCAACGCTACTTCTCCGTCACCAGCAAGCGGAGCAATCGTCGGGTTTGATTGTTGATCAATAAGATCTTCAATGTCTGTTTCCAGCTGCGACTCACCGATTCCGAAAAAGCGTAATACACGCGATTCAATGCGCTCATGACGGCCAAGCTGTTCCATTAAAAACGGTCGGCCATATTTGAGAAACATCGGCTGCATTTCTTTTGGAGGGCCGGGAAGAAGCATATACGTAATTGAATTCAGCGTAATTGCCATTCCAGGTGCCATTCCGTGTTCGTTTTTCAATATAGTAGATCCTTGTAATACAAGCGCCTGTTTTTTATTATTTTCTGTCATGGTCCGGTTTGTGCGGGCAAAATATGCTTCAATGGAACGAAGCGCTTCCTCATCGATCACAAGCTCGCGCCCTAACAGGCGGGCGATCGTTTCTTTCGTTAAATCATCTTTCGTCGGCCCAAGCCCGCCAGTAAAAATAATGAGTTCGGCACGCGCCTGCGCCACTCTTACCGCCTGTTCGAGCCGGCCGGCATTGTCGCCTACAACGGTATGAAAATAGACATTGATTCCAAGTTCAGCGAGCTTTTCAGATAAAAACTGTGCATTCGTGTTGGCAATCTGCCCAAGCAATAACTCAGAGCCGACAGCAATAATCTCCGCATTCAATGAAAATGCCCCCTTTGTTTGACTGCATACATCTTTCTACTTTGAATGCAAAAAAGCATGTTTATTTTTCGCAAAGTAATCCCATCCGGACCAAATCGTAAAAATGACTGCAACCCAAAGCGCTAAATCGGCAAACGGAAATGAAATAAGAGAAAAAGGGAAATTATGTAAAAGAAGGGCGGAAATGGCGACAATCTGCGTCCATGTTTTAATTTTACCAAGCATGTTGGCAGCCATTACTTCCCCTTCTCCTGCAAGCACAAGCCGAAGCCCCGTAACCGCAAATTCACGGCTAATGATGATGATCACCATCCATGAAGGAGCGGCCTTTAGCTCAACAAGTACAATGAGCGCTGCCGATACAAGCAGTTTATCCGCAAGCGGATCTAAAAACTTTCCTAAATTAGTTACTAGCTGATATTTACGGGCATAATATCCGTCAATCCAGTCAGTTGTCGAGGCAATAATGAAAATAAGCGCACCAATCAGATGGGCAATTGGCAGCGTGTCTGTTCCTATTTTCACGCTGCCCCATCCAAACGGAACTAACATGACAATCAAAAATAACGGTATTAGCATAATTCTTGCTACTGTTATTTTATTAGGTAAATTCACTCTGAATACCTCCGCTAGCAAACATGTGAAAAGAGCCATCTACAGGAAAGATGACTTTATGATTTTTTAAAGATAAATTTCATTTTTTGATATACTTCGTCTTTTGGGTCCATTGGATAGGTGAAAGGTTGTCCATTTACTTTTATGTCAACATCGAGCGTTCTCCCGATTTTTACAAACACTTCCGCCTCTGCTGATAAGTCAAACGTTTGCGTTTGCCCGTTCGTTAAATTTCCTTTGAAAAAGGAGTGGCCTTTTGTATTATATACCTCTACCCAAGAGTTTCCTTTTGACGTCAATTCAATAACAAATTCGTTTGTATTTGTTAATTCGATTGTCGATAAATTACCGCGTGTTTCGACAACAGTAAGCGTCGCAGCTGAAGAAGGTGATTTTTCCGTTTCTTTTTCCGCTTTTGGTTGTTTGTCCTCAGCTTCTTGTTTTTTCTCTTTTTCTTCTTTTTTCGCTTTTTCAAGCGGTGAATTTTTCGAGCGTTCTACCTCCGTCGTCTCCCCGGCAATTTGATTTTGCGGTTTGTCCTCTGCGTTATTTTGTTGCAAAAACAGCCAAATCACAACAGCAATGCCGACAATCCCTGCAGCAATAAGCAATTTTGGAAGCAAATCTAACCATTTCGTGCTGTTCGGTGAAATTTGTTGCCGCGTTTTTACTCGCGATAATTGCTGAGGGATTTCTTCATCATATGATTGTGGAATATCTTGTTTGTACTGTTCAAATATTTCGTCCGGGTCAAGCCCAACTGCTTCGGCGTATTGCCTAATGAACGCCCGAACATAAAAATTCCCCGGCATAATCGCATAATTTCCTTCTTCAATACCGATTAAATAGCGCTTTTGAATTTTCGTCATCTCTTGCAACTCGTCCAAACTAATGTTTTTCGCTTCTCTTGCTTCCTTCAAACGTTTACCTAGTTCCGTCAACGACAAACACCTTCCATTTTTTGATTAAAAATCAAATTCTGAAAAAACATCGTTTCCAAACAGTGACGGCTGATCAATGACATCGTACGTAATCTCTTCATTTGGATCATGGCGCAACTCAATAATATAGTCAAAATCATCAAGAGTGTATTCAGTATGGCGGACAAAAATATCTGGGTGTTCCACCACTTTTGTCGCCTCAAGGCGCATCAGTTCGCGAATCAGTTGCCAATGTCTCTCATTTGCCCGCCGAGTAGACACGATGGCGTCAATAATAAAAATATTATCTTCGCTATATTCGCCTTCGATCAGCTGGCTGCGCACCGTCTGCTTAATCAGCGTTGAGGATACAAAAAGCCATCGTTTATTCGCACAAACACTTGCCGCAACGATCGACTCGGTTTTGCCGACGCGCGGCATTCCGCGGATGCCAATAAGTTTATGGCCTTTCTCTTTAAAAATTTCCGCCATAAAATCAACAAGCAGCCCGAGCTCGTCACGAACAAAGCGGAACGTTTTTTTGTCATCGGCATCCCGCTGAATGTAGCGGCCGTGGCGGACGGCAAGGCGATCAAGCAGTTTTGGCTGGCGCAGCTTCGTCACTGTAATATTATCCATCGTTTGCAAAATGGTAGACAATCGTTCGATTTGTTCGTTATTATCACAAAGTAGAAGCATGCCGCGCCGCGAATCGCGGACACCGTTAATCGTAACGATATTAATAGACAGCATTCCTAATAATGAAGCAACATCGCCTAACAAACCCGGGCGATTAATATGTATCTCATATTCCAAATACCACTCTTGCTTCCCCATCCCGTCTTTCCTCCCTCATCCTTAATGCCCGCACAAACTCCCTATGATAAATTCATACTACTATAATATCGAATGGAAAAGCAACAGAAAAGGGACTGGAATGAAAAAAGAGAGGGAACCCCTCTCTACACGTTATTGTTGTTGCACTAATTTTACCATCATGTTGGCGATAGCATGCTGCTCTTGTTCGTCTGCAACCTTCCAAAGGTCCGCAAGCAACCGTTCTTCCGGGTTTTTTGGATCTACTTGTTTTGCTAGGTAATCACCGATTTGATAAGCGATGTCTGAAATCACTTGTTGGCTTAATCCTTGTTGCTGCGCTTGTTCAAGACGATTTGCCAGGAAGTCTTTCCATTGTTCAAAGTTATCTAATACAGACATATGTTTAACCTCCTTCATCTTCGTTTCAAGGATAGTTTGCCTGCTTTTTGATAAAATATACTTAACAGTACCAACCGCCATTGACGGAAATAATTTGTCCCGTTATGTATGAAGCAGCATCGGAAAGCAAAAATGACACTGTTTTCGCAACCTCATCGGGTGTGCCAATACGCCCGATCGGAATATCGTCCGCAATGGATTGCAATTCCTCATCACTGAACCGGCGCAACATATCTGTATCAATGGCCCCTGGAGCGACGGCATTCACACGAATTCCGCTGGGCGCCACTTCTTTTGCGAGCGCTTTTACAAACGCATTTTGTCCGCCTTTGACCATGGAATAGACGACTTCGCAAGAAGCACCTGTAAGTCCCCAAATCGAAGAAATAACAACGATGTTTCCCCGCTTATTCGCAATCATCCGCGGCAGTAGTTTTTTCGTCAATAAAATCGGACTTGTCACATGAAGCTGAACCATTTTCCTAACAAGCTCATCGCTCATATCCGTAATGAGACCGTAATAGCTGTTTCCGCTATTATGAATAATGACATCGATGGGACGATTGATTTGAGAAAGAAGCATGCTTGCTCCATTTTCATCCGAAAGATCCGCTTGGACAGGAATGACATGGACATTTGCTAACTCGTTTTTCAGTTTTTCTACTCGTTCATACCGGCGATGATAATGCAAAAAAAGCCCGTAACCATCAGAAGCAAGTTGGCGGGCGATGCTTGTCCCAATTCCTCCGCTTGCTCCAGTAATAAGCGCATATTTCATGATAATCCCCCTAAAAAAGCACCCTCCATAATGAAGGATGCTACTTTCTTTCTTTTGGAACAACTTGGCATACCGCAATTTGGGATTCGCGGAAACATTGTTTTGCAATTTGATCCATCTGTTCGATCGTTAATGATTGTAATACTGGAATAACATCAAACAAGCTTACTTCGTTAAATGCGTATCGCGTAAACTGGTTGGCGATATATTCTGGAGAGTTAAGCGAGCGTAAAAACGCACCGATTTTTTTCTTTTTCACTCTCTCTAATTCTGATTCTGTCATGGAATCACCGGAAAACGACAACAATATTTGTTTCACTTCTTCGCTAAGCCGATCTGGATCGCTCGTATCCCCGCCGACCATGGCAAAGCCAAATTCCCGCTCTTCTGTATAATCGTACATAAATGTTTCATCAATAAGCCCAAGCTGATACAACCGTTCATAATGCGGCGAACTTTTTCCGAATAAATAATCTAACAAAACATTGAACGCTAACTCATGAATTAATTTTTCTTTACCGGCTGGGTGAACAGTTGGCGCCTTGATTCCGACAAGACATTTACTCGTTTGCACGTGCATCGGAATGACTTTCTTTTCTTCCGCTCTCTCTTTCGGTTCATCGTACACAAAGCGCTGAATCTCACTAGCTTGCGGAAACGATTTTTTTGCTTGGTTATCGCGAATTTGCTGCATTATTTTTTGTTCATCGACCGGCCCGACGATAAAAAGCAGCATATTGCTCGGATGGTAAAACGTTTCGTAACATTCATATAACAATTCTTTCGTAATATGAGAAATGGATTCCACCGTACCGGCAATATCAATTTTCACCGGATGGTTTTGATACAAGCTTTCAATGACGCCGAAATAAACGCGCCAGTCCGGATTGTCATCATACATGCGAATTTCTTGGCCGATAATTCCTTTTTCTTTTTCTACCGTTTGATCGGAAAAATATGGGCTTTGCACAAAATCGATGAGCGTTTCTAAATTTTTTTCCACATTTGCTGTACTCGAAAACAAGTAGGCCGTACGCGTAAACGTGGTGAAGGCGTTTGCGGATGCTCCTTGTTTACTGAACTGCTGGAACACATCGCCATCTTCTTTTTCAAACAGTTTATGCTCTAAAAAGTGAGCGATTCCATCCGGCACCTGCTTCATCTCGGTCTTTCCGAGCGGAACGAATTGATTGTCGACCGATCCATATTTGGTCGTAAACGTTGCGTACGTTTTATGAAACCCCTTTTTTGGCAAAATGTACACATCTAAACCGTTTTCCATTTTTTCATAAAACAGTTGTTCTTGCAGCTGTTCGTATACAATTTTCTCCATAATTATTCCGCTCCCTCCATTCCGGTCAGGAAGTAAATCGTGTCGAGCTCGACCTTGCCCGCAACGCGCACGATTTCCTCCCGCGATACGCGATCTGCACCTGATAGCCATTCTTCAATTGGCCGTTTCCGCTTTGAGACAACGTTATGGTAAAGCACTTCCACCAATCCGCGCGGCGTATCGATCGTTTCTAATAATTGATTGCGAATAACCGCTTTTGTTTGCGTGATTTCTTCATCGGTAAAATCGCCGTTTTTCATCGCTTCCATTTGTTTTTCAATAATTTGCAACGCTTTTTGATAATTGGACGGTGCGATGCCGGACATCACCATTAATAACCCTTTATGGCTTTCTAAACGCGAAGCGGCGTAATACGCTAAACTTGCTTTTTCACGAACATTGATAAACAATTTCGAATGAGAAAAACCGCCAAAAATGCCATTAAACATTTGGAGCGCGTAATAGTCATCGTCTTCATACGTGACATTCGTCCGATAACCGATGTTCAATTTTCCTTGTTTGACATCTTGTTTTTCGATCACTTCATTTACTTTATCACGCGTTTTAGTTGAAACTATTTCTCTCACAGATGCGCGAACCGTGCGGTTTGGCAGTGAAAAATGCGATGCAACTGCTTCCAATACGGTCTCTTCTTGTACATCACCAATGACGTATAAATCGATTTCGTCTTCTTCCAGCGTTTTTTTATAATATTGAAACAGCTGCTCTGCAGTAATGCGATCCACATCGTCTAGCTCGCCATTCGCGTGCAGGGCATACGGTTCTCCTTTGCACATTTCCTGAATAAGCCGCAAGTTGGCATACCGCATTTTATCGTCGTACACGGCTTGAATACGCTGCTTAAGCGCTCGCTTTTCTTGCGCGACAATGTGATCGACAAACCGGCCGTCTTGCAAAGCGGGACGAAGAACAACATCGCTTAACAGCTTGAGCGCTTTGCGAAGAAGCGGAATTTTCTCTTGTAAAAACACTTCGTTTGCCACATCGATTCGAATCGTAATAATATGGCTTTCGCCTTTTTTCGATAAATCCACATTTAATGTTGCGCCATACAGTTCATCTAAATATGTGCGCAATTGTTTCACACTTGGGTACTCCGCCGTGCCGCTTTGAAGCACATACGGCAAAAGCGCGCGTAACGTAACCGTTTCTTTTGTAAGCGGTGCTTTCATTTTCCATACAAGTGTATTTGTTTTATATTTATCGGTCGGAATTGTATGGACGTTCATGTTTTGGATTGTCGTTATTTTTTCATTGATCAATCGAACTCCTCCTTTGTAAACTTATCGATATTTTTATTGTTGTGTTCATCATATCAACAATATACCTTTCACAAAACATAAAATGCAAATAAAAGCAAAAAAGAACTCGAACTTTACGATCGAGTTCTTTTTTCACGATTTTCATTACGTCTTTTACCGTTTTCCTTTAATATAAGGCGTACCTAAAGCTTTCGGTGCTTCCGCGCGCCCGATAAAGCCGGCAAGCGCTAAAATCGTTAGCACATATGGAGCAATCAGCAAATAAACCGTTGGTACATCTTTTAAAAATGGAAGCGTTTTTCCAACTATACTTAAACTTTGTGCCAAACCAAAGAACAACGCCGCTCCCATCGCCCCAATCGGATGCCATTTTCCGAAAATCATCGCCGCAAGCGCCATAAAGCCGTGCCCGGAAATCGTCGCATGGCTGAAATCGCGCGAAATGATCATCGCATACACCGCACCGCCAAGCCCACCTAACGCTCCGCTGATCATAACGGCAATATAGCGCATTTTCGTCACATTAATTCCCATCGTATCCGCTGCCATCGGATGTTCACCGACTGCGCGAAGACGAAGGCCAAACGGCGTTTTGTAAATGACATACCATACGACAAACGCCAAAATAATCGCCAAATATGATGGAATGTACATATTGGAGAAAAAGAGCGGCCCGATCACCGGAATATCACTTAATACCGGAATGTCTATTTTATCAAATCCAACTTGAATCTGATCGGTTTGCCCTTTTCCGTATATTTTTTTGACTAAAAAGAGCGACAATCCAAGTGCTAAAAAGTTAATCGCCACACCGCTAACCACTTGATCAGCGCGAAACGAAATAGATGCAACGGCATGAAACAGCGAAAAAATAGTGCCGACAACCATCGCAACGAGTAAAGCGAGCCATGGGGTAAGCGCTCCAAATTTATCAGCAAACGTTAAATTGAAAACAATGCCAATAAATGCTCCAATGGTCATTAACCCTTCTAAACCAATATTCACAACGCCTGATCGTTCGCTAAATACGCCGCCAAGCGCTGTAAAAATAAGGGGAGCAGCAAAGAAAATGGAAGAAGGAATAATTACTTGCAATACTTCATAGACGCTCACTTATTCCGCCCCCTTTTTCAAACGAGATAGTAATAAACGAATGACATAACTTGACGCGACAAAGAAAATAATGAGTGCAATAATAATATCCACTAGTTCTGTTGGCACACCAGCGCTTGACGGCATTTCAAGCGCCCCAACTTTCAACGCGCCAAATAATAATGCTGATAGCAATATTCCAAATGCGTTGTTTCCGCCAATCAGCGCCACAGCAATTCCATCAAATCCTACACCGGTAAAACCGGCTTTCACGGAAATATTTCCGAAAGTGCCGAGACCTTCCATCGCCCCAGCGATTCCAGCGAATGCTCCAGAAATGATCATGGATAAAATAATATTTGCTTTTACATTCATTCCTGCATATTGAGAAGCATGCTGGTTAAACCCAACAGCGCGCAGTTCAAATCCTTTTGTCGTTTTTTCAAGAAGAAACCACATAACGACCGCACCGATGATCGCGAAAATAATGCCATAATGTACGGAAGAGTGATATGTAATGGATTCTAAAAACTCCGAACGAAGCGATGCGCTTTCATGCACAGGCTTTGATTTAAACCCTTCATCCGATAAAACAGAGCGAATAATAGCGTTTGTCACATGAAGGGCAATATAGTTCATCATAATGGTAACAATCACTTCATGGACTCTTAAATACGCCTTTAAAATCCCTGGAATGAGCGCCCATATCGCTCCTGCCAGTGCTGCCGCTAAAATCGCCATCGGCAGGTGAATGACCTTTGGAAGTTCAAACGATACACCGACCCATACCGCCGCAAGCCAGCCAACAATAAGCTGACCTTCTACACCGATGTTAAACAAACCGGTACGGAAGGCAAAAGCAACTGCAAGACCTGCTAAAATATAAGGTGTCGTTTGTCGAATCGTTTCTCCAATGTAATATGGATCGCCAAATGCACCGTATAGAAGAGACGAATATCCGGCGAGCGGATTATAACCGCTTGCGATCATTACAACTGCACCGACAATCATCCCTAACAATACGGCCAATACAGGAACAACAAAGGCAGACGATGTGGAAACAAAAAATTTTTTAAGTTCACTCAACTTCATGAAGACACACCTGCTTCCTTCCGTTTACTTCCCGCCATTAATAATCCGAGTTCTTGCTCTGTCGTCTCTTTCGGATCAACGATGGCAACAATTTTTCCTTCGTAAATAACAGCAATACGGTCACTTACATTCATGACTTCATCTAGCTCAAATGAAACAAGAAGCACCGCTTTTCCTTGATCACGCTGTTCAATTAAACGTTTATGAATAAATTCAATTGCCCCAACATCCAGACCGCGTGTTGGCTGTGCGGCAATAAGCAAATCTGGATTTCGATCTACTTCCCGGCCGATAATCGCTTTTTGTTGGTTCCCGCCAGACAGGGCGCGCGCTTTCGTAAATTCGTCCGGCGTGCGCACATCGAATTCGGCAATAAGCTGACGCGCTTTGTCGTAAATCGCTTTAAAATTTAAAATTCCGCGTTTCGAATATGGGGATTTGTAATATGTTTGCAGCACCATATTTTCCCCAATTGGAAAGTCCAGAACAAGGCCATGTTTATGGCGATCCTGCGGGATATGGCCGACGCCTGCTTCGGTAATTTTTCGCGGCGGAAGGTTCGTAATATCGCGGCCGTTCAACAAAATCGATCCCGATTCCACCTTAACAAGCCCTGTAAGCGCCTCAATCAGTTCTGTCTGCCCGTTGCCGTCTACCCCTGCAATACCCACAATTTCTCCAGCATGCACCGTTAAGTCTAAATGATTGACGGCAGCCACGCCGCGCGCGTCTTTTACGACTAAATCTTTAATTTCCAGCACTGGTTTGCCTGGCTGTGCTGGTTTTTTTTCTGTTTTAAACTGCACTTCGCGGCCGACCATAAGAGAGGCAAGCTCATTTGGATTTGTTTCTGAAACATTTAAAGTAGCGATTCCTTTTCCGCGGCGAATAACGGTGACACGATCGCATACTTCCATTATTTCCTTTAACTTATGGGTAATTAAAATAATCGATTTTCCTTCTTTCACCAACTTTTTCATAATTTGAATCAGTTCATGTATTTCCTGCGGAGTCAACACTGCCGTTGGTTCGTCAAAAATTAAAATGTCCGCCCCGCGATATAGCGTTTTTAAAATCTCGACGCGCTGCTGCATGCCAACCGAAATATCAGCGATTTTCGCCGTCGGGTCTACCGCAAGACCGTACCGTTCCGACAGTTCGCGTACTTCTTGTTCTGCGCGCTTTATATCAATGATTCCGCCTTTTTTCGGTTCACTGCCTAAAATAATGTTTTCCGTGACTGTAAACGTATCAACAAGCATAAAATGTTGATGCACCATGCCAATCCCAAGTTCATTCGCAACGTTTGGATCAGTAATGTTTACCTTTTGGCCCTTTACGCGAATCTCGCCGCCATCCGGCTGATAAAGGCCAAACAGCACGTTCATGAGCGTCGATTTTCCTGCTCCGTTTTCCCCTAAGAGCGCATGAATTTCCCCCTTTTTTAACTGCAATGTAATGTTGTCGTTTGCGACAAAATTGCCAAACACCTTTCGAATGTTCAACATTTCAATAACATATTCCAAATAAATTCACTCCTTACTTAAGCAAGGTAAAATCATAAAATGGAAGGATGCAATATCCGATTGCAGCCTTTCATTTTATGATTTTTGGCGAATAAAAAGGCTAGCGTAACCACTAGCCTTTTTATTCAATTATTTTAAGGATGCTTCAAACTGTTTGTATTCTTTGCGAGTCATTGGAACTTTTACTTCGCCTTTGATGATTTTTTGCTTCCATTCATCAACTGCTTTTAACACTTCCGGCTTAATGTTGTCTTGTGTAGGCGCAATGCCAACCCCGTCTTCTTGAAGACCATATTCAAGCGTTTTTCCGCCAGGGAAATCGCCTTCTTTTGCTCGTTTTGCCAAGTCATATACAGCCACATCAACTCGTTTCACCATGGATGTTAATGTAACGTTATATGTTTTTCCGTTTACTTTCACAACACCTTCTGGAGATTGGTCTTTATCCACACCGATTACCCAAATTTCACGGTTCGGGTCTTTCTTTTTCAAGTCTTTTGCTTCAGAGAACAAACCATTTCCTGTTCCGCCAGCGGCATGATAAATTACGTCAATGCCGGAAGCATACATGCTAGATGCAATCGCTTTTCCTTTATCCGCTTGGTCAAATGCACCGGCATATTGCACTTCGACTTTCGCTTTCGGATTAACAGCTTTTACTCCTGCAAGGAATCCGCTTTCAAACTTCTCAATTAATGGAATTTCCATGCCGCCGATAAATCCGATTTTGTTCGTTTTTGTTGTTAAGCCGGCAACGACACCAACAAGGAATGAACCTTCATGCTCTTTGAACGTAATGCTAGCTACGTTTGGTTGTTCAACAACCGTGTCAACGATCGCAAAATGCTTTTTCGGGTTTTGTTCAGCAACTTCTTTTACTGCATCTCCCATTAAATATCCAATTCCATAAATCAAATCAAAGTCGCTGCGCACAAGCTTATTTAAGTTTGTCGGATAGTCAGTATCGCTTGATGATTGTAAATAATCATAACCGCCTCGGCCTTTTTTCAAGCCATTCTCTTTTCCAAATTTTTGCAAACCTTCCCAAGCAGATTGGTTGAAAGATTTGTCATCAATACCGCCAACGTCTGTTACCATCGCAACACTAAACGTGTCTTTGCCTTTGTCACCAGCATTATCCCCCCCTTGTCCACCGCATGCACTTAACAGTGTACCTGCTGCTAAAACAAGGGAAAGGGCGAGTCCAAATCGTTTTTTCATTACAATACCCCCTAATCCATAAAAAAATTGTTGTGCTTTCTGACTTATTATAAAATCATCCCTATATTTCTATGTATGGATGTCACCTCCTTAAAAACTAAGGCGTTTTCGAAGTACATGAAAGCTGATTTTGTCAGAACGGAAATAGTTGATGGAATAAAAAATCGGCTCATCATTTTTATCAAAATGCATTTGCTTTAACACAAGAAGCGCAGTTTCTGGCTCACATTGCAAAATCGGCGACACTTTCTCATGGTAACCGAGCGGTTCAATGCGAGCTACAGCATAAGCAATATCGCGATTCGCCTGATTGTGTAAGTTTTCAAAAAGGGATTCTTGCTCATAGGAAATTCCTTTTGGTAAATATTTACATAAAATTTTGTCTATACAATATACAACAGGCTCCCCGTCAGCTGTACGGACACGTTCAATCAAAAGAATGTCATCGTCCGCCGAACATTGAAATCTCCGGATGTCATCTTCCGTCGGCTGTTGAATGGAAGAAGATAAAAAAATCGTTCCAGGTTTTCGACCTGCCTGCCGAATCATATCAGTAACGCTGCTTAACTGCTCGATCCCCGATGTAAACAGCGGTCTTGCATTGACGAACGTTCCAACACCATGCCGGCGAATAATCACGTTTTCTTCCTCTAAAACACGCAATGCCTCACGCAATGTTGCACGGCTGACACCTAGTTGTTTCGCTAATTCAAATTCCGATGGGAGCTTTTGTTTTTCTTTATACACGCCTGTTTGAATATCACGCTTAATTCGATCAATCACTTGTAAATATAGGTGACGGTTGTCTGACTTGATGGACATGAAAAAATCCCCCATTTTTCATTTCAACAGATATCAGACCTCTGACGTTAGACATGTAGACTCTTCGAGATTACTATACCATTTTTTTTGGGATAAATAAATAGTAAATAAAAATTTTGTCGAAAAAAGCAAAAAACGATTGATAACGTTTTCAATGTGATATATTTTTTAAAAGAGCAGGCAACAAGTTTGCCTGCTCCCCTATGATGTTTTTACATTTTCTTTTGGAATAAGTACAGCGCGAGGTTTACTTCCTTCATAGGGGCCAACAACTCCACGTGCCTCCATCGCATCTATGAGACGAGCCGCACGATTATAACCGATGCGAAAGCGCCGTTGCAGCATGGAAACCGAAGCACTTTGCATCTCTACAACAAGCCGAACCGCTTCATCATACAATTCATCGTCAAATTCCTCGCTCTCACCATTCTCTTCGCTGACCATCATCTCTTCATAATATTGTGCTTTTTGCTGGGAAATAACAAAATCGACAACCTCTTCGACTTCTTCATCGGAAACAAACGCTCCTTGGACACGAATCGGTTTGGAAGCACCCATCGGCAAAAACAGCATATCGCCACGGCCCAGCAGTTTTTCCGCTCCCCCCATATCCAAAATAGTCCGCGAATCGGTTTGGGAAGAAACGCTAAAAGCGATCCGTGACGGAATGTTTGCTTTAATGACACCTGTAATGACGTCAACCGAAGGCCGCTGCGTTGCAATAATTAAATGAATTCCTGCCGCGCGCGCCATTTGCGCCAAGCGCGTAATCGAATCCTCTACATCGGAAGAAGCAACCATCATTAAATCTGCCAGCTCATCAATAATAACGACAATATAAGGAAGAAGCGGCTGTTTTCCTTCCGATTCTTGATTATGGCGCTGCACGTATTCATTATACCCTTCGATATTTCGTGTGCCTGTATGTGAAAATAATTCATATCTTCTTTCCATTTCTTGAACAACCTTTTTTAACGCTTGTGACGCTTTTTTCGGATTCGTCACAACCGGAGCCAACAAATGCGGTATTCCGTTATACACGCTTAATTCTACCATTTTCGGGTCAATCATCATTAATTTTACTTCATGCGGCTTTGTACGCATAAGCAAGCTTACGATAATTCCATTAATGCACACACTTTTCCCGCTTCCCGTTGCCCCGGCAATTAATAAATGCGGCATTTTGTTAAGCTCAGCTGCAACGACTTCGCCAGAGATGTCACGGCCTAGCGGAATTAATAGTTTCGCTTCATGTTTGTAATGATCGATCGCTTCTAACACTTCTCTTAAAGAAACGGTCGCAATTTCTTCATTTGGAACTTCAATGCCGATCGCGGATTTTCCGGGAATCGGCGCTTCAATACGAATGTCTTTTGCAGCTAGCGCAAGGGCAAGGTCGTCGCTCAAACTAACAATTTTGCTTACCTTCACCCCTACGTCCGGATATACTTCATATTTCGTTACTGCAGGGCCAAGATGAACTTGGGTTACTTTCGCCTTTACACCGAAGCTTTGAAATGTTTTTTCCAGCTTGCGCGCATTTGCATAAATGTTTGCATGATCTTTCGCTTGGTTTGATTGTTTTGGAAGATGGAGCAGTTCAAGAGGCGGAAGTTGATAATCAATATTTTCCATTTCCGAAAACGCTAACGGCCCAGACGCCTCTTCCTCGATGTCTTCTGCGTTTTCCTGCTCTCGTTCTTGTTCTATCTCATTCGAACGCGCGGCAGTAAAATCAGAAATAATCGGCGGAGGAGAGAGCGTTTCTCCTTCTTGTATGATCGGCTCCTCTTCTGTGCTGTCATGTTGCTTGTCGGGTTGTGGAGTTCTTGTTTTTTGCCGTTTTCGTCCCTGCTTTTTACCGCCCCACTGTTTTATATCCGCAACAAACGCCAGCCATTGCTCCTTGAGAAAAGAAGCGATTATGATCACCACTTTTCCCACTGTTTCACTCAATGATTTTCCGGTAATGAAAACAGCCCCGATGATAAAAAGAAAAAAACAAATCCATTTTGTTCCAAGTTCATCAAATAATTGATAGCTTGCCGCGAAGAAAAACGCCCCGACCATCCCGCCGCCTAAATCAGTATTCGCCGATTCTCCCCGCACTTCGTTCCAAAACAACTCCCATGTTGTTCGAATGATGCTAGGGTCAAATTGCCCGCGTCGGGACAACAAATCGAATAACGTTTCGTGACTTAGTAATAAAAGCGCGGAAACGATAATATATAAACCGAGAAGAATGCGATGAGTAAACGAAGGCCATGCACGCTTCCAAATGATATAAAACGACAATATAAATAAGGCTACAAACAGCAGCATATACCATTCTCCAAAGAAAAAACGCGCAATAAATACGAGCGTCTTTCCAACTAGCCCAAGACGCGCCATCGCGATGACGGAAATCGCTAACATCGTAAGACCAAGCAATTCAAATTGAAATGCTTCTTTCCAATGTTGCTTTGACCGTCTTGATTTTTTCTGTCGTTTCCGTTTTGCCACAACTATTCACTCCAATAAACAAACTGAAAGATTGGAAAAAAGCAGCCATACTTGGCTGCTTTTTTCCGTTTGTTTATTAATTATATCACGAATGAACATGGAATTCATTACGATGTTGTGGAAGAAATCGTAAATCTCGTTCCTGGTGCATATTTTTGTTCTAAAAAATGAAGCGGATTCGTACTTAAATTTTGAACAATTTCATATTCATTGGTTTCCGTTTTTTGTACAAGAAATGGAATTCCATCATAGTATACCATTGTTCGTTTTTCGTATTCTTCCTTGGCAGTTTGGAAGATAAGATGTTCCGGCATGATCGTATATAAAATCATTGGACAATCTTCCTTTCCCCTGATTTGTTCAGTTCAATTAATTCGCGCAATTTGTTCATCGCTTGAGCAACACCGCCGACTTCATCAATAAGTCCGTATTTTACCGCATCAGGGCCGACAACATTGGTGCCGATATCACGCGTTAAATTCCCTTTGGAAAACATAAGTTCCTTAAATTTTTCTTCCGTAATTTTGGAATGTTTTGTAACAAAGCGAACAACTCGCTCTTGCATTTTATCCAAATATTCAAATGTTTGCGGAACGCCAATGACCAGCCCAGTCAATCGAACAGGGTGAATCGTCATCGTTGCCGTTTCGGTAATAAATGAATAATCACAAGAAACCGCAATCGGCACACCAATCGAATGACCGCCTCCTAATACGATAGAAACGGTCGGTTTCGATAAGGACGCAAGCATTTCCGCAATCGCTAATCCTGCTTCTACATCTCCGCCTACCGTATTTAAAATAACGAGCAGGCCTTCAATATTTTGATTTTGTTCAATGGCGACAATTTGTGGAATAACATGTTCGTACTTCGTCGCTTTATTTTGCGGTGGAAGTTGAATATGTCCCTCAATTTGCCCGACAATCGTTAAACAATGAATGTTTGTATCCGGCGTCATTTGCGGAATGTTTGTTTGACCTAACTGTTGAATCGCCGCTGTTACTTGTTCCTCTTTCGTTTCTTGGTTTTCTTCTGATTCCGATTGTATGTAACGCTCTTTTTCCATGCATATTCTCCTTTCTTTCCGTCATACATATAGTATGCTCGAGTTGGAAAAGAAAAATGCCGATAGGAATTTCCTATCGGCATGTTCGTTGACTTTGAGCATGATTGTATTATACTTCCATAATAATTGGTAAAATCATCGGTTTTCGTTTTGTTTTTTCAAATAAAAATTGGCTCAATGCTTCGCGAATGTTTGATTTTAATGACGACCATTCGATCATATAGGTTTGCAAGCATTTATTCACAATATTTGCAACGATTTTTGTTGCTTCATCAAGCAATGATTCTGATTCTCTGACATAGACAAAACCACGCGAAATAATTTCCGGTCCAGCGATAATTTTTTTTGACTCTTTGCTCAATGTAACGACAACAATTAAAATCCCATCTTGCGAAAGAAGACGCCGGTCTCTTAAAACAATGTTGCCAACATCGCCTATGCCAAGACCATCAATCAAAATGTTGCCGTACGGAACTTTTCCTCCAGGACGCGCTACTCCATTGCGAAATTCAATGACATCACCTTTGTCAATCAAAAACGTCCTATCTTCAGAGATGCCAACCGCTTTTGCAAGATTAGCGTGTGCTTTTTGCATACGATATTCGCCATGAACAGGAATAAAATATTTCGGTTTCATTAAATTAAGCATTAGCTTCAATTCTTCTTGGCATGCGTGTCCAGACACGTGCACTTTTCTCTCGCGGTAAATGACGTTCGCTCCGGCACGATACAGTGCATCAATGGTTTTTGAAAATACTAATTCATATCCAGGCATCACCGATGCCGCAACAATGACAGTATCTCCTTCTTTTATGTTGACCTGCTTGTGTACTTGTTTAGCCATACGGGCCAATGCGCTCATCGGTTGGCCATGCCCGCCTGTTGTTAAAATAATAAGTTCCTTGTCATCATAGCGGTCAATGTCATGGATGGAAATAGTCACTTTTTCCGGAAGATGTAAATATCCAAGCCGAACAGCAATATCCATCACTTTATGCAACGTTTTCCCTACAACCGCTACCTTCCGTCCGTACATTTTTGCCGCATGTAATACTTGTTGAATTCTGGTGATGTTCGACGCATAGCAAGCAACAAAAACCCGACCATTCGCGTTATAAATAACATCGGCAATTTCCTGGGCTACAAGCGTGTCCGATCCCGTATAACCCGGTCTTTCCGCATTCGTACTATCGGATAATAGGCAAAGCACTCCTTGTTCGCCAATCTGCGCCATTTTCCCTAAATCGGCTCGATTTTTGCCATATGGAGTCTGGTCAAATTTAAAGTCGCTCGTATAGACAATGGCGCCTTGGGATGTATGAATGCTAATCCCAACCGAATCAGGGATGCTATGAATCGTTCGGAAAAACGTCACTTTTGCTTTATCAAACAAAATTTCCGAATCGGAGCGAATTTCGATTAGTTTTGCGTTTGTAATCCCCTGTTCCTTCAAAATCGATTCTGCCAATCCTAACGTAAGCTTTGTTCCGTACACCGGCACCGCCGTAATCTTTTTCAACACGTAAGCAATGGCTCCAATATGTTCCTCATGCCCATGGGTTAAAAAAATTGCTTTAATGCGATCTTGGCGTTCAATGAGATAGCTAATGTCAGGAATCACTTTGTCAATCCCAAGCATCTCGTCCTCAGGAAACATGACGCCGGCGTCGATCACAAAAATGTCGTCATCCAGCTCGACCACATACATGTTTTTACCGATTTCCCCGACTCCCCCAAGGGAAAAAATCCTTATTTTCTCTACTTGTTTCGTTTTCAATGTCACGTCCTCCTATGATGATACTAACCCGCTCAAAGTCACTTGATTTTATTATAACTGATGGGAGATTTTGAATACAAGATGATTTATGAAGCGCTTTATAACAGCAAAAAACCAATCCGCCTATGCGGATTGGTTTTCCTTTTGGCTTTTATAATGTATTTAATAAATTCATTAGCTCGATGCGCTCTTGTTCGGTAAGCGGGACAAGCGGCAGACGAACAGAACCAACGTCTAATCCTTTTAACTGCAGCGCCGTTTTTACCGGTACAGGATTTGGCGCTGCAAATAACCCTTTCATAATTGGCAACAGCTTTTGATGCAGTTTTGCCGCTTTGGCAAGTTCCCCTGCTTCGAAAGCAGCAATCATTTGTTGCATTTCATTGCCAATAATATGAGAGGCAACAGACACAACGCCGGCACCGCCAATCGCCAATACCGGAAGGGTGATGTTATCGTCACCGCTGTAAAGCAGAAAATCCTCTCTCGTCCGGGCGATTATTTCCGTCATCGTATCTAAATTGCCGCTCGCATCTTTTATAGCAACGATGTTTGGAATTTCCGATAAACGAACAACCGTGTCAACAGACATGTTCACAACAGAACGTCCAGGAATATTATAGAGCATCACCGGAAGCGACGTGCTTTCGGCAATCGCTTTGAAGTGTTGATATAACCCTTCTTGATTCGGTTTATTATAATACGGCGCTACTAACATTACCGCGTCGACGCCAGCTTCTTCCGCTTTCTTCGTCAACTCAATCGATGCGTGTGTATTGTTGCTTCCAGTCCCAGCAATAACTGGAACTCTCCCGTTCACAACCGAAACAACGTGACGGAATAAAGCAACTTTTTCTTCCGTCGTTAATGTTGGCGATTCGCCTGTCGTTCCGGCAACAACGAGGGAATCTGTTCCGTTTTCGAGCAAATAATCGACAAGCTTGGTCGTTTTTGCAAAATCGATATTTCCTTTATGATCAAACGGCGTTACCATTGCTGTCACGATTTTGCCAAATTGGATCAATACCCTCACTCCTCACTCCAATTTTAAATCGTACTCTTCCGCCGATTCCTCGGAAAGATGGAATGCATCATGCAACGCGTTCACCGCTTTTTTCATATCTTCCTCTTTCACTAATACCCAAATGGTCGTATGGCTATCGGCTGATTGTAAAATTTGAATTCCTTGCTCAGAAAGAGCCGTAACGATTTTTGCCGTCACTCCAGGGACTCCAGCAATCCCTGCTCCGACTGTAGATACTTTCGCACATCCTGTTGTAACGATCGGTTCATAACCAATACGGCGAAGGGCAGCGACCGCTCGCTCTGTCATTTCACCAGAAACCGTATAAACAACACCGTTTGGCGAGATGTTAATGAAGTCGACGCTAATTCCTTCATTCGCCATCGCCTTAAAAACATCGGACTGCAATTCATAATGTCCCTCTTTCGCCTGTACTTTAATTTGCGTAATATTGGAAACATAAGTAATGCCAGTGACTAACCGCTCTTTTACATCGCTTCCTTTTTTCGAACGAATAGCAGATGTAACAAGCGTTCCTAAAGAATCGGAATACGTTGAACGAACGCGCAACGGCACTTTTGCCTGCATCGCAATTTCAACAGCGCGTGGATGAATCACTTTTGCCCCTTGATAGGCCATATTGCAAATTTCCGTATACGTGACGACATCGAGCGGACGGGCGTTCTCGACAATGCGCGGGTCTGCAGTCATCACCCCTTCGACATCGGTAAAAATATCGACCCATTCGGCGTTTAACGCCGCACCAAGCGCCGCCGCAGACGTATCGCTTCCGCCGCGCCCAAGCGTTGTAATATCGCCATTTTCTGTCGCGCCTTGAAAGCCAGCAACGACAACGACATCGTATTCGTTCAATGCTTCAAGCAGGCGTTCGCACCGCATTTCGATAATTTTCGCATTCGTATAATCATCGTTCGTTCGGAAACCTGCTTGCGCGCCAGTAAACGCAGTTGCTTTTATTCCATGCTTATTTAATAGATTCGTAAAAACAACGCTAGAAATAATTTCACCGCACGCCATTAGCATATCTTGTTCGCGCTTCGTGACATAATTGTTAGCCCCGCCGATGAGGCTAAGGAGCGTATCCGTCGCATACGGTTCTCCTTTTCGCCCCATCGCCGAGACGACAACAACTACTTTATAGCCGTCTTCAAGCGCTTTTTCAATATGCTTGCGTGCAAAATCACGCCCGCGTTCGTCACGAACGGATGTGCCGCCAAACTTCTGAACAATGATTTTCATGTTAACACCTCGATGTAATTCGCTTCTCTATTTATTTTACAATCCCTAGTTTAATTAAACTTTCCGCAATTTGCACGGAATTCCATGCCGCGCCTTTTAGTAAATTATCAGATACGACCCATAAATGGAACGCCCGGTCATGATCTAAATCCTTGCGAATTCGTCCGACAAACACATCGTATTTGCCAACACAATCAACTGGCATTGGATATACTTGTTCGCTTGGGTCATCTTGTAAAATGACACCTGGAGCATCTTTTAATACCGCTTTAATGTCGTCTGCACTGACTCCATCTTTTTCAATTTCAATATATACGGATTCCGAATGGCCGCTAATGACCGGGATGCGCACACATGTTGCTGCCACTTGCAGCTCCGGCATATGCATAATTTTTTTCGTTTCATTGATCATTTTCATTTCTTCAAATGTAAAGCCGTTTTCTTGGAATTTATCAATCTGCGGGATGGCATTAAAAGCAATTTGATAATGTTTACGGTCCGATTTTACTGGCAGAATTTCCGGTGTCACCGGCTCACCGTTTAACACCGCTTTCGATTGCGCCTTTAACTCCTCAATCGCCTGCGCCCCGGCGCCGGATACAGCTTGATACGTGGAAACGATCACTTTTTTTAGACCGAACGCTTGGCGAATCGGTTCAAGCGCAACGACCATTTGGATCGTTGAACAGTTCGGATTGGCGATAATGCCATTATGCCATGTTAAATCATTTTCGTTCACTTCAGGGACAACGAGCGGGACGTTTTCTTCCATACGAAACGCGCTCGTGTTATCGATCACGATTGCCCCGCGTTTGACCGCTTCCGGTGCCAATGCTTTGGAGACAGATCCGCCTGCGCTAAACAGGGCGATATCCACCCCTTCAAAGCTTTCCGGTTTTGCGGCTTGCACTTCGATTTCTTCGCCGCGAAAGCGCATTTTTTTTCCTGCTGAACGTTCTGATGATAATAATGTCAGCTTTCCGACTGGGAAATTTCTATTTTCGAGCGTTTGCACCATTTGTTGGCCAACTGCGCCAGTTGCTCCTACGACTGCAACATGAAAACGTCTTTGTTCCATGAACCATTCTCCTTCCGCATAGTCACTCAATCACATTGGTAAATTTATAGTTTTTATTTTACCATATTCCACTTTATAAGGAGTGAAAATTTTTATGCATAGGAGTGAGTTTTCTATCGATTGCTTATTGATCCCGGAATTTTTCAATAATGACCGGCTGAAGCTGTCTTCCTTCTAATGCGGCGAGGACCGTATCACGCAACAGCGACATTTTTGCCACCATCGAATTCGGTTTTGTATGCGGGGCGTCTTGGCCAAACGGAATAAAATAAATATTTTTCGCCGCCATTAGGCGCATTAAGTTTACCCCATTTAATCCTAACGCATCATTCGTGGAAATGCCAAGAACAACCGGGCGGTGATTACGCATCGTTGCCTTTGCTGCCATTAATACAGGCGAATCTGTCATCGCGTTAGCAAGTTTGCTCATCGAGTTTCCTGTCAGTGGGGCAATAACCATACAATCAAGCGGAATTTTCGGACCGAGCGGCTCTGCTTTGACAATCGTATCAATCACTTCGTTTCCTGTTATTTCTTCTAGCTTCTTCACCCATTCTTCTCCTTCGCCAAAGCGAGTGTTTGTCGTTTTTACCGTATACGTAACAATTGGCAATACTTCCGCTCCTTCGTTTACTAATTTTTCAATTTCCGGCATGACCGCATCATACGTGCAATGAGAACCTGTCAACCCAAATCCGATTCGCTTTCCTTTTAAACTCATTTACACATTCCCCTTTCTTTTTTCTAAATCTGTATATAATAGTTGTGAAAGAACATTTGCGATAATTTGCCCTGCTGTTTTTGGCGCAACAACTCCCGGCAGCCCTGGTGCGAGGATCGCTTTTACTCCACGCTTTTCGGCGTAACGAAAATCGGTGCCGCCAGGCTTTGAAGCTAAATCAACGATAAGCGTATGCGCCGGCATTTTTGCGATGACACTTGCCGTTACGATTAAATGCGGAACGGTATTAATGCAAATATCGATATCCTGCACTTCTTTTTCTAAATCATTGAGATGAAACGGGGTAAGACCCATTTCTGTAATGCGGGCCAGATGCTCCGAGCGGCGTGCCCCTACTTTCACTTTTGCACCAAGTGCAGCAAATGTACGTGCAACCGTCATGCCGACGCGCCCAAGCCCAAGGACCGCTACGCGAGAACCATGAATCGTAAAATCGGTATGCTGAATGACAATCATGATCGTTCCCTCTGCGGTTGGAATCGAGTTATAAATCGCTACATCGTCGCGTTCAAATAATTGAACATATTTGCGGTCGACGGTTTTCATTAAATTGTCCAAGTAGCTATTACTAATCCCGGAATAGACCGTGCAATGCTTCGGTGTTTTTAACATCATTTCTTCTGTAAAGGGAATTGGTTCATGCGAAAACACGGTATTTACTTTTCCATCCGGAGTTGTTCCGTGAACCGGCAAAATAATCGCATCTAAATCGGCGAAATCGACTTCATCTATTCTCAACTTTGTCGCTCCCGTAAAATGATGCGCTAATTGATCAAAGCCAACTAAAGACAATTTCGCATCTAGCTCAATTAATTTGCGTATGACTTCTAATTGCCTTGCGTCCCCACCTATAATGGCAATATGCATGCCTGTTAGCATCATCGTGTATGCTCACCTTCTTTATGCGAAACTTATATTTTAGCTTTATTTCTTTTCACATCTTATGTAAAAAAGGAATTGTAGGTGAATATCTCCAGTTTAAAAAAAAAGTGACCGCCTTTGGCGATCACATGCACTCTTGATCATTCATCCGGAAAATCGATAATAATCATATCCGTACCAACTTTTTTTATATATTTCCACGGAACGCGAATTTCGCTCCCCTCTTTCCGAAATCCAAACCATTTTCCTGTCGGAATGAGCAATGCTTGAATTTGCCCAGTTTGCTCATTGATTTCCAAATCCGTCTGTCCTAGCACCCCGAGCCGTTCGGCGCGTCTTGCATCCACAATTTCTTTGCCGCTTAACTCGCTTAACCTCACCGCGTTCTCCTCCTTTCTTTTCTTTCTATTATTGTAAGATGAGGAAAATAAAAAAATGCCTGCATTTTAGCAGGCATTTTCGCACAACGATGTTGCTATCAACTTGCTTACGAACTGATTCGGTTCGGTAATTGACCGCTTGGACTAATTAAGGCAAGCGCATAATCTTCATTAAAAATACAACGTGCAAGTTCATTCACTTTTTCCACTGTTACGCTATTAATTTCCTCAATAATTTCATCAAGAGAACGATGGCGCCCAAGCAACAATTCGTTTTTGCCGTTGCGGCTCATCCGGCTATTTGTGCTTTCTAAACCTAACATTAAACTTCCTTTCATTTGTTCTTTACTGTTTTTTAGTTCTTTTTCAGTAATTCCATCTTCTTTTAATGCATCGATCGTTTCTTGTATCGTTTCAAATAACAAATCAAGCTGATTGTTGCCTGTTCCGGCATAAATCGCTAGTAATCCACTATCTTGGTAAGAAGAGTGATAAGAAAAGACCGAGTATGCTAAACCGCGCTGTTCACGGACCTCTTGGAAAAGACGGCTGCTCATGCTGCCCCCTAAAATATTATTTAAAATAATTAATGTGTAAATATCTGGGTGGCCGACAGGAAGCCCGTTGAATCCGATACATAAATGCGCCTGTTCCGTATCTTTTTGCCGCACTAATTTTTGCGGCTGAAATAACGGCGCTTGCGATTCGCTAGCTTTTTGTTTTGCCGTGAAAGAACCGAAATAGCTTTCCACTTGCTGAATAAAACTTTCATCAACATTTCCAGCAATAGAAATGACAACACGGTCTGGAGTATAATAATCAGCCATATATCCGCGCAGCGAATCGCCCGTAAACGTGCGCAATGTTTCTTCTGTTCCTAAAATTGGATAGCCAAGCGGATGGTTCGCATAGCAAGCTTTGCTTAATAAATCATGAACAATATCATCCGGTGTATCTTCATACATTTTAATTTCTTCTAGTACGACATTTCTCTCTTTTTGCAATTCCTCATCAACAAATGTAGAATGGAAAAACATATCTGCTAACATTTCAAGAGCAAATGGTGCATGTTCATCTAATACTTTGGCATAATAGCAAGTATATTCTTTAGAAGTAAACGCATTTACTTGACCGCCAATACTGTCAAACGCTTCGGCAATCTCTCTTGCCGTGCGCGTTTTTGTCCCTTTAAAGAACATATGTTCTAAAAAGTGTGAAATTCCATTATTTTGCTCCGTCTCATTGCGTGAACCTGTTCCAATCCATATCCCGATCGCGACAGAACGCACTGTCGGAATTTGTTCTAGCACGATTCGTACTCCGTTTTTGCAAGTATATTTATTAATCAACATCACGTTCCTCCTATTTTTGTACAATTCTCTTTTCGTCTAATAATGTAGACACATTACCAATTTCATATTCTTTTTGCTGAATCGAAATAATAAGCGGCTCAAGCGCCTCGGCAGTTGATAGCGTTGGATGCATCAAAATCATTGCACCGGGATGAACTTTGGACATTACCCGTCTCACTATAACAGATGGAGACGGTTTTTGCCAATCAATTGTATCGACGCTCCACATAATTGTTTTCATATCTAAATCAGCGGCGATTTTCACGACATCATCACGATAGCTCCCGCTTGGAGGAGCAAACCATTTGCATTTCACCCCGGTTGTCGCTTCGATGATTTCGTTCGTTTTGACTAGTTCCTTGCGGATTTTTTCATTATTTAGCGACTTAAAGTCAGGATGGCTATATGAATGATTTCCTATTTCGTGACCAGCATCTACAATCATTTTTGCCATATCAGGATGATTTTTTACCCAACGTCCTTCCAAAAAAAACGTTGCCTTCACGTTATGCTTTTTTAAAATATCGAGCATTTTCGGAATATACTCATTTCCCCATGCCACATTGATGAGAAATGCGACCATCGGTTTATCCGGATGTCCCCGATAAATCGGTGCTGGCGGCAAATCTCCTAAATGAACACGTGGAGGAACTTGTTTGTACACAAGCTTCCGTTCATCAAACTTTCCTTCCTTTTTCATATTTTCATACGAAGCTTGCACATCGATTTTTAATCCGTTATAACCAGGCGTTGCTTTCCATACTCGATCGATGACCGCATCTTGTGGGGGAATTTCATACTGTTTTGCTTTTTCTACAATTTCTGCATAGAGCTTATCGGCTCCTTTCATAGCCATAATATTCTCTTTTTGTAAAAAAACAGTAATATATTGGCTCACTGGTGGCTGATTGATGATGACCCAAACAAAGAAAAACATAATCGCCACCGATAAATAGCGGGTATAATTTCTGTTCACATCTGTCCCTCCTTTTATACTACAAATATGTGAAGAAGGGACAAGATAGAACTTTCCCCCACAACAAAGAAGCCTTAAGGAGCGAAATCCTAAGGCTTCATTCTATGCCGTTCCGGACGTTTGCCTTTTTTTTCCTTTTTCTCGCGCAATACTGCTTTTCGCGATAAATTAACGCGTCCTTGTTTATCAATTTCCATTACTTTTACTAAAATTTCATCGCCGATCGAAACGACATCTTCCACTCTTCCGACACGCTCTTCCGCTAATTCGGAAATATGAACGAGACCGTCTTTGCCGTTGAACAATTCAACAAATGCCCCAAATTTCTCAATGCGCTTCACTTTACCCAAATAAATTTGCCCGACTTCGACTTCGCGAACGATATCTTCGATAATCTGCTTCGCCTTTTGGTTCATCGCTTCGTTGACAGACGAGATGAAAATTGTTCCATCTTGTTCGATATCAATTTTTACGCCGGTTTCATCAATAATTTTATTAATTTGTTTTCCGCTTGGGCCGATGACTTCGCGAATTTTTTCTGGATTAATTTGCATCGTTAAAATTTTCGGAGCGTATTTCGACAACTCTTTGCGCGGCTCGCGGATCGTTTGCATCATATGTTCTAAAATTTCCATACGACCTTTTTTCGCTTGCTGGAGCGCTTCTTCTAATATTTTACGAGATAAGCCTTTAATTTTAATATCCATCTGCAAAGCGGTGACGCCTTTTGCCGTACCCGCTACTTTAAAATCCATATCTCCGAGATGGTCTTCAATGCCTTGAATATCTGTCAAAATCGTATAATTGTCATCGTTTTTCACAAGTCCCATCGCGATTCCCGCTACCGGTGCTTTAATCGGGACACCTGCATCCATCATCGCGAGCGTGCTTGCACAAATGCTAGCTTGAGATGTCGAACCGTTCGATTCTAGCACTTCGGAAACAAGGCGAATGGTATATGGAAATTCTTTTTCAGATGGAACGACCGGTTCTAACGCTCGTTCTCCAAGCGCTCCGTGTCCAATTTCACGGCGGCCTGGACCGCGCATCGGTCCTGTTTCGCCAACCGAAAATGGCGGGAAGTTATAGTGGTGCATAAACCGTTTCGTTTCTTCAATACCAAGCCCGTCCAATATTTGTACATCGCCAAGCGCTCCTAACGTACAAACACTAAGCACTTGCGTCTGTCCGCGCGTAAACAGCCCTGAACCGTGCGTGCGCGGCAATACGCCGACTTCAGAGGAGAGAGGCCGAATTTCGTCAATCTTACGGCCGTCCGGACGTATTTTTTCTTCGGTAATAAGCCGCCGCACTTCTTCTTTAACAAGTTTATGCAAAATTTCATTTACTTGTTTTAATGTTTCTTCATCTGCTTCTTGTTCTTCGTATTTTGCGATGACACTAGCTTTTACTTCCTCAATTGCTGCATCACGCGCCAATTTTTCTGGCACTTGAACAGCTCGTTTAATATCCTCTTCCGCCAGTTGGCGAATTTCTGCTTCTAGTTGAGGATCAAGCTCATAAAGAACTACTTCCATTTTTTCTTTGCCTACTTGGGCGGCGATTTCCTCTTGGAAAGCGATCAGCCGTTTTACTTCTTCATGTCCGAACATAATCGCTTCTAAAATCACTTCTTCCGGCACTTCGTCCGCTCCAGCTTCGACCATATTAATCGCGTCTTTCGTGCCGGCAACAACAAGATGAATATCGCTTTTTTCCGATTGTTCGACAGTCGGATTAATCACAAACTCTCCATCCACACGGCCGACTGTAACACCGGCAATCGGTCCCTCAAACGGAATATCCGAAATCGTTAAGGCAAGTGACGCACCGAATAACGCCGCCATTTCCGGAGAACAATCTTGGTCTACACTCATGACCATCGAAACGATTTGCACTTCATTGCGGAATCCTTCCGCAAACAATGGACGAATTGGCCGGTCAATTAAACGGCTTGCTAAAATCGCTTTTTCACTAGGACGTCCTTCCCGCTTAATAAATCCTCCCGGAATTTTACCAACCGCATAAAGACGCTCCTCATAGTTGACCGTTAGTGGAAAAAAGTCGACGTTTTTTGCTTCTTTTGATGCCGTTGCTGTGTTTAATACCACTGTGTCGCCATAACGGACTAATACCGCTCCATTCGCTTGTTTCGCTAATTGGCCAATTTCCACGACAAGCGGCCGTCCAGCCCAGTCTATGGAAAAAATGCGTTTTTCTTGCTCCATATAAACGAGTACTCCTCTCTATGTACAAATCGAAAATAAACGAATGTATATACTGTTAGTATGGACGAATCATTGGCAATGTATCAGTTCCTATTTATTAATCATAGCGAAAAATCGCTTATATAACTAGCAAAAAAGCGGGAATGCTCCCGCTTTTTTTATCGACGTAATCCAAGTTTGTTAATCAACTCACGATAGCGCGCAATGTCTTTATTGCGTAAATAAGTCAATAAGTTACGGCGTTTACCGACCATTTTCAGCAATCCGCGACGTGAATGATGGTCTTTCTTATGAACGCGTAAATGTTCATTTAAATTGTTGATTTGCTCTGTAAGGATAGCAATTTGCACTTCCGGAGAACCTGTATCGTTCTCATGAATTTTAAACTGCTCGATAATTTCTCTTTTACGCTCTTGTGATAATGCCATCCTTATTCACCTCCTCGTTTATAAACCCCAATTACCTAGCAAGCGGCGGTGACTCGACTTGCCAAGCAATGGTTATTTTACATACATTCATTAGAATACCTCTTTTTGCGATAAAATGCAAGTGTTTTCGGTGAAATTGCGAAAGTATGCTTGCGCTTTTTCTTTATCCCGCTGAATTTGCGCAACCAATTCATCCACGCTTGCAAATTTTTGTTCACTTCTTAAGCGCACATGCCACTCAATCGTCATCGTTTCCCCATAAATGTCTTTCGCAAAATCGAAAATATGCACCTCGATATTCGGCATTCCTTCACGGGTGGAATGAAAAGTCGGTTTATATCCAACATTGCACACTCCTTCAAATACGGCCGTCCCGATTTTTACTTTCACGGCATATACACCAACGGCCGGCAATAAATAATCATCATTTAACGCAATATTTGCCGTTGGAAATCCAATTGTTCTTCCGCGGCGTTCGCCGTTAACAACCGTTCCTTCCACTTCATAAAAGCGGCCGAGCAAACGCGGCAGTTGCTCTACCTCTCCGTTTTTCAGCAACTTTCGAACATAAGTGGAGCTTATTTTCTCTCCGGCAATGCTCAATTTTGGAACCACCGTCTGCGTAAATTGATCACGCGAATGAAATGGCAATGTCTCCATCGTTCCTTTTCCAAGACGCCCGTAAGTAAAATCAAAGCCAGCAACAACGTGTTTCACATGAAAACCGATAATATACTGATCCACAAATTGTTGCGGAAACAGTTGTGCAAACGCAGGAGTAAACTCAACAATATATAAAAAATCGACGCCAAGTTGGGCAATTAGCTGTTCTTTTTTCTTTAACGGCGTAATGAAATGGGTATGCTGCTCTTTTTTTCCAAGCACAACGGAAGGATGTGGATGAAACGTCATTACTGCGCTTTTATATCCTTTCTCCGCCGCAATGTTCACCGCCGTACGGATCACTTCCTGATGCCCAAGATGAATGCCGTCAAAATAGCCAAGCGCCATAACAGTAGGGGGTAGCTTTTCTTTTTTCATATGATGGGGATGCGAAATAAACAATGTTTTCATTTTCTTTAATCACCTTCTGTTTTTTTGCAACTTTCCTTATCATCGAAGTACTTTTAACGGTTTCATTAAGTGAGGTTTAGTAGGATGTTTTATATAAAGGGCAAGTGCCTCTCTTTGCTTGCTTATCATTAATACCGGTCCCTCGAGCGACTGTAAAAAAGCTGGAAGCGGCAATATTGCTCCGTTTTTTACTTTCTCTGCTACTTTATCATTTATTTCATATTTCGGCAAATGAAAAAGTGCTTTGCCAATCGGCAGTAAAATCGACTTCAGTTGGCCGCTCTCTATGTACTGCTCTAATTGTTCAAATGTGACACAATCTTGCAAGGAAAATGGACCGGATGCGGTACGAACAAGGTCGGACATATGGGCTGGGTAGCCAAGACGTTCGCCGATCATCACTGCTAATGTACGAATATATGTACCTTTGCTGCAAGTGACACGAAAACGAAACGAAACGATGTCTCCTGCAAACGCGTCTCTTTCATCAAGCAATGTTAGTTCATGGATCGTCACAATGCGAGTCGGCCGCTCGACTTCAATGCCCGCACGCGCATATTCGTATAGTTTCTTTCCTTTCACTTTTACCGCGGAATACATTGGCGGCGTTTGCGCAACTTCTCCCGTCAATTGACGGAACACCGCTTCGATTTCATCGCGTGGAATAACACGGTCTACCTTTTGTTTTGCGATGATTTCACCTGTGCTGTCTTCCGTTGTCGTAGCAATCCCTAGTGTAACCTCCCCCTCATATGTTTTCGTAGCCCCTGTTAAAAACTCAGCGATGCGCGTCGCTTTGCCAATGCAAATCGGCAATACTCCCGATACATTTGGATCAAGCGTCCCTGTATGCCCTACCTTTTTTATTTGCAGCATCCGGCGAATGCGTGCAACACAGTCATGTGATGTCATTCCAAGCGGTTTATGCAATAGTAATACTCCGTCCATTTGCGCACCCTTTCTTAGTAAAATAACTTATGTATTATGTACATAATGGAAATGGATAGACAAATTGTCTATCCATTATTCCTCTTTGTTTTCCTCTTCTTTTTTCCCGCCTTCGTGCTCAGTGGAAATTTGGCGGATTAATTGCTCAATGCGATTGCCGTATTCGATTGATTCATCAATTTCGAAAAATATTTCTGGTGTTTTCCGCAAGCGAATGCGCTGCCCAATTTCGGAGCGGATAAATCCTTTTGCTTTTTCCAGCCCTTTTAAAGTGTTTTGGCGTTGTTCTTCATCACCTAACACGCTTATATACACTTTTGCTTGTTGTAAGTCGCCTGTGACGCGCACATCAGTAACAGTGACAAAACCGATACGTGGATCTTTTAATTTGCGACCAATAATATCGCTTAATTCTTTTTTCATTTGTTCACCGACACGTGTAGCCCGTAAATTCATTGCCAATCACCTCGATTAAAACCACTCAAATGTCGTAACCGTTCTTTCCAATTCCGGAAAGGAATCGATCAAAGCAAGCGCTCGCTGCAGCTCCCGCTCGGTTGTCACCCGATTGGACGTAATCGCGACAATCCCGAGCGTAGTCCGCTGCCATACGTTTTGGTGATCGATTTCGGCTATAGATATATTATACTTTTGTTTTAACCGTGTCATTATTCGTTGTAACACAGCACGTTTTTCTTTTAATGATTGCGCATCATAAATTACACATTCACAGGCGACAAAGCCGATCATTTTCTTTCCACTTCCTGCATAATGTACGCTTCAATAACGTCTCCTTCTTTAATATCGTTGAAGTTTTTAATCGTCAAACCGCATTCATATCCTTGCATCACTTCTTTGACATCGTCTTTGAAGCGCTTCAAGGAATCGATTTCTCCTTCGTAAACGACAATGCCTTGACGGATCAGGCGCACTTTGCTGTCACGCGTAATTTTTCCATCTGTCACATAGCATCCGGCAATCGTTCCAACTTTCGATACTTTAAACGTTTGACGAACTTCCGCTTGACCGATGACTTTTTCTTCATATTCCGGATCAAGCATTCCTTTCATCGCTGCTTCAATTTCTTCAATAACCTTATAGATGATGCGGTGCAGACGAATGTCGACTTTTTCGGATTCGGCGACGCGTTTTGCATTGGCGTCCGGACGGACATTAAAGCCGATGACAATGGCATTTGAGGTCGTTGCTAAAAGAATGTCCGATTCGGTAATCGCGCCAACAGCGGCATGGATAATTTTGACGCGCACTCCTTCGACTTCGATTTTTTGCAGGGCAGCAACCAGCGCTTCAACCGATCCTTGAACATCCGCTTTGACAATAATATTTAATTCTTTCATTTCACCTTGTTTAATTTGTTCAAAGAGGTCATCTAGGCTAACGCGAGCTTTCATGTTGCGTTGTTCCATTAATTGTTTTTGTGCGCGCGCTTCTCCGATTTGCCGCGCTTTCTTCTCATCTTCAAACACCATGAAACGGTCTCCGGCTTGCGGTACTTCGTGAAGACCAGTGATTTCCACCGGTGTCGAAGGACCTGCTTCTTTCACACGACGCCCTGTATCGTTGACCATCGCCCGCACGCGGCCGTATGTGCAGCCAACAACAATCGGGTCGCCGACATGCAACGTTCCTGCTTGAACAAGCAACGTTGCCACTGGTCCACGGCCTTTATCCAGTTTTGCCTCGATAACAGTTCCGGTTGCACGACGATTTGGATTTGCTTTTAATTCTTCCATTTCGCTAACAAGCAAAATCATTTCCAATAAATTGTCAATACCTTCTCCTGTTTTTGCTGACAGTTTACAGAAGATCGTATCTCCGCCCCATTCTTCCGGAATAAGATTATACTCCATTAATTCTTGCATCACGCGATCTGGATTGGCATCCGGCTTATCCATTTTGTTGATGGCAACAATAATTGGGACATTTGCCGCTTTCGCATGGTTAATTGCTTCTACTGTTTGCGGCATCACCCCATCATCCGCAGCAACAACGAGGACAACAATATCGGTTACTTGCGCTCCTCTTGCCCGCATTGTTGTAAACGCCTCATGTCCTGGCGTATCAAGGAACGTAATTTTTTTATCGTTCACTGTCACTTGATATGCACCAATATGTTGCGTAATACCCCCTGCTTCTTGCTCCGTCACTTTGGAGTGACGAATCGAATCCAATAGCGTCGTTTTCCCATGGTCAACGTGCCCCATAATCGTGACGACCGGCGGACGTTCCACTAAATCTTCAGGATCATCGACAATTTCGATCGATTCAAAATTCGTTTCATCAATGACTACTTTTTCTTCGACTTCTACTCCGTAATCGGAACAAATAAGTTCGATCGCATCTTTATCTAACTCTTGATTGATCGTTGCCATAACGCCGAGCATAAATAGCTTTTTAATAATTTCTGAAGGTTCGCGCCCAAGTTTTTTCGCTAGTTCGGCAACCGTTAATGTTCCTTCAAACGTAATCTTCTTAGGAAGCTCTTTTTCTTTTTTCATTGGCTGCTCTTGTTGTACAGGCTGCTGTTCTTTCGCTTTTGCCTTCCCTTTAATTTTCTTTTTCTGTTGATGGAAAATTTTCTTTTCTTGCTGCTGTAATTGCAAATCGTGTTTTTTTCCCTCTTTCTTTTTGTTTGCCGATTTTTTCTTCGGAACTTTTGTTTTCACTACTTCTTCATCTTCGTCATCAAAATCATCGACATAATTTTTCGGTTTTACTGGCGCCTTTTGTTTTTCCTTTGGAGCAGAAGCTTGCGGCCGCTCATTTTTTTTGTTGTACGTATGATCAAGCTTTTCGACAACTTCTGGTTCCAACGTTGCCATATGATTGGTAACTTCAATATTCATTTCTTTCAATTTATGAATGACGTCTTTACTCGGTACATTGTTTTTTTTCGCGTACTCATATACACGCATTTTAGACATAGATTCACCCCCATAAAGATCAATCGAGTATCGTCAGTAGTTTGTTAGCAAACCCTTCATCTATAATCGCAACAACGACGCGGGCATCTTTTCCAATCGCATGCCCGAGCGTATAACGGTCAGACACTTTACGGAGCGGAACGCCATAGGAAGAGCATTTATCTTTGATTTTTTTCATTGTATTTTCTGACGCATCCTCCGCTAAAAGTACGAGTTTTGCTTTGCCGCTGCGAATTTCTTTGACCGTCAGCTCCTCACCCGAAGTTACTTTCCGTGCTCGATTCGCTAATCCCAATAATGATGCCCATCGGTTATTGCTCATTTCCAGCAGCAGTCTCCTTTTCTGCCAACTGAAGCAACTCATCATACAGCGCATCAGGAATTTCCGTTTTTAAATGATGGGCTAAAATATTTTTCTTTTTTGCTAGTAAAATGCATTCTTTATCTAGTGTAATGTACGCGCCACGACCAGCCTTTTTTCCTGTCGGATCAATGGAAACTTCCCCATCTTTTGAGCGGACGATGCGCATCATTTCTTTTTTTGGCTTCATTTCACCAGTCACAACGCATTTTCGCAACGGAACTTTCTTTTGACCAGCCATCTCGCTCCCCCCTCACTCGATTTTCTCTTCTTGTAAATCGAATGATTGGTTGCTGTCATTTTCATTATTGACCGATGTCTCTTCTGAATCAAGAAAAGTGGATTGCGCATATGGATCGATTCCTAATTCTCTCGCTTCCGATTCGCTTTTAATATCAATTTTCCAGTTTGTCAGCTTTGCTGCTAGCCGAGCGTTTTGCCCGCGTTTGCCGATTGCTAATGACAGCTGATAATCCGGCACGATTACGGTCGTTGCTTTTTGTTCTTCATTGACGATTACACGCAACACTTTTGCCGGACTTAATGCGTTTGCGACAAACTCAACAGGATCTGCAGACCAGCGGACGATATCAATTTTTTCCCCGTTTAATTCCTCCACAACCGCTTGAACCCGCTGCCCTTTTGGACCGACGCACGCGCCGACCGGATCCACTTCCGGATTGTCGGAATGCACCGAAATTTTCGAGCGGTCTCCCGCCTCACGGGCAATGGATTTAATTTCTACTGTTCCATCATAAATTTCTGGGACTTCCAGTTCAAAAAGACGCTTAAGCAATCCCGGATGGGTGCGTGAAACAAAAATTTGTGGTCCTTTTGTTGTCTTTTCCACTTTTGTAATATACACTTTAATGCGGTCGTGCGGTTTGTATGTTTCGTTCGGCATTTGTTCGCTAGCCGGCAGCAACGCTTCTGTTTTACCGAGACTGACATAAACAAAACGAGGATCTACACGTTGTACGATCCCTGTCATGATATCTTCTTCACGGTCAACAAACTCAGCATAAATAACGCTTCTCTCTGCTTCGCGCACCCGTTGTGTAACAACTTGTTTCGCTGTTTGTGCCGCAATGCGGCCAAAATCTTTCGGCGTTACTTCTAACTCGAGAACATCGCCGATTTGATAATTCGGATTGATTCGTTGTGCTTCTTCTAAAGAAATTTCGAGGCGCGGATCATTTACTTCATCAACCACTTCTTTACGCGCAAATACACGGATCGTTCCTGTTTCTGTATTTAAATCAACCCGTACGTTTTGCGCCTGGCCGAAATTGCGTTTATACGCAGAAATGATCGCCGCTTCAATCGCTTCCATCACAACTTCTTTGCTAATGCCTTTTTCACGGATAATATCCGCTAGGGCATCGAGTAATTGTGTATTCATGAAACGAAAATCCCCCTTTTACCATTAAAAAAAGATAACAGCAAGTCTTGCGCTCGCCACTTTTTCATACGGAATATCGATTGTTTTTTTGCGAGTTTTGTCTTTAACCGTAACAGACACTGTTGTTCCATCAAAACCGATAAGTTCGCCTTCAAACTCCTTTTCTCCTTCAATTGGTTCATATGTTTTGATATATACATTTTTCCCAATCGCTTTTGTAAAGTCCTTCGGCTTTTTTAACGGTCGTTCCGCCCCAGGTGAAGAAACTTCAAGAAAATAGTTGTGTGGAATTGGATCGACTTCATCTAGTTTTTCACTTAACTTTTCGCTCACCATGCCGCATTGTTCAATATCAACACCATTATCGGAATCAATAAAGACACGCAAAAACCAATTTTTTCCCTCTTTTACATACTCGATATCCACAAGTTCTAAATCCATGTCGGCAAGAATTGGAGTGACTAGTTCTTCTACTATATTCGTCACTTTTTTGCTCATTCTTTTCCTCCTAACATAGAGAAACTGCATCCATTCGTTATAACGAGAAAATCCCCTGCAAATCTGCGGGGAATGAAAAGCAATTGGCATCCATTCAAGACGAAAGAGTGGGTTTCCCCACTCTTTCCTTACCCATTATCTTTACCATTTCCACTAAAACTATAACATATTGGAAAATATATTGCAATGGGAAAACAAAACGAGATCCTATTTGTCAAGGATTTTTTAAGGTCCGGCTGAAAATGGGACATCGGTTTTGCGCTATATGCCGTTACAAACGAAAAGCCTATTTGCTAATCTGTTTAGCGCTGACAACGCGATAAGATGACTTTAAAATAAGGAAAGCTGGTTATGGTCTGGCAACGAATCAAGACAACCGCGGCTCTCTAAATATTCGATGAGCGTCTTTGAAAGTTTTCCGCGCTGCTGTAAATCTTCTTTTGATAAAAATTCTCCTTCTTCGCGAGCACGGACGATGTTGAGCGCCACGTTTGTCCCAAGACCCGGAATGGCGTTAAATGGCGGAATAAGCGAATTGCCGTCAATGACGAATTCGGTCGCCTGTGAACGGTAAAGGTCGATGTTTTTAAACGAGAATCCGCGTTCACACATTTCTAAAGCGACCTCTAATACCGTCAACAAGCTTTTTTCTTTTGCCGTCGCGTTCAATCCTTTCGCATTAATTTCTTCGATGCGTTTGCGAATCGCCGCAGAACCTTTAATCATCGCGTCCAAATCAAAGTCTTCCGCACGCACTGTAAAATAAGAAGCATAGTACAAAAGCGGATGATGCACTTTAAAGTAAGCAATGCGAACCGCCATTAATACGTACGCGGCAGCGTGCGCTTTCGGAAACATATATTTAATCTTTTTACATGATTCAATATACCATTCCGGCACATCATGTTTGCGCATTTCTTCTTCGAATTCCGGCGTTAGCCCTTTTCCTTTCCGCACCGATTCCATAATTTTAAAGGCAAGCGACGGCTCAAGCCCGCGATAAATTAAATAAACCATAATGTCGTCGCGGCAGCCAATTACTTCAGAAAGGGTGCAAGTGCCGTTTTGAATTAACTCTTGAGCGTTTCCAAGCCAGACGTCCGTTCCATGGGAAAGGCCGGAAATTTGCACCAGCTCGGAAAATGTCTTTGGCTTCGTTTCTTCAAGCATCTGCCGGACAAAGCGCGTTCCGAATTCTGGAATACCGAGCGTGCCGACATTGCACATAATTTGTTCCGGAGTGACGCCAAGTGATTCAGTACTGCTGAAAATTTTCATCACTTCCGGATCGTCCGTCGGAATCGTTTTTGGATCAATGCCGCTTAAATCTTGGAGCATACGAATTACCGTCGGATCGTCGTGCCCAAGAATATCTAGCTTCAGAAGATTGTCATGAATCGAATGGAAATCAAAATGCGTCGTGCGCCATTCGGAACTCGTATCGTCAGCTGGATATTGAATTGGCGTAAAATCGTAAATATCCATATAATCCGGAACGACGATAATGCCTCCTGGATGCTGCCCGGTTGTCCGTTTTACTCCGGTACATCCCGCGGCAAGACGGTCGATTTCCGCACTGCGCAGCTGCAAATTCAAATCGCTCGCATACCCTTTGACAAAACCGTAAGCCGTTTTATCAGCCACCGTACCGATCGTTCCTGCGCGATATACGTTATCTTCTCCGAACAATACTTTCGTATAGTTATGGGCGCGCGGCTGATATTCCCCGGAGAAGTTCAAGTCGATATCCGGAACTTTATCCCCTTTAAAGCCAAGGAATGTTTCAAACGGAATATCATGCCCATCTTTTTTATATTTTGTGCCGCATTTTGGACAATTTTTATCCGGCAAGTCAAATCCTGAACCGACCGAACCGTCATTGAAAAATTCCGAGTGCTTGCAATTCGGACAAACATAGTGCGGCGGCAGCGGATTTACTTCTGTAATTTCTGTCATCGTCGCGACAAAAGAGGAGCCGACAGATCCGCGCGAACCGACAAGGTAGCCGTCATCAAGCGATTTTTTTACGAGTTTATGGGAAATTAAATAAATGACGGCAAAGCCGTGTCCGATAATGCTTTTTAACTCTTTCTCCAAGCGCTGTTCAACAATTTCCGGCAGCGGATCACCGTAAATTTCTTTGGCGCGCCGATAACTCATTTCGCGAATTTCCTCTTCCGCCCCTTCAATGCGCGGCGTATACAGCTTATCTTTAATCGGCTTTACCTCGCCAATAAGATCAGCGATTTTTTGCGTATTCATAACGACGATTTCTTTTGCTTTTTCTTCTCCTAAAAAAGAGAAGCACTTGAGCATTTCGTCCGTCGTCCGAAAATATACATCCGGCAGCTCATAACGGTTGAGCGGATTTGCTCCGCCTTGGGAGTGAATCAAAATTTTTCGGTAAATTTTATCTTCTGGATTTAAATAATGAACGTTTCCAGTTGCAACGACAGGAATGTTTAATTTTTCCCCGAGCATCACGATCTTGCGGATAATTTCCTTGATCATATTTTCATCTTTTACGTAATCTATTTCAATCAGCGGTTTGTACACTTCCGGCGGATGCACCTCGAGAAAATCGTAAAATTTCGCGATTTCTTCGACTTCTTCCGGCGCTTTTTGAATCATATTGTCAAATACTTCTCCTTTATCACAGCCGGAACCGACTAAAATTCCTTCACGATGCTGCTGAAGCACTGAGCGAGGAATGCGCGGGACCCGGTAAAAATATTTCACATGTGATAAAGAAACGAGTTTGAATAAATTTTTTAATCCAATGTCATTTTGCGCAAGCAATGTCACATGGAACGGACGGGATCGTTGATACGACACTTCTTCCTTCGAACGTTCATTTAATTCGTCATGATATAAAATTCCTCGTTCTTGCGCGTCTTTTAATAGGCGCATAAGCAAATATCCAGTCGCTTCTGCATCGTAAATCGCTCGGTGATGCTGGGTTAGCTCGATATCAAATTTTTTACATAGCGTGTTTAAACGGTGATTTTTCAATTCTGGATATAAAAACCGCGCTAATTCAAGTGTATCAATAACCGGATTCGTCACTTTACCAAGACCGAGTTTCGTAAAGCCGACATTTAAAAATCCAATGTCAAAGCTAGCATTATGTGCGACAAGGATGCTATCGCCCATCCAGTCGTAAAACTGGCGCAGCACTTCTTCGACATCTGGGGCATCTTTCAACATGTCATCGGTAATGCCTGTCAGCTCGATCGTTGTAATCGATAACGGATGATGCGGGTTGGCAAATGAAGTAAAGCGGTCGATAATTTCTCCGTCCTTCACTTTCACAGCGGCAAGTTCAATAATCGTATTATACACCGCCGATAGACCGGTCGTTTCCACGTCAAAGACGACGTACGTGTCCTCGGAAAGCAAGCGGTGCGCTTCGTTATAGGCGATCGGCACGCCGTCATCGACAATGTTTGCTTCGACGCCGTACAATACTTTCATATCGTATTTTTTTGCGGCACTGTACGCTTCTGGAAATGACTGCACAACAGCATGGTCCGTAACAGCGATCGCTGGGTGGCCCCATTTTTTCGCCTGTTCAATGAGCTTCGTAACGGAAGTAACCGCATCCATTTGGCTCATCGGCGTGTGCAAATGAAGTTCCACCCGTTTTTCTCCTTCCGGAGCGGTATCTTGGCGTTCTTTCGCCTTTATTTCGTTTATATCGTTGGCGATTAACACAAGGTCACGGACGAACGTATCATTTTGCACACTCCCTCTTACCTTTACCCACATTCCTTTTTTTACATCCGCCATCAGTGCGGCATCTTCTTTATCGCGTGAAAACATTTTTACTAAAATCGAGTTTGTATAATCGGTAATTTTTAGTGTTAATAACGTCCGTCCGCTTTTTAACTCATTGATCTCCGCGTCAAACACATATCCTTGTACAACGACGCGGCGTTCTTCTTCGACGATGCTGTCTAGCGTGCGAATTTCCTCTTCTTCTCTAATTGGATAACCGATAATAAGCGGCCCTGCCGGCGCATTGCCCGCTGTTTCCGATTTCGTTTCTTTCGTCATCTCCGTTAATGCCGCTAAGGCACGTTCCGCATCTTCTTGCTGTTTTTGCGCTATAAATTGCTCAAAATCTTTTTCTGACTGTTTGACTTCTATTTCCAGCTGCAAAAGCGGAAAACCAAACGATTGATATACTTCAGCTATTTTTTTGGCGAAGCGGCGCTTCACCGCCATTGCTTCTGCATCATTGCGAGCAGTAACATATAGTTTATTTCCTTTTACAGTCGGAACTTGCTCATGAAGCAACGATAAAAGCGGCGAGACCCCTTCTTGCAACTCTTGCAAACAGAGCGTCCAATAGTCACGCACATCCGATTCCGTAAAATGGGAATCGATCGTTTGTATTGTATATTTCACATTTGCGATATGATGGAACGCATGAACAAGCTTTTGTGTAAACAGTTGATAAACCTGATAAGGCAAAATTTTCGGCAGCAAAAAATAGAAATGCCAACATTTTTTCTCCTTTTCAATGACAAGCTTTTGAATGCCTGCCTCAGAGAAATACGGAACAAATTCGTCAGACGTCAATTCAAGCTGCTGCAACAACACTTGAAATCGCTCTTTTTGCTCGTTCGTTAACATGACGTCGATCCTTTCCCCTCTCAAAATGATTACACATCTCTCCTAATATAATAACAGAAGGGCTGTCTGAAAAGTAACATTTCTACTTTTCACCAGCACAGCCCTTCAAAATCTATATTTATTGTTGTAAAAGACGTCGAATCGTGTCGATCAGTTCGTCTACAGACACTTCCATTGACTCGCCTGTTTGGCGCACTTTTATTTCCACAATTCCTTCATTAGCGCGCTTTCCAACTGTCACCCGAATCGGAATTCCGATTAAATCGCTGTCGGCAAATTTGACGCCAGCGCGCTCCGGACGGTCATCATATAATACTTCAAAGCCGGCTTGTCCAAGCTTTTCATACCATTCGTCAGCAAGCTGACGCTGCTCCTCATTTTTTGCATTCACCGAAATAAGATGGACGTGGAAAGGAGCAACTGATGCCGGCCACACAAGACCGTTTTCGTCGGCAAATTGCTCGGCAATCGCAGCCACTAACCGGGAAACGCCGATGCCGTAGCAGCCCATAATCATCGTTTGTGAACGTCCATTTTCATCTAAATAAGTCGCGTTCATCGCTTTGCTGTAACGCGTGCCCAATTTAAACACGTGGCCAACTTCAATGCCGCGGGCAAAGCGAATCGTGCCTTTTCCATCTGGAGACGGATCTCCTTCTTGAATAAAACGTAAATCTGCATATTCAGAAATGGTAAAATCACGCTCTGGATTGACGCCAATATAATGATATCCTTCCTCATTCGCCCCACATACACCATTGACAATTGCTTTTACCGCGTGATCGGCAACGATGGTAACAGATTCGCTAACACCGATTGGACCGAGCGAACCGACCTCACAGTTCATTGCTTGCTTCGTTTCTTCCGGTGTTGCCAGCTCTACGACCGATGCGTCAAATAAGTTTTTCACTTTTACATCGTTTGCTTCATGGTCGCCGCGGACAAGTACAAGTACGTAACGGTCGTCCACTTTAAAGAGCAATGACTTGATGCATTTTTCTGGCGTCACCTGTAAATAGGAAGCTACTTCTTCTATTGTTTTTTGCCCCGGTGTATGCACTTTTTCCAATTTGCGAAGCGGCTCATCGCTTTTTTCATATGTAGTAATAACAGGGGCCATTTCGATATTTGCCGCGTAATCAGAAGCATCGGAATAGGCGATCGTATCTTCACCGATTTCCGATAATACCATAAATTCATGCGTATCTTTTCCGCCAATCGCTCCGGAATCAGCAATGACGGCGCGGAAATTTAAACCACAGCGGCGGAAGATGTTCGAATACGCTTCATACATTTTATTGTATGTTTCATCCAAACTTTCTTGTGACGTATGGAACGAATAGGCGTCTTTCATAATAAATTCACGGCCGCGTAATAAACCGAAGCGCGGGCGTTTTTCATCACGGAATTTTACTTGAATTTGATAAAGCGTAAGCGGCAGGCGCTTATATGTTTTCACTTCGTCACGCACAAGCGCCGTAATTATTTCCTCATGCGTCGGTCCAAGCGCAAAATCGCGTTCATGACGGTCTTTCAGGCGCATAAGCTCCGGACCGTACGAATACCAGCGGCCGGATTGCTGCCATAATTCCGCTGGCTGCAGCGCCGGCATGAGCAATTCGATCGCTCCGGCACGATTCATTTCCTCACGAATGATCGCCTCTACTTTTTGCAATACGCGCTGGCCAAGCGGTAAAAACGTATATACACCGCTTGCGCTTTGTCGAATAAATCCAGCGCGCAACAACAGCTGATGGCTTTTCACTTCTGCGTCTGCAGGCACTTCACGCAATGTTGGGATAAATGACTGACTTTGTCTCATCTTCTCGCACCTCTTTTTCTCTATCTCTTTTGTTCAAGGAAAGAAGGAAGAAGACTTCCCATCTTTCCTTCACTTTTCATAGGAAAAACTTTTGAATGTCATTCCATGTAACAACAAGCATTAATAGCATTAAAAGGGCAAAACCGATAAAATGAACCATTCCTTCTTTTTGGCGGTCAATCGGTTTGCCGCGCAGCGCTTCGATGGCGAAAAAGAGCAATCGCCCACCATCAAGCGCAGGAAGCGGCAATAAGTTGACAATACCAAGGTTAATGCTTAAAATCGCTCCCCACTTCATTAAATAGTAAATTCCCGATTCTGCCACTTTTCCAGTTGAAACGGCAATGCCAACCGGTCCCGATAGCATATCGAGCTTAAATTGACCAGTAACTAACTGTCCGAGACCAACAAGAATTTCTTTCGTCCAATAATACGTTTCAATGACTCCTTGTTTTAATGAGCCGAAAACCGATTTTTCCATAGGCCCGTACACACCAATAAGACCAATCGTTTCTCCTTGTACTGTTTTCGCGTCAGGCGTTACCGTAATATCCATAATTTTTCCATTCCGTTGTATTTTAAAAAGCAATTCCTCTTCTGGATGGGCACGAATAATATCAACGACTTGCGTCCACGTCTTGACCGGTTCGTCATCGATCGAAAGAACGATGTCACCTTGCCTGAGGCCCGCTTCTTTTGCCGCGCCGTCTTTTGTCAGTTCGCCGATTATCGGTTTGTCAACCGGATATCCTTGAAGCAATCCGATTAACAAAAATACAACAAATGCCAACACAAAATTCATAAGCGGTCCTGCTAAAATCGCCATCGTCCGTTGCCCTAACGTTTTCGCGGCAAATTGACGATGATACGGAGCAATTTGAATTTCTTGATGGTCGACGACGAAAAAGGCTGGCTCGTTCACGGAAAATCGTTCGAGGCGATCTTCATTTTGATCCACATAGCCGGTAATGTACATCTGATGTTCTAAATCTGCTTGTTCTACTTCAATTATTTTCGCATTTGGATAGTCGTCTTTATGGTTGACAATAATTTTGTCAACGTTGCCATCGCGATCTAGTTCTAATCCGACGACTTGCCCAGGTTTAATTTCGATCATTTCCGGGTCTTCACCGGCCATGCGGACAAAACCACCTAATGGGAGCAAACGAATCGTATATACGGTTTCGTTTTTCTTAAATGAAAATACTTTTGGACCGAAGCCGATGGCAAATTCACGGCATAAAATTCCCGCGCGCTTAGCGAAAATCAAATGGCCAAGTTCGTGGAAAAACACAAGCGCACCGAAAATCACAATAAACGCAATGATCGTTTCCAATGTTTCAACCACCTTTTTTTATAGTAGTGACCGAACGTACCGGCGGGTTTCCGCATCAATTTCACGAATCTCCTCCAGCGATGGTTCATTTACGAATTCATGCCGCTCTAGTGCACGTTCAATATATTCCTCAATAGTTAAAAATGCGATACGGCCTTGCAAAAAGGCGGAAACTGCCTCTTCATTCGCTGCGTTCAACACCGTTGGCAACGACCCGCCCGCTTTTCCTGCTTCATATGCTAATTGTAAACAACGAAAACGCTCAAAGTCTACCCGCTCAAAGTGTAATGTGCTAATTTCTGCTAAGTCAAGCGGTTTCGCATTGGCTAGCGGCAAGCGTTCAGGGTATGTTAAAGCATATTGAATCGGTACGTGCATATCTGGCGTTCCGAGCTGGGCGATCACGCTTGTATCACGGAATTGAACGAGCGAATGAATGATGCTTTCACGATGTAATAACACATCAATTTGCTCATATGGCAACTCGAAAAGCCAATGCGCCTCAATAACTTCTAACCCTTTGTTCATCATTGTCGCCGAGTCAATCGTAATTTTTGCTCCCATCGACCAGTTCGGATGGCGCAACGCTTCTTCCACTGTTACGTTTTTTAATTCTTCCCTTGTTTTATCACGGAAGCTGCCGCCGGAGGCTGTTAAAATAATTTTTTCCACACGGTTTCGTTTTTCTCCTTGTAAACATTGAAAAATTGCCGAGTGTTCGCTGTCAACTGGCAATAAAGAAACGCCGTGTTTTTTAGCGGCTGCTGTTACAATATGCCCTGCTGTTACAAGTGTTTCTTTGTTCGCTAATGCAATCGTTTTGCCTGCTTCAATAGCTCTTAGTGTCGGAACAAGACCTACGCTTCCAACAACGGCTGTCACAACGATATCCGTCTCTGGGAAAGCCGCTGCTTCAATTAATCCCTCCTCGCCAAACACGATTTTCACTTTTCCTGCGTATTCGCTGCGAAGCTTCTCATAAGCGTCCGCCTCAGCAACAGCGACAAGCCGAGGAGCAAACTCTTCAATAATCGCTCGCGCCATGTCCACATTTTTTCCAATCGATATTGCTGTCAATTGAAACTCATCTGGATGGGAACGAATAATATCCAACGTCTGGGTGCCGATGGAACCACTCGCCCCTAATATACTAATATATTTCAATTCCTTCACTCCTAACTCCCTTATAACGCTGCATTGATGAAAAAGTGTAAAATCGGCAAAATGAATAATAAACTATCAAAGCGGTCCAAAATACCGCCATGACCCGGCAAAATATTTCCTGAATCTTTCACGCCATAATGCCGTTTAAATGCGGATTCGACTAAATCCCCTAATTGACCAAATATGGAAAGAACAATCGTCATCACAATTAAAAGGGCAAAACTGTCAAAAAGATTTGTACATAGTTGATATATAATGGCAACAACAACCGCACAAACAATTCCGCCAATCGAGCCTTCTACGGTTTTATTCGGGCTAATTTCCGGCCAAAGCTTGCGTTTTCCCCATGCTCGACCGATAAAATACGCTCCCGTATCTGTCGCCCATATGGTAAATAAAGCATAAACCATATACGCTAAACCAATAAAGCGGGTTTCCATGAAATAATAAAACCCGAAGCCAACATAAAGAATGGATAAACATATAAATCCTGCTTCTTCAAATGTAAATGCGTTTTTTGTCACCACCGTATATATAAGCAACAATAATACGGCAACTACTAATAATTCGACTTTCGTTATATTGAAGGACTCGAGCCAATTGGTGTAGGCTTTTGGAATAAGAAGCCCCCATAAAATCAGGAAACCAATGATTCCTTCTTTAGAAAACACGCGAAGACGTTTCATGCGCAATAATTCAAACAGCCCAATCGTTGCCAATATATATGTTACTATTATAAACGGAAATCCGCCAAAAATAACAATCGGTAAAAACAGTGCAGCGGCAATGACTCCAGTAATGATCCGTTGCTTCATCTTGTTTAAACTCCTCCAAACCGGCGATTACGCTTTTGAAAAGCAGCAATCGCTTCTAATAAATGTTGCTCTGTAAAATCTGGCCATAACACATCGGTAAACCAAAATTCAGTGTAAGCGAGCTGCCATAACATAAAATTGCTTAAACGTATTTCTCCGCTTGTACGGATGAGTAAATCCGGATCTGTTAAATCCTTTGTCATTAAATAGGAAGACACTAATTCTTCCGTAATTTCCTCTGGAGATAACCAGCCTTTTTGCACTTCTTTGGCAATTTGTTGCATCGCATATGTAATTTCCGCACGGCTTCCGTAGTTTAAAGCAAAATTAAGAATCAACCCTGTATTTTCCTTTGTTTCGTCAATGGCTCTTTCTACCGCCCGCCGTGTATGCTCTGGAAGCCGTTCGATATGGCCAATCACGCGAACATTGACATTCTCCTCCACTAATTCAGGAAGAAATGTCGTTAAAAATTGCTCTGGAAGCTTCATTAAATAATCTACTTCGCTTTTCGGACGCTTCCAATTTTCTGTTGAAAATGCATATAATGATAATATTTTAATGCCAAGTTCGTTGGCAAAACGAGTAATTTTGCGAACGACTTGCATGCCTTCATAATGGCCTGCCGCCCGCGGCAATGCGCGTTTTTTCGCCCATCGCCCGTTTCCATCCATAATGATGGCGACATGTTTCGGGATCGGATTTTGCATTATTTCTTCTTTTGTGTAAACAAGAGAAGAGGACGACACATCCTCCTTATTTTTCCAAATTTTATTAAACATACTAGTCCTCCGTATTGATTTTTATTATTAATGTGCCATGCGGCTAGCTAGTTTCAAAACAGCTATTTTAACTCTCTGTCTCATTTGCTTTTTCATTATAACAAAAAAACCCTCCATGTATATAGAGGGTCTTTCCTGTTTCATTACACTTCCATAACTTCTTTTTCTTTCTCTTTCGTAATCGCATCAATCTTTGCGATATGGTCATCGGTAAGCTTTTGAACATCATCTGTATAACCGCGCAATTCGTCTTCAGTAATTTCCCCGTTTTTCTCAAGCTTTTTCAACTCATCATTTGCATCACGGCGGATGTTACGAACAGCAACTTTCGCATCTTCCGAATATTTTTTGACAAGCTTCACTAGCTCGCGGCGACGTTCTTCTGTTAATGGCGGAATGGTGATGCGAATGACTGACCCATCGTTGGATGGCGTTAATCCTAAATCAGAAGATAAAATGGCTTTTTCGATATCTTTGATCACCGATTTATCATACGGCTGAATGACAAGCAGCCGCGCTTCCGGAACACTGATGCTTGCCAGCTGGATAATTGGTGTAGGCATGCCGTAATAATCAACTGTTACTTTTTCTAATAAACTCGGGTTTGCTCTTCCTGCACGAATGGTCGCAAGCTCACGAGTGAACGCTTGAACAGCTTTGTCCATTTTTTCCTTTGCAGTATTGATAATTTGTTGTACCATATTTATTTCCCCCTTACGATTGTTCCTATATTTTCACCAAGAACGGCACGTTTTATATTGCCTTCTTCCATAATGGAGAAAACAATCAACGGAATATCGTTATCCATACATAACGATGAAGCAGTGGAGTCCATCACGCCTAATCCTTGTTTAATAACCTCTAAATAGGATACTTCATCATATTTTACCGCGTTTTCATCGATTTTCGGATCAGCGCTATATACACCGTCAACGTTATTTTTTGCCATTAAAATAACGTCTGCTTCAATTTCAGCAGCACGTAATGCGGCAGTCGTATCGGTTGAAAAATATGGATTTCCTGTTCCTGCCGCAAAAATAACGACACGTTTTTTCTCCAAATGACGGATCGCTCTTCTTCGTATGTAAGGTTCAGCCACTTGCCGCATCTCAATCGATGTTTGCACTCTCGTTTCAACACCGAGATTTTCAAGGCTATCTTGGAGAGCAAGCGAATTCATCACTGTTGCAAGCATTCCCATATAGTCCGCTGTGGCGCGATCCATTCCCATCTCGCTTCCCGTTTTTCCGCGCCATATATTGCCGCCGCCGACAACAATTGCAATTTCGACGCCAAGTTCAGCAACTTCTTTCACTTGTTTCGCAATCGATTGAATAATCGCAGGATTAATGCCAAAACCTTGTTCACCAGCTAATGCTTCACCGCTTAACTTCAACACAACACGCTTATACTTTGGCTTTTCCATGTCAAACCTCCATGCAGCTAATTCGAAAAGCGAAAAACAGCTATTTTTAAAAATAGGGAACACGGCGTGTGTTCCCTATGGACTTCATTCATTGCTTTCTCATTTGATTCATTACTTCTTCAGCAAAGTTATCTTGGCGTTTTTCCATACCTTCGCCAACTTCATAACGGATAAATGTTTTCACTGTCGCGCCGTTAGATTCAACATATTGACGGACTTTTACATCTGGGTTTTTCACAAATGCTTGTTCTAGCAAGCAAATATCTTCATAAAATTTATTTAAACGGCCTTCTACCATTTTTTCAACGATATGTTCCGGTTTTCCTTCATTTAATGCTTGCTGTTTCAATACTTCGCGTTCGCGATTAATTTCTTCTTGCGGCACTTGGTCGCGAGAAACGTATTTCGGATGCAATGCGGCGATATGCATTGCCACATCTTTCGCTACTTCTTGGTTTGCCGAACCTGCTAATAATGTTAATACGCCGATGCGGCCTCCCATGTGCAAATACGCACCGAAAACATCATTTTCTCCTTTTTCCACAATTTCAAAACGACGCAACGTGATTTTTTCACCAATTTTTGCGATTGCAGCATTAATATGTTCTTGAACTGTTGCCCCGTTATCCATTGTTTGCCCAAGCGCTTCTTCCAACGTAGCTGGTTTATGTTTTAACAAGTGTGCAGCAAGTTCTTTTACTAACGTTTGGAACGCTTCGTTTTTCGCAACAAAGTCCGTTTCAGAGTTCACTTCTAAAATAACAGCCGTGTTGCCGTCGATTTCGACCAGCGTCATTCCTTCCGCAGCGATGCGATCCGCTTTTTTCGCCGCTTTGGCGATCCCTTTCTCACGAAGCCAATCGATCGCTTTTTCCATATCGCCATTTGTTTCAGTGAGCGCTTTTTTGCAATCCATCATCCCTGCGCCCGTTTTTTCACGCAATTCTTTTACCATTTGTGCTGTAATCGCCATAAATAAAAATCCTCCTTTAAATTCGCATGTATGTACATTTAAGCAAAATCAGCTTCCGCTAATTTTACTCTCTTCCGTACTCATTAGTATAGCCAACAACCGCCATTTTCTGTCTCAAAAAAAGGTGATAAAAGGCTTTTCCCCTCTTATCACCTTTCCCAAAACACATTACTCAGCAGCAACAACTGCTTCTTCGCCTTGTTTTCCTTCTAACACCGCATCAGCGATTTTCGAAGTAAGAAGTTTTACCGCGCGAATCGCATCGTCGTTTGCTGGAATGACATAGTCAATTTCATCCGGATCGCAGTTTGTATCAACGATACCGATAATCGGGATGTTTAATTTGCGCGCTTCCGCAACAGCAATGCGCTCTTTGCGCGGATCGATTACGAACAATGCGTCCGGCAATTCTTTCATTTCTTTAATGCCGCCTAAAAATTTCTCTAAACGTTCTTGTTCTTTCTTTAAACGAATGACTTCTTTTTTCGGAAGTACGTCAAAGATGCCGTCTTCCGCCATTTTTTCAATTTCTTTTAAACGTTTAATACGTTTTTGAATCGTTGCAAAGTTTGTTAATGTACCACCTAACCAACGTTGATTCACATAGAACATGCCGCAACGTTCTGCTTCTTCTTTCACAGACTCTTGCGCTTGTTTTTTCGTACCGACAAACAAAATTTTACCGCCGTTTGCTACTAATTCTTTTACGAAATTATATGCTTCTTCCATTTTTTTGACGGTTTTTTGTAAGTCGATAATATAAATGCCGTTGCGTTCTGTGAAAATATATTTTTTCATTTTTGGATTCCAACGGCGAGTTTGATGTCCGAAATGAACACCAGCTTCAAGCAATTGTTTCATAGAAATAACTGACATTGCAAGATCCTCCTATTTGCTTGGTTTTTATTCCTCCGCCCACGTCATTTTTAAGCAAGACTGACAGCGTCAGCACCGTTGCTTAAATCGATGGGCGTGTGTATTCACACCATGTAAAAATATATCATAACTGCATGTGACAATCAAGCAATTGTTAGCCTACTTTTGGCGAAATTTTAATAATAACTCGATTTCCGTTTTTCCTTTTTTTAGAATTTTAGCGATTTCTTCAATCGTTTTTCCTTGTTCGAAAAGCTGCCATGCCTCTTCGACAAGCGAAGGCATAGCTTGATGACGTATATCAACGATGTCTTTCACATCGTCAACGTTTGGAAAATAGTTAGGCAGCGCTTCTTCTTTTGTCGATGTTGCATCGGCTTTGGAAGAAGATTGCTTTCTATCATCCTTAGTGCGATTGGTCAGCATGTCGGTCAGCTCTTTTAGAAAACGCTCGTTTTCTTCCTTCCACTCTAATAAATATGCAGAAAACGTTTGTTCCATCTCCTCAGCCATTTGTTGCTGACGTTTTTCTGTTTCTTTCACTTTCGATAATTGTAAATAAAGCAAAATAATAACGAACAATGAAAGCGCATGAAGAATAAAACTGACAACAAGTAAAAATGCAATCATCGCATCCCTCTATCCTATCATATCAATGATTTTTCCTTTATATGGATGGATATTTTTATTGTTTTGTTCCCGGCAAATATTGGCGCTTGTTCGCTTTTCTGTCACTTGCCTCCGCGCTCGCTCCTCTTGTTTTTTTGTCGCTTCAGCAAGCTTCGATTGCACAAGCTGTGCGTGATGATGCAAAGCATTTTGAATTTTTCCAGCATCGTACGTTTTTGGGAACGCTATTTGTAATTCGATTAATTTGATATCCATATGTCCCCACTTCCTTTTAAGCTAAAGCGCTTGTTCTAGAATTTTGCGCAGCTTAAAAATGGCTTTTGAATGAAGCTGGGAAATTCTTGATGTGGAAAGTCCTAAAATTTCTCCAATTTCGGTAAAAGTAAGTTCTTCTTTATAAAACAAACTAATAACAAGCTGCTCTTTTTCACTTAGCTGCTGGATTACTTCTGCCAATTTCTCATACAATTCCTGCTTTAAAACTTCTTCCTCCGGAGAAGGTGTTTTTTCATCACGAATGGCTAGAAGCGCGTTTTCTTCTTCCTTGTTTTCCGTAATAACATGTTGAAAAGATAAGACGTTGGCAAAAAAGTTCTCATTTACTGCCATATATACTTCCTCTTCTGTGATCCCTAGTTCATCGGCAACTTCTTTTGCTGTAACAGACCGCATATACCGCTGCTCCAGCTTTTCGATCGTTTCCTCAATTTTTTTCGCCTTTTCCCTTACGCTGCGCGGAAGCCAATCTTCTTTGCGCAGCCCATCGAAAATGGCGCCGCGAATCCGAAATGAGGCGTACGTATCAAATTTTAAATCACGGGAGGGATCAAACTTTTCGAGCGCGTCGTAAAGCCCCATTAATCCAAGACTTATTAATTCTTGTTTACTTATAGTTTTTGGCAACGACGCGGCTATTCGTTGAACATGATAATGAACAAGCGGCATATATGTTTGCACGAGCTTATCTCCGGCTTGCGGGTCACGGTGATATATCCAACGATCCCAATATTTGCGTTCTTCGCTCGTTAAAACGTTCGCCATGTGATTCCACCTCATCTTTTTCAAAATGCCGCTGTTATTTCTCTCATATTTCTTTCATCCCTTGATTCACTGTACGAATCGATAAAATGGCCGTTTTCGGATTAAATTCGATCGTTCGTCCGCTGTTGCCGCCAACATCTTCGGCAACGATCGGAATATGAAACCGGTTCAACTGCTGCCTAACTGCTTCGACATTCCTTGCTCCAATTCGCATCATATCCGTACTTTTGGAAGGAAAAGAAAACATTTGCGCTCCACCGGCCATTTTTGCTTTTAGCATCCCTTTTCTTCCTCCCGCCTGAACAACGAGTTCTATTAACGCTTCGATCGCTGTATCTGCATATTTCGCTACGTTCATTGTTTCCGATCTCGAAAGCGAAGAATCAGGAAGCATCACATGCGCAAGTCCCGCCACTTCCTTCCATTGGTCAAAAATGACAACGCCGACACATGATCCTAATCCAGATGTTCGAATTAAATTTGGCGCATGAACCACCTTCATATCGGCAATGCCAACTTTTACTACATGAATGGTTTCGCTCACGGAAGATCCACACCTAATGCGCGAAAAATGGAAGCGAACGAATCTGGATCAGGAAGCAAGAAGAAATGCCCATTGACACTATCTTCTGGACGGCGTTCATCATACAAAGCGGTATCAATAAGAATCGCATAATCACCAACGCGAGACAATTCCAATAACCCATATTGCAAAATAGCGCCAATCATATCAACGGTTAGCATCGGAACAGATGGATAAAATGCCAAATTAGTAAAGTCAGCCAGTGCCGAAAGATAGGAACCGGCAAGTATATTTCCTAGCTCTTGCAGCGCTGATTGTCCTAGTTCTGATGGATGTGAATCAAACGTAAACGTCTCATCCCCCGTCATTTGACGTATAAACCGCTCTGCCTGTGCCAATGAAAGTACAAAAAACATATTTCCCGGAGCATCTCCTTCAATCCTCAAATACACACATGCTACTACTTGTTCCGCACCGCCAATAAGCTCCATTACTTCATCAAATGTAGCAATTTGAACATATGGAACAGCCATTTCAATTTTTTTATTTAATAGTTTTGATAAGGCTGTTGCTGCATTCCCTGCTCCGATATTGCCGATTTCTTTTAAAATATCAATATGGGTGCCACTTAATTTGTTGATATGTTCCATCATTTTGTAACTCCTCTCGATAAAAGCAAAGCTTTCCCGACAATGGCATTATGTTTCCAACGCTTTCTCTAAATTGAGCAAAATAAGCAATCTTTTTCCTACCTTTGCTACCCCATGAATATAATCCACTTCCACAGCACCAATCGCTTCTGGAGGCGGTTCGATGCTTGACGCGGGTATATCAAGCACATCGTTAGCAGCATCGACAATCAATCCAACTTCTATATCTTGAAGCGCAACAATAATAATGCGCGTTTGTTCGGAATAAGGGGAAGAAGGAAAACCAAATCGTTCTCTCAAGTCAATAATCGGTGTTACTACACCACGTAAATTAATAACTCCTTTCACATAATGCGCCGTACGCGGAACTCGAGTAATATGTTGAATTTTTTCGATGGAACGAACGTATTGAACAGGGAGTGCATATTCTTCATTTTTTAGTTGAAAAACAATCACTTTCCATTCCGACTCTTGAACGTCAACCATCTTACATTCCTCCTTCCAATTAAAACCACTATTATTTAATTAACACATTGCAGTCGATAATAAGCGCTACTTGCCCATCCCCTAATATGGTGGCACCGGAAATAGCAAATACAGAAGTTAAATAGTTTCCTAATGATTTTAAAACGACTTCCTGTTGCCCAATAAAGGAATCAACAACAAGGCCCGCCATTTTTTCCCCTTTGCGAACGATGACCACGGAAACAAATTCTTTCTCTTCCGATATAGTTGGTACTTCAAAAATTTCTTTTAAGAATACAAGCGGGACAACTTTTCCACGGAAATCAATGACTCGCTGATTATGCGCATGGAAAATATCTTCCTTTTTAATGATTGCTGTTTCAATAATGGATGATAATGGAATAGCATATTTTTCTTGTTGAATTTCAACAAGCAGCACTGAAATAATGGACAATGTTAACGGCAGTTGAATCGAAAAAATGGATCCTTTTCCTTCCTCGGAATCCACTGTCACCGCACCGCCAAGCGATTCGATCGTGCTTTTGACAACATCAAGCCCAACTCCGCGTCCGGAAATATCAGAGATTTTGTCCGCTGTGGAAAAACCGGGGGCAAAAATAAGCTCATACACTTGCCTATCCGTTAAATTAGCGGCGTTTTGCTGGGAAATAATTCCCTTATCCATCGCTTTTTGCAACACTTTATCACGATTAATGCCGGCACCATCGTCCTCTATTTCAATAAACACATGATTACCGCTATGATACGCTTTTAATTTTACCGTTCCTTCTTCCGGTTTGCCGTTTGCCCGACGCACATCTGGTGTTTCAATGCCATGGTCAATTGCATTGCGGAGAAGGTGAACAAGCGGATCACCGATTTCATCAATAACCGTGCGATCAAGCTCTGTTTCCGCCCCGATGATTTCTAGCTTTACTTTTTTCCCTAATTCACGCGCCAACTGACGAACCATGCGCGGGAAGCGGTTAAAGACCGTTTCTACCGGCACCATGCGCATATTTAAAATAATGTTTTGTAAATCGCTTGAAATGCGCGACATTCGTTCCACCGTTTCATGAAGTTCCGGATGATTTAATTCGCGGGAAATTTGCTCCAAACGCCCGCGGTCAATGACAAGCTCCTCAAATAAATTCATTAAAATATCGAGTCGTTCGATATTAACGCGGATCGTTTTATTTGCTGGTATCGATTGCTTTGTCGCTGCATTTGCCTCAACACTTTTCGGACGCTGTTCTTTCTCGACGGTTGCTGCTTGTTGTTGCATTGTTTCTTCCTGAACAACTTCGACATCGTTTGTTTTCTTCCGCTCATCTATATCGAATAGTGCTACGTCCACTTCTTCCACTTCGGAAACTTTCATTATCCGCTCATATAATTCTTCTGCTGATTTTTTCGTTACAACGGTGACAATGAATTCCCGATCAAACTTCTCCTCCTCAAGCATCTCTACAGGAGGGTTCGATTTAATCACTTCGCCTGCTTCGTTTAATGCTTCAAATATCATAAACACGCGTGCAGATTTTAATAAACAGTCAGCTCGTAATTTAACGCGTATTTCATACGCAAAAAAGCCTTGCTCTTTTGATTGTTGCAGCACATTGTACTCAAATTCTCCGTAAGTTTGGGTAAGTGATATATTAGAAGAACTAGTCTGTTCCGTTCCTAATTTAGTCGGTGACTCTCCTTGTTCAATACGTTTTAATTGATCGACTACTTCTTTTACATCACGCTTGCCATCGCCGCCTTCCGCAATGGACATAATCATCGCTTCTAAATGATCCACTGCCTGAAAAACAACATCTAATATTTCTGGGGTAACGGTAATTTTATGGTTGCGAATGCCGTCAAGCACATTTTCCATTTGATGGGTCAAATTTGCTAAATCTTCAAACCCCATCGTTGCAGACATTCCTTTCAACGTATGTGCTGAACGGAAAATCTCGTTTACAATCGACATGTCTTCAGGTGCTTTTTCCAATTCTAGCAACTGTTCATTGATTGCTTGTAAATGCTCTTTACTTTCTTCAATGAACACTTCCAAATATTGGCTCATGTCCATCGCCTTTTCCCCCTTGCCCTTCTACATATTTGACAATCATTTCTGCAATTTGTTCTAAAGGCACGATCGAATCTACTACATTTGCTTGAATCGCTGCTCTCGGCATCCCGAACACGACCGCTGTTTCCTGTGCTTCAGCGATTACTTTGGTGTTTCCATTTTCTTTTAATTTTTTTAATCCTGCTGTTCCGTCTGAACCCATTCCTGTCATAATGACTGCAATTTTTTCATAGCCCGTTAATGCGCTTATCGATTCAAACAGCACATCAACAGATGGACGATGGCCATTTCGTGGCGGCGACTGTTCCACGCATGCCGTAAGCGACCCATTTGATTCACGTACTAATAAATGAAACCCGCCAGGCGCAATATAAGCAGTGCCATTTTGCAACGTTTCCCCATCTTCTGCCTCTTTTACGGTAATTTGTGAAAGTGAATCAAGCCTTTGTGCCAATGATTTTGTAAATCCTTTTGGCATATGTTGAACGATCATAATTGGTGCAGCAATATTTTCTGGCAATCTCGTTAACACTTGCTGTAAAGCGCGGGGGCCTCCCGTTGATGTCCCAATACAAACGATTTTTTTGCGCTGATGTGCCCGCTTGTCATACATCGGATTCATTATTATTTCACTGGCATTGTCTTTGGATATTACCCGTACATTGGCACGACTTGCTAGCAGCACTTTGTTTATTAGTTCTTCTTTCACTTTATATAAATCAAGCGAAATCTCCCCGGACGGTTTTGCAACAAAGTCGATCGCCCCATATTGCATGGCGATAATCGTATTTTTTGCACCTTCTGTCGTCGTGCTGGATAACATTACAACAGGAAGCGGATGTTCTTTCATTATTTGTTTAAGCGCATCAATCCCATTCATAATCGGCATTTCGACATCTAATGTAACGACATCCGGATTTAGCAGAGAAACCTTTTTTAGTGCTTCTTTGCCGTTTCTAGCCGCTCCTACTACTTCGATTTGCGGGTTTTCGGAAAGAAGATCGGTAATAAACTTTCGCATAAAAGCCGAGTCATCTACAACGAGCACTTTCACTTTGTTCATGTATTCTCTACCTTTCTAAAAGGAAATGCCGCAATCTAGCAAAGAAGTTAAACGATCGCTGGACTCTTTCTTCATCCATTGCCCGCGCTGACAAATAACGATCCGTTAGCATATACATTGCACGGCTAATTTTCGAAGCCGGGTCGAACAGTAAAAACGGTGTTTGCCGCACTACTGCCTTATAGACAGAGCGGTCTTCCGGCAAAACGCCCAACGGAATAATATCCTTATTAAGAAATTGTTTTGCCACACTTTTTAATCGACGCAACGTATCTCGTCCTTCTTGATCGGTCTGGGCTCGATTCACAATGACATAAAACGGAATATTCTTTTCTTGCATATGAACATACTTCATCATCGCATACGCATCTGTCATCGCTGTCGGCTCCGGTGTCGTGACGATAAAAATTTCATGGACCGCCTTTAAAAGACGAAGACGATCTTCGGAAATCCCCGCTCCCATATCGAAAATAAGATAGTCGTATTGTTCCGACACCAATTGCAGCTGCGTTAAAAAGAAATCTACTTTTTCTTCGTCCATTGTAAATATGTTTGCTAGTCCTGTTCCTCCAGCAATAAACGAAATATTTTCCGGACCATTTTTAATCAGCTCATATAACGAAAACCGCTCATAAAACAAGTCAATTACCGTCGCATGAGACGATTGACCGAGCAAAATATCGATGTTTCCCATTCCAATGTCCATGTCAAGCAACAATACCCGAAAGCCTCGTTTGGATAACATAATCGAAAAGTTGAGTGAGACGTTGGATTTACCGACCCCACCTTTCCCGCTAGTGATTGCAATCGCTTTTGTCGCACTTTGTTCATTTCGTCTATTTAATCGCAACCGTAAGCTTTCTGCTTGATCTCTCATGTTCGTTCGACTCCAAACAACATATTCATCATTTGTTCAACCGATGCTTCCATCATATCGTCAGGAACGTTTTGGCCATTTGTTAAATAAGCAGCTCCTACTTTATATTCCATCATTAAATTAAACATCGCACCGTAATGAGTTGTTTCATCTAACTTTGTAAAGATGAAGCGATCAATCGGAATGAGAGAAAACTGTTCATAAATCGTTTTCATATCCTCGTATTTTGCCGTTAGCGCAAATACGAGAAACGTTTCCATTTCTTCATTAAAATCGATCATATTTCGCAAATCTTTTACATATTGTAAATGACGGAAATTTCGTCCCGCTGTATCAATAAATACTACATCGCGATCGGACAGTTTTTTCTTTGCTTCGTGAAAATCTTGCAAATTATAGCAAACTTCAAGAGGTACATTTAAAATGTTGGCATACGTTTTCAGTTGATCGATGGCTGCAATCCGATACGTGTCTGTCGTAATAAATGCAATGTTTTTTCCATGCTCCAAAACGCAGCGCGCCGCAATTTTGGCTAATGTCGTCGTTTTTCCTACCCCTGTTGGCCCAACAACATTAATATATTTTTTCTGAAAGGAAATTCCGCCGAACGGAAGCGGCGACAATTTTTCCTTCACGATTTCTTTGGCCCAGGCAAACACCTGCTTTTCTGCCGCTTTTCCGCCACTTTTATACCATTTCTCAAGCAAATCAGCCATGATTTCTTGCGCAAGCGGAGCAGAAATTTCTTGTCGTACTAGCCGGTAATGCACTTCTCTAAGCGGTTTCGGATAATGGGAAAATCCGGTGGTGACGTTTGTCGAGAGCTGTTTTAACATCGTTTTTAACTCTTTTAGTTCATGAAGCAACTCCGCATCTTTGTTCTGTTTTTTCTCGGCAAGAAACGGAGCCGTTTCTTTTTTTCTTTCTAATCTTTGGCGAACAGGCTGCGAGTCGACAGCGGCAATCACCTCGATATTTTTTTTTGTAAATAACCCCAAAAATCCGCCTTTACGAACCACTTTTGAATTTAAAATCACCGCATCGCTCCCAAGTTCCGCACGAATCATTTTCATTGCTTCCGGCATCGACGGTGCAACAAATTTCTTTACTTTCATGCTATATCCACCATCCCAACGCTTTGAACTTCCACATTTGCTTCAAGCTCGTTGTAAGATAAAATCGGCAAGTTTGGAAAATATCGTTCCGTCAATTGCCGCACATACATACGAACAGCAGGGGAACAAAGCAAAATCGGCGTCTGATTCGCAAACGGATGCTGTTCAAGCTGTGCGGCAATCGCTTCAATAATCGACTGCGACCTTTCCGGATCCAGCGATAGATAGCTTCCATGTTCAGTCTGTTGTACCGCATCGGCAATCGTTTTTTCTACTTTTCCTGATAATGTAATTACTTTTAACGGCTCTCCCGGAATGACATATTGATTCGTAATTTGCCTTGCTAACGCTTGCCTCACATATTCGGTTAATATGTCTGTATCCGTTGTCATGCGGGCAAAATCTGCCAGTGTTTCAAAAATGAGCGGCAAATTGCGAATCGATACTTTTTCTTTTAATAGTTTCGCTAGTACTTTTTGCACTTCACCGATCGAAAGTGGATTCGGCGTCACTTCTTCCACTAATACCGGATACGATTCTTTCAAATGATCGATAAGCTGCTTCGTTTCCTGACGCCCTAACAATTCATAAGCATGGGCTTTTAACACTTCTGTAATATGTGTAGAAACGACAGACGGCGGATCAACGACCGTATAGCCCAACATTTCCGCCCGATCTTTCATCTCTTCGGAAATCCATTTGGCAGGAAGTCCAAATGCCGGCTCCACAGTGTCAATTCCCTCAATGGAATCATCTTCGATTCCTGGGCTCATCGCTAAATAATGATCTAAGAGCAGTTCACCGCGCGCCACTTCATTCCCTTTAATTTTTAAACGATACTCATTTGGCTGAAGTTGAATATTATCACGTATACGAACAACTGGAATGACTAACCCTAGCTCTAGGGCTAGCTGCCGGCGAATCATGACAATCCGATCAAGCAGATCCCCGCCTTGATTCGCATCGGCAAGCGGAATAAGGGCATAACCAAACTCAAACTCAATCGGATCCACATTCAGTAGGCTAATAACACTTTCCGGACTTTTTAATTCGTCCATTTCCGTTTCTTTCGTTTCTTCTTGCGAAGGCGCTGCTTCTTGACGGGCCGTCTGTGTGGAAAAACGATATCCGCCAAGCGCAAGCAGACCGGCAATCGGAATCGTAAGCACATCATTAATCGGTGTGAACAGGCCTAACAAGAAAATCGTTCCCGCCGTCACATATAACATTTTTGGAAACGCAAACAACTGCTTCATAATGTCGCCGCCGAGATTGCTATCGGATGCGGCTCTTGTCACGACAATTCCCGTAGCTGTTGAAATTAATAATGCCGGAATTTGACTAACAATTCCATCCCCAACGGTTAATAACGTGTAGCGCTGTGCCGCCTCAGAAACATCAAGCCCCTGCTGAACAACGCCAATCACCATGCCAAAAAGCATATTAACGACCACAATAATCATCCCGGCAATAGCATCGCCTTTTACAAATTTGCTCGCTCCATCCATCGCCCCATAAAAGTCCGCTTCCTGAGCAATTTTTTCACGGCGCTGCCGCGCTTCTTGTTCCGAAATCATTCCTGCATTTAAATCAGCGTCAATGCTCATTTGTTTCCCAGGCATCGCATCGAGCGTAAAGCGTGCCGCTACTTCTGATACACGTTCAGCGCCTTTTGTAATGACGACAAACTGGATAATAATTAAAATCAAAAACACAACGAAGCCGACGACCACATTGCCGCCAACAACAAACGTACCAAACGTTTCCACAACCCCGCCTGCTTCTCCTTTACTTAAAATCGAACGTGTCGTAGAAACGTTTAACCCTAACCGAAATAGTGTAAGAAGTAATAAAAGGGACGGAAAAATCGAAAATTGCAACGGCTCTTTCATATTCATCGCCGTAAGGAGAACTAATAGCGCAAGCGAAATATTAATAATAATTAATACACTTAACAGCCATGACGGCAGCGGGATAATGAGCATTGCTACAATTAAAACAACCATCAATAATACCGATAAATCTCTTGCTTGCATACACGTTCTCTCCTTACTGCTAAACTTTTCGTTTCAAGCGGTACACGTACGCTAAAATTTCGGCTACCGCTTTAAAAAACTCTTCCGGAATCATATCGCCAACTTCCGTTTGCCGATAAAGCGCCTGGGCAAGCGGACGATCTTCTACCGTCACGACATCATGCTCTTTTGCTAGTTGCTTGATTTTTAGCGCAACATAATCGACACCTTTTGCCACAACCATCGGCGCATCCATTTTTCCGTCCTCGTACTTTAGTGCTACCGCATAATGCGTTGGGTTCGTTATGACAACATCGGCTTTCGGAACCTCTTGCATCATCCGCCTCATCGCCATTTCCCGCTGTTTTTGCTTGATCTTTGATTTAATTAATGGATCGCCTTCTGTTTTTTTGTATTCGTCTTTAATATCTTGTTTTGACATTCGAATATTTTTTTCAAAGTCAAAACGTTGATATAAATAATCAAAAATGGCGAGAAACAACAGCGCTGAAGAAGCATAAAGCCCCATTTTTGCCGTTAAACTAGCTAACGAGCTTAATGTCGTGCTTATTGATTTCGTTGTTAACGACAAAATATGATCAATCTGAAACCATAACAATGCAAACGTAACAAGTCCGACAACACTGATTTTTAAAATCGATTTTAAGAGTTCTACAATCGCTCGCAGCGATATCATTCGCTTAAACCCTTGAACGGGATCAAGCCTATTCCATTTCATTTTCAACGGTTCTGTCGTAAACAAAAAACCGACTTGCAAAAAATTGGCTAAACAAGCGGCGATGACTGCCGCGAAAAAAATGGGTGCAACGAGCATCGCCATATTTTTCAGCCAAGTGATAGAAAGACGGTGAACCGAGTCAATGGTTAAATCAACTCGTGCATATTGTTCGAAAGATTGATACATGAAGTGCAAAAGCTTTTCTTTATAAAAAGTTCCTAAGAAGTACAAAACAAGAAAAACAATAAGCATCACAATCGCGGTATTGATATCGGCACTTTTGGCAACTTGTCCTTTTTCTCGCACTTCTTGCCGCTTTCTAGGCGTCGCTTTCTCCGTTTTTTCGCCGGCGAAAAATTGTAAATCAAGGCGCAACTCATTCATTTATGTGCCTCCTAAAAGCTTCATCAGCTCACGCATCGCCAAAAACATCATGTCGAACAAATGGCGGACAGCGATAAACAGCGTTGCCATCGTTACAATCAATAATATAAACGCCGCCGCAATCTTTACTGGAAAACCGACAACGAAAATATTAAGCTGCGGTACGGTGCGGGCAACAATTCCAAGCGCAACATCGACTAAAAATAAGGAGCCAACAAGTGGAACCGACATTTGAAAAGCAATAATAAACATCGTGCTAAACGATTTGACAATGTATTTAGCGACATGGCCGTGGTCAAAATGCGGCCAATGATCAAGCGGGATAAAACGATAACTGTAAAATACTCCATCTAGCAGCAAATGATGTCCATCGACTGAGAGCAACAACAATAAAGCAAACGTATAAAGATATTGCCCCACTAGCGGGCTTTGCGCACCCGTTTGCGGATCGATGACATTGGCAATGGCAAACCCCATTTGAAAATCAATCAGCCCGCCAACGATTTGAATCGCCGACACAATCATATAGGCAAATAGACCTATAAAAAGACCGACAAGCACTTCTTTAACTACTAGCAGCACATACATTCCGTCTAAGGGGATTGCCGGTTTAGAAATGGAAAAAAACATCATCCAACTTAGAAAAAAGGATAGCCCGATTTTATGTACCGCTGGAATCGTTCGATACGAAAACAGCGGCAATGTCGCAAAAAAGGAAGCGACCCGCGCAAAAACGAGCAAAAATGCTGGAAAATGTAATAATAATTGCTCCATCACTCATCAGCCTATAAATTTTGTTAAGTTATTAAAAATCTCATATGCATAGGACACCATTCTCGATAACATCCAAGGCCCGAAAAAAATAAGTCCGATTAATACCGCAACAATTTTGGGCACAAAGGCAAGCGTCTGCTCTTGAATTTGCGTCATTGCTTGAAAAATGCTGACAATCAGTCCAACGGCAAGAGCCAATAAGAGAAGCGGACCGCACACGATTAAAATCATATACACTCCCCGCTCCGCCATATGAATGACAAAATCGGCACTCATTTTTGCCACCTACTTTACTGAAAGCTTTCTAACAAAGATTTCACGACTAAATACCATCCATCAACAAGGACAAACAATAAAATTTTAAACGGCAATGAAATCATCACAGGCGGCAGCATCATCATTCCCATCGACATCAAGACACTTGCAACGATCATATCGATGACAAGAAACGGAATAAAAATCATAAATCCCATTTGAAACGCCGTTTTTATTTCGCTGATCGCAAATGCCGGAACAAGCGTCGTAAGCGGGATATCTTGTACGGATTTCGGTTTTTCTGCACCGCTATAGGACAAAAATAAAGCCAAATCTTTTTGCCGTGTATGTTTGCTCATAAACTCTTTTATCGGTACAGAAGCACGTTCATACGCTTGCTCTAAACTAATTTTTTCTGAAAACAATGGTTGCAACGCTTGGTCGTTTATCTCTTTAAAAGTCGGGGCCATAATGAAAAACGTTAAAAATAGCGCTAAACCGACCAGCACTTGGTTTGGCGGCATTTGCTGCGTTCCAAGCGATGTGCGAACGAACGATAAAACGATAACGATGCGTGTAAAGCATGTCATCATAATTAAAATGCCAGGAGCGATGGACAATACAGTTAATAATAATAATAGTTTTACAGACATAGAGACATTTTCAGGAGCGACTTGGTTAAACATTTGCACAAATTCATTCATCGGATGTCGTTCCTTTCCGTTTGACCTGCTTCAATAATTCTTTCCGCTTGACTGACAGCTCCTGCATTTCTTTTAAAAACATATCGCGAAACGAATCATGACGATCACTTGTCTGTTTTCGTTTCTCTGTTAAGTAATCGCGCAGACGAGCACCCCATTTGCTTGGTTCTAACATTTGCTGCAATCGTTCATGATGCAGCGCCAAAATTTCTTCTATCTCTTTTTCATCATCGATTTCTCGCAATAGTTGAATCGATTCGCCAACTCCAATCACAAGAATGCGATTTCCTACTTTTATTAATTGGACCGAACGATTTGTTCCAACGCTTGTCCCACCAAGATGCTCAATAACTCCTTTTTTTCCAGTAAACAACTGGCCGCGATGATGGAGAAATTTTAGCAATCCATAAATTAATAAAAGTACAAACACTGTTGCCCCAATAAGTTTAATGACATCCCAAACGGATAAAGGCGAACCTTGCTCTTTTTGAGTTGATGTAACTTTTTTATGCAAATCTGTTTGTTGTTCGCACAAGTCAGGATGCTGCAAACATTCATTCACCGTTGGCGATTGCTCCGCAAAAACAGGAAAGCCTGTTTGCGCAGCAATCGTGATGACGATACATAAAAATAATGGAATGATTCGTAACCGAAACAAACTTGTTCCACCTCTTATATTTATCCAAGCGTTTTATTAATCGCCTCAATGACACGGTCAGCTTGGAATGGTTTTACAACAAAATCCTTTGCTCCCGCTTGAATAGCATCAATCACCATTGCTTGCTGCCCCATCGCTGAACACATAATGACTTTTGCATTGCTGTCAATTTTCTTAATTTCTTTTAATGCAGTAATACCATCCATCTCCGGCATGGTAATGTCCATCGTTACGATATCTGGACGGGTTTCCTTATATTTTTCAATCGCTTGCAAGCCATCGGCTGCTTCTGCCACTACTTCGTGTCCGTTTTTTGTTAAAATATCTTTAATCATCATTCTCATAAACGCTGCATCATCAACAACCAATATTCTTGCCATTGTCTATCAACCTCCTAAATGATTATTTTAGTCTTTTTAGGCGATCACTTTGACTGATAATATCGGTGACGCGTACACCGAAATTTTCATCAATCACAACTACTTCTCCTTTAGCAATTAACTTATTGTTCACCAATATATCAACAGGCTCTCCCGCTAATTTATCCAATTCGATAATAGAGCCTGATGACAAACTTAAAATTTCCTGAACAGAACGTTTCGTACGACCAAGTTCGACGGTTACTTGAAGCGGAACATCAAGAAGAAGCGATAAATTTTTCACTTCTGCATCCGCTGGCGGGGATGGTTCAAATTCAGCAAAATCAACCGATTGAATTTGTCGTTCTCCCGCTCTAGCATACGTCCCAAAATGATTTGTATCGCGATGAGAAGGAGCTGTTTCATGTGTAACATAATTTTCCGTTTTAGGAAGTTCGTAAGACGGCGATGTATCAATTGTTTCAGCCGTTACTGATTGCTTAGAAAGCGCCGCTTCTTGCATAACGGTTTCTTTCCCTGCTTCTTTCACACCGCTAGAAGAGTCTGTTTCACTAGTTGAATGAAGCAGCTGCTGCACAAGTTCTTTCGCAAAATCAACTGGCAATAATTGCATAATATTTGAATCAATTAAATTGCCAATTTTCAACCGAAAAGAAACTTTAATAAATACGTCTTCATCCGGCAAATATTCAATTCCTTCCCCTTCTTTGACATCTAGCAAGTGAACGGTTGGGGGAGAAATATCGACACGTTTTCCGAAAATAGTGGACATCGATGTCGCTGCTGACCCCATCATTTGATTCATTGCTTCCTGTACAGCGCTTAATTGAATCTCTCCTAATAAATCAGCCGCACTTTTTCCATCTCCACCTAGCATTAAATCCGCAATAATAGCTGCATCTTCTTGTTTAATAACAAGCAGATTCGTTCCTAAAAGTCCATCTGTATAATTTACTTGAATCGCTACATACGGTAATGGAAACTCGTCAGCTACATTTTTTCGTTCAATGACCGAAACGCTTGGGGTCGTAATTTCCACTTTTTGATTCAGCAACATCGACAGCGTTGTTGCTGAGCTCCCAAACGAAATATTGCCAATTTCCCCTAGCGCATCTTGCTCAAGCGGCGACAATACATCATCTATTTTTGGAATTTCCTCATCATTTTCGTCTAATCCACGCAGCAGCGCATCGATTTCATCTTGGGATAACATATCATCATTCATCATTGTAATCTTCTTCCCCCTTAAACGCATCTAAAATTTGTACCGCCAACCTTTTGTTTCGTTTTCCGGGCTGACCAATAAATTTTGGAATATCCCCTACTTTAATCAGAAGCGGTTGTTGAATGGATTGGTCGAGCTCAATAACATCACCGACTTCGAGCTGCAAAAATTCTTGAATGGTAATTGTTGCAGTGCCAAGCTCAGCAATAATAGGCAGTTTGGCAAAGCGAATTCGTCTTTCGATCGCTTCTGTTTCTTCCGGTGAACTTTCTTTTTTTTGCGCCTGCATCCAATAATGGACGGAGAGCTTTGGTATAATCGGCTCTAGCACAACATGTGGTATACAAATATTAATCATTCCGCTCGTTTCACCGACTTTTGTGTTTAGTGAAATAACGACAACCGTATCATTTGGTGATATCACTTGCAAAAACTGCGGATTTACTTCAAAATCGGTGAAAATAGGATCAATCTCTGCCACCGATTCCCATGCATCACGCAAATTGGAAAAAGCTTTATCAAATAAATTGGACATAATTTTTGTTTCAATTTCTGTTAAATTATCTACTTTATTCATACTTGTTCCTCTTCCGCCCATTACACGATCAAGCATCGCATAGGCGATATTTGGATTCACTTCTATTAATATATGGCCATTGAGCGGTGGTACTTCAAAGATGTTTAAAATCGTCATTTTCGGAATGGAACGAATAAACTCTTCATACGGAATTTGGTCGGCAGATGCCACCGATATTTGCACATATGTACGCAATTGCGCCGAGAAAAAGGTAGTTAATAATCTTGCAAAATTTTCATGAATGCGCGTTAGACTGCGAATTTGATCTTTCGAAAAACGAAGCGCCCGCTTAAAATCATATACTTTAACGCGCTTTCCCTCTTCTTCTTTTTTTAATTCTTCCGCGCTCATTTCTCCCGCGGACAGCGCCGCTAACAGCGCGTCTATTTCGCTTTGTGATAATACTTCACCGGTCGTCATGTGCTCGTTTTCCCCCTTTTTAAGTACAAGCTATTGGAGGATAAAGGAGGTAATATATACTTGCTCCACTCTTCCTTCTTGCATAATTTGGTTAATTTGTTGTTTTAAACGTTCTTCTAAATCAGTCATGCCTTTTTTTCCTTTAAAATTTTCCGCTTTCATTTCAGAAAGCTCTTCGATAATAATATTTTTAATTTGAAAATCGCGTTTTGCCGCTTCTTCTTTTCCTTCTTCACTGTTTGCTTGAATTTTAAAGGAAACTTTCACATAACGTCCATCTGCTAAATTTGTTGTTATTTCTGGGATATCGATCGAGCACGCCACGATTTCATCGGCACTTGGCGCGCTGTGATCTTTTTCTTCGGTTAGTTTCATCACAGCAATTAAAGCTACGGTGCCAATGAGAGCAATAATAACAAGTATAATTACCATCGTTTTTATTACATTACTTTTCACGTTTCCGATCCTCCTAAACCTTCCGGTAAGCGCACCACTGCAACTTGTCGATAAAAATCGTTCGCCAATCGAATAACCTCTTGTACGGATTCACGTACGACAAACTTTTTTCCGTTTGTTAACGTAATCGTTGTATCGGGAAATGCTTCCACTTGTTCAATATAAATCGCATTTAACACAAACTTTTTTCCATTTAGCCGTGTTAATGTAATCATGTATGCACAGGGTACTAGACGGCAGCTAGTACCCTCCCCCCTTTACTATTTCTTCAAGTTGACAAGCTCTTGCAAAATTTCATCCGATGTTGTAATAATGCGCGTATTCGCTTGGAAGCCGCGCTGCGCGACAATCATTTCCGTAAACTCTTCCGCAAGATCGACGTTGGACATTTCCAGCGTACCAGCGACAATAGTGCCAGTTCCATTAGCACCAGGGGCGCCTGTAGTTGCTGTACCAGAGTTAGCTGTTTGTCTGAAAAGATTGTCTCCTGCCTTTTCTAATCCGTCATTATTAGGAAATTTCGCTAATTGGATGGTGCCAGCGGTCTGTAATTGCCCACTTGCATTTACGTAGCTTACAGTTCCATCTGCACCGATACTAATGCTTTGTGCAGTTTTAGGAATTCTGATACGCTCACCACTTGTGTTGAGTAAATAGCGTCCGTCAGCGCTGACGATATATCTGTAATCATCATCTCCGGAATCTAAGTAAAAATTTCCTGTTCTTGTGTATACTAGATTACTTCCATTTGCATCTCCCAAGACGAAAAATCCATCTCCAGAAATCGCTAAATCAAGCGGACGTCCTGTCGTTTGCAAGCTTCCTTGCGTATGGACGGTATCAATCGCTGCCAGTTGGGATCCTAGACCAACTTGTTTTGGGTTTACGCCGCCGCGGTTTGCTGTCGGACCGCTTGCCCCTGCAATTTGCTGGCTTACTAAATCTTTAAAAATCGTTCTTCCTTTTTTAAATCCATATGTATTGACGTTGGCGATGTTATTCCCAATGACATCCAGCTTTGTTTGGAAATTTCTCATTGCGCCAATTCCCGAATACATAGAACGAAGCATTGTGTTTCCTCTCCCTTTTTCTTTATTTAGATTCCACTTTCACCACAAGACTCGCTTTGATCGTTGTGCCATTATCAAGTTCTAGAAAAATTTGCTGATCTTTTTGTGACACCGATTGAACGATCCCGCTTTTTGTGTTTTCATCCTCTTGCCAATAAACGTTTTTGCCAATCCATTCGCTGTAACGAAGCAGGGCATGATCATGTTGTGTTTTTATAAATTGTTCGAGCATGCTTGAAATATTGATCATTTGTTCTAAAGAAGAAAAGCTCGCCATTTGCGCAATAAACTCTTTATCTTCCATCGGATTTAACGGATCTTGGTTTTGCAATTGAACAAGCAAAATTTTTAAAAAATCATCTTTTCCTAATATTTGATTTCCCGTTTTCCGCTCGGGCGGCTTATAGTTGTCTAACAGCAAACTTGAATCAATTCCATTTGTCACGCTTTTCCCTCCTATACTTTCCTATCGATCATTTCTGACATCAACGTATGGAAAGGAGGCTGCTTTTTCGCTTTCTCTTCTTTTCGCTGCTGCCGTTCTTTTTGTTCATGCCCGCGTTCTTCTTGGTAAAATGCAGGCGCATGGCGATCTTGCGTCAATACGTTCCATTTTTCCACCGTTACATTTTCCGTCGACAAAACTTGCTGAAGTTGCGATAAATTTGCATCTAAAAGTTCTTTCGCCGAATCCGTCGACGCGATTAGCTTTGCTGTTAATGTCCCATGTTCCCGTACAATCTTTATGGTCAATGTTCCCAAATGTTCAGGATAAAGGCGAATGACAAATTGCGCATTTCCGTTTTTGAAACGAGTAAATCGGCCTGATTGGATAATATTTGTAAATTGTTGAAGAAGTGCCTCATTTGCCTTTTGTTCTGACAACGTTTGATCAACGGCAATAATCGGTACGTTCTCTTTCGACATCATGATATTTCCATTTGGCAACAACCTATTAAACGGTTGTATAAGGGATTCTTTCTGTCTCTCTGCGTTTTCAGCAGCCGCTTTGTCTCCTAATGTGGAATCAAAGCTTTTACTAAAAGCAGATGAAAGTGAAAACCGATTTTGCAACATCGATCTTTCTGTTTTTTTACTTTTCTCTTCTTGCTTATCCAATCTTGTCAGCACTTCTCGCAAAAACGCTTGTATATCGATCTGTTTTTCACTTTCTTTCATGATGCTGTTTTGCTGCAAAGGCTGTATATCGTTATCAAAAAAGGAATACAAACGGGACGCGGCTTCGTCATTTATAACATTGCTTATTTGTTCTACTGATATATCTTTATCCGCAACATTGCTTATTTGCTGGATTAACTGTATGATCGCTTCTTTATCTACTACATTATTTAACTGTTCGATTGAACGGTTGGGAAAAATAGAATGAAAATTCGTTTGACCGGTATCTATCATGTTGTTCAACAGGAAAAGAAGAAAAGAAAACGATTCTTCTATCCTAAATTCGCCGGTTACGTCTTCCTGTTCTTTCGATGGCGTGGAAAAACGCTCATTAGAAACAAGAACGTTTCCTTCTTCATTTTTTGCATCCGTTTCGATCATCGCCAGCAGCTGCTGAAACGGACTGCATTCCTCTTTTTCCCCTGCTAGCTTAAGAGTTGATTTTTTTGGCGGTCCTACTATTGGTTGACCGAACTGTTGATAGCTAGTTCCAATTTTCACCTTGCCGCCTCCTCAACGGGTGGATTTTCTTCAGCGCGTTTTGCCAGCATCGACGTATATTTTGCTGCATCATCTGGCGGCATTTTCTCTAAAATGGCCGCCGCTTTATCACTGTCTAGTGAGGATAAGATCGTCAGTACATCGCTTTCCGGCATTTTTGTTAAAATCATTGCAGCGTTTTTCTCTGACATCGTTTCATACATGCTCGCAATGTCTTCCATCGTTGTGTTGTTCGTTGTGTTCATCGTTGCGGTTTTGTCTTCAGGTAGTTCCTCTTTGTTTGCTTCCATCAATGATAATTGTTCTTCTAAATGTTCCTTCTCTTTTTTCAGCCTGTCCACTTCTTGTTGTTTTGCCGATAATTCATTTTCTAGCTCGTTAATTTGTTTCTTTTGTTGCTCGATCACTTCGTTTTGCTTTTCAATCATTGTTTCTAGCTTTCTTTGTATTTTGTGCACATCTACCAATTGCGAGATAATCGGAATATTTTTGCTGAATGTTTTTACCGTATCAAGAACGTTAACTCCCGCAATGGTCATAATGACAAGAGCTAATGCCGCCGCAAACAACGATGGAATGACAATGATAAATAAAAACCATTGGAGTTTGCTTTCTTTTTCTTCTCTCTCCATTTCTTGATTTTGTGCCATCTTCTAATCTCCCCGATGTACAAAACGTTGAATCGAAATTTCATCCATCCATTTATTTTCTGCGGTTCTTTCCACATCGAAAGCAGCTTGTATATATTTTTCTTTCATTTTTTCATATTTTTTTACTTCTATATTAAGCTCTGTTAATTTCATTTGCTTCCGGTGCATTTGTTCTCTTGCTTGCATCACTAGAAGCTGATAATGGTGGATCGTTCGTTCAAGATTGGAAATAAACTGCTGGAAGTGGCGAATTTCTTGAATGGACAATCCTGATTGAAGTTTTTGTTTATGGATTTCTTCATATTGTTCTTTTTGCTTAAGAAAGTGGTATAATTTTTCCGCCACTTCCTCAAAGCGCCGTACGGCTTCATTGTATTCTCCTGCTGCTTGATGTTTCTCATTTTCTTTCATTGTTAAAACTTTTTGCAGCTTAAATGCGTATCCCATTTTTTTCACCCTGCATGGATTAGGTCAATTAGCATTTCAATGCTTTTGTCTTTTGTTATTTTTTCATGAATATCTTGTTTGCAAAAAGAAATGATTTTTGGATAATAACGAATCGCTTCATCAATTTCGTTTGACGATCCTCGTTTGTACGCCCCTATATTGATTAAGTCTTCCGAATTAATATAAGTGGATAGAAGCTGGCGCAGTTTATCTGCCGCTTGCCGATGTTCTGGTGTAATAATATGATTCATTACGCGGCTAACGCTTTTCAATACGTTAATGGCTGGATACTGTCCCCTATTGGCTAAGCTTCGTTCAAGGATGAAATGCCCATCCAAAATGCCGCGTACCGTATCAGCAATCGGCTCGTTCATGTCATCTCCGTCCACAAGTACGGTATAAAATGCGGTAATAGTGCCGTAAGCGCTCGTCCCTGTACGCTCTAATAATTTTGGTAAGATAGCAAACACGGACGGAGTATACCCTTTTGTTGTCGGCGGCTCGCCGATGGCTAGTCCAATTTCTCGCTGCGCCATGGCAACGCGTGTGACAGAGTCCATCATAAACATCACATCCATCCCTTGGTCGCGGAAATATTCCGCAATCGCCGTGGCGGTATACGCTCCTTTTACACGCATGAGCGCAGGCTGATCAGAAGTGGCAACGACAACGATAGAACGGGCCAAACCTTCCGGACCGAGGTCCCGTTCAATAAATTCACGGACTTCACGTCCGCGCTCACCAATTAATGCGATAACATTTATATCCGCATTCGTGTGACGGGCAATCATCCCCATTAACGTGCTTTTTCCAACTCCCGAACCGGCAAAAATTCCGACGCGCTGCCCTTTGCCAACCGTTAACAAGCTGTCAATGATCCGAACCCCAACTTCGATCGGTTCGTTGATCGGCGGTCTTGCAAGTGGATTGGGCGGATTGCGCTCAATCGAAATAGGATGCAATCCCTTCGGCAATGGGCTGCCATCTAGTGGATAGCCGAGAGGGTCAAGCACTTGCCCGATTAATGGCGAGCCAACGTGAATTTGCAACGGTTTTCCAGTTGCTTCAACAATACATCCTGGTGAAATATGCTGAACAGTCGAAAACGGCATTAACAATACATGTTGCTCTTTAAATCCAACTACTTCTGCCGCAATCAATTGTTTTTGCCTGCCGCTTCTAGTGTGAATATAGCAAATGTCGCCGACTGAGCTTTCCGGTCCTTTCGCTTCAATCATTAAGCCAATGACCCGTGAAACTTTGCCAAACCGTTTATAAGTGTCCATCTCGTCGATTTCATCGAGCAGAGCTTGCCAATTCAGTGGATACCCCCTCCTTCATTCGTTCGAACAGCTTCTCTTTTATTTGCTCAAGCTGTGTATCAACGCTTGCATCGATGCGTCCGAACGGGGTTTCAATGATGCAGCTATATTCCGCAAGCTGCAAATCTGGATGAATGAACACATCCGCTTCATGGTGAAATAACGCTTTTAATTCTTCTTTTTGTTGCACGACCGTTTCATAAGAAAGCGGATGGACGTAAATCGTTACTTCCGTTTGTTCCCGAACTTCTTTAATCGCCCGCTTTACTAGTGATAAAAAATAGTCGTGATTTTCCGCTAATTTTTCACCGATAATACGCTCTGCTACTTTCATTCCAATGCGGAGGATCGTTTCTGCGGATGCATTGATTTGTTCATAAAATTGAACATTTGCTTTTTCTGTAATTTGTCTCGCCTGTTCAATCAGCTCGCGATAACGATGCAGCGCTTCTTCTTTTCCTTGATGAAATCCGTCTTGATATCCTTCTTCACGCGCTAATTGGATAAGCTGCTCCTTTTCTATATGCCAGGCTTCTTGTTCTTTCAACAATTGCTGCCGAATAGATTCATAATATTGTTCTGCTTCCCGTCTGATTTGTTCTGCCTCATACTTGGCATGTTCCATCATCATTTCGTGATTTTCTTGCTGTTTTTCTGTTATATTTTGCTGTTCGAGAAAAAGTCGTTTAATTTCAATCGTTTTTTTAGCAGTACGATTTGTTTTTGTAAAAGGAGCTTTAATGACGTTAGACAATAATATCATCTCCCCCACCGCGTGCAATCACAATTTCCCCTGCTTCTTCCAGGCGGCGAATCACTGCGACAATCCGTGACTGCGCTTCTTCAACATCACGTAAACGGACAGGACCCATAAATTCCATTTCTTCCTTAAATGTCTCTGCCATGCGCGTGGACATGTTGCGAAACACAATCTCTTTTACTTCATCGCTTGCCACTTTGAGCGCTAGCATTAAATCATTGTTATCCACTTCACGAATCACGCGCTGGATTGCGCGATTATCAAGAGTGACGATATCTTCAAAGACAAACATTCGTTTCTTAATTTCTTCGGCAAGTTCAGGATCTTGAATTTCAAGGGCATCGAGAATCGTCCGTTCTGTGCTGCGGTCCACCTGATTTAACACTTCCACTACCGCTTCGATGCCGCCGGCTTGTGTATAATCTTGCACAACCGTTGTCGATAGTTTTCGTTCTAAAATTTGCTCCACTTCATTAATAATGTCAGGAGATGTGCTATCCATTAACGCGATGCGTCGCGCAATATCCGCCTGCATTTCTTGCGGCAGTGCCGATAAAATTTGTCCTGCTTGCGCCGGTTCAAGATAAGAAAGAATAAGGGCAATCGTTTGTGGATGTTCGTTTTGAATAAAATTTAATAGTTGCGTTGGATCCGCTTTACGGGCGAAATCAAACGGCCGCACCATCAAGGCGGACGTTAACCGGTTAATAATATTCATCGCTTTTTCCGGACCGAGCGCCTTTTCCAGCACTTCTTTTGCATAAGCGATCCCGCCTTGTGCAATATAATCTTGTGCCAGTGCAATTTGATGAAATTCTTCCAGCACTTCTTCCTTTGCGTCTGCTGTCACTTGCCGCATATTCGAAATTTCTAACGTTAGTTTTTCAATTTCTTCTTCTGACAAATGTTTATAAACGGAGGCGGACACATCTGGACCAAGGGAAATGAGAAGGATCGCTGCTTTTTGTCTCCCTGTTAACCCTCCTTTTTTGTCGCGCTTTGCCATTTTCCGTTCCTCCTACTCTTCCGATAGCCATGTTCGCAACAGCTTTGCAAATTCGTCTGGCTTTTCTTTCGCTAATTTTTCTAGTTGCTTACGGCGCATCGTCGATTCCGTTTCGTTCTCTTCATGGATATCTGGAATTTCTTGAACCATAGGCTCCAGAATATCTTCCTCTTCTTCCTCTTCTTCCTCTTTACGTCTGCGCCACAATAAGATGAGCAATGCAATAAGAAGAACAAGGCCAATTCCACCGACGATGTATACCCACATTGGAATCGTCTGTTTTGGTTCCGTAAATGTTGGTTTTCCGTTAAATTTCTGAACAGAAACAACGATGCGATTTTGAATATCCTGATCGGTTAATGTTTGGCCATCTTGCTTATTAATCGATGTTCTGACAATCGTTCCTAATATTTTTTGAATATCGTCGATCGTTTGCTGTGGCAAAGAGTTTGGATTTTTCGGATTTGGCGGCTCAACCATTACTTGAATGCCTAAATCACGAATTTTATATGGACTTTCGACGATATGTTTTTTGATCTTATTCACTTCGTTATTAATCGTTTCCTCGGTTCGCTCATAATCTCCATTTGTCTCGCTTGCTCCAGCCTGATAGCTTGGCACTTCGTTTTCTCCCGTACCGGCCACGCCGCCCGGCTGCGCGCCTTTCCCAGAGTATGTCTCTTTAATACGTTGCACGCTGACGGCAATGCCTTCGTTATTTTTTTCATCAACCGGAGCAACAAGGTTTTCTTCCCGGTTTTCCTGCGTAAAGTCCACATCAGCCGTTACGGATACAACGACTTTATCCTGCCCCATCATTGTTCCTAACATTTGCTGTACTTGCCGTTGAATATCCCGTTCAATTTGTTTTTTAATTTCTTGCTGTGTGGCAAACGTTGTGCCTGTCGAAAAATTTTCGTTATTTTTCAAATCAAAATACTCAAAAAACTGATTCATAATGACGATATTATCTGTAGGAAGGTTAGGAACACTTTTAGAAACAAGATGGTACAACGCCCTAATTTGCTGATCGCTAAATTGATATCCCGGTTTTGTTTTTAACACGATCGAAGCCGATGCCTCGCCTTGGTCATCGGAAGCAAACACGCTCGGCTGTGGAAGATTAATCATTACTTTTGCGTCTTCTACACCATCGATGCTTTTAATTAAATTTGCCAGCTCATTTTGCATTGCTTCGAGTTTGACAACATTAAACTCGTTATCCGTCATTCCGAAGCTTGCATTTTTTCCAAAATAAGAATAATCAATGGTGCCGCTGTTTGGAATTCCTTCTGCCGCTAAATCAACTTTTAACGAGTTTACTAACTCTTTTGGCACTTTAATCGTGGTGCCGTTATCCGCTACTTCCGATTTGATTCCCCGCTGGTCGAGCGTTGCTTTAATTTGCCCCGCTTCCTGTGGCGTTAAGTTGCTATATAACGGCGCAAACTCTGTTCTTGTCGCAAAATATATAGCTACGCCGGTTATAAGCAAGAAAAGAGCGAGGCTGGCAATGGCGATCCATTTTTGTTTTTTTGTTCTCTCTTTCCAAAATAAGGTGAATCGGCTCAGCCATTCTTTTAATTTGTTGCTCATACTATTCCCCCGATTATTTCACAATCCATATGCTATATTTGCATTCTCATCATTTCTTGATATGCCTCAATCACTTTGTTGCGCACTTCTAATGTAAGTTGTAAGGAAATGCTCGCTTTTTGCGAAGCGATCATCACCTTGTGTAAATCAACGTTTTCCCCTTTTACAAGCTTCTCTGTTAATTGGGAAGCTTGCAATTGCTCGTCATTCACTTTATTCAGCGCATCTTTCAAAAAAGTGGAAAACGCCTTTTGCGCATCAGCTGGTTTTGTCGCTTGTGAAGCAACGTTTGTCGCCTCTGAAAACAAAGAGCGATGAATTCCTTGTATCATCATCTATATCCCCTTTATTTTTTTACTTTCCGATTTCTAATGCTTTCATTAACATTCCCTTCGTCGCATTAAAAACCGTTACATTTGCTTCATATGACCGTGTTGCACTCATTAAATCGACCATTTCTTTTAACGGATCAACGTTAGGAAGGCGAACATATCCGTTAGGGTCTGCGTCAGGATGAGAAGGATCGTAAACGAGTTTAAAAGGAGTTTGATCCTCCATAATTTTTGTTACTTTCACTCCGTTACCAACAGATGAGCGGCTATTCATCGCAGCTTGCAAATATGTAGAAAATCCTTCTTGACGCGGTTCCATCACAACGAATTTGCGTCGATACGGTTCCCATTGTCCATTAACCAATCGAGCGTGAGTCGTGTCGACATTAGCCATATTGGAGGAAATTACATCCATGCGTAACCGTTGAGCCGTAAGCGCAGACGCTGTTATATCTAAACTTTGAAAAATAGACATAATTATTTTCCTCCCTTAATGACCGTTTTTAACGTTGTGAACTTTCCGTTCAATTGCTCGACTAAAGCGTTGTAATAAATTTGATTTTCTGCCAAATGTGACATTTCTTGATCAATATCGACATTATTTCCATTATGATTGTATACTACATTGGTCCTTGACGTCACGAGAAATTTGTTTGTCATTGGACGGGTAAACGGAAGATGCTTCGGATTTGTTCGCTTTGCTTCTAGCGGTTGAAGCGCTCGGTTTAGTTCTGCCCGAAACCGCACTTCTTTTGCCTTATAATTGGGCGTGTCTACATTGGCGATATTGTTTGCAATCACTTTTTCCCTTAATGACGCATAATCCAGCCCTTGCTCTAGCATCATAAACGTACGCGAAAACAGTGACAAAGGTATCCCCTCTTTTATCCTATTTTTTCGACAATATATGCTAATATTCATTTTACGAGAATGAAAAAATATTGTATAGCCGGAAGATTGTACTATTTTTTTCATCCTAAATAGAAAAAAAAGACGAAATTTGTCTATGTCTGTCGTTTTTATATTATTGTAAATGTACTAAAATCGCTGGCCAAACAAAGTTTTGACATATAAAAAACCGGCCTAAAAGCAAGTCTGCTTTTAAGCCAGTTTTCTTATTTTATTAACTGGATTTTAATTTCTCTAGTTCTGTTAAAAACTTATCATTTAACACTTTAATATATGTTCCCTTCATACCAAGCGAACGTGATTCAATCACTCCAGCGCTTTCTAGTTTACGAAGGGCATTCACGATAACGGAACGAGTAATGCCGACACGGTCAGCAATTTTGCTTGCGACAAGCAACCCTTCTGTACCTTCCAACTCTTCAAAAATATGTTCGATCGCTTCTAGTTCGCTATAAGAAAGCGAGCTGATTGCCATTTGTACGACCGCTTTGCTGCGTGCTTCTTCTTCAATTTCCTCCGCTTTCTCACGCAAAATTTCCATGCCGACAACGGTTGCGCCATACTCTGCTAGAATAAGATCATCATCATTAAATTCACGATCCAATCGCGATAAAATAAGTGTTCCGAGCCGCTCGCCGCCACCGTTGATCGGAACAATCGTCGTCAAACCAGTTTTAAATAAGTCGCGATTTTCCACTGGAAATGCTGTATATTCGCTATTAATATCAATGTTAGGGGACGTTTCTGTGATGTTAAATAATTTTTTCGTATATTCTTCTGGAAATTGACGTTCTTCTAACATTTTTTTCATTCTCTCATTTTCAATCGATTGTTTAATCGCAAAACCGAGCAATTTACCGCGACGGCTCACAACGAATACGTTTGCTTCAATTACTTCGCAAAGCGTTTCTGCCATTTCTTTAAAGTTTACCGGTTTTCCCGCTGCTTTTTGCAGCATTGCGTTAATCTTTCTTGTTTTTTGTAATAAATTCATATGTTCATTCTCCTCCTCATTTAATTTGTTACAAAATGAATTCACTTAAATCTTTGTTTTTGACAATGTTGCCTAGTTTTTGTTCGACATACTGAGGTGTAATGACTACTTTATCTAGCGTAATATCCGGAGCTTCAAACAATAAATCTTCAAGCAGCTTTTCCATGATCGTATGAAGGCGTCTTGCTCCGATATTATCGGTTGTCTGATTCACTTCAAAGGCGACTTCGGCAATCTTACGAATAGCATCGTCAGAAAATTCAAGATTTATACCTTCCGTCGCAAGAAGCGCCTTATATTGTTTAATAAGAGCATTATCAGGCTCTACTAATATTTTTACGAAATCGTCAACTGAAAGTTTCGTTAGCTCGACACGAATCGGAAACCGGCCTTGCAACTCCGGGATTAAGTCGGACGGTTTTGCCATATGAAATGCTCCGGCAGCGATAAACAATATATGATCTGTCTTAACAGGGCCGTATTTCGTCATAACGGTGGAGCCTTCAACAATTGGCAAAATGTCGCGTTGCACTCCTTCTCTCGATACATCCGCTGAAGAAGCGGCTTGCCCGCTGCGCGCAATTTTATCGATTTCATCGATAAAAATGATGCCAGACTGTTCTGCAAGACGTATTGCTTCCTGTGTTACTTCATCCATGTCGATTAACTTCTGTGCTTCCTCATTCGTAAGCACTTTACGTGCTTCTCTTACTTTTAATTTGCGTTTTTTGCGGCGCTTCGGAATGAGGCTGCTTAGCGCGTCTTGCATATTCATTCCCATTTGCTCAATGCCGGCCCCTTGCAAAAAGTCAAAAAACATCGGCTGTTGTTCTTCTACTTCGATTGTCACCATTTCATCTTCCAGCTGACCGTTCGCCAGCTGCCAAGCGACTTGTCTCCGTTTTTGTTCGATGTGATCGTCTTCATACGTTTGATATGTATCTTGCTGCGATGTTTGCGCTCCACCGAATAATAGTTCAAGAGGGTTTTTCATCGTTTGTTTTTGCTTTCCCGGCACTAATAACTCAACAAGCCGTTTATTCGCTTGCTGTTCAGCGCGATCTTTCACTTCGTTCATTTTCCGTTCTTTTACTAATCGAACGGACGTTTCCACAAGATCGCGCACCATCGATTCGACATCGCGGCCGACATATCCAACTTCCGTAAACTTTGTTGCCTCCACTTTGACAAACGGAGCGCCAACCAACTTCGCCAACCGTCTGGCGATTTCCGTTTTTCCGACCCCTGTCGGACCGATCATTAAAATATTTTTCGGGACAACTTCATCCCGTAATTTTTCATCAAGCAAACTGCGGCGATAACGATTTCTTAGCGCAATCGCAACTGCTTTCTTCGCTTCCTTTTGCCCAACGATAAATTGATCAAGCTTTTCGACAATTTGCCGAGGCGTTAATGCTTCTGACACCGCTGTCCCTCCTCTCTTTTTATAGTTCTTCCACAATAATATGGTCATTCGTATACACACAAATATTTGCGGCTATTTCTAGCGCCGCTTTGGCAATCTCTTTGGCCGATAGCTGATCTCCTGCGTATTGTTTTAATGCACGTCCTGCCGCTAGCGCGTAATTTCCGCCAGAACCGATCGCTAATATTCCGTCATCCGGTTCAATGACTTCACCAGTTCCTGATACGAGAAGCAAATGGCGTTCATCCATCACGATTAGCATTGCCTCTAAGCGCCGCAATACTTTATCGCTGCGCCATTCTTTTGCTAATTCCACAGCGGCGCGCGGCAAGTTCCCATTAAATTCTTCTAGCTTTCCTTCGAACATCTCAAATAATGTAAACGCATCTGCGACCGATCCGGCAAATCCTGCTAACACTTTTCCTTGAAATAATCTCCGTACTTTTTTCGCTGTATGTTTCATCACCACTGCATTGCCAAACGTTACTTGACCGTCTCCTGCCATCGCAGCCTTTCCATTATGATGAATCGCAAAAATCGTCGTCGCGTGGAACTGTTCCATCGCTATCCATCCTCCTTTTTGCTCGCGGCAGAGTTATGCTCGCGGATGCGTATGTAAATAAATATGGCGCAGCCGGTCTTTCGTTACATGGGTATACACTTGTGTTGATGAAAGATGCGCATGTCCAAGCAATTCTTGAACTGTACGCATATCGGCCCCTTCATTTAATAAATGAGTCGCAAACGTATGTCTCAGCACGTGTGGGCTAATATTTTGAGTAAGCGCCGCTTTTTTTACTATTTCATCCAAAATATAACGCACTCCCCGAGGTGTTAACGGATTGCCGCGGGCGTTGACAAACAAATAAGCATGAGCGCTTTTTGCTTTTTGCAAAAGCTCACGCCGTCCATGATGAATGTAACGCTCCAATGCTTCTTTGGCAAAACGGCCAAACGGGACATAGCGCTGTTTATTTCCTTTACCATGAATCAAAATAGTTGAAACAGAAAAATCGATATCAGAAAGTTGAATGTGACAACATTCACTAACACGGACGCCCGTCGCGTAGAGAAGCTCAAGAATCGCTTGATTGCGTTGGCCGATCGCTGTATTAACATCATTGACATAAAAAAGTTTTTCTAATTCCTGCTCATATAAAAAATTAGGAATTTTTTGTTCTTTTTTCGGAAGTGCAGCGAGCGCAAACGGATTTTCTTTTACCTTTTTTTCCCGCAGCAAAAACTTATAGAAGCTTCGCAAACTAGAAATTTTCCGTGAAATGGAACGGCTTGACTGTTTTTGTTCATACAGCTTCGTCAAATAGAGACGAACATCATTATACGTTACTTCATGCAGATGATGAATCCCTTGTTCATTCATAAACTCGAAAAACTGCTCTACATCTCGTTGGTAACACACAATAGTATATTGTGAATAATTTTTCTCGACTTGTAAATATTCTATGAACAATTTTAACGCAATTTTCGAATTTTCCATTTTTCACACCTCACAAAGGCTACTAAATATTAACATATATTAATAGCCCTTGCAATCTTTTTTAATAAAATTCTGAATTGTATCCAATGCCCGTTGCGCGTATCGTTCATTGCGGCGCTGTTTATCTTTGATTTTTTCTTCTAGAGGTGCAAACAAACCGAAATTAGCATTCATCGGCTGAAAATGATTTGGATTCGTTGACGTAATGTAATGCGCCATGCTGCCAATTGCTGTTTCACGCGGAAAAACAACAAGTTCTTGCCCTAATACAAGCCGTGCTGCGTTAATTCCTGCGACAAGCCCCGATGCTGCTGATTCCACATACCCTTCGACACCGGTCATTTGTCCAGCAAAAAATAAATCGTCACGTTCTTTATATTGATACGTTGGCCGCAATAATTTTGGCGAGTTGATAAACGTATTGCGATGCATCACGCCATAGCGGACAATTTCTGCATTTTCTAGCCCCGGAATAAGGCGAATTACTTCTTTTTGCGGGCCCCATTTCAAATGTGTCTGGAATCCGACAATATTGTAAAGCGTACCTGCCGCATCATCTTGCCGAAGCTGAACAACCGCGTATGGACGCTTTCCGGTACGCGGGTCTTCCAAACCAACCGGTTTCATCGGCCCAAATAGAAGCGTCTTTTTCCCTCGCCGCGCCATTACTTCAATCGGCATGCAGCCTTCAAAATAAATTTCTTTTTCAAACTCTTTTAATGGAACCGTTTCTGCGGAAATGAGCGCTTCGTAAAAGCGGTCGAATTCTTCTTCTGTCATCGGGCAGTTGATATACGCAGCTTCGCCTTTATCATAACGTGATTTGACATATACTTTATCCATATTAATGCTTTCTTTTTCGATGATTGGAGCAGCGGCATCGTAAAAATATAAATATTCTTCTCCCGTTAGCTCTTTTAGCCGCTCGGATAATGCTTTAGACGTTAATGGCCCTGTTGCGATAATCGTTGGGCCAGACGGAATTTCTGTCACTTCTTCACGAATAACGGTCACATTCGGATGCCCTTGGACAAGATTGGTTACACGCGCGGCAAACTCATGCCGGTCTACAGCAAGCGCACTTCCCGCCGGAACAGAGCATTCATCTGCTGCCTTCATAATGACAGAATTCAAGCGGCGCATTTCTTCTTTTAATACGCCGACTGCATTTGTTAATGAATTAGCACGCAACGAGTTGCTGCAAACAAGTTCCGCAAATTTATCTGTATGGTGAGCAGGCGTTTGCTTCACCGGTCTCATTTCGTAAAGGCGGACATGGATGCCGTGGTTGGCAAGCTGCCATGCCGCCTCACTGCCTGCCAAACCTGCGCCAATGACATTTACCGTTCGTTCGTTCACCATATATTCCTCCTTTATTTGTCAAGATTGTGGTGCTTCTTCGTAATCACATGCCGTACATTGCACTTGCACGCCTTTTTTCAGTTTCTTTTCCACTAGCAAGCCGCCGCATTTCGGGCAAGGGCGGGCAAGCGGTTTATCCCACGAGACGAAATCGCATTGTGGAAAACGGTCGCAGCCATAAAAAATCCGCTTTTTCTTACTGCTGCGCTCCACAATATTTCCTTCGCGGCATTTCGGACATTTTACCCCGATTTCCTTAACGATCGGCTTTGTATTGCGGCATTCCGGGAAATTGGAGCAGGCGACAAATTTGCCGAATCGCCCCATTTTATATACCATTGGGCTTCCGCACACTTCGCAGTCGACTCCTGCCGGCTCGTCTTTAATCTCGACTTCTTTCATTTCCTTTTCCGCGGTTTGCAGCCGCTTTTCAAATTCCTGGTAAAATTCGTCGACCACTTTCACCCATTCTACTTTTCCTTCCTCGATTTCATCCAAATTTTTCTCCATTTTCGCTGTAAACTCCACGTCAATGATTTCTGGGAAAAACTCTAACATTAGTTCTAACACGATTTCTCCAAGTTCTGTTGGAACAAAACGTTTATTTTCTAGCACGACATAGTTTCGTTTTTGAATCGTATCAAGCGTCGGCGCGTACGTAGACGGCCGGCCGATGCCAAGCTCTTCTAGCGTTTTCACAAGCCGCGCTTCCGTATAGCGAGGAGGCGGCTGAGTAAAATGCTGCTTTGGTTCAATATCTTTGCTGAAAACAGTTTCCCCTTCCTGCAAATCCGGAAGAAGGCGATCTTGTTCATCCGTTTGGTCATCCGTTCCCTCTACATATACTTTCATAAAACCAGGAAATTTTACTTTCGAGCCGCTTGCTCGAAAGATCACCCCTTCATTTTCAAGTTCAATGCTCATCGTATCTAACAGTGCGGCTGCCATTTGGCTTGCGATAAAACGTTCCCAAATTAACTTATACAACCGAAATTGATCGCGGGTTAAATATGGCTTTACCTTTTCCGGCTCGCGAAATGCAGATGTCGGACGAATCGCTTCATGCGCATCTTGCGCATTGGCATTTTTCTTTTCTTTTCGCTTTTCTTGTGCGACAAATTCTTTTCCAAACGTCGCTTCTATATAAGATAGTGCCTCTTGCCGTGCGCTTTCTGATACTCTTGTCGAGTCTGTACGCATATAGGTAATTAAGCCGACCGTTCCTTCACTGCCAAGATCGATTCCTTCATATAGCTGCTGGGCGATCATCATCGTTTTCTTCGTTCGAAAATTAAGCTTGCGCGCTGCTTCTTGCTGCAAGGAAGACGTCGTAAACGGCGGCACTGGATTTCGTTTCCGCTCCTTTTTTGCCACCGATGTCACCGTAAAGTGGTTGCCGTTTATGCGTTGTAAAATCGCGGCAACGTCTGCTTCCTTTTTTAATTCAAGCTTTTGCCCATCCACTCCGTAAAAAGAAGCAGTAAACGTTTCATTTCCTTTTACAAATTCGGCTTGAATCGTCCAATACTCTTCCGGCTGAAATTGTTTAATTTCTTTTTCGCGGTCGATGATCAAACGCAGCGCTACAGATTGAACACGCCCCGCGCTCAATCCTTTCTTCACCTTTTTCCAAAGAAGCGGGCTAATGTTGTATCCAACCAGCCGGTCCAACACTCGGCGCGCTTGCTGCGCGTCAACAAGATTCATATTGATCGGACGTGGATGTTGAAATGACTCTTTAACCGCATCCTTCGTAATCTCGTTAAATACAACGCGGCAGTCGGAATGAATATCAAGGTCGAGCATATTGGCTAAATGCCAAGCAATCGCTTCTCCTTCGCGGTCCGGGTCCGCGGCAAGAAACACTTTTTTTGCTTTTTTCGCTGCTGTTTTTAATTCTTTAATGATTGGCCCTTTACCGCGAATCGTAATATACTTTGGCTCATAGCCGTTATTTATATCAACGCCCATTTGGCTTTTTGGCAGATCGCGAACATGTCCCATCGAAGCTTTTACTTTATATTTTTTTCCTAAATATCGTTCGATCGTCTTCGCTTTCGCTGGCGATTCCACGATGACAAGATAGTCTGACATCAAACTTCCTCCCCTAACGAGGTAAATTTAAAATCTTCATTATTATTAATGATTCTTATGATATTTGTCAAACAAGATATGAAAAATTCTTGCATTGCTTTTATCGAATGTAGGAAAATTCCTCGAATATATCGGTTGCCGAATGAACTAATTTTGCTCCTTGCTGTATTAACATGTTTGGCCCTTTTGATTGTTCCAAAAAAATTGGACCAGGAACGGCAAACACCTCTCTTCCTTGCTCAAGCGCTAATAGAGCAGTAATTAATGAGCCGCTTCTCTCTTTCGCTTGTACGACGATCGTTCCAAGCGATATTCCGCTGATAATCCGATTGCGCAGCGGAAAATGCCATTTTTGCGGCCGCACATGCGGCGGATGTTCCGATAAAATAAGGTGTCCGCCCATTAATTGGTCTGCTAGTCTTTTATTTTGTCTTGGATATATATGTTCAAATCCTCCTGCGATGATCGCGATTGTATGTCCACCGTTTTCAATTGTCATTTCGTGCGCTAACGTATCGATTCCTACCGCAAGACCGCTTACGATTACCCAATCGTTCGCCACCAGCGGCGGAACTAGTTGCCGCAACGATTGTATCCCTTCTTTTGTCGGCTGTCTCGTCCCAACAATACTAATCATTTTAAATGACGACAAAAGACGAATATTCCCTTTTGCATATAGCACCCATGGGGGCTTGTATATATGTTTTAACAAAGGTGGATAGTCTGCGTCAAAAATTGTGATGACGTGGATATTTTTGTCCTTATATGTTTTTATCATACTTTCAATATGAGGGGAATGTAAATCTTGGAAAAATTGTGTATATTGTTGGGAGGATAAAGGAATACGCGTTCGCAATGCAGAAGATGGAAGGGTAAATACAGAGGAAAAGGTCGGATCGATTTCCAATAAGCGATGGATCGTTTTCCAGCCTGCCCCGCGGCAGTGGTGAAGATGAATAAGGCGCTCACGAACGGATGAATACATCATATCTTCCTTTCTATCCCTTTGTCTGTTTTTGCACGGTTCCGATCATGAATCTGCCATAACGATGATAGAATTTGCCAATACCCAATAAAAAATCGTCCCGCCTGAAAAACGATGCGGGACGATGTATTTTAATGAGTTTTGCATTTTTCGTAAAGGCCTTGTTCCTTCAAAACGGAAATTAATGTTTCGCCAATTACTGCAGGTGTTTCTGCCACTTTAATGCCGCATTCGTTCATTTTCTTAATTTTTTCTGCTGCCGTTCCTTTACCGCCGGAAATAATTGCGCCAGCATGTCCCATCCGTTTTCCTGGAGGTGCTGTTTGGCCGCCGATAAAGCCAACGACCGGTTTTTTCATGTTCGCTTTTACCCATTCTGCCGCTTCTTCTTCCGCGGTGCCGCCGATTTCCCCAATCATAATAACGGCATACGTTTCTTCATCTTCGTTAAACGCTTTTAATACATCAATGAAGTTTGTGCCATTGACCGGATCGCCGCCGATTCCGACCGCTGTCGATTGGCCGATGCCCGCTTGCGTCAATTGATGAACCGCTTCGTACGTTAAAGTACCAGAGCGGGAAACAATGCCGACATGGCCTTTTTTATGAATGTAGCCTGGCATAATGCCGATTTTACATTCTTCCGGCGTAATGACGCCAGGACAGTTTGGTCCGATGAGACGAGTTTTCTTGCCTTCCATGTAGCGTTTTACTTTCACCATATCAAGGACAGGAATACCTTCCGTAATACAAACGACAAGGTCTAATTCTGCATCGACCGCTTCCATAATCGCGTCTGCGGCAAATGCTGGCGGAACGTAAATGACAGAAGCGTTTGCTCCTGTTTTTTCTACCGCTTCGGAAACAGTATCAAACACTGGTACTCCTTCGACTTCTGTACCGCCTTTTCCTGGCGTGACACCGCCTACAATTTTTGTTCCGTACTCGAGCATTTGTTTTGTATGGAATAATCCTTGTGAACCCGTAATCCCTTGTACGATCACTTTTGTGTCTTTATTAATAAAAATGCTCACGTTTCTCCCTCACTTTCTTAACGTACTAGCTCCACGATTTTTTGTGCGCCGTCTGCCATCGAATCAGCAGCGGTAATGTTTAGACCCGATTCTTGCAAAATCTTTTTCCCTAGTTCGACATTTGTTCCTTCGAGACGGACAACAAGCGGAAGATTAAGGCCGACTTGTTTTGTCGCCTCGATAATGCCGCTAGCGATCACGTCGCATTTCATGATGCCGCCGAAAATATTGACGAAAATGCCTTTGACGTTCGGGTCGGAAAGAATAATTTTAAACGCTTCCGTTACTTTTTCCGCGGTTGCGCCGCCGCCGACATCCAAGAAGTTTGCTGGTTCGCCGCCGTAATATTTGATGATATCCATCGTTGCCATTGCAAGGCCGGCGCCGTTGACCATGCAACCGATATTACCGTCAAGGGCGATATAGTTTAAATCATATTTGGATGCTTCAACTTCTTTCGGATCTTCCTCATCTAAATCGCGGTATTCTAAAATGTCTTTATGGCGATATAAAGCGTTCGAGTCAAAGTTTAATTTCGCATCAAGCGCCATTACTTTGCCGTCGCCAGTGACAACAAGCGGGTTGATTTCCGCGATCGAGCAGTCTTTGTCAACAAACACTTGATAAAGCCCCATCATAAACTTGACTGCCTGATTGACAAGCTCTTTTGGAATGTTGATGTTAAACGCTAAACGACGTGCTTGAAACGCTTGTAATCCCACCGCTGGGTCGATATATTCTTTAAAAATTTTCTCTGGTGTTTTTGCTGCTACTTCTTCGATTTCGGTACCGCCTTCTTCTGAACCCATCAACACAACGCGAGAAGTTGCGCGATCCACAACGAGACCAATGTAATATTCTTTCTTAATGTCGCAGCCTTCTTCAATAAGTAAGCGTTTTACTTCTTTTCCTTCCGGACCTGTTTGATGAGTAACAAGCACTTTTCCTAGCAGTTCGCTCGCATATGTACGAACTTCATCTAAACTTTTTGCTACTTTTACCCCTCCGGCTTTTCCGCGCCCGCCGGCATGAATTTGCGCTTTTACAACGCAAACAGGGCTTCCTAATTCTTTCGCCGCCTCTACCGCTTCCTCAACAGTGAACGCTACGCGGCCGTTTGGTACGCTAACGCCATAATTTCTGAGGATTTCTTTTGCTTGATATTCATGGATATTCATGCGCCAACCTCCTATGTATAAAACTAAAAAGTTCTAGCGCTTTCATTTTATAATGATACTTTCTATATTGTCCACCTTTTCGACACAAAATTAAAAAATTTCAAAAGGGAAAACCCTTTCAATCCTTTGATACAAGGGGATCTATTCTTTTTTTACATGTTTGTCTAAACGATAAATAAACGCAAACAATTCAGCAACAAGATAGTACAAATCTTCAGGGATTGTTTCGTTTATTTCCAGTTCACTCAATAATTGGACGAGAGACGGATCTTCTTGTATAGGAATCCCGTGTTGTTTTGCGGCATCGATGATCGCTTCCGCTACATGCCCTTTTCCTTTGGCAACCACTACCGGAGCTTCATGTACATTCGAATCATAGGAAAGGGCCACCGCTTGTTTTTCTTTGTTTTTCATATACGGTAATCCACCCCGTTATAACGTTGTTGAAATACGATATCAATGGGCATTTTCTTTTGTTTAGATGTTTCGATTTTCAAAGCGGATAACGTATATCCATGCGCCTCTAGCCGTTCTTTCAGCATAGGTTGAAACTCATTGGCAATGCGGAGTAAATGGGGATGATCATTGAAAATGGAAATGTGAACAATACGTTGTTGCACGCGCACGTCGACAACCGTTTCTTTTAATTTGTCCAAAAGTAAGCAAAAAACGATATGACAATAGTCTGGGTCGATTTTCCCATCTTTTTGTCTTTTTCCTTGCCAATGAATCGCTACATCCGTCCGTTGTTCTCCAATCTGAATCGGAATTTGCATAAATACATGTTGCAACGGTCCTTCGCCTTGGGATAATAGTTGCTGACCAGTAATATGATAAAGAAGCGTCTGTAACGTTTCTTTCAATACCGGTTCATGCGCGTTTTCTAACGCCTGCAAAAGAAGGGATTTTAAAGACGTTAGCGTCGTCATGGCAAGCGTTTTTGTTTCCAGCGCTCGGCGTATATTTGCTTCATACTGAAGCCCAAGCTTCTGAAACGACTCTTTTAATAGATGAAAAATCGATAAAGCAATATCATTATCCGATCTTGTTAAAATAGCAGAAAAAAGCTGTTGTTCCTCATTGGAGAGAAAACCGTTCTCATAGGATACATAAAGCGTTTGAAAATGTTTAAGAAATTGCTGTTCTTCAAATCCTGGAAATAACAGCTGTAAATGCTGCTGTATTTCTTGGAAGTCGCCATTCCTAATGGCAGTTTGGAATTTTTTTAATTGATCAGAATCTATGTTGTGTAACGGTAAACCTAACTTGTTCAATAATTGTTGCGCAATCTTTTGTTCAGGTTGTTGTAATGATTGAAGTAAATTGGAAAGAATGTCATAGGCGTTTTTTCGATCGGTTGCAATGTGCTGTAAATAGCGATGCAACGCTTGCAATGAATCTTTTTGCTGTTCCGTTGGCAAAGACGCCAGCAGTTTTTCCGTATATTGCAGCTGCTGAAAAAGCGGGGGATTGGTTTTTACCGCAAGCAATGAAAAGAAAACATCTTTCGTCACCGGAAAACGACGGGCAAACATATAGCGAAGCGTTTCCCATCCTTGTTCCTTATCTTCTAATTGCTCTGTCCATTGAACGATTTTACTCATTTCTTCTTTCGCAACCGGTATTTTTTCTTGTAATACAAAGCGAAGAAAAGAATGCGCATCACGCGGCAATTTCCATTTTTGAATAAGATGCTGCGCCGCTTCATCGATGTTGAAAGAGAGCCCTCTCTCTCCATCTATTATTTTCCAATATATATTGTCATTTTCGGCTTTTACTTCGAATAAATAATAATTTCCCGCTTGTAAAGAAGCGCGTAATCTTGCAGTTACCATTTCATCCCCGACGCGCACATGAGCGATCTTTTCAGCTTCTCCTTGTATGCTCTCAATTTTTCCATAGACAACTTGTCCATGGCGAAAGCGGCCGTGCGTTGCATCGCTAGCTGGAAAAACCGGCAATGCTTTGTCGATGCGTTTGATCATATTCCTTTCCTTCTTTCTTCATTTCTATCATTTCTTTAATTGGAGAAAAAGAACAACGGTGTTCATCAATGGTACCGTATACGCGAATCGCTTCTAAATGCTGGGCAGTGCCATATCCCATATTTTTTTCAAATCCATATTGTGGATATTGCTTTGCGAGCTGTTTCATAAAATGGTCGCGCGTCACTTTTGCAATGATGGAACTAGCCGCAATCGAAACGCTATTTGCATCGCCTTTTACAATGCTTTGTTGCGGTGTTGATATAGGCAGTGTCATTGCATCAATTAATAAATAATCCGGTTTCGGTGAAAGCTGTTCGACCGCTTTGATCATCGCTTTTTTTGTTGCTTCATAGATGTTCATTTCATCAATTTCCGCAGCTGTGACGACGCCAATGCCAATCGAAATCGCACAGGATTGAATCATATGAAATAACATTTCCCGCTTTGCTTCCGATAGCTTTTTCGAGTCATTTAATCCCGGAATGTACGCATCTTTCGGCAGCATGACGGCCGCGGCAACAACTGGACCAGCAAGCGGCCCTCGTCCCGCTTCATCGATGCCAGCTATATACTCGATTCCTTGTTCAAACAACTGCCGCTCATAGCGCGACATTTCCTGCCATTGTCTTTTTGCTTGTTCTTCTTGTTTTTTCTGTTTATACCAGCGAGCAACGAGCTTTTGTACGCTTTTTCGCTCATCTTGAACAATCTCTTTAAACAAGGGAGCATTCTCATCATCGATTTGCTGTAATAGAGCTTGTATTTCTTTTACAGTATATTTATTCATTTCTCCTGTCCCTCTCTTCTTTCTCTATACATTTTATCGGCATTGCAATAAAAAAAATAAAGCCCGATTCATTTAGCGGGCTTTTATGGAGTTTCAAAACTCAATCTTCCTAATTTTTCCGTACGAATATCGTGAAGCACAATTTCGGATACTTTATCATAGTCAACGGCACCCCCGCTGACAAGACAGCCGCGCCGTTTGCCAATTGCATCAAACAATGCCACAATTTCTCCAGGAATATCATCAAGAGAATACCGCTCTTTTAATCGTTCTGGATAATGCTGTTTTAAAAAATTTAACGCATATACAGCAACATCTTGCAAATTTAAAATCGTATCTTTAATGGCCCCGGTTGTGGCAAGCTTCAGACCAACTTCCTCATCCTCAAATTTCGGCCATAAAATACCTGGTGTATCAAGAAGCTCCATTTCTTTGCCGACTTTAATCCATTGCTGCGCTTTCGTGACCCCCGGTTTATCCCCTGTTTTTGCAATATTCCTTCCAGCAAGACGATTAATTAGCGTAGATTTTCCAACATTCGGAATTCCAACAATGAGCGCGCGCATCGGTCGAGGATTTTTTATTCCTTTCGCCGCCATTTTCGCAAATTTGTCTTTCAACATTTCCTTTGCTGCCGATACAATTTGCCTAATTCCTGTGCCTGTTTGCGCATCGATCGCCAACGCATGCAACTGCTGCCGTTCGAAATAGGCAATCCATTGCTCCGTCACCGTCTCATCAGCCATATCCGCTTTATTTAGTAAAACGATACGCGGCTTGTTGCCGAGAATTTCATGAATCATCGGATTTCTCGATGACAGCGGAATGCGGGCATCGAGCAATTCGAACACGATATCGATTAATTTTAATTTTTCTTGTACTTCCCGTTTTGCTTTCGCCATATGGCCGGGAAACCATTGAATCGTCATATGCATCACCTATTGCTTATTATTTCACAATGCGTGCATCAGAAAGCGGCCAATACACAATATTGGCTTTTCCGACAACTTTATCCATTGGTATAAATCCAATGTGACGGCTATCTTTGCTAAAACGGCGGTTATCGCCCATCACAAACAGATGGCCTTCCGGTACGGTTTTTCGGCCGGTAAGTTCCTCTAAAGTAAACGGTTCGGTCCATGGACCATCGACCACTTGTTTTTTATATTCTTCTAGGTACGGTTCCTCGTACGGCTTTCCGTTTACATATAGCGTATCGTTTTTGTATTCAATATGGTCGCCCGGCAAACCGATCACCCGCTTAATATAGTCTTTTCCCTCTTCGGCATGAAAAACAACAATGTCAAAACGATGAGGCGTACCGATTTTATAAGAGAGCTTATTGACAATCATACGGTCGTGATTGTGCAGGGTTGGCATCATTGACTGGCCGTCGACAATAATCGGCGCGAAAATAAAATAACGAATGCCGCCCGTGAGCAAAACGGCAATCACAATCGCTTTTAACCATTCCCGCAGTTCGCTTCTTTTCTTTTCCATCATTCTCCCACCTAAATGATTTTTTATCTATTATGACACAATTACGGGTAGTGAAAAAAGGAGCTTGCCATCAAGCTCCTTTTTCTCCATTCATAATGTTCATTATCGAACGATTTCTTTAATGCGTGCTGCTTTACCACGAAGTTGACGTAAATAATACAATTTCGCACGGCGTACTTTACCGCGGCGAACAACTTCTAACTTCGCGATTTTCGGTGTATGCACTGGGAAAGTACGCTCTACACCAACACCGTAAGATACTTTGCGGACGGTGAATGTTTCGCTAATACCAGCACCGCGGCGTTTAATTACAACGCCTTCAAACACTTGGATACGTTCACGGTTTCCTTCGATGACTTTCACATGAACGCGCACCGTGTCACCAGGACGGAAATCTGGTAAATCTGTCCGCAATTGCTCTTTCGTAATTTCTTGGATTAAATGATGCATCATTTTCCACTCCTTCCAACAGATGTTCATGACAATGCTTATCCATCATTGCAGCGGAACATCGTTTTCCTCACTTAAGCAAATCACTTAAGTCACACAAAGAATATACTAGCATAAACTTGCATCATGCGCAATAGTTACCGCTCTTCTTTTTTCCACTCTTCGATCCATCGTTTTTGCTTTTCTGTTAATGGATAATTTTCTAGTAAATCCGGTCGGCGCAAAAACGTTCGTTTTAACGATTGTTTTTCACGCCATTCTTCGATGAGGCGATGATTTCCCGACAAAAGTACTTCTGGAACTTTCATGCCGCGGAAATCGGCAGGACGCGTGTAATGTGGGTGTTCGAGCAAGCCGGAACTAAACGAGTCATGAACAGGGGAAGCTTCGTTGCCAAGCACACCCGGAAGCAGCCGGACAACGCTATCGACGATCACCATTGCTCCTAATTCCCCGCCTGTTAATACATAATCCCCAATCGAGATTTCATCGGTCACTAAATATTCGCGAATTCGTTCATCATAGCCTTCGTAATGGCCGCAAATAAGCACTAAATGGTCCTCTTTCGCCAGTTCTTCCGCTTTTTTTTGCGTGTAGCGTTCACCTTGCGGGCAAAGCAAAATGATGCGTGGATGTTCGGAATACTTTGTCACATAGGCAACTGCGTCAAAAATCGGCTGCGGCTTTAACACCATTCCCGCTCCGCCGCCGTATGGATAATCATCCACTGTTTTATGCTTGTTATCCGCGAAATCGCGAAAATTGATCACATTAAGCGAAACCGCCTTTTTCTCTTGTGCCTTTTTCAAAATCGACTCATTAAAAACTCCAGTAAACATGTTCGGAAATAATGTTAATATATCGATTCTCATCATTCGAGCAGCCCTTCCATTGGGCGAATGGTAATGGTTTTCGTTTCTACATCGACATTTTTTACAACGTCTTCTATATATGGAATAAGCACTTCTTTTCCGTTATCCCGTTTTACCACCCATACATCGTTGGCGCCCGGAGTTAAAATTTCTTTCACGGTTCCGATCGTTTCCCCTTCTTCTGTAACGACCGTACAGCCAATAATTTCATGGAAATAATATTCTCCTTCATCTAACTCGCCAAGCTGGCTCTCCGGCACCTTCAACATCGCCCCTTTAAACTTCTCGACAAGATTAATGTTGTCATATCCTTCAAACGCAAGCAAATCAAATGATTTATGAACACGATGGCTTTTGACGGTTACTGCGACTGGTTCTTTCGATTTCTCCATAAAAATATATAACGTATTTCCTTTTTTATAACGTTCCTCTGGAAAATCAGTGCGGGAAATAACTCGTACTTCGCCACGAATCCCATGCGTATTCACAATTTTTCCGACATTAAACCACTTTTCCATTCCATTCACCCCTTCTAGCGAATTTCTTTGACGATTCCATCTTCAATAATAATGGCACGTTTGGAAATGACATTTTCCCACTTGTCACCGACCTCTACGTCAATGAGCGCTTGTACTTCCCGCTCTTTTAATTCGCTTCCTAACGGTAGGATATGTAATTGTTCCAGCTGAAAATCAAGAAGTTTGATCTTTTCCAGCCTTGCATCCATTTCTTTTGCAAAGTGCTGCTTTAGAAGGGAAGAAGAATATTTTCCTGTTTTTTCGAGCCGTTTCTGTTCGAAACGAAGCTGATCACATTCCCGCATGAGTTGTTGTTTTTGGGCTAAAAATGCCTCACGAAGCGCTTGTTTGCTCTTTTCCGTTACGATTTGCCGCACTTCTATCGTTTGAATAATTTTCATAATGTCACTCCTAACGGAAATAAATATAGAAAAAGGGAGAGGAAAATCACCCTCACCCTTTTTCTTTTACTTGCACGATCACACGTTTTGGCTGCTTTACTGCTGCAGCGTACACGACCGTGCGAATCGCATGAATCGTACGACCTTGCTTTCCAATCACTTTGCCGATATCTTCTTCGTGCACTGACACCTCATAAATGATTGTCCGTTCATCCTCGATGTTTGTCACGAAAACCTCTTCGGGATGATCGACAAGCGCTTGTACGATCGTTTCAATTAATTGTTTCATGTACACCACAGACATTATTTGCCGTATTTTAAGTTATGGAACTTCTCTAAAATGCCTTGTTTGGATAACAGGTTGCGGACCGTATCCGACGGTTTTGCGCCGTTTTGCAGCCATTTAAGCGCAAGTTCCTCGTCGATTTTGATTTCTGCTGGTTCTGTAATCGGATTATACGTACCAATTGTTTCGATGAAACGTCCGTCACGCGGAGAACGAGAGTCCGCAACAACGATACGATAGAAAGGTTTTTTCTTCGCACCCATGCGTTTTAAACGAATTCTTACTGCCATGTTATTTTAGCACCTCCGTAAATAGTTCACACAAGATAGTATATTAACAATAATTACGTAGTTTGTAAAGTGTTTTTTCTTAACACATCATTCTCTACATAAACGGGAATTTAAACCCTCTTTTCTTTCCTTTTGGCATATTCGTCATCATTTTCATCATCTTTTTCATTTCTTCAAACTGTTTTAAAAGCCGGTTTACCTCTTGCACGGATGTACCGCTTCCTTTTGCAATCCGCTTTTTCCGGCTTCCATTAATAATTTCCGGATGCATTTTTTCTTCTTTTGTCATCGAGCGAATAATCGCTTCAACGCGGCTAATTTGTTTTTCATCAATTTGTAAGTTGTTCAACCCTTTTATTTTATTCGCACCCGGAAGCATTTTTAAAATTTCATCAAGGGGGCCGAGTTTACGCACTTGCCCAAGCTGCTCTAAGAAATCTTCAAGTGTAAACGTAGCAGTGCGCATTTTTTGTTCGAGCTCTTTGGCTTTTTCTTCATCGACAGCGGCCTGCGCTTTTTCAATAAGTGTAAGCACATCACCCATTCCTAGAATGCGCGAAGCCATGCGCTCCGGATGAAACGGCTCGAGCGCGTCGAGCTTTTCACCCATCCCGACGAATTTAATCGGGGTGTTCGTAACCGCTCGAATCGAAAGCGCCGCCCCGCCGCGCGTGTCGCCGTCAAGCTTCGTTAAAATAACGCCGGTGATGCCAAGCTGTTCATGAAAGCTTTGCGCGACATTTACCGCATCTTGCCCCGTCATCGCGTCGACAACGAGGAAAATTTCATCTGGCTTCGCTACTTCTTTCATTTGCTTTAATTCATCCATCAATGTTTCGTCAATATGGAGACGTCCGGCCGTGTCGATGAGCACATAGTCGTAATGCTCTTCTTTTGCTTTTTCGATGGCTTGCTTAGCAATTTCCACAGGGCTGACTTGATCGCCCAAGGAAAAAACGGGCATATTCAGTTGTTTTCCAAGCGTTTCAAGCTGTTTAATCGCCGCTGGACGATAAATGTCCGCCGCGGCTAACAGTGGTTTGCGATTATATCGTTTCCGCAGCAAGTTCGCTAATTTCCCCGTCGTCGTCGTTTTTCCGGCGCCTTGCAATCCAACCATCATAATGACGGTCGGCGGACGGCTGGCAACCGCAATTTTGCTTTGTTCGCCGCCCATCAGTTCGGTCAGCTCTTCTTTGACGACTTTAATGACTTGCTGTCCCGGCGTTAAGCTTTTTAACACTTCCTGCCCAACCGCGCGTTCGCTGACCCGCTTGACAAAGTCTTTGACAACTTTAAAGTTGACGTCCGCTTCAAGAAGGGCAAGGCGAACTTCACGCATCATTTCCTTAACATCCGCTTCCGTTACTTTTCCTTTGCCGCGGATTTTGTTCATCACGTTTTGCAAACGTTCGGATAATCCTTCAAACGCCATCTGTTTTCACCTCCTTATCATTCTAATTCTTCTAGTTCTTTAATCATATCGAAAAGTTGTTTGTCCTCTCCATATTTTTGTAAAACATAATCTTTTAGTTGGTTCATCAGCTGTTTTCGTTTTTGAAACTTCTGAAAGAGCGATAATTTTTTTTCATATTCTTCTAGCATCGCTTCGGTTCGCTTTATATTATCATAAACAGCCTGACGGCTGACTTCATACTGCTGGGCAATTTCACCGAGGGAGTAATCGTCTAAATAGTAAAGCGACATATAGCTGCGCTGTTTTGGCGTCAGCAGCGCTTGATAAAAGTCATACAAATAATTCATTCTCATCGTTTTTTCGAGCATGAAACTCCCTCCTTTTTTGTTAAGTGAAACACCTTTACAGATGTTTAGTGTATCTTTTTTTATTATACATGTCAAGATTTTATCTTTACAAAAAAGAAGCTGGCTCAAAAAGACCATGAATCATGATGTCTCGAGCCAGCCCCGTCTTTTAGACCTATATGTTACTCATTTGTTTCATCAAATAAATCCGCAAACAAACCATATACATATTGTTCCGGATCAAACGGCTGCAAATCATCCATTTTTTCGCCAAGCCCAACGAATTTCACCGGAATATGAAGCTCATTGCGGATCGCAAGCACGATCCCGCCTTTGGCCGTGCCATCGAGCTTCGTCAACACGATGCCAGTGACGTTAGTTACTTCTTTAAAAATTTTCGCTTGGCTCATCGCATTTTGTCCGGTTGTCGCATCAAGTACAAGCAGCACTTCATGCGGCGCTCCTGGAATTTCCCGTTCAATGACGCGTTTTACTTTTTCAAGCTCTTTCATTAAATTCACTTTGTTTTGCAAACGTCCAGCTGTATCGCATAAAAGCACATCGACATGGCGCGCTTTTGCCGCTTGGATCGCATCATATATAACGGCCGCTGGGTCTGAACCTGCCGATTGTTTAATGACTTCCGCACCGACGCGCTCCCCCCAGACTTCAAGCTGCTCAATCGCTCCGGCGCGGAACGTATCGCCTGCCGCGAGCATAACCGTCTTTCCTTCTGATTTCAACTTATGGGCAAGCTTGCCGATCGTCGTCGTTTTGCCGACTCCATTGACACCGACAAACAAGATAACGGTTAAGCCATTTTCTTGGATATTTAATTCGGCTTTCGCGTCATCATCGCCGCGGTAAATCTCAACAAGCTTTTCGGAAATGACCGCCTTCATTTCTTTCGGATCTTGAATATTGCGGCGTTTCACTTCCATTTTCAGTTCATCAACCAGCTCCATAACGGTATTCACACCAACATCCGCACTAATCAAAATTTCTTCGAGTTCTTCAAAAAATTCTTCATCGACTTTCCGATAGCGGGCGATTAAATCGTTGACGCGGCCAGCGAATGAATCACGCGTTTTCGAAAGACCTTGCTTAAACTTTTCCGTAACCGAATCCGCTTGTTTTGTAATTTTTTCTTTTAACTTTTTGAAAAAACTCATATCGACGCCATCCTTTCTACATTATGACTTTACGAGTTGTTTCGAATCTTCTAAACGGACGGAAACGAGTTTCGATACGCCAGATTCCTGCATCGTGACGCCATACAGCACGTCCGCTTCTTCCATCGTTCCTTTTCGATGGGTAATGACAATAAATTGTGTCTGGTCGCTGAATTGTTTTAAATATTGGGCGTAGCGATGCACGTTCGCTTCATCCAGCGCTGCTTCCACCTCATCAAGCACACAAAACGGAACAGGGCGCACCTTTAAAATGGAGAACAATAGAGCAATCGCCGTTAGCGCACGCTCCCCGCCGGAAAGCAAGCTTAAATTCTGTAATTTCTTTCCTGGCGGCTGTGCGACGATTTCGATGCCTGTTTCGAGCAGGTCGTCCGGATTCGTCAGGCGCAAATCAGCGTTTCCTCCGCCGAACAGCTGGCGAAACACGTCGCCGAAGTGGGAACGAATATGTTCAAACGTTGATAAAAATCGTTTTTTCATTTCTTGGTCCATCTCGTCAATGACTTGATGAAGCGTTTCTTTTGCTTGCTGAAGATCCGCTTTTTGTTCTGTTAAAAATTGATAACGCTCTGATACCCGTTCGTATTCATCAATTGCGCCTAAGTTCACCGTTCCGAGCTCATCGATCGCCCGTTTAATAAGCTTTACTCGTTTGCGCGCTTCTTGAACGTCCACCGTTAACGGATACGCTTCTTTTGCCGCCTCAAACGAAAGCATATATTCTTCGCGAAGACGGCTTAACAAATTTTCCAACTCTACATCAAGGCGGTTCATCTTGACTTCTTCGTCTTTTACAATATCCGCAAGCTGTTTATGCTGGCGTTTTTTCTCTTTCCATTCCCGTTCCAAATGCTCGAGCTTCGTCTGATATTGCAAGCGCTGTTCACGGCGGCTGGCGATCAGTTCAATCGTTTTTTGCTTATCTTGTGATTTTTTTTGCCGCATTTTCTCTAATTCTTCTTCTCCAAAATGGCTCGAATTCATCTCTTCGATCAGAGAGGCAAGTTCTTGTTTGGACGCCTGCAGCTGTTTTTCTGTATCTGCTAGCTCGTTATGGAGCTGTTCTACTTTTTCTTGAACATTTTTTAGGCGCTGCTGTGTTTCGGCTAGAGCGATTTTTTGTTCCGTCATCGCTGTTTGCAGCGCTTCTTTTGATGTCTGCTCTGTTTGTTTTTGCGCTTGAAGCGTTTCAATCGTCCGATCGATTTCCTTCAATTTTCCTTCTAAGTCGCAAAGCTGTTGTTCAATCACAGCAAGCTTTTCTGTCATCTGTTTTGCTTCTTGTTCATCATTGGCTTTTTCATGGTCGTAGAGAGCAAGACGTTCATTCATATTTTTTTCCTGCAATTGTACTTCGCGCAATTCGCTTTTTACTTCTTGAAGCGCAAAACGCTCCTCCTCTATTTGCTTTCGCAATGCAAGCAATGCCGCTTCCTCTTGATGAATCATTTTCTTCTTCGTTTGTACAAAACGTTCAAGCTGTTCTGTTTTTTGCTCCATTTCATGCAGCTTTGCCGTAATCGTTTCTAATTCACGGTTTCTGCTTAAAAGAGAATTCGCTTTTTTCGCGATTCCGCCGCCAGTCATCGCACCGCCCGGACTAACGACATCTCCATCGAGTGTTACAAGACGGTAACGATAATGAAGCAAGCGCGCTAGTTCATTCGCTCCTTTTAAATCGGTTGTGATAATCACATTTCCAAGCAAATTGGCAATGACCGAACGATAGGCGCTGTCATAATGAATGAGCTCGCTTGCAATTCCGACAAATGACGGATGGTCTTTAATAAGGGCAAGTTGTTCGGAAGAAATTGTTTTCGGCTGCATGACATTCATCGGCAAGAAAGTAGCACGCCCGTAAGCATGCGCTTTTAAGTAATGGATCGCTTTTCGCGCTACTTCCTCATTTTCTACAACGATATGCTGCATCGCGCCGCCGAGAGCGATTTCCATCGCCGTTTCGTAGCGGTCAGGCACTTGAATCAATTCGACGATGGCTCCATGAATGCCCGGAAACTGTGCACGTGCTTTTAATATTTCTTTTACTCCTTGGAAAAAGCCTGCATAGTCTTGCTGCATTTCCTCAAGCATTTCTTTGCGCGACTTCGTTTGTTGCAAATATTGGTACGCTTGATAAAGCATGGATTCTTTCTTTTCCAAATCGGCTTTCATCGCCGCAACTTCGTTTGTTTTTTGCTGCAAGAGCCTTTCCTTTTCTTGCAGCGTTTTTTCCATTTGTTGACGCTTTTGGTCTAGTTTTGCGTATTGCTCTTCGAGATATTTGCGCTCGTCTAAATATTTTCGGTTTTCTTCGGCAAGCGCTATTTGTTTTGCCTGTAATTTTTCTAGCAGTGTTTGCAAATGGGAGCGCTCATTTTTTAGCGAAGCTTGTTCATGAACCAGTTCGATATAATCGCTTTTTAACTGCTCGATTTTCTCTTCGACGTTTGCGTCATAGGCTGAAAGAGACGCTTGTTTCTCTTTTAGTTCCGCTTGAATAGTAGAAACGGTCTTCTTTAACTGAGCAAGCTGTTCTTTCTCATGCTTTAACGTTAGCTCGAGGCGTTCCTTTTTTTCGGAAAGAGATGAAATTGTATCTTCGAGCTGCTTTTTATATTGAACGGCATTTTTCTTTCGCTCTTTTAATACTTCTTTTTTCCCTTCGAGCTTTTCCAATTCTTCGCTCGCAACGAGCAATACTTGCTGCAGGCCGTCAATCGACTCATCAAGCGCCGTAATATGATCGCGAAGCTGTTCGATTTCCGCTTCCTCTTTTTGCAATGTGGAAGATAGCTGTATCTCTTCGTTTTGGTGCTGGGCAAGCAGTTGCTTTAGCGATGTCCATTGCTGATGCAATTGTTCAATGTCATGCACCATCAGTGCTACTTCAAATCTTTCGAGTTCATCGCGTTTTTCTAAATAATCTTTCGCGATGGATGCTTGCATTTTCAGCGGCTCTAGTTGTTGTTCTAGTTCATGTAAAATATCGCTGACACGGTGCAAGTTTTCTTGCGTTTCCGCAAGCTTATTTTCCGCTTTTTTCTTGCGGATTTTATACTTTAACACACCGGCTGCCTCTTCAAAAATGGTCCGTCTTTCTTCTGGCTTGCTGCTTAAAATTTCCTCGACGCGACCTTGGCCAATGATGGAAAAGGCTTCTTTTCCTAACCCAGAATCCATCAATAGATCTACAATATCTTTTAAACGACACGGCTGTTTATTAATGAAAAATTCACTTTCTCCCGAGCGGTAAACACGCCGCGTAATGCTGACTTCTTGATAATCGAGCGGCAAAAATTGATCTTCGTTGTCAAGAGTGATCGTCACTTCTGCCACATTCAGCGGTTTCCGGGAATCACTCCCAGCAAAAATAATATCTTCCATTTTCGCACCGCGCAACGACTTTGCTGACTGCTCGCCAAGCACCCAACGAATCGCATCGGTTATATTGCTTTTTCCGCTCCCGTTCGGACCGACAACCGCCGTCACCCCGGGAACAAATTCAATGGATACTCGATCAGCAAATGATTTAAATCCGATAATATCCAACCGTTTGAGGAACATTCATACCCGCCTCACAATCTTTCCTATGTCTGTACCATCACTATAACATAAAGAACCGAAAGAAGGGCTGACTATATTGGAGAGCCAGCCCCTTATTCTTTTCCTATTGTTTTTAATTTTTGCAATGCCATTTGTGCTGCATGTTGTTCTGCTTCTTTTTTTGACTTTCCGATTCCGATGCCAAGTGCCTGTCCATTTAACGAAACGCGAGAGACAAATTCTTTATTATGTGCCGGTCCTTTTTCTTCTAAAATGCTATATTCAAGCACACCGATGCCATCGCGTTGAACGAGTTCTTGCAATTGGCTTTTAAAATCCATCACATGAGAAAAAGCACCTTCATCAATTTTTGGGAAAATCGTTTGTCCCAAAAATTGCATGACCGCATCCATTCCTTGGTCTAAATATAGCGCACCAATGAATGCTTCGAATACATCAGCCAACAGCGCTGGCCTTGTTCTCCCCCCTGTCAACTCCTCCCCTTTTCCTAAAAGCACGAGTTCACCGAATGATAAGGCATTGGCAAATTTGACAAGCGATGGTTCACATACAATGGCCGCGCGCAGTTTTGTTAATTCTCCTTCACTCATATGCGGAAATTTTTTAAACAAATATTGCGAAACGGTAAGCTCAAGCACCGCGTCACCTAAAAACTCGAGCCGTTCATTATCTTCATGCGGCCGTCTCCGATGCTCATTCACATACGATGAATGGGTAAAAGCCTGAATAAGAAGTTTTTCATTCGTAAAAAAAATGCCGATTTTTTTTTGCAGTTCCTTAAATTTCGCTCGCCTTTTTTCATTTATTCGTTCTTTATCTTTTGGTTTCGACATACATAAGGCCCTCCGACTTCATTCCACACAAAAATATATATAGAAAAAGCAATGTTTTATCCTTCCTTATTATATCCGTTCATCCGTACGTTACACTGATAAAAAGCATAGAAAGCCCCGCTTTTGTAACGGGACTTTTCTATACGATATTACATGTGGCTTTTTATGTAGTTCACAGCATCTCCTACTGTGACAATTTTTTCAGCCTCTTCATCAGAAATTTCCATATTAAATTCATCTTCTAATTCCATCACAAGCTCTACGATATCTAGAGAGTCTGCCCCTAGATCATCTTTGAAAGAAGCATCCAATGTAACTTGGGATTCTTCGACACCCAAGCGGTCGACGATAATTTTCGTAACACGCTCTAACACGTCTGCCACCACATTCACCTCCCTTCATGATTATAGTAGATTCAGCTAGAAAATACTAGCGGATATTTCAAAAACATATGATTTTACATGACCATTCCGCCGTCGACATGAAGCGTTTGCCCTGTCATGTAGCTAGCGGCATCCGATACAAGGAATGAAACGACTTTCGCAACATCTTCCGGTTCGCCGAAGCGGGCAAGCGGAATTTGTTTTAACATTTCCGCCTTCAGTTCTTCACTAAGACGGTCGGTCATATCGGTTGTAATAAATCCAGGAGCAACCGCATTGACGGTAATGTTGCGGCTCGCAAGCTCACGGGCTGCTGTTTTCGTTAACCCGATGACGCCAGCTTTTGCGGCGACATAGTTTGCTTGTCCCGGATTTCCGCTGACGCCGACGATAGAAGCAATGTTCACGATGCGTCCGTACCGCTGTTTCATCATCGGGCGTGTCACTGCTTTCGTGCAGTTAAACACCCCTTTTAAGTTAATATTCATCACGTCATCCCATTCTTCTTCTTTCATGCGCATTAATAAATTATCGCGGGTAATGCCGGCATTGTTCACTAAAATATCGATGCGCTCAAATCGTTCTAATACCGCTTTGACCATCTGATCAACAGCTTCGGCATTAGATACGTCCGCTTGAATGGCGAACGCTTCCCCACCCATATTTTTAATTTCTTCGACAACTTCATTCGCTTTCGCTTCATTGCCGGCGTAATTGACCGCTACTTTTGCGCCTTGACGCGCCAGCTCCAATGCAATCGCCCGGCCGATGCCGCGCGATGCTCCCGTGACAAGCGCAACTTTTCCTTGCAACATCGTTTATTCTCCTTTCAATGCCGCAACGGTCGCTTGTAAAGACTCAAGATCGTTCACTGCGTACACGCTCACGTTGCGGTTAATTTTTTTCACAAGTCCTGACAGCACTTTCCCCGGACCGATTTCAATAAATGTATCTACTCCTAAGCCGATCATCATTTCTACCGATTGTTCCCAGCGTACAGGAGAATACAATTGCTCGATTAATAGACGCAAAATCTCTTCTTTTTTCACGACCGGCTGTGCAGTAACGTTTGAAATAACAGGAATTTCAGCATCACGAATCGCAATGGTGTTTAGCACATCCTGCAATTTGCTTGCTGCCGGTTTCATAAGGGAAGAATGAAACGGACCGCTCACCTCAAGCGGAATAACCCTTTTTGCTCCTCGCTCTTTCGCAAGCTGCCCGGCTTTTTCTACTCCCGCTTTTGAACCGGAAATAACGATTTGCCCCGGACAGTTTAAATTCGCCAGCTGTACTGGATCGCCTTGTTCCGATACTTCTTTTGTCACCGCTTCAAGCGCGGCCGCATCCATTCCCAGCACCGCGGCCATCGTTCCTTCTCCTGCCGGCACCGCTTCTTCCATAAACTCCCCGCGTTTTCTTACCGCATACACCGCATCGGTAAACGAAATCGCTCCCGCCGCCACAAGCGCCGTATATTCTCCTAAACTATGGCCAGCGACGTAATCCGCCGTAATGCCGGCTTCTTTTACTTTTTCAAGAAGCGCAATGCTCGTCGTTAATAAGGCCGGCTGTGCGTTGTACGTTAAAGTCAGCGTTTCTTGCGGCCCTTCAAAAATAAGCGAAGAAAGCGAAAAACCAAGACGTTCGTCCGCGGACTGAAACACCGCAGCGATGTTGGCGTCGCTTTGTGCGACGTCTTTTCCCATACCTACCGTTTGCGACCCTTGTCCTGGAAAAATAAAAGCAATTTTCCCCATATGTTCCACTTCCCTTATGAATGATTTTGTTCAATCGCTTCTTTTATTGTAGTGATGATATCGTTCGCTACCATTTCCCGCGCCTGACGGACGGCGTGAAAGATGGCGTTCGCATCAGACGAACCGTGCGCTTTTACGACGGGAGCATTTAGCCCAAACAGCGCAGCCCCTCCGTATTCCGAATAATCCATCGTTTTTTTCAAATCCATTAATTTCGGTTTCAAAACAGCTGCCGCTAATTTGCTTAAAAAACTGCTTGTTAATGCTTCTTTTAACATAGAAAAAACGGAAATAGCCGTACCTTCAATCGTTTTTAATGCAACGTTGCCAGTAAAACCATCCGTGACAACCACATCGGCGACGCCTTGCAATAAATCGCGCGCTTCTACGTTGCCGATAAAATTAAGATCGGTTTCTCGCAAAAGTTGGAACGCCTTCTTGGCAACATCGTTTCCCTTTTGGTCTTCTGTTCCAACGTTTAACAGGCCGATGCGCGGGCGTGGAATTCCCCGAACTTTTTCCGCGTACACCGCTCCCATTAAAGCATATTGCAACAGATGTTCCGGACGGGCATCGACGTTTGCTCCGACATCTAAAAACAAAAACCCTTCGCCGCCAATCGTCGGAAGCGTTGGTGCTAATGCAGGTCGATCAATCCCCGCGATTCGTCCGACGACGAATAGCCCTGCCGCCATAAGCGCGCCCGTATTTCCCGCCGATATACAAGCATCAGCGCGTCCTTCTTTCACTTCTTCGGCCATTAACACCATGGACGATTGTTTTTTTCTTCTTACCGCCCGCACTGGTTCATCCGTTGCTTCGATCACTTCATTGGTATGAATGACAGTGATCCGTTCGTCTGATGTAAGATAAGGGCGAATTTTGCCCTCGTCTCCGAATAGAGTAATATGTACATCTGAAAAGTGCTGAACGGCCTTCATCGCCCCGAGAACGATTTCTTTTGGGGCATGGTCTCCTCCCATCGCATCAATTGCTATTTTCATTGCTGTCTCCATCCTTTTTTTCGCGATTTGATCGATACATTTCAAACGTTCCGGAAAAGACAAGTTCTTGCCCGACGTAGCTGTTTACTTCCACAATCGTTCGTCCGTTCTCTTTTTCGCCGACCACTTTTGCTTTCGCTACCACTCGTTCATTTTCTTTCACTTGTCTTGTAAAGCGAATGTTCGCTTTTGCTGTCAATGCAAGCTCATCGTTGATGACGGCAACAGCAAGTGAATTGGCTTGGGCAAATAAATGATGACCGCGCGCAATACGATTCCGCTTAAACACATGTTCTGATTTCACATCGAAAATAGAAATGGCGCTATGGTCGGGCTCAATATCGATAATTTCCCCGATTACTTCCTCAATCGGAAGCGACCTGACTTTATCGGCCAGCGATTGCTGCGCGACATGTTTAATTCGCTCACGCAGTTCAGGTATCGACAACTCTAAACGGTCTAAGCGGATCGTTTGAACGCTGACGGAAAATTTTTCAGCTAATTCCTCATCGGTAATAAACGGATTTTCTTGAATCGTTTCTTGCAAAAGCCGTTGTCGTTCCCGTTTGCTTTTTCGCATCTATTTACACCGTCCACTTCTATGACTAGGTACTAATAGTAGTATATAATCTCAAAAAAAAGATTGCAAGCAAAAAAAGTGGTTTCATTCTTTAGTGAAAATGGCGAAAACAGCTCCGTATCAATCTAATTTTTCGCCATCTAGCACACCGGATTCTTGTAAATAAAGACGCAGCCATTGATACGGCTCATCGCGCCAAAAAGCAGTAGATTGAACTAATTTTGCCGCATCGTTGCGCGCTACTTCCAGAATGCGATAATCATGTACGACGTCTCCAAATTTAAATTCAGGCATACCACTTTGTTTGGTGCCAAAAAAATCACCAGGGCCGCGCAACTGCAAGTCTTTCTCTGATAGAACAAATCCGTCTGTCGTTTCCGTCATAATGCGCATTCTCTCTTTTCCTGTTTCTGATTTTGGATCAGCAATTAAAATACAATATGATTGCTCATCACCGCGGCCGACCCGACCGCGCAATTGATGCAGCTGTGCCAGCCCAAATCGTTCCGCATCGTAAATCACCATGACAGTGGCGTTCGGGACATTTACGCCAACTTCCACAACCGTAGTAGAAACTAACACTTGCACACGATTTTCGCTGAACGCTTTCATTACTTCCTCTTTTTCCTCCGAAGAAAGCCGTCCGTGCATAAGGCCGATATGATATTTCCCTTTGTAATAATGTGTCAACATGCTATGAACATCAATTGCATTTTGCACATCTAATTTTTCCGATTCTTCAATGAGCGGACAAATGACATATGCTTGGCGTCCTTTTTGAATTTCTTTTTCGATAAAATCAAGAACGCGTTCAAACATATGGTGTTTTACCCAATATGTCTGCACTTTTTTTCTTCCGGCCGGCATTTCGTCGATCACCGACACATCCATTTCGCCAAACGCAGTAATGGCAAGCGTTCGCGGAATTGGTGTCGCCGTCATCATCAACACGTCAGGCGATTGCCCTTTTTCGCGCAAAATCCGGCGCTGTTCCACTCCAAACCGATGTTGTTCGTCTGTAATCACCAAACCAAGCTGCTTGAAATTTACTTCTTCTTGAATAAGTGCATGTGTCCCAATAATAATGTCAATATCTCCACAAGCAAGCTGTTCTAAAATTTCCTTTCTTTTCTTTCCTTTCACAGAACTTGTTAGTAACGCCACCGCTACATTGGTTGATGCGAATAATGTTTGCAATGACTGCGCGTGCTGCTCCGCTAGAATTTCCGTCGGCACCATTAGCGCTCCTTGATAGCCGGATAGAACGGCAGCATATAATACAATCGCCGCAACGACCGTTTTTCCCGAACCAACGTCTCCTTGAAGAAGGCGGTTCATACGGTATGGGGATCGCATATCCGCTAGTATTTCATGAACAACGCGCTGCTGTGCTTTTGTCAACGAAAATGGAAGCTGTTGGATGAAGGCATGCAATTTTTCCTCCGAAAACGAATGGGCGATTCCTTCCGAATATTCTCTTTGCACTTTACGAAGAGCATGAATTTTTAATTGAAAAAGCAAAAATTCCTCGTATACAAGCCTCCGTCTCGCCTGCTTCAATTCCTCATGAGAACGTGGAAAATGGATCGCCCGAATCGCTTCCTGCTTTGAAATAAGCCGGTACGTTTGCCGTATCGATAGCGGGAGCGGATCCACGATTGCTTCGCCGTATTGCGTTAAAGCCAACTTGATAAAACGACGCATTCCTTTCACTGTGATGGATCCACGAACCGAGTAAACAGGTTCAATTTCCCGCTTTTGCGGCAGCGATCCTAATTTCAATTCATATGCCGTAATCATTTGACGGTGTTGATCCCATTTTCCAATGACTGTAACAGTATCGTTAATGGATAATTTTCCTTTTAAATAAGGACGATTGAAACAAACGACGGTGATTAAATACCGTCCCACAAGCAGACGAAATGTTAAGCGCGATTTTTTTTTCGCATAATAGGTAAGAGAAGGCTCGCTATGAACCTTCCCTTCGACTGTTACTTTTTCGTCGTGTTTTACTTCCGCTAAATCTTTTATCTCATAATCTTCATAGCGGTATGGAATATGCATAAACAATTCCTCGATCGTTGTAATCCCCATTTCTCGAAGCGCTTCACTTGTTTCTTCTCCAATTCCCTTTATTGCTGTAACAGGTTGTTGCAACTCACGATTCACGGCTATTAGCTGAAACGCCGAAAATTTTTGCCGCTAAAGCGCGGCCGGTCGGCGTTGCTGCTAACCCTCCTTCTGCAGTTTCTTTCAATGCAGTTGGCATTGTTTCACCGATGCGAAACATCGCTTCAATGACCTCATCACATGGAATGCGGCTTTTAATACCAGCAAGCGCCATGTCTGCTGCTACCATCGCATTTGCCGCTCCCATCGCATTTCGCTTTACACATGGAACTTCGACAAGACCAGCGACAGGATCACATACTAATCCTAACATATTTTTTAAAGCGATCGCCATCGCTTCCGCTGCTTGGCTCGGCGTTCCCCCGGCAAGTTCGACTAACGCTGCCGCCGCCATTCCCGCGGCTGAGCCGACCTCCGCTTGACACCCTCCAGCCGCGCCAGAGATGGAGGCGTTATTGGCAACAACAAAACCGAATGCCCCCGCTGTAAATAAAAATTCAATCATCTCTTCACGCGTCGGCTTTAATTTTTCTTTTACTGCAAAAAGCGTCCCCGGAACAACTCCGGCGGAACCCGCAGTCGGCGTCGCGCAGATGACGCCCATTGCCGCGTTTACTTCATTTGTCGCCACCGCTTTACTAACGGCATCTAAAATCGTTTCTCCTGATAAAAAATTCCCTTGTCTGATATATTGTTGCAACAACACCGAATCCCCGCCAGTGAGCCCCGATCTGGAGACAACGCCGGCAAGCCCTTTTGCAACCGCTTGTTCCATTACTTGCAAGTTTTTATCCATTTGCGCAAAAATTTCTTCACGGCTTCTCCCCGTTACTTCTATCTCTTGCCGAATCATTACTTCGGCAATTTTAATGTTTTGGCTTTCCGCCAATTGCACAAGTTCAGCAACGTTGCGAAACATCATGATGCGGCCTCCTTTTTTGCAAACGCTTACGCTAATCCGCAATGTTTGTTACTTGGATAATATGCGGCAACGCTGTCAGTTCATCAATCACTGTTTGATCAATCGGCTGATCTATTTCAATGGTCATCAACGCTTCTTTTCCTTTTTCTTTCCGTGACACTTCCATATGTCCAATATTAATCGCATATTTCGCTAAAACATTCGCCACCGACGCGATCGCCCCGTACCGGTCATTATGCATAATGAGCAATGCCGGATGATGGCCAGACAACTTCAACTCAAATCCGTTTAACTCGATAATCTCGATTTTTCCACCGCCAATGGAAATACCGACAAGTTCTAATTCCCCTTTTTCATCTCCAATGCGCACTCTCGCTGTATTAGGATGATGAGGAATCGCATCTTCTTCATAAAAAGTGACTTCCATTCCTTCTTGTTTCGCAATTTCAAGCGAATAAGGAATTCGCTCATCAAATGTATCAAAATCAAGAAGGCCACCAACAATGGCTACATCGGTTCCATGCCCTTTATACGTCTGCGCAAAAGAACCGTAAAAGGAAATATGTGCCCATTTCGGTTTTCTGCCAAATAAGCTGCGCGCCACTCTCCCGATTCGCGCCGCTCCTGCTGTATGCGAACTAGATGGTCCAATCATAATTGGTCCGATAATATCAAAGACGCTTTTATATTTCACATTTTCACTCCCTTAATATTACAATAAAATAGAAGGGGAACTCCCCTTCTACTATTCTAACATAATTTATTCAACAGAAAAGATAAATGGATATAACGGCTGTTTTCCGTTATGCACTTCCAATTCTACGTCCGGATATGTTTCCTCAATATAAGAAACAATTGCTTCGACTTCCTCTTCTGTTGCTTCTTCCCCATATATCATTGTAACGATTTCACTATCTTCATCAATTAGCGTATTAAGCAGCTGCTTCGTCACCGAAAGCTTATCTCTTTCCGCCGCAACGATTTTATTATCAGCAAGACCCATATAATCGTCTTTTTCAATCTCCACCCCATCGATCGTTGTATCCCGTACTGAAAACGTAACTTGTCCTGTTTTGACACGCGACAAGGCGACCGTCATTGCTTTTTCATTTTGTTCCTCAGAAAGTGATGGATTAAACGCCAGCAATGCCGACATCCCTTGAGGGACTGTTTTCGATGGAATGACGATCACCTTTTGGTTGACGACGGTCGCAGCTTGTTGTGCTGTCATAATAATGTTTTTATTATTTGGAAGCACGAATACTGTTTCTGCGTTAATGCTTTCAATTGCTTTTACGATATCCTCCGTGCTCGGGTTCATCGTTTGGCCGCCTTCAATGACAACGTGTGCGCCGATGCTTTTAAACAGCTCGGCAACGCCGGATCCCATCGCTATTGTCACAATTCCATATTTCTCTTTTTGTTTCGCCTTCGATGCGCTCGAAGCAGCATTGCGTTCTTGATTTACTATATTTGCGTGCTGCTGGCGCATATTTTCAATCTTAATGTTTATTAAACTTCCGTATTTTTGCCCGTATGTCAGCACTTCGCCTGGCTGTTCTGTGTGAATATGCACTTTTACAAGTTCATCATCAGCAATGACTAATAATGAGTCACCGAATCGGCTTAAATCTTGACGAAACGCTTCTTCAGAGAATGGATGTTTTTGCAATTTATCTCGTTCAAACCGTACCATAAATTCGGTACAGTAACCAAACTCAATTTCATCCGTATCGATATGGCTTTGTGCACTTTTATGATGTTCAGCATTGATTAATTCTTGCATCGAGACTTCTATAGGCTTTCGATCAGCAACATTTTCCCCTTTTAATGCGCTCAAAAATCCTTCATATACGTAGACAAGCCCTTGACCGCCGCTATCGACAACCCCCACTTCTTTTAATACCGGCAATAATTCAGGTGTGCGTTGCAAAGACGCCTTCGCTTCCTTCACTACCTCTTCCATCACAATGGCAATGTCTTGTTCTTTTTTGGCGACTTCTACCGCCCGCTTCGCCGCGTCTTTCGCTACGGTCAGTATCGTGCCTTCCACCGGCTTCATTACCGCTTTATAAGCGGTGGTGACACCTGCTTCAAGCGCAGCAGCAAATTCCGCACTATTAATTTCTTTTTTCGCTTCCACCGCTTTCGCAAAACCACGAAACAATTGCGATAAAATCACTCCTGAATTTCCGCGTGCTCCCATCAATAGCCCTTTTGCTAATGCGCTGCCGACTTTTCCAATATGATCAGAAATATTATTTTTTACTTCCTTTGCACCAGAAGTCATCGATAAATTCATATTCGTGCCTGTATCGCCATCCGGAACCGGAAAGACGTTCAGCGCATCGACCGCTTTTGCATTGTTGGATAAATGCGCCGCTCCTTGAAAGACCATTTCTGCAAACAGTCTTCCGTCAAGTATCCTAATTGTCACCTACTAACTCCTCCTTACTACGGATTCGTTACACGAACCCCTTGAACATAAATATTAATCGACTGTACGGAAAGCCCTAACATTTGATCAAGCGTATATTTCACTTTTGTTTGCACGTTATGGGCAACTTCAGAAATTTTCGTTCCATAGCTAACAATAATGTACATATCGATATGCACTTCCCCATTTTCTTCTCGGACAATCACACCTTTAGAAAAGTTTTCCCTCCGCAAAATTTCAGAAATTCCGTCTTTAATTTGATTTTTCGATGCCATTCCAACGATTCCGTAGCAATCGACCGCAGCGCCCCCTGCAATCATCGCAATGACATCATTGGAAATTTCGATTCTCCCGTATTTTGTTTGCAATTCAATGGACATGACAGTTCCCCCTTTGGAATTGTTCGCATAGCTACAGTCATTGTACTATAACGCTCTGCTTTTTAAAAGTTCTCCCATCGCCCACTAGTATTATTTAGCCGAAAATAAAAATATATGTCAAGGATATTTTCTTGAAAGATAAAACATTCATATATTGAAATCTAACCGTTTGTATGATAAATTATAATAGTGTTTTTTACAACTGAAAGCGGTACTAGTAAGGAGGGAAAAAAGATGGCAAAATGCTTTGTGACAGGAAAGAAAAAATCTTTTGGTAATTCACGTTCACACGCGATGAATGCAAATAAACGCACATGGAAAGTAAACCTTCAAAAAGTTCGTATTTTAGTCGACGGAAAGCCAAAACGTGTATGGGTGTCTGCCCGCGCGTTAAAATCTGGAAAAGTGCAACGTGTGTAATTTACACCGCATAATAAAAAAAGCACCAAAAATTGGTGCTTTTTTCTTATCCCTTTTTAAAGGAATTTAACATGGCACGCACAATTCCACCGAGAAATTTTGGTAATTTAATGGTATAAAATTTCATTCCGATCCCCTCCTCACAGCCATCGTAACGAGCTTCCTTCATCATAAGTATATTCGTTTGACTTTAAATCGTACCTACGAATAGACGCCTAAATCGCTGCTTCTTATCATCATTAATATGCCTTCGGAAAATGAAAAAGTACCAGAAGATTGGATAAGTTCGTTACTAATACATAGTGTCGAACCTCGAAAAATATGACTATTTGTTAGCGGATATTTAAATCCATCCAACGTCATTCCTTTAATATCATTGGAAATCGGAATGTAAGAAACGTATCGATATCGTTCATCGTAAAAAACGGTGTACGTGCCTGGAAGATGGACAGTCACAATATTTTGTCTGTCGATCATCTCAATCGGTTTCCCTGCGTATTTGATCAGCAATTGAACATTGCCAAATAAATGGTCAAGGCGTCCGCCGGTTGCTCCAAAAATGCGGATTTTATCTGCTTCTTGCTGCACCGCCCAATCAAGCGCAATTTCCATATCGGTTTTATCTTTTTCCGCCGGCCATATATCAAGATCATCGAGTGTTTTTTGTAGTAATATAATCTCTTCCGTCGTCATGGAGTCAAAATCGCCAAACGCTTTTATCGGCCGGATTCCCGCTTCAAGCAGCGTCTTTGTTCCACGATCCACCCCGATCCATCGTACATGTTCTCCATCGTAACTAGCTAAAGAGGGAAGATGTTCACTCGGTCCGCCGCCGACAATATGAATAAACATACGTTTCTTCCTTTCTTGCTTACTCTAAAGCGGAAGGTTATACACCTTCCGCCTCATTTTCGCCACGAATGGCACGAATCGCCGCAGCACGGTCACGTTCATTATAAATAGCAGAACCAGCAACAAGCACGTTTGCCCCAGCCTCCATGCATAGGCGGGCTGTTTTGGCATTAATCCCGCCATCTACTTCAATTTCTACAAATCGTCCTCTTTCTTTCACCAGTTGCGCAACTTGTCGAATTTTTGGCAATACAGATGGAATAAATTTCTGTCCTCCAAATCCTGGATTAACTGTCATCAATAACACTAAATCAACATCATCGATAATATGTTGAATCATTTCTACCGGCGTATGTGGATTTAAGACAACTCCGGCTTTTACTCCTTGCTCTTTAATTAAATGAATCGTACGATGCAAGTGTGGGCACGCTTCCACATGAACGGATAAATAATCCGCTCCCGCCTTTGCAAAAGCAGGAATGTATCGGTCAGGCTGCTCAATCATTAAATGAACATCTAAAGGAAGCTTTGTAATGGGACGAATCGCTTCGACAATTAGCGGTCCGATCGTAATGTTCGGCACGAAATGGCCATCCATCACATCAACATGAATGTAATCGGCTCCACCTTGTTCCACGTCACGGATCTCCTCAGCAAGCCGCGCGAAATCGGCGGATAAAATCGATGGTGCAATTTTTACCATAGTTAATACCTCGGCTTTCGTTCTTTAATTTCTTCGACAAAACTCATGTAATTCTCATATCGATAAGAAGGGATTTTACCCGATTCGACCGCTTCTCTCACAGCGCATTTTGGCTCCGCGATGTGCAAACATCCGCGGAATTTACATTCCTCGCTGCGCTCACAAAACTCTGGAAAATAAAGCGGCAGCTCTTCCAATTCTATATCATCAAGCTCTAATGCACTAAAACCTGGCGTATCAGCAACAAGGCCGCCGCCAATTTCCAACAATTCTACATGGCGGGTTGTATGTTTTCCACGTCCTAAATGTGTAGAAATATCATTGGTTTTTAACTGCAAATCCGGACGGAGCGCATTTAAAAGCGAGGATTTCCCGACGCCGGATTGCCCAGCAAAAACGGAAATATGCCCTTCTAAATATGAAAGCAACTGTTCTACTCCTAATTTGGTGATGGTTGACGTTTCAATGACATCATAGCCTATTTGCCGATAATCACGAATATATTGTTCCATTGTTGGTTTTGTCTGGTCGTCCACTAAATCCATTTTATTCACGACAATAATCGGACGAATATGTTTGGATTCGACAAGAACGAGAAAACGGTCGAGAAGTCTTGTGCTAAAATCTGGCTCCACTGCCGAAAACACTAAAATCGCTTGTTCTACGTTAGCGATTGGCGGACGAACGAGCCAGTTTTTTCGTTCGCGTATATTCATAATATATCCTTCTGTTTCGCTCGTCGCCTGAAACTCGACATGATCCCCGACAAGAGGAGTAATTTTCTGCTTTCGAAATACTCCTCTGCCTCGGCATTGAAACACCTTTCCTTCCGATAATACATAATAAAATCCGCTTAGCGCTTTAATAATCTTTCCTTCTGCCATAGCCTCACTCCTTTGTGACATTGTTTGGATATGGAATTGTTCCTTCATCCTTTACTACATTGTTTACAATGACACGATAATACGCCGTTTCCTTATATGGAATTTCAAATTCCACCGTCTCCGTTACCGGTGCGGTCAGACGGTATGTTTTATACGGCGTTGTCATATTATGTTTGGCATCTTGAATATATAATTGCGCTTCCATCACTTGTCCTTCTTCTTCCGGTTCATATGGAATTTCAATATCTTTTATCACCGTTTTCACAGGAAGCGTCTCCTTGCCGCGTGAAATAATTACTGTAATGGTATCGCCTTTATCTACTTTTTCATTGGCTGTAGGTGTTTGAGAAATAACGAGCCCTTCCGGAACTTTATCCGAATATTCGTATTTTACCTTCAAGTACAACTGTTGATCATCTACATAATCACGCACACTCTTTTCTGTATATCCCGTCAAGTCTTTCAACATAATTTTTTCCGGACCAAGGCTGACAGTGAAAATCACTTTTGTTTCTTCAGGAATGACTTTATCTCCTGCATAAGGAAATTGATCGATAATGGTACCAGGAGGCTTGTCGCTATAACGTTCATTGCGTGTAACATTCATAAAATTTTCGTTTTTCAGCTGTGCTTCCACTGTTTCGATATCTTCGCCGATAAAATCGCCAAACTCTACTTTCTTTTTACCGATGCTTTTATAAATAATAACAGCAGATCCTTCCTTTACCATCATTCCTGCTTCCGGTTTCGTGCGTACAACCTTTCCTTCTGCGATTTCGTCATCCTCGACGTCAATCGTATCTTTAATCTCCAATCCTAGCGATGATAACTTTTCGACCGCCTCATCATAATCTTCATTGACGACATTCGGCATTGTCACTTCTTTCGGAAAAATCAAATCGGGAATCCACGTAACAGCGCTCACCCCCGCTGCTGCAAGAAATAAAAATAACGCAGTAAGCCAAACAATCCATTTTCGCTTTTTCTTCGGTTTTGTTTCTTTTTTCTCTTCTTCCTTTTTTTCTTCGTAAACAATGGTTTGCTGCTCCAGCCCGGCGCTGACAAGGCTCTCTCTAATAACAGGAATCGCCTTTGTCGGTTCTTCATCATCGGCAGGAATCATAAATTTTTGCTCATTGACGCGTTCCGGATCTAAAGCCGTGCTGATATCCTCATTCATTTCCCTTGCCGAACGGTAACGATAAAACGGATCTTTCGCCGTCGCTTTTAAAATAATATTCTCGACACTTTGAGGAATACTAGGATTCCATGCTTTTGGAGAAGGAGTTTCCGCCTGCAAATGTTTGAGCACAATCGATACGGCAGACTCTCCAGAAAAAGGGAGCCGCCCTGTTACAAGCTCAAACATGACAATTCCTAGGGAGTAAATGTCGGATTTTTCTGTCGCAATTCCGCCTCGCGCTTGTTCGGGGGACAAATAATGAACAGAGCCAAGCACCGAATTTGTTTGCGTAATCGTAGTAGAACTACGGGCAACGGCAATCCCGAAATCAGTTACTTTTACATCTCCATTCTCATCAATTAAAATGTTTTGCGGCTTAATATCCCGATGAATAACCCCGTTTTCATGAGCGTGCGCAATCGCTGATGTTAATTGCTCCATAATATGAAGCGCCTTTGGAACCGGGAGGGGGGCGTGCTGATGAATATATTGTTTTAATGTATACCCGCGCACATACTCCATGACAATATAATAAATGCCTTCATCTTCTCCAACATCATAAATGGTGACAATATTTTCGTGATTCAAACTCGTTGCCGCCTGTGCTTCGCGGTGAAACCGTTTGATAAACTGTTCATCATTGGCAAAATCAAAGCGCAATACTTTTACGGCGACGTCGCGGTCTAAAATGATATCTCTCGCTAAATAAACATTTGCCATCCCACCGCCGCCAATTAAACTAATAATTTTATAGCGATCATTTAACCGTTTGCCGATGAGCATGCGGATCACCTACTTTCACGTTCCAATGAAAAATCAATAATTGCCAGCGTAATATTGTCTTCCCCTCCATGTTCATTTGCCAAGTCAATTAGCGCTTGCGCCTTGTGCTCGAGCGAGTCGTCTGATGTCAAAATATGTACCATCATTTGTTCCGATACTTTGTTTGACAAACCATCCGAACATAAAAGCAACATATCATGCTCATCGATGCTGATTGTCTTCATATCCAATTTCACTTCTTTTTCCGTGCCGAGCGCGCGCAACAAAACATTTTTACGCGGATGGTGTTCTGCATCTTCCTTTGAAATTTGCCCCGTTTTCACTAATTCATTGACGAGTGAATGGTCTTCCGTAATTTGCTGAAATCCATTTTTATTTAAAAGGTAACAACGGCTGTCGCCAATATGGCCGACCGTGACAAACTGGTCAGTGCAAATCGCACTGACAATCGTTGTCCCCATTCCTTGGCATTCCGTATGCTTCAAGGAATGCTCGAATAAAATCCGGTTCACAGCCGCTACATGATCTTTCAACCATTGCTCTGCTATATCTGGAGAAGAGATGTGCTCTGACTGTTCCCATTCTTCTTTTAAATAGGAAATCGTCATTTCACTCGCAACATCGCCGGCGCGATGTCCCCCCATCCCATCTGCAACAACCGCCAAATAATGCCCGTCTTTATTTTGAAAAACTCCGCCGCTGTCTTCGTTGTGAGCCCGAATTTTACCAATGTCGGTTTGAAAAACGACTTTCATTATTTCACCTCGTCTCTTCTTTTCGCTCCTTCGCGCGAAGCTGCCCACATGCTGCGTCAATATCGTGTCCGTGTTCGCGGCGAATCGTAACATTGATTCCATGTTTTTTTAATGCGCGTTCAAACGCAAAAATTTGGTCGCGCGGCGTCCGCACATAATTTCGTTCCGGCACATAGTTTACCGGAATTAAGTTAACGTGGCATTTCAATCCTTTAATGAGCTCGGCTAGCTGTTCCGCATGTTCGATTTGGTCATTGACTCCGCCAAACAATCCGTATTCAAACGTAACGCGTCGCCCTGTTTTTTCAATGTAATAACGGACAGCATCCATTAATTTTGGAAGCGGATATGCTTTATTGATCGGCATTAACTTCGTGCGCAGCTCTGTCGTCGGGGCATGCAGCGAAATCGCAAAATTCACTTGCATTCCTTCATCCGCAAATTGGTAAATTTTCGGGATGATCCCGCTTGTAGAAACGGTGATATGTCGTGCACCGATGTTCAACCCTTTTGAATGGTTGACGATTTTCAAAAATTTTATCAGCTCATCGTAATTGTCAAACGGCTCGCCGATTCCCATGACGACAATGCTGCTTACGCGCTCTCCTTGTTCATCAAGCGCTTTTTGTACTTTTACGACTTGCGCTACAATTTCTCCTGCTTCTAAATGACGCTTCAATCCGCCAAGCGTCGAAGCGCAAAATGTGCAGCCGATGCGGCAGCCAACCTGTGTCGTTACACAAATGGAATTTCCATAATTGTGACGCATCAACACTGTTTCAATCGAATATCCGTCATGAAGTTCAAACAAAAATTTAATGGTGCCGTCTTTTGATGTTTGTTTCACTAATGTTTTTAATGTTGTAATATCGAAATGTTCGCTTAGTTTTTCACGTAACGTTTTCGGAAGGTTGGTCATCTCAGAAAAATCGGTTGCCCGTTTTTGATATAACCATTCATATATTTGCGTGGCACGAAATGGTTTTTCTCCTTGCTCGATGATCCAATCTTTTAACTGTTCGAACGTAAGTGAATAAATCGATGGATTGCGTGATACTGTTTCTTCTTTTTTCTGTTTTGCAATATTCGTCTGTTCCAACGAAGCTACACCTTCTTTCGTAATGATGCGATAAAAAATCCGTCCGACCCAAAATAATGTGGAAGAAGATGCAGTTGCCCGTTGTGAACGTATGGTTGTACTTTTTCGGGCAACCGCAGTTTCATCGTTTCATCTGGTGAAAATTCTGGGTGATCGTCTAAAAATTGAGCAATGACCGCCTCATTTTCATCACGGTCAATCGTACATGTGCTATATACAAGCGTACCGCCCTTTTTTAACAATGGCGCAACTGCGTGCAAAATTTCACGTTGCAACGCCACAAGGGAAGGAATATCTGCTTCCGTTTTTGCATATTTAATATCTGGTTTGCGGCGGATGACGCCAAACCCCGAGCACGGGGCATCAACTAAAATTTTATCAAACATCTCCCGCTCAAATACTTCGCCTAAACGTCTGCTATCAAGCACACGCGCAGAAATATTCGTAAGCTGCAGTCGTTTCGCATTCTCCTCGATTAAATTCACTTTATGTTCATGAATATCCGCACATATTACTTGTCCGGTGTTGTTCATTAACTCTGCGATATGGGTGGATTTTCCGCCCGGCGCAGCGCAGCTGTCAAGAACACGCTCATGTTCTTTCGGCCCAAGCGCCCGCGCCACTAACATCGAACTTTCATCTTGAATCGTAATCCATCCGCGGCGAAACGCCTCCGTGTGCGCAAGATTTCCTCTTTTCGCTTGAATCGCTTCCTCTGCCACCTCGCCGCGTACCACTTCCATTCCTTCTTGCTTAAGCTTATCCATTGCTTCCTCAACAGTTATTCTTGCAGTATTAACCCTTGCCGTTTGCTTTGGTGGAAGCAAGTTCGTTTCACACATCCGTTTTGTTTCTTCAAGTCCGTATTGCTCGACCCAGCGCTTGACAAGCCAGTGTGGATGGCTTGTCGCAACGGCTAGCCGCTCCACTTCATCTTCAATTTTCTCGAGTGACGGCACCCCTTGACGTAAAATAGCGCGCATCACCCCGTTAACCAGCGAAGCGACCCCTTGATGACCTCGTTTTTTCGCGATTTCCACCGCTTCGAAAATCGCGGCGCGGTCAGGGATACGGTCTAAATACAGTACTTGGTAAAGGGTCAAGCGAAGAAGCACGCGGACCCACTGCTCTAGTTTGCGCGCTTTTTTCAAAAACGGAGTCAAATAATAATCGAGCGTATCACGGCGCTGAATCGTTCCGTATACGATTTCCGTCAACAGCCGGACATCTCTTTCGGAAAGACGGCGCGTCTCAATCATTTTATTTAATAATAAATTGCTGTACGCTTCTTTTTCTTCGACAGCCAACAATGTTTCCAAAGCGACTTCTCGTACGTTTTTAGCTTTCATGTTCATCTCCTAGCTTCATTCCAATAGTGAGATGGGCGCCGGCGCCGCGCAAAAATTGTGCCGCATTCATCCGTTTTTTCCCCGCCGGCTGCAATTCTGTAATTTTAATTGCCGTTTCATTGCCGGTCGCAACAACAATTCCATCCTGTACGATATCAATAATCGTTCCGGGTTCTGCTTTTTTCGGAGCCGGAACTTTTTCTCCCCACCAAACCTTCCATACATTTCCGGCAAACGTTGTATATGCAACTGGCCACGGGTGCAAGCCGCGTATATGGTTATAAATGTCTTCTCCCGGCTTTGTCCAATCAATCTTTTCTTGTTCGCGTTTAATATTATACGCATATGTTGCTTTTTCATCGTCTTGTTTGATTGGAGTTAATTTTCCAGCTACTAATTGCGGAATCGTTTCTGATAACAGTTTTGCCCCAGCAATGCTTAATTTATCATGAAGCGTGCCAACCGTATCGGTTTCGGTAATCGGTACTTCCACTTGTGTTAAAATATCGCCGGCATCGAGCTTTTCCACCATATACATAATCGTGACGCCTGTTTTTGTCTTTCCTTGCAAAATCGCATAATGAATCGGAGCGCCGCCACGCAATTCCGGAAGCAATGAAGCATGGACGTTAATGCAGCCGTATTTCGGAGCATCGAGCAATGCTTTCGGCAAAATTTGGCCAAACGCCGCTGTCACAATTAAATCTGGCTTGAACGCCAACACTTGTTCATATTGTTCTTTTTCACGAATTTTTGTCGGCTGCAATACCGGAATTCCGTGTTTTTCCGCTTCCACTTTGACAGGCGGCGGTGTCAACTCCTGCTTTCTTCCTTTCGGTTTATCCGGCTGTGTAACGACGGCAGCAATGTTATAGCCATCTTCTATTAGCTGCTTCAATATAGGAACAGAAAAATCCGGTGTTCCCATAAACACAACTTTTATCATCTTTCCATCATCTACCCTTCTAATTCCTCCGGATCGTAATAACGAATTACTTTCGAAGTAAACAATATTCCGTTTAAATGGTCGATTTCATGTTGAAGCGCGCGCGCTAAAAATTCGGTTGCTTCAAGCGTAAACACCCGACCGCGCCGATCTTGAGCACGAACTTTTACATAATTGGCGCGTTTTACTTCACCAAACAGCCCTGGAAAACTTAGACAGCCTTCCGGACCGATTTGCTCCCCGCGCGCTTCTATAATGCGCGGATTGATCAGTTCAATCCGGCCGTGCTTGTCACCGACATCAACAACGGCAATTTGTTTCGCGATTCCGACTTGAGGCGCGGCTAAGCCGACGCCGTCCTCATCTATCATTGTTTCATACATGTCATTTAACAGCTGAATAAGCTGACGGTCAAATTGTTTTACCGGTTCGCACATCGTTTCTAAAATATCCGCTGGGTATGTCACAATTGGTAAGATTGCCAACACAATTCCTCCATTTACATCATTGTATATGGGTTCGTATCGATCGTAATCGATAAATCTCCTTGGGAAACATCGTGCTGATAACGATCGATAACCGCTTTTAATACCCGTGTCATGTTCGGCTCCCGTTTGTATTTTATCATGCATTGATAGCGATATCTATCATGAAGTCGAGCAATCGGTGAAGCGACAGGGCCAAGAATGATCGCTTCATTCGACAGCTGTGCCCGCAAATATGCCGCAATCTTTTCTGTCACAGCCACCGCTTTCGTTATTTCCGGATGTGATACGGTGATTAATGTCAAATAGTAAAATGGCGGGTAGCCGTACATTTTACGAAGCACCATTTCTCTTTGATAAAATGCATCATAATCGTGTTTAGCGGCAAGCGTGATGCTGTAATGCTCCGGCGTATACGTTTGGATGACGACTTCGCCGGGAAGCTCGTGGCGCCCGGCGCGCCCGCTTACTTGTGTCAACAGCTGAAATGTTTTTTCTGAAGCGCGAAAATCAGGAAGATGGAGCATCGTATCTGCGGCCAACACGCCGACAAGCGTTACTTTTGGAAAATCAAGACCTTTGGCAATCATTTGTGTGCCAAGCAAAATATCGGCCTTCCCTGCGCCAAACTCAGCAAGCAGCCGTTCGTGGGCGCCTTTGCGGCTCGTTGTGTCGACATCCATGCGGATCACGCGCGCTTCGGGAAGCAGTTTCGTCAATTCTTCTTCCACTTTTTGCGTTCCCGTTCCAAAAAAGCGAATATGCTCACTTCCGCATGATGGACAGCGATACGTAATCGGCTCCTCGTGCCCGCAATAATGGCATTTTAATCGCTGCTCGACCCGATGATACGTCAATGAAATATCACAATGTGGACAACGAATCACATAACCGCAATCACGGCACATAACAAATGTCGAGTAGCCGCGCCGATTTAAAAACAATACAGATTGTTCTCCTTTATGAAGACGGTCTTTCAACTTCTCAAATAACGAGCGCGAAAACATCGAACGGTTTCCGCTCCGCAGTTCTTCCCGCATATCTACAACATGAACGTCCGGCATCCCATTATCGCTTACCCGCTTTTGTAATGTCAGTAATTGATATACCCCTTTTTTCGCCCGCGCAAACGATTCGAGCGAAGGAGTAGCGCTGCCGAGTACGACAGGACATCCGTGGACGCGGGCGCGGTAAATCGCCACATCACGGGCGTGATAACGCGGATTTTCTTCTTGTTTGTAACTTGTCTCATGTTCTTCATCAATAATAATCATGCCGAGATTTTCAAACGGAGCGAAAATAGCAGAACGGGCGCCGACGACAAGCTGCACTTCTTTCCGATGAATTTTTCGCCATTCATCATATTTTTCACCGACAGACAAGCCGCTATGAAGCACTGCCACTTGTGAACCGAAACGCCCTTTAAACCGTTCGACCATTTGCGGCGTCAGCGAAATTTCTGGAACAAGAACAATCGCTTCTTTTCCTTGCCGCAATACTTCTTCAATCGCTTGCATGTAAACTTCTGTTTTTCCGCTTCCCGTCACGCCGTATAGCAAAAACACCTCATGCTCATTGGCTCTTACGCGCTCAACAATGGCGGAAAGTGCTTTTTCTTGCTCATCGGTAAGCGGAAGCGGCGCTGTTTTTGAAAACGAACGATGCTCATATGGATCGCGATATACTTCCATTTCTTTTTCTACAACGAGTCCTTTTGCGGTCAACGCTTTCAGCGAAGCATAGGAAGCATCGGTCTGCTCTAACAGCTGCTTCAACGGCATTGCTTCATCCGCAGACAGAAGAACCGTTAACAACTGTTTTTGCTTGGCGGCGTTTGCCGGCAATGCGTTAATGGCACGCGCGATTTCTTCATGCGATTGCGCCAGTTCCACGTACTTCACCGTTTTTGCTGTTGCTTTTTCTTTTACATGGTATACGACTTCTAAATGGCCTTGTTGAATCGCCTTTTGCAATGGCCAAAGCAGATCGCTATGCTCCACTTCTTTCCAATCAATGGCAGTGCGATCCACAAAAAGCGGCTGAATCGCTTCTGGCAGTAAAAAGCGATTTTCTGTACGAACGAGCCGGATTTCCTTTTCATATTTTGCTTTCATCGCTGCCGGAAGCATCGCTTGGTAAGCGGAAATCGCAAAACAAAGCGTCGTTTCTGTTAAATATTTCCCTAACTCGAGCAGCTCTTCGTTTAATACAGGGGTGACATCTAACACTTCTTCAATCGGTTTCAATGTTTTTACGTCCGAGTGAGACTTAATATCGATCACAAACCCTTGCAATCGCCGCGGACCGAACGGAACGGTGACACGCATGCCTGGCTGCAATACATCTTCCCATTTTTTTGGGATGGCATAATCAAAAGGCCGATCCGTCTGACGCGAAGGAACATCTACAATAACCGCTGCTACTTTCATCGAATCGCCTCGATATAATGATGAATTTCTTTTAAAATTTCTTCTGCTACTTGTTTTTTCGGCAAAAGTGGCAGCGAACGTACGGAGCCGTCGCGTTTGAAAATGGTCACAATATTCGTGTCGCCAGCAAACCCCGCTCCTTCTTCCGAGACGTTGTTGGCAACGACCAAATCCAGCCGTTTGTTTTCTAATTTTTGCCGGGCATATTCCTCAACATGGTCCGTTTCCGCCGCAAATCCGACTAAAATTTGCGTCGTTTTTTGTTCACCTAGCGTTTTTAAAATATCAACCGTTCTTTCCATTTCAATCACATAGTCGCCCGGCTGTTTTTTTATTTTTTGATCAAACACATGCTTCGGTCGATAGTCAGCCACCGCCGCCGTTTTGATGACGATATCCACATGCGGAAAGCGATCCATCACCGCTTCATACATTTCTTGCGCAGACTCTACTCGAACGGTTTCTACGTTTGCTGGCGCATCCAGCTCCGTAGGACCAGAAATGAGTGTCACCTCCGCACCAAAGCGCGCTGCCGCTTCCGCAATCGCATAGCCCATTTTCCCTGTGGAACGATTAGAAAAAAAGCGGACAGGATCTAATTTTTCACGTGTCGGTCCCGCGGTGACAAGAACTTTTTTTCCTTTTAAGAAAGGATTGAGAGAGGCAAAATATGTTTCGATATTGTCAATAATTTTTTCTGGTTCTTCTAGTCTCCCTTTTCCGACATATCCGCAAGCTAAATACCCTTCCGACGGCTCAATAAAGCGATAGCCAAAGCGATATAGCGTTTCGATATTGGCTTGCACTGCCGGATGTTCGTACATATGAACATTCATTGCCGGCGCGATCCATACCGGCGCTTTTGTCGCTAAAAGCGTTGTTGTAATCATGTTGTCGGCAATGCCGTTTGCCAATTTTCCAATTGTATTGGCGGTAGCAGGGGCAACAAGAACAAGATCAGCCCAATCTGCGACATCAATATGAGCAATTACCGCTGGATTTTTTTCTTCAAATGTATCCACATATACTTCGTTGCGTGATAATGCTTGGAATGTAAGCGGAGTAATGAATTGACAGGCAGCTTCACTCATCATTACTTTCACATTGGCACCGCGCTGGGTTAATTGGCTCGTTAAGGCAGCGGCTTTATAAGCTGCAATTCCCCCTGTTACACATAATAAAATGTTCTTTCCATTCACCATATTAGAAACACCTCTACTATACTTTTGTAAAAAAATAACAACCTAACAGCTAGGTTGTTATTTTTCTTCTACTAATTCGATATGGTCCGCAGCAATTTCCTCTAAAGCTTGCCCAACAAATTTTTTCGACACCGGATTTTTAATGGTTAATTCTTCATTTTCCTGAAGTTGACGCGCGCGTTTCGCTGCAACCGTAACAAGCTTATATTTCGAATCCACTTTTTGCATCAACAAATCGATGGAAGGATATAGCACGGTTTATTCCACCCCCAACATTTTTTTATAGCGTTTTGCCACACGTTCTCGTCGGCAATGTTCAGCAATCACGATCGCTTTAATCCGCTCGCACGCGAGCTCGACTTTATCGTTTTCCACGACATAATCGTAAGCATCCATCATTTCAAGTTCTTCTTTTGCTGCTTTCAAACGATTTTGAATGAGCTCTTCTGACTCTGTACCGCGCGCTATAATTCGTTTTTCCAATTCGCTTAAACTTGGAGGGGCAAGGAAGATAAAAAGACCTTCCGGAAACACTTTGCGCACTTGAAGCGCCCCTTGCACTTCAATTTCCAAGAACACATCTTTTCCTTCTTGCAACGTTTTTTCCACATAATCAATTGGAGTTCCATAGTAATTGCCAACGTATTCTGCCCACTCAAGCAATTTGTTTTCACGAATCATTTGCTCAAATTCTTCGCGCGTTTTAAAGAAGTAATCGACACCATCGACTTCTCCTTCCCGCGGTTTCCTTGTCGTTACGGAAACGGAATAATGCAAATTAATATCCGGCTGGGAAAACAATGCTTTTCGCACCGTTCCTTTTCCAACGCCAGACGGTCCAGACAACACAATCAATAATCCTCTTTCACTCATAGATATATAAAACCCTACCCTTCCTCCGATAAATCATCGCTTCCATATAAACGATTGGCTACTGTTTCCGGTTGAACGGAAGATAATATGACATGATCGCTGTCCATAATAATGACAGCCCGTGTTCTCCTTCCATGAGTGGCATCAACTAATTTTCCGCTTTCTCTCGCATCTTGAATAATTCGTTTAATTGGTGCTGAATCGGGGCTGACAATCGTAATAATGCGAGCGGCTGATACCATATTTCCATATCCGATATTAATAAATTTTATCCCCACGAAATGCCCACCTGCCATAAAAATTATTGTTGCCGCAATTGGGCAGTTCTAAACGATTACTCGATATTTTGCACTTGCTCTTTCATCTTTTCGAGCGCGCTTTTCATCTCTACTACTTGCGCAGCAATTCGGCTATCGTTCGCTTTTGCCCCGATCGTATTCACTTCTCGGTTTAACTCTTGTACTAAAAAGTCAAGCTTTCGACCGATTGGTTCGTCTTTTTCGAGCGTTGCGGCAACTTGCTTAAGGTGGCTGCGAATCCGCTTTAGCTCTTCGTTAATGTCCGCTTTTTCCGCGAAAATCGCCACCTCTGTTAAAATGCGTGACTCATCGGCAGGAAGTGGAACAAGCTCATTGATACGTTTCATTAACCGCTCGCGATAATGATCAATGACGCAAGGGGCCCACTCCTCAATCGCTTGCACGCTTTTTTCAATACTAGAAAGCTGCGTTTTTATATCAACAAGGAGCGCCTCACCTTCCTGCTTACGCATAAATGCAAGTTGCTCTGCTGCCTCTTTGACTGCTGCAAGTAACAGTTGCTCCATTTCCTCATTGTTGGTTTCTTCTTCAATAATTTCCGCAACACCTTCGAGCTGAAATAAGTGGGAAAGTGTCACACGATCATGCAAAGAAAACTGCTCATTCGCTCTTTGCAAACTATTATAATACTCCTTCATTAAATCCCAATCAATATGTAATTTTCGCTTCACCAATCCATCGCCTTCGATATTGACAAAAACTTCGATTTTTCCCCGTTTCACGTACTGCAAAATTGCTTTTTTTATTTTATCCTCAAAAACAATCCATTGTCTAGGGATGCGGATGGAAATTTCACAAAAGCGGTGGTTCACTGACTTCATTTCCACGGTAATGCTTAGCTGTTCATTCTTTTTCGTGCTGCGTCCAAAGCCTGTCATGCTATAAACCATGTCATCACATCCGTTTATGTGAAATCCAAAAAAGAAAAGGTCATAGAGTGATCCTCTATCACCTTGGATATTATATCATATCTCTTTTTCATTTTCTCGTAAAAAGTGAACCGGAAAACAAAAATGTTGGAAGTGCCGCTAAACCAATAATGAGCAGCCAATCAAACGAAGCGATCGGCACGGTATGAAAAATTCCCTGCAGCGGTGGATAGTAAATCACGACAAGCAATAACAATATTGATATGATGACTGCTCCAACAAGGTATATATTTTCAAGCGGATTGCGGTCAAAAATCGAGCGCTCACACCGGCAGTCAAATACATGAATAAGCTGCGCCATCACTAACGTCGCAAACGCCACCGTCTGTGCATAAACAAGCTCATGCCCGCTTCGTTCATACGCGGTCATAAATGCCGCCAACGTCACCATTCCGATGGCAAAGCCGCGGCTGACAATTTTCCAGCCAAGTCCGCGAGCAAACACCCCTTCTTTCGGATGGCGCGGAGGACGTTTCATTACATTTTCTTCCGCGCGGTCAATCCCTAACGCCATCGCCGGAAGACCGTCGGTAACGAGGTTCACCCATAAAATTTGAATCGGCACAAGCGGAAGAGGCAAAGCAAGCAGCATCGCAAACAACATGACTAAAATTTCTCCAACATTGGATGCTAACAAATAGCGGATAAATTTGCGAATGTTTTCGTAAATATTTCTTCCTTCTTGAATCGCCGCTTGAATCGTTGCGAAATTATCATCTAATAACACAAGCGAAGCCGCTTCTTTCGCAACATCCGTTCCGGACCGTCCCATCGCCACACCTATATCGGCCGCCTTAATTGCCGGGGCATCGTTCACGCCGTCGCCCGTCATCGATACAATATGCCCTCGCCGTTGCAATGCTTTTACAATTTTTAATTTATGTTCCGGAGAAACGCGGGCAAATACATAAATATCATCGACTACTTCTTCAAGTTCATCTACCGAAAGCCGCGACAGCGTTGGGCCGTCCATTATTTTTCCGTTCGGCGGCAGCACCCCAAGCTGCTTGGCAATCGCTTTGGCGGTAAGCACATGATCACCAGTGATCATGATTGTTTTAATGCCCGCTTCCTTGCACTGCTGCACCGCTTTTTTCACTTCTGGGCGTGGCGGGTCGATCATTCCTTGAATTCCGATAAACACGAGATTTTTCTCGGCCTCTTTTTCTGAAGTAATTCGCTCATAAGCTTGAAGCGGGCGATAAGCAATCGCAATCGTGCGGAGCGCTTGGCTCGCCATTTGATGGATGACATCTTTTACCGTCTTTCTCCATGCCATTGTCATCGTTTGCTCGCGGCCGTTCCACCAAATTTGCTCGCTCACTTGCAACAATACGTCCGGAGCTCCTTTTGTCACAATGAATCGTCTTCCTGTTTTATCTTTCACAATGACCGTCATCATTTTCCGCTCCGAATCAAACGGAAATTCTTGCTCCACGGTAAATTCGTTTTCGATGCGTTCTTTCGTCAATCCCGCCTTCATCGCGGCGACAAGCAAAGCGCCTTCGGTCGGATCGCCGTCAATGTAACGGCGTTTTTCTTTTTCTCTTAATTGTGAACTATTGCAAAGAACTCCAAACGTAAGCAATTGATGTAAGACTGTATCCTTTCTTGGATCAACAGGATGGCCGTTTTCATAAAATTGCCCGGATGTTTCAAGCCCTGTACCGCTGACTGAAAAGCTTTTCCCGCTTGCCCAAATATGCGTCACCGTCATCATGTTTTCCGTCATTGTTCCTGTTTTGTCGGAACAAATGACAGAAGCGCATCCTAACGTTTCCACAGCCGGTAATTTGCGGACAATCGCGTTTTTCTTAATCATCCGCTGCACACCAAGCGCGAGTGCAATCGTTACAATCGCTGGCAATCCTTCTGGGATCGCGGCAACCGCTAGCGAAACACCTGCTAAAAACATTTCATATAAGCCGTGCCCTTGAATGACACCGACTGCGACAACGAGAATCGTAAGCAGCAGGGCAACAGCAATTAAGATTTTCCCCAGTTGCTCGAGCCTGTGCTGCAACGGAGTCATCACCGTTTCCGCTTCTTGAAGCAGATTCGCGATTTGTCCCATCGCCGTTTTCATTCCCGTTGCAATCACAATGCCAACGCCGCTTCCTCTTGTTACAAGGGTGCCCATGAAAGCCATATTATGTAAATCACCAATCGCAGCATTTTCGTTCATAAGCGGTGCGGCTGATTTCGCCGTCGGCACCGACTCACCCGTTAGCGCCGATTCTTCGATTTCCAGCCCTTTTGCATCAATTAAGCGAACATCGGCTCCGATTCGGTCTCCGCTTGAAAACTTGATAATATCGCCGACAACAAGTTCTTGCGATGGAATTTTCACCCATTCCCCATCGCGCAACACCGTCGCCTGCGGTGCCGATAATTGTTTCAGCGCCTCTAATGATTTCTCGGCACGCCGTTCTTGGAAAAATCCTAAAAATCCGTTCATGATGACAATAACAATGATGGCAACCGCATCGACATATTCGCCTAGCAGTCCCGAAATAACGGTAGCAACCAGCAACACAAGCACCATAAAATCTTTAAACTGATTCAAAAACAACAAAAGCGCCGACTGTTTTTTCGCTTCTTTTAACTCGTTATATCCGAACCGTTTCAGACGCTTTTTCGCTTCTTCTGTCGTTAATCCTGTAGCGATGTTCGTGTTCGTTTCCTTCGCGACTTCATTAGATGCGAGCGTATGCCATTGCATCAACGTTTCTCCCTCCTCTTCGCTTCTCTATGAAAGCTTATTCAGACATGTCCGAAAAAATGATATGATATTCATGAAATAAAAAAACGAGCAGAAAGGTGTTTTTCTATGGCGTTTGACGGAGTGTTTACATATGCAATGACAAGAGAGTTGCAACAAGCGCTTGAAGGAGGACGCATCACGAAAATTCATCAGCCGTTTGCCCACGAACTCGTATTGCAAATCCGCTCGTACGGGCGAAATTATAAATTGCTGCTGTCTGCGCATCCGAGCTATGCGCGCGTTCACTTAACGAATGAAACGTATGACAATCCGGCAGAACCGCCGATGTTTTGTATGCTTTTGCGCAAACATTTAGAAGGAAGCATCATCGAAGCGATCCGCCAAGTCGATTTCGACCGCATCATCATTATTGAGACAAAAGGCAGAAATGAAATCGGCGATGTCCATACAAAACAGCTGATAATAGAAATTATGGGACGGCACAGCAACATTATTTTGATTGACAAGGATACGAACATGATTATCGACAGCATTAAACATCTTTCCCCTGCCGTCAACCGGTATCGTACGGTGCTTCCTGGCCATGAGTACATCGCACCGCCATCGCACGGGAAAATAAATCCGCTTGAAGCAACCGAAGAAACAGTCTTGAAAAAAATTGATTTTCATGCGGGGAAATTAGCGGAGCAGCTCGTTGCTGCATTTTCGGGCATTTCGCCGCTCTTAGCAAAAGAAATCGTTTTTCGCGCCGGGCTTGCGAATCGGGCAACACTTCCAAAAAGCTTTATCTCGTTGATGGATGAAGTGCGCGCCCATCGCTTTGCTCCCGCGATGTATACAAATGGGGAAAAAGAATGGTTTTACGCGCTTCCACTTACCCATTTGCAGGTAGAAGCAAAGCCATTTGATACGCTTAGTGAGCTTCTTGACCGCTTTTACTTCGGCAAAGCCGAGCGCGACCGCGTGAAACAGCAAGCTCACGATCTCGAGCGGTTTATTGCGAACGAAAAAGCGAAAAATGAAAAAAAGCTGATCAAGCTGAAACAAACATTAGAGGAGGCAAAACAAGCGGAACAATATCGGCTTTACGGGGAACTGTTAACCGCTAACCTGTACGCCATCAAGCGGGGAATGAAAGAAATCGAAGTGATCAACTATTACGACGAAAACGGCGCGACGGTGACGATTCCGCTCGATCCGCAAAAATCGCCGTCGGAAAACGCGCAAAGCTATTTTCAAAAATACCAAAAAGCGAAAAACTCGTTAAACGTCGTCCAAGAACAAATTAAGCGCACGAACGAAGAAATCGCTTATTTCAATACGCTTCTCCAGCAGCTGGAAACCGCTGCGCCGAAAGATGTCGAGGAAATTCGCGAGGAGTTGATCGAACAAGGATATTTGCGGGCGCGCGCCACGAAACAAACGAAAAAACAAAAACCACGGAAGATCGAGCTGGATCGCTACGTCGCAAGCGACGGCACGGAAATTCTGGTTGGGAAAAACAACAAGCAAAACGATTATTTAACAACAAAACTAGCGCATAAAGACGAGATTTGGCTGCACACGAAAGACATTCCCGGCTCACACGTCGTCATCCGCAGCAAAAACCCGTCAGAGCAAACAATTGCGGAGGCGGCCAATCTCGCCGCCTACTTCAGCAAAGCGCGCCAATCGAGCTCCGTTCCCGTCGACTACACGCGCATCCGCTATGTGAAAAAACCGAGCGGCGCCAAACCGGGTTTTGTGATTTACGAAAACCAGCAGACGGTTTACGTGACGCCGGATGAGGATTTGGTGATTCGAATGAAAAAGCAATAACATAACAAATACCTCCCACGCTTCGTGTTGGGAGGTATTTCTTTATGTGAATATTTCTTCGAGATTTAATGCCAACCCCAGAAAACAAACCGATTGGACAACGCCCGTCCCTGCTTTAATATCGGCTTGTTCATATAATCCTTCCTCATTTAACGTATAAACCGTAATCGCGTCCTTCATCGGATTCACAATCCAATATTCTTTCACACCGTAGGCCATATATAAGTTAAACTTTGTCACTAAATCATGCGCCTGATTGGAAGGGCTTAATATTTCCACAATCAGTGTAGGAACACCGACATATTTCGTCTCGGTAAACCCTTTTTCACCACAAATAATGCTAAGGTCGGGAATGACCACTTTTCGATCAGGAAACTTCTCGCTAACCAACTCAATGTCTGTCGGCGCGGCAAATACTTTGCACTTTTTCCCTTTCAAATAAATTCCGAACTGCGTATGAATATTGCTCGAAACAAGCTGATGTTTAATGCTTGGGGAAGGAGTCATATACACGACGCCGTCAATATATTCCAAGCGGTCTTCGCTTTTCTCCCGCAGCGCTAAATATTCTTCATACGAAACGTTGGAAAATCGCGGTAAGGACATCATAATCCCTCTTTTCCTCTCTTATATATACTTCTATTATATTACCTGCTCACCTTGAGCAAAAGAGCGGAGCGGGATCATGAAAAAAAGAGCGCATTCCGCTGTGCGCTCTCTTACTCGCATCCATTTTATTTCCCCCACTCTTCCGGGTTTTCCCGCCATTTTCTTAAAGTGGTGAGGTCTTGTTCTGTCACGACGCCCAGTTCGACTGCGGTTTCAATAAGTGTGTCGTAATCTGTCAGTGTATACACTTCTACGTTATTTTCCGCAAATGCTTGTTTTGCTTTTTCGAGTCCGTACGTAAAAATGGCGACGATACCAAGTACTTGACAGCCTGCTTCCCGCAATGCGCGGACGGCATTCAAAGAGCTTCCGCCTGTAGAAATTAAGTCCTCAACGACAACGACCTTTTGTCCTTTGTCGACTTTTCCTTCAATCTGCTTTCCTTTTCCGTGGCCTTTTGCTTGGCTGCGCACGTAGCACATCGGCAGGTTTAGCCGTTCACTGACCCATGCCGCATGTGGAATGCCGGCTGTGGCCGTTCCGGCGATTGCTTCGACGTTGGAAAAATGTGCGCGGATCAGCTTAGTGAGCCCATCGGCGATCGCGTTTCGTACGTTCGGATACGCAAGTGTAAGACGGTTGTCACAGTAAATCGGTGATTTCAATCCAGACGACCATGTGAACGGTTCATTTGGCTGCAGCGATACAGCGCCAATGCGGAGCAAATGTGTGGCGATTTCTTTGTTCATTCGTTTTCCTCTCCCTTCCATTCCCGTTTTAGCCGCTCGTAAGCCGCAGCTGGATTTTCTGCGCGGGTAATGCTTCTACCGATGACAATAAAGCTTGCGCCGAGTTTTTTTGCTTCATATGGGGTGACGACGCGGACTTGATCGTTTTTTTCATCATCGGCAAAGCGAATGCCTGGGGTAACGGTCAAAAAGGCTTCTCCGCAATGTTTGCGGATAAGCGGCACTTCTTTTGCCGAGCAGACGACCCCGTCAAGCCCGCTTTGTTTCGCCAGTGCCGCGTAATGAAGCACCGTTTCTTCCATTGTCCGGCCGATCCAAAGTTCGTTATGCAGCATTTGCTCGCTTGTGCTTGTCAGCTGCGTGACGGCGATGCAATATGGACGGCGCGCTCCGTTTGGCGTTCCCGCTTCTAATCCTTCGAGCGCCGCTTCCATCATCCGCGTTCCACCGGCGGCGTGGACGTTGACTAAATCGACCTCTAAACGGGCCAATCCCTGCATGGCGCGTTTGACCGTATTCGGAATATCATGCAGCTTTAAATCAAGGAAAATCCGGTGTCCTTGTTCTTTTAAGCTATGAATGATCGCGGGACCTTCTTGATAGTATAATTCCATGCCCACTTTGACAAATAGCGATGTATGAGAAAATGGCTGTAAAAATGTTCGTACTTCCTTGCCCGACGAAAAATCAAGCGCCACAATAAACGGATCGTTCACCTTTTTTCCAGCTCCTTCCCATGCATTCGGAAATGTGGTCGATGCCAAGCTCGTCCAAAAGCGCCGGCAGCTTGTCAATAATGTTCGGGCAGACAAACGGGTCGATAAAATTCGCCGTCCCAATTGCGACGGCGCTGGCGCCGGCATAGAAAAACTCAATGACATCTTCAGCAGATTGAATGCCGCCCATGCCGATAATCGGAATCGAAACGGCTTGGCTTACTTCGTAAATCATGCGGATCGCAATCGGCTTAATCGCCGGTCCCGATAATCCCCCGGTTCGGTTCGCCAAAATCGGCTTTGCCGTTTTCACATCGATGCGCATGCCAAAAAGTGTATTAATCATCGTTAGTCCGTCCGCTCCCGCCGCTTCAATCGCTTTCGCCATCTCGACAATGTTGGTGACGTTTGGCGAAAGCTTGACATAGACAGGCACTTCGGACACTTCTTTCACGAGCTTCGTGAGTTCTGCGGCAATTTCCGGAACGGTGCCAAACGCAATGCCGCCTTTTTTGACATTCGGACAGGAAATATTGAGCTCGAGCGCGTGAACATTTGGCGCTTTGGAAATATGTTTGGCAACCTCTACATATTCCTCCATCGTCGAGCCAGCCACATTCGCGATAATCGGAACATCAAATTGCGCAAGCCACGGCAGTTCTTCTTTCATTACTTTTTCTAAGCCAGGGTTTTGCAGACCGATGGCGTTTAGCATTCCGCTTGGCGTTTCCGCCACTCTTGGCGTCGGATTGCCAAAGCGCGGTTCTTTTGTTGTCGCTTTGATCATAATCGCGCCAAGCTTGCTTAAGTCATAAAATTGCGCATATTCGCGGCCAAATCCGAAACATCCTGATGCCGGCATAATCGGATTTTTAAGCGAAAGCCCCGGCAGTTCGACCGCTAAACGGTTCATAACACCACCTCCCCGGCTTTAAACACAGGACCGTCGCTGCATACTTTTTTATACGCCGTTTCACTGCCAGGAACGCGGCAGACACAGGCAAAACACGCGCCGATGCCGCAACCCATCCGTTCTTCTAATGAAAGATATACTTCTTTATCTGGAAACATTTGTTCTAGCGCCTTTAACATCGGTTTCGGCCCGCACGCGTACAAGACGTCAAACGAAATCGCCCGCTCATGGATGACATCGGTGACAAATCCTTTCGTTCCGTGAGAGCCATCAACAGTGGCGATATACGTTTCCCCGAACTCTGCAAACTCCCGTTCATAAAAGACGACCTCTTTCGTTTGAAAGCCGAGCACGCTTGTGACGATAACTCCTTTTTTGACAAGTTGTTTCGCTAATTCGTAAAGCGGAGGAACACCGATGCCGCCGCCGACAAAAAGCGCGCGCTGTCCTTTCTCTACGACATCGAGTGGAAATCCGTTTCCGAGCGGGCCGAGCACGTCGATTGTTTCCCCAGGCCGTTTTTCCGAAAGCAATGTCGTGCCAATTCCTTCTTTCCGATAAATGAGCGTACATTCCCTCGCATCTTGATCGATGCGGCAAAGGCTAAGCGGACGGCGCAGGAGCGGGTCCGCTTGCGAAGTCACTTTCACATGGACAAATTGGCCTGGTGCATTCATTTCCTCAACTAAATGGCCGCTTAACGTTAGTTCATAAATGTTTTTTGCAATCGGCTTGTGACGGACAACCGTCATTTGTTCTTGTTTCATCATACGCGCACCATCCCTTGTGTCATCGCCGTTGTCGAAAACGTCATCGATTCGATGACTTGAAGCATCGCCTTCGCCGTATCCAGCGAGGTTAAGCATGGAATGCCGTTTTCGACCGCTTCACGGCGAATGCGGAATCCATCGCTTTCCGGCTGTTTTCCTTTTGTAAGCGTGTTGATGACAACTTGCGCTTTCCCTTGACGAATCACATCTAAAATGTTCGGCGATGCGGAATGGATTTTATTGACGATGGTTACCGGAATGTCCGCCGCTTTTAACGCTTCCGCCGTGCCGTTTGTCGCGAGCAGCTGATAGCCAATTTGATAGAAACGTCTTGCAAGTTCAATCGCATCTTCTTTATCTTTATCGGCAACCGTCAATAGGACAGCTCCGTATGGACGAATATGGATTCCCGAAGCAACTAACCCTTTATATAACGCTTTTTCAAATGTCACGTCTTTGCCGATCACTTCGCCGGTTGATTTCATTTCCGGACCGAGCGAAATATCGACGTTGCGCAGTTTGGCAAATGAGAAGACCGGCGCTTTCACGTATACTCCTTCGATTTCTTGCCTCAAGCCTGTTTCATAGCCAAGTTCCGCGAGTTTCGCTCCTAAAATGACTTTCGTCGCGATATTCGCCATCGGCACATTGGTAATTTTGCTTAAAAACGGCACCGTGCGGCTTGAACGCGGATTCACCTCCAGTACGTACACTTCGCCTTGATACATAACAAATTGGATATTCAATAATCCAACAATGCGCAATCCTCTTGCCAATTTAATCGTGTAATCGACGATTTTTTGCTGGATGTCCTCCGTTAACGTTTGCGGCGGATAAACGGCAATCGAGTCGCCGGAATGCACGCCCGCCCGTTCGATATGTTCCATAATTCCCGGGATAAACACCGTTTCTCCGTCAGAAATCGCATCCACCTCGATTTCTTTTCCGATTAAATAACGATCGATGAGAACCGGATGCTGCGGGTTCACTTTGACGGCGTGCTCCATGTAGTGCAATAGCTCTTCTTCTTGATACACGATTTCCATTGCGCGGCCGCCAAGAACATACGATGGACGAACAAGCACGGGATAGCCGATTTCCTCAGCAATCCGCACCGCTTCCTCGACGGAAAATGCCGTTTTTCCTTGCGGCTGCGGAATGCCTAGCTCCGATAATGTTTGTTCAAATTTGTCACGGTCTTCGGCGCGGTCTAAGTCCTCAAGCGACGTTCCCAAAATGCGGACGCCTCGCGCCGCTAATTCGGCCGCCAAGTTGATTGCCGTCTGGCCGCCGAATTGCACGATAACCCCGATCGGCTTTTCTAAATCAATGACATGCATCACATCTTCAATGGTTAACGGCTCGAAATATAATTTGTCCGATATGCTGAAGTCGGTCGACACCGTTTCCGGATTGTTGTTGATAATAATCGCCTCATAGCCCGCTTCTTTAATCGCCCAGACCGAATGAACGGTCGCATAATCGAATTCAATCCCTTGCCCGATGCGAATTGGTCCTGAGCCGAGCACAACGACGCTTTCTCGGTCGGTGACGACCGATTCGTTTTCGTCTTCGTACGTGCTGTAGTAATACGGCGTTTCTGATTCAAATTCCGCCGCGCATGTATCCACCATTTTATATACAGGAATGATTCCTGCTTGTTTGCGCATCTCATACACATCGCGCTCACTCTTGTTCCAAAGCTTGGCGATGGCTACATCGGAAAAGCCCATTTCTTTCGCTTTTCGCAGTACTTCGATATCCCCCTTATAGTCACGAACAACGTTTTCAAAGCGGACGATGTTTTCGATTTTGGTTAAGAAAAATCGGTCAATTTGGCTCCACTCGTGAATTTGCTCGACAGTAAAACCGCGGCGAAGCGCCTCGGCAATATAGAAGAGGCGTTCATCTCCCGCTTTGCGAATCCGCTTTTCGATTAACTCATCTGATATGTTTTCGGCATCTTTAAGTTCGAGATGGTAGACGTTCGTCTCAAGGGAGCGAACCGCTTTTAACAGTGACTCTTCGAACGTCCGTCCGATCGCCATCACTTCGCCTGTGGCTTTCATTTGCGTGCCAAGACGGCGGTTGGCCGATTCGAATTTATCGAACGGAAAGCGCGGAATTTTCGTCACAACGTAATCGAGCGTTGGTTCAAAACAGGCGTACGTTTTTCCTGTCACCGGATTAATGATTTCATCTAACGTTAAGCCAACGGCGATTTTCGCGGCGAGCTTGGCAATCGGATAGCCGGTAGCTTTTGACGCCAGCGCCGATGAGCGGCTGACGCGCGGGTTGACTTCAATAACGTAGTAATGGAAGCTATGCGGATCGAGCGCCAGCTGCACATTGCAGCCGCCTTCGATGCCAAGAGCGCGAATGATTCTTAGCGATGCGTTGCGCAGCAATTGATATTCGCGGTCGCTTAGCGTTTGGCTTGGAGCGACGACGATCGAATCGCCGGTGTGAATGCCGACCGGATCGATATTTTCCATATTGCAGACGACGATCGCGTTATCGTTGGCGTCGCGCATCACTTCATACTCGATTTCTTTATAGCCCGCGATGCTTTTTTCTAGCAAGCATTGATGAACAGGGCTTAGTTTTAACCCAGTAGAAACGATATCGATCAATTCTTCCTCGTTTTTGCAAATGCCGCCGCCAGTGCCGCCGAGCGTAAACGCCGGGCGGACGATAACCGGATAGCCGACCTTTTCCACGAAAGCGTATGCTTCTTCCAAGCTATGAATAATTTCGCTTTCCGGAACCGGTTCGCCAAGTTCGTTCATGAGCGCGCGAAATTGTTCGCGGTCTTCCGCTTTTTCAATTGCTTCTAATTTTGTTCCTAAAATTTCAACGCCGCATTCTGCGAGCACCCCCGTTCTAGCAAGCTCGACCGCCAAGTTTAGCCCAGTCTGTCCGCCAAGTGTCGGCAAAATCGCGTCCGGACGTTCTTTGCGGATAATGCGAGAAACGAATTCGAGCGTGAGCGGCTCCATATATACTTTGTCGGCAATTTCCGTATCGGTCATAATCGTTGCTGGATTGGAGTTAACTAAAATAACTTTGTATCCTTCTTCCTTTAGCGCCAAACATGCCTGTGTGCCCGCATAATCAAACTCCGCCGCCTGGCCGATGACAATCGGGCCGGAACCGATCACTAAAATCGTTTCAATGTCTTGGCGTTTAGGCATGAACGATTTCCCCTTTCTTTTTAAACTCGCGAATCATCTCAATAAACTCATCAAATAACGAGTTATCATCCTCAGGACCAGGTGAGGCTTCCGGGTGGTATTGCACCGTAAACGCCGGATAATCAAGATGCCGCAATCCTTCTACCGTGCCGTCGTTTAAAGCGATATGGGTTACTTCTAATCTTGTATGTTGCAATGATTCTTTTTTGACAGTATAGCCATGATTTTGTGAAGTGATCGCTACTTTTCCCGTCGCCAAATGCTTCACTGGATGATTTGAGCCGCGATGGCCGAATTTCATTTTTTCCGTATCGGCGCCACAGGCGAGCGCGAACAGCTGATGGCCGAGGCAGATGCCAAAGAGCGGCACTTTGCCGAGAATGCCTCGAATCATTTCAATCGCTTCCGGCACATCTTTCGGGTCTCCAGGACCGTTTGATAACATTACTCCGTCCGGGTGCAAACGTAATACATCTTCCGCGGTCGCGTTATATGGAAGCACAATCACATCGCAATTTCGTTTATTTAATTCGCGCAAAATGCCATGTTTCATGCCGAAATCAACGAGGACGACGCGATAGCCTCGCCCCGGGCTTGGATACGGGCTTTTTGTCGAGACGCGCTTCACTTGATCTCTCGGCAGTTCCGTTGTTTTCAAGTATTCGACAACCTCTTGCACGCTTGCATCTAAATCGCAGATCATTCCTTTGAGCGTGCCATATTTTCGAATAATCCTCGTTAATTTTCGCGTATCGATTCCTGATAACCCCGGGATCCGTTTTTCTTTTAAATACTGATCGAGCGTCATTTCGTTTCGCCAATTGGATGGTGAGTCGCACACTTCTTTAACAATGAAACCATGAACATGCGGTTCAATCGATTCAAAATCATCGTGATTAATGCCATAATTGCCGATGAGCGGATACGTCATTGTTACAATTTGTCCGCAATAAGAAGGATCGGTTAAAATTTCTTGATAACCGGTCATTCCCGTGTTAAACACCACTTCTCCAACCATTTTTTCCGTGCTGCCAAACGCGTCGCCGATAAAAAACGTACCGTCTTCTAATACAAGCTGCCGTTTCATTTATTCTCTTCCTTTCTGCCAAACTAGTTTTCCGCCGACAAACGTCATCACCGGCCAACCCTTACATTTCCAACCGGCAAATGGAGTATTTTTCCCTTTGGATACAAACGTCTGTGGATCAATTACTTCTTCGGTCTCTAAATCTATAATCGTAATATCCGCCCGCTCGCCGACAGCAATCTTTCCAAGCGGCAAGCCGAAGCATTCAGCCGGCTTCACCGTCAGCAAATCAATCAGCTGCTTCAGTGTCAATATGTTCGTTTCGACCAAGTGGGTATAAAGGAGCGGAAACGCCGTTTCCAAACCGACAATGCCAAACGGGGCGGCATTGATTCCTTTTTGTTTTTCCGCTTCCGTATGCGGGGCATGGTCGGTTGCGATAAAGTCGATCGTGCCATCAAGCAGCCCCTCGATTAACGCCTCGCGGTCTTCTTTGCTGCGAAGCGGCGGATTCATCTTATAATTCGCGTCAGGGCCTGGAATATCTTCATCGCATAAAAGAAGATGATGCGGCGTCACTTCCGCGGTGACGCGAATTCCTGCCCGTTTTGCATCGCGGACAACGCGGACCGATTCTTTCGTGCTAATATGGCACACATGGTAGTGACATCCCGTTGCTTCCGCTAATAGCACATCACGTGCGATATGTACCGATTCGCATACGGATGGAATTCCATATAGCCCGTAGCGGTGCGCAAATTCGCCATCATGCACCACACCGCGATTCGCCAGCGTGTTATCTTCGCAATGGGCGACAATTGCCATATCTAGTGCAGCAGCCCGCTTCATCGCTTCATACATCATGCCGGCAGACTGCACGCCTACCCCGTCATCGGTAAACGCGAACGCACTTGCTTCTTTTAATGCGGCAAAGTCGGTCAGCTCTGTTCCTTGCTGGCCGACCGTAATGGCCGCATATGGAAGCACATGGACATAAGCCGTTTCGCGGATTCGCTTGCAAAGCCATTCCATTTGTTCTTTCGTATCCGGCACTGGTCGCGTATTCGGCATTGCCGCCACTGTGGTAAAACCACCTTTTGCTGCTGCCAGCGTTCCGGTGGCAATCGTTTCTTTCGCTTCGCCGCCCGGTTCGCGCAGGTGAACATGCAAATCGATAAATCCGGCTGATATCAACTTCCCTTGTACATCGATAACTTCGTCTGCTTCTTCACTGTGAAGCTTGGAGCCGATGGCGGTAATAAATCCATTTTCGATTTTTAGTTCCGTCCGTTCGATCACACCATCTTTATTGAACGACTTGCCATTTTTTAAAATAATTGCCATTGGCCATTCTCCCTTCTTCGATTGCTCGTTTTAACACAGCCATCCGCACATAGACGCCGTTTTCCATTTGCTTAAAAATGCGCGAGCGTTCCGATTCAACAAGGCTGCTTTCAATTTCGACATCGCGATTGACTGGCGCCGGATGCAAAATAATGCTGTTTGCTTTCATCTTTTTCGCCCGCTTTATCGTCAGTCCATAGCGCTCATGATACTGTTCTTTTGTCAGCCCCATTTTTTCCGCGTGCCGTTCATGCTGGATGCGCAGCAGCATGATGACATCCGCCTCCGCTACCGCTGTATCAATATCTACATACGTACCATATGGATTTGCTTCATCTTTCCATTCTTCGGGGCTCGAAAATAACACCTTCGCTCCGAGTCTTGTCAGCACTTCGGCATTAGAGCGGGCTACGCGGCTGTGACGAATATCCCCGATGATTGCTGCAGTCAGCCCGGCAAATGTGCCAAACTCCTGCCGGATGGTGAGCAAATCTAAGAGCGATTGCGTCGGATGATGCCCGCAGCCGTCACCAGCGTTAATGATGGGAGTGCGGACCGTATGACGAAGCTCTTCAAAATACGCATCTTGCGAATGACGAATAACAAGCGCGTTTACCCCGATCGCCTCAAGCGTGCGGACCGTGTCGTACAATGTTTCTCCTTTTTGTACGCTCGACATATCGGCATCAAACGGAATCACGTGAAGCCCTAGTTTCCGTTCCGCCATTTCAAAGCTGCATTTTGTCCGTGTGCTTGGTTCAAAAAACAAATTGGCGATAAACATCGGTTCAGGCGGACGCCAAAAATGTCCTTTTCTAAATTGCTCCGCATCCTCTAATAATCGGATAATTTCCGTGACGGACAGTTCAGATAATGTAAACAAATGTGCCATCGTTTTCTCTCCTTTGCTTGATTTCTCATAAAAAAACACCCTGCCTAGAGACAGGGTGTTACACAGTTCGCAAAAAGGGACCAGAAAGCAACTTTCGTCTTTCCAGACAACGATCTACCTTTTTCCTTCTCGTCGTAACACCCTTTTAAGTCTCTCGGGACTTAATTAAAAGGTGCAGTTATGCCACATGATCGTTACTATTTTCTTTTACTTCGAACATATTTTCGTTTACTTCCGGGCGCCCCGGTAAAATAAGGTTTAAGAGGACACCAATAATTGCCGCAAGCGCCATACCTTGAATTTGGAATTGTTCTGTCACTTTTAACACCGCGCCGCCAATTCCAATGACTAAGATAACAGAAGAGATGACTAAGTTGCGTGTGTCTCCAAAATCGATGCGGCTATCGACAAGCATGCGCAAGCCCGAAGAGGCGATAATTCCGAACAACAAGATCGACACGCCTCCCATCACCGGGGTTGGAATCGAGCTAATAAGCGCCGTTACTTTTCCGATAAATCCAAAGATAATCGCAATCATCGCCGCACCTGCTAACACGTAGACGCTATAGACCCGCGTAATCGCCAATACTCCGATGTTCTCGCCGTACGTTGTTTTTGGCGGTCCGCCGATAAGCGCAGAAATCATCGTCGCTGTACCATCTCCTAAAATCGAGCGATGCAAACCCGGTTTTTGAATTAAATCGCGTCCGACAACTTTGCTTAACACAAGCTGGTGTCCGATATGTTCGGATAGCGTCGCTATCGCGACTGGCACCATTAGCAGCACAATATCCCACGTGATGTGAACTGGATAATCGACAAATGGAAGGAGAAAATCCGGCATTTCAAACCATTTTGCTTCCACGACTTTCGAGAAATCAACAACCCCAACGATAAGCGCGTATACATAACCGGCGATAATCCCTGCTAGCACCGGAACTAAACTGAGCATGCCGCGCAAAAAAACCGAGCAAATGATCGTTGCCGCAAGTGTGACAAGCGCAACCGAAAAGTATGTGAAACTGTATTTTCCATCCGGGTTGTTCATCGCCATATTCACAGCGGTATTCGCCAATCCAAGACCGATTACAATGATCACCGGTCCGACGACAATTGGAGGCAATAGCTTCATAATCCACCGGTAGCCAGCCTTTTTAATGACGAGCGCCACAATGCCATACACAAGTCCTGCCAGAAAGCTGCCGATCATCGCCGCTCCTGGCCCTCCCGCTGTTTTTGCTGCAATAATCGGAGCGATGAAAGCGAACGATGAACCGAGGTATGCAGGAACCTGCCATTTCGTGATCATGAGAAAAGCAAGCGTTCCGAGCCCGCTGGAAATGAGTGCGATCGACGGGCTTAATCCAACTAAATAAGGCACTAAAATCGTCGCCCCGAACATGGCGAACAAATGTTGTAAACTAAGGGTTAACCATTGCATCGGCGATGGCCGGTCTTGAATATCTAACACAGGTTTGTTCATCGTAAAAACTCCTTTCTTCTTTTGCATAAAAAACCTCTTTGCCCTTGAGGGTGCAAAGAGGGTACAGAGATAGTCCGAGCCTATCTTTCCGTCCCTTTTGCAGCCTCTCGGGACTGCATTTAAAAGGGATTGCTTTTATTTTTCATGAATGCTGACTTGGTCCAGTTCATCGACTTCCGTCAACTCAACAACAATCAATTCGGAGCTTGATGTTGGAATGTTTTTGCCGACGAAATCAGCGCGGATCGGCAGTTCGCGATGGCCGCGATCGACAAGCACCGCAAGCTGAATTTGTGCCGGGCGCCCAAGGTCCATCACCGCGTCCATCGCCGCGCGCACCGTTCGGCCCGTAAACAATACATCATCCACTAATATTACTTTTTTATTCGTCACATCAAACGGTACATCCGTTCCTTTCACGAGCGGCTCGTGGTCGATCGTTTTTACCGTTAAATCATCGCGATACAATGTAATATCTAATTCACCAACAGGGACTGCTTTTCCTTCAATTTGTTCAATCCGTTCCGCTAATCGTTTCGCTAAATAAATGCCGCGCGTTTTAATGCCGATAAGCACACAGTCATCAATGCCTTTGTTGCGTTCGATAATTTCATGGGCAATCCGCGTCAATGCGCGGCGAATCGCTTGTTCGTCTAATACAACGGCTTTTTGCATGCCATTTCACCTCCATAAAAAAATCCTCCCGCCCAGGAAGCGAGAGGAACCGTTCACGCGTACAGAACAAGACATACTGCGCCTTACGTTATCATATTGATATTGATCCGATCCCTTCTCAGCCTCACAGGACTGAATTTAAAGGTTCTTATTCATTTGACCTTATTGTACGTTTTCTTTGTCTAGTTGTCAATCACCTTTTCGCAACAATTGTAAAAGATGCTCAAACTCAGGCGGAAGTGGCGCCTCAAACTCCAAATATTCTCCAGTGCGCGGATGGGTAAATCCGAGCACTCCTGCATGTAAAGCCTGCCCGTCAATTGGCAGCGTCTTTTTCGGTCCGTATTGCGGATCGCCCGCTAACGGATAGCCAATATATTTCATATGCACGCGAATTTGATGGGTTCTTCCTGTTTCTAATTGGCATTCGACAAACGTATAGTGGCGAAAACGTTCTAACACACGGAAATGAGTGACCGCCTCTTTTCCGTTTTCTTCTGTTACCGTCATTTTTTTACGATCTCGTTTATCGCGGCCGATCGGCGCGTCAATCGTGCCGTAATCGTGTGGAATTACTCCATGAACAATCGCTTTATATTTTCGCGTCACCGTTTTTTTCACAAGTTGATCGACAAGCGACTGGTGCGCCATATCGTTTTTGGCAACCATCAATAATCCAGATGTATCTTTATCAATGCGATGCACAATACCCGGACGAAGCACTCCGTTAATGCCTGATAAATCGGTGCAATGGGCAAGCAAGGCGTTTACGAGCGTGCCGCGCATATGCCCTGGTGCTGGGTGAACGACCATGCCGCGCGGTTTATTGACAACAAGAACATCAGCATCCTCGTAATAAATATCTAACGGAATATTCTCTGGCACGACATGAAGCGGCTCCGGTTCCGGAAGGCGAACGACAACGACATCGCCAGCTGAACTCTTGTAATTCGCTTTGACATGCTGATCGTTAACGGTGACAAGCCCATCTTTTATCCATTGCTGCACTTTGGAACGAGACCATTCTTCATTTAATGCTGCAATCACTTTATCAATCCGTTCATTGTCGTATTCCGCATCAATATGAAATTGAATAACATCCATTACCGATTCTCCTTTTCTGTTTTTCCAGCAAAAAACGTTTTAATAAAGACAAGCGCTACACCGATACAAAGCGCGGAATCAGCAATATTAAACACTGGAAAGCTATATGTGCCAATGTATGTATGAATAAAGTCAACGACTTCTTTGCGGAAAACCCGGTCAATAAAATTGCCGATCGCTCCCCCAAGCATAAGGCCAAGAGCAATTCCAAACAGCCTCTCTCCCCGCGGCAAACGCTGGATATAGATGACTAACCCGATAACAACGATGACTGTAATCAAATAAAACAGCCAAAACTGTCCTTGCAAAATGCCCCATGCCGCGCCGCGATTACGATGAGAGGTGATATAAAGCACATTTGGAATAATCGGAATGCTTTCCCCAAGCCGCATATACTTTACAACAAGCCATTTCGTCCATTGATCGATGGCGATGACCGCCAGCGCAATGATATAGTATATCACCATATCCCCCCACTCACGTATATCATACCTAATGCATTGTAGCATAATCAGGCAATTATAGACAATTGGATGATGCGATAAAAACAGCGGAGCCGCCGCAATCCGGCAGCTCCGCCAGCTTTAGGCGGAATAATGTTCTTTCACAATATGGGCGCATCGAGGGCATAATGTCGGATGATCCGCATCTTTTCCTACTTCCGGAGTCACCACCCAGCAACGCTCGCATGTTTCTCCTTCCGCCGGTTTGACGATAACGGCCACATTGGCCAATTTTTGCGCATCTTCTGGAGCATGTTCATAGTCATCTGCAATCGTAAACTCGGATACGATAAATAACTGTTTTAGATCTTCTTCGATCGATCCAAGCAATTGTCGCGCTTCTTTTGTCGGATATACCGTAACGCTTGCGGTCAACGATTTGCCAATCACTTTTTCGTTGCGCGCCACTTCTAACGCTTTTAACACATCATCGCGCAAGTTCATAAACGCATCCCATTTTGCAACAATCGCGTCTTCTTCGTCAATGTTTATTGTCTCTGGCATATCAACAAGTTGAACGCTTTCTTCTTTTTCTTTTCGATTTGGAATGTGCTCCCATACTTCCTCTGCAGTATGTGGCAAAATCGGCGCTACAAGCTTTGTTAACGCGACAACCGTTTCGTACAATACCGTCTGAATCGAACGGCGGGCGCGATCGTTTGGCGCTTCGATATATAAAATATCTTTTGCAAAATCTAAATAGAAAGCACTTAAATCAACAGTACAGAAATTGTTCACATCGTGATAAATGGACGCAAAATCATACGTTTCATAGGCATGCTTTACGTTTTCAATCAAATGGTTTAATTTTACAATCATGTAGCGGTCGACTTCACGTAATTCGTTAACCGGAACCGCATCTGTTTCTGGATTAAAGTCGAATAAGTTTCCGAGCATAAAGCGGAACGTATTGCGAATTTTGCGATATACTTCCGCCACTTGTTTTAAAATGCTGTCAGAAATGCGAACGTCCGCTTGATAATCAACAGAAGCAACCCATAAACGCAAAATGTCGGCACCAAGCTGTTCCATCACTTTCGCCGGCACAACGACATTGCCAAGCGATTTGCTCATTTTCCGTCCTTCTCCATCGAGAACAAATCCGTGGCTTAATACAGCTTTATACGGTGCTTTACCGGTAACAGCGACGGCAGTCGAAAGCGAAGAGTTAAACCAGCCGCGATATTGGTCGGAACCTTCTAAATATAAATCTGCCGGGCGTTGTAAATCATCACGTTCTACAAGCACTGCCTGATGGGAAGAACCGGAATCAAACCATACATCCATAATGTCTGTTTCTTTCGTAAAGATACCGTTCGGGCTTGATGGATGAGTAAATCCTTCCGGTAATAAATCTTTCGCCTCACGCTCAAACCAAACGTTCGAACCATATTGACGGAACAAGTTAGATACATGTTCAATCGTTTCGTCCGTAATAATTGGTTCACCGTTTTCCCCGTAAAAGACTGGAATCGGTACCCCCCATGCACGTTGACGAGAAATGCACCAATCGCCGCGGTCGCGAATCATATTATGGATGCGGATTTCGCCCCATTCCGGAATCCATTTTGTTTCTTTAATGGCCTGAAGCAGTTCACCGCGAATTTTATCGATGGATGCAAACCATTGTGTCGTAGCACGGAAAATCGTCGGCTTTTTCGTACGCCAGTCGTGCGGATACGAGTGAGTGATGAAACTGAGTTTTAAAAGCGCCCCGACTTCTTCTAATTTTTGCGTAATCGCTTTGTTTGCTTCATCGTAAAACAGTCCTTCAAAGCCTGGCGCTTCGCTTGTCATATAGCCGCGCTCATCGACTGGACATAGCACATCCAAGCCGTATTTTTGCCCGACAATAAAGTCATCTTCCCCATGTCCAGGCGCGGTATGAACGCATCCTGTTCCGGCGTCTGTCGTAACATGTTCACCGCAAATGACTAAAGAATCGCGGTCATAAAACGGATGTTTTGCCACGACATATTCTAAGTCTTTTCCTTTGATCGTTTTCACAACCGTTACTTCGTCCCAGCCGATTTCTTTCGCAACAGATTCTAATAACGCAGCAGCAACGACATATTTTGCACCGTTTGTTTCCACCACTTGATAATCAAGGTCTGGATGGACGGCAATCGCTAAGTTTGCTGGAATCGTCCAAGGCGTTGTTGTCCAAATGACGATTTTTTCATCCCCGTCAAGCACTCCTTTTCCATCTTTCACTGGGAATGCAACATAAATGGAAGGGGAACGTTTGTCTTTATACTCAATTTCCGCTTCCGCCAACGCCGATTCGCTTGATGGAGACCAATATACCGGCTTTAGGCCTTTATAAATAAGTCCTTTTTTCGCCATCTCGCCAAACACTTTAATTTGTTGTGCTTCATATTCCGGTTTCAACGTAATATATGGATTTTCCCAATCGCCGCGCACGCCAAGACGCTTAAATTGCTCGCGCTGATTATTAATTTGTTCATACGCATATTGTTCACAAAGCTTGCGAAATTCCGCAACGCTCATCGATTTTCGGTCAACTCCCTTTTTCGTGAGCGCTGTTTCAATCGGAAGTCCATGTGTATCCCATCCAGGAACGTATGGCGCGCAATAGCCGCTCATCGATTTATAGCGGACGATAATATCTTTTAAAATTTTATTTAAAGCGTGTCCCATATGAATATCGCCGTTCGCGTACGGCGGCCCGTCATGCAGAACAAACAACGGGCGTCCTTTTGTCCGTTCTTGCACTTTTCGATAAATGTCCATTTCTTCCCATTTTTTCTGGATTTCCGGTTCACGCTTCGGTAAGTTTCCGCGCATCGGAAATTCCGTTTGTGGCATTAACAGCGTTTCTTTGTAATCCATGTTCATTCCTCCTATCCTTATTATTTCATGTATAAATGAGCGAAATAGATAAGCAGCTGATCAAGTTGGAAAGACAGTAGAAACGTAAAAAACCGCTCTCTCCCAAAAAGGGACGAGAACGGTCTCGCGGTACCACCCTTATTGGCTATGTATGCCATAGCCCACTTTGCATTCGTAACGTGAATGACACGCCACTGCCTACTTTTCCGTTCAGCATGGAACTCCAGGGTGATCTTCACTCTTTCGCTTATGCCAGGCTTCCACCATCCCCAGCTCGCTGAAATAAGCGTTGAAAGAGCTACTGTCCCTTTCATCGTTAACGCCTATGTTCATTTTATTCGATATTATATGCGAAAAAATCAATGGTCGTCAAGATTGGGAGAGTTCTTCCTTCTCCTTTGTTTCTAATTCTGGCACTTCATATTCCATTAAATCATCCCAATCGCGATTATTCAACATTTCTAGCTGTGCTTCAATGAGCATGCGAAAACGCATGCGAAATACTTTCGATTGCCGCTTTAGTTCTTCAATTTCAAGAGAGATTTTCCGCGATTTCGCAAGCGCTTCGCTGATGATGCGCTCCGCATTTTTTTCCGCTTCTTTAATGATTAGTTTCGCTTCTTTCTCCGCGTTTCGCTTTACTTCTTCCGCTGTTTCCTGGGCAACTAAAATCGATTTGTTTAATGTTTCTTCAATATTAGTAAAGTAATTTAGTTTTTCTGTCAATTCCGCCACTTTTTCCTCAAGTTGCTTTTTTTCGCGAATCACCATTTCATAATCTTTAATGACTTGATCAAGAAATTCATTTACTTCATCTTCATCATAGCCGCGAAAACCCCGGCTAAACTCTTTATTATGAATATCTAATGGCGTTAAAGGCACAATGGCCACCTCCGTCTCGAAATTCCTTTTCCTTATCATTCGACATTTTTCTATCAATTCCTGCAACCATTCGATTATTTTTGTATTCCGATTCGAATGCGCCACTTTTCTTTTTTTGTTTTTCCTTCAATGGATATAATTTTACAGCGGCCAAATCCGCGCGCGGAAAGAATGTCTCCTTGTTGGCATTCAAAATGTGCTTGTTCAACGATTTTCCAATTTACTTTTACAAATCCATTTTCAATGAATGACTGAATTTTTTGCCGTGATACATGAAATGCTTGTGATAATATTGCATCCAGCCTTAATGATGAAGCGGTAATGGTCGTATCTTGCCACTTTTCTTCTAACGTGATAATCTCTGTCAACGGTCTTTTTTCTACCGAAACATTTGCTTTTCCGATTGCGTGCAAATGTAGGCGGATATAGTCCGCCACTTCGTTGGCCGCCAAAAATTGAACCCGTTCCTCCTTCATTAAAATATCACCAAATTTTCCGCGCCTCAACCCAAGCGACATGAGCGCCCCTAGCACTTGGCGATGCTCTAGGCTGATAAATTTGCTCGGATAATGGACCTCAAACAAAGCAATTTCATAATCTTCATCCGTGGGCTGAAAATATGGCGGGAACAATAGCGCTCTTTTGCGCTCCACAAACGGGGCGCCGCCAAAAAAAGCAATGCGAACCTCCTCATCGCGACCGATGACGCTTTGCACAATTTGTTGCTCACGTGGATCTAAAAAGTCAGTAAGCTTTGGTGCGTATTGTCTCTTTACCGTTTCTTGCCACTCTAATACCTGGTCAATAAAATGATGTTCTTCTTTGCGAAAATGCTGGTATATTTCCATCTGTTCACACCTAACTTCCATGAAGAAAGGAACCCTATGATGGATTCCTCACACTAAATTTAACATATCAAAAAGGGCATACAACCCTTTTGTCGCAAATTCAAGCACTAAAAAAGCGACGATCGGAGAAATGTCAATCATTCCGATTGGTGGAATAATGCGGCGAAACGGTTCTAAATATGGCTCGCAAATCGTCGCAAGCATTTGGCCGACTTTTGTATCACGAGCATTGGGAAACCATGACATCAAAATGTAAATAATTAGCGCATACGAATAAATTTGAATCAATGTACTCAAAAACCAAAGCAAACTGTGCATAAACGGCTACCACCTCTTCATTGATGTATCATCGTCACTATCGATGGAAATCGAACCAGTCACATCTACGTTATCTGGCGTGCACAAAAAAATTTTTGTGCCAACTTGTTGAATATCTCCTCCAATGGCATATACGGTACCGCTTAAAAAGTCGACAATACGCTTTGCTTGTTCGTGTTGAATTCGTTGTAAATTCACCACAACCGCGCGGCGATTTTTTAAATGGTCAGCGATTTCTTGCGCTTCCGCATATGCTCTTGGCTCAATTAATACTACTTTCGACGACTTTTGCACGCTTTGTAAGCTCACCACATTGGATTTGGTATTTGCCTTTGTCGCTTGCCGCATTTCTTCCTCTTCCTCATATTCCTCTTCATATTCTTCATATTCCTCATAGTCTTCCTCTAAAAAATAATCTTTAAATTTTTTTATCAATCCCATTGATTTCACCTCCTAAAATTCTTTTCCAACAAGCGATGTGCCAAGGCGAATAAAAGTTGCGCCTTCTTCAATGGCGATCACGTAATCGTTGGACATCCCCATAGACAGTTCCGTACATGGAGCGTTTGGAATATGTAATGCTTGTACATTTTCTTGCAATAATTTTAATTGACGAAAGCATGTACGTAAAATAGATTCATCATCTGTATAAGGCGCCATCGTCATTAAACCAATCACTTCAATATGCGAAAAGTCTTGCAGATGTTGAATAAACGGAATCACTTCTTCTTTTGCTAATCCATGTTTAGTCGCTTCACCCGATACGTTCACTTGAACAAAACATTTCACCCGCTTCGTTGCTCGCTTTTCGATTTCTTTAGCAAGCGACATACGATCAAGCGAGTGAATATAATCCACTTTGTCAATAATATTTTTCACTTTTCGTGATTGCAGTGTGCCAATAAAATGCCATGTCGGCTCCGCGCCCAACGCTTCATATTTTTTCAACAACCCGTCATCACGATTTTCTCCCAAATCGGTAATGCCGGCTTCTAGCGCCTCTCTCGCCCGCTTTACACTTACATATTTCGTAACGGCAACAATGCGAATGTCGGCAGGGTTGCGTCCTACTCGTTGGCACGCTGCTTCAATGTTTTCTCGAATGATTGCTAAATTGTCGCGAACCGTCATCATTCATTCCTCCTTCCTGCCGATAAACGCCATCATTCTTCCTGTTTTTCCTTGATCACGGCGATGAGAGAAAAACAAATGATCAGCACAACTCGTACAATACCCGGAAACATCAATATGTTCTTCATGAATTCCTGCCTTTATCAGTAATACTTTATTCAGCTCTTTTAAATCAAGAGCATATTGCCCTATGCTCACTTGCTTATACGGAAGCTTCTCTTCCCCTTCCAAAACGCGATCGACGCGCGTGATCACACGGTCATCGACGATATAGCAACAAGCGCCAATCGAAGGGCCGATCACAACGTATATATCCTCAAGAGGAATTTGCTCACACTCATGCCAAAGACGAACCATTTCTCCCGCAATGTTTTTTACTGTTCCTTTCCATCCGGCATGAGCAAGGCCAATCATGCCATGTTTCGGAGCCATAAAATAAAGCGGTACGCAATCAGCAAAACATAAGGCAAGCAACAATCTTGCCTCTTCTGTATACAGACCGTCCGTACCCGCTATAGCGGACTGATAATCCGTTGTTCCTTTTCCACCGTGGTCGGTTGTCACCTTTTCAATGTGAACATCATGTATTTGGTCGCAACATATCCACCGTTCAAGTGGAAATTGCAACAAATCCGCCAAACGCTGTCGATTGCTGCAAACAAAAGAAGGGTCATCCCCAACATGCAGCCCTAAATTGAATGTCGCAAACGCTCCTTTACTCACTCCTCCATGTTTCGTCGTAAATCCAGCAACGATCTGAGGAAACGAATGCGACTGCAGCATCAACAATTCCTTTTCTATTTGTCGAAAAATGTCTGACATCCTCGTCAACCTCATATCTTTTTTGTTGATTTTTATCACTTTTTTTCCTATTTTATCATAGTTTGCTTAAACATGATAATCCTTATTTTTTATTTACTCGCTTTCATGCAAACGTACTAAAATAACGTCCGCACCAATTTTGACGATATTTTGCCACGGGATGACTGTCGTTTCCTCCCGGCCAAATAAACCGAGTACTTTCCCTGATCCTAAAATAATCAGTGATTGTATTTGCCCTGTCTCTAAATCAATATCTATGTCCCCGATATTGCCTAATTTTTTTCCGTTTGCAACGTTTACCACATCTTTTGTTTGAAACTCAGAAATTCTCATCATTCAACATCCCCCGCTTTCTTCTCTTATCATAACTATATGAGTTTGCCTAGTGGCTTATGTAAAAAAGAAAAGAGCTGAACGAGCAGCTCTTATACTTGAATGTTTTTATTCATTTGACGAATCGCCGCCTTTTCCAACCGCGATACTTGCGCTTGGGAAATTCCAATTTCTTCGGCAACTTCCATTTGCGTTTTTCCTTGGAAAAAACGCTTGCGGATAATCATTTTTTCTCGTTCATTTAGACGGCGCAGTCCTTCTTTTAGCGCAATTTCTTCAATCCATTGGCTATCACGGTTGCGTTCATCACTTAATTGATCCATCACGTAAATCGGATCACCGCCATCGTTATAAATTGGCTCAAATAACGAAACAGGGTCTTGGATTGCATCTAAGGCAAACACCACTTCCTCATGAGGAATGCCAAGCACCTTTGCAATTTCTTCCGTCGAAGGCTCTTTCGCCGTCTCGCTCATCAACTTTTCACGCACTTGCAACGCTTTATAGGCAATATCACGAAGCGAGCGAGATACGCGAATCGGATTATTATCGCGCAAATATCTGCGAATTTCTCCAATAATCATCGGTACTGCATATGTCGAAAATTTTACATTTTGGTTTAAATCAAAGTTATCAATCGATTTCATAAGTCCGATACAACCAACTTGAAATAAATCATCCACAAATTCACCGCGATTATTAAAGCGTTGAATGACGCTCAATACAAGCCGCAAATTGCCATTCACTAATTTTTCCCTTGCCTCCAAATCCCCTTCATGCATTCGCTTAAACAATTCTCTCATTTCTTCGTTTTTTAGTACAGGGAGCTTAGATGTGTCTACTCCGCAAATCTCAACTTTGTTTCTTGTCAAGTTGTTCCCTCCCATCAGGAGATGCTAAGTCGTCCATTTTCAGTATCTCCTCCGGAAGGAAAAATATGCACGCAGATCCATGCATAAAAAAACGGCAATGCGAAACCATTGCCGTCATTTTACATCATTTTATTGAATTCTTTGCGAAGCCGCTTAATAATCCGCTTTTCTAGCCGTGATATGTAAGATTGCGATATGCCAAGCAAATCGGCAACATCTTTTTGTGTTTTTTCTTCTCCGCCTGAAAGCCCGAAACGAAGTTCCATAATTTGTTTTTCACGGTCGCTAAGCTGCCTTAGCGCATTGAATAAAAGACGCCGATCGACATCTGCTTCAAGGTCTTTCGTAATCACATCATCTTCCGTGCCAAGCACATCTGATAACAATAATTCATTACCATCCCAATCAATATTTAAAGGTTCATCAAACGATACTTCCGCACGCACTTTATTATTGCGGCGCAAATACATTAATATTTCATTTTCAATGCAACGAGAAGCGTATGTCGCTAATTTAATTTTTTTCTCTGGATTAAACGTATTTACTGCTTTAATAAGTCCGATCGTTCCAATGCTAATCAAATCCTCGATATTAATTCCCGTATTTTCAAATTTGCGCGCAATATATACAACAAGCCGTAAATTGCGCTCAATAAGCAGTGACCGTGCAGTTTCATCCCCAGATGAAAGCTTTTTAATCAACATCTCTTCTTCTTCTTTTGTCAACGGTGGCGGCAGCGCCTCACTTCCACCGATATAATACACTTCATCCGCTTTAATCCTTAACTTCGCCAATAACTTATACCAAAAATAAATGATACGAAGTTTCCACGTTTTCATCAAAATCCCCCCTTCTAAATTAGCAAAAAGCGAGTATGATATAGTAACGAATCATGAAGCTGTGAGCCTCTTCCCCGTTTGTACCATTTTCGGATGTATAATACACTCATATTCTCCATCAGCAGATAAAATGGTTTCGTTTAATCCGACAAGCCCTTTTTGGATTTCCAGCCATTGTTGTTCGTAAAAAATCATGATGCGGTCTGGTCTAATCGCAACTAAAAATTGTTGTTCGCTCCCTACAACCCGATATGGAACAATACGCAGACGATGCACCCACTTTTCCAATTGCTCATTATTGATCCAATCCATTGATTTTCCTAACTGGATATGTTGCACTAATTCTTCCGGCAGCACTTCCTTTACTTTATTCATCTCAACAATCATGACAGGCATTTTCGATAGTGGATCATATAGTTGGTTGCCGCTATCAATGAGTCCTTTTAATTGAAGAGGTATGCCATCAAATACAATAAGGACGTCGACAATATGTTCAAATCGCAACTTTTTTTCGCGAATCCCGTTGATGCGTGCTCGCGAAAATAACCATAAGGCTGGGAATCCTAATAAAACAAACATCCAACTGACCGGGTCGCCCACACCGAGCGAATACGTTGTTAACACACTTGCATGAATATCGATTTGCCGCTGCAAAAAATAATGGACGGCAATCATACCTCCTCCGACCGTAAACGTCACAAAATAAAAGGCAAATAAATTTTCCAAAAAATACCTTATTCGTTTAAATCCAAATGTAACGAAAACGATGAGAAATGAGAACACAATTTTGATTGCCGGATGCTGAGCATACATAGAAAACGGTGTAAATATCATTACAACAAGAGATGCGCCAATAAACGCTCCAAACAACACTCGCCACCACACGACATCCCGCTTTAACATAATTGCTGTCAACCAAAGCAATAAACTGTCAAAACAAACATTTAATAACCAAATGACATCCAAATAAACGGCCAATCAAACAGCCTCCTTCACTCACAACAAAAACAAGCAGTTTCTGAAAATAGTATATAGTACATCTTATTGGAAAGTCTGTCAATTTATGATGGTGAAAAACAGGAATTTTTGTCAAAGAAACAAGAAAAGCGGAGGCGGCGCGATTAGCTCTCGAAGCGAAATGTTCTTCGACCGCTGAAGTGCTTGCACTTCAAGGGAGAAGGTTATTTCGCACAAGAGAGCTAGCCGCCGAGCTAGACAATAAAGAAAAGCGGAAGGCGCCCAATTTCGCCTAAAAGCTGCCCACGTCCTGTGGGCAACGGCGAAATGTCGCCATCCTGGCTCCGCGACACGCGCTGAAGGACCCGCGAGGAGGCTCAGACCAAACAAAGTTTGGTCTTGCGTGGGTTGTTCAGAGAAGTTAATTCAATGTGTTGCCGCCGCAACTAGGCAAATGGAAAAGCGGAGGCGGCGCGATTAGCTCTCGAAGCGAAATGTTCTTCGACCGCTGAAGTGCTTGCACTTCAAGGGAGAAGGTTATTTCGCACAAGAGAGCTAGCCGCCGAGCTAGACAATAAAGAAAAGCGGAGGCCGCCAATGTCACCGTCCTAGCTTCGCGATACGCGCTAGGAAAAAATATTAACTAAAAGAAAAAGAGCACGAACCATAAAAGATTCGCGCTCTTTCGTTTAGCGGCGGCGATTGCGATTGCGAAGAAAAGCAGGAATGTCAAGCGGATCTTCGGCTTGCGCGGAACGAAACGCCGCATAATCTTGTACGGCTTCTTCGTGTTTTTCCCGTTTTGGTGCTGCTGTTACTTTCGGAATCGTACCAATTCCAATACGGGATGGGCGCGATTGTGATGCCACATTTTCATTAAACCCAGTCGCAATAACCGTTACAACAATTTCATCTTTTAAGTCTTCATTAATGACCGAGCCGAAAATCATATTAACATCTTGGTCAGCCGCAGATGCGACAATATCGGCAGCTTCTTGTACCTCATAAAGGCTTAAATTCGTGCCGCCGGTAATGTTCATCAAAACACCTTGTGCTCCATCAATCGATGTTTCTAACAATGGACTAGAGATTGCTTTTTTGGCCGCTTCCGCCGCCCGGTTTTCCCCGCTTGCAATCCCGATGCCCATTAGCGCAGAGCCCTTGTTGGACATAATTGTTTTCACATCGGCAAAGTCTAAGTTAATAAGACCTGGCACTGCGATTAAATCCGAAATACCTTGTACACCTTGACGAAGAACGTTATCTGCTTCACGGAATGCCTCTAACATCGGTGTGTTTTTATCGACGATCTCTAGCAAGCGGTCGTTTGGAATGACAATTAATGTATCGACTGCTTCTTTCATCGCGGCAATACCACTTGCTGCCTGTGTCGCCCGTTTTCTCCCTTCAAATGTGAATGGACGGGTAACGACACCAACAGTCAATGCTCCTAATTCACGGGCGATTTGAGCAATAACTGGAGCAGCCCCAGTTCCTGTTCCACCGCCCATTCCTGCAGTAACGAACACCATATCAGCGCCTTTCAGCGCTTCTTCAATTTGCTCCTTACTTTCTTCCGCTGCTTTTTTCCCTACTTCCGGATTTGCACCTGCGCCTAAACCGCGCGTTAATTTTGCGCCAATTTGCAGCTTTGTTGGTGCTTTCGATAAATTTAACGCCTGTGCGTCCGTATTGACAGCAATAAACTCAACACCTTGTACACCGTGCTCAATCATTCGATTTACAGCGTTGTTACCGCCGCCGCCAACACCAATCACCTTAATCGTTGCCATTTGATCAATTGTAGTGTCAAACTCCAACATAACTAAATCCTCCCAAATTCAATCTCTATTCAAAGAAATACCCGAAAAATTTTTTTACTTTTTTTCCAAGAGTCGCTTCTTTCTTTTTTTGTTTCGGTTGTGATTGCTTTTGCGGATGTTTTTCAACAGGCTCCGCAACCGATGCAGCAACAGGAACCGATTTCCCTTGCAGCATCGCTTGTTGATAAGCAAACTTGATCAGCCCTACTCCTGTCGTATACTGCGGATCGCGCACACCTATATAATCAGGCATAGCAATGCGAACGCTGCTTCCTAATACGACATGAGCCAATTCTAATATTCCTGGCATATTTGCTACTCCGCCAGTTAGCACATAGCCGCCTGGCAAATCACGAAATCCTAGCTTGCGGATTTCATGTTGAACCATTTGAAAAACTTCTTCCAGCCTTGCCTCAATAATATCGGCAATGTCTAATTGACTAAATTGCTGATGCTGATCAGTCCCGATAACCGGCACGATAAATACTTCTTCTTCAGAAGCATAGTCATAAAAAGCATGTCCATGCTTTAGTTTAATCCTTTCTGCATCTTCCGTCGATGTTCGGAGCCCGATCGATAAATCTTTTGTAATATGATCCCCTCCTACTGGCAAAACGGAAGTGGCCTGTAAAAATCCTTGTTCGAAAATAGCGATAGTCGTGGAACCGCCACCGATATCGACTAACGCCACCCCTAAGTTTTTCTCATCGTTTGACAAAGCAAGAGAACCAGCAGCAAGCGGCTGCAGGCAAATATCGCTTATTTCCAGTCCAGCTCTTTCTACACAGCGGAGTAAGTTATGTAAAATCGTTTTCGAACCGGTAATAATCGTTCCTTCCATTTCAAGACGGACACCGAGCATTCCGCGCGGATCGTTAATGCCATCTAACCCATCAACGATAAACTGCCGCGGAATCACGCCAATAATTTCCCGATCTGGAGGAATCGATACGACTTGCGCGGCATCCATCACGCGCGCAACATCTTCATCGGTAATTTCGCGGTTTTCACTGGAAACAGCAACGATGCCGTGGCAGTCTTGAAGCTGGACATGATTGCCCGTCACACCAACAATGACACGGCGGATCGTTAAACCAACCATCCGTTCCGCTTGCTCAACCGCTCTTTTGATCGATTGCACCGTTTTATCTATATCCACTATGGACCCTTTTTTAAGTCCTTCCGATTTTACATTTCCTACTCCAATAATGTTAATAGATTCATTTAGCATTTCTCCGATTATGACTTTAACACTGGACGTGCCAATGTCAAGACTAACGACGATCTCATTGCTGCTCATCTTTTGGTACCTGCCTACTAAAATCGTATATGCACCGCTTCCGTCTGCAACTGTGGCTTCTCATCCATTTTCTTGCGGCCCTATTACGTATTTTAGTAAGCAGTGACACCTCCTTTAAGCTGAAATTTATATATCTCGTATATGCCACACAATTGCGTTATTCTCTATTCATCTTTTAATCTATAACGGATACGCTTGCTTATCATCAGCAATGTTAAAAAGCGAACCAATCATTTTTTACTCCATATATTCAACATTTTAAGAAACTTTCCCTTTTTTCCAATTAACTTTTTTCACGGTTCTGTCGCCTTTCCATCCATTCGGCAAGAAGGAGGCGGCGAATGACAGCGATATTTTGAAAAAGGCGCACCCCAAATGCAAATACAGCTGCTAAGTACAAGTCTACACCAAGATGGACACCAAGAAAAGTTAAAGTTGTAGCCAAAATAATGTTAAAAAAGAATCCTGTTATAAATACTATTTCGTCATATGTTTGCTGTAAATGGGCGCGGAGTCCACCAATTAATGTATCAAATGCAGCAAGGATTGCAATGGATAAATAATTGGAATATTCGTCAGGGACGCGCAAATCGCTCAAAAATCCTACTATTAAACCAACGAATAAGCCGATGAGCGGGAGCCACATATTATTTCTCCTCCTTTTCGGCTTTTACCGTTTCCATATATTTCACGTTCCATTTTTCTTTAGACGGCGGAATAACCACCGATGTCAACGGTTCAGAAATTGTAAGCTGCAAATTTTCAACGACAAAATCATCAAGAATGGTCGATACTTTTAAACGATTACATAACATTTCTGCATCATCTGCGATTACTTTTACTGTAATTGGCAATGAAGAGATTTTGCTATCTCCGATTTTCGTCGAACCATTAACATCGCGAATCGCCGTCGTGTTTGTAATCCGCTCCTCGGCAATAGCAATTTCTTTCGCACCGTACATGTTTAATTCATTAATAAGCCGGTGCAACAGTTCAGGCGACACCGTTTCCGCAATGGGACCTACGTAATGATCCGAATAAAATGGTTCAATTGTCAAAACAATTCCTGGACCTTCTATTTTTGTCAAACCAGCTTCCTGTTCCAATTCACTTACTGTTTCGTGCAAAACGGCTTCTTGATTAGATCGCTGCTTTTGCTTGTAATTCCGTAATTTTTCCTCATAATCCCCGATTTCTAATACAAGTTGTCGCTGCAATTGTTGTTCTTTTTTTAAATCAGCGCGCAACTCCCAAATATCACGTGTATCGCGAACTTTAGGATGTGACGTTGTCTGAAGTTGAACAGCTAGCATAAATCCAAAAATGGCCGTAATACAAGTAAAATAGATCGTTTTTTTCCGTTCCAATCATCTTCACCATTCTTTCTGCCGAGGCAATTTATGGATGATTAACATGAAAGATAGGATCTAACACTATTTCATCTTTACTAGCAATCCCTACAATTATGTTATCTTGAATAAGCTGATCCTTTACCCCGCCGGGAATGTTCAAAGCGGAAGCGAGAACCGTTGGATTGCCAATTGCGGAGATGACAAAAGGGGCTGCGTGTTGCGTACCATCTACTTCGATTACGGGACCATTGCAAACAATGTACGAACGATGGGAAATTCGTTGCCCATTAATGGCGATTGCTTCTGCTCCGGAAATGAGCAGCTCATGAATGACTTTAAAGACATGTTGTTCGTGAACAATGTAGTCTGTCGCACTTTGTTCAGAAGGAATATAAGATGCATCCGATAACGTTATTTCAATTCCTTTTCCTTTTACTTTGGCCTTTCCTACATACATGCGCAGTTTTTCCGCCTGTTTTGCCAAATCCGTATACATTGCCTGTTGATCTGCTAGCGCTTTTTCCATCTCCGCCACTTGATTTTGTTTTTGTACTAACTCATTTTTTAATCGCCGATTTTCTTTTTGTATCTCAATCAATTGCTGCCGGTACTCATATTCCTTTTGCCACTGTCGGTCTGTTATATTTCGCTTTGATGCTTCCCTTTTTGTATATTGATAAGAAAACGCCAGCATAGATCCTAGTATAAAACAGATAAAAGAAAGGATGACACGGTTACCTTTCCGCTTTGTCATTGTCATCCTCCTTTTTCGGTTGTTTATAAGCGGTAAAATAATTGCTTACTTCTAAATGGATTACCCCTTTTACGTTTGGATCTAATTGCTGGACAATAGACGGATACAATGACATTTTATCGGCAAAATTTTGCACGTTCGCACTCACTTCAAAACCATCATTCATATAAACAGTAATATGATAACGGTTATCATCGCTCGGTGTATAATGAATTTCAGAAATGGCGTTTAATATCGATGGGGAAAGCTGCGCCAACTGTCCTGCGATTTCTTGAATATCTTCTCCCTTTTTCCAATTAATTAAAATCGGCGCATCGCTTGGCGCGGTTTTTGATGTGTGTTTCTTTAGTATGTAACCATTTTCTAAAAGCGGAAAAAATGTTTGTTGGTCATAAATATAAGCGATTCTCCTCCGCTCTTTCACATGAATGATGATCGTATTTGGGAAATGTTTTTCCAATGATACGCTCTTCACTTCCGGATGTTTCTCCACATTCCGCTTAATTTCGTCTTTTTTTACTTTCCAAAAGCTTGTCCGTTTTGTGATGCCGCTTAACTGTATCACTTGTTTTTCGGAAAGATGATGATTTCCGTTTACTTGAATATGACGGACATAACTTAATGGTGATTGAAAATAAATCATGCATAAAATGAGAAGAAAAAAGAAAGAGATATACGCGATTAAACGACGATTCGCTTTTTGTCTCCGCCGTTCCTTTAATTTCGGCACCCGTTCCTCAAGAACAACGATTTTTTTTCCTTTTTCCAAAGCCATTCACCGCTTTCCGACATAAGCTCGAAAGCACGTCTATAAAAACAAACGGCACACCTCGATGCCGTTGTATTTCTATGTTCGATAAACATGGACAAACTCAATTTTATTATATCATAGCATTATAATATATTATAATATATAGAGAGATAGATTTTACAACTTCCGGCCAATAATTTCTACTTCTGTCCGCAAATGAATGCCATGCAATTCATGAATCGTTTTTTTCACAAACTGAATTAAGTCCAGTACATCTTTTGCTTTTGCTTTTCCTGTATTAACGATAAAATTGGCATGCTGTTCAGAAATTTTCGCGCCGCCAATCGTATATCCCTTTAAACCAGCCTCTTCAATCAGTTTTCCAGCATATTGCGGCAAAGGATTGCGGAATATGCTGCCCGCACAAGGTTTATCCCACGGTTGTGTCTCACGGCGATAATCTTTGTTTTTCCGCATTTTTGCAACAATTTCTTCACGGTTCCCGGAAGTAAGCTGAAGTTCCGCTGCTATACAAATTCCACGTCTTTTTGTTTGCAACACAGAAGTGCGATACGCAAATTGCATTTCCTCATTCGTCAGCCATTCCATCATCCCGTCTGGAAATAAAATTAACGCCCTTTTTACGATTTGTGACATATCGGAGCCGTGCGCCCCCGCGTTCATATAAACAGCTCCCCCGACCGATCCAGGAATTCCGCCGGCAAACTCTAAACCAGACAACCCTTGTTTGCTCATTAACGTGGCAAGGCGTACTAATGAGTATCCTCCACCGACCGTAACGGTTTCCCCATCAACATGTAATTCATCTAATCCTTCGCCAATTTTGATTACAACCCCTTCGACCCCTTCGTCAGAAACAAGTAAATTCGAACCACGGCCAATCGCGCGCCATGGCACTTCATGCTTTTTTATAATCGCCATTGCTTTTTTTAGGCTTTCTACGCTGTCTGGTTCGATCAATACATCTGCAGGGCCGCCAACTTTTATCGTCGTATGGTTCGATAAAGGTTCCATTTCCTTCACTTTCCCAACGTTAGCGCTTAATAATTCATTTACCATTGCCTTCATCGCTTTCATCTCCTTTCCCAAACCGCCTATGTATATACGTATGCTCCTTTCATCGCAGATGTCACCTTAACAAAATGAGAGGGTGTCTCTCTAATTTGAGAGATACCCTTCTAGATCGATGAAACTTGAACATTTTGTTTTTTGGTTGTTGGATGCAACGCAACGAATTGGTTTTATTAATATTTTGCATGCTTGCTAATGTTTAGTAAAACCCCAATTGCCATTAACATAAGCGTTAATGATGAACCACCATAGCTTAAAAACGGCAGCGTAATTCCCGTTACCGGCATTAATCCTGTAACAACGCCGATATTAATCATTACTTGAATGGCCACCATCGAAATAATGCCGATGGCAAGAAAACTTCCATACAAATCCGGCGCCCCAAGTGCAATACGCACTCCACGCCAAAGCAGCAAGCTAAATAAAAGCAACACAAGCGACCCGCCAATAAAGCCAAGTTCTTCTGCTAAAATCGCAAAAATAAAATCCGTTTGCGGCTCAGGCAAATAAAAAAACTTTTGGCGGCTTTGTCCAAGTCCTAGACCAAACAAACCGCCAGGACCAATCGCATACAGCGACTGAATAATCTGAAACCCGCTTCCAAGCGGATCTTCCCAAGGATTTAAAAAAGAAGTAATCCGCTTAATTCGGTATGGCGCTGACAAAACAAGCGCAGCAAATCCTGCCAGTCCCAGCACTCCTAGCCCAATAAAATGGCTGATGCGCGCGCCAGCGACAAAAATCATGGCGATGCACGTACCGACCATTACGGTGCCGGTTCCTAAGTCTGGTTGCAGCATGATCATTCCAAACGCAATAAAAACAAGCACCAAGGCAGGGAACAATCCATGTTTAAACGATGTAATATTTTTTTGATTTTCCGATAAATATTTCGCCAAAAAGGCGATCATTGCGAGTTTCATAAATTCCGACGGCTGAATGGAAAACGCTCCGACGCCAATCCAGCTGCGCGATCCGTTGCGAACCATCCCCACTCCAGGGATTAACACGAGAACGAGCAGCACAAAACAGACGATAATCAGCACTTTCGACCAGTCGCGCCATATCCAATAATCAATATTCATAATAAAAAACATCGCGACGACTCCCACACCGGCAAATAAAAGCTGCCGTTTGGCAAAGAAAAACGAATCGTGAAACTTATATTCCGCCCAAATGGCGCTGGCGCTATACACCATAATAAGTCCAATCGCCAACAACGAAAACGTAAGGATAATCAGCAAAAAATCAGGCGTAGACTTTTTCCGCGACAATGCCCAACACCTCTGCTTTTCTAAAATAAGAGAGAAAGGCTGTCCTTTCCCTCTATTTCAACTTATGCACCGCGCCTATAAAAATGTCCCCTCTTTGTTCAAAAGTTTTATATTGATCCCAGCTCGCACATGCCGGTGACAGCAAAATGACATCACCTGGCTCAGATAGCTGATATGCAACCGGTACCGCTTTTTCCACATTATCGACATATTCAATCGTTTCTATTCCCGCCTGCTTAGCGACACGGGCTATTTTTGGCGCGGTTTGTCCAAACAATACGACCGCTTTTACGTTGTGCAAATAAGGAAGGAGTGCATCAAATTCATTGCCGCGGTCTAGTCCACCTGCCAAAAGGATGACAGAATCTTTTTCAAAAGCAGACAACGCTTTTTGTGTCGCAAGAATATTTGTTGCTTTAGAGTCATTGAAAAACTTTCTCCCATCAATAGTAGCAACATATTGAAGCCGATGCTTTACTCCTGTAAATGTCGTCAGGACTTGATAAATGGATTTATTGTCTACGCCTGCTAATTTTGCCACAGCAACAGCTGCCAATATATTTTCCAAATTATGTTTTCCAGGAAGTACGATATCGGCAACAGCAATCACCGCTTCATCGTTCCAATAGATAAAACCATTGTTTATATAAGCACCGCGGCCTAACACTTTTGTTGCCGAAAAAGCAACTTTTTGTGCATGAATGTTCTCAGCAAGCTGCATCACAAGTTCATCATCGGCATTAATAACCGCATAATCTTCGTTTGTTTGGTTTTTAAAAATATTTGCTTTTGCCTGCGCATAAGCTTCTTTTGTACCATGGTAATCTAAATGGGCATCGAAAATGTTTAATAAAACGGAAATACGCGGACGAAAGTCGCGAATTCCCACCAGCTGGAAGGAGGAAAGTTCTGTTACAAGCCAATTGCTTGCTTCCGCCTTTTTTGCCACTTCACAAGCAGCCGTCCCTATGTTTCCGGCAAGCAGCGGGCGTTTTTCTCCTTCACGCAACATTTCATAAATTAATGTCGTTGTTGTTGTTTTTCCATTAGAACCGGTAATCCCAATAAAAGGCGCTTCTGAAATGTGATATGCTAACTCCACTTCTGTGACAACGGGTAATCCTTTTTCCATTGCTTTTTTGACCATTGGATTCGTATATGGAATGCCAGGGTTTTTCACGACAAGATCAAACGGCTCATCCAAGAGCTCAAGCGGATGCCCGCCGCAAATAACCCGGATTCCTAATTGTTCTAACTGTTGTGCTTCTTTATTTTCTTCAAACGGCTTTTGATCATTTACCGTGATGATAGCTCCTAGCTCATGAAGCAGTTTTGCCGCTGCAAATCCGCTCTTCGCCAAACCGATGACTAACACGCGACGTTGTTGATAGAAAGCTGTCTGTTTCAATTAGATCCACACCTCGATATAGATTCCTAGCATTGCAAATAATAAGCCGACTGCCCAGAATGTGACGACAACGCGCCACTCCGACCAGCCAATCAACTCATAGTGATGATGCAACGGGCTCATGCGAAATACGCGTTTTCCCGTTGTTTTAAATGAAATGACTTGAATAATAACGGACAGTGTTTCGATAACAAATACACCGCCAATAATAACGAGCAATATTTCCAACTTCGTTAAAATTGCCACTGTAGCGATCGCGCCGCCTAACGCAAGCGACCCGGTATCTCCCATAAATACTTTTGCTGGATGGGCGTTAAATACTAAAAATCCTAGTACAGCCCCAACAACGGAAACACAAAAAATAGCGATATCATATTGCCCCTGATTCCAGGCAAGAACTGCATAAGCGCCGAACGCAATGGCCGCTGTCCCAGCCAATAAACCATCGAGCCCGTCGGTTAAATTGACCGCATTCGAACCGCCGACAAGCATGAAAATAAGCAATAACACATATCCAAAGCCAAGATTAATAGAAAGATCGGTCCCTGGAATATGTAAGGCAGTAGAAAAACCACTGCGCTGATATACAAAATAAAAAACAATGGCAATAATTAATTGCCCAATTAACTTTTGTCTGCTCGTCAACCCAAGATTCCGTTTCATCACCACTTTAATAAAATCATCCAAAAAGCCAAGCAATCCATAACCAATCGTTACAAAAAGCAATAAATATGTTTCAACGGAAAGAGTTGCAAATTTTCTCGTCATCAATAACGTTGTCACAACGATGGAAAGTAAAATCATAATACCCCCCATCGTCGGGGTGCCTGATTTTTTTTGATGTGATTTCGGCCCTTCTTCCCGTATGCTTTGCCCGAATTTTAACCGTCTTAAAAACGGAATAAACAATGGCGATAAGATAACCGTAATCAGAAAGGAAAGAATAATGGCTAAAACCATGACTTGCTCTAACATGATCGGTCACATCCTTCTTGTCCTTGAGCATGCATCCATTTTTGTTGCAGCCGTTTGAGAGCAGCAAGCACCGCTATATCATATGAACAATTTTGTTCATTATGCGCAGAAATGGTAAGGTTAAACTTTGTTTTTTGCAATTGTCCGTATGTGTCTAAAAGCTCCTCCAACGCTTGAAGCGGTGAGGAAACAAAAAAAATCGGAAACTGATTTGGAATGTAACGCGGCAATTCATCGCCTTCTTGCCAAAACGCTGCGATTGCTCCATGTTCAATCGCAATTTTTAATGTTTCCGCCCCATGCCCAAGCGGAACAAATAACCCTTTTGGCGCATGTTCGTAAGGATCTACAAACACATGATGAAACGTAATCGCATTATCCACAATGCCACGAGCTTGTTTACATAACCGTTTAACCATTTCATACGTCAACATATGTTCTTCCGCTCCTTAATCGCTTCCCGGGCAACAAGTCGATCATCAAAATCAATGACGCGATCACCAATAATTTGATACGTTTCATGTCCTTTGCCCGCAATTAAAATAATATCGCCTTCTTGTGCTTGTTCAATTGCATAATAAATCGCCTCTTTGCGATCGACAATCGTTACATAACGCTCGCCAGGAACACCTGCTTCCATATCACGCAAAATTTGTTCGGGGTCTTCGGAACGTGGATTGTCAGAAGTGAAAATGGCTACATCGGCGTACTTGACCGCTGTCTTTGCCATCAGCGGCCGTTTGGCGCGGTCTCGGTCACCGCCGCAGCCAACAACCACATAAACTTTTTTCTGTGCAAATTGCCGAATCGTTTTTAAGACATTTTCTAAGCTATCTGGTGTATGAGCGTAATCAACAATTACTGTAAAGTTTTGCCCTTCATCGACTGTTTCAAACCGTCCCGCAACCCCAGAAATTTCTTCAATCGCTTCTACAATAACAGGAAGCGGAATACCAGACACAAGGCAGGCGGAAACAGCTGCGAGCAAATTATATACGTTAAACAATCCGATTAACCTTGTTTTGACCCGAACAGTACCGTGCGGTGTGACAAGATCAAACGACATTCCGCTTGGAACAATATCAATCCGCTTTGCCATAATATCGCTTTCTGTTTCAATTCCGTATGTAATAACGGTTGCAGCCGTCATATGCTTATAATATTGTGAAGCAGGATCATCGTTGTTTAATACCGCAAACTTTGGCCGTTTGTGATCATAACGATTTCCGAGCTGGGAAAACAGCAATCCTTTCGCATTGCGATATTCTTCCATCGTCCCATGATAATCGAGATGATCTTGTGTTAAATTTGTAAACACGGCAACATCATAGTCACAACCGTGCACGCGTCCCATATGAAGGGCATGCGAAGACACTTCCATTACTGCAACATCGACACCTTCGTCCACCATTTGTTTAAACGTTCGTTGCAACAGCAATGATTCTGGCGTCGTATTTTTCGTTGGATACGTATGATCGCCAATTTTAATATGCACCGTTCCAATTAGTCCCGTTTTTTTATTCGCCTTTCTAGCGATGTGCTCTATTATATGAGTCGTTGTCGTTTTCCCATTTGTGCCCGTAACACCGATTAAATGCAACCGATGGGTCGGCTGACCATAAAACGCATCGGCAAGCATCGCCATCGCACGGCGGCTATCGCGAACAACAATAACAGGCACATCTACGTCAAGAGGCCGTTCGGCAATGACAGCTACAGCACCATTTTCGACTGCCTGTTTCGCAAAATCATGGCCATCAACTGTAAATCCTTTAATACAAATAAATAATGCCCCATTTTTGACTTGTCGCGAATCCATTTCAATGGAAGTAATTGTCGGATTTTCGCCAACATACGTTGTAAAATCATGCAAATACGAAAGCAGCGTCTGCAGTTTCACTTTTGTTCATCCCTTTCGCTTTCATAGTCTTTAGAAGAAAACATAAAAGCGGAAAAAAGGGGCGAGATAAGATATATGACAACTTACATCAGCCGCCCCCTTGATATATCGATATATTGATCGCTTTCATCGAACTTCTTTTTTAGAAGACATCTTTGATGCTAAGTAAATGCGAATAGTGGAACCTTCTTTCACTTTCACCCCAGGTTCTGGGGCTTGCTCAATAACAACATCACCTTCTCCACTAACATCTAATTTTAAGTTAAAAAGTTGCTCTTGCAAGTCTTTTTTTGATAAGCCGATTAAATTCGGAACTTCGACCATTTTCGGATCATTCCACGCCCGTTCTTTTTCTATTTGGCCTTTGCGTGGTTTCACGCCAAGTGTACGTAGACTATCCTCCATAATTTTTCCGACGATTGGAGCAGAGACGACACCACCGAATTGAACCGTTCCTTTCGGATTGTCGACAGCAACATAAACGACAAGCTGTGGGTCATCCGCCGGTGCAAATCCGATAAAAGAAACGATATGATTATCTTTTAAATATCGGCCGCCTTTCGCTTTTTGTGCCGTTCCTGTTTTTCCGCCAACACGATACCCTTCTACATAGGCGCCTTTCCCTGTCCCTTGTGCAACAACGCTCTCTAGAGCATAACGAATTTGTTTCGACGTTTCCTCGGAAATAACGCGTCGCTTCGCCTTTAGTGTATTGCGGCTTACTACCTTTCCTGTTTCAGGATCAACCCATTGCTTCGCAATATATGGCGTGTACAAAATTCCACCATTTACTGCCGCAGAAACAGCTGCCACTTGCTGAATCGGTGTCACCGACACCCCTTGCCCAAAGGCCGTTGTTGCTTGTTCGACAGGCCCAACGCGTTTCAAATCAAATAAAATTCCGGTTCCTTCCCCCTGCAAGTCAATGCCTGTTTTTTCACCAAAGCCGAACTTCTTAATATACTCAAACAATCTTTCTTTCCCTAGGCGTTCCCCTAACTCTACAAAACCTGGGTTACAAGAGTTTTGCACAACTTCTAAAAAAGTTTGCGATCCATGCCCGCCTTTTTTCCAGCAACGTAATGTTGCACCGGCAACTTTTACATATCCTGGATCATAAAAATGATCTTTCAATAAATTTACTTTTTTTTCTTCCAACGCCGCAGCAAGCGTAATAATTTTAAACGTTGAACCAGGCTCATAGGTGCTCCAAATCGGCAAGTTGCGATTATAGATTTCCGGCGGTACAGTTCGATAGTTTGCCGGGTCAAACGTCGGACGGCTCGCCATTGCCAAAATTTCTCCCGTATTCGGGTTCATCGCAATCGCAATAATGCCGTCTGGATTATACTTTGCTTCGGCAATATCGAGTTCCCGCTCCACGATTGTTTGGATACGCGAATCAATCGTAAGCACCAAATTTAACCCATCTGTTGGCGGCGTATAATCATCTGCCATATTAGGCATTCTTTTTCCTTTTGCGTCCGAATAAAATTGCACCGAACCGCGTTGCCCGCTCAATTCCTTATCATAATAAAGTTCCAGTCCCGTCAAACCTTGGTTATCGATGCCGGTAAATCCTAAAACATGGGACAAATAACTGCCGAACGGATAATAACGTTTCGTATCTTCCGCAATATATACTCCTTTTAAGCCGAGTGCCCGAATTTCTTTTGCTTTTTCATTCGATATTTTTCTGCCTTCTGGAATGCGTTCGATCGATGTTTTTTTCGTAATATGCTTATACGCTTTTTCGACGGGCATATTTAACACCTTCGCTAACTTTTCTGCCGTCTCGGCCGGATTTTCAATCTGCCGCGGGATAACGTAAACCGTTGGCGCGCTCATATTCGTAGCGAGCGGAACGCCGTTGCGATCCAAAATTTCTCCGCGCTTCGGCTCAAATGGAATATTTCGGCTCCATGAATCTTTCGCTCTTTCTGTTAACATATCACCTAATATAAATTGAACATATCCGAGACGAATGTCAATAATCGCAAAAATAAACACCCCAACTAGAAACACGATCATCAGCCGTTTGCGGACAGTGACGTGGGAAACACGCATATAGAGGAACCTCCTTTGTGATAGGCTCGTTCCACTATATGCTTGTACGCTTCATTATAGAACGTCTTAAATCAATCAACTGGACCATCACTTTTTCTATCTGATGCTTCTTTTTGTTCTTGTTCCATTCTTTCGTTCCATTTTCGCGGTTCTTCCAGTTCTACAATTAAGTAATCACCTTTCTTTACTAATGCACCTGGCCGAATATTTTGGCTGACAACATACCCATTTCCTTTCGTGCTCGGACGAAGCTCTAGCAGTTCCGCCACTTTCATTACATCGCGCAGCGACCAGCCGCGCACATCTGGCATCACTGCCTTCCCATCCGTTTTAAGCACAACCCGTTCCCCAGCGATTACTTTATCACCAGATAACGGTACATGTTCTTCAATTTGCCGCCCATTTCCAATTACAATTGGGACAAGCCCTTTTTCCTTTAGTTCTTTCACTACTTCTTCTGTAGAACGACCCGCGTAAGAACCGATTTCAATTCCTTTTGATTTTTCTTTTGACGCCTTCTTATTGGAAGAAGGCTGAATGTGCAAATATTGAAGACTATTTTTCATCACGCTAGTAAAAATATGTGAAACAGGAGCTGCCCCTGTCTCCGTATAGGATAGTTTTGGCTGCTGAACTGCGACATACATAATTAAACGCGGGTCTTCTTTCGGGGCCATTCCTAAAAAAGAGAAAATATAGTTTTCATAGCCGGTTAAATATCCTCCTCTTGGTGACGGAATTTGTGCTGTTCCTGTTTTTCCAGCAACTCGGTACCCTTCAATTTGATACGGACGCCCCGTTCCTTTCTCCGAAGTAACTACCGTTTCTAATATATCTAACACTTGTTTAGCCGTTTCTTTTGTAATTGGTTGTTCCACTACTTCTGGCTTGTTTCTTGCAATCACTTTTCCTGTATCCGGATCAACAATACGATCGACCACATATGGCTTCATCATTTTTCCGCCGTTTGCAATCGCGGTTGCGGCTTGAATTTGTTGGATTGGTGTCACCGATGTTCCTTGACCAAATCCTGTCGTTATTCTTTCAATCGGATATTTGTAATGAATTTGCCCTACCGCTTCTCCTGGAAGGTCTATACCAGTTTTTTTGTCAAAACGGAAACGATGCAAATATTGCAAAAAGCGGTCTTCTCCTAACTTTTCTTTTACTAAAATAGAAAAAGCGACATTAGAAGAGCGTTGGACTCCTTCGTTAAACGTAATCGTTCCCCAACCTACTTTGTTATGGTCACGAATCATATTTGGTCCCACTTTATAATAGCCAGACCGATACTGTTCATTCCCGTTATACACACCTTCATTAATTGCAGCCGCAAGCGTAAAAATTTTCATTGTCGAACCAGGCTCATACGGATAGGAAATCGCATCGTTGAAATAGTTTTGTATATTGCGCTTATTTGGATCAAAACTCGGTCTTGTTCCCATTGCTAAGATCTTTCCTGTTTTCGGATCTGCAACAATCGCAATTATTTTTTTCGGCTTATATTGTTTTTCCACATCGTTCATCGCATCTTCTAAAAACGTTTGAATCTTTTGATCGATCGTTAAATAAACATTCGCTCCATTATCCGGTGGAACGACGGTTTCTTTCGTATTTGGAAGGCGAAATCCGCTGATATCCCCGGCAAAAGATACGTAACCGTCTTTTTCACGCAAATGCTTATCTAAGCTTTTCTCAATCCCCATTTTTCCAACTGTTTCATTTTTTTTATTATTTTTTTGTACGTAACCAATTACGTACGAGGCAAAATTGCCATTTGGATAAAATCGTTTTGTATCACGAATAAACCCAATCCCTGGCAGATTTAATGCTTCAATTTTTTCTTTCAGTTCATAGCTAATATTTCGTCCATTTGCGCCAAATTCCACTTGTTTTGCATCTTTTGTTAAAATTCGTTTCACTTCATCTACATCCATCTTTAGCAATGGGGCTAATTTTTTTGCTGTTTTTTGTGGGTCAACAACATGTCTCGGATGATCAGGATCTGTCGTCATTTTTGGATCAAGGACAGCTATAACTGTATATGACGGCACATCTTGAGCAAGCACTTCGCCATTTCGGTCAAAAATGGTTCCGCGCTTTGCTTCGATCGTTCGCTTTTGTTTATACTTTTCCTCCGCCTTTGCCGCTAACACTTGGCCATCAGCAACTCCCGTTACCTGCAACTGAATAAAACGAGCCAATAACACAAAAAAGAGCAGACTGAATAAGAAAAATAATATAGCTGCTCCTTTATGTGTATTGCTATGCTTTTTCCTTTCCATCGGCGATCATTCCTGTACAACTTTTACATTATTTTCGTTTAGTGAGAGACCGAGTTCTTTCGCTTTTTGCAAAATCCGTTCATATGTGCTTAATTGTTGAACTTCAACATATAAATCATTATTTTGCTTTTTCTGTTCTTGAACCGTTTCTTGTAGCTGTTGAATTTCTTTATTTACTTGATAAATCTTCACTTGATTGGACACAATATGCACTGCTGCATACATAGCAAATACGCAAAACGATAGGAATAAAAGCTTTTCCCCTAACGTAAAGCGAATTTTTAGCTTTCGTTGCTTTCTAGTGCGCGGACGTGATGACGGACGTTGTCGTTCATGAATTTTTACTGCCGTATTATTCATTGTTTTTCCCTCCTGTCATTAGTGATTCAACATCGTTTTTTGTTCATAGCTTTTCGGCGATACGCAGCTTTGCGGAACGCGCGCGATGATTATGTTCGATCTCTTCCTCGGAAGGGACAATCGGCTTTTTTGTGATAATTTTTAATGCCGGGCGGTATTGATCAGGAATGAGCGGAAGCCCAGGAGGAAGCTGTGGGCCTTGGCTTGCTTCTTTAAAAGCCACTTTACAAATGCGGTCTTCTAATGAATGGAACGTAATAACACTAATTCTTCCACCTGATTTTAATAAATCAATCGCCTGTGTAATCGCCTCTTTAAATGCTTGCAGCTCATCATTTACGGCAATTCGTATCGCTTGAAAAATTCGTTTGGCCGGATGCCCTCCGCTTCGCCTTGCCGGCGCGGGGATAGCTTCTTTAATGATGTCAACTAATTGCCCGGTTGTTTCAATTCGCTTTTCTTTGCGAACTTCTTCGATTTTCCTCGCCACTTGCTTCGAAAATTTTTCTTCACCATAATGGAAAAAGATATGTACGAGCTCCTCATATGGCCAATGATTAACGATATCATAAGCCGTTAATGATTGCTCGCGATTCATTCGCATATCTAACGGTGCATCATGGTGATAACTAAATCCTCGTTCTGGTGTATCTAACTGCGGTGAGGACACTCCTAAGTCAAACAAAATTCCATCCACTCTATGAACTCCCCTCGCCGCTAGCTCTTCCGCAAGAAAGCGAAAATTTCTGCGAATAAACGTCACCTGTTTTTCATAACGGGCTAATCTTTTTTTCGCATACTCGATCGCCATATCATCTTGATCAAACGCAAATAGTCTTCCGTCCTCTGACAGTTGTGAAAGTAAATATTCACTATGTCCTCCACCGCCAAGGGTGCAATCGACATAAATTCCATCCGGTTTTATATGGAGTCCATCTACTGCTTCCTTTAATAGCACTGTCGTATGTTGAAACACATGTTCACCACCTTTAATCACTCATTGCTGCAACATATGGTATACGAAAATAAACGTCGTGGAAAATCAGCTAGGAAAGCTTCGTTATTCATATAGAGCGATCATTTACTTATTATACTGCAAAACACAACAAAATTTTAGCTTTTTTTGTAAAAACTCGTCTTCTTCTGTTTACTTTTGTCGTATTTCGGCAGCTCACAATAAATACGAACTAATATTTGCTATTTTACTTTTATTTCCATTTTAATTTCTGTATGTCTACTATTTCATTCCGATAAAAAAAAATCCTGCATAAAACAGGACTTTTCTTTTCGACTTTTTCTTGTAAAAACTATTATATATATACAATTTTATGCATGCCGTTCCATTTATAATCAAGCTGCAAAAGTTTTTCTAAAAAATCAAATCCATATTTATTGATGTAATAGAAAATATTCCAAATCCTCTCCTGTGGCGCTTGATTCGGCATTAACGACATTTCCACGCGAGAAAATTTTCGCAACTCCACCTCATATTTCCTTATTAATGCTCGTTGCAACGTTTGCTGAAGAAAATCGATTTGCGCTTGAAGAAGAGTTGCATTTTTCGTCAACAACCCCGCCAATCCGCGATCAATTTCCATTCCAAATTCCCGAAGCGGGCGATGAATTTCTTCGATTTCCGCTTTTGCTTTCGCAAACATTTCTTCAAGCGGATAACGAGTTTGCTGCGCTAACCATTGCTGTTTCGCTTCTTCTAGCCGTCCTTTGAAAACATCCATGATATCGATCCCGATTTCAGCTAAATCGGTTTGAATGGAGCGTTCTACAATAGTGATGTTGGCACGAGGGATGACTGGCGGCATTTTGAAACCGAATATCGAAAACGCTTCTTTCAGCTCTGCCCAATATGCGATTTCTCCAGGACCGGCGACAAATGCCAATGTCGGCAACAAAAATTCTTGCATAAGCGGACGGGTCACGACATTATTGCTTAAATGGCCAGGTTTGGTTTTAGCAAGTTGTATTAATTCATCTTTGGAGAAAACAAATTCTCCTTTTTTACTATGAAATACCTCTTTTTGTGGATCATGCTCGAGCAGCCACCGTTGTCTCCCATCATAATAAAACAAGTTTGCACAATGCGGCTGAATATCTAACGTATTTTTATATCCGAGCTGCCGAAGCTGATGCTGCTTTCGCAAAACAGCATCCGTCACCTCGCGATGGCATTCAATCAAAGCAGTAAAAAAGCTGCTCTCGATTGCGCGCAACGGGACATCGGCTGCATTAAGAACAACCAATCCTTCAGAAGCAAATAGACGTAAAACGATAGCAGCAAAAAAGTCAACGAACGTTTTCGATTGGCCTAAACATCGAAGCAGAAAATCAAGCAACTTATTTGTCGTTTCTGTTTCTCCATATGTTTTTACAATATCGGTTATCCAAGTCGAACAAACTTGATGATCTAACGGTAAATCCGATACCATACGCTTTTCCTGCGGAATATCGGGATAAACATACTTTTTAATTTTTCCATCTTCTGCAATGTACACGTGGTTTACTTCGGCAATATCATGGTCTTCACCAGCAATCCAAAAAAGCGGAACGACCGGCACACCTAATTTTCTTTCTTGCTCTTTAGCAAGCTTGATTACAGAGATAATTTTATAAATCGTATAAAGAGGTCCGGTCAGCAATCCTGCTTGTTGCCCGCCTACTACTACTACACTTTCAGGATCAAGCAATTTTTCAATATTATCAAATGTTTCGGGACTCGCGTGAAATTGTTGATGATACGAACGTAAATATTCAACAAGCTCGCGGCGTGGATATGTTCTTCCTTTTATGTCATCGAGCCGCCTCCAAAACACATCTTCTGCCTGAAGGGAGTAAGAAAAACCTTTTTCAATCGGAAAAGTGCCATTTATGTAATCGGTTGCTAACGGTGTTGTAGCAGCCAAAGAAATTTCCCGAACTTCCATTTTTAGAAACTTCCTTTCTTATGTATGTTCTTTCATGAGTATAGCATTTCTTTTTTGCAATGAAAAAACAGTTGCTCACCGTCATTCAAGTTTTTTATTTATAAATTGCTAGATACTCTCACAATCATTCCATAGACAAGCAGACTAAAATAAAGCGAGGAAAACAATAAGAAGTTTGCCCGCCAAAACAAGCGAAAAACAGCGGAAAAGTGAAAATCTTCTTTTTTGCGCCAATATCCGACCGCGATCAACATATGCATGATAAGTAAAAAGAAGACAATGTGCCATAAATACGATTTTCCGGAAAGGACGGTAGCCAAGAAATGAACAGCAATAATAAAAAAAAGCGTCGAAACATTCACTGCCGCATAAAACGATTTTCGTTTTCTTTTTAACAATTTACGAGCAGAATAATAAACGAGAAAAAATGATAATAACGGCATCGTAACGAACGCCGCAATCAGGTGGGCAAACAACTCATTCATTTTTCGTCCCCCCTTCTTCCAACCCCTTTATGGCATAAAATAAAAATTGTGAGAGCGGCAACGTAATCCCGAGTTCTTTTCCTTTTTCTAAAACATAGCCTAAAATGGCGTCAATCTCTGTTTTTCGGTTTTGGGAAATGTCCATTAACATCGATGAATAATTTTCTGCTGTCTTTTGACAAACACTCACAATATGTTCCCATGCCTTTTGTTCGTCTTCGATCGGCAACACTTGCTTAAATTCGGAAAACAACAATTTCATCATTTCATAATATGGTTTCACTTTAAGCAAATCTCCGTTTTTGATGCGTAAAAGCGCTGTCAACGGATTAATGGCTGCATTCACGATCAATTTTTTCACTAACATATTCTCCCAATTATTAGCAAATTCAAATGGAAAATCAGAGATGCTCTTTGCCGATAAATTTACAGCTTGTCCAAATGTGCCATACAAGCTTGCAAGCACAATCTTTCCAATTCCTGTATGTTCTACCGTATGATCATCATGTTTGAGTGCACCGTGCTCGACAATTCCAACAATAATATTTTTTTCCATGAGTGGAGAAAGCAACTTAATATGCCCCATCCCGTTTTGTAGAAAAACAACCGTTTTCACCTGATCAAACAGGTTTCGGTGATTGATAATCGTTGCAATATCATACTGCTTCACCGTTATAAAAACAAGATCATCGTTAATGTTCGCTTCCGCAAATGTCATGGCTTGAAGTGAAATACGCTTTGTTTCTCCGCGTTTCACAAACCGCAATCCTTCGTTCATTAATCGTTGTGCTTGTGCTGAACGTCTTGTATAAACAGTGACTTCATATTCATTACTTAAATAAGCAGCGATTAATAGACCAATGGCTCCGCCGCCAACAATTCCAATTTTCACAATTTCTTCCTCACCTTCCATCAATCCATGCTATTCCTATTTTAGCAAATAGCCCATTTATCCGCTAAGAAAAAAAAGCTGACGATGGGGTCAGCTTTTTACGATTTTTCCACTTTTTCTAGGACCGTGTTTCCCGAGAGTGGAGCTTTTCGTTCTTGTTCTTCTTCAAGCTCCGCCATTTTTCTTGCACGTTCCATAATGGCAAGCAATGTTTTATACTCCTCTTGAACAGCAAATAGCTGTTTTTGCAATGCTTCTTTCTCGGCTTGGAGTTTTGTAATCATTTGTTGTAATTGCTCCATGTCTTTCTTTAAAGCACGGTTTTCATCCGCTATTCTTTGCGAATCATGCGCCTTTTGCCCATGTGTTTGCAAAAATGTGATGACATCAGACCACGTCAAGTTTTTGTCTGTTATTTCCTCTTTCCTTTTTCGTTCTCTTTCTTCACTAGCCGCAGCCTCTTTTTTTCTCTCCTTTCTCTGTTTTTTCGCTAGTTCAATTTCTTCTTTATACTGCTTTCGAACATAGGAATTCCATCGAAAGCCACATGCAGCTGCGGTGCGTGACAAAAGCTGTCCTACTTCTTCAAAAGCCTGAAGCTGCGTACCTCCTTCGCGAATATAGCGCAATACGACTTCTGCCAATAGCAAATCTTCGTCTTGCGTCCACGCATCCTGACGTACACTTGTCATCTTCTTCCCCCTCTATAGCTGCTTTTTTACTATATTTATGCAGCTAATAGAAAAGATAGAAGGGAGAAAATTATGATTTATTTAAAAAAGATTGGATAGCTCTTTTATGTTCTTCTGACCCCCATAATTCGGAACAACGGCGGATTTCCGCAAAAAATCTCATCCGAAATTCATCGCTTTTCCACTTTTCTGCAGCTGCCATTTTATATGCACGCAATACAGAAACCGATTGTGATAAATAAGGGGCAAGCAGCTCGCGGCATTCTTCCCGCAAATTGTTTCCTGGCAGCACCGCGTGTATCCATCCATACTCGTACATTTTTTCTGCGCTTATTCTTTCTGCACGCAAAAGTATATCAAGCGCTTGAGTGTACGGAAGTTTTTCAAAAAGCATTGTCGCTCCGCCCCACCCAGTCGTTATTCCAAGTTTTCCTTGAATAAAGCCGATTTTACTTCCAGATTTCGCATAGCGGAAATCACATGCTGATGCTAACTCACAACCGCCGCCAATAGCAGTGCCGTTAATGAGCGCGACAGTTGGTTTAGACAACGTAAGCAATGAATACAAAATCGTCCCCATTTTTTCTAACATTTGTTTTGCATTTTCTGTCGTATGTAAATGTTGAAATTTGCTTAAATCCCCTCCTGAACAAAACGCTTCATCACCTGTTCCCGTAATGACGAGCATTTTCACATCATCATTTTTTTCTACCATCGCAATCGTTTCTTCCAGCTTGTCCATTACTTCAAAATTGATCGCGTTTCGTTTTTCGGGGCGATGAATAGTAAACCAAATAATCCCATTACTGTCATATTCCACTATAGCTACTTTCATATTTTTCCGTTTCCTCCTTTCCTTAAAATCAATTGGGCATCGTGCGGGCATTTTCCTGCTTATTTTCATAGCTAAAAATAAAAAAACAACAAGCACAAGTACTTTCCTTCCTTGTGCTTGTTGTTAAAGATAATTATTTGTTAACAACTTCTCTTCCTTTGTAAGTTCCGCAAGATTTGCATACGCGATGCGCTAATTTCATTTCACCGCAATTTGGGCATTCTACCATGCCTGGCACTTGCAATTTAAAGTGAGTGCGGCGCAATCTTTTTCTTGTTTTTGATGTTCTTCTAAAAGGTACTGCCATGCTTCCCACCTCCTTATCAGCATGTCGAAGTATCAAAAGCCCGGATCATCCCGGCTACTTCGCTTACTCTTTTTTGTCTTTATCAAAAAACTTCGCTAATGCAGCAAGACGAGGATCGATTTTCTGTTTGGCCTGTTCTTCTGCCATCGCTTCCCAACGTTCTTCTTTAATGACTTCCCAGCCTTCTCCAGACTGCGGAGCCCCGTCCTGCACCGTTTCTTCTTCCGCAAATATTTGCAACGGAATTTCCAAAAGAATAAGTTCTTTGATAATCGGTAACAAATCTACTGTTTCGTCTTTCACTAGATGCGTATCTTCATCTGTCGATACTACATCATAATCATTCATAAAAAATGTTTCCGTCGTTTCGACCGAAAATGGATACGAAACGTCGACCAACGTCCGCGAACAAGGCAGTACCATCGTTCCCGACACTTGCAAGTGAAACGTAAATTTTGTCGAACCGATATCTGCCCTTCCCTGTACATGCACAGGCGAAATATCGCGGATCAGTTTATCAATCTCTTTTAAATCAGAGACATCAACATATTCATCAATAACGATTTCTTTATGATGAAACTGATGAAGCTGATGGACTGTCCATTTCATAAAAAATCACCTCAAGACAACAAAGAAAATTATACGTTTCGTTTTCCTATTTGTCAATATTTTTTCTTTACAGTATAATTGTTGTCAGTTTATATACAATTTATCACTCTTTTGAAAAAAACAACTAAACAGCAGGGAGAGCAAAATGAAAGCGGTCGGAATCATTGTCGAATATAATCCGTTTCATAACGGGCATTTATATCACTTAGAAGAAACCAAAAAACAAACTGGAGCAGATTGCATTATTGCCGTCATGAGCGGAAATTTTCTGCAGCGCGGAGAACCTGCGCTTGTATCAAAATGGGCGCGAACAAAAATGGCATTGTCAGCCGGGGTAGATATTGTCATTGAGCTGCCGTATGCATTTGCGGTTCAATCTGCTGAACGATTTGCCAGCGGCGCGGTTACATTGCTTCATTCCTTATTTTGTGAAGAAATTTGCTTCGGAAGCGAAAATGGAAATATAACCGCATTTATCGATGCGGCAAAAACGTTTTTAGAGCAAAAACAGCAGCATGACAGTTATGTGCAAGAAGCGCTTCAGGAAGGGGTAAGCTATCCGCGGGCGAACGCAGAAGCCTGGAAACGATTGAACGCCACTAACCTTGATTTATCTAAGCCGAACAATGTGCTCGGTCTTGCGTATGTCAAAGCGATTTTACAAAAACAAATTCCGATCACTCCTCGTACGATTCGCCGCATCGCTTCCGATTATCATGACAAAACGTTCTCTCATCCATCGATCGCTAGCGCGACAAGCTTAAGAAAAGCGCTTAAAGGGTCGCTTGCACATTTAGAAACCATCGCCCCGTATATTCCAGGCACTACAAAACAAACACTCGAGCAATATTATGATACATACGGCATGTTTCATGAATGGGAAGCCTATTTTCCGTTTTTAAAGTATCGCATCATGACAGCGGAAGAGGCGGAGCTGCGCCAAATTGCCGGCGTTGACGAAGGTATCGAACACCGCTTAAAGCAAGAAATTGTTGCTGCCCCGACGTTTTCCGCTTTTATGAACTCGATCAAAACAAAACGATATACGTGGACGAGGCTGCAACGAATATGCACTCATATTTTAACGAATTTTACAAAAGACCAGCGAAAAAAAACAGAAACGCCGACATATATTCGTTTGCTTGGAATGAGCAGCAACGGGCGCCGCTATCTACAACATGTAAAAAAACATCTGCCGCTTCCGCTCGTTACAAAAGTGTCAAATTTAAAACATGACCCGATTTACCAGCAAGAAAAAAAGGCGTCTTTTGCTTATGCCGCAATATTTCCTGAACCTGCTCGCACCAATGTGCTGAAAGAGGAGTACGCTACTCCTCCTCTTTTGCAATAACAGCCGCTTTACGATGGTTATTTTAAATTTTCTAAATAACGAATCGCATCATCAAACGTATCGACCGGAACAATTTTCATTTTTGTTCCGATTTTTTTTGCCGTTTTCACTGCTTCTCGATAGTTCGAATCTGCTGCCCCATTTTCGTTTGGTGCAAAGAAAATTTCTGCTCCCTCCCGATCAGCAGCAACAATTTTTTGCGAGATGCCGCCGATCGGTCCGACTTCGCCATTCATATTAATCGTACCTGTACCGGCAATTTTATGCCCTTTCGTAATATCTTCTTCGACAAGTTGATTATAAATTTCTAACGAAAACATTAATCCTGCTGATGGCCCGCCGATTTGTTCCGAATCAATGCGGACTAGCGGGTTTGTAGCAATGTCATAATCGGTAGTAAGCGAAACCCCTATACCTATTTGTTTTGGATTATGCGCAAATGGCATTAATGTAAGAGTTGCCTCTTTTTCCTTTTTACCGCGCACAAATGTAATATGAACTTTATCTCCCTTTTTCTTTGTACGAATATATTGCACCATTTGTTCCGATGTATCCATCCTTTTTCCATCTATTTTAATAATGCGATCGCCAACTTTTAATTGCCCCTCTGCCGGCATATGTGGAAGCACACTCATCACGTATACGCCTTTTGCTTTATAAGAAACTGGTTTCCCCGCTTTTTTATAGGCAACAGCAATCGCTGCCTCTTTTGACTGCTCCATAAGCTGAAGCTGACGCATTGTATATTCCTCATCTGTTTCCCCTTCTTGTTTTATTTCTTCTAACGGATATAGTTCATAAAAGGAGCGAACATGTGCAAGAAAATAGGAAATAGCATTCGCCCGTCCCATTTTCACCGTCGTTAGCATAAACGTTCCTTCATCATCATCATCCCCATGCTCCACATGAACAAGCGGCTTTAAGTCTTGCGCAGTTCCAGGCATCGTAACGTAATAAGGAAATTTAATAAAAATAAGCAACAATGCTACGATGACGCCAAAGAAAAATGCAACCACATACATTCGTTTTTTCATCAGCGTGAATGCTCCTTCCAGTTTTGAATTGCTTGGCGGATTTCTGGCACATATTTGCGTGTTTCCTGCTCCCCGATAGCAATAATTTCCTGTGCATGAGTAAATGCTCGCGAGCTATATTGCTCTACGTGCGGCCGAATCATCACATCGGAGGCAAGTTGACGATGGCGGACAAGCTCGTCTTGCAGAATATCAATGCTTTGTAAAATCACATCAAATATCGACGTAATTTCTCCGTCCACTTTCACATGGGAAACATCGACTGCAATAACAATATCCGCACCCATTTCTCGGACAACGGAAACGGGAACGCGATCAACAACTCCTCCATCTACAAGCAATCGCCCGTCTACCCTTTCAGGGACAAAAATACCGGGAATGGAAATGCTGGCTCGTACGGCGCGGGCAACATCCCCTTGGCGAAACACCACTTTTTGACCTGTCTGTAAATCCGTCGCTACAATTGCCACCGGGATGGACAGTTCCTCAATTTTTTTCCCTTTTGTGAGAAGCCGAATAAATTCGGTAATTCGCTTTCCAGCAATTAGCCCCATTTTTGGAATTGTAAAATCGATGTAGTCATTTCGACGAAACGACTTTGCTAACTTATATAAACGCTCAAGACCGAGACCGCTAGCATATAGAGCAGCGACAAGCGCCCCGATGCTACTTCCGGCTATGTAGGAAATTGGGATTTTCTCCTCTTCCAATACTTTCAGTACTCCAAGATGCGCGAAACCTCTCGCCCCTCCAGAACCTAGCGCTAACCCAATTTTCGGAAACACCGTTTCTCTCCGCTCTACATGACCACCTTGTTTCATCTTATGGTCTAAAACTCCCCCCTATACTCGTATATTAAACTATATGAGGTTGTACACGTAATATGGTGTTAAAAAGGGGAGAGAGGATGTGTCGTTACCAGGAGGCAGAACAGATATGAAACCAAAAGCAAAAACCGTCTTTCTCGCTTCAACGGTTACTTTATTTGCACTGTCATTAATTTGCTACCCTCAGCAATCATTAGAAGCATCCATCCGCGGTTTAAATATGTGGTGGGAAGTCGTTTTTCCATCACTATTACCTTTTTTTATCGTTTCTGAATTATTGATTAGCTTCGGTGTCGTTAATTTGCTTGGAGTTTTGTTAGAACCGCTTATGCGGCCGCTTTTTAGAGTTCCTGGCGTCGGCGGTTTCGTTTGGGCAATGGGAATGGCTTCCGGCTATCCATCAGGAGCAAAACTAACTGCACGGCTTTATCAAGAAAAACAAATTTCTACGATCGAAGCAGAACGGTTAGCCTCATTTACTAATTCATCCAACCCATTGTTTATTTTTGGCGCGGTGTCGATCGGATTTTTTCACAATCCAAATCTTGGCATTATTTTAGCACTTTCCCACTATATAGGAAACATTTGTGTAGGAATGATTATGAGATTCCATGGAAAATCACAAGAAAAAGGAAAGCAAAAACGACCGAGTCATTTGTTTCCTTTTCCTTACGCATTCCGAGTGCTTCATGAAACCCGTCTAAAAAACGAACAGCCGCTTGGAAAATTGTTAGGAGACGCCGTTCGGTCTTCTGTACAAACATTGTTGATGATCGGTGGGTTTATTATTCTCTTTTCCGTCATTAATAAGCTGCTTTACATGATGCATATTACGGAATATATATCCTTTATTTTCCAGTATATTCTTCACTTATTTCAACTTCCAAAAGAACTAAGCATCCCGATGATTTCCGGTCTATTTGAAATTACGCTTGGCAGTCAGATGATTAGCCAAACCGATAAAGCCGAACTGTTGGAAAAAGCCATTGCAACAAGCTTTATTCTTGCTTTTGGCGGATTTTCCGTGCAAGCACAAGTAGCAAGCATCCTCGCTGAAGCAAACATCCGCTTTAAACCATTTTTTATCGCCAGAATCATGCATGGATGTTTTGCCGCATGTTTTACATATATACTATGGAAACCGCTCTACGTCCACCCAGCCGATGGAAATATGCGCGTTATTCCAACATTTTTGATAGAACGCTCACCAAGCTGGATCAACCATTATTGGGAGCTGTTGCATCAATTCGGACCAATCATTACGATCGTCTTTTTATGTCTATATATATGGCTTACTGCTGCTCAATGGCAAAAAAAGGTCAAAGAATAAAGACAAAATAAAATTAGGCTGACTTAAAAGAAGCTTCTTTTAAGTCAGCTTTCATTACGTTCGTTAGAAGTAAGGGAAGCAAATTTTTTTCTCAGCGCTTCCTCTACAACAGGTGGCACTAAGTCGGAAATATTGCCATTATACTTTGCTACCTCTTTGACAATACTGGAACTTAAAAAAGCGTATTGGCTATTTGTCATCATAAAAAACGTCTCAATATTTTCATCAAGAACACGGTTCATCGACGTGATTTGCATTTCATATTCAAAGTCGGACACAGCCCGCAAACCACGCAAAATCGCACTCGCATTTTTACTGCGCGCATAATCGACAAGCAGGCCGTGAAACGATTCAACAATCACATTTGGAAACGGCCGCGTCACTTCCCGCAACAGTTCTATCCGCTCCTCAACAGAAAATAACGGCTTCTTTGAAGAATTATTAAGTACCGCTACATACACTTGATCAAACACTTTTGCCCCTCGCCTAATAATATCTAAATGCCCATATGTAACCGGATCAAAGCTTCCTGGGCAAACCGCAATGCTCGCCATGCCCTATTCTCCTTTCTGCACATCCATGTACCGGTAGATTGAAACCGCGGTAATTCCATATACTTCATGTTTCCACTTTACAAGACGACCAACTTGTTCGGCAAGATGTGTTTCGGCAGAGTGTTCCACAACGACAGCACCATCTTTTTCAAGAAGCTCATGTTCATCAATAAACGAAAGGATTGACTCCAATTTTTGTTCTTTATATGGAGGATCAAGAAAAATCAAATGAAAACGAAGCCCGCGTTTTATAATTGCCCTCAATGCTCTTTCTGCATCATTCCGATATATTTCTGCCTGTTCTAACAGTCGACACGTTGCAACATTTTTTTTGACGGTTTGCACCGCTTTTGCGTCATGGTCTACAAAAATGACTCGGTCAAGCCCGCGGCTTAATGCTTCAATTCCAAGACCGCCGCTGCCACTAAACAAGTCAAGGCCCATCCCGCCGGAAAAATACGGACCAATCATATTAAATATCGCTTCTTTCACTTTATCTGTTGTCGGTCTTGTTGATATTCCTGGAACCGCTTGCAGACGTCTACCTTTACATTTTCCTGAAATTACCCTCATTGCTTTCACCACATTTTGACACAATTTCGCAACATTATCGTATCATAAACTTTATTATAGTAAAACAGCTGAAAATTTCATAGTAACATGTATATAAAATTAGCAAACCGGCCATAATGAGTAATGGCAACATCCATGCGGATGTTGTTGCCAACCACGGAGAAGACTTACGTTTCCCCATAAGTTCTTCCTCCGGTTTCTCCTCTCCCTTTTCTTTTCCTTTAGTTTACTTGTTCCTTCCGATGCGCAAGGGCAAGTAAACGTAAAGGACCCCTGCAGATCATAGGCTGCAGGGTTTTTTTTATTTTTCCATTTGAAATTTTGTTAAACAATGATTAAAGTTATGTATGGACAAATATAGTAAGGGGGATATAGATGATTCAGCGTTTTATAGAGCTAGGGGAAGGTTATTCAGATATATACGAACTAATTGAACTCGCCAGAGCAAATCGGCATCGTTTGTCTGGACTTTTTGCTTTTCATACGGTGAAAAACGGCCGTCCGGTGACATCGTGTGTTGTCGTTTTGCATCCAACAGATCCAGGGGATTTTCAACCGTTGTATATTTGCCGGGAAGGAATTCCAAATCCACGTGTGAAACCAAATAAGCGATACGATTTATTTACCCAACTAGCGAAAGAACTAGGAATGGAGATTATTCATTTAGAAGTGAAGCCTTCGACATTTTTTGCTGAATTAGATTTATACTATCAACACTTAATTGGCATTATGCGGATGAACCGTTTTATCCCTCCGCTCCAATAGTGGCGATAAAAATAAAAATCGGCTGACTTTCCAAAGAAAATCAGCCTTTTTTTACTCCGCCGAATATCCTAATGGATAAGAGGAGTTTTTTTCTTTTTCCCCTTTTGATTCGAATTCTAGCTTTAAAAATGGTCGATAAGACGGTTCGACCCGCTTTACAAACGGCAAGGAAGCAAGCTTTTTCATCATTTCATCGACTTGCTCCATATCACAATATAAAACCGCATATTTTAACCGTTTCGAAACATAATGAATATTGCCAAATTTGCGCAGATGTTTGCTATGCTTTAATGAATGCAACCAGACAATAATCCCTTGGCGTTTTGGAAACATACCACCATTCCCCTTTTATATACTATGTGCGGCAGCCGCAGCTTCCCCCTGCCCCGCATCCTCCCGAACAGCTGATGGACAAAAAATACGGGTTCCCTGTCGGCACTTTAATTTGATCTGATACCGCTTTGCCAATTAACACGCTAATCTCATCTAACAGTTGTTGCATGGCATTTTCCGCCTTTTTAAACGCAGCAATCGTCTCATGAAAATCAAGTTCACGTTTTATTTCACGCACTTCTTTCATCACGCTATGATAATCAGGATGATATTTTCCAAATCGCTGTACTTCCTCATAGCGCTCTTTTGCCTTTGTAAAACGAGCGATAATATCTTGAGCAACACGATCTTGTTTCAGTCGTTGAAAACATTTGCGGTATTCTTCTGCCAATTCCGATTGTACAATCATTTTTGCTAATGCTTCTGCTTTATCTAAAATCTCGAGACGCTCGAGAGTTGCAATGATCACGTTTTGGCACCTCCAATGTAATGATACCATGAGATGAATCAGAAAGGAAAGTAATGAAGTTGCGCATTAAAAAAAGTCTGACTTGCTCGTCAGACCTTTTTCTAAGAGATCGTTACTGTAAACTCATGTGACAATCCAGTTATCTTTCCATCGTTGTACATAAGCTCAAGGCGTATCACATGTTTTCCAGTTGGTAATCCTCGCAACATAAATGCCGCTGTATATACTTCATCTATTTTTTGTCCATTTATATATACGTTTATGTGTCCCCCATTCGTTCCTTTTCGAAACGGAAAATCAGCGACAATACACTCAATCAATACATCTTTCCCTTTCACAACATGCTTGACTTGAAATGATTTATTCTCCTGATTAGTCATAGCAAACGCAACATTTGGGATATTTGTTTCTGGCGCCGGTTTATCGTTTCCACACGCTCCTAAAACGACGAAAAGAAATAAAAGCAAAATAACGAGCTGCTTTTGCAAAGACATCACTCCCCTTTAGGAAGTAGTCTTTGCTTTTTTGCAAAAATTAATCACGCATCGCTTGAAACATATGAAGCATTAATGAAACCATTTGCAAGGAATTAGCGATTTTCTCCACTTTATGTGGAATCGTCTGCTCATAATAATGAAGCGCCTCAAGTTCAAATGATGGCAGCTTATGTGGGTAGCGGGAAAGAAGGCGATACCAGCGCGGCTCTTTGCGAATAAAAGATTGCAGCATTTTTTTCGTTCGAATATATTGTATAACCTCTTTTCTCATTGGCACCCCCTCTAGTCTTTACGAAATGAAAACGGATGTTCATCTTTCGTTATCCCCATATGCTGCTTTTCATTTCCTTGAAATTGAGTAATAATGTTTTGGATGGCGTCAATCGCTTGTTGAACACTCGCAAGATGTTTTTGCACTTCATTAGCATCGAGATTTTGTAACGTATTTGCAATTTTTTCAATCCATCTATTGCTTTTTTCTTTTTGTTTCATTGACTCTTGATTTTGTTTATATGCTTTCCAAATTTCATCATCCTCACCAAATAAATACCAATCTTCATAAAACTCTTTCCACGTTTTTTGACCATTGCGCACTTCTTGAATTATTTTCGGATGCTTTTTCACAAACTGTTTAAATTTCTCCACCGAAGGATGTAGATGCTTTTCCATTGAATACCTACTCCCCTCATCGACTCACGCCTATCTACCATATACTATTGCCTATATATGATTTACGTGCGCCCATTTTTTCTTTACATCGACAAAATCGCTATTTTATTTCCATAACCTTAAAAAATCTTGAGTATAATAATCACCAGAAACACCTACACCAAGGTAGGTAAATTGTTCGCTTAATAATGTTTCTCGATGACTTTTGCTGTTTAGCCATCCTTCCACCGCCTCAATACCATCCATATGATGTGCGGCAATATTTTCTCCCGCCATTTCAAATTTAATATTTGCAGCCAATAGCCGATCTTTTAAATCACCATTTTTTGGAGATTTATGAGAGAAAAAGTGATGATCTTTCATATCTTTACTATGCATATAGGCAACTTTTGCTGCTTCCTCATGCCAACGAACTGGCTTAACGTGGTAACGTTGGCGAATAACGTTTGTAATATCAAAAATTTGTTTTTCATTCGCTATTTCCACTTCTCGTTGCTGTTCGGAAGATAAAGGGGCTGAATTAGGTAAACTGCCACGGTAAACAAGCTCATATGGCCTCATTTTTACGAATACTTCCCCAGTCATAAGCCGAATGCTCGAAATCTTTCCGGTAAAACGATCTACATATAATTGCGCGTAGACGTTGCCAACTTTGACAATCGGCCGAGAGGCGTAATCTTGTTCTGACAGCTCAAAACGATACGTTCCCGTGCTCAATTTGATTTCAACATTGGATAAAACAGGCATCGTCTTAAACACTTCTTGAAGGGGCTGACCGATGTAAAATGGTTTTACATTCACATTCTCTCCGCATACAAATGCCGTAACAACACGCCCATCCATCATTCCAATTTGAAAGTATGTGCTTGCGCTCCGATTATAGATCCACCATTCATAATCATAAGCGGAAGCATCAATTCGTGTCGGCGAGCCGAATTTCTTTTTTACATCTCTTTCTGTTTTTCCAATCATTGAAAGCATGCCGCTTTCGACTTTCGGTTCTTTTACCATATAGTCTTTCGGCTCTGTTTCTTGAGGCGGGCTAAGCGGTGGTGTATTTGGCGCAAAATAATAAAATCCAATGATTAGCAATAACACAAGAAAAAACCATTTCACACGGCAACTCTCGCTTTCCGAAAAAAGATATCCTATTGCCATTATAGCCGTTTTTCTATGGCAACAAAACGTAAAAAAAGAATTCCCCTGCTTTCTAGGGGAATTTCGTATACCAGACATTTATTCAATGTGGAATAAAAAAATAATGAATGGAGGACAAAAATTTATCATAAATTGAAAATATCGCAAAATGATGAACAATTGATTGAAAGTCGTCATCTTTCATACTATTATAAATGAAGGGGCATTTTTCTTTTCCGTATACTAGGCTTTGTCGATAGGAGGAATAGATATGAAATTTGAAAATACTGGTATCGAAAACCAAACAGCGGAGCTTTCCCGTTTAGATGATCTAATGGAAAAATTTAAATTTATTAGAGCTTCTCAATGGGACTATGAACGGGTTACATACGATCGGAAATTTCAAATAAAGGGGGATATTTACTATCTTCGTGTTCAAGGATACGCCATTGAGGGAGATGTTGATTCCCGCTATGCACTCATTAAGTTACTTCCTCCAATTTTAGGAAAATATTATTATCCCCATGGCGTAGAATACGGCGACGATGAACATTTCCCTTCTTCATTGGTAAATCAATGCCAAACCATTTTATCCCAAGTAAAAGAAGAACTTGACAAAATTCAAGACTAATTCGAAATGCGAAAAAAACGCATGAGGGAAATCTCATGCGTTTTTTCATTACATAGCCAGATGTTTTACAACAACATGTACCTTATCGACAGTAAACGGCGTCATTGCCTCAATTTCCTCTGTAATATGTTTTTGCAATTGCTCACATAATGAAATAATCGGTACTCCCCATTTTATTACTACCGACGCTGTAATTGTACAGCGGCAATCTTCCACAATGGCCACATGAACTTCGCAATCATCAATGACAATTTCGTTTAAGTCTTTCAAACACATCATCACAATAGTCAATAGGGTCGCTTGCGTTGCACTTAACTTCCGGAATCGGGTGACCGTTTTCATTCCCCCTCTCCCTCCTTACTGTTTGGCTTCATGCGAACAGTAATGGTTTTACATGTATATGTGCTTTATCGGTTTTTGATACTATAAATAAAAACCCGACAAATTTCGTGTCGGGTTTTAAAAACCTAAAATAGCTTTAATCATTGATGTTGTTTCCCCGCCTTTATAAAATACGTAGAGAAGCAAATATACGATGACACCGGTTGCAGCTGTAAAAAACCAAATAACGCTTGTAATCGGTCCGAGCCGCTTATGACGGGCGCGATGGTCTTTTAAACCAGTCCAAAGCGTGACAATGCCAAAAATCGCCCCAATAGTGGCTAAAACAATATGGAACACAAGAAAAATCGTATAATATACTTTTACGTTATCAGGACCGCCAAAACTCGTGTTCCCGATAAAAATTGTTCGCGATAAGTAAATAATAAAAAACAATAAAGCGAACACCGCCGCCGTTAACATTGTCTTTTTATGGGCGGCCATGTTTCTCTTACGTATTAAATACCATCCATACGCCACTAACGCTGCGCTAATGACTATGCAGCTCGTACTAATGGTCGGTAAAATTGGCAATGAATACTCCATATCCAATTCCTTTCTATGTTTATTCATGAGTATTGATTGTCAAAACGTTTCGATAAAACATTACGACTCAGAAGGTTGTGGGGATGCAATGGTTTCCAACTTTTCCTTTTCTTGTTCTTTTCGGTACCATTCCATAAAGACGAAAAAGAGCACTGTACCATAAACAATTTCTTGAATGATTTTCATTAGCACTCCGCCAAGCTGCTGATCATGAAGCGGTGACATTGATAAAAACATTTGCGGCCCTGTTAAATTCAACGACGCTAATGTCCCCTTAGGTACACATAATTGTAGAGCGGTAAGCCATGCTTGCGGGTCGGTATACGTCTGGTACAACGGCGAATTTGCAAAAATAATTAATGCGCATGCTGGCGTTAACAATACCCCATCAGCGAAAATGTACCCAACTTTTTTTAGACCTGAAATTGTTTGCCATTGTGGTAATTTGTTCACTAGCGGCCACCACATAAAAAACGCTACGATAAAAATGGCAGTGGTGACAACCGCATGATATAAAGCATTTGTTTTGATGACATCAAAAATCAATGGAACATGATAAAACGAAAACAGCCCGTTAAACAATAGAAGAGCAATAAGCGGTTTGGTAAAAAACAAAAAAGTTTTTTTCACAGCCCTTACTGCAAACATACGTTCATATAACCAGTTAGGAATTCCTAAAATAAAACATTGCGGAATAATTAAATATAGAACAGCCATTTGTACCATATGTGCGCTAAACATTAAATGGCCAAGCAAATCAATCGGCGACCCTTTACAAAGGTAAAGAAGAACAATCCCTGTTAAAAAATAAGCTTTTTGCTTTGGCGTAGCTGGTCCTTCGTCTGTAAACTTATGTCGCCATGGACCAACAATAAGCATATATATAACTGCAATGCATAAGAGGAACAAAAGAAAAAACGGGCTCCACAATGCACGGAATCCAAACATCTGCAATGATGCGATCATCATTTTCACCTCGATTCTTTTCCAAGCAATATTATACTATATCGTCATTTCGTATTCCATGTTGAAAAAGGGGAACCAGCATACGCTGATTTCCCCTCTTTTTTACCACCAAACAACTGTCATAAATGCCCAAATAGTCAAGAAGGCTACAAATACACCGCCATACATGAACACTGCTGGCATTTCATGTCCTTTATGGCTCATATGCATGAAATAATACAATTGAAATGCTACTTGTACTACGGCAAGAAGAAGAATAAATGGAATTGAAAACCAATGTGAAAATTTATCATAACCGACCGCAGCAAACGAGATTAATGTTAGCAAAATCATTAATACAAAGGAAATAACTTGGTGTTTCATTTCCTCCGCATTTTTTTTGCGGCGATATGCTAAATCAACGCGCTCATTTCCAGAATTTGCTTGATTCACCATATATTCACCCCACCATTCCCATTAGGTATACAACGGTAAAAATGAATACCCATACGACGTCAATAAAGTGCCAGTAAAGACTTGCCACGTAAAATTTTGGCGCATTATATAAGTTTAGCCCGCGTTTGGCATTGCGAATCATTAATGTCAAAATCCATGCCAATCCGAATGCAACGTGGCTGCCGTGCAGACCGACTAGCGTATAAAAAGCAGATGAGAAGGCGCTTGTTGAATATTTTAAACCTTCATGTACATACTCATAGAACTCGAAAATTTCTAATCCTAAGAAGCCGAGGCCTAACAATACAGTAACGCCAAACCAAAGCTGCATCTTCTTAAAGTCAAAGTTTTTCATGTGATAGATAGCGTAAACGCTCGTTAAGCTACTTGTTAATAAGAGCATTGTAGCAACAAACACGAGCGGCATTTGAAACAATTCCTCGGACGTCGGCCCCCCAGCTGTTTTGTCTCTAAGAGCTATGAAAGTGGCAAAGAGGGAGGCGAAAAGAACTGTCTCTCCCCCTAGGAAAAACCAAAATCCTAAAAACTTATTTTTCCCTTCGATGGTGGCTCTTTCAGGGGATGCGGGGAATGTTTCCGCCGTTAATTTTTCTTCCACGTGCATTATGCCTTAACCCCCTTTTTCTCCGCTTCGATAATTTCGTCTTTATGAATGTGGAAACCATGGTCGTCAATGATCGAACGTAAGAACATAGAACCAAAGGTAATCACTAATCCAAGAATTGCTACCGGTAAGCCCCAAGAGTAATCGTTATGATACAAGAAACCGAATGAAGCGATAAACAGCCCAAGTGAAATGACAAACGGCAAGAATGAAGGATTTGGCATATGGATGTCTCCAAGCGGTTCCGCCGGAGTTAAGCCTTTGTTACCTTCCATTTTCTCTAGCCAGTAAGCATCTAAACCGCGGACAAGCGGAGTTTGCGCAAAGTTATACTCAGGTGCTGGAGATGAAACCGCCCACTCAAGCGTACGTCCGTCTCCCCAAGCATCTGCTTCCGCTTTTTTGCCTTTAACCGTTGTAATGACAATATTGATTACAAGAACTATTGTAGCTGTAGCCATAAAGAATGCGCCAATTGTACTAATTAAGTTTCCAGTTTCCAAACCTTGACCCGGCAAGAATGTAAATACGCGGCGAGGCATACCCATTAAGCCAAGGAAGTGTTGAATAAAGAACGTTAAATGGAAGCCGATAAAGAATAGCCAGAATGTAATTTTGCCAAGCGTTTCATTTAACATTCGACCAAACATTTTTGGCCACCAATAATGCGTACCGGCTAATATAGCGAATACTACCCCACCAACAATGACATAGTGGAAGTGAGCAACAACGAAATAGCTGTCATGATATTGATAGTCAGCTGGTGCTGTTGCGTTCATAACCCCGGTTACTCCACCGATAACGAAGGAAGGAATAAACCCAATAGCATACAACATTGGTGTTGTAAAGCGGATGTTTCCGCCCCACATCGTGAATAACCAGTTAAAGATTTTAATACCTGTCGGAACAGCAATGGCCATTGTTGCAACCGCAAAAATCGCGTTCGCAACTGGTCCCATACCAGTTGTAAACATGTGGTGCGCCCACACCATGAATCCTAAAAAGCCGATTAATACAATCGCAAATACCATGGAAGAGTATCCGAATAAACGTTTTTTAGAGAAAGTCGAGATAATTTCAGAGAAAATACCGAATGCCGGCAATACTAGGATATATACTTCTGGGTGACCGAAAATCCAGAATAAGTGTTCATAAATAATCGTGTTGCCGCCTAACGCCGGATCGAAGAAGTTACCGCCAAATAACCGGTCCAACATCAGTAAAAGCAAGCCAATCGTTAATGGCGGGAACGCAAATAAGATTAACGCAGAAGCAACGAATGTTGCCCAAGTAAACATTGGCATACGCATGTATGTCATGCCCGGGGCACGCATATTAACGATTGTTACTAGGAAGTTAATACCGCTAATTAATGTACCGAAACCGGAAACCTGCAAACCTAATAAGTAAAAGTCAATTCCGTGTCCTGGTGATTCCAATGATAGCGAAGCGTAAGACGTCCAACCCGCATCAGGAGCTCCGCCTAAAAACCAAGAACAGTTTAGGAAAAGTCCCCCGAAAAAGAATAACCAAAAACCTAACGCGTTTAAGAACGGAAACGCAACGTCACGCGCACCGATCTGAATCGGAACAATCGCATTCATCAACGCGAATAATAACGGTGTTGCTGCCAAGAAAATCATTGTCGTACCATGCATCGTAATCATTTCATTATAAAGACCCGCGCTAACAAAATCGTTGTTAGGCACCGCAAGCTGAATACGAATAATTAGAGCCTCGATACCACCCATGATGAAGAAAATACCGCCGGCAATTAAGTAAAGGATGGCAATTTTTTTATGGTCAACGGTTGTAAGGTAATCCCATATTAGGCTCTTTTTACGAGCTGCTGTACTCACGGATTTAAACCTCCTTTTTTATAGAAATCCCGCTTGTTATTCAACCTTTAGGCTCATTAAATATTTCGTTAAAGCATCGATTTGTTCATCCGTTAATTTACCATATGTTCCTGTCATTTTATTTCCAGGTTTCACACTTTCAGGATCTTTTAGCCATTTCTTTAGGTTTTCTTCATTATGTTCTAAAATACCGGCAATGCGCTCGCGATCGCCGAAGTTGGCCAAGTTTGGCGCTGTACGCGCTTGTTCTGGACGTTTGTCAATTGGAGTAACCGCGTGACAGCCAATACAGCTTTTATTGAAAATTTCTTCTCCCTGCTTAGCAACCGGATCTGTCACAACTGGTTTTTTCGCGTTTTTCATTTTTTCAATCCATTGATCAAATTCTTCTCTAGGAACTGCTTTTACTTTGAAGTCCATCAATGCATGGGAAGGGCCGCAAAGCTCTGCACATTTTCCGTAGAAAATGCCACCTGCTTTTTCTGCTGCCTTTTGATCAAATTCTAGCCAAAATTGGTTTTTGTTTTCTGTATTTGTATCCATTTTCCCGCCAACTGCAGGAACCCAGAACGAGTGTTTTACGTCGGATGCTTTTAAGTTAAAATATACCCGCTCGTCGGTTGGAACTACTAAATCTTGGCTTGTAATTACGCCATAATCAGGATATTCAAACTCCCACCAGTAAAGGTTTGCGCGAACATTGACAACAAGAGTATCTTTATCGCGCTTTTCTTTGTTCATCGGTTTGACGTCTGCGAGTTTAAAAGTCGCAGCAACCGTCGGAACTGCCAAAATAAGCAAAAGAATAATCGGAATAACAGTCCAAAGAACTTCAAGTTTATGATTTCCTTCTACTTGTTTTGGAATTTTGTTTTCCTCACCCTTACGTTGCCGGAAACGAATGACAACGTATACAAAGATAATCGTTACAACAACAATAACGAGTACCATAATGGCTGTGCTAAGCAGCATCAGTGAAAATTGTGTGTCTGCTGCTTCACCCGCCGGCTGAAGCGTCGATAAAAACGGCTTGCCGCAGCCAGCTAACAGAAGCGCTATCATGCTAAAAAGAGAAAATAAGCGCCAGTTATGTAGCCATTTCTTCATAGCCTAATCAAACCCCTCTTTCTATTGATGAAATAAAAAATTTTATATGAATTCTTTCTCTTTATGGAAAGAATTTTAAACGAACTCCATTTACCAAAGGGTAGCGATAACCATTGCTACAAATAAAATCGTCAAATAGTTAAGGGAATAAATAAACATCCACTTCGCCCACTTTAAGTCGTCTTTCATTTTAAACCCATAAAGTCCCAATGCAAGCCATCCTACGTTTAACAACGTAGCAACAGTTAAAAACGGCACGCCTAATGAGAACAAATAAAATGGCAGTGGCAATAAGCACGCAACCCATACAACGATTTGCCGCTTTGTCATCGCAAAACCATGAACAACTGGAAGCATTGGAATGCCTGCCTCCCGATACTCTTCGCATCGTTTCATCGCCAATGCCAAAAAGTGCGGTGGCTGCCATATAAACATAATCAAAAATAAAACAAGAGGAACGACATGGAAATTAGGATCCACCGCAGTCCAGCCAATAACTGGAGGGATGGCTCCAGAAACACTTCCAATCACTGTATTCAATGTGTAATTTCGCTTCGACCACATCGTATAAAAAAATATATAAGTAATAGCGCCAATTAACCCAACAATAGCAGCAGTGACCGTTGTCATTAACAAGCTGAGCGTCCCTACTGTTATGAATATAATTCCGAGCCACAATACTCGCTTCGCTTCCATTGTCCCTGTTACTGTCGGCCGCGTTTTTGTTCGTTCCATAAACTGGTCGATGTCACGGTCAATGAAATTATTGATGCTACACGAACCAGCTATAACAAGTGCGGAACCAAACAGCGTAAAAAATACAATATGAAGATTTTCCAAAAAACCTTCTCCCATAAAATAGAGAGCTAACCATAATCCAGTGAATGTCGTAATTAGATTCGAATTAACAATTCCGATTTTCACGACCGACGAAAACTCTTTCCAAATGGATCTTATATTTGCACGCGAGCCTTCACCCGAATGAGCAGCTTGTTCATGTATTGCTTTTAAATTAGCCATTCACCCGTTCCTCCTATCGCACCGTCAACTTTTTACATAATAGACGGTGCCATATAACAAATTTTCTTCATCTCCATCATATCATAACACATGGCAAATCATCATTGCAGGAAAGTATTTCTTCCATTAGAACAAAAAAACCTATTTTCTCTTTATATTAAATCACATTTTTATGACATAATGTGAACTTTTTTTGAATAATTTGTGTCAAATTTTCGAATTACAAAAAACGTATTATTCTCTCCATCAAGAGAAAACGCTTTTATTGCTTATCCTATTATATTTCTAGCAAACATAATGAACTTATTCAATATGTAAATATCAGTTTGTTTTTCTTTCGGCATCATGTAAAATGATATTGGCGAAATTGCTCTTACAATTTCTTTTTTGTAAGATAAATGTATACTTTACTAAATTATTGACAAATTAATGATTTCTCAATATAAGAAGGTGAAGATTTTGCAACGTTCTTTAAAATGGTTTGCATCGGTCACAACGTTGGCAATGCTATTTGTCCTCATCGGCGGGGCGCTCGTAACAAAAACCGAATCCGGCATGGGGTGCGGACGATCATGGCCGCTTTGCCACGGTCAGCTAATCCCTTCGCAAATTACCCCTGAACTCGTTATTGAATTAAGCCATCGGCTCGTATCCGGTTTGGCTGGCATGATGGTGCTGATTTTATCCGTTTGGGCATGGCGTGCTATAGGGCATATTCGCGAAACAAAATTTTTAGCTATCGTTTCGTTTGTGTTTCTTGTTTTACAAGGGTTAATCGGTGCTGCCGCTGTCGTTTGGGGACAATCTGATTTTGTGCTTGCATTGCATTTTGGTATTTCTCTTATTTCATTTGCTGCTGTTTTTTTATTAACATTGCTCATTTTTGAGGTGGATAAAAAATTCGACGCCCAGTCATTAGTGCTTGATCGAAAAATGAAATTCCACATTTACGGCATCATCATCTACTGTTATGTCGTTGTCTATACTGGGGCATTAGTACGCCATATGGATGCAAGTTTAGCATGTCCGAGTTGGCCGATTTGCTCAAAAACACGCATTATCCCTGTGCAGCTTCACGAATGGGTTCAAATGGGACATCGCCTTGCCGCAGCGATTATGATCATTTGGATTTCTATCGCAACGATCCAGGCGGTGAAATATTATAAACATCAACGTGTCGTTTACTGGGGATGGATCATTTCCCTCGTCCTCGTGTTATTACAAATGATAACAGGAACACTGATCGTATTGACACAATTGGATTTGTATATTGCTTTGGCACATGCCTTCTTTATTTCTTGTTTATTCGGCGTTCTTAGCTATTTAGTGATGCTTGCTGTACGAAGCAAATATAATAAACAAAAAGCGCAAGAGGTAAGCCGCAGCACAAACACCGTTCCATCTATGTTGCTCAAATAAAAAAGCGCTTGGAATCACCCAAGCGCTTTTTTATTTATTTTGTTAATTCAATTAGTAAGTCTCCTGCCTGAATGGCATCTCCATTTTTTACATAAATGTCTTTAATAATCCCAGCAAATGGTGCTTGTACAGTTGTTTCCATCTTCATCGCTTCTGTAATCATTAAATGATCGCCTTTATTCACTTTTTCACCTTTTTCCACTAACACTTTCACTACCGTTCCCGGCATCGTAGCAGCGATATGGTTAGGATTCGTACGATCCGCTTTGATCCGTTCCACGACCGCCGATTTAATGCTTTCATCGCGGATAATGACCTCGCGCGGTTGCCCGTTCAACTCAAAATAAACGACGCGTGTGCCATCCGCCTGCGGCTGTCCAATGGAAACTAGTTTGACAATGAGCGTTTTTCCTTTTTCAATTTCAACTTCGATTTCCTCTCCTAGACGCATTCCATACAGAAATGTCGGCGTATCAAGAACAGAAATATCGCCATATTTTTTGACCGTTTCCGCATATTCTAAAAATACTTTCGGATAAAGGGCATAAGCAAGCACATCAAAATCCGTCACTTCACGGTCAAGCGTATGATATAACTCTTCTCTTAATTTTTCAAAATCTACCGGCTCTAGTAATTCCCCAGGCCGAACCGTAATCGGTTCACGCCCTTTTAAAATAATGCGCTGCAATTCTTTTGGAAATCCTCCGTATGGTTGTCCTAAATATCCCTCGAAAAACTCAACTACAGAATCCGGAAAATCAAGTGTTTCGCCACGTTCAAAAACGTCTTGTTCGGTTAAATTATTTTGTACCATATAAAGTGCCATATCACCGACAACTTTTGAGGATGGAGTTACTTTGACAATATCCCCAAACATATCGTTCACACGGCGATACATTTCCTTCACTTCGTCCCAACGGTCGCCAAGTCCAACTGCTTTTGCTTGTTGCTGCAAGTTGCTATATTGACCGCCAGGCATTTCGTGCATATACACTTCTGTATGCGGAGCGTTCATGCCGCTTTCAAACTCTTGGTAAAATTTGCGCACATCTTCCCAATAACGAGATAGCTGTTCAAGTCCTTGTATATTCATCTCCGGCGCGCGTTTTGTTCCTTCTAAAGCGTAATAAAGTGTATTGGCGCTCGGCTGCGAAGTTAAGCCTGCCATGGAGCTAACCGCAACGTCAACGATATCTACTCCAGCTTCAATCGCCTTCGCATACATATAAATGCCATTTCCGCTCGTATCGTGTGTATGAAGATGGATCGGAATATCAACGGTCTCTTTCAAAGCAGAAATAAGCACATAAGCGGCTTCTGGCTTTAATAAGCCAGCCATATCTTTAATGGCCAAAATATGTGCTCCCGCTTGCTCCAATTCTTTGGCGATTGCTTTATAATAATCAAGATTATACTTCGGACGGCTCGGATCTAAAATATCTCCTGTATAACAAACGGCCGCTTCAGCGATTTTGCCTGTTTGCCGAACGGCGTCAATGGCCACCGTCATTCCTTTTACCCAGTTTAAACTGTCAAAAATGCGGAACACATCAATTCCCGCTTGCGCTGACTTTTCAACAAATTCACGAATCACATTGTCTGGATAGTTTTTATATCCAACCGCATTCGCAGAACGCAATAGCATTTGGAACAAAATATTTGGAATTCGTTCCCGCAATTTTAACAAGCGGTCCCACGGATCTTCTTTTAAAAAGCGGTAAGCAACGTCAAACGTCGCTCCTCCCCACATCTCTAGCGAGAATAAGTTTGGCAATAAGCGCGCCGTTGGCTCAGCAATACGGACCAAATCGACTGTGCGCACGCGCGTTGCAAGCAGCGATTGATGTGCGTCGCGGAATGTCGTATCCGTCAATAATACGCGATCTTGTTCCTTAATCCATTTAACAAGCCCTTCTGCACCTTGTTTATCGAGAATTTGTTTCGTCCCGCTCGGAATTGGCTCTTTATAGCTTATTTTCGGAATGCGCGGCTTATCAAAAACTGGTTTTTTCTTTTTGCCGATGCCCGGGAAACCGTTTACTGTAACGGTACCGATATATGTCAGCATTTTTGTACCGCGGTCTTTTCGGCGCGGGAACACAAACAGTTCCGGCGTCGTATCAATAAACGATGTATCATATTCTCCTGATAAAAACTTTGGATGTTGCACGACATTTTCTAAAAATGGAATATTTGTTTTAATTCCACGGATTCGGAACTCCCGCAAATTTCGCAACATTTTCCTCGCGGCTTGTTCAAACGTCAGCGCCCATGTAGACACTTTCACAAGCAATGAGTCGTAATACGGAGTGATGACTGCTCCTTGGAATCCGTTGCCTGCGTCTAGGCGCACGCCAAACCCGCCGCCGGAACGATATGCCATAATCTTTCCTGTATCTGGCATGAAATTGTTAAGCGGATCTTCCGTTGTTACACGAGATTGAATCGCATACCCGTTAATGCGAATATCTTCTTGTTTCGGAATGCCGACTTCTTTGCTATGAAGCGAATAGCCATCGGCGATCAAAATTTGCGATTGAACAATATCGATTCCGGTGATCATTTCCGTAATCGTATGTTCCACTTGAATGCGCGGATTGACTTCGATGAAATAAAAATCGTTGCCAGACACGAGAAACTCTACCGTTCCCGCGTTCACATACCCTACATTTTTCATGAGTTTGACCGCAGCTTCACATATTCTCTGCCGCAATTCATCCGATAGCGAGACGCTCGGCGCCACTTCCACCACTTTTTGATGACGGCGCTGTACAGAGCAGTCACGTTCATAAAGATGGACAATATTCCCTTCATAATCGCCTAAAATTTGCACTTCAATATGTTTTGGTCTTTCAATTAGTTTTTCCACATACACGTCATCGCTGCCAAATGCGGCTTTCGCTTCCGATTTTGCTCGTTCGTACGCTTCTTTCACTTCCGATTTAGAGCGAACGATGCGCATTCCGCGTCCGCCGCCTCCTAGGGCAGCTTTAATAATAATCGGGTAACCATATGTTTCTGCAAAACGCACCACTTCTTCTAAACTATGCACCGGTCCATCGCTTCCCGGAATGACTGGAATTCCTGCTAATTCCGCTTGATGGCGTGCTTTCACTTTATCGCCAAACATATCTAAATGCTCTTCATTCGGACCGATAAAAATAATTCCTTCTTCTCTGCATCGTTTGGCAAATTGAATATTCTCCGAAAGAAAACCATATCCCGGATGAATCGCATCGACATCGTGAGCTTTGGCAATTTCAATAATCCCTTCGATATCTAAATACGCTTCAATCGGTTTTTTTCCTTCGCCGACTAAATATGCTTCATCCGCTTTATAGCGATGATAAGAGCCAGTGTCTTCCTTCGAGTAAATAGCAACGGTGCGAATGCCTAGCTCTGTGCAGGCACGGAAGACACGAATGGCGATTTCTCCACGGTTTGCGACAAGTACTTTGTTAATTCGACGCGTTTTCATAGTCTATCTTCTCCTCCTTTCTAATAAAACTATAATGGTTTTCCCTTTTTGTAAATATCTTTTCTAAAAAGTCAGACCTCTTTCTTGCAATTTTTTCACGTTTTTTCCCTTTCGTTTATAACTTTGTTCGTATTTCGTAAACATCGATACATTGACAAGCACTCCAAGGGAGGTCATAAATAGCATGAGCGAGGAACCTCCATAACTAACAAGCGGCAATGGAACTCCAGTAATTGGTATCACTCCTGTCACACCACCAACATTAATAAACGTTTGAATGCCAATCATGGCAGAAATTCCGATCGCAAGAAGGCTGCCAAACGCGTCATTGCATTTTCTCGCAATCCATAACCCTCTTAACACAATAAAAGCTAAAAGGCCTAATGTAAATGTTACCCCAAAAAGCCCTAGTTCTTCGGCAATAATGGACATAATAAAATCGGTGTGCGACTCAGGTAAATAGCCATATTTTTGAATGCTTTTTCCCAGCCCTAATCCTTTTATTCCTCCTAATCCAATTGCCAAATAGGAATTAACAAGCTGAAAACCTTCGTCATTGGCATATTTAAACGGATCTAAAAAACTATAAATCCGTGACATTCGCTCTTCTGAAAAAATTTTATCACCGAAAAGAGGAAAAATAATTGGAGACGCCAATGCAATAACAAGGATAAAAAATAACAACTGCTTAAACAATAAGCGAAGTCTCAATCCTGACGAAAAAATTAAACAAGCAGCGATCGCCATTACAATCATCGCCGTACCAAAATCAGGCTGAATGGCGATTAAAAAACAAATAAATAACGTATAGTAAATTGGAAATAAATTACTTTTAACAGGCTCCGCCAGTCTTTTTTGTTTGTTCGCAAATACCGCTGCCAAGTAAACAATTAATCCCAGTTTCACAAGCTCCGCCGGTTGCAAGCTTAACGCCCCGATTCGAAACCAGCTTGTTGCGTTATTTGCGGTATGGCCTAGAAAAGCAACTGCTGTTAGCATCAGCGGCGATCCAAAAAAGATCACTTTTACCATTTTTTCATTCGCCCATACTTTATACGGGACAATAAGCGTAACGAAAAAACAAATAAATGATACAATGAGCCATAACTTTTGCCGCTGATAAAAATAGTCGCTTGGCACTTCAAAGCGGATAACGGCGGAAATCATGCTTGAACTATATACCATAATCAATCCAAATAGCGAAAGCATAACGACTGCAATAATAAGCGGATAATCGTAACATTTCATAATCTTTTTGATTAATTCCTTATCCATCATTCCTCTTCCTTATTCGCTAGTATAGATGTTTAATCATGATGAATAGTTATTATATTAAAATGATTCGTATTCAAACATTGTTTTCCTTCTAAAAAACAGAAAAACTCAAACGATTGCACCTTTCAACCGTTTGAGTTAGCATTTATTTTTATCGTACGCGCTTTTTTGTCACAGCCTCATGAAGCGCCGAAAGTTCCCGCTCTAATCGGTCAAGCAGCGCCTTCCCTTCCTTCTCATCCACAAGCCCGAGACGGACCGCAAAATCAATCTCCCGCGATAAACCAAACATTTGTGTATCAAGTACTTCTTCATAGAGTGGACATTTTGGCATTGTCAAGTTATCCATTTGTACTTGAATGAGTTTTACAATTTTATCCGCGTCTGCTTGAAGAAGCGCGTACGCTTTTTCACGATAGTTAATGGCATCATCTGTCACATCCATCCCTCCGTTCTCCCCTAATCCTTCTTTAAATCTTAACGTGAAATACACAATTTTGCAAGTTGAAACACTTGTCAGCGCTTATAACAAACAAATACGATATACGCTAAGTAAAGCCGCATTTATGCAATGACCACCAGGCTTTGGCGAAAAAAGAGACATATCCAGACACCTGACGCATGACAAACTATCCATTAACCATTATACTAAAAACAGCAGCTGATGTAGAGGAGAGGATGGAAAATGAGCGATATTATTCTGATAACAGGGAATGTAAAATTTACGATCACACTCGATCCAGGGGTATGGATTTTTGATGACCGCAAAATAGATTTGAACACATATTTCTTGAAACCATCTCATGAACAACTTCAAAACGAGCAACAGGAAGAAGAAGAGGAAATCAAAAAACTATCTGCTTTTTGGGATCGGGAAATTCAAGAAGGTGCCGTTTTTCCACCGACATTGAAGACAGAAAAACGTTACTTAAAAGAAAAAATTATTACAGGAACATTTGCAATGCCGCTTGCTCCATTTTTGCAAAATGCCGAACCGCTCCCGGATGCAAAGGAACTAACCATTGTGACTGAACATAATGAAGTAACCGTTCCGCTCGAACAAGCTTATAAGGCCATTCTCGGCTTTTCCAAAGATGGAAAACCGTTAAGAGAAGATGGGCCAGTTCATTTTTATTTTGGCGACGGTTCCAATCGCAAAACACCAATTACTCATATACGCCGCTTCATTGTCCGTTAACGCTGGATGTCCCAACTGATGGGACATCCAGCTTTTTTTTACAATATATCAGCAGCAAGCTGCGCTAATGCGGAACGCTCTCCTTTTACAAGACGGACATGCCCGGCAATTTTTTGATCTTTAAATTTTTCAACGACGTATGTTAATCCATTATTATATTCGTCCAAATACGGATGATCAATCTGTTCCGGATCTCCCATTAAAATGATTTTACTTTTCTCACCAGCTCGCGTTAAAATTGTTTTTACTTCATGTTTCGTTAAATTTTGCGCCTCATCAATGATGATAAACTGCTCCGGCAGGCTGCGTCCGCGTATATATGTGAGCGCTTCTACTTCAATCGAGCTCATTCCTGCTAAAATCGCATCCAACTCCCCCGTTTTTTTTGTATTAAACAAATACTCCAAATTATCAAAAATAGGTTGCATCCATGGGCGCAATTTTTCTTCTTTTTCCCCAGGCAAAAAACCAATATCTTTTCCCATTGGAACGATTGGCCTCGCAATGAGCAGCTTTTTATACGTACGCAAATCTTCCGTCTGCATCAATCCTGCGGCAAGAGCAAGAAGTGTTTTTCCTGTGCCTGCTTTGCCAATCAATGTCACAAGCTGTATATCATCACGCATAAGCAGTTCAAACGCCATCGTCTGTTGTACGTTGCGCGGGCGAATTCCCCATATATGTTCATAGTGAAACGAAAGTTTTTGGACTTTTTTGCCGCTATGGTCGACAATACCGAGTGCGGAAGCGGAGCCGCCAAAAGCATCTTTCATAATAATAAATTGATTTGGGTAAAATGGATGATTGGCAATATCCGCTAAAACGAGTTCCCTCTTTTCATAAAACCGCTGCAAATGCTCGGTTCCTATGTATAGCTCGAGAAACCCAGTGTAAATATGATCAATATCGACGACACGGTCGCTTAAAAAGTCTTCTGCTTGCAGCCCAATTGCATCTGCCTTCACTCGGACAAGTGCATCCTTGCTTACTAAAATAACGGAACGGCCGTTTTCCTTTGCTTGTTCCTCGAGAGATAAGTTTTTGGCAACTGCTAAAATGCGATTATCATTCGTCTTTTCTACGAAAATTTCTTGAAGCTGATGAAATGAACGATGATTTAATTCAATGCGCAACACTCCGCCGTTTTCAAGTGGGATTTTTTCATGTAGTTTTCCATTTTCACGAAGACGATCGATAAGCTTGGATACTTGCCGCGCGTTTCTCCCTACTTCATCCATATATCGCTTTTTCGAATCGACTTCTTCTAACACAACCGCTGGAATGACAACTTCATTATCTTCAAACGAGAAGATGGAATACGGATCTTGTAATAGGACATTCGTATCTAACACATATATTTTTTCTCCCAAAATTCCGCGCCCCCCTATTTTACATTTTTTTATATTTGGACGGGATCGTTGTTATATAAGATATGAGGAAATGTATAAAGATAGAAGAATGATGACAAAATAAAATAAAAAATTAAGATAGAGGTGTAAAAGGAATGAACTGGAGACGATATTTGCTTATAGCGATATGTATTGGTTTATTAGGTGGGTGCAATATAGGAAATGACGAAGCGGGGCGCGATGCGGATCGCTCGCTTGTCCGTGTACGAAATACGGTTGATGAAAAAGTAACGAATAAATCCGGACAAGAAATTGCCCATCGTCTAGCGAATTTAGCTAAGCGCGTTCCAAACGTAAACGATGCTACCGCTCTTGTTGTCGGAAAATACGCGATCGTTGGTATCGATATTGATGCAAATATCGACGCTTCACGTGTCGGCACAATTAAATATTCTGTCGCAGAAACGTTGCAAAAAGATCCGTATGGAGCAAATTCAATCATCATTGCCGACCCCGATTTATACACTCGGTTAAAAAATATTGTCAATCAAGTTGATAATGGGCGGCCTGTTCAAGCATTTATGAACGAAATCGCGGATATCGTCGGACGCGTCATGCCGGAAGTTCCGAGCGATTTGTTTGAAACAACGCCACCGGAACCAACCGAACAAAATGATTCGCAATTAAATAAGCGTGAGGAAGAGCAGCTTAATAACCATCAAGAAAAACAGTCCAACGAATATTTAAATAAATAAGTAAGGAGCTTAGCCGTAATTAGCTAAGCTCCTTATTTATGCATTGCGAAGAGCGGTCATTACTTGATTGTCCAGTTTAGCTGCCGCTTGCGCATCGTACGTTTTTTCATATTTTGGTTCTTCTACAATTTTGGAACCGTAAAACATAACATCACGCACTTCACTAATAGTAATATCCACTAATGCCAACTTAAGTGGAACGCCCTCTATTTTCTCTGCTTTAATATGCGCTTTCCCGCTAATCGAGTAGGTTGATTCGTTAGCGATAATATTCACAACAATAGACGGATTATTACGAATGTTTTGGATAATCCGGGAACGATTGTCGACAGCAAAATAAATATGCTCTTCGTTAGGGGCGTAAATCCATGAAATCGCGCTGACATTTGGCCCTCCCGTTTCATGGTCGATAGTCGCTATAGTTACAAAACGTTCTTTTTGTAATGCTTGAAATAACGGTTCCGTTAATGCAGGTTCAACTTTATTTGGCATGATCATCCCTCCTAAGACTATTCTCCGTTTATCATACATTAAAACGGAAAAGTAAAAAACCTTTCAGATTCATGATATAATAAAAAAAAAGATTGAATAAAGCGACGAGGTGTACAATGAGAGTCAAATGTGTTCTTTGCGACCGAATTGATACGATCGACGATGAATCATTGCTTGCGAAACGGCTGCGCAACCGTCCTATTCACACATACATGTGCGAGGAATGTTATCATCGGATTGCCGAAAAAACAAAGGCGCGCCTAGCAACCGGAAAATTTCGTATATATCGCTCGAAACTGCCAAACGATGAATGGTAAAAACTTTGCGTAAATCGATAAAAAACGCCGGGGGTAATCACCCGGCGTTTTTTAGGAAGGATAATTGCGATATTTTTCAGGCGCTTCTTCTATTTGCCTAAGCATCGCCTCAATCAATTCCATTGGAAAACGAGCTGATTTTTGCTCTCCGTCTCTCTCATACGCGACGATATACATATCTTCTTTTTTTACTTCCACCTTTGTTATGTTAAAATCGTGCTTTAATATTTCCCTAAAAAAGTCAACGGTTTCTTGCGCTGCTATATCATCTGGACGTGCTTCGGCCACGACATAAATAGTTAACCAATTATAAAGAGCCTCTTGCAGCGACTTCATGGTTCCACCGCCTTATTTTTGTTCATTTACCTCATGCTTTTTCGATTGATATAGACGAATTTTATAAATCACTAATACGAGAGCCGCAACGACCAACCCTTCCGCGACAGGTAAAAATACCGCAAAAAACGTTAAAATCGTGCAGCCTAATGCTAACAGCACATAAATAATGACATTTTTCAACAATGGCAATTTTTTCGCAAAACCAAGGCGATAAACAATAACCGATAAAATCAATATGGTAATATAAAGAAGCCACATTCCTTGTTCTGGATTTGTATGCACTTTATATAACGAAGCAAAAAAGGTAAGGCGCTCTATAACGTTCACCATCTTCCCCCCTATTTCGCCTGCTTAGCGGCTTTCTTTTTCTTTTCCATTTTTTCTCGCTCGCTTTTGTTCAATATTTTTTTGCGCAGGCGAATCGACTTTGGTGTTACTTCACAATACTCATCATCATTTAAGTATTCCAACGCTTCTTCGAGCGTCATCAAACGCGGCTTTTTCATCGTAACGGTTTGCTCTTTTGTCGAAGAACGGATGTTTGTTACATGTTTTTCTTTACAAATGTTGACGACTAAATCGTTTTCGCGCGTATGCTCGCCAACAATCATTCCTTCGTACACTTCGGTTCCAGGCTCCACAAAAATGGTACCGCGGTCTTCCACTTGCATAATTCCATATGCCGTCGCTTTTCCTGTCTCCATGGAAATTAATACCCCTTGGCGGCGGCCGCCTACCTGTCCGCTTTGTGCCGGCGCATAATGGTCAAATGAATGGTTTAAAATTCCGTATCCGCGTGTCAATGACATAAATTCTGTTCGATAGCCAATTAAACCGCGCGAAGGCACCATAAAGATGAGACGAACTTGTCCGTTTTCGTTATGGATCATATCCACCAGCTCGCCTTTGCGCATACCGATCGATTCCATGATCGCCCCGGTATATTCTTCAGGAATATCAATGATTACCCGTTCGACCGGCTCACAAAGCACTCCGCCGATTTCTTTCATAATGACTTCCGGCTTAGATACTTGCAGTTCATAACCTTCCCGCCGCAAATTTTCAATTAAGATCGATAAATGAAGCTCTCCTCGTCCAGAAACAATCCACGCATCAGGAGAATCAGTGTTTTCCACCCGCAAGCTTACGTCCGTCTCCAATTGAGTGCGCAGGCGTTCTTCCAACTTTCTCGCCGTCACATATTTTCCTTCGCGTCCGGCAAATGGGCTATTATTGACTAAAAACGTCATTTTCAATGTTGGTTCATCAATGCGAAGCGGCGGCAACGCTTCCTGATGATCCAATGGACATACCGTTTCCCCGACGTTAATGTCTTCCATTCCCGCCACTGCAACAATATCTCCTGCTTCTGCTTCCGTGATTTCGATCCTCTTTAAGCCGATAAACCCAAATAATTTTGTTACACGAAACGTTTTGACAGAACCATCTAGTTTCATCAGCGCTACTTGTTGTCCGACTTTCATCGTGCCGCGAAAGATACGGCCAATTCCGATGCGCCCAACGTACTCATTGTAATCAAGCAACGCCACTTGAAATTGCAACGGTTCTTCCCGATTATCAATCGGTGCAGGAATATGCTTAATAATCGTTTCGAACAATGCGGTCATATCCGCTTCTTGTTTGTGAGGGTCCAAACTTGCCGTACCGTTTAATGCTGACGTGTATACAACCGGAAACTCAAGCTGATCTTCCGACGCGCCTAATTCGATAAATAAATCGATGACTTCATCGACCACTTCCTCTGGTCGCGCAAACTCCCGGTCAATTTTATTGATAACGACAATGGGAGTAAGCTGTTGTTCGAGCGCCTTTTTCAGCACAAAACGCGTTTGCGGCATACACCCCTCATACGCGTCAACGACAAGCAAAACACCATCCACAAGCCGCATAATTCGTTCTACTTCCCCGCCGAAATCGGCATGTCCTGGCGTATCTAAAATATTAATGCGCATTCCTTTATAACGAATCGCTGTATTTTTGGCTAAAATGGTAATCCCGCGTTCTCTTTCTAAATCGTTTCGATCTAATGCGCGTTCCTCGACATGTTCATTGGCACGAAACGTTCCCGATTGACGCAGCAATTGATCGACTAACGTTGTTTTACCATGATCAACGTGAGCAATAATGGCAATATTACGAAGATCTTCTCTTCTTGTCAATGTTAGTCACTCCTATACGTAAATTGCTCGTTTATTATATCATAAAGAGGATAGAAAAGCGGTATGTTTTCGTGTAGACTAAAGAAAAACCGATAAACAATATGAAAGAGGGGATTGGGATGAAACAATTTCAGCCTGTATCGTTTCTATTGGCTATATTTGCAGTAATAGCAATCATGGCCATCGGCATTTTTATTGCGGAACAAAGTATGATTGGTATTATTATTTCAATTATCGCTTTATTCATAATTATCGGCATCGGATTTGCCCGAAAAAAACGAATGCGAGAAAAAGGAATGCTTTAAAAACGGGACAACCGAATGATTTGTCCCGTTTTCAGCGATGTATATATTTTTGCAAAATTTCTTCATGCAATCCTGGCTTTGAAACAAATACAGAGTTTTTTGTAAGCAAATTAAGCGGCTCGCCGTATAAATTTGTCACGATGCCACCGACTTCTTGAACAAGCACAAGTCCGCCGGCAAAATCCCACGGCGACAACCTCATTGTAATATATGCATCTAAACGTCCCGCTGCAACGTATGCCATTTCTAACGCAGCCGATCCGTACGAACGCGTTCCCCTCGCATCTTTTACAAGCGGAGCTAATACATTTGGATCAATTCGTTTATTTTCAGTTATCCACGTTGCATTTAAGGAAATAATGGCTTCGGAAACAGATACCGGCTCTAAACGCGCCAGCGGTTGATCATTAAGAAAAGCTCCTTCTCCTTTTCGTGCCGCATATAGTTCATCATGTACGACATCGTATACATACCCAAGAACTCCTACCCCATTTTCAAAAACCCCAATTGAAATGGCAAAGTTTCGTTTTTGATGAATAAAATTCATCGTACCATCAATCGGATCGATAATCCAAACAATCCCTTGAAGCGTTGCAATTTCATCACCGAATCCCTCTTCGCCTAACACGTGATGGTCGGGAAACGTTTTTCTTATTTTTTCAATAAAAAATTGCTCTACTTCGCGGTCCACATTCGTCACTAAATCATTTCGATGTGATTTTGTTTCGATCGTCAACTTTTTATCAAATGTAGCGAGAATTCTTGTTCCCGCTTCCTTTATCCATTGTCGGATACACTCATCTATTTCTTTCCATTTTTCCTGCATATTCATCCTCCTGATTTCTGCAGCGTATGTAATTAGCATATAATACATCGGAATCCCCCGTAAAGAAAAAGAGGTGCCTATATCGCTCAAGAAAAAAACGAACCGTTGGTGTGGTTCGCCTTGAATGTTCTGTTATACTTGAAGGCGCATTAACTCTTGACGTAACTTTTCTAATCTCCGTTTACACTCTTTTTTCTTTTCTTCATCGTTTTCCATCATCGCCTCATAAAGAGTCGCTAATTCATAATCTAATTCAAGACGTAATACCGCTATTCGCTTATCCCCGTCCGCACGCTTTACAGAATTCATTGTTCTTTTCATGAGCATGGGCACCCCTTTCCATATAATCCCCGAAAAACCGTCATATAAATACCCGAATTTTCTGATACTTATTTTGTTTTATATATATTATGTTAGAAAAGGGGGGTATGCAACAAATTTGTGTATTCGTCTACTTTTTTTACCATGTTATTCCATTCTAATCCAATCGCCGTTTTGTGCTTCTTTCGCTTTTTTCATGACGCGATAGGACGAATATCCGCTTGCTTGTTCAAATTCATCACATAGTTTTTTTTCTTCACTTTTACTCGGAACAATTTCTTTAAAGCGACGATAAATGTTCATAAGCTTTTCCCGTTCCATTCCTTTTTCGTAAACAGTTTCAATCGCTTCGAAAAATTTGATAACATCAATAATTTCTTGCGTTGACCAGTCATAAGAAAACGGGTATGAATAATTCATCACCGACACCTCCAGCATTAGTTTGCCCATCTGCGCCGGATTTGTTCCGCCTCGTTAATCATTCGCTCAAACAATTCTGCCACTGTTGGCACATCTTTAATTAATCCCATCACTTGTCCAGCCCATGCAAAACCTTCGTTTATTTTTCCTTCATAAATAAAACGGCGATTCGCTTCCCCACTAATATATTCTTTTAGTTGTTCATATGTCCCGCCTTGTTCTTCTATTTCTAAAATTTTTTTCGTCCATTCATTGGCAATGGCACGACCGGGTGCTCCTAAACTGCGTTTAATCACAACGGTATCATATTCAGAGCCGTTAACAAGCATCTCTTTATAGATCGGATGGGCATGAACACACTCTTTTGTAGCAATAAATCTCGTTCCCATTTCAATTCCTTCTGCGCCAAGCGCTAATGCCGCCATCAACCCGCGGCCGTCTCCGATGCCTCCCGAAGCAATAACAGGGATAGAAACGGATTCCACTACTTTCGGGACAAGAACAAATGTTCCTATATCGTATTTTCCTAAATGACCACCGCCTTCTTGACCCACTACCATGACAGCGTCCGCGCCAAGTTCCTCCGCTTTTACGGCTTGGCGAACAGCGGCAACCAGCACCAGTTTTTTCACGTTTGTTCCTTTTAGCTGTTCAAAAAACGGGGCCGGATTCCCACCTGTGACGGAAACGACTGGCACTCCTTCTTCCAATGCGGCTTCGAGCATATGTTGAAAAGGGCGGTCATGTTGTCCAATCGCAAAGTTCACTCCGAAAGGACGGTCTGTTTTTTCTTTTACTTTGCGAATTTCCTCGCGCAATCGCTCCGGGCTTTCCAGCGACATCGCCGTAATTTGTCCTAAGCCTCCGGCGTTAGAAACCGCGGCTGCTAAATCAGAGTAAGCTAAATAAGCAAGTCCTCCTTGAATAATCGGATATGTAATTCCAAGCAATTCCGTTACTCTTGTTTTCCAAATCATTTTTGTCCCTCCTTTTAATCTAGTATACTATGTTTCTTGTTGACATGCCTATTTTCCTTTTTTATTCTCAATTTATGTGTAGTAAAAAATTTCACATTCATTAATGATTAAATAATGCTTTGCAAATAAAAAAATAAATGCTATAATGCATTTGTTTTATTTTTATGCAAAAAGAGGTGTGAAAAAACATTGTCACAGTTTGAAACACCATTGTTCACTGGTCTATTAGAGCATATTAAGAAAAACCCTATTCAATTTCATATTCCTGGCCATAAAAAAGGCGCAGGGATGGACCATGAGTTTCGTGATTTTATTGGAGAAAATGCGCTATCGATGGATTTGATTAATATCGGTCCTCTTGATGATCTTCACCACCCAAAAGGCATTATCAAGCGCGCTCAAGAGTTAGCCGCTGAGGCATTTGGGGCTGATTATACATTTTTTTCTGTCCAAGGAACAAGCGGTGCCATTATGGCAATGGTGATGTCGGTAGTTGGGCCTGGCGACAAAATCATCGTTCCGCGTAACGTGCATAAATCGATCATGTCTGCCATTGTCTTTTCTGGTGCAATACCGATTTTCATTCATCCGGAAATCGATAAGGAACTCGGGATTTCACACGGAATTACACCGGAATCAGTAGAAAAAGCACTTAAGCAACATCCCGATGCAAAAGGTGTTCTCGTTATTAATCCAACATATTTTGGTATCTCTGGCGATTTAAAGAAAATTGTTGAAATCGCTCATTCTTACCACGTTCCTGTTCTCGTTGATGAGGCGCATGGTGTCCATATTCATTTTCATGAAGATCTTCCGCTTTCCGCCATGCAGGCCGGAGCGGATATGGCTGCAACAAGCGTCCATAAACTAGGTGGCTCTTTGACGCAAAGCTCTATTTTAAACGTGCGTGAAGGGCTCGTATCCGCAAAACACGTACAAGCTATTTTAAGCATGCTAACGACAACATCTACTTCTTATTTGTTGTTAGCCTCTTTAGATGTTGCACGCAAATGGCTTGCTACACAAGGACGGGAACATTTTGAAAAAACTATTCAGCTTGCCGAAAAGACTCGGCAACAAATAAACGAAATCCCTTATCTTTATTGTGTCGGAAGAGAAATTCTAGGAACGGAAGCAACATATGATTACGATCCAACCAAGCTTACCATCTCTGTCAAAGAACTAGGCTTAACGGGATATGACGTCGAGAAATGGCTGCGCGAAATGTACAACATTGAAGTAGAATTATCCGATTTATACAACATTTTATGCATTATTACACCTGGCGACACAGAGCGGGAAACGAACGCGCTTGTTAATGCCCTTCGCCATTTATCTGAACAATTTCGCCATCAGGCGGCGAAAGGAGTAAAACCAAAAGTATTATTGCCAGACATCCCTACTCTCGCATTAACTCCGCGTGATGCATTCTACGCGGAAACGGAAATTGTCCCATTTGAAGAATCAGCAGGACGGATTATTGCTGAATTTATTATGGTTTATCCGCCAGGAATTCCGATTTTTATTCCTGGAGAAATTATTACCGAAGAAAATTTAAACTATATCAAAAAGAACTTAGAAGTCGGTCTGCCGGTGCAAGGGCCAGAGGACGATACGTTACAAACATTGCGTGTCATTAAAGAACATAAGCCAATCCGTTGAACTTCTCCCACCTTTAAGAGCAGGGAAAGTTAAAAAAGCGTAAGCAAGTTAGCTTACGCTTTTTTTATCCAAAAAATAAATGCGCGCATGTGCCCCTTTCACATGCGCGCTATGTCCAAACCTTCCCCCATCGTTTGACCTTTTCTTTATTCTCCTTCTTCTTCAGCCTCGTCGCAATCGCATCCGCAGCATTTTCCGTAAAGCGTTGTCACTTTTTCATCTTCAAAATGTGCAATCGTCGCACCACATGTTTGACATACAATTGTGCCCATCCCCAAAACTCCTTTATGATGATATATTTATTAGCTAATTCAATAATAATATATCACATTTATGCTGTCAACACTTAATCTGTATGTCACATTTAATTTTTACTCATCAAAAAAGCGAGTAACCATACTCGCTTATTAATACTCATATTCAGGATGAACCGATGAGAATGGAAGGACAACTGAGAAGAACTCCGCTAAATCAGCAGCTTGCTCTTTCGTATCGATGCGGAAAATTTTTTGCAAATACTCGTGGTTTTCTACATCTTTTGGATCGAGGAGAGTGGAGCGGCCTGTTTGCATGCAAATAACAAGAGGTTTGCCAAAAAACATATTCGTATACACAATCCCAAAATCATAGCGAATATCCTTTGACGTAAATCCAACAAACCGAACTTTTACTTTCTCATACTCATCATATAGCCTTTCAAATAAATTCATAAAATCCCCCCTTATAAATATACTGAATATTATTATAATTCTAAAATATGTTAAAATCAATAGCATCTCTTACGTAAAAATGATACAATAGAAAAAAATGGGATGTTAACAATAGAGGTGATGGCATTGGCAGCACATGCATACATAAAGCTTGTCCCAGCATCCAAACAGAAAGCGGTCACATTAGAAGAAGTAAAACAATTGTTTCAATATTATCAAGATATGATGAAAAAAACAGGTGAACAGCTTGGATGGGCGTATCAACAAGCTGCATTTCCTTATCAGCTTATAGAAACAGATGAAGGAAAAGGAAAGTGGTTTTATTTAAAAGGTGACGGGCACCGTTATCGGACGATTATCGTCGGTGTTGGATCAAATAATGAAACAAATAATGGTGAAACTGAAGAATCATTTATTCAAATTACATTGCCAAATGGGGCAACACACGGAGATAAAGGGAAAGCAAACGAATTTTGTAAGTTTCTAGCGAAAAAATTGGAAGGGGAACTTCACCTATTCAACGGCAGAATTATGTATTATTACAAACGGTAGCACTAGGCTATCGTTTTTTAAAACGGTAGCACTAAGCTATCGTTTTTTAAAACGGTGGCACTAAGCTATCGTTTTTTTAAACGTTGGCACCTAGCTAACGTTTTTAAAAAACGGTGGTACACAGCTGTCGTTTTTTATTTCCCCCCTATTGAAGCGCCTCCCACACAAAATGTTGACAAGTAAAATACATTGCTGCTGTCAACGTCGTTGTCCACAATGCTTTTCGGGTGCGTAAACCGATTTTTCGGGCCAATAAAAACGCGATATATAAAAATACACAAAGCATCATCCCTTTAAAAAACGGTCGGTCGCGTCCTGATAGCCATTCAATAAGCGAAAAGCTGCTCCAAATGATCATTTGCAACAAAAACGTGACATATTCTTTCATCCGTCATCCCCCGCATCTTCTTTACCATAACAATATGAGCCACCAAAGGAAAATATTATCCATTCATTGGACAAGAAGACGAGTTTATAAAAAATAGATCTTCCGTGGACAGCCGTTTCCGGATTTCTTGCCGTTGTTGTTGATTTTTCAAGGAAACGCGGATGGTTTTCGTGTCTTTGCCTTTGGCACATGCTGCTTGAAACGGGCATCCGGCACATGCTGTACAACGATACGTCCGTTTGACGATGACGTACCCGTTGCCGATCGTTTCCTTCCGTTTATACACAAACACCAGCCGTTCCCCTTTAGCGCAAATCCACTGCAATGGTCTGACAGTAAAATTTTTCTATTCAGAAAACACCAATAACCTTCTTAATTTTCTTTAGCGTAATACTTTATAAAACTTACAAATGAAATCAAAACTATTGCAATGACATTAGCCGTAACAGTAACCCGTTCATTCTCAACAAACACGTTAAACAACCAAACAAGAAAGAAAATGACCAACAAAATATCTTTATATTTTTGTTTAATTGTTTTTTTCATCCCACTCTTCCTTTCTTTTTTAATTTATTATATCAATTAGAAAAATTTTGAAAATATTAATTAAAAATGTTGAAAAAAATTGATAAATTCTGATATTAAATATATATAATTACTTTTTAACCAAATAAAGGGAGGTGATTTCAATGAACAAAACAAAAAGTTATTTATCGTTCCTCTTATCCTTTGTATTAGTTCTATCCACTTTGGGTGGTGCAGGAATTGCCCAAGCGCAAGCAGAAGAAAATTACGTGGAAGAGTGGATTGAAGAAGAATTGCCGGGATTAGATGATCACCAACAAACATTATCCATCATTGAGCAAATTCCTGAATCAGTTGTTTTAGAAGGAACTGATGCCATTATTAACTGGTACAAAGAAACTATTGATGACCCGGCTGTCTTGTCAGCAATAGAATATCAATACAACCAAACAAACCAAGGAGAATTCCGTATACAGGGAGTCATCGGATGTATTTCTGCTGTAGGAGTTGCGCTTGTCTCGTTAGCTTGGGCACCATCCAAAATTCTAAAAGTTAAGTCAGCATTAAAAGCTCTTGGAGGAACAGCAAAATTTGTCTCTACCGCTATCAATTACTATCAAAACTACAGAAAACTAAAGTATTCTCGGACTGTTGCTTGGGAACGAGCAGTGAATGCCGCCGCTTCTAATGTTGCCCCAGATTTAAAAGATGCTTTATTGAGTTTCTTTGGAATTGCTTCCATTGTTTCTGCTTGTACTGAATAGTTTACTAAAAGAGGATGTCTAAATTAGACATCCTCTTTTTTGCCATTTTATTTACTAATAATATGGATTGGAGTGCCGAGGGCAACTTCCGCAGCTTCCATCGCTATTTCACCCAATGTTGGGTGAGCATGAATCGTCAAAGCGATATCTTCCGCAGTCATTCCTGCTTCAATCGCAAGACCAAGCTCTGCGATCATGTCAGAAGCGTTTGGACCAACGATTTGCGCTCCGATCACAACGCCATCTTCTTTGCGAACGACAAGTTTCATAAAGCCGTCTGTGTCATTCAACGAAAGGGCACGACCGTTAGCCGCAAATGGGAATTTCGCCGTTACTACATCGATGCCTTCATCTTTCGCCTGTTGCTCAAAATAACCGACAGATGCGCATTCAGGCTCGGAGAAGACCACTGCCGGAATAGCTAAATAATCGATTTCAGACGGTTTTCCGGCAATCGCTTCGGCGGCGATTTTTCCTTCATATGATGCTTTATGGGCAAGCGGTGGACCTTGGACGATATCACCGATGGCATAAATGTTTGGAACGCTTGTCCGGCATTGTTTGTCAATTTCAATTAAGCCGCGGTCTGTCAATTTAATGCCGATTTGTTCTAAGCCAAGCTCATCCGTGTTCGGACGGCGTCCGACCGTCACAAGCACATAGTCTGCATCAATTGTTTTCGTTTCGCCTTTTACTTCAAAGGTTACTGTCACACCGTCTTCGCGCTCTTCGACTCCCTTAGCAAGAGCGTTAGTAAAGATTTCTACCCCTTTTTTCTCTAAGCGGCGTTTAACAATTGCCGTCATTTGTTTTTCGAAACCAGATAAAATTTCATCTGCTCCTTCAATGATGGTTACTTTTGTTCCAAAGTTAGCATACGCTGTTCCTAATTCTGTTCCGATATAACCGCCGCCAATAACGACAAGCGATTTTGGAACTTCCTGCAGACTGAGCGCGCCTGTGGAATCAAGCACGCGATTGGAAAATTTAAAGCCAGGAAGTTCAATCGGACGAGAGCCTGTTGCAATAATTGCGTTTTTAAACGTATATGTTTGCGCGCTATCACCATTGATAACACGCACCGTATTCGCATCAACAAAATACGCTTCTCCGCGTACGATTTCGACTTTGTTTCCTTTTAGCAATCCTTCCACGCCGCTCGTTAATTTTTTCACGACGCTTGCTTTCCATTGTTGCACTTTAGAAAAATCAACGGTTACGTTTTCTGCTTTAATTCCGATGTCTTCTGAATATTTCGCTTCAATATAGCGATGGCTTGCGGAGATGAGCGCTTTAGATGGAATACATCCGACATTTAAGCATACTCCGCCAAGATTTCCTTTTTCAACAATCGTTACTTTTTGCCCTAACTGTGCAGCACGAATAGCTGCTACATAACCACCAGGACCCGCTCCAACGACAAGCGTATCCGTTTCAATTGCAAAATCGCCAACTACCATCGTTTTTACGCCTCCATTAATAATAATTCTGGGTCATTTAATAGACGTTTAATGTGATTTAATGCTTTTTGCGCTGTTGCACCGTCAATCATGCGGTGGTCAAAGCTTAATGATAATGCTAATACTGGAGCAACAACTATTTCACCGTCGCGGACAATTGGTTTTTCGGAAATGCGTCCAATGCCAAGAATAGCTACTTCTGGATGATTAATGACCGGAGTAAACCATTGGCCGCCGGCAGAACCGATATTCGTAATCGTGCAAGAAGCACCTTTCATTTCATGTGGAGCCAATTTTCCTTCACGTGCTTTTGCTGCAAGCTCATTAATCTCTTTGGCAAGGGCAAAGATCGGCTTGCGGTCCGCATGTTTAATAACAGGAACGAGCAATCCTCTGTCTGTATCAGCAGCAATACCAATGTTGTAGTAATGTTTATGAATCACTTCTTCCGTTTCATCATCAATCGATGTATTTAAAACTGGAAACTCACGCAACGCCGATGTTAAAGCTTTTACAACATACGGTAAGAAAGTAAGCTTGATTCCTTTTTCCGCTGCGATTTCTTTGAACTTTTTGCGATGCGCTACCAGTTTTGTCACATCTACTTCGTCCATTAATGTAACGTGTGGTGCTGTATGTTTCGAATTGACCATCGCTTTGGCAATCGCGCGACGGATACCGCTCATTTTCTCGCGAGTTTCCGGGAATTCTCCTTCAAGCACAACTGGTTGTTGTGCCGCAGTAGCTGCCGCTGCTTTTTCTTCTGCTTTCGCTGCAGGTGCTTCTTCTTTTTGCTCGACTGCCGTGCCACCAGCAAGGAACGCATCGATATCGCTCTTTAGGACGCGGCCATTTTTTCCTGTACCTTGAACAAGACGGATATCGACCCCTTTTTCACGGGCATATTTGCGCACGGAAGGCATTGCGATCACGCGACGGTTTGGATCCACTTCCTGCTGCTTAGCCGGTTCTGCTTGTTTAGCTGCCGCTTCGCTCTTTTCTTCTTTCGACACTTCTTGCGGTTTTTCCTGCTGTTTTGGCTCATCTTGTTCTTGGCCTTTAAACGCCATATTCTCATATCCAGGCGCATCTAATGTGATTAACGTTTGGCCAACCGTTGCAACCGTTCCTTCTTCTACTAAAATTTCTAATACTTTACCTTTCACAGGGGATGGGATTTCTACAACCGCTTTATCGTTTTGCACTTCACACAATACATCATCTTCATTTACTTCATCGCCAGGTTTGACAAACCATTTGACGATTTCCCCTTCATGAATACCTTCACCGATATCCGGCAACTTAAATTCAAATGCCACTGTTTGTCGACCTCCTATTGTCTTTTCAAAAAAGTATGGGAAAAGAGGAAGAAGGCAATTTCCCCTTCCTCTCACCTAATGTTTAGAAGTTAATGACTTTTTTCGCTGTTTCAATGACATCTTTGAAGTTAGGCAACCATACCGACTCCGCTTGTGAGAACGGATATACCGTATCCGGAGCAGCAACGCGCAATACAGGAGCTTCTAAGCTTAAAATCGCACGTTCATTAATTTCTGCTACAACGTTTGCAGCAATTCCTGCTTGTCTTTGTGCTTCTTGTACAACGATCGCACGTCCTGTTTTTTCTACAGAACCAATGATTGTTTCAATATCTAATGGTTGAACAGTCCGCAGGTCAACCACTTCTGCGGAGATGCCTTCTTTTTCTAATTCAGCAGCTGCTTTTAACGATTCGTGCACCATTGCACCATAAGCGATAATCGTGATATCTTTTCCTTCGCGTTTAATATCTGCTTTACCGATTGGAATCGTATATTCTCCTTCTGGTACTTCTTGGCGGAACGAACGATACAGCTTCAGGTGCTCTAAGAAAATAACTGGATCGTTGTCACGGATCGCAGAAATAAGCAATCCCTTCGCATCATAAGGAGTAGAAGGAATGACTACTTTTAACCCAGGTTGTTGCGCAACTAAGCCTTCTAAGCTATCAGAGTGCAATTCCGGTGTATGCACGCCGCCGCCAAATGGTGAGCGAATCGTAATCGGGACATTATAACGACCGCCAGTGCGGTAGCGGATACGCGCCATTTGACCGCAAATGGCATCCATTACTTCATATACAAAACCAAAGAATTGAATTTCTGGAACAGGACGGAATCCTTGCAACGCCAACCCGATGGCAAGACCGCCAATTCCCGATTCGGCAAGAGGTGTATCGAAAACGCGGTCTTCCCCAAACTCAGCTTGCAATCCTTCTGTTGCCCGGAATACGCCGCCGTTTACTCCAACGTCTTCCCCAAATATTAATACATTTGGATCATTTTTTAGTTCGATGCGCAACGCATCCGTGATTGCTTGAATCATTGTCATTTGCGCCATGGCTTACTTCGACTCCTTCTCTTTGTAAATTTCATACTGTTCTTTCAAGTTAAATGGCAACTCTTCATACATGATGCTAATCAAATCGGTTACTTTTTGTTTTGGTGTTTCGTCCGCTTTTTTAATCGCCTCTTTAATTTCTTCTTTTGCTTGTTCAATCACTTTGTTTTCTTCTTCTTCACTCCATAAGCCTTTGTTTTCTAAAAACTTACGGAAACGAACAAGCGGGTCTTTTTTCTCCCATTCATTTTCCAATTCTTTCGTGCGATAACGAGTAGGATCGTCTCCTGACATCGTATGCGGACCGTAACGGAAACATAAAGTTTCAATAAGCGTTGGACCTTCGCCGTTAATCGCACGCTCGCGAGCAGCACGTACAGCTACATATACAGCTAATGGGTCCATACCGTCAACTTGAATGCCAGGAATTCCAGCCGCCACCGCTTTTTGAGCAAGTGTTTTCGCTACTGTTTGTTTTTCAACAGGAGTAGAAATAGCAAAGCGGTTGTTTTGGACAACGAAAATCGCCGGTGCTTTAAATGCTCCAGCAAAGTTGATTCCTTCGTAGAAATCTCCTTGCGATGTACCGCCGTCACCTGTGTATGTAATTGCTACTGCCTTTTTGCCGCGTTTTTTCAATCCTAAAGCAACACCTGCTGCTTGAATGTATTGGGCACCGATAATAATTTGTGGCGGCAATGCGTTTACCCCTTCCGGAATTTGGTTGCCGTGGAAGTGCCCACGTGAGAATAAAAACGCTTGATAAAGCGGAAGTCCGTGCCAAATAAGTTGCGGAACATCACGGTATCCAGGCAAAATGAAATCTTCTTTCTCTAACGCAAAATGGCTCGCAATTTGGCTCGCTTCTTGCCCTGCCGTTGGTGCGTAAAAGCCTAAACGCCCTTGGCGGTTTAATGAAATAGAACGTTGGTCAAGAACGCGTGTGTATACCATGCGGCGCATCAATTCTTTTAGTTGATCATCGCTTAAGTCCGGCATTGCCGCTTCGTTTACTACTTCCCCTTCTTCATTTAAAATTTGAAATGTCGGAAATTGTTCCTCAATTTTTTCAAGCTGTTCCTTAAAATTAAACTTAAATTGGGATTTTTTTGCACCCATTTGATCCACCTCTACCTTTCATAATTTAAAAAATAAAGTCAACTCATAACATTGGTCCATACAGCATTAATTTACCCAAAATCATGAATAAATAAAAAGCGGTAACCTTTGTTCCACGGCATAAACGGAAAAAATGTCGTTAGAATACCTGTATTAATCACTTGATCATTTTTATTAGTACAATTCCATCTACATGTTTAAGTTTACACCTTCTTTACCTAGACGTCAATCACTTTGATTTAGCGGTATTTTTTCAATGACAAATGGATATTTTTAGTATAAAAAACAACTGCACAAATCCTGTTATATTACAACATTTTAATCTGTATTATATCTGTTTTATATTTTTTTCATAAAATAAAAAAGGCTATGAAAATATAGCCTCCTATCGCAACAAACATTTATTTCCACACGTTATATAATCGCTTCTTTTCTTTATTATATTTTTCCGTATATTCATTAAACTGATCGTTTATACTAACCAATTCTTTATATTGTTCATTTATACGATTAATTTGTTGTTGTAACTGTTCCGGTGTCACATATTTATTTTGTAATAAAGTATAAAGCTCTTTTTCCAATGAAAGCAATTCTTTATAATGAAGATACAAATTTCCATATGTTTCATAACGTTTCTCCGCAATGTTTACTAAACGGTTTACTTGTCTTCTTATATTTTCATCACGAAGTTGGTCAATATTTTTCTTGATCGTATTTATTTGTTGTTTTGCTGATTGAATCGCTTTATATTCTTTTTCAATATGTTTGTCCCGTTCTTCTATTAGCTCCAATGATTCTTTCGATAATTGCACCACCTTTGTAAACCGCTTTATCCCATACGACATAATACGATCATACAACTGGTTTTGTTTTTGTTCTAATCCGCTCAGTTTTTCTTGTTGCTCGACTACACTGTTTTCATACTTGCCTATCTTTTGAAAAGCTGATAAAACTTCCTCGTTGGCAAGTTCATTGCAGCTAGTAAACAAAAATAACACCACGATTAACCAAATACACCGCTTTATTGCTTTGAACAACGTTTCTCCTTCCTTTCGAGCACATCCATTTTCATTTTTGTTTACGTTCAAAATGAATTTTTGTTAGACTTAATTTTAGACATCAATGTCATGCGAGGAGTGAAAACACGATGATTACCATGAAAGATATTATTAAAGAAGGGCATCCAACGCTACGAAAAGTGGCTGAACCTGTTTCTCTTCCTCCATCAGAAGAAGACAAACAAGTTTTACAAAGCCTTCTTGATTATGTAAAAATGAGCCAAAACCCTGAGCTTGCTGAAAAATATGGATTACGCCCGGGAATTGGGCTGGCAGCTCCACAAATTAATGTATCAAAACGAATGATTGCCGTCCATGTAACGGATGAAAAAGGTACTTTATATAGCTATGCGTTATTTAATCCAAAAATTGTGAGCCATTCTGTTCAGCAATGTTATTTAACGAGCGGAGAAGGATGTTTATCTGTCGATCGGAACGTTCCAGGATATGTGCCGCGCTATGCCCGCATTACCGTAACAGGGACAACGCTTGAAGGTAAAGAAGTAACACTTCGGTTAAAAGGGTTGCCTGCCATTGTATTTCAACACGAAATCGACCACTTAAACGGCATCATGTTTTATGATCATATTGATCCAAAAAATCCGTTTAAAGTACCTGACAACGCGATCCCTATCGAACGATAAATGAAAAGAAGGGCTATATCCCGCACCGGGATATGCCCCTTATTTAATTAATTCAAGCTGCTTTAATCCGTATAATATTCCTTCCTCTCCGACCGATTTCGTAACGAAGTCGGCCACTTTTTTTGCTTCTTCGTGCGCATTGCCCATCGCAACACCAGTTCCAACAAACTTCAACATTTCTATATCGTTCAACCCATCTCCAAACGCGTATACATCTTCTTTCGCAATGTCGAGTTTCTCGATCATTCGCCGAATTCCTTCAGCTTTCGACCCTCCTACTGGCAGCACATCAGTTGACACATTATGCCAACGGACAAAACGAAATTCCGGATATGCTTTTACATACATTTGTTCTTCTTCCGCTTTGCAAAATAAGAGCGCTTGATAAATGTCCTCATTTTCGTAATAAATCGGATCAAACGGAGGATGAGGAAATTTCAAGCTCCCCATACTGTCGTGAATATATGGATGATCTTCCATGCTTGCTTTCATTTCATTCACATTCATAAAAACGAGCGGATGACCATTTCTATGCGCTTCTTCCTTTAGCTCATGCAATTTTTGCCGATGAAGTGGATGTTTATAAATGACATTCCCTTCAAATACTACGTATTGGCCGTTAAAACTGACAAAAGAATCAATTCCTAGCTGCTTTCGCAAATTGGCAAACATAAATGGCGCTCTTCCCGTGGCAATCGCTACATAAACACCAGCTTTTTTCAACTCTTGAACCGCTCTTACTGTCGAAACAGGAAGATTTTTTTGTTCATCAAGTAGCGTTCCATCAATATCAAAAAATACTATTTTCTTTTTCACAGTCTCTTCCCCTTAATGCAAATATCTTGTTTTTCTTCATCCTTTACCGTACTGAAAAAAACCGAAAATGTCAAATTACTTCTCGGCTCCATTCCACTTTTATCCACGAAAAACAAGCCTTTGTTAACATATAATATAATATAGGAAGAACATTTACTTTCACCAAGAAATGAGTACAATAAGAAGTAAGGAGTGATGAAAATGTTGAAAAAGCTGAAAAAAAAGCTTCTTCAACAATGGAAAGATCTACTCCGGAAAAAATCGATTGCCTAACCGTTTACGATAAGAGCCCTTCCTTCATGAAGGGCTTCTTTCTAAAAAAACAAGCGAATGAAAAGGTTGAAATTCGTCAAAGATAGTAAAAGCCAATGCTTTCCTCTATACTTTTCCCGCTTTATTTTATGTTATGAATGAAAAAACATGAAAACTGCCCTTATTTTATATATAATAAAAAAGTTAAAGAAATAATCGTTCATAAGGAGAGGTTTTAGAATGATTTTTAAAGTGTTTTACCAAGAAAATCCCGATGAAGTGCCTGTGAGAGAAAAAACAAAAACGCTATATATTGAAGCGGAATCGGAACGGGAAGTACGCCAAAAATTGCAAGGACACACCATGAATATTGAGTATATTCAGCCGTTAGAGGGCGCTCATTTAGAATATGAAAAGAAAAATCCAGATTTTAAAGTATTGGAGATTTGAGTATGAAATTTTTAAATGATCATCAAGTTGGCGTATTTGCCCTTGGCGGATTAGGTGAAATCGGGAAAAATACATATGGTGTACAATTTCAAGATGAAATTATTGTTATCGACGCAGGAATTAAATTTCCTGAAGATGAGCTGCTCGGAATTGATTATGTCATTCCCGATTACACGTATTTAGTAAAAAACGCAGAGAAAGTAAAAGGACTGTTTATTACTCACGGGCATGAGGATCATATTGGCGGAATTCCATACTTGCTAAAGCAAGTAAATATTCCAATCTACGGCGGAAAATTAGCGTTGGGGTTAATCCGCAACAAGCTTGAAGAACATGGACTTCTTCGCCAAGCAAAACTTATTGAAATTCGCGAAGACGATGTCATTCGCTTTCAAAAAACAGCGGTGACATTCTTTCGAACAACTCACAGCATTCCTGACAGTTATGGAATTGTTGTCAAAACTCCTGTCGGGCAAATTGTTCACACAGGAGATTTTAAGTTCGACTTCACTCCGGTTGGCGAGCCTGCAAACTTAACAAAAATGGCGGAAATCGGCAAAAAAGGGGTCCTTTGTCTACTTTCCGACAGCACGAATAGTGAAATTCCACACTTCACCATGTCTGAACGTCGCGTTGGGGAAAGCATACATGATATTTTCCGGAAAGTGCAAGGACGGATTATTTTTGCGACATTTGCCTCCAACATTCATCGGCTGCAGCAAGTAACGGAAGCAGCCGTGATGAACAACCGAAAAATTGCTGTATTCGGAAGAAGCATGGAGGCGGCGATTGAAATCGGACAAGAGCTCGGTTACATTAAATGCCCTAAAGATACTTTTGTGGATGCAAACGAAATTAACCGCCTTCCTGCCAATCGCGTGACAATTTTATGTACCGGCAGCCAAGGTGAGCCAATGGCAGCATTATCGCGCATCGCCAATGGCACCCATCGGCAGATTCAAATTATTCCTGGCGATACGGTCGTATTTTCTTCTTCCCCAATTCCGGGCAATACGGTAAGTGTAAATCGAACGATTAATATGCTTTATCGCGCTGGCGCCGAAGTCATTCATGGTCCGCTAAACGATATTCACACATCTGGACACGGTGGACAAGAAGAACAAAAATTAATGATTCGCTTGATGAAACCGAAATATTTCATGCCGATTCACGGAGAATACCGCATGCAAAAAATGCATGCAAAGCTAGCGATCGATTGTGGAGTGCCAGAAGAAAATTGCTTTATCATGGATAATGGTGAAGTGCTTGGACTAAGTGAAAAGGACGCTCGCATCGTTGGCAAAATTCCGTCCGGTTCTGTTTATATTGATGGCAGCGGCGTCGGCGACATCGGCAACATCGTCTTGCGTGACCGCCGCATTTTGTCAGAAGAAGGTCTTGTCATCGTTGTTGTAAGCATTAATATGAAAGATTTTAAAATCGCGGCTGGTCCAGATATTATTTCGCGTGGATTTGTCTACATGCGTGAATCTAGTGATTTAATCAACGATGCACAAACGCTCATTACGAAACATCTTGAAAAAGTGCTCGAGCGCAAAACCAATCAATGGTCGGAAATTAAAAATGAAATTTCGGATACACTTGCTCCGTTCTTATACGAAAAAACAAAACGAAGACCGATGATTTTGCCAATCATTATGGAAATATAATTAAAACAGCTGTTCCCTTATTCCGGAACAGCTGTTTTAATGCAATAAAAAAAGGAACGAAATCATCGTGCTTTCGTTCCTCTTTCTCCATTATTGTTGTGCTTTTTCTTTTTCTTCTAATACACGGTTCACACGCTTTTCTAACAATTTCATGCCGCTTCCGCCAGCTTGGAAATGGCGAAGTTTTCCTTCGGCATCAAATACATAATAAGCTGGAACATATTGATTTTCAAATGCATCTCTGAACCTCCCGATGGCTAAAGCCACGGGGTTCTTGTGTACTATAGAGCTTCTTCCATACCTTCACATGGACAGTAATGCCGTGTTCTTCCGCTACTTTTTTGACAAGTTCTATGTCTAAATCATTTTCCGAACGTGGCATATGAACCGAAACAACATTGAGTTTATCTTTGCTCGAACCAGTTGCTATCTTTTCATTCTCATCGACAAAAAACGGGCTGTTGGTACGGACAGCCCGTCAGCCATTAGCGTAATTTTTCTTCAACCTTTTGACAAATTTCTTCTGCAGTTAGACCACTCGCTTCGATCACAGGGCCAGCTGTAACCGTATTTTGAATGCCCATGACATTAGCATCTTGGCCAGTAATTACGCAGCAATCACAGCCCTTTGCATCATTTTCCCCTCGAAGCGGGATGACTTCGTATCCTTTCGCTTTTAATGCTTCTTGTACGCTTGTTAACGAATGTTCTACACCAATTTTCGGCATAGCAATCCACCTCCTCATACACATAATGTGCCTTAAGGAAGGTGGAACTATACAATAAATTAATTGTTTCCTTTCCACGTAATGTACGATATTAAAAACGAAATCCCCTGATCAATTGCCGCTTCGTTTGGAGTCAACTTCGCATGATGCAACCCATAGGGAGAATCGACGCCAAGCCAAAACATAAATCCTGGGATTTCTGCAAGCATATACCCAAAGTCTTCTCCGGTCATCGCTTCTTTGCAGCGAATGAATCGAATCCCCTGATAATTTTCAGCAAACTGTATAAATTCCGTCGTTAACTCCGGATCATTATAAACTTGATGGTACATGGAACCGTAGTCAATTTCCGCCTCGCATTGATACGCCATTTTTATTCCACTGACCATCGCTTCAATCCGCTCTTTCACTTTTTTCATCGAATCCACCGACAATGTGCGAATCGTTCCTTCCAAGCGCGCATGCTCTGCAATCACATTTTGTACTGTACCGCCTGAAATTTTTCCAATTGTAATAACAGCACTGTCAAGCGGATCGACATTACGCGCAACGATAGACTGAAGCTGCGTAACAAGCGAGCAGGCAGCAACAACCATATCGTTCGCCAAGTGCGGAAATGCGGCATGCCCGCCTTTTCCTTTCAAATCAATAAACAGTTCCGACGTATTGGCAAACAGCAATCCTTCTTTCGTCGCAATCGTGCCAACCGGATATTCCGGGGCGATATGTAAAGCAAGTATCATATCCGGCTTCCATACTTTCATAATCTCACTTTCAAGCATTGGTTTCGCACCGCCTGGCCCTTCCTCTGCCGGCTGGAAAATAAATAGTAAGTCATCTTGGATAGGATGCTCGGCAAAATGCGTAAGCAGCCCAAGCGCGATGCTCATATGTACATCGTGCCCGCACGCATGCATGTTTCCTTCATGCTCCGAGCTGTATGGCAATCCCGTTTCCTCTTTAATCGGCAGGCCGTCGATATCAGTGCGGTAGCCGATCATTTTTCGCGGAGCTGTTCCTTTTACTTTTACAAAAATCCCGGTTTTCCACGTTTGGATTTCCAGCCGTTCTTGCGGCAACGCATGAATGTAACGCAATAAATATTGCTGCGTCTTAAATTCTTGGAACCCTAACTCGGGAATTTTATGCAAATCGCGGCGAATCGCCACAAACGGACTGATTGATGACATCTCTATCTCCTCCATTGAAAAAAGAGCTGGCCCAAAGATGGGACAGCTTTTGTGTTTGGCTATGTTTATAACTGGCGAAGTTCTTGTTTAATTTCTGTTTTTGCTCTTGTTTTTTCATCAATTTGCTTAATCACGCGCGCCGGCACACCAGCAACAACCGTATACGGCGGCACATCTTCAACGACAATAGCGCCAGCGGCCACGACCGCGCCTTTGCCGACCGTAACGCCTTCTAAAATAACGGCATTTGCGCCAATCACTACATCGTCTTCAACGATCACTGGTTTAGCGGAAGGCGGCTCAATCACACCTGCTAAAACAGCGCCAGCGCCAACATGGCAATTCTTTCCGACCGTTGCGCGGCCGCCGAGCACTGCGTTCATATCAATCATCGTTCCTTCACCGACGACGGCACCGATATTAATGACAGCACCCATCATAATAACCGCATTATCGCCAATTTCGACTTGATCACGAATAATGGCGCCTGGCTCAATGCGCGCTTTTACTCCTTTCAAATCAAGAAGCGGAATCGCGGAATTGCGGCGATCATTTTCAATGACATAGTCCTCAATTTTTTCTTTATTGGCTTCCAACGCCGCTTGAATTTCTTGCCATTCCCCAAAAACAACACCAGTATTTCCAGTAATAAACGTTTTCGCGCTTGGACCAAAATCGATTCCTTCAAGGTTTCCCTTTATGTATACTTTAACAGGTGTTGACTTTTTGCTGTTTTGAATAAAAGAAATAATTTCATTCGCATCCATCATTTTCATGACATCATCCTCCTTTTGTGCTCTTATTTTCTTACTTTAGCAAAACAAAGATGATGGTGACAAGCATAAATTCATAAAATGAAATCTTGCAGCACTTTTTATATAAATGCAACTTGATATTTGGTTCTTTGCGCTTTTTATCAAGAGATTTTTCGACTGACGAAGGCAAGTCATTGACTTGCCTTCGTCACGCATAAGTGCAGTCGAAAAAATGGATCACAAGAAGTAGAATTTTCAAGTTTAACTTATTTATATAGAGGGCTTGTATTTGCGGAAGCTGCCAGCTTTACGAGCTTATAGCAAGAGCCGCGCAAAAAAATAAAGCGAAAGCAACTGCTAATTTATTGCATGCCATTACGGTCCTTCTTCTTGCGCAGCTTATTTTTCATATGATTTATGGTAATCATTAAGTTGCCGCAGCTGTTTATTTAATCGCTTTAATACTTCTCGTCTTGTAAAAATTCCTTCAAAATACCCATCTTTATTTTCAACGCAAACAAACGGGTGATTCACAATAACTTCAATTCCTTTCAAAACATCATCATCCAATAAAAGGCGAGGAATATCTTTATTCATCACTTCCTCCACTTTCATCGTTTCCAACCGTTCAAATTCAATGCGCTCCAACCCTAAAATCGCGTCCATAATCATTGTCATACTAATTAATCCATGAAGTTTATATGAAGTATCCAATACAGGAATAGCGGAATAACCGGTTTTCGTCAATACTAATAATGCATGGTCTAAATAGTTTCCGAGTTGAACGTGCGCTACTTTATCCGAAGGGATCAGAAATTGCGCAACTGTCATATGTGCCAATCCATTGTTCCCCAAACTTGTCATACCTATTTCCGCCTTTCTCTTTTTAGCGTTTTCCCTTCTTCAGTTTATCATATTTTAATGTAGTCTTCTTACTTAAAAAATAACTATCGCTTATTTTGAAGCGATAGTACTACGTAAAGTCATATGTTTCTTGAAGAAGCCGATCGTATAAACGTAAAAGTTGTTGATACTGTTTTTCGTCCACTTGCTTTTCTCCATTTTCTATATCAGCAAGTTCACAACTAACAAGATCCAATGCGTATTGTTGCGTAAACAAAATATCTAGGAGCAGTATTTGCTCTTCATATGATAATGTTTTCAGTAATTGTTTTCCCATTTTCCATCCTCCCTTTGGCAACTCAATGAGATATATATTCAGCGAAAACGGAAAAAAGTCTTATTATATTAAGAAAAAAGCCTTCTCAAACCGTGAAGACTTTCTTCATATTACGCGACGTATATGGATACATAACAAAGCACGTTTTGATGTTGACCACTCTTTTTTAATATCTCCTTACTGCCTGGGTAAAACCAATCAGCCAGCATCATAAACATAAAAAAAAAGAGAGCACTCCCCAATAGGACTGCCCATTTTGACTCATCAATAATAACGTAATGCTAAATAAACAATCACAACCACAGCTAATAAGCCAGGCAAAACATATGCCAAAAAAACCGGGTTAAACAAATATGGATGTTCTTGCACCTTCTCCGGGACAGGAGCATCTAATTCTTCCTGCCATTTTTGCTGTCGACCAAGACGATATGTGTATACGCCCGCAATAACAGCAATTAAAATAACAATGATCGATAATGCAAACGTCAACTGTGCCATTGTTTCTTCACCTCATGCTTACTTTGCCACGAGGAAAAGAATTTTATACCATTTTAATAATGAGCATCATGCTCAAATAAATAGCTATATGATAAATCGATAAATAAATAGTGCCGATCGTCAATTGGATACGAATACGTACGAATCGTTTCCCCTGTTTCGATATCTGCATATAAATCGGAAAGAATCCCGCGTTTACGTGAACGCATCCGAATAATATTCTCTAAAAAGTATGGCCGCCAACTCCAATTTTTCATGTAATATTGCGGCTGCAATTCCCAGCAGTCATTGCGCTTAAACATATTCGCCGACTGTTGAAATCCGTCTTCATCACAAACATAAATGCGGAAACAAACATCGTTTAGCTCATTAGCTAGAAGCGAAATAAGTTCATTAAAATTAGATACTTTCTTATATTTTGCTAAAAGTGTTGTCAATCGCTGCTGAAACTGTTCAGAAATATGATAGAGCGTTTCTAATTTTTTCTTTTCTTGTTGAATAAAATGATGACATTCTTGACGCAGACGCTCTTTCAACATATCACGCGGCACTAGCTCGGCAGATGGTTTCGCCAAATAATACCCTTGGTAATAACGCCCTCCGTTTCGCCACGCATATTGCAATTGAAACGACGTTTCAATATCTTCATATAAAAGCGTTGCCCCAATTTTACGAGCGAGCAGCGAAATGGAATAAATCACATCTTGATACGCTTGATACATGGAAGTTGTCCGCAATTGGCGCAAATCAATTTTCAAAATATCAGGCGACAATAACCCGATTCTCTCTAAATTGCTGCTATGTTCGCCGATATTGTCTACCGCCACTTTAATTCCATATGTACGAATATATGTTAATAAATGGCTTAATTGTTGCAAATCTCCTTTATAATGATGCTCATTAATTTCCAGCACAATGCGCTCTAATGACAATCCTCGTGTTTCATATTGAAGAAGAAGCTGCAAAAATGACTCAGCACGGTCAAGCATTAATAAATTTGCATCACGATTTAAAAAAATCAGCGGTGTATAGTCGTCGAGGGAAAGAAAATAATCAAGCGCTTTTTTTGTCACTACTTCATCTACTTCTAAACGGAACTCTTCCGGTATTGTTTCATCGTGAAAAAATGGGCCGAGACTTATAACTCCTGTTTCCGATTGGTATCTTCCCAGCACTTCATATCCAATCACACAATGTTCATCTGCACTAAAAATCGCTTGATAGTATGGAAAGACACGCTGCAAATTCGCCATTACATCTAATGCATCCATCTTGCTCACCTCTTTTATACACACACCATCTTTGTCATATTATATCATACGTGCTCCCTTCGATATCTTTTTTTAACATTTTTCTTCCCCCTCGAAATGAAGCAAAGAGGAAGAAGAATTGGGAGTTTTTTTATAAAGATAAAAAACTCCGCCTTAAATGGAATGTAGGTGAGAGAGGTTCATATTGAAAAACTTCCATGGTAGATAGGTTTTTCATCGGTTTGGAAAGATGGCGTCGAATGAAATGGCACCGATCTGATAAAAACATGAGCGGTTTCCTAATATTAGGAAACCGCTCATACATATTACGTTTTTTAAAATGGATGCTGGTTGAGCCATTGTCCGCCATCCATTGTAATACATTCTCCATTAATGTAAGCGGCATCATCAGAAAGAAGAAATGCGGCAAGGGCAGCAATTTCTTCCGGTGTACCGAGACGTCCTAATGGAACACTTTCAATGGTTCTTCTTTCCGCTTCTTCTGATTCCCAAAGCCGTTCCGCACCTCCTGTCCGCTCAATTGGCCCAGGTGCGATCGCATTGACGCGGAACCCGTATTTTCGTCCCCATTCTACCGCAAGCGTCCTCGTCATCGCCAACACTCCCGCTTTCGCACACGCGGAATGGATAACACCTGCACCAGCTCTCCAAGCATATGTAGCGACTATATTGATAATGGAACCTTTTTGACCGTTATTAATCCAATAATTTCCGACCTCACGGCTACAGTAAAATGTACCGTTTAATACGATATTAATCACACTATTCCAACCATTAATCGATAGCTTCTCCGCCGGACAAATAAAATTGCCAGCAGCATTGTTAATGAGTGCATCAATTTTGCCAAATTCCGCATCCGTGCGTTTTACCATTTCAGCGACTAATTCGGGATCACGTACATCCATTTGAATCGGAAGAACTTTTCCATTTGGAGATTCGATTTCTTTTTTCGCTTCTTCTAATGCTTCAAGCCGTCTTCCCGTAATAACGACATTCGCACCTTCTGCCACAAACCGTTTTGCCATATATTTTCCCATCCCGCTCGAACCACCAGTAATAATGATTACTTTGCCGTTCATATTTCTCCCCCTTTGTAAAAATGACTGATTACTCATTCATTTCCATCTTACTATAAATATACTAAATTTTCTAACATTATTTTTGCCCTATTGTCCTCTTTTTCTTTTTTCCATTATAATAAAGCTATTGTGAAAGGACGGCACATTATGAAACGGATGAATCGGCGAACATTTTTAAAAAAATTGATGATCACCGGCATTGGGGGAATTTTGGCAACATCATTCAGTTATGGTTACGCTCGTTTTATTGAACCAGCAAAATTAACGGTTACCCATCATATTATTTCTCACCCGCTTATTCCGAAAGAGTTTACTGGAACGAAACTTTTGCAGTTTAGCGACGTTCATTTAGGTCATTATTACGGGTTAAATCGCTTTCGTTATACAATCGAAAAAATTAACGAATTGCAGCCAGATATCGTGTTGTTTACAGGAGATTTATTAGATAAGCCAAACAAATACCCACACATTGATGCAGTTGCCAACGAGCTTTCTCGCATTCGTGCTCCACTTGGAAAATTTAGTATTTACGGAAACCACGATCACGGTGGGTATGGAACAGATATATACCGCCATATTATGGAAAAGTCGGGATTTCAAATGCTTGTCAATGAACATGTTCTCATTAAGCGACAAAACGAAAGTTTCATCGCCATTGCCGGCGTAGATGATATGATGCTCGGTAAACCAAATTTTTCTGAAATGGTAAAATCCATTCCTGATTCGACTTATACCATCGCGTTGCTGCATGAACCGGATGGTGCCATGCAAATGAGCCGTCATCCAGTTCATCTACAGCTATCAGGACATAGTCATGGCGGGCAAGTCCAGCTTCCTTTCATCGGACCGCTTATCACTCCGCCGCTTTCAGAAACATATTATGAAGGATTTTATCAAATTCATCATTTAACACTATATGTAAACCGTGGACTTGGAACAACAAGAATACCACTCCGATTTCTTTCACCGCCCGAATTGACTGTCTTTACATTGCAACACCAAGCATTAGAAAAACAACAGGACGGTTTATAAAGAAAGCCGCCAAAAATAGTTATTGCGGCGTATTCCAACCGTCCTTTTCTATCATAAAAAACAAAGCAAGCAAAAAAGCTGTTTTGCAAACATATGTTCATGTTGTATAATTAAACTAAATCAATAATGAAAAGGAGACGTGCTAATGGAACCGTTAGAACCGACAATAGATAACATAGCAAAAGCGATTTTTACAGTAAACCGCCACGCAAAAACTGCGTTAAACCCATCTTTCCTATACCTTCTTAAGAAAAAAGCAATTGAAAAATTGCTGCAAGAAGGAAAAGCGAAAAAAGTTGGCTTACACTTTTCTCGCAATCCGAAATATAGCCAGCAGCAGTCTGATGTACTTGTCGCTGTCGGCGATTATTATTTTCATATTCCTCCAACAAAAGAAGACTTCGCAACCCTTCCGCATCTTGGAGCACTTAATGACTCTTACCGCAATCCTGCAACGAGAATGCCGTTGTCCAAAGCTAAAGCACTGTTACAAACATATACAGGCATCAAACCAATTCCACCAAAACAAAAAAAATCGTATCAAAAACCAGTATTTAAACGCCTTGGAGAAAGCTATTGATGGAATCTCTCCCACCTTTACATCTAGAGGTGGGAGCTGTGTCATCTCCATCGAAGAGGCTTCTGCGCATTGAATTGGCTGTTTATTATTTTAGAGACTTTGTGAAACGATCATGCACGATAATCCACTTTATATATAAATGAAAAATTCCCTGTCTCATTGATTCATAAGATATGTGCATCAATCATGTTGACGAGTTTACCAATTTCTGGTTTACTTACTTGCGCTGTTGCTCCAACTTTCTCTCCTTTGTGACGAAGATCATCGGTAATAAGAGAAGAAAAAATAATGACAGGAAGTTTCTTTAACTTATCGTCTTCGCGAATACGCTTTGTTAAATGATGCCCATCCATTTGTGGCATTTCAATATCTGTAATAACAAGCTGCACTTCATCCGCAATATCTTTTCCTGTATCAGCAATCGATTGTAAATAGTGAAGAGCATCCTCCCCATTTTCGAAAAACTCCACCGATACGTATCCTGCCTCCGCTAACGTATCTTGCAGCAATTTCCTTAATAATGGTGAATCTTCTGCCACGATGATCTTTTTTTGTGAACGTTCTCGGTTCCCTAGATTTTTTATTTTCTGTGTGTTTATTCCTAAGTCTGGGTTAATGTCGGCAATAATTTTTTCAAAGTCCAACAACAAAATCATTTGCCCCTCTAATTTCACCACACCGATAATTTGTGCTTCTAGCCCTTGATACATTTGTGACGGTTTTTCAATCTGTTTCCACGAAATCCGATGGATACGTGTCACATCATGTACATGAAAAACAACTTTTAGTTGGTTAAACTCAGCGACAATAAATTTATCGTGCTCAGGGTTTTCGGAAGGTGGAAAATGAAGCACTTTTGCTAAATCGACAACCGGAAGCACCTCTCCGCGCAATTCAATAATCCCTTCAATATGCGTATGGGAGTGTGGAATTTTTGTGATTGGAGCAGGCTTAACAATTTCGCGTACTTTCATAACATTGATGGCAAAACGATTAGTTGCAATCAAAAATTCCACTATTTCTAGTTCGTTCGTACCACTTTCCAATAAAATGCTTGATCTTTCTTCCATTTGCCGCTATGTCCTTCCTATTTAATATGGTCTATATTTTATTATATTGTTGAATGCATAAAGAACCAATATTTTTTATATTTGTTTTGCAATTTATAAAAAATGGTTGCAGTCTTTTCTACTGCAACCTTAAAACTTTAATATAAAAAATCAAGCAATCTGCGATCGGCTAAATTCGTATCAACCGGAAATGATGCTGCATCACGGCCGTACTGCCAAACCCAAACGTTCGCTTTACAATTCGGGGCTGCCGGCTGATATTTCGGCGCTTTTTGTTCTTTTGTCGTCCCTGGTCTTGGCGCCGAACTCCAAATGATGGTTTGTACAGCGACTTGGTTATTTGCCTGGATCGCCTCACAATAAGCACTAGCAAAATCGCCTTTTGTCGGGTCAGCATACACCCCTGGACGATAACCTGTCGGATGCATCGTCTCCACCCATGCTACAATCCATGAGGCATCGACCGAAAAAAAATCTTCGATGTTTGCAAATAATACTTTATTTGTTGGAATGCCGAGACGCCGCGCATGGAATACTGCATTGCGTGCCGCCACTTGTCCGTTTGCATATCCTACAGCCTCACGAAACGCATTATAAACAGGCATTACTTTAATCCCGTAATTTCTTAAACGTGTAATTTCCTCTTTGGTTAAACCGTCGGAAACATTCGGAACATTGATTAAATACCGCCCCCAAAATTTTGGGTAGCCAAGTTCATTTTTCACACATTGAAACAATTTTTCCGTTACTGCTTGCGCAGAATCGACACCCCAAACACCTTTTGCCATCAGCTTCCCCCTTTCCATAATGTTCTCTCTGCCATATATATGAAGCTTACTGCCTGTTTCATACAATCGTTCACATCGATTAATCGCCTATTCGTCCTGTATTTCTTGTTATATCGATCGGCGCTTCGATTCGTTGAAAAGCAAGTTCTACCGCTTCCTTGGCCGAATGGCAAAACGCGATTTCCACCGTACGCCGTTCATCTAAATAGCCGCCTTCATAAGCAACTTCTTTTATTTTCGTTGCCCAACCGCCAGTCGTTTCGATAATAATAACCGGCTTTTTATTCATATATGCCGCGGATAACTCGCCCAATGTTCCGTTTCCGCCACGAATCATAATCAGCGCATCAGAGGAATGAACAAGAATAAGACTGCGGAAATCAAAATGAAGACCTGTTGTAATGGGGATATCGATATAATCATTTGCAACATCAATACGATCTCCAGCTAAGATGCCAATAACAAGTCCTCCCGCTTCTTTCGCTCCTTTCGATGCCGCTTCCATCACACCGCTTCCCCCGCCTGTTAATAAAACGGCATTTCGCTTCGCAATTTCCGCCCCTACTTCCTCCGCAACATGTCGTACCTCATCGGGGATTTCTCCTGACTGCCCAATAACAGCAATTCGCTTCATTTTATCTCTCCTTCGCATACTTTGTCCTTAATTCCATTTATACGCAGTGTAAGATTCAATCAGACGTTTCCATCATTCCTTATCTTTATAATTATTTTTAAGAAATCGGAACCAACCGTTCCGTTTAAACCAAAAAAACATCAAAATCGTAATGACCGCCATCACACCAAGAACCATAAAATAACCGTATTTCCAATGCAATTCCGGCATATTATCAAAGTTCATTCCATAAATACCGGCAATGAACGTTAATGGCATAAAAATCGTCGTAATTACTGTTAATGTCATCATAATCGTATTCATCTGGTTCGAGGTAAGCGACAAATAACTATCACGTATATCAGACGTAATTTCGCGATTTGTTTCAATCATTTCCGCCAGTTTCAGCAGATGGTCGTAAATATCGTGAAAATATAATTGGCGCTCCTTCATACGCTGAAAACGGTCGGAATGAATAATTCGGTATAGCAAATCGCGCATCGGTACAATCGTTCTTCTTAGCTTCGATAAGTCACTGCGAATATCAAATACTTTTTCGATAATGTCTTGAACCTCCTCATCGTTTGTGTTTTCCTCTAATTCATTCAATACATCTTCAATATGATAAATCGGAGGAAAATAGTCATCGACAAGCTTGTCTATAATACGGTACATCACATGGAACGGTCCTTGCTGGAAATCTTCATCGTTTTTGATTCGTGTCCATACTTCATTCACCGCATGAATCGATTGTTTATGAAAAGACACGACAAAATTTTGCCCAACAAATAAATCGACTTCCTCCGCTTCGAGCGAATTTCCATCAATGGCATGCAAAACAACAAATAAATACCGATCATAAAAATCAAGCTTTGGGCGTTGTACATATTCTAAACAGTCTTCAATCGCAAGAGGATGGAAGTGGAAAAAATCAGCCAACAACTTTGCTTCATTCTCAGTCGGTTCATGAAAATCAACCCAATACCATGAAACATCTGGACTATTTACAAATGAAAGCGGAACATCATAGATAACCTCAAATTCTTTTGTAATGACACATGTCCGAATCATACAAATCACCTTACTATCCATAATCTACTTTCCTTTACATATGATAACCAAAAATAGATTACATCCCAACAAAAAAGAGGATATGCATGGTGTAGAAAAATACCAAAGAATATTTATCAAAATTTTCTTTACTTTTTTATTAAAAATGAGGATAATATAAAAAAGGGAACTTATTTGTTCCCAGGTAGGGAGGAATCACATATGTACGAAAAACAATATCCTCACGAAGGTGCTATTTTACCTGGCCAAATGGAAGAAAAAAGTAATTATGGCCCGCTGGCGGAAAAAATATTACAACAAGCAATATTCCAGTTTCAAAAACAAAAACTGATGGAAAAGATTGACGAAGCGCTTATGACGCGAAATAAGCCACTCTTTTTAGAACTTTCCGCACAATATAATGAGCTTCTAAAAAAACATGGTGCTTAAGAGGAGAGAAAAATGTTCGAGTGTGAAACGTCTGAGTCATATGGTCAAATAATAAGGTGAGCCGCTTCTTCCAAAATTTATTAAAGAAAAATGGAGGCGGCTCACTTTTATTTTTCCCCATTCTCATCCAATCGTCAAACATGATAAAATGTGATCAAACGATGATAACGGAAGGATGAGCAATCGGTGGAACATCTTATACATTCACGTGTAAAAAATATTGAAATATCCGGTATTCGTAGATTTTTTAACATGGTTGCCAACCGTCCCGATTTGATTTCACTAACGATTGGGCAGCCGGATTTTCCCACTCCTGAACATATAAAAGAAGCAGGAAAAGAGGCAATTACAGATAATTTTACAACGTATACGCATAACGCTGGTTTTCTTGAACTGCGCCAAGCTGCATGTGATTTTATTCTTGAAAAATACGGGTTATATTACGATTCTGACGAAGTAATTGTCACCGTTGGAGCAAGCCAAGCGCTTGACATTACATTTCGCACCATTTTAGAAGAAGAAACAGAAGTAATTTTGCCAGGTCCTGTTTATCCAGGATACGAACCGCTGATCCGATTATGTGGAGCAAAACTGGTCTATGTCGATACACGGTCGAACGGATTTCGTCTATCTGCTGAATTAATTGCTCCTTACTTAAATGAACGGACTCGTTGTATCGTACTCCCATACCCTTCGAATCCTACCGGAGTCACTCTGTCCGAACAAGAACTTCAGAAAATCGCCGAGCTAGTAAAGGGGCGGCCAATTTGGATTGTCTCAGACGAAATTTATAGCGAACTCGTTTATAATGGCGAACACCATTCGATCGCAAAATGGTTGCGCGAACAAACAATCGTTATTAATGGATTGAGCAAATCCCACTCGATGACAGGATGGCGGATCGGATTCGTATTCGCTCCATCTTTCGTTACAAAACATATGATCAAAGTACACCAATACAGCGTCTCATGCACATCATCTGTGTCTCAAAAAGCTGCGCTTGCCGCCTTAACAGCAGGAAAAAATGACGCGGAAACGATGCGCTCCCAATACAAAGAACGAATGGAATATGCTTACCATCGTCTAATCAAAATGGGACTGGAAGTAGAAAAACCGAGCGGTGCCTTTTACTTATTTCCATCTATCGCCGCTTTCGGTCAATCGTCTTTCGATTTTGCGCTTGATGTTGTGAATAAAGCTGGTGTCGCGCTCGTTCCTGGCAGCGCCTTTTCCGAATATGGGGAAGGATATGTACGCCTTTCTTATGCTTATTCACTAGATACCCTTAAGAAAGGGCTAGATCGTCTAGAACGATATCTCAAAGAAAAACAGTGAGTACTTGTTGACCGTACTCACTGTTTTCTTCTTTCCCTATGGAACAAGGATGAGCTTTCCATGCGTTTTTCGTGATTGAAGAAGACGATGTACTTCAGCCGCTTGCTCGAGCGGATAAACACCGCCAATCGCCAATATCAGTTTTCCTGTTTGAACATAGGTCAATAATTCTTGCAAACTTTGTTGATACAACTCTGATTTTCTCATTATTTGCGGCAAAAAGAAGCCGATGACAGATAAATTTTTTCCCATCAGACGCGCTGGATTCATGCGTGTAAATTGACCGCTCGCCACACCATAAACGACAAGCCGTCCAAATGGAGCTAAACAATCGAGCGTCTGGTGAAAAATATCTCCTCCTGCCATCTCTAACGCCACATCTACTCCTTTTCCGTTCGTATATTCAAGAACCTCGTCCTTCCATCCTTCTTTGGTATAATCGATTGTTGCATCCGCTCCAAGCTGTTTAGCAAGTGCTCTTTTCTCTTTGGTGCTAGCCGTAGCGATAATGTTTCCGGCACGAAAAATTTTCGCAAGCTGAACAGCGAGCGTTCCAACTCCCCCTGCCGCAGCATGAATCAATACCGTCTCTCCTTCTTCTAAACGGCCCATCGTTTTTAAAATATGGTACGCGCTTAATCCTTGAACAGGAAGAGCAACTGCCTGCTGAAAATCAAGTTCATCGGGAATAGGAATCACTCCACGCTCATCTACGTTGACATATTCAGCATACCCACCTGATTCGATTAACGCAACGACACGCTGCCCGATATGAACAGAGGTAACATCTTCGCCGACTTCGCTCACGACTCCAGCCACTTCCGCTCCTGGTATAAACGGAAGCGGAGTCGGAACGACATAATGTCCTTCCCGACGTGCGGTGTCCGCATAGTTTACTCCAATCGCTTCCACTTTTATAAGCACGCGACGTCCGGTTGGAATCGGGCGTTCCATCTCAACCATTTGCAGTACTTCCGGACCGCCATATTCGGTAAATTGAACCACCTTCATCTCTCATTCTCCTTTCCATTAACATCATTAAGAGCGAATTATTTAGTGCATTTTGTTTTGCTCATCGGCAATGCGGCGGTTACGCATCTTCAGCATTTTTTCCTTTTTCGCCCATCTGTTCATCATATTCTCCAGTAATGCTTTTGCTCTTTGCAGCGCTTGTTCTTGAATATCGTGCAATGTTGTTTCATATCCTCCAAGCGCGCAAAGCATCGCGATTTGATGTCCCATTGAACCGCCCGACTACAGCGATACGTTGAATCTTCATCCTTTATCCCTCGTTTTTACTGACCGGTTAGTATGTTTAAAGTAAGCTACTTGGCATGCAAACACCAAGCAGCCGCACTCTTTACTTTTTCTCTATTCCTTCCAGTAAAATCGAAACCATATGTTTCGCCACTTCGAAATCGCTCAATTTCCCATCCGGCTGAAACCATTGGTAGCTCCAGTTTGCCGCTCCTAAAACGGTCAACGTTGCAATGGAAGGCGGCAAATCGTCACGGAACTCGCCGTTTCTCATCCCTTCTTCTATTAACAATTGCAGATTGTAACGAAACAAATCCCGCTTTTCTACAATTTTCTTTAAATGATCTTCATTTAAATGTTTCATTTCCCGGAAAAAAATACGTGCCTGTCTTCCTTGTTTTTCAATGTTATGAATAAGCATATAGACGATTTCAAACACTTTTTCCTTTATTGTTTTTGTAGAATCCTCTATAATTCTCTTTTGATTTTCAAGCAGTGCTTCAATATAGCGAAGATGGATATCCATTAATAATTCTTCTTTGCTTTTAAAATAGTAGTAAAATGTTCCTTTTGTCACGCCGAGCATATCCACAATATCTTGAATGGAAGTTTCGCTAAATCCTTTTTGTTCAAATAGCGTAATGCCTGCCGCCATAATTTTTTCCTTCACGCTCTTCCACCTTTCTTGTCATGTTTATTCCTGCCATTATCATAAAACGGTCAAGCCAATAAGACAACAAGCATGTAACTTGACCGCTTTTGGAAGAACGCACTTCTTTCTTTATTTTGAACGGAGCGCCTCTTCGCGAAGAGCGCGGCGCAAAATTTTACCAACGTTTGTTTTTGGCAATTCGGCGCGAAACTCGACAATGTGAGGCACTTTGTAGGCGGCTAAATTTTTGCGGCAATGCGCGATAATTTCTTCTTCTGTTGCTTCTTTTCCATCTTTTAATACGATGATCGCTTTTACCGTTTCACCGCGGTACTTATCTGGCACGCCGATCGCCACCGCTTCTTTTACTGCCGGATGTTCGTAAAGCACCTCTTCAATTTCACGTGGATAAATATTGTAACCGCCGGCAATAATCATATCTTTTTTCCGATCGACGATCGTTACATATCCTTCTAATGTGATGTTGGGAATATCAAACTGAAACGATACATGCTCTGGATATAATGCCGCCGCTTTCTTTTCATTCATTTTCCCATTCCTCCTTTTTTAAGATCCTGAGGCGTGGCTTCCGCCATCGACAACGATTAACGATCCTGTCACAAAATCGGAGGCCGGAGACGCTAAAAATAATATCGCTCCTTTTAAATCATCTTCCCCGCCAAATCGTCCTAACGGCGTATTTTGCAGCACTTTCTGTCCCACTTGCTCAAGGACGGCTTTGGACATTTTCGTTGGGAAAAACCCCGGTGCGATTGCATTGACATGAATTCCGTATCTTCCCCATTTTACGGCCAAGTCTTTCGTAAACGTAATAACAGCCCCTTTGCTTGTGTTATAACCAATGGTATTTAATATTTCCGGATTCGTTCCGCCAAGCCCTGCGACAGAAGCGATATTGATGATTTTGCCGCTCCGCTGTTTGATCATTACTTTGCCGGCCGCCTGGCTCATGAGAAACGTTCCGGTCACATTGACATTGATGACTTTTTGCCATGCCTCAAGCGGCATTTCTTCTACCGGCGCCCCCCACGTCGCGCCGCTGTTATTGACTAAAATGTCAATTTGCCCAAATTCATCGACCGTCGCTTGCACGACGCGCTGTACATCCTCTGGATTCGTGACATCGCATTTTAATGCAAGCGCTTTTACGCCAAGCTGTTCTAGCTTTTCTTTCACTTGTTCACATGCTTCCAATTTTCTCGAACATATAACGACGTTTGCTCCTGCTTCCGCCAAGCCGATGGCGATCTGTTCGCCAAGCCCTCTCCCTCCTCCGGTAACGATCGCCGTTTTTCCAGATATTTTAAACAAATCTAGTACATGCATGCTATTTCTCTCCCTTTTTTATTGATATTGTCGTAATTCCAATTTGGCGATTTGCTCTTTATGCACTTCATCCGGCCCGTCGGCAAGACGCAATGTGCGCGCATTCGCCCATTGAGCGGCAAGCGGGAAGTCATCGCTGACTCCTGCGGCTCCAAATGCCTGGATGGCCCGGTCAATCACTTTTAAGGCAACGTTTGGCGCTACCACTTTAATCATCGCAATTTCTTTTTTCGCCTTTGCTTTTAATTCCTCCATAATCGGCGGAACAGACCATCTCGATTCTTGTGCGTTTAGTTGCTCCTTATACACCTTTTCATTTGGATAAATGTAACCTTCCATGAAAGCGCTTAACTTTTTAATCAGCTCTTTGACTTTCGGTGAATACGAAAAATCCATTTTTTCCCATCCCCTTCTATACTAACCGGTTAGTATGTAACCTTATCTTTACTATACCCTTATTTATAAAAATATTCAATATTTTTAGATAAATAACAAAAAAGACATCATCATAAAGATGATGTCTGCTTATTCTTGGATATATCGCTTATATAAAGCTTGCGTGCCGCTGTTTTCTTCCCCTGCCTTTGCCAGTTCTTCATACATCGATTTCGCAAGCGCAAGCCCTGGCAGTTGCAAATTCATTTTTTCTGCTTCCTCTAACGCAATTTTCATATCCTTAATAAAATGCTTCACATAAAAGCCTGGCTTGAAATCGCCGGAAAGCATGCGAGGGGCTAAATTGCTCAGCGACCAGCTTCCCGCCGCTCCCTGGGAGATGCTTTCTAGCACTTTAAACGGATCCAATCCTGAACGCTTCGCATAGGCAAGCGCCTCGCAAACGCCAATCATGTTCGATGCAATTGCGATTTGATTGCACATTTTTGTATGTTGGCCCGCACCTGCTTTTCCTTGATGAACAATGTTCGTTCCCAATCTTTCTAAAATCGGTTTACACGCGGAAAATACTTCTTCATCTCCGCCAACCATAATCGTTAATTTTCCTTCTTTTGCGCCAATATCTCCGCCTGAAACAGGAGCATCAAGCGCATAAACATTTCGTTCTTTCGCCGCCTGATAAATTTTTTCCGCAAGCGTCGGAGTAGATGTGGTCATATCAATCACATATGTACCTTCTTTTACGTTTGCCAGTATGCCTTCTTCTCCAAAATATACTTCCTCCACATCTTTTGGATATCCAACCATTGTGATGACAACATCCGCTTCTTTTGCAAGTTGAGCAACTGTTTCTTTCCAAACTGCTCCCTCTTCAATAAGATCGTTCGCTTTCTCTTTTGTTCGTGAGTAAACAAGAAGAGGATAACCTGCTTTTAGCAAATTGCGAGCCATGCTTTTTCCCATCACACCAAGACCGATAAAGCCGATTGTTTTCATTGTCTTCTTCCCCTCCCTGCATTTGAATGAATCATGTTTATCATAACATAAAAAAGTACCTTGGAAATGAACCAAGGCGCTATCTTTCTTTTTTCAAAAGCGGCTGTATTTTGATTGAATTCCTCATCGCACTATATTAAATCGCTTTTACCATCCCGCCGTCAACAATAAGAGACTGCCCTGTGATATATGTGTTTGCCTCTGAAAGAAGGAATGTAACGACATTGGCAAATTCCTCCGGTGTGCCGTAACGGCCAAGAGGAATCATACTTTTCATGCGCGCTTCCATTTCTTCTTTCGAAATTCCCAGTTTTTCCGCATTGATTTTGTCTAAAAATGCGACCCGCTCTGTTGCGATTCGTCCCGGTGCTACCGTATTAATTAAAATGTTGTACGGTGCGAATTCAAAAGCTAATGTTTTCGTCAAACCAACGATGCCAGTGCGGAATGTATTCGATAAAAGCAGCCCCGGAATCGGCTCTTTAATGGAGGAAGAAGCGATGTTGACAATTTTTCCTCCTTTTTTCTTTAAGTACGGAAGCGCTTCCCGAATCATGCGGATATAGCTAAGCAAATTCAATTCAAACGCATGATACCAATCTTCGTCGCTGATCGTTTCAAATGTTCCCGCAGGAGGCCCCCCGGCGTTGTTCACCAATAAATCGATGGTTCCATAAATGTCTACCGTTTTTTGCACAAGACGATGAATATCTTCTGCCTTCGTAATATCTGCTTGAAGGTGGGCGACTTGTCCTTTATGTAAATCACGTAATTCTTTTTCCACCTCTTGCAGCTTCTCTTCATTTCGGCTTGTAATCATGACATTTGCCCCTTCGAGCACAAGCTGACGGGCAATTGCTTTACCAAGACCTTGACTGGAAGCGACGACAAGTGCTGTTTTCCCCGACAAGCGCAACTCCATAGCTTTTCCTCCTCAGTTATACATGTTTTTATTTAAAGTTATTCGCTACATTTTAGTGATTTTCCTTCTTTCTTGTATAGATTAAAAAGGGGTTGTCCTTTCTTTGCACAAAAAATCCCCCCGGGTAGAATCCAACATCATACCAAATGTTCTTTTTTTTTCGCTGTATACCTGTAGGGGATAATGCCGTACAAATCTCTTGTTCTATCTAAAGAAGTGATACGCTGATATGCATCGCTTTTTTCAAAAAGGCTCTGTTAAATTCTAATGTTGATTTTTAAACCACAGAAAGAAGACCGAAATCAATCGGTCTTTTTTGTATGTCTTGTTCAACTATCGCCATCCGTTAGCCAACCATTCTGCATCTATGCGACACCAACAAATGATGAAGGGATCGTTTAAGTGACATACTCCCACCACCTACGCTTCGCTTAGAGGTGGGGGCTTCTCGGGTAATCCCATCTCATGATGGGAAGTTGACCGAGCGATCCCCGTGTGCCCCACGGTTCGAGGACAAATTAGACGATCGCCAATCGTTTCATGCCCTCATGTTTGATATTGATGGCCGCATTGACGTCCCTGTCGCTCTCGAATCCACATTCACAGCGGAATGTCCGTTCAGAAAGCGATAGAGACTCCTTGACTCGACCGCAGCACGAACACGTTTTGGACGAAGGGAACCATTTGTCGATTTTGATCAGCTTCTTCCCCTGTTCGGCCAGCTTGTACTGAAGGAAAGTGGTGAACATGCCCCAGCCGTTGTCATGAACGCCTTGACCGAAATGGAGGGCTTGTGACATCCCTTTCATGTTGAGGTCTTCGATGACCACGCAATCATACCGTTTCGCTAATTTGTGCGACTCCTTATGCAGAAAGTCCTTGCGCTGGTTGGCAATTTTCTCATGCAGCTTCGCTACTTTCAGACGCTGTTTGTGCCAACGATTCGAGCCTTTCTTTTTACGAGACAATTTACGCTGTTCTTTCGCTAATGTTTCCAATGCTTTGCGATAGAATCGAGGATAATTGGCTCTCTTACCCTCGCTATCGACATACAGCGTACTCATGGAAAAGTCAAGCCCAACAACCGTTTGTACTTCTTTTAGGGCAGGTTGATGTTCGTACTCTGTGAGAATAGAAATATAGTATTTTCCTGTTTTGGTTTTCGTGATCGTACAAGACTTGATGATATGGTGGGCAGGAATCTCCCGGTGTTGCTTGAACTTGATCCATTTCAGTTTGGGCAGCTTGATATAGCCATCTGAAAGCTTGATGTTGCCATTTACCATATTTGTGGTGTACGACTGTTTCGCCTTGCGGTTTTTGAACTTGGGAAATCCAGCGCGGCCAGAAAAGAAGTGTTGAAACGCTTTCTGCAAATTTAGTTGAGCATTTGCCAGCGCAAGGCTGTCCACTTCTTTTAGCCAAGGAAACTCCTTTTTGTACTTGGCAGGGGTCGGAAATGTTTGTTGTTTCAAGGATTCTTTATCGTCCTTGAACTTTTCAAACATTTGTATGCGTTCTTCAAGCATTTTGTTATACACAAAACGGACACAACCGAAGGTTTTGGCGAGCAATTCTTCTTGTTCTTTTGTTGGGTATAGACGGAACTGATAGGCTTTGTTTGCCATATCGACACCACATCACTTCATACCTTGATTTTCGATATATTTTTTGATTACTTCAATGGGCGCACCACCCGTTGTAAGCAGGCAAAAGCTTCTTGACCAAAAATATTCTTTCCATAACCCGTGGTGCTAGATAAACTCAAACAAGCATAAAAATAGCCCTTGCATGAGGATCCCCTTAAAATGAAAGTGCAACCAACCATTAAAAAGGAGGATCCCTATGCAAGAGCACTTTCATTTTACTACAGATCGGGCCAAGATTCAAAAGCAATATGCCGCCATTTTCGTTTTTGTTTCTGCTCAACTTTCATGCATTCAGGTGCATCTTCATCGTCGAAATCGCCATTTGGTCAAGCAAGAGGACGCTGTCATCATCGCCATTCATCTTTTAGGAAAGCTGCTCGGTTTTACTTCTGAACGGGCGTGGCATCGTTTTGTCACGGGAAATTTGTTCACAAACGGCTCGTTTCTCGAACGTTCCCGGTATAACCGCCGCTGCCGGGCGCTTGGCTTCGCTATCAAATGGATCCGCCATGAGCTGGCAAAACGTGGCCAACATCATGCCTATGCCGTCGTGGACAGCTTGCCGCTCCCATTGTGCCATACGGCAAGAATGCATCGCGTCAAACGGTTTCAAGAGATCGCCGACATCGGGTATTGCGCTTCCAAAAAGCAATGGTACTACGGGTTGAAGCTACACCTTCAAGTGACCGATCAAGGGCTGCCAATGGGGTATGTGGTGACGGAAGCATCTTGCCACGATCGAATCGCAGCCGAAAGCGTGATGACCCAAATTCCCCACCCGTATAACTTTGGGGACAAAGGATTCATTAGCCGTGACTTGCAAAAAAGGCTGTACGAAGAATACCAAATGGCGCTTTGGACTCCGTCTCGAAAAAACCAGAAACATCGTGCGTCCGAGGCATGGGAGAAATGGATCCAACAAAAACGCAAAGTGATCGAGACGGTGTTCTCGGTTCTGGTTGACCACTATCGCATCACGGGGATCCGAGCCAATTCGATTATCGGATTTGAAGTGGCACTAGACGGTATATTGTTAGCTTATTCCCTGGTTACACTTGGGCTAGTTGAGCGCTAAAGCTCAACTAGCACCACGGGTTCTTTCCATAGTTTTCTTTTCACTTGCGGAAAATGCTTTTTGATCAGTCGAGAACTTGCACTTTTATAGGCATTGATGAACTTGGATAATTCACTATTTGGATGTGCTTTGAACAAAATATGCACATGGTCCATATCGTGATTCCATTCGACCAAGGAAATATTGTAATTTTTACCCAATCTCACAAACATATCTTTTGCATAGTCAGATATGGTATCATCAATCACTTGTCTGCGATATTTTACAACCAGCACAAGATGATAATACAATAGGAACACTGAATGGTTATTATTGTCTAATTTCATTGATACAACAGCCTTTCATTTTTCTAAAACTGATTATATCATAACACACAAAAAAGAGACAATTTTAGGCTATACCTAACCGAAATTCATCTCCCACTTTCACTTCGTTTAGAAGTGGGAGACTTCTTTCGGAAAGATGTTAAAATAGCAAAGGCGATGCCCCTTATTAAGCATCGCTCTCATTAATTGAATAACAAACATACAAAATAGTTCCCTAATTCGCAAGACTAATAATAGCAACCACGTTCTTCTTTTTATTACTTACAGTAGTTTTATTCAGCTGCCATAGCATCGGCTTTTGTTACATGTACAGTACCACGTGGATGTTCTGGAGGTGCATATATCGAGTAAAGTTTTAGCGGGATATTACCTATATTGATTACATTGTGCCATGTTCCGGCAGGTATCATAATGGCAGAATCATCATAGACTTTTCTTTCAAAGTTTAAATTATCTTTACTCTTGCCCATTTGAACAATCCCTTGACCTTGTTCAATACGTAAGAATTGATCCACGTCAGGGTGAATTTCCAAACCGATATCTTCGCCAACATTGAGACTCATCAATGTAACTTGCAAATGATTTCCTGTCCATAAAGCGGTACGATACGTATTGTTTTGCTTCGCAGCCTCGTTGATATTAACTACAAACGGTTTTGGTCCATAATCTTTTAACTCAATTTTATCTCTTCCCTTTGATGATTGCAAAAAATCCAATCGTTTTGCATGCCCTATCTCATTAGGAATAGACCAGTAAACAGGCTGTCTTCCATAGTTATACATTGGTACGTTAATATAATAAGGATATGGATACATAAAAGGAACATAGTACATTTTTCTCACTCCTTCGCAGATTTATAAATTATCCTATGCACTATGTTCAAGGAATTTACTTAAATTCAGGGTTATTTATTTAAAGAAATCGTTATTGGTCCAAAACATGGTACTCAATTAAATGGCCCTTTAAAAAAGGGGAACACATATTAGTCATGTATATATGTGTTTTTTTCACGAGAACATCCGTCGGAAGCACACTGCTTTAGCTGTGGGAGGAAGGCGGGGTTTATATTTTCAGTATATATTGAATTTTTCGTTCAATATAAGTACACTGGATTTAGAAAGGTAGGTGAATCAAGAATGCTCTGCACTCTCAAGATTAAATTAATGCCAACTCTTGAACAGTTTCATGCGCTGCTGGAAACAATGAAACGGTTTAACCAAGCATGCAACTATATTAGCGAGATTGCTTTTCGCTCCAGAACCTTTTCCAAAACGAAAATCCAGCGGCTTTGCTACTATGACGTCAGGGAAAAATTTGGCCTCTCTGCCCAAATGACCGTTCGTGCCATCGGCAAAGTGTCGGAAAGCTATCGTTTGGATAAAAAAACCTTGCATAACTTTAAAGAAACCGGTGCCATCGTGTATGGCGTTCCAAGAAGGAAAAACTATTTGCCCGTGATGTGAACCACTGCATTAGCAAGAAGATTGTTGAAAAGGCAAAGGCACTCGGATGCGGCATTGCCCTTGAAGATTTAAAGGGCATCCGCCAACGCACCGAGAAAACGGTTAAAAAGCAACAGCGTCGTCAACACTCTTCTTGGTCTTTTTATCAGTTGAGAAAGTTTATTGAGTATAAAGCGGCGATCGCTGGCGTGCCGGTGGTATTGGTTCATCCAAAAAATACTTCCCGCACCTGTCCGGTTTGCGGACATGTGGCCAAAGAAAACAGACCGTCAAGGGATCAGTTTTGTTGTCGAGCTTGTGGGTACGCTGCCCCTGCCGACAACGTGGCTGCGGAAAACATCCGCAGGGCTGCTGTCAACCAGCCGAACGCGGCAGCCAATTAGGCTAGTTGCAAGCCCACGGCTTTAGCCGTTGGGTAGTTGACAGCTGCTCATTATTTCCCATGAACGAAAAAAGAGGCGGCTCCAAAAGCGTTTTTTGGAGCCTGCCTCCTTTTTATCAGCTTTCTAATAGAAGGTCTTCTGGATTTTCGATCAAGTCTTTTACCGTTTTTAAGAAGCCGACTGCTTCTTTTCCGTCAATAATTCGATGGTCATATGATAGCGCCACATACATCATTGGGCGGTTCTCGATTCGATCTTCGTCAATCGCAACCGGACGAAGCTTGATCGAATGCATGCCTAAAATACCAACTTGCGGTCCGTTAAGAAGCGGAGTAGAGAAGAGCGAACCGAATACCCCGCCGTTTGTAATGGTAAACGTTCCTCCTTGCAAATCGCTTAGCGATAGTTTATTGCTACGCGCTTTTGCCGCCAATTCAGCAATATCTCTTTCGATTTCGGCAAAATTTTTCCGATCGCAGTCCCGCACCACTGGAACGACTAAGCCTTCGTCCGTTGAAACAGCAACCCCAATATCATAGTATTTTTTCAAAATAATTTCGTCACCTTGAATTTCGGCATTCACATAAGGATATTTTTTCAATGCTGCCACAGCTGCCTTCACGAAGAAAGACATAAATCCAAGACGCACGTCGTGTTCTTCGAAAAATTTATCTTTTTTCCGTTTTCGTAATTCGATGACAGCTGACATATCAATTTCATTAAACGTTGTCAACATCGCCGTAGATTGTGTCACTTCTAATAAGCGTTTAGCAATTGTCTGGCGGCGGCGCGACATTTTTTCACGGATCACTGGCTTCCCATCATCTTGCTTCACTACTGATGAAGCCGGTTGTTGAACCGGTGTTGTTAGGGTTGCTTGTGGTCTTGATTGTTGTTGCGCAAATGACTCCACATCTTGTTTACGAACCCGTCCTAACGGGTCAACGGTAGGAACTTGCGCCAAGTCGATTCCTTTTTCTCTCGCGATTTTTCGCGCCGCCGGTGAAGCAATCGGACGCTGCGTCGGCTGACTAGCCGATAACGGCTGTTTTTCGATTTCCTCTGCTTGCACGTTTGTCGCTTGTAGGTTTTCTGGTGCTGCTTGTTTTGGTTCTTCTTGATTGCTAGGCGCAGCTTCCTGTCCTTCGCCGATCACTGCAATAGCCTGGCCTACTGCGACAGTGTCGCCTTCGTTTGCTAAAATTTGTTGCAATACTCCTGATTCCTCAGCCATGATTTCTACATTCACTTTATCTGTTTCCAATTCGCAAATCGATTCACCTTTTTCTACATGATCACCAGGTTTTTTCAACCATTGTGCAATGGTCCCTTCCGTAATAGATTCTGCTAATTCTGGAACTTTGACTTCAGCCACGTTGATGCCCTCCTCAAATCTTGCATTATTGCTCTTTTTTCGTTAATGCACATTGAATAATACGCTCTTGCTCTTTTCGATGAACGACAGGATCACCTTCTGCAGGGCTTGCCCGTCTGCGTCTGCCAATGTAGCTTACATCTACTCCTTCTGGAGCAATTTCACGCAATCTCGGTTCGACATAACACCAGCTTCCCATGTTTTGCGGTTCTTCCTGAACCCATACAATTTCCTTTACGTTTGGATAGCGAGCAAAAATTGCTTGGAGTTCTTCTTTCGGGAATGGGTACAATTCTTCTACGCGCACGACGTGAAGCCAGTCTAGCCCTTCCATTTTGTTGATTTGTTCTGCCAAATCAATCGTCAATTTTCCAGTGCTTAAAATAATTCTTTCTACTTTTTCACGGTTTTCGCCAAGTCCCTTTTGTTCAAGCACAGGATGGAATTGACCATTCGTAAACTCTTCCGCATCAGATGCCGCTAACGGATGGCGCAACAAGCTTTTTGGCGTCATCAGCACTAATGGGCGAACTTCCTCCCACCGTAAAATGCTGGCTTGTCGACGCAAAATATGGAAATATTGAGCAGCAGTTGATAAATTAGCGACCGTCCAGTTATTTTCCGCTGCTAGTTGTAAAAACCGTTCTAAACGACCGCTTGAATGTTCCGGACCTTGTCCTTCATACCCATGTGGAAGCAACATAACAAGACCAGATTTTTGCCCCCATTTTGCCCGTCCAGATGAAATAAACTGATCAAACATCACTTGCGCCATATTCGCGAAATCGCCAAATTGTGCTTCCCATAAAACGAGCGTTTCCGGCGCAAAGACGTTATACCCATATTCGTAACCAAGCACCGCCGCTTCTGTCAGTGGACTATTGTAAACAACGAATGAAGCGTTCGCATCGCTAATATGGTGAAGCGGAACAAATTCTTTACCTGTTTTCATATCATGCAACACAAGATGACGTTGGGCGAACGTACCGCGCTGTGAATCTTGACCAGTAAGACGGATTGGAACACCATCACGCAAAATCGTTGCAAAGGCAAGAATCTCCGCGTGCGCCCAGTCAATTTTCCCTTTGCCGTCAAACACGCCTTCACGGCGCTTTAAGATGCGTTCTAACTTATTAAATACATGGAAATCAGAAGGAAACTGCAACAGTTCTTTATTCAACCGGCGCAATACATCTTTTTCTACCGATGTTTTTACAAATGGCAATTTGCATGCTACCGGTTTCGGCGGATCCATGATAAAATCAAGCTTTGACTCGTCTTTTGGAACTTTTTCATACGCGATTTTCAATCGTTCCGCAACTTCTCGTTCCATCTCTTCTACAGCTTCTTTAGTAACAATTCCTTTTTCAATCAACTTTTGCGCATAAAGTTGACGAACGGTTGGATGTTGTTGAATAATGCTATACATTGTTGGGTTTGTCGCCATCGGTTCGTCCATTTCATTATGACCGAAACGGCGGTAGCCAATTAAATCGATAACAAAATCTTTTTTAAAACGCTTACGATAGGCAAACGCAAGGTTCGCCGCTGCTAAACATGCTTCCGGATCGTCGGCGTTCACATGCACAATCGGTATTTCAAAACCTTTTGCAATATCAGATGCATATTTCGTAGAACGAGAATCATGGCTTTCTGTTGTGAAACCGATCATATTATTCGCAATAATATGAATCGATCCGCCTGTCTGATATCCTTGCAAACGGCTTAAGTTTAGTGTTTCGGCTACAATGCCTTGCCCAGGAAATGCCGCGTCTCCGTGAATCATAATGGCAAACGACGAATCGGTATCTTGAGACGGCACGCCCGCGTTCGTGCGATCCTCTTGAGCAGCACGCGTAAACCCTAAAACAACAGGATTAACCACTTCTAGATGGCTTGGGTTGTTTGCCAATGTAATTCTCATCGTATGTTCATTTTTGTTTCGAAGACGGCGGGCTGCCCCTAAATGATATTTCACATCTCCCGTCCAGCCATATGTAATCGCTACCGATCCTTCCGACGGCATGAAATCTTTACTTTCCGCATGTTGGAACTCAGCAAAAATCATTTCATATGGCTTTCCAAGGACGTGAGCAAGCACGTTTAAGCGGCCGCGATGCGCCATGCCGATATTAACTGCTTTCACTTCTTCTTCAATGGAATGGCGGATAAGTTCGTCTAATAGTGGAACCATCGAATCTAATCCTTCGATCGAGAAACGTTTTTGGCCGACAAACGTACGATGAAGGAACTTTTCAAACCCTTCCACTTCCGTAAGGCGGCGGAGCAGCGCCACTTTTTCTTCGTTTGTCAGACTTGGGTAATATGCTCCTGATTCAATTTGGCTAATTAACCAATTTCTTTCTTCTAAGTTATGTACTTGTGAAAATTCGAAAGCGATTTTATCCGTGTAGATTTTCCGCAAATGGTTAATAGCATCCAATCCATTTTTCACATGCGCAGGCGCATGCGGACAAATAAATGCGACAGGAATTTGTTTTAAATCATCTTCCGTTAAATCAAATTCGCTTAATTCAAGACGGCGCGTATCTTTATTTTGGGTATTTAATGGGTTGATATCCGCTGCTAGATGGCCATAATGGCGAATTTTATCAGCTAGTTTTACAGCAGCAACAAGTTTGCTGAATATGGTTGGATTCTCAGGAAGCCGGAACGTTTGATAAGTTTTGGCGGCACTCTCGCTATGATCAAACCGTTCTGCTTCCGTTGTCGGTGCTCCCCACTCCTTAAACAATTGTTTCAATTCGGGATCTACGCTGTCCGGATCCTCTAGATACTGCTCATACATTTCCATCACGTATCCAAGGTTCGGGCCATAAAATTGACTCCATGGTTCTGCGTAGTTCATCGTCTGCTTTGTCATTATGAAAAACCTCCAACTATTTCATTCATTTGGGATGATTGCGAGCCGGCTTCGCACGCATAGCGTAAATACGAAGCGGAGATGATACCCGCTCGCATCCATTGTTCCCAAATAAACAAAGAAATAACGTTATAAACGTTTTCAATCTATATTTTAACATTATTATTCATTAAAATCGATGATTAAAAACTAAAAATCGTCACATAATACTTATTTTTTTTAATTGAGTTTAAAAACATAAGAAAAAAAGCGGCAACACATATGTATTGCCGCAGAATGACCAATGAAATAAAGCAAAGACTATAGTTTAAACTTTTCGACTAATTTTTGTAACTGTCTTCCCATGTCACTTAATTTTTCTGCCGATTCCGTCACTGTGCTCAATGCTTGCAGCTGATCATCAGCTGATGCTGCCACTTCCTCTGTAGCTGCTGCAGATTGCTGAGCGATGGCAGAAATATTTTGCATTGCTTCGATCACGACATCTTTGCTTTCGTTCATCCGGTTTGCTTCATCTGTAATATTAGCAACAGCCGCCGTTAATTCTTCCATCATTGCCGTAATTTTTACAAATGAATCCCCTGTTGTATGGACAGCTTGTTGCTGTTGTTCGTACATATCTTTAGAATAACTAACCGCTTGCATCGCTAGATCGACTTGTTGTTGAATCATAGCGATCGTTTGACGAATTAGCTCTGTTGCTTTTGCTGATTGTTCCGCTAACTTACGCACTTCTTCCGCTACAACGGCAAATCCTTTTCCATGTTCTCCTGCTCTTGCCGCTTCGATGCTGGCATTTAAAGCGAGTAAATTCGTTTGTTCAGAAATAGCGGTAATCGTTTGGATCACTTCATCAATTTGTTTCATTTTTTCTACTAAGTCGTTCATCACTTTTTCAACCGCCAATAGTTCTTTTTTCGCCTCATCCGATTTTAATTGCAGCACATTTAAATTTTCCAGCCCGTTATAACTAGCTTCTTTTGTTTCATTCGATAATGTTTGCATATTTGCCGCCGATTGCGTAACTGTTTCAATCTGCTTCGAAAGCGCTGTAGTTCGTTCATTGATCGTGTCTAAATCGCTTGCTTGCTCTGTCGTTCCTTTCGCAATATCGTTAATGGCGCTTGCAACTTGTTCGCTTGTCGCCATTGTTTCCTCAGAAACAGCGCTGAGATGATCAGCGGAAGCCGCTAGTTCTGCTACTGATTCATTGACTTGGTGGATCAGCGCCCGCATTTGTGAAATCATCTGATTAAAATGATTCGCTAATTGTCCGATTTCATCTTTTGATTTTACTTGGACGTGCACCGTTAAATCGCCTTCCGCCACTTTTTCCGCTTGGTGTTGAAGTGCAACTACCGGATTGACGATGGAGCGGGCGAGAAAATAAATAGCGATGATGCCAATAAGTACAGCCACAATCGTAATGATCATCATTTTTGTGGCAATCGACCGACTGACAGCAAATAAATCTTTCTCTTTATATACGGTACCAACTTTCCATCCTAGCTCAGGAATAGTCGTAAAATACATAAGGCGCTTTTCGTTTTCAAGCGTATATGTATATAAACCACTTTTATTTTTCAACATATGTTTGACAGCAGCGTTTTTCGACATATCTTTTCCTTTATATTGCGGGTGCACAACGGCAATTCCATTTTGATCAACTAATACTGGATATCCATGATAGCCAACATCAATATTATTTACAATTTTTGCAACTTCATCTAATGTCATATCAATTCCTAGTACAGCAACAACACGACCACCTTCTTTTACCGCCTTGGCCAATGTAATAATATTCTTTCCCGTTATTGCATCGACGTAAGGCTCTGTCCAAACTACTTTGTCCGGATTTTCTTCCGCTTTTTTATACCATGGACGCGATGTTGGATCATAACTGTCAGGCAACTCGGCTGCCGGCGTCGTATACATTTTTTTATCAGCCGTTCCAATATAAGCAAGTTGAACATTTTCGTGGATTTTTAAAAACGTGCGAAATTCTTGGTCAAGCGCTGGCCATGAATGGCGATCTTTGATCATTTTCGCTACAACAGGTGATTCACTAAATTGCAGCAAACTATTTTCCTCGCTTTGAAAACTGTCACGAACATCCCCAACCGCCCTTTTTATAATGGATTGCGCACGTTTTTCAGCATCTTGCTGGATCATTTTTTTCGTTTCAACGACCCCGACAATCTGGGTAGCCACTAATGAAACAATCATTAACAATGCCATTAATACGATGAGTTTCGTCCGCAATGTTTTAAACACAGCCAGTTTCTCCCCTTTATGTATCTCGTTTTTTGTCGAACCTTGTATTATTATAAAAGGGACTATCGTCGTGCGTCTATAGGAGCAAATTCTTATAACAGTATGAAATACGAACGGAAATGGAACAATATAAAACATATCCTGTTTGATAAAAAGGTAGTGAACGATATGGGGGCGATGGAGCGAGATGGCTATATATTCGACATCGAATATAGCGTCATTCATCAAAAAGGAGCATTGCACGTATACCGGGATGGAGTGTTGGTTGATGAATTAACATTCACTTTTGCAGGAGAAAAGCCGAACGAACAACAAATCGAAACATTAATTGATGATTATATGGAAAAACGAGGGATTTATTAACAAAACCGCTGTGGAAAACAGCAGTTTTTCTTGCCGTTCCTGCCATAACTCCTATATGATGTTAAATAATAGATTTATAAAAAAGGAGAATGCCTGGTTATCATCGGCACGCTGATCGTTTATCAGCAACACAATATCTCGAAAAAGTATTGAAAGGGGAACTAAAGGACCCTGTCATTACATTTTTATTGCGTTGCGGCCGTACACCGCTTCAAGTGATTGAAAACTATTTAGAAGACGAAGAGTCGCTAAATTATGCAGTGCTGATGGAATGGCGCAATCCATTCAAACATCATGGATAATTCAAGAAGGATTTACCGTACGGCAGCGATTTGGCTATGAATCAACATCTTCTATTCTTGTTTAAGCAAATTAGCGGTGGATGCATCCACCGCTAATTCATTATTCTATATGGAACGTTTGTTTCACAAATGCAACTACTTCTTCCGCTGTGCTCATCGAGAGGACGGTTTCTTTAAAGCGCGCCGCTTCTTCTTTTGATAATTTTTTCATTTGCGAACGTGCGCGCAAAATAGAAGTTGCGCTCATACTAAACTCGTCGAGCCCTAAACCGAGCAAAATCGGAATGGCGATCGCATCGCCTGCCATTTCACCGCACATTCCAGCCCATTTTCCTTCTTTATGTGCCGCATCAATCACATTGCTAATAAGGCGCAAAATAGCTGGATGATACGGTTGGTAAAGATAAGAAACGCGTTCGTTCATGCGGTCTGCTGCCATCGTATACTGAATTAAGTCATTGGTGCCAATGCTAAAGAAATCTACTTCTTTAGCAAATTGATCGGCAAGTACAGCTGCCGCCGGAATTTCCACCATCATGCCGACTTCAATATCGTCAGCCACTGGTACACCCTCGCGCTGCAATTTTTCTTTTTCCTCTAAAAGAATCGCCTTCGCTTGACGGAATTCATCAAGCGTTGCAATCATCGGAAACATGATTTTCAAATTGCCATATACGCTCGCTCTCAACAAAGCGCGAAGCTGCGTGCGGAACATGTCCTGCATTTCTAAGCAAAGACGGATGGCACGGAATCCTAAAAACGGGTTCATTTCTTTTGGAAGATCCAAATATGGAAGCTCTTTATCCCCGCCGATGTCAAGCGTACGAACAACAACAGGTTTTCCTTCCATTCGTTCAAGCACTGTTTTATACGCTTCAAACTGTTCTTCCTCTGTTGGCAGTTCGGAACGGCCCATGTATAAAAATTCCGTGCGGTATAATCCGATTCCTTCGGCTCCGTTTTCGAGTACTCCTTTGACATCATCTGGTGTACCGATGTTAGCAGCTAGTTCCACATGATACCCATCGCTTGTCACTGTTTTTTCATGTACAAGTTTTGCCCATTCTGCTTTTTGCGCTTCATAGCGAGCGCGTTTTTCTTCATATTGTGCGAGCACCTCATCCGATGGATTGACAATAACCTGTCCATCCAATCCATCGATAATCACAACATCACCATTTTGAACTTCTGCTGTCACTTGCTTCGTACCGACAACAGCTGGAATTTCCATCGATCTCGCCATGATGGCAGAATGGGATGTACGTCCTCCGATATCGGTTGCAAACCCTTTTACGTATTGGCGGTTTAATTGAGCTGTATCGGATGGAGTTAAATCTTCGGCAATAATCACAACTTCTTCGGAAATAAGGCTTGGATTGGAAATCGTAACTCCAAGTAAATGAGCAAGTACACGTTTCGTTACATCGCGAATATCAGCGGCGCGTTCCTTCATATACTCATTATCCATTGCTTCAAACATGGAAATAAACATCGTCGCCGTTTCGTTCAACGCGTATTCCGCGTTCACTTGCTCTGTCTTAATTTTTTCTTTGACTGGATTTAATAATTCTGGATCATTTAATACAAGCAGGTGAGCAGAAAAAATCGCAGCTTTATCTTCCCCTAATTGTTGCAAAGCATGTTGCTTGATGATTTCTAGCTCTTCTGTTGCTTTCGCCACTGCTGCTTCGAAACGTGCAACTTCTGCCTGCGGATCGGAAACAACTTTTTTCTCTACAACAAAATCAGGGGTCTCTAAGCGGTATGCCTTTGCGATGGCAATACCGCTCGATGCAGCAATTCCTTGAATGGTTTTTATCATTATTGTGCAAGACCCTCTTTAGATAATGTTTCCGTTAATGCTGCCATTGCTTCTGCTGCATCTGCCCCTTCCACAGTAATTTTAATCTCAGCGCCTTTTGGAATTCCTAAAGACATAACGCCCATAATCGATTTTAAGTTTACCGTTTTTCCGTTGTATTCTAAATGAATATCGCTGTTGAATTTGCTTGCTGTCTGTACAAGTATAGTTGCTGGACGAGCGTGAATTCCAGATTCTGAAGTTACTGTAAACACTTTTTCAGTCATTGTCGTCATTCCCCTTTTCCTTATTTTTTCATTTGTCATAATATCAAATAATAGTAACTACATTCAATTAAAAAAATCTTTAATCAGAAAATTCGCCTTGTTAACTAATTTCAACGATGCGATCTTCCCCTTTTGTTACTGCACCTTGCTTTTTGACATGAATGCTTTCATTCGGCTGCAAGTTCGTAAAAATAATTGGTGTCACAATAGAAGGAGCATTATTTTTCACATACTCTAAATCAACGCTTAAAATAGGCTGACCTTTTTTCACTTCGTCTCCTTGATTAACATGAGCTTCAAAGCCTTGGCCATTCAATTTGACAGTATCAATACCAAAATGGATTAAAATTTCATGCCCACCAACAGACTCAATACCAATCGCATGTTTTGTCGGGAATACATTCACAATTTTTCCATCAACAGGAGAAACCACTGTTCCGTCTGTTGGCATAATCGCAAAACCGTCACCCATCATTTTTTGTGAAAAGACTTGATCTGGCACTTCAGAAAGTGGAACGATTTCTCCCGAAAGCGGTGAAGCAATTGCCTCCACTTGGGCCGATTCTTTTGTTTCTTGAACCGCTGTTTTTTGCGGCTCTTCCTTCACTCGTGATGGAGCGCGGCCTTCCATAATATCTTTAATTTGTCCTTTTAATATATCGGATTTTGGTCCGAAAATCGCTTGTACATTGTTTCCGACTTCCAAAACGCCCGCTGCGCCTAACGCTTTTAAGCGGTCTTTATCAACTTGTTTAATATCGTTGACCGAAACACGCAAACGTGTAATACACGCGTCTAAATGAGCAATATTTTCTTTACCGCCAAGCGCCGCCAACACTTCATATGGAAGATCGTCCGCTTCTGCTTTTACTGTTGACTCTTCTTCTGTCGTTTTTTCACGTCCTGGTGTTGCTAAATCCCATTTGCGGATCGCAAAGCGGAATCCGAAGTAATAGATGACCGCAAATGCTAATCCGACTGGAATGACAAGCCACCATGCTGTCCGGTTCGGCAATACACCGAATAGCAAGAAGTCAATAACCCCACCGGAGAAAGTCATCCCAATTTTTACATTTAATAAATGCATAACCATAAAGGATAATCCCGCAAAAATCGTATGAATCGCAAATAACGCTGGTGCAACGAATAAAAAGGAAAATTCAATTGGTTCCGTAATCCCTGTTAAAAACGAAGTTAAAGCGGCTGAACCCATAATACCAGCTACCACTTTTTTGTTTTCTGGACGTGCTTCATGATAAATCGCAAGCGCCGCTGCTGGAAGGCCAAACATCATAAATGGGAATTTTCCTGTCATAAATGTTCCCGCAGTTAATGCCACTCCGTCTTTTAATTGTTCGAAAAAGATTTTTTGGTCGCCACGCACCACTTGTCCTGCTTTATTGACATATTCGCCAAATTCAAACCAGAATGGCGCGTAGAAAATATGATGCAATCCAAACGGAATCAGCGCACGCTCAATGACCCCGAAAATAAACGCAGCTAATGTCTTATTAGCATCAATCATATTATGGGAAAACGCATTTAAACCATGCTGAATCGGCGGCCATACCCATGTCATAACAATTCCAAGCAATACCGCAGATGCCGCTGTAATAATCGGAACAAAACGTTTTCCCGCAAAAAAGCCAAGATACTGCGGCAATTCAATGTTGAAATACTTATTATACATATAAGCAGCCAATATACCGACAATAATACCGCCGAATACGCCAGTTTGCAACGTCGGAATTCCTAATATATTCGCAAATGCCGGATTGTCGCCGACCATATCTGGCGTAACGCCTAATACCACACTCATGGTGATATTCATAATTAAATAACCAATAATTGCAGCAAGCCCGGCAACACCGTCACCGCCTGCCAGTCCAATCGCCACTCCAACCGCAAAGAGGAGCGAAAGGTTCGAAAACACAATGCCGCCTGCTTGTTCCATCACATTGGAAACAAGCACGACCCAATCTGCTTTTAACGCAGGAATTCTATCCGTTAAAGCCGGGTTTTTTAAGGCATTACCAAAAGCAAGCAAAATTCCTGCCGCCGGTAAAATCGCCACTGGCAACATAAGCGCTTTACCGACTTTTTGCAACGTACCAAATGCCCTTTTCATTTTCATTCCCTCCTTTTTCTTCTGTATATAAGTTTTGCAACAAACGTTACGTTCATGTACGACAGATGAGAAATTGTTTTGCGGTTTTCTTGAAAAAGCATACGTCAGACGTCAGACTTATTTACAACATACCAATAAAAACGAAAGGCATGAGCAAAGAAGGACAAAAATAGAACGCTTACAACAAGAGGAATAGTGACTCCTCTTGCCTGCCCTATTTTGTCTTCTTTACTCATGCCTGATCGAATCAGTAACACGTAAAGCGAGACAAATTTATTCTATTGTTTCTGTTTCCTTTTTAGCAAGTCTTTGCAGATGCATTGTCAAATAAACCGCTTCTGCGTCGTCTACTGGCATTTGTAACGTTTGTTGCATCACTTTTATTAATTTCCATGCAGTATTATAGCATAGTGGATACGCTTCTTTCAAGATTTTCGACAATTTTTTTGGTTCTTCGACTTTTTCTCCTTTTTTTATGCGTTCAATTGCGTAACGCAAATGACGGACAAACCGCAAATAAGGAATGCTGTTGCGGTCAATCTTGATATTAAGCTGCTGTTCGACAATTTGAATGAGTTTGGTAATTAATTGTGAATGCTGATTTATTTCAGAAAGGCTTTGTTTCGAAATTGCGCTGTGAATATGTAGCGCGATAAATCCAGCTTCTCCTTCCGGAAGCTCGACTCCTAATTTTCGGTTAATCATGTCGACAACTTCACATGCAATTTCATATTCTAGCGGATATAAGCTTTTCGTTTCCACTAAAAACGGATTTTTTAAATCAAGGCCTTGCCTTAATCGCTTTAGCGTAAACGAAATATGATCAGTAAGTGCAACGTGAATATGTTCATTTAACGGAGCGTTGACTCGCTGTTTAATGTGCTGGATTACTTCGTTCATCAGCCCGATAAATTCTTCGTCAAGCTCCGGCAGCAATTTCTTATACTGTTCTTGTTCCCGCTCATTTTTTAAAATGAACCATTTTTCAACGGCACTTTGTTCAATATAATCCCCTTTTTTCTTTCCAAATCCAATCCCTTTTCCGAGCAATACTACTTCATCATACGTTGGATGTGAAGCGATCAACACGTTATTATTTAGCACTTTTTCCACACGAAAGGCCTCTTCCACAAAGCCCCACTCCCTTAATAAAACGTTTGCAATATTATCATCTTACGCAACGATCTCTCAATCGTCAATGAATTAAATATGGATTTTTTCTTAACAACGAAATATGGCATATTTCGCGCTCTTTTTTCTCCCCTCTATCATAAAAAGCATGTTACAATGGGGAAGGAAAGGTGGGAACAACATTGATTAAACTGATTGTCAGCGATTTGGACGGAACGCTGCTTGGATTGGATAACCACGTTAAAAAAGAAGATAAACTCGCCATTCAATTAGCAGTGGAACAAGGAATGGATTTTGCAATTGCATCCGGCCGAATGGATAATGAAATTTTAGAAGTGTTGCAAGAATTGGAACAAAAAGCGCATCGTATTAGTCAAAATGGGGCGTTCATTTACACAAAAACGAATTTGCCGCTTCATGCAACTACTTTTTCTCCGCAGCTAGCACAACAAATTTATCGGCAAGCAAAGGAATTGGAAGCGATTGTACTTGTTTGCAATGAAAATACATATTTTATTGAAGAAACGAACGAAAATACAGCGGAAATAGAAAAACGTCTATTTTATGGGCTATATGAATGTCCAAACATCCTTGATTCCATCGGCAAAGATATTCATCCATCGAAAATTACTGTATTAGCAACAAATGAACAAATTGTCGAATTCGAACAAAAAATAACGCGTCAGTTTGGCAATCACATCGATACGTTTATTTCAGAACCGAACTGTCTTGATATTATGCCAAAAAACATTAGCAAAGGAAATGCGGTTCGCACTTTAATGGAACATCTTCGCTTGCAGCCGAATGAAATCGCTTGTTTCGGCGATGCGTTTAACGATACTCCAATGTTTCGTCTAACCCCTTACAGCTTTGCCATGTCTCATGCTCATCCTAATGTAAAAAAAGAAGCACAATATGTGATCAATTCAGTAAGTGAAGGGATACACATGATTCTTAAAGACATTCCTACACCAAATATGATGCAATAAGAGCTGGCTCACTAAAAAACGCCAGCTCTTTTTTCATATTTTTCCCTATTTAGATTCATACTATGAGTAGTCGTGCAAACAGGAGGTTTACTATGCCATATATTGTAGAAGATGGCGTTCGTCTTTACTATGAAGAGATGGGAAGCGGTACACCAATTTTATTCATTCATCCACCTGGAATGGGTCATATCGTTTTCCGTCATCAACAATCTTTATCAAGCCACTTCCGCATCATCATGTATGATATGCGCGGCAATGGGAAAAGCAGTCCGTCGAATCGTCCGATTACGATTCCGCTGCTAGCTGATGATATTTGCCGCTTACTCAATACACTTGACGTAAAGCAAGCGATTATTTGCGGCTATTCTAGCGGTGGATCCATTGCGTTAGAATTTGCCTTACGCTATCCTCATAAAGTAAAAAAGCTCATTTTAATTGGCGGATTCTCTGAAGTATGTACTGCTTTATTGCGTTATGAATTCTTGCTTGGCATTTATGCAGCAAAAATCGGCGCTATTTCTTTACTTGCCAACGTATTAGCCAAATCGCATGAAAAAAATAAAAAAGGACAACAAGAAATAAAACAATATGTGCGATTGGTCAATAAAAAAGATTTAGTAAATAAATCAGGCGACAACAGCTTTGTCTTCAATCCAATTCCAGCAATAATCAGTGTTGCTTCACCACGGGAAACCATTCCGGCGACAACAGAAAGTAAACCATTCCAAGAAAACCTAGCGAATTTTGCTCCCAACACGGCACTGGCCAGTTTTGTTAATACGGCCAAGCACTTAATCCAATCATTAGCTAAATATGCCAGAGTGCGCCAAAAAATTCGACGGCTCCCACGATAAAAAAATTGACAAAAACAAAAGATAAATTTACGATGATAACAAACTATTTTAGTTACAAAAAGTTAGTTAATTATCCTTTTAAATCGCATAATAAAATGGAGGGAACAACATGGGAAATGCTATTCATACACCCGCAAAAGACTTTTTTACTGTCATTAACGAGCGGCAATCCACACGAAAATACGACCCGAATGTTTCTATAAGTAAGGAAGAATTGCGAGAAATCATTGAATTGGCGGGAAAAGCACCGTCAGCATGGAATTTGCAGCACTGGCATTTTGTTATTATTCATGGAAAAGAAGCGCAACAACGTTTATATCCAATTGCCTATCACCAACAACAAATTGTCGACGCTTCTGCTGTCATTGCCGTATTAGGTGATTTAGAAGCAAATAGAAACACCGATGCAGTATATGATCCGTTAGTAAATGAAGGGGTAATGTCTACAGAAATAAAAGAAAGAATTGCACAACAAATTGAAGCAGCGTACAAAAATAAAGAATACGTTCGTGACGCAGCATTTAGCAACGCCTCGCTTGCAGCCATGCAGCTTATGCTAGCTGCGACGGCAAAAGGATGGGCAACTTGCCCAATCGGCGGTTTCAACGCTGAACAATTTAAACAAGAATTTCATATTTCTGACCGCTATATTCCAGTTATGCTCATTACAATCGGAAAAAGCATCGCCCCCGCCCGCCGTACAACACGGTTGCCTATTGAAGCAATTACTACTTGGGTAGAACGATAATTCGGACGCCTGCTTTGTTCAGCAGAAATAAAAAAAGATGACCAATGTCGTTTGGTCATCTTTTTTCATAAGCTGGAAAAGTCAAATGCACGGTTGTCCCTTTGCCAACTTCGCTCTCTATGTCGATCGTTCCTTTATGTTCCTGCACAATTTTCGTGCTTGTTGTTAATCCAAGTCCCATTCCTTTTTCTTTTAATGTAAAAAACGGTTCACCAATTTTTTGAAGCCGTTCTTTGGAAATACCGATACCTGTATCAGAAATCGTAATATGGATTGTTTGATTTTCCTTCCATACCCGCAGGTGAACACGTATCATCGAACTCCTAACTTGCGGAATCATATTGAAAAAGCGGCGAAGCTAAAAAGAGCCCCACCGCCTTTTTCATCCGCTGTGGTTTTACTATTAATCATTTACATTTCGTGCACCCAATATAACAGTTTATTTACAAGCATTTCTACATGTTCTTTTGGAACTGCTTTTGTCAATGACGATATTAACCGTTCTTTTAATGCTTCCGTTTCCTCTTCGTAGCGGATCAAAAATGACCATTCAAGATCAGGAATGGCTACCACAATATATTCTTCTTTTTTATTTTCGTAAATGTAAACATTTGTTGGTGTCCGCTCATCAAATAATACTGCTTTGCGAATTTTCATCTTGATACCCCATCCTTTATAGCATCTTACATTTCGTATATTTTAACAAATCAATGTCCACCGTTCAATTCAAATCGGTTTATAATTTTTCTTAGAAATGGATATTTATGCTTATTATTAAACAAAAGATGAACTTGATAATTATGTAAATTTTACTCAGCATAAATCATCTTTCTCGTCATTCCACCGTCAATGACAATATTTGCCCCTGTAATAAAATCATTTTCATCATCACACAAATAAAGACAAGCGCGCGCTATGTCTTCCGGCTTGCCGACACGCCCGGCTGGATGCTGCGTATGATCGATTTCCCGCAGCTGTTCATAATCCCCTGTTTCAATCCATCCTGGACTGATGGCATTCACACGAATACGATCATCGGCAAGCGAAACGGCTAAAGCATGAGTCAACGATAAAATTCCGCCTTTCGACGCGGCGTACGCTTCCGAATTCGGCTCAGACATAAGCGCCCTTGTTGACGCAATGTTTACAATCGCTCCGCCTGTTTTATTTTTGCGCATATATTTCGCGGCTTCACGTGATCCAAAAAAGACGCTTCGCAAGTTTGTATTCAGCACATCATCCCATTCTTCCACCGTTAATTCATATGGAGATTTCCATCTTGACACACCCGCATTATTAATTAAATAATGCAAACAACCATACGTTTCAAACGTTACTTTCATAAGACGCGCTATTTCATCTATTTTTCGAACATCGGTTGGAACAAAACGAGTTTCGAGTCCTTTTTCCCTCAACGCTAAAGCGAGTTTCTCTCCTGCTTCTTCCGCAATATCAGCAATCACGACATTCGCTCCTTTTTCCGCAAACATCGTAACAATGGACTTTCCAATTCCATTTGCTCCTCCAGTTACGATAACCACTTTTCTTGAAAAATTCATCGTTTTTCAGCCTTTCTCTTCGTTTTTTTCTAACAAAAGTATACCATCAAAACTGTTTATAGTTATCTATTTTCTTCATCAAAAAAAGACCGCAGCAACATAGCGGTCTTTTTGGATGTTTACCGATATGGAACATAAGGAGCTGAGAAAAATGGACTGTATGGCGCCGCTCCACCGTAGTAAGGAGCTGGTGTATAATACGCTGTCGGCCCTGGCATTATTGGACCGCACATAGGAAATGGAACGGTTGGAGCCATCCCTGCGACCGGAAACATTGGAGACGGTGCAAACGTTCCTTGAGTCAGCATTGTCATTGGTGCAACAGAATCAGGATCTTCACTCATTGGATCTGTATCCCCCATCGTCGGGTTCGGTGCATTTTCCATCCCAAGCGGCATCGTTTGTGGTGCCATATCCGGGCCATCAAAACCGTCATCTGCAAACGATGGCATTGGCATTGCTTCTGCCATCGGATACGGACAGCACCAGGTCACAGGAGGACAGCCGCACATTGATGGAAAAGGATAGACAGCAATTGGCATTGGTGCAGCTGGCATTTGTACAGGTGGCATTGGCACATTCTCCATTGGTGCAGCTGGCATTTGTACATTTTGCGGTGCATTGTTTTCTGGCCACTGCATGTTGTTCTCTACTCTTTCTTCTTCATTATGATTATGGTCCTGTTCATAAAAAAATGGATCATCCTTATACGAATTCCAGTGACTCATATTCCTCTCCCCTTCATTTTTTCATTAAGGTATGATTATGATACATACCCATCCATATTTTATGTGAAAACAAGCAAAGGGTGTTTGCCTTAAAAAAAATGGGTATTTATCCTAAAACACTATTGCGGTACCATAATATTTGTGACAACATTCATCGGTTGAGGTGAACAAACGGTGGATGAAAAATTAGCCTCTAAACTTCTCGATGAATTGCGCAATGGAACAATTTCAGAACTACTAGTAAAAAAAGAAGATTTTCTCACGTTTCGCAACGTTCTTGTAAAACAAAATGATTTTAAACATTTCCGTGGCATTGCTCAGCGAGGAGGAGACGTCATTTACCATTATCTCGAAAAACCTCGAAGCTAATCAATTAACGCCGATTTTCCAGTGCGAAAATCGGCGTTTTTTCTGTGCCGAAAAAATTTCCATACCCCCTATGAAACTAGCAATATCAACGGAAAACGCAATTTTCCAACATTTAGATGATGATAGAATCAAAAATCCTTGTTACTCTAGTAGCGAGTTAACAAGAAGGAGGGAATTTTATGAAAAAGATAAGGAAGTGGATGCTAGCATCCATTTTTTGTAGTGCATTTTTATTTGGAGGCCATGCTGCTAGTGCAGCTACAACTCATACAGTAAAACCTGGAGAAACGCTTTGGAACATTGCAAAACAATACGGCGTACCATTAAAACAGCTACAAAAACAAAATGATAAGTATACAGATCTATTATTTCCTGGTGAAAAGTTAGTTATTCCTAAAACAACGATTTCTGCAAGTGAAAAAGATTTATTAGCCCGTCTCGTTCACGCAGAAGCAAAAGGGGAACCATATGCAGGAAAAGTAGCCGTAGCAACTGTCGTGTTGAATCGAGTCGATCATCCTGATTTCCCAAATACGATTCGCGATGTTATTTATGAGCGCTCTGGCGGCCATTATGCATTCACGCCGGTACAAAATGGAACGATTAATCAACCGGCAGACCGTGAATCACGTCGCGCCGTTGAAGAAGCACTTGCTTTTCGCGGTTTAGGAAATGGTTCAGTGTACTTCTATAATCCAAAAACGGCGAAAAGCAAATGGCTGCGCTCTAAGCAGGTCACCATTGTCATTGGAAATCACGTATTTGCCAAGTAAGAAAGGAGCTTTGTCACAAGCTCCTTTCTTTATTAAGAAATGATAAAAAAAGAGACAAAGCCCCCTTTACTTAAAAAAGAAAATAAGGCAAACTATAACAAACACAGTAAATAAATAAAAAAGGAGAATGAATATGAAAAAAGCAAAAGTTGGCGACATTATCGAGTTTAAAAATGGATTGCGCGGAATCGTTGAAAAAGTCAATGAAAATTCTGTCATCGTTGATTTAACGTATATGGAAAATTATAGAGAATTGGATTTACAAGAACGGACCGTCGTCAATCATAAAAATTACAAAATTATTGAGTAAAAACGAAAACAGAGGCTGTTCTTTCACTTAGAACAGCCTCTGACTGTTTTATATAAAGATGCGCATTTTAGCGGTTATCTACTTTTTCCGGATATAAATCATGGTTCAATAAGCGATATTCCGCCATTTTTTCATACTTCGTTCCTGGACGTCCCCAGTTGCAATACGGATCGATCGAAATGCCGCCGCGCGGTGTAAATTTCCCCCATACTTCAATGTAGCGCGGCTCCATCACTTTAATTAAATCGTTCATAATAATATTGACGCAATCCTCATGGAAATCGCCGTGGTTGCGGAAGCTGAATAAATACAGCTTCAGCGATTTGCTTTCAACGCATTTTTTATCGGGAATGTAGCTAATGTAAATCGTCGCGAAGTCCGGTTGTCCGGTTTTTGGCCTCTGTTTTAACAAACAGGTGGACTATATCTTATTCTTATTCAACTGCGATATTGAATAAGAACCCTTGCGCTTCCACCATAATGATGTATATTACATCATCATGGTGTACTCTACTCTCTTCCTCCAACACTACTCTTACTCGCTTCATGTTGGAGTGATTTCGATAGTCTCTGCACCTTCCTCAAATTTAGAGAACATTTGGATTTCCTAGTCTCCTGCATTTCCCCTAAATTTGAGGCTTGGCTCAGGGTTGGAGAAATAAGGTTCTAAGAGATAAAGAAGTTGGTTTTCTTCCCAGTTTCTAATAGCAAAGTTATCTTGCTTATGAATATGTTGATGGCAGGAAGGACATAGGCATTTATAAATTTTATCATGATGTTGTTTGTGAAAAATATGCATTTGAGTTATTACGGATATCGTATTTAATTGATTAACTTGGCTTAAATAAAAGCAAATGGCATCAAAAATTTTAGTAAAAGACAAGACATGATGGCCATTGCAGGCTATTGTCTTTTTACCACAAGATTCACATGTATAATCTCTTTCAATAACAATATGCTTATTCCATGTATCCAATACATATTGTTTTACATATATACGATCAACTTCCTTATAAACATGTGAACTATAAAATCCGCCTTTCCAATTTGAATTTTTTCGTCCTTTTTGCCTAGCAGACAAATTTTCCTTAAAACTGGTCGACCTCTTCACATTTTTATTGGAAAGCGAAATCTTATTTTTGATTTTTTGTGCTTTTTCCACCCCATGAATTTCTTCATACCGTTTATTTTTATACATGATCTCCGCTTTCCTCTTATTAGCAACGGAATAACTGTACTTTTTTCTTTCTACAATATTGTTCCAAATTTCAATGCCATACCACTGAATAATTTTTTCTTTTTCAGAATGTTTGGGAAGCCCATGAATTTGACGCCATCTGTCAACACTAGACCAATCAAGCCCCCATTCTTTCGATAATTCATTAATACTTTTTCCCTCATAAATAAACTGGCTTATAAACCACTCTTTATCTCTCCAAGGAGTTTGCGACAATACAAGCACCTCCACGAACATAAGTTCTTATTGCTTATATTGTATACCAACTCCCATACTATTTCTACTATTTTCTCCCTTATTCTCTTCCCCTGAATTCACAAGGTTTAGCCGACAGTGTCACCACTGAAGTGTGCCCTCATTGACACAAGCTCGTAAACTCCGGACAATTGAACTTCACGAAATAATCGCGGTCAGGATGTTTGTTTTCGAATACTTCCAGCACCTCTGGGCTGTATTCGAATAAATATTTCGTCCCTTGGTTTCCTAATAGCGTAAGATCTTTTAACTCTTCTTCTTTTCTTCCTGCCATCGTTTTTCTCCTTTCCTAATTTATATTTACACGCCGCGCTTGTTCCCCCACAACAGGGTGTGCAGCTGCGGCAGCACTCGTACATCGTTCAGTTCGTTTGATTGCGCCACTTTTTCCACTAACCATTCAAGTTTCTTCAACAGCTTTGCGCGCAGTGCCATGTCATCTGTTTCTAATACATCATCATTACCGACTTGCAAATAAAACGAAATGTTCGGATAACGTTTGTGAACCATTTTTGCATAGTTAAAATCATCATCATCAAATACAACGACTTTTAAACTAACGTGAGACGTGCGCCCTGCACTAACCAGCTTATCGATGATATCATCGAGTACAGCAAAATCGGTCGCCATTCCGGAGCTCGGCGGTTTTGGCGAAATGGTTATATCATCGATATGATACAGCCAATCTTGCCAGCGGCTTCCTTGTGTTTCGACCGCAATGCGGATTCCTTTATTTTTTAATAATACTACAAGCTCTTCCAACGCTTGAATGAGAACTGGATTTCCTCCCGAGATCGTCACATGGCTGAAGCGGTCACCGCCGAGTTCATACAGCCGTTCCCAAATTTGCTCCGCCGTCATTTGTCGGATTTCCTCTTTTGCCGACCCATCCCATGTAAAAGCGGAATCGCACCAGCGGCAGCGGTAGTCGCAGCCGGCGGTGCGGACGAACATCGTCTTTTGCCCGATCACCATTCCCTCCCCTTGGATCGTCGGTCCGAAAATTTCAAGCACGGGAATTTTTTTTTGCCATGATCATTTCCCCGCTTTCGGCCGATAAACAACATAGCTTGTCGGCGTTTCCCGCACGAACACTTGCAAACACTTTGGCTTGTTTGGCATTGTATCAAGATACGCTTGCACCGTTTCATAGATTTTTCGAGCGATGACCTCGCTTGTCGGAAAATCGTTGCTGTTTTGATCATTGAACCAATCTTGATGTTCGTTCATTAACGAATGATCCAGTTTCCCATGAATAAGCTCTTTCAATTTTTGAAAATTCACTAAAAAACCTGAATCGTCCAGTACGTCACCTGCAACCGTGATATTCACGATATACGTATGACCATGAATGTTCGCGCATTTGCCCGCCTGCTTGTGGGGAATAAAATGGGCAGCGGCAATATGCATATCTTTATTCAACTCATACCGATAATCATGAAACACTTGCGGGTAAAGCTGGTGCATCATAACCGGCCCACCCCTTCCTTCTCTCTCATATACTCTTCAAGCCCGCGTCTTCGCAACACACAAGCCGGGCATTCCCCGCAGCCGTCAGCAATGATGCCGTTATAGCAAGTTAATGTTTTCGTCCGCACAAAATCAAACGCGCCGAGCTCATCGGCGAGCTTCCACGTCTTCGCTTTCGTCAGCCACATCAGTGGCGTATGAATGACAAATTGATAATCCATCGCTAAATTCAACGTTACATTCAATGACTTAATAAATATATCGCGGCAATCCGGATAGCCGCTAAAATCCGTTTCACATACGCCTGTGACGAGATGACGCGCTCCTTTTTGTTTTGCAAGCACCGCGGCAAACGACAAAAACAATAAATTTCGCCCATCGACAAACGTTGATGGCAATTGCCCTTCATTTTGTTCAATGGCAATATCACTCCGCGTAAGCGCATTTGGCGCTAATTGATTTAATAGCGACATATCCAATACCGTATGTGGAACACCAAGTTCCTTCGCAATGGAAGCTGCCACTTCAATTTCCAGGCGATGACGCTGTCCGTAATCAAACGTCACCGCTTCTACCTCGTCAAATTGCTTTAGCGCCCAAAATAAACATGTCGTGCTATCTTGGCCGCCGCTAAAGACGACAATCGCTTTTTCCTTTTTCATTTTTCGATGCACTCCCTTCCGATTTTTCCAGAAGAAGAGGCGTTCTAAAACAAAAAAGCTATACCCCCTAAGGATATAGCCGTCCCTAGTTTTTTATAGAGGGTTGTTCTAGAAACCTCTCCCGTACGTTCGTACGGAATTTTTCTTCTGTTTTTTCCTTTTAAACTATACCACATTTAGCTTTTGGATTGCATTATTTTTTTTATTTTATTCGCTGCCTTCACATATATGTATAAAGCAGGAATATAGAAAATGACGAAATACAGGCCGATCGTAGAGGTCCATTTGTTCAACCGTTCGATTTGTTCTTTTTCTTCGAACCACAATGTCCCGATAAATAAGAATAACAAAATCACAGGAACAAAGCGGCGCTGCTTGATGGAAAACAATTTTTTCGCAACGCGCGAAGCCGACCATACCGCGATGCAAATAATTGGAAATACTACCAGCACATAAATGGAAATGATAATGTACTCCATCCTTTCAATAAACGGCACTGCTGGAATTTTCGCCAGCGTTAATGTCGGCCAAGTGATATGCTGAATTTGTTCTTCATTATAGAAAAGAATCGAGACCAGCATAATACTTAAATAGATGAGGGTCGTAAACGCACTTCCCCATTGCGCCCATTTATGAGATTTTTCCGGCTGTTGGATAAACGGGTAATATACCATCAGCATTTCCATTCCTAAATATTGCAGCGACATTGCTTTCGCACCCGCAAAAATCTCACCAATCGAATGGTCAAACACCGGCAGCAAATTGCGATAATGGGCGTATTCAAGCGGGAAAAACAACATTGGGAAAATGGTGAGCAACGGAATCACGACGCCCCAAAAACATACCCCCGTGACAACGCGGAATCCTCCTAATACGGTGTAATAAGCCAGCGCTAAAAAAATAAGGCTTAACTGCCATGCCCCCATCAGAGGAAACATCCAAATTTTAATAATCTCAATATACGTTCGCAATACCGTAAACGCTAATAAAAAGAAATAAACAAGCAAAGCGAAATTAAAGACAAAGCCGATCCATTTGCCGAAATAGCGTTGGTGTATAGAAACGATATCTTCAGCATCAGGGGAATGAGCGAAAAGTTGATACATGATCCAAATTAATAAATGGACAATAATTCCCGTTAGGATAACAGCTATCCACGCATCGTGCCCCGCCTCTTTCATCACCAAGCGTTGAAAACTAAGCATTCCAATTCCTACTTGGGTGCTATTAATGAGAAAAAACACCAAAAAAGGCGAGATAAGGAATCGCTCTTTCATTGCTTGATTCATAAAAATACCTCCCCATCCGCTCGGGTATTGTCAAAAGTTTATCCTCCACATTCACTGTTTTTCATTGAGTTTCAACGGTTAGAATAAAAAAAGCTTGCCACCCCCGTTGTTTTAGGCCATCATTGAGGTAACCCCACACCCAACACCCAAAACAAAGGAGTGACAAGCTTGTTACCTCAATTATTAGCCTATTTGCTCGAAATAATCAAGTCCCAACATCAAATCATTGTCTATTTAATTGGTGCCTTATTAGGAAAATCCTTAAGCCGCAAAGACATGGACGAACCGGTTCGAAAACCGTACCGAAAACTTCAAGTCGATGACCTTCCCATCATCGTTGTCCCAGAAACACTCGACTACCGGCAGCTTTTAGCCGACTACGAAGCCCGGCACGGCCGTCCGTTGCCGCCGATCCAACGCCGGGACAACGCTAAACACCGTGTTCCGGATTCGTTGACGTGTCCCCGTTGCCAGGCGCCGTCATCCTACCTGTACGCCAACAACGGCGGAAAAGGGCAGTACCAATGCAAAGTGTGCCAATGCCGGTTCAACCATCGAAATCGGTTCAAAAAGCAAGCGGTCTTTCGTTGCCCGCACTGCTTCCAAACGCTTGAGAAAATCAAAGAACGCAAGGACTACTACATCTACAAATGCAAGAACAACGACTGCCCGTTTTACCAAAAGAACCTTCGCCGGATGAGCCAAAAAGAACGCCAACAATTCCAGCAGAACCCTCAAGCCTTCAAGGTGCGGTATCTGTTCCGTGAGTTTTTGTTTGACTTTCAACCATTGGCCCCATCGTCGCCGAAAAAGCCAAAAGTCGATTTGTCCCGTCTGGCGGTGTCGTCGCACACCCTCGGACTCGTGTTGACGTACTACGTTAACTATGGGATGTCCTCCAGACAGACAGCCGGAATCATGAAGGATGTGCATGGCGTGTCGATCTCCCATCAGACGGTACTCAACTACGCCAATAGCGTCGCGCTCATGATTCAGCCGTTTGTCGACCAGTTCCCGTACGAGCTGTCCGGCTCGTTCTGTGGGGACGAGACGTATATTCGCGTGAAAGGACGCTGGCATTACCTGTTTTTTATGTTTGATGCCGTGAAAAAAGTGGTGTTGTCGTATCGCGTCTCGCCCCACCGGGATACGTTGTCGGCCATCCGCGCCATCGATGACGTCCTGCGAAAGCTGCCGTCCATCCCGGACGATTTGTCGTTCGTCGTCGACGGCAATCCCATTTACCTGCTGGCGCAGCACTTTTTTGCCCAGCACGGGATTCCGTTTGACGTCCGCCAAGTGATCGGACTGACCAATGAGGATCCGGTGTCCGAAGAGTTCCGCGCGCTCAAACAAATCATCGAGCGATTCAACCGGACGTTTAAAGGCAACTATCGGCCGACTCACGGATTTGGCGCGGAAGAAGGCTCGGTCTCCTTTGTCACGCTGTTTGTGGCGTATTTCAACTTCCTGCGCCCGCACGGTGCACTCGAAGGCCGGGTTCCTGTCGTCATCCCGGAGCTCGCCGACCTGCCCCATATGCCGGCCCGGTGGACGAAGCTGATCGCCATGGCTCAAGATTTCCTCCAACAAGAGGCAGCCTAACTTTTTTGTCCACCGGAGCCCATGGATCAGAAGAACAGCCGGATTCGGCGAAGCGAACCCTTGACCAACCGAACCTCGTCAAAGGTAAAATTCGGTAAGGGCAAGGGCGGCTTTCCTATGCCCTCTTTTTTGTCCCCGTCGCCCTTGACGTCCCTTTCACACCTTTGGCGGGTGTTGGTCAAGGGCGAATCCGGCTCCAAGGATGCCTTACGATGCTCCATGGGATGGCGGATGTGGAGTTTTCATAAAACTTTTGACGCTACCCCGCTCGCGTCACTCACCGATCCCTGTTTGTATAATGTCGACAGTTACATGCGGCTTGATTTCTAAATCTTTATATCCACGATAAAACTCGTCTGCATTCCAATTCCTTGTTTCGCTACGGACAAATTCGCCAATGCCAATCGGGTCAATCTCTTTTTCTTGAAAATAGCGGAGCAGGCGGCGAATATCGCGCTCGATTTCATCTTCCATCTTCTTTTTCACCGTAGGGAAAATATTTTTATGCGGCATATCGAGCCAAGACGGATAATCTCTGACAGAAGCGTGAATATGAACAAAAATATGTAGAACATGGCGGTTCCCTTTCCTTTTCCACTCATATTTGGACGTCGCAAATAAATTTTCGAGCATCACCCAGTCCTCGCCTTGTTTTCCCCGATTCCCTACTTTTAACTGATATACTCCTTTTTTTGTTTCATTTAATAAAATTTTTACCAAAAATGAATCACGCAAACTCACTTTCCCCACATATTTTCCATCTTTAAACAATGCAAGCCCTTCTAATTTCACAAAATCCCCCTTTTTCTCAAAATAAGGCAAAAACGGATCGCTTCCTTTTGAAAAATAGTTATATAAAAACAAATGTAAATTCGTTTTTGGCAAATTCATCGAACGGACATTTTGTTCGACTAAATTGGGCAAGTACAGCGTATCGCTCAAAGTAGTGCTCGCCGTAATATCCAATAGCTCACGTGCGCTTCCTGACGACACACCTAACAGCAAATGGCTTCCCACTTTATTGTTGCGGGCCAAACTATGGGTGATTTGTATAATTCCCCGTTTGGCAAATTCTTTGCCAAATAAAATTAAACGAAGCTGCCCTTCCTCAATCGGCAATGCCGACTTGGAAGAAAGGCGGGGAATTAAATCATACACCGTTGACGAAGACGTCATTAATAAATTCGGCTTTGTCATCGGTCCTTGTTTAAACGTCGGGTATACCGCCGTTCCTACATATTTTCCGTCATGAAAGTCATAGCCCATTTCTTGAATAATTTGAATTTCATCAATAACGCGCGAGCTTTTGCAGCCGGCAAGTAAAAAGACCGATGCGGCAATGACCAGAAGCGGCTTCATATTCGACCCCTTTCTTACTCGTCGATATCGTCTTTTTGTTTCGCTTTCGCCGGATTATAGCGGAACAAGGAAAGCGGGCGAAGAAACGTTGGTCGCTGCGCTGTTTGGCTGTATGAGAAACGGATAATACTATCTTTGAAATTGCGAATGCGCAGCGGATAAAACGGAACTAAATATGGATTGCCAAATGATTGCAGCCTTCCTAAATGAATTAATAGGAAACAGACGGCGAAAACAATTCCGACTCCGCCCCAAAATGTCGCAAATAAAATAATGGGAAAGCGGATGAAGCGAATTGTATTGGACATTTTAAAAATCGGTGTCGTAAAAGAAGCTAAAGCGGCAAGTGAAACGATAATGAGCATGATGGTGCTTGTCAGCCCTGCGTCCACCGCAGCTTGTCCGATCACAATACCGCCGACGACCCCAAGCGACTGCGCCACTTTTGTCGGCAGGCGCGCGCCCGCTTCGCGAAGCAGTTCAATGGTGATTTCTAAAAATAACACTTCCAATACCGGCGGAAACGGTACGTTAGAACGGGAATAGATAATCGTTCCAAGCAAATCTGTCGGAATCATTTCATAATGGTACGTTAATACCGCAATATAAATCGGCGAAGCCAGCACGGAAATCATAATGCCAAAAACGCGAATCAGCCGGACAAATGATCCAAGAATCCATGGTAAATAATAATCTTCCGGTGAAGTAAAAAAATCGAAAAAAGTCGACGGGCCGATGACAACATATGGTGAACCGTCGCAAAGAACAACAACTTGACCAGACGCAAGCGCAGAAACGGCACGGTCAATCCGTTCCGTTGAGATAAAAAGCGGAAACGGAGAATTCGAGTTATCGGAAAGCATTTGATCGATAAGGGAATTGTCAAGAATAATGTCAAAATGGATATTTTCGAGTCGCTGGATCACGGTTTCGATCGTCTGCTTATTCGTAATTCCATCGATATACGCGACAACCACTTTTGTTTTTGATATTGTACCAAGCTCCATTTCCCGAAACACTAAATTGGGCGTTACGATTTGCCTTCTGATTAAATGTAAGTTAGTACCAATGTTTTCGATAAATCCCACTTTCGGTCCGATGACACTAAATTCATTTTCTGAATCATTGTTTGACCGCAGCCCTAAACTTTCATTTGCTATATTAATGAGTGCAACACGGTTATCTGTCTTTTGTAACTGAACAGCCACAAACCCTTTTAATATTTTTTCTTCGATCATCTGCACATCGTTCGTTACTTCAATCCGCTGAATCGGTATGATTTTTTGCAAATCTTCCAGCTTTATATCTGGATTTTTCGGCACATCATTTTGCAGATGGCAGAGAACGTGTTGCTGCAGCACTTTCGGGTCCACTAGCGAATCAAAATAGTAAATGGCAAGCAAATGACCGTTTACGGCAAACTCGACTGTAATGAAATCACTAGATTGACGCAGCTTATTCAATAATTGTTGCAGCGTTTTTTCCCCACCGTTTGTCTTCGTTTTTTTAAAAAAGGAAAAAATGGACATAATGATCCCCTCGTACTTGCCGTTTGAGGGATAGTCTTCCAACCCGCTGTTTATTTTATTCACTTCCTATTCCGGTATTGATATATCTGAATATTGTGTATATATTGAAAAAAGGAACAAATACATAGGAGGGAAGCAATAATGAGACATCTGACAAAACAACGGCGAGCGAAACAAGCGCTAAAAAAAGCGGTAGAGGTGGCAGAAAAGCTGCAACAATACATAGACAACACCCGTCCGTTAGAGGCGCAGTTAGATCATATTCGTTCGTTTTTGGACAAGCAGCTTGGACAGGATGAGTATTTTCTTATCGTAGATGAAACGGGATACAGTCTCGTTCATACGAACCGCTTGCGGGAAGGCAGGATTTTTTCGGATGAAGTAGGACAGAAGGCAGCAAAAACAACAAAACCGCTTTTGCAAGTGTATGAACGGGATACCGGGGAAGTGCTGATCGATGCAAGCTGTCCGTTATGGACAGATCCTAGTGGAAAGCGCTTTAATTTGCGGATGGGACGATTAATGCACCACCCTTATTTACCGATATATTTTTCCCTTCTCTCCATCGTCCCGGCTGTTCTCAGCCTGCTTTTCACTACTATTTTTTCCTTATCCGCGCTATGGATGTGCACTATGACCATTACCATTGGCCTTATCTTCAGTTTTTATTTTTATCATTCACTCATCATTGAACTGCGCCATTGGTATAGCGCCACCCGCTCCGTTTCCTCTGGGAACTTGCAGACAGAAGTGCGGACAAAGCGAAAACGAAACGAATTTCATCAAATCGCTTACGAACTTAATAAAATGATTTTAGGCATCCGTACGATTATTACCGAGCTAGCAAAGGCGGTCAAAACGGTCAATCAAGTCAGCGAAAAACAGCAATTGGAAACAAAACGGCTTTCTGAATCGTTTGATGAAATCGCGGCAGCGATGGAAACATTTCGCGAAGGCACAAAACAGCAAACGGTATCAGTAGAACAGGCAAATCATTTCGTCATGCAGATGGTAAAACGGGTGCAAAACATGCAAGAAGAAGTAGAACGCGTCGTTTCACAGGCGAAAAGCGCTCTCACATCGATGAACGAAGGAAACCGTCTCATTGAAGAAACAAAACAAAAAATGGATACCATGCAACAAGAAATAAACAAAACAACCGCATTAATCCATGCTGCAGCGCAAGAAGCAGCCAACGCCCAAGACATGATTTCGTCCATTCGTACGATTACAAAACAGACGAACTTGCTGGCATTAAATGCGTCGATTGAAGCCTCGCGTGCAGGAGAAGCGGGAAAAGGCTTTGCCATCGTCGCCCAGGAAGTTCGCAAGCTCGCCGAAGATACGAACACATTTGCCGCTCAAATTTTAGCTTCGTTGCAAACAATGGCATCAGTACTCCAAGATGCCGTGCAGGCGGTGCAAGAAAATGAGCAGCATGTCGAGAAAACAAAACTTTCCTTATGGAAAACGGGAGAAACGTTTACATTATTTCAGCATATGTTCACCCAATTAAATGAGCTGCTGCAACAAAATAAAATACATGTCGAATCGGTAACGGTGAACGGACAAAACCTTCAGCGGCTCATTGGCGATATTAACGCGATTGCCAGCGATTTTACAAACATGGTGCAAGAAACTACCGCCGGATTAGAACAGCAAACAATAGCCATTCACGAACTAGCTAAAGAAGCAGATGTTTTGCTTGCATCCGTCCATGAGCTAGAAAAAATCATACAGCGCTTTCGCTAATCATTCAACAAAACAGCCGTTTTTCCACGTCAATGCGGGAAAACGGCTGCTGTTACGGGCGCGGTACTTTGCGCACCCATAATAGAAAAAGAAATGCAAAACTGATGTAGCCAAATATCGGATATAAAAATGATAAGAGCTCACTGTAGCGGAATAAGCTGACCATATACAGCACGATAAACAACACGGCAAAAAACAAGACGTTAGGAATAGAAACGAGCGTGCGCACCTGCCGCTGCAGGCCAAAAATGCCGCCGATAATAGACGTAAAAATTTCCCCGTAAATCACAATGATATACACCCAGTAAAAAACGGCGAAAAACGAACGGATCACTTCCGCCATCGGAATATCGTAATTCATTGCATATGGAAACGATAAGAGCACAAAATGGCTGCTTAATAAAATGCCGGTAAGCAGCAACCCGCCAAGCACTGCGCCGCGCCGCACCATGCGCTCGTCTCCCGTCTCGCAAGCCAGCGGCACAAGCACAGGCTGCGCCATCGCCAAATTAAACGCCGCATACGAAAAAGGGGAAAGAAAGGCTTTTAATGAATAGTCTGCCGCTTCCAGTTTCGTTTCACACAATTCTCCCATGGTAATCAGCTTTCCAAACGCAATGGCGCTAAATAGCACCATCATCGGAACAATCAAGGCGTTTACTCCAAATAGCCCTTTTATATCGTACATCATAACTAACAGCGATAAACATAACGTCGCCACAATTCCGATCTGCCGCGGCAACCCGAGCTGTTCCTCAAACACCGCGCCTGCGCCGGCCATCATCACGGCGGTGACTCCGACAATCATCACCGTCATCATGATAGAAATAACCGGGCTCATTGCCCTGCCAAATAAATAGCGGTTAAACTGTTGATAAGAGGCGGCCTTCACTTTCCGTGCCATCACCATCATGCGCGCGCCGCCCCACGTAAACAAGATGCCGCTGATGATAATGCCAATCGTTCCGGACGTTCCGTATTGGGTAAAAAACTCGATAATTTCTTTTCCAGTAGCAAACCCCGCGCCGACGACAGTGCCGACATAAACGGCGGCGATTTGCCAAGCTCCTGACCACTTTCCAGCCACTTCTGCCATCTCCCTCTCCTTGTCCACTATTCACTCCCATATATATGCCGACATAGTTCAATAAAGACGAGATGGCAGTAAAAAAGATGCCGCTATAGGGCATCCCTTCATTGCACCGTAATTTGCTCTACTTGATGTTCGTGAAGTTGTTCCGTTTCTACATGAATTTTTACAGAATATGTCCCTTTTTCTTGAAACGACGTTGCTGCTTCGTATTGGCCTGCTTGTTTTTCGCTTGCTTCGATAAACAGGTGCTTTCCGTTATCTTTCCACACTTCCAAACGAACGGTAGCGCCTGCAAGCGGCTTGCCATCATGAGTAATATGTACCGTTAAATGCGCTTCTTTATTTACGGAAAATTGTTTTTCATGAAGCATCATCATGACATCGGCATGATGGTGTTCATCACCGTGATGTTCCTCTGCATGATTTTGCGGCTGATCGCTCGGTGTGCCAACAACGATATCTTTTTTCGGCATATTATGCATATTTCGTGCTGTCACGTGGCTAATGACCGAATACGTCCCCGGCTCGGTAAACGTCTTTTTCACAGAATATTTGCCATCACCATCATTTTTGGCAGTTAACATCTCGCGCTTCTCGCTTCCATGTTTCCACACTTCAAACTTCACTTCATCCGCATCATTCACTTTTTCCCCGCCGTATGTCACGATACAAGAAAGTGTCGTTTCCTTATTTAATTCAATATGATCCGGTGTCTGAAGTTGAACTTCAAGCATTGCCGGTTTTTCCTCTTGCTTTTCTTGATTGCAAGCCGAACATAAAAATATGAGCATCAATGCCAAAAACGTATAAACTCTTTTCATCCCTTTTCATCTCCCTCACTAAACTTTTTCTGTCCCAACTATATCATAAGTTTGCCACATGCTATACCATTGTTCACCGCTTTTCCAAAAACATTTCACGGTTACAACAAATTTTTTTGTAAAAAACTCTTGAAAGTCAAAGATAGTCAAAGTATAATAATATCAGAAAGTCAAAGATAGTCAAAGTCAAAAGAGCGAAAAAGGAGGTTATGCCTCATGCTTTGTCAAGTATGCCATCAAAACGAAGCGACGGTATTTGTCAATTTACAATTTAATCATGAGAAAAAGCAAATGCACCTTTGCCACGAATGTTATGAAAAACAAAAACAAGAGCTGACTATTCCGATCAATTTCGGTTTCGATAATTTCTCGTCATTCCCATTTGATGATTTCTTTATGAACGGATTTTCGCCAATTTCGGAAATGGATACGCCATCAGCAAATATGGCACAACCATCCAAATGGAACAGAAACGGTAAAAGAGGCGGCGGTTTCTTAGACCAATTTGGCCGCAACTTAACACAGCTTGCGAAAGCCGGTCTGATTGACCCAGTCATCGGACGCGATAAAGAAATTGAACGCGTCATTGAAATTTTAAACCGCCGCAATAAAAACAACCCGGTATTAATCGGGGAACCAGGTGTCGGTAAAACAGCGATTGTCGAAGGACTCGCCTTGAAAATCGCTGAAGGGCAAGTTCCGGAAAAACTATTAAACAAAGAAGTATATTTGCTTGACGTCGCATCGCTTGTTGCGAATACAGGCATTCGCGGTCAATTCGAAGAGCGGATGAAACGGCTCATCGCTGAATTGCAGCGCCGGAAAAACGTCATTCTCTTCATCGATGAAATTCACTTGCTCGTCGGCGCCGGTTCGGCGGAAGGTTCGATGGACGCGGGCAACATTTTAAAACCAGCGCTCGCGCGTGGAGAATTGCAAGTCGTCGGTGCCACAACGTTGAAAGAATATCGCCAAATTGAAAAAGACGCTGCGCTTGAACGCCGTTTCCAACCAGTTATCGTGCATGAACCAACGGTCGAAGAAGCGATTACGATTTTAAAAGGGATTCAGCCGAAATACGAGCAATTCCATCATGTGAAATATACGGACGAAGCGATTGAAGCGTGCGTCAAATTGTCGCACCGTTACATTCAAGACCGCTTCTTGCCGGACAAAGCGATCGACTTGTTAGACGAAGCCGGCTCCAAAGCGAACTTGCGCCTCGGTCCGACAGATGAAAAACAAATTCAAGAACGCCTTGCGCAAATCGCCAAAGAAAAAGCAAAAGCAGTGAAAGAAGAAAATTTCGAACTGGCAGCGAAATTGCGCAGCGAAGAGTTGAAATTGGAAAAACAATTGCAAAACGGCGTAAACCAAGAACGCCCAGTTGTCGATGTTGCTGATATCCAACGCATCATCGAAGAGAAAACAGGCATTCCTGTCGGCAAACTGCAGGCCGATGAAAAAGAAAAAATGAAACATTTAGAAGAAAACTTAGCGAAAAAAGTCATCGGCCAAGAAGAAGCGGTCAAAAAAGTCGCCAAAGCGATCCGCCGCAGCCGCGCGGGATTAAAAGCAAAACACCGCCCAATCGGTTCGTTCTTATTCGTTGGTCCGACTGGCGTCGGAAAAACAGAGCTGGCGAAAACGTTGGCAGAAGAGCTATTCGGCTCAAAAGACGCAATGATTCGCCTCGACATGAGCGAATACATGGAAAAACATTCGGTATCGAAATTAATCGGTTCGCCTCCTGGCTATGTCGGTCACGAAGAAGCCGGCCAGCTTACAGAAAAAGTGCGCCGCAATCCATACAGCATTATCTTGCTTGACGAGATTGAAAAAGCGCACCCAGATGTGCAACACATTTTCCTTCAAATTTTAGAAGACGGACGTCTCACGGACAGCCAAGGACGCACCGTAAGCTTTAAAGATACAGTCATCATCGCAACAAGCAACGCCGGCGTGACAGACAAAAAAATTACGGTCGGATTTGAAAAACAACAAACACAAACAAGCATTCTCGACTCATTAAACGCATACTTCAAACCAGAGTTTTTAAACCGTTTCGATGCGATTATTGAATTCAAATCGTTGAAAAAAGAACATATGCTGCAAATTGTTGATCTCATGCTCAACGAAGTAAAAGCAACATTGCGCGAACAACACATCGACCTTGACGTTTCGCAAGCGGCGAAAGAAAAATTAGCCGAACTCGGCTACCATCCAGCATTCGGCGCTCGTCCGCTCCGCCGCGTCATCCAAGAACATGTCGAAGACAAAATCGCCGATGTGCTGCTGGATGAAAACGATCAAGTCAAAGCGATTCGCATCGATGTCGAAAACGATGCGATTGTCGCCAAACCTTTGCATAAACAAACCGCCTGATCCCTTAGTGGGAAAGGCGGTTTTTTTTTGCCCATCCTTATTCGCTTGTACGTTATCACATTATTCCAGATTGAAAGATAATTACAAATTAGATGCATACCTTTACATGGGGTGTTGAACTGCCAGACTTAATGTCCTGCGAATAAGGTCGCCCTTTTCGAGGACAAAGGAAACACGCATAAAACGGGAAAGATTGTTAAACAATAGTAGCGCTCAACAAAGATTATTTATGAGGTGGATTGAATGAAAGTATGGCCTAAGTTTTTAATCTGTATATGTTTTCTATTTACGTTTCATTTACCTGTTCAGGCGCAGAATATTACCATTCCAAAACAAGCAGTAAATATCAAGCGTGCCGCAAACTTAAAGAATTTAGTAAGCGGCTCAACATTCATTGCTTATGGCTGGTTCGATACTTCTTTTCAGAAACGGCCGTTAGATAAATCTGTACAAGGCGGGCAGCTCGTCAATTTTGTACAAAGCTTTCATGTCGACAAATATTTAAAGGGAACCGGCGGCAAAATCATCAACGTGTTATCAACCGGTATTGAACCCCTTCCCGATCCTTTAAATCCTCTCAACAAAGTGTATCCAGGACCGATGGCTGAGGGGCGATATGTTTGCTTTCTAAAACCTGTTAAAGGAACAGAATTGTATACCATTGTCGGGGGATGGCAAGGAGTCTACCCTGTTTATGAAGGAAAAACCATTTCCTTGAAAGAAGAAGGTTTTCCAGAGTTAAATCAATTAACGCTTAGACAATTCGAAGCAAAAATCAAATCCCGCTAAATATCGTACACAGAAAAGATAGGCGGCAAGCCTATCTTTTTGCAATAGATGCAGCAAGCTTCCTTCATAATCAAACGGAAAATAAATAAAAAAGATGATTGTAAAGCCCATTCATTTCCAATTTACATAATTCATTCGACAATCCGTTGTTTTCTCACATTTCGATGAACTACAATACCCTCTATGTATATTTTGATCGAGCTTAGTATCAATTACTAAAACGGATTATTCTTAAAGGGTATACCTTTACATTCATTTTCCGATTGTTTTGGCAGGAACAAGGAAGAGATCCTTCATGAATGGAATGGCATTACAAAAAATATGGAGGGAGATATTAAAGAAAGCATCCGCTTTGATTGATATTATCCCTCTTGTGTAGACAGTGTAGAAAAAGGACACACTGCTATACAGGAGGGATTTTTTTGGATAAATCAAATGCAAAATACAAAAGCTATAGTTTTGAATTTAAATTGCGTACAGTCATGATGTATTTGAATGAACAATTAGGCTATCGAAAAGTGGCCAAGAGAATGGGAATAAAAGATCCTAAAAGGGTACGTATTTGGGTAAAGAACTATCAACAGTATGGAGAAGAAGGATTAAAAGAACGTAGAGGAAAAACCATTTCCTCTAAACGGGGACGGCCTAGAAAGAAACCACTAACCGTAGAAGAAGAAAATCGAAAACTCAAAGCAGAAAATGAATTCTTAAAAAAGTTTATTGCTTTGAAAAGGAGGTGAAAACAAGAGACAAAACCGTCTTCTATTCCATCATTCATGATCTTAGTTGTTCCTATCCTATTTCTTTGTTATGTAAGATAGCATGTGTTTCAAGAAGCGGTTATTATAAGTGGCTGAAACGAAGAAATGTAACCACAGCGAGAGATTTAAGAAATCAGGACATCATGAATTTGATCGTGGAAGCCTATGAAGTATCCAATGGAACCTATGGTTATCCAAGAGTAAAGGCATACATTTTGCGGGAGTACGGGTGGAGAATCAATCACAAATGTATTTATCGTTTAATGAAGCGGATGAATCTTCAGGCGAAAATTCGTAGAAAAAAGCAAGTGTATAGAAAAGGTTCGGAAAGAATTACGGTACCGAACGTATTAAATAGACAATTTACAGCGAGTAAACCAAATGAGAAATGGGTGACAGATATTACCTATCTCTTTTTTCATACATAATAGATTCATTATATAGTGAAACTGGAAAAAACGAGTGCATAGCACTTATTAACCATATATATACTGAAATACCTTCCTTTGGAATCCGATTCCGAAGGCTAGGTGGGGTCCGTTTTTTTGTCTTAAATGGTGTTTTCAGGATAGATATTGAAAATATGGTCTATTATGTATACTTATAGGCAAAACATATTTTTGTTTTAAAAGAGGTGGAGGACATAGCCCACAGCGGGAGGCGTAGCGAGGTCTTTCGATCGAGCGTAAAAAAGAAAAGATATAGTGAAGAATCTTTATTTTAATCCTATATTTTCTGTGTAATCAATTATTTTAAGATCTTTATCCACTTTTTCTAGTTCTTCTTTTGTGTTCGGGTAACGTTTATAGTTATTATCTATATCTCTCTTATATAAGGATTCAATTTGTTTTCCTGAAACATCATATATGAGCTCAATAAATTTTCCGTCTTTAAAAACAATAATACCTGTGTCTTCTCTTTTTAAAATTTGGGTATCAGAAAATATTTTCTCTTTTTGTAAGTATTTATTTTCTAAAGTAATCACTTGATTAATTGCTGAATCATACTTTTTCTTGTTTTTTTCCTCGTTACATCCTGTTAATAAGATTGTAATTATTAAAAGAACTACAAAAGGTATTAACTTCAATTTCATTTGATTTTCCCCTCTTTCTGAAAAAGTATACTTATATATTAGTATGTTATCTTATTGTACATAATTTAAAGAATTTTTTAAACTATAATTTCATTTCACTGGTAAATATGTATAATATAGTTATATTAGTAAAAAAGAGGAGGAATATTAATGGAAATTATATACATGCAACATGAAGAGTTAACTTCTCAGTCATCCTGCACACCCTAAGCGCTGCAGCACTTCCTCCGGACGTTCGTGGATGTAGTTGACAAACCGAGTAATGGCTTGAATGATATCGTTGCGATCCTTGTGAAATACATTGGCAATCACCGTATCTTTCAGCCATTTCCATAAGCGTTCGATCGGGTTCAGCTGTGGCGAATAGGGAGGAAGGTAAATAAAGTGAAAACACTGCCCTTCTTCCCGCAAAAACTCCTTGACCATTTTGGCATGGTGATGCGGGCGTTATCCAACACCAAGACCATGAGACGGTCCGGATAGCGCTCTTTGAGCATTCTCAAGAAATCCAAGAACGTCGCGGCATTGGCAGCGGTCGTTTGATGAAGCACCGTTTCGCCATCGTGGATGTTGACCGCGCCAAACAGCGATACGTGGGCATGATGGCCGAACGTCGGCACTTGTTTTTGGCGGCCGACTTCCGACCATGTGGACCGCAAGACATGGTAAGAGCGGATATGTGTTTCATCAAGGTACAACAAGACCGAATCAGGATCCATTAAGTTTTTTTTATGAAGTCGATCTGTTTCTCAAAATTCTTTTGTCGATCCGGATCGCCTTTCGCCAATGTGTAGGTCGGCCGTGTCCACGACAGCCCTTTGCGGTGCAGGAGTTTTCGCAACGCTTCGCGGGAAATGCAAACACCGAAGTGCTTTTCGACATAGGATTGCAGGAGTTTGGTGTTCCACGCCGAAGCGACGTCCCAGCCCAGTTCCGCGGGAGTGGTGGTCAACACAAGCTGTTTGATCTCTTCCTGCTGTTCTTCGGTGAGAAACGGCTCCCGCCCGGGGGCGAAATCCCGATGAAGCAAGAGCTCCAGACCGCCTTCGTTGAACAGCGACACATAATGGGAAACGGTTTGTCGGCACACGTTGACCATGGAGGACACCTCTTTACCCAAATAGCCTTCCATGACCAGGCGAACCGCCATCACCCGTTGGCGAAGAAGGGTGTTTTTGATTTTCCGTTCCTGTTTGCGAAGTGTCCGAGGTGTCCATCCGTGATCGTTGGTGATTTTGAGACGTTTCATGCAGAATTCCGCTCCTTTTCCATGCTTTTCCTTAGGAGCAGTATAACCGGAGTGGGAACCACTTATACGAAGGTTAACTTTTCAATGAGCATGTATATAATTTTTCTTTTACAAACTGACAAATGGCATTTTCCAGTTGATTTGCCCAGTCGACATTCGGTATATTTCTTTTAGACATAGGTAGGGTACTCCTTTCTCTGGAATGTGTTATGGCTAAATCAGAGAATACCCTACCTTTTTTCTTTTGGTCTAGCAAAATGCTTTACACAAACTTTTATACATCATCTTCCTCATTTCCTCTTTGTTTATTTTTTCGTCTACAACTTTATAAGCTAAAATCTTGCTTGTCCCACTAATCCCGCAATGGCAATTCCTATAATTAGTGGGATAATGATTTCCACACTATCTAGCACAATATGTTTGGCATTGTATCATAATCCGTAAGTTAGCAGGGAATTCATGTCCTACGTTTTTTGTAAATTATCTTTGCACCAGAACCAAAAAAATTCCCACATGCCCGTGACAGTGTTTTACCAACACCTTATCGGGCAGGGGGAAATCCAACCCAAACAAGGGACGGTCCCAAGGTTGTTTTTAGATATTTTCTTTTCGCTGGGTTGTTTTTAGATATTTTCTTTTCGCTGGAAATACAACAGACCGCCAAAGAAGAAAATGAGAAAGCTGCCACCGACCACTGTTAAGACTTGCTCCCATGGGACAAAGAATATATCATTTTCCGCATTCCCAGATACATACATCATCAAGAATGGCTGTGCCCAAGGGTATAACGGTCCGAATTTTTCCGAATTTACCGCCAAAATGGCCGGCAAAGTGAAAACGACGTTCACGGCAAAGGGCGCGGCGAAACTTTTAAAAAGCATCGACATCCACAATTGCAAAGCAAGAAGAGGGAACATCGCGATCCAGCCGCCAAAAATGCTTTTCCAAAGGAGCATCATAGGAAACGGCCCCTCCGCCTCCTTCAGCACTCCAGAAGTCCAAATAGCAAGAAAATAGAGCAGTTGGATGGCTAATGCGATGAGGATGAGGATCGTATATTTGGCGAGAAATACCCGGTTTCTTGTCACCGGTGTGGCCAACAGTTGCTTCCACCCTCCGTTTTGATGTTCATACCGGCAGATGAGGCCAGCCAAGATGCCGGTCGTGAGCGGCAAAAAATGCAAGGCGTAAAGAAGCGTGGTAAACGTGATCAAAAATTCCCATAAAAATGTTTTTTCGAATCCGAATTTGTCCGGCTGGAGCGTCAGTGCATAGAAAAACGTAATGAATGGACCAAGCAAAATGGCGGCGAAGACGAATTTGGATTTTCTTAACTTAAACCACTCCGACTGCAAAAGAGAAATCATTTATTTCACATCCCTTCGAGCAAAATCCAGCATCCCGGCGATATAAAGGATGACACCGACACAAATGCCCAAAGCGACATTGACGAGCGGTTCATCCCATTGGTTTTGCAACGATGGCCACTTCCATGGCAGCCAATCCGGCAACTTAAAACTGTATGTGGCAAACAAAAATCCAACCACTCCGAGGGAGATCGGAATTCCCTGGTTATTGCTTACGGTTGCTACCCAAAGGTGCAAAGCCAACAAAGGAAGCGATGCAAAATACGGGTAGAAACTGAATTTGGCGATTTCCGCGTACGGTATGGCAGAACCGAGATCCAAATAAATACCTAGAAGCCATGTGAAAAAGAATAATAGAACCGAAGCGACAGCCAACAAGAATGCCAATACCGTGAATTTGGCCAAAAACACTCCCATTTTCGATACCGGCAAGGCGACAAGTTGCTTCCAGGCATTCGTTTCATTTTCGATACTGACTGCAAGGGATGTCAAAATGGTGATCCCAAGCACCAGTGCCGGCGGTGTGAAACTGTTGACATTGTGCAAATAAAACAGCCAGTCATCATTGCTTCTTTGAAGGAGCCATTCTCTCCTGCCGGGGACGAGCTCGTAATTGAACCACTGCAGCAGAACGACACCAAATGGACCTAGGACGGTCAAAAACCATAATCCTTTCCGTTTGATTTTCAAAAAATCGGTCGCAAGCAGTTTCGCGATCATCTGTCGTCACCACCTGCGGTCATCTTCAGGAAAATGTCTTCCAGTGATTGATGTTCTTCTTCCACCCGGTAAACCGAGTATCCTTCATCCACGAGGATTTCGACCACTGCGGCGACCGCTTCATCTGACTGTTCATACAAATAAATGATGTTATCCTTATAGTCCGTTTTTATTCCTTTTGCCAGCAAATAACGATATGCATTGTTGGTGTCACTCACCTTTAATCGGATTTTCAGTTGGGCTTTTTTGCGCATTGCTTTAATGGAATCTTGGAAAATCAGCTTCCCCTTCGAAATGACACCGACATAGGTCGCGACTTGATCGACTTCAGAAAGCAAGTGGCTTGAAATCAGCACGGTCATGTCTTTTTCTTTCGGTAGACGCTTAATTAAATTCCGCATTTCAATGATTCCCGAAGGGTCGAGGCCGTTTGTCGGCTCATCCAGAATCAGCAATTTTGGATCGTTCAACAATGCCATCGCAATCCCCAACCGTTGTTTCATCCCGAGAGAAAAGCCTTTTACCTTTTTGTCGGCTGCTTTACTCAGGCGGACAAGTTCCAGGACTTCGTCAATTTTTTCCTTGGGAGAGCCCAAGATTTTCCGCATGGCTTCCAAATTTTCATAGGCGGTCAAGTGGGAGTAATAAGACGGGCTTTCCACCAATGACCCAACATTCCGAAGAATCGAAATCCGATCTTTTTTCAAGTCTCTGCCAAAAATCCGGACCGATCCAGCCGTCGGTCTCATGAGGCCTAAAAGCATCCGGAGAGTCGTCGATTTCCCCGCTCCGTTCGGACCCAAAAACCCGTATACTTCCCCTTTGGGAATTTTCAGGTTCAGGGCGTTTACGGCGATCTCCTTTCCAAATCGTTTCGTCAGATTATGAGTTTCGACGATATATTCCATCTTCCATCACCTCGCAACACCATCATAAGAATAGAAGGTTAAAATGAGGTGTCGAGACAGTTTAAAATTTGTTTAAAAAACAAAAAAGGAAAGGAAATGGATTCCTTTCCCAGCTTTATCGATAATGAATGATTTTTATGATTGTCCCAGTTTCTGATGATTCGATTTTCCAGTCCAGCCCCATCTTCTTCACCATCAAATCCACGATGGCAAGCCCGACTCCCGCCCCTTTTTCGGAGCTTTTGTGCCGGAACCCTTTGCCGCGGTCAAGCACGACCAACGCGTCATAAGAATCGGTTTTTTTCGTTTTCAGCCCGATATATTTTCCGTCCTTGGCGTGGCGGATGACATTTTGAAACAAATTGTCAAAAATCCGTTCCATCCAAAGCGGATCGACGTTCCAATGCTTTTGTTCCAAATTATCCAGCTGCACATCTATAGAAAAACCTTCTTTTTCAAAAACTGGATACCAGGCGGCGATGAAGGAACGGACAAGCCGGACCACATCCGTCGGAGCCGGTTCATATTTCAATTTTTTAGCGTTTAAAAGCGTATACGCCATCAAATTCTCGATCAATCGGTCCATTTTCGAAACCGACTGTTCGATCGAGTCCACCGCTTGTCTTGCCACTGGAGTTAAAGCCTCTTTCCCCAACGTATAGGCATGCGCCCGGATTTTGGTAAGCGGCGTGCGCAAATCATGGGACAGATTGGCGATCAGTTCTTTCCGCAGCTGTTCCTCTGCTTCTTCCCGTTTTCGGCTTTCCCGGAGTTCATCCACCATTTGGTTGAAGGCCATCTCCAGTTGGCCGATTTCATCCTGTTTTCTCACCGTGATGGACACCGGCAATCCGTCCACGTCCCGTATCTCCATGGCATGTTGCAAATAAAGGAGACGTTTGCGGATCCCCAAGAAAAACAAATACGATACGGTCACAAATAACACGATTCCCGCGGGAACGATAAAATACATAAATTCGGTGTTCACTTCGGTAAATGCGGGTTGAAGCAGCTTCCTCTCGATTTCAAAAACGACGAATCCATAAGATGCGTCATTTTGCGGAAAGGCAATGACCGTAAAGGGGTCATTGTCATAACGCGACTTGATGAAGTTGGCGGTATAGGCGGCATTCCAATGTTTCGGAATATCCGCAGCAAGGTTTCTCCCGGAGGCGAGCCGGCCTTTGCTGTCTACCCAAAACAAGCGCGCTTTCGGATAACGGTTTTGCCATTCTTCAAACATCCGGTTGATGTCTTCGCTTCCGGGGTTTTTGAGACTACGGGCATCCTCGTGCCAGGCTTTTTCGATCTGCAACGTTTCCGGGTCTTTATGGCCATAGACATTGTAGACCAAGAGGCTAGTTCCAATGATAAGGAGGTTGATGAAAATCAGGGCGGTTAAAATAATGGCCATATACTTTGCCGTAAGCGACCGCAATCTTTTTACTCTTTTCATTTTCTCACCCGATAACCGATTCCCCGGATTGTTTCAATGATTTCCGGATTTTTTGGATCTTTTTCTAGTTTTTCGCGAAGATAACGGATGTGCACCATCAATGTTTTATCCCCTTCAATATAAGGTTCACCCCAAACTCCCTCATATAACTGCTCCTTTGTCAAAATTTGATTGAGATGACGAAGGAAGTATTGAAAAATTTGATATTGTTTTCCTGTCAACAGGATTTCTTCCCCCGTTTCATGATTGACGATGCGCATATCCTTTGTATGGATGGTCAAATGCTTCAGTTTCAGGATTTCATCATTTTTGTTGAAGCGCCGGAGCAAAACCTCCATACGGGCGGCCAACTCATCGGGGTGGAACGGCTTGGTCAGATAATCATCGGCGAAACTCAATCCTTCCACTTTGTCCTCGATGGCAGTCCGCGCTGAAAGCATCAAAATCGGCAGATCTGGATGCTCCTTTTTAATCCGTTTGCCGATGGAAAAGCCGTCCAGACCCGGCAGCATCACATCCAAAATGACAAGGTCGCAATGGGCAAGGTGCTTTTCGACCTCTTCTCCGGACCGGAGCCAAGTCACATGATGCCCACGTTCCGTAAGGCTCATGGTCACCCAACGGCCGATTTCCTGTTCATCTTCTATGTATAAAACTCGTGCCAACGTTCTCCCTCACTTTCTTTCATAATCTTAACTCTATATTAACCAATACTTGTTTGACGTGGTTAATCCCTTTCTATTTGTTTGTGGCATTGTTGTAGAATAAGGGATTAAACGCTCTTATTTTTTTGTCGTTGTTATTTTAATGCTTTGTAATTCTTTACTAAGTAGAGAGGTAATGAGATTATGCAAGGATTAGTTTTAGTTGGTAGTGCTATTAAGCCAGAAAGTGTTAAAGTACAAACACCTTTGGAAAACCCTGCTTTAACCAATATAGTGAACAAGATTAAACAATATCGTGACTTTGCAGACCATAAATTAGAAGTAGTAGAGTGAAATTTTATAAAAATTCGTTTGATAGGACAATTACTAATGCGACCTATTAATTTTTACTAGACATATAATTTACGTTATATGTCCAACAATCTCGTCTTTTTCGTAATATACTTGTCATATAATGCTATTTTTTAACCGAATATGCTTTAATGGTGCCTTTCCAAACTCATCGTATAAGTCAAAGGGTGGGAAAGATGCTAAATGAGTATACCACCTACCTTCAGGAAAAAGGAGCTTCCCTAAACACGATCATCTCCAACACGAATGACTTGAATATCTTCTTCAACGATTTACATATCCGTTAGGGCGATTACGTCACGCCGGCTGACATCCGCAATGGATCGTCGTTTCAATACTGTCTTACAGCCAAAAGAAATAATCCACCCTTGAACTGACGAATTGGGTGGATGATTCCCGTCCTACTGCCGCTCCCCTGAAGGGAACCGTCTATGCATGACCGGAGTTGTTGCAGCACTTCGGTCTTATTTTATATACATGATTAGCACTAGATAAAGGTTTATGTTCACTAAGAATTAGGCGTTTTTTTCGCAAGACCGTTCATTAAAAACTGAATCGTCCGTTCCATTTCCGCTTCATCATCCCATTCATAATCCGGCAACACGATAAACCGCGTCACCAAAAATCCGGCAATCGTCGTGATCGTCATGCGGATGACCGAATCAACGGGAATTGCGGCAATTTCTCCTTTCGTTTGAAAATATTCCACAATTTTCTTGAATTTTTGATATACGTGTACCGTAAAAACGCGCTGAAGCTGTTCCTTAATCTCCTCATGAAACGCGATTTCCTGCCAGAAAATGCGAATCGCCGGCAAGTATTTTTTCACAAATTCATAACGGTTTTTCAAAAGAGCGCGGATGAAGTCTTCATAGCTTTGATACTGGCTTTCGAACACTTCTTTGACAAACTCTTTCGCTAAAAACGGGGCGACGGATTGAAATAGCGTCGGAGTGACAATCGCCAGCAGCAAATCTTTTTTCGTTTTATAATGGCGAAAAATCGTCCCTTCCGCCACACCTTCCCGTTTTGCGATTTCGCTTGTCGAAGTGGCCGCATAGCCTTTTTCGGCGAACATTTCAATCGCCGCTTCTAAAATTTTTATTTGCTTCTCGCTCAGCTTCACACCTTTTCCATTTTGTCCTAATAGTTCTTTCAGCCACTGTTGCTCGTTCATCCTCTTACTCCTTACAATTTTCGATATTTTTTTAATGCTACTACATTTAATAGCATAAACAATACAGCAAAACCAAGTAAAACATATACGTCTTTGGCGATCTCGTTCCAGCCATTGCCGCGGATCATAATTTCCCGAAGCGCATCCGCTCCATACGTCAGCGGCATAACCACGCTTAGCGAACGAAGCCATTCGGCCATCGTATCTAAATTAAACAAGCCAGAGAAGAAAATTTGCGGTACGACGACAAGCGGGATAAACTGCATCATTTGCAGCTCATTGTTGGCAAACGCAGACAGCAATGTTCCTAATGTTAACGCGGTCATCGCCAATAAAAACGTAATCAATAACACGTAAAGGAAAGAACCTTCCATCATCATGTCAAGAATATCAACAGCAAACCATGCAATCAAGCCCGCCTGCAACGTCGTAAATAAACCAAACCCAATATTACATGGTCTGTTAAATTGACAAGCTCCATCACTTCGTGAATGCGCTGCTTTTGCTTTTTCCCTTTTAATCCGTAAATGGAAGCGAAAAACTGCAAATTTTCTAATGCCGTTAATTCGCCATATAACGCATCGGACTGGGCCATAAAACCAATTCGCTTCATCACTTGAAGATTCGGCATCTTCGTATTTAACACATGAATGGTTCCATGAGTAGCTTCGTCAATGCCGGCAATCATTTTGACAATCGTCGTTTTCCCCGCCCCAGAAGGTCCTAGCAATCCAAAAATTTCTCCTTTGTATATGTCTAGAGATACATTTTCGATCACCGTCTTTTTCCCAAATCGTTTGGATACATGTTCTATACAAATAAAAAGCCTCTCTGACATAAGCTTTCCCCTTTCTGTAGTGAGTGATTACTCACTTATATTTTAAAGTGAGTAATCACTCATTAAATGATTTTTTTAAAGCTGCCTTTCGCCTAGGCAGCTTATTTTATGCGAAATATTCAATGCTTTTCCATCCATAGCACCATTCCGTCAGCTTTTTCCCACCGATATCAACGACTTCCTCAGCGATTTTCTCGCCTCCTAGCCTCTCGTAAAATCGGCGCGACGGATTATCGGCAAGCACCCACACGACCATAGAACGAATCCCATCACGTTGAAAATCATCCACTAGCGCTTTGACAAGCTTTGTCCCGTATCCTTTCCCTTGAGCTTCTTTCAATAAATAGATGGCGTATATTTCCCCTTCATACTCCGCTTCTTTTCCTTGTGTGGAGCGGTTTTTACCCCCGGAAATAAATCCACATACCTTTCCATCTTCTTCAGCGACAAAAATCGAGTGTTTCGATTGATTTAATCCACGTTGCCAAAGCTGTTCTTTTTCGCTTACGCTTAATTGCGCCAAATACTCCGCAGGCACAATCCCTTCATATGTCGTTTTCCAGCTTTCGACATGCACGATGGCGATGGCGTGCGCATCATCGAGCGTTGCTTTGCGAACATTCATGCCTCTTCCCCCTATCGCACTATATTTGCTCTGTTTGTCGTTCAACAACTTCTCAATATCCTGTTAAGTGCTGGAATTTTATTGGTTACCATATCCCAAACGATACGATAATTGACAGAAACATAGCCGTGGATCATCATATCACGCATACCTGCTATCTTTCTCCACTCAATCTGTGAATTCTTCCGCCTTATTTCTTGTGGAATGTTTTTCGCCGCTTCACCAATCACCAATATGTTTTTAATAACCGCATCACATACAAGTTCATTATCTAAAAAAGATTCATAATCCATATTTTTCGTATACTTTTAGATTTTATCGATCGCCATAAGAATATATTGCAAAAAACCTTAGGCTCCCTCGGCATATTGAACATCCTCCAATATATATGGTTTTAACGCAGGTTTAATGTCATCCAGTATCACTAGATCGACCGGTTTATGAAAATGATCTTCTAAGAAAATTTTTAAATCCATATAATGGTCAAATGTGATGGCGGAAGGCTCAAACTCCACCAAAATGTCTATATCGCTGTCAGCTGTTTGTTTATTTCTGCTATAAGATCCAAAAACGCCGATATGTTTGACTCCGTAGTTTTCTTTTAATAATCGAAAATTTTGTGATAAAAAACGAAGGATTTCTTCTTTTGACAACATAGTTTTCCCGGCTACTAAAATCATAAAAATCGACTCATCGCGATGGAACCAGCAAAACAGCTTGCCGCTTAGGAAACACCTGAGTTCCATCAGAAAGAGAATCCTAATGTCTCACCTGCTGTGAAAGACACCCCGTGGCTCGCTGTTAGCGGCGGCACCTGTCGTGCACCATTCCTTCCATCGGTCAGTACACAACAACGATTTTAGTAACCAGGTCTACACCTCCCATTATATTTTTCCTAAAAGGTAAGGAAGAAATCTCGCTTGATTTCTTCCCCCTTAACTATTATTTCCATCTATAAGCTCTGATCGTCAACACTATTCAACCATCCCTCGATCTCGCCGACTACCGATTGAACGCATCCGTCTTCAAACGGCGAAATGAGGTTGGCGGCGCGGACCAATTCGGTAAACGGCTTGCTTCCGCCTTGACGGCATAAGGTTAAATAATCATTCCACGCCTCTTCATAGTTTTCACGCGAACGTTTCCAAAATTGGAACGCGCAAATTTGCGCAAGGGTATAGTCGATATAGTAGAATGCGTTCGTATAAATATGGCTTTGCCGCTGCCAAAAGCCGCCGCGTTCTAAATAATCATTGCCGTCATAGTCTCGTGTCGGCATATATTTCTTTTCAATCTTCCGCCATGCTTGCTTCCGTTCCGCCGGCGTTGCGTTCGGATTTTCGTATACGAAATGCTGAAATTCGTCCACCGCTACGCCATACGGCAAAAATAATAAAGCATCGCTCAAATGATAGAATTTATATTTTTCCGCATCTTCCCCGAAGAATAACTTCATCCACGGCCATGTGAAAAATTCCATGCTCATCGAATGAATTTCGCATGCCTCCAAGGTCGGCCAGATGTATTCCGGAATTTCGTAATGGCGGCTTTCGTACACTTGAAATGCGTGCCCCGCCTCATGGGTAAGCACATCGATGTCTCCGGATGTGCCGGTAAAGTTCGAGAAAATAAACGGCGCTTTATAGTTTTCGATATAGGTGCAATAGCCGCCGCCTGCTTTTCCTTTTTTCGCAACGAGGTCCATTAGTCCATGATCGATCATATACCGGAAAAACTCGCCTGTTTCCGGTGACAGTTCTTCGTACATCTTTTTCCCGTTTTCAATAATCCAGTTTGCGTCCCCTTTTGGCGTTGGATTGCCGGTTGGAAAAACAAACGCTTCATCATAATATTTCAGCTTCTCGACACCGATGCGCGCCCGCTGCCGCTCGCGAAGCTTCACAGCAATTGGAACGATATGCTTTTCGACTTGTTTGCGGAATTTCGCAACCATCTCGGCGTTGTAATCAGTCCGTCCAAGACGGGCATAACCGAGTTCCACGAAGTTTTTAAATCCGAGCTTTTGCGCGATGGCGGTGCGCACTTTCACAAGCTGATCGTAAATTTCATCGAACTTCTCCTCATGTTCTTGGAAAAAGGCAAAACGCGCCTCACTCGCCCGCTTGCGCATCTCGCGGTCCGGCGATTCGACAAACGGCTGCAGCTGCGCTAACGTCCGTTCTTCCCCTTCAAAGAAAATTTTTGCCGAAGCGACCAATTTTGTATATTCGCTCGTCAGCTTATTTTCCAGCTGCAGATCTTCCACAATGTCTGGAGAATACGTTTTTAATTCCGTCTCAGCGAGCGCAAATAACTGTTTCCCCCATTTTTCTTCAAGCTGCGAACGGAACGGAGACGAAACAAGCGCACGGTAATAATCGTTCACAAGCCCTTTAACAATTGGCTCAACTTCATCGAAAAAATCTTGCTCCTGCTTATAAAATTCATCGTTCGTATCAATCGTATGACGAATATAACAGATTTGCGCCATCGTGCTGAAATCGTTGCGAAGCTTATTAATTTCCTTCATCGCCTCATCCTGTTCTTCTGCGCTGCTTGCCTTTTGGAACGATTGCAGCGCCTGTTGAAATGATGCTTTCAGCTTCTCGATATTCGGCCGTTCATAACGAAACTCAGAAAATTTCAACGCAATCCCTTCCTTTTCTCTCGTTTTCCTTATCTTAGATTGTATTCCATTCGTACACGGAAAATCCTTTTTTTCGATTACAAAAGGTTGTTGACGAAATTTGTCGAAAGAACGTATAATAATAACACCAATTGAATATTTTTTCTTTCTCATCCACATAGACGGGATACAGGCTGCAATGAACAAGAGTTGTAGAAACGAGACGCAAAGAGCCAATGAGGAAAGTTGCCGAAGTTTGCGTCGGACTCTGACGCCGTAGACTGGGCCTGTATCCGAACATGCATCGTTGCAACAAACGATGAAGCACTATCGATTGGAAGTTGGATGCGGATGGCCACATGCACCCGTTGAAAACTTTGGGGTGTATTTTTTTGCGAAAAAAGCTAAAACTTAATTATCGTCAGGAAGGAGCTATCCACTTTGCAACAGCAAAAACTTGGATTATGGTTATTAACGGCGCTTGTCGTTGGAAATATGGTGGGATCGGGAATTTTTATGCTGCCGCGCTCGCTAGCGGAAGCGGCAAGCCCGCTTGGTGTCATTTTCGCGTGGTTATTAACGGGCGGCGGTGTATTAATGACCGCGCTCGTATTCGGTAATTTGGCGATTCGCAAACCGGAACTAAACGGCGGGCCGCAGATTTATGCGAAAGAATTGTTTCCGAAAGTCTCGAACATCTCGATCCTATCTGGCTTTATGTCTTCATGGGGATATTGGATTGGCAACTTTGCCGGCAACGTGGCGATTATTACGACGTTTACCAGCTATTTATCAACGTTTTTTCCAATTTTAACAAGCAAACAAACGTTATTTTCCATCGGTTCTCTTGATGTAAAGCTTGGGAACTTGTTGACGTTTCTTATATGTACCGCATTGTTATGGGGAATGCATTTCATCATTTTGCGCGGCATCGAAGACGCGGGAAAGCTAAACTTTGTCGCTACCGCGGCAAAAGTGCTCGGATTTTTCCTATTTATCATTATCGCTTTATTTGCGTTTGAAAAAAGCAACATTGGCTCGTTTGTTGCCCCGCGTTATGATGATGCAGGGCATTCGATTGGATTATTAAGTCAAATCAAGAATGCGGCTGTATCGACATTATGGGCGTTTATCGGCGTCGAATCAGCGATCGTTTTTGCATCGCGTGCGCGCAAACAAGCCGATGTCAAGCGTGCGACAATCCTTGGCTTGTTGATTGCTCTTGCGATTTATATCGGCATTAGCATCCTTGTCATGGGAGTATTGCCGCAAAAAGAACTCATTCAATCAGAAAAACCGCTTGTAGATGCCATTGTCACGATTTTAGGCCCAAGCGGCGGCTACGTTCTTGCCGGACTAGGATTGATCAGCTTGCTCGGCTCCACGCTCGGCTGGGTGTTATTAAGCGCTGAAGTGCCGTATCAAGCGGCAAAACAAGGTCTGTTTATTCCAGCGTTTTTAAAGGAAAATAAAAAGAAAGTACCAAGCTTTTCTTTAGTTCTTTCGAATGGATTGGCGCAAATTTTTATTTTCTCAACCATTTCTAATTCGATGTCGGCGGCGTTTGACTTTGTCATTTACATTGCGACATTGGCGTATCTTGTCCCGTATTTTATCTTAATTAGGCGAGAAGACTCCCACTTCAACGAAGCGAAGCGGAGTAAGTGGGAGATGAATCGCCTTAACTATATTTTGCTGAAAATAGGATAGATTCAGTAAAATATAGTATAACCCGTGGTGCTAGATAAACTTGATCAAGCATAAAAATAGCCCTTGCTGGCGGATCTCCAGTAGAATGAAAGTGTCACCCAACATTCGAAAGGAGAGATCCCCCATGCAAGAGCACTTTCATTTTACTACAGATCCAGCCAAACTTCAAAAACAATATGCCGCTATTTTCTGTTTTGTTTCTGCCCAACTGTCGTTGATTCAAATGTATCTTCATCGCCGCAACCGTCACTTGGTCAAGCAAGAAGACGAAGTGGTCATGGCGGTTCACCTTTTGGGGAAGCTGCTGGGCTTTTCTTCCGAACGAGCCTGGCATCGTTTTGTCACGGGAAATTTGTTCACAAACGGCTCGTTTCTTGAACGCTCCCGATACAACCGCCGCTGCCGGGCGCTTGGTTTCGCCATCAAATGGATCCGTCATGAGCTGGCGAAACGTGGCCAACACCATGCTTATGCGGTCGTCGACAGCTTGCCTCTTCCGTTGTGCCATCCCGCAAGAATGAAGCGCGTCAAGCGGTTTCGAGGGATCACGGATATGGGGTATTGTGCTTCCAAAAAGCAATGGTACTACGGTTTCAAGCTGCATCTTCAAGTGACCAATCAAGGGCTGGCCATGGGCTATGTCGTGACGGAAGCGTCCTGCCACGACGTCAAAGCCGCTGAAACGGTGATGACTCAAATCCCTCATCCCTACAACTTTGGGGACAAAGGGTACATCAGCCACGCTCTTCGAGAAAAGCTGTACAAAGAACACCAAGCCGCGTTCTGGACACCGTCTCGACACAATCAAAAGCACGGCCCATCCAAGGCATGGGAAGAATGGATCCAAAAAAACGCAAAGTCATCGAGACGGTGTTTTCGATTCTCGTAGACCAATACCGGATCACCGACATTCGAGCGAATTCCATTGCCGGGTTTGAAGTGGCACTCGATGGCATCTTGTTGGCTTATTCCTTGGTCACACTAGGGCTGGTTGAGCGCTGACACTCAACTAGCACCACGGGTATAGTATAATATAGTTAGATGGGAGGTGAAAAAATGTATTTTTGTATCAAACAACAGCTAAATGGTTTGACCAAAGAAGAATACTTGACTCTTCGAGAACTGTGCCATATTGCCAAGAACATGTACAACGTCGGATTGTACAATGTCAGACAATACTATTTTGAACACAAGGAATTTCTTAATTATGAGAAAAACTATCATCTTGCAAAAACGAACGAAAACTATAAGCTGTTGAACAGCAACATGGCACAGCAAATTTTAAAAAAGGTTAATGAGGCTTTTAAATCTTTCTTTGGCTTAGTAAAACTAGCCAAACAAGGCAAATATGACTACAAGGCTATCAGTATCCCAAAATATCTTAAAAAAGATGGCTTTCATTCACTAATCATTGGTCAAATTCGTATAGACGGCAACAAATTCACGATACCGTATTCTCGCCTATTTAAAAAGACTCATAAGCCTATCACGATAACGATTCCGCCTGTGTTACTGGACAAAAAGATTAAGCAGATTGAAATCATTCCTAAACATCATGCCAGGTTCTTTGAGATTCAGTACAAATATGAAATGCCTGAAGATCAAAGAGAATTAAATGACCAAAAAGCACTGGCGATTGATTTAGGAGTGAATAATCTTGCCACTTGTGTCACATCAGACGGCAGATCGTTCATCATTGATGGGCGGAGATTAAAAAGTATTAATCAATGGTTTAACAAAGAAAATGCCAGACTTCAAAGCATTAAAGATAAGCAAAAAATCAAAGGTACAACCCGTAAACAAGCTTTGCTTGCTATGAATCGCAATAATAAAGTGAATGATTATATCAACAAGACTTGCCGTTACATCATAAACTACTGTATTGAAAATCAAATTGGCAAACTTGTCATTGGCTATGCGGAAACATGGCAGCGCAATATGAATCTAGGAAAAAAGACAAATCAAAACTTTGTCAATATTCCTCTCGGTAACATAAAAGAAAAACTAGAATATCTTTGTAAATTTTACGGCATTGAATTCTTGAAACAGGAAGAATCATATACGTCTCAAGCCAGCTTTTTTGACGGCGATGAGATTCCTGAATATAATGCCGACAATCCAAAAGAATATAAGTTCAGCGGCAAACGTATTAAGCGCGGCTTGTATCGAACAAAGTCTGGCAAACTAATTAATGCTGATGTCAATGGTGCATTAAACATCTTAAAGAAAAGTAAAGCTGTAGACCTGAGTGTCTTATGCTCTAGCGGCGAAGTGGACACGCCTCAAAGAATAAGGATTGCTTGAAGCAGTCAAACTTCTTTGGAAGCCCCCACTTCAAATTTTCGCTAGAAAATTAAGTGGGGGTAGTTCACCGCCTCTGTCTTCCAATTGAAACTGGCGCTGACCGGCGAAACGTACAAGGAGACGGCGCGGGGCCGCATCATCGATGGGGTGATCGCTGCTTTTGCGACTATCTATTCCATCTGGGTCATCATCGCCAGCACCGCGGATATCAAAACGTTTATGCTTGGGGTCATCCTGCTTCTAAGCGGCATCTTCTTCTATCCGCAAGTGAAAAAAGCGGCACAGCAATCAGAGGAAACACAAAAAATGTCGGCATAATGAGTACGGTGTCCTAGCTAGCTTGTCAGGAAAATGTTCAATGTCGTTTCGTTTGAACAGCATTCACAAAATATGGCGATTGGACACCCCAACTGGGATCATCATAAATTATCTCCTCCTTTTCCTTTTATAGCTTATCCCTTTTTTCAAAAAATAAGTGGCTGCAATAAGCAGCCACTTATTTTAGACGAACAGCTATTCTCTTTTTGCACCGTATCCCAGCTTTTTCAATAACGCAATCGCCTGTTCCTTTTCTTCAGGAGTCAAGCCGGAAACGGTTTCGTGAATCGTTTGCGCATGCTCTGGGAAAACCTTTTCGATAAACGCTCTTCCCTTTTCCGTAATCGAAGCATATGTGACACGGCGGTCTGTTTCACATGCTTTTCGCACAATTAACCCTTTTTGCTCCAGCTTGTCTATTACATATGTAATGCTGCCGCTAGCGAGCAAAATTTTTCCGCCAATTTGCTGCAACGGCTGATCCCCTTTATGGTAAAGCAGTTCTAAGACCGCAAACTCCGTCGGATTCACGCCAAATGATTGAATCGACTTATTCACTTGATCGCCGACAGATCGATATGCTCTTGATAATACGATAAACAATTTTAGCGATTGTTCAATGTCTTTCTCCCTCGTCATCCACAATCAAACCCTTTTGTCGGTTAAATTCAACGCCATTGTCAGTATTTATATTCCATCATTCTCTTCTCTAAAAATATTTTCTTATTTGCATTATACTTGAAATATTAAACACGGTGCAAATCTTTTTTAGGAAACCTGCGTTCCGGCAAGCGAGAATACTCGCTATTTGGTTATTTTTGTTTATTTAGTATATGATAAAATTATACTTATTCCTTGGGCGGTTATCACCTTTTATTTCAAAACGCATATAAAAACACTAAAGGTACGGAAAGGAGGATTTGATGAAACAAGTATTCATTGGGAGTATACTTTCCGCGTTATCCACTGGATTAGGTGCGATCCCAATTTTATTTTTGGCGAAATCGATTACTCACCGCTGGCGGGACATATTGCTGGCGTTTTCAGCTGGAATTATGATGGCGGCTTCCATGATGAGTTTAATTCCTGAAGCATTACAGGCAGGCAGTTTTTTCACTTTAACAATCGGGTTATTTTTTGGAGTCCTTATTTTAACCATTTTGGAAATGACGGTTCCGCATATTGATTTAGAACATACAAAAAAAGGAATTCAGTTTGATGAAAAAGCGATGCTCATTATTGCAGCCATTACGTTACATAACATTCCAGAAGGATTGTCGGTCGGGGTCAGCTATGCTTCGAACGTATCGGAAACAGGTAATTTAATCGCGCTAGCCATTGGATTACAAAACGCTCCGGAAGGATTTTTAGTCGCGCTTTTTTTAATTCATCAACAGATTGGAAGATGGAAGGCATTTATCATCGCTACACTTACAGGAGCGGTTGAAATCGTGACATCACTTCTCGGATTTTATTTAACATCCTTTTTTCGCGAGCTCGTCCCGTATGGCCTTGCATTCGCCGCAGGTGCAATGTTGTTTATTATTTATAAAGAACTCATTCCGGAAAGCCATGGGGATGGAAATGAGCGGACATCTACCTATTCGTTTATCATTGGCATATTATTTATGATTTTTTTAGTAGAATCGTTTTAATAAAAACACCCCCTGCCCGAAGGAGACAGGGGGTTACCGCCATTACTGGCCTACTTCTTCTTTTTCTTCGTACGGATGGGCGACCCAGCCGGACGGATCGATAAACAGGCGGACGGCGACGACTTGGCGGTCATCCATTAAGGTGAAATAATGCGGGTTTCCTTCCGGCACGGAAATGACATCGCCCGCTTCAAGTTCGACATCAAAATAGCCTGTTTCGCTGTCCCCTTTGATGATAAAAATGCCATGGCCAGCAGTAATAGCGCGCACCTCGTCTTCCGTATGAATGTGCACTTGTTCAAATTTTTTCAACAGTTCATCCAAATTCGGCGTCGCATCCGATAAAGCGACGATATCCCAAGTTTTGTAGCCTCTTCTCGCCGCCAAATCTTCAATTTCTTCTTTAAACGTTGCCAAAATTTCCTCTTTTTCTTCGTCGGTCAATACATATTTGTCGCGCAAATGTTCCGGCAGTTTGTTAATGTCCCAATGCTCGTACAACACGCCTTGTTTGTTTAAAAAGCTGCGGACATTTTCTTCCCCTTCAATCACTTCTCCCGTTTTTCTCACTTTGATTACTGCCATTGGAATTTCCCCCTTTATCAATTTTATGGTTTAACAACCGGCAGCACGGCGGCCTGCTTTAGAAGCAGCCACTTGACGTGCCAGCTGAATAAAAACTCCCATGCTTCTAAAAACTTCTTCGCCTCAAACGCATCCCGCCCCCAGACGGTGATGCCATGGTTGCGGATCAATACCGCGCCGGCGTCGCCGTTTACATGCTTGGCAAATTCCTTCGCAAGCGTTGGAATATGCGCGTAATTCGGAATAATCGGAATGCGGATGACCGCATCTTCTTCCCAAATCCCAAACGCTTTAATAATTTCCTGGCCGGAAAACGCAACTTCTCCCTCATCTCCGTACAATTCGGAGATAACATTATTGTCGATCGTATGGACGTGGAGGCTGCAGCCCGCGTTCGTTTTCTTGTAAATTTCCACATGCAAAAGCGTTTCGGCAGACGGCTTTAAATTCGTATTCTCCACTGGATTTCCGGAAGCGTCGACAAGCAAAAAATCTTCGTCTGTCTGCTTGCGTTTGTCTTTGCCGCTTGCCGTGACTAAAAAAGTGAGCGGGTCATCGGTTACCTTGATCGACAAGTTTCCGCTTGTGGCGAAAAACCAATCGCGCGCCGCCAATTCTGCTTTTACCTCGGCAAGCTCTTTCCATCTCTTTAGGAGCAAACTCATGACTTCACCTCCATCGTCTCCAGAAAATGAATGACATCGAAAAACGTTGTAAACGGCGTATGCGGAATATCTAGTTCTTGGCATTTTTGCAGCAAAAAGTCACGGGCGATAACATGATCCGCCAGCTTTGCCACTGCTAAATCAGTGATCGAATCGCCGATGACGATATGAAAGGCATCTGGCTTTGTCAATTTTCGCAGCAGCGACGGCTTGCAGCAGCCGCAGCCGTTTTGACACTGTTCATCACATGAATGCGGCCATGTAATGCGAATTGTCTCTCCGCTGAAATCAGAGCCATTGCAAAAGATGCGGTCTTTTTCGATGAGCCCTTCTAAAAGCGGATAGACAAAAAAGTCGATGCCGCCGCTTATGACATATAGCGAAATATCACGTTCCTTCGTAAACGCGACAAATTCGCGAAACCCGTCACGGATGCGGGCATTTTGTAAAATGAAATCGACAATCTCTTCTTTCCAACCCGATGGAAGAAGGGAAAACATCGCGCCAACCCCTTCTTGCACCGAGATGCGCTGTGATAATATATCGTCTTTTAACGTTTCCCACTCCGGCGGCGCAAACCGTTTCATAATCGCGATAATGTTGTCATTGTCTGTAATCGTCCCATCAAAATCACAAAAGATGATTGGTTTTGTCATGATGTCACCTCTACTGCGCCCCATAAGTCAATCGCCTTTCGCAATGCCTCATTTTCGCGCGCTGCTTCATGAAGCGATTTTCCGGCAAGAGCCGCATCGATCGCAGCGCGAAATGCTCTGCCGCCGCCTGTCGCTCCGTCTGGATGTCCGTGTATGCCGCCGCCTGCATTGACGATGCTATCTATGCCAAAATCGCGGAACAATAATGGCACAAGCCCTGGATGAATGCCAGCTGACGGAACTGGGAACGACCGTTTAAACGGCTCCTTATCATTCGTTAACTCCTCGGCAATGCCAAGCGCCTCTTCTTTATCAAGGGCAACGCTTCCGTATGGCGATGGAAAAAGCACAAAATCCGCCCCAACAAGGCGAAGCAATTTGCCAAGCAGCAAGGATGCTTTTATTCCGTAAAACTCCGATGGAGTAAGCGCCCCACTGAATGCCGGATGAGCCATGATCGGAATGGTGATCTCATCATCTTCTCGCAACCCTTGGAGCACATCCAAACCGTACGCAAATACGTTAAATAACAATACATCAGCTCCTAATTCGACTGCGCGTTTTGCTTTCTCCTTCAATTCGAACGTTTTTCCAGTCAAGTTCACCGCATATAACGTCCGTTTTCCTGTCTTTTCGTACACTTCGTTTAACACCGCTTTTCCAGCCGTAATTCGCTTTTCAAACGGCGTTAATTCGTTTTCAAACAAAATTTCATCGTCTTTCACCAGATCGACCCCGCCGAGCGCTTGTTGTTTCAGCTGCTCGGATAAGTAAGCTAAATCGCGGCCGATAACCCCTTTAAAAATGCTCATCAGAAGCGGACGGTCATATACATCCAATTTTTTACGGATTCCGTCAATGCCAAAACGCGGGCCAGGAAACTTTCTTTTCCATTCGTCGGAAAACGTTAAATCTAGCAATCTCACTTCTCCATCCAGCGACAATTTGCCAAACACCGTCGTTAAAAGCGCCGGAATATCCGCGCTAAAGTTTAAGCTCGGGTACGCAATGCGAACGATTCCACGCTTCAATCGTTTTCCAAAGTAACGGTTGACGCGTTCGCTCTCCTCGAGTTCTTGCACGCTTACAACTACTCCTTTATGCTTGCGCAATTGTTCCTGCTCAAGAAGCGGCAAATCCGTCCACGAACCAACGGTCAGCCCAAGCGCGATTCCTTCCGCCTTTTTCTCTAAATCTTTTTCATCGTGAATAAGATATGTGGCAATTACTTGACTCATGATCATCCCTCTTTTCTGTTCATCCATCAAAAAAACCTCTTCATAAGAAGAGGCTTTATTTATTCACGCTCTTCTTATCTCTCAGCGTTTCCGCTGCAAGAATTAGCACCGTGCTTAACCATCGTTAAGCCGGTTGCCGGGCTTCATTGGGCTTGTCCCTCCGCCTGCTCTTGATAAGAATGCTTGCAATATCGTATTCACTTTTCAAACTATTCTCGCTCGCAAATTTAATTTGAATTATGACAGTATTTTTTCGCTCTGTCAATCATTTTTTAACCCATTTTAGAAAAGACCAAGCTTCGCAATCCGTTCCGCCGCTTCTTGCAGGCGGGATTCGCTTGTTAATAATCCGACGCGCACATAGCCTTCGCCATGCTTGCCGAATCCAATTCCCGGCGCGACAACGACATGCGCTTTTTCCAGCAAATAGTCAGAAAAACGCTCCGATGTCCATCCGTTCGGCACCGGAAGCCACGCAAAAAATGAACCTTTTGGAGCGGCAACATCCCAGCCAATTTGCCGCAACGCGTCAATAAGCGTATTGCGCCGCGATTCATACAGTGCGACAAGCTCTTCCACGCAGCGCTGCGAAGAAAGCAATGCGGTTGCCGCCGCTTCTTGAATGGCGCCAAACAAACTCACATATAAATGGTCTTGCAGCAAGTTAATCGCCGCGATCACACTCTCATTTCCAACGGCAAACGCCACGCGCCAGCCCGCCATATTATATGTTTTGGAGAATGTATAAATTTCAACGCCAATTTCTTTTGCCCCCTCTGCTTGGAGAAAGCTGACCGGTTTTTTTCCGTCAAAGCCAATCGCACCGTAAGCAAAATCATGAACGACGCAAATTCCGTGTTTTGCAGCAAACGACACTGTTTCTTCAAAGAACTCCTTAGAAGCGATCGCCCCAGTCGGGTTATTCGGATAGTTTAAAAACATGATTTTTGCTTTTTCTGCGATATGTTCAGGAATTTCAGCATAATCAGGCAAAAACTGATTTTCCGCACGCAATGGCATCATCACCATTTTCGCACGGGCCAGCGCAATCCCCGACCAATAATCCGGATATCCCGGGTCAGGCACGAGCACAATATCGCCTGGATTGGCTAAACATTGCGGAATCTCTACAAGCCCTGCCTTTCCGCCAAACAAAATCGCCACTTCTTTTTCCGGATCAATGGCAACGCCGTATTCGCGTTCATAAAACGCAGCAACGGCGCGTTTCAAAAAGGAATATCCTTGAAATGGCGAATATTTGTGATATTTCGGGTTCGCCACCGCTTTTTGCATCGCCTCAACGATATGCGGCGGCGTCGGCTGGTCGGGGTTTCCTTGCCCTAAATTGATGATGTCATGCCCCTCCGCCATTTTTTTTGCGACTTTATCGACAAGCGAAGCAAAAAACTGTTTTGGAAGGCTCTGCAATAACTCGGATGGAGGAAACTGTTTCATCATGAACACCTTCTCAAAAATTTCTTGAAATTCTAGTGCAAAATCATATATCGTAAAAATCAAAATGTAAAGTAAAATTTTTTCGAGGTGAATGTTCATGACGATAAAAATCGCATGTCTTCAGCTAGATATCGCTTTTGGCAATCCTAATGAAAACGAACGGCGCGTTGAAAGAGAGATAGAAAAAATTTCAAAAAATCACCCAGATATTATCGTCCTTCCTGAACTATGGACGACTGGCTATGACTTAACCAGACTCGATGAGATTGCCGATGAGGGCGGTATGCGTACAAAAGCGTTCATTCAAAAACTTGCCAAGTCGCATCATGTCAATATTGTCGCTGGATCAATTGCCAGAAAAACAGATCGCGGCGTCACCAATACGATGTACATCGCCGACCGAAACGGCATCATCGTTGGCGAATATAGCAAACTCCATTTGTTCCAGCTGATGGATGAACATCTTTACTTACAGCCAGGGGAAGAAATGGGATTGTTCACATTAGAAAACACTCGATGTGCAGGCGTCATTTGTTATGACATCCGCTTCCCAGAATGGATTCGCATCCATATGGTCCAAGGGGCGGAAGTGTTATTTGTCGTCGCCGAGTGGCCGCTTCCTCGCCTTTCGCATTGGCGTACACTGCTTGCGGCGCGCGCGATTGAAAATCAATGCTACGTCATCGCATGCAACCGCGCTGGCAGCGACCCAAACAATGTCTTTGCCGGCCATTCTCTGATAATTGACCCATGGGGAGAAATCGTTGCAGAAGCAAATGAAGAACCTTGCACGTTAATGGCACAAATCGATCTAAAAAAAGTAAGTGAAGTGCGAAAACAAATCCCGATTTTTGCGGATCGCCGCGCTGACGATTACATCGCTGCCGAAAAAAATTTTTAAAAAAGTGTTGACAAATCGGTTCATGACCATGTATGATTCGAATCAAGCACAAAACATCAAAATTGCCAACATAACGAAAATTAAAAAAAAGTGAATATGCTGACATACTCTTATCAAGAGTTGGCTGAGGGAATTGGCCCAATGAAGCCCAGCAACCGACCGTAATACTATCGTGAGATAGGGCGCACTTTTTTGGCGCCGGAAGTTCGCTACTTCCGCAGGGCACGGTGCTAAGTCCAACAGAAAGACTAGGTCTTTCTGAAAGATAAGAGGTGCGAAGATACGGAATCTTCAAGCCTCTTTCTATGCAGAAAGAGGCTTTTTAATTTACATGAAGGAGGATTTGCATTATGTCAGTTTCTCATCCATCGGTTTATGAACCATTAACGGAACAAGGCGCCATTTCTTTGGCAGTCCGGCTTGGGCTCTTTCCGGAAGGAACACCGCTTGCCTGCCGCGAAATCGGCGACGGCAACTTAAATCTTGTTTTCCGCATCGTCGATCAGCAAACGAAGAAAGGAATCATCGTAAAGCAAGCGCTCCCGTACGCAAAAGTAGTCGGTGAAAGCTGGCCGCTCACATTAAAACGCGCTGTTATTGAAAGCAATGCGCTGCGCACATTCGCAAGCTATGTTCCGCAATACGTGCCAAAAGTATACTATTCCGATGAATCTTTGGCAATTACCGTTATGGAAGATTTATCTCACTTGCAAATCGCCCGCAAAGGGTTGATTGAAGGAAAAACATATCCGCTTTTATCGCAGCATATTGGCGAATTTATCGCAAAGACATCGTTTTACACTTCCGACTTTGGCATGAATCAACAAGAAAAAAAACAACTGGCGCAAAGTTTTGTTAATCCGGAATTATGCAAAATCACCGAAGACCTTGTATTTACCGATCCGTTCTTTAATCATGAAACGAACAACTTTGAAGACGAGCTTCGCGATGATGTAGAAGCGCTTTGGAACGATGACAAGCTCCGCTTAGAAGTCGCCAAATTAAAGCGCAAGTTTTTAACCGGAGGAGATGCGCTCATCCACGGTGATTTGCATACTGGAAGCATTTTCGCCAGCGACGAAGAAACGAAAATCATTGATCCAGAGTTTGCGTTTTATGGCCCGTTCGGTTTTGACATCGGCCAATTTTTCGCAAACTTGCTGTTAAATGCGTTGTCCCGCCCAGAACAACAACAAGAACCGTTATTTGCTCATATCGACAAAACTTGGGATGTATTCTCGACAGTCTTTTCTGATCTTTGGCGCACTCACAATGTAGAACCATATGCAAAAACAGAAGGATTATTAGAAGACGTGCTGCATCACACGTTTATTGACGCGATCGGCTTTGCCGGATGTGAAGTCATCCGCCGCACGATTGGGCTAGCACATGTTGCTGACCTTGATGGCATTGAGGATAAAGAGGAACGCTTACAAGCAAAACGTTATGCCCTTCGTCTTGGTAGAAGCCTCATTTTGCAACGTGAAACATTATCTAGCACTAAAGAAATCCGTTCCCTTTTCGCACAAACAGTGCTTGCAGCAACGAATTAACACAATGAAAGGAAGGACCATAATGGCAGAACCATTCACAATCCCGCGCTCTGTGGAATGGAACGACACTCATATTACAATTTTGAATCAACAAAAGCTACCATTAGTGACGGAATATTTGGAATTAAAAGATATTGAAGATGTACGGGACGCAATCGCCACGTTAAAAGTACGCGGCGCACCGGCGATCGGCATTACGGCTGCTTACGGCCTCGCTCTTTCTGCACAGCAATATGAAACAGAATCACTGGAAAAATTTAAAGAGCACGTGCGAAAGGACCGCGACTACTTAGCAAGCTCTCGTCCAACCGCAGTGAACTTGTTTTGGGCATTAGACCGGCTTGTTTCCAGCATCGCCCACGTTTCCTCTGTTAACGAAGCAAAAACGACGCTCATCCATGAAGCGATTCGCATTCAAATTGAAGATGAAGATGTATGCCGCCGCATCGGAGAGCATGCGCTTTCCTTATTTCAAAACGGCGACCGCGTTTTAACCATTTGCAATGCTGGTTCGATCGCAACCGCCCGCTATGGCACGGCGCTTGCTCCGTTTTATTTGGCGAAAGAAAAAGGGATGAATCTTCATGTTTACGCGTCGGAAACACGTCCGGTCCTGCAAGGGGCAAGATTGACGACGTGGGAATTGATGCAAGCGGGTGTAGACGTCACTCTTATTACCGACAATATGGCGGCGCAGACGATCAAGGCGAAAAACATTACCGCTGTCATTGTCGGCGCCGACCGAATTGCCGCCAACGGTGACACTGCCAACAAAATCGGCACCTTTGGACTGGCGCTGCTCGCTAAAGCGTTTGGCATTCCATTTTATGTCGCCGCGCCATTATCGACCATTGATTTAGCAACCAAAACAGGGGAAGAAATTCCGATTGAAGAACGCAATCCAGAGGAAGTGACGCATATCGCCGGAACGCGAATCGCTCCAGAAGGAGTAAACGTTTATAATCCAGCGTTCGATGTAACACCGCACGACCTTATCACGGCCATTATTACCGAAAAAGGGATCGTCCGCGGCAATTATGAAACTGAACTGCCAGCACTGTTTGCAAAGGAGGCTCACCATGAAGCAATTTAGACTTAACTATTTAGTCGCATTTCTTTTTTCCATTATCGTCATCCTTAGCGGCTGCATGAATGAACAAGACGCCGTCAGTTCGAAACCGGCCAAACAAGAAAACAGCACGGCCGAAGAAGCAAGCGAAACAACAGCTGCAACAACCGAACAAGCAGATATCCCTGAAGAATTAAAAAAACCAATAAAAATTGCCGCCATTATGCAAATGTCGATCGGCACGTTTTCTTCTCAGTATATCGCTGGCGTAAAAGAACAAGTGCAAAAATTTGGCGGCGAAGTGCAAATTTACAATGCGGATAACGACTTAACGAAAATGGCTTCCTATGTCGAAACAGCCATTACGCAAAACGTCGATGCGATTCTATTAGATCACGGACGCGCTGATGCGTTGGAAGGTCCGGTGAAAAAAGCAGTCGAAAAAGGCATTCCTGTTGTCGCATTCGATAACGATTTAAACATCCCAGGCGTAACAGTGATTGACCAAGATGACTACAGCCTTGCATGGAAAACGTTAAAAACATTGGCCGAAGACTTAAACGGCGAAGGAAACATCGTCACCATTTGGGTTGGCGGATTTACACCGATGGAACGTCGTCATGTGATTTACGATGCGTTTAAAAAACGCTATCCGAACATCAAAGAAGTGGCGAAATTTGGTACGGCCAGCGCCAATACCGCTTTAGACACACAAACGCAAATGGAAGCGATTTTGAAAAAATATCCGAATAAAGGCGATATTGACGCAGTGTTTGCGACTTGGGATGAATTTGCCAAAGGCGCAACGCGTGCGATCGAGCAAGCAGGACGCAATGAAATTAAAGTATATGGCATCGATTTAAGCGATGAAGATTTGCAAATGATGCAAAAGCCAAACAGCCCTTGGGTCGCTACAACAGCAACGGATCCAGCCGAAGTCGGTCGCGTTCAAGTTCGCTTTGCGTATCAAAAAATTGCTGGCGAGAAAACGCCAAACATTTATTCACTAGAACCGCATTTAGTCAAACGATCCGATTTGCCTAACCAACAAGTTTCGATGAATGAGCTTCATGAATACATTTCCGGCTGGGGGCAATCAAATGTTGCCATTTCCCCTTGGATGAAAACATTGGAAGCACAGGTGAAAAACAAATGAACGGTCTTTATATGAACAATATTTATAAATCGTTTGGCACGGTAAACGTATTAAACGGCGTGAATCTCCATGTACAAAAAGGAGAAGTTCACGCCCTTTTAGGGATGAACGGAGCTGGGAAAAGCACATTGATGAAAATTCTCGCCGGCGCCCTTTTTCCAGACAAAGGCACGATAACAATAGATGGAGAAGAGCGCCGATTTTCTTCTCCTGCTGATGCGAAAAAAGCAGGCATTGGATTAGTTGTTCAAGAGGTCGATACCGCCCTGTTTCCATCGCTGACCGTCTATGAAAATATTGCTGCTAGCGACATCGTTGATACAAAACAAAAGCCTCTTCTTTCATGGAAACAGCAAAAACATCGGGCCGCAAAGCTTTTGCGCCAAGTTGGTCTGTCGATTTCGCCGAACAAGCTTATTCGCGAATGCACCTTGCATGAAAAACAGCTCATCGTTTTAGCAAAAGTGCTCTCCTCATCGGCCCGATACATTATTTTAGATGAGCCGACCGCCGCGCTCAGTGAAACAGAGACGAAGCGGCTGTTTACAATTATCAACGATTTAAAAGCACAGGGAGTTTCATTCATTTATATTTCTCACAAATTGAAAGAGGTAAAAGAGATTTGCGACCGCGTCACCATCTTGCGTGACGGAAACGTCGTCCACCATGGCGATGTTTCCACCCTTTCACTAGAAGAAATGATTCAACATATGGTTGGACGCGTTTATACAACCGTGCAAAAAGAAGCACGCACATACAGTGATGACATTCTTTTCAAAGTGGAACAGCTGCGCATCGCGAAAACAGGCACAACCGTCGATTTGGAAATTCATAAAGGGGAAATCGTCGGCATTGCCGGACTTGCTGGAGCCGGGAAAACCGAACTCGCCGAAAGTCTAATCGCCCATACAAAAGCGACGGGAGAATGGTGGATCAATGGAAAGCGTTATACGTTCTCCTCGCCAAAAGAAGCGATTGCGGCTGGAATCTGCCTTATTCCGGAAGAGCGGAGAAAACAAGGGCTTTTCTTAGATGAAACAGTCCGTACGAATCTTACGGTTCGGCTATTATCATCATTAACAAAGTGGCAATGGGTGTTGCAAAAGAAAGAAACACAAGTTGCTCAACATTTAGTGGATGTATTACGAATTCATCCGCCTTTTCCGCAAGCGGTTGTCAAACAGCTAAGCGGCGGCAATCAACAAAAAGTCGTCATTGGCAAATGGTTAAAGACAAACGCTGATGTATTCATTTTTGATGAACCGACAAAAGGTATTGATGTCAACGCGAAACAAGAGGTATTTTCGATCATCCGCTCCCTCGCCGATGAAGGAAAAGCGATTTTATATTTAACGAGTGAATTTCAAGAACTGCTCGATATCGCTGATACGATTTATATCATGGTAGGCGGACAGCTTGTTAAACGTGTTTCCGCGCGTGATATCACCTATGAACAATTGATTTATTACTGCAGCGGAGGTGATTTGGATGGCACAGCCGGCCGTTTCGATCGCCAAGAAAAAGCAAGCGCCATCTCTTCTTGAATTTTTATATAAGCATGGCACACTGCTTGCCATTCTCGTCGTCATTGCTTATTTTGGCATTACTCTTGATCGGTTTTTTACGTATGAAAATTTCAGCGATATTTTACGGTCTATTTCCATCGTCACACTCGTCGCTATTGGCATCACCTTTTCTCTGATTGTGGATGGATTTGATTTATCTGTTGGTTCGACCGTCAGCCTAGCGACGATCGCAAGCGCCGCGGCACTCGTATTATACCGCCAGGAAATTCTAGTGACGTTGCTTGTTCCGCTTTTACTGGGAGTCGCCGTCGGCTTATTAAACTCGTTATTAATTGTGAAATTAAAATTGCCGGATTTACTGGCTACATTGGCGACGATGTATGCGATTAACGGCGTGCAGCTGACGTACACGAAAGGATTTTCCATTTACAACGACATGCCGCTTCCAGACGGAGGAACGGCGCCGGGCAAATTCATTCCTTCCTTTTTATTTATCGGTCAAGGGGAAGTATTCGGCATTCCGTTTTCTGTTTTATTAATGCTAGTGGTCGTCATTGTTGCTCATCTATTTTTAACATATACCAAACCAGGAAGATTGTTTTATATGACGGGAGAAAATCGGGAAGCAGCACGACTTTCGGGAATCCCTGTCAATCGCTACCGCACTTACGCTTACGTGATCAGCGGATTTTTTGCCGCGCTCGGCGGGATTGTCCTCGCTTCCCGCATCGGAACAGGACAAGTATCAGCAGGAGCCTCCTTTTTAATGGATGGAGTAGCTGCCGCTTATATCGGCTTTTCCGTGTTTGGCGCGGGAAAACCGAACGTCATCGGCACGCTGTTTGGCTCGATTTTAATGGGGGTTCTGCTCAATGGACTAACGATGATGAACGTTCCGTATTACGCTCAGGATATCATTAAAGGGGCTATTTTAGTCGGGGCGCTTGCGTTATCGCACATGCAAAAAAAATAGGAGCGTTTCCCCTTCTTAATCATAAACAAAGCTATCATTGCCGACAGTTGACGAGCGAAAAAAAGATGGCAATGATTAAAAGCCGGCCCAATTGCAAAAAACAAAGTGTACTACATCTAATTTGTTACATCACGCAGGCCGTAAAAAAACTAGAAGCAAGTGCTGCTTCTAGTTTTTTTATATCGTCCGATACCGTCTTTCCAACTGTAATAATCGTTCTTTTACATTTGTCCGGTTGCCAGCATATCCCGTAAGCGAACCATTTTTTCCAACCACTCGATGGCACGGAACGAAAATAGCCAGCTCATTTGCTCGATTTGCCTGTCCAACCGCCCGCACCGCTTTCGGGCGGCCGATTTTTTCAGCAATATCACTGTAGCTGACCGTCGTTCCGTACGGAATTTCACAAAGCGCCTGCCATACTTGTTCCTGAAATTCCGTCCCTTTCCATTTTAAAGGCAAGTGAAATGCTTTCCGTTTGCCATGAAAATATTCGTCAAGCTGTTGTACAGCGTTTTCTAATAAAGGAGAATTGCTTTTTATCATTTCATATTGTTGACGGAGCTGCTGCCAATCTTCCTCAAAAAGTTCAACACTTACAATCGCCTCGCCGTTGGATATAACGTAAATACAGCCAAGCAGATCTGACTTATATATGCTGTATTCCAGTTTCATGTTCATCCTCTTTCTCCACTCGTTCAATCGGAAGTGTGATATGAAACGTCGTACCAACGTCAACTTCACTTTCCACATCAATTTTTCCTTGATGTTCTTCAATAATTTTATAACTAACCATCAATCCAAGTCCAGTACCGCGTTCTTTCGTCGTATAAAACGGTTGGCCAAGCTTTTTGATTTTATCTTGCGGAATACCGCAACCTTGATCTGTAATGGAAATGCGGATATGACTATCATCAAGCCGATTAATTCGAACAGTAACCTCTCCGCCTTTTGGCATCACTTCAATCGCATTTTTTAATATATTAATAAACACTTGCTTCAATTGGTTCGGTTCGCAATAAATGAATGGGACATGCGGCGCGAAATCAGTGACAATTTGCACGTTATGCATCATCGCTTGGGCGCTAATTAAATCGATCGTATCTTGCATGATTTTGCATACATCATTTTGTTGATATTGAATCGCCTGCGGTTTAGCAAGGACAAGAAATTCGGTAATGATCGATTCGATTCGCTTCAGTTCAGACATAATAACATTAAAGTACATGGAATAGTCCTCTTTAATACTTCCTTGTAATAATTGGATAAATCCTTTTAGCGCCGTCATCGGGTTGCGGATCTCATGAGCAATGCCCGCGGCAAGTTCCCCTACAACATTAAGGGTATCAGATTTTCTTAGCTGCAACTCCATTTCTTTTCTTTCAGTAATGTCACGCAGCATAATCATTCCTACACCTGGGATGATTTCCTTCTTTAGTGAAAGCTCTACAATTTTTTGTTTCCCGCCATTTGAAAAATCCATCTCTGCATACGCTTCTCCCAAACGATCACATTGTTGAGCCAATTTATAGAAATGTTTCCGTTCTTTTTCCGGGATAAACGCTGTAATCGGCCGATGAAGCAATTGTTCTTTCGTTGCTTGAAAAATTTCACAAGCGATCGGATTCACATCTAAAATGTGATAACCTTCTCCCCATAATAATATTCCGTTCATAGAATGGTCAAAAATGCTGCGGAATTTTTGTTCACTCTCGCGCAGTTCCCTTTCCATTTTTCTCCGTTCTGTAACGTTGCGGAAAATAGTCAAATGATAGCCATCAATCGCTCCTTGCTTCATCGTAAACTCAAGTTGTTTATCTTGTCCATTTGGCATATGGAATGTTAATTCGTCGCGGATTTCTCCCGTTTTCCGAAATTTTCCAAATACACGCTGTACTTTTTCATCATCGTGGTCAAGAAAATCAAGCAAATTTTTCCGAACAAGTAAATTCAGCGGCAGCTCAAACGTCCGGCTTGCGGCATGATTTGCATTCAAAATATGCCCCTGGTCATCCCAAATCAAAATCGCCTCATGAGCTTGTTCAAAAATGGCACGAAATCTTTCTTCACTTTTTTGCAATTTTATTTCCATATTCTTCCTCTCAGTGACATCTCGCATAATCGCCATGTAAAAACCGCTATATACGTTTGATGTCGTTGTAAGTTCAAACATTTTTACCGTACCGTCAAAACGGACGAGCGACAATTCTCCTTTTGCCGTTCCTTTTTCTTTTAATTCAGCAAGAAGACGCACAAAATCATCGACACATTCTTTAGAGATAAACTGCTGAAACGATAAATTTAGCAGCTTCTCTTTTTCTAAGTTTAAACTCATGCAAAAAGCAGGATTCACATCAATAAAACGGCCAAATTCATCGAAAATCACAATGCAATCTACCGCGCGGTTAAACACATCTTTAAATAGAAACTCATGAATAATCCGCTCTCTCTCAAGTGCTTTGTGAGCGGAAATATCACGCATAATTACTAAATCAAATTCGTTAAACGCGTCTTTTTTCATTGAAAACTCAATATGTTTCACTTTTCCGTTCCTTAGCTTTATGAGCAGCTCATCGCTAAATGAGCCAAATTTATGTAACATTGATTGCTGAAACATTAAAATATCCGGAGGGACTAAGTCAAGAAACATCGTCATCTTTTTTCCAATCAATTCATATTTCTCCATTTCGAATAGTTGACATGCCGCTTCATTCACATCCACAAATTCGCCATTTTTATTAAAAATGACAATCGCATCCAAAGATCGCTCAAAAATAATTGAATAGCCATTTAACCGTTCTTTTAACCGTCTATTTTCTTCTTCTAATGACTTTACATCCACTACCAAGCTTTGTTCTTCACGGGGAGAAAGGCTATTATTCATGTTTATCCCTCCTTCCAAACCATATCAAATTATTATATATTCTCTGCCGAAAAATTTACTCCTTCTGTTTATTCAAAAAATTCCATGAAAATAAATTTTTTCAATGTTCGACAAGTTTTTCTTCTTTTTCTTTTGTCTAAAATATGTTATATTGAAATGTTGTTTTACAATGCTCTCGTAAAGGGGTTTATTTCGATGAATATTATTTGTACGACATTAAACTCGAAATATATTCATACGAATTTAGCGATTCGCTACTTAAAGGCATACGCCCAGCCAGAGTTTGATATAAAGCTTGTCGAATATACGATTAAAGATCCGGCGATGAACATCGTGACCGACCTTTATCGAAGAAAACCAGATATTATCGGATTTAGCTGCTATATTTGGAATATCGAAGAAACCATTAAAGTCGTAAAAATGTTAAAAAAGATCGCTCCTGATATCACCATTGTCGTCGGCGGTCCAGAAGTGTCCTATGACGTGCGCGAATGGATGGAAACCGTGCCGGAGTTTGATTTTATTGTCATCGGTGAAGGGGAAGAAACGTTTAAACAATTTTTGATGGAGATGCATGGAGATCGCAACTTCCACAACGTCCACGGGCTCGCGTTTCGCCATCATGGGGACATCTTTATTAATCCGCAGCGAAATAAAATTCGCTTAGCCGATATGCCATCACCATTTCGTTTTCCAGAAGATATTCCACATTTACCGAAACGCATTACGTATATCGAAACGAGCCGCGGCTGCCCGTTCAGCTGCCAGTTTTGCTTATCATCGATCGAAGTCGGAGTCCGCTATTTCGACCGGGAAAAAATTAAAGAAGATATCCGCTATTTAATGAAGCATGGAGCGCGCACGATTAAATTCGTCGACCGTACGTTTAACATCAGCCGAAGCTATGCGATGGATATGTTTCAATTTCTTATTGATGAACACGTTCCGGGAACCGTATTTCAATTTGAAATTACAGCAGACATTATGCGTCCGGAAGTCATCGAGTTTTTAAACAAAGAAGCACCACCAGGACTGTTCCGCTTTGAAATCGGTGTGCAATCAACAAATGATGAAGTAAACCGGCTTGTCATGCGCAAACAAAATTTTGAAAAATTAACCCGCACTGTGATGATGGTGAAAGAAGGCGGAAAAATTGCTCAACATCTCGATTTAATTGCCGGACTTCCGGAAGAGGACTATACATCATTCCGAAAAACGTTTAACGACGTTTTCGCACTCCGTCCGGAAGAATTGCAGCTAGGCTTTTTAAAAATGCTTCGCGGCACCGGCCTTCGCCTGCGCGCAAAAGACTACGGCTACGTATTTATGGATCACGCACCATATGAAGTATTGCAAAATAATGTGCTTTCTTTTGATGACATCATCCGCATTAAACAAGTAGAAGATGTGTTAGAAAAATATTGGAATGCGCATCGGATGGATGAAACGATCGAATATTTAGTAACAAACGTATTCCCATCGCCATTTGATTTCTTCCAAGAATTTGGCACATACTGGGACGAACGCGGCTGGGCGAAAATCGGGCATCAGCTTGAAGACTTATTCCGCCGTCTACATGAATTTTTGCAGACAAAAAAACTGGATGAACTTCCAATCATTGAAGCGTTAATGAAATATGACTATTTACGCAATCAAAAACATAAGCCGCGCAAACCATGGTGGGAAGAAAAAACGGACAAATCGCTGCGTTCCTCGCTTTATCGCCAGCTGCTCGAACATCCGGAACAATTAGGGAACGAATTCGTCTCACTGGAATTGAATGAAAAAAAATTATTTAAACATACGGTCATGGAAATAATCGAATTTGACATCGGCCATTATCTGAAAACAAAGGAAATACGTCTGACCCCAACGGTGATGATTGCTTATTTTGATCCCGTCCAATTGCAAACGAAAATTTTTTCCGCCCCGCTATCTTCCTTTTCAAATGCCGCAATAAAAAAGTAGGGTTTATCCCTACTTTTTCTCTTTCGCTTTTTTCTGTTGTTTTCTCTCTTCCATTAGCTGAAGCGGCTGATGGGCGTTAAAATCGCCAAATTCAAACGCCATTTCCTCGCGTGCTTCGTTATGTTGGCGTTCTCGTTTTTCTTCTCTCATCTTCATTGTCCATCTCCTTGGCGCGCTTTTTTCGAATTGCGGTTCGCTCCGCGGCTCATGTCTTCTTCTCCCGCATACTGCGCTGCAAATTCTGTATCCGGTAAGCTTTCTGTCGGCGTTTTGTTATTGTTTTTCGCTGCATTAAACTTCACTTTTCGCTTCATTACTTACTCCCCCTCTCATGTTTATAAGCGATTAAGATGATTTCTTCTCCTGTTTCTTCACGCAACCGTTTTTCCAGCTCTTGCACTTTTTTTAACGTCTGCTCTTTCAGGTCAGCAACTGGAAATGAACTGTTTTTCAACGGGCATCACCCTTTGCCATTTTTCTTATTTTCCCTTAAACACTGTACGGTTTATTCATAACCATATATATTTTTGCTCACACTATAATCGAGGTGATATCCACATGGATCAAGTTAAAAAAGTCGAATCGCCAATTCTTGATGAGACAATGCCTCATCAAATCCATGCTCCATCATTTAAGGGAACTGGCATAAAAACACAGCCTCCATTTGTCAATAAATATGGTGTCGTAATCGGCGACAGCAAATATAACTCGCCAAATCTGCCTTTATTTATGTTACACGTTTATGTTTATCATTTCCGTTTTTTCATGAAGCATACAGTGCAAAATATCTTGCCTACAATGAGGTAAGATACATATTCTTCCATTTTCTATAATAATAATCATTTACTCCACACAACTTTCTCATCACAAATTTATACCAAACCTACCCTTAAAAACCTTTAATTCCCATTATACAACTATTCTAATTCCATATACTAAACATGCAACACATTTTAAACATGAGGAGGCTGAAAACAATGGCAAGATCAAGCAATAAATTGCTTGTTCCTGGAATTGAACAAGCGTTAGATCAAATAAAATATGAAATTGCCCAAGAATTTGGCGTACAATTAGGAGCAAATACGGTTTCTCGCGCAAATGGCTCTGTCGGCGGCGAAATTACAAAACGGTTAGTCGCACAAGCACAAAGCCAACTTTCCGGATCTGCTTTCCAAAAAACCGAATAAAATGGCGATTAAAGCCGAGTGAATGGACTCGGCTTTATTAATCGTTTTTCTCATTTTTATGTATATTTTCCTTTTCATGTTTACCACGTTCGAATGATTTTTCGAAGTTCTTGTCATAGTCTCGTTTCCAATGATGCTCGTCCTGTTTATTGTTTTTTTGATGATGTTTCCAATGATGATCATATGAGGATGAATGATTGCGGTGATGCTGGTTCTGGCTATCGCTCTTTTTTGGATAATGTTTCAGGTGGCGATCATCCGATCGGTCGCTGTTATGATATTTATTATTTTTTGCGGATGATTTATGATTTTTGCCATTTTCACCCTGTTCCTTATCGTTACTTTTTTTTTGTTCATCTTTTTCCTCGAATGGATATTTCTTTTCATTACTATTATTTTCTTCCCGTTTCTGTTTATCTTTCTTTTGCAATGAATGGTTGTTCCCTCGATTCTTCTCATCTTTTTCGTTTAATGAATGGTTGTTCCTCCGATGTTCCCCCTTTTGATTACCATTATCTTTATTTTTTTTCTGATTCTTCTCATCTTTTTTGTTTAATGAATGATTGTCCATCGGATATTCATTCTCTCCATCATTTTGTTCCAACGGTTTTTCTAGTTTTTTCGCTTTTGTCGACTCTGGTGAAACCGTCTTCATTTTTTGTTCAATTTGCAGCAGTTTTCCCGTTGTCACTCCCTTTTTTACCGCTTTATTTCGTACTTCCATCGTGCTTTCTTCTGTCTTTACGATAATGTTTTTCTGCTGATACGAATGTTGGATTTTCTTTAATTCTGTAGAAAGCTCCCGTGAAGATGCAGCACGGTGTTTTCTCTCCACCGCTGTAATCAATACTTGACCCCCTTCTTGCAAATATCCTTTTTGCATACTTAATTCAATAATTTCCATGGTAATATCAACAAACTCTTTTTTCTTCCAATGAGAAAGCTGTGAAACAATCCTTTTTCCTTCCTCGTTGTAAGCCTTTAATTTTAACACTTTTAGCTGCTCATCCACTCCAACTTCGATGCTTGGATTAATATCAATCGACATGTAAGCGTACACTTCATTAGAAGGAAAATGAAATAATGTTGTAACTAAAAGTACCACCGCCGCCACCAAGCTTGTTATGACATATCGAAATGAACGACGACGAACAATGGGCCTTTTTATCACCTGCGCTTCAATCTCTTCTCCTATTTCATAATCTCCATCTTTTTTTACTTGAATAAATTCCCCCTCAGTCGTTAATAATGTGACAAACTCTTCGTCTAATTCTAATACGATCCCTTTTTTCACGATGGAAGCACCCCTTTTATATAATCCTTTAAATAAACATAATCCCCAGCTAAAATAATCGCCACCGCAATAATATATTTTCTATTTCTCTCTATCGTTTTTCGGCTTACTTCGGCAATATTTTGCAGTTGTTTAATCGGTAATTGCTTTTTTCGAAAAAGCCATTCGAGCATTTCCTCATCTTCAACTAACAATTTAGCGACATTAATCGCATTTATTCGCGCATCTTTATGTTTTGGCGACTGTTCGATAAGGTCATGAAAATGAATCCCAAATTCCTTTAACACTTGTTGATAATGAATAATTTCTTCGCGACGATGTTCTTGCTCCACTTGCTTGTAAAATTCATCCATGGATAATTTCGTATCCAAGTATGTTTGGGCTGAATTTTCCTCATCTTCATTTGTATGTAAAATAATGTTCTTCTCTTTTGCTTCTTTACGAATGTAATCGATTAAGCGCCTTTTAATAAGCAGTTCGGCAAAAGAAATAAACGAACCTCCTTTATGAGGTGCGTATTTTTCAATGGCTTCATTAAATGCGATTAAACCGATGCTTAGTTCGTCATCCCCTTCGTGAATAAATCGTTTGCACACATTTGAAACCGTCTTGGCAATAAAAGGTTTATATTGTTGAATTAATTGATTATGCAATACTTTATTTCCTTGTTGAATTTCATGAACTGTTTGCTCAATCGTTCTCTCCTTCTTTAATGAAAATAATATGCTAAACATGGATTCCACCCCATTTGTTAAAGAGACGAACTAGCCTCCCTAAGGATATCATTCGTACATGTTAGCGTAATTTTGATCGTCATTCAATCGGAATTTTGTTACATTTTTCTTATTAAGACCCCTTTATTAATAAGAAAAAAAGACCTTTGCCATTAGGGCAAAGGTCCCTCTTAGCCATTTATTATCCTGATTTTTTCCTCTGTTGCTTTTTCTACATTATTCAGCGTGCTATGTTTGCGCCCATACAAGAAGTAAATGACAAGGCCGATTGCAAGCCATGATACAAAACCAATCCACGTCATTGGAGGAAGCTGAAGAACTAAATACCCGCAAAACGCGACGGCCAATAATGGAATAACTGGAACGAACGGAACCCGAAAGGCGCGTTTTAAATGCGGCTGCGTTTTCCGTAAAACAAGTACGCCGACGGAAACGGTAATGAACGCAAACAATGTGCCGATATTTGTCAATTCTGCAAGCTTATTTAAAGGTATCACTCCCGCAAATACCGAAACAATGATTCCTGTAAGCCAAGTGTTCACATATGGCACCTGCCGAACTGGATTCACTCTCGAGAATACTTTCGGAAGCAAACCGTCACGGCTAATTGCGTAAAATAGACGAGTTTGTCCATATAGCATAACAAGCAGCACCGTCGTAATCCCAGCAATCGCTCCTAACGAAATAAAACCGGCAACCCAATCTTGGTTGATATAGCTTAACGCAAAAGCGACAGGATTTTTTACATTTAATTGATCATACGGAACAATTCCTGTCAGTACAAGGGAAACAGCAATATATAACAAAGTACAAATAAATAAAGACGCAATGATTCCTATCGGCATGTTTCGCTGCGGATTACGCACTTCTTCCGCCGCGGTCGAAACCGCGTCAAAACCGATATATGCAAAAAAGACAGTTGCGGCGCCAGTTGCTACTCCGGAAAATCCAAACGGCATAAATGGCGACCAGTTTTCCGGTTTTACATACCATACACCGACAGCGAGGAACAATAATACGACAACGACTTTAATCACAACCATAATCGCATTAAAACGGGCAGATTTTTTTACGCCAAGATTCAACAAAAACGTAATGAAAAGAATAATACAAATTGCAGGTAAATCGATAAATGTTCCCTTTGCCGGATCATATGCGTTTGTCAATGCTTTTGGAAGCTCAATGCCAAATCCGGAAAGCAGTCCTTGGAAGTAACCAGACCATCCAACCGCCACTGCTGAAGATGCCACACCATATTCTAAGATTAAATCCCATCCTAAAATCCAAGCGATTAATTCCCCAAACGTCGCATAACTATATGTGTAAGCGCTGCCAGACACCGGCACTGTTGAAGCGAATTCCGCGTAACAAAGCGCGGCAAAAACGCAGGCAAGACCAGAAAGAATAAAGGAAAGTACAAGTGCAGGACCGGCGTGTTCGGCAGCGGCAACTCCCGTTAATACAAAAATTCCTGTACCAATAATAGCACCAATGCCGAGCATCGTTAAATCAAATGCTCCTAAATCTTTTTTTAAAGAGGCACCTTTTCGGCCAGCTTCGTGTAAAAGCATCTGGATCGATTTTTTTCGAAACAAATTCATAAGATGTCTCTCCTTGTCGCTTTTTGTAGAAATTTGTTGAATAGTACAATACAATAAGGATTTTACGCTATTCAATAATTTTTGTAAAGTTAGAAAATAACAAAAACAGCAAAAAATTTTTGCCATTTTAAGCGTTAAAGTTATAAATTTTTTCGCATCCATAATCCAAAGATATACAAAATTTATAATTTACAAATTTTTCAGATAACTATATAATAAATTTGTGACAATTTTATGAACAATGAAAGGAGGCGCATTGTTTCAATTTATTATCAAATAAGAATTAAGGGGGGATTTTCATGGCTGTGCAAGAGCGTTCTTTCGAAAACCGCTCGGCAATTGATTATAGCCAAATTGCTCAATCTTCATCTTTTCAACATCTCATGCGCGCAAAGAAAAACTTTATTTTGCCAGCAACGCTATTCTTCTTCGTGTTTTACTTTGCCCTTCCGGTTTTAACGTCTTATTCTAACGTGTTAAATTCTTCTGCGATCGGCCCAATTAGCTGGGCATGGGTGTTTGCATTTGCGCAATTTATTATGACATGGGCATTATGCATGCTTTACTCTAAGCGCGCAGCAAAATTTGATGAAATCGTCGAGCAAATGAAACAAGAAGTGAAAGAAGGAGGAAACTTGTAATGCATGGCTTAGCCTTTTTCCTCTTTTTAATCATTGTGGCTCTGACGCTGGTCATCACTTACTTCGCTTCAAAAAGAACAAGAACAACGAGCGAGTTTTACACAGCAGACAGCAGCTTAACAGGCTGGCAAAACGGTTTGGCCATTGCCGGCGACTATATGTCTGCTGCCTCATTCCTAGGAATTGCAGGAATGATTGCATTATTTGGATTTGACGGCTTTTTCTATAGTATTGGCTTCCTTGTTGCCTATTTAGTCGTTCTTTATATTGTCGCCGAACCGCTGCGCAACCTTGGAAAATATACGATGGCTGACATGATTGCAGCAAGGTTTGATGACAAAAAAGTGCGCGGTGTTGCCGCGCTGAATACGATTTCCATCTCCATTTTTTACATGATTGCTCAGCTTGTTGGAGCTGGCGGTCTCATTAAGCTATTATTAGGGATTGATTACGTTTACTCTGTCCTCATTGTTGGCGTACTCATGACGGTTTACGTCGTTTTTGGCGGCATGACGGCGACGAGCTGGGTGCAAATCGTGAAAGCAGTCTTGCTAATGGTTGGTACGTTTATCATTTCGATCATTGTCTTTGCGAAATTTGATTTCAACCTCATAAAAATGTTTAACGAAGTAAAAACAGCCACACCACTGGGCGAAGCATTCCTCAACCCTGGCAATAAATTTAAAGATCCGCTTGATACAATCTCATTAAATTTAGCACTCATCCTAGGAACAGCAGGGCTTCCACACATTTTAATCCGCTTCTTCACAGTAAAAGATGCACCAACTGCTCGCAAATCGGTCGTCTATGCCACATGGATTATCGGAATCTTTTACGTATTAACGATTTTCTTAGGATTTGGGGCCGCGGCCTTCGTTGGTTATGACAAAATTGTCGCCGCAAACCCTGCTGGAAACATGGCAGCTCCATTATTAGCCGAAGTGCTCGGCGGTGATTTCCTATTCGCGTTTGTATCGGCAGTCGCATTTGCCACTATTTTAGCTGTCGTTGCTGGACTTGTCCTATCAGCCGCGTCGGCATTTGCCCATGACTTTTATAGCCACATTCTTCGCCGCGGCGAAGCAACGGAAAAAGAACAGATGGTTGCGGCGCGCTGGGCGTCTGTTGGTGTATCCGTTTTATCCATTCTTTTAGCGTTATTCGCTCAAAAAATGAATGTCGCTTTCCTCGTCTCATTGGCATTTGCTGTTGCCGCGAGCGCCAACTTGCCGATTATCGTATTAACGATTTTCTGGCGCCGTTTTAATACAACAGGAGCTATTGCAGGAATGCTTGTTGGATTATTCAGTGCGTTGTTGCTCGTCTTCTTCAGCCCAAACGTTTGGTCGCCGGAACCAGGAGCTGCTATTCTTGTCGGTGAACCGCTTTTTAAACTTGCAAACCCTGGTATCGTTTCAATACCATTAGGATTCATCGCATCGATTGTTGGCACACTTCTTTCCTCGAAAAACGCCGACAGCAAGAAATTTGATGAAATTCTTGTGAAAGCGAATACAGGAATAAAAGAATTAGCAAACTAACGCAATGAACCATTCTTCTGGATTGGAAAGAGCGCATCCTTTCCAATCCAGCTTCTTTTTACTCTTGCCACTATTTGTGTTCTTATTGCCCTATTTCAGTTATCCGCGGTCTATCCAACAAAGTCTTCTTTAATTTGCAATAAGAAAGCCCGAACACTAAGATTCATGTTCGGGATGAGAAGTTAAGCGTGGTACATCTTAGCATAACTTGTATAAATATCTACTTGCTGCCGATCGACATCATAACCGATGCCCGGCTTTTCCGGTACTGTAATCGTTCCATGATGAACAGTGACTTCAGGAACGATAATATCTTTCGTCCAGTAATGGGAAGAAGCGGCTGTATCACCAGGCAACGTAAAATTATCTAATGTCGTAATGGCAATATTGTGTGCTCTTCCGACACCAGCTTCTAACATGCCGCCGCACCAGACAGGAATATCGTTCTCCTTACAAATATCGTGAATACGCTTCGCCTCCGCCAATCCTCCGACACGGCCAATTTTTATATTGATAATTCGACAACTGCCAAGCTGAATGGCTTTCCTTGCATCTTCAGCGGAATGAATGCTTTCATCTAAACAGATTGGCGTATTTAACTGTGCCTGCAATGTTGCATGATCTACAATATCATCAGGAGCAAGCGGCTGTTCAATCATCATTAGCTGAAACTCATCCAACGCCTTTAATCGATCGATATCTTCTAACGAATAAGCAGAGTTTGCATCGACCATGAGCGGAACATCTGGAAAACGGCGACGAACTTCTTTGACAACCTCAACGTCCCACCCGGGTTTAATTTTTATTTTGATGCGCCGATATTCTTCTTGTATATACCGTTCGATAATACGTAATAAATCATCGATGCTTTTTTGAATGCCAATGCTTACCCCTACTTCAATACGTTTCTTATTTCCACCGAGAGCTTTATGTAACGGCAGTTGTTGTTTTTTGGCAAATAAATCCCATATTGCCCCTTCTATCGCCGCTTTTGCCATTTGATTTTTGCGAATGACGGAGAAACGTTGCTGCAACTCTTCTGGATGAGCAATTGGCGCTTGAAATAAAAGAGGCAATAAAAAATCTTCTATCATATGCCAATTCGTTTTTACGGTTTCTTCATTATACCAAGGTGAAGGGAAGGCCACCGATTCCCCCCATCCTGATATACCATCTTCATCTATCGCTTCCACTAAAATAAACTCCTTCTTCTGAAACGAACCGAAACTTGTGGTAAACGGCGACTTTAGTTCCATTTGCAAGTGGCGCAGTATGACTTGTTTCACTTTGATTTCCATGAAACTTTCCCCCTAATTATAACGGCAATTCATTCCGTTTCACACAAACGTAGTATAAAACAGGTTCATCATCTTTTCGAACGATATGTGCAACCACCCATCCTTCACGGAAGAGGCGAACAAAAACATCACGTGTCTTATAACGCCAATCAAGTGCTAATTCATTATCCGCCTCTTTTAATCGTTGAAACTGAAGGGGAATAGGCACAAGCAAAAACGGCTGGTCATGATGAATAGGTTCCTCTTTCCAAATCGCTTCTGGGTCACCGGTGTTGTTTTGTTTCCAATCAAGCACCATCTTTTCTGGCGACCACTTCAGTCTTGAAAAAAAGCGGCCTCTCTCTTGTAAATATCGGCTCCCTAGAAGCCACTCCACAATAAATCGATCCGACGGTAAATGCTTATTTAGAGCATCATCCATTTCACCGTAACAATTTTCGATATACTGTGAGCAAATCGCTCCTAACTTTGCAATGTTAAGATAGCCGTTTCTGCTTTGGAGCGGATCGTATGTCCAACGAATCGTACGATATCCTTGCTTGATTGCTTCTTGTGCCTGTTTCATTTTTAACATATAACCTATTCCTTGATCACGAAATGGTTCAGCAATCCCGAGCATATGCGAACAAAGATACGTTTCCCCATCTTGATATCCGGGAAAACTATACACAAATCCGACCATTTTTCCATCAATAAAAGCACCGATAATAATGCCGCCGTTTTTCGCCACCGTTAACGTTTGATGGGTAGGAATTGGGCTTGTTCCCCACACTTCCGCTTCTAGTTGCGCCATTTCTTCAAGTTGTTCGATCGTGTCAATTTTTTGTAGTGAGATACGCACTTTCTGTCTCCCCTCGTGGTGCAAAATGCTCAAACGTTTCCATGATGACTCTTGCTAATATTTCAATACCAGATAATAAATCTTCGCGGCGGAACGTCATTTGCGGATGGTGCAATCCCGGTTTTAAATCACAACCAAGCCCTAGCATCGTCGTTTTTAACTGTGGTTTCATCAATGAATAAAAATGGAAATCCTCCCCACCTGAAGTGACTACTGGCGGCAGACATTTTTCTTCTCCTAACGTAGCAACAATGGCACGCTCCATTAATTGCTGTGCTTGTGGATGCGGCCGCGCAGCGGCAATACGAACTCCTGAATAAAGCTGAATATCCGCATCATAAATAGATGCAATCCCTTTCACCACGTGATTCAATCCTTCTACCAACTGTTCCATCGCCTCGTTCGTTTGCGCTCGCAAATCAAGCGAAAATTCCGCATGATCTGGAATGATGTTCGCATTTTTTTCTCCTGCATGAAATCTTGTCATTTTGATCGATGCAGGCACTTGTGGATCAATATGGATTTTGCTCAGCTCTTGTACGATCGCACTCCCAACTTCAATGACATTGACTCCAAGGTGCGGTCTTGCCGCATGCGCGGCAACTCCTTTAATTTCTCCATCAATGCATTGCGCTGCTCCGTGCAAAATCGCGGGAACAGCATAACCGCTTTTTACTTCTTGAATCGGCCGCAAATGAACACCGTATAAAAAGTCAATATCATCGATAACTCCTTTTTCCAAAAACTTCAATGCTCCTGTTCCTTTTTCTTCTGCTGGTTGAAAAAGAAACCTCAATGTTCCAGGCGGCTTATAACCGATGCGATTAAACAGTTTGGCAACCCCTAATACCATTGTCATATGTGCATCATGCCCACATGCATGGTTTGCTTGCCATGCTCCATTTACTTCTTGCCAAAGCGCATCCATATCGCTGCGCAATCCGACCGTAAACGGTCCGCTGCCGATTTCCCCAATCACTCCCGGACAATCGGAAAACGTGTTGGCACGATATCCTTCTTGAATCAGTTGCTGCTTAATAAACTCCGTCGTTTTCCACTCTTCCCAACTAACTTCCGGATGACGATGAAGGTGGTCAAAAATCTCCCATAATTCTTCCTTCATCGCATGAATCATTTGTCTCATTATGCTCTCCCCCGATGATATATTTGCAAACAATGGCGAAACATCAAATGTGCTTCGAAAATAGTTGTTACACATATTATAATATTCAAAAAAAATGTTGCAACCTGTGCAAGTTAATTAACGAACAAAAAACGGTTTATGTTCATAACAGCAGCACAAAAAAATCCTACCTCTCTTTGTAGAGAGTTAGGATTTCCACTTCCGTTTGACAAGCTGATTAATCACTTCAGAAAAAATCAATCCCATGGCAATCGCTCCAGAAATCATAAACGCTTTCGCCGCGAGCGATATCGCCGTATTGTAGTCGTTGAAAACGACGTGGCGCATCGCTTCAAACGCCAGCCCCCCTGGAACAAGCGGAATAATTCCGGAAACACTAAAAATCGTAACTGGCGTCTTATATATTCTTGCAAATATGGTGCTGATCATCGCAACAAAGAAAGCCGCAATAAACGTAGCGGCAACATCATTTAATTGATGTTCGGCAAATAAAAAATAAATCATCCATCCAACCATTCCGACAAATCCGCTATTGATTAACAATTTCTTTGGAATGTTAAAAATAATCCCAAACGCTGCTGAAGCAATAAAACTTGTCAATAATTGTTGTATGATCATCGGCACTTCCCCTTACCATTAACGAATCGATAAAATGAGAGCAATACCGGTACCGATGGCAAACGCTGTTAAAAATGCTTCCGCACCCTTGGACAACCCAGCGAGAAAATGTCCCGCCATTAAATCACGCACCGCGTTCGTAATCACTAGTCCCGGCACTAACGGCATGACAGATCCAATAATGATTTTATCTAAATTCGCCCCCAACCCAATCGCAACAAGAATCATGGCCAATCCGCCGCTGATAAACGATGCAAAAAATTCAGCGAAAAATCGTATTTTTACAAGGCGGTGAATCATCTCAAAACAATAAAATCCCGCTCCTCCGGCAAGAAGCGAAGGAAAAAAGTTGTTCCATCCGCCAAGCATGACGGCAAAACATCCGCTCGCAATCGCCGCCGCTATAACTTGGAGCCAAAGCGGATAGGCAAATTTTTGCGCTTCCACTTCTTTTAGCAGCTTGTATGCCTCATCAAGCGATAACTCCCCATTGCTAATCCGCCGGGAAATATTGTTCACAAGCGCAACTTTTTGCAAGTCGGTCGAACGTTCTATGATGCGAATAAACTGCGTGGAATTCATTCGGTCAATCGAAAAAATAATTCCCGTCGGCGTAACATAACTGTGCGAACGGGGAATGCCAAAGGAAGCAGCAATACGCATCATCGTATCTTCCACGCGATATGTTTCCCCGCCGCTTTCGAGCATAATTTTTCCCGCTAACAGACAAAGATCGACAATATCGTTTGTACGATCAGGGTAAGTCGGCATTCTCTATCTCTCCATCCATACTTTACTTGTGATATTACAAAAAAATATAATGTTAGACAATAGGAGATACTGTTTTACACACTTGCTGCTTTCATGCCAAGAAAAGCAAGAAGCAGACCGAGTATATAGCTTAATGCAAGATACAAAACAAACATTTTCCATTGCTTATGAATATAAAAAGCCATACTTTCTAGCTTGAATGTGGAAAAAGTCGTAAATGCCCCCATAAATCCTGTTCCGAAAAGAAGCTTCCACGAATCATTCCATCCTTTTCCTATAATATATCCAAGCAAAAAAGATCCGATTAAATTGACTAATAATGTAGCAAGCGGAAAAGAAGAAGGATACTTCTGTTTGATCCAATTGCTGATGCCAAAGCGCGCAATCGCGCCGAAAAACCCTCCGATCGCCACCAGTGCGCTGTTCCATAACATAAGATCTCCTCCTTATTCCGCCGCCTCTTTTTGTGCATGCAAGCGGCCGTGTCCAAGGCGAAATCCGATCCATGCCATAAGCAGCCCGCCGCACATGCTGAGGAAAACGTAGAACAACGCTAACTCTAAATGAGACGTGTGAAGCAACTGAACCGTCTCGACGCTGAACGTCGAAAAAGTCGTAAACGATCCTACTAATCCCGTTCCTAGTCCTGTCACAACATAAGGAGGAAGATTGCGCAGCCGAGGCAAATAAGCAGTCAGCCATCCTAACGCAAAACAGCCAATTATATTGGCCAGCCATGTTGCCAAAGGAAACAACCCGTTCCATAAGGCGCCCACAAACAATCCTAAATAATAGCGAAGCAGCGCGCCGACAATGCCGGCAAGACCAACGACGACATAAATCACGAACAATACCCCTTTTCCTTCAATTTATCCAAAAAACAAACTCCTACCAATAATTGATTTACTGGTAGGAGTCATCAGCCCGAACGATAGTTTAGCGAACTCCATCGCCTATTACTCTGTCCGTTATTATAACAAAAAGATATCTCATTGCCAATTTGCGCAGTTTCTCCCTTGGCTGTCTATGTTTTTACCAGCCATCTGTTTTTTTCTTCTTATTCTTCTGCACTGATCACGTATGGAAACATTTATTGTGACAACCCCAAACTTTCGTCATCATCCTTCTTCGTTCATCACCGAACTTATGACTAGTTACTCTCCTTACTTTTCCATCTTTCTATGTCCCTGGAACGATTCTTTTTCCCTTTCTCCTTTTTAGGCAAAAAAGACGGATTTCAATTACGAAAAGGTTTATAAACTATGGCACATAACATGGCTAATATGTGCTTTAAGTTTTTATATTTAGGGCTTGATAAAGACCTCTTCTGCCTTTTATCGCGCCATCGCTCCCGTTCCAATGACCGCAAGCCGGGAAGCGTCACGTCTGGCTAGATATTTCGTGGCAATGGCACTGACTGCTCCTGTACTTCGTTTGTTACATCTTGATCTAAAACCTCATTTTTACGATCGCGCACAACCCAAACAGCGATTAAAGAAATAATCGAGGTAATGATGATATAAAGAGCGACTGGAACATAAGAATCGTCATATTCCGCTAACAGCGCTGTCGCAATAAGCGGAGCCGTTCCGCCCGCAACCGCGGCGCCGATTTGATATCCAAGTGTAATCCCTGTATAGCGCACGTTTGATTTAAATATTTCGGAAAACATCGTCCCTAACACAGCAGTAATCGGCGCCCAAATAATTCCAAGTCCAATTACCGTCGCGATAATCATCAGTGTTACTGAGCCTTGCTGCAGTAACCAAAAGTACGGAAACGCATACAATATCATTAAAATCGTTCCACCGATATAAAGCGGTTTGCGTCCAATTTTATCGGACCAGCTGCCCATGACCGGAATTAAAATCGTCGTGATCACAGTCGCAATCGTTACCGCATTTAATGTAGCGGTTTTCGAAAATCCTAGATACGTTGTCGCATAAGAAACGATAAACGTTCCAAAAATATAGAATGGAGCTGTTTCAACAACTTTTCCTCCCACCGCGATTAACACTTCTTTCCACTGTGTCTTCAACGTCTCCAATAACGGAACTTTCGCAATTTCTCCTTTTTCTTGAACTTTCTTAAATGACGGTGTCTCATCAATCCCTTTGCGAATCCATAATCCAAAAAAGACAAGCAGCGTGCTTAGCAAAAACGGAATCCGCCAGCCCCATGACATAAAGGCATCATTAGGCATCATCGTCATTAATGACATGACAAACGTTCCAAGCAACAGTCCAATCGTCACACCCATTTGTGGAATGCTGCCGAAAAATCCGCGTCTTTCTTTCGGAGCATACTCAACCGCGAGCAACAACGCGCCGCCCCATTCACCGCCAAGGCCGATTCCTTGCACAAGGCGAAGTAAAATTAATAAAATCGGCGCCCATACACCTATTGTTTCATACGTCGGAAGAAGCCCCATCCCCGCGGTTGCGAGTCCCATTAAGCTTAATGTGAAAATCAATGTCTTCTTCCGTCCAATCTTATCGCCAATATGGCTGAACACAACGCCGCCTAACGGGCGAATAAAGAAGGAAAGAGCGAATGATGCATAGGATAAAAGCAGCCCTACGGTCGGATCTTCGCTCGGGAAAAACAACTGATTAAATACAAGCGCAGCGACCGTTCCATACAAGAAATAATCAAACCATTCGATCGAACTCCCGACAAGACTCGCTACTAGCACACGACGTGATACTCCCTTATCCACCGTTATTCCCCCATTCTTTGTTGTCCCTTGACAATAATATTTTATTTTAAATATTAAGAAAATAAAATAAAAAATTAGATTCATGATTAACTTCTCAAACTTGCTTACTCCATCGCCTTACGAATATGCTCTGGAATCATCACTACTTCTGTCGTGATCACAGGTTCGTTATATTCCTCATCAATACACTCATACCAGAACGCCAAATGTTTTTTATCAATTTCGTGTTCGGACTCTTCTACGGAAATCCCGCCTTCTCCCTGAACAGAGAACCAGTAAAGAAACTCTCCTTCCTCATTTCGCTCGCGGAAGATCGCTTCGACATGCATTTTTTCATCTTTGAGCGTCAACAGCACCTCGTTCATATGTGTGTTTAATAATTCCATCCATTCATCCACCCGCTTCGATTTTCCTTCCTTTACGCGAAATTTGCTTAATTCTACTTTCATCTCATGCTTCCACCTTTCTATTTATTGATGAGCTTCAAAATATAGAAAGAAAGCAGTATATCTTGTATGCCATGCCGAAAACGGTGGAGATAAGCGTCGCATAATAGTCATCAATGTGACCGTGCGCCACATGCCAGACAACTAACAGAAAAATGATATAGCATACTACATCGAGCAGCATCCCTTGCTTAGACGTTCGTTTTTCACCTTATCTTTCTACTCTATTTCGCTTCCTATCTATATCATTCCTTCTATAATTTTACACTTAACTAGTTTGCCTTTGCGCGATCACAGACAGCGCATTCTCTTGCACACAAACAGTAACGCTCCCAGAGCCGATATTTTCCCCATCGGCATGCAAAGGAAGAAGAGAGCTAGTATGTATGTGAATGTGTTTCCCGGCAAACACTTTCACTTCCTTCATTTTTATATGCCCTCCCCAAAAAACCGTCACAAATAACAGCAATATTTTTAACCGCGATATTTGATCAACGACAATGATATGGAACAGGCCATCATCTGATTTTGCGGACGGCGCTATTTTCATTCCTCCACCATAATAGGGATGGTTCGATATCGTGACAAGCCAAGTCCGCTCAAATAAATGCTTCTCCCCATCAATCTGCAAAACTACTTTGCCCGGCTGGTAGAAAATTAATTCTTTCATTAAATAGAACACATAGACAAATTTGCCAAGAGAAAGGCGATTGAACAACGACTTTAGTTTGGAGCGATTTACTTTTCGCGAAATTTGCGCATCAAAACCGCAGCCTAAATTGTTCACAAACACCCCTTCTTGTACATGCAGACCTGCAAATCGGCCAATATCACAGGCAGAAAAACAATGGCTTTTCAGTAATAAGAGAATGTGCTCCAACGCTTTTCGAGGATGATTCGGAATGCGGATGCCGCGCGAAAAGTCATTGCCTGTGCCTGCTGGTATATAGCCAACAATACCGTGCTTAAACGGAAAGACACCATTAGCGACTTCATGAACCGTGCCGTCGCCGCCGACAGCAATAATGGCGGCAGTTTCACTCGTACTCTCAACGATTTGCCTGGCGATTTGTTTTCCATCACCTTGTTTTTCTGTAAAAAATACTTCATATGAAATATGTTTTTGGCGAAGAACTTTCTCTAATCTTTTCCATACCTTTTTGCACCGCCCATTTTTCGCCGCTGGGTTGACAATAAAATAAAGTTTCATCCTTTCTCCCCCATAAAAACTCCGTTATCAATTTTTCTCAAGGATGCTGTATGTTTATGTGCATATACATTAAATTAACGCTATTGTACATTATTTCTTTAATTTTAATTTTTATGAAGTAATATCCAACAAATTTACTGCATGCGTGCCATCCTTATCTATCACTTCGAGCCTTTAAATCTAGTTTTGCAATATTCCCATAATAATGTAAAATGATACAATAAACACATAGTTGTTTGATAATTTAAAATTTTAATTGAATAAATATAAAAGTATATGGTAGTATGGTAATAATCTGCTAAACCAATAAGCTACCGTCTATGATCATGCTGCATCATTCATCATCAGAAGGAGGAAATGCCTATGATTGTAACAAAAGAAAACTTAAATCCGTATGAAATCGTCAAAAAACAAATTGAAACAGCGGCAGCGAAACTAGGTTTAGAACCGCACATCATTGAAATTTTAAAAAGACCGATGCGAGTTCTCTCCGTATCATTCCCTGTCAAAATGGACGATGGTTCCATCAGAGTATTCGAAGGATATCGCGCTCAGCATAACGATGCTTTAGGCCCTACTAAAGGAGGTATCCGCTTTCACCCTGATGTTACACTTGATGAAGTAAAGGCATTATCGATGTGGATGTCATTTAAATGCGCTGTCGTCGGACTTCCTTACGGCGGCGGAAAAGGCGGAGTCGTCTGTGACCCGCAAACATTAAGCCGTGGGGAATTAGAACGAGTCAGCCGCGGATTTATCGAAGCCATTTCGCAAATCATCGGTCCGGATAAAGATATTCCTGCACCTGACGTTTATACAAATTCGCAAATTATGGGCTGGATGATGGATACATATAGTCGCATCAATCAATCTTTCTCCCCAGGCGTCATTACAGGAAAACCGCTCATCATTGGGGGATCGAAAGGAAGAAATGAAGCAACCGCACGCGGTTGTGTCATTACGATTCAAGAAGCGATGAAAAAACTCGGACGTCCGTTAAAAGACGCGACCGTCGCGATTCAAGGATTCGGAAACGCGGGAAGAATCGCCGCCAAGCTGCTTGCGGAACTGGGATGCAAAATCGTCGCTGTCAGCGATTCCAAAGGCGCCATTTATGACCCGAACGGATTGGATATAGCGAAAGTGGAATATTTGAAAGATCATCTCACTTTGCTCGACTACGGCGCGGAATATCAAATCGATCCTTCCGCTTTACTGGAACTGAAAGTAGACATTTTAATTCCTGCCGCTTTGGAAAACGCGATCACATCAAAAAACGCCGACCGAGTTCAAGCGAAAATCATCGCCGAAGCGGCAAATGGCCCAATCTCTCCGGAGGCAGACCGCATTCTCACAGAGAAAGGAATTATCGTCATCCCTGATATTCTTGCGAACGCAGGCGGCGTAACCGTATCGTATTTTGAATGGGTGCAAAATTTAATGAACTATTACTGGAGCGAAGAAGAGGTGAACAAAAAATTAGCAAACATCATGGTGCAAAGCTTCCACGCCGTTTATGAAGCAGCGGAAGAACATGAAACCGATTTGCGCACAGCCGCTTACATCATTTCGTTAAAACGAATCACAGAGGCGATGAAAGCGCGCGGCTGGGTATAAAAACTAGAAGCAGTTTTGAAACGAAGCCTCACTTGGGGGCTTTGTTTTTTCTGTCTCTATTATTCTCTTTTCAACAAAAAATCCGAACTCGTTTGTGAGTTCGGACCGAATTTCTGTTATTGTTGTTGCTGTTTTATATCCTCCCCGATAATTTTCACCTCTAATTCAAGATCAACGCCGAATTTCTCTTTTACCGTCTTCCGCACCATTTCAATGGTTGCAATATAGTCGGAAGCGGTGGCGTTGTTTTTATTAATAATGAAACCAGCATGCTTCGTCGATACTTCCGCACCGCCGACTCCTTTTCCTTGCAGGCCGCTGTCTTGAATAAGTTTGCCCGCAAAATAGCCAGGAGGTCGTTTAAATACACTGCCGACAGACGGATACTCAAGCGGCTGTTTTGATTCGCGCTGGAACGTTAAATCGTCCATTTTTTCTTTAATTTTTTGCGGATCGCCTTTTTTAAGCTGAAATACTGCCTCTAACACGATATCATGTGTCTTGCTAATAATGCTTGTTCGATAACCGAGCTGCAAATCATCTTTTTTCAAAATCTTACATTCTCCTGTTTGTGTGATAACCTTCACATGATCAATCACGTCTTTGACTTCTCCGCCGTAGGCGCCCGCATTCATCATAATCGCGCCGCCGATAGATCCCGGAATGCCGCATGCAAACTCGAGTCCCGTTAAGCTATGTTCTAGCGCAAACCGGGAAACGGCTTTAATATCGGCGCCGCTTTGGGCGATGATTTTTTCCCCTTCCACTTTGATTTCTGTAAGATGTTTTAATTGCATCACAATGCCGCGAATGCCGCCGTCACGCACGATGACGTTCGACCCGTTGCCAAGCAGTGTAAAAGGAAGCTGATATTTTTCTTTTAACCGAACGACTTCCATTACTTGCTCATATGTTGTTGGCCAGACAAGGAAATCCGCCTTGCCGCCAATTTTGACTAATGTATGATATTTCAGCGGTTCATCCCGCAAGACATTTTCTTTCCCGCAAATTTGCACTAATTCTTGATAAATCATTTCATTTGTATACATTGCCTTTCCCTCTTTACTTTTTTATTTATTTTGGTGAAATACGTATATCCGATTCTAATTTCGTCTCGACATTTCCTTTTATCGCTTTTGATATCATGCAGCTTTTTTCTGCTTTTTCCGCAAGGAGCGCTGCTTTTTGGACCTCTTTGTCCGTCGCTCCAGCAGCCAATGTGATCGCAGGACGGTGAATGATCGTTTTGTACGTAATTACTCCTCTCTCTACTTCCACAATTCCTTCTGATTCCATTGTAAGTTCATTAACCGGAATGGAAGAACGTTCTAACATCGCCGCAAGCGTAATTAAATAACAGGTTGCTGCTGCGCCTAACAACATTTCGTCTGGATTTGTTCCAATTCCTGGTCCATCCATCTCCGGCGGAATGGATACTTTCGTCTTCAACTGGCCAGCGTCAATAAAGCCGCTGCCATTTCTTCCGCCAGACCAATTTGCTTTTAAGAAAAAATGATGTTGTTCCATTGTAATCCTCCGCACCGTGAAAAATCATCCAACGTCATACGCTAATCCATCGTCCGCGTTTTCACGACGGAACGCCATTTCTATTTTACAATAAACGCTCCATTTTGGTAACGAGCAAAATCTAATAATTCTTCCCGCTCCTTAGCAGCCAGTGAGAATCTATTTTTCGCATGGTAGAATAACGAAAATAACCACACTTTTCTATGTCCATATGCGTAAAATAGATTCATTCCAACGTGCAAATGAAAAAAATTGTTACATCTAAAAAGTAAGCAGGAAATTTGAAATAATGCACAAGCAATAGTAAGATCATTGTCGAAACCGTTTACAACAAGGGGAGGGCATCAACTTGAAACAGTATCTGGAACTAAATAAAAGTTTTATTAATGGTGAGTGGGTTGAAGGATTAGATGATGTATAAAAGTTTGTGTAAAGCATTTTGCTAGAACAAAAGAAAAAAGGTAGGGTATTCTCTGATTGGACCAAAAATCTTAGAGAAAGGAGTACCCTACCTATGTCTAAAAGAAGTATACCGAATGTCGACTGGGCAAATCAACTGGAAAATGCCATTCGTCAGTTTGTAAAAGAAAAATTAGAGCTGATTATGCGGGAAGAAATCAAACATTTCCTCGAAATCGAACAGGCTGGAACACCGAATAGGAGAAATGGCTGCTATCTCCGTTGTGTTCGGAAAAAAGATCAATTCGAAATGGCGGAGGATCTGAAACACATTTATCGTTCTCCGAATAAAGAAATCGAATTGGAGATGTTTCAACAGTTTCAATCCAAATAGTCTCACAAATACCCAAGGGAAGTCCAATCGTGGGCAAATGAGTTGGATGTCCTCCTAACATTTATGGATTATCCAAGCAGTATTCGAAGTGTGATTTATACAACGAATGCCATCGAACGAACGATCAAGGAGATTCGGAAACGCCATGAGTAAACGCTTATGTCATGAAAATCTTTAAACAACTCTGAAAGCTTATACACATCTTCTCATTAGAAGAAAATAATCAAATCACACTTGAAACATTTTCTGCAATAATAATGAGCGAGTGGAATTAATAAGTCAACTACCCAACGGCTAAAGCCGTGGGCTTGCAACTAGCCTAATTGGCTGCCGCGTTCGGCTGGTTGACAGCAGCCCTGCGGATGTTTTCCGCAGCCACGTTGTCGGCAGGGGCAGCGTACCCACAAGCTCGACAACAAAACTGATCCCTTGACGGTCTGTTTTCTTTGGCCACATGTCCGCAAACCGGACAGGTGCGGGAAGTATTTTTTGGATGAACCAATACCACCGGCACGCCAGCGATCGCCGCTTTATACTCAATAAACTTTCTCAACTGATAAAAAGACCAAGAAGAGTGTTGACGACGCTGTTGCTTTTTAACCGTTTTCTCGGTGCGTTGGCGGATGCCCTTTAAATCTTCAAGGGCAATGCCGCATCCGAGTGCCTTTGCCTTTTCAACAATCTTCTTGCTAATGCAGTGGTTCACATCACGGGCAAATAGTTTTTCCTTCTTGGAACGCTTTTTAAGCAGGCGTTTCGCTGACTTGGTGCCTTTCTTTTGGAGTTTGGCGCGAAGTTTCGCATGGCGGCGGCGCAGCCCGTTGACCTTCGAGCCGGAAAATACCTCACCGGTGCTATCGACGGCGATATTAATGATGCCAAGGTCCACACCGATAAATCCGTTTTCGGAATTGGGCTGGTCTTCGGGAACGTCCACCACGAGCAGTAAATAAAAAATACCGTTTTGAAGGACTAAATCGGCTTGACCCCGAACACGGTTGCCGCACAGCAAACCTTGATGGTAGCGGCTAATGACCATAGGGATTTCCATTCTTCCTTGCAAGGTAAGGATGGAAGCATACTCTAACCCTTTAAAGGACAGGATTCTTTCATCATACACGATGGCACCGGTTTCTTTAAAGTTATGCAAGGTTTTTTTATCCAAACGATAGCTTTCCGACACTTTGCCGATGGCACGAACGGTCATTTGGGCAGAGAGGCCAAATTTTTCCCTGACGTCATAGTAGCAAAGCCGCTGGATTTTCGTTTTGGAAAAGGTTCTGGAGCGAAAAGCAATCTCGCTAATATAGTTGCATGCTTGGTTAAACCGTTTCATTGTTTCCAGCAGCGCATGAAACTGTTCAAGAGTTGGCATTAATTTAATCTTGAGAGTGCAGAGCATTCTTGATTCACCTACCTTTCTAAATCCAGTGTACTTATACTGAACGAAAAATTCAATATATACTGAAAATATAAACCCCGCCTTCCTCCCACAGCTAAAGCAGTGGGCTTCCAGCGGATGTTCTCGTGAAAAAATGCAAATACAGAAGAATGACTCAAGGCTCACGTTTAGAAAAAAACGAGAGCCTTGAATCTTTTAATTAATTTCCCTAAAAAAGTCATATATCATTCAATCTTTCTTCAAGAAAATCGCCCGATTGTTGAAGCTTGCTTTTCATCTCATACTCATATACTGTGGCTATGTAAAGTGCAAAAATGCATCTCATAGCACCAAAAACATTTCCTTATTTTTTCCTTCAAAGATCTCTCACTTTTCGAAATATATAGGTTGTAATAAAGAATTTCCGATCTCCATGTCCCGTCTTTATCACCTGACAAGCTGGCACGGTAACAAGAAGAGCGAACAATGCCATGTAAAACAAAATTGCAACTTATATAGATGTTTTACAAAAATTTTAATCACAGTTTATTCAAACGAAACTTTTTTTATCATTCACCGTAAATGAAATTGAATGGATAATTTTCCAACTTAAAGGAGAGAACAGTATGGAAGTACAGTATCAACAAATCTCACCTAGAGCGATGAAGGTACGCAATTTAAACGAACTTATTACATCACTCATTGCCCTTGTCGTTATAACTGGACTTTATTTTTGCACAGATTATTTTAACTGGTGGAGCTGGCTACGGTATGTTTGGATCGCCCTGTTTATCATTACTATCATTGGTATTCCGTGGACCTATTTTGTAAGTTCACCGATATACTATAAAACTTTTCGATACGGGTTAACGGATGATTTTTTATACATTAAAAGCGGGATTTGGACAAAAGTGGAAGTTGTAGTGCCGATGACGAAAATACAATCCATTGAATTGACTCAAGGCATCATTATGCGAAAATATGGTGTCCGCTCCATTGAAATTAAAACTATGCAAGGTGGCGTTACCATTCCACATATTGAGGAAGAAGTTGCTATAAAGCTCCGCGATGATATTTCGAAGCTTGCCCGTTTAAAGGAGCTTGATGAAGTATGACGTTTCGCTATTCCAAGTTAAAAATATTCTATGACCTGCTAGACCTTATCAAAAGCAATCTGTTTATACTTTTCATTTTATTCCTAAATTCGGGTAGTAATTCTATGTTCATGAATATTGTGCAATGGGGTGCGATTGCGGTTTTCGGATTCAGTTTCCTGTTTCGCATCTATGAGACATTATTTACTAAAGTTGTATTTGCCGAAGATGGCATTCATATACATAAGGGCCTATTTTCTAAATCAGAGCAATTTATACCACGTGAAAAATTTGAGAATGTGCAAACGAAGGCAAATGTTTTGCAACGATTATTTGGCGTACAATCGATCACAATGGAAACAGGAGAAGCAACTAGCGATGTGACATTGGAATTTGTAAATAAAGTGGATTGCATCAAGATAGAGGATTATGTTTTACGAAATGGGAATCAAGAGCAGCATGCTGAGGAAGCCATCAATGAATCTGAACGTCAAATTCTTTTCACCACTACCATTCGTGATATTTTGAAAGCTTCCCTATTGTCCTTTAGTTTTTTAGCCATCATTCCTATTGGCTTAAATATATGGTCAGATGTACATCCAGAGAAATACATTAATGTAGATAAGGTTATGTCTCATCTTTCAGGATGGCTGCTCATCTTGCTCGTCTTACTTGCCGTATTAGCAGCTGTCGGTATCGGCGTCTTTAAAACGTTTAATAGCTACTATCAATATACCATTTCAATGGACAATGAACGCATTTATGTACAAAAAGGCTGGCTTTCTAAACAAAGCTTTTCCATTCGTAAAGACAAAGTACAAGCGGTCATTTACAAACAAAACGGCTATCAAAAGTTGCTCGGTGTGACAACCATTAAGCTGATTTCAGCAGGGGAAATTTTGCCGAGTGAGGACCAAAACCTTAATGAATTTTTCCCGTACTTACCGACGGAAAAAGCACATGAATTAATAGCCATCATGCTGCCAGAATTTCAACTGCGTAGCATGACACATTATGCATCCCCTAAGGCAAAAAAGTTGATTTGGCTTCGACCACCAATTTTTGCAAGCCTCGTTGCTGCCATTGGATTTTGGAAACCCATTTTCTTTGTTTTTGGTGCGATTGTGTTGGTGTTTACTTATATCAATCGTATTCGAGAATACCGTAATACAGCGTTTAAGTTAGAAGATGCGCATGTACAGCTTCGCTCAGGTGCCTTTACAGTAGAAACACTCGTAACGAAACGGGCAAAGTTGCTTGAATTGCAATTTGAGCGTTCTTTGCTACAGCGAATTTTTGATGTCATGAGTGTAAAACTAACAAATCGTGCACACCCGGTTCACGTAACAACGTTATTAGATATCGATTCTTCTCTACAGCCGTTGATCACATCTTGGTTTGAAGCGCGCACAAAAGATGTGGAGATTGATCCACATTCACAGTACGATTCTTTAAAGCAAGATGCTTGTCCGATTCCTTCTTACGTTGAAGTTAATAGCAAATAAATAGCATACCAGCAGCATATTCAATTATGCTGAAAAAACATAATTTATATACCCGTGGTGCTAGATAAAATCAGACAAGCATAAAAATAGCCCTTGCATGAGGATCTCCTTAAAATGAAAGTGCGACCAAACATTTAAAAGGAGAATTCACATGCAAGAGCACTTTCATTTTACAACAGATCGAGCCAAACTTCAAAAACAATATGAAGCGATTTTGTTCTTTGTATCGGCTCAACTATCGAGTATCCAGATTCCTCTTCAACGTCGAAATCGTCATTTGTTGAAACAGAAAGACGAAGTCATCATCACCATCCATGTCCTTGGAAAGTTGTTGGGCTTCACTTCCGAACGGGCTTGGCACCGGTTTGTGATTGGGAATTTGTTTTCCAAGGCCTTGTTCCCTGAACGTTCTCGATACAACCGTCGCTGCCGAGCGCTTGGCTTTGCGATCAAGTGGATGCGGCACCAGCTGGCCAAGCGTGGACAACACCATGCGTATGCGGTCGTGGACAGTTTGCCGATCGAGCTGTGTCATTCATCCCGAATGTATCGCGCCAAACGATTCCGTGGAATTGCGGATATTGGCTATTGTGCTTCGAAAAAGATCGCTTTCTATGGGTTGAAACTTCATCTGCAGGCCACCGACCAAGGGCTTCCGATGGGATATGTCGTCACTGAAGCGTCTTGTCACGATCGGGTGGCCGCTGAAACCGTCATGACGCAAATTCCACATCCATATAACCTAGGTGACAAAGGGTATATCAGCCAAAAGCTGCAAAAGAAGCTGTACGAAGAGCACCGAGTCGCTTTTTGGACGCCCGTTCGAAAAAATCAGCGAATTCGCCAATCGGACGCATGGAAACAGTGGATGAAGCGAAAACGTAAAGTGGTGGAAACCGTGTTTTCGATTTTAGTCGATTCGTATCGGATCACCGAGATTCGAGCGAACTCGGTTTCTGGATTTGAAACGGCACTGGATGGTATTTTACTGGCTTACTCGCTTGTTGTTCTTGGGCTAGTTGAGCGTTAAGACTCAAGTAGCACCACGGGTGTTAAAATTTAGATAAAGGATAAAGGGAGGGTGAAAAAAGTGAATTTTTTTTGGGCAGGATTATTATTTTGGTTGTTAATCGGTGTTTCGATTTTCTTTCTCATTTGGGGATTGATTAAAAAAAGGGCAATTCATTTTGTACTTAGTGCTTTACTATTTTCACCTATTGCTTATTATTTCAGTGGAGCAGAGAATGCTTTTAAGTTAATTATGTTTTATCCTATAGTTCCACTATTGCTGGCGGTATTTTTCGTACCAAAAAAAAACGTTAAGTAATTAAAAGGTTGCACTTAAAGATATTTTTGACACCAATCCCATAACAAGAAAATGTAACCAAATAAATGTGAAGGGAACATTTATTTGGAACTTTAAAAAAGCTGCCCCCAAGGGATTTAGTAAATCCACTTTTTGGGGACAGCTTTATTTTTTAGTTAGTTTCGATATCTAAGTCTAATGTTATCCAACTTTCACCCCAGCGTTCCCAATCAACTACATAGCTATATGTTCCATCGTTTTTTGCTGTTATGGAGATAATATGAGTTACTCTTGTTTCTTCATCATCATCTAAAAAGTCATAGTTTCTATAATAGCCATATCCTCCTTTCTCTGTTTGGTCTTTGCCGTACTTTCGGTTTTTCTTTCAAGTCCTCTACCTCATAATCATCTAGTGCATACCAGATGGCCGAAAGAGTATGCGGGTCAATGTTAAACTCGTCTTCGATGATGTTTCCGTTTTTGTCTTTGGCATATGTTAAATCTTTTAATTCAAAAATGGTGTTCGTACATCTATCCGAACAAATGATTTTTTTAAACCTCTTGATTTTCTTAGTGTATTGTAAACGAGAGCCTGGAAACTTTAGTGCTCCTACCATATTGAACCCCTGTTTGCGGTAGTATCGAATGGTTTTTGGTTCCGCACTATCGGCTTTGATAAGCTCCTGCGTTTCTTTAAACTCGGATATCTCCTCGGCCGTTTCATCGTCCGTCATTTGATTCTTGTAATACTCCCAATAGATATAAAGGTATTTTTTATCAGGGTCCACCGCCAAACGTATAACGGCGTTATAAGAATCAACAAAACCAAAGTCCATGCCAACACGCTTTATCGGCTTACGAATGTTTGAAATAGCTTCCATAACTTTATCATGCGGAGCTACTTCAAATTGAGGAAATACCCGAACTCCGTTAACGCCAAAATGACCTTTCCGGGCAACGCGGTAAAGGTCTGGGTCATAGTCTTTTAGTTCTTCCAATTGAGCGATATAACTTTCAGGCAAAAATAAATTATCATCAGCAGTTGAGTGATGATAATAGGTGTCGTTTGTTATGATTGTCCGTTTTTCATAAAGTTCTTCGTCATCCAAAATCAAACGCTTATTTTGTTCATCTTTAAAAAAATGTCGGTAGGTCCAGTTGTTCTTGCTCACTGGATTTGTTGACAGGATCATATGAAGCTTCAATGTTGGATGACGTAAGCGTCCGAGCAGTTCTTTAAAACCTTCATATTTGACTTCGGAACACTCTTCAACCCATATGATTGAGACGTTATGGATTGATTTCAGCTTGGCCGGCTTGTCCATTCCTTTAAAGATGATTTTTGACCCGTTAGGAAAACGAATTTGCATGGGAGATGTCAAACATTCGATTATGTTTTCCAAACCCAAGTCATGGACAATTTCCTCAAGTAACGAATACGTTGAATCCCTATGAGTATCATAGACCTCACGAACAACTAAGGCCGTGCGTTTTTCACTCAATAGTTTTAGAATTAGTTTTAAAGCAATATGATAACTTTTACCGGATCCGTAACCGCCGACAAGAAAGTAAAACTTATGGTTCCAATCAAACAGAAAGTCTTCAAAATGAGGGTTGACTTCTTTTTCAATAATCATGAATCCTCACCCTTGCCTTTCCGCTTGATGAGGATTTCAATCGGCTTGTCGTCGGAACCGGAAGAGATTTTTTCAACCTCCGCCTTCGTTTTCTCGATTCCTAACCGCATTTGCTCAAGTTTCAATCGACGCTCATCATCTTCATGAGCCAGTTCATTAAACTGCTTAATTAAGCTTCTAAGCTCACTCATGGCCCTAGACTGTGCGTTGAGAAAGGTAGCATGACGATCCCAGGCAAATTGGAATTCCCACTCTGTCTCTGAGCTACTTGAATTTTCTCCCCAACTTTCTTTCTCCTTCTTCAATTCTTTAATCATTTCATCCTTCGATTCAACAAACATAATTTTCTGTGCTCGTATAATCGCAGCATATTGAATCATGATCTGATCCCAAATAAGATCAGCAGGACTTTTCTCTTCCAACATCCCCATGATTTCAAGTGTTTCTTGCGGGATGTATTTCGAGAAGAAGCCATGCTTCAATGCGTTCTGGTTGCCTTTTGGAGCCGCACCACCTTTATTTCCCTTTGCATTTATATTCCCTATAGGTGCGCCCCTTTTATTTTTTGTGTGCACACTTTTTTCTTTGTGTGCACCCTTTCCACGCGTCCAACCGTAACGCTTTTTCCATGACTTGACCGTATTTAAAGACACGCCATATTTTTCAGCAATGTCCTTGTATTTCATGCCTTTGACATAATCTTTTTCAGCTTGAATATATTTTTCCGTCACCTGCTACATCACCTGCCACCTCCGACTATTTGTGTTTGTTTTGGAGCAAAAGAAAAGCACCACATTGGGTGCTGAATAATTATTTAACTGATTTCTTTCGGCAAATAGTAGTTCATGTAATATTCTACATCATACAAGAAACTGTATACGTTATTATAAGTTATTCTTCCTACTATAGAAGCAATTGCTTCATGGACAGCTGGCCTATAATAATTAAACAATTTATTATCCTTATACAAATTTTCAATTCTTTTTAAGCTATTATTTTTATATTCTTTTTCTAGTTCACCTCTTATTTTTTTAGCAATTTCAAGACTAGCTTTGGGATCTTTTTTATAAAGCTCCATTCCTTTACGTGCAGTCGTAATGAAATAATTCATTTTTTCTAAAACTTCATCCGTGTTTACATCATGTTTTCCATCAAACAATAACTCCCTCATCGCATTCTCTCCTTTCACCGATTCATTTCGACAAAAGGAGACATTTCCCTGCTACTTTTATCCTAATACGTTGTTTTTCCTCCAAAATAAAAACGCCACCCCGATCGGAGTGACGCCCTGCTTCAACATATCCCACGATATCATCATAACACGTCTAAACAGAAATATTCTGTCTCTTTTCTGCCATTATTCTGCCGCTTTTCTGTCATTTTCATAACTGTAAACTTCGAGCAAATCGTTCATACAAGCTCTCCAGAGTTCTAATGTTCTTCAGTTGGCTAGAAAGTGTGAGTAAAATGTTTGTGGGAAAAATTCTTAGAAGTTCCCCGATGAGGGGGTTGGGAACGTAGGTTCGCAATCCCCCCTCATCGGGGCCACCAAGCGAAGCGCGGTAGGATCCCAAGCAGGAAACATGAAAAAAGGACTCTCTCCCTGGTAAGATGTTCATTGACCACACTACAAACAGGAGGAGAGAGTCCTATGAATATTCAACAACATCTTACCACAAATTCGTTGACATGGAAAGAGATCGAACTTGCTTTGTTTCGAGCCTTGCAAAACGCCTTCGCCGAGCTGTTTACGGCTCTGTTGGAGGACATCGACCGGCAATTGGCAGAGAATCGAGACAAGCGCCGATACCACTTGAAAGACAAACGACGCACCACGATTCAAACCCTGTTTGGCGAAGTCACCTTTGAGCGGAACTACTATTTAGACCGGGAACAAAACCGTTACACGTTTTTGCTTGATTCCTTTTTAGCGTTTGATGGATCGCAGTCAATCAGCCCTTGTCTAGAAGAAACGGCGGTGGGATTGGCGGTGGAGTGCTCTTCCTATCGCAAAGCGGCTCGTACGCTTGCTCAAATGGTCGGGTATCCGGTGATGAGCCATGAGGCGATCCGCCAGTTGGTGCTCGAGGCCGAAGTTCCGCTGCACTGCCCGGTTGACCAGCGATATGGACGGGTGCTGTTTGTGGAGGCCGATGGACTGTTTGTTTCTCGCCAAGGGAAGGGAAAACGGGCCAAGGAAGACAAAATCCTGACCGTTCACGAAGGGTGGAAGCGCAACGGCTCACGGATCGAATTTGTCAATCAGCGCCATTACGTCCATGAGGGCAAGAGGGAGGTGTGGGAAGGCTTCGAGGAATTTTTGATGAACGAATATGCCTATGATCCGTGTCGGGATCTTCTTGTCATCAACGGGGACGGCGCTCCATGGATTACCGCGTGCCGGGAGTATTTCAAGGGACGGGTCTGCTTCCAATTGGATCGATTCCACGTGGCGCGTGAGTTGCGCCAATGCCTCTCGGGCCATCCACGGTGGCAGGCGATTCGGCAAAAGCTGGCGAAGCAGGATGAAGAGGGGTTGCTTGTGGAACGGAACAGCGCCCTCGGCACGCTGGGGGACGAAGCGAAAGAACAACAGCTGGCTGCCTTGATCCACCGGATCGAATCGATGCCGGGATGCATCCGTGATTACCGGGAATGGCTGAAGGAGCAAGGAGTGGACACAACGGGCATGTATCCGATGGGGAGGGCTGAAAGCGTGATGAGCCAGCTGGCGTATCGGGTGAAATACCGCCGCAGTTGGACAGACAAGGGACTCAGGGCGTTTTTCAAGGTAATGATTGCCCGGATGGATGGGATTCGTCTTTTCGGACGTCGTTTAGGAGAAGAATCGTCGCATCCGGCGGAGGAAACGGCATCTACCAAACAGACGATCGTGAACAAGGCGAAACAACGCGTCCGCCGTCTTCTTCCGGAGGTAACGCGGAATAACGTGCCATATTTACAGCAATCGTCCGGGACACCGATCTATCATGCCCTGTCTGAACTCAAGGGATGGTAAAAAAAGGTATACATATCGGTCTGTCATGGCAAGGGATGAGAGTCCGAAAGCGCTTACGGATGAAATTCAAAAAAATGGTTCGCCAATCTATGACTTACACCTGTTTTCAGCGAACCAAAAAAGTTCCCACAAAATCTTGACTGACTCCTAACGATCTAATTGATGTATTAATTGCCTTTTTAGAATATAATAATGTTAAACGAGAAGGTTATTTATTTTATCCGGAAGGGGGGATAGTGCCAGATGATTAATGAGTTAAAAAATGCATATGCTGAATGGATCAAAGAGCAATTTCGATTTCGGGAATTGAATGGCGCTATCGAAATCACTACCCCTTTCCTAGATAAAAACAATGATTTTATACAGCTATATGTCGTTCCTACAGATAATGGTTTTAAGATAACCGACGACGGAAATACAATTAATGAACTGTAGATGAGCAATTTTCATAACAATAATTACCATGTAAAAAGAAACAAACAGGGTACCCCTTATGCCACATGGAGCTGTTTTTTCACGGTATCAATGGGAATATTTTGTTTCGCTGCACAGTAAATGAACTCCACGAGGCTATGTCCTTTTCTCTTGCGCAAGAGATCGAGCCCATCAGAAAAATCGCTGTTCGACTCGAATAGGCTGTATACGTAAGCAAGCTGCACCAAGATCCAGTAGCGTTTCACCGCCCGAACCTGACGAACACGGTACCCATCGAGCTTCAGCTGGTCTTTCGCTTGTCGAAAAAAGCATTCGATCGACCAGCGTTGGGCATAGTGGCGCAAGATGTCTTCATCGCTTAGCTCCCGGTCGGTGCTCAAGACGCAGTGAAGATGTTCCGATGTCATCGGCTGATTGGCTTTCCAAGCGAGCAGCACCACCGCATGGTCGAGACCGTTGAGCGCTCCTTCGTAACGATAGACGCGATAATGCTCTTCTCCCACCGTGACGAGGTGAGTGTCATTCGGTTCGATGGAGCGGGCCAACTGCTTCGCTTGGACGGCAACGCCGTTCGGATAGAGAATCCGGTTCGTCTTGAGCATCGCGATGACGTGGAATCCTTTTTTCAGACAAGCTTCCACGAGCGCTTTCGATGGATACCACGAATCCATCAGCACATAAACGGGACGGCGTACATCCAACGAAGAAAGCATCTCGATCGCGAGTTCCCCTTTGCTTTTTCCCGCCGTCTTGTCGTAGAGGCGGAAGGCAAAGGGAAACGCCTGGGTTGCAGTATGAACCATGAACCAAACAAGAGAATGGCCCCAAATCGATTTTTTCTCTGAGTGAGAGTAGTGCCAATCACATCCCTGAATCGCGTGTGTTGCCCGTGACGAAGGCTTGGTTTTTTGGCAAATCGTATCATCGATCGAAACAAACAAGGGTTGATTCTCCTGTTTGGCGATGCGTTCGACACGACGAAGGATCCACTGCTGGAGTTTGCGAAGCAGTGTCTCTTCCTCCCACGGACTTTTCGTGAAAAAATGGCTGAGTGTCGTGCGGTGGTTCGGATGAAAGCTCCCATGATGAAGATCGGTCAATGTTCCCGAAAAGCCCTTCGTGATCATCGCATCCACGATATGAACGAGATGCTTCATAACAGGTTTTGAAAAATAAAGGGTCAACCCCAACATCGTGAAAAACTTGTGAATTCCTTGATGATGTGCTAATCTATTCATGAGACATGAACCTCCTTGTGAATGGTTTGTTAGCACATCTATTCTAACCAAGGAATCGGGTTCATGTCTCCTTTTTTGTTTCGATGTAAATTTATGTTAGTGATTTTGCTCATCTACAGTTAATGAACTTATGATACCCGTGGTGCTAGTTGAGCTTTAGCGCTCAACTAGCCCAAGTGTAACCAGGGAATAAGCTAACAATATACCGTCTAGTGCCACTTCAAATCCGATAATCGAATTGGCTCGGATCCCCGTGATGCGATAGTGGTCAACCAGAACCGAGAACACCGTCTCGATCACTTTGCGTTTTTGTTGGATCCATTTCTCCCATGCCTCGGACGCACGATGTTTCTGGTTTTTTCGAGACGGAGTCCAAAGCGCCATTTGGTATTCTTCGTACAGCCTTTTTTGCAAGTCACGGCTAATGAATCCTTTGTCCCCAAAGTTATAGGGATGAGGAATTTGAGTCATCACGCTTTCGGCTGCGATTCGATCGTGGCAAGATGCTTCCGTCACCACATACCCCATTGGCAACCCTTGATCGGTCACTTGAAGGTGCAGCTTCAACCCGTAGTACCATTGCTTTTTGGAAGCGCAATACCCGATGTCGGCGATCTCTTGAAACCGTTTGACGCGATGCATTCTTGCCGTATGGCACAATGGGAGCGGCAAGCTGTCCACGACGGCATAGGCATGATGTTGGCCGCGTTTTGCCAGCTCATGGCGGATCCATTTGATAGCGAAGCCAAGCGCCCGGCAGCGGCGGTTATACCGGGAACGTTCGAGAAACGAGCCGTTTGTGAACAAATTTCCCGTGACAAAACGATGCCACGCCCGTTCAGAAGTAAAACCGAGCAGCTTTCCTAAAAGATGAATGGCGATGATGACAGCGTCCTCTTGCTTGACCAAATGGCGATTTCGACGATGAAGATGCACCTGAATGCATGAAAGTTGAGCAGAAACAAAAACGAAAATGGCGGCATATTGCTTTTGAATCTTGGCCCGATCTGTAGTAAAATGAAAGTGCTCTTGCATAGGAATCCTCCTTTTTAATGGTTGGTTGCACTTTCATTTTAAGGGGATCCTCATGCAAGGGCTATTTTTATGCTTGTTTGAGTTTATCTAGCACCACGGGTTTATGATGTCTGGTGTTGAAGTATTCGATTCTCCTAGAAGAATGGATATACTTAACTTCATACTAAACGGATATGGTGTTAAACTAAACGACGAAGAACTATATGTGAATGCTAATATTTCAAATTTCGCTCAAAAAAAACATTCTCTTATCCAAGCTGTATTATCTGTCAACGACATGTTTATGACTACCCGTGAAACGATATCGGGGATATTCTTAGAAGAAGTGCATAATTTTCTAGAAGCAAAGGATGTACGGTTCATACCGAATGTCTCGTTTAGTGGGAAGAGTGGTCTTGTTCATAATTTTGATTTTGTGATTCCGAAGTTTAAGACTGCTCCTGAACGAGTACTAAAAACATTTAATAATCCATCTAAAGAACGGACAGAAGCGCTATTGTTCGCTTGGAACGATACTCGGATGGCACGTGACGAAAATTCAGTATTATATGCATTTCTAAACGATAGCGACAAGAAAATTAGTAATACAATAATTAATGCATTAAAAGAATATGGCGTAAAACCAGTTCTTTGGTCGCAGCGAGAACAATATATTGAAGAACTAATCGCCTAACAATTAGGGCTTTTTCTTTTTATTGCCAAACCAAACGTTTGTTCGTATAATCTCCTTAGGGAGGGATTTTTATGCAATTATGTCACTACTATACTACAGCCCTTGAGGATTGGGTCACGAATCTTTATAAACGATTAGGCATCTTCCATCCTTCTCACATTGATCCATCGTTTATTGCCCGGAAGATGAACATTTTCTTGCGCGAAAAACCTTTTCCATCCACTCATCAAGTTGTGGGTCGCTTTCGCTGTATTGTCGTCGACTCACGACTATCGAAAGAGGAAAAGCGAGAAGCCTTCTTCCATGAGCTATGTCACATTCTCCGTCATGTTGGAGTCCATGATGCCAGAGGCTTTTCGTGAGCTACAGGAACGGGACGCAAGGCTTTTTACGAAGTATGCCGCAATACCATACCATATGCTTAAATTCATTGATTGGAACGACCGATACATAGTTGAACAGATGGCGAATATGTTCAAAGTAACGCCGGAGTTGTGTGAAGAACGATTAACACAGGTTAAAAATCGAAATTTGTACCAGCAAATCTATCTTGCGAAAAATCGGTCACATTCTAAAGGCAAAATGCGATAAATTGTACCCAAAACCATCTGGAAAACGTTTTAACATAACAATATCAGTATCACTCGAAAGGAGTACTAGACAATTAGTGAAGCAGGCAAACTTATGTATTTTTTCAGTTAATGTAGAAAAACCCTTAGCAGGGCTTTTCTTTTAAAAATAATTACGAACATATATTCTATTGTAAGGAGTGATTATTAATGAAAAAAAATCAATCAATTAGAAACTTAAAGAAAGTAGAAAAAACTGTAAAGATACCTGTCCTATCGAATTTACGTATGGTTAATGGCAGACTAATAGCATTAGTGAATGATGTTATAGAAACACCTATTGAATGGTTGAAGGAGGATAAAAATAATGGCAAAGGGGCATGTTAGACCAAGAGGAAATAATAAATGGCAATTAGAAGTTGATTTAGGATCCTACGTTGATCCTAAAACCGGAAAAAAGAAAAGAAATCGAAAATACAAAACAATAACTGCAAAAGGAGCGAGACAAGCAGAGCTAGAACTTGCTAAATTTGTTGCTGAGGTAACCGGAGATGGATACTTTGAACCGGAGAAAATCAATTTTGTTGATTTTGTACAAAACGAATGGATTCCGAAATGCGCTAAAAAACGGTTGGCCCCGACAACTTTTGAAAATTACATGGAATGTGTTAGAAATCGAATATTACCTGCTTTCCAATATTTAAGAATGGACCAGATAAAACCAAAACATATCATAGATTTTTTGGATAACCTTGAGGAAAACGGTATGAGAATGGACGGCAAAGGAGGAAAATTGTCCAGTTCTCGAATTTACTATCATTACCGAATATTAAATAACATTTTTAACTTTGCACAAGAAATTCAAATCATTAAAGAAAATCCTGTGAAAATGGTTAAAAAGCCAAAGGTAGAGTACAAAGAAACAGAGGTATATACGGATGAGGAGGTAGCTCATCTTTTGGAATGTTTGGAATCTGAAACACAAGTACCACACTGGCAGATCATCATTAAACTCGCGATCATAACTGGGATGCGACGATCAGAACTCTGTGGTCTGGAATTTAAACACTTTGATTATGAGAATGGCTTAATCCGCGTCCGCCAAGCTCTCACTTACACAAAAACCAATGGATATGAAATCCACGAAATCAGAAAAGGGAATCGAACGGCCAGACAAAGAGATATCCATATCCCCCTTTCCTTGGCAACCGAAGTCAAAAAGTTGGAACTGCAAAGAAAAAAAGAGCGCTTAGCTGCGGAAAAACTTTGGATGGACGGAAAATACAATTTTATTCTCTGTGATGAAACAGGGAAACCGTTTAATCCAAACTCTCTCAAAAATTGGTGGGAACGATTTATAAAACGTCATAAGCTTAAATATATTAATATTCATGCTCTTCGGCACACGTCGGCAACGTTGCTGATCAATGAAGGTGTGCACGCAAAAATCATCTCTGAACGTTTAGGACATTCCGATATCAAAACGACAATGAATATATATGGACATTCTCTAAAACAGGCTGACAAACTGGCAACAGAAAAATTGGAAAGTGTACTAAAAAGATCAGCAAAAAAATCAATATGAACCATCAAAAAACATTTAATTTTTCCGTTTTGCCGGCAAAAAGTCGGCAAAAACAGATTTTTAAAGAAAAAGCGCGGTTCATGATTTTCTCAAGAACCGCGCTGTATCAAGGACTTTTAATGATGATTCCGACTGGGCTCGAACCAGCGACCTCCACCCTGTCAAAATAGAAAGGGGAAAAACAAGTGAGTTAAATACGCAAAATGAGTTAAATCGAATTAAAATATGTCTTGAAAATACGCGATATTTCAAGGTTTTTCTGTTTAAAAGAGTTAATAAAAATTAAATAAATTAATTGTGTTAAAGTGCCTCTTGTGCAGATTTTGTGCAAGTTTTGTGCAGATTTTTCTTCGGTGTGTAGTATGTGGGGTCCCTTATTGATCATTAAAAAATCTCTAAGATTTTTTAATGAGTATCTAGAGTCATCAGAAAATATCATTAAATACTTGGGAGAACACGAAAATTAATCAGCGTCATCAACTTTCTGAGAAGGAGATCATGGGGTTGGAACAATGTCTCGAAAGTTATCCCAATGTTCACCCCATCTATAAAATGGTTCAAGATTATCGCGAAGGGATTCGTCAAGCAGACTACCATCGTTTTTTACGTTGGCTACGTCATCAGCTTTTGGATTCAAAACAGCCGTTTTTTATCCATATGCTCGCCGCTTGCGCAGCGATTTGCAGGCCGTAAAACATGCTTTTCTTCTCCCATACAGCAATGGTGTTCTGGAAGGGCAAATAAACCGGTTGAAAACTATTAAACGAATGATGTATGGCCGAGCTGGATTAGCTCTGTTAGAAAAACGTGTTCTCTATAGGTATTTTTGGCAATTAAAAAATGTACCAAATGGCAAATAAGAGTATCCGTTTAACTGAATATTAACTCATACACCACGTTACTTGACATGGAGCCTCTGCGGTCATGATTCTACGCAAAAGAGCAAGCCATATCGTTTTGCAGGCAGGAGAGCCTATCATGACCGCCACTCCATATCAAGTTATAATTATACCGATATAGATGCATACGCTTAATTGCCAAACTGTACATTTTCTAATTGCCACTAACACTATAGGCTATAATCATTATTTTAATATTTAACCCGTGGTGCTAGATAAACTTGATCAAGCATAAAAATAGCCCTTGCTGGCGGATCTCCAGTAGAATGAAAGTGTCACCCAACATTCGAAAGGAGAGATCCCCCATGCAAGAGCACTTTCATTTTACTACAGATCCAGCCAAACTTCAAAAACAATATGCCGCTATTTTCTGTTTTGTTTCTGCCCAACTGTCGTTGATTCAAATGTATCTTCATCGCCGCAACCGTCACTTGGTCAAGCAAGAAGACGAAGTGGTCATGGCGGTTCACCTTTTGGGGAAGCTGCTGGGCTTTTCTTCCGAACGAGCCTGGCATCGTTTTGTCACGGGAAATTTGTTCACAAACGGCTCGTTTCTTGAACGCTCCCGATACAACCGCCGCTGCCGGGCGCTTGGTTTCGCCATCAAATGGATCCGTCATGAGCTGGCGAAACGTGGCCAACACCATGCTTATGCGGTCGTCGACAGCTTGCCTCTTCCGTTGTGCCATCCCGCAAGAATGCAGCGCGTCAAGCGGTTTCGAGGGATCGCGGATATGGGGTATTGTGCTTCCAAAAAGCAATGGTACTACGGTTTCAAGCTGCATCTTCAAGTGACCAATCAAGGGCTGGCCATGGGCTATGTCGTGACGGAAGCGTCCTGCCACGACGTCAAAGCCGCTGAAACGGTGATGACTCAAATCCCTCATCCCTACAACTTTGGGGACAAAGGGTACATCAGCCACGCTCTTCGAGAAAAGCTGTACGAAGAACACCAAGCCGCGTTCTGGACACCGTCTCGACACAATCAAAAGCACGGCCCATCCAAGGCATGGGAAGAATGGATCAGGAAAAAACGCAAAGTCATCGAGACGGTGTTTTCGATTCTCGTAGACCAATACCGGATCACCGACATTCGAGCGAATTCCATGGCCGGGTTTGAAGTGGCACTCGATGGCATCTTGTTGGCTTATTCCTTGGTCACACTAGGGCTGGTTGAGCGCTGACACTCAACTAGCACCACGGGTTTTTAATATTTAATAAAACAATAAAAATCCCCAACAGGATGATAGGTAATCACTCACCAAATGAACGTAAGAACCAATTTTAATCGTTATTGACAATAAATAACCAAATGGTAAGAAAAAGAAACAGAGACTACTCTCAAAAGGTCGGTTTAATGACCTTTTGAGACAGCCTCTACTCCAAATTTTTTTGGCATACCTATACCATTACAACTCCTTATAAAATATTTTCTCTAAGCATATATCCAACTACAGATCCTTTGTTTACCATAAAGTCTAAAATCACAAGAACTTCCTGCTTTAATTTCCTTACCTTTTTAATTTTTTCCCTATTGGTATATATATATTTTTTTAAAAGATTTTCGAGATAATACATCGTATTTACTTCTAATTTTTCAACCCATAAATTTTTATTATTTTTTAGCATCATAGAAATCCAAGTAATTCCGTTATTAAGATATATACTTCCAACATAATTTAGCAATTTAGAAATTGAATATAGTACCGAAGGGCAATGTCCCATATCTCTAACAACTTTACTAAAAAACACCTTATCTCGTTCTTTTAATGAATGCCATTCTCTAGCTGTCTCATTCCAATACGGATGCGCAAACAAATAATTTTTTACAATTTTTTCTTTATATAATTGTTTATCTCCATCCTTTACAAGTTCGACTACTTTTTCATAAAACAAATTCCATACTTGCCAAAAGTTATCGTAAGCCACTATTCTATCTTCAATAAAGATAAATTCTTGAAATAAATCTGCAATAGGTTCAGAGCTATTAAAAAAGTCTAGGAAAGGTTTTAAATACTTAGGAATATCTTCTTTTGAAGAACTTAATACAAAAAGCGCATACTTTTCAATAAATGTATGTTCTAAATTATAGTCAATCCTATTTTCTCTATTCCTAAATAATAAAACTTTTGCAAATGTGTCAATTATAGATCGTGCAAATTGCTTTATTTCGACTTTATTTACATTTAACGGCATTAATGAAAAGGCTGTCAATAAAATACTCAAATCTAAATCATCGATCATAGGAACATCTTCAAAACTAACTTTATTTTCTACTACTTTTTGTATATATGATTCATTTTCTTTAACAAACCTATCAAGTAGCTTTCCTTTTGATATAGAGTTGATATAATTTCCAAATATTTTTTTACGTAACTCAACATATTTTGGTTTTAATATTAAATATCCTAAAAGAATTGACTCTGCATCATCAGGACAAACTTCCCATAAAGTAGACTGTATTGCTTTAATAGCGTAATCTGAAAATTTTTTATTCACTCCAATAGGATGGTCATCAAATAATGTCAATAATAAAGTAATTTTAATTTTTTCTTTTTCTTCAGGAAATTCCTTTAATAATATTGGAAGTACAGAAATACATGCATCTACTCCATCACCTATTTGATATCCATAATTATCATTAAATGATGAAGTAGCAGTAGCTAATATTATATTTTTACAATAATCCCTTTCATCCAAGGAAAGAAGCTGAAAATGATCTCTAATTAAAACTGAGCAAACTAAAGCTGGTATTGAATGATTAAATAAGCAAAAATTGTAATCCTTAGTTTCACTCAAAATATGTATTATCTCCTCTATCTCTTTTAAAGTTACAAGTGGATTTTCCTCATATTTAGTATACTTCTTAAATTGTTCATTTTTTTCTAATTTATAAATTGCCCACATCTTTAAAGAAGTATATTTCATTCTTCTTTCGATTTCTTTTTGTGTTGCCTCAGAATAATTTTTAAGTTCAGAGTCTAGTTCTGGATTAAATTCTAATAATATACCGTCTTCTATTTCTTCAAAAGTAGTATTCATTTTTCTTGAGTCCATTCTTGCTAAATAAAGTCTCCATGTTTTATTTGATTTTATTTCTTCGTTTTCTTTTATTTCTTCATAATACTTATCTAAAATTGCCCAAATTGCATTTTGTCTCATTTCTATTTCTTTATAACTAATTTGGCTATTCTTAAATACCTGATAATACAAAACGAGAGATTCTAGTGATTTTTTTCTGTGTTCATCTTCACAAGTTTTTATTCTTTCATTTAAATGAATATTATCTTTATAATTTAATCCATAGCCTATTGAGTAAAGACTTTTTGCTCCACTGTCTTGGACCATTCTACTAGTATCATACTCAAAAAATTCCTTTGTTTTAAATAAAACTAAAGCAACATTAAAAGTCTTTTCAGGATATGCTAAAACAATACTTGTTACCACTGCTGTTATGGATGCAGATTTAGAATTTTTTAATAGATACAATAACCAGCTCTCCAATGTTTTTGAGTCACTATACTTTGCTGCTTCAAGGAAAAATTTTTCCAACGCCATGTGAATTGATTCAAGAAGGTTTGGTGCTGTACTTGTTCCCCTGTACATATTCCAAATTCTGCTGCTAATATATTGTTTTACAGATTTTTCGTCTGTTATAAATACTTGTACCTCCTGAATCTCATTTTTTCCAAATTCGGATGTTGCATAGTTTTCTACAGTTTTATTTGTAAAAGATATGATGAAATCAACTGTATTTTTTAATGAAACCTGTAAAAGCCAATAAATAGGAGTTTGGTAAGCACTTGAAGGATAATAATCAAAATGATTATTATCCAAACCAAAATACTGTTCTAAATCCATTCTTGATAGAAATAAATAATCATCTTCCTGCTTAGGATGGTCATACCAGTATAAATAAGCTAATTGTAAAATATATTCAGGCAAAGCTTTATATACTTCAATACTGTCGAACGTTTTGGTTAAAATTGATTGTATTAAATCATAGTAGGGGTCTAAGTGGTGTTTCCACTTATTCTCTAATACCTTATTAAAAATTAATAAAAGTTCTTCTTTTACTTCAAAAGCACCGTATAAAATTGTTTGAATAATTTTTTCTTTAGTATCGTCATTATGATAAAAATAAATATCCTTCTCCATAAACCATTCATAAAATTTTAATGCAATTAAACTTGATAGTCGCGTTGTTTCACCTTTTTTAATTTTATTGTTCCAATCATGAATAATAGGAAGAATATAATCTAAATTGGATTGATCCTTTAATTTTTCGAAATTCTGATATACAAAATTAATTAGGACTTCCCAACCTTTTCCCATTGGCTTCGTTAAAATTAAATTTAGCGAAAGCAATTCGTTATCCTTTACTCCAAGTTGTCTTAATAAATCTTTATCTACTTCTTTACAAGCAATTCTTAATAAAAAAGATATTTTTTTAAGTAACTGAGCATTATTTTCAAGTATCGTTTCCTCAAATAAATCAAAAAAAACCTCTGAGTAATCAGATAATAATATAGAAACTAGGATTTCATCTCGCCAGAAGGATTCTATTTCCTCATCACCAATAACTTCTTCAATAAATGTTAATATTGAATCATCTTTTAATTGAAGTTTTTCGGATACCCATTGTCTAAAACTTCTACGAATTGGAAGTGATTCTCCAATATTATAGAAGAAGTCTTTATTATCATTTCTCTTAATAAATTCAGTTTCAATTATTTTTTCTAATGCCCATTCTTCATAAATATCATGTGTTATAAAATAACCGGCTGTTTCGTATCCTAAAATCCCATCAGTGACAAGACTATTTAAAGTTGATTCACTCAGATTGGGAGTAACAAAAAATTGCCCTTCATTCGCCCTTTGTAAAGCAATTTGGAGGAAGCATTGTTCTCTAAATGGGCTTGATTTCTTAATAATTTTTTGCCAAAGTATTTCCTTGAAATTTAAATATCCCACTCTTTCATCCTTTTTATAAAATTTAAGATATTCGTTCAAATAAAATGGATTAGTAATTAGATCCAATAATTTCAAGTCTACTGGAAGTTGAAAATTATATTTTTGGGCTATATTCGTTAACTCTTCATTACTTAAATTATCAATTAAGATTTTTGTAGGTTTTATTTGATAAAAATCTAAAAATTGTAATTCTAAATCTAACATATAGCTACTTCTTGCAGTAAGAATAAGTTTCCAATTATTAGTCATTATATTATGAAGGAATTCCTTAAATGGTTCGGTATTTTTTAAGTCTAGTAATTTTTCTGCAGAATCAATTACAATAATTTTTATAGATTCATCTTTATGAGTATTAAGGAAATCTTGCAATGTAAAATTACCAAATAAATTATTTATATCAACTAATTCAAATTCGCTAGCTTTAAAAACATAAATGGGTATATTATTTTCCTCTATTTCTTTATATATTTTTTTTATAACAGCCGTTTTACCAACACCTGCAGCACCGGTTAGAATTAAGAGCTGATTTTGCTTAATTTCTGCTAATATGTATTTAATAATTTCAGTTCTATCAATTTCAATCTTTTCTTTTTCAAAAGCTATTTCAGTATTAATATGACTTAAAATTGATTTTGAATGTGTTCGTTTTTCCTCTATTAAATCAATAATACTTTTACCCAATTTGAAAAAGTGTTGCGCCAATTTTTCATTATCCATTGTCACAAATGGTGATTCAAAAAAGCTAGCAGTTCTCCATTCTATTTTAATCATCAACTCTTTAGCTTTTTTTTCGATTTCTAACTTAGGTAATGGGTCATTTTGTTCTCTTCCTTGTCCCCATTCTTGATTTGAATAAAAAATAATTTTTGAAAGTTCAGGATATCTTTCTTTACTTTTAGTAAGTGTTTCTATCAAGTCATTTTTATGGTCAGATAATGTTGTCTCGTAAAATTTTGCTTGCCAACCTATTACTTCATCATTTATCGTAATAGGATCTGTCTCTATTCCTGCTTGGTTTTTATAACGAAAAATACCTAAAGGTTTGTTAAATTCTCTACAAAAAAGTAAATAACAAAACCATTCAAAACTGTCTTGAGGATTATCACTAAATTTTGCTTTAAAAACATTCCAATCTGGTCTAATCAATCTATGAATCCCCTTTCTAAGAACGATATTTTTATAAAAGCTATGTGAGATAAGGACTTGAAATATAATTGAACTTTTATTTTTGTTTATTCTTATGTACTTTTAGGATAACACCTTAAATTTCCTATATGTAAAATTATACAATTATCAAAAATGTTTTACTACGTGTGATTATGAAAATTAAAAAAGAAACTTTTAGCTTCTCCTTAGCAAAAATTGGTTGTTAACCATAAAATTTCCTAAAATAAAATGAACCATAAAGTTTCCAAACGGAAATTTTATGGTTCATGTCACACTGGAGTAAGTTCGTAATTTCGTTCCCTAACAACATACGGAGGGTCAACATAAAACAGCGTTGTAGGAGAATCATATACACGTATGACTTCTCTAAAGTCACGACAATCAATAATGACATTCTTCATACGCTATGCATTTGATCAATTTTATTTTGTTGTTGATTCCTTCCATTGGACCATTCGAGTAAGAAAAAACGATGCAAGCAAACACCGTGTCTCTTCGGGTGATGAGTGCCTTGGCAATACTGCGTACGACGGCACATTCGCTAAAAAGTACCGGTCAAACCATTGGGTCAAAAGTGATTAAATCTTTGATAAACTGAGATTGCATGCGAAATTTCCTCCATGGTTGATGGTTTGGTCACCTTTACCATACAGGAAATTTCGCTTTTTTTGTACCCTTATGCACAAATAAATGAGGTTGTCAAGTACATTTTGTGGTGAAGAACCTAATTACGAATATTTTTCCTCTTTATGGTACATAATGTCTCCTGTCCATATATTAAAAGGGCAGGTAAGTCTGTATGAATAAAAATCACTATCACACTCTCCAAAAATTTTATATTTACCCCCAATACATAGGAATATATAAGTTCAAAAAACATTTGCATGATATTGAAGGGATATTAAATACTAATCCAGAGGATTTTTCCACCCTAAACCCTAAAACATATTATTTCTTTAAAATGCCATTATGTGGGCATCCACAGAAAATCAGTTTGGTTGAACTAAGAAAACGAATAGAGACCAATGACCCTTTAAAACTTTATTGCCGTATTTGCAAATGGCTAATCAATTCCGGAATCACCTATGAGCAGCTGGCCAAACTTTATTCTGTAAATAATGAGAGACCTTTGAGCGATGTCCACTACCGACACCATCCAGTGATTTTTACATGCCCCGACTGTGGTGACGATACTCCCTATAAAGAAATGCGTTGGGTTTTAGATCATTTAAAAAAAGGGGGAAGTTTCAAAAAACATTGCAAAGGCAAATGCAACTCTGTAGGGATGAAGTATTCCGCCCTCGTTCCCTTATGGGACAAAAAAAGAAATAAGATAAGTATTTTTGCAGTACCTGCAAATGATGACAATTTATATCATCGTAAATGGTACTTCTTATGCGCTGTTTGTGACAAACCGATTGACACTCCAACAACTGTATACAATGCTGCCATTAACATACCAAGATGCATACGACATAAAATCAAATCGGGAACTTCATTTGCCGAAATGGCCATATTCTTTTCATTCGCACGTTGTTTATCAGCTTTCCCTTATATCGAATTGAATCACAGATATAAGTATTATCGCCACCGTGAATTTGATATTTTCGTTAATGTGACGTGCCATGATTCCCACCATTTTTTTGCGGTCGAGGTCGATGGCATACACCATCGAAATACAGCGGACAAAGATGAGGAAAAAAACCAATATGCTGCTAAGAATATGATTCATCTTGAGCGCGTAAGGGATGTAGAACTTGCCAACGTTAATCTTGAAAATTTTAACAACTTGATTCAACGTAAGAGTAGGGACAAAACCGAACTTAATCAAATCATTACCGAACTGTTGAATCGTTTTCTACGCTGGCTCTCCACCCTAAATATGGAAAAGGAGCAATTTCAAGAGTTAAAAGCAGCGATCATAGAAGAAATCCAACACGTTGATGTCATCAGAGATGAAAAAGCTATTTGGAAACAATTGAATCACTTAGGTAAAAAGTTATTGAAAGATGATCCAAAATTAAAACCTATTTTCGAGCAACTGAGGGAGGATGTAAGAAGGGAATTAGGGGACTTCATTACCGTTACAGAGCAAGATATCAAAAGGCCATTTGTTTGCTCAAAATGCGGCAACACTTGGGAACAGTATGTTAAGGCTGTTGTCGCAAATTTCCGCAATTCAAAACGTAAAGCAACAGGCTGTCCAACATGTGCAAACAAAAACAAAGAGCTGAACGCTAAGCTAAAAAAAGAAGCATTTGCTCTAAGAAAAGCGGGGTTTACTCAAAAGAAAATAGCAGAAACGCTGGGAAAACACCCAACAACCATTTCTAGCTGGCTAAAAAAGTTCGAGGCGTTCTAAACTTTTTCAGCATGATTCCACCGATCGGGTGCTTGATTTCAAACTGCGTCATATACTTATTCCTCCTAAAAAAGCTGTTCCTTGGAAAAATTCCTCTCCAAGGAACGGCTTCGATAATATAAGCGTATGAATTATGCGCTAAACTTGAACATGCAGGTTAGATCATGATCCTGTTTACTACTACCGTCAATGATAAAAATTCAATGCCTGCGAAATTTTAAAAAGTGTCTCTATTCTAGGACTTGTAAGTCTTGTAAGCCCTGCTTCAATTCTTCCAATTGTCGATTTGGGAACTCCAATACGATCTGCAAGTTCCTGTTGAAACATATTCAGCTGCTTCCGTCTTGTTTTGATCTGAGCAGCTATCGTTCCTTCTAATTGAAGTTTTTGAACATGCCGCTCGCCTCGAATCGCTGCATATTTCTTAAAAAAATCACTCATTCTTTTTTCCCTCCCCATTGATTAATAAAAGCAAGGATCAAAAGCGCAATAACTTTCATATGCTGATTCAGTAGGCACAATTCTAGTCTGATTTAGACGCTAAAATCATTTGAACAATGCGTTTGTTTTCTTGTTGCGCTAAATAGCCGCGAACATCTTCTTCCGGTAAATGAACCGGTAAAGTCATTTTGTTAAGGCGGCTATCAATTCTTCCCGACCGAAACTTTTCAGATAACTGCTCCATTGAAAGATTAGAAGTAATGATGGTTGGCCTTTTATTAATCATTCGATCATTCAGGATTTTTGTATATATTTCTTCAGACCATTCTGTTGCCTTTTCTACTGCGAAATCATCTATTACAAGCAACTCCACATCCATAAATTGTTGGATAATTTCATAAGCACTATGATTGTCGTCATCAAATTTCTTTTTAATTTCATCTAATAGATTCGGTGTATAAATACCGCGGATATGGTATCTTTTGATAAGAGCATTTAAGATACTTACTGCTAAACGAGTTTTTCCGCTTCCTTTCGTCTCGCTAAATAAATACAACCCTTTCCCCAATTCCTTGAACCTTTTATAATTCTTAACATACTCAATGGCAATTTTCTTTGCAACAGCCGCTCTTACTTGACTTTCTTTCGTCTTGTAAATATCTGTTTGAAATGAATTAACAGTCGCATTTAAAAACTCGATTGGCACTTTCGCCGACTTCATCATGTTAGAAATTTGACGATCATAGCGGCATCTGCATTCTTTCATGTACCTAATCTCTTCATGATCTTGAAATATCCAACCCGTTCCGTCACACTGTCCATAAGGGCATGGGTCAGAAATCACATTCGAGTTCGGTTCGCCATCTTCCCTTTTCAGAAAATTGTTGTTGTAGTTGCTCGTACCAATGTGGGTCTTTATCTCGTTGAGAATTTCCTCCAAACTCTTTCGTTTGTTTTGCATCGTTTGAAACCTCCTGATCATTTTTTTTAAGTAATCCGGCTTGATACGCTTGGTCAAAAAGGTAATTGGCAACATATTTAAACGATCGAATCCGATCTTGCGAATGACGAGGCATAAACTGTTTGAAACAATCCGTCATCCACTGCAGTACTTGCTTCGCGGGCCAACCTTGTTCCGCGACGCGGCGTATACACTCTTTATCCGCATTTGAGACATATTTCTTGCCGCTAAGCTCTTTGAAGTGTTTCGCAATTTCATTTACAGATTCTTCAATGGCTTGATTATTCAAAGAGCGAGGCGCCTCTTCATCTTCTTTATTTGAAGTAATCTTTGTAGTAATCTCTGGTATTGCTCCTGCATGAAGCATCTTCGAACCTGCATCATGCACTCCCGAGACTGCATCATGCATGTCCGAGTCTGTATCTCGCCTTTTTGAACCTGTGCTTTCTTTCCCCGAAGGATGATCTTGGTCGCTTCGAGGATTTTCCTTATGGTCTTCGCTAGACGTAAACCATTCATAGTGTTTGATTGGATACCCTAACCGTTCAAGATCCTTGACGACTTTAACGAGATTCACACGATATTGATAAGTTTTATCCCATTTATACCGTGAGTTTGTTCGTTTAAATAAATATCCTCTTTCCTCTAAAAATTTCAAATGACGCCGAATGGTTGTCTCATGAACACTTAATAACAACTCTCCAGCCAAATCTTTCGCTGTCTTATAAATCCAACCGTATTTTGGCAGTTCCCCATTAGATTCATTTTCATTGTGGAATCGTTGCTTTTCTTCTTCTCGATACAATTCGGCATCCTTTGTATACGTTTCCCAATAAATAAACTGATTTAGTGCTAACGCTCGAATATAGTGGCCTGTTAACATCGAAAATTCTTCTCTTAAAACTACACTCTTTAAGTTTTTCGTAGTCATATCTCCACCTCATTAACCATGTTGGTATTGTCAAAAGTTTACCCTCCACACTCACTGTTTTTCATTGAGTTTCAACGGTTAGAATAAAAAAAGCTTGCCACCCCCGTTGTTTTAGGCCATCATTGAGGTAACCCCACACCCAACACCCAAAACAAAGGAGTGACAAGCTTGTTACCTCAATTATTAGCCTATTTGCTCGAAATAATCAAGTCCCAACATCAAATCATTGTCTATTTAATTGGTGCCTTATTAGGAAAATCCTTAAGCCGCAAAGACATGGACGAACCGGTTCGAAAACCGTACCGAAAACTTCAAGTCGATGACCTTCCCATCATCGATGTCCCAGAAACACTCGACTACCGGCAGCTTTTAGCCGACTACGAAGCCCGGCACGGCCGTCCGTTGCCGCCGATCCAACGCCGGGACAACGCTAAACACCGTGTTCCGGATTCGTTGACGTGTCCCCGTTGCCAGGCGCCGTCATCCTACCTGTACGCCAACAACGGCGGAAAAGGGCAGTACCAATGCAAAGTGTGCCAATGCCGGTTCAACCATCGAAATCGGTTCAAAAAGCAAGCGGTCTTTCGTTGCCCGCACTGCTTCCAAACGCTTGAGAAAATCAAAGAACGCAAGGACTACTACATCTACAAATGCAAGAACAACGACTGCCCGTTTTACCAAAAGAACCTTCGCCGGATGAGCCAAAAAGAACGCCAACGGTTCCAGCAGAACCCTCAAGCCTTCAAGGTGCGGTATCTGTTCCGTGAGTTTTTGTTTGACTTTCAACCATTGGCCCCATCGTCGCCGAAAAAGCCAAAGGTCGATTTGTCTCGTCTGGCGGTGTCGTCGCACACCCTCGGACTCGTGTTGACGTACTACGTTAACTATGGGATGTCCTCCAGACAGACAGCCGGAATCATGAAGGATGTGCATGGCGTGTCGATCTCCCATCAGACGGTACTCAACTACGCCAATAGCGTTGCGCTCATGATTCAGCCGTTTGTCGACCGGTTCCCGTACGAGCTGTCCGGCTCGTTCTGTGGGGACGAGACGTATATTCGCGTGAAAGGACGCTGGCATTACCTGTTTTTTATGTTTGATGCCGTGAAAAAAGTGGTGTTGTCGTATCGCGTCTCGCCCCACCGGGATACGTTGTCGGCCATCCGCGCCATCGATGACGTCCTGCGAAAGCTGCCGTCCATCCCGGACGATTTGTCGTTCGTCGTCGACGGCAATCCCATTTACCTGCTGGCGCAGCACTTTTTTGCCCAGCACGGGATTCCGTTTGACGTCCGCCAAGTGATCGGACTGACCAATGAGGATCCGGTGTCCGAGGAGTTCCGCGCGCTCAAACAAATCATCGAGCGATTCAACCGGACGTTTAAAGGTAACTATCGGCCGACTCACGGATTTGGCGCGGAAGAAGGCTCGGTCTCCTTTGTCACGCTGTTTGTGGCGTATTTCAACTTCCTGCGCCCGCACGGTGCACTCGAAGGCCGGGTTCCTGTCGTCATCCCGGAGCTCGCCGATCTGCCCCATATGCCGGCCCGGTGGACGAAGCTGATCGCCATGGCTCAAGATTTCCTCCAACAAGAGGCAGCCTAACTTTTTTGTCCGCCGGAGCCCATGGATCAGAAGAACAGCCGGATTCGGCGAAGCGAACCCTTGACCAACCGAACCTCGTCAAAGGTAAAATTCGGTAAGGGCAAGGGCGGCTTTCCTATGCCCTCTTTTTTGTCCCCGTCGCCCTTGACGTCCCTTTCACACCTTTGGCGGGTGTTGGTCAAGAGCGAATCCGGCTCCAAGGATGCCTTACGATGCTCCAGGGGATGGCGGATGTGGAGTTTTCATAAAACTTTTGACGCTACCACCATGTTTAAAATAATAAGTACCTAATTTTTAGTTCGCGCAAACAAGAGTTTCATCACTCACCACAACTATCTACCTCCTTCAAACACAAAAACCCCAAACAACAGGTACACTGCACGCACGTGCCAAAAAACAAAGGCACAGCATACCTGACGTTTGGGGTTTTCCCTTATTGTATCCATATTCAGTTTACATTGTATCCATTTCGATTACATAGATTAGTTTAACGCTCATTTTCTAAATGTCAACTGTATTTCTACTTCTCTACAAAAAATTTTTATTCCTTTTTTCTTCTTCGATCATTTCTTGACCGACATGTTCATATTTCTCTGGAAGCTCAAGCAGTGCAAATGAATTGAGTGAGTGGCAGAAAACCCCAACTCATATAAAAATTCAAAAACTACCGTCATGAACTAGAAAACGGACACCGTATCCGCTATTCATCCATCTTTGCAACAAAGAGTAAAAAAATTCTACAAAGTATTCGAATGACGAAAAACGCCTGCTAACATATTTAAGCATCAAAATGATAAAAGGAAGGGGATTGAATGATCATGAATCAAAAAGATTCAAATATCATCTATATAGAAGTAGAACAAGCAATTTTAGGAGCAATTTTAAATGAAGGCGATTTAATTCAAGATTGTACATTTCCTGCCGAATACTTCGGCAAGCGGGAGCATCAATGGATTTACCAAGCAATGCAAGCACTGCAAAAGAAAAATGAAAAAATTGATATCGTGACAGTGGTCACTCAACTGCAGGAAATGAATCAAATCGAAACGGTCGGAGGTGTATCTTATTTATATGACTTAGCCGATGCCGTACCTACAACGGCGAATTTTTCATTTTACGTCCACTCCTTAACGGAAGGATATAAATTAAGAAAAGCTCAGGCTCTTGCTTTGTCGCTTGCTTTATCTCCGACCGTGGAAAAGATCAACGAAGTATATCAACAGTTAGGGGCTTTGCAGGAATTATCCTCATCTTCCATTCGAACCATTCAGGATGGTCTCTTTGACATCTATGAAGATCTTCTTTCCCCACAAGGTGATATCCGAGTTGATACGGGATTAATTGATTTGAACCGTTTAATCGGTGGCTTTCAAAAAAATGACCTGATCATTATTGCAGGAAGACCGTCCACGGGGAAAACCGCCTTTGCTCTCAATATTGCGATGAACCATTTAAAAAACGGCGGAGTGGTCGACTTATTTTCACTCGAAATGTCAGAAGATCAACTGTTAAAACGCATGTTATCCGCGGTTGCAAGAGTCAACAGCAAGCGATGGAGCGATAAAAACTTTTCGAAAGAGGATTATGAAAAGATTGTACAAGCCATCGGAATCATGGGCAACTGGACCGGAGTATTAAAAGACAAACCGGCACAAACCGTTGCAGAAATCCGCTCCACCGTGAGACAGTCGATGAAACAATTTCCTAATCAAACACATTTAATTGTGATTGATTACTTGCAGCTTATTCAACCGGTCGGTTATTTTGAACGTCACGATTTAGCCATCGGAGAGATTACAAAACAATTAAAAAATATCGCAAAAGAATATCATGTCCCAGTTGTTCTCTTATCACAGCTCAATCGCGGTGTTGAGTCACGCGCCGATAAACGGCCGATGATGTCGGATATTCGTGATTCAGGAAGCGTCGAACAAGATGCAGATGTGATTATCAGCTTGTACCGTGACGATTACTATAATCAGCCATCTATCCCAAGTAGTACAAGCATCGTCGAACTGAACGTTTTGAAAAACCGCAATGGCCAAATCGGCAGAGTCGAGGCAGCCTTTCAAAAAGAATTTGGCTTATTTTTGAATCTGATGAAACACAGTGATATGCAAAATGATAGAAAATCGTGATATTATGTCTAGGACGTGCTGTCCTAGACATGATTTACTCATTCCCCCTTCGAAAAAGGTATGCACTATTCATCAATCGTCAAAAGAAAAGGAGTACAAATGTTGAAAAGACATCTGTACTCCTTTTCCTATTGTACTAATGACCAGGATGATACTTATTCAAGAATTCGTATATGGCCAACGCATATAAGTCAGAAAGTCGTAATCGTGTGCGTACGGAAAGCTCCTTCATCCCCTCTAGATATTCAGGTTGAATCGTGATGGTCGTTCTCACCCCCTTTTGTGTTAAATCTAATTGCATTAACGCTTGATGAATATTGGACTCCGTAGAAACATTGACAGCTACTTGAGGACTTGTATAAGCTTTTTTCGGGATAGTCATGCGTTTCTTTGACATAATATCAACATCCTTCGTCTCCTTGTCAGGATCACCAGCATAATACCATTTTCCATCTTGATTAACTTGATATCCAAGTTTCAACAATCTGGAACGCAAAGTCGTCCTACCTAATCCTAACTCTTCACTCAATTCATAAATATTAGCACCCGTTTCATTTAAATAACATACAATTTCTCCTGCCGTCTTCATCGAACCATCTCCTTTATTCATGAAATCATCAATGAATCATCAAATGTCTTTTTGACTGTATAAGCAATATACTCGAAAAATTCCTGTATTCGAAGACTTGATGAACATTTTCATAAAAGTACACACGATCGACTAAGCAGAACACTTTTGTTTTGCGGTTGGTCTTCTGGATGTCGGGAAAGATTGAGGTGATTAGCATATTTTGCAGATAGATAGAGGAAGACACCGAACTTTATCAATCTATTCGAATATGGACGGACACCTGCTATACTATTTCAAACGCCACCGCTTGTACTCACTTAAGCAGTCACTTGATGATTTCGATGACGAGGCGATCACCGACTGATTCACTGATCCATTTTTCAGGTGACAAACAACACCCGACCAAACGACAAGCGGTTTTCGCACCAATTGCTGGAGTGATGGCAAAGAGCATTTTTACAACCCGAACTTCATTACTCAACATCAACTTTCAAAGGAGGATCAAGATGAGCGTCATTAGCGAATATCAGCTGACCCATTGTTCGATGAAACTACTAGAATATCTTTTTTATTATCGTGGCATGACCGCTTTGCAATTGTCCCAAATGTACTATGAATCCGAAAAGCCATTTCCCACACAGAAATCAAGCGTCCACAACTATCTAAGCAAATTGAAGAAACAAAACTTGGTCGCTTCCAAGAAACTAGAAGACAGTATCCGGCCGGGTTCCCTGTATTATTTAACACCAAAAGGATTGGAAGCGGTGAAAGAGATACTGAACATCGAAGTCGGAGCGACAGAGAACGGATTTATCCTGTTAAACGAACAAAAGGGCATCCCGACACAATCCGATTTACCGTATAGCCTGTATCAACCACCGAAGCAGCAAATCCAACATCATTTATTATTGATAGACTTCTTCATTCGTTTACGTATCCATTTTTTTGAAGAAGAATCTGTCGATCACCGACTTTCCATGTATTGCTCAACCCCCTATACGTACAACAACATGGATGGAAAAATCAGACCGGACGCAGAAATCATATTGCCAAACGGCGACTCCTATTGGCTCGAAGTGGATCGATCAACGGAAAGCCACTCCCAATTACTCGCTAAATTTCAAAACTACAAAAACTTTTTATCTTATTTGGAGGAAAACAACTTGCCCATTCCATTTAAGGGAATCATATTCCTCGCCGATGAGAAGCAACAAATGTATGGGATGAATCGACGCTGGATGAACATATTGTCTGCCTATTTAAAGAGTATGGATCCCAATCAAGCAGCAGATATTCGTCTGCTTATGACACCGCTGAATAGGGTGGAAAAAACCCTACGTTTTGAAATGAAGCGTGTGCAATTAAACAAGTCAGCCACGCAACTGCTTCATGAAAAACTTCATCAACGAGGTTATCATCGTATTCTTCCATTCATTAGAAAGTCAGACCAATCATTATTTTATGCCATTGCCATGAATAAAAAATCATATAAAATCTTTTACGTGCATGTGAGCAATGCATATGACTCATCCTTGTACACTAACTTTCATCAATTCATTCAAAGATTAATGAAGATTAATCAAAAGGATGAAGTGAAACAACTGCAGCCAGAGGGAGTTGAACAAATCGTATTTCATCTGGATCAAACTCCGTATATCATCCCTACTTTGCATGGTGATCATGACTTAAAGGACATAGAGGCAGAGTTGGAAATGCTGAGTGAAGATATCACATTTATCCAGTTAGACACGGAGGATGTGTAGGACATATCATCTAAAACATCGATACAATAGTGGATTACAATAAATAACCATCGAAGGAAATGAAAAAAGATGGCTTCTAAACCATTCAGAAGCCTTCAAATCTCCAGATGATATGTAAAAACAAAACAGAAGGCTGTCCTCAAAAGGTCACTTTACGACCTTTTGGAACAGCCTCTTTCCTTCTCTTTTTGCTTTAAGACAATTTATGAATGATTGCCATTCTCCCTCTCGGAAATTTGACTTGATGATCCTCATCAAATGTCAGCGGTCCGTCTGTTTGAAAAATAAAGAACGCTTCACCTTTTTCCATGTTTTCTTTAAACGTTTTATAACGCACTTCAAAAATGGCATTGGCTTCATCCAAAGATAAAGCATCGATTACTGCAAATTCTTCATCTCTCCCCTTCACTCTTCTCACGACATAATACTGATTCATACACAATCCCTCCAACATATTTTGTAAATAAAAAAACATCGGCAAGAATGTTAACGACTGTTTTCGTCATACATCCTTACCGATGATTTTTCACCATTTCTCTGGACCAAAAAGGCCTTCTGTTATATTAATTGTAAAAGGAAAGAAAAGTAAAAAACAAAATCGATTATCTATTATCATTCTATCTTACCTTTTGCCTTTTTTTAACCCATTTCATCGAATTTCTCCCTGTAAAATAACAAATCTGCTTGACAAAAGTGAAGACTGGGTAGATAACATAATGGCCACCTAGGTAGGGAATTCAATATAGAGGCAAGCAAAAGAAACTTAAAGTATATTTGTAGTAATGAAATGAAAAAGAAACGGGAAGAAGTACGAATACATCCAAGAGAAAAATTAATCGAATAATCAAATGACAATGTCCAGATGACAAACAGGAGCGAGAGGAATAGGTGGAAAGTAGTTTTTACATATTTTCCGTACCAGCCATCCCCTTCTTTTTACAAAAATCCCGTACCGGCAAAGCACTTTTTACAAAATTTCCGTACCGAGAAGAGGTTTTTACATATTTTCCGTACCCCGAGTTCGACAGTCCATTTTAGGCAAGGACAATTTAGAAAAAGCCTTTTAAGTCTATACACTAGAAAAATACGTTGATTTTCGTAGGCACACACTTCGTATGTCAAGGTTGATTATATTTTCCCCAAAATCGCCGGTTTAACATTCCCCAGAAAGATCTCATGGAACCCTTTGTTTTTCTTTTTGGATCCTCTTTTCCTGTAATCGATAGCTTTCCCCTCTTTAGGTAATGGAATGACGCAGCAATCGATCTAACATCGCCCGAGTCTCCCACGATTTCTCCCCATTCCCCAGAGCTTTTGTTGGGATATGCTCGTACCGCTGGGTGATCACTAGAAATAAGCAATGAGCGCTGTTCGGATCCAGTTTTAGGTACCCCATTTCATCGATCATGAGAACAGTTGACTTCACAAAGACACGAAGCTTTTTCTCCAACTTTCTGGCCGCCTCTTCTTAACTGAGTGACCAAATCACGGGCGGTAACAAAATACGTTTGATATCCTCTTGCGATTGCCTCCATTCCAATCGAAATCACCAGGTGTGTCTTTCCAATCCCTGGTGGGCAGAGAAAAAGGATATTTTCTTTTCGGTCAATACACGACAACGTAAGCAGTTCTCGAATCCATCACTCATCCAACGAAGGTTGCGCGGTAAAATCAAACGTATGGATCGTCTTGCGATACGGCAGTTTGGACTTTGATGAGCGTTTGGATCGATCGTTCCTGCCTTTTGACGATTTCCGCCTCTAATAAGCGAATAAGCGGAACAAAAACTCCGAATATGGCATATTAAGAGTAACTACGTATTCTACCATGGAGAATCATCGTTCCTCCGTGACAAGCAAATGGAATCGGTGACCATACTCGTGTATTCGTTCTTTCATGATCTTTCCCTTCTCAGGAATGCGTCATAACTCGTAATCATGAACCATTGCTCCTCTTATTGACATTATAGTTCTATTGTAAGTAAGGAATTTTATTCGGCTATATTGGGGATTTTATCATCTGCTTTAACACATTATATATGGAATTTATATACCGCAATGTTCTGCACTTTTTTCTTGTAAAAAACAAATGGTAACGAAAGTGCGTATCGATTCATCGTAGCTATTGGGTTTTCCTTGTCCTGATCCTCCTGCGTTTTTACTCATTTTTTCCTTTTTGTTTCCTATATGCGTTACCACGTCGATCACTTCAGAACAGAATGGTTTGGCGCCATGGCCGCTTGTTGATCCCTAATTGGGACCAACAAAAGAGACGAATCATCGTGCCGAATCAACGTAATGATAAGGTGTTTCCAAATATTGAGCCTAAGAGAGAGAATAGCGCCCGCTGATCTGCAGAAAAGAACATGCGGCATGACATGCAATTACTTGTTCCCCAATGGTCGTGTCGGCGGAAAAATAGAGCCATAGCTAAAAGGACAGGGGGATGGATTAGCGGATTTAGACAAAATAGTGTTGATGGAACCTATCAACTCATAAGGTTAACTGGATATAGAATAACCTATCCAGTTAACTCTATGAACAATTTCATTCCCCTTTTCTTTCCACAACCGCGTCAAATCACGGTTTTTTATAAACAAAATCCCCCTTTCCAAGAAGAGAATTAGGATCTCACAGCTCCAAATCCGCTCCCGATTTTTGAATGCCCCCGACGTTTTATCAAGAGTGTTTCCATTGTAAATTTATGAAGATATTCATCGACAAATGGATGGAATTTTTACGGAGTGTTTCAATGGATGGTCACTATTCCTGTATCAGAACAATCATCAAACTCCCACTCCTTTCATTCATAGACGCAAAGGAATTCTTTGAAAATGGATCATGTATAGGTATCTATTGCTCGTCACGATGATTAGAAATAAAAAATGACGCCTGTCAGAATCACGACAAGCGTCAGCTCGATTGCCCCCTTTTTAACCATTTACTTCGAACTTCTTCCTGCAAAATAATCAATCCACTCCACTTTTTTGATCCGTTGAGCGGGTTTTGTCCGTTATGGTGAAGCTTTCCCCTATAATCAATAGCGGCCGCGTCATCCGCTCCATCCCTCCATCCTCGATGATTTAGACGTATTCCTCTTCCCTCTCGCTTTTATTTTTTGTCTGACATAAAATATCCATAAACATAGGCTTGCCCATTGGCGAACCTCATCCACTCTCAGTCATGACTTTCTTCCTTTTTCACGATATAGTTGAACATCATCACTTGAAAAGAGGTTTGGAGACTTTGTGTGCCGGCTTTACACCCTATGTTCCATGATATGAAAGAGACCTTTTACAACTTTATTTCTCCCCGTTTTCTTCGCCCGATATAAGGCTTGATCGGCTTTCTCCAGAAAACCACTTATCGATCGGATCCTAAGAGTTATGGTATTCTGATTACAAAGATAAAAATAAATCCAAAGCCCAATCGAAAGGAGCAAAAGAAACATGGATGATAGCAAAGAATATTGCCCGTTTTGCGGGGCTGATTTGCAAGGACCACCGATCCCGAAAGAAATCCAGCATCATTACGGCGCTACTCATGGATCCAGAAAAATCGGTATTTACAGTCGGGAAGAAGATCGTGTCATCAAATGGCAATGTCCGGATTGCGGAAAGGAATGGGAGCGGGAGTGAATCCCCTTTTTTCTTTTTTACTTTCAATCCTGACAGTATGAGGTCCAGTGCAAAGCAGATTCAAACAACGTGTTGTAGATTCCGATTTTCCATTCCCTCTACCGTTTCGTTTGGTCGTGGCTGCACCAGCTAGCTCCATCCACTTACCGTTGGCTTCTTGTTTACGGCAAAATAAATGGACAGAGAGCGGATAGGAATTTTCCTATATCACTTGAACGCGGAAGTGTTGGGGTGATTGCTTCTTAGGTAAAACAGCCCTTGATACGGCGCTTTACTACGCCCGCAGCGGCTTCATGTCAAATGGACATTCTCTACACTTTTTACAAAACGCTGCTTTTTTTCTTTACGGTCCACACATGCCTGCAGTATCCTTCAACAAATTGAACATACACTCGAACGGTGGCAAGCACCGTTCTCAGGATTACAAAATTTTACAATAAAAAATAGAAACAATATTATTACCTCTGATATAAATAAAAAACGTGTGATGAGGTGTCCGTTAAATAAAAGAGTTTTTTATGAAAAGGACAAGAAAGGAGTTGAAGTGTCCTCCAACACCTCAACTCCATCAGCGCAGCATATCCGTTAGATAAACGGTCTTTGTAGTACACGGTGAATAATAAAAATCCATCTGAACTTTTTCCCTTTTAATTAAGTGAGTGGTTGTTTAGTGCAAAATGAAAGTACAGAGTTCTGCAACTGAAAAGTGCAGAGCTTTTCATTATATAAAAAAGGCTTGCCAGCCCCTAAAATCCCCTCCGCCACTGTTACGATTGTGAAGAATAAAACAGTGGAGTGATAAAAAGGATGCTGGTCATGCCAAACATTTACGTGACAAAAAAAGCGCGATCCTATTCTCGTTGTCATGCATTCATCGGCCAGTCTTTGTATTGCTGCTCGGCTTGTTCCATGAATTTGTTTGTTAAGAATTGCAATTGTTGGCCGGTAATTTTTTCTTTCATGAGTACTTGCTTGACGGCTAATTTCACTTTAGCGTAAACATCTCGACGGTGAGGACTTGTCCAGTCTACGGCTAATTGTTTCTTTAAGGCTTTGACCACCTTATGGATTAAACTAGCAAGAAACTCGTTTGAGAACGCTTCCTGCTCCATAGCAGTGATCGCTTTGTAAAATTCAATTTCTTCCTCTGACAATCCTAAGTCGTGCCGCTTGCGTATTTCTTCTTCCATTTCTTTGCGCATGTTAATCATAACCCTGACTACATCGGCTGCCTGAATGACACGATTATGATAATCCCTTAACGTTTTCTCTAGAAGTTCGCTTAACGCCTTTGACTGTGGGCTTCCTTGGCTAAATGTCACTTTAATTTGGTCCTCTAAAAGTTTTTTCAGCAACTTTAAGCGCAAGTCTACATGCTCTTTTTTCGTTAAATCCGCCAAGAACGCATCGTCCAATATGCTGATATCTGGGCGTTCAATTCCTGCTATTTGGAAAATGTCAACAGTTTCTTTCGCTAATAGACTATTGTCAATAAGTTCTGATAATCGCTCTTCTAATGTTTTGTTTTCCTTAGATCCCCCAGTTGACGGGCGTAAATGTTTGCGAAGCTGTGCTTTCATCATGAAATAAAGCATGACCTCATCTGCAAGTTCAAGCACTTCCGGCTGATGTTTCACCAACTGATACGATTTTTCAAGTTTGGTGGCTGCTTGGATATATTCCTCGGGATCTCGGTTTAAAAGAATGTTAACAAGATCTGCAATGAAGTCTTCGCGCTCTATCTTTGGTTTTGCGCGCCAGTTTTGCACATCAATCTCACTTGGAATAAATCCTCTTACTGCCTTCAGATGATCCATGAAGATATTAACGGCCTCTGAAATATCATAAGTAGGACTTCCCGTGCCGCCACTTTGCGTATATTTATGAGTTGCTTCTTTCAGGGAAGTGGCGATTCCAATATAATCAACGACTACTCCGCCTTCTTTTCCCGGAAACACACGGTTTACACGGGCAATAGCTTGCATAAGATTGTGACCCTTCATTGGCTTATCGACATAAAGATAGGAAAGCGGTTTAGCGTCCATTCCTGTCAGCCACATATCGACGACAATGACAAATTTCAAAGGGTCTTCTGGATCACGAAGTTTGGCTTTCACTTCTTCTTGCTCTTTTTTCGATTTAATATGCGCATATTTGCTTCCCGGCTGAACTTCGCGCCACTCTTTAGGGTCCTTTGATACATCCCCTGTCATAATCACTTCAACAGGAGGGCATTCCGGAATTTCTCTTAGATAGTTATACAAATCCACCGCAATGCGTCGGCTCATACAAACAATCATCGCTTTTTGAAATGGATTGGCGACTTGGTTAAAATGTGATACGATATCTTTGGCTAAACGACGGAGCCGTTTTGGAGTACCGACGACTTTTTCCAGAGCGGCCCATTTTCTTTTATAGCTCTCTGACTCTTCATCGTCTCCCCCTGCTTCTTCGATAATTTTTCTGTATTTTTCATCAATGTCCCCAGCGGATAAATCAAGCGGAATTAGGCGGCTCTCATAGTAAATGGGCAATGTCGCTTTGTCTTCGACCGCCTGAGCCATATCGTAGCGGTGGATAATATGTCCGAAAATTTCTTCTGTATTGTTATCAACAAAATCGACCGGGGTTCCCGTAAATCCAATATAGGAAGCGTTCGGCAAAGCATAACGCAACTGAGCGGCAAATCCGCCCGCAAAACCGGCTTGGGTGCGATGTGCTTCATCGGCAATCACAACAATGTTTCGTCTTTCCGATAAAACAGGGTGTCGGGTTTCTCCTTCTTTTTTACGGAATTTTTCAATAGTGGAGAAAATAATTTGTCCCGCTTCCCCTCTCAGTAATGTCCGCAGCTGTTCGGTACTTTCCGCGTGATGCACATGGCCGATGTATGATTTCCCTTGCACAAACGTATCATGCAACTGTTCGTCTAAGTCATTACGGTCCACTTGAATGACAATTGATGGATTTTCCATTTCCGGATGGCGAGACAAAATTCCTGCGAAAAATAACATGCTTAGCGATTTGCCCGAACCCGTTGTATGATACATTACCCCGATTTTCCGATCTCCATCCGGCCGTGTCGCACGGATCGCTTCATTGACAGCGAAGTTCACACCGAAAAATTGGTGATATTTTGCGCCAATTTTTGTAATTTTGCTTCCTTCCTCCAAAAAGACAATAAAATTACGAATATAATTTAGCAGACGGTCTTTTGGAAATAATCCTTCAATCAGCGTGCGCATCGTATTGGCGCGGTTGTTATCGACATTTCGCCCATCAATCGATTTCCATGAAGCAAAGAAATCGTAATCAGCAAACGGCATCCCATGCTTCGTTTCCACGTTATCGGAAATGACAACAAAAGCGTTGTAGTTAAATAATTGCGAAATATCATATGTATAGTTTTGAATTTGGGTATATGCATCATAAACAGTCGCCTGCTCGTTGTTCGGATTTTTCAACTCAAATACAATCAGCGGTAAACCATTAATGTATATAACGATATCTGGTCTACGGGACATGCGCCCTTCAATCGGCAATTGATTGACCACTAAAAAATCGTTGTTCTCCGGATGTTCCCAATCGATTGGGAAGACATGAGGCGTGTACGTTTCATCGTTTACCTCATAAGAAAATTCAAGTCCTTTCGTCAACATTTGGTGAAAATGCATATTTCGGTTAATCAATTTTACACCATCTGGCGCTGTTAGTATTTGTGCAAGTCTTTTTATTTCATGTTCAGGTATGGCCGGATAAGCCTTCTTTAAGAAGGCTTCCAACCGACCGTAAAGAACTACCTCGTGAAGACTATCCCGCTCTCCGCGCTGAAACAATTCCTGCGCATGAAGATAGTCATAACCTAACCGTTTTAAACGTTCAATCGTCGTCTCCTCAAATTCCGTTTCACCTAGAGGTCTCGTCATGTTGCTTGCACCTCCTAGTCGAATGTAAGTCTATTTAAAGCACTTCTTCTACTTGTTTTTCTGCTTGAGATACATCAATTTCACCGGATAAAAGGCGGGGGAGAAGGTAATCTTTAATATTAGTTAATTCTTCTATTTCAATTAAATTACTTTCGATTAATTTGAATAGTTTCTCACATTTTTGAGTAAACTCTTCAATATTTTTAGGCTTTAAAATTTTTAACTTTTTAAAGTTTGTTTTACTTACTTCTTTAAAAGTACTGCCGTTTGCAATAGATAATATTAAATCCATATTAGTTTTTAACCAAAAATATAATTGGTACATTGTAAATGTTTCATTTGGAATTAAAGTAATAAATCCTTGATTTGTACATGCTTCTTCTCTGTTAATAGAAATTTCTCCTATCGTCGCTCGACTTGTCATCATAACGCAATAAGGTGGAAATAGTTTGGCCGAACTTTTTTCAAGACCAAGTTTAGTAATTTTCTTTGACGATTTCGAAATAAATAAAGATTTTTGAGTAGTTAAATCAGTAGGAGAGAACCAATTAATATCTCCATTTTCCCAATATTCCTTTACACTAGTCTTTGGTGTACCTCCTCCTAATACAGATACAGCCTCACCAATTTCGATACACTCCCACCCTTCAGGTATCATTCCTAATTCCGACTCCACAAACTCTCCGTCTTGGAATGGTCCAAAATCAACAAACCAATGCTTGTAAAGCGTCATGGCCATTTCTTCGAGGGTTTTGTTCATCTCTACATTGAGTTCGATTTTATCGTCAATAGAACCTAATATTGACGCAATTTTCTCCTGTGTTTCTAAATCTGGGAGTAAGACTATAGCATTTTTTATTGAATCAATACTTACAGCAGGATATGCTGCTCCCTGTTCTTGAGAAACTAGATAATCTGTAAACTTTTGATCAGAAATTAGATAGTATAAATATCTTGAATTTATTTTTTCTGTCGCTCTAAGTACGGCAAAACCAGTCGATACAACTTGATTTTCTTTTGGTTTTTTAAGATATAAAAATGATCTACGATTTGGTCTTACTGTTGAAAGAATAGTGTCCCCAGCTCTAACTAGTCTTTTTGCTCGGCTTGGTGCTTCACTAATCGGATATTGTGTTGTTTCCCGAAGTTCACCTGTTCCAACAGACGAAATATCTATATAATCTATAACATTAAAAGGATAATCTTTAGTTAGTGATTCTGGATTTATTTGTACTACCTCTCCAAGTCGTACTTCCTTCCATTCATTCACAGTAATTCCTCCAAGTCTTTCTTAATCTTCTCTTGAAGGCGATTCGACTCTTCAAACTGTTCTAAAAGACGCTGAGTTAATTCAGCCATTTTTTCTTCAAACGGTACATCGTCTTCATTGGATACTTCCGTCCCAACGTAAATCCCCGGTGTTAATTTGTAGTCATTGGCTCGTACTTCTTCAATTGTGGCAACTTTACAGAACCCGGCAATGTCTTCGTATCCTTCTGTCCCATCGTATTTGTAGGCACGATAAACGGCTGCGATTTTATCAATTTCTTCTTTAGATAACGCTTTTTGCTTACGACTAACGAGGGTTCCCATTTTGCGAGCATCGATAAACAAAATTTCATTTTTTCTTGCCCGGTAGCCGTTTTTGCCGTCACGGTTTTTGCTTAAAAAGAATAAACAACATGGAATGCCTGTGGTAAAAAACAGTTTTTCAGGCAATTGAACAATGCAGTCAATATATCCTTCATCCACTAATTTTTGACGAACCTCTTTCTCCTCTTTCACATTCGTCGTCATCGCTCCGTTTGCCATAACAAATCCTGCTGTACCTGTATCGTTTAAATGATATAGGAAGTGCTGCATCCACATATAGTTCGCATTGCTGTTTGTAACTGGCCCGATTAAGCGCGGGTCATTTTTTGATAAACGGTCTGCTCCCCAGTCTTTTTGGTTAAACGGCGGATTGGCAATCACGTAATCGGCCTTTAAATCAGGGAACTGGTCGTTTAACAGCGAGTCTCCTAAACGAATTTCTGCATTGATGCCATGCAATAAAACGTTCATTTTTCCAAGACGTACGGTCGTTACCACATTTTCTTGCCCGTAAAACGACAGAGCATGTTTGTTCGGAGCATATTCTTCACTTTGTATAAACATTCCGCCGCTGCCGCACGCAGGATCAAACACAATCCCGCTTTTCGGCTCCAGCATGGCAACAAGCAATTTAACGATACTTGACGGTGTAAAGAATTCTCCGCCTCTGTTGCCTTCGGAAGCGGCAAAAGAACTAATAAAATACTCATATGTACGGCCCAATATATCTACACTGTCGTCCGTATTGGCGCTAAATACATCACGGGAAAAAATTTCGATTAATCCCGCCACGTTTTCAGGCGGCAAGTTCGAACCTTGGTAGATTCGCGGCAATATGCCTTCCAGTTCTGGGTTTTCCTCTTCAAGACGCTTCATCGCGTTATCAAGAATTTCTTTAATATTCGGCTGCTTGGCGTTTTTCATAATATAAGACCAACTTGCTTCTTCTGGCACTACAAAGACGTTTTCCGCCTTATATTGGTCCGGGTCGGTGATGATGATTTGCCGCATTTCATCATCTTCCGTATACCAATCGCTGCTTGGATCTTTTACGATTTGCTCTAATTCTTTTCGACGCTGCTCGTACTTATTGGAAAGATAGCGCAAAAATATTAACGGAAGAACATAATGTTTATAATCAGCAGGAGCCACACTCCCGCGCATTTTATTGGCTGCTTCAAATAAATCCTTTTGAAAATCGATGTCTGCTTTTACAGTCATACTTTGCCTCCTGTTTCTTTATCCTTTTTCATATAAGAATATTTTATCATAAACTTATATCCTAGATATTGTTAAATAAAATAAGGGAAAAGAACTTTTCATTATCAAGACCTAAAATCTGAAAATCCTTAAAAAATGAAGGTGAACACATATTAGTCACGTATAATATGTGTTCACCTTTCATCTTTGTCTCACTTCGGTAGCACCGTTGTGTAAACATTCATCCAACCAACTATTGAATGACTTTTTCATAACCATGATTTTGCCGATGTTCTTTTAAAAATACAGGAGAAGGTGCATCCTTAAGAGGTTTTTTAAACTTAATATTCGTTTGTATCCCTTGCTCAACAAAATCAAATTTTTCGGAAAAAAGAATCTCATATTTATCAGATAAAGAAATAAAACCATTTTCAAAAAGGGCATCATGAAGTTTACAAAGCAGAATAGCATTACGAGGATCTACTCTTTCTTCTTGTGTAGAAGCTGCCCATGGTTTTATATGGCTTGCTACAAGCAGTTTGCGATGAGTAATATCACACATCGCACATTGGTGCTGATAATTTTTAAGCAATATTTCTTTTAATTTACGTTGTCCTATACGAGTTTTTAAGACTCGAAAAACATCTTTCCCATCATTTTCATTCATGAGGACATGATAGATTTTTTCAAGCTGCTCTTCGCTTTCCGAATTAAGTTCCTCTAGCTCTTCTTCATTGAATTTTTTGAGATCTTCTGTAATCTGTTTTAACGTTACATCAGACAATTGTCCTCTTTGATTAGCAGGAATACCGTAAAATTTAATAATCTCCTGTGTTTCTTCATTAACAGTTCCATTATGTAAAAATTCATAAATCGCTTTTGCTCGCTCATCAATGGATAACCTTTCAATCGATTTACGTCTCTTCTGATCGGCTTTCTCTATCTTTCTTCTTTCTGTTTTTCTTATAGCCCCAATGTCTATGTCATAGAGTTTGAAAATATTGTTTGGCTCGATAAATTTTTCAAGATAATCGGTATTGTATCCCATAACACCATTATTCATGCTAGGACTAAAACCAAAGTGTTCAGCGATGTCTTCTAAATGCGTTGTTGTTAGTTTACCATCTCTTTTATATAAGTCCACAGCCATTTTAATCATACCTGAATCACGGAGATTTGTAGGGGTTAAGTAGGGTAATTCAAATATCTCCTGTACTGTTTCAATACGTCCATAAATTGTATACTTATTAGCAAAGGCCTTTGTTCTTCCAGTTAATGCGTTTTTAATGATATGATCCGTGTTCATTAATTTAAGTTTATTTCTTCCTCGTTTCCCTTCATTCTGTCCATTTTTAGAATAATAAATTTCTTCAGCGTGGGCTTTTTCAATGAAATCTAAGCATCGAGCGCTAACGTGAATAAAGCGCTCTCTTTCTTCTACACTGTCATATAGCCTTAACCGTTTGTTTTTAAAATCAACATCTTGTTTTTTTAAATTCAATAATTCTGAAAGTTCTGTTCCGTTTACCCCTTCAAAAATTAATCTTAATACTACTTTGTCTTGATAATTTTTTAAGCTTTCCTCTATTTCTATTAACTGTTGTTCAGTAATAAATCGATCTTTATTAATATATACTTCGTAATCTTTTTTATTGAGCTGTGACATGAGATTGGAGCCGCTTTTTTTATGTCCATTAATAATAGCCCATTCAATATATGTATTAACAACAGAAAAACGACTACTAAAATTATTTTCAGTAGTCCCTTTGGCTAGTTTGACTAACAATTCATTGAGTTCATCTTTTTCAAAATCCTTTAAATCCTTCTGGTATTTATACTCAAGATAACAACTATAAGAGAAAACATAGCTGATAGATTTTCTTGTCTCCCCCTTATTATATGTTGATAGAAAAGCTTCTTTTAGTTCTGGATTATACATCTTATTATCCATATTTCTCCACCTGATCATACCTGAAATTTCCATTACAATACCCTGACAATATAGATCATATCTAAATTTGATTTCTGGTTCATCACCAAATTTTGTGATTTAGTGACAAAAAAGAGAAAGCACTGACGAGATCCTGGCAATAATGTTAGCGGTGAAATAAACATTAGGGAGGTCTCGTAAGTGCTTTCTATATCACTAGGATTGCCAGAATTTAAAGTGATTAAACACGAACTTCTTTCCTATGGTTATGCGATTCATGTAGAGAAAACAGAGACACAGGAACGTTGCCCTCATTGTGGGTTTGCCACTTCCTCTGTCCACGACAGACGGACAAGAAAAGTACGGGATTTGGCGATTTTCCATCAACCGGTGTACTTGTTCGTAAAGGTAAAGCGCTATCGGTGCTGGAATTGTTCCCAAGTGTTTTCCGCCTCTTTGGAATCGATTTCACCCAATCAACACTACACCAATCGATTTTGTGAGTACTTGTATGAACTTTGCGAAGGCTCCACCATTCAAGAGGTTAGCCGAAAGCACCGCATCCCATATACAACATTGGAACGCATTTATTACTCCATCGCATCGAAAAAAGCAAAAGAGCGTCAAACAGCGATAGAAGCATCTTCTCAAGAAGGAATGGTGCTTAGTTTAGATGAAATCGCTGTAAAAAAGGGACATCAGTATGAAACTGTATTGATGGATGCCAGAGCCGGATCGGTCATGGGAATGCATGCCGATCGCCAATGTGACTCCGCCATCAACTTGTTGAGCCAAAATATCCTGTCGAAAGAAATGGTCCAAACGGTGATTCTTGACATGTGGGAACCTTATCATAAGGCGGTTCGCGCCCTGTTTCCATCTGCTTCGATTGTCATCGATAAGTACCATGTGGTTCAAAAAGTGACACAAGCCTTGGATCAAGCAAGAAAGGAATTTTCTCCATTGAAAAAGGCTCGATATCTTCTCTTGAAAGGCTGTGAAAAGCTTCGTAAGGACCAACGGCTTCGATTAGACGATATCTTGGAGGAGTATCCGGCACTTTCCATTGCTTATTATCTGAAAGAGTTGTTTCGGGATTTTTACCGAACCGATGGATATAATGAAGCAAAGGAACGCTTGGAAGAATGGATTAAGTTAGCCAAACAGAGCCCTTTTGCTTCTTTTCAGGAAGCAGCCAACACGCTTGAAAGGTGGAAGGAGCCTATTCTTTCCTACTTTTTGTGCCCATATACGAATGCCCGAATTGAGGGGACGAATCACAAGATCAAAAACATCAAACGCCGGGCATATGGCTATCGAAATCTAGAACGGTTTCGTTTGCGTGTATTTCTGGAGTGTACAGGGAACACTACAGGTAGTCAGGCTGCTTAAGCGCTCCCTTCTTCCGCTATCGGTATGATAGTTGGTAGAATGGAACCCGTCAAGGAAAGCACTTGACTGTTTCCATTCTACCAACTTCGTGGTCTGTATGCGGAAGAAGGATCCTGACTGATGAACCTATTTCATCCAGCTAACATGTATCTAGGATTGAGTAGAAATCACAGAAAATGGTGAAGACCCTGATTTCTTATCTTGCAAAAAGGTTGAGAAAAAATCCCTCAAGCTTTTAAAGTTACTGTCACTATTCAACTAAAGCTCTTGTTAGTTCCAACAGTATGTATTGATATATTCCTGTATTATTGGCATATCAGGTGGACTAATGTTTGTTGGAAGTTCACCAAGGTGAAAAAAGCGTAAATCTTGTACTTCATTTTCATCCATCTTTATTTCCCCTTCAAAGTCTGTACATACATAGGCTGCTATTACATTATAAACTTCATCACCATGCGGATATTTATAATAAAATTCTTTTCCCGAAAAAACATTAAATAGTTTTAGCTTTTTTGCAACTAAACCTGTTTCTTCATATAATTCCCTTTTAGCTACTTCTTCTAAAGTTTCTCCAATCTCCAAAGAACCACCAGCTAATCCCCAGCAGTTGTTATCTTTTCTTAGTTGTAATAAAATTCTATTGTTTTTATCTAAAAGAATAACACACGCCCCTGTCATAATGAGTGGGCGACTACCTACTATTTTTCTTAAATCCATAATATAGCTCATTTGCACCCTCCTAAATAAAAGTTTTCTAACTATATTCGAAACTAAATGTGTAACTCCTTCTTATTTCACTAATCTGCACGTTAGCCACCCGTCCAGCGCTTTGCAACACCACAGATAATGGAAGTTGGTCTTTCTTAAATTGTTTAAAGATTGGTCGATTAATCCAAAACTTGATGTTTTAGTTTATTTAAACCACTGAAATAAAAAATAATTTTTTAGTCAAACCTATTCGAAAGAAAAAAATTCGAGGCTATATTATTAACGATTAACCGGTTAATCAAAATTCATGTATTTTAATTCATTTAAATTTAGATGGAGGATTCAAATATGAAATATAAAAATCAAGAAGATTTGCCAATGTTTTTAACGGCAGAAGACATTAAGGAACTATTAAAAATTTCAAAACCAAAAGCATACGAGTTGATGAAGCAGGATGGATTTCCGCTTATACAGTTCGGACGCTCGATGCGGGTTAACCGCGATGAGTTTTTCCTATGGTTATCTCAAAAACAAGGAACCAGCAAATAATGTATGGATTCATTCAGTACCAAAAATGATGGTTGAGCCTTTTAAAGCTTTGCATCCGAATATCGAGATGTCTTTAGACTATTGACGACCAAACAATAACCTGTTTTGAAGACAAATATATTTTGCCTACAAAAGCGGAGTTGTTCGCTCATCTTTACACATGATAAAAATCGAGGCAGATTAGTAAAGGAGATGGGTTATGGACATCGATAGACTAATAAAGAAAAAAACTAGAGGCTACTACTTTCGTATAGATGTTGGAAAGGATCCAATAACCGGCAAGCGTCGACAACAAAGTTTTGGGCCGTTTAAAACAAAAACTGAAGCCAAAAAAGAACTTATCAAAATTAGAACTCAAGTTATGGAAGGAACTTACTTCAAGCCGTCAGCTCAAGATTTTGAATCGTTTATTAATGAATGGTTTGATACTGTATACTGTCAAAATAAAGCAGAAACAACTATTGAAACGAGAAGATATATTATCGATGGACATCTTATTCCTTATTTCAAAAAAATGCCTATTAAAGATATAAATACACGTGTAATTGATACATTTTTTGCAGAGTTACGGAAAAACGGTAGAAATCCACAGAAAAAAGCTGAACATGAAGAAAAAGAGAAAAACGATTTATCAGAATCATATCTTCATATCATTTTCAGTTTGCTTAACCAAGCCTTTAAAAAAGCCGTGGCATGGGGCTTAATTAAGGCAAATCCAATGGAGAACGCTCAAAAAATTTCGGTTAAGAATAATAAAAGTAAAAAAAATAAGGCATGGACGAAAGAAGAGGTAAATATTTTCTTAGAAGTTGCCTCTAAAAAAGGATTGGTCGCTCCATTCTTGGTTGGTGTGGTTACTGGGATTCGAAGAGGAGAACTTTTAGGACTCAAGTGGGAAGATATTGATTTTAAAAATAAAACGATCACAATAAACGGGACATTATACAGACGAAAGGGCGAAGGATTAAAATATAAACCAAAAACGAAAACCGACAGTTCTGACAATCGAGTAATTCCTATCCCTGATGCTATCGTTGAAGTCTTGCGAAAAGAAAAAGCTTTACAAGATAAAACGAGAGAAAAATTAGGGAACAGTTACAATAGCGAAAACTTTGTATTTATTAACGATAAAGGCAAACCTATCGATCCGGATTATTTAACACGCAAGTTTAGGGAAACGGTAAAGACATTAAACGTTAAACAAATTAACTTGCATGGTTTACGGCATACAGCGGCAACGTTGCTAATGAAGCTAGGTGTTCATGTGAAAATTGTTAGTGACATATTAGGTCATTCGCGTGTACAAGTTACATTAGACTATTATTCACACTCTAACGAGGAAATGATGCGTCAATCAACAAATGAACTTGAGCAACATATATTTTCATAATCTGAGATTAAGTGACCTAAATCATAAGGGCGCAAAATCCTCCATCCGAGGATTTGTGTCTATACATAATAAGTGTATCTAAAATTTGGTTCTTCACCACAAAGTGTACTTGACAAAAAACCTTTATCATGATGAAAAAATCAAGAAATGCCGAATTTCCTGCATTTTTACTTTACGTGTCCATTTAGGAGCTTGTATCACATCTATTTGTAAAAATCAAGTACATCTTTTGGTGATGAACCAAAAATTCCTATAATTATATAACCCCCTTCTTACTTCCACATTTATAGATAAAACTCTCAATCACTCACTAAGACTTAACTATTCTCCTGTATCTAATTAGGTTTTCAAAACCTCTGAACAAAACATTTTACCCCATTTTCTCTACTTTTTGGTTCTTCAGATTAAGGGGTGAAAACGTTAATTTCGGAATTATATAAAGTAGACACATAAAGCGTAATAGTAAAAGGAGTTTAGGTGTAGTGCTAACTTGAATTATCTTTTTACTACCGTGCAGTAGAGTGGATAAGAAATATATGTTACCATGAAGATGATCTATGTGTTAAAGAGCTTTGAAAAAAGCATTCAGAAAAATAAATAAAACAACGATAGCAACGACAATAAGTACCTCTGCTTTACTGTTTTTTCCCTCTTCTTTTCTTTGCTGTTTTATCTCTCTGTATTTTTTTTGTACCTGTTTTTGTATTTGTTTCTTTTTATCATTCAATTTTATGCGCACTCCTTTAATTAAAAATGAGTACCAATTAATTATTACAAAAAAACAGTGTAACAAAACACTATTTGAAGATACTAAACCTAATTGTATTTTACTAGATAATCCGAATACCCAAAAAATAATACGTGACACAGTAGACACATACTGCGACATAGGAGGATTTTAAGAATTCTTTTTGATGTTACTGTCCAGCTTCTTTGAGCAATAAAAGCAGAATAAGCCAACAGCTAAACTTAAAAAGGCTGGTACAATGGCATAAACGAAGAAGATTGTCCAAATAAATAGGTATCCACTAATTGCAAATATAAGCCAACTGGTAATAAGTAAAAAACTAGATAAAAATTCTTTCATAAATATCACCGTCCTAAGAATGTAACTTTATTCTATCATAGGACTATCCATAATATTGGAATAACTTGTTGCACAGTTCGAAAAAATAGTGTAACAAAACACTAGAAGATACTAAACCTAAATTGTATTCCACCAGATGATCCGAATACCCCTTTTTTAATAAGTTAAATCCACACTTATAATCTTAGTTATATGGATGTACAGATATATCCCGTTACAAGACCGGAATGTATGCTTTTTCTACTAGTGGATGTCCACCTTTTATAGTTTAACGCTTCCCTAAAAAGTATTATTTTGATAGTATTTACTTAGCCACATACTACACACTATTCCAGTTTCAAACTAGGAATGGGGTGTAATGATGAACTTTGACAAGTTAATCAAGGAAAAGAAAAAAGGATTTTATTTTCGAATCGATGTAGGAAAAGATCCAGCTACTGGTAAGAGAAAGCAAGTGAGTTTCGGACCGTTTCGTACAAAGACTGAAGCGAAGAAAGAACTTCTTAAAATTAAAGCCCAAGTCGATGATGGAAGTTATTTTAAAGAAAGTACAGAAGATTTTTCAATGTTCATGGAGCGGTGGTTTAACACCTCTTACAAAAGAACAGTAGAAATAACTACCGCAAAAAGCAGGGAATATGTAATCAGAAATCATATTATGAAATATTTCCAACATAAAAAAATTAATGAAATTACAACATTTGATATTGACAGTTTTTATGTAGACAAGTTAGACAACGGGTATTCAGGTGCATATATCCGACAAATGCATAATTTGCTCAATCAAGCATTTGATCAAGCGGTAAAATGGTCATTGGTTAAAGTGAACCCTGTAAAGAATGCTAAACCACCCAAAGTGAAAAGTGAAGAAAAAATTACATGGACAGTGGATGAGGTAAATCGATTTCTGAATCTGATTAAAGATAGCTCTATGGAGATCCCTTACCTTCTTGCGATTTTCACAGGAATGCGACGTGGAGAAGTTTTAGGACTAAAATGGGATGACGTGGATTTTGAGAATAAGAAAATCCGCATCAAGCGCAGCTTATGCTTTGTCTCAGGCAAAGGATTAATTTTTAAAGAGCCTAAAACAAAAAAATCGAAAAGACAAATTTCAATTTCTCAACATGTTGTAAATGTATTAAAGAAACATAAACAAAAACAAGAATTTCAGAAGGAGAAATTGGGTGTTCAATACCAAGATAACAATTTAATTGTCTGCACTGATGATGGGAAACCTCTTGATCCACGAAACCTATTACGACAATTTTATCGCTTGATCGAAGAAGCAAATGTACCGCGTATAAGCTTCCATGATTTGCGGCATACACATGCAACCATCTTAATGCAGCAAGGCGAAAATCCAAAAGTGGTCAGCGAGCGGCTGGGACATTCTCGCGTCGGTATAACTTTAGATTTATAATCACATGTCAGTGATGATTTACAAGAGCAAGCGGCAGAGAAATTTGAAAATGCCCTGTTAAAACAGAGTTAAAATCCTTTAGTTGACTAAAGGTGCAAGTTTTGTGCAAGTTTTTAAATCACGGAGATTGCAACACAATTGCCAATAAAACGAAAAAGCTTGAAACCCTTGATACACAAGGATTTCAAGCCTCTCACTCTAGTGATTCCGACTGGGCTCGAACCAGCGACCTCCACCCTGTCAAGGTGGCGCTCTCCCAGCTGAGCTACGGAATCATATTCTGTTGAACACATCTATTATTATATGGATATGCCTGATCTTTGTCAAATACTTTTTTAAAAAATTTTCATCTAGCGATTTTGGGTGTCAATCGCTGTACAGCATTGTCGCGTACAGGCAATAGGGCAAGAACGATCGTAAATCCCCGCTTTCAATACATCATTATGTTATTTAGCGCTCTATATTTATTCCTTTGATCACATGATTATATTATCAGCAGAGACATTTCATTTGACAGAATAAACGAAAAGGTATGCGCGAGGCAGCTTCTTTTGGCGCATACCTTTTTATTTTATCGTGCTGAAACAGTGGATGATGATGTTTCTTTGACATATGACAGTGCTTGCTCGAAATCGGCAATTAGATCGTCAGCGGCTTCAAGGCCAACACTAAGACGTAGCAAGCCGTCCGTGATGCCGCGCCGCTCCCGTTCTTCTTTTGGCATCGCCGCATGCGACATTTTGGCAGGATACGATAAAATCGATTCAACCGCTCCTAAGCTGACGGCAAATACGGGGATGCGGACATGTTTCACAAACGCCCGGACCGCTTCTTCATCGGCAAGGCGGAACGATAATACCGCGCCAAAGCCTGATGCTTGGTAGCGCTGAATCGCATGGCCCGGATGATACGTAAGCCCTGGATAATACACTTCTTCCACTTTTGGATGGTTTGCTAAATAACGGGCGATGGCAAGCGCGGATTGCGACGATTGTTCGAGGCGGACGTGCAGCGTCTTTAATCCGCGCAACACAAGCCATGCGTCTTGGACGCCGAGCACCGCTCCGAAAGAGTTTTGCAATTTGTACAGCTGTTTGGCAAGTTCCTCGTCTTTGACAACAGCAAGCCCGGCAACAACGTCGCTATGCCCCGATAAAAATTTCGTCGCGCTATGAAGGACGACATCGACGCCAAGGTCAAGCGGACGTTGCAGCGCGGGAGTCATAAACGTATTATCTAAAAATGTTAAACAACCGTTTGCTTTTGCTAGCTTCACAATCCCGCGAATATCGGTCACTTTTAAAAGCGGATTCGATGGGGTTTCAACGTAAATGACTTTTGTATTCGGGCGAATATGGGAAGCTACTTCATGCAAATCCGTCATATCAACGAACGTATATTCAATGCCAAAGCGGCTCAATACCTCGGTAATCATGCGGTATGTACCGCCGTAAACGTCTTCCGTCACAAGCACATGATCGCCTTTGGACAAGAGGAGAAAAGCGGTGGAAATCGCCGCCATTCCGGATGAGAAGGCGAAACCGCGCACCCCTCCTTCTAACGCCGCAATCGTCTCTTCCAACGCTTCGCGCGTCGGATTGCCTGAGCGGCTATAATCATATTTGCCGAATGTGTCAAAATCAAATTGATGGAACGTGGAAGCGTGCTGAATCGGCACACTGACCGCTCCCGTTTGAGGATCCATTTTCCATTTATTATGGAGCAGTTTCGTTTGAAAAGATACGTGTTGTTCCATCTCCCTACACCTCTTTCATACTTTTTAACGCTTGCGATAAGTCAGAAATTAAATCTTCGACATGCTCGATGCCGACAGAGAAACGAAGCAGCCGGTTACAGACACCGTTGGCGATTCGGATTTCTTCTGGAATATCGGCATGGGTTTGCGTTGCTGGATACGTAATAAAACTTTCAACTCCACCTAAACTTTCGGCGAATGTAATTAATCGTAAACTTTGCAAAAAGCGGTTGACCCATTTTTCTTCGCGCAAACGAAACGATAACATGCCGCCTCTTCCCGGGTATAATACATCAGTAATATCTTCATGCGCCGCTAAAAATTCACTGATTCGCTTCGCGTTTTCTTCGTGCTGTCGCATCCGAAGCGCCAGCGTCTTCATGCCGCGAATAAGCAGCCATGAATCAAACGGTGAAAGCACAGCGCCAATTGCGTTCTGATATTCCGCAAGCCGCTTGCAAAGTTCCTCCCCCTTCGCAACGACGAGACCTGCCAACACATCGTTATGGCCGCCTAAATATTTTGTCGCACTATGGATGACGATATCGGCTCCTTGCTCGATCGGGCGCTGAATAACTGGCGTGTAAAACGTATTGTCAACAATGAGAATCAGCCCATGTTTTTTCGCCAGTTTTGCCACTTCCGCAATATCTGTCTCCTGCATTAACGGGTTCGTCGGTGTTTCTAAAAAAATCGCTTTTGTTTTTTCAGTGATGTAGTTCTCTACTAATCGTATGTCGCGAAAATCTACATAATGAAAAGACAAGCCGTATTTTCGCCAGCCGCGTTCAAATAAGCGATATGTACCTCCATATAAATCGGAGGAAACGAGAAATTCATCCCCACTTTCAAATAACGCAAGTACCGTCTGAATGGCCGCCATGCCCGAGCTGAACGCGTAGCCTTGGTCTCCTCCTTCTAGCTTTGCGATCGCTTCCTCGACGATTTTCCGCGTCGGATTGCCGGTACGAATGTAGTCAAATCCGGTAGACTTCCCGATTCCTTCATGACGGTACGCGGTCGAAAAATAGACGGGCGGATTGACCGTTCCTGTGACCGTGTCACTGCGGTTTCCGATTTGCGCCAATAACGTTTCCATTTTCTCCATCTGTATCTCTCCCTCTTCTATAAAATAAAAAAAGTCTTCTAAGAAGAAGACTTTTCCATACGTCGATCAGTGCTTCTTCTTATCTGCCGAATTGAAAAAATTCAATTCGCTGGATTTAGCACCTGGCCAAAAATTGGCTGGTTGCTGAAGCTTCATAGGGCCAGTTCCCTCCACTTCTCTTGATAAGAATGCATCCTTCACTATTCATTTTTTCTGATTACTAAAAAATGTACCTCATTTATCGTAAGTTTGCAAGAAATTTTTTAAATTTTTCAAATTGACACGTTGTTTTTATACGTTGGAAAAACTCCCGGCGCTTTTTTATGTAAATATTCATCATAATCTGCTGTGTTTGTTAACATGTTTTTACAAAAATATGGTACAATAACAGGTGAATCTGTTTTTGTTGGAGGATCCATCATGGCATTACAAAAAGGGACAATGCATGATTACACTATTTATAGCGATGAGCTGGATGAGGAAATAACGCTGCTTGCCTATTTGCCAAGTTCGTTTTCCCCGCTTCATAAGTATTCTCTTCTTATCGCTCAGGATGGGAAAGATTATTTTATGTACGGGAAAATAAAAAGCGTTATTGAACAACTGATGGAAAACGGCGAGATTGACCGCACCATTGTCATCGGAATTCCATATCGCGATGTTAAGGACCGCTATGAGAAATATCATCCAAACGGAAAGAAAAACAGCCGTTATTTGCGTTTTTTAGCACATGAGCTCGTTCCGTTTTTAGATCAAACGTTTCCTACGTACCAAATCGGAAAAGGACGCGCGCTCATCGGCGATTCCCTTGGCGGCACTGTATCACTAATGGCAGGATTATTGTATCCGCATACATTTGGAAAAATTGCGATGCAGTCGCCATATATCGATGAAGGAATCATCGAACAAATTTTACAATTTACAGAACCATCATTATTGCAAATTTACCATTCGGTAGGTACAAACGAAACAGCAGTGAAAACGACGGACGGAAATGTGCGCGATTTTATCACTCCAAATCGAAAGGCGCGTGAAGCGTTTATTCAAAAAGGATTTTTGTATGAATACAACGAATTTGATGGCGGTCATGCATGGACATATTGGCAGCCTGACGTTCCGCGTGCAATCGCGCATATCCTTTCTTTGTAAACACTACTATGCTCTTCGGAATTTTGTTATAATTAAGTACTACTTATCATAAGGAGGGGTTTTTATGAAATATGGTATTGCTTTATTTCCTTCGAAGCGAATACAAGATTTTGCCAATTCCTATAGAAAGCGTTACGACAGCCATTACGCCCTCATTCCGCCGCATTTAACCTTAAAAGAGCCTTTTGAAGCTGACGACCAGAAAATTAAAGAAATTGTAAAGGAACTGCGCAAAATCGCTGCTGAAACAGATGTCATTCCGTTAAAAGTGACAAAGTTTAGCTCATTTTATCCAACAAGCAATGTTATTTATTTAAAAGTGGAGCCGAATGAAACGCTCGAGCGTCTCCATGAACGGCTTCACAGCGGAATCCTTGCTGATAAGTCAGAATACGTATTTGTCCCTCATATTACCATCGGCCGTGATTTGCCAAACGCTGAATATGCTGATGTATACGGACAATTACGGATGCAAAACGTTCATTTTGAAGAAACGGTTGACCGCTTCCACCTTCTATATCAACTAGAAAACGGCTCATGGACAGTATATGAAACATTTCTTGTTGGAGGAAAGGAACAAGAGTAATATGAACGTAGCAATCGGAACAAAAAATGATACATCTTTATACAACGATGCCTTGCTTGTTCGACGAATCGTATTTATCGAAGAGCAGCATGTTCCGGAAGAAGAAGAAATTGATGAATTTGAGCAAGAAGCGATGCATTTTGTTTTGTACGATGGGGAAAAACCGATTGGTGCCGGCAGGTTTCGCACGATCGATAACGGTCTAGGCAAGATCGAACGAATTTGCGTTTTGCCGCAATATCGCGGCAGTGGGGCAGGAAAGCTGATTATGGAAGCGATTGAGCAGTTTGCAAAAAAACAAGGTGTCCCAAAAGTAAAACTGAACGCGCAAACACATGCGGAGCCATTTTATCAAAAACTTGGATATCAAACCGTTTCCGATGTGTTTATGGATGCTGGAATCCCTCATGTAACGATGGTAAAATCGCTTTAAGACCGTATCAAACGATGGTACGGTCTCTGCTCATTTTCTGCAATCCATAAAGAATAGTTGCGTACACTGTTGTTACATAAGCGGTTATTGCTATACGATATAGCAGCCAAGAGAAAATACAATTTCATTTCCAATTCATACATAAGCCGTTCGTGACTTAGTCAATCATTTTCGCGCCATATCATATTTTGCTGCACTAGTTTCTTTATATCTTCTGTATATTGTCCATGCCCTACAACAGCACGCTTCATTCGGAATGAAAGCAATCATTGTAACGTCTATTCCTTCGCGCATATTTTATTTCCTTTGTTTACTATTTATATTATAGATTTTCAAGACCGTCTTTTTGTAATTGATTCGCTTTAGTTGCCAATATTCATTTTTTTCTAAGGAATATAAAGAACAAAAGGGAGCTTCGATTCCGAAGACTCCCTTTTGCTTACTTTTTGTTATTCAACATGTTAGCAATCGTACTAAAATCAAGCTGTTTTCCGTTTTGAATGATCGTTTTGACGATTTGGTCTTCTAGCTCTTTTGGCACTTTCCGATTGGCGATTTGCGCGACGCGTTTGATGACGTGACGCACTGTTTTTTCGTCTTTAAAATTGGCATTTTGCAAAGAATTGGCTAATTCGAATACGTCTTTCATATTTACACCTGTTTTCTTTTCGATATTTTTAAAAAACTGATTATCCATTTACCAAATCCTCCTTTTCCTCTTATATCGTATGAATTGAAAACCAATAAGTGCATACATCAGAAAGAAAAAGTACGAGCTGCCCGTCGAATAGAACAGCCCGCACCCATTACATGACATTAGTATACAAACGCAGCACCGACAATAATTAACAAAATGAACAACACAACAATCAACACAAAGCTACTGCCATGGCCGAAACCGCCATAGCCAAAGCCTCCATAGCCGAAGCCTCCGTATCCTCCGAAACCGCAGCATCCAAAGCCCATAATGTTGCACCTCCTTACGCTTTGTTACTTTATCGTATTCATCATGCTTGCAACTGGTATAGGCGTATATGGAAATCTATTCCCCAAATATCCGAAACAGCTTCGAAAACTGGTTTTCTTTTTTCGAAAACCACTTGTTCATATAATCCAAGTTTCCTTGGACGCCTTTTAAAAATTGATTATTTAGCTTCTCGATTTCCTGTATTTTTTTATCGAAGTCTCTTCCCCACTGTTCAAACAACTTAATAAACTGCTCATGTCCCTCTTTTTTAGAATTCGCCCACGTTTCCAGCGCTTTTTCCAACTCGCGGCTCATCCTATCCCCTCCTTCCTTACCATTTGTTTATGCAATTTAGGGGACAATGTGCCAAAGCATATAAATTCTTTTTTTCCACAAAAATGTGATAAAGTATAAGCGGACACTACTTCATTCAAGGGGGAAATTCTATTGAAAGAGCTCCAAACGACAGAACAATTCCAAGAGGTCATTTCGGGGGAAAAACCGGTAATTGTAAAGTTTTATACAACATGGTGCCCAGATTGCACAAGAATAAACATGTTTATCGATGATATTGTTAGCGAATATTCGCAATACGATTGGTTCGAAATTAATCGCGACGATTTTCCAGAGCTTGCTGAAAAGTACCAAGTGATGGGCATTCCAAGTTTGCTCGTCTTCCGAAATGGGGAAAAAATTGCTCATCTCCATAGCGCCAATGCGAAAACACCAGAAGAAGTAAAAGAATTCTTGCAGTCATTAACCGTATAAATTTTTGCAAGCAAAAAAGCCGCTTGTCGGGTGATATTCCCTAGCGGCTTTTTCCTACTTTGCATTTTGCGCTTTTGTTCAAAGAACAGAAACGCTTTTTAATTGCCGATGGCCGTCTTAGAAAAATTTTGCTTTCCAATACGTCTGTTAATACTCAATATCTTCATAATCTTTCGGCTGATGGGGGACATTGTTTTCGTTGTACATAAATTCAATCGATATTTCTTCATCGGTGGTGCTTGCACGGCTGTTTTTCTTTAATTCCAGTTTAATTTCTTCGTCTGTCGTCCGAATACGTTTTTTTTCCATTTAGTATATGCCTCCTTTAGTTTCGTAAAAATGGCTCCACTTTTTGCAATAGTTTCTGCATTTTTTCAGCGTTTGTCTTATATAGTTCTTTTGCTTCCTTTGACTCTGTTTGCAAAGCGAATAATTCAAAGTCTGCCTGCACTTTTTTGATCGCCGCTAGCAGCAGCTTTTTCTCTTGCGGCTCAGGAATTTGGATTTTATCGTCATACAAGTCGAGCGTCAGCTGACCGTAAGAGTCTACTTGGCCTAAAAACACATTCTCGATCGCCACCCCTTGTTTATCCAATTCCTGTTTTAGCCAGCCGCGGTTCAGCCCCATCGTCGCAAGCGGCTCATCTAAAATCATGCCGTCCATAATTACTGTTTGCGGCTCCTTTTCTGACGGAGGGTTTGGAAATACGTCCCCAACGGTTAACGGCTGTTTTTCCCGTTTCAATAACACGTTTAACTCGCCGTTCGGCTCAAGCACCGCAAACTCCACATCTGCCACACGAAACACATCTTTTTTGCGAAGCTGCTCGAGCAATTCATCGACGGTATATTTTTCCCGTTTTAAATTTTCTTCTAACACTTTGCCGTTTTTAATAAAGACCGTCGAATTGCCTTCAACGAAGTTGCGGAATTTTTTATTTCGCAGTGAAAGACGGGAAGTAGCCACCGGGAATAACGCCCAAATTAAAATACTTGTAATTCCTTCCTCCAGACTAATACTCAAATCCATTGACATTGTTCCCGCAATGTCGCCAATGGTAATGCCGACGATATACTCAAAAAACGAAAGTTTTGCTAATTGTTTTTTTCCTAATATCCGTGTAATGATAAACAACCCAATTATAATAAAAACCGAACGAATTGCTACTTCTAACCATACTGGCATCGATCATGCTCCTTACTTTCCATGATATTGGGGCTCCTCCAATTCCAGCTTGCCGATACGCTTTTTTATATCTGCAATAATTTCCTCTGTCATCATCATCGCCTCATGGAACGTTCTCTGCGCCTCTTCATCTTGTGAAATGAGAGCAAGCCCTTGCAGTCCGGCATGAATGCTCTTTAAGCTCGCTAGACTTTGTTTTACTTGCGAGGCAACGGTCATCGCTTTTCCTCCTTATCCTTTTGGTCGGAATAATAGTGCACCGATAAATCCAAATACAATTGCTGCCGAAATACCAGAACTTGTGACTTCAAACATTCCCGTCAGCACTCCAATAATGCCATGTCTGTCCGCCTCTTGAAGCGCCCCATGAACTAGCGAATTCCCAAAACTGGTAATCGGAATTGTTGCACCAGCGCCAGCAAAATCAATGAGCGGCTCATATAAACCGAAACCATCTAAAATGGCGCCAACGACAACCAGCGATGCCAACGTATGGGCAGGAGTCAGTTTGAACACATCCATCAAAATTTGTCCAATAACACAAATAAGCCCACCGACAACAAACGCCCAAAAAAACATCGACATCATGATTCATCACCTCCATACTCGATCGCCACCGCGTGAGCAATGCAAGGAATCGTTTCGTTTTGCTGGAACGAAAGCGGCGATAGAAGGGCGCCGGTTGCAACGACGAGAATTCTTTTCAGCTCTCCTCGTTTCATTCGGTTTAACAAATGCCCGTATACGACAGTGGCAGAACAACCAGCACCGCTCGCTCCCGCTAATACGGGCTGACCTTCTCGGTAAATAATCAATCCACAGTCTTGATAGCGATCTTCCTCTACATTCACTCCATGTTGACGCAATAAATCGAACGATATTTCATGTCCGATCTTTCCTAAATCCCCGGTGACGATCAAGTCATAGTAAGAGGCATCAATTTGCATATCGCGCAAATGTGCTTCGATCGTATCTACTGCCGCAGGTGCCATCGCTCCACCCATATTGAACGGGTCGCTCAATCCCATATCAATGACTCGGCCGATCGTCGCTGATGTAACACGCGGTCCGTCGCCGTGAGAGCTGATAAGCGCTACACCTGCCCCGGTGACTGTCCATTGGGCGGTTGGCGGCTTTTGCCCTCCGTATTCCGTTGGATAACGGAATTGCTTCTCTACCGCCGCATTATGACTTGACGCACCTGTCAATATATAGTCTGCCCCACCGTAATTCACAATAAAAGCACTTAACGCCAATCCTTCCATCGAAGTAGAGCAGGCGCCAAACACCCCTAAATATGGAGCGCCAATCGTTCGTGCCGCAAAACTAGTCGGGGTCATCTGGTTAATAAGATCTCCGGCAATTAGAAACTGCACTTTCTCTTTTTCTATTCCCGCTTTTTCCATCGCTTTGAACATCGCTTCTTCCAGCAGCACTTTGTGTGCCTTTTCATACGATTCCTCACCGAGCCACAAATCTTCATGAAGCAGATCGAAATCATCGGCGATGCGGCCGTTTGCCTCGAACGGCCCTCCAACAGCCGCCGTTGACAAAATAGTCGGTTTGTTTTCAAATACCCATGTCCGATGCCCTTTTAGCATTATAAACCACCCCATTTCGTTGCGATCGTTTTCACTAATGCAACGACAAAGGCGGAAAACGTACCAAATAAAATAACCGACCCTGCCAGCTTAAACATGTTCGAGCCGACCCCAAGCACAAATCCTTCCGTCCGATGCTCAATCGCTGCCGAAATAACGGCATTCCCAAAGCCTGTAACAGGAACAGCGCTGCCAGCCCCAGCAAATTGCGCAATCCGGTCATACACTCCAAGTCCGGTTAAAATCATCGAAATAAATACCATCGTCGCTACGGTCGGATTTCCCACCGTTTGCTCCGTAAAATCAAAAAAGTACATGTAAAGATACGATATCGCTTGCCCAATGGTACAAATTAGCCCGCCAATAAGGAAAGCGCGAACACAGTTTTTCAAGACAGGGCGTTTCGTTTCTCGTTCTTTCTCAAATAAATGATATTCTTGTTGTACGGGAGTAAGTTTTTTTCGTTTCTCGTTTGCCATGGTGCCACCCCTTACGTGAGCTCTTCGCTTAATTGTTTGATCTTTTCTATTTGTTGATCCACTTTCCGTTCATTCCATTTTTTATTTCCTAATTTGCCACGCAGCTCTTCTGTTTTCCAAAATATTTTTAAATCACTCGATGAAACAATTTGATAATTTGGAAATAAACGTATTAACTGACGATCAATTTCTTTTTCGATTTGTTTGCGATAAAATCGATGCATATGCTTTATTTGATAAGCAACGAGCAGTTTTTTGCTTGTGTTTACAGCAACGACATCTTTTATATCATCTCTTTCCTTAAGATGCGCAACTGCTTGTTCTGCCGCTTGCTGATTGATGGCAGCCTGTTGCGCTCCATTTGTATTTATTTCCATGAAATCAGATCCTTGCATCGACTGCTGTTTTACTTTGTTTTCATTCGCACAGCCGCCCATTAATATGCCGATAACAATCGTCATCATCAACCATTTTCTCATTCTCATCAACCCATCCATTTATGTATTTCGTTCGAAAAAAGGTTGGTATATAACCAACCTTTTTTCAACATCTTTGGAAACTCGATCTCGCTGCAAAATAGCATGTGTTATTGTTGTTTATATTGTGGCTCTTCGTTTTGAATTTCTTGCACGCGAGAGTTGACTAAATCAACGATCGCTTGTGTTTGTTGCGCTGCTTGTTGATAAAGTTGTTTTGCTGCTTGGTTTTCCGTTTGTAATGCAAATGTTTCGAAACTTGCTTGAGCTGATTTTAAACCTGCTAATGTTTGTTTTACTTGAGTTGCAACAGTCATGTTTATTCCCTCCCTAATATTGTGGTAGTATCGATTACAATTGTTAGAATGGATTTTTTACGGAAAAATATAATTGTTATTTTTTACAAAAAACGAGCTGTCCATCGAATTGGACAGCTTTTCCCTTATACTTATTTTTCTTTATTCACTTTGTCAAAGTAACCGCGGCCAAGAGATGGGTTGTTAATAATCCCTGCGATGACGAGAATGCTTAAAAATGCTTCATACAGACGCTCGTACTTCCCTAAATCGATATCGATGCCAAATGTTTGCAGCGCCAAAAAGATAAAAGAACCGATGGCAAGCCAAAGACCATAGTTTTTAAAGCGTTCCACTTACGCTTCCCCCATCCATTTTCACCAAATGCTTAAATCCAGGAAAAAGGTCTTCTTTCCTCTTCATGATCATCATGCTTATGATCATCACGCGGTGATTCTTCATGAACATCTTCAATTGCTTCTACATCTTCGCGATGCGGAAATAACCATGGATCGCGAATGCGTCCTTTTGGAACTATTATCACATCGTCAGCATGAATAATTAGCTTATCGACATGGATAACACGAGATTTTTTACGACCAGACATCCCCATTCCTCCTTCCTGTCGACTTGTTGCATTGTTAGACTATGCAACTAGGCAGATGAAGGTATAGGCATTTTTCACAGTTTATCCATTATTTCTTTTTATTGTTCTGCCGCAGCCACATCCTCCTGCCCACTTCGCAGCCGTCTTTTTGGAAGAATACACTCGTTTTGCCTTAATTTGCTGTGGTTGAATTCCTTTTTTCATCGCTATAACCTCCAAGCTGTGTAGTGTATTATTAGTTTATGTGGTGCGGAAAAAATGTGTTTCTCCTTTTTCATCAGGATATAATTGGCATTGGTCAAAAAACTGTTGTCGAAAATCCCGTAAACATTCCATGATGTTGCAATGATTTCTTGCTTTGCGCGTATTAATCGATACTTTATCATAGATACAAGAAAACGAGCGGGAGACCTTTCTTTCCCCCGCTCGTTTTTATGAATCCCATTTTTCCACTGCCCATTCGATGAAAGAGGCGCCCCCAGCAATCGCCAATATCATGAGAAGTGGATGAAATATAATAGGACAGAATATGTTGCCGATATAAAGAATAGCAGCACACCAAATTCCTGTACACCAATAGCAGCTCAGCAGTTCCCCGATCCAATGGCGCAGACCGCTTCCTTTAATATGCAAAAATGATTGTACCGTTCCATCTGGTAATGTTTCTTCCACAATTTCATGAAACGGCTTCCCTGAACCTCCCGATGGCTAAAGCCACGGGGTTCTTGTGTACTATAGAGCTTCTTCCATACCTTCGCATGGATACTGACTCTAATTCCACAAGACTTTCATGGGCAAACACCTCACTGGTGCTTATCGCCCTGTGCGCCCGATTCAAGACGTTGGATTTTTCTTCTCTATAAGAGTAGTATACCATCTTTGACTACGTCAAAGCAATCGGTTCATCCCATGTCTAAAGACGGGCTACACCCTGCATGGGCTTTCTCCGATTGTACTTGTAAAAAAGCAGTAATCGAATCATACATGATCAATCTCGTTAACCGAAATGTCCCTAACTGTAGATGAGCAAATTCGCTAACATAAATTTACAACCAAACAAAAAAAGAGACATGAACCCGATTCCTTGATTAGAATAGATGTGTCACCAAAACTATTCACAAGGAGGTTCATGTCTCATGAATAGATTAGCACATCATCAAGGAATCCACAAGTTTTTCACGATGTTGGGGTTGGCACTTTATTTTTCAAAACCTGTCATGAAGCATCTCGTTCATATCGTGGATGCGCTGACCACCAAAGGATTTGCGGGAACATTGACCGATCTTCATCATTGGAGCTTTCATCCGAACCACCGCACGACACTCAGCCATTTTTTCACGAAAAGCCCTTGGGATGAAGAGACGTTGCTTCGCAAACTTCAACAGTGAATGCTTCGTCGTGTCGAACGCATCGCCAAACAGGAGAATCAACCCCTTTTTGTTTCGATCGATGATACGATTTGCCAAAAAACCAAGCCTTCGTCACAGGCAACGCACGCCATTCAAGGGTGTGATTGGCACTATTCTCACACAGAGAAAAAGTCGATCTGGGGACATTCTCTCGTTTGGCTCATGGTTCATACGATGACCCAGGCTTTTCCCTTTGCGTTCCGCCTCTACGACAAGGCGGCTGGGAAAAGCAAGGGGGAACTCGCGATCGAGATGCTTTCTTCTTTGGATGTACACCGTCCTGTTTATGTGCTGATGGACTCTTGGTATCCATCGCAAACGCTCGTGGAAGCTTGTCTGAAAAAGGGATTCCACGTAATCGCAATGCTCAAGGCCAATCGGCTTCTTTATCCAAAAGGCATTGCGGTTCAGGTGAGGGAGTTTGCCCGCTACATCGAACCGAAAGACACTCACCTCGTCACGGTGGGAGAAGAGCGTTATCGGGTTTATCGCTACGAAGGCTCTCTCAAAGGTCTCGATGATGCCGTGGTGCTACTCGCTTGGAAAGCCGATCAGCCGATGACATCGGAACATCTTCACTGCGTCTTGAGCACCGACCGTGATCTAAGCGATGAAGAGATCTTGCGCTACTATGCCCAGCGTTGGTCGATCGAATGTTTTTTCCGTCAAGCGAAAGACCAGCTGAAACTCGATGGATACCGCGTTCGCGGACGTCGGGCGGTGAAACGCTACTGGATCTTGGTGCAGCTTGCTTACGTGTACAGCATGTTCGAGTCGAACAGCGATTTTTCTGATGGGCTCGATCTTCTGCGCAAGAGAAAAGGACATAGCCTCGTGGAGTTCATTTACCGTGCAGCGAAACAAAATATTCCCATTGATACCGTGAAAAAACAGCTCCACGTGGCATAAGGGGTACCCTGTTTGTCTCTTTTACATGGTAATTATTGTAATTAAAATTGCTCAACTACAGTCCCTAAAATAAAAAGAAAAAGTTCAGTAGCGGTCACGATGTTCTTCTTCTCCCTTCTCAGAAAAACCAATTAACGTAAGGGAAACGACCTCCTTTCTTGGAATCGCAACTTCTCCGAAAGCAGTATCCATGATAATTTCCGTTTTATCATATTCACGGATGATTCCTTCTCTTTCTCCGTCCGTACTAACGAGCTTGCATTTTATATTGGCAAGATGCTCTGGGAGATTGCCTAAAAAGGACAGCTGTTCCTCTAGCGACATTTGTTGAAACTGCTTTTCTTGCTCTTGGACAATTTCTTCATGTCCCCATTCGTTCTCATGCTCCGTTTTTTTCTCGACATCCTTTTTGCTTTTAAACGTTTTCTGCATGTAAGAAACCACACGCTCCAGCTTCGGCTGCACGATATAAAGAAGCGGCTCATTTTCCACCATATCCCGCCGTTTCATCGATAGTCCCCTCCTTTTTCAACTGTTGCCTTATATATGTATGCTGTTTATCATAAGAATTGCCAAGAAGTTACCCAAAAAAAACAAGCTGCTCCTTTTCTAGGAACAGCTAATCCGATTTATATAACGTTTTTTCGATCGCTATCACCATTGCTGGATGGGAATGATCGATAATCCGGCTCTAATTTTTCATTTTAATACCCTAAAATATGGTACCCAGAATCGACGTGGATAATTTCCCCCGTAATGCCGCGTGACAAATCGCTAAATAAAAACAGCGCCGCATCGCCAACTTCTTCTTGCGTCGTCGTGCGGCGAAGCGGAGCGCGTTCTTCGATTTGTTTTAAAATCGAGTTGAAGTCGCTAACCCCTTTTGCCGATAACGTCCGAATCGGTCCTGCTGAAATGGCATTGACACGGATGCCGTATTTTCCTAAATCGTTTGCTAAATATTTTACACTTGCATCAAGCGATGCTTTTGCCACACCCATAATGTTGTAATTTTGTACCACACGTTCACCGCCAAGGTATGTTAATGTGACGATGCTTCCGCCTTCGGTCATCAACTCTTTCGCTTCCCTAGCAACAGCAGTTAATGAATAAGAACTGATGTTGTGGGCAAGCAAAAATCCTTCGCGGCTTACATTCATATATTCTCCGCTTAAATCTTCTTTGTTTGCATATGCAATACAGTGGGCAACCCCATGAATGACGCCAACTTGCTCCTTAATTTGTTGGAAGCATTGGGTAATTTCTTCATCTTTTGTCACATCACATGGCAAAAGAAGAGAGTTTTCATCCTCCAGCGTATCAACAAGAGAGCGAACCTCTTTTTCAAAACGTTCCCCAGCGTATGTAAACACAAGACGAGCCCCCGCTGCGTGCAAAGACCGCGCAATTCCCCATGCAATACTGCGTTTATTCGCCACTCCCATAACCACATATGTACGTCCTTTTAACGATAAATTCATCCGTCATCCTCCTATATCCATTAAAATTAATATTTGTTATTAGTACCTAGTGTTAATTTTATTATATGATAAGTCTCACAGAAAGTAAATGAGTCAAAACTCTTTGCAAAAATATCGTAATTCGTTAATATGGTATATGGCATGTTTTTATCATGATGGAGAGGGTCATAATATGGAACAAGATCGGCTATCACAACCAAAGCTTGATTATAATTTGTTGTTTATTTTGTTTTTAATGGCGATTGTTAGTGCGATCGCTATTCATAGCGCACAACCAACTTTGCCGGAAAAATTGCAGAATGTCAATTTTGCTTATAAACAATTGCAATGGTATGCGATTGGTGGTGTTGTTATCGCATTAACGATGATTATCGACTATGATCGTTTTTTCCAAATCGCGTGGTATTTATATGGATTTGGAATGCTGCTGTTATTGGGTCTTGAACTTAACGTTCCTGGAACAGTTACCATTAAAGGAGCAACGAGCTGGTACTCTCTTCCAGGCGGGAACTTTCAGCCATCTGAATTAATGAAAATTTTTATGATTATCGTTCTTAGCCGCATTATCATTAACCATCGCGAGAAATATCCGGAACCGACCGTAAAAGATGACTTTAGGCTGCTTGGCAAAATCGCCTTAACTGTTTTGCCGCCATTAATATTGCTAATGAAGCAACCGGATTTAGGAATGTCGATGGTGTTTGTTGCCGTTACTGCATCACTTGTGCTCGTTTCTGGCATTCGCTGGCGCATCATTCTCGGAATTGTGTTTGCCGGATTGATGGCCGTCGCTATTCTTGTATTTATTTTCTTCCGATTCCCTGACTTTTTCCACAAATATATTTTAGAGGAATATCAGTTAAACCGTTTTTATGGATGGCTTGCTCCTTATGAATATTCCAATGAACAGGGCTTCCAGCTCATTCGTTCCCTGCTTGCGATTGGATCTGGAGAATTGTATGGAAAAGGATTTGGCAACATTCAAGTATACCTCCCGGAAGCACATACCGACTTCATTTTCGGAATCATCGCCGAACAGTTCGGGTTCATTGGTGCAAGTGTTGTCATTTCACTGTTTTTCCTTCTTATTTACCGCATGGTTCATATTGCTTTAGAAAGCAATGATTTATACGGAAGCTACTTATGCGCCGGGGTCATCGGAATGATTACATTCCAAGTATTTCAAAACGTTGGAATGACCATTGGACTTTTGCCAATCACCGGGCTTCCGCTTCCATTTATCAGTTATGGGGGAAGTTCGCTTGCGACTTATATGTTAGCCATTGGACTTGTTTTGAATGTCCATTCACGCACGAAAAAGTTTATGTTTTCTTCCGAAGAATAAAAAGCCGCATGATCAGCGGCTTTTTATTTTATAATAATCATACGCACTTCATTTTACTAATTAAAGGAGATTGAAACGATGAAAATTGATATCATTGGTGATATTCATGGATGCTACACCGAGTTTGTAAAGCTGACAAAAAAGCTCGGATATGAATGGAATAGCGGCATTCCCGTTCATCCAGACGGGCGGAAACTCGGTTTTGTCGGCGATTTAACAGACCGCGGCCCACAATCCCTGCAAACGGTGGAAGTTGTCTATTCCCTCATCGAACGCAAGTCAGCTTATTATGTCCCTGGGAATCATTGCAACAAGTTGTATCGCTTTTTTTTAGGAAGAAACGTGCAGATTACGCACGGTCTTGAAACAACTGTCGCAGAATATCGCGCATTGCCGCCAAGTGAACAAGCAATGATTCGAAAAAAGTTTATGAGGCTATATGAAGCCGCTCCGTTATACGCGCAGCTAGATAACGGCCGCCTTATTATTGCCCATGCTGGCCTTCGTCGAGACTATATTGGAAGAAATGATAAAAAAGTTCAAACATTCGTTCTTTATGGTGATATTACTGGGGAAACAAATCCCGATGGAACACCTGTCCGGCGAGATTGGGCAAAGCGTTACAAAGGAAGCGCATGGATTGTATACGGTCATACACCGGTGAAACAACCTAGAATCATTAATCGTACGATTAATATTGATACTGGCTGCGTATTCGGCGGAGCGCTGACCGCTTTTCGATATCCTGAAATAGAAACCATATCGGTTCCATCTTCCTTGCCATATGTGCCGGAAAAATTCAGAACGTTCGATTGAAAATGCCGCTTATCAGCTTACCCGTTCCATCAATTGTTTCATATCATCAGGAAGCGGGCAAGAAAACGTATATATTTTCCGCTTGATCGGATGGAAAAAGGAAAGCTCTTTGCTGTGCAACGCCTGGCGGCTAATTGCTTCCCGGCTTCCGCCATACAATTCATCCCCTGCAAGCGGGTGGCCAATATGCGCTAAATGAACACGAATTTGATGCGTGCGGCCTGTCTCTAGCTGGAGCGATACGTATGTATATTCACGAAGCCGCTGTAATACGCGAAAATGAGTAACGGCCCGTTGACCGTCATCGCGTACTTCCCGAGCAATAATGCTATCGCTTTTGCGGGCGATTGGCGCATCAATCGTCCCCTTGTCTTCCGTTAAACATCCGTGACAAATCGCTTCATAACGCCGCGTTACTTTTCCTTGTTGCTGCAGCGTGGATAATAAATGATGAACATGACGATGTTTTGCGACAAGAACAAGGCCGGAAGTATCGCGATCCAGTCTTGTTACAACATGAATCGTCGACTCTAACTGTTGCTTTTGGTAATGATAAAGCAATGCATTAGCAAGCGTGCCGCCCGGATGCTCACGCGATGGAATCGTTGCCATAAACGGCGGTTTATTCACGACTAAAACATATTCATCCTCATATACAATATCAAGCGGAATCGCTTCCGGCATCATCCCTTCACTTGGGGATTCTTTCGGAAATAGTACTCGCAATGTTTCTCCACAACAAAGACGATGACGAACAGTGACTGGCTGTTCATCCACGAAAATGGCCCCTCCATGGAATTTAATGTCTGTTAATGCCGTTTTCGAAATGCCTTGTTCCTTTAAAAATTCCCGGACAAGCTTTCCTTCCCCTTTTTCCGTAATCGTCCAAGTTAGCGTAAAACGCGACAATGTTTTGTACCTTCCTTTACTTCCTATTTATTCTAATCAAACAATGGAGCGAAACGGGTTAATCAGCGATAAATGAATCGCGCACTCGCTTCCAAAATGGAAACGGGCGGAAACGAGCAAAACGAATTTTCTCCTGTGCGACGCGACATTGAATCGATTTAACGTCTTTATGCAAAAGCGATAAATGATCAATCGTAATTTGAAAATCGACATTGTTCACTGGCTTTAATATACATGTATGGTGCGCAGGAAGTACAAGCGGTGATCCAATCGTGCGGAACACCCGGTTATTGATGGACGCCATCTCGGTTACTTGTATCGCTTCGAGTGATGGGTGTAATATCGCGCCGCCTAGCGCTTTATTATAGGCGGTGCTTCCTGTCGGCGTAGAAATGCATAATCCGTCACCGCGAAACGTTTCAAATAAATCGCCTCGGATTTCTACATCGATCACGAGCGTGCCGCTGACGCTTTTTACTGTGCATTCATTTAAAGCGAGATATTTTGCTTCCCGCCCTCCGTTTATATAGCGAATAATCACTTCTAACAACGGATACTCCACCACTTGGTACGGTGTTTTCGCAATCGCGATGACCAGCTTCTCGATTTCTTCAGGCACCCAATCGGCGTAAAATCCTAAATGTCCGGTATGAACCCCGACAAACGCCGTTTTATCTAAGCGGCGACAATAACGATGGAACGCATAAAGCAATGTTCCATCACCGCCGACAGAAATGACAATATCAGGTTTATCTTCATCATACTGTAAATCAAAATCAAGTAAATATGTTTTAATTTTTTGCGTAAGTGCGTTCGATGTCTCATCCCCTTTGGACGTAACGGCAAATTTCATCGGCGCTTGTTTTTCTTTCATCGTTATTCCCCTTTTGCATCCTGTTTTCGCGAAAAAGCTGCTTGCGCTTCTTGAATTTCAAAGCGAATTTTTGACATTTCTTCGTCCAAACGATAAGCTGCTTCTGCAGCGCGCTGCAATCTTACTTTAATATCTTCAGGAAAGCGACCGCTATACTTGTAGTTTAATGAATGTTCAATCGTTGCCCAAAAATTCATCGCGAGCGTCCGAATTTGAATCTCTGCCAAAATTTTCTTTTCTCCGCAAATCGTTTGCACCGGATAGCGGATCACTACATGGTAAGAGCGATAACCGCTTTCTTTTTTTTGGCTGATGTAATCTCGTTCTTCCACAATTTCAAAATCGTTCCGCTTCCGAAGCAATTCGACTACCGTTTTAATATCATCGACAAATTGGCACATCATACGAAGTCCGGCAATATCTTGCATTTGTTCTTCCAATTTATCAAGAGGTATATTTTTCTTTTGCGCTTTATCCAAAATGCTTGCGACTGGCTTTACTCTTCCGGTAACAAATTCTATTGGCGAATGCACCCCTAAAATTTCAAATTGGGCGCGCATTCCTTTTAGTTTTACTTTTAATTCTTCCACCGCTTGTTTGTATGGCGCCAAAAATAAATCCCAATGTTTGACCATCATACCACCACCAATTGTTATGTAAGAAAAATTTCTTTTACCGCCTGTTCCATCTGTTCTCCGTAATTGGCGTTTCCATCAATATTTTCAATTAAATATGTTAGCTCTTCCTTGAAATGGGTCAGTTCCATTTCGATCGTTCCACTTTGCAAAAAGATAGGTGTACCGTCTGTTAATACTTGTTTGATGTCCATCCAAAACTCGGATGGAATCGCAACATAAATAAAATCTTCATCCGTTTCTAATATATAAATAAACGCAATATTGTCTGAATCAACAAGCATATGATTTTTTGGTCTTGCTTGTTCAAGCGAAAATGGAGGATGATCGCAGATTAGCCATAATCGCTCATCTCGTTTTTCTACTTTTTCTACGACTAATTTCTTTTGCATGCCAAATCTCCTTCCACATAAACAGTCCTTTTTTATTTTACCATAATCACCCTATGCATAATAAATAATTGATATTCAACAATAAACATCCGATAATAAAATTGAAATGGATACAAAGGGGAGAAAACATGAACCAAGAAATAGAAATCGAATTTAAAAATTTATTAACAAAAGAAGAATTCGACCGAATTCGCCAAGTGTTTCATATCGATGATCATGCTTTTGAACATCAAGAAAATCATTATTTTGACACACCGCAATTTTTGTTAAAAGACAAACGAGCAGCACTGCGAATTCGCGTAAAAAACGGCAACTACACATTAACGTTGAAACAAACGACAGCACAAGGGGTTTTGCTTGAGACGCATGAACAGCTTACAAAAGAAGAAGCAGACGCCCTCTTAAATGGCACTGCAATGGTTCAAGGCCCGATTGCACAAATTCTTCAAGAAATTGGCGTTCCGCCTGAACAACTACGACATTTTGGCACATTAGCCACCGACCGAGCACAATGGATGTACAAAGGCGGCACACTTTTTCTTGATCATAGTCATTACCTACAAACCGATGATTATGAGTTAGAATATGAGACTAAAGATGCAGAAAGCGGAAAACAACGATTTTTACAGCTGCTTCATTCTTTGCATATCCCAATTCGGCCAACAGCTAATAAAATTCAACGTTTATATATGAAAAAATATAGAGCGGAGGAAGAACGATGAACACTCCTGCACTAAAACTATTGTTGGAACTTCAGGCATTGCAAAATTTATCTACCAATCGTCCAAACATCATAAATCAAAATAACACATGGTCATTTGCGCAGCTATTCCATCAATTGCTGTCAGAGCAGCAACCAATGTTGCAAGTCCCTGAAAATCCAAATGTGTCAACACCATCGGCAGAAAAAACATCTTCCTCTAAACATATGGATGGAAATATTGATACATTAATTGCACAGGCTGCGGAAAAATATGATGTTGATCCAAAGCTCGTTCGCGCTGTCATTCGTCACGAATCTAATTTTAATCCAAATGCGCGCAGCCGCGCCGGTGCGGCTGGACTTATGCAGTTAATGCCAAGCACCGCAAAAATGCTTGGAGTAGAAAACCGTTTTGATCCAGCCCAAAACATCGAGGGCGGGACAAAATATTTACGAATGCTGCTTGACCGCTATAACGGCAATGTCTCGCTTGCACTTGCCGCATATAATGCCGGCCCCGGAAACGTAGATCGTTATGGAGGAATTCCACCATTTGCCGAAACAAGAGCATATGTTGAAAAAGTGCTCAACACATACTACTCATAATATTTATTCAAGTCACTTTGTTTGAGATAAATAAACTTCATTGTTAAAATAGCAGTAAAATAGTCGTACACAATATCTAAAAGGAGTATTCACAATGGCTGAACAATGGCAAACACTTTATGAGGCGGTCGGTGGAGAAAAAACAATTACAAGGCTTGTGGAAGCTTTCTATAAACGTGTTGCTAAACATCCTGATTTAATCCCAATTTTTCCGGATGATTTAACAGAAACGATTAGAAAACAAAAACAATTTTTAACACAATACTTAGGAGGGCCGCCACTTTACACAGAGGAGCACGGACATCCAATGTTGCGGGCACGTCATTTGTCATTTGAAATTACTCCAACTCGCGCTGAGGCATGGCTTTCCTGTATGCGTGCGGCAATGGATGAAATCGGTCTGTCTGGACCGGTGCGCGAACAAATTTATCATCGTCTCGTTTTGACTGCTCATCATATGGTCAATACCCCAGACAATTTGGAAAGAAAGGAGCATTCCCTTGAATGACAAATTAGCTGGGAAGCCGACCCCAGATTGGTGGTATGCTTCCCAGCCTCGCAGCAACGAGACAAAGCCGTTGGAAATTTATTTGTTTATCGATCCTTTATGCCCTGAATGCTGGGGGCTTGAACCTATTATCAAAAAGCTAATCATTGAGTATGGTCGCTTTTTTACATTGAAACACGTGTTAAGCGGAACATTGGCAACGCTGAATATGCGGAAACGCCATAAGCCAGAAACGATCGCCAAAGTGTGGGAGCGGACGGCGTGCCGTTCGGGAATGTCTTGCGATGGAAGCCTATGGCTTGAAAATCCAATTTCTAGCCCATTTGCTCCATCGATCGCCATTAAAGCGGCGGAATTGCAAGGCAAACGCGCAGGGATTCGTTTCTTACGCAAATTACAGGAATTATTGTTTTTGGAAAAACAAAATGTATCCGATATCTCCGTGTTAATTGATTGTGCAATAAGCGTTGGATTGGATGTGGATGAATTTGTTCGTGATTTACAGTCGTCAAGTGCGTCCAAAGCATTTCAATGCGATTTAAAAATTACATCAGAGATGGATGTAAATGAAATTCCAACACTCGTCTTTTTTAACGAAAACATTGAGGACGAAGGAATTAAAATTTCCGGATGTTACCCTTACGAGATTTATGTCGAACTTATTCATGAATTGCTTGGCTTCCATCCAGAACCATCCCCTCCTCCCCCGCTCGAGTCATTTTTAAGCCATTTTAAATTCGTCGCCACAAAGGAAATTGCAGTTGTTTATGATATGACTATAAACGAAGCGGAAAAAGAGATGAAAAAACTGCAGCTGAAACAAAAAGTGGAAAAAGTACCGGTAAAGCATGGAACGTTTTGGCGCTATATCTCAGAAGAAGAATAAATAAGGAAAAGCCCGGCTGAATGCCGGGCTTTTCCTTGTTGCCAAGACAACAAAGGGGATGGGAGAAATTTTTCACGGTCAAACAAAGGGGTATAAGGTTTTTGTGACTTCGTTCACGATATTATCTTAACAAATTAAGGCGAGTGTTGACAACTACTTTGTGCTTTTGTTCACATTATTGTCATAAATATAGAAGAAAGCATGTTTTCCTTTGCTTTGTTCATATAAATGAAATGAATCAAATTAGGAAGGTGAAAAAGGTGAAGAAACACATCACTCTGTTCATTTGGGGATTGGTTGTGCTTATCGCCTTTTGTTTAAATTTGTTTGGTCTTATGCATCTTATTCCACTGTTTATTACGATGCCACTTTTATTTGTTTCCATTTTTGGCTTTTTAGCAACTTGGAACAGCCGCAACCAATTTAAAGGATTTTATCAAAAGCGAATGTGGCAATAACTCCACATTCGCTGTTTTTTACGATAACATCTGTTCCATTTCATCTAGTTTTTCTGCGAATACTTGACAAGCCTGCCGGATCGGTTCCGCGCTCGTCATATCTACTCCCGCTTTTTTCAACACCTCAATTGGATAATCGGAGCTGCCTGCTTTTAAAAACTCAATATAGCGTTTAACAGCCGGTTCCCCTTCTTCTAATATTTGTCTGCTTAATGCGGTGGCTGCGCTAAACCCTGTGGCATATTGATAAACATAATAATTGTAATAAAAATGTGGAATCCGCGCCCATTCTAATCCAATTTCCTTATCGACGACAATATCATCACCGAAATATTTTTTGTTTAATTCGTAATACATGGAAGTCAATGAATCAGCTGTTAACGCTTCGCCTTCCTGCGCCTTCATATGGATCATATGTTCAAACTCTGCAAACATCGTTTGCCGAAAGACCGTGCCACGGAACCCTTCTAAATAATGGTTAAGTAAATATAACCGTTTTTTCTCATCATCGATCGTTTTTAATAAATAATCACTTAATAGCGCTTCGTTGCATGTCGATGCAACTTCAGCAACAAAAATGGAATAATCTCCATACGGATACGGCTGCGTTTTGCGTGTGTAATAACTATGCACAGAGTGGCCAAATTCGTGGACTAACGTAAACAAATTATGGACGTTATCTTGCCAGTTAAGCAAAATATATGGATTTGTTCCATATGAACCTGATGAATAGGCACCGCTTCGTTTCCCTTTATTTTCGCGCACATCTACCCATCGGTTTTCGAGGCCCTCTTTAACGATGCCAATATATTCTTCACCGAGCGGAGCAAGCCCTTTTAACATGTATTCTTTCGCTTCTTCATACGTTACTTCCATTTTTACATCTTGCACAAGCGGAGTATATAAATCATACATATGAAGTTCGTCAAGTCCAAGCGCTTTTTTGCGTAAACGGACATAACGGTGCAACAGCGGCAAATGTTCATGAACCGTTTCGATCAAATTATCGTAAACACTTTCAGGAATATTATTGCTGCTTAATGCCGCTTCTCGCGCTGATTTATAACGGCGAACGCGGGCAAAAAAGTTATCTTTTTTCACCGCTCCGGCGAGAGTGCTAGCAAACGTATTCTTGTACTTTTCGTACGTATCATATACCGCTTTAAACGCATCGCGCCGCACACGGCGGTCTGTGCTTTCCAAAAAGCGAATAAAACGGCCATGTGTCACTTCTACTTCTTCCCCATTTTCATCAATAATCGTTGGGAATGTTAAATCCGCATTATTCAGCATGCCAAATGTAGTCGAAGATGCTTGCATGACTTCCGCAGCTTGGGCAAGGAGCGCCTCCTCCTCGGCAGACAATACATGCGGACGCTGACGGTTAATTTCGTCTAAAGCGTGTTCATACAGCTTTAATTCTTTTTTCTCTTCTAAAAATGAACGCAACTTCGCCTCATCGATCGCTAAAATTTCCGGAACGATAAACGCCATCGCACTAGACGCTTCGCTATAAAGGCTGGTAGCACGGTCATTAAGTCCTTGATAAAAGGCATTTGTCGTATCTTGGTCGTAACGCATATGCGCATATGTATATAGCTTGCCGAGACGCATCGATATCTCATCTTGATATTGCAGCGCTTCGTATAACGTATCTGCTGATTCTCCCAACCGCCCTTGATATTCCGATAATTTCGGAATCATTTTTTTCACTGCTTGGAATTCTTGCTCCCATGCTTCATCCGTTGGGAAAATGTCCTCTAAACGCCATGTTTCTTCTACAGGAATTTCACTTCGTGATGGCAACGATTTTTTTGTTTTCTTTTCTTCCATTTTGCAAACCTCCTTTTGGAAAATTATATCATAAATCATATTCACTTTTTTACTATCATTTCCTTTTTCGAGAAAATAAATGTTTGCCATCACTTTCTTATACAATATTTTTGTTAAGTTCCAATTTATTTATATAATGGTAAAGTGATGGCTCCATTTTCATCTGCTCCATCATTTGTTGATCCTGCTGTATTACTTCATCCATCGTCTTTGGAAAAGTAAATTCCTTTACTAAACGAAGGCTTTTGCGGCTTTCCCATTGAAAATAACCTAACTTCGTAAGCAATTGCAAATACTCATAAACTGCTTGCGTATAGCGTTGTCCCATTGCGAGCGGCAACTGGCGAGCAGCAAGCCGCCCCGCTGCCATTCTTTCATCAATAAAACGATAAATGGAATGTATAGAGACATGTTTGCTTTCTGATTGCATAAATGGGATTAACACATATGTTTGCCAAATAAATGGCGGTGTTTCAAACAAATAGCCGTGCGGCAGCGGCCAGCCTGCTTCCGTAGGAAAAAGGGAAGGAATAATGCCCCATCGATAAAAATCAGAACAAATAAGCCTTGTGATCTTATTCGGATATGACGCAAAAGTGAGACGCCATTGTTTTTTACGGCAAAGCCAATCATTCCAAAACGATGGTGGCAGTGAAACAACCGGAGATGATAGCAAATCGGAAAAAGAAACCGAATGCAGAGGCTTGACAATGGGAATCGCAAATGTATGGCGAACAGAAAACGGAATCAAATGAACGAGGCGGATAAGACGTTTGGTTTCCGAACAATAGTAGAAAAGGAGCGGGCGAGGAACAAACGGAAAATGGTGGGCAAACATCCATTGAAATCGGGGCAATGCCAAGTGGTATATGGTCCGATATCGCAAATGATGTGCTCCAAGAATCCAAATTGGTCGAATTCCTTTTATGCGATAGGAATCATTGCGTTTTTGAAACAACTGTTCACTAATGGTAGAGCATTGATATTCCATCGCATACAGGAGGTGGTTATGCGCAACAAGGATGTCTGGACGTTGTTGAATCGATGGTAAATATGGTTCCAATTTTGCCCGTATGTTTTGACGTTGAAGCCAGGAAAATAGATCTAACTTTCCTGTTAAATGACGTGTTGATTCCGACTCATATTCATATGGACATGCGGTATCTTTTTTATGCGCAAAATGTGGAATGCGGCGACTGCCGAGCTTTAATACCACTTCCCGCTTGCAGGCAGGACAAAAAAACGCTTCCCTCCTCTTTAACTGAACTAATTCCTCCTTTGTCCAAGTCTTAGCCAGTGAAATGAATTCTCCATTCCGCAACAAGGCAACAAGCAAAATGATCACATCCTTTCATCATCCTTTCTAGTTTATTCGACAAAAACAGTCTGGTTTCCTATTTTTTATACAAAATTCCCTAAAAATGATAAACACCCGGTACAATTCCGGGTGAAATTTTATAATAAAGGAGATAATAATCTTGATACAGATTCAACAACACGAATGGATAACGGACGTTGTTGAAATGTTTCATAATCAATTGGACTGGCTTCTTTTAAATCTTCAAGAAAATCAGCAACAAGTTTTTTTGTACTATCCGTATGATATAAAAAAGCGTTTACTTCGAAATTGAGATGAAAGCTGCGCATATCCATATTAGCTGTGCCGATTGATGCTAATTCCCCATCAACGATCATGATTTTACTATGCAAAAATCCTTTTGAATATTCATAAATTTTCACACCTGCTTCCAACAATTCCGGGAAATAGGATCGTGAAGCATAAAAGACAATTTTTTTATCTGGTCGTTTCGGTGCCAAAATGCGGACATCAAGCCCGCTTAAAGCAGCGATTTTTAATGCTGTTAGGATATCTTCATCAGGCACAAAATACGGCGACGCAATCCAAATCGATCGCTGAGCAGACGTAATCATTGCAAAATATAAATGCTTAATGACTTCCCATTTCTGGTCAGGACCACCCGCAATTAACTGAACTCCCCCCTGACCGTCATAATGAACGAGCTCTGGAGATAAATATTCCGGTGTCAATAACGTTTTTCCCGTCATATAATACCAATCTTGCAAAAAAATAAGCTGTAGCGTCCGGACCGCTTCGCCACGAATCCATAAATGCGTATCGCGCCAAAAACCGAAATATTTATCTTTTCCTAAATATTCATCACCGATATTCAGTCCCCCGACAAAGCCAATCGTTCCGTCAATCACAATAATTTTTCGATGATTGCGGAAGTTAATGGTGTTGCTCAAAAACGGCAAACGAACCGGTGAAAAAGGAATCATTTCTACCCCGGCATCGCGCAGCTCTTGAATATACGTTTTGGATAATTTCCAGCTTCCTACAGCATCATAAAGAAAACGGACATGAACCCCTTTTTTTGCTTTTTCTATTAAAATCGTTTTTAGCTTCTGTCCAACTTCATCATGGCGAACAATGTAATATTCTAAATGAATATGGTGTGTCGCTTTTTCCAGTTCTTCAAAAATAGTAGAAAATGTTTCTTCGCCATTCGTCAATACCCTTGTTTCCGTTGCGAGAGAAACCGGGCTTTTTCCAATTCGATGAGCCAGCTGAAGCAGCGGATGTTGGTGTTCTCCAATCGGCATCTGTTCTATCGCCCACTCTCGCTGTCCTTGAAATTTTAAAAATGTTTGTTCATCGAGCATCGCCTTTTTTTGGAAAAGCCTCTGCTTTCGATAATTTCTTCCAAACATTAAATAAAAGAAAAATCCAATTAGCGGGAAGCTTCCGAGCACGACAAGCCACGTGATTGTATGGGCAGGCTTTCTGTTTTCGAGAGAAATAACAAACGCAATGAAAACAACAGAGCAAGAAATTAAAATACTAAGCCCACCAAGCAGCTTCCCTTCCCAATAATCATTGGTCAAAAATAAAAAAGCCGCTACAGCCAGAACAAAAATAATAACCCTTAACGTATTTCGCAATGAAATTCACCTGACCTATTTTCTAAACTTTCCCGCCGAAGAAAACGCCGATTTCAGCAGTTGAAATCGGCGGCTACTTTAATGGAAAATATTGTTTGATCGCCTCTAAAGCATTGTCGCGAATAATCTCTTTTCCATATTCCTCTAAACGGTAAATCGTAACTTGCGAATCCATTCCATATTCTAGAAGCAAGCTCAAAATGTTGTCCATTTCATATTCGGTGTAATCTTCCTCATTAAATTGGACAAATAAGTAATATCGATCTTCAAATTGGAAAAGACGATTGTCAAGTCCTGTAAAGTTAGCACGATGTGCAAGGGCAATCAAATCTTCGATATCTTTAAAACAAATAGTAAACTGAAGGATTTCCTTATCATTATCGTCGGCAAACGATTCATCATTGCGTACAATATGGAAATGATGGTCAAGCAGTTCTTCAATTTTTTCATCAACTGGGACTGGAAAATCGCGCAATTTTTCTTCCGGAAGCGGAAGTTCCAATTTGCTTCCATCTTTCGATAATTGCGCTTTTGTGACAAGCACTTCTAACCCTTTATCCAATGCTTGTACTTGAATCCAAAGAGGGCCCTCAAGCGAAAAATCGCCTTCGCTATGAACCTCATCCATCATTTCCCAAAATAATTCTTCGCTGCGCTCACGGTTATACCAAATTTCTTCCCGGTCAAAACCACGTTCTTCTATATCAACATAAGAAATATAAAACTTTACTGTATGTTCATTAATTCGTTCTATTTCCATATTGCCGAACTCTCCCTTCCTAAAAAAAGAATAAAATTGAAGGGACTTTTACCCCCAAAAATTCTATCTTAAATACAAGATTATGTCTTGTACTTTTATTTTATGATAAAAATCGAAAGATGGGAAATAAAAAAACCAAGTTTTTAAAAATTGGGTATGAAATAAAACATGCCCTACTATAATGATGGTGAAAACAAAAGAAATGAGGGACATGCATGGCTGGCGAATATGTGACATCCATTCTTCTCATCATTGGCATTGATATTATTCTTGGAGGAGATAATGCTGTTGTTATCGCGTTAGCAAGCCGCAAGCTGCCGGAACGAAAACGAAATATCGCAATTTTCGTTGGCACCGCGTTGGCCATTTTCATTCGCATTCTCTTAACAGTAGGGATCGTGATATTATTAAAAATCCCTTTTTTGCAGCTAGTCGGCGGCTGCATTTTGCTTTGGATTTCTTTAAGATTAATGGTTCAAAAAGAGGAAGCGAGTGCATCTATTAAATCGGAAACATCCCTTTGGAAAGCGATATGGACAATTGTGACTGCTGATATTGTGATGGGGTTAGACAATGTTCTTGCGATCGCTGGAGCAGCTCAAGGTCATACTTCTCTCGTTGTGTTTGGTTTTCTTTTTTCCGTTCCCATTATCATTTTAGGCAGTAAACTAATTCTTTATGCGATGGAGCGATACCCTTTCCTCATTTATATTGGCGGAGCTCTGTTAGCCTATACCGCCGGAAAAATGATCAGCGAAGAACAACAAATCCGCTATTTATACGACAGCGCTGCTGCATGGAAACCGATGTTTCCATTTATTACAGCGACATCAGTCGTTTTGCTCGGTTTCATTATCAATCGTAGAAAATTGCATCGTTGGACATAAAAATATGGATCGGCTGCTCAATAAAGAGATGATAAAAAACTTCTACATGGCGGGCCATGTAGAAGTTGGTTCTCCTCTTATTCATTAACGAGACGTTGCGCTTGACGAAGTTGATATGCTCGCACTTTTCGCGGCAAGAAACGGCGAATTTCGTCTTCATTGTAACCGACTTGAAGCCGTTTTTCATCAATAATAATCGGTCTGCGTAAAATTCCCGGATGTTTTTGAATAAGTTCATATAAATCTTGAAGCGGCAACGATTCGAGATTGATGTTCAGCTTTTGGAAAACTTTTGATCTTGTTGAAATAATCTCGTCTGTTCCTGTTTCCGTCATGCGTAGAATTTCTTTAATCTCCTCAATCGTTAACGGTTCGGAGAAAATATTGCGTTCTACATAAGGAATATTATGTTTTTCTAGCCATGCTTTCGCTTTTCGGCATGACGTGCAACTTGGTGAAGTATACAATTTCACCATATTCTCACTCCCTTTCAACAAGGATAACCTAACCTTGCCTTCTATATCAATGGAACGAACTAGCTAAACTCTGCAGCTACAAAACATGGTAATTTGAAATAACTCTAACATAATACATTATACAATAAATATATAAATAAAGATATAGTTTTTCAAAAAAGTCATCTATTTTCTAGGTTTATTTTTCACCGCTTCTTCCAATAAAAAGAAAAATCACTTACAATAAAATTAGAGCGATTGTCTGGGGGGAGAGCGTTCATGACACAATATGTTATGGATTATATCATCGTTTTCGTAATGATTGTTGGCATCACTGCGTTAATGGGAGTCATCGCGAACGGTATTGGCGAAAAAATTTTCGGCGGTTCGAAGCGAAAAGAACATGTAAACGAAACAAAACGTACACAAGCTGGCTGGAATTTAGTCGGCGGCAAAAAATAAAACGATCTCTCAAATCGAGATCGTTTTTATTTATACATCGATACATATCTTTTATATTCTGCTTCCGAACATAATACGAAATGCCCCGGAGTAATTTCACGAAATTCCAATTCTTCTCCTTCTTTATAATTGTGCTGTGACGGATCATAGATAATCCGTTTGCGCGTCCGCTCTGTTTCCGGGTCAGGAAGCGGGATTGCTGACAATAACGCTTTTGTATAAGGATGAATCGGATTGCGGTACAATTCTTCGGCCTCCGCAAGCTCCACCATTTTCCCAAAATACATAACGCCAATACGATCGCTAATATATTTCACCATGGACAAATCATGAGCGATAAACAAATATGTCAAGCCTTTTTCCCGCTGCAACTTTTTCATTAAGTTCACCACTTGCGCCTGAATCGACACATCCAACGCAGAAATCGGCTCATCAGCGATAATAAACTCTGGCTCTACCGCTAGCGCGCGGGCAATCCCGATACGCTGGCGCTGGCCGCCGGAGAACTCATGCGGATAGCGATTGGCATGCTCACGGTTTAAGCCGACTGTCTCAAGCAGCTCATATACGCGCTGCATGCGTTCTTCCTTCGTTTTCGCAAGACCGTGAATATCGATGCCTTCAGCGATAATATCCGCAACGGTCATTCGCGGGTTTAACGAGGCGTATGGGTCTTGGAAAATCATTTGCATTTTTCGCTTTAATTCCTTTAACTCTTTTTTTGATTTTTTTCCATGAACGCTCACTCCGTTAAACAGCACTTCCCCTTCCGTCGCCTCATATAAACCGATAATCGTTCTTCCTGTCGTCGATTTGCCGCACCCGGACTCACCAACAAGCCCAAACGTTTCTCCTTTGTAAATATCAAATGTCACTCCATCTACTGCCTTTACCACTTCCCCTCTGCCAACGCGAAAATATTGTTTTAAATTTCTCACTTCGAGGAGTTTTTGTCTAGCCACGAGGTCCTCCTCCTTTCCGAGCAACAATTTGCGCAAATTTAGCCATGCGGTCGCGCACGATTTGCGGCGGCTCTACTTTTGGCGCATTTTCGTGCAACAGCCATGTCGCTGCATAATGCGTATCAGAAACTTTAAACATTGGCGGTTCTAATTCATAGTCAATTTTCAGCGCATATGGGTTTCTTGGCGCAAACGCATCGCCTTTCGGCGGATTCAATAAATCCGGCGGCGTACCCGGAATCGAGTATAGCTCCATATCTTTATGATCAAGGCTTGGCATCGAAGCAAGCAATCCCCATGTATATGGATGCTTCGGATTATAGAAAATCTCATCGACTGTGCCGATTTCAACAATTTTTCCCGCGTACATGACTGCCACGCGGTCAGCCATATTAGCCACGACACCAAGGTCGTGTGTAATGAAAATAATCGACATTCCCAGTTTCTTTTGAATATCTTTCATTAGTTCTAAAATTTGTGCTTGAATTGTTACATCCAACGCTGTCGTCGGCTCGTCAGCAATTAAAATTTTTGGGTTGCAAGCAAGAGCGATCGCAATCACGACACGCTGGCGCATCCCGCCGGAGAACTGGTGCGGATATTGTTTTATGCGCAGCTCCGCATTTTTGATACCGACAAGCTGCAATAGTTCAACTGCACGCTTGCGCGCTTCTTCTTTCGAGATTTTCTGATGTTTTAAAATTGCTTCCATGACTTGTTTGCCAATGGTCATCGTTGGGTTTAACGATGTCATTGGATCTTGGAAAATCATTGAAATTTTTGCACCGCGAATGTTTTGCATTTCTTTATCGGAAAGCTTCGTTAAGTCTTTTCCTTCAAACAAAATTTCTCCTTGTTTAATTCGGCTTGGTGGAGTTGGCAATAGCCGCATGAGCGCTTTCGAAGTCACCGATTTTCCGGACCCTGATTCACCGACAATGGCCAACGTTTCTCCTTTATATAAATCGAAGCTAACGCCCCGGACCGCCTGCACCTCGCCTGCATGTATGTCGAAGGAGATATGTAAATCTTTTACTTCTAATATTTTCTCCATGTTCTTCTCTCCTTCCGTCCATTATTTGCGCATTTTCGGATCTAACGCGTCACGCAACCCGTCTGCCACTAAGTTAAAGCTCAAAATTAATAAGCTGATGACAATTGCTGGAATGATCATTATATGCGGATATGTTTGAATCGATTTATATCCATCGCTAACTAATGAACCAAGCGATGCTTCAGGCGGACGAATGCCAAGACCGATAAAGCTTAAAAACGCTTCGGTGAAAATCGCGCTTGGAATCGTAAACATTGTTGTTATAATGATTGGACCGATGACGTTCGGGATTAAATGCTTAAAAATCAATCGGGAATTGGATGCTCCTAACGTACGAGCTGCAAGTACATATTCCATATTTTTTAATTTTAACACTTGCCCGCGGACGATCCGCGCCATCGTCGTCCAGCCAGTGATGACCATTGCCAGTGTAATTGAAATGATCCCAGGTTCAAAAATTAAAATAAACAAGATGACGATAATTAAACTCGGAATACCATTTAATATTTCAATAATCCGCTGCATAATATTATCGACGCGGCCGCCGTAATAACCGGAAATGCCGCCATAGGCGATCCCGATAAACAGATCGATTAACGCGGCCAATAACCCAATGTAAAGAGAAATACGCGTTCCGTACCACGTTCTTGTCCATAAATCGCGGCCTAAATCGTCTGTGCCAAACCAATAGTATTCTTTAATGCCCCGCTCTTTATATACGTCAACCCCGTTTGCATCTTTCCCGTCTAAATTAAGCCAGCTAATATGCTCTAAGACCGGAACTTTCGGCGGCAGTTTCGCATGATTTAAATTTTGTTCTTTATACGTGTGCTTGCTCGTCATCGGAGCGATAATCGCCGTGAGTGTTAAAATAATAATCATGATTAATCCAGCTATGGCTGCCTTATTCTTCCGTAAACGAATCCAGGCGTCTTGCCAAAATGTCAAACTTGGGCGGGTAATTTTTTCATGTTCACTGACATTCGGTGAAGCGGGTTGAAACAGATCTGGTGAAAGATTTTCATAGTTTAGTTTAGCCATCATTTTTTCCCTCCCGCTAAACGAATACGTGGATCGACGACACCGTATAGTATATCAACGATAAAAATCGCCAAAATAAGCAATGCAGAGTAGAACAATGTTGTTCCCATAATCACAGGGTAATCGTTTAATGAAATCGAACGGACAAATTGCTCCCCTAATCCAGGAACGGCGAAAATGTTCTCGATAACAAGCGTTCCCGTCATTAAGTTAACGATCATCGGACCAAGAATCGTAATAATCGGAATGAGCGAGTTGCGGATCGCATGTCTCACAATTACCGCTGCATTGCTAATTCCTTTTGCCCTTGCCGTTAAAATATAGTCAGAGCTTAATACTTCCAGCATTTCCGTGCGCATAAAGCGGGCGATATTAGCGATAACGCTAACCGACAACGCAAGCGTTGGCAGAATCGTGTATTCAAATCCTTCCCAAAACGCGACTGGCAGCCATTGCAATTTTACGCCGATAAAGTATTGCAAAAACCCGGCGAGCACAAATGATGGGATGGAGATTCCTAATACGGAAATAACGGTTGCCGTATAATCTCCCCACGTGTTATGGCGAATCGCCGCAAAAATGCCAAGCAACAGTCCAACAACAGTACCAAATACAATCGCCTGAAAACCAAGCTGCGCCGATGGTCCGATTCGTTCCCCGATTAACTCCGTTACAGGGCGGTTATCATACTGGAACGAAACGCCTAAATCCCCTTTTAATAAATTGCCTAAATAGCGGACATATTGCACTGGAACCGGATCGTTTAATCCGTATTTCTCTAAAATAATTTGCCGCTGCTCTGGCGTGAGTTTTTCTTGGTTTTGCAATGGTGAACCGGGAAGCAATTTCATTAAAAAGAACGTCACCGTCGCGATAATAAATAACGTAATGACCATATACACAATCCGTTTGATCACATATCGCGCCATTGGAGCACCTCCTCCAACATAATAATTAGAACCCGTGGTGCTAGATAAACTCAAACAAGCATAAAAATAGCCCTTGCATGAGGATCCCCTTAAAATGAAAGTGCAACCAACCATTAAAAAGGAGGATCCCTATGCAAGAGCACTTTCATTTTACTACAGATCGGGCCAAGATTCAAAAGCAATATGCCGCCATTTTCGTTTTTGTTTCTGCTCAACTTTCATGCATTCAGGTGCATCTTCATCGTCGAAATCGCCATTTGGTCAAGCAAGAGGACGCTGTCATCATCGCCATTCATCTTTTAGGAAAGCTGCTCGGTTTTACTTCTGAACGGGCGTGGCATCGTTTTGTCACGGGAAATTTGTTCACAAACGGCTCGTTTCTCGAACGTTCCCGGTATAACCGCCGCTGCCGGGCGCTTGGCTTCGCTATCAAATGGATCCGCCATGAGCTGGCAAAACGTGGCCAACATCATGCCTATGCCGTCGTGGACAGCTTGCCGCTCCCATTGTGCCATACGGCAAGAATGCATCGCGTCAAACGGTTTCAAGAGATCGCCGACATCGGGTATTGCGCTTCCAAAAAGCAATGGTACTACGGGTTGAAGCTACACCTTCAAGTGACCGATCAAGGGCTGCCAATGGGGTATGTGGTGACGGAAGCATCTTGCCACGATCGAATCGCAGCCGAAAGCGTGATGACCCAAATTCCCCACCCGTATAACTTTGGGGACAAAGGATTCATTAGCCGTGACTTGCAAAAAAGGCTGTACGAAGAATACCAAATGGCGCTTTGGACTCCGTCTCGAAAAAACCAGAAACATCGTGCGTCCGAGGCATGGGAGAAATGGATCCAACAAAAACGCAAAGTGATCGAGACGGTGTTCTCGGTTCTGGTTGACCACTATCGCATCACGGGGATCCGAGCCAATTCGATTATCGGATTTGAAGTGGCACTAGACGGTATATTGTTAGCTTATTCCCTGGTTACACTTGGGCTAGTTGAGCGCTAAAGCTCAACTAGCACCACGGGTAATAATTAGAATCTTCTCCTTTTTTCGACATTTTTCGCCTTTTCAGGCAAAAGGAGAGTATATGCTTTTCACATATACTCTCCTCCGCAATTATTGCAGAACTATTATTCGATATACGCCCATTTAAAGCTGAAATCTCCGCCAAATGGGTGAATAACAATATCTTTTACATACTCGCGTTGCAAGTACGCTCTACCACGCTGATAAAGCGGCGCGATCGGCACTTCTTCAAACAAGAGTTTTTCCGCTTTCAACATTGCATCCCAGCGGGCTTGCAGATCGCTTAGCAACGTTGTTTTTGCATCTTTAACAAGCTTGTCGTATTCTGGGTTAGACCAGCCAGTTTGGTTGTGCGGGCTGTTTGTCACCCAAAGATCGATAAATGTCATTGGGTCTTGATAGTCCGGACCCCAGCCAGAGAAGGATAAATCATACTGCATGTTGCTTTCTAGCTCAAGCTTTTGTTTGAATGGTTGTTGTTTAATATTCACAGTAAGGCCAGGCAAGTTCTTTTCAAGCTGTTCTTTAAGGTATTCGCCGATTTTCTTCGCAACATCATCGTCGTAGTTTAACAATTCAATGGTGAATTTGTCTTTGCCAAGCTCTTTTTTCGCTTGTTCCCATAATTTTTTCGCTTCTTTGACATCTGTTTTTATTAAGTCACCGTTTTCTTCACGGAAATCTTTTCCGTTTGGACCTTGAACAAAATCTTTAGGAACTAGGTAGTTTGCAGGAACTGTACCGTTATTTAAAAGCGTGTTAACAAGCGCTTCTTTGTCAACCGCCATGGCAATCGCTTTACGGGCGTTGACGTTTTTCAACAATTCATTTTTCGTGTTCATGCGCAGCCAGAAAATAGATGGTTCAAGGAATGTATGGAAGTTTTTATCATTTTTGTATTTATCAACAAACTCTGCACTTAGACCAACACGGTCAACTTTTTTCGTTTCATAAAGGTTTACAGCTGTTGCCGTATCTTTTACGACTTTGACATTGATTGTTTCTAGCTTCACATTGTCTTTATCCCAATAGTTCGGATTTTTCTTATATGTCCAGCCTTGTTCATGCTTCCATTCGCTTAATACGAACGGACCGTTGTAAAGCGTCGTGTTTGCTTCCAAGCCATATTTCTCGCCTTGCGATTTAACGAATTTTTCATTTTGCGGCATGAACGAGCCAAATACCGTTAAGCTTACGAAATATGGAACTGGATTTTTCAATTCTACTTGAAGCGTATGGTCATCTAGCGCTTTTACGCCAAGCTGGTCGACTGGCAATTTGCCTTGGTTGATTTCTTCTGCGTTTTTAATGTCATACATAATGTAGGCATATTCGGAAGCTGTTTTCGGATCTAATACTCTTCTCCACGCAAATACAAAGTCATGCGCCGTTACCGGGTCGCCGTTCGACCATTTTGCATCTTTGCGGAGTTTGAATGTGTAAACTTTGCCATCTTCGCTTACTTCATAGCTTTCCGCCACACCTGGAACCGGCTTGTTATCTTTGCCTAAACGGTAAAGGCCTTCCATCACGTTGTTCAACACGATGAACGATACTTGGTCTGTCGCAAGCGCGGAATCAAGCGATGGAATTTCCTGAGTTTCAAGCAAATTCAGCACTTGCTCTTTCTTTTCGTCCGGCTTGTTTGCGGAGCCGTCCTTGTCTTTTGCTGTGTCGTTGTTGCCTCCGCAGGCTGCTAGAAACGTGGTTACAGCCAAAAGAAGCACCAGAAACAATGATAGTTTCTTCTTCACTAAAAAGTCCCCCCTTAATGGTATGTAACTTATTAAAAATCTTCTGAATGTTATGTTTCAGAAGATTTTGCTTACCAACTATTATATATAGTATTAGTATATTTGGAAATAATTTTTTTATTTTTTTGAATAGAAATTTTCTAATTTTTTGTTTTAGGCAACTATACAGTTACTTTGAATTTTAATGATATTTTCACGAAATGTAAACAAAAAATTTTCACCATCTATCTAAGAAAACGCTTACAATATAATGTTTTTCGACAAATTTAGAATTCAAAGTATATGAATATAGGCTTTTTTAAGAATTTATATTCTTTTCTTAATATAATTCCTTTAATAATTTCTTCAAAGTTTATATTTCTAATTGGCTATGGAAACAGAAATCTTCGGAGTTTATTTGTGATACAATTAAACTGAAAATTTAGCTGTTTAGGGGGCATAAAATGAAGGCAATTGCTAGAAGTACATGCCTGCTTACGGCAGCCATGTTAATCATTAGTTTCTTTATCGTTCTATTTCGGGGAGAATGGACGTTTCTTTCTTTTGTCAATGTTACGTTTTTGCTTTCGCTTTTGCCTCTCGTGATCGGCGGGTTTTTATTCGTGTATGAACAGGGTTTTTTTAACGGTTTTGCATATGGGTTTCGGAAGCTGCGCAAAGGCAGTTCGAAAGCGAAACGTTATCTAGCGGAGCTGCAAGGAATATCCGCTGAGCAGCCGGTTCATCCCCAAAAATTCGCCATTACGTATCCTTTCTTGTTTTCAGGACTTATTCTGTTTCTCTTGATGATTGCCGCCGGATATGCCATACGATAAAGTTGCAGCAACTATCGCATTGTTTTATAATATAAAGCAATCAATCATATGAAACATGCGATGAGAAAGAAGAGTACATATTGCGATGCCTTCAGAGAGCTTGTGGGTGGTGCGAACAAGCGGCTAGCAATATGGAATGGGCTTTCGAGCATCCGGCTGAATGAGCAGTTGGCTTTAGTAGGCTTTGGACGTCTGCCTTACGTTATCAAGGCGCCATGCATATAAAAAGCATGGGCAAAGTGATTGCACGTCATGTGCAATAACTAGGGTGGCAACGCGGTCCTATCGTCCCTAACTCTCAGGGGGTAGGGCCTTTTTAAATTGATAAAAAAGGAGTGGTGTTATGAAAACGAGCTTTTCAGGAATTCAGCCAAGCGGCGTCATTACGCTTGGTAACTATATCGGAGCAATGCGGCAATTCGTGGAATTGCAGCATGAATACAACTGCTATTTTTGCATTGTCGATCAACACGCGATTACCGTTCCGCAAGATCCGGAAGAACTGCAAAAAAACATTCGCAGCTTAGCCGCTCTTTACTTGGCGGTCGGCATTGATCCGAATAAAGCTACTTTGTTTATTCAATCGGAAGTTCCTGCCCATGCCCAAGCGGGTTGGATACTGCAATGCATTTCTTATATCGGTGAACTAGAAAGAATGACTCAATTTAAAGATAAATCGGCAGGAAAAGAAGCGGTAAGTGCTGGGCTGCTTACCTATCCTCCATTGATGGCTGCGGATATTCTCTTGTATAAAACCGATATCGTTCCTGTTGGAGAGGACCAAAAACAACATATTGAATTGACGCGCGATTTAGCGGAACGATTTAACAAACGGTATGGAGAGATTTTTACGATTCCAGAACCGCGCATTCCAAAAATCGGTGCACGCATTATGTCACTTACGGATCCAACGAAAAAAATGAGCAAATCGGATCCAAACAAAAAGTCGTTTATTACACTTCTTGATGATGCCAAAACGATTGAAAAGAAAATAAAAAGCGCTGTAACCGATTCTGAAGGCGTCATCCGATATGACAAAGAAAATAAACCGGGAATTTCCAATCTCCTTAACATTTATTCGATTTTAGCCAATAAAACGATTGAAGAACTTGAACAAGAATATGCTGGGAAAGGATATGGCGTATTTAAAGCTGATCTTGCTCAAGTAATTATTGACACCCTTACTCCGATCCAAGAAAAATATTACGACTTGTTGGAAAGCAGCACGCTTGACCAAGTGCTTGACCAAGGAGCAGAAAAAGCAAACAAAGTAGCAACGGAAATGCTTGAAAAAATGGAACAAGCGATAGGGCTTGGAAGAAGACGCTAAAACAATAATAAAAGCAAGCCGAACGATGGCTTGCTTTTTTATATGTTTTATATGCTTATTAAGCTTTCCTATGCTGACTCTGGCAGAAATATCATTCATCATTGCGACTTTATTTTTCTTAATTCACTTTTGGCTCCTGTTCCATTTCCCAAAGCTTTTCAAAAAACGGCTGTCCTTTAATTAATTTTTCGCATAGCTGCTCATGTTTGTCGGACCAGCCGTATTTTGTCTCTTCGTATAAGTGCTGCCATGCCTCTTCAAACGACATTTTTTGAATATCAGGATATTTTTGCGGCGCCCATTCCGTATACCAGTAGCGTACCTCTGCAACGTTTTTCGTCAAATGAAGTTGGTCAAGCGCCATAAATAAAAGTTGTTTAAGCTGTCGTTCCTTTCGTGTAAGTCCCATCATCCATTCAGGGGAGGGCGACAAAATATGATACTCTTTTTCATGAGCAGGCAGCGGATATGGTTCTTCTTGATGTTCAGCGACCATTTCGTATACTAGCTGCTCCTGTCTCGGAATAAGGCGGCTTTTCCGAATCGGAATGTTATAACCAATCGTATCAACAGCAAGAATGCCATAACCGTCTGTAATGACAAAACAATAATCAAGCTGAATGCGTTCATGATTTTTTCGCACATATGCTTTTTGATATACGTCTTCAAGAAGCTGCTTTGGGATTTCCGATAAACTGTTTTCAATATAGTTGAATAGCGCAGAAGACACTTTGAGAAGCGGTACTTGATCGAGCAGTTCCACTTGATCATCTTTCCGCCATTCATGGAAATGACATACGTTGTATCCGTTCTCTTCCCCTTCAAACCAATTGACCCAAACATCATGCAGATACAGCATACGATACCCCTCACTTCTAAACCTATTTGTCCATCAGTATAGGCAGAGGGGGCGAATTTTATTCCATACTACCCTTTTTTATCCATTACTCTTCTCGGTAAGGGAAGTATAAGCTTCCCCACATTAGTAAAAGTCCTATTGGTAATAAATAACATTCTACTCTTGTGCAAATATATGAAAAATATTCGCTCCATCCCCGCTCTGGCGTCATAATGTTTAAATAAGCAATAACGGTTATCCCGCCAATGACAGAAACTCCAAAACCGACTAAATAAATAAATATGCGAATCATCGGGTCCCTCTTCTTTCTCTTAACTTGTCCATCTTATTTTTACATATATGAGCACCCGATGATCATCATGACTATTCCTTTTTTTCTAACGAAGCAAGATGCAACATCTGTTCTGAGTCAATGCCCATTAACTCGGAAAAGCGAGCACCATGTTCAAGGCAACGACGGACTATATAATATCCCACTGCATAACCAAGCATGGCTGGATAAAAACCGAGACCATAGAGAAGTCGAGAATATAACGGATGTCGTGGTAAAATTGACTGATATGGTGAAACATATCGTTTCCAAAAATGATCAAGTTGTTCATCTGAGTAATAGGTCGTCCAGCTTGCTTGATGACTCTTGCCAACATAACGGCCAACAGCATTTTCGGCAAGTCCTTCTAGTATGATCGCGTCTAAAAGTGTAACGCCTTCATCTTCCTTTTTTTGTTTTTTCAGGCGGCAAACATGATTATACTCATGTGTGATCAATGCCTCGATTTCTTTGTCCGAATGATGCGGTAATAAAAAAATAAGCAATTTATCGTGAAAAGCGACTCCGCCTTTACTATTAAACTCACGAGCCAATTTTCGATTATGTGTGTCTGCTGGAAAAAGAAAAAGAGGCACATCTGGACCGTTCCATTCCTTTTTTCGCTTCTCGTAAACCGCCTCGACTCGTTCCCATATGTTTTTTTGTTTCATTTGCTTAATCATTTCTCCGATATTTTTTGACGGTTGATACATACCGTAACGCACAAGATAAAGATAAATATCACGTGCTCTGGCGTTTGGAAAGTAGGAAGTTAGATGTTGGCATAGCCGAATAGGATTGTCATGCCATTCATCGAGCCATTGGTCGGTACGAATAACAGGCATCTTTTTCACCTCTTTTTCCGTTTTTTCTATCGTATGACGGAAAAGAAAAAGAGGTGAAAAAAGGCTATCTCTCTTCTATCGAGATAGCCGTTTTCCATTATTTTGTATATTTTTTGAAAATCAACGTTGCATTATGTCCGCCAAATCCAAGAGAATTGCTTAACACTGCGTTTACTTCTTGCTTTCTTGCCTCATTTGGCACATAGTCCAAATCGCATTCCGGATCAGGAGTTTCATAGTTCATCGTCGGCGGAATCATTCCATCTTTAATCGCTAATACGGAAAATATCGCTTCTACTGCTCCAGCCGCTCCTAACAAATGACCGGTCATCGATTTTGTCGAGCTGATCGCAAGCTTGTATGCATGGTCGCCAAACACTTCTTTAATCGCCATCGTTTCATATTTGTCATTGTATTCCGTACTTGTACCATGGGCATTAATATAATCAATCTCTTCCGGATTCATTCCCGCATCCGCCAACGCTTGGCGCATCGCACGAACACCGCCTTCTCCGCCTGGAGCCGGCGCAGTAATATGATATGCATCCCCTGTCGCACCATAGCCGACAATTTCCGCATAAATCGGCGCACCCCGGCGCAACGCATGCTCTAGCTCTTCTAATACGAGAATGCCGGCGCCTTCACCCATGACAAAGCCATCCCGATTTTTATCAAACGGACGGCTTGCCGTTCTTGGGTCTGGGTTCGTAGATAATGCCGTATTTGCACAAAATCCGGCTAACGCCATTTTCGTAATCGGCGCTTCTGTACCGCCAGTAATCATTACATCGGCATCGCCGCGTTGAATGACCTTAAACGCATCACCAATGGAATTTGTCCCTGTTGCACAAGCAGTGACCGTACAAGAATTGATTCCTTTTGCACCTAGAATAATAGATACTTGCCCTGCTGCCATATCCGGAATCATCATCGGCACAAAAAACGGGCTTACGCGACGGTAGCCGCGTTGTTGGAAAATTTCAAACTGCTGTTCAAACGTTTCCATTCCGCCGATGCCAGATCCGATCCAAACGCCGACTCTTGCCGCATTTTCTTCTGTAATTTCTAATTTTGCATCTTTTACCGCCATCAACGAGGCAGCGACAGCATATTGCGTAAAACGATCCATTTTACGTGCTTCACGTCGATCCATAAAGTCTTCCGGATTGAAATCTTTCACTTCTGCTGCTACTTTCGCCGGGAATTCATCTGGATTGACACGAGTAAGCACCCCTATTCCCGACTTGCCGGCAATAATGTTTTTCCATGTTGTTTCCACATCGTTTCCAAGCGGTGTTACTGCACCAAGACCTGTAACAACGACTCGTCTTTTTTCCATCGCTTCCGTCTCTCCTTTTTATCCGTATTGAGCTGCTAGCGGCCCCAACGTAAAGCGATTGCACCCCACGTTAATCCGCCGCCAAATCCAACCATAATTATGAGATCATCATCTTTGATTTTACCTGCTTCTAATTCTTCGACAATAGAAATCGGAATGGAAGCCGCTGAAGTGTTTCCATATTTTCGAATAGTTGTTGACATTTTCTCCTCCGGCAGTTCAAGACGCTGCCTTGCCGCCTCGACAATGCGAATATTCGCTTGATGTGGAATGAGAAAATCAACGTCGTTTTTCGATAATCCTGCTTTTTCTAAGACGTGAATGCACGATTCACCCATTTGACGAACGGCAAATTTAAACACTTCTCTACCGTTCATTACGATATATTCTTCTTTATATAAATGTTTTCCTCCTGTTCCGTCTGCACCTAATTCAAACGATAAAATACCACGTCCCTCGGAAACAGGCCCCATCACGACCGCACCAGCACCGTCGCCAAATAGCACTGCCGTATTGCGGTCATTCCAATCGATGATTTTGGATAATTTTTCAGCTCCCACTACCAATATATAACGATATGCGCCATTGTCAATAAATTGGCTTGCTGTGACCATTCCATAAATAAAGCCGGCACATGCCGCGCTAATATCCAATGCTGCTGCTTTTACCGCTCCAAGCCGTTCCTGCAGCATGCAGGACACAGATGGAAATGCCCTGTCAGGAGTTACCGTTGCTACTAAAATTAAATCAATATCTTGCGGAGAAATTTTTGCGTCCTCGATCGCTTTTTTCGCTGCAAAATATGCCATATCGGAAGTATCCATATCATCAGTGGCTATTCTTCGTTCTTCAATTCCCGTTCTCGTCCGAATCCATTCATCAGACGTATCCATCATCTTTTCCAAATCAAAATTTGTTAACACCTTTTCCGGCAAATACCGGCCGATTCCAATAATACCTGCTCCCACACTGAACATCTCCTTTAGTAGTATATAACCAATTATTATTACTTGGTACTAATTTTATCGGAAATAGAAAAAACGCGCAATAGAAATATGTAACACATGTGATTTGTCTAGTCACTTCTTAATTTTTTACATACAGTGCTAATAAGAATAAAGAAAAGGAGGCGGTGTTACGATGGATGATAAAGAGCAGTCAAAACAACCTAGCGAGCAGTTAGATCGTTTTTCCCGTTTAATGTTCGGTCCCTTTCCTCCACGGTCTTATCAATCACATGATAATCCAGCTGCTCGTACGGAGTCTTCTTCACAGCAAGACATTGATTTTATGCAGATCATTCAAAATATTGATACGCTGGTCGCTTCGTTTGACCAATTAAAACCATTGATGAAAAAAATTACTTCTTTGGTAGATATGTTTAAAAAATAAGAGGCGTCGTTAGACGGCGCCTCTTTTATTATTAACTCTTAATAACTAACAATAATTCCTCTACCGTTCCGATCATCAATAGAGGAATTCATGGAAGCTCATTATATTGTTGAAAAAATTGATCGATCGCTTTGCCAAATTGGTACCGTTTTTCCGGCAAACAATAAATCACATGAACGTTATGGTTAGTCATCCTCATCCATTGCTCATATTTTCGACAATGTAGAGAGGATGGGTAAGGAGTAATTCCTGATAATTGCCATATTTTTATTGGAACTTGATGCGGAACAAGCAGCAGTGAAGGAACCGCTTTTTCGACATTTGCCTCGTCTATATCGTATGCAAGCGCTATTTCTCTTGCCATTCGCTTATAAAAAAACTTATTTTCCTTTTCATACTCAAGTTGAGCGCGTAAATCTAGACAAGGGCTTAACATCACAATCGCGCGGATTTGCTTTGGCATTGTTTCAAGGAGCTGCAAAGCCACAAGCGCTCCCATTCCTTCCGCAAGAATATAAATACGATTGTTTAATATTTCACTTTTTAATACGCAGTAAATAAGTTGCTTAGCCAAGCGTACGGCTTTAGGACTTCCCCAATGCCGGCCGTATAAATGAGAGTAAAAAATGGTATAACCATATTCGAGCAACTCGCAAAGAAGATGATGGCGTCCTTTGTGCTCTATCCAAAAACTTGTATGTTCATTAACAAAATGATTCGTATCGCCAATAATAAAGACAGCAAATCCGTTTGGGCGCTCTGGCAAATGAATGATACACCACTGATCGTCGAGCTGAAAAAATCGTTGTTGAATCGTCATTGATATCCACCCTTGTTTTTACGATGCATAATTGTACAATATACAGTATGCGGAACGAAAAAAAAAGTACGGGTATATGCCTAAAAGATCAAGTTGTGGTAAGATAAGAAAAGGAAGCTAGAGAGATTGGGGGGAAGAAGCATGCGGCTTTTTTGGACGTTTTTCTGGACGTTCCTTTTAGTGCAAATGGCTACATACGTCATTGGCTCTATGCAAGGAATTCCATATAATTTTTCAACAGGGGCTTTATTAGGGGCGATCTTTACTATTTTGGTTATTATTGTAGCAAGCTTGATTCCTGATGAACCGATAGAACACCACTAAGAAAAACTAACAACAAGGCTGTCCTAAAATGAAGGACAGCCTTGTTTCTATTATTGGACTTCTACAACGATTTGCCCGTTCCGATAATCCACTACAACCGTGCTGTAGTCTTTCACACGTCCGGCGACAATTTCTTTTGCAAGCGGTGTTTCAATTTGCTTTTGCATAAATCGTTTTAACGGACGCGCCCCGTAAACTGGATCAAATCCAGACTCGGCGATATATTCTTTTGCTTTATCTGTCAAAGAAAGCGAAATATGACGGTCGCTAAGCCGTTTCGCTAATTCGTTCGCAAATTTTGTCACGATTCCTTTTATTTCATTCATGGTTAACGGCTTAAATAAAACAATGTCGTCGATTCGGTTTAAAAATTCCGGGCGGAAATGCGCGCGCAATTGCTGTAATACTTGCTTACGCGTCTCTTCTTTAATCTCTCCATTTTCCGTAACTCCTTCTAGCAATAAATGCGACCCGATATTCGATGTCATAATCACAACCGTATTTTTAAAATCAACGGTACGTCCTTGCGAGTCAGTAATACGCCCATCATCCAGCATTTGCAATAAAATATTGAACACTTCTGGATGCGCCTTTTCAATTTCGTCTAACAGGATGACGGAATACGGTTTGCGCCGCACCGCTTCCGTTAGCTGTCCTCCTTCTTCATAGCCGACATAGCCCGGAGGAGCTCCAATCAAGCGAGAAACAGCATGTTTTTCCATATACTCGGACATATCGATGCGGATCATTTGTTCTTCACTGTCAAACAACGCTTGTGCGAGCGTTTTTGCTAGTTCTGTTTTCCCGACTCCTGTCGGTCCTAAAAAGATAAAGGAACCAATCGGACGATTAGGATCTTTAATGCCAGCACGCGCCCGCAACACCGCATCAGCAACAAGTTCAACCGCTTCATCTTGACCGATGACTCGTTCATGCAGCAATTCATGCAGACGCAATAACTTTTCCCGCTCTCCTTCGACTAATTTCGTTAACGGGATTCCCGTCCATCGCGAAACGATTTCCGCAATTTCTTCCTCTGTTACTTCTTCGCGGAGAAGGCGCCCTTCTTTATTATTTTCATTCATTTCTTGTTCAAGCTGCTTTAATTGTTTTTCTAACTGCGGAATGCGGCCGTGACGAAGTTCTGCTGCTTTATTTAAATCGTATTCATTTTCCGCTTCTTCTAATTCCCGCTTTGCTTTTTCAAGCGCTTCGCGAACGTCACGCACGCGCTGAATCGCTTCTTTTTCCTTTTGCCATTGGGCTTTCATGCTGTTCGCTTTTTCCCGTAAGTCAGCCAGCTCTTTGGTGAGCGCTTCAAGACGTTCTTTACTCGCTTCGTCTGTTTCTTTTCGCAATGCTGCTTCTTCGATTTCCAATTGCATGACGCGGCGCATCACTTCATCCAGCTCCGATGGCATGGAATCCATTTCGGTACGGATGGTCGCACATGCTTCATCGACTAAGTCAATCGCTTTGTCAGGCAAAAATCGATCCGAAATGTAGCGATCGGCCAATGTCGCCGCCGCAACAAGGGCACGGTCATGAATTTTTACACCGTGATGAACCTCAAACCGCTCTTTTAAGCCGCGCAAAATCGAAATCGTATCTTCCACGCTCGGTTCTTCGACAAGAACTTGCTGGAAGCGCCGTTCGAGTGCCGGATCTTTCTCAATGTATTGCCGGTATTCGTCAAGTGTGGTTGCACCGATGCAATGCAGCTCGCCGCGCGCCAACATCGGCTTTAACATGTTGCCCGCATCTATCGCTCCTTCTGCCCTTCCGGCACCGACAATCGTATGCAATTCATCGATAAATAAAATAATTCTCCCTTCGCTTTTCTTTATTTCATTCAATACCGCTTTTAGACGTTCTTCAAATTCGCCGCGAAACTTCGCCCCGGCGACGAGCGAGCTCATATCTAAAGCAAAAATCGTCTTATCCTTCAATCCTTCCGGAACATCTTTGCGAACGATGCGTTGCGCCAATCCTTCGACAATCGCTGTTTTCCCAACACCCGGTTCCCCGATAAGCACCGGGTTGTTTTTCGTTTTGCGTGATAAAATGCGAATAACACGGCGAATTTCGCTATCACGACCAATGACAGGATCAATTTTTCCCGCTTTCACTTCAGCGACTAAATCGCGGCCGTATTTTTTTAATGCTTCATATGTAGCTTCTGGATTTGGACTTGTCACGCGCTGATTCCCCCTTATTTCCGTTAATACGTGCAACAATGAAGAACGGTTAATGTTGTAACGATGAAAAAGCCGTCCGATATCATCGGCCTCCGATGTAAAGGCAAGCAGTAAATGCTCAACAGAAATATATTCGTCTTGCATATTTTTTGCTTCTTCTTCCGCTTTTGTCAACAATCGCTGCAGCCGTTGGGACATATAAAGGTTTTCCGCACCAGCCCCAAGCACTTCTGGCTTTTTCTTTAACAACATTTGCAGTTCATGAGTGAATGCGTCTATATTAACTCGAAGCAGTGTGAAGATTCTTCTCGCAAGCCCTTCTTCTTGCTGCAATAATGCGAGCAGCAAGTGTTCGACATCGAGTTGCTGATGATTGTGCCGAATGGCAATCGATTGAGCCTCAAGAAAAGCCTCCTGCACTTTCTCCGTAAACTTATTTGCGTTCATCGACTTTCCCTCTCTTTTGACCTTTTTTGACTTTTAAGTATATTATAGCGGATGCCGACTTTTCTTTTCAAATAGAAAGCCACTCCAATATAGGAATGGCTTTGTAGTGGGGAATATACGGAACCGGGATGGCGACATTTCGCCGTTACCCACAGGACGTGGGCAGCCTTTAGGCGAAATTGGGCCGCCTCCGCTTTTCTTCTTGTCCAGCTCGGCGGCTAGCTCTCTTGTGCGAAATAACCTTCTCCCTTGAAGTGCAAGCACTTCAGCGGTCGAAGAACATTTCGCTTCGGGGGAGCCAGGATGACGACATTTCGCCGTTGCCCACAGGACGTGGGCAGCCTTTAGGCGAAATTGGGCCGCCTCCGCTTTTCTTTATTATGGTTTTCTCTTATATGTCCAGTGGCGATTGTGATTTGATGTTTCCGGGAACGTATCTCCTGCTTTTAGTTTTATTTTTTTTGGATTTTTGACGTTATCGCCTGTTTCGCCAATTTCAATATATATACCGTTGTTCGGCGCTTTGTCGCCTGGTTGGAAATGGCGCTGTTGTCCCATTGCAGCATCCCCCCTTATCCGAAGTATATTTTTATCATTCCCGTCTGTTCATTATTCATAACCATACAAATAATGGCTGCATGAAAAAAGCACCGGCATATCTCCGGTGCGATTTCGTCATAATAACGATAGTAAAATCGCCTTCTGTACGTGAAGCCGATTTCCAGCCTGTTGGAAGACAAACGAATTTGGTCCATCAATCACATCGGCTGTTACTTCTTCATCGCGGTGGGCTGGCAAGCAATGAAGAAACATATAATCAGGTTTTGCATGCTTTGCTAATTCGCAATTGACTTGAAACGGTTGAAACACCGCAAGACGCTGCTCGCTTTCTTGTTCTTGCCCCATGCTCGTCCATACGTCTGTATAAATGATGTCCGCGTTGGTGACCGCTTCGACTGGATTATGCGTGACTGCAACATTCGCTCCTGTTTGTTTTCCAATTTGCATTGCCGCATTTACATACTTCTCTTTTGGCTCATAACCAGCCGGGCAAGCGATCACACAGTCCATGCCAACTTTTGCAGCCGCAATCATAAGCGCGTGTGCGACGTTGTTGCCATCACCGACATAGGCAAGTTTCAATCCTTTTAACGTATTCTTCACTTCATAAATCGTTAATAAGTCAGCCAGCGCTTGACACGGGTGATCATCATCGGTCAGTCCGTTAATAACCGGAATCGTCGCATATTCAGCGAGCTCCTTCAATTTTTGATGAGCGAATGTGCGAATCATAATCGCGTCAACATATTGCGATAATACTCTCGCCGTATCGGCGATCGTTTCTCCTCGTCCAAGCTGCAAATCATTGCTATTTAAATAAAGCGCACTACCACCGAGCTGGGTCATTCCCACCTCAAATGATACTCTCGTGCGGGTGGATGGTTTTTCAAAAATCATCGCTAACGTTTTTCCAACAAGCGGAGTATACAATTGTCCGGCAAGCTGTTTTTGCTTTAATTCCTTGGCAAGTGTCAACAAATAATGAATATCTTCTGTTGAAATGTCCATTAATGTTAAAAAATCTTTTCCTTTTAATGAAACGACTGTTTTCATATAATCACCGCTTTCTCGATTTGTTTTTTCTTTTCAAGCCATTCTTGAATGGATGAAACAGAAAACTTTTTCACACCGACTGCTTGTAAAAAGAGACAGAACGTTTCGATTTCTGTAAACGTCATAATTTGCCGGGACAACGCAAGCATTCTATATTGGCTGTTTCCGTCTTTTTGCAAATCTAAAAACGCTAACGCTTCCTTTCGTTTTATCCATTCGGAAAACGGTATGTCGGAAACAATGATTAATTGTTTTTCCTTTATGATTTGAAGAAGTTCATCGCTTATTTCACCGTTCACATAAATTTCTCGTGCTTTATGTTTTTTTGCTAAATACGAATAAAACGCCTTTGCCGCCGCTTCTTCCATTGTTTTTGCAATGCTGATTCCTTCTCCCGTCGACTTCATTTCTGGTCCAACAAGCGGATCGACTCCCGGCAATTTATATGTCGAAAATACCGGATATTTTAAAACAATATATGGCAAGCTCGCCAAACGCCGCTGTTTTTCGTCAACGACATCGCTTAAACATTTCCCAAGCAATAATTTTGTCGCAATTTGCGCGAGCGGTATGCCTGTTGCCTTGCTGACGATCGGAACGGTCCGGCTTGCGCGCGGGTTCACTTCCAATACGTATACCTGACCGTTGGCAATGACATATTGAATATTCATAATGCCTTTAAATTGTAATTTCTTTACAATTTTTTCGGCGTACGTAATGATTTTGGATTGTTCTTCATCCGTAATCGTTTGCGCTGGCAGCATTGCATAGCTGTCTCCTGAATGTACTCCAGCCTTTTCCACATGTTCGATAATCGTCGGAAGTAAAATATCGTTTCCATCCGCAACAACATCGACTTCTGCTTCTTTTCCGTCTAAATATGCATCGATCAGCACAGGGTACGTAATTATTCGCTGCTCTAGCAGCGCGCATAATTGTTGTTCATTTTTCACAATGAACATTCCTCTGCCGCCAATGACATAAGAAGGACGAAGCAATATCGGATAACCGATTTTTTTGGCGTTCGAAATAAGTTCTTCTTCGTTATTTGCCATCATTCCCGGTACGTGTGGAATGTCCAATTCTTCTAATAGCTGATAAAAACGATCACGATCTTCAAGCTGGTCAATCACATCATAAGTGACGCCGAGAAGAGTGATATTCGCTTCTTCGAGCCCTTTCACGAGATTAATTGCCGTCTGTCCTCCGAACTGAACAATGACTTTTTTAATCTGTTCCGCTTCTATCACGTTCAACACTTCTTCTAAAGTAAGCGGCTCGAAATAGAGACGGTCAGCCACAGCAAAATCAGTGCTGACGGTTTCCGGATTATTGTTCATCAATACCGTTTCATATCCTTCTTCTTGAAGTGCGTACACACTGTGGACAGAGCTGTAATCAAACTCGATTCCTTGCCCGATTCGAATCGGTCCTGCGCCAATAATCAATACTTTCTCTTTATCGCTTTTTTTCCGTTCATCTTCGCCGAAATATGTCGAATAGTAATAATCCGTTTCTGAATGGAATTCTGCCGCGCACGTATCGACCATTTTATATGCCGGAACGATGCCAAGTTGTTTTCGCTTTTCTCTTACGTCTTTTTCCTTCACATTCCATACTTCCGCTAAAAACGCATCAGAAAACCCTTTTTCTTTCAACAGACGGAACGTCGATTCATCAATATGTTCTAAGCTCGTTTCTTTCGCTTTCTTTTCTAATTCGATCAGCTGATAAAACGAATGCAAAAAGAAACGGTCGATTTTTGTTAATTCATATACGGTATCGATCCTTTCTCCGCGACGGAACAATTCGAGAATCGCAAAAAAGCGGCGATCATCTTTTCGAACAAGCAGTTGTTTGAGCTCATCATCTGTATGGGAAGCAAGTTCCGGTAAATACAATCCGTTATTCGCACCTTCTAATGAGTAAACCGCTTTTTGAAACGCTCGTTCCATGTTGCGGTCAATCGCCATCACTTCTCCCGTCGCTTTCATTTGCGTGCCAAGCTGGCGATCGCCGAAAGGAAATTTATCAAACGGCAAGCGCGGAAATTTTACAACGACATAATCGAGTGCTGGTTCAAAGCTTGCGTACGTCGTTTTCGTTACTGGATTAAGAAGTTCCGCCAATGTATAGCCGACTGCTAATTTCGCGGCTATGCGTGCGATCGGGTATCCCGTCGCTTTCGATGCAAGCGCCGATGAACGGCTGACACGCGGATTTACTTCAATTAAATAGTATCGTTTGCTAAACGGATCTAGCGCGAACTGAATGTTGCATCCTCCGATGATACCGAGCGCCGAAATAATTTTGATGGCTGAAGATCGCAACATTTGGTATTCCTCGTCCGTCAACGTTTGCGATGGAGCAACAACGATAGAGTCACCGGTATGGATGCCGACGGGATCGACGTTTTCCATATTGCAAACAGTAATGCACGTATTCGTATGGTCGCGCATTACTTCATATTCAATTTCCTTATATCCAGCTACGCTTCGTTCAACAAGACATTGCGTAATTGGACTTTCCGCGAGTCCTTTTTCGACTAGATCAATAAATTGTTCCATCGTTTCTGCGATTCCCCCGCCCGTTCCTCCGAGTGTATAGGCGGGACGAATAATGATCGGAAATCCGATTTTTTCGGCAAAAGCGACCGCTTCATCGACACTCGTAATAATTTCACTCTCCGGAACTGGTTCGCCTAATTCATACATGAGCGCGCGAAACGCTTCGCGGTCCTCTCCTCTTTTAATCGCTTCAATCGGAGTTCCGAGCAGCTTCACCCCATATTTTTCTAAAATTCCTTCTTCATGAAGCTGAAATGCTAAGTTTAGTCCCGTCTGTCCCCCAAATGTCGCCAATAGCCCGTCTGGTCGCTCTTTCGCGATAATCGCCTCCACGCTATCCACCGTCAACGGCTCAAAGTACACGGCATCGGCATGAACTTCGTCTGTCATAATCGTTGCCGGATTGTTATTCACTAAAATAACGCGGTACCCTTCTTCTTTTAAGGCAATACACGCTTGTGTGCCGGAATAGTCAAACTCCGCCGCCTGTCCGATGACAATCGGACCGGATCCGATGATTAAAATCGATTGCAGCGATGTATCTTTAGGCATATACTTTCTCTCCTTTTACTACCGTTTGCAAAAACTCGCCAAAAATATGGTTCGTATCGCTAGGACCTGGATGCGCCTCCGGATGATATTGCACCGATAAAATTGGTTTGTGGCGGTGTACTATTCCTTCGACGGAACCGTCATTGACGTTTGTAAATCGGATATTAAACGGGGTGTTGGCTAAACTTTCTTTCTTAACCACATAACTATGATTTTGTGATGTCATAAACACTTTTTGTTTTACCGTATCATACACAGGCTGATTTGCTCCCCGATGGCCGAAGCGAAGTTTTTCCGTGTCTGCGCCGTATGAAAGCGCCACTAACTGATGACCTAGACAAATCGCTAACGTTGGATAATGGTCAATAATTTGGCGAATGTTTGCTAACTGCTTGGAAAGTTGTTTTGGATCTCCTGGACCATTGGACAACACGATTCCATTCGGCTTCATTGATTCGATCATTTCAAATGAAGTATGGTACGGAACGACGGTAACCTTGCATCCCCGCGCTACCAATGACTGCAAAATCGATTTTTTGTAGCCAAAATCGATTAATACGAGATGAGGCCCGCCGCTTCCGTATGTTTCGATTTTCGCAGTCGACACATCATGAACAGGAAACAGGTTTTCATGAAATGCCGCCGTGTTACATGACGGTGAAACAGTAAGTTGTGCCATCATCGTCCCTTCATTGCGAATTTCTTTTACTAATGCACGCGTATCAACATGGGAAAGCAACGGAATATTCCATTGCTGCAAGTATTCCTTTAAGCTGTATTTCGCTTCGTAATGATATCCTTTGCTGCTCGCTTCATATACAATAACCGCCTGTACATGCGGACGCTTGCTTTCAAAATCATCTGCGTTAATCCCGTAATTTCCGATTAACGGGTACGTAAACACGATGATTTGATTCTTATAAGAAGGATCGGTTAATACTTCTTGATACCCGGTCATGCCGGTAAAAAAAACGATTTCTCCGCTCACTTCTTCATTTGGAAGCGGCGATTCCAACTGTCCGACAAATGTCTTTCCGTTTGCTAAATGCAAATATGCTTCCATGAATGACACCTCATGCTCGAATTTTTATTTATATTACAGAATTTTTATTCACCTATTAAGGATAAAGACGCAGCTATCGACTACTTCGTAGCTGCGATTTTTTCTTTCTGTATTGTTTGTTTGATAATGCCTACCGCTTGATCTAATTCTTCTTTTGAAACGACTAGCGGCGGCAATAGCCGAATCACATTCGGACCAGCTGTTAATACAAGCAGTCCATTTTTGTGAATAAATGGGATTAGTTTCGTAATGTCCTCATCACATTCAATGCCAACTAATAACCCAAGTCCCCGAACTTCTTTTACTAGCGAAAATTCGCTTAATGCCTCTTGAAGCTTCGTTAAGAAATACGTTCCTTTTTCTTGTACGTCTTGTAAAAAGTCAGGCTGAAAAATCGTTTGCAACGTCGCTTTTGCGGCTGCCATCGCGATTGGATTGCCGCCAAATGTCGAGCCGTGAACCCCCGCGGTAAACGTATCTTTCAAAAACGCTTTGCCAATCATCGCACCAACTGGAATGCCGCTTCCTAACCCTTTCGCACTTGTAATAATATCCGGTTCGATATCAAAATATTGATAGGCAAATGGTTTGCCAGTGCGGCCGATGCCGGTTTGCACTTCATCGACAATCAATAGTGCGCCGTATTGCTTGCAAAGCTCAGCTATTTTTTTCAAAAACGCTTTATCGGCCGGTCTGACTCCACCTTCTCCTTGAACAATTTCCACCATTACCGCCGCAACATCTTCGTTCATTTCGTTTTCCAGTGTTTCGATATCATTAAACGGCAGATGGATAAATTGTGGTAAAAGCGGACCAAACCCTTTGTATACTTTTTCTTGCCCTGTGGCCGACATCGTCGCAAACGTCCGTCCATGAAACGATTGCTGAAATGTAATGACTTTATGTCGCCCCGTATGTTTGCGCGCTAATTTTAATGCCGCTTCGTTCGCTTCCGCGCCGCTATTGCAGAAAAATACATAATCGCCGCAGCTATTTGCCGCAAGAAGTTCCGCTACCTCTTCCTGAAGCGGAATGGTAAATAAATTAGAAACATGCCAAAACCGCTCAAGCTGTTCTTCGATCGCTTTCTGCACCGCAGGATGACGGTGGCCAAGATTACAGACGGCGATCCCGGAAACAAAATCCAAATACTGTTTTCCGTTTATATCGGTAACCGTCGTCCCTTCCGCTGATTGTATACAAATATTCCAACGGTTATATGTCGGAAATAACGCTCCCATTAATAGACCCCCACTTCGTTTCGAATCGTCGTTCCATGCAATTGCCCGTTTTCATAAAACGGTGTTTTCCCGCTTACGATCATCACTTCATGAAGCGATTCCGATAACGCGGCAATCGCTGCTTTTACTTTCGGAATCATTCCTCCTGTAATAATCCCTTCATTCATCATCCGTTCAATCACATCGATCGTTGCCTGTTCAACGATAGAACCGTTTCGCAAAATCCCCGGAACGTCCGTCACAAATAGCAATTGCGCCGCCTTGATCGCTTTCGCTACCGCCCCCGCTGCTGTATCGGCGTTAATATTATATTTTTGGCCATCCTTATCCGCACCGATCGGTGAAATGATCGGAATGTAACGTGATTTTAATAGCTGATGAACAAAATCGGCATTAACATTGACGACTTCCCCAACGTATCCGAGCTTCGCTAAATCGATTGGCGCCGCTTGCAATAAACAGGCGTCTACACCGGAAACGCCCACGGCAGGCAGCCCATGCTGCCGCAGCAATGCCACAAGCTGCTTATTTACCTTTCCTGCTAAAACCATTTCTGCTACTTCTAGTACTTCTTTTGTCGTCTTGCGCAAACCGTTCACAAATTCACTCGGCACGTTTAGCCGTTTTAGCATTTGTCCGATCTCCGGTCCGCCGCCGTGAACGAGAACAATGTTCATACCTTGTGCGTACATCTCTTGTAAACTTGTAAAAAACAACGGCGACAGATCACTTAACACGCTCCCTCCACATTTGATGACAATCGTCTTTCCCATCTTCCTCTCCCCTTATTACGTGCGATAACTCGCATTAATTTTCACATAATCGTACGTTAAGTCACAGCCCCAAGCAACTCCTGTTCCGTTGCCGAGATGAAGATCTACTTCAATGATAATCTCATCATTTTGCAAGTAGGCTCTCGCTTCCTCTTCGGAAAATGGCTGCGGTTCGCTTCCTTTTAGCATGACAATCGGTCCCATCGAAATATCGATATTGTCCGGATTCACCATTGCATCTGCGTAGCCAATTGCACAGATAATTCTTCCCCAGTTTGCGTCAGCACCATAGACCGCCGTTTTTACTAAATTAGAGCCAACGATTTGCTTGGCGATTTTTTTCGCATCCTCGTCCGTTTTCGCCCCGTTCACGCGCACTTCAATGAGCTTCGCCGCCCCTTCGCCATCTTTGGCGATTTGTTTCGCTAAATCCTCACATGTTTTTTTCAGCGCTTCATAAAAGTTTTCCCAGTCTGGATGATCCGGCGTTAATTCCTTATTTCCGGCAAGTCCGCTCGCCATAACAATTACCATATCATTCGTGGATGTATCTCCATCTACCGTAATTTGATTGAAGGATACATCCGTAATGGAACGAAGCGCTTCTTGCAATACCGGCGAAGAAATATTGGCATCGGTCGTCACAAACGCGAGCATGGTTGCCATATTCGGATGAATCATTCCCGAACCTTTCGCCGCGCCTCCGATCGTTACCGTTTTTCCGTCAATCGTTGTCTGATAACAAGCTTTTTTCATGACCGTATCAGTCGTTAAAATCGCTGTTTGAAACGCCTCCGCATTTTCCGGCAAGTCGCCTGGCTCTAATTTTTTCATTCCTTCCCGAATTTTCTCCATCGGCATAAATTCACCGATCACACCAGTGGAGGCGACCGCAACAAGATGCGGGGCAATGCTGAACTGTTGTGCGCATAATTCTCTCATTTCATACGCATCTTTTAATCCTCTTTCTCCCGTACACGCATTCGCGCATGCGCTATTGACGACTACCGCCTGCAATTTTTGCTCGGCCGCGATGCTTTGTTGCGTTACTTTCAGCGGGGCGGCTTGAAAATGGTTTTGTGTATAAACCGCGGCACAAGATGCTGGCACATCGCATACGATAACGCCCAAATCTTTTTTCGCGTAACGCAAACCGGCATGCACGCCTGCCGCTTTAAATCCTTTTGGAGTTACGACCGTTCCTTCCGCAATATAAGAAATTTTCGTTCCATGCTTTTCTTGCTTTGCGATCACCATCGTTTGATCTCCTTCCTTATGGATAAATCGGTGCTAACATAAGCCCGCTTTCTTCATCCCAGCCCATCATCACGTTCAAGTTTTGAATCGCCTGTCCTGCCGCTCCTTTGACAAGATTGTCGATGACGGAAACAACGGTAACTCTTCCCGTACGTTCGTCATAAGCAACTCCGATATCGCAATAGTTGGAGCCATACACTTCTTTTGTGGCTGGGAATTGTCCAGGCTTGCGAACGCGGACAAATTTCGAATCTTCATAACTTGTTTTATATAAATCTAGCAATGTCTCTAACGACAGCTCTTTCTTTGCTTTCGCATAAATCGTTGACATAATTCCTCTTGTCATCGGAATTAAATGTGTGCTAAACGTAATCGGCTGAATGCGTTCATTCCAAGCTTTTAGCATTTGTTCGATTTCTGGAATATGTTGGTGAGAATTTACTTTGTAAATTTTGACATTTTCATTGACTTCTGAAAAATGGGTATTCAGCGAAGCTTTCCGTCCTGCTCCCGACACCCCGGATTTTGCGTCAACAATAATAGAATCTTCTTCAATCAACCGTTCTTTGACAAGCGGGGCCAACCCGAGCAGCGTAGCGGTCGGATAGCATCCCGGATTGGAAAGAAGCTGCGCCTTTTGAATGTCCTCTTTATTCCATTCCGTTAATCCGTATACCGCCTGTTGCAAATAGTGATCGGAAGCCGTTTGTCGCTTATACCACATTTCATATACCGATCTATCTTTCAAGCGAAAATCGCCGGATAAGTCAATCACTTTAACTCCTTTATCAATCAACGTTGGTGCAAGTGTGCTAGAAACGCCTGGCGGAGTAGCAAAAAAGACGACCTCGCATTCATCTGCCATTTGTTCGACATCGATTTTCTGAAGAATCGCTCCCTCTATTTCGCCAACATGCGGGAAGCTTTCGGAAAAATGGATGCCGTCTTGTGAAGAAGAATAAAGCGAACAGTGATGAACATGTGGATGATGCTTTAAAAATCTTAATAATTCTACACCGCCATACCCGGTCGCACCAATGATTGCAATATTCATGACAAGCCTCCTTGAACGAATTATCTTTCATGTAATTACCATTATAATACTGTATAAAAATAAAATCAAATGTATATTTAATTATTTTCTAAATATTTTTTAATCGTTTTTATAACTATTTCCGCAAAACACAATATTTGTTTCATGGAAAAAGTGTATTATACTCGGACACCTGTACATCATCGGACACACTAAATAAAAAAACGAGGTGCGTTCACTTACACACCTCGTTTTTTTATGAGTAAAGGACGATCATGGCAATAAGAAAATAAGCGGCGTTGGCAATTTCTAATATTCCTAATTTCATAATCGGCAGCGATTTTCCATATAAATAAACAGCCCGAACAACACTTGGCACATAGGCAAGAACAAATAACGGGTACCCGATGACAACGAGCGCGATCATTAATATTCCATGGTATCCCCATGACAACCATTTATACATCGGGTTTTTCTTTTCGCGAATCATTGTTTTTACGTAAAAGGTACTTCCGAGGAAAAAGAGAAAACAAAAAGCAGCTAGTTCAAACGCTTCTATCGTTAATTCCCCGCGCCCAACATAAAAGCTGGCAAGACCAGCAACACAAAAAACAATGATTGCCGCAACATCATTCCAAAAAGCACGTTCCTGCTTCCGTTTGGCATAAGAAAGATTAATTAGAAAGAACGGAAGCATCGCCGCTCCAAAATAAAATAAAGATGGCACATACCATAAACAAATAGCTAATATCACAGCGGCAATGGCAGTGTAGCCGTAAAACGACCACATGTACTCTTGTGTGCGTTTTAATTTTACCACCATCAACAACGGATATGTCGCCAAGTATAAGAAAAACCATCCTACAAATAACGGCAGATGAAGCCATGTCAATCCGCCTGCATATGCGCCTAATACAAACGGAATGATCAGCATTGCCCATGCGCCATGTTGTTTCGGAACAATCCACTTTTGTTTTTGTCGGTTTTTCATAGATCTCATCCTCCGCTTACCGGTGGAATAAAGGCAACGATATCACCTGGCTGAAGTGTTTGATCATCGCGGGCATATTCCTCATTCACCGCGACCATCACTTGTTTCAGATCAATGTGATAACGCTTTTCTACTTCCTGCTTTAATGCATTTACCGTTTTGGGCACGTCAGGAAGCACCATACGCTCCTCTCCAATTGCTTCCTGTAAATGCGCAAAAAAGAGAAGTGTGATCATTGTAAATCCTCTCCTTCCGGCTTTCCTGTTGGATACGCTTTCGTCCCTAATTGATTGCCAACCCATTCCATTCCATCTTCCCAATGTTCTTTTTTCCAAATCGGAACAATTTGTTTAATGCGCTCAATCGCATATCGGTTTGCCTCATACGCGTCGTTGCGGTGCGGCGACGAAACGGCGATGGCGACAGCGATATCGCCGATATCCAGCCTGCCGATTCGGTGCGTAATCGCCACTTTCGTTTCTGGCCATTTTTCTCGAATCTCCTCCCCGATTTGTTCTAGCATTTTTTCCGCCATCGATACGTACGCTTCGTATTGTAAAAATAAGGTCCGCTTTCCGTTTGTCCATTCGCGCACCGTTCCCATGAACGTGGTCACCGCTCCGGCTTCGGGGCGCATTACTTTTTTTACCACATTCTCAATGGAAATCGGCTTGTCCGTAATCATAAAAAGGCGTTCCTTCATTCGTTTTTTCTCACCTCATTCATTAACCAATGTAAATAACTTTCCTCATCATTGATGAAAAATAAAGGATATGGAATGAAAGATAGCCGCGAAGAAGATTCCCACGTAATAACGGCAATAATATTAGACAACTGTGACAGCGAATCCCAATCGTCCTCGTTTCGCAGCATCACAACCTTTTTATATGATTCATGTTTGTAGCCTTCGACAAGCACGAAATCAAGCGGCAAAAGTTCATATAATGATAAAATTTGCGCTAGCGGCCATGCAGGCTGCCATGCGTGAAGCTCGAGCAAACCGCCGCCTTCCACTGAAACGGCAACTGCTCCCGCCTGCTCGTGGCGCTTTGAATCCGTATAGGAATCGTTTCTTTCAGGATAACCGCCGTGTCCGTGATGTTTCACTGTTCCGACACGATATCCTTCGGCTGCCGCGATTTTTATCCATTTTTCAATAAGCATCGTTTTGCCACTATTTTTATAGCCAACCACTTGCCAAACGTTCATATGTCACTTCCTTCCTCATCTTCTAGCAGCCATACATCGACGGTATCCCCTTTTGCAAATCCTCGCGTCCCTCCAGGCAGCACCATCAGCGCATTTGCTTTTGCCAGCGATGTGACTATATTCGATTTATCTGTCCCAACAGGCGACACGGTTAACCGGCCATCTTCGACCGCCACATAACTTCTAACAAACCGGGTAAACGGATTCGGTTTAGGAAAGTCTGCCATCAACGTTGCCGTCGCTTTCCGTAAATACGGTTTTGGCGAAAATAGCCGCGTCCGTACGGCCGGACGTACAAACAACTCATATCCAACGTAACATGCCGAAGGGTTGCCAGATAGACCAAACAACAGTTTTCCATTGAGCTGCGCAACCGTCGTCACGCTTCCCGGACGCATCGCGACTTTATTAAATAACACTTCTGCCCCAAGACGTTCATAAATGGCCGGCAAATAATCGTAATCCCCAACCGAAACGCCGCCCGTTGTGATGAGAAAATCAACTTGTGGCAGCGCCTTTTGTATCTCTGTAAAACATGTATCCACATCATCGGCCAATTTTCCAAAATAAACTGGCTCCGCGCCGCTGCGAACCACTTGCGCCTGAATCATATAGGCGTTGCTGTTGCGAATTTTTCCGGGAACAAGCGGCTCGGATACGTCCAAAAGCTCGCTGCCTGTCGCGAAAATGCCAATTCGCGGTTTTCTCGCGACTTTCACCTTGGCATACCCGAATGTTGCTAACAATGCTTGCACACCTGGATTAATAAACGTTCCCTTTTGGACGAGCACCTCTCCTTTTTTCGCATCTTCTCCTTGGAACGAAATGTTATCTTCCGGTTGAAAGGGACGTTTGATCGACATATATGTTTTTCCGTCTCTCTCATATTGTTTCGCTAATTCCAGCATGACAACCGCATCGCATCCATCTGGAATTTGCGCCCCCGTCATAATGCGCACCGCTTGAAATGGTTGAACGGTCTTCGACGCTACTTGTCCCGCTCCAATCGTTTCAATCACTTCAAATTCTACGGGATTGTCAAGCTTTGCCGCAGCGGAGTCAACAGCACGTATCGCAAAGCCGTCATAAGGAGAACGATCAAACGGCGGAACGTCATGATCAGCACGCAATTCTTCCGCCAAATACCGTCCGTATGCCTCTTCTAATGGAACCGTTTCCGCTTCTCCTGTTCCCGCATACTTCATTACTTTTTGAATTGCCTCTGTTACCGGAATAGGAGTTCGTTTTTCCACCATGATTTTATCCCTCTTCCCGCCATATTGATTGCCATTTTTGTAATTCATGCATTCTTTGTTCCAATGTTATTGACATTATCAACCTTTTTCTTCATTTTTTCAACTAATTCTCCCAACACACTATGTTGGCTGTTTACGACTTCATGCTGCTTCATTGTTTCGATGAGCTGTTGTTCTAATTCTTTTATACGTTTTTTCTATTTCAAACTGCCGATGTTGTAGTAACGGAAACATTGCATATCTCCTCTTCCATTCCTTCTTGTTTCCTATTGTACGAAAACGAACAAAAGCTAGTTGTGATGTTAATCACATTTTTTCACTCCATTCGTCATTCGACATCATTTGTTCAAAATCTATTCATATGTGTGATGTACATCACGACATAGAAAAAGGAAAGGAAATATGCTTAAGTTGTAACAATTTATAAATGGAGGTTACCGATCATGGAAAAACGGTTTACAGAACAATCAATCATCGGTGATATCGTAGCACAGTTTCCAAAAGCAAGCGATATTTTCAAAGCATACAAAATTGATTTTTGCTGCGGTGGACAGCGTCCGTTAAAAGAAGCGATACAAGAACGAAACTTAGATGGTGAAGCAGTATTAGAACAACTGAATACGCTTTACACTCAATCGCTTGAAAAAGATGAAAAAAATTGGTCGGAAGTTTCTTATAGTGAACTGATCGACCATATTATCCAAAAACATCACCGTTACTTGGCAGAAGAACTGCCGCAGCTTAGCCCTTATGTAACAAAAGTGCTTCGCGTTCATGGGGCCGATCACCCACATCTAGTACAAGTTCATAAGTTGTTTAACGCGCTGAAAACAGAACTTGAACAGCATACGATCAAAGAGGAAACTTATGCTTTCCCGCTTATTTTGCAATTTGAAAAAACTCCGACCCCAGAAAACAGAGAAACAATGAAACAAGCGATTCGCGAACTTGTCGATGAACATGACGTTGCTGGAGATATGATCAAAACGATTCGTGAAATTACGAATGACTTTACCCCGTCGGAAGATGCATGCCGGACGTACCGGCTTGTCTACAATCGATTAGAAGCTCTTGAGGAAAATTTATTGGAACATATTCATTTGGAAAATAACATTTTATTTCCGCGCATTCTTCATGAAACAGAAACATCCTAATAAATAAACCACAACCGGACTGCTCACGATAACGAGCGAGTCCGGTTTGTTTATCCGCCAATATAAGACATTTCAATTTTTTTCCGCGTTTTTGCTGTTTGCTCCGTCCGTTCATCCGAGTAGCGATCTGTCCGCATGCTCCATGTCGATACAATGATTTTCTTTATTTCCTCTTTATCGGCCCCGGAACGCAGTTTTTCTTTTAACGAAACGCCGCTTGCAGCAAACAAGCACGTATATAGCGTGCCACCGGCGGAAATGCGCGCCCGGGTGCAGCTTTGGCAAAACGATTCTGTCACAGAGGCAATAAAACCGACTTCCACGTTCGTGCCAACATAGCGGTAGCGGCTTGCCACCTCACCGAAATACGACTTTTCTACCGGCTCAAGCGGATGCATTTGTTGCAAGCGTTCATACATTTCTTTTTTGGTGACGACATGGGAAAAATCCCAGCCGTTTGTCGTACCGACATCCATAAATTCAATAAAGCGAAGCGTAATGCCCCGTTCTTTAAAGTAAGCGGCCATCGGGATAATTTGCGAGTCGTTCACGCCTTTTTTAACGACCATGTTCACTTTGACGCCAAGCCCCGCTTCCCGCGCTGCTTCAATCCCTTTTAACACCGGCTTAACCCCGACGCCAACCCCGTTCATCTTTTTAAATACTTCGTCATCTAACGCGTCCAGGCTGACATTGACGCGCTTGAGCCCCGCTTCTTTCAAACGTTTTGCCCATTTCACTAAATGGATTCCATTCGTAGTAAGACCGATATCGCGAAGGCCAGGAATGTGTGTCAGCCGTTCGATGAATAAATCCAAGTCGCATCGCAGCAGCGGTTCTCCTCCTGTAATGCGAATTTTTTCCACTCCAAGTTCTGCAAAAATTTCCGCAAGCATTACCATTTCTTCCACCGTCAATAATTCATCTTCACGCAAAAAACGAAAGTTCGGCCCGAATATTTCTGCCGGCATGCAATATACGCATCGGAAATTGCACTGATCTGTTACAGAAATGCGCAAATCGCGAAGCGGACGGTTCCATTGGTCGGTAATCACCGATTCTCTTTTTCCCATGCCGCCTCCTCCTTTCAATTGAACTTAAAGTTTGTCGCACATAATTAACCATGTAAATACCGCTGTTTTTTCCAAACAGAAAAAAACAATGACCGATGGCGGAATCACAAGTGGAAGCCTCAGCACCGTTTCTATTACGATTTTCCCTTTAAACCGGTTGCATGCCGTGCCATCCATTTCGCGATAACGGTTCCAAGTAGGACCACAATGACTCTGGAGATGAATGCCGCTTTTATCGACAACAAAATCCAGTTATGTTAAAAACCTCTTTCAACAACACTATGACATTTTCCCATTTACTATACAAGAAAGATAAGAGAAATGTTGTGACGTTACTCACATTTTAACATAACAATCATGAAAACGGTTTCAAAAAAATATTTTGTGACATCATTGTGACAATGATCACAAATACAACAAAATGTGATTTTCTTCACAACAAAAACAACCCCTTGTTTCCTACAATGGAAGTAACAACAAACGGTAGCGTCAAAAGTTTTATGAAAACTCCACATCCGCCATCCCATGGAGCATCGTAAGGCATCCTTGGAGCCGGATTCGCTCTTGACCAACACCCGCCAAAGGTGTGAAAGGGACGTCAAGGGCGACGGGGACAAAAAAGAGGGCATAGGAAAGCCGCCCTTGCCCTTACCGAATTTTACCTTTGACGAGGTTCGGTTGGTCAAGGGTTCGCTTCGCCGAATCCGGCTGTTCTTCTGATCCATGGGCTCCGGCGGACAAAAAAGTTAGGCTGCCTCTTGTTGGAGGAAATCTTGAGCCATGGCGATCAGCTTCGTCCACCGGGCCGGCATATGGGGCAGATCGGCGAGCTCCGGGATGACGACAGGAACCCGGCCTTCGAGTGCACCGTGCGGGCGCAGGAAGTTGAAATACGCCACAAACAGCGTGACAAAGGAGACCGAGCCTTCTTCCGCGCCAAATCCGTGAGTCGGCCGATAGTTGCCTTTAAACGTCCGGTTGAATCGCTCGATGATTTGTTTGAGCGCGCGGAACTCTTCGGACACCGGATCCTCATTGGTCAGTCCGATCACTTGGCGGACGTCAAACGGAATCCCGTGCTGGGCAAAAAAGTGCTGCGCCAGCAGGTAAATGGGATTGCCGTCGACGACGAACGACAAATCGTCCGGGATGGACGGCAGCTTTCGCAGGACGTCATCGATGGCGCGGATGGCCGACAACGCATCCCGGTGGGGCGAGACGCGATACGACAACACCACTTTTTTCACGGCATCAAACATAAAAAACAGGTAATGCCAGCGTCCTTTCACGCGAATATACGTCTCGTCCCCACAGAACGAGCCGGACAGCTCGTACGGGAACTGGTCGACAAATGGCTGAATCATGAGCGCGACGCTATTGGCGTAGTTGAGTACCGTCTGATGGGAGATCGACACGCCATGCACATCCTTCATGATTCCGGCTGTCTGTCTGGAGGACATCCCATAGTTAACGTAGTACGTCAACACGAGTCCGAGGGTGTGCGACGACACCGCCAGACGAGACAAATCGACCTTTGGCTTTTTCGGCGACGATGGGGCCAATGGTTGAAAGTCAAACAAAAACTCACGGAACAGATACCGCACCTTGAAGGCTTGAGGGTTCTGCTGGAACCGTTGGCGTTCTTTTTGGCTCATCCGGCGAAGGTTCTTTTGGTAAAACGGGCAGTCGTTGTTCTTGCATTTGTAGATGTAGTAGTCCTTGCGTTCTTTGATTTTCTCAAGAGTTTGGAAGCAGTGCGGGCAACGAAAGACCGCTTGCTTTTTGAACCGATTTCGATGGTTGAACCGGCATTGGCACACTTTGCATTGGTACTGCCCTTTTCCGCCGTTGTTGGCGTACAGGTAGGATGACGGCGCCTGGCAACGGGGACACGTCAACGAATCCGGAACACGGTGTTTAGCGTTGTCCCGGCGTTGGATCGGCGGCAACGGACGGCCGTGCTGGGCTTCGTAGTCGGCTAAAAGCTGCCGGTAGTCGAGTGTTTCCGGGACATCGATGATGGGAAGGTCATCGACTTGAAGTTTTCGGTACGGTTTTCGAACCGGTTCGTCCATGTCTTTGCGGCTTAAGGATTTTCCTAATAAGGCACCAATTAAATAGACAATGATTTGATGTTGGGACTTGATTATTTCGAGCAAATAGGCTAATAATTGAGGTAACAAGCTTGTCACTCCTTTGTTTTGGGTGTTGGGTGTGGGGTTACCTCAATGATGGCCTAAAACAACGGGGGTGGCAAGCTTTTTTTATTCTAACCGTTGAAACTCAATGAAAAACAGTGAGTGTGGAGGATAAACTTTTGACAATACCATGAACCACGAGGGGGGAGTGTATGAAAAAGTTTTTAATTACATTATTAATATTAATTGCGTTAGGCATTGGGGGTTATTTTGTTATTGGACTATTTAGTGCTAAACCACCTTTACCAACCATAACTGTTGGAGAAAAAAAGGTAGAAGTGACACAAGGTTCGTATTGTTGGAATGGATTACTTAATTCTGTTTGTATTGATACAAGTTCTCCGCCAGAACTCATTAAAAATCAAGAACTAAAACCTGTGGTTATACCACCAAATTCCCAATTGAAAATAGAATTCAAAGACGAGCCTAAAGAAAATACATTAGTAGTAAATAGATGGCTTACAAATGAAAAAACAGAAAATGTTCCAATAAATGATAATGTGATACTATTACCAAAAGAAAAAGGTGTATATGTGTATGATGTTTCAGCAAGATGGGAAAAGGGAGATTCAAGTTATGCCTTTGTAATTGAAGTGCGGTAGTAACCTTTTAGTAACAGTCTTAATTGAACAAGTCAATATAATTTTAGTTTAAAACGCTTGGAATAATCCCAAGCGTTTTAATATGCCTTTTACTTTGTTAAATGTGGTTCGAATTTTGTGCTAATTACGCTGTTATTTGTACTGTTTTTTGATTTTGTACTTCTGAACCGAACCCGTTAGTTTTCATCTCTCCTTTTTAATGTTGTGTGATGCACATCACTTATCTTTTTCTATAATCCTTTACAATAGATGAAGGAGCTCTCTTGTAGCGGCATGCCGTTTCTCGTTTGGCAGAACGGGAAACGGTTAGTGTCCGCTTGTTTCTGTACTGTCATCTTCACCGGTCTCCGTTACTTTTAATATCGCTACGGCTCCTTTTTGCGCGTGGTTGAATTGGTGCGTAACGATCGGATACGTTCCCGGGCGTGTGACGGTAAATTCAACGACCGCGCCGCCGCTAGCCGGAAGCATCACTGTCTGCAAACCTTTTAGATGGTTGTTTGGATTACCGTCGATATACACATCATCCAAAACGTTTCCAACGACATGGAATGAGCTGACTTCGTTTGGACCAACGTTAAGGATGTAAATTCTAACTTTGTCGCCGACTTTGGCAACGAGCGGCTTCTCTTTTAGCGTAAATGTATCTCCGTTCGTATTTCGATCGCCTGATTTTAACGCTTTTGTCGAAAAAACAACATAGCTTGGTACCCCGTTTTGGAAATCATCCATATCATTATACTTGTACCACTCGTTTTGGATTAAGACAAATTCGCGGTCCACTTCTTTATCGGTTGGATAGCCGTTTTTCGGCTTGACGATAATCATGCCGTGCATGCCATTGGCAATGTGGGCGAGCACCGGCTTCGTGCCACAATGGTACATAAATACGCCTGGGTTATTCGCTGGGTACGTAAACGTTCCGGACTTATTCGGCATGACGTCGGCAAAATCTTTCGACGGCGAAGCGTGGACGGCGTGGAAATCCACGCTATGGGGCAGCGATGGGTCCATATTTTTTAACGTAAAATGGAGCGTATCTCCTTCATTGACGACATGAGCGGTCCAGGTGCTTGACCGTTGAACGTCCATGCTTTATAGATTTTTCCTTTATCAATTTCGATGTCAGTTACTTGTGCATTCATCTCGATTTTGACATCATGTGGACCGATGCGTTCCATTTTCAATGGAACCGGTTTTTGGTTAAGATCTTTATGGGCAGCGATGACGTTTGAACTTGCGTGATGCTCTGTCTTTACCGTTTCTTTCGTCGCCTCTTTCTCCCCGGCACTTTCGTTTCCACAGGCCGCTAGTAACGCCGATGCTGCTGCTATCGCCATGAATGCGTGAACCTTGCTCGCCATTTTTCTCCCTCCATTTTATTGATTTGCTACACTTCAAGAGTAGTGCATTCTGTTTTTCATCCTAGTGATTCGTATCACGCATCACGACTGATGTTTGAATAGTTTGTGAACTGTTGAACAATATCATATATTAACGATAGAAATCATTTCGGTAGGGAAAATGATGGATTGAGTAATATATGTTTTGTTTGAGGACAGAGAAAACTTAAAAAGGAAATATCCAATTACATTTACTACGTTATTAATCAGGAATCATGGCTTCATATTTAAATAAAAAAACGGATCGCTTGTAACGATCCGCTTTTTTGTTATGATACATATGGATTTGCTGGTTCGCCCACTTTTTTGCCGAAGACAATGCGGTTAAGCAAGAAGCAAATGATGGCAAACAAGCTGAGCAGAATAAAACCGAGCATGTAAGAACCAGTAACGTCTTTCACGATTCCCATCAAAATCGGCGGGAAAAAGCCGCCAAGTCCGCCCCATGCGCCAACAATGCCGGTGACGGCGCCTGTTTCCGCCGGGAATAGCTGCGGGACAAGCTTAAAGACCGCACCGTTTCCTAATCCAGCCATAATTGCGATAAACAAACATGCCGTTGTCATCACGACGATATTTCCCATTCCAAACGCAATGGCAAGCGCTCCAATCGTAATTCCCGCATACACGAACGTCAATACCCGTTCTGCACCGATTTTATCGCCAAGGTTTCCGCCAATCGGCCTTGCAAGTGTCGCAATAATAGTAAATCCAGCAGCGCGAAGCCCGGCATCAACCGGAGTTAAACCATATAAATCAATGAGCAACGATGGCAAATAAATGCCAAATGCCACGAATGCTCCGAATGTCACGAAATAAAATAGTGATAACGTCCACGTATGTTTATATTTCAACACAGATAACGAATCAAGCATCGTTTTTTGCTGCTTAGGCTTTGGCATATCCGGAGTAAAGAACCAAACAAGAAGGAGCATGATGACAACCGGGATAATCATCCCCCAAAACGCCCACTTCACTCCAAAAGCTGCCGCAATCGACGGAACAGAAAAACTTGCGACCGCCGTTCCAATATTGCCCATCGCGTTGATGCCGAGCGCTGTTCCTTGTTTTTCTGGCGGCGTTAAGCGCGATACGAACGTAACGGAAATCGCAAACGATGTTCCTGCCATTCCGATAAAAAACGCCCAAAACATTAACATGGCATATGAATCAGCAAAACCAGCGCCGACTAAGGGAATAATCAGGAACAATAAAAGCAGCGAAAACAATTGTCTGCCTCCGAATCGGTCTGTCCAAATGCCAAGCGGAATTCGCATAACAGAACCAAGCAAAACAGGAATCGCGACTAAAATGCTTTTTTGCGTCGATGTTAGTCCGTACATTTCTTGGAATGTGCTCGCCAACGGAGAAAATACAGCCCATACGGCAAACGCAAACGTCATCGCCAACGTTGTAATCGGCAAAAGAGCTTTTTGCTTATTCATCACGAAAATCCTCCTTTTTGATCGCAGCCATCATCCACTTCTTTTGAGTACATCATACGGAAATGAAAAAAGAATGTTTGTGATGTTTCTCACATTTTTTTGTAGTGTCACATAATTGTAAAAAGTTGATTTCTATCTTTATCAAAAATGTCTAGAAAATCGTTTTAGTAAACTCGTAAATAAAAAAATGGCTCCCTAATAAAAGAGAGCCAGTTACCACTGTGATTAAGATAAATGTTTTTCTTTTTTCCGTAACGCTTTTGGAATGTATACGCAATATGGTTCGCTTTCTAAGTAATCACCCGTAACTGCATACGCCCGCGAGCGTGATCCGCCGCAAACATAGCGGAATTCGCATACGCCGCATTTTCCTTTATATTTATCTGGGTTGCGCAAATCTTGGAAAATCGGCGAATTCCGATAAATTTCCGCGAGCGGCGTTTCCCGGACGTTTCCGGCTTTGACCGGAAGCAGACCGCTTGGATATACGTCACCGATGTGAGAAATAAAAACAAATCCGTTGCCATCATTGACCCCTTTTGGTGCGCGTCCAAGACCATCGACTTGTCCAGTTAATCCCTTCATCAACACGTCTTCATAGTTAATTTCATCGCCCGAGATTTGTTTTTCTCGCATTTTCGCCTGCAACACGACACGGCGGTAATGTTGCCCTGCTGTCGTTTTTATGTCAAACGGGACGCGCTTGCTCGTTTCATAAAGCCAACGAAACACTTTTTCATGTTCCACCGGCGAAATCATGTCAGACTCTTTTCCGCGTCCTGTCGGCACAAGGAAAAAGACGCTCCAAAGCACACATTTTAGTTTTTCAACCAACTCTGCCATTTCATCAAGCACATGGACGTTATATCGGGAGATGACGGTATTAATTTGCACTGGAATATCGAGTTCATGTAAATATTCAATCGCTTTTATAGTCAGCTCAAACGAACCGGATGTCCCACGAAAACGATCATGAATTTCCGCGTTTGGCCCGTCCAAACTAAACGCCCAACGGGAAAGCCCCACTTCTTTCGCTTTCCGAATCGCTTCCTTTGTCACGTTTGGCGTCGCGCTTGGCGTCATCGAAACATGAAGGCCTTTGTCAATCGCGTATTTGGCAAGATCATATACATCCGGACGCATGAGCGGGTCCCCGCCAGTAAACACGAGAAGCGGCTGATCCATCTCATATATATCATCAATTAACTTTTTCCCTTCTTCGAATGTCAATTCGCGCGGATCGCGATGATACTGCGCTTCCGCTCGGCAATGAACACATTTTAACTGACATGCCCTTGTTAGTTCCCAAATCACAATAAACGGATTTTCGTTAAAGTCCCTCACTACTATCCCCCTCCTTGTTCTCATTGTACTGCATTGGAGAGGACACTAATGTGATAAATATCACAAAGTGACTTATGTCACAATATCGTCAAACTCATTCGGCGTGTTTACATTGCGAAAGACGATCTCATCTTCCCAAAAATCTTGCTCGTTCACATAGTGGACATGGCAATGGCGAAAAAGCGATTTCATCCTATTATCTTGTGCCTGTAGAAGTTTTTCGATCTGCTTGCATGTTCGCCGATGATATATGCCAACTAATGGCTGAATTCGGCCGAAATGCGCACAGATAATCGCATCAAACTTCTCGTTCGCATATTTAGCAAGTTTTGCCGCTGCTTCTGGACGCATATACGGCATATCGCACGGAAGCACAAATATCCATTCCGCCTCGCATTCTTTCATGACCGTATAAATTCCGGCAAGCGGCCCTTGGCCACGATACCGTTCATCGTCCATAATCACTTTTTCCGCCGTCTTTTGTCGAAAACAGTCTATTAGCGAAGGATGGCTAACAATATAAATATCCTCTACTACTGCGCGTAACGTTTCCACAGCAATTTCAAAAAAATATTTTCCGTTAAATTTGGCAAACGCTTTCGGGCTGCCAAAACGCCGCGACCGCCCACCGGCAAGAACCACTCCTGCCATTTTGTTCATTCATTTTTCCCCTTTCACCAAAATCTTTGTTTTACTGTACCATGGAAGCAACAAAAAAAAAAGATTCCCGTCATTCTTTCGGGAATCTTTTTTAGCATTCATGTTTATTTTTTGCCGATTGCGACTCGCCAAATTTCTGGTCCTTCTTCCAAGTACTCCCAAGTAAATTGGTCTGGACGTTCCATCATAAACTGATAATGCAACGGACGCGGATCATGGTCATTCGTTAATTCCATCACTTCACCTGGTTTTAAGCTATCGAATAAGCGAAAGATCGCAGGATGTCTCTCTCGCGGTTCATAATCAGGCGCATAAATTTTTGCGGCAAATTTACTCATAATTGTTGCCTCCTTTATAGTATAATGAATTATATATACATCATAATCGCTTTTTTCGTTTGTCGTAGTGATGAACATCACACCTTGCGAATGATCATTTTCAATCGCTTATGAAAGGAGAAATGATGGTTGGAAGAGCTTGTTGGCTTTTGTTCGCAGTGCGGCAAACCGATTCATTGTTTTCATGGTTTCTTAAACGGCGTCATTTGCGACGAAAAAGAAACATTATACTGTTTTCAATGTCACGAGAAAAAAGAAAAAATGCAGAAAACCTAACAATAAACAAGATAGAAAGCGCTATCATAGAAAGATAAAAAGAATCACAGCGATTTGTGCTGTGATTCTTTTTTGTTTATTCTTCTTTTGTCAGATCGACGACCGGAAGCGCTTCTCCCTCGCCGTGTGTCGGTTTACGCAAATGGAATAGCGCTTTTACGCTGAACCCCATAATCACGATGACACCAATTAAGAAAATCGTATCTGGAACAGCACGGATCAGATTCAAGTTTTGCACAATATCTTGTTGTAAAAACTCTGGAGAGCGAGATGCCCAATAGCCTTTTTCAAAAGCTTCTTTAATTTGCAGAATGCCGACTGGCAACAACGTCACTGCAATCATCCCTGCAAGCCCGATATTGAGCATCCAGCATGCAAATTTTAATAATTTATCGTTCCATGCTTCCGGCTTGACAATATTGCGCAGCGAATACAGCAACACTGCGATGCCAAACATGCCGTAAACCCCCATCATTGCTCCATGGCCGTGAGCTGGCGTTAAAAATTGTCCGTGTTCGAAGTAGCTGACTGCCGGCAAGTTGATTAAAAACCCAAGCACGCCAGCTCCAACTAAATTCCAAATCGCAGTAGAAATCAAGAACCAGAATGTCGATTTATAAGGGAAGTTAACTCCGCCGTCGCGCATCATTTTATATTGTTCATATGCTTCTAAAATAAGCAATGTAAGCGGAATGACTTCGAGCGCCGAGAAAACGGCGCCAAGCGCAATCCATATTTCCGCCGAACCGTTGTAATAATAGTGGTGACCAATTCCGATGACCCCGCTGCCAAGCAAAATCGTAAATTGGAAATATAATGCTCTTACTGTAGATTTTTTTGTAACAAGTCTCAATTGCACTAACAAAAAGCCGATCACAACAACCGCAAACACTTCGAAAATTCCTTCTACCCACAAATGGATAATCCACCAGCGCCAGAAATCTGCCATTGTAAAGTTCGTGTCTGGTTTCATAAAGAACGCAAAGATGTAAAAGAACGGCACTGCAATCGCCGAGTAGAACAATAAGTGAATCAATCCGCCTTTATCGCTCTCCCGCTTTAATCCGCTCTTAATACCGCGAAAGACGATAAACAGCCAAATGAGCATGCCCACTACCAGGATGATTTGCCAAATGCGGCCAAGCTCAATGTACTCCCATCCTTGATGGCCAAGCAAGAACCAGCTGTTCCCTAAATATCCGTTCACACCGAGCCATTGACCGATCATGCTGCCGCCGACAAGAACAACGAGCGCCCAGAACAAAATATCAACGAGAAGCCCTTGTTTTTTCGGTTCATGTCCGCCGACAAGCGGTGCGATAAAAATCCCCATACCTAACCATGATGTTGCAATCCAAAAAATTGCTAGTTGCAAATGGTAGCCTTTCACAATGTTAAACGGCAATAAATCGTGAATCCATTTGATGCCGAAAAAGCTGTCTGGTTCTACATAATAATGGGCAAGCAACGCGCCAAACATCGTTTGAACGAAAAACAGCACAGCGACAATCGCAAAGTATTTTCCTGATTTCACTTGCGAAGGGGTTAATGGCTGCTTGCGCAAATCGATAACTGGAAACTGTCCTTCTTTATATGCTTCTTGCATGCTCAATTGATAACGATAGAAGAAGTACAAAATAATCGCAACAAATAAAATTAAGATGGTCACACTTGCACCGCTCCACCACATGGCGGAAAACGTCATTGTATTTCCTGCATCTTCGTAATAAGGCCAGTTGTTGGTGTACGTAATATTGTCACCGATACGCGGAGTGCTTGATAACCAAGCTGTCCAGAAGAAGAAATCGGCAATTTGCTGAATTTGATCGCTGTCCGCAACCCAAGCGCGATTTGTTTTTGGCATATCCGATTCTTTAATCAACCCTTTTTGCAAGCCCCAACCATCACCGTTTGTAAATACATCGCGGTAATAGTCACGAACTTTTTGAAGCCCATATACTTGTGCATCTGTTAACACAAGCACATCGGTAACTGGGTTGTAGCGATTTTTCCGTATTTCTTTAATGACTTTATCTCGAATGATTGTTTTTTCATCTTTGGATAATTGCGAGAACGATTTACCATATAGTTCTTTTGCTTTATACTCTTGCATTCCTTCCGTGTAAATCTTCAATGCCTCTGCTGTATAATCCGGCCCCATGTAAGAACCATGTCCAAGCACTGTACCGTAATCCATTAATCCGTATTTCTGGAACACGGACTGCCCACCGATAATTGTTTCTTTCGTCATTAATACGTCGCCGCTTTCGCTTCGGACCTCTTTCGGTCTTGGCGCCATTTCTTTAAAAATCCAGTATCCGCCGACAAGCAGGACGGTAAAGCTGATTAAAATCGTAAAAATTAATATTGATTTAAGGAAACTATTTTGTGTCCGCCGTTCGGGACGTAAAGACGGACGGACTGATGGGTTCACTTCCATCTATCCTCAACCTCCTAATCTTTGATTCGTCCCCATTGTAACGCTGCAAAAATAAAAAATATGTGAGTCATGACAAACGCATACTATGATTTATGTCACAGCTCGCATATGAAGTAACTCATAAAATGGTAGTATAGAAATAACAGAAAGCTTGTGGTTCCTTTATTCTTGTCAAAGGGAACTCCACTTAGCGAAAGCCACATTTTTGTGAAATTTATGTAAGGAGATGGAATAATGACAAATGATTGGCTGAAAGAGAGACTAAAAAATGTTCCGCTTTTTCGCGAGTTATCCGATCATGAACTGGAGTCGCTCGTATCGATTTCCCATGTACGCGTTTATAAACCGCGGACATTTGTTTTTATGCAAGGGGATCCGTTAGAACGCGTCTATTTCATTCATTCCGGAACGGTAAAAATTTATAAAACCGATATAAGCGGCAAAGAACAAATTGTTTCGATTTTGCAGTCAGGCGAAATGTTTCCACATACCGGTTTTTTCTTAAAAGGTTCGTACCCTGCGCACGCGGAAGTCATCGACGAAGCGACGTTAATTGCGATCCCAATCGCTGACTTCGAACAAACGTTAATTTGCTATCCAGAGGTATGCATTAAATTATTTCGCGTCATGGGCGAAAAAATCGTTGACTTGCAAAAACGTTTAGAAGAACAAATTCTTCATAACACATATGAACAAATTATTATGCTTCTGTTGCGCTTAACAAAAACAAATGCGGTACCGCAAGGGAAATTTTACCGTTTGACTGCTCATGTGACGAATCGAGAGCTTGCCAACATGATCGGCACCTCACGGGAAACGGTAAGCCGAACGCTTAGCCAATTAAAGCGAAAAGGATTGATTGATATTAATGAAGATGGATTTTACCTTATTGATAAAGAAGGATTGGAAAAAGAAATCTTTTTCTAATGGATGTGATAAAAATCACAACGCTTGAAAATGAAAATTACTATCATAAAAAACAAAGGAGGGATTTCATTGGGAAAGATTGTAGAGTTGGATGTCCGCGAAGATTTACAAAAGAAAATCGAACCGTTTGAAAAAATTATGAACACAATTAAACCGCTTCAAGCGGGGGATACGTTTATTCTGCATGCGCCGTTTAAACCGATTCCGCTTTTTCCGATTATGAAAGCAAAAGGATTTACGTATGAAGCGGAACAGATTGGGAAAAAACATTGGAAAGTCACGTTCGTAAAACAGGGGGGAGAACGATGATTCTTGACAATCGCGGGTTAGAGCCGCCGCAACCAATGATGAGAACATTGGCGGCGTTAGGGAAACTGCAGCCTGGAGAAACGTTAACCATCATTAACGACCGCCGCCCGATGTTTTTATACGAACAACTTGATGAGCTTGGCTGTGAACTACCCCCACTTAATTTTCTAGCGAAAATTTGAAGTGGGGGCTTCCAAAGAAGTTTGACTGCTTCAAGCAATCCTTATTCTTTGAGGCGTGTCCACTTCGCCGCTAGAGCATAAGACACTCAGGTCTACAGCTTTACTTTTCTTTAAGATGTTTAATGCGCCATTGACATCAGCATTAATTAGTTTGCCAGACTTTGTTCGATACAAGCCGCGCTTAATACGTTTGCCGCTGAACTTATATTCTTTTGGATTGTCGGCATTATATTCAGGAATCTCATCGCCGTCAAAAAAGCTGGCTTGAGACGTATATGATTCTTCCTGTTTCAAGAATTCAATGCCGTAAAATTTACAAAGATATTCTAGTTTTTCTTTTATGTTACCGAGAGGAATATTGACAAAGTTTTGATTTGTCTTTTTTCCTAGATTAATATTGCGTTGCCATGTTTCCGCATAGCCAATGACAAGTTTGCCAATTTGATTTTCAATACAGTAGTTAATGATGTAACGGCAAGTCTTGTTGATATAATCATTCACTTTATTATTGCGATTCATAGCAAGCAAAGCTTGTTTACGGGTTGTACCTTTGATTTTTTGCTTATCTTTAATGCTTTGAAGTCTGGCATTTTCTTTGTTAAACCATTGATTAATACTTTTTAATCTCCGCCCATCAATGATGAACGATCTGCCGTCTGATGTGACACAAGTGGCAAGATTATTCACTCCTAAATCAATCGCCAGTGCTTTTTGGTCATTTAATTCTCTTTGATCTTCAGGCATTTCATATTTGTACTGAATCTCAAAGAACCTGGCATGATGTTTAGGAATGATTTCAATCTGCTTAATCTTTTTGTCCAGTAACACAGGCGGAATCGTTATCGTGATAGGCTTGTGAGTCTTTTTAAATAGGCGAGAATACGGTATCGTAAATTTGTTGCCGTCTATACGAATTTGACCAATGATTAGTGAATGAAAGCCATCTTTTTTAAGATATTTTGGGATACTGATAGCCTTGTAGTCATATTTGCCTTGTTTGGCTAGTTTTACTAAGCCAAAGAAAGATTTAAAAGCCTCATTAACCTTTTTTAAAATTTGCTGTGCCATGTTGCTGTTTAACAGCTTATAGTTTTCGTTCGTTTTGGCAAGATGATAGTTTTTCTCATAATTAAGAAATTCCTTGTGTTCAAAATAGTATTGTCTGACATTGTACAATCCGACGTTGTACATGTTCTTGGCAATATGGCACAGTTCTCGAAGAGTCAAGTATTCTTCTTTGGTCAAACCATTTAGCTGTTGTTTGATACAAAAATACATTTTTTCACCTCCCATCTAACTATATTATACTATATTTTCACCTCCCATCTAACTATATTATACTATATTTTACTGAATCTATCCTATTTTCAGCAAAATATAATTAAGGCGAGAGTCAGTCAAGACTTTGTGGGAACTTTTTTGATTCCTGAAAACAGATGTAAGTCATAGGTCAGCGAACCATTTTTTTGAATTTCATCCGTAAGCGCTTTCGGACTCTCATCCCTTGCCATGACAGACCGATATGTATACCTTTTTTTACCATCCCTTGAGTTCAGACAGGGCATGATAGATCGGTGTCCCGGACGATTGCTGTAAATATGGCACGTTATTCCGCGTGATCTCCGGCCAAAGACGGCGGACGCGTTGTTTCGCCTTGTTCACGATCGTCTGTTTGGTGGATGCCGTCGACGCCGTTTCCTCCGCCGGCTGCGACGATTCTTCTCCTAAACGACGTCCGAAAAGACGAATCCCATCCATCCGGGCAATCATTGCCTTGAAAAACGCCCTGAGTCCCTTGTCTGTCCAACTGCGGCGGTATTTCACCCGATACGCCAACTGGCTCATCACGCTTTCAGCCCTCCCCATCGGATACATGCCCGTTGTGTCCACTCCTTGCTCCTTCAGCCATTCCCGGTAATCACGGATGCATCCCGGCATCGATTCGATCCGGTGGATCAAGGCAGCCAGCTGTTGTTCTTTCGCTTCGTCCCCCAGCGTGCCGAGGGCGCTGTTCCGTTCCACAAGCAGCCCCTCTTCATCCTGCTTCGCCAGCTTTTGCCGAATCGCCTGCCACCGTGGATGGCCCGAGAGGCATTGGCGCAACTCACGCGCCACGTGGAATCGATCCAATTGGAAGCAGACCCGTCCCTTGAAATACTCCCGACACGCGGTAATCCATGGAGCGCCGTCCCCGTTGATGACAAGAAGATCCCGACACGGATCATAGGCATATTCGTTCATCAAAAATTCCTCGAAGCCTTCCCACACCTCCCTCTTGCCCTCATGGACGTAATGGCGCTGGTTCACGAATTCGATCCGTGAGCCGTTGCGCTTCCACCCTTCGTGAACGGTCAGGATTTTGTCTTCCTTGGCCCGTTTTCCCTTCCCTTGGCGAGAGACAAACAGTCCATCGGCCTCCACAAACAGCACCCGTCCATATCGCTGGTCAACCGGGCAGTGCAGCGGAACTTCGGCCTCGAGCACCAACTGGCGGATCGCCTCATGGCTCATCACCGGATACCCGACCATCTGAGCAAGCGTACGAGCCGCTTTGCGATAGGAAGAGCACTCCACCGCCAATCCCACCGCCGTTTCTTCTAGACAAGGGCTGATTGACTGCGATCCATCAAACGCTAAAAAGGAATCAAGCAAAAACGTGTAACGGTTTTGTTCCCGGTCTAAATAGTAGTTCCGCTCAAAGGTAACTTCGCCAAACAGGGTTTGAATCGTGGTGCGTCGTTTGTCTTTCAAGTGGTATCGGCGCTTGTCTCGATTCTCTGCCAATTGCCGGTCGATGTCCTCCAACAGAGCCGTAAACAGCTCGGCGAAGGCGTTTTGCAAGGCTCGAAACAAATCAAGTTCGATCTCTTTCCATGACAACGAATTTGTGATAAGATGTTGTTGAATATTCATGGGACTCTCTCCTCCTGTTTGATAGTGTGGTCAATGAATATCTTACCAGGGAGAGAGTCCTTTTTTCATGTTTCCTGCTTGGGATCCTACCGCGCTTTGCTTGGTGGCCCCGATGAGGTGGGTTGCGAACCTACGTTCCCAACCCCCTCATCGGGGAATTCTAAGAATTTCTCCCACAAACATTTTACTCACACTTAAGGCGATTCATCTCCCACTTACTCCGCTTCGCTTCGTTGAAGTGGGAGTCTTCTCGCCTAATTAAGATAAAAAGGAGGCTATAATCATGGATATTCGCGAATTGGTACTTCAGCAGCTTCGAACGGTTATTGACCCAGAACTGGGGATCAATGTCGTGGATTTAGGGTTAATTTATGATTTGCAAATTAATGATGGAAACATATATATTTTAATGACGCTTACGACACCGGGCTGCCCGCTTCACGACTCCATCGTCGGCGGTGTGAAACGTGCGCTCGAACATATCGATGGAATCCGCGATGTACAAGTACAAATTACATGGAATCCGCCTTGGACTCCGGAACGAATGAGTGAAGAAGCGCTGCGGCAATTAGGGCATTTTTCATAACTTTTTTGGGAAAATGTCCCGTCCGCTTTTACCCCTCCGATAATGTTGTAACGGCTATGCCATAAGCATAGCCGTTTTTTTCTTACACATGTTTCGTAAACCATTTCACCGTTTCTAAAAACGCTTCCCTTGTCACTTTATGCCCTGCCGTATCATCGGAAATAAACTTCAAATTTTCTTCTTTTCCTTGATAAAGCGGTTTTATTTGTTCATAAAACTCATATGTATAAGAATAAGGGACAACTTGGTCGCACTTTCCATGCCAAATAAGAAGCGGACGGCCCGCTAATTTCTCCGGCTGTCTAGAAAGGTCATATTTCATTAATCGCGCCTTTTCCCGCTTTAGTTGTTCATCGGAAAGCGGAATCGCCACTCCCATTTTTTTGCCTGTTTCAATTAAGGCGTCAAAAAATGCTTCATACATTGGATTTCCCATCAGCGAAACGGCCGCTTTAATCCATGGATACTCGGCAAGTGCGCCAAATGTGACAATCCCCCCCATCGATGTACCGGCAAGTCCTATCCGATCCGGCTGAATGAGATTGCGAAGTTCTAATTCCTCTTTGATTTTTTTAATTTCCGTAATCGTACGCGTCACAATATTCCAGAACGCCAATTGCAGCTCACGCTCAGATAAAGACGAATCTCGTTCACCGTGATGCAGCACATCCGGCAAAATCACGCGGTATCCCGCCTCGGCAAGCAAGTACCCAAAGTGCAAATTATGTTCTTTTGCACTTGTAAATCCATGAATAAACAAAATAAACGGCAATCGTTCTTCCCGCTTTTCTTTTTTTACGACATGAAGCACAGGCACTTGGGCAACGGTTTCTTTTTCAATGATGACCATAATCTCAAAACTCCTTCATTCTTTTTTCTATAGTGTAACATGTAGACAAGAATTTTGGAAAAGAGTTACACTATATTAGAAAAGAGCCAAAAAAAAAACAAAATGATGATAAAAATAGTAGTGACCTTAAAATCATGATCGTATATACTTTAAAAAAACAATGTAAAGGGAGTTATTATGAAACAATATTTAATTGCGTTGGATTTAGATGGTACGTTATTAAAAGATGACAAAACGATTTCCCCATTTACTAAAGAAATGATTTTGCGCGCAAAAGAAGAAGGGCATCTTGTCGTGATTGCAACTGGAAGACCTTATCGCGCCAGCAAAATGTACTATGAAGAGATTGGACTCACAACGCCAATTGTCAACTTTAACGGGGCGTTCGTCCATCACCCTGCCGACCATTCATGGGGGATCCGTCATTTTCCGCTTCCGCTCCAAACCGTAAAAGACATCATTGAAGTAAGTGAAACGTACTCGATTAAAAATATTTTAGCCGAAGTGATGGACGATGTATACTTTCATGAACATGATGAAATACTGCTAGATATTGTCCGGCTTGGCAACCCGGCCATCGAAATCGGCGACTTGCGCTATGCATTAAAAGATGATCCAACGAGCATTCTTATTCATACAGACAAACAACATGCCGACCAAATACAGTCGTACTTATCTGATGTTCATGCGAACGTATTGCATCACCGGCGCTGGACCGAGCCATGGCATATGATTGAAATCGTTCGCGCCGGCGTTCATAAAGCGTTTGGCCTCAAGCAAATCGCTGATTATTTCCATATCCCTAGAGAACGGGTCATCGCTTTTGGAGACGAAGATAACGATTTAGAAATGATCGAATGGGCAGGTCATGGCATCGCGATGGGCAACGCGATTGAGCCCCTCAAACAAATCGCCAACGATGTGACTGCAACGAATGAAGAAGATGGCATCGGTATTTATTTAAAATCAATGTTAAAGCTGTAACGAATTGCCTTATTACAATCCCCCCTATACGGTTACACTATCCATGACGCAATACTGCGTCTTTATTTTTTCAAGGGGGGAATACGTCTTGGGTAAACGAAATAAATCGAAACGCTTCATTCAACAAAGCGTCGATGCGGTAGAAAAACATGACGAACGAATCCCTTACCACATGACATACGCTGAAGCGGAAGAGCGCAAAATGCAAAAAGCGTTTGAAACGTCGCTTGGAGGCGAATAACGATGGGCAATCGATTGTTTCAAGAAGCGCGCAAAGCGGTCATGCAGGCAAAACAAGCAGCAAACGGCCAAGCGGATATCGACTTGGATCGCGCGATCGCCATAGCAAAAAACGCCTTATCTTCTGCCTATGCTCATTCCAGCTTGGCAGAAAAAGCGCAGTTGCGTCAATTCCAGGAAGAACTTGATCAACTCACTCAGTAAGGTTGCGGCCGAGCGCCGCAACCTTTTTATAGGAAAGAAAAATTGTCTTTTTTCATCATAATCGCTACACTAAAAATATATCTTATCTTAACTTTATAAGAGGTGGATGCAGTGTCGATTCAAATTATTACGGACAGTGGCAGCGATCTCCCATATTCTTATTTGCAGAAGCATAACATCGCGTTTCTGCCGCTTCTTGTCCATTTCAATGGCGAAGAATATGAAGACTTTATTACCATTGAACCAAAACAAGTATATGACGCGATGCGCAACGGACAAATCGTGAAAACGGCGCAATCGAATCCGCTAAAAATGAAAGAACTATTTACCAAGTACGCAAAAGAAAACCGCCCTTGTCTATATATCGCGTTTTCCTCGCAATTATCTGGTACATATCAAACCGCGATGGCGATTCGCAGCGAAGTGCTTGAAGAATACCCTGAGTTTCAGCTAACGATTATCGATTCGAAGTGCGCGTCGCTCGGACAAGGACTTGTAGTGATGAAAGCGGCGGAACTCGCAGAAAAAGGAATGCCGTACAACCTATTATGCGAAACGATTGTTTCTTACTGCCGCCATATGGAACATATTTTTACGGTTGACAATTTAGAATTTTTGGCGCGCGGCGGGCGAATTAGCAAAACCGCGGCAATGGTCGGCGGCCTTTTAAACATTAAGCCGCTTCTCCATGTCGAAGACGGCAAACTTATTCCGCTGGAGAAATTACGCGGCCGCAAAAAAGTGTTAAAGCGCATGGTCGAAATCATGGGCGAACGCGGCGACGATTTGCAAAAACAAGTGATCGGCATCAGCCACGGCGACGACGAAGAAGCCGCATTGGAATTAAAGCAGCTTATTGAAAAAACATATGGCTGCACGCGCTTTTTCATCACCGAAATCGGCGGCGCGATCGGCGCGCACGCCGGTCCAGGCACGTTGGCACTCTTCTTCTTAAATAAGCAAATCGAAGCGAAGCATAAAGTCGCTTATTTCGGAAAAACTACTGGCGTATAACTCACATAAAGGAGTGCAGCATGGTATGTCACATACAAGCGATAACGATAAAAAAGCACGAGACAACAACGCGAAACGCCATGAAAAAAACATGTTGCGCGAAAAAAACCGCCAGGCTGGGAAATTTGCGTACTCGAAGAAGACGGATCATTTATAAAATTCGGCTGTCCTTTTATACTGGACAGCCTCTTTTCTTTGCCGAGAAGACCCCCACCTCTAAGCGAAGCGTAGGTGGAGGATGAATCGGCATTTTTTGTTTTTTTAGTAATTTTAATAGTTGAAAAGCGTTCTTCTTCTGTCATAAATGAACGGAGGGGCTTGGGGCCTTTGAACAACAACAGACAAAGGAAACAAAAATCCCCACTTCCACCGGCCTTAGCCGGTAAGTGGGGATAGTTCAATTTCATTCCATCCGAAACTTCACCATCACCTCATGCAGTTCATCCGTCAATTGTCTTAGTTTCGTTACTTTCTCCACCATTTTTTCAAACGCTGTCAGCTGTTCAGCCATCGAAGCGGCAATTTCTTCACTGCCGGCCGCCGACTGTTCGACGACGGCGCTGATGCTTTCCACATTTTGCAATACTTTCTCCTCTAATTGTTTCGATGTGAACGGAGGCGGACGGCTTCACGGCGTGAACCCCTTTTTCGAATCCCGCCGCAAATTTACGAATCAATGGCACATCCGCCCCACCGATAAACCCGAGGCGGTTTGTTTTTGTCACAAGCGCCGCCAACACTCCGGCAAGAAAGCTTCCTTCATCTTCTTTAAACGCAATCGATGTCACGTTTGGCAAATCAGAAACAGAGTCAACTAAAATAAAACGCTGCTTTGGATATTGTTTCGCCACTTTTTCCAAATCCTCTTGCACCATGAAGCCAAGACCGATGACGATATCATTGCCATCTTCCACAAGTTCTTTTAACCCTTGTTCATACGTTTTCGTGTCTTTTAATTCCCGGTAATCAAAAATAATGCCAAGTTCATCCCTAGCCTTCATTAACCCGCGAAACGCCGAATCGCTAAACGATTGATCCCCAAGTCCGACATCTGACAACATAATCCCGACTTTGATCCTGTCTTTCTTTGCCGCTGTTTCTTTCGTCGAACAGCCGGACATCATCATAAACATAGCCAATAGCGCGATAACAAGATGCCATATACGTCTTTGCTGTTTCATTGGTTCGTCCCCTTCTTTTCATGGTGTCCATTATTGTTTATCGGCACGGTTTGGTATTTGTTAAGTTTTATGGCAGAAAAAAAGCAAAGCCGGACTGGCTTCGCCCTCTTCATTCCTTCTTATACGTCCATCCATCTTTTTGATATACTTTGTCTTCTTTCATTAATCGTCCTAATGCTCGTTTAAAGGCGGCCTTGCTCATATGAAAGCGCGCTTGGATATCATCGGGATCGCTTTTGTCGTGGTATGGCATCGCCCCGCCGCGGCTTTCTAAGTACGTATAAATGGCTGCCGCATCTTCGTCGATGCTTTCATGCTTGCGCGGCAGTAAGGAGACATTGACCGTCCCATCCTCTTTGACGGCGATAATCCGCCCTTCCACCACTTCACCAAGGCGCGGCGCGTTTCGCCACTGGGATTCATGGACAAATCCAAGGTAGCCGACATCAGAGATAAGAAACGCTCCCACCTTAATCACGCGGTAGACGCGCCCGCGAATGTTTTGATTGAACGCTGATTCCGGCGCTTTTACGGCGATTTGTTTCATCGTGTCATCATCCGCTAGTTTAGCAAGCAGCCGTCCGCGTTTATCCGTTTTTAGCGAACAATATAATTGATCCCCTCGCTTCGGCCATTGCGAGCGAAGCGGCGGCAAATCATCGATGGACACGAGCATATCTTTGGAAATGCCAATATCAACAAAAACACCCAATTTCGGAACGATGTCGACCACTTCAACCCAGTCGTATTTGTGGTTCGTAATTTTCGGCATTTTCATGGTAGCGCACAGCTGTCCGTCGTGGTCATGATATAAAAATACCGTTGCCTCGTCGTCGACCGCAAGCGTTGTATTCGCTTCTCTTTTATGCAGCATCACTTCCTCCGTGCCGTTCGTCAAAAAGCAGCCAAACGGCATTTCCCGTTTTACCGTTAATGTCATAATTTCTCCAGGAATTAATCGTTTCATTGCAATCTCTTCCTTTGTCTATATTTTCACGCTTATTATTTCCCACTCCAATGGACAATTCTGCATAAAACACAGTTTTTCCCATCATCACAAGAGCACCTCCACGTCGTTCGGCTTCCCCTCCTTTTCTTGTTGTGTTCCTTGCCACATTTTACTATAATAAAATAAAAAATGCTGGAGGTTGTGTATGTCGAAAGAAAGTTCCTTTGATATTGTATCGAAAGTCGACTTATCGGAAGTCACCAATGCGATCAACATCGCACTGAAAGAAATTAAAAACCGCTATGACTTTAAAGGCAGCAAAAGCGACATTTCGCTAGACAAAGACGAACTCATCCTTATTTCCGACGATGAATTTAAATTGGAACAGCTCAAGGACGTGCTAATTGGCAAGCTCATTAGACGAGGCGTGCCGACGAAAAACATTCAATACGGCAAAATTGAGCCGGCTGCTGGAGGAACGGTGCGCCAGCGCGCCAAACTTGTGCAAGGCATCGATAAAGAAAACGCGAAAAAAATCAATACGATCATTAAAAACACTGGCCTGAAAGTGAAAAGCCAAGTACAGGACGATCAAATCCGCGTCAGCGGCAAAAGCAAAGATGACTTGCAAAAGGTCATCGCTGCGATTCGCGAAGCGGACTTGCCGATTGATGTGCAATTTGTCAATTATCGATAAAAACGTGATGCTACGGGCATTAAACGCCCGTAGCATCTTTTTTCATGCTCTTTTCCTCTATTTTCGCATTAAGTTTTAGAAGCAATTATTCAAAGAAAAAACCTAACCCAACAATACTAGACATAATGATCAACAAAGCAACAAAGGCAATCGGAAGAATGTCCCGCACAAATTGCCCTTCCTGTCCAGACTGGTTCGTGATGGCGGCCGCTAAAGCGATTCTCGATGGAGATGCCATGGTCATGTTCGAGGCGGAGACGTTTTGTGCGGTGGCATATAATAGTGCGGGACTATGTAATTGCTCAGCCATCGTGCTTTGAAAATGGGAAAACATGGCGTTAGCCGCGCTGTTGCTGCCGCTCATAAATCCGCTGATCGCACCGATGAGCGGAGAAGCGATGATAAACCACGAACCTACTAACGCGGCAATATTGGCGGCCAGGAAATTCGTCATTCCCGATCCTTCCATCACGCTCGACATCGCGATAAAACCCGTTGTTGCTATTACGGCGGGATATACTTGTTTGATGGTTTTTCCTGCACAGGTTTTTAGTTGAACGCTAGTTAGCCGATATAGCCATATCGCTGTCAGCGAAGCGAGGAACAGGGCAAAACCTGGGCTATACAACAGCTCCAACCGAAAATGATATTCCGGCCATTGAATAACGAGGATGCTTGTAACTATTCTCTTACATGCAGCAGAGAAATGGGAAACGAATATATATATCGTTAAAACGGCATATGGTACCATTGCCTTCCAAAAGTTTCCCCTCCCAATAACTACATGCGTCGTAGCGGCCTTGCCCCTCTTTTGGCTGATTAACGGCTTTAGTTTCCAATAGGCAATGAGCAAAAAAGAGGCAGCTCCTCCCGCCAATACGCCCGCCAGTTCGGTAGATATATACACGCTGGAAGCCCATGTCACAAATGACAGCACGAACGAAACGATAATAATGGAATCAAAATATTGTCTTATCGACTTTTTGCCGCCGCTAATGGCCACAATAATAACCGCATAAAAAAGAAAAAGCGGCATACTTACTATCGCGCTATACTCCCCCAATTGATGCAAAGGAACTCCCGATAACTCCGCATTAATGACCGTACCGATGGCAAGCGCTCCCCACGGCACGGCCGACTGCGTCAATAACGATAACATCATTGTCTTCGTCGCTGAAAATCCTAGCGAAAGATATAATGGGGCAGCAATCACCACAGCAATGCCAAATCCGCTGACCGCTTCTAGAAAAGGACCTAAAGCGGCAGAAATAAGCAGCCCCTGTTCTGCTTTTGAGCGGCAAAAGCGTGATAAACCGTAGGACATCATATTCATCGCTCCGCTTTCATTTAGCAAGTTGTATAAAAGCAGCCCAAACACTAATACATAAATAACCGTACCGGACAACAATATGCCGCGAATAGAGGAATGAAGCAAATCCTGCACCGATGCATCAAAAGAAAAAAAAGCCAATACGAAAGCCAATCCATACGAATAGACAGCGGTGTACATCGCCGGCATTTTCAGCCAAACCAAGCAAATAAGAGCGAATAAAATAGGTAACCCTGCTAATAAGAAATGAATCGCATCATGCATGGAACATTCCCCCTCCCCTTTTATCCACTATAGTGGATATATATATTATTCTCTACAGAAAAACTATAAGTCAAGACAAAATTTCCACTATAGTGTAATATATAATGAGAGGTGAAAGACAGTCATGAATTTTGGAAAAAACGTGCGAGAAGCGAGAAAGCGTAAATCTCTTTCACTCCAGGCATTATCGGAGCGCTGCGGGGTTAGCCGTTCGATGTTATCGCAAATCGAGAGAGGAGAAAAAAATCCAACGATTCAAGTAGCTTGCCAGATCGCTGAAGGGTTAGATATGACTCTTTCACAATTATTAGGGGAAGATGAGCAAAGCGAAGTCATTATCATTAGAAAAGATGAACGATATGTATATAAAGACGAACGGAGCGGCTTTGAGCGGCATCTTTTATCCCCTTCTTTTCCATCAAAAGGAATTGAGTTTGTTTTCAATCGGATTCCGCCAAAACAAGAGTCCGGTATTTTTCCAAAGCATAAAAAAGGAGTAAAAGAGTATATATCTGTAGCTAAAGGTAAGTTAAGGGTCGTGCTCGGAACCCAGTCATATGACCTCGAAGAAGGAGATTCGATGTACTACGAAGCTGATATGGAACATCGTTTCATCAATATCGGGGAGAATGAATGCCACTACTACCTAGTCATTGATTCCAATCATATACGTTCACTATAGTGAACAACACTACTTTTTAAGCATTATGCTTTTTTCTATTGAGGATAGAATATTTTCTTGAAAACGATTCCATTATATTGAATATTTTCAGAAAATGCTTTACATTATATATTAATTATATCGTTGAAGCGTTTGACTATAACTTCATAGCGAATTTCTTATCAAGAGAGGGGGAGGGACTGGCCCGATGAACTCTCAGCAACCTGGCGGAAGTCAAGGTGCTAAATCCAGACAGGCGAAACGCCTGGAAGATAAGAAGAGACGATACATAAAAAGTCTTCTTCTTATAGAAGGCTTTTTTCTTTTACTATCTTCATAGAACGGGGGAATGAGCGTGGGGCTTTTGCAAGACTTAAAAGAACGCATCCTTATCGCCGATGGAGCGATGGGAACGCTATTATACTCGCACGGCGTCGACCGATGTTTTGAAGAACTAAATTTATCAAAACCGGAAGACATCATTCATATTCATGAGGCATATATCGCTGCAGGCGCAGAAGTGATTCAAACAAACACATATGGCGCGAATTATGTGAAACTTGCCCGCTACGGATTGGAAGATGAAGTGCCATCGATTAACCGGGCGGCGGTACGGCTGGCAAAACAAGCGGCCAAAAATAACGCCTATGTGCTTGGAACGATCGGCGGATTACGGAGCATCAATAAAAGCGCCGTTTCCATCGAAGAGGTAAAGCGGACGTTTCGCGAGCAATTGTTTGTGCTGTTAAATGAGGATGTCGACGGCTTGTTGCTCGAGACGTATTACGATTTAGAAGAATTAGAGACGGTTCTTGCGATCGCGCGCAAAGAAACGGATAAGCCGATTATCGCGCACGTCTCCCTCCATGAAGTCGGCGTCTTGCAAGACGGCACTCCCCTTTCTGAAGCGTTGGCGCGCTTGGAGCAGTTGGGAGCCGATGTCATCGGTCTAAATTGCCGTCTCGGTCCATATCATATGATTCGTTCACTCGAGGAAGTACCGCTGCCGAAAAAAGCGTTTCTTTCCGCGTATCCGAACGCAAGCTTGCCGGATTATCGCGACGGACGGCTTATCTATGAAACAAACACCGATTATTTTAAAGAAACAGCGCTTGCCTTCCGTGAGCAAGGCGTGCGCCTGATTGGCGGGTGCTGCGGCACGACGCCGAAACATATCGAAGCGATAGCAAACGCCTTAACCGATCGGACACCGATTACAGAAAAAGTCGTTAAACAACGTCATGTTCCGATTTCTATCCAAACAAACGAACCAAATGCCGCCCCGCCGCTGCAGGATATCGTACGTAAGCGGCGCTCGGTGATCGTCGAGCTTGATCCGCCGAAAAAATTAGGGATCGCGAAATTTTTAGAAGGCGCCAAAGCGCTGAAAGAAGCGAACATTGATGCGTTGACATTGGCCGATAACTCGCTGGCAACTCCACGAATCAGCAACATGGCGCTCGGCTCCATCGTCAAAGAGCAGCTCGGCATCCGCCCGCTTATTCATATTACATGCCGCGACCGCAATTTAATCGGCTTGCAGTCGCACCTGATGGGCTTGCATACGCTCGGCATCACCGATGTGCTCGCCATTACCGGAGACCCATCGAAAATCGGCGATTTTCCTGGTGCTACATCCGTCTATGATTTATCTTCCTTTGATTTAATCCGGCTCATTCGCCAATTTAACGAAGGGCTTTCGTATTCCGGAAAACCGCTCGGGCAAAAAACAAACTTCTCGATTGCCGCGGCCTTTAACCCGAACGTCCGTCATTTAGATAAGGCTGTAGAGCGTCTGGAGAAAAAAATTCAATGCGGCGCCCATTATTTTATCACCCAGCCACTTTATTCCGAGCGGCAAATCGAAGAGGTGTATGAAGCGACGAAGCATCTTGAGACGCCGATTTACATCGGCATTATGCCGCTAGTGAGCGCGCGCAACGCCGATTTCCTTCATCACGAAGTGCCGGGAATTACTCTTTCTGATGAAATCCGCTCCCGCATGGCGGCATGCGCGAACAACCCCGTGCAATCTGCGCGCGAAGGAATCGCAATTGCCAAATCGCTCATTGACGCCGCCTTTGACTTGTTTAACGGCATCTACTTAATTACGCCGTTTTTGCGCTATGAAATGACCGTCGAACTCGTTCGCTACATTCATGAAAAGGAACAAGCCGCACAAGAAAGGAAGGTACTCCATGGGTAACATCACACTTGAGCAACAGCTCGAAAAAAAAATATTAATTATTGACGGCGCAATGGGAACGATGATTCAAAGCGCGAAGCTCTCGGCCGACGATTTCGGCGGAGAAGCATACGAAGGATGCAACGAATATTTGACGCTCACCGCCCCTCATGTGATCGAGCGCATTCATGAAGCATATTTGCAGGCGGGAGCGGATATTATCGAAACAAACACGTTCGGTGCGACAAACGTTGTATTAGATGAATATCATCTTGGCCATTTAGCGCTAGAGTTAAATATCGAATCCGCCAAGCTTGCCCGCAAAGCCGCCGACGCCTACTCTACTCCCGAATGGCCGCGCTTTGTCGCTGGTTCGATGGGGCCGACGACAAAAACGTTATCCGTCACAGGAGGCATTACGTTCGAACAATTAGTTGCCGCTTACGAAGAACAGGCGCGTGGACTATTGCTTGGCGGAGTCGACTTACTTTTATTAGAAACGTGCCAAGACACCTTAAACGTCAAAGCCGGCTTTATCGGCATTTCCAAGGCGTTTGAAGCGGTCGGAAAAAAAGTGCCGATTATGATTTCCGGGACGATTGAACCAATGGGAACAACATTAGCAGGACAAACGATTGAATCGTTTTTCATCTCCGTCCAGCATATGAAGCCGTTCGCGGTCGGATTAAACTGCGCGACCGGCCCCGAGTTTATGACCGACCATTTGCGCGCGCTCGCTTCCTTGGCGAACACTGCTGTAAGCTGCTATCCGAACGCCGGGCTTCCGGATGAAGAAGGATGCTATCACGAGACACCGGAGATGTTAGCGAAAAAAATCCGACGATTCGCTGAAAAAGGATGGATTAACATCGTCGGCGGCTGTTGCGGAACAACCCCGGAACATATTCGCGCCATCGCCGAAGCGGTCCGGGACATTCCACCGCGGCCAATTCCGAAATCTTTTGACGTTCATGCCGTCTCCGGCATCGATCCGCTTATTTACGATGAAACAATGCGTCCGCTGTTTGTCGGCGAGCGCACAAACGTAATCGGTTCGCGCAAATTTAAACGGCTCATCGCCGAAGGAAAATATGAAGAAGCGGCGGAAATTGCCCGCGCGCAAGTAAAAAACGGCGCGCACGTCATCGATATTTGCTTAGCCGACCCGGACCGCAACGAACAAGAAGATATGGAAAAGTTTATCCAACAAGTTGTAAAAAAAGTAAAAGTGCCGCTTGTCATTGATTCGACGGATGAACGCGTTATTGAACGCGCTCTCACTTATTCACAAGGGAAAGCAATCATTAACTCGATTAACTTGGAAGACGGCGAAGAACGGTTTGAAAAAGTCATTCCTCTCCTTCACAAATATGGTGCTGCCGTCGTTGTCGGCACGATTGATGAACAAGGAATGGCTATTCATGCCGAACGGAAGCTGGAAATCGCCTTGCGTTCGTATGACCTGCTTGTCAACAAATACGGGATATCCCCTCATGACATTATTTTCGATCCGCTCGTGTTCCCGGTCGGCACCGGCGATGAACAATACATCGGCTCCGCTAAAGAAACGATCGAAGGCATCCGTCTCATTAAAGAACGGCTTCCGCAATGTTTAACAATACTTGGCATCAGCAATGTCTCGTTCGGGCTTCCGCCGGTCGGGCGGGAAATTTTAAACTCCGTCTTTTTGTACCATTGCACGCAGGCCGGGCTCGATTACGCGATCGTCAACACGGAAAAATTGGAGCGATTCGCTTCGATTCCGGAAGAAGAAGTGCGGTTGGCTGAAGAACTGCTGTTTAACACGAACGAGGAAACGTTAAATGCCTTTATCCAATTTTACCGCGATAAAACGAAAGAACCGAAAAAAATAAAAACCGAGCTTAGCCTTGAAGAGCGGCTCGCGGGCTATGTCGTCGAAGGCACGAAGGAAGGATTGTTCGCCGATTTAGAACAGGCACTGCAAGTTTATCCTGACCCGCTTGACATCATTAACGGACCGCTGATGGAGGGGATGGATGAAGTTGGGCGGCTGTTTAATGACAATCAGCTCATTGTTGCCGAAGTATTGCAAAGCGCGGAAGTGATGAAAGCAGCGGTCGCCTTTTTAGAACCATATATGGAGAAAAAGGAAAACAGTACAAAAGGAAAAGTGCTTCTCGCCACCGTCAAAGGCGATGTGCATGACATCGGCAAAAACTTGGTCGACATTATTTTAAGCAACAACGGCTTTCACGTCATCGACCTAGGCATTAAAGTGGCGCCGCAGCAGCTCATTGAAGCCGTTCAAGCCGAAAAACCGGATATTATCGGTTTATCAGGGCTTCTTGTCAAATCTGCCCAGCAAATGGTCGTCACCGCGCAAGATTTGCGGCAAGCGGGCATTTCGACGCCGATTTTAGTCGGCGGTGCGGCATTATCGCGTAAATTCACGGAAAACAAAATCGCTCCGGAATACGATGGAATCGTATTATACGCAAAAGACGCCATGGAAGGACTGGCGCTGGCAAATCAGCTGCAGCAAAACGAAATCGAATATACAAAAACAAAAAAGCAAGAAACGGAAACAGAAAAAACGACACCAACGGCTATTGCGGCAAAGTCGAACGTCTCAACCGACGTTCCCGTGTTTGTGCCAACAGATTTAGAACGCCATATATTGAAAGATATTTCGCTTTCGCATATTATTCCATACGTCAACTGGCAAATGGTATTAGGACATCACCTTGGGTTAAAAGGAAAAGTAAAACGGCTGCTTGAGGAAAAAGATGAAAAAGCGCTTATGTTAAAGCAAGTCGTCGATGACCTGCTTGACGAGGCCCAGCGCAACAACTGGATTACGCCAGCGGCGGTATATCAATTTTTCCCGGCGCAAAGTGAAGGAAACCGGATTTACATTTACTCGCCAAAAGACAAACGGACCATTATCGAAACATTTGAATTTCCAAGACAGCCAAGAGAGCCATACCTTTGTTTAGCTGATTACTTGAAATCTACAGAAAGCGGACAAATCGACTATGTGGGATTTTTCGCCGTCACCGCCGGAAAAGGCATTCGCGAACTTTCGCAGCGATGGAAAGAAAGCGGCGAATTTTTAAAAAGTCATGCGATTCAAGCGCTGGCGCTCGAAATCGCCGAAGGATTAGCGGAGCTCATCCACCAAGTCATGCGCGACCGCTGGGGCTTTCCGGATGATCCGGATTTCACGATGGAACAGCGCTTTGCCGCGAAATATCAAGGACAGCGTTTCTCGTTTGGCTACCCTGCTTGCCCGAACTTGGAAGACCAAGAAAAGCTCTTCCGTCTATTGAACCCAGAAGAAATCGGCATCCATTTAACGGACGGATATATGATGGAGCCGGAAGCTTCCGTTTCCGCGATTGTCTTTGCCCATCCAGAAGCGCGCTATTTCAATGTGTTATAAAAAGCTGGCCCGATGTGGCCAGCTTTTTTATGCAATGTAGTCATCAATGATTATTTGCCAACATTACATATTTTCCTGCCCATATCCCATACTAACGATGACAAACGATGCACAGGGAGGAATGGACAATGGTCACAAAACAACATGCAACACTGCCGCCGCAGCACCAAAACCGCCAGCCAGGTCTGCAAACAGAAATGAACCCGCAGCCTGTTTCCGTGAGTGAACAATACAAAGCAAGCGGGAAATTACATAATAAAGTTGCCATTATTAGCGGCGGCGACAGCGGCATCGGCCGGGCGGTCGCCATCCATTTCGCAAAAGAAGGTGCGGATGTAGCGATTATTTATTTAAACGAACAGGAAGATGCGGAAGAAACGAAGCGCCAAGTCGAACAAGAAGGAAGAAAATGCTTACTGATTGCCGGCGATGTCGGTGATGAACAGTTTTGCAAACAAGCGGTCAAACAAACCGTGGACCAATTTGGCAAACTAGACATTGTCGTCAACAACGCCGCGGAACAGCATCCGCAAAAAAGCTTGCTTAACATTACCTCGCAGCAGCTGGAAAAAACGTTCCGCACCAACGTCTTCGGCTACTTTTATTTGACGAAAGCGGCGCTCCCCTACTTGCAAAAAGGAAGTTCGATTATTAATACCGCATCCATCACCGCCTACGAAGGCAATGAGCAATTAATTGATTATTCCGCAACGAAAGGAGCGATCGTCGCCTTTACGCGCTCTTTGGCGAAATCTCTCGCCGGGCAAGGCATCCGCGTCAACGGCGTCGCCCCAGGACCGATTTGGACGCCGCTTATACCATCAACATTCACAAGCGATCAAGTCGCCACTTTCGGCTCCAACACTCCGATGAAACGGCCGGGCCAGCCGAGTGAAGTGGCTCCAAGCTATGTATTTTTAGCAAGCGATGAGGCATCCTATATTACGGGGCAAATGATACATGTGAATGGCGGGAAGATTGTAAATGGATAAGAATTATTAAAACGCACTTTAAACTATTAGCGAATAACACGTTATTTCATTGTTGTTGATAATTTTTCTAAATATTAATATTTTCGACAAACATTTTCGACAGCTTTTTGAACTTGTCGTACTGTAGCTTTATATAAAAAGCAGAATTTCTTATGATAATTTACGAGCGGAAGGAAAAGTGAAAACAATTATTGAAACACAACCTCTTGAAAAAATTAACGAAGTGTTTGACAGAATGCTAAAAGGACAAATTAACGGGCGCGTAGTTTTAACGCTTGAATAAGACGGCAAGAGTGTTCTTGCCGTCTTTTTTCTTGCAGCGACACTTTTTATATCGCCAAGCGAAATTCCTCCAGCTGTCGGACAATCTCTTTTCCAATTTCAATCGAAGCGGTAGCGGCAGGTGACGGGGCATTTAAGACGTGAATCGAGCGGCGGCCGTGGACAATATAAAAATCATCTACAAGCGTACCGTCTTCTTTTAATGCTTGCGCTCGCACTCCGGAAGGACCTGGAAGCAAATCATCCTCTTCGATATCCGGCATTAACTGTTGCACGTTTTTCACAAACTGTCTTTTGGAAAAAGACCTTGCCATTTCTTCGATACCCTCTTTCGCATAGCGGGAGGCAAGCTTCCAAAATCCCTTAAAAAACAGAACGTCTTTTGTATCCCTGAAACTGAAGTCCGTTTTTAAGTATCCTTCCCGTTTAAAACTTAAAACGGCATTAGGGCCTACATCGACCGTTCCATCTATCATTCTCGTAAAATGGACTCCTAAAAATGGGAAATTCGGATTTGGCACTGGATAAATTAAGTTTTTTACCAAATATCTTTTCTCCGGCTTTAATTGATAATACTCCCCTCTAAACGGGACAATCCTTAAATCCGTTTGAATGTTGGCAAGTTTTGCTATGCGATCGGAATAAAGCCCGGCGCAATTAATGTAATAAATGCCGGAATGAATCACACCGCTGTTATGTCCTGTTTGATGGGCGGCAACGCTCTTCTCCTTTTCCAAAACAGCAATTGCCGCATTTGGTTTCCAATTTAATATAGCCATCCCAACGGCAAGTCCGACAATTCCTCCGCCGATAATAACGTAATCGTACATCAACAGCTCACATCCTTCCATATGTTGCAACTTCATTTATTGATGTTATTTGCCATTTGATTGACTCTAGGGAATGAATATGGTTTCCTATCCTAAAATAAAATTTATAATAAGATAAGCAAAAAATCGAATAAAATATTCAGAAAATAAAAAATCTATACTCATGATGCATCCATATCGTAAATTCGCCACATAAAAGAATTAGTCTCCAACCACTTTTTAGCGATTGGAGACTAATTTTTCATTTTCGATAATAATCACACGAAAACCGCTTCACAATCCGATGCGGAATAATGATTCGTTTTACCGGTTCGTTCGGGTTGGCGATTTTTTCGATTAAACTTTTTGTTGCTTCATAACCGAGCTGGAAAATGTGGATGTCCACCGATGTCAGCGGCGGACGCGACATTTCCGCCAGCAGCGTGTTGTTGAAGCTGACGATCGAAATGTCATCGGGAACGCGCAGTCCCATTTCATCCAATGTCTTCAGCACGCCTAAGGCCATTAAGTCGTCGGCGACGACAAGCGCGGTCGGCGGATCTGCGAGCGAAAGCAACTCCTTCATCGCTTCCTGACCGCCTTCCTGCAGAAATTCTTCATGCATGATATAGTCTTCCCGATAAGGAAGCCCTGCTCCTTTTAATGCCGCCTCATAGCCGTGCAATCGGTCGACGGTCACTAAATATTTCTTATTTCCGCCGACAAAGGCAATTCGTTCGTGCCCTAACTCAATTAAATGCTGGGCCGCTTCTTTCGCCGCCCGATAGTTATCGTTGTCCACATGGGTGATTTGTTCTTCTTTTTGATGCGGCTTTCCGATAACAACAAACGGAAATTTATTTTTTTGCAAGTATTTCATCAGTTTATCATCGATGCGCGAGTATAATAAAATCACCCCGTCTACGCGGCGGCCTTGCAGCATGTCGATGACTTCTTCATAAATTTCATCTTCTTCTTCTCCCGTCGACATTTGCAGCGCATATTTCTTCTCATGCGCCGCTTTGCTGATGCCGCGAATCACTTCTGGAAAAAACGGGTTTTGCAGCGCTTGTTCGGCAGCGCTCGGCATGACAATTCCGATCACCTGTGTCGCTTGACTCGCCAAACTGCGCGCAATAAAATTCGGATGATAGCCAAGTTCTTTCATTGCCTGTCGCACTTTTCGTTTCGTCTTCTCACTAATTCGCGGACTGTCGGCAATAACGCGGGAAACCGTGGAGGGAGCCACGTTTGCTCGTTTTGCAACATCTTTAATCGTGACGTTCATCTTCACTCCCCCATTTGCTTTTTATCCATAGTATACGTTGTTTATCATGCTAGTCGCGCCTCATTATTCACTTTCAGCGCCTTTGTGCATGTAGAAAGCCATTTTTCTTTTTATTCTACGTCGTTCGTTTCGGCCGCTTTTTGGCAAAATACAAAAACAGGACAAATAATGCGTAAACAGCAACAAGCGCAGCAATAAACGGGATATTTATGCCTGTTTTATCGGCAACAACATAAAATTCCGCCGTTTCGCGATTGATAATAATATCATAGCCTTCTCTGTCGCTCCGCACTAAATCTCCGGCAAGCAGCCCGCGCAATTCTTTGCCAGGTGCAAGCTGTTCATTCGTAATATGCACTTTTTGCGTTTTGCTTGTATTATTAATCGCAATCACGGTTGTTTCCTCTTTATATTGCCGTTTGAATACAGCCATGCCGTCCTTCTCATACAGCAACGTAAAATCGCCTCGTCTTAGTGACGGAAGCTGCTGTCGCAGTTCCCCCAGCTTTTTGATATATTGAATAATTTCATCATCGGCACGGAAATTCATTAAGCGGCGGTTATCGGGGTCTTCTCCCCCGTTCATCGCAATTTCCGTTCCATAATACATAATCGGAATGCCAGGAGCTGAGAATAAATATGATAAAGCAAGCTTTGTTCTGGAAATCGGGTTTTGTTTGTTGTCCAAAGCGAGCTTCGTAAACCGGACCGTATCATGGTTGTCTAAAAATGTTCCCAGCAAATACGGACGGTCGTAAAATGTTTTATTATACTCCCATACGTCATAAAGCGGCCGCAATGATTGATCCCGTTTCGTCAATGTCGTCGTTACCGCATTGTAAAGCGGGTAATCGACGAAACCGTCAATTCCGTATTTTCCGTAATCCGCAATATAGCGCGGATCATCAGCCCATACTTCTCCAAGCAGAAAGAAGTCTTTTTTAACTGATTTTACTTCTTTGGAAAACTCTTTCCAAAATGATTTTGGCACATGGCGAACAGTATCTAAACGATAGCCGTCAATATCGGTCTGTTTGATCCACCACTTTGCCGCATCAATTAAATACCGCTTCACCTCAGGGTTTTCTTGCGCTAAATCAGGCAGTCCGTATATCCATCCATTTTCTAATTGTTTTTGGTCATTCCAGTCGAAAATTTCTTTTTTCTCATGAAACCAATCTTTCTTCGCTGGGTCGTTCAGCCATGGATGGTGGTAGCCGGTATGGTTGGCGACAAAATCCAGAATCACCTTCATGTTGCGTTTATGCGCTTCTTTCACTAACGTTTTTAAATCTTCCATCGTGCCAAAATGTGGATCGACTTTGTAAAAGTCTTGAATCCAATATCCATGATAGCCGCCCGGTTCATTTTTAAAAATCGGTGTCAGCCAAATCGCCGTAAATCCCATATCTTTAATGTAGTCTAGTTTGGCGGTCACTCCTTTTAAATCACCGCCGTGATATCCTTTTGGATCATTGACATTAACGTCTTGGTCATTCGTCGGATCCATGTTGTTGAAGCGGTCGACCATAATAAAATAAATTGCCTCATCTTGCCACGCTCGTTCTTCTTTTTCAGCAGCTTGTACCGGGAACGCATAAAAAAGAAGAAACGGAAGTATAAATAGTGCGAATACTCGATTCCCCATTTCCGTTTCCCCCCTTTAATCGTAGCATTGTTTGCTTTATCGGAAAAGGGTAATACCATTCTTATCATAACGGTTATTACCCTTTTGTTCCACCTAATGAGTATATAAAAAGGGGGAATTTATTATACAGCAATTTCTAAAACGATTACACTAAATGAACAGAAAAATGAAGGAAACGGGGGCGCTTTTTATAAACGTTATTTCACTGCCCCCTCCGACACTCCTTTTATAATCTGTTTTTGCGCAAAGAAATATCCAATAATGACTGGAAGGATTGCAATTGTTAACCCCGCAAGAGCCAAATGCCATTGTTTCGTGTATTCTCCAAAGAAGAAGAACATTTTTAGAGGGATCGTATGCATTCCTTCTTTATTGATCACAAGCGAAGGCAACAAATAATCGTTCCATATCCAAATGGTATTTAAGATTGCAACGGTAACAGTGATCGGTTTAAGCATCGGAAATATAATATGCCAAAACACTTGAAAACGATTAGCCCCATCTATGATTGCCGCTTCATCTAATGACTTTGGAATGCCATTTAATGTCCCATGATAAAGGAAGATAGAAAGACTGCATCCAAACCCTAAATACATGAATATTAATCCAATTCTATTTAACATATCCATCTGCCCAAAAATATAAATCAAAGGGATCATGACGGACTGAAATGGAATGAGCATCGCTCCAACAAAGATGAAAAATAATAAAGAACTCATTTTTCCTTTTCGTCTTGAAAGCGCATAAGCTGCCATGGATGAAAATATAATGATGATGCTGACACTGACAATGGTAATGAGCAAGGAATTAAAAAAAGTTTTCACAAAATCCAGCTCTTGAAAAGCTTCAACATAATTTTCAAATGTAAATGTTTCAGGTAATCGCAAAGTATCTGTAAATATTTCTCTCTTTGTCTTGAAAGAGTTTACAATCATTAAATAAAACGGAGCTAGCCAAACTAGAGCTAAAATAACCCCGAGGATTTCAACAACGTACTTCTGTGCTCTCCTCATTACATCTCCACTTCCCTTTTTTTATTGAAATACACTTGAGTCAAGGAAATTACGGCAACAATCACAAAAAATATCACCGCTTTTGATTGCGCATAAGCCATTTGGTTTTCGCTAAATGCTGTTTTAAAAATCTCCATTGCGATCATCTGTGTGGAGTTATAAGGGCCTCCGCCTGTTAAAGATAAGTTCTGGTCATACAGTTTAAAAGAGTTGGATAATGTTAAAAATAAACTTACGGTAAAAGCTGGCGCTACAAGCGGAAAAGTAATATGGCGAAAACGTTGGAAGCGATTAGCTCCATCGATCTCGGCAGCTTCTAATAACTCTTGCGGGATGCTTTCTAAATATGCAATATAAATAACCATAATGTAGCCTGCCATTTGCCAGCTCATTAAAATAACAAGTCCCCAAAAACCTGTTTCTGGTGTCGATAACCAGCCTTTTAAACTTTCTATGTGCAGGTAATTTCCTACATTAGCAAACACTTTAATAAAAATGAATTGCCAAATAAAACCGAGTATTAAACCTCCTATTAAATTCGGCATAAAAAAGATCGTTCGAAGAATTTTATACGTTTTTATTTTTTGAGTGACAATTAACGCAAGAGTCAATCCAAACAAATTAATAAAGAGCACAGACGCAATAGAAAACTTGGTTGTAAACCAAAGGGAGTGTAAAAATTCCTTGTCTTGAAAAACATTTATATAATGCTTAAATCCTACAAATTCAGTACTTTGAATCCCATTCCAATTAGTGAAAGAGTAGTATAAACCAAAAATAAACGGTATGATTACAACAACGGTTAGCGCTATAAGAACTGGAGCCAAGAACAGCCAGTACCATAATGGTTGTTTTCTCATGGAAAACGCCTCCAATATAACTAAACTGACAAGAAGACTTAAAAAATATAGGTAGATTTCATCAAAAAATTTGAGTGTATTTTCGTTCCGTCTCCCATTTAACAGAGAAATAGAAGAAAACAAAGCAACTTACCATAGTGTTATTTTCTTCTATGCCACAATAATCAATTATTTTACTATTCAAATGAGAGTGGGGCATGCGATACCACATGCCCAGTCGATAGAAAAGCCATTTGAAGGACCGATCGTAACTGGTTTTTATTAGTTAAATCAACACGCCTGATTTATTTATTTCTTGCTTCTTCCCATTCTTTTTTAGAATTTGCAATTAATTCATCCCATTTCATCTTTCCGCTTACATATTTTTGGATATTTACACCTAACTTCTCCATGCCCCATCCTGTTGGATATCCCATGAATACCCAACCAATCGTTTTTCCTTGTTGAGCATAATCATAAATTTCTTTAGATAGTGGGTCAGAAATTTCCGAAGAATCATATCCATCATACGCCGGAATAAATTTAAATTCATTCAAAATAATTTCTTTTCCTTCATCAGATGTGTATAACCAATCTAAGAATTTTTTCGATTCTTTTACTACTTTTTCATCTTTATTTTTGTTTACTGCCCAATACATCGGAACACCGACTGGAATGACATCCTCTTTATATCCTTCAATTGGTATTGGCAAAATGCCGATATTTTTCTCTGCTAATTCTGGATCGATATCTGCGATTGAGTTATATACCCAGTTCCCCTGTTGAATGATCGCTACACGTCCCGTAGAAAATAATTCTTCCACTTGCTGCGAATAATCTAGACTTACAGTAGGCTGCACAGAATATTTATTTTGTAAATCAATGAATTTTTTCATTGCATCGCCGTACTTAAATTCAACGGTTTTTGCATTAAATGCGTTTACAACATTTGAATCAAATTCAGGCGCTAAAAATACATTAGATAGGTGAAGCCCAGTTACCCAAGTTTCTTTGGCAGGAAAAGCAAAAACAGCATCAATGCCTAAAGATTTTTTTTCTTTGTCCAGTTTTTTGACTGCATTTTCTAAATCAGAAAAAGACTTAATATTTTTTGGATCAATACCCGCTTTTTTAAATATTTCTTTATTATAAATTAGTCCATATCCTTCTTGGTTATATGGAAGTCCTAAAATTTGATCGCCTTTCTTAACCCCATCAAGCGTTCCTTCAAGAGCTAGGGATGCAGCTTTTGTATCTGACAAATCAGCCAATTTATCTAACCAATCTTCCACATCTTGCGGACCACCGACGTTAAAAATCGCCGGTTCATCTCCTGAAGCAAATTTTGATTTAAGTGCAGCACCGTAGTCTTCACCGCCACCGACTGTCGTAATATTAATTTTGACACCCGGATGCTCTTTTTCATATTGTTTTGCTACTTTTTCAAATTGATCTTTAAATTCCACTTTAAATTGGAAAATGTCAATTGTCACTTGATCATCTGAGCTTTTGTTCCCAGAATCATTAGATGAATTAGATGAAGAACATCCAAATAACGCTACACTTAACAACAAAAATAATGAAAGAGCAGCTAAAAAGACCTTTTTTGCTTTCATTTTTCGTTTCCCCTCCAAATAAATTTTCGGAAACCGTTTGCACAAAATAGCACAAAAAGAAAACGGTTGCACTTTTATTTTCATTATACAACACTTGTTTTATTTATCAAGCATTTTTTCAAATTAACTCTTTATAAAAATTTTCATCTTCCTAAATAATCTTGAAATGCGCAAACGATTTCTCTTTTTACATCCGATGCACAGTACGGCGATATTCTGTCGGTGTAACTCCTTCTATTTTTTTGAATAGTCTTGAAAAATAGGCGCCATCTTCAATTCCTGCTCTCTTGGCAATCGCTTCAATCGTTTCATTCGTTTCTGCCAACCATTTTTTTGCTTTTGACAAACGATAATAATTCAAATATTGCACAAAACTCATGCCAATTGTTTTTTGCATGCAACGGGTAATGTAGTCAGGATGAAATCGTAAGGATTGGGCGAGCTGCTGAATCGTAATCGGTTCAGCATAATGCCGTTCGATGTAAGCAACCGCTTCGGCACACACTTTTTCAGAAGCGCTTGGAATATGCAGCTCCTGTTTTTGCAATTGCCAAAGGAATTCAACAAAATAGAGTAATTGCTTTAATGAACGATCTGGATCTCTTTCCTCATTCAGCTCGACTAATTGTTGAAGCAATTGTTCGATGCGTTCCCTTTGCTTTACTTTCGCATATTGCCGTATCCAAAAACGATATTGGACCGACTCGACATATGTTGCTTCCCTCTCAATGACATTTTGCCAGCTTAACGACTGTTTTGGAACGACGTCATATCCTCCTTCGATCGTAAAATGAAGCCAAACCAGTTGTGTTTCTTCCGTGCAAGGATAATGCCCGTAATGCTCTCTTCCCGGAATAAGAATAAGATATTCTCCTTCTTTTACAGCAAATTCCTTGTTTTCTTCTGTCATATATAAGCATCCCTTTTTCACATATAACAAATCAAACACAGAAAACGTCCGTCGAAAATGTTTTTGTCCTTTTGGAAATACGCTTTCTGCCCCTTTAATAAAAATCGGAAACGGCGGAAAAGAAAATGTTATGTATTCCATTCCAAACATCCTTTCACATGTCGGAAATATACAAATCAAATCGCTCTTTTCTCTTCTTATTATGCAATAAACTAGATAAACTTGATATAGTTTTAAAGTCGGAATGATTAAAGGAGTTGTCTTGATGAACACCGATCAGAAAAAGCTTTCCTTATTTGCGCTGACATGGCCGATTTTTATTGAAACGCTATTATATATGGTCATGGGAAATGCCGATACATTGATGCTAAGCCAGTATTCGGATCACTCTGTTGCCGCTGTCGGCGTAGCGAATCAAATTATTGCTGTGATTATTGTCATGTTTAATTTTATTGCCTTAGCCACTGCCGTCTTAGTGGCGCAATATTTGGGGGCTGAAAGAAAGCAGCATGCAGTGGAAGTTTCGCTCATCTCTATCGCTGTTAACTTTTTGTTCGGCCTTGTACTTAGCAGTGTGCTATTCTTTTTCGGAAAGCCAATTTTATATACGATGAAACTATCGAACCATTTGCTTACAGAGGCGAACGACTATTTAATGATCGTCGGCGGATTTTTATTTATTCAAGCGCTCATTATGACCATTGGAGCTATATTAAAAAGCTATGGTTTTACCCGTGAAACGATGTACGTAACCATCGGCATGAACATACTGAATGTGATTGGCAACTACTTATTTATTTTTGGACCGTTCGATTTTCCAGTATTAGGAGTAAAAGGGGTGGCAATCTCGACAACCGTCAGCCGTCTCATCGGATTGATCGTTATCTTTTCTTTATTATTGAAACGGACAAAAATGCCATTTTCATTATCCGTTCTTCGTTCTTTGCCATTTCATCATATCCGGGATCTATTGAAAATCGGAATTCCATCCGCTGGAGAACACTTGGCGTACAATACGGCGCAAATGCTTATTACGTATTTTATTACTTGGCTTGGAGCAGAAGCGTTGACAACGAGAGTATATACGCAAAATATTATGATGTTTGTTTTTTTATTTGGCATTGCGATAAGTCAAGGGACGCAAATTCTTGTCGGCCATCTCGTCGGGGCCGGACGCTATACAGAAGCATATACACGTTGTTTAAAAAGTTTGCGCAGCGCCATCGCCATCTCGATCACGATGGCATCGATTAGTTTCATTTTCTCAAGACAGCTGCTTTCATTGTTTACAGATAATGAACAAATTATCGAAACAGGCCGATTGCTTCTCTTATTGACAATAGTATTAGAGCCCGGACGTTCGTTTAATCTCGTTATCATTAGTTCACTGCGGGCAGCTGGAGATGTTAAATTTCCAGTATATATGGGGATATTGTCCATGTGGGGCGTTAGTGTTGCCATTTCCTATTTTCTCGGTATTGAGGCTGGTTTAGGACTGATTGGGGTATGGATTTCCTTTATTGCTGATGAATGGCTGCGTGGATTGCTGATGTTATGGCGTTGGCGTTCGAAAGTGTGGATGAGAAAATCACTTATACCAAGCATAGAAACTGCATAGACAAAAAGAGCTGCGACAAAGGCAGCTCTTATTCTTTTATAGTAATGCCGTATTTTTGGAACCAAACATGCACTTGGCCAAGATACGCCAATAGTTGTGGTCCTGTCATTAACTGTCCAAACCAAGGCGCTTGGAATGATTTTCCTTCTGTTTCCACTAACTCTTCTAATTTTTTCGCATCAAAAAATTCATAAAGAATCGATGAGCGGTCGTGCAATAATTCTTTTACCCAATTTTTTACTAGCTTCGTATAAAGCGGATGGTGGGTTTTCGGATACGGGCTTTTTTTGCGATATAACACTTCCTCTGGTAAAATTCCTTCCAATGCCTTGCGCAAAATGCCTTTTTCGCGGTTGCCGTACATTTTCATCTCCCAAGGAATATTCCAAACATATTCTACTAACCGATGATCGGCAAACGGCACGCGAACTTCCAAACTCGCGCCCATACTCATGCGGTCTTTTCGATCCAAAAGCGTTGTCATAAACCAAATCATGTTCAAATAAAACAATTCGCGCCGCTTCGCATCTTCCGCACTTTCCCCTTCCAGTCTTGGAACCTCCGCGATCGTTTCACCAAAGCGCTTTTGTACATATTCATCCAGCTGCAATTTCTTTCTCCAATCTTCTTTTAATAAATCCATCCGTGCCTCTGTCGAACGCATCCAAGGGAATCCGTTCCGCGCTAAATCGTCAGGACGGTGAAACCATGGGTAGCCGCCAAAAATTTCGTCCGCACATTCCCCGGATAAACTAACGACAAAATCTTTTCTTATTTCTTTGCAAAACCATAGCAACGAAGAGTCCACATCCGCCATGCCCGGGACATCACGGACGATCACCGCTTCCTGTAAATGATGAAACAAATCTTCCTGACTAATGACACAATGATGATGGACGGTTTGGAATGTTTTTGACATTAGTTCAATCCAAGGCGCATCGGCATTTGGCTGAAAATCATTTGCTTTGAAATATTGGTCGTTCCCTTCATAATCAATCGAATACGTATGAAGTCGCCCTTTTCCTTCCTTTTCAAATGCCATTGCGGCAATGGCAGTAATGGAACTGGAATCAACCCCTCCTGATAAAAACGTACAAACAGGCACATCAGAAACAAGTTGGCGCGTAACAGCATCGATAAGAAGAAAACGGAGTTTTTCTACCGTTTCACCGAACGAATCTCTATGCACATCGCTTTGAACATTCCAGTAACGCCATACTTTTATTCCTTTACGGGAAAACGTTAGAGCATGCGCTGGGCGCAATTCTTTCATTCCGCGAAACACGCCATGCCCTGGTGTCCGTGACGGACCTAATCCAAACACTTCTGCTAGTCCTTCATAGTCCACTTCTGCTTTTACTTCCGGATGTGCCAAAATTGCTTTCATTTCTGAGCCAAACAAAAGACTATCATGGACATGCCGATAAAAAAGCGGCTTCACGCCAAGTCGGTCCCGCGCTAAAAATAGCTGTTCGCGCTGTTCATCCCAAATCGCAAAAGCAAAAATTCCGTTAAAATAATTAACACAGTGCTCTTTCCACTCTATATAAGCGTTTAATAATACTTCCGTATCCGAATGCCCTTGGAATGTATACCCCTTTTTTAATAGTTCTTTACGAATGTCTTCTGTATTATATAATTCTCCGTTATAACAAACGGTATAACGATACCCATTTTTCATTCTTGTCATCGGCTGTTTGCCGCCTGCTGGGTCGACCACGATAAGCCGCTTATGTCCAAATGCGGCATGTTCGCTAAACCAAGCATTTGTATCGTCAGGTCCACGTTTCGCTAATGTTTCTGTCATTTTAGAGATAATCTCTTTTTCCATTCGCAAGTCGCGCTGAAAATCAACCCAACCGGTGATACCACACATACGAACCAATCCTTTCTTGATAGATAACAAAAAAGCTATTTTTAACATAACACGTCTCGAACGCCATACCTTTTCTTTTCCTTAGCTAAGCCAAGCTATCTCGCGCTTGAGGGATTTTATCATAGTTCTTCCCGCCTTCGCTTTCTTTTTAACCTTCGCTTTCTTTTTAATTTGGCATTCTCCGTATTGGCATGATTCCATTTTATGCAGCACCTCTCATTTCGATGAATTGTCCGATTGTAAGAACGATGTGAATAAATGGAAGACAATTTGGCAAAACAGGAAATAAAGGAGGAGGAGGAGGAAAAGTGAACATCGAACATCGTCTTCAATGCATAAATGAACAAAAACGCGCTTATATACAAGGAACGATTGAATTCGTAAACGGCGAGTGGATCTTTTTTGATGAAAAAGATGAGGAAGCATCATTACTTGAGGAAATGACAGAAGGAAATATAGAGATTTTCCGCCATGGTCATTGGATGTGCGGCCAATTACAAAAAGACGGGATGGTCGATATAGGGATCGAAGTTTTCCCGCTTCAAAGCGGCGAACACGTCCGTTTTCGAAAGCGGCTTCCATACGCTTATCAACAATGGCTCGAATCGCTTTCCGATAAAACGTTTTTTCATTTTGTACAGTGGCTAAATGAACTCGGCTTTTCTTTATACGATTGTTTATACTGCTATAATGGATTGTTATTTAAAAAATATTCTGGTGTTAATTTTATTATTTATGATAATACTGAATTCATTAGCAACGTCCAACATTACTATGAGCGTGGAGATACATATAAAGACCGCTTTGAAATCACATTTAATACCGGAAAACGGTTTATTTGCGCGCACATCGGATAATGGGGAAAGAGTTGTTTTCTTTCCCCAATTCTCTATTTGTGGCTTACCGTCATATATGTTGACAATTCTTCCGCGGTTACCGGACGATACAATGCATATCCTTGTGCGTGATGGCAATGCAGCATTTTTAACAATTCCAGCTGCTCGACCGTTTCCACCCCTTCAGCTACTGTTTTTAGCCCTAATCCGTGCCCCATCGTAATAATTGCCTTTACGATCGCGATATCCGAAGAATTTGTATGCATTTGCTCAACAAATGAACGATCAATTTTTAATATGTTTACTGGTAAATTTTTTAAATAACTAAAAGAAGCGTATCCACTTCCAAAATCATCAATAGCAATACCGACACCGAGCTGCTGTAATTCTTTCATTACTTGAATACTGTAATGAAGATTACGAAGCATAGAGTTCTCCGTTAATTCTAAATGTAAGCAATTTGGGGAGAGCTGCGATTGCTCTAGCGCCTGTTTTACATCATCAATAAAGCCTTCATGCTGAAATTGTCTCGCCGACACATTCACAGAAACGAAGAGTTGTTGATTCCATAATTGCTGCCATTTTTTTGTTTGTTTGCAAGCCGTTACTAATACCCATCTTCCAATTTCATGAATGAGCCCCGTCTCTTCTGCTAGTGAAATAAATTCATTCGGTCTAACAAGTCCTAGCTTGGGATGGCGCCAACGAATTAATGCTTCGTTTCCGACAATAACACCTTTATGTATATCAATAATCGGCTGATAGCATAGAAAAAATTCTTGATTTTCCAGTGCTTTTCGCAAATATCTCTCCATCTCTAAACGGTATAACGTTTCTTCATTCATTTTTGCAGAATAAAATTGTATTCGATTTCCCCCACTCTGTTTTGCTCTATTTAGGGCGATATCAGCATTTTTGAGCAATGAATGTTTATCCACACCATCGTTTGGATAGAAGCTGATTCCAATACTTATAGTGATAAAAAATTCTTTGTTTTCATATACAATCGGCTTCATCACTTCTTTTGAAATGTGCGCTGCTGTTTTAAACACTCCTTCTGAATCGGTGCGCTCTGTTAAAAGTAAACAAAACTTATCACCATGAAACCTTCCTAAATACGCTCCAGCTGGCAAAACATGCTGAATGCGCTGAACGACTTGTTTTAAAATTTCATCTCCCGCATAATGCCCTATACTATCGTTAACTAGCTTAAAACGGTCTAAATCGATGAATACGACTGCTAGCTTCCTATTTTTTTGCTTCGCCTTTTCTAACTGTTCATCGATGATTTCCATAAACTTTGTCCGGTTTGGAAGATGGGTATCCGGGTCATAATACGCTAAATATGAAATTTTTTCTTCCGCTTTTTTTTGTTCGGTAATATCTCTTCCAATCCCGTAAATGCCTACTTTTTTCCCATCAACGATAATTGGAACGTTTTTAATTTGGAATAATAATGTTTCTCCTGATTTTGTAGGAATCTCCAAATTATAATATTGAATTTTTCCACGCAAAGCTCGATAAAAATGTCTGCTAACACGAGGTACATCATTCGGATGCATGTATTTTAAAGCGTTCGTATGTAAAATTTCCTCTTTTGTGTAACCTAGAATTTTCTCGAAAGCGGGATTCACGTTCGTAAAATTCCCATGTAAATCAGTAGAATATACAATATCTGTATTATGTTCAAAAAGTGATTGTGATATTTGTACATGAACGCGAAGCCTCTCCATTTCTCGAGAGGAGGTGGACATTAAATTCGCTAGCGTCATCACCCCTTGAAACATCTCAGGAATAGATAAAGAAACGGAAGCACTGCTATTCTCTCCGTTCTGATTTCCCTCCGATAACGCAAGCATGCTAAAAGTGGCTGAACGTATATCTCTATCCTTGATCACCAGTTCTACAAATATAAATGGCGTAAAAGTAGGAGCAACTTGCTCCAGCGTTGTCGTTATTTGCTCTAGCACTGGATATGCATAGCCTTGTACGGCGATGCTACGATAGAAAAAAATCGCTTCCGTGTATTTTTTCGTCAATTTGTTTAATTCATCGGATATAGTCCAAACCAATGACGTTAAATGAACGTAGCTAAACTTAACCTTCTCCCCTTGATGGACGTAACCGTTTAGTTCAATAGAACCATCCTCATTTGCTTTCACGATGGATAAACATTCTTTATGGCCATTTTTCTCAATAATGAACGGAAATTCCGCTCCTGAAAAAGGCAATCGATCGATAAATTCCTTTCCTAAATAACGTTGCAGCAATTTTATTGCTTTTTTTCCATCAAGCTCGTATAACTTATTTCCGCTGCATTTCGTTATTCGAAAAGCAGTGCCAACTGGTTCCCATAAAAACGGATGTGATGATTGAACACGAAAAGCAGAACCGTTAAAACTAATTGCCAGCATACCGCCAGTGACAAATCCTTCATGCGAAAACAAACGCTCTCCTTCATTAATTCGCCCGGCAATCACAACCGTTTTTTCATTTGCTAGTGGTATATGGCGAATAAGGGAATGAAGATTGCTATTCTGGTCAGTAAATAAAAGAAGAAGATTTGTTTCTTCCGTTATAAGCGTATCCGAAATATATGTTACAAGCTCAAGTTCATTTGCAAATTCTTCGTATGATAATAAAACAGAGTGAACGCTAACTTTTTCGAACACAGTAAAACATATAAAAAATTTGTCATCGAAACCAAAATGTTCGCCGTATGTGACGCCAAATAGCTGCGCTTGTGGAAGATAACGCTGAAGCAACCCAATCATTTTCCGAAGTTCAAGCTGATCGACTTTATTGGCTGCAACTTGTACAAAAATATGTTCATATTGGGCAAGGTGGTGCTGTGCGATAAAGTCATACAATTCTTCTGTATTATGACAATGTAGACGGTACATGTTCATTCATTTTCACCACTCTTATGCGAATATTTAGAAAATTTACAAAAACCCTCTCTCTACTAACATATCATATTTTTTCTATCAGAAAAAGCGGCAACTCCACATGGAATTGCCGCTTATTTCAAAAGAGATCAAACCCCAGCGGTAACATGAATCCTAAAAATAGAACGAGCACGAATGCGACGATCCATTGAATCCATGCAACATTCGTATTTTTTCCTTTTTTCATGCCGCTTAAAACCATCTCCATTGCCCCGATTAACCATAGGCCAACAATAGCTTTGATGATGTATAATATGTAAATCGAAGCAATGCTATGTAATAAAAGCCCCCCTGTTATCACGGTGAAGATGTAAAACAAACGAAGTGCCATTTGTACAATTTTTGCTTTCGAAGCCCCCGAGCGTTGCAATGAAACGGCGATAAAAAACAATATAACGGTAATTAACCAACTTGTAATATGTGCATGTGTCATGCCATTTCCTCCTTTTTCACATATTCATCCCCATCATAGCATGCATCAATCAGAAAAAACAAACTTTATATTAATCAAAAACTATTTATCTCCCCTGCTCTAGGAGGAAAGTCAACAGGTTCCTGTGTGCTACAGAGCTTCTGCCTTCGCATAAACACTCGCTCTAATTCCACAAGACTTTCATGAGCAAGGAATCCCTCCGCTCTCCCGGTTTAAGACTCTTTTCATCATTTACATCGTTTAACATCCCTTTTTTTGTTATAATAAAAAATAGCGCAAAAATTCCATAAATCACTAGGGAGGAACACGCATGAGCAAAACCACTGAAATTATCCGCTTAACAGAGCAATACGGCGCGAACAACTATCATCCGCTTCCGGTTGTTCTTACTAAAGGAGAAGGGGTATGGGTAGAAGACCCGGAAGGCAATCGTTATATGGATATGTTAAGCGCTTACTCAGCCGTCAACCAAGGGCATCGCCACCCGAAAATTATTCAAGCACTAAAAGAGCAAGCAGATCGCATCACATTAACTTCGCGCGCGTTCCATAATGATCAGCTAGGCCCTTGGTATGAAAAAGTCGCGAAATTAACCGGTAAAGACATGGTTTTACCGATGAATACAGGTGCAGAAGCGGTAGAAACCGCTTTTAAAGCGGCGCGGCGCTGGGCGTACGACGTTAAAGGCGTAGAAAAAGATAAAGCGGAAATTATCGTTTGTGAAAACAATTTCCATGGCCGAACGATGGCAGCGGTATCAATGTCCTCTAGCGAAGAGTATAAACGCGGTTTCGGACCGATGCTCCCAGGCATTAAAATCATCCCATACGGCGATGTGGAAGCATTAAAGAAAGCGATTACACCAAATACGGCAGCTTTTATTTTTGAGCCGATTCAAGGCGAAGCAGGGATTAATATCCCGCCGGAAGGCTTTTTGAAAGAAGCGTACAATGTATGTAAAGAAAACAATGTTCTTTATATTGCGGATGAAATTCAATCTGGCCTCGGCCGTTCTGGAAAAATGTTTGCTTGCGACTGGGAAAATGTCGTTCCAGATATGTACATCCTCGGTAAAGCATTAGGAGGCGGCGTATTCCCTATCTCTTGCGTAGCAGCAAACCGCGACATTCTCGGCGTGTTTAATCCTGGCTCCCACGGCTCCACATTTGGCGGAAACCCACTTGCATGCGCGGTATCCATCGCGGCGCTTGATGTCATTATCGAAGAAAAATTGCCGGAACGTTCGTTGGAATTAGGGAACTATTTCATCGAAAAACTGCGTGAAATTCAACATCCAGACATTAAAGAAGTGCGCGGAAGAGGACTGTTTATTGGTGTGGAACTTCATACTTCCGCCCGTCCATATTGTGAAAAATTAAAACAAGAAGGGCTGTTGTGCAAAGAAACGCACGATACCGTCATTCGTTTTGCTCCACCGCTCGTTATTACAAAAGAAGAATTGGATTGGGCAATAGAGCGGGTGAAAAAAGTGTTTGCTGGGGTATAACAGTGAAACGGGGCTGGTGAATAGAAACGCCCCGTTTTTTCTTACTCTCCAATTTTATTTCTTAACGTTCCGATTCCTTCGATCGTAATTTCCACAACATCTCCCGCTTGTAAAAAGCGCGGCGGCTTCATTCCTTTTCCGACTCCCGCCGGCGTTCCGGTAGCGATAATGTCTCCTGGTTCCAGCGTGATTCCGCGAGAAATGGTTTCAATAATCGTTTCGACGTTAAAAATAAATTGCTCTGTGCTCGCTTTTTGTCTTATTTCTCCATTCACTTTCGTCTCTATTTGCAGCTTATTTGGATTTTCAATAAGTGATTGATGGACAATCCATGGTCCCATTGGACAGAATGTATCCAAACTTTTTCCAAGCAAATATTGTTGATGCCGTTCCTGCAAATCACGTGCCGTAATATCATTGATAATGGTATAACCAAATACATAATCAAGTGCCTCTTCTTTGCGAATCGCCTTTCCGCGTTTGCCGATCACAACAGCAAGTTCTCCTTCGTAATCCAATTCGTCTGTCACATCAGCGTGGCGCAAAACCGTTTCCTCATGTCCGATCACCGTTGTCGGCGCTTTCGAAAATACAATAAGGTGCTGCGGGATATCCGACTTTCCTCCTAGTTCGATAGCATGATCTGCGTAGTTTTTTCCAATGCAAAAAATATTTTTGGATGGGCGCGGAATCGGTGCCAGCAAACGAACATCGTGTAAATCATACATATATTGTGTAGACGGGTTTTCTTTTACCCATGCTGCAATTTCATTTACTCTATTAAGAAACTCATCTCCTAACGCGATACACTCCAACAATGACGACGGAAGCGTCATGCGCTTTTGCATCGCCTGCTCGGCAAGGTGTAAATGAACGACCTTCTCACTTTCTTGTTCAACCACACCGACAAATGTTTCATTGTTACGCTGTGCTGTAACAAATCTCATCATAAATCTCCCTTTCTGTTTTATTTTTTATAAAAAAACCTACTATCTGTTGAATTTTGTCTAAATTAGTAAAATTACTACTTATTTTAGCGAACGCCTTTCTTTTTTCGTCGCTATATGTATAATAATGTTTAGCTTCTTTTCTTCCATTCACATTCATGGCTTTCGTCGTAGGTAAAAAGAATTGATCATGGCGCTTAAGTAGTTTTTTCTTAAAAGCTTCATTACAAAAATGAATCGAAAAACATGATCTTAGTCAACTACCCAACGGCTAAAGCCGTGGGCTTGCAACTAGCCTAATTGGCTGCCGCGTTCGGCTGGTTGACAGCAGCCCTGCGGATGTTTTCCGCAGCCACGTTGTCGGCAGGGGCAGCGTACCCACAAGCTCGACAACAAAACTGATCCCTTGACGGTCTGTTTTCTTTGGCCACATGTCCGCAAACCGGACAGGTGCGGGAAGTATTTTTTGGATGAACCAATACCACCGGCACGCCAGCGATCGCCGCTTTATACTCAATAAACTTTCTCAACTGATAAAAAGACCAAGAAGAGTGTTGACGACGCTGTTGCTTTTTAACCGTTTTCTCGGTGCGTTGGCGGATGCCCTTTAAATCTTCAAGGGCAATGCCGCATCCGAGTGCCTTTGCCTTTTCAACAATCTTCTTGCTAATGCAGTGGTTCACATCACGGGCAAATAGTTTTTCCTTCTTGGAACGCTTTTTAAGCAGGCGTTTCGCTGACTTGGTGCCTTTCTTTTGGAGTTTGGCGCGAAGTTTCGCATGGCGGCGGCGCAGCCCGTTGACCTTCGAGCCGGAAAATACCTCACCGGTGCTATCGACGGCGATATTAATGATGCCAAGGTCCACACCGATAAATCCGTTTTCGGAATTGGGCTGGCCTTCGGGAACGTCCACCACGAGCAGTAAATAAAAAATACCGTTTTGAAGGACTAAATCGGCTTGACCCCGAACACGGTTGCCGCACAGCAAACCTTGATGGTAGCGGCTAATGACCATAGGGATTTCCATTCTTCCTTGCAAGGTAAGGATGGAAGCATACTCTAACCCTTTAAAGGACAGGATTCTTTCATCATACACGATGGCACCGGTTTCTTTAAAGTTATGCAAGGTTTTTTTATCCAAACGATAGCTTTCCGACACTTTGCCGATGGCACGAACGGTCATTTGGGCAGAGAGGCCAAATTTTTCCCTGACGTCATAGTAGCAAAGCCGCTGGATTTTCGTTTTGGAAAAGGTTCTGGAGCGAAAAGCAATCTCGCTAATATAGTTGCATGCTTGGTTAAACCGTTTCATTGTTTCCAGCAGCGCATGAAACTGTTCAAGAGTTGGCATTAATTTAATCTTGAGAGTGCAGAGCATTCTTGATTCACCTACCTTTCTAAATCCAGTGTACTTATATTGAACGAAAAAATTCAATATATACTAAAAATATAAACCCCGCCTTCCTTCCACAGCTAAAGCAGTGGGCTTCCGGCGGATGTTCTCGTGACGGTGAATGCAATGGTGATTTTAATTGAGGAAAAGCGGCAACAAATGATCGAATTAGCATTGACATATGGATTTACCGCCAAAGAAACGATCGAGTGCAGTCAAGAACTAGATGAACTGATTAATCGTTATTTGCGGGAAACGGCGCCGATAGAACACTCTTCCTCACCTGTCCCTCAGTAATGCTTCGGCATGCAGAGGGACTTTTTATTTACGAAAAGGCTGCTTTTTCCCATAAGTTACAGACCGCCATATCCATTCGATCGGACCGATCCGAAAAAACTGAAGCCACTTTTGGCTTCCTATCAGCTGCACACCATAAATAAGAAATGCAAGCATGCTTCCAGAAAATATGCCAATACGTCCATACCATCCAAGCCCATAACCATAAAACAGCAGTGTACAACATACCGATTGAAACAAATAGTTTGTGAGCGACATCTTCCCTATATATTGGAAAATAATTAGTTTTCGCCGCCATTTTTCCTTTTGAAATAATAGAATAATAGCTGTGCCATAAAAACATGCTAGCGCTGTTCCTCCAAATATATTTTGAATATACTCGGTGAAATAATTTTTCACCGTAAAGTATGGCAACAGCTTTAGAAATATTCCTAATAGAAGTGACCATAATGCAATTTTTTTAATTACGGAAATGTAACGTTCTGCTTCCTCCACCCATCGTTTTTGTGCAACATATCCCCCGAACAAACAAAGAGGCAACACCGTAAGAACCGTAAATAATAATCCTCCTGAACCATTGGCGTACATCCAGTCATTCCAGCGTTGCAAAAAAATATCGGACATAGACCCGCTTTGATAATTGCGCATCGCTTCCATCGCCAGCTGGATGCTGCCATTTCCTGTTTCTTTTGTTCCTTCTAAAAACATAAGCATTCCAAATAACAGCGCCATAAATAAGTGAGGAATCAAAAAGCAAACGAACGCTCCAATCATCCATGTGCGCGGCCGTGCTTGAGAAAACAGAAGCAATATTCCTCCAGCGATGGCGTATGAAATTAAAATATCGCCAAACCAAATCAAAAAAGCATGAACAATCCCGAACATAAGCAGCATAGCCAGCCGGCGTAAAAATGTTTGAATAAATGGAAGCTGTTTTTTACGCAGCCGATCACGAAACAGTATCATGCTAAAGCCAAATAAAAATGCAAATAACGGATAAAAACTTGCCTCGCAAAAAACGTCAATGGCCGCCATGGTCCAATCATCGAGCCGGCTATTTGTCTTCATGTTTCCATACATAACCGGTGATGAAAAATGAGGCATGTTCGCCATCAAAATTCCTAATAGGGCAAAGCCGCGCAGTACATCAATAACCAAGATCCGCTCGTGATTTGCCTGTTTGTCCATTTTTTCTCCTTTCTTTTCACATCGACCGTTTGACAGAAAAAAGGCTCCGCATATGCGGACGCCATTTTTCTTTAATTAACATAACGGCCTGTTTTCCCAACAGAATCCCAATACTGTTTACGTAAATGCACTTTTTGAATTTTTCCTGATGCCGTTTTTGGCAATGCATCGACAAACGTTACACCAGTAATCGCCTTAAAATGCGCCAATTTTTCCCGTGAGAAGGCAATCAATTCCTCTTCCGTCACTTCATGGCCAGGCCGAACGACAACAAACGCGTGAGGCGTTTCTCCCCATTTTTCATGCGGCGCAGCGATTACTGCCGCTTCCAACACCGCCGGATGTTCATATAAAACGCCTTCTACTTCAATGGAAGAAATATTTTCCCCACCGCTAATAATAATATCTTTTTTCCGGTCGACAATGTCAATATATCCATATTCATCTACTGTTCCCATATCACCAGTATATAACCAGCCATTGCGGATTGCCTCCATCGTTGCCTCTGGATTTTTCCAATACCCTTTCATCACATTGTTGCTTCTTATAATGACTTCACCGATCGTTTTTCCATCATACGGCACTTCATCACCATACTCATTCACTACCTTTACTTCACAACCGATCATCGAATACCCCGCTTTTGCTTTCAGGCGATATTGTTTTTCTAACGGCAAATCACGCAAATGGGAGCGGATCGTGGAAATCGTGTTAAGCGGTGAAGACTCTGTCATGCCATACACTTGGGTGAACTACCCCCACTTAATTTTCTAGCGAAAATTTGAAGTGGGGGCTTCCAAAGAAGTTTGACTGCTTCAAGCAATCCTTATTCTTTGAGGCGTGTCCACTTCGCCGCTAGAGCATAAGACACTCAGGTCTACAGCTTTACTTTTCTTTAAGATGTTTAATGCGCCATTGACATCAGCATTAATTAGTTTGCCAGACTTTGTTCGATACAAGCCGCGCTTAATACGTTTGCCGCTGAACTTATATTCTTTTGGATTGTCGGCATTATATTCAGGAATCTCATCCCCGTCAAAAAAGCTGGCTTTAGACGTATATGACTCTTCCTGTTTGAAGAATTTAATGCCGTAAAATTTACAAAGATACTCTAGTTTTTCTTTTATATTACCGAGAGGAATATTGACAAAGTTTTGATTTGTCTTTTTTCCTAGATTCATATTGCGCTGCAATGTTTCCGCATAGCCAATGACAAGTTTGCCAATTTGATTTTCAATACAGTAGTTTATGATGTAACGGCAAGTCTTGTTGATATAATCATTCACTTTATTATTGCGATTCATAGCAAGCAAAGCCTGTTTACGGGTTGTACCTTTGATTTTTTGCTTATCTTTCATGCTTTGAAGTCTGGCATTTTCTTTGTTAAACCATTGATTAATACTTTTTAATCTCCGCCCATCAATGATGAATGATCTGCCGTCTGATGTGACACAAGTGGCAAGATTATTCACTCCTAAATCAATCGCCAGTGCTTTTTGGTCATTTAATTCTCTTTGATCTTCAGGCATTTCATATTTGTACTGAATCTCAAAGAACCTGGCATGATGTTTAGGAATGATTTCAATCTGCTTAATCTTTTTGTCCAGTAACACAGGCGGAATCGTTATCGTGATAGGCTTATGAGTCTTTTTAAATAGGCGAGAATACGGTATCGTGAATTTGTTGCCGTCTATACGAATTTGACCAATGATTAGTGAATGAAAGCCATCTTTTTTAAGATATTTTGGGATACTGATAGCCTTGTAGTCATATTTGCCTTGTTTGGCTAGTTTTACTAATCCAAAGAAAGATTTAAAAGCCTCATTAACCTTTTTTAAAATTTGCTGTGCCATGTTGCTGTTCAACAGCTTATAGTTTTCGTTCGTTTTTGCAAGATGATAGTTTTTCTCATAATTAAGAAATTCCTTGTGTTCAAAATAGTATTGTCTGACATTGTACAATCCGACGTTGTACATGTTCTTGGCAATATGGCACAGTTCTCGAAGAGTCAAGTATTCTTCTTTGGTCAAACCATTTAGCTGTTGTTTGATACAAAAATACATTTTTTCACCTCCCATCTAACTATATGATACTATATTTTACTGAATCTATCCTATTTTCAGCAAAATATAGTTAAGGCGATTCATCTCCCACTTACTCCGCTTCGCTTCGTTGAAGTGGGAGTCTTCTCGCCTAATTAAGATAAAACGGCGCTCCCCATCCGTTCACATGAAACATCGGCAATATATGCAAATACGTATCTTGGTCGGAAACGCGGAGATGATGCATCGATACTAACGCGTGAAGATAATTATTGCGATGCGTCAACATGACACCTTTCGGGTTTCCCGTCGTTCCGCTTGTATATAAAAGACTGCATACATCGTTTTCATCTATATCCGGACGATCAAACGGCGTGCTAGGATGCTGCGCTAACCATTTGTCGTAATCGATTTCATCTGTTTCGACATTTTTTTGATGAACAATAATCGTCTTTACGGTCTGCAGCTGCTCCTTAATTGGCACGATGAAATGATATAAATCTTGGTCGACAAACAACACTTTGCTTTCGCTATGATTTAAAATAAACAAATAATCATCCGGCTTAAGGCGAGTATTCAGCGGAACCATGACCGCCCCAAGCTGAAATACACCGTAAAATCCTTCTAACATTTCAAGCGTATTTGGCGCCAAATACGCCACCCGATCTCCTTTTTCTACCCCCAATTGCTTTAAACCGTGAGAAAGCTGATTCACACGCTCATTTAATTGTTTGTATGTAAGCGCGCGGCCAGAACAAATCATTGCCGTTTTGTCTCCGTACAGTGAAACAGCCCTATCTAAAAATTGTGTTAATACTAATGGTACGTTCATTATCCCATCCCCCACAAAATATTTTTGAAAATTCACAATTATATTATACATAATTTTTTAAGATTTACACTATATAAAAGAAAAAGATGGTCTTTTTTTCATTGCGACCATCTATTTATTTTTGCGTACCTCTGAATCTTTTACATCAGGGTCAAACGTATTTGTTACACTGCAAAATGTATTTGTCTGCAAAAAATCGCCTGTATTTGCTCCCCCCGCTCCTGAGTTCGTTTTCGCTGTACTTTTTGGAGCGATTTGCAGCACATCTCCCATATTTACTGTCCCGTTTCCGCTTACACTCGTCACTTTAACTCCCCCGATAATCGTCGCCGGCATATCCATTCTCCTTTTTATATTTTTATATATCATATGACAAAAAAATCGATTCGTCTGGACATCCATCGTGCGTTTAACTGTTTTGTCGCTTTTTCATACACTAACAGTAAGCATATAAAATAAGGAGGTAGAGCGCATGCCATCCTTTATTGGCGGCCCAATTAAAATTACTCACGTTAGTGGTGACGGAACGGTTAATTTTGGGGACGTGTTACAAATTGCACCAAAAAGTACACTTAAATCAAATACTGGCTCTGGCGGCAGCAATAATGGCGACTTTTTACAAACAAATACGTTCGTCAGCTTTACAAACACCAGCGATCCTGATGTGAATGACTCCAATACTACCGCAAATAAATGAATCTCTCCCACCTTCATTCCATTTAGAGGTGGGAGACTTTTTGGGAAAAATCTTAAAACGCTCACGTTTTTGCCGCCGCGCCCATACATTATCATAAGAACAAGAGAAAGGTGCATGCGTTATGCCAGCATTTGTCGGAGTCGTTAAGTTAAACAGTATCGGAAGCAGCGGCGTGTTTCACATTGGAGACGTGTTTGCGATTTCACCACACAGTGTTGCCAAAACATTTGCCGGTGCCGGTTCATTTAATACAGGAGATGGCTTGCATATTTATAACTATTACAGCAATACGAATATAAACGATGCGGACATCGCGGATGAAAATGTAGTAGCTAACGCCTAAAAGGGGGAGAACCAATGAATTTTTATATTAGCCAAAGTATATGCATTTATCAATTGAAAATAGGTTCTGTTATGAACTCATCCGTACTGCAAATCGGCAGCGCTGGCAGCATCCAAGCGCTTTCTACACTAACAAACACAGGAGGATTCACGAAGCCTGCTCCACACGCTACCGCCATCGTTCCATTGGCAGGTGGAGCATCTAGCAGTCCTCTAGTCCCGCTTCATTCAGCAACTCGCTAAAAAAGCATGAAAATAGTGATGACAACAAAAGGCCGTCCATATATTGAAGTAAGAAGGGACTTTGGAGAGGATGATTTCAACATTATGTTCCTATATGACTATTTTGCGAAACTGCGGCGCTATCTGTCATGGCAAACAAAAAAAATACAATCGTTAGAACAGCGGCTTCTCCTCCTTGAAAAACAGCTAATAGAACTTCAACAACAACCGCGTACAACCATTGAACGAATCGAATATAAATTTGACCAATTAAAAGTAGAAACATTGGAAGGGACATTAAATATTGGCATTACTCCCAACGGTGTTGGCAACACTATCGAAGATTTTGCCGTTCAACCTGAAAAAACAATAGTTCCAAAGCCGGAACCAGTCTTATTCCGCACCATTCAAGAAAAAGTTCATGCTTATTTAGAAAAGGAAGCAAAGGAAACGTTAAAGAAATTGGAAGAACAATATGCACTTCGTCTTGATGACACGTATCGACATTTTATTTTGCAAGACATCGCTCGACAAGTGGACGAACGAATCCATTTTTATTTACAGCAAAAAATGAATAACGGATACGTCCCTGCATCGGACAATGATAAATCGGTCGAAAACGAAATTTTTCAAAAAGTAAAGATGGATATTGAACAATCGCTTGACCTTTTTCTAAAACATTTACCAAAACAAGGGGGAGAACAATGAACTATACAGTGATTAACCGCGATATCCATGTTGGCGATATTCACTTAACAGCTATAACAAGCTCCGCCATTTTTTTAGTTGGAGATGCAGATGTTATTAATCTCGCTTCCACTTTCGACACACCGCCGGAATCGTTAATTATCGGTCCATTCGTCCCACTCGCTCCAAGAGGAGAATAATCATGAAACGAACATCGATGGTAGAATATTTTCATGGAGAAACAGTTGTTTATAGTTCTGTTTTACAAATCGGTGATTCACGGGAAATTACTTCGCGTTCTCGCGTTTTAGCGGTTCAACGACAATATGAATTATTTTTCGGGGGCGAAGGAGAAGAAATTTTTCCTATCTTTACAAGACCAATTCCCAAATTGCAGCCAAACAGCAATGATATTTTCATTCAAACCCTTCATCAATCTCCCGTTATTTCCGTTCGCTCCATTCGTATGTTAGCGGTTTCCACTTCTTCCGTTGTTCATATTGGATCGACTTCTACTGTTGATGCGGAAGCAAGAATTAAACATATTCGTCAGCTTGCTCCGGATTCTTCATTGCCTTCTATGACAAATACAGAAACCACTTCATCAATAACAAAGGATGAGAAATAATGCCTTCTGTCGTCGGACCCATTAAAATTAATACTGTCAGCAGTGGAGCAGTTGTGCAAATGGGGGATTGTCTTTATATCGCTCCAAAAGTAGCCACAAAAACAATGGCTGGTTCAGGAGGATTTAATACTGGGGATTTTATCATTACAAACAACGGCATCAGTTTAACAAACACGTTTGACTCCGATACGTTTGACAGCAATGTTGCTGCAAACAATTAGCAAAGCAGCCACTCCTTTTCAGGAAATGGCTGCTTTGCATTTTTATTAGTAAAAGTTACATGACTTCTAATCTAACTCTTGTTCCTCGCCCAGACGGTTCCGCCGGCTCAACAATAAGCCGCTTCGGCAGGCGGGAGCGAATTTCTTGCACATGACTGATTACCCCGACAGAAAGCCGCTGCGAATGAAGCTTTTCCAGTGCAGAAATAACCGTATCAAGAAGTTCCGCATCAAGCGTGCCAAACCCTTCGTCCAAGAAGAAAAACTGAAGCGGATATTCCCCACGCAATTGAATTTGTGCTGATAACGCCAATGCGAGCGATAATGATGTTAAAAACGTTTCTCCTCCTGATAATGTTGTCACTGGACGCTTTACCCCGCCATTGGCATCATCGCGAATGAGAAACCCTCCTTGTGAGTCGACTTCCAATGAATAGCGCTGTCTTGTCAACGAACTTAATCGCTCGGAAGCCATTCTTGTCACTTGAATGAGTTGTTCTTCCGCCATAAATTCGACAAAGCTGTTTCCCTTTAAAATCGACTGCAAATGTTTATAACGATCCATAAGAGCGGCTAACTCTTGTTGTTTTTTCTCTAATTCCGTAAACCGTTTATGTTTTTCCGTTAATTCTTCCACTTTGTTTTGCGCGGCACCCACTTGCTGCATGGCTTCATCTACTTGTTGTTTTATTTGTTCATATACAGTCTGCAATTGTTCCCATTGTTGTTGATCAATCATTTCCCCACCGATCGCTTCGGTCAGCTGCTGAAGACGATGCTGGGCATGTTGCACTTTCTGCCAATAATGTTTGATTTGCTGTTCCCACTCGAGGCGTAATTCTTCTGCCGCCTTTGCTTCTTTCACTTCGTTTTCATCGGCAAATGTTGTTTTTTTCAATTCATTAAGCCAACGCAATTTCGCTTCTTCGTACCGTTCTTTTCCTTCTTCCAACGACTGCTGTATCGCTTTTGCTTCCGTTTCTAAAGCTTGGTATTGTTTTTGTGCCTGCAGCCATCTTTGATATGCTTCTTCTTCTTCTTTTTTTAAGTAAAGCAGCTGTTTTTCCACTTGAAGAAGTTGCTCTTCTACTTGCTTTCCACCTGCTTTTTCCATTAACTGCTGTTTATAGTCATCTGCCAGTTGTTGTTTAGCCTTCCACAAAGAAACAAGGCGGACTTTTTCCGTTTCCAGCTCTCGCTGCTGTTGGGCTAATCGCTCTTTTTCATTTAATTTAGTTTCAAGAAACGGAATGCTGTCATCGATTCGTTTTTGCAATTTCCGAACGATTTCTTCATGTTTTCGCATTTGGTTGCGGAGCGCTTCGATCGTATCAAAAGAAAAATCGGTATATTTTTCACGCCAGCTTGCTTCTAATTGATTGTATTCATTGAAACGATATTCCCGCTCCGTTTGTAATTCTTGTACATCTTTTTCTAGCAATCTTAATTCTTGCTCGATGGCTTGCTGTGACGATTCGGCATCACGCCACTTTTGCAGCGCCTGCTGAAGGGCTTCTTTTAATTGCAAACAATCTTGTTGAAGTGCTTTCACTTCCACGGCAATATCGATATCTTCTTCAACCTTTAATTTACTTACATCGAATCGTTGGAACGTCCACTCATTTCCAATAAATTGCGCCAATTGTTCAAGCTGTGCTTTTAATGTGTGCAACACTTGCATATAAGTTTGTCCTTGTTTTACCTGCTGTTCCAATATAGCGATTTTCCCGCTGCTAACGTTATTGTGCTCATATACATACGGATTCGGATGTTCGCATGACCCGCAGACAGGACATGGTTCTCCTTGGCGAAGTTGTCTAGCAAGAATTGCTGCCATCTCTGCAGTTTGCGCCTGCTCCGCTTTTTCGCGTTCTTGCTCGAGCTGTTGTTCATACCGATACAACCGTTTTTCTAACTGCCATTGTCTCTCACAGACAGAATGATAGACTTTCTCTATTTTTTGGAACAAAACGTGCAATTTTTCTTTTGCCGTCTCTGCGCGCTGCTTTCTTTTTTCTCGTTCCTTATTGGCCTGCTGTTGCGCTTTTTGTTTTTGTGCCAGCCGTTGTTGAATATCTTGAAGCGCATCTGTTATTCTTTCAATTTGCTGTTTTTCATCGTATGCTCGCTCAACCACTTCCTTTTGCTCTATAGAAGCTGCATATTTTTGCAGCTCTGCCTTTAACATTTGTTGTTTTTCCAGCCCGCGTTCATACAACTTTGCTGCTTCCTGCCATTCGACAAGCTTTTTCCGTTCTTCTTCTTCTAGCAAATGAATTTGTTTCCTCATTTCGTTTAATTCTGTTTCTAACGCATGGATTTGAGCCGCTAACTGTTTTGCCTGGGTGAGCTGTTCTTTTTTTGCTAATAAATGAGGTTCGGAAGCGGCCTTTTCTTGCCGAATACGTTCATAACGATGCATCGCTTTTTCATAAAGTTCTTTAGCTTGTACGAGTTTTTTCTGTAATTCCTTTTGTTTCTCCTCTGCATTGATCACAAACCGGCGCGCTTCTTCATACTGTTCGAGATATGGCCACATTCGTTCCGCTTGTTCCGCGCGTTCTTTTCTATTCTCTAATAAGCGAATATGTGATTCTTCACTGGCAAGGCGCGCTAGTTCGGCTTCAAGTTCTTCTTTTTCCCTTTGCCATGCCCATAACTGTTTCGTTCGTTCCATCGTTACTTCCATATCATGTAATTCTGCTTTTCGCTTTTGCAGTAAATCCCAAAGTGTCTCTAACTCTTGTTTCGCGCGTTCAAGCGCTTCTTCCGATGCATCTCCTAAACCTGTCTTCTCAGCGATCACTTCATTTAATTCATTAGAAATGGCAGCGAGTTTTTCTTTCAATTTTTTATTTAACTTGTCTCCATATGGTTCCAAATGAAAAAGGCGCTGTAGCATCTGCCGTCGTTCGGCGCCTTTCAATGATAAAAATTCGGCGAATTTCCCTTGCGGCAGCACGACGGCGCGCGTAAAATCTTTCATCGTTAAACCAAGCAATTGCTCTATCGCTTTATTGACTTCCGTCAACTTATCCGCCAACACAACGGTTTCTGCGCCAACTTCGATAAGCCGGCATATTCCGCTTTTTAACCGCCATTCATCGCCACGTTTAAAGCTGCGCTCTACCGTATATCGCTTCGTGCATGTGGCATTTTCTAATTCAAACGTAAAAGAAACGAACAGTTCATTTTCCGCATGATTCATAATTCCTTGCGTATGGTTTGGCGCACGTTCCACACTGCCAAATAACGCAAGTGTAATCGCGTCTAAAATCGTTGATTTCCCGCTTCCAGTTGGGCCGAAAATGCCAAAGACACCACCTTCGCATAATGATTGAAAATCAATCGTTTGTTTCTCGCGAAAACTGTGCAAACCCGCTATCGTTAATGAAATCGGCTTCACTCTTCCGTCTCCCCCTCTTCTTCCTGTTCCGCCACCAGTTCTAAAAATAATCGGACAAGCTCGTCGTCCGCCTTGCCGCCGCCTGTCTGGCGCTCATAAAAACGGCGGAACATTTCTTCTAATGATAATCGCTCTTGCTTCCGATTCTCTATATGCTCTTCTTTTTCTGGAAAGACAGGACGGATATGCACAAAACCAGAATGAAGCTTGCGCAATCGATAAATTTCCTCCATGGATAACGGCTGTGAAAGGTGAATTTCCAAATCAATCCATGCAGATGGATCTTTTCCTTCTTCACACCAGCGATATACTTGGGCAATTCCTTCGGTTGCTTGCCACCTTACTAACGGTTTGCCAGAGGACAACGGTATTTCGGAAACTATCGCTTTTTCCCCTGGTTTTACATCGACAATCGTAACAGATTTAGCGTATCCCGCTTCAGAAAAGCTATATGCAAGCGGTGAACCAGAGTAACGCGCCGCCGTTTCAGCACGTTTTACATCTTGCGGCCGATGCAAATGGCCAAGCGCGACATATTGAGCTTGTTTTGGCAAACTAGTAGCAGCTACTGTGTAAGCACCACCGACTTCAATCGGCCGTTCCGAATCGGATGTACTTCCTCCTGCCACATAAATATGACTCATTGCGATGTTTACCGTCTTTTCCGAAAACGAAGCGGACATCGCTGCAAATAGATGGCGAATGCGCTCGTCGTATCGGTCACGCAAAGAAATTTCGGAATGTTCTTTGGACAGCAATTCTGCTAAACGCGATTCAGAAGGATACGGGAGCGGAGCGAGCATCATCGTTTCATTTCGCGCTGGCACTTCAATGCGATAGACGGTCGTGTCCGGCCACCCTAGCAAAAGGATGCCGTAATCGGCTACTAATTTCCTAGCAGCGCTAATCCGCTCCGGATGGTCATGGTTACCGGCAATAACAGCAACCGGACGTTTTCCTTTATCTGAAAGGCGGGCAAGACTTTCGTAAAACAATTGTTCAGCTGCTGCCGGCGGATTAACAGAATCAAACACATCTCCCGCCATTAACACGACATCAATTTTTTCTTTTTCCACGATGTCGACAAGCTCATCAATAAATTGTTCCTGTTCCGGCAGACGGCTTCTTCCTTCCAGCGTTCTTCCTAAATGCCAGTCGGCTGTATGTAAAATGCGCATACGCTTTCCGTTCCTTTCTTTCTAGAAAGTATTCGGAAAAGAGGAGATCCTCTTTTCCGTTTCTAGTTTCTATATGGAAATAAGATGTGAGCCATCAAATAAATATAAATAACATTCATCTACATTGATTTTCCAAATTTGTTCTACAGCGCGACGGTATAACTGCATTTGTGTTTTATAGCGGGATATTATCACCTGTTTTGCTTCATGCCAACCTCCTGCGAACCGATTAGTTACGGTGTCTGTTTTAAAGTCGATTAATACAAGTCCTTTTTCGTCAGCAAATAAACAATCAATGACGCCTTGAACAAGAACTTTTCTTTCTTCGCCAACACCGTCTTCATATACTTCTTTTGCCGGCAGCGCCAAGCTAAACGGCACTTCACGATACACTTCGTCTGCGGCACGTAGGCGCTTGCCGATTTCTGTGTCGAAAAACGCAACAACGCTCGAAATATCGATCGCTTCCGCCTGTTCGTGTGTTAGCAGCTCCATTTGAACTAATTTGGCTATTTGTTCACGAACCGTCTCTTCCGTAATTGGTGCTGTCAAATCGACTTGCTGCATCACAATATGCATTGCCGTTCCTTTTTCTGCCGGTGTCAATGTTTTCTCACTCATAAACATTGGACGCTCAAACAGCGGTGTGGAAAATGAATGGAGCGGCATTCGGTCGGCATTTTCCCCAAAAATTTCACGATGTCGTTTTAACTCAGATACCGTTTGCTTCGCACGGACAAGCATTTCTTTTTCATATGCGTATTCCCACGAAAGAAGGCGATCAACCTCTTCCTTCCATTCCCCCGCGTTCGGAACACGCTCTCCTCGTTTTAACGCGGTGATTATTTGCTCATCCATCTGCTCGGCTTCTTTATCCACGTCATACAATTGGCTCGCCGGAATGACTTCCATATGCCAAATAGACGGATGGGAAGCGATTTTCTCACATACATAGGACAAATCACCGAAGTTTCGCCCGTCACGATGGCGGATGAGCGCTCTTCCGATCCAATCTAAGTAACAACGCGCAGAAGCACGGACATCATCCGGCAAAAGCCACTCTTCTTCCATCGCAGTGCTTTTCCATTTTGCTACTTCTTTTTCCGCATCTTTCACCGCTGCGATTAAATATAGTTTCTCTTTTGCCCTTGTTAACGCAACATATAAAATTCGCATTTCTTCCGCTAAAAAATCGAGCCGTTTCTTCTGTTTTATCGCGATTTGCGGCAATGTCGGATAGCTGATGCGCAGCTTTGGATCTACAAATCTCGCCGCAAACCCGAGTTCTTTATCAAGCAAATACGATTCATATAAGTCTCGCGTATTAAACGGACGCGATAGCCCTGCAATAAAAACGATTGGAAATTCAAGCCCTTTGCTACTATGAATCGTCATAATGCGGACAACATCTTCTTGTTCGCCAAGAGCACGTGCCGCTCCTAAATCGTCCCCGCGATTTTGCAGGCGTTCAATAAACCGTAAAAAGCGAAACAATCCTCGAAATGACGTCGTTTCATATTGCCGAGCTCGGTCATAAAGCGCGCGCAAATTCGCTTGTCGTTGTTTCCCGCCAGGCAAACCACCGACAAAATCGTAAAATTGCGTATCCCGATATAGCTGCCAAATAATATCCGCCAACGAACGCTGACGCGCCATTGTCCGCCAATGTTTTAGCTGTTCGTAAAACAGGCGCAATTTTTGTTGCAACGCTGCTTCTTCTTTGTCATCCACCGTTTTAGTCAAAAATGACACCATTGCCTCATAAAACGTGCCTTTCTTCTCATGAATGCGGATAAGCGCTAATTCATTTTCATTCAAACCGACAATTGGAGAACGCAAAACCGATGCAAGCGGTATGTCTTGATATGGATTATCGATCACTTTTAACAGCGACAGCATGATAGATATTTCTGTCGCTTGGAAATATCCAGAAGATAGATCCGCATACACCGGAATGCCTTGCGCGCGAAATTCTTCCATTATTTGCGGAGCGGCCGTCATGGAACGGAGAAGAATAACGATGTCTCGATACATGGCGCGGCGCATTCGTTTTGCTTTGCGATCGTAAACGTGAAACGGCTCGGAGACGATTTCCTTTATTTTTTTTGCCATCATGCGCGCTTCCAGCTGTGCTGCTGCTAGATCATTCGTGTCAAACTCCCCGGTTTCTTCGTCGTCTTTGCTATTTCGGTCAATAATGATCAATTCCGGCGCTGCCTGCTCATTGTCCGGATAGTCAACGGCGCCATATTTTAATTCCGCCGCTTCGTCATATTCCATCTCCCCGACTGTTTCGCTCATAATTTGTTTAAAAATAAAGTTCGTTCCATGCAAAATTTCCGCGCGGCTGCGAAAGTTATTGGATAAGTCAATTTTCATTCCCGATTGCTTACCGTCTGCCGTAAACCGTTTATATTTGCTTAAAAATAACATCGGCTCCGCCAAGCGAAAGCGGTAAATGGATTGTTTTACGTCACCTACCATAAATAAATTTCCGGTATGTTCATTTCCTTTTGTCACAAGCCGCAATATCGCTTCTTGCACCATGTTCGTATCTTGATATTCGTCAACAAGCACTTCAACAAATTGAGCGCGATAATCCAAAGCAGCGTCAGACGGAAGCCATTGTCCGTCAGCTGAATTCGGATGGCGCAAAATTTGCAAACAATAATGCTCCAAATCCGAAAAATCGACGATTCCTTTTTCACGCTTGCGTGCTTGAAACATTTCCGTAAATTGTTTTACTAACCGAACAATCGTTTCAACGACCGGTTTCATCTCCCGCATATGTCGAAGCCATGTAGTCGGGCGGAGAGAAAATACATTGTCCCGTAACGATTCCAATTTCTTTTTCGCTTGATCGCGCAATGATTTTGCTTCTTCCACGAGCTGCGGATCGTATTCGTCGCCGCGGCACGATTTTAAACGCGATAACGACAACGACTTCATCGCTTCATATAGCTCGTCCCATGAGCGGTCTAACAATGCTTCAAAATGGGCGATAAGCTGCAAATCATCGCGATAATTTTCAGCTCGCGGCAACGGCCCTCCAGGCAAATGAGCCAGTTGTAAAGCTCTTGCAATAAGGCGTTTTGCCGCTGCCAATTCCATCTCTACATATTTTCTTAAGTAAGAAATATACGGAAGCTGCGTTAATGGAGTATCCTCGTCTATGTCATACATCGCAACAAGTTGGTCAAGCCATCTATACGGTTCCGGATGCGACCGGGAAAATTCATAGATAGACAAAATCATTTCTTGCAGTTCAGCGTCGCTCCGGTCCCCTGTATAACGGTCCACCACTTCGAAAAACAGCTCGTTATCGGCTTTTCCGTACTCTTCTTCCAAGAGTTCTTCCATCACTTCTTCTTTCAGCAATTCCATTTCCGTATCATCAGCAATGCGAAATACGGGATCAATATCGATCAAATAGTAATATTTGCGAATAACGTCCAAACAAAAGGAGTGAATTGTTGAAATCGAAGCACGATTCAACAAACTAAGCTGTCTGCGCAAATGGAGCGAGTTTGGCTGTTTATCCAGCTCGCGTTCGATCGCCTCGGCAATTCTCGTTTTCATTTCGGCCGCAGAAGCGTTGGTAAACGTCACAACAAGAAGCCGGTCGACATCAATCGGGTCTTCTTTCGCCGTAATTTTTTGGATAATCCGTTCGACAAGCACCGCTGTTTTCCCTGATCCTGCCGCCGCTGCCACTAAAATGTCTTGGCCATCCGCAACAATAGCCTTCCATTGTTCATCCGTCCACTGACTTTCCTTCGGTTTCGGACGAAAAACGATATTCATTTCAGTCCTTCCCTTCTGAAAATTTTTGAACAATTTCGCGGTTTTCTTCCGGAACTAACAAGCGATAGCGATTATTTGAAAACGATTCATCAAACTGACAAACCGACTTAAATGCACAAAACTCGCAAGGCGTCTGTTCATTTAACTTGTATGGCGAAATGTCGACGATTCCGTCGACGATTTGAATGCCAATGGTTTGAAACAGCTGGCGGATATGTTGGCGAAGACGCGAAAAATCTTCTTCACTGACCACCGATGAGCTGGAATGAATAGCGCCTTTTTTCGTAATTTGGGCTGGAACGATTAACGACCATTTTCCTTCCTCCATTTGCGTGTCCATCAAGCGGATTGCTTCCACATCCCCGAGCAAAAGCCCGCGCATTTTAAATTGTTCCAACAGCTTTCGTTCCACTTCTTTTTCATCATAAAGGAGCTGATCGCTTTTAATAATTGGATTGTGCACATGGAAATAAAGAATCCCGGCCGGAAAAGCTTCCTTGCCGACTAGCTGTTCTGCATAAGTGAGCACAATGTCCAAGTAAGTGAGCATTTGCAGCGCAAGGCCGTAATATACTTCCGTTAAATTCAGCGTTTTGGCGCTAGATTTATAGTCAATGACGCGCAATAGCACTCCCCTTGAACTTTCCGCTTTATCAACGCGGTCAATTCGTCCGACAAGCTCCATCACCGTACCGTCCGGAAGCCGGAACGTAAGCGGTGGAAGCACGCCATTTGGTCCAAACTCCAACTCAAGGCCAATCGGCACAAAACTGCTTGCTTTCGCGTGCTCGCTTAATACATTCGTTGTCCGCGCAATAACGTTTTGCAGCTTTCGTTTCATATAATAGTAGCGATTGGAACTAAGCAATATTTGCTGCTGAATGAGCGGTGCGATTTGTTCCACCGCTTCCATTGACAGCTGCTCACACTGCTGTTTGGACAAATGGCGCCAATCAATTTTTGCTTCGCGAAGGCGGTCGGAAATAATTTTCAGCGCAGAGTGAAATAGTTGTCCAATGTCAGGAGCATCGAGCCGAAAAACAGCCCGTTCCTTTAACCGTAAGCCATGGGAAACAAAATGGGAAAACGGGCATTTTTGAAATTGCTCCATGCGCGATACGCTCGCCTGAATTTTTTTGCCGTACAATCGCTTGCTAATTTCTTTTTTCAACGGCGTTGCCTCATTCGTATAAAATACCCCTGCAATCGCTTTGCGCGCGTGACTTCTCCATTGTTGATCACTTACGTAAAAGTTATATACATCCCACCAAAGCGGCGCAATCGAGTAATTCCGTTTCCATGCTTGCAGTTGTGTTACAAGATATGTTAACGTCGCACGCGGAACAGTGACAAATTCATGTTGTTCCGCAAACGGCGCATCAAGCGGATCATTTCCGCAGACACGCTTTTGCAAATTCGGGAATAAATCAGTAAGATGCTTAATAATGATCGAAGGAGAGAGCGCTTTTCCTTCTTCATTTGCCAGCGGATAGGTCACATATAGCCGCTCGCTTGGACTCGTTAATGCTAAATAAATGAAAAACGGTTCATAAAATAATTGTTCTCTTCCTCCTGGAGCAACTCTCGTTCCAAACTGCTGTAAAAGTTCCCGTTCCGTTTCCGCCAGCAATCCGTCTTCTTTTGCTTTCGCCGGAATGATACCTTCATTTACGCCAATAATAAATGCGCATTTTACATCAATAAGACGAGAACGGTCTAATTGGGCAATAATCACTTGGTCCATCGCGGGTGGAACAAGCGAAAATTCGAGACGGTCAAGCCCTGTTTCGATGATTTTCGCAAACTCTGCTACCGGTATCGATTCATCTCCTAACATTTCTACATATTGGTTTAATAAATCAATCACCGCATTCCATACTTGCTCATGCTGTCTTGCTTCCATCAACCTGCCTTGTTCTTCCGCTTCTTTGCTCATTTTTTCTAGTTTTCTAGGAATTTGCAATTCTTCTAAGAATAAATAAATCGCTTCACAAAGGCTTCTGCCGCCTTTCGCTCTACGCATTCGGCGCTCTAGCTTAGAGAGCGGAGCTGCAATTATATCACGCCATTCGTTTAACTTTTCTTCGTATTGCTTTTCCTCATCTGTTTGCGGGATGGATAATCCTTCTAATGCCTGGTAGCGGCGGTATGTCCAACGTTCACCATTTGTCCATTTTTCTCCTTTAATTCCGTATGCGAGAACATAATTTTCTAGCTGGTCCATCGCTTCTCGCAACGCAACGATATCTTCTTCCACTGGAAATAATAAATCGGTTTTAATGGCGCGAAATACCGATTCATAACGCCAGCGCGATGTAATAATTTCCATGCTGGCCCGCAGCAATTCAATAAGTGGGTGATGATGCATCGGCTCTTTTTCATCCATAAAATAAGGAATATGAAAATCATAAAAAATGGTTTTCACTAAATCGCGATAATCTTCCGTATTGCGAACAATCAAAGCAATATCACGATAACGATATCCTTTGTCACGCACAAGATGAACGATTTCTCGAGCAATCGCTTCGATTTCCGCGCGGCGGTTTGCCGCTTCATACACATTAACCGCCTCTGTCTCTTCTGAATAGACAACCGCGGGGCGCTCATGATAATACGCTTCAAGATGAGCAAGTGCTTTTTCTTGATGGCGCATATTTCTATCTAAAATCATGGTTTCTTCGATGGCAACATCATTTAAGAGCGCCATTTGGCGAATATCATGATAAGTTTTTGCCGTTAAATAAAATAAATGCAATTCATTTGGCAATCGGTCATCGTAAGGCGCATCTACTGTTAATGCCACAGTAACACGTTTACAATGAATAAGCAGCTGTTCAAGCACCATATACTCCTGTGGTGTAAATTGGTGGAACCCATCAATATAGATTTCTGCATTACGCAAATAGCGGGATTGCGGGATTTTTTCGGAAAGCAACCGCAAATAATCCTCCGAATCTATGTAATGGTTCAATAAACTTCTCTCTAGTTCCTCATAAATGATGGATATATCGTTTAATTTATCGGCTAACACCTTTTCAGCCGGCTTTTTTCCTTGTTCCGTCAGCGCTTTTACATGTTCGCGAAGATGCTGTGGAGTAACACAATAACGTTTACATTCTGTAATCATGTCGTGAAGCTGTTTGATAAAGCCTGTTTTATCAACGGCGCGGCCAAATAATTTCAATTGTTGTTTCTTTTGTTCGACAATTTTTCGAATCATCATCTGCATTCCGATATCATTCACATGGTATCGACTCATTCCGCCAGTTTCCTGCAAAATACGCCATGCTAACCGTGTAAAGCTAAAAACTTGCGCCCGGATCATTCCACCTAATCCTGGTGTATGTATTAACGCATATTCTGATTGAAACGTCATTTGCTCTGGAACAAGATAAATAATCGGATTCCCTTTTGGCTCTTCTTTTAATTTACGACGAATTTCATTTAAGCACGTTGTTGTTTTTCCACTTCCCGATCTTCCTAAAAGAAATCGAAGCGACATCGATATCACCTTCATTTTCTATTATTTCCTTCATTTTAGCACATATGTTCGTATTCTGGAAGAAAAAATAGTATTCACGAGCTATACCGCATCGATGAATACCTTTTACGCGAACTACCCGCCACTTCACTTCGTTTGAACTTAAGCGATTTGAAGTTTTCGCCAAGCGATAAACTAAAAAACCGTTTTACACTTCCCCTCGTTCCAAAGGCGTCCGTTCTTCTATCATTTTATAGCCATGCGTTTACTGCCGCAAATAGAAATTCATTTCCACTCCAAACAAAATTTTTAAACTATATCAAAATCGGACAGAAAATTGTTGAACAGGCCAATAGCGCAAATCAACTTTTCCTACTACTTGACTTATTTTCACGAATCCGAAATGCCGGCTGTCCCAGCTGCTTAACCGGTTATCGCCAAGGACAAAAATATATCCTTCCGGCACTCTCTTTTTCCCTGTAAGTTCTTCCAGCGTAAAATCTCCCGTCAACTTTCCGCCAATCAATTTTTGTTTATACGGTTGTAAATACGGTTCATTGGTTTTTTTTCCGTTAATATATAGCACATCATTTTTATATTCAATTTGATCACCAGGCAGTCCGATCACGCGTTTTACGTAATCTTCCTTTTCGTTCGCATGAAAGACGACAACATCAAACCGATGAATATCGCCAATTTGATAACTTAGTTTATTTACAATCAACAAATTTCCTTCTTGCAATGTCGGCATCATCGATTTCCCCTCCACCATATAGTTGGTGAAGCAAAGAAACCGTAATACCAAAATAAAAGTGAGTGCACCTCCGAAAAGAAATGACCTGCGCCACCGCCGTCTCTTCTCCCCCATGTTCCAATCGCCACCTGCCATTATCCATCTCCCTCATTATACCGTTTTTCAGTTATCGAAAACTTCGCTTCCACTTTCTTTCCAGCATACCATAACATTGCGATAACAACCGCTATCGCGACTGTACGCAACGGCTGTTTCACAAGCGCGGCAATATCATATCCAATAAAACTAATTGTAAAAATCATTACCATCTTTCCCAATAATACGGCTAAAATAAATTGCTGCTGGCTTATCCGCGACAACCCTGCAACAACATTGACGACCGCTGATGGAGTAAACGGAAAACAATATATTAAAAACACTGGGCCAAAACCATGACGCTCAATCCAGTGCATAAACTGCCTGACTTTTCGATGGCGGCTTACAAAACGAAAAAAACGCTTTTGTCCAATTTTTCGTGTAAGCCAAAAAACGAGAATGGAACCGAGACAGGCGCCGATCCACGAAATAAGGAAACCTTTCCACAAACCAAATGCTGCCGCATTTGCCATAACGAAAACAAACATTGGTAAAACAGGAAAAAACGATTCCAACAACGTTGCTGCAATTCCTGGGAACACTCCAAAGGAGCGATACTGCTCCAGCTTGGATAGTGCGTTGTCAAGGGTAAACCATTGTTTGATTGCTTCGATGTCCATTTATACTCCCCATTCATATTATATGCTATATATTTATTTTACACACTTCTAAGGGGAATTTGAACTAATCTTTATGGATATGAATGATCAAAACAATGGAAAATGATTAAATATATAAGTTGCAATTTTGTTTTACATGGCATTGTTCGCTCTTCTTGTTACCGTGCCAGCTTGTCAGGTGATAAAGACGGGACATGGAGATCGGAAATTCTTTATTACAACCTATATAGTAATAATAGTAATGAAAAAATAACAGCTGCAAGAGCCGTTTTTCTCCCACTTACTTGCGATGAAGAAAATCCGCTGAAGTGGGAGATTTTTCGGCTTTTTAAAAAACTATTGCTGCAACCACCCTTTAGAATGATTCATCCGAAACACATACTGCAGTTTACGTTCTCTTGCTTCCATTCGCTCTGTTAGTTTCGTTCTGAGCTGTGCCGTACGATAAAGTTGATTGACAAAAGAGTGGTAGGAAACATCAAGTAAAATACTTTTTTCGTTGGTAAAATAGACGATTGTTTGATCATTTTTTGTGGGCTCATATTTATATACGTGAATGTGTGATAGCCAAACACAGCGGGAATCACTAGGGGAAATCGTTGGGAAAACGTAAATTTCGTTGAGCGGTTCGATTGCGATCGGCGCTTTATGCGTAATGCCGATGACAGCTCGGGTGCCTTCTTTTCTGCCTCGAAAACTAGAACCATAATAGTCGCAGCTGCGTTTAATAATATCAATTGGCCTCATTTTAACAATATACTCGCCATCTTCTTCCACAACTTTTGCGTAGAAATTACCATGTAAGTGATGCGGTAAAACCGCCATGGTATAGCGGCTAATAATAAATTTATTCAGGACGATAAACTCATTTACTTTCATTACAAATTTCTCTCCTCTCTTATACATTGTACCTAATTCCATCATATCATTAATAGTTATATTTTTCTATATTTTCAAAAAACAATGAACAATTTTTATGATGAAAATCACGTTAAATAATAAATCCCATGACCAAAGTCATGGGAGAAAGGTGTTTTTAGAATGGCTAATCTCTCGCGAACTCTTCCACTTATTAATGGAATGAAAGCGGAAGAGGTTCATGAATTATGAAATGTTTGCCGAATTTCTTCTTCCGCTAAATATTCATTTGCTTGTTCAATAGCTGTATGCTCGCCAATCGAACCTCCAGCATATGTTTCCTCATTCAAAAATGCCTGCTGAAAATGAAAATCTGTACTTATGCGAAACTCTGGATGCAACGTTGGCTCAAATGGCATTTCTCTTTTTTCATTTTCCTTTTGCATATGATAATCGCCTCCCATGTTTAGGATGTGTTAGTATTTCCAAATTATACAAAACTAGAAGGAATGTTGTTATTTTGTAATATTTCATTGGGAAGGCAACCATAAAAAGCGATCATATGATCTTCTAGCATATTTTTACAGGAATATGTATACTTTCTTGTCTAATTTTATCATTTCTATATATCATCTCGATAACAAAAGGGCACGCTTATGTCAAGCATGCCCTTGTTTCTTCTATATGAAATCCCCCATTTTTCCCTTATGCTGTCGTAAATTGTTCTTCTTCTGTCGAACCTTTCAACGCAACTGTCGATGATTGACCGCCGGAAATCACTTGCGCTACTTCATCGAAGTAACCAGTACCCACTTCGCGTTGATGTCTTGTTGCCGTGTAGCCATATTTTTCTGCGGCAAATTCTGCTTGTTGCAATTCTGCATATGCCGCCATGCCGCGCTCTTTGTATCCGCGTGCCAATTCGAACATGCTGTAGTTTAATGTATGGAAACCAGCGAGTGTAACGAATTGGAATTTGTAGCCCATTTTTGCGAGTTCTTTTTGGAAGTTTGCAATCGTTTCGTCATCCAATTTTTTCTTCCAGTTAAATGATGGCGAGCAGTTGTAAGCGAGCATTTTGCCTGGGAATTTTTCATGAATCGCTTCTGCGAAACGACGCGCTTCTTCTAAGTTTGGCTCGCTTGTTTCGCACCAGATTAAATCCGCATACGGCGCATACGCTAAGCCGCGAGCAATCGCTTGGTCAAGCCCTGCTCTCGTGCGGTAAAATCCTTCCGGTGTCCGTTCACCAGTAATAAATTCTTGGTCACGAGAGTCGATATCGCTCGTAATTAAATCCGCCGCATTCGCATCTGTACGTGCAATCAACACAGTCGGTACACCCATGACATCTGCTGCAAGACGTGCCGCAATTAGGTTACGTACCGCTGTTTGCGTTGGAAGCAACACTTTTCCGCCTAAGTGACCGCATTTTTTCTCCGAAGAAAGCTGGTCTTCGAAGTGAACACCTGCTGCACCTGCTTCAATCATCGCTTTCATCAATTCAAACACATTTAATTGACCGCCAAAACCAGCTTCTGCATCCGCAACAATCGGTACGAAATAATCGATATCTCCGCTTTGTTCCAAATATTGAATTTGATCGGCGCGCTGCAGCGCTTGATTAATCCGTTTCACCACATGAGGTACGCTATTGGACGGATATAAGCTTTGGTCTGGATACATTTGCCCTGCAAGGTTTGCATCTGCCGCTACTTGCCATCCGCTTAAATAAATTGCTTTTAAACCGGCTTTCACTTGCTGAACTGCTTGGTTTCCAGTTAACGCCCCAAGAGCATTGATGTAATCTTCCGTATTTAACAATTTCCAAAGTTTCTCTGCTCCGCGACGAGCTAATGTATATTCAATATCAATCGAGCCGCGCAATTTAATGACATCTTCTGCGCTATAAGGACGAACAATCCCTTTCCAACGCTCTTCATTTTTCCAACTTTCTTCCAATTGTTTTACGCGTTCTTCAAAACTAGCCATTTCTCTTCCCCCATCTCTATTGTTATAATACATTATCGTTTTGTACGTTGTTATTATATAACAGAATCACAAAAAAGAAAACAGTTTTTTTGAAATTTTTTAAAAAGAATTTCAAAAAGGAAATCTTTTTTGCTTTGTCACTGTTTTTTCCGTAAACCGGCTGAATGAACATAAAAAAATCATAAATGGCACGCATAACACCCACGCATACAGCCACCAGCGCCTTTCAAAGCGGCGAAGGAGCCAATACAATACTGTTGCAATCAACATAAACAGCACCGTATCAACAAAAAAATTGGTCAGCTCATCCTTCAACCAACTTGATACCGATTGCGTGCTAATGCCATATGCGCGGGAAAGATGATAGCCGACAAAATTTAGAGGAAGCGAAAATGCCGCCACAATGAGGGATAACCAAAATACATATAGGACGGATCGAAGCGTAAACCACTTTGTTGCTCGCTCCACCCACGTTTGCAACGCTTTAGCAACACCGAGCGCCAAGAGACAAAAATAAATTAGCCATTCGTACGGAACGGCGAGAAAAAATAAAAGATCCTTCCACCTCGAATATTCTTCGCTTAACATTTGCTCTCTTGATGTTAAAAATGTCGACGGATCGGCGCTCGTTCCTTTCCACTCTGGCGGAATCGATGTATCAGCAACAAATAAATACCATGCCATTCCTATTCCATACAGCACATAAATGAAGAGTATCCAACGAACGACTTTTTCATTACTTGCAACCTCCTTTTTAGCAACCAACACTGCTTTAGTGTAGTCAACTTCGCCATAATTAGAACGCCAAAGAACTGTCACAAATATCATCCGTATAAATGACTATTTTCCTTTATGATAAACATAGGAGAGTGATAATGGTGAAAAAATTGTATTTATCGCTAACCATCTTGTTTATTCTTTGTGTTGGTGCCGGAGCATTTTATTTCACCGTATATCGGCAGGCAAAGATGGAACTGCCTAGCGATGTTGTAATGGAAACAGCATGGGAGGATGAATATCGTTTTAGTGATATGAAACCGAAAGTTCGCTTGCTTGAATTTATGTATACAAATTGCCCGGACGTTTGTCCGAATACGACATTTCAAATGACAAAATTACGCGCAAAACTAGAAAAAGAGCACGTGTTTGGGAAAAATGTCGAGTTTATTACGATTACCATCGATCCGAAGCGGGATACTCCGGAAAAGCTGCAAGCATATGCGAAATCGTACGGAGTCACCAACGGCAATGAAGGCTGGCTGTTTTTGCGGGGAAATGAAGCAGATACAAAAAAAGTCGCCGATGCTTTTGATTTCCAATATCGCGACCCTGGAAACGGCATGCTTGTCCATACGACGTTAACCTACTTATTAGATGAAAACGGGCGCGTTATTGAACAATTTGGCATGGGAAAAGAACGATTTAACGTACAGGAAGTTTATGAGACGATTATGGACGAAATAAAATAAAACAAGGATCATCCTAGTAAAAAGCTTCAGTCTTGTGATGAGCTGAAGCTTTTTATTTTATATATCAAACTGTTCACAAGACGATTGCTTGTTTCCTGCGCTCTCTGCTTTTATCAACATATGAGTGTCAACCGAAGCACTCTTATTCTGTTGCCGCCACTCCCACTCCATCTGCCTTTCCATTTTAGCAATAAAAAAGGTAAGCACATATTAGGAACAGAAATATGTTTGGCTTACCTTTTTACTGCGTTCATCATTCTATTGACCATTTATGCAAGCAGCGCATAAATGCTCAACACCGCCACAGATACGAGAACGACAATGATAACGTTCGCGCCGAGCCATGCCGCCACAAATGCGCTTATAAAGCCAAGAATGCCAAACCAAATATCTTCATGGATGAAAAAGATTCCTGGAACGATAAGCGCACCTAACGTCGCATACGGAACGTTTTTCAAGACACCTTGCCAAAACAGCGGCAGCTTGACGCGCTGAAACACGACAAGCGGAAGCATACGCGGAATATATGTCACAAGCCCCATACCGATAATCATCCAAACGATCGCGCTATTCATCTTGTTCCGCCTCACTTTCTTTCGCGAAACATTGCACGGCAATTGCTGCCGCTAATGTCGCAATCACAATTGACCACCCTTTGGAAATATGCAAGAGAAGCATGCATAGCGAATTGATGACTGCGGCCATTCCCGCAAGCAAAATGATTTTTCGCTGCTTTTTCAACGCTGGAACGAGCAAACCGATAAACATCGCATATAGAGCGACCGACATGCTTTTTTGCAAGCTTTGCGGCAAGCTGTCGCCGACAAGATAACCGATGCCCGAATTCACCACCCAGCTGCCGTATGACATCAAAATAAGTCCAAACATATAAGAGGCGGTCACGGTCCCTTCTTTCATCGCCGCCACGGAAAACGTTTCGTCCGTAATGCCAAATGCATAGAGCGCCTTTTTCCAAAGAACGTCCGGTTCCGCTTTTTCATTTAACGAAGCCGACATAAGAAAATGGCGAATGTTTAAAATAAACGTTGTCAACACAATTTCAAACATTCCCGTGCCAATGGAAAGCAAGTTTAACGCAATGTACTGGGAAGCTCCAGCAAACACAATAACGCTCATCAGCACCGTTTCCGCGGGCGTTAATCCCGTTGTTTTCGCGAGAAACCCAAACATCAGCGCAATCGGCATATAGCCAATCGCAATCGTCACCCCTGCTTGCACGCCTTGGCGAAACGGCGATGATTTTCCCGCTGCCAATGTCGTTTCCACGATGAATCCCCCGTTTCTGTCTAGCTTTACGTAATATTATCTAAAAATTGTTTATTTTTTGCAATAATCAGTTCATCATGATTCGACGGGGATATATTAGAACTGCGATCTCTCCTTCACAGATTCCCAATCTCTTGTTAAATAACGAAAAAGCATCAATCAAAACGGCGGCATGTCTTTCTATATTCCAGCAATGTTTTATAGGGGACATATTGATGAAGATGGGTATCACCTTAGTAAAAAAAGAATTGCTATAAGCTGCTCTTTTTTGTTCGTGATATACTGATAATAAATTGAATTTTCACACTTCTGAAAAAAGGAGCTGGAACCGATGACGTTAAAGCGGTACGTACTAACGGAAAAACAATTTCTTCCCCGTCATGAAGTAACCTATCCAATGGAAGAACGGGGGCTGCAGTTTGGCGATGGGGTTTATGAAGTCGCGCGCATCTATCAAGGAACGTATTTTTTGCTTGAGGAGCATATCGACCGCCTATACCGTTCTGCGGCGGCGATTCGCCTTTCTGTTCCTTTTGACAAAGATGTGCTGATGGAAAAGCTGGAACTGCTGCGGGAAATGAACAATGTGAAAGAAGACGCGATTCTCTATCTTCAGGTGACAAGAGGGAGCTTCCCACGCAACCACGCGTTTCCGGCCGAGAATCGTCCGAATTTGTACGCCTATATTCGGGAAATGCCAAGAAAAATACGAGAAATCGAAAATGGAGTGCGTACGATTTTAACAAGGGATGTCCGCTGGGAATATTGCTATATTAAGAGTTTAAATCTTCTACCGAACGTGCTGGCAAAACAAGAAGCAACGGAACGCGGGGCGTTTGAGGCAATCTTTTACCGAGACGGAGATATTACCGAAGGCAGCTCCTCAAATATTTTCCTTGTCAAAGACGGAAAAGTTTACACCCACCCAGCGACAGAGCGCATTTTAAACGGCATTATCCGCATGAAAGTGAAAGAATTTTGCGATTTATTTCACATTCCATTCGTCGAAGAAGCGTTTTCCATCGAAGATATTGCCCAAGCGGATGAAATGTTTTTAACAAGCACCACATCAAGCATTATTCCAATCATCCAAGTCGAAGAGCAACTCATTGCCGACGGGAAGCCAGGAGAGGTTACAAGAAAACTTCAAGCGGCATATGAAAAAGCGGCGGGGCTTGCTGTTAAAAACGCAAAATAACAAAGCGGGGAATCGTTCCCCGCTTTTCTATTATCCTAGCACGGCGCGGTCGCTAGCGAATTGGCTTCCGCGGATGCGCTGAAATTCTTGTAATAGACGTTCAACCGTCAATGATTGCTTTTCTTTGCCGCTCGCTTCGAAAATAATTTGCCCACGGTCCATCATAATCAGACGGTTGCCCAAGCGAAGCGCTTGTTCCATATTGTGCGTAACCATTAATGTCGTCAGTTTATATTTTTCTACGATTTCTTTCGTCAGCTCCGTAATTAACTCTGCACGCGCTGGATCAAGCGCCGCCGTATGCTCATCCAAAAGGAGCAAATCCGGTTTCGTAAATGTGGCCATTAAAAGCGACAACGCTTGGCGTTCTCCTCCAGACAATAGCCCGACTTTCGCGGTTAAGCGGTTTTCCAAACCAAGGTGGAGCGCCTCTAGCGTCTCACGGAAAAAATCGCGCCGTTTTTTCGTCACCCCGAATTTGAGCGTTCGCCGCTTCGTGCGATTATAGGCAAGCGCCAAATTTTCTTCAATCGTCATATTCGGCGCCGTACCGGCGAGCGGGTCTTGAAACACGCGGCCGATATAGCGGGCGCGTTCATGTTCCCTCAGTGCCGTTACATCCTTTCCATTAATCCAGACAGAACCAGTGTCGGGGAAGAGCCGGCCAGAAATAATGTTCATCATCGTCGATTTTCCCGCGCCATTGCTTCCGATGATCGTGACGAAATCACCGGGAGCTAATGTTAAGTTAATCGGCTGCAACGCTACTTTTTCATCAATCGTTCCCTCGTTAAATACTTTTGTAATCTGTTTGAGCTTCAGCAACGCGCTCCCCCCTCTCTTGTGCTTGTGTTTTGCGCTTTTTGCTCCGTTTTTCTTTTTGCGCTGCGACAATGTTTGGAACAATGAGAGCAACTATTACAATAACCGCCGTAATGAGCTTTACGTCTCCGGTTTCCAAAAACTGCACACGCAAGGCAAGCGCTAAAATGACGCGGTATACAATCGCTCCACCGATGACCGCTAATGTCGCACGCGCAATCGTACGCGCTCCGAACAACGCTTCCCCGATAATGACCGAAGCAAGCCCGATGACAATCATGCCGATTCCCATACCGACATCGCTAAACCCTCCATATTGCGCGACAAGCGCTCCCGAAAAAGCAACGAGCGCATTAGATAAGCCAAGTCCAAAAATCGTCAGCCAATCGGTATTGGCGGAGAAGCTAGAAACCATTTGCTTATTGTCGCCCGTTGCGCGCAGTGCTAAGCCAATTTCCGTTTTCAGCAACTGATCAAGAAGCAGTTTGATAACTATGGCAACAAAAGCCATCGTCACGAAAATCGCCCATGTGCGCGGTACAAACCCGGCAAAAGAGATCATGCTGTTGATCGCTTTGTCTAGCCCTGCATTTTGCCATGCTTCCGTCATCGCCGTCATTACCGTGTCTTGCTGTAAAAGCGGAACGTTCGAACGCCCCATAATCCGCAGATTGATAGAATAAAGTGCAATCATCATTAAAATTCCCGATAATAGCGGATTAATCTTCCCTTTCGTATGCAATATTCCGGTGATCGAACCAGCAGCAAACCCGACTAACAACGCGGCGGCAGAGGCAAGAAACGGATTCGTTCCGTTAATAATAAGCACAGACGCCACCGCCGCCCCGGTCACAAAGCTTCCATCTACCGTTAAATCAGGAAAATCTAAAATACGAAACGATAAATACACTCCTAACGCCATAATCGCATAAATAAATCCTGCTTCAATCGCACTAAAAATCGCTGTTGACATAATGCTCCCGTCCTTTGAAAGTACATCCCTCCTTAAAGGAGGGATGCACTATATTTATTTATTCAATATATTCTGCAATGGAATCCCATTCTGGGTTAAGCTCGATGCCCATATCTTTTGCCGCTTTTTTGTTAATAAGCAGCTTCAACTTCTTCGGATATTGCACAGGCAGATCAGATGGTTTTTTGTCATCTTTAAGAATTTGTACAGCCATCTCTCCTGCTTCATATCCAATGTCATAATAGTCAAACCCGTAAGCGGCAAACCCGCCGCGTTTCACCGAATCTAATTCACCGGCAAACAATGGAATATCATGGTCGCTTGCTACTTGGATCACCGACTCGAGCGCGGAAACAACCGTATTATCCGTAATGATGTAAATGCAGTCCGCTTTGCCGACAAGTGATTCCGCTGCTTGTTTCACCTCAGCCGTTGTCGATACAGAAACAGGAACAATTTTTAAATCTGTTCCTTTCATCGCCTTTTTGACGGTTTCGACTTGCGCCACTGAATTTTGCTCTCCAGAGTTATAAATCATGCCAACGCGATTTCCTTTTACGTATTTATCAATAAACTGCACTGTTTTCGGAATCGCATCAGGATGCGTATCGGTCGTTCCAGTGACGTTCCCTCCAGGTTTTTCTATTGATTGTACAAGCTGTGCTCCAACCGGGTCAGTAACAGAAGTAAACACAATCGGAATATCTTTTGTCGCATTCAACGCTGCTTGAGCGCTTGGAGTGGAGTTAGCAAAAATTAAATCAACTTGATCGGAAACAAAATTATTGGCAATCGTTTGGTTATTGTTCATATCTCCTTGGGCAATTTGTACATCATAGGAAACGGAAAGCCCCTTATCTTTCAACGCTTGCTTAAATCCTTTTAACGCCTCGTCCAATGATGGATGCTCCACAATTTGTGTTACCCCGATGCGATATGTTTTCTCTTTGTTTCCTTCACTTTTACTTGTTTCTTTCGCACCGCACCCGCTCAATAATAAAAAACTTGCCGAACATAACATTGCGATTTGTTGAATCCTTTTTTTCATCATCCCATCCCCCTAGCAAACAATACTTTATCGCTTTTATACTTTTTAGCTTTTATGCATTAAATTATATAAATTTATTATTCTATTTTCAACTATATATTTTAAGAAAAAAATAAAAGTACCGAAAATTCGGTACTTTTTACAACTTGGATGAGAGTTCTTTTAATGCACGCCGCAAAATTTTTCCTGTTGTATTTTTCGGCAATTCATCTAAAAACTCAATGGAGCTTGGAACTTTATATTTTGCTAGATGCTTGCGGCAGTATTCGATGAGCATTTCCTCCGTTAATTGCGGATTTTTCGAAACGACAAAACATTTCACCGTTTCTCCATAATCTGGATCAGGCGCGCCAACTACAGCCGCTTCCACTACATCTGGATGACCGTATAGAACTTCTTCTACTTCACGCGGATATACGTTATAGCCGCCAACGATAATCATATCTTTTTTCCGATCGACAATGTAGAAATATCCTTCTTCATCCATTCTTGCTAAATCTCCTGTATAAAGCCAACCGTCACGAAGCGCATGGGCTGTTTCTTCCGGCATTTTGTAGTAACCTTTCATGACGTTCGGACCGCGGACAACTAGTTCGCCGACTTCTCCGACTGGCACTTCTTCGCCAAATTCGTTCACTACTTTGTTTTCGACATTCATAATGCTTGTTCCAATCGATCCAGGTTTTCGCGGACGATCGAGCGGGTTAAAGCATGTTACGGGAGATGCTTCCGACAATCCGTATCCTTCCGAAACGATCACTTTGAATTTTTTCTCAAAGTTTTTCAATAACGCCACCGGCATCGAAGAACCGCCCGAGATGCAGAGACGAAGCGTACGGAAATCGTCCGCGCTTCCGCCTTCATATTGGTACAGGAAGTTATACATCGTCGGTACACCTGCAAAAATCGTTGCTTTTTGCTCCCGAGCAATGTTGAAAATTTTCGCTGGACTAAACTTTGGAACAATAATCACCGTTCCGCCATTCATTAGCGGTGCATTCAGCGCGACGGTTAGACAAAAGACATGAAACATCGGCAATGTCGCAATAACACGATCGTTTTCATTGATTTTTAAATAATTGGCAATATCTTGAGCGTTGCTATATAAGTTTTTATGGGTTAACATTGCTCCTTTTGGTTTTCCTGTCGTCCCCGATGTATACAAAATTACCGCGGTATCATCATCCGCCAACTTCGGTCCTTGGAAGTTCACATCACCAGATCGAAGTACATCTGTAAACGATTTCATTTGTTCCGGCAAAGAAATTCCTTTTTCTTTTCCTTGCGGAGTTTCGCAAATAATCACATGTTCTAGCAGCGGCAAGCGTCCTTGCATTTGTATAAACAACGGAACGAGTAAGTCCAAGGCAATAACCGCCTTTGCATCTCCATTCATCAAAATATAGCTGATTTCATCGGGTGTATAAATCGGATTAATCGGAATAACGGTTGCTCCTAACCGCAACGCTCCGTATAATCCAATCACGAAATATGGTGAGTTTCCGATTAACAAGGCGATGTGGTCACCTTGTCGAATTCCCATGTTATACAGGCCGCTAGAAAACTTGGAAATCGCCGCATCTAACTCTCCATATGTACAACTTTCACCTTCAAACCAATACGCTTCCTTATTCGGCAATTGATCTGCTACCTCTGCCAGCCGCGATGATAAATTCACCAAAATCCCTCCCCCATAAAAGATACTGAATGAATTATCATTCATTTTATAATTTAAAAAATTCTAACTAGATTTTATTATAAGAAAAAAGAAAAAAGAGAGCAAGAAAAAGCTTGCTCTCCTAATTGAGTCACTGTCGTTTGTTTTTCCAGAAAACATTTTGATTGGCTGAATGGGGGATAAACTTTTTCTATTTTTCCCACACTAGTCCTGTTTTCGCTAACTGCACTTTGCCGGAAAACACTGCATTTGCCTCGCTGACAAGCTGCGTATGCTCTCCAAAATGCGGCAAATGGGTTAACCATAGTTCCGTTACGTTTGCATCACGGGCAATCATTGCTGCTTCTTCGCTCGTCATATGGCCGGCGGGAGCGGCGTTTTGCCCGGCGTAAAAATTGCATTCACAAATAAGCAAATCCGCATTTTCGGCAAATGGCGCAAACTCCGGTAAATAGCTAGAATCAGCCGTATAAACGACCGTTGCATCTCCTGCTGTAATTCGCATCGCATAACAAGTAACTGGATGCACTGTCTTCATAAAGGTAATGTGAAACGGTCCGACTTGAAGCGATCGTTCCGGATCATAAGCAACCGCTTCGGTAATCCCCTCATGCGCTAGACGGGCAAATTCCCCTTGATCAAATGGGTGCCCGTAAATCGGAAGCACTGGCAATTGTACTCCAAGATTCTTTTTGATCAGCCGCGCATATTGCAATGGACCGATATCCGCGACATGGTCATGATGATAATGAGATACGATTACCGCATTTAATTTTTCGACAGATACATAATTTTGCAATTTCGAAAGCACGCCGCTTCCACAATCCACTAACAAGCGAAATTCGTCATGCTCAAACAAATATCCGGAGGTTGCTTCATTCGCTGCTGGAAAACCTCCCCAATAGCCAATAACCGTAACTTTCATCGTACTCCTCCTTATGTACTCATCTGTTATCATCATACATAAATTTAGTGGACTTTGCATCTTTGGTGAAATTTGTTTTAAAACAGTTATTGACAAATCGCATTCTGTTATAATACAATATAAGTAACAAAACAACGGAGGCGATCGCAATGTTAGTAAAAGTGTTAGAATTTTTCAAAAACCTACCGCCAAAAAAATGTGTGCAATGCGGCAAAGAAATAGAAGAACAGCATGAATGCTACGGAAACACATGCACTAATTGTTTAGGCGTCGTTTATCATCAATAACACGAAAAACGTTTCTGTCTATATACGTAAAGGTGCTTCTCTCTAGAGGCATCTTTAATTTTTTTTGTATGGATCGTCATTGAATCTATATGTGTCCGCGCTGCTTCATTCATAAACGTTGAACGTAGATGAAAAAAGCTTCCAAAGCATTACGCTTCGGAAGCTTCGTTCATCTGTTTATCAAACTGACGTTTATGCTGTGCAATAAAGTATAAAATTGTTCCTACCATGAAAATGGCAATAAACAAGGCTAAAACAGCTGCGTTATGCCACATAAACGCAAAATCTCCACTAGAAATAACCGCTTTAAATCCAAGCACCGAATATGTCATCGGCAACCAAGCATTGAAGTATTGCAATACGTCTGGAATCAATTCAAGCGGGAACGTTCCAGCACTTGTTGTAAGTTGCAAAATTAATACAACAATCGCAATAAAACGCCCCGGATCTGCCAACGTCGTCACTAGGAATTGAATTAACGCAATAAACGTAATGCTTGTGATCATCGTAAATAGTATAAATCTAGGAACACTTTGGACATGAATGTCTAATGCTCCAAGTAATAAGGCATCTGCCAGCAATGATTGGATAATCCCAACAATTACTAAAATACCAAATTTCCCAATAAACCAGCTAAATCCTGATTTTGGCACGTCCGCTGGTTCACGCAATGGAAACACAATGGACAAAACAAGGGCGCCGACAAACAATCCTAGCGATAAGAAGTATGGTGTAAATCCGGTACCATAGTTTGGCACATGATTCATTTTTTCATTTTTCTTTTTCACTGGATCGGCAAACATTTTATAAGTATCATCATTTGCTTTGACATCACTCGCTTTTTTCGCGCCATCAGCTAGTTTATCTGCCAACTCATTCGATCCATCCTCTAATTTTTTCATTCCACTTACAAGCTGATCAGAACCGTTAGCAAGTTGATTCATGCCGTTGGAAAGCGACACAGTGCCATTTTCAAGGTCATTCATGCCATCGGCAAGCTTTCCGGATCCATCCGCAAGCTGATGGGCGCCATCTTTTAATTTGTTTGATCCTTGGGCTAGCTGATGCAAGCCAGAAGACAATCGATCACTTCCCGCGACTAACTGATCAACACCATTTTTTCCTTCTTGTAATTTTTTTCCAAACACTGTTAATCCTTGCACTACTTCCGACTGGCCGGCAACAAGCGCGTCAGCACCGCTTGCTAATTGTTGCTGGCCTGCTAAAAGCTTTTCGACTCCTTCGCTTAACGCAAGCTGGCCATTATGGAGCCTAGAAGCTCCCGCAGCAAGCTGATCCGCACCTGTTTTTAATTGGCTGGCACTATTCGATAACTGTTCCATTCCTTGAGCAACTTGTTTGCTTCCTTCCGATAGAGGAAGCAATTGTTCTTTCAAAGTTTGTAATAGCGCTTTTTCCTTTGGATCTGTTGCTTGTGCTGCTAACGCGTCCAATTGGGCTACCGCTTTCTCCAATCCTTGGCTTACTTGGACAGCTCCTTTATTTGTCTTCTCAGCCCCTTGCTTCCATTGTTCCATCGATGCGGAAAGCTTTTGTGCTCCATTTTGTAAATTCTGCGATCCTTGTGTCAATGACGGAATGTTTCCTTTCATTTGTTGCATTCCATCAAGCGATTGATGAAGACCGCCGGACAGTTGTTTCGCACCATTCTCCACTTGTTTCGCGCCAGCTAATAGTCGTGAATGGCCGTCCTGCATTTTTGTAAAACCATTTTGCAGCTGATAGAGCCCGGCGTTTAGCTGATTAGCGCCTTCGCTAGCCGATTGCAATCCATTTTCAAACGTAAGCGATTTTTCAGCGAGCAGTTTTAAGTTTTTATAAAGCTCATTAGCACCATTTTTTGCCGCATGCGCTCCTTTCGCTAATTTTCCGCTTCCTTCTTTCGCAGAATGCAGACCGCTTTGCAGCGAGACACCGCCATCATTTGCTTTGTGAATGCCGTCATGCAGCTGTTTTGCACCTTCGCTAGCCCGATCAAGTCCTTTCGCCATCTCGCGGATATTTTCAAACATCGCTTCCGCATACGTTTCTGTCACCGTATTGGAAACTTCTTCTTTAATCTTCTCTACGGCACTATCGCCAATTTGCGCCGATAGGAAGTTAAATCCTTCGTTTGGCTTATAGATGAGTTTCATCGGTTTTGGATGTTCATTCTGTAAAGTCGTAGCATTTTCCGAGAAATCTTCCGGAATTTCAATGGCCATATAATACTTTTGATGTTGCAATCCTTTTTCCGCTTCTTTTTCAGAAACAAAATGCCAATCAAATTTCTTGTTTTCTTTCAGCTTTTCTACTAACTTATCGCCAATTTCCAATTTTTCACCGTTCATCGCTGCTCCTTTGTCGTTGTTCACCACGGCAACAGGCAATTTATCCAGATGAGCGTATGGATCCCAAAACGCCCATAAAAACATTCCACTATATAATATCGGAATGCATATAACAGCAATAATCGATATCAATGTCTTTCGATTACGAAAAATCGCATGCGCCTCTTTCCATAATAATGAGAGTCCTCGCATTTTCTCCCTCCTCTATACAATTGACCAATTTGTCCATTTAGTCATTTTTAAGTAAAAAAGAGAAGGACTATCTATTTCGACAATCCTTTCAAAAAATAAAGCTCAAATAGTTCAGCAATTTTTTCTTTCGGCAGCGGATCATGATCTTGCTCCCAATCGACAATTAATGCGATATATACTTTTAACATTAAAAACGCTGTAATTTCAGCATCGCAGTCGCGAATTTCTCCTTTTTTTATAGCGATTTCGATTTTCTCACGAATGTAATCGATAATGGCCCAATCTAATTTTTTCATCACTTCTTGGACTGCCGCCGTTCCGACATTGCGCACCTCTTGAAGAAGCTTCGCCGTTAATTGATGCTGCTGGCGAAACTCTAAAATGCGATACAGGGCGCGATGCACGTTTTCCGAAAAGGGACGATTGGGATTCATCGCTTGCTCCGCTGACTTTTTTATTTCTAAAATAAGTGAAGAGATAATTGCATCCAATAAGTCTTCTTTGTTTTTAAAAAACGTATAAATCGTGCCTTTTCCGACATTGGCGAGCTTCGCTATTTGCTCCATCGTTGTTGCCTTGTAACCAAATAACGAAAACGATTTAGTAGCCGCTTCAATGATTTGTTGTTTTCGATCAATAGACATTTCCCTCATCCTTCGAATGACTAAAAGAACAATTTGGTCATTACGTCTAAAATCATAACATATTTTTCACAAAAAAGAAAGAGGTTAACTCTTTTTAGTTAACCTCCGCAAACTTTCGATGGCTCACTTGCAAATAATCGAGTACTTTTTTTACCGCTTCTTCCCCTTGGGCAATGCAATCCGGCAGCCCTAATCCTTCGTACGAACTTCCCGCTAAAAACACACCTGGAAGCTCAGAGTCCATGTGTGCTTTTATATTCGCAAGCCGCTCTTTATGGCCTACCGTATATTGTGGCATCGCCCTTTTCCATCGCGAAATAACGAAAAATTCCGGACGTCCCGTAATACGCATAATTTTGTTTAAATCATCCAGCACGACGCGGACGATTTCGTCATCTGACTGTTCGACAATTTCTTCATCGCCAGGACGGCCGACATAGCAACGCAACAGCGCTTTTCCGCTTGGTGCGGTATGCGGCCATTTTTTATGCGTCCATGTGCACGCCGTAATCGTATAATCATTGCGGCGGGAAACGACAAAACCCGTTCCATCAATATCTTGTTCAATAGCGCTTTCCGGAAAGGCCAATGCCACGGTTGCTACCGACGTCGATGGAACTGATTGAAACGGCGCGAAAAACGGATAATCAGCAAACATCGCTGGTACAGATGAGTGCGGTATCGCGACGATAATGCTATCTGCTTTCCACACTTCTCCATTGCTTAAACGCAAACGATATTCCGTTCCTTCGCGTCTAACGTTTTCTACCCGCACCCCTTTCATGACACTGCCTTGTTCCAATCGTTTTTCCAATTCATCGACTAACGATTGCAATCCCGTTTTTAATGTTTGAAACGCGCCTTTCCGTTGTTTTGCTGCTTTCGGCGTCGTTCGTTTTGCACCTCGCACCAGGCTGCCGTATCGCTGCTCCAATTGAAAGAACTGCGGAAATGTCGACATTAAACTCATTTGATCAATATCGCCTGCATAAATGCCAGATAACAGCGGCTCAATTAAGTTATCTACCACCTCATCGCCAAATCGGCGGCGGAAAAATTGTCCTAATGATAAATCGCCTTCTGTTTTTGTCGGCGGCAAAATAAAATCAAGGGCAGCACGCAGTTTTCCCAGCGGAGAAAACAACCCTGTCGTGATAAACGGACCGATTTGTGTCGGAATCCCCATGACGGCTCCGCCTGGTATCGGATATAGCTTGCCGTTCACTAAGATGTACGATTTTCCTGTCGCGTTATGAACAATCTCGTCTTCTAGTCCTACTTCCTGCACAAGACGAAAAGCGCTTGTTTTCCGCGCTAAAAACGAATCAGGACCGCGCTCAATCACAAAACCGTCACGTATCATTGTTTGCACTTTGCCGCCTAAACGATGGGTCGCTTCTACCAGTTTACATTCAATAGGAAGCTGTTGTTCTTTAATTGCTTTTTGCAAATAATAGGCAACGGCAATTCCTGTTATTCCGCCTCCGATGATCACAACCGTACGTTTTTCGCCACTCACTGTTCATCGCCTTCTTTATCAAAGTTTGATCCGTTTTAATACAACTGTTGCCAATGCATCGATGAATTTTGGATTCGCATTCGGCATTTCCGGCCGATAATAGTTTGCCCCGATTTCTTCTGTTACTTGTTTACATTCAATATCGTTATCGTACAACACTTCCAAATGATCAGCGACAAAACCGACTGGAACATAAACAAACGATGTATATCCTTTTTCCTGATGCAGCTGTCTCGTTAAATCTTGTACGTCTGGTCCTAACCAAGGCTCTGGTGTGTTGCCGGCACTTTGCCAACCTACCGCATAATGTTTTACACCTGCTTTTTCCGCGATTAGTTTAGCTGTTTCGGCAAGCTGCTGCGGATACGGATCCCCCGCTGCAATAATTTTTTCCGGCAGGCTATGCGCTGACACAATGAGCACTGCTTTTTCGCGTTCTTCTTCGGTCATGGACGCGTATACTTCTTTTACTTTTTCCACCCAATAATCGATAAATTTCGGTTCATCATGCCAGCTGTCAATCGTATAAATGACCGGTCCTCCTAATTTTTTTGCTTCCGCTTTTGCCCGTTCATTATACGATTGAATGCTAAACGTTGAAAAATGCGGTGCAAGCACAATGCTCACAGCTTCTTTTATGCCATCTTCATGCATTTGGCGAACGGCATCTTCCACGAACGGCTCAATATGTTTTAATCCTAAGTACATTTGAAACTCAATGTCATCTTGAATGTCGTTAAGCCGCTTTTCCAATTGTTTTGCTTGTTCCAGAGTAATTTTTGCCAATGGAGAAATTCCGCCAATCGCTTTGTAGCGTTGTTTTAAATCTTCCAATAGTTCCGAAGAAGGCTTTCGGCCATGACGAATGTGCGTATAATATCGTTCAATATCTTCTTCTTTATATGGAGTTCCGTACGCCATCACTAATAATCCCATTTTCTTTTTTGCCATCTTTACTAACACCTCTTATTTTCTTGACGTATAGTCATGGATAAACGCCGTTAACCGTTTTAACGTTTCTGGCTGAATCTCTGGAAAAATGCCGTGGCCTAAGTTGAATATATATCCCGGCTGTTCCATGCCTTCGTCCAAAATTTGTTTCACGCGTTTTTCAATTACTTCCCAAGGAGCCAGAAGAACTGCTGGATCTAAATTTCCCTGAAGCGCTTTTGTAATCCCTCTTTCCCGCGCTTTGCGAATCGAAAGCCGCCAGTCGAGTCCGATTACATCAAGCGGCAAATCGTTCCATTCTTTCGCTAAATGGCTCGCACCAACCCCAAACATAATAAGCGGAACGTTTTCTTCGCGAAGCGCCGCAAAAATACGAGCCATTGTCGGTTTAATAAATGTGCGGTAATCGTCAACATTCACCGCGCCAACCCATGAATCAAAAATTTGAATCGCGCTCGCGCCAGCACGAATTTGCGCCTTCACATAGCGAATCGTCATATCAGCAAGCTTGTCCATCAGAGCAAACCACGCTTTTGGTTCTGCGTACATAAACGCTTTCGTTTTATTGTAGTTTTTCGATGGACCGCCTTCAATCATATAGCTCGCAAGCGTAAACGGCGCACCCGCAAATCCGATGAGCGGAACATTTAATTGTTCAGTCGTCAGCAGTTTGATGGTTTCCAATACATATGGCACATCTTCTTCCGGATGAATTTCTCCAAGTTTTTCTACATCCGCAAGAGAGCGGATGGGATTAGCAATCACCGGTCCAACCCCTGCTTTAATTTCTACATCAACACCAATCGCCGGAAGCGGGGACATAATATCTTTATATAAAATGGCCGCATCCACATGATATTGTTCGACCGGCAATCTTGTTACATAAGCACAAAGCTCTGGTTGATGGGTAATTTCAAATAACGAATATTTCTCCTTAAGCGCCCGATACTCCGGCTGGGACCTTCCCGCTTGTCTCATATACCAAACCGGAACATAATCTGTCTTTTCGCCGCGGCAGGCGCGTAAAAATGTATCATTCTTTTGTTTTGACATCCTCATCCGCCTTTCTTTCATTCAACATCGATAGATCTATAAAAGATAAAAAATTTTTCATCAAAGCAGTTGTATACAAAGTTACGATTATAACTATACAAGGTTCTTATGACAATGTATAGCAATGGGGGGAAACTGTCAAAAAATTGACGATTTATTTTCGTTTGTTACTGACTTTCTGCACAATACCGTTTCGTTCGTCTGATTTCAGAAATAAATAGCCAGTCATTCCGTTTTTTATACTTTTCATGGTTATATCAAAAAATCATTCGTGTTCCTTTATTATTATATCAAAAAAGCCGCCTCGCTCACTCCTACGAGACAGCTTTTTCGTCAATGTTAAATCAAAAACATCGCTACAATGGTTGTCACAACAAGTCCAATCGCCACCGGAACCAAGTTTCGGCGCGCCAGCTCAAACGGGTCTACACCGCAAATAGCTGCCGCTGGAATAAGCGCCCACGGAACAAGCGTGCCGCCTCCAACCCAAATTGCCGTAATTTGTCCAAGCGCAGTTAATGTCGCGGCACCGCCGCCAATCGCTGTCGCGAATAAATGAGCAACCGACCCCGTTAACGAAATACCAGAAAATCCTGAACCATCCAATCCTGTGATTGCTCCTACAATCGCTAACGTGACCGCTCCAACTCCATCGCTGAGCGGTACGACATGAGCGAGCGCAATTCCTAGATCGTTTACAATTCCTTGCGATAGTTTAGGCAAGTGTTCTCCGATGATTTTGACAAACCCTGCGTCACCGAGGTAAAAAAACGCCGCGATCGGAATGACTGGTCCAAACACTTTAAAGCCAAATTGAAATCCTTCGATTAAATAATTCGTAATTTCACTAAAACTTTCTTGTTTATAAGCAAAAATGGAAATAAGAATTAAAATAAAAATCGCTGTTCCACCGATTAACGCAGTCGCATCTCCACCTTGCAGGCGCAAATAAAACATTGCGATGACATCTAGAACAAATAAAATCGGAATGATGATCGCCAACATATTTTTCGCTTGATTAGACAACAATTGTTTTGCCTTTTCGATTGCCTCATCCGCTGTCGCCGCTACTTCATTCGTTTCATTAGCGAAATGGCCCCTTTTCATATCACGACGAAGCAATAGAAAGGCAGCAACCGTAGTAACAACTCCCATCACAAACACAAGCGGCACGCTGGCAGAAATGACTTCGGAGACAGAAAGACCAGCGGCATCTGCTGTCAGTTTTGGCGCTCCTTGAATAATAAAATCTCCTGATAGAGCAATACCGTGACCAAACAAATTCATCGCCATCGCCGCTCCTAACGCCGGCAACCCAACACGAATGGCCACAGGCAGTAACACTGCACCCATTAACGCAACTGCGGGAGATGGCCAGAAAAACCAAGAAATGATCATCATCAAAATCCCAATCGTCCAATACGCCCATCCCGGAGTGCGGATAAACCGGATAAACGGCGAAATCATCACATCATTAATTCCTGTTGTTGTCATCACTTTGCTCATTGCCACAATAATGGAAATCACTAAAATGGTTGGCAAAAGCTCTGTAATCGCGTAAATAAAGCTATTAAACACCCCGCTGATCGCCGCGCTTAACGAATGGGTCGCTGTAGCGGCTAACAAAAAGATCCCGATAATGCAAATAAGTGATGTATCTTTTCGTGCGATCATAAATCCGATAATAAACACGATAAACGCTAAGTAAATCCAGTGCAGCACCGTTAATTCCACACCCATTTATATTCTCCTTTCCTATATGCTTTCCATTGTTAAATAGGACATTTTCCCAACATGGATGTACTACAGCATATGAAAGGAGAATAAAGGTGTGAAACACTATCCGCAAAAAACCCCCGCTTATTCATTCGAAAAAGCGGAGGTAAAAAACCGTTTTATCTTTCTTGAACGACCGAATAGACTGTTATATAAGATGGACGCGGAAATATTTTTTGTTGAGATGGTTTTTGTTCTTCTTTCCGCTGCTCATGCGCTTTTGTGAACGCTTTTGAACGCTGCCAATTTTCAAAATGCTCTTTTCCTTCCCATAATGTCATAATGATATACGTGTCATTAGAAAGCGGACGCAGTACGCGAATCGCAACAAATCCAGGTTCATTTTCAATCAGTCTTGCCCGCTGCACAAAGCGATGCTCAAATAGCGGCCGCCCTTCGTCGGTCACCGGAATATTATTGCATACAACAAACGCTCCGCCCAACTCACCAACTGCATCGATCACCTCATAACGGCGCGGCTCTTTAAACACCGTTTCGCCATCTGTTTCATGAATCAAAACAGCATCTTCTCCACTTTCCAACAACAACATCGTTTCATTTGCATGCATGCCCTTCACCTTTTGCAAATAATCCGTTGTTCCTGTCGTAATATACATTTTTTTCATCGTTTTTCCCTCCTATTGCGGCGTTTGGAAAGATAATGAAACAGTAGCCAATAACTAAAAACAGCTCCTGCCATCCATGACGCGCCCCATATCCAGCCAGCATAAAGCAGGAATAAAAACAAACTGAAAACAATGTTTTGCACCATTAATAAGAAAAAGAGGAGGCGGCATACTGCCTGTTTCCGCGCATCGTTAGGAAGCGGATATAATCGGATAAACAAGTTTGTCCGATGATGGTCGATTACCGAGAATAATTGAAAACCTGTAATGTAAAGAAAAAATAACGATGCAGCGATTTTTCCGTATTCGGATGGAACAATATAAAGAAATAACAATCCGATTGCGATTAAACGGATATAAAGACCTAAATATCCGCCCGAACGGATGAATGTTCTTGCGTACAAATAAAGAAACGTATTTTTTGGATGATACGGAATCATAGAAACTAGAAAATCAAGCCAGCGCCGGCGTTTCGCCTCCTCTTTCCATTGTGGAACATCGGTAAATAAATTGGCGATACGGTAAAATGTGCGCACCGCACTTGTTTCTTGTTCAATGAGACGCTCCCATTTCCATCCTTTTCGCTTTGTTGCTTGCACCAAATAAACCGTTATGCCTGCAATAATGGCACATAGAGCAAGCAAAAACAAAACCGAAGCAGGAACAAGCAAAAAGTAAACAAAAAGAGCATTGACCCCAAACCGTGCGACCATGCTAAGACGATGGGCAAGCGGTTCAATAAAATAATTTCCTTTCCAGCTTATAAACAAATTCCATCCTTTCAAAACGAGCAACACGAAAAACAGCAGCCATAAAGAAACATCGGAAAACTTCCGGTGAAGCGGCGCAATTGCCAACCATACAAGAAGCAGCCCATATCCCTGCAAAAGAAAACTCAGCAAAAAAGCCCGTTGAATATATGGACGAAGCTTTGTCTCAGACGGCAATAAAAACACGATATCCGCTTCTTGAAATAACGTGCGCAACGAACCAAACGTCAATACGAAAGAAAAAATCAGTGCGGCAATGATGGGATAAGGAAAATGCGGCGGAAGCGTTTGTACCCAACGATGGTAGGCGACCGCCCCTAGGCCAATGCCAATGAGCAATATAAACAATAGATGATCGTTCAACATATAACGTAAATAGCGCCGCATTTTTCGCACTTCTTGATAAAGGCGGTCGTTCCATAGTTTTTTTCCATCCATCATACGCTTTCTTCCTTTGTTAACGCAATATATAGTTCATCCAACGTTGCCGCTGGAGAAGAAAATTGTTCACGCAACTCCTCGAGCGTTCCTTTCGCCCTTACTTTTCCGTTATGCAAAATGACAAACGAATCACAATATTTTTCTGCTGTCGCCAAAATATGTGTCGACATTAAAATGCCCGCCCCTTTTTTCTTCATTTGCTGCATTTGTTCAAGCAAAGAATGAATCCCTAACGGATCAAGGCCAAGAAACGGCTCGTCAATGATATAAAGCTCTGGCTCCACTAAAAAGGCGCACATAATCATGACTTTCTGCTTCATTCCCTTGGAAAAATGAGCAGGAAACCATTTTAACCTTTTCTCCATGCGAAATTCTTTTAATAACGGCGGAAGACGCCGTTCGTATTCATGTTTTTCCAAACCATAAGCCATCGCCGTTAATTGCAAATGTTCCTCCAATGTCAGTTCCTCGTACAAAATAGGTGTTTCTGGTATATATGTAAATTGCGAACGATATACATCCGGCTGTTCCGAAAACGTTTTTCCGTTAATCGTAATCGTCCCTTTCCTCGGTTCCATCAGCCCAATAATATGCTTGATCGTCGTACTTTTTCCCGCGCCGTTTAGACCGATTAAACCAACTATTTCCCCGCGATCGACGGTAAACGAAACATCTTCGAGCACGTTTTGCTTCGTATATCCCCCGTATAAATGTTGAACTTCCAAAAGCGCCATCGCCTGCTTCCTTTCTATTCATAAATTACGGATTACATTTTCATTTTATCAAAGCAACAAATACTTTCCAAAAATTATCTCTCTCCTTTTTGCATACATCCTTTTTTCTCGGGCATGATAAATAGCGAAGAGGGGATGAGGAACAGCGCAAATGATGAATCATCCACTTAGAAATGAGGTGTTCACGAAAGACACACTTGTCGAAGTAACACCATTGTAATGCAGTGAGGAAGCGCGAAACTCCTTAAGTAAATGAGGTGTTTGTGAAAGACAAGACCATCGTTCCATTGCTATGAAGCAACGAACCTCTATGTAAGAGCTTAAAGGGGATGGTCATCTTGAACAAAGGAAAACTCACTCTTTAACAACTTTTTTTGCAAATGGGGTGTTCATCAAACGCCATTTTGTTTGAATAAACCCTCTCCCCTTTTCACTAAAGCAGGATGTAATCAATACAAGATTACATCCTGCTCTTTTTATGGTAAAATGGAAGAAAAAATAGGAAAGGTGGCTTTTTCTAGTGAGTGAATGCATTTTTTGCAAAATTGTAAACGGAGACATCCCAGCGGCAAAAGTGTATGAAGATGAACATGTATTGGCTTTTCTCGACATCAGCCAAGTAACGAAAGGGCATACGCTTGTCATTCCAAAAGTACATAAAGAAAACATTTTTGAACTCACTCCAGATGTTGCAAGCCACGTCTTTACCGTTGTTCCAAAAATCGCAAACGCGATCAAAAAACAATTTTCCCCAGCCGGCTTAAATTTACTAAACAATAACGGTGAACAAGCAGGGCAAACTGTCTTTCATTATCATGTTCACTTAATCCCTCGTTACGGCAAAGGAGATGGATTTGGCGCTGTATGGAAATCCCATGCAAGCGATTATACGTTTGACGATTTACAAACCATTGCCGCAACAATTCAAAAAGGATTGGAATAAACAAAAGGAAGCGATTCTTACCCGCTTCCTTTTGTTTTTGACCGTTATTTTAACACATCTTGCAAATCTTTATCTTCAATCTCCACTTTTGCATCTTTTATCAGTTTTTCTACTTTTGATTGTACTTTTGCTGGATCCAATTTGCTTTGTTTTACTTCGAATTCGATTTCCTCTTTCATTTCGTTAAACGGCTTTTTCTCCTCTTTGTCCGTCACTTTGATGATATGGTAGCCATAGTCTGTTTTCACCGGATCGCTCACTTGTCCAACTTTTAACTTATATGCTGCATCTTCAAATTCTTTCACCATTTTTCCAGGTCCAAACCATCCTAAATCGCCGCCATTCGATGCTGACCCTGGATCTTGTGAATATTGTTTCGCAAGCTTTGCGAAATCTTCTCCTTTATCAAGCTTCGCTTTAATTTCTTTTGCTGTCTTTTCGTCTTTTACTAAAATGTGGCTCGCTCTAATTTTCGGTTTATAATTCTTATAATAGTCTTTTAACTCTTTATCCGTTACTTTTATATCTTCCATTGCTGCTTTTTGCCGCAAAAGATCCAGTTTCACCATATCCCGAATCGCTTTTTCTCCATTTTGCTGAACGGCTAAATCATATTGCGTTCCATACATTTCTTTTAAGTTCTCGATTTCTTTATCGATTTCCTTGTCTGTCACTTTATATTTTTTGCTTAATACTTTTTCATGAACAAGGTCACGAATCACTTCCTTGCCTACGCGGGCCTTCATTTCATTATAAAATTCTTCTTTTGTGATGTTGCCGTCCTTTGTTTTTACAATGACTTCAGAATCGCCGTTATTGCAGGCCGAAAGCCCAAAAACAGCGGCGACGGCTGCAACGATCATCCATTTTCTCATTTGTTCCACAACTCCCACACCAATTTTTTGACAAAAAAAATTACAACAATAACTATAACATATTTTTCATAAAGAAAAAAACTTTTTCCTTTTAGTCATACGCCCATACATATGTTTTTGCCTTACATATGATGATGATGAAGCATCTGAGGCTGAATTGCTCCTTTTTGAAAGGAGGTGTTACAATGGGCGCACCTTATGCAGGAGGCTTTGCGTTAATTGTTGTGTTGTTTATTTTGTTAATTATTGTTGGATGCTCATGTTTATTCTAATTAACCCCTTCCCCTTGTCTACAACACATCTACAAAAAAGCTGGCAGCACAAGCTGTCAGCTTTTTTCTATGTAAATAACACTTCAAAATAGGAAGAAATTAATAAAATCGTAATAAGAACGTTGATTGTTCGAAAAACACTTGGTTGCTTTTCTTCTGGTATTTCCCTTTGCGCGCAAAGGCGAGATGTTAATTGATTAATAAGAAATAAAATAATGACAGCAAGGGGTATAAAGTACACCGTCAAACCTGTTTCCCCTCCTATTCATAATTACTCATTTACTTTACAACGTTTCTTTTTATAAATCAATATGATTTTTACAGAAAAACTCTTCTCCCCTGAAAAAAACTTTTTTATTGGTTGTTTTTCATAAATTAGGTAAAATATACGTAAAAACTTGTCCATTATGTTCGGCAAAAGGAGCGCGCATATGGGAACACTAGAGGAACGAATCGCCAAATTGGAATTCCATCGATCGTTGTTAATGGAAATGGTCGATGAAACAAAAAAACCGTTTTATTATCTTGTTATTAAAGCAAATTTAACAAAAGAAGAAGTAGATGAAGTGCTTGCCCTTTGCGAACAGTTAAACGAGGAATATGAAAAACAAAAAGCGGAAGGGCTGACGATTTTCACCCCGCTCCTCCTTCATTTCGCGGGAATGCTCCATCCTAGCCTTCCGCTCGAACAGACAGTTGACGCTCTCCTTAAGCAGCAAATGTTTGTCCCCCTAATGACGGAATTGAAAAAGTTAATGAAAACCGTTAGCTAGACTGACTTGTTAGCTCCTTTTCTTTTTCTTGCGATTTCGCGTTTCGTTTCACTAGTTTTCCATCTTGTTCCACGAAATCGTTTTTAATGTTTTCAAACGCTCTTTCAAAAATTTCCATAAAGTCATCGCCATAAATGTTGCGGATGATACACATCATTTCTAAAATTTCTGGAAACTTTCCATATAGCTCTCGCAGCGGCAATGCTCCGTTAAACACCGCGTTTTGCGTTGGATCATACGATTCCATTAATTTCAATAATACTTCTTCTCCTTTTTCTGTCAGTTCAATGTACGTATTGCGTTTATCGTCTTGTTTTTTCGAAAAGGAAATCAAGCCTCTCTCTTCTAATTTTTTTGAAAAATTAAACGCTGTGGATACATGCATCACTCCAAATTTTGCAATTTCCGAAATCGACGCCCCTTTAAAATGATATGCAATCCATAAAATATGATGTTCGTTAATGTTTAAGTCAAATGGTTTAATCCATTGCTGCCAGTCTTTTTCGATCGATTTCCAAAGCGCCTTGCTTAACTGAGCAATTCGTTGGCTAAATAGCATCGCCTCTTTTATAGAATAATTTTGCTCTGTCGTTTTCATCGTTCCACCCACTCTTTCCTCACCGTGTTTTTTACTTTCTATTATGCCAGTAAAATAAAAATTAATAAAGATAAAAATGTTTAATTTTTTTATTTTTGTGACCATTCCCCGCCGTTCATAGCTGTAAGTTAGCCAACATATAGTAAGCATAGGGGGAGAAAGCAATGATATATATGCAATCGTTTTTTTTTATGATTAGTTTCATATTTTTCTGTCTTTTCATAAATACTCTTTTTTCATTAACAAAAGCGAAAATGTATCCGCCAAAAATAGTATTAAAACAGCGTGCTTTCGGTTATATTGGAATAGCATTTTTTTGCTTTGTCACTGCTTGGCTACTCCGATATGTATAGCGTGATAGCAAAAAACCCGACCAAGATGATGATCGGGTTTTTTGCGATTGTTACGCATGCGCTGTAATGTTCATCCGCTTAAAAATGGACGAGGCAATTGGATAGATAATCACCATCACAATCGTATTAATCACAGCCGCCGGCAATACAACGGTCAGAAATAAAGCAGAAAAAGCTGCCCCGCCTGGCAATCCTACCAACAAAAGCGCAGCGGTTAAAAAGATCGTGCCAGAAATGATCGTGCCGACCGCTGTTAATATTGCGGCAGAAATCACCGTTTGACCATACTTTTTCAAAAGCAACACAAACGCGAAGAATACAAAAGCGGTAATCGTTTTGTCAATGATATTTGGAACTTGTCCCCCCGGGAATCCTGTTGTCATCGCGGAAATAATGCCTGTCACAACTCCAACAAGCCCCACTGCTTTAACATTCGGAAACAACAAAATAGCCAAAAACATCATTGTCAGCATCATGTCCGGCTTCATCCCAAAGAAAATTCCTGGAATGACCGCGTGCAATACCGCACCAATTCCGACTAACAATGCCAATGAAACTAGTACTCTCGTATTCATGCTCATCTCTCCTCATCTATTCTTTCCTAAGCTCCTCTAATAGTGCATTTGCACCTATTACGAGAATCTTTCTATCATTATATCACTTTGCAGTGTGAAAGTGAAGTGGGAATTTTCAGTTAAATTTCCGATAGAAATCATTCATAAATTCCGCTAACGCTTCACACGCTTCAAGCGGCACGGCATTATAAATCGATGCACGGCAGCCTCCAACAGAACGATGGCCGGCTAATCCAACAAATCCTTTCTCTTTTGCCTCCGCCAAAAATTTCTTCGTTAATTCTTCATTTGGCAGCCTAAATGTCACGTTCATAAGCGAACGGCTGTCCTTTTCCGCATGTGGGGCATAAAACCCATTGCTTGCATCAATCGCTTCGTATACGACAGCCGCTTTTTCTTTATTGCGTGCTTCGATCGCTTTCACACCGCCTTCTTCCTCGACCCATTCGAGCACAAGAGAAAGCATGTAAATCGCAAACGTTGGCGGCGTATTGTATAATGAATTACTTGAGCTGTACGTGCGGTAATCGAGCATCGTCGGCAAGTTATCCGGAATGCGCTCCAATAAGTCATTGCGGATAATTACCACCGTTACGCCGGACGGCCCAAGATTTTTTTGCGCCCCCGCATAAATTAATGCAAATTGCCCAACATTGATTTCCCTGCTTAAAATATCGCTCGACATATCGGCAATAAGATCAACTGGCAAATCAGGGAATTCATGCCATTGTGTGCCGAAAATCGTATTGTTGGAGGTAATATGTAAATACGCTGCGTTTTCGGAAAGCTGAATGTCTTCCGGATGCGGAATGTACGTATAATTCGCTTCTTTGCTTGATGCGGCGATATGAGTTTTTCCAACCTTCTTTGCCTCTTTCAGCGCTTTTTCCGACCACGATCCTGTTAACACGTAATTAGCGACATGGTCTTTTCCAAGCAAATTCATCGGCACCATCGAAAACTGCAGGCTCGCTCCGCCTTGTAAAAACAAGACGTCATGGGTATCAGGAATGTTCATCAGCCGTTTCAGCCGCTCTTTGGCGCTGTTGTGCACCGCATCGTATTCTTTGCTGCGATGGCTCAGCTCCATCACGGACATCCCTGTATTTTGAAAATTAAGCAATTCCGCTTGCGCCCGCTCTAATACCGGAAGCGGCAACGCTGACGGTCCCGCGTTGAAATTATACGCCCGTTTCATTTTTTCATCCCCCATTTTATTTCTTTAATGAATAAGAGAGTTAATATTATCCTAACACGAATTCCGAAAAAATAAAGGGAATTTTTCAAAAAATAAAGTCCTTGTTGGCTACAAGGACTTCGCTTGCTGGCGCCGCTCCCGCTCCTTTCGGATGCGCTCCATATAAATTTCTCCCTCTTTTTCAATAAATGCTTCATCGATTTCTCTCTCTTTCGCTGCTGTTCTTACTGCCATGTAACCGCTAAAAATAATTCCCGCAACAACTAAATAAATCCACCATGGCATGCTAAGCATTAACATCCCCCTTTTTCTGGCTTGTCTTACTAAACTATACGCACAAAATCAATGATCTATGCATAAAGAAAGAGGCGGAAAATACCGCCTCTTTCGTATTGTGCAATGCTTATTCTTTTTTTCTTTGCTTGCTGCTTTCAAGGCTTATGAATAATGCAAGAAGCCCACTGCCTTAGCCGTTGGGGAGAAGGCTTTATGATGTCCCCCCTCTTTCTTGCATTAAAACAGAAGAGAAAATTGGTTTATAAAATGAACGATTTTCTAATGCATAAATTCGTTCCGTAAACTCACCCGGCTTTACTTTTTCAAGCGCCCGGTCGATCATATTCATTTTCGCATCCAAATTGTCAATGTAATGAAGAATTTCTGCTTCTTTCACCATTGGCGGCTTCGGACTGCCCCATTCCGCTTTTCCGTGATGGGAAAGCACCATATGTTGCAGCACGACGATTTCTTCGCCGCTGATGCCAAGATGTTCAGCAGCTTTGCTGATTTCGCCTACCATAATCGGAATATGTCCAAGCAGCTTGCCTTCGAGCGTATACGAAGCGGACACTGGGCCAGACAGCTCAATTACCTTGCCAAGGTCATGTAAAATCACGCCAGCGTATAATAAATCTCTATTCAATGACGGATATAAATTCACAAGCGCTTTTGCCAATTCTAACATCGACACGACATGGTACGCCAATCCAGAAATAAATTCATGGTGGTTTTTCGTCGCCGCCGGATAGTCAAAAAATTTCTGTTCGTATTTTTTTAATAAATAGCGCGTAATCCGCTGAATATTTGGATTTTGCATTGCAAATATGTATTCTGTAATTTTTTCCATCATGTCTTCGCGTTTCATTGGGGCCGTCTCGAGAAAATCGGATACACGGACAGCATCCCCTTCGTGAGCGAGACGAATCGAGCGGATTTTCAGCTGCATTTTTCCTCGGTAATTATGAATGTCGCCCAATACTTTAACAATGCTTTCCGGCACGTAGACACTTTCATCTTCCGGAGACACATCCCATAGTTTCGCTTCAATATCTCCAGTTTTGTCTTGCAAAATCAATGTTAAAAACGGTTTCCCGTTACTAGCGATTCCTTTTGTCACCGATTTAATGAGCAAATACACATCGACTTGCTCGCCAACCTCATAATGAACAATTCCTTTCGCCAACCTTTTCCCTCCGTTTCCGTCTTTGCGTATAGTTAAGTATACCACATGTGTGCAAAACACAAAAAGAAAACCTTGCCTTAGGCAAGGCCTTACTTTTTCGTCAATTGCACCGCTTTTTTCATATCTTTCAGTGAACCAGATTTTCCGTACATAAGCACTCCGCCGCGATACACCTTCGATCCGAAAAAGGCAAGCAAGCCAATCGTAGCGATTAATAAAACAAGGCTGAGCACCACTTCCCAAAATGGAACAGGCAGTAACCCAACACGCAAAAACATAATCATTGGCGCGAAAAACGGAATGAATGATGTCACCGTAATAAAGGACGACTCTGGAGCGTTTAAGCCAAACATCGCGATCATAAACGCAGCAATGACAACAATCATCACCGGCATAATCATTTGCTGTACGTCTTCCACGCGGCTGACGAGCGAACCAAGCACGGCAAATAATGTCGCATATAAGAAATAACCTAAAAGGAAGAAAATAATCGCATACACAAATGTCGAGACAGGAAGATGATCAAAACCGAGAAATTTCCACAATTCTTGCCCGCTGCTTTTCAGCGCTGTGAAGCCAACCGCAAATAAAATCGCAAACTGTGTTAAACTAAGAAGCGCAACCCCTAGGATTTTCCCGAACAGCTGCTGGATCGGGTGAACGCTTGATACCAAAATTTCCATGACGCGCGACGACTTTTCCGTCGCCACCTCTGTGGAAATCATGCCGCCGTACATGAGAACAAACATGTACATCGCAAACAGCAGCACGTAAACGAGAACGCGCGCCTGATTCAACTCTTCCTCCGTTTTCGCGTTTTTTTCCAATGCCACTTTTTCAAACGGCACCGGTTCATATAGCTGTGCAATCTGCTCTTGTTTAAGACCGAGTTTTGCTGTTGCCAGCGTTGTTTTCAGCTGCTGGAGCGCTTGCTCAAGCTTGCTTGGCGTATCGTTGTCGGCAATCGTGTTCGCGTAATATGCTGCTTTCGGCAGCTGCTTCTCATCGGCGGAAACTACGAGGAGCGCATCCCACTTGCCATTGCGGACGGCCTCCTTTGCCTTTTCTTCCGGACCGGTCACCTTCTTTAACTTGAGATCATCGTGTTTTCCCTGTTTTAGCTGTGCCTCAAGCGGTTCGTAAAACACTCCCGTTGTATCAATGACCGCCACCGTTGTTTTTTCATCCTTTGTAAAAAATTCAATAATATGCTGGATGTTGGCCATCGCAAAGACAAAGAGACTCGTAATAATCGTTGTGATGATAAACGATTTCGCTTTCAGCTTTGTCGTATACGTATGCCAAAGTACAATCCAAAACTTATTCATACGCCGCACCTACTTTTTCAATGAAAATATCGTTTAACGAAGGCTCTTCTAGCGCAAACTTGCGAATAAATCCTTTGTTGGCAATATGGGAAAGAATTTTTTGCGACACGTCTTCGTTTTCGATTTGCAAATGCACGCCTTCCGCTGTCCGCTTCATTTTGACAACCCCTGGGAACTCCGCCAGCTCATCAAGCGGCATATCAGCATGAATAATAATGTTCTTTTTGCCAAAAGACCGCTTCACTTCTTTCAATGATCCGTATACGACCGGCCGACCGCGGTGCATAATGCAAAGATGCTCGCACAACTCTTCGACATGCTCCATACGATGGCTCGAAAAGACAATCGTCGTTCCATTGTTTTTTAAATCGATGACCGCTTCTTTTAACAGCTCGACATTGACCGGATCGAGCCCACTAAACGGCTCGTCTAAGATTAATAGCTTCGGCTTATGCAACACGGCGGCGATAAATTGAATTTTTTGCTGATTCCCTTTCGACAGTTCCTCAACCCGCTTGTCCGCGTACTCCGGCACGTTAAACCGTTCAAGCCACGCTTCCATTTCTTTTATAATCGCTGCTTTATCCATGCCGCGCAGCCTGCCTAAATAAATAAGCTGATCTTTTACTTTCAGTTTCGGGTACAGACCGCGCTCTTCCGGCAAATAACCGATGAGATGGCTTTTCGAGTAGTCGATTTTTTCTCCATTCCACGTAATCGTTCCTTCCGTTGGTTCCAGCAAGCCTAAAATCATGCGAAACGTTGTCGTCTTTCCCGCCCCGTTCGCGCCAAGAAATCCGAACAAGTTTCCTTCCGGAATCGTTAACGTGACATCGTTGACCGCAGTCACTGTGCCAAACCGCTTTGTCACATGCGCTAACTGTAACGACATTCTCACTCCCCCAATTTTAGATAAAATTTCCACTAAATCATACACGTTTATCATAGCGAAAAGTTTCATCATTTAGAAGGAATTTTTTTTAAAATAGCAAAATAATAATATGAATCACCATTCAGCAAAGGGGGGACTACTATGCCAACATATATATTAACAGCATTCGACAAAAGTGGAGAAAAACTGTTGGACGAAACGTTCGAAGCCGCGAACGATGAAGAAGCAAAAAAAATCGGCGAACAAAAATTGCGCGAACATAACTGCCACGATAAAACGCACCGCTGTGTAACATCAAGCGGAAAGCTGATTTTATTCCACCGTTGACACGAATAAAGCCCGGTTGCCGAAAGCAATCGGGTTTTGAACAGAAAGGACGGGAAAAACAAGGAAAGATATGCATAAAACGCAGCAGGCGGAACAGCTTCACCATGATGAGGACAAAGTCTTTGCACCTACCGAAGACTTACAAAGGATCGAAGGAGGCGTATGGAATCAAAAGAGCTTTCGCCCGGATTCACGAGAACATCCGCTGGAAGCCCACTGCTTTAGCTGTGGGAGGAAGGCGGGGTTTATATTTTCAGTATATATTGAATTTTTTGTTCAATATAAGTACACTGGATTTAGAAAGGTAGGTGAATCAAGAATGCTCTGCACTCTCAAGATTAAATTAATGCCAACTCTTGAACAGTTTCATGCGCTGCTGGAAACAATGAAACGGTTTAACCAAGCATGCAACTATATTAGCGAGATTGCTTTTCGCTCCAGAACCTTTTCCAAAACGAAAATCCAGCGGCTTTGCTACTATGACGTCAGGGAAAAATTTGGCCTCTCTGCCCAAATGACCGTTCGTGCCATCGGCAAAGTGTCGGAAAGCTATCGTTTGGATAAAAAAACCTTGCATAACTTTAAAGAAACCGGTGCCATCGTGTATGATGAAAGAATCCTGTCCTTTAAAGGGTTAGAGTATGCTTCCATCCTTACCTTGCAAGGAAGAATGGAAATCCCTATGGTCATTAGCCGCTACCATCAAGGTTTGCTGTGCGGCAACCGTGTTCGGGGTCAAGCCGATTTAGTCCTTCAAAACGGTATTTTTTATTTACTGCTCGTGGTGGACGTTCCCGAAGGCCAGCCCAATTCCGAAAACGGATTTATCGGTGTGGACCTTGGCATCATTAATATCGCCGTCGATAGCACCGGTGAGGTATTTTCCGGCTCGAAGGTCAACGGGCTGCGCCGCCGCCATGCGAAACTTCGCGCCAAACTCCAAAAGAAAGGCACCAAGTCAGCGAAACGCCTGCTTAAAAAGCGTTCCAAGAAGGAAAAACTATTTGCCCGTGATGTGAACCACTGCATTAGCAAGAAGATTGTTGAAAAGGCAAAGGCACTCGGATGCGGCATTGCCCTTGAAGATTTAAAGGGCATCCGCCAACGCACCGAGAAAACGGTTAAAAAGCAACAGCGTCGTCAACACTCTTCTTGGTCTTTTTATCAGTTGAGAAAGTTTATTGAGTATAAAGCGGCGATCGCTGGCGTGCCGGTGGTATTGGTTCATCCAAAAAATACTTCCCGCACCTGTCCGGTTTGCGGACATGTGGCCAAAGAAAACAGACCGTCAAGGGATCAGTTTTGTTGTCGAGCTTGTGGGTACGCTGCCCCTGCCGACAACGTGGCTGCGGAAAACATCCGCAGGGCTGCTGTCAACCAGCCGAACGCGGCAGCCAATTAGGCTAGTTGCAAGCCCACGGCTTTAGCCGTTGGGTAGTTGACTGCTGTTCCCTCTATCCAAACAACGCCTCCAGCATTTTCAGTTTTTCGTTCGTGTAATGGACAAAATTTTCGTTATACACCTTCGGTTCTTTCGGATTGGCAAAGCGGGTAATTTTTCGAGTCTTCGGATCGACAAACTTGCTGGACGCGCCGCAGCCAAGCCCGATAATCGACTGTTGTTCTTCCATAATCATAATGTTGTAAATGCTTTCTTTTCCCGGCAAGGCATATCCGACGTTTTCGAGGTTGCCGAGAATGTTTTTTTGCCGATACAAATAGTACGGAACATAGCCGTGCCGCTTCGTCCACTCTTGGGCCGCTTTCATCATTTCGCTGATTTCGTCGCGGTCGGCGACTTTGTATTTCGCTTTGTTTTTTGTCATTTCCGATGCTCGTTTAAACGAAAGCGTATGCACCGTTAACGACTCCGGCATGAGTTTTTCCGTTTGCGCCAATGTATAGGAAAATTCTTTTGTTCCTTCCCCCGGAAGCCCGATAATTAAATCCATGTTAATGTTGTTCATGCCCATCTCGCGGGCAAGATGAAACTTTTCAATCGTTTCGTCTACCGTATGGTGACGGCCGATTGCTTTTAGCGTTTCCTGAATGTAAGACTGTGGGTTAATGCTGATGCGATCGATGTTCCACTTTTTAAGCACATTCAGTTTCTCTGGTGTAATCGTGTCCGGACGCCCCGCCTCGACCGTGATTTCGCGGACACGCTCGACATTTGGGAACGACTGATACATTTCCGCATACAGCCGGTCCATTTCTTCGGCGGTGATGCTTGTTGGCGTGCCGCCGCCGTAATAAATTGTCGTAATGTTGATGCCGCGCTCTTTTAAAAAGCGGCCGACTTCCCGCATTTCGTAATGCAACCCAGCTAAAAAGGCATCGACGGAACCTTGGCGCCCGCCAATCGCATACGCTGGAAACGTACAATACGCGCATTTCGTTGGGCAAAACGGAATGCCGATATAAATGCTTACTTCATGGGCGAGGTCATATAAATCTGGCACGACTGTAAGCTGGCGGTCGACGATTTCCTGCATCAGCTCAATTTTTTCTTCTGTTACTAAATAATCATCGCGAAGCTGACGGTGCGCTTCCTCTTTTGAAAGACCGGAACGCAGCTTTTGATGCAACAGTTTTACCGGACGTATTCCTGTCAACACTCCCCATTGTTGAATCAGACCGGTATATTGCTGCAATAACGTCAAATATACATGAAACACCGTATATTTTATTTGTTTGAAACGATCTTTCTCCTCAAGATAGCCGGATACGTCTTTTTCATGATCCGCTTCATATTTATTTCCCGTTAATTTTTCCGTCAATATTCCATGCACATGAACACGCTTGTCGCCGTTTATCGAAAGCGCAACTGCTATATCTGCGTCGTGAACCGATTCAAATACCAGCTCATATTCTTCGAAAAATAATCCTGTGATTACCTCCAACGGACGTTGAAACCGCTCGACATCATGTAATCCTTGAATTTGAACGCGCAATGACATCACCTTTCCCAGTCAAGCTTATTTAAGTGTACAGAAGGCAATTCGCTCTCGTCAAGTAACGAGATTCGCCAATGAAAAAGCTGGGACCATCCATCCCAGCTTTCCTTTTATCGTTTTATTTTTAATTTCCGCAGAAATTCCGGTCGCAGCTGCTTGCGGAAATGTTCTTTAATCATGTAGGCGACACCGAGCTGTTCGTTCGAACGTGTCACCCAGTCAGCTGCTTTTTTCACTTCCACTGGCGCATTTCCCATTGCGACTCCTAGACCAACAGCTTCAATCGCTGGCATGTCGTCGAGACCATCGCCGATTACAACCATTTCTTTTAAAGAAATCCCTAAATGATTGCCAAGGCGCTGCAATCCTGCGAGTTTTGACACGCCCTGCGGTACAATTTCCATCTTTTCGTTTGGGTGCATAATCATATCAATGGTCGGGAACGCTTTTGCTAATACCGACATGGCCTCATTCCTTTCTCGTTCGTTTGCAAAATAGACATCGATTTTCGGAACAGCCACTGGTTCATCCATTAATATATTGCCGAGCGAATCGACAAACTGCGTCGGATAAAAAAACGGATCGCCTGATGATAACACCGTTTTTACGACTAAATTTTTTTGCACTTTGTTCCGATTGCCGATCGAATAGCGCTCATGCATCAATCGAATGTTGCAATTGTAATTTTCAAGCACCTGCACAATGTTAAATGTCCGTTCTTCTGGAATAAGCGCTTCAAATATTTTTTCCTTTAGTGATTTTCCGATTATTGCACCTTGAAACGTGATCAATTCGCTATCCAATTTTAACGCTTTTGCGACTTTCCGTGCCGCGAGCAAATTTCGGCTCGTCATTAACGTTACGTAAACTCCTTTTCGTTTCACATATTCTACTGCTTCTTTTGTTTCCCTTTGCAGGCGGCCGTTGTTTTTTAAAATCGTTCCATCAATATTGAGAGCAAGCAATTTGTACATCGCTGTCTCCCCCTTTTCGAAAAAGTTGAATCTTGCCCCTCTTTGCGTTCGGCGTTTTTTTCTTTTTGAATTGTTTCTCCCTCCGCTTTTCTTCTCTGTCTAGCTTCAGCTCGCCTCCGCTTTTCTTCCCTGTCTAGCTTCGGCTCGCAACCGCTCGGGGTCAAATAACCTTCGCCTTCGGGGCGACAAGCACCCCTGCAGGCGAAGAACATTTGCCCATCGCGGTTAAGCAGCTCGCCTCCGCTTTTCTTCCTATCACTTCATAGCTATGATAAAACGGACAAAAAAAGAACACCCAATACGAGTGTTCACATTTGTTCTGCGAATGAACGATATAGTTCCTCTAGCGGTTTCATCGTGATTTGTTGAATATCGGATAATACCATGCTCATTCGTTGTTCAAGCGTCATCAGCTGGGCAAGCTTTTCGTTTTGCTGGGTGAGCGCCATCGCTTTTTGCGCTTGCTCGATTTCTTCCGGTAAAATTTCAGCACCAGTCATCTGTTTTTCATGAAGGCGCATTTGCAAATTGCGGAAATTCGTAAATAGGCGATACGCGGTTTCGTCGCGGCGCACCGCTTCGTATGCCTGCTTTAATTGTTGAAAATCACTGCTTGTACGGATGGCCTGCTCCAGCTGCTCGGCAAGGACATAGAGTTGATTGGACATAAAAAAGCCTCCCAATAAAAAATAATGTATCACTATCATAACGTATGCGCCGAGAAAAAGCGATATGACTAACAAAAATTTGATAATCCGGACGGAACAGCATTTTGATTTCAAGTGTGTTTGTCACTCCACCGACCATCAAATCATCCCATGTTTCTCCCCTTTCACGCATGTCTGCAATCACCAATATTAGGCGAAAATCATACGATACGATATGAAACATTTGCCTAATTTTTCATTATAGAGCTTGTGTAACAAAAGAGCAAATGAGGGAGAACGATGAACCACCCCCAAGCTATCGCCGTGATGACAGAAATTTTTCATACAGACTCACATGTTCACTTTGGATCCATACATGAATTTTGCAAGGAATTAGCGGAATATAGCAAGCAACATCACCTAACTTTATACGTTACATCTTTATCGATGTATTTAGAAAATGAACGAATTGGCTATCAGTGGATCAATGGAGAATGGACAAAAACGGAAGTACCGCCTGCAAAAGTGATCTATAACCGCATTCATTCACGAAAAACAGAATTAACCAGCTTATTTGAACGTCTTATCCAAAAGCTAAAAGATGAACATGTTCTTATGTTTAATCACCGTTTTTTGCATAAATGGGAAGTGCACGAATGTTTAATGAGCCATCCGTACTTGCATCCGTATTTGCCAAAAACAGAGTTATTCACAAAGAAACAAATGCTCGACGACTTTCTTGAACAATTTCCTGTCGTTTTTATTAAACCAATTTACGGCAGCCAAGGACGCCATATTTTGCGCATTGAAAAAACGGAAGGCGAGTTTCGCCTTGACTATTCCACGTTCATGAAAGATACGATGCAACAATATCCTTCTACTTCCGCCCTGTTTGCGGTCTTGAAAGAACGAATAAAGCTGGCATCCATCATTCAGCAAGGCATTGCCCTCCAGACGATGGAAGGACGTCTCGTTGATTTTCGGCTATCATGCCACCGCATTCATGACAGCGAATGGCGCGTAACATCCGCTATCGCACGCGTCGCCCAGCAAGAACAATTTGTCGCCAATCTTGCCCGCGGCGGGGAAATCATTTCAATAGATGAGGTATTGCGGAAATGGTATGAACAAAACAGAGCGTTCCAGCAAAAAATGCTGTTAAAAGAAATCGCGCTCGAAACAGCTTCCGTATTAGCAAATGAAGCCGACGGATTATATGGAGAGTTCGGCATTGATTTAGCGATCGACCAAGAAAACAAACCATGGATTATCGAAGTAAACACAAAACCATCCAAACAGACCGATATGGCAATGTCAAATCGCCTTATTCGACCTTCCGCTAAAGCGATTATTGACTATTGTTTATCGCTTATCGAGCAAAAGGAGTGAGTAAAATTGATTTCTCTTGGATTTGTCACCGTCTATGATCAACAAGAAGTAAAGTATTCCACAGAAGTTGCCAAGCGGGCTGATCGTTATGGCATTACCGTATACCACTTTACCCCTTTTGATATTGACCCGTTAACGGAAAAAGTGCGCGGCCTGCAATTTGATAACACCAAGCAATCATGGATAGAAAGCACTTTTGACATTCCCACCTTTTTATATGACCGTTGCTTTTATCGTGCGGATGACCGCTCAAAAAAAAGCAAACCGATCGTACAATGGTTAAAACATCGGCCAGATATTACATTTTTAGGACACGGATTCCCAAGCAAATGGGAATTGTACAAGAAGGTCATTGAACATCCATTGCTTTCCCCGTATATTCCCAAAACAGAACGTCTTCAATCCGCTATGGATGTACTGCACATGATCCAGAAAGAAAAAGCCGTCATTTGCAAGCCTGAACACGGCTCGCGCGGCAAGGGCATTTATGTCATAAAACAAATGAGGAACTTACTTCATATTTTAGATGCAAGTGGTCAAACAATTGCCCATATCAGACGAGAAAACGATTTGCAACGGTGGATTAATGATTTGCTTCAACACAATTCATACCTTATTCAGCCGTTTTTGCCGTTACAGACGAAGAAAAACGAGCCGTTCGATATCCGTTTTCTCTTCCAAAAAAACGAACGAGGCAAATGGAGCGAACGAGGCAGAGCGGTGCGAATCGGACAGCCTGGAACAATGATTGCCAACGTCAGTGCCGGCGCTTCCATTTTCGATTTTTCGGAATGGATCAACCAAGTTTCTTCCCCACAACGCCTTTTTATTACCGATGGAATCGAAACGATTACAAACGTGTTGCCATCCTACTTGGAAGAGCAATTTGGCCCATTGTTTGAACTAGGTCTTGATCTCGGGATTACTGAGGAAGGCGCTGTATGGATCATTGATATGAATTCGAAGCCAGGCCGAAAAATTATTACTGCACTCACTCCTGAAAACTGTGACGTCTACGAAGCACCGCTTCGCTATTGTCTGTTTCTCGCAAACGAGGTGAATATCTCATGAAATATACATTAACGATACAAGAGGCGGAAGAAAATACGATTTATCTTCCGCCCGATATTTCGCTCTCCGGGCAAACGATGGCCGCGTTCGGAAGCATGTCCACCGCATGCTGCTTTGTTTCGTCCCCGGTTTTAGACAAACATATCGTTATCACAAACGATGTTGCCAAACGCTTACAAATCCCATTTTCTGCCGATATTCATCTATTTCTCACTGAAGACACCGTCCATCTTGGTCCGCTCATTGGCATTTTTACCGCAGGGTTTACGAAATCGCCGCTTCGTCCGGTGGGAAAACGGAGCTTTTTCTTTGCGAAACTGCTTTCACAAGAGAAAAAAGTCGGCGGATTTGCTTTTGTTTTTGGCGCTCATCATATTCATTGGGAGAAAGGAACGATAACGGGGTATTTTTATACAGAAAACGGTTGGGTCCAGCATGAAGTTCCGTTTCCTACCGTTATCTACAATCGCTTGCCAAACCGTCGAATTGAAAACGATGAAACATTCCAAGCAATTAAAGAAACATTAAAAAAAGAATACGGAATTCCTTTGTTTAACGAAAACTTTTTTAATAAATGGGAAATATACCGTCTGCTTGAAAAACATCCATTATCCAGGCCGTACCTTCCAAACACATCTTTTTATCCTACGATCAAGACCGCCGATCAATTTTTAAAACGTTATGGCGAAGCATATTTAAAGCCCGCCAACGGCAGTCTCGGTTTAGGTATTTACCATCTTTTGAAGAAAAACACGAAGTATGAATGCCGATTTCGAGATGAACATGGAACTAACCGGTCGCAAACCTTTCCAACGTTATCATCTTTGTGGGAAAACGTTTTTTCACAAAAAAAATTAGATTCATATATTATCCAACAAGGGATTCGCCTCATGGAAGTCAATGGAAGAAAATTCGATTTTCGCGTTCATACAAATAAAAACGAAGAAGGGGTTTGGCAGGTGAGCGCGATCGCTGCAAAAATCGCAGAAAAAAGAAGCGTTACGACCCATATTAACAATGGGGGCATCGTAAAAACGATCGAAGAAATTTTCCCAGACCGAAGCACTCGCAACCATATCATAAGGCAACTTCATGACACCGCTCTTACCCTAAGCCGTTGTCTTGAGGAACAGCTTCAGATGAACATTGGTGAAATCGGATTTGATCTTGGAATCGACCAACAATATCGGATTTGGATGTTTGAAGCAAATTCGAAGCCGGGACGATGCATTTTTAAACATCCGAAGCTAAAGCGATATGATGAACTAACAGCGATGCTCTCTCTTGCGTACGCCGTTTATTTAAGTAAAAAAATAATTGATGAACCAGAGGCGTTATTCACATGACGATCATTTGCTACAATGAAAAAAAACAACAATGGTTTCATCAAGATGAAGGCCGTACCTACGTTTTTGGATACCAGCATCCATTGGCTTTTTCTAACGAATTGCCGTCTTTTTCGTTTCACGTAAAAGAACAGCGGGGAAAAGTAGGACCGCTTGTCGGCATTATGATTAGCGAATCTTCCATTCCCGCTTTGTTAAAACGAAAAAAACGATATATCGAGCTGATCACCACTTCCTTGCAAGAAGCGGGAAGTATCGCTATCGTTTTACCATTTAGCTCTATCTATGAAAAATTCGTTCAAGGATATGTATTCGTTCGCGGCCTCGGACAGTGGGTGCCTGTTACCGCCCCTCTTCCCGACGTTTTTTACAACCGAATCAAAAGCAGATCAGAAGAAAAAACAGACGAATTCCAACGAATCATCGAATTTTTAAACAACCTTTGCATTCCATTTTTTAATCGTTCTTTTTTTACAAAGTGGGAATTATACGAGACATTACAAAAAAACGACCAATTGCGCCCGCATTTGCCAGCTACGCTTTTAGTTCATGATACGGACGATATACGAAAAATGCTGCAAACACACGGAAGTGTATACGTTAAACCAAACGAAGGAGCAAAAGGAAAAGGGCTGTTTCGCTTAACTTCTTCTCCTTTACAAACACACATCCTTTACGAACAAATAAATGTTCGAAAAACACTCACTTCCCTTGACGAACTCACTCCTCTTTTTTCATCGAAACGCTATATTGTCCAACAAACAATTGACGCTGATACATGGAAAGGAAATCGGTATGATTTGCGTGTTCTCGTTCATTATCACCACGGCGCTTATGCAATCAGCGGCATTGGTGTGCGGATGGCGCCAGCGCAACAACTGACAACACACGTCCTAAACGGCGGAAAACTTCTGCCGTATTCCGAAGTGAAACATCGGATCGATGAAGCCCTTTTATGTAACCTAATTTCCGAGTGCGGGAAAGAAATGAGCAAGCATTTCGGTTTTATTGGCGAGTTTTCCGCGGATATTGGCCTTAGCAAAGATGGACAATTGTACATGTACGAACTGAACGCCAAACCGATGATTTTCGACGAACTGGACATTCAACATCATGGTGCCAAACAGCTTATCTCCCTATTTGATGAACTAGCTGGTTTTTTATCATCGTAAAAAATAGCTGGCTATATTGAATGGCCTGCTGTAATGAGTGATCTGCCGCTTTTTGTGCAGCTCCCGATAACATCTCACTTGCTTTTCGACACAACATTCCTTTTTTTAATTCATTGGAACAAAGCGCATACAACAGTTCGGAAACCGAAGCTGTTACGATCTTTTCACTGTCGCTTTCTTCATATGCCCCGGCAAGTAAATAGTGAATATATTGCCATAGCTTATATTGACGTGTTATATCCTCTAAATACAGAATAAATTGTTGTTTCCACGTTTCATCGCTCACTATTTCTGCCATCTGTTCTGCTAGTTGCGTTGATGTTCTTGTTATGTACAGCAGTTGTTTCACCGTACGTATCATTGTGTTCCCTCCTTGCTTGTCCTGCTTTTTGACATATATATGATGAATACGAATAATCTATGCTTTTATAATACAAACTACAAAAAACAAGGAGGGACGCATTATGACGGAACGAAACAAACGGAATTATCAAGATTCCCAATATGAAGGACGCGATGAACACTATATGGATATCGACCGTATGATCAATGAGGGATTGGCAGGGGGCTATGTCCATGGCCACGGTGATGCCGTAAACATCGAGGAAGCGCGCGACTTAGCAAAAGAAGAACCTCCTCATGAAACAACGTAGCCATTCAAAAACCGATTTTCCTTTTTATTGGGAAAATCGGTTTTTCTTTTTGTATAATAAGCTAAAAAGAATCATGAAGTGAAGAAAGGAAACATCGCCATGCTCAAACAGCTAAAATCCTACTATAAGGATGCAATCGTCATTAATGAACAAGTAACCGACACTGATGCATATGAATGGTTTTATACAAAAGATGGAGATAAAATCGGAATTTGCAAACAACGTCTATCGAAACAGGAAAAACAGCTATTATCGATTTTTCTCACGCCGATTCCCGACGTTGGCCGTATGATCAGCGATGAAGAAATGGCATGGCATCGTTGGGTCACGCATGGAGATTCAACGTTGCTGCAGCATTTTTCCTCCCAGTCCCCGTATTATCGCTTTATTCATTTTTTCATAAAAGGTTCTGTTGTCAACAAAGATAATTTTTTCGATGTCATCAGCGGGTTGTTTTCCGAACATATTATTATCGTTTGGGAACACGACTACCAAGGTGTCATTATTGAAAAAAAACAAAAACCAACCCTAGATCCTTTGCCGTTTGCTGAAATTATTGATACATTATCTACCGATTTTTATATCACCATTCATCTATTTATCGGGCACATCCATCCATATGGTGACCATCTTTATGAATTATTTTGCCACGAAAAACAATGTTTCCAGCTAGCACAAACGTATATGCCAACACAAACGGTATATCAGATGGAAGATGTGATTCCGCTATTGCTTATCCATGGTTCCTCGGAACTTGAAATGATCAAGAAGTCGCTTCCTTTTCTCGAAACATTGGATGACGAGTCACTTCATATCATCAAAACGTTTTTTCAATGCAATCTAAACGTTTCCTTAGCGGCAAAAAAGTTATATATGCACCGCAACAGTTTACAATATCGCATTGATAAATTTATTGAAAAAACAGGAATCGATATTAAACATTTTAAAGGAGCTGTCGCTGTGTATTTAGCAATATTATTACAGCAATATGCGGACCATTGAACTACAGTAAAGCCAGGATCACCATACGAGGCAAGCGCATAGTCCGTCTATTCGTCATCTTGCCTGAAATCTCCCTCTTTTTTTGTGCATGTTGTCCATTTACGAATTCTGCTATTTTCGGTACGCTTAAAGCAGTTGAAAACGTTTTCTAATAGGGGGAGTGAGAATATGGCAGAGCTTCGTTTAGAGCACATTTATAAAATTTACGATAACAACGTAATCGCTGTAAAAGATTTTAACCTACATATTAAAGATAAGGAATTTATCGTCTTTGTCGGTCCATCCGGCTGCGGCAAATCAACAACATTGCGGATGATTGCCGGCCTTGAGGAAATTTCAAAAGGCGACTTATATATTGACGGCAAGCGCATGAATGATGTTGCGCCAAAAGACCGCGATATTGCGATGGTATTCCAAAACTACGCTCTTTATCCGCATATGACCGTTTACGATAACATGGCATTTGGTTTAAAACTTCGGAAATTCCCAAAAGCAGAAATCGAACGCCGCGTTCGTGAAGCAGCGCGCATTCTTGGCCTTGAGCAATACTTAGATCGCAAGCCAAAAGCGCTTTCCGGTGGTCAACGTCAACGGGTGGCATTAGGCCGCGCTATCGTCCGTGACGCAAAAGTATTTTTAATGGACGAGCCGCTTTCGAACCTAGACGCAAAACTTCGTGTGCAAATGCGTTCCGAAATCGCTAAATTGCATCAGCGTTTAGAAACAACAACAATTTATGTCACACACGACCAAACGGAAGCAATGACAATGGCAACACGGCTTGTTGTCATGAAAGATGGTGTCATCCAACAAGTTGGCACACCGAGAGAAGTATATGAAAAACCAGAAAATATTTTCGTCGGTGGCTTTATCGGTTCCCCAGCGATGAACTTCTTAAAAGGAATATTGCAAGATGGCAAGTTTGTCATTGGAAATATTACTATTGGCGTTCCAGAAGGAAAAATGAAAGTGCTTCGCGACCAGGGCTATATCGGCAAAGAAGTCATTTTAGGCATTCGCCCAGAAGACATCCATGATGAACCACTCTTCCTTGAAGCATCGCCAAATACGAAAATTACCACCCGCGTTGAGGTAGCCGAGCTGCTTGGTGCAGAATCGATGATTTATTCCAATATTAATGGACAAGAATTTGTCGCACGCATCGATGCCCGCACAGAAATCAAGCCAGGCCACCAATTAGACCTTGCCTTAGATATGAACAAAGCACACTTTTTTGATATTGAAACGGAAAAACGAATCCGTTCTGCGGATGAAAAATAACGATATCGTTCCCCAAAATATTGCACAGGCTCTAGCGATGATGCTAGAGCCTATTCTTTAATAAACCGCACTTCTTCGTGACAGCAATGCAGACAATAAAAAAGATGCACACATTCGTGCCGAATCAATGTCTTCGGATACCCATCGACCAATTTCATCATATCAATATCCATATAAGGGCTGTAATCATCATAATAATCGGTTATTTTACCTTTATCTTCCATTTGATTCTGACAACAAGAACAATATACTGTTACATTACGTAAACCGTTGCAAAGCGGACAAATGTTCATCATGTTTCCTCCTGCTAAAAACATTACCTTATTTTACATATTCCCTAATACACAAAACAGTAAAACGTTAAAAATTACCATAAGAAAGAAATGAATAATGAAAGAAAAACGTCTCAAACTATTAGTACCATTAGCAAACAGTACATTGGGTTCAGCCTAGTTTGGCGGCATGCTTATAACAGCATGCGGTGCTGGTGCAAATCCAGACAACCCAGCCATCAAAACTTAAACAAGGAGATGATCATAATGGCACGTAACAACAATTCTAACCAACTACTAGTCGCTGGTGCGCAACAAGCAATCGATCAAATGAAGTATGAAATCGCTCAAGAATTTGGTGTAAACCTTGGCCCTGACACAACTTCTCGCGCTAACGGTTCTGTTGGCGGCGAAATTACAAAACGCCTTGTAGCAATGGCGCAACAACAAATCGGCGGCCAATTCGGCACTCGCTAATAAAAACTTCATATACATGGCTTAAGCCCCAGGCGTCTTGCCTGGGGCTTTATCTTGTTACTCGATGAGTTGTAAAAATTGTTTTGTGCGCTCATGTTTCGGAGAAACGAGCAGCTGTTCCGGTGCTCCTCTTTCCACGATGATTCCCCCATCCATAAAAACCACTTCATCGGCTGCTTCTTTCGCAAACCTCATTTCATGAGTGACGACGATCATTGTCATTCCTTCATTCGCCAAACTTTTCATGACTTTCAGCACTTCACCGACAAGCTCCGGGTCTAACGCTGATGTTGGTTCGTCAAACAGCATGACTTCCGGTTCCATGGCGAGCGCCCGTGCGATCGCGACACGCTGCTGCTGCCCTCCAGACAGCTGAAATGGATAATGATTGGCTTTATCTTTCAGCCCCACTTTCTCCAACAATGCCATCGCTCTCTCGCGTACTCGCTCTTTCTTTTCGCGCTTGACCGTCACAGGTCCTTCCATGACGTTTTCAAGGGCGGTCCTTCCACACCAACAATTTGAGCGCCATACGACCGCGCTAAATCCGCATAGTTGCTTGTCATCGATTGCGCTGCTTTTAGTCCTTTTATGTCTTCAAATTTAGATACTTTATTGTTATCTTTATGAACGACTAACACCGCCATAGAAGTAATGTACGGATCAGAAAAATCATATTTCTGTTGCCGGTCCCGGCGGATTCCGACTTCATTGGCAATCATGTCAAAACGTTTTGCGTCCAATCCCGCGAACATCGCATCCCACTGTGTTTCCATAAACACAGGCTTGACGCCGAGACGCTTCGCTACTTCTCTTGCCAAATCCACATCAAAACCGGTTAACTTTCCGCTTTTATCATGAAACGTAAACGGCGGATATGTTCCCTCTGTTCCAATTCGCAATTCTCCCGATTTTTTCACCTGCGCTAACAAGTCGGTTTCTTGCTTGCCCGACTTTTCCTTGGATTGCTGATTGCCGCATGCGGCCAACAACAAAATCGAAGCTGTCAACAAAAGAAGCAAACTTTTGAGAAAAAATCTTTTCATATATTTTTTAACCTCCATCATTCCGATTGGTTTTTAGCGACATATGTCATAATAAAAAAGTTTGTATATGATGTCAATAAAAGAGTATAAACGACAAAACAAAAAACGGAGCTTCTCGCTCCTTACATATTTTCCACTAACGGCGGCTCATTTAATGAAACAAGTACTTTCCTAATTCTGCGATTTTCGACTTGTCGTACGGTTAAAGTAAGCGGACCATAATGCAGCGTTTCGCCGACATTCGGCACGCGTTCAAACATTTCAAATATCCAACCGCCTAACGTATGGGAAGAGCTTTCCGGTGCATCAATTTTCATTATTTCGCAAAATTCATCAAGCGGAAGTTCAGCGTTAAATTCATAACTGTTTTCATCGATTTGTTGAATATTTTTTACCGCTTCATCATGCTCATCCCATATTTCTCCAACAATTTGTTCAATAATGTCTTCAAGCGTAATTAATCCTGCTGTTCCTCCAAACTCATCAATGACAATTGCCATATGCACTCTGCTTTTTTGAAGTTCCGGCAACAAATCAGAAATTTTCATTGATTCCACGACAAACAGCGGCTTGCGTAATAACGCGCGAATGTTTATATCTTTTTGTTGTACAAGCTCACTAAAAAAGTCCCTTTCAGATAAAATACCAATCACATTATCAATATCTTCCTCATACACCGGTATACGGGAGTACTTTTCTTCAAGAAAAACATCTCGAATTGCTTCGATCGGCTGATTTACTTCCACAGCGACCATATCTGACCGTGGCGTAAAAATTTCTCCAACTAAAATTTCATCAAAATCGAGCGAACGGTGAATTAATTCTTTTTCTTTGTTGTCAATAATGCCTTCTTCTTCACTTAAATCAATCATCACTTTAATTTCCTCTTCCGTTACTGCTGGAACAACCGTTCCATTCGTAAACCGTTTCGCTACGCTCTCTTTTACAGCGTTAAATAATGTCGTGATGGGTGAAAGCAGTTTCATCAATGCGTAAACAATTCCGGCATAACGAATCGATAGCGATTCCGCATGCTCTTTCGCAATCGATTTTGGCAAAATTTCACCGAAGATTAAAAGAAGCACGGTCATGACAATAATCGCAGCAATAAGACCTGCACGCTCCCCAAGCATCGTTGTCGCAATATCTGCTAAAAACGCAACGGCAACAATACTTGTGACTCTGTTTGCAACAAGCACCGTCAATAAGACGCGATCTAAGTTTTCCATAATGTAATTTACTCGCTTGCTGCCACGGTGATTTTCTTCCACATAATTTTTCAAGCGAATTTTATTCGCTGAAGAAAATGCGGCTTCCACCGAAGAAAAGAAGGCAACTAACACGATACAAAGAAAAAACCACCCTAACAGACTCAGAGGCAACTCTCCCAAAGAATCTTCACTCTCCTAAATAAAAAAACGTACTTTGTTAGTATTTTAGTATTATCCATTGTATTTATTACATTATATCAAATTTTTCACAAAAAGCCTATTCGCAAAACGCCTATCGTCTAAAATATAATAAAACTGCAGGATGATCCCTGCAGCTTTTTATGACTCGATGATGATTGAACCGATAAAATATATCAGCACAAGCAATGAAGCAATGTTTAACGTTACGGATAATTCCTCCATAAATGCCCCTCCTAACGATAATCATCCCCATTGTTATGTTAACACAATAATTTTCTCAATACGTAAGACATTTTATACAACTTTTTGACAAATCCATTTTTTCCCCTTGCAATTTTATTGTGAGAAAGGTAATACTTATTACTCTATCTGTAGATGAGCATTTTTCATTACAATAATTTCCATGGTTAGAGAGACAAACAGGGTACCCCTTACGCGATACGGAGCTGTTTTTTGATCACATCAATGGGAATATCTTGCTTTGCAGCGTCATAAATGAACTCGACGACGCTGTGGTCTTTCCGCGACCGAAGAAGCTCCAGCCCGGTGGAGAGGTTTTGGCGGGATTCGGCGATGCTGTACACGCAGGCCAACAGCACCACCGCCCAATACCGTTTCACCGCCCGAATGTGGCGAACGCGGTATCCATCCAGCTTCAGTTGATCTTTCGCCTGCCGGAAAAAGCACTCGATCGTCCAACGCTGAGCATAGTAACGCAAGATGTCTTCGTCCCCGAGTTCCCGGTCGGTGCTCAAGATGCAATGAAGATGTTCCGGCGCCATCGGCTGATCCGCCTTCCAAGCCAGCAGCACCACCGCGTCATCGAGGCCATGGATGGCCCCCTCATAGCGATACACGCGATAACGCTCCTGCCCCACCGTGACGAGGCGGGTGTCTTTGGACTCGATATAGCGGGCAAACTGCTTGGCTTGGATGGCGATGCCTTTCGGGTAGAGAATCCGGTTCGTCTTGAGCATCGCGATGACATGGAATCCCTGTTTCAGACAGGCTTCGATGAGCTTCTTAGACGGATACCACGAATCCATGAGCACATACACCGGCTGAGCCCGCTTCACCTTGAGCGAGGAAAGCATCTCGATCGCCAGGTCGATCTTGCTTTTTCCCGCTTTCTTGTCATACAGGCGGAACGCAAATGGGAACGCCTGCGTGAAGGTGTGCACCATCAGCCAAACGAGCGAATGCCCCCAGACCGATTGATGATCTTTATGCGAGTAGTGCCAGTCGCACCCTTGAATGGCGTGCACAGCCCGTGACGAAGGCTTTGTTTTTTGGCAAATCGTATCATCAATCGAAACAAAAAGGGGTTGATTCTTCCGTTTGGCCAGTCGTTCGACCTGGGAAAGGATCCACTCTTGAAGCTTCCCAAGCAGTCTTTCCTCGTTCCAAGGGCTTTTCGTGAAAAAGTGACTGAGCGTCGTTCGATGATTCGGATGAAAGCTCCAGTAATGAATATCAGTCAATGTTCCCGAGAATCCCTTGGTGGTCAAGGCATCGACAATATGAATGAGATGCTTGATGACCGGTTTGGAAAGCTGCAGCGTCAACCCCAGCGTGAAGAAAAACTTGTGGATTCCTTGGTGATGTGCTAATCTATTCATGAGACATGAACCTCCTTGTGGATAGTTGGTGGTACATCTATTCTAACCAAGGAATCGGGTTCATGTCTCCTTTTTTGTTTAGTTGTCAATTTATGTCAGTGAATTTGCTCATCTACAGACTCTATTATAAAAAAGGCTAATCGACAATCCTTTTGGCAAAGCTACAAACACAAAAAGAGAGCTTCTCATAATAGAAGCTCCTAGCCTAAATAGCGATAATAAATCGTTTTTGCCTCTTGAATATCCTTTGTCCCATGAATGAGCGCGCGTCCGTCTTGAAAGACAACAAGCCGTCGCTCTCCAAGCGATACAGAGACAAGATACGGGTTGACATCTACGGGCAATCCTTGTTTGACAAATAATTCAGCCAGCTCTTGCAAGTTGTAGTTTCGAGGCGCAGCCGGGCGAATTTGTACGGAATTTCGTCCGCATAATACCGCTGTTTTTGTCTGTTGATCATAAGAAAGGTACGGATACGATGGATGAGTGCCGCAAGTAGGGCAATCTTCTTTTTTCACTTGATCAATGCGAATCGCCGTATGCTGATTTTTCCATAAATCAAACGACACAAGTTTATTGCGCAGCGCCGCCCAATCTTCAACAAGAATTTTTAATGCTTCCGTTACTTGATAGGCGACGACCATTTGCACAGCAGGGCTGATAATTCCTGCTGTATCACATGTCAAACCGCCTACTGGCACCGTTTCGAGCAGACAGTGAAAACATGGGGTCTTCCCTGGGATAAACGCGTAACTAATGCCATAGCTTCCGACACACGCGCCGTGAATCCACGGGATGCGATATTTATACGCAGCATCGTTAATAATCATACGTATATCAAAATTATCTGTCGCATCAATCAAAAGGTCGGGCTTTCGCTCTGCAATAAGCTCTTCAAGCTCTTGTGCCGTTACATCGCCGACGATGGCATCAATTGCGACATCAGAATTTACCTCTTCAAGCCGCCGCTTTGCAGCAATTGCTTTTGGGATACATTCTTTTGCGTCCGCTTCGCTATATAATTGCTGACGTTGCAAATTGCTCCATTCGACATAATCGCGGTCAACAATGGTGACTTTGCCAACGCCTGCCCGCACAAGCGCCTCTGCATTTCCTGTTCCTAGCGCACCCGCACCAATAATGAGCACATGTTTCCGCATAATCTTTTTTTGTCCTTCTGCGCCAATTGGCGCAAATAACTCTTGTCGAGAATACCGTTCAATCAAACAACACTCATTCCTTCCATTGGACTGCTTGCTGTTGCGTACCGTTTTTTAGGAATTCTGCCTGCCTCATAGCCAAGACGTCCGGCTTCCACAGCAAGTTTCATCGCTTTTGCCATTTTAACCGGATCGGCTGCACCAGAAACAGCAGTGTTTAACAACACACCATCAGCCCCTAGCTCCATTGCAAACGCCGCGTCCGCCGGGCTGCCAATTCCAGCATCAACAATCACCGGGACAGTTGCCTGTTCAATAATTAAGCTTAAGTTTAACGGATTGACAATGCCTTGTCCGGAACCGATCGGCGAAGCCCCCGGCATAACCGCATGACAGCCAAGCTCTTGCAGACGTTTTGCGAGCACAACATCATCAGAAGTATATGGAAGAACGATAAATCCTTCTTCCAACAATATCTCTGTTGCCTTTAACGTCTCCACTGGGTCTGGAAGCAATGTTTTCTCACAGCCGATCACTTCTACTTTTATCATATCACATAATCCCGACGCTTTGGCGAGCCGAGCGATTCGCACTGCTTCCTCCGCCGTTTTCGCCCCCGCTGTATTTGGAAGAAGTTTATATTTTGCAAGATCTAAATTTTCCAAAAAATTAGGCTGGTTTGGTTCAAAAATGTTCATGCGTCGAACAGCAAACGTTAAAATTTCCGCACCTGACACTTCCACTGCTTGCTTTTGTACTTCCAAGTCTGGATATTTTCCTGTTCCTAGCAACAATCTTGATTGAAATTCATATGGCCCGATTTTTAACATATCAACCGCCTCCTACAAAATGAACGATTTCTACTTTATCGCCATTACATAATGTTGTTGTTTCATATTGCTGTTTTGGGATAATCGTTAAATTTACTTCGACAATCGCAATTTTATTGTTTAACTGAAAATGGGCAAGCAAATCGCTAACCGTTTTCACTTCATCTGGAACATGAATCGATTCGCCGTTAATAATGAGTTCCATCACTTCCCCACCTTTGCTTGATGTCTTGTAAGTGAAAATGGAGCAAGGTCGACCTCGCTTCCTTTTCCTTCAATGAGATCGGCTAACAATACGCCGGTAATCGGACTTAACAAAATTCCGTTTCGGTAATGACCTGTCGCGATCCATACATTCGGATAGCACGGATGCTCCCCTATGTATGGCAAGCCATCGCTCGTTTGCGGGCGGATGCCGCTCCACGCTTTTTCCCATTCCGCATTTTTCATTTCTGGAAGAAGATGATGCGCACGTTCAAGCAAATTCATGATTCCATGAATCGATACTTTTCGGTCAAATGTGTGCGGTGTCGAAGTTGCCCCTATCAATAGGCGATTTCCTCGTTTTGGAACGATATAACAACCGTTTTTCGCAAATACGGTCGCTTGAATTAACGGTTTTTCTGTTTTTACAAGAAGACATTCCCCTTTGACTGGATACATCGGCAGCGATATGCCCGTTTTGGCAAGAACACGCGAAGACCATGCTCCTGCCGCAATAACCACAACATCGGCTGCGATCGTTCCATGATTGGTGCGAATCATGTATGAATGATTTGCTTGTTGTAAATCGATGACTTCCGTATACTCATGCCACTTTGCTCCATAGGCAATCGAGGCATTCGCAAAAGCGATAGCGAAATCAGAAGCGCTCACTTGTCCGTCTGATGGGATGTACATCGCGCCCGCTAAATCGCGGGAAACATTCGGCTCTATTTCCGCTGCCTCATCCATCGACAGCCAGCGTACTGGATAATCGGTATGCTGCCAAAATTCGTAATGACGGCGAAGGGCGGCTGCTTCTTCCTCCGTTACTGCCACTTTCAACATGCCTTTCTGTACAAGCCCAATGTCGATTCCGGTGAGTTCCTTTAATTCCTTCGCAAGTTCAGGAACCATCTCCCTGCTTTTGAGAGCGAGAGGAATAAGCGGACTCTCTTCGGAAAATTCAGACTGCGCTCCAAGCATTCCTGCCGCCGCGCTTGATGATTGGCTCGCAATCCGCCCTTTTTCAAGCACACCGACGCGAAAATGACGTTTCGCCAGCTGAAAAGCAATAGAAGCGCCAATAATTCCGCCGCCGACAATCACAACGTCATAATGATAACGTTCCATTTAAATCCCCTCTTCCCTTTTCTGCTAACGATTTCTTCCTCGTTCATGCCATTTTCTCTATAATTTTTTTAAGTTTCTTTGCTTCGCCAACAGGATCTTCAGCAAAAAATACTGCTGACATGACGGCAATCCCGTGCGCACCAGCTTTCAGTACTTGTTCTGCATTATTGGAATGGATGCCGCCAATCGCGATAACAGGAATATTCACGTGATTGACGACACTTCGCAATGATTCTATTCCGCGCGGCGGTACCCCTACTTTGCTTCCAGTAGCAAAAACGTGGCCGTATATACAATAATCAGCACCGCTTTCTTCCGCTTCCATCGCTTCCGCGATCGAATGAACCGAACAACCGATAGACAACGAAGGAAAATGAGGTTTTACTTTCCGCACAGACAAACTATGGTGCGCAAGCTGGACTCCTTTTACTCCAAAAACCACCGCCACATCAATTCGGTCGTTCACGATGATTTTTCTAGGCGGCACTCCTTGCTTGATTAACGCTGTAAGAAACTCGGAAATTTCCCTTGCTGTTTTCATTTTTTCCCGCACATGAATCGCGTCTACATATGGATGAACGCGGGCGCAAATCGCAACGAACTGGTCTAAAGACTGTTTTCCTGTTGAAATGATATGAAGTTGTCTTTCCATTCTAATCCCTTGCTTTCTACCGCACATCTTCCACCGGAATGTACGGATAATGAACTCCTGTGTAATAAGCCGCTGCCGTCACTATGATAAAAACAGCAACAAGCACAATATCATATTTGCTAAACCCGATTTCATAATAAAACGTTCGCTCTGCGCTGTTGGAAAAACGCTTTGCTTCCATCGCAACAGCGATGCGCTGGGCACGGCGGATGCTTTGTGATAAAAGCGGAATCGCATACCGCTTCATTTTTTCGAACAATCCGTTATGGACAACCCCTCGTACTTTTAACGCGTTTCTTACAGTTTGAAATTCCTCGATCATAATCGGAATTAAGCGAACGCCTGCTAAAAAGCTGTAAGCGTATTTTGGCTTTAATTTTAACTGCTGCATCAGCGAATAAAATAAGCGGACCGGTCTTGTCGTTAGGGAAAACAAAAGCCCAAGGAGCGCGAACGAAAGCGCTCGAAATCCAAGATGCATTCCGCGCAAAAAGCTTTCTTCCGTCACATGGATAAGCCCCCAGCGAAACCATGTCGTCGAACCTTCACCAAACAAAATCATCGATGACGCGGTCGACACAAATACAAGAAAAAACGGCAAAAACAATAGCAGCAAAAACTTCCATGGATAGCCGGTATACAGCATAAATAACAAGAGAAGACCGAACGAAAAATTGATTAAAACATTTGGGTTGTGTACGAATAAAACAACGATAAACAACAAAATGAGCACCATAAGTTTTAAGCTCGGATTCGTATGATGCAGCCATGTTTCTCGATAATGAATGTTCCATTTCATCATCTATACCTCCCTACACGGACAGCACAGCCGCTTTGGATGGATGAGGAGAAATCCGTTCATCTTTCACCAGCTGCCCGTCTTCAATCACCCATCTTCTTGTGGCAAAATATTTGACAATGTTCTCATCATGGGTGACCATCATAATCGTTGCTCCTTGCTCGCGATACGATTCCAATAACTCAAGCAGCGCAAACGTATTTTTTGCATCTTGACCAAACGTTGGTTCATCGAGCAGGAAAATTTGCTGTCCGCTTACGATCGATGCAGCCACACTTAAACGACGCTTTTGTCCCATGGAAAGTTGGTATGGATGCTGATTTTGCTGTTTTCGAAGGTGGAATCTCTGCAGAAATTGTTCGACCGTTTCCGTAATTTCCGCTTCTTCTCGTTTTTCTAAACGAAGCGAATAAGCAATCTCCTCTCGTACAGAATTAGTAACAAACTGAAATTCCGGATTTTGGAAGACAAATGCAATCAAACGATGAAGCTGTTTTAACTGCTTGCTGTCTTTTCCGTATAACTCATACGTCCCGTCTGTGCGAATGAGCTTCATCAGCGCGTGCAAGAGCGTACTTTTCCCAGCGCCGTTTTTGCCGGTAATGGCAATCCATTCTCCTGCGCATACGGTCGCTTCTTCCACGCGTATTTTGACATCGCGCAGGCGATAGCCTTGGAACTCGCGAAGGCGGATAATTTCCTCTTGGCGAACATTCACTCGCTGGCGTTGCCGCTTCGCTATATATTCATCCCATACACCCGGATACCAAATTCCTTGTGAAGCAATGATATCTTTGTAATCGGAAAACACCGTTTGCGCTTTATCATCAGCAATGATCTCGCCGTTATCATTAAATAAAATAATCCGATCGACAAAATCGAGTATATGATCGATTTTATGTTCGACAATGATGACCGTTTTATCATGGGCAATTTGTTTCACCGTCCGCCAAATCGCTTCCGTTCCTTCTTCATCAATCATTGCCGTTGGTTCATCCAAAAACAGTACATCTGGATCTAACGCCAATACGGAAGCAAGGGCGAGCCGTTGCTTCATTCCTCCCGATAGTGTATGAATATCGGTATGCGGCTCTACAAAAAGACCAACTGTCTCTAGCAGCTTCTCGATCCGCTCTTTCATCTCTTCGCGCGGCACACCGATATTTTCGAGCGCAAAGGCGATTTCTTCATCGACAAACGGCATGCAAAATTGCGAATCGGGATCTTGGAAGACGTAGCCCCAATTATTGGGAAGCTGCACTCGCTCTGCTTTCATCGGAATATCGATCGAATGCGGAATCAAGCCCGACAGCACTTGCAACAATGTTGATTTTCCGCATCCGGATGGACCGAGCAACAACACTTTTTCTCCTTCGTAAAACGTGATCGATAAATCTTTAAATAACAATGTATCTTTTCCAGGAAATTTCAAGCGCAGCCGTTCAACAGATGCTATCGGTTTCATCGGTTCACACGCCACCTTTTTTAACGATCAAGCGCATCGTAATCTTCTTTCGAAGCCGGGCGCAACATTTGCGTCACACCAGTTTTTTCTAACGCTTTTACTAAAGAAACGGCAAAAACACCGGCAATCACCACTGCGCCAATAAAACGGGCAATAAGGAATAATGCCAAGTTCCAAGGAGCCAGCGATTCAATATACCCTTTATAAAAATCCATCACAAGCGAGCCAATCGTCGCACCAATCGCCCCTAACGACACGACCAATGCGTCAAACCGTTTATAACGGAACGCGGCAAACACCACTTCCGCCAAAAGCCCTTGAACGACTCCGTAAATAAGCACCTCTAGCCCCCACTCTGAGCCCATAATAAATTCTCCAGAAGAAGCAGCAATTTCCGCTAACAGCGCAACACCTGGCTTGCGGATCAGCAAATATGCCACCGATGCGGCGATAAACCACATGCCGTAAATCAACTGATCGATATGGAAACCAAATGGCTTGACAAAGTAGTAGAAAGGTCCCCAAATTTTATAAATGATCCCAAAAACGACAGAAATCACGATTGTCGTTAAAATATCAACAAGCTTCAATCCTTTAGTTGTTGCTGACATGTTCTTTGATCTCCTTTCTTGCTGATGGCCATGTTTCTAAGCGATATGCCATCTCCCAAAATTCGTATTCATATTCACTGCTAATAAGAAAATGCTGTTCCATCCGTTTGCGATCGGATTCGGTGACTGCTTCCGCAATCGCATCCAAACGGGCGATTTGTTCTTCTACTAAGCTGCGAAACCATTCGGAGCTATATGTTCCAATCCATTTCTGATAGATCGGCTCTTTCGGCTTGCAGTCCTTTAGCCGCTCACCAATCTCATAATAAAGCCAGTAGCACGGCAAAATCGCCGCAATCACATCACCTAAATGCCCTTCATACGCAGCCCGGTACATATGCGACGTATACGCGTATGCGGTCGGCGCCGGAATAAATGACGCTTTTTCTTCTTCCGTGATCCCAAGCAGCTCGGCAAACGTTTCATGCAAAGATAATTCCGCTTCACATGTGCTTTGGGCGTGATACGCCATGCGCGCGGTTGTCTTCAAATCTGGAGACTTCGCCGCTCCAATTGCTTGAACTCTCGCAAAATGGTGCAAATAATACTCATCTTGCATCACATAATAGCGAAAACGAGTAAGGTCTAGCGTTCCTTCCCCTAACTCTCTCACAAAAGGATGGCGAAAGCTTGCCTGCCAGATCGGATCGGCCTTTTTCCGCAATTCCATCGCAAATGACATCTTTATCTCTCCCCCTCTTTTTATAAAAAATAAACACCACTTCCTTTACGATGCGTAAAGAAAGTGGTGTTGCACACATAGTCGTCGAAAAAACACAGAAAAACCCACGACTGCGCCACTCCACTTCCCTACGCTGGTATTACCCAGATCAGGTTCTAAGGGTCTCAAAGGCACACTTTGATCTCAGCCTTTCTAAAGGCCCCCCTAGTGGATTGCGTCCAATATAAAAAATTTTCCCTTGTTTAAATTTATCATATCACGGTAAATATCATTGTCAACCCTTTTTTTACTATTCCACGATGACTGCTGTACCGTATGCCAAGATTTCCGACGTATTCGCCATAATTGCCGCTGTAGCGACTCTTACGCCGATTACCGCATTTGCTCCTTGGCGTTTCGCCTCGTTTATCATGCGTCCAATCGCAATTTTTCTCGCTTCGTCCATCATTTCGGTATACGCCTTGATTTCTCCGCCGACAATCGTTTTCAGACCAGCCATAATGTCTTTGCCGATATGTTTTGACTGTACCGTATTTCCTTGTACAAATCCGATATACTCTTTTATTTGTTTTCCTGGTACATAGTCCGTCGTTGCGATAATCATCACAATCCCTCTTTTCTTTTCATCTATGCTTATCGTTATTCTGTTTAGAAGAAAATAGTCCTGCCAAATGTCGACAAACTTGCCTGCGTTGCGTCTTTGTCCGCAATTCTGTATCATAGAAAAAGCAAACGACTATATCATAATGGAGTGGAGAACGTGGCAAACGTATTTTTAAAACGAAAGCGAAAAAAACGTCTGGAACAAGGACATCCATGGATTTTCCAAAGCGAAGTCGATTATATTGAAGGAGACTTTGAACCAGGCGATTTTGTGGACGTATATAATCATCAACGCTACTTTTTGGCAAAGGGCTATATTAACCCGAAATCGCAAATCATTGTGCGCGTTTTGACGCAAAATCCTGATGAAGAGCTAAATGAACAATTTTTTGTCGACCGAATCCGCAAAGCATGGGAGTATCGTGAGCGAATGATTCCCGGCGTTCGCTCATGCCGCGCTATTTACGGTGAAGCTGACTTTTTACCGGGGCTGATCGTCGATAAATACGAAGACGTGCTTGTCGTTCAGATTCTTTCCCTCGGGATGGAAAAACGGAAAGACTGGATTTTGCGTGGTTTGCTTGAAGTATTTAAGCCAAAAGCGATTTATTTGCGCAATGACGTGTATGTCCGCGAGCTAGAAGGGCTAGAGCAAGAAAAAGGCTTTTGGTATGGCCAGTCGGAAACGGAAGTGCTGATTGAAGAAAACGGCGTCAAATATATCGTCGACATTGAAAACGGGCAAAAGACGGGATTTTTCTTCGACCAAAGACAAAACCGAGCGGCGATTAAACCGCTCATTAACAGCGATACAACAGTGCTCGACTGTTTTACCCATACTGGCTCGTTTATGCTCAATGCGTGCTTATATGGTGCGAAACACGTCACTGCGGTCGATATTTCCGAACACGCCATTGAAACAGCAAAACGCAACGCCGCACTCAATGGCTTTACCAACGTCGATTTTGTCGTCGCCAATGCATTCGATTATTTGCGCGAAGCGGTTCGCGATGGAAAGAAATGGGACGTTGTCATCATTGACCCGCCAGCGTTTGCGAAATCAGCTCAAGCCGTTCCGAAAGCGCTGCGCGGCTATAAAGACATTAACTTAAACGGCTTAAAGCTTGTCAAAGATGGCGGCTTTTTCGTCACAGCGAGCTGTTCGTACCATGTTCACGCTGATTTGTTCCAAGCGATGATCGAAGAAGCGGCGTTTGATGCGAAGAAAATTTTGCGGCAAGTGTACTGGAGCGGCGCCGGCTACGATCATCCAAAGCTGCTTGCTGCCGATGAAGGCGACTATTTAAAATTTGCCATTTATGAAGTGCATTCGCGCAGATAGCTAAATGGTTCCATTTTCTAAACAAAAAAAACGCTTAGGACTGTCATACAGTCCTAAGCGTTTTATTTTTTATGCAAAATATATAAGTAAAAGCTAATAGAAATCAACACGGATAGTGCGGCAGTTATATAAATGCTAGAGTAACCGAACCAATGGCCAATTTGCCCAAAAGCCATCGCTCCTACTCCGACCCCTAAATCGAAAAAGGCGAAAAAGGTCGCATTTGCCATTCCTTTTCGGTTTTTTGCCGCTTTTTCCACAGACCATGCTTGCAGTGCTGGCTGCACCGTTCCAAACCCTAGCCCGTAAAGAATCGCTGCGATAAACAAAATCGCATTGCTTGGCAGCCAAGCCAACAATAACATTGCAATGAAAATCAGTGCAGCACCTGGTATAAACACCGCCTGATGGCCTTTTCTATCATACAACCGGCCGGCAAACGTTCTTGTTACCATTAACGCAAGCGCATATAGCAAGAAATACCATTGAATTCCTGAAATTCCTTTTTGTGCAGTATATAGTGGCAGAAATGAGGCAATTCCTCCAAATGTCACCGTAAGGAAAAATAGCAAAATTGAAGGCTCTAGCGCGCTTTTTTCATAAATATCCCACTTATTACGCGCTTGCGCTTGCGGCTGTCCGATTTTTTTATATGTAATATTCGAAGCAAACAATAGTGACGCCAAACCTAAAACGGCACAAATCAAAAAAAGATGGCGGAATGACAACATTCCGGCGAGCAATAACCCCATAGATGGCCCAAAAGCAAGTGCTAAATTCCCTGATAGTCCATAATACCCCATTCCTTCGCCTCTCCGGCTGGCAGGGATAATGTCCGTGGCAATCGTTCCGGAGGCAGTAGTCGAAAACCCCCACCCAATGCCTTGAATAACCCTCATCATAAACAACAAAAAAATGCTCGCGATAAAGCTGTATGATCCGACCGAAAGGACAAAGATCGCAAGCCCTAGCAAAAATACAAAACGCCGCCCCTTTGTTTCTAACGCATGCCCGGCAAACGGCCGCACCATTAATGCCGCAAATGTGAAAATCCCGACCACTAAACCGATCAGCTGGTCATTGCCGCCAAGATGCTCGACAAACAGCGGAATCGTCGGCAATGTCATTTGAAATCCAAGAAAAACAAAAAAATTAGCTAAACAAATAAGTATAAAATCTTTTGTCCAAATTTTTTCCTTCGTTGCATCTATGATGTTTTGACTTTGTGGTTCCCCCACCGCAAACTCCCTCCAATCATTCATTTTAAACCGAACACTCAATACAGTTTAGTGTAACATAAATAGATAAATTTTTTATGTAAAAAGCTTATTGGAAATTTATAATGAGATAAAAAAGCTGCCCGTCTAGGCAGCTTTTAGTTCCATCCTTTGCGTTGTCGCAACGAAGCAATTTGCGCCGTATGATGTTTGCCGTGCCATGCGTGCATGGCGATTAACACATATAAAGGGACGTTCTCTTTTGTACCTTCATGATAAAAATTCCGCTGAAAATCATCGCTGCTCATCGACTCTAGCAGATGCGCCCACCGCTCGTGAAGGCCTTCGAGCAATTGCAGCGATGGCTCGATATGTAGTGAACGAGCTTCTGTCGTCTTTGCCCAATCATTTTCCTCAAACGGTTTAATCGAAGGAACATCTTCCGTCAATGTCCATTTTGTGCGCAAAAACGCGTTCATGCTTGCATCGGCGATGTGATGGACAACTTGTGCAACCGTCCACCCACCATCTCGATACGGCGTGTTCAGCTGTTCTTCATTTAATCCGCTGACCGCCTCCCGCAATTTTGCTGGTATTTGGCGGATATCAGAAATCCACTGTTTCGCATCTTCTTCGCAAAACGCAGCCGGGGCTTGAAATTTACCAATCGGGTAGCGAATTTCATCCATATTTTTTTCCTCCTCTTCTTATATACATATTCTATAACCCATAAAAAAATCCTGCTTAAATATAGACAGCATATCATTACATAGCTTCTATTAAAATTACTTTCACTTATGCCGGATATAATTGCCGCAGCGAAGTTTACAAAAGGACAGTACAAAATAATTTGACAAGAGACGGGCAGCCTAAAGCCATCTCTCCTCACCGAAGCAAAATAAAGCTGCCGAGAAATGAACGGCAGCTTTTGTCTATTTCAGCAAATATACGCGTGCTTCATACGGTTTCAGCTTAAAGCGTGTTGCGTTTTTATGCGGTTTTACATCATAGTTTTGCAGCACCAAATTTTCTGAGCTTAATCGAATGCCATCATATCGATACAGCGCTGGCTTGTCGCTTAAATTGACAATAACCACCGCTTTTTCGTTTCCAAGCGTTCTTGTGTACGCATAAATCGTCGGATGCTTTTCTAAAATCAAATCGTACGTTCCATAAATAAACACTTCGTTCTCCTTGCGAAGCCGAATCATTTTTTTGTAAAACTGAAGGACGGAGTTCGGGTCGCGCAATTGCGCCTCGACGTTAATGGTCTTATAGTTTTCGTTCACTTTCATCCATGGCGTTCCCGTCGTAAACCCCGCGTTTGGCGCGTCGGACCATTGCATTGGGGTTCGTGAATTGTCGCGCCCTGTTTTCCAAATCACTTTCATAATTTCTTCATGGGAGCGGCCCTTTTCCCGTTCGATTTGATACATTCTTTTAATGGCGACATCATTGTAGTCTTCAATATTCGAAAATTGGACGTTCGTCATCCCAATCTCCTGTCCTTGATAAATAAACGGTGTTCCTTGCATCAAAAAGTACATCGCACCAAGCGCCTTCGCACTTTCGGTAAGGTACTCCTTATCATTTCCCCATGTCGAGACAGAACGAGGCTGATCATGGTTTTCTAAAAACAATGCGTTCCAGCCGCGGTTTTCCAGCCCTTTTTGCCATTTTGTCAACGTGCGCTTTAATTGGCGCACATCCACTCCGCCATTCGTTCCTTTTTGCCATAACCCTAAATGTTCAAACTGGAAGATCATATTGAAAATGCCGTTTTCCTCACCGACCCATTCTTCCGCGTCCTCGACGGTAACGCCATTCGCTTCTCCAACCGTCATAATGTCATAATGCGCAAACGTTTGCATTTTGAGCTCTCTTAAATAATCCATAATCCCTTCTTGGTTCATATGGCCAGCAAAAGACGGAACATAATCTAGCCCTTTCGGATTCGGCAAATCCGGCAATCCCGGCTTTTTCTTAATATGTGAAATAGCATCCACTCGAAATCCATCAATTCCTTTATCCAGCCACCAATTAATCATTTTATACAACGCTTGGCGCACTTCTTCGTTTTCCCAGTTTAAATCCGGCTGCTTTACATCAAATATGTGCAAGTAATATTGATCAGTTTTCGGATCGTACTCCCACGCCGATCCGCCAAAGATGCTTTCCCAGTTGTTCGGCTCTTTGCCATTTTTTCCATCACGCCAAATGTACCAATCCCGTTTCGGATTATCCCTTGATGAACGCGATTCAATAAACCATGGGTGTTCATCGCTTGTATGGTTAATGACTAAATCTAAAATCACTTTCATGCCGCGCCGGTGAATTTCCTCGAGCAATAAATCAAAGTCTTCCATTGTCCCGAATTCTTCCATAATCGCATGATAATCGCTAATATCATATCCGTTATCGGCATTTGGCGACTTGTAAATTGGACAAATCCATATGATATCGATTCCAAGGTCTTTTAAATAGTCAAGCTTCTCGATAATTCCGCGAAGATCTCCAATTCCATCGCCATTTGAATCCATGAAGCTTCTCGGATAAATTTGATACGCGACTCCTTCTTTCCACCAAGCTTTCTTCACGGCTGTATCCTCCTCTTTTTGTGCATACGTTTTCACTATTAACTGTACACTACATGATGCCAATATACAATCTTTTTTGCAAAAAAGAAGGCAGCCTTCTTTTGTATACATAGAAAGCTGCGCTTTTTCTATTCTTACTCTGTTTTGGAGCGATTCGCCTCGTGAATGAACAGGAAAACACAAACGAAAAAGCTCGTCCTCATTAACTTAAAATAAATACGAAAAAGGAAAAAAGGGGAATAGTTTCCCCTTTTTATGTCAGCAACAGCGTGATACTTTTCCGCCTTTGCCGTTATAGCGCGCTTCCTGCACTTCGCAGAAAAACTCTTTTCTTGATTTTATCGGCTCTCCTGGATGATGTGTTTTCATATGTTCTACATATTTCTCGTAGTTTGGAACACCGACAAGCAAATCAAGAAATTGCTTGCGGTAGGAAAGAATCGTATGAAGCCACTTACGCATAATGTTTAACCTCATTTCCTCCATCTCTTGGAATATAAGGTGCTTCTTTCAACGGTACATGTTTGTTTTTCAATACTTTTATCCACATATTTACTGCCGAAATCAACATGGCAATCACAACAAGCATGAAAATCGCGCAAAGCGTTGCATCAATGTAGTCGTTCATAATGATTTGCCGCATTTGTGCTTCATTGGTTGCAGGTGCTAAAATTTTACCTTGATTTAATGCATCTTTAAAGGCATTAGCATGAGCTAGAAAACCGATTTTTGGATTGCTATGGAACAGCTTTTGGAATCCTGCCGTCATCGTTACCACTAAAAGCCATGTCGTTGGGACCAATGTCACCCAAACGTAAGCTTTTTTGCCCATTTTGAATAAAACCGTCGTTCCAAATAAAAGCGCAATTCCTGCCAGCATTTGGTTGGCAATACCGAAAAGCGGCCATAATGTATTAATACCGCCAAGAGGGTCGACTACTCCTTGATATAAGAAATAGCCCCAAGCTAATACACATAATGTAGTCGCGATAATATTGGAAACTAGTGAATCCGTTTTGCCAAGCGGTTTGTAGAAAGTGCCCATAATATCTTGAATCATAAAACGCCCAACGCGTGTGCCTGCATCGATCGTCGTTAAAATAAAGAGCGCTTCAAATAAAATCGCGAAATGATACCAAAACGCCATTAATGCTTTTCCGCCGATCACATTGGAAAGGATGACAGCCATTCCGATCGCTAGTGTCGGCGCTCCGCCAGTCCGCGATAAAATCGTTTGCTCACCGACATCTTTGGCAAGTTCCGTCAGCATGTCAGGCGTAATGGTAAATCCCCATGAAGATACGACTTTTGCTGCTTGCACAACATCCTGCCCAATTACAGCAGCTGGACTATTAATCGCGAAATATGCTCCAGGAGTTAATATACACGCAGCAACCATTGCCATCACTGCCACGAACGATTCCATTAACATGGCTCCATAGCCGATCGGGCGCGCATGGCTCTCTATCTCAATCATTTTTGGCGTTGTACCAGACGAAACGAGTGCATGGAATCCAGACACCGCACCGCAAGCAATCGTAATAAATAAGAATGGGAATAAGTTACCAGCAAACACAGGACCAGTGCCATCCACAAATTTCGTTAACGCCGGCATTTGTAGATCAGGTGCAACCACTAAAATTCCTAACGCTAAACCAACAATCGTACCGATTTTTAAGAACGTGCTCAAATAGTCACGCGGCGCAAGCAATAACCATACCGGCAAAGCAGATGCGACAAATCCGTAAGCAATCATTAAAATCGCGATCGTTTCACCTTTCAATGTAAAGATTTTCGCTAATGTCGGGTGCTCCGCCACATATTGTCCAGCGACAAGAGAAACAAGAAGCAGAATAAATCCCATTAATGACGCTTCCGCCACACGCCCTGGACGAATAAAGCGCATGTAAACTCCCATCAAAATCGCAATCGGAATCGTTGCAGCAATCGTAAACATTCCCCATGGGCTTCCTACAAGCGCTTTTACTACTACTAACGCTAAAACGGCTAATAAAATAATCATGATTCCTAAAATTCCAAGCATCGCGATAAATCCTGTTACAGGGCCAATTTCTTCCTTGATCATTTCACCGAGCGACTTGCCGTCACGGCGCATCGACGCGAACAAAATGATAAAATCTTGAACCGCGCCCGCTAACACAACGCCGACAATAATCCAAATCGTCCCTGGCAAATATCCCATTTGTGCGGCCAAAATCGGGCCGACAAGCGGTCCGGCGCCAGCGATCGCCGCAAAATGATGGCCGAATAATACCCATTTGTTTGTCGGCACATAATCTTTTCCATCATTAAACACTTCCGCAGGCGTTTTGCGATTGTCATCGAGCTCAAATACTTTGCGAGCAATAAATTTACTATAAAACCGATACGCTACCGCATACGTACACACAGCAGCAACAATCAGCCAAATCGCATTCACCGTCTCGCCGCGGTTCAATGCAAGAACGGCAAACCCTGCCGCCCCAAGAGCGGAAATAAGCCCCCAAAGCAAGGCCGATTTTAATCCTTTCACGTCTTTTCCCCCTTTGTTGTTTTAATAATATTATATTAACTATTCTGAAAAATTCAAAGAATATTTTCTAAATATTATAAGGATAAATATTTTTATAGTCGTTTTATCACCATATCTTTTTTTACTCTGAACATTCCTGCCTAATATTAATTTGTTGAATTTTGGATAACTGTTTTATTATTCTAAAAAAGTATAAATCAGTTTTATTTGTTAAAAATGTAATATCAAGAAAATAATCATGAGTTTTCATGTCCTTACAAAAAATAGTTGAATTTTCTATCGTTTTATTATATGCTTGTACCATCAGCAACAAAAATACTATATATTGTGTTATATATCTAAAACCACAACTAAATATAGTATGAAGACCGCAAGCAATGGTGTCCATCCGGACTTAATAGGGAATCTGGTGAGAATCCAGAACTGCCCCCGCAACTGTATGTGTGGACGAAATGGAACATCCACTGTATGTGAAAGCTCGCTCGGGCGCACATACGGGAAGGATCCAAAGTAGGAAGAAGCACGAGTCAGGAGACCTGCCTTGCTTGTTTGCGTTTCATGTTCTCCGGGGAGCGAGAAGATGAAACGATGGTTGGAAAGGGATTCTCTTGCCCTTTTTATACTGTCGTTTCGTCCACTCGACCCGAGTGGATTTTTTTATGGAAACAAGGAGGAGAAACTGATGGAACTACAGGCGAACACTATCATTATTACTTCAGAAAACGGGCAAACTAAACCGTTTTCGCGCGAACGACTCATTTCCTTTATCCGCAATATAACAAAAGACTACCCGCATCTACAGACAGATGACTATATGGAGCGCATCATCCGCATCATCGAAAGCAAAGATACACTTTCTGCGGAACAAATCACGAATTACTTAATACTTGAAGGTCTTTCCTATATTAGTGAGGCAGAACCAGAATGGACGTTTGTCTGTGCTCACATCTATTTGCAAAAGCTATACAAAGAAGCGGCAAAACAACGTGGATATGACGCAAAACAACGCTACGGCAGCTTGTACGAGTTGATTACAACGCTTGTTTCTAAAGGCGTGTACGATCGCTCTCTTCTTGATGATTACTCAAAAGAAGAAATCAATGAGCTTGGAAAACTTATTGATCCAGATAAAGATAAGTTGTTTACATATATCGGCCTTCGCACGCTCGCGGACCGCTACCTCGCCCGCGACTACGACCGCAACTTGTACGAACTGCCGCAGGAGCGCTTCCTTATCATCGCAATGACGTTAATGGCGAAAGAACCGAAACATCGCCGGTTTACGTTCATTCAAGAAGCGTATTGGGCGCTAAGCAACTTATATATGACCGTCGCCACGCCGACGTTAGCAAATGCCGGAAAAAGCTACGGACAACTTTCAAGTTGCTTTATCGATACCGTCGATGACAGCTTGCAAGGCATTTACGACAGCAACACAGACATCGCCAACCTTTCAAAATCCGGCGGCGGAATCGGCGTCTATCTCGGCAAAATCAGAAGCCGAGGCAGCGATATAAGGGGGTTTAAAGGCGTTTCGTCCGGAGTGATTCCATGGATGAAGCAGCTTAATAACACCGCCGTCAGCGTCGACCAATTAGGGCAGCGCAAAGGTGCGATTTCCGTTTATTTGGATGTTTGGCATAAAGACATTTTCGCTTTTTTGGACGCGAAATTAAATAATGGCGATGAACGAATGAGAACACATGATTTATTTACGGGCGTCTGCATCCCAGATTTATTTATGGAGCAAGTAGAAAAACGCGGCGATTGGTACTTGTTTGACCCCCATGAAGTGCGCAAAGTGATGGGATTTAGTTTGGAAGACTTTTATGATGAGGAAAAAGGCAGCGGAAGCTTCCGCGAAAAATATTGGCAATGCGTTCAAGAAAAGAGCCTTTCGAAAGAAAAAGTGCCAGCGATCGAAATAATGAAAAGCATTATGCGCAGCCAGTTAGAATCCGGCACACCATTTATGTTTTACCGCGACGAAGTGAACCGGAAAAACCCGAACGCGCATCTCGGCATGATTTACTGCAGCAACCTTTGTACAGAAATTGCGCAAAACCAAAGTCCGACCGTCGTGGAAAAACAATATACGAAAGATGGAAAGATTATCATTGAAAAAATCCCGGGCGATTTCGTTGTTTGCAATTTGTCTTCCATCAATCTTGCCCGTGCCGTCACCGACGATGTACTCGAGCGGCTCATCCCGATCCAAATGCGCATGCTCGATAACGTCATTGATTTAAATAATATCCCGGTATTACAAGCGAAATTCACCAATCAAAAATATCGCGCCGTCGGACTTGGCACGTTCGGCTGGCATCATTTGCTTGCGTTAAAAGGCATTCGCTGGGAATCGGATGAAGCAGTTGAATACGCGGACAAGCTGTATGAAAAAATTGCCTACTTAGCGATCCAAGCAAGCATGGAGCTTGCAAAAGAAAAAGGAAGATATCCGGCGTTTCCGGGATCTGACTGGCAGACGGGCGCTTATTTTGATAAACGCGGATACCGCCGCAACGACAACGTCGACTGGGACACGCTGAAAAAACAAGTTGCCAAATACGGCATGCGCAACGGCTATGTGATGGCGATTGCGCCAAACGCTTCGACGTCGATTATCGCCGGCAGCACAGCCAGTATCGATCCGATCTTTTTAAAAGTGTACGCCGAAGAAAAGAAAGATTACAAAATTCCAGTTACCGTGCCCGATTTAAACGCCGAAACAACGTGGTACTATAAATCAGCTTACCATATTGACCAGCATTGGAGCATTAAGCAAAATGCGGCGCGCCAACGCCATATCGACCAAGCGATTTCGTTTAATTTTTACGTGTTGAACACTATCAAAGCAAAAGAGCTTTTAGATCTTCATCTCACCGCATGGAAGTCAGGATTCAAAACAACGTATTACGTCCGCTCTACTTCCAGCACGATCGATGAATGTGAATCATGCGCAAGTTAATGCCAAGGGGGAATAAAACATGGCACATCCATTAACGAAGCGGATCATCATGGACCCAGAAGCACCAAACCGCTCAACGCGAATCATTAACGGCAAAAGCTCAAACGTCCTAAATTGGGATGATATCGCCTATCCTTGGGCGTACGCCAAATATAAACGAATGCTGGCAAACTTTTGGACGCCGTTTGAGATCAATATGTCCCAAGACGTCAAACAATTTCCGAATTTAACTGAACGCGAACAAGACGCGTTTTTGAAAATTATTGGACTTTTAGCGCTGCTTGACAGCATTCAAACGGATTACGCCGGAAGAGTCGCTGATTACATCACCGATTCAAGCATTAACGCGCTGATGATTATGCTCGCGCAGCAAGAGGTCATTCATAATCATTCATATTCTTATGTTCTTTCCAGCCTCGTGCCAAAAAGCAAACAGGACGAAGTGTTTGAGTTTTGGCGAAACGAACCGATTTTGCGGAAAAGAAACGACTTTGTCACCAACGGCTATAAAGCATTTGCTGAACATCCAAATGTTGAAAACTTGCTAAAATCGATCGTGTATGACGTTATTTTAGAAGGTCTGTTCTTCTACTCCGGCTTTGCCTTCTTTTATAACTTGGCGCGCAATCAAAAAATGGTCGCGACAAGCACGATGATTAATTACATCAATCGAGACGAACATATTCATGTCGACTTATTCGCAAAAATTTTCAAAGAAGTACTAAACGAATATCCGGAATACAATACACCGGAACTTGCTCAATTTGTGCGAGAAACGTTCATTAAAGCAGCAGAGCTGGAAATCGAATGGGCCAATTACATCATTGGCAACGATATCGATGGCATTGATATGCACGATTTGAGCGCCTACATTAAGTTTTACGCCAACGTCCGCGCCCATCAGCTTGGATTTGACCGTCCGTTTGACGGTTATCGGACAAATCCATTGCGCTGGATTAAAGCATATGAAGAAGTCGACCTCGGCAAATCAGACTTTTTCGAACAAAAATCAAGACAATATACAAAAGTGAACATCGATAACGGATTTGATGAGTTATAAGCAAAAGCCGCCAATCATTCGTTGGCGGCTTTTGTTTCTAATTGGTTTTCACCCTTCTTCTTTTTCAACGTGCCAGCGGCAATCACTCCAGCAATGACGAGAATTTCAAATCCGTATTTGACAATCGGATTCGCAAAATATTGATCTAAAAACGGCTCATCCACTATCATCTTCGAGGCCGTCCATGCAAGCACTCCCGCTCCGATTGTAATAATAATTGGGAAACGCTCGATCCATTTCAAAATTAACGTACTTCCCCATACCATGATCGGCACCGAAATTAATAATCCTAATATAACTAATAAGAAGCTTCCGTGCGCGGCTCCCGCTACCGCCAGCACATTATCCAACCCCATTAATGCATCGGCGATAACAATCGTGCGGATTGCCTCCCATAAGCTTCCCACCGCTTCGACGTCATGGCCTTTTTCCTCAACAAGCAGCTTATAGGCAATCCAGACAAGCAAAATCCCACCGACTAATAGCAGTCCCGGAACTTTTAATAACCAGACGACAAACAATGTCGCAAGCGCGCGGATTACAACCGCCCCTACCGTTCCCCAAATAACCGCTTTTTTCTGTTGATGCTTCGGCAAATTTCGCGCCGCCAAACCAATGACGATCGCATTATCGCCCGCTAGTACAAGATCAATAATGATAATCGATAAAAGTGCAGATAGAAATTCCATCGAAAATAATTCCATTGATCATTCCTCCTTTTTTTAAATACCGTATTTATCTTTTAAATGTGAAGGAGCCATTTTTACTATTTGCTGAAGAATAAATAATAGTACGGTTACATCATCAATGATGCCAAAAGGTCCCAACCAATCAGGAATAATGTCAAACGGAAACACCATATAGATCGCTAAAAGTACAATGGAAAGCGTCTTTTTAAACATAGGCACTTCTCGAGAGCGAAAAAATTCGATGAAAAACGGGATAAACCGGCGGATTTTTACAATGAAACGCAGTCGTTTCCATAATTTCCCCATTATATCCCCCCCAAATACTGCATTTCATCTTTTTCGAATCTCCTTTTTATTCTCCCCAATCCTCCTCCTTTCTTCACAAAAAAAGACCTTTACCCAATCGGCAAAGGTCTTTCCATAAAAACAGACCTTTACCAATATTGGCAAAGGTCTCGCTAACAACGTCATCGTTGCCAACAAAGCCGAGGGGGTGACCCTGAACTGACGACTTTGTTGTTAAAGCTACTCCCCTTTAACGCAGAAACTATATATTATTTTCAATTTAATGATATTCAATCTTATATGCGTTGTCAATAAAAAACTCGACTTGCCATTCAATCTCTTCTGTGCCAATAGAAAAAATATGATATAATTCAGAAAAAATTCATTAGGAGAGACGGAATATGAATACCAAAGAAATTTCTGCTCTTTTTCTGCTTGCCGTTTTATGAGGAGCTTCTTTTTTATTTATGCGCATCACTTCTCCTGTCATCGGTCCTGTGCTTACAATTGAGTTGCGCGTGCTTATCGCCGGCCTCGTGCTGTTATTGTATGTATGGATGTTCAAAAAAAAGCATAGAGCTGAAAGCTTATTGGAAGCAATATCTCATCGTCGGGGCGCTGAATGCGGCAATTCCGTTTACACTGATCGCCGCTGCCACGCTGCATTTACCTGCTTCCGTAGCGGCCATTTTGAACTCGACCACTCCGTTGTTTACCGCGCTTGTTTCGCGATGGTTTCTTCACGAGCCGATTTATGCAAAAAAATGGATCGGCATCGGCTTCGGAATTGTCGGTGTTTTTGCGCTAGTCGGCTGGAGTCCTGTTCCGCTGTCGATGCAGACCGTTTTTTCCGCATTACTGTCGATTTTGGCCGCGTTCTCATACGGATGTGGCGGTGTGTATGCCAAAAAAGCGTTTACGGGAGTTTCTTCCTTATCGTTGTCGATTGGACAGCAACTAGGCGCCGCTTTCGTGCTCATTCCGTTGACGGTCTTTTATATCCCAACGAAGCCGGTATCGCCAGTCGTGGTGTATTCGGTATTGGGATTGGCCGTTTTTTGCACGGCGATTGCTTACTTATTTTATTTTTACTTACTAGCAAACGTCGGTCCAACAAAAACGTTAAGCGTTACCTTTCTTGTACCTGTTTTCGGTGTCATCTGGGGAATGATCTTCCTTCACGAAAAAATCACGATTGGCATGCTCGGCGGCCTAGCCGTTATTTTAACAAGCATTTTCCTCTTGTCAGATGTCAAAATCATCGTGAAGAGACAAGAGTACATAAAAGGATAAGGGGGAAAAACGATGGAAAAGCCATATTACGCAGTGATTTTTACCTCGGAGCGAACCGAAGGAGATCACGGATATGATGAGATGGCGAAACAAATGATTGAACTGGCTTCCCAACAGCCTGGTTTTCTTGGCGTCGACAGCGTCCGCAATGAAAGAGGCATCGGCATCACCGTTTCCTATTGGGATTCTTTAGAGGATATTGAGCAATGGAAAGCGCACGCGGCGCACCAAATCGCTCAAGAAAAAGGAAAGTAGCAATGGTACAAGCGCTATTCAGTCCGGGTGTGCAAAGTAGAACGGGAATATGGGTTTGAAAAGTAACCCAGACTGCTGCATTTCGTCAGCAGTCTTTTTTAATGCATAATAAAAAATTGAACCTTTTCTCCTTCGACTTCGCCTTATATGCAGATAAAACTCTGACAAAAGAAAGGATGGTTGTATGCATGATGAACAACATCTTTTGGCGCAGTGCAGACAAGGAAACAAAGATGCTTTTTATCTGCTTGTTTCCCCTCATCTAACGAAAGCGTACCGGCTCGCTTTTACGATACTTCGCTCACATCACGACGCCGAAGATGCCATACAAAACAGTTTGCTCGAAGCCTATCGAGCGATCAGCGAGGATAAGGAAATTCATCATTTCTCGTCATGGTTTTACCGGCTTGTCACACATCGCGCCATTGATTTGGCGCGCAAACTCGGAAAAGAAAGGCAATATACCGAAATCAGCGATATGCTTCCGTTTTTATCGAATTCCCATCACTTGCCCGTTGACGAAGTGATCAGCAAAGAAGAGGAGCAGGAGCTTTTGGCGCACATTCTTAAGCTCGACATGAAATATCGCGTTATTCTTGTGCTTTATTACTATCAAAACATGAAAATAAGCGAAATTGCCGAGCTTCTCCAAATCAAAGAAGGCACGGTGAAATCGCGGCTGTTTCAAGCGCGAAATTTGCTTTATCAATATTTTCAAAAAGAACGGAAGGAGGAGCTTCGATGAGTTCCCATGATGATTTAATAAAGCAAAAGATAGAAAGCTCGATCGATCACATTCCCGTTCCGGAAAGCATTTTTGCTTTTGCCAAAGAACTGCCTTTCCAAGTAGAAAAACAACAAAACCCGAGACTCACACGTAAACCGAGATGGCGAAAATGGCTAGCAGTTGCTGCCGTTTCCATCTTCATTGGAATTTCAACAGGGGCTTATATTTCTCCGACATTTGCCGCCTACATTAAATCCTTTTTCATCCGTCCTGAGCTGGATGAAGGCTTGCAAACTGCCGCAAAAGAAGGATTCTCGCAAAAAGCAGAAGCCGCTGTCACTGATCACGGTATTACGTTTAGAATCAAAGAAGTAATGGCGGATACGAATCGCCTTATCTTTACGTATAGTCTTGAAAACAAAAACGGAAAATTGATCGACCCAACTATTCTTTTTGAAAAAGAGCAATGGGGACCAAAGCAAACAATGTATTTTGTTAAACATGCCAATGAATTTTACATTACTAATGAGAAAGGGGAGGTCGTATCCACAAATAGGACATACCAAACAAACACGGGGAGAATGGTTTCGCAATCTATTGATCAAGTATTCCCTCACGGCCATTACGCTGATCTTATGTTCTCATTAAACGATAAAGCCCGCGAAGCAAAACAGCTTTTTATCCATATCGATCTGAATCAAATTGGTACGGTCAATGGTCAATGGAAACTGGAAATTCCAGTCAACATCGATAAAAGCATGTTGGTTACAAAAACAGTACCGATTGGCCAAACGTATGTCACTGATGACGGATTGCAAATTACGGTGAAAAATCTCATCCATTCTCCTACATTAACGAGCATTGAGTTAGAAACGTCATGGACAGAGGAAGGAAAAGAACGGCTAAAAAGCCACCCAGAATACTGGCTTGGTGACCAAATGTTTTATCAGCCGCTATTCGATATTGTAGATAGCAACGGAAATATTGTCGCAACAACTTTACCAAGATGGGACATCGAAGAGTCAAAAAGTGCGGTATTTGTCTATAAAAAAGAACTTCCTTCTTCCCGACAACCAAATGTCGTCCGCTGGCGCTATTCGTTCCTCCCGTTTTCATCAAAAGGAACATATACGTTTGTATTTCGCGGGATTGAAAGAATGGAATATCCAGATCAATCGCTGGCATTCTCTGCGGAAGAATTGAAAAAGCACCCAATTTCTCTTCACTATAAAGGAAATACCCTTACCATTCATCAGTTGCGATTAGAAACAAATAAAGAGAACAAATCCGTTGGGATATTAGATGTAGAAACAAACACATATTTAGGAATGGACTTCCAACTAAGAGATGAGACACAGCAAGTCTACACGATCAACCAAAAAAATTCCTGGCTGCCAACGATCATCAGCTACGACGAAAAGAAAATGATGTATAAAATAAAAAGCAATGTCGAAGTAGAGGGAATGGACAAGATCCCGAAACAGCTGACAATTACTTTAAAATCGGTGATCGTATTTGATCCAAGCGAGAATTGGCATGTTTCACTTCCCGCCAGCAATGAATAATAAAAAAGCAGGGCGCTCCCCTGCTTTTTTACTGCCCGGATGTCAACTTTAATCCAATCAGCCCGACAAGAATAAACAACAAAAAGATCATCCTCGGCACGGTCACCGGCTCGTTTAAAAAGAGCATGCCGATAATAACCGCTCCCATCACTCCGATTCCCGTCCATACCGCATAGGCGGTTCCGATTGGCAGCGTTTTTGTCGCTATCGACAAAAAATAAAAGCTGGCAAGCGCGCCGAAAAACGTAATGATGGACGGCACAAGCCGCGTAAATCCCATCGTATATTTTAACGCGACCGCCCATACGACTTCGAAAATGCCGGCAATGACTAAGTATACCCAGGCCATTTTCCTCATCTCCTTTTTGTCCAAATAAAAAAAGCCGTGAAGAAATATCGAAACGATACTCTCCAGGGCTTTTATCCCTCTGCGTACGCGGAAACACCGCGCGTTTTCTCTCGGTCGCAGACTGGCCGCCGCGTGGCCACGGAACCCTAGAAAACTTTTTATCTCCTTATTCGCCATTATTGTAACACTTATGATTGTTGCCGGCAAATAAAAGGAGTTCTTCATGTTCTTGAAGAATATGATAATTAAGGAGGAGACAAGAAAGGAGGAGCAATAGCCATGCGCGAAGTGCAGCGTCTGCCTTGGTATGCGAACACGCTTGTCCTTATCGTCGCCGCTGTTATATGGTACGGATTTATCCAGCAAATCATATTTGGAATCCCATTTGGCGCAAAGCCGGCAAGCAATGCGGAAATGTGGGGCTTGTTTCTGTTGTTCGGCATTTGTTTTCCTCTCTTCTTTTTGTCGATGAAACTAGTCACAAAAACGGAAAAAGAAGGGCTTGTCATTCGTTTTTTTCCATTTCGATCTCGCGTTATTCCGTATCAACAAATTAAAAACGTCCAAGTTCAGCCTTACCATCCTATGTCCTACGGCGGCTGGGGAATCCGCTGGAGCTTGAAAAAAGGCCGTGCTTACACAATGAAAGGAAAGAAGGGAATATGGATCGAGCTGACGGACGGAGACGGTTTGTACCTCGGCTCGCAAAAACCGGAAGAACTTGCGAAATATATACAAAGAGAGTGTCTGCACCGCTAACAGGTGAACACTCTCTTTTGTATGTCATCCAATCTGCCTTCATAGAAAAAGCGCATAAAACTACTGTCGAATGATCAGCTCGATTTCGTTGCCAGACGGATCGCTTGTCAATATGCTATTTTCGCTTCGCCGCACCGATGCACCGATATGTTGGAGCCGTTCCACCACTTTTTCTCTTTCCGCTTCATTTGGCAGCACAATCGAAAATACGCGCAATCCAACGGCGTTCACTGGCGGTTTTGGCGCCCCGACTCCAGCCCATGTGTTCAGACCGATATGGTGGTGATAGCCGCCCGCGGAAACGAATAACGCGTGCGTTCCCATACGTGTCGTCGGTTCAAAGCCTAATCCTTGCACATAAAAAGCATAAGCTTCTTCGATGTGGGCGACGTGGAGATGAATATGGCCAATCCGCGTATGCATTGGAAGCCCCGACCACGCTTCCGTTCCCGCTTGCGCCAGCAAATTGTTCACATCTAACGGCTCCGTTACCGCTTTATATTCTCCATTTGCCGTCTTCTCCCACTTTTCCATCGGGCGGTCGGCGTATATTTCGATGCCGTTTCCGTCTGGGTCAGCCAAATAGATCGCCTCGCTGAACAAATGATCGGACGCTCCCTGCAGCGGATAGCCGGTCTGTAATAAATGGAGCAGCGCCTCGGCGAGACTCTTTCTGTCGGGAACTAAAATCGCGACATGATAAAGTCCCGTTGTCCGTGGCGGCTTCGGCACCACATCCGCTTTTTCCTCGAGCACCGCTAACGGGGTAACCCCATCCACGGTTAATACCGCTTCATTTTGATTTTGCTTTAATAGACGAAAGCCAATGATTTCTGTATAGAAAGGAACCGACCGTTCCAAATTAGATACGATAAGATGCACATGTCCGATCGTTGTTTTTGGATGAATAATATCGCTCATCATAATAACCTCCATCTTTAGTAGCCAACGGTAAACCGCATTCGACTGAAGCGCGGATTTTCGGCTTCATCGAGGATTGCTACCGCAAAATCTTCCTCCGAAATCCGGCTTTCGCCGTTTACATCGACTACAAGTTTTATTTTCGTTAAAAATATCGCCGACAACGGCATGCAATCGTTCATGTTCTGTATTCAAACGCGACGGATCACGGACAATCGCTGTTACCTCATGTCCTCTTGACAAAGCTTCCGCTAAAATGCGCTGACCAATCATTCCAGCGGCGCCAAACGATCAATTTTCATCATTGTTTAATGTGAAGGAAATACTGTTGTAACAACCATGGTTACAACTAGTTTAAAAAAATTAAGGACGATTCGCTTCGATTTTTTGCGCTAATGCCGTCACAATATCGTGCAGGCGTATTTCCCGCAAAACGTTTTCCATTGCCTCTTGCGCACGAAGCAATATTACTTCCAGAACCGCTTGAATATTCGCCCCTACCGGACATTTCGGATTTGGATGTTCATGAATTTGAAACAACTCTCCCCCTTCTACTACTTCGGCCGCCCGATAAATGTCAAGCAGGGTAATCTCTTGCGTATCCTTCGTAAGAAACGCTCCCCCCGTCCCCGGGCGGACTTGAACAAATCCTGCTTTTTTTAGCTGCCCGATTACGCGTCGGACAACGACCGGATTCGTATTAACGCTTCCGGCAATCCATTCCGATGTACAGTGCGCGTTTTTTTCCAATGCTAATAAAGCTAAAATGTGGACTGCAACAGTAAAACGGCTGCTAATTTTCATCATGCTCCTCCTCTTGTAACCATTGTAGTTACAACATGACATAAAGTCAATATTAGAAAATGAACCTTTCCTCCTAAATAAGGTTTTTGGTTCAACCAATGAAAATAACACAGCCTAGTAGTTCTCAGCTGCCATAATAAAAATACTCCCATGATTATGGCAGTATAGCAAAAAAACAATATAAAACAATTCTCTAGCCTTATAGAATGAATTCATTTCCATCGTTATCCTTGAATTGTACAAATGTGCCCCATTGCATTTTTTGCGGTTCTCCTAAAAATTCCACACCTTTAGCTTTCATCGTTTCATATGTGCCTAGCACATCATCACATTCAAACACAATAGACGGCTTTCTCTCGTTCCAATATTTCATCATCGATTTTGGATAGATGACTAATGCTGTTTGCGCCCCTTTTGGAGCTACTTCTAGCCAAAAGGCATTCGGTCCCATTGGATGTTCAGCGACCACTTCAAACCCTGCTTTTTCTGTCCAAAACTCTTTCGCTTTTTGCTGATCTTCTACATAAATAGCAACAGTTGCAATCCGTTTAATCATCAAGTTTCCTCCCTCGATAAATATGTTTTAACTTGTCCATTTGTAATGCATCATATTTTTATTTACTCATCTTGTAAAAACGCACATATCCCTGTCAAGTAGACGATGAAAAAAGAGTATATTAAACTGCATTCAACCGAGGAAAGGCCGTTCCGCTTTTCTTGGAATGGCTGTGATTGTAAAAATGAATATACTCTTCAAGCTCATTACTCCCCTCTCTGAAACAGCCTCTGTGGCCATCTCCATCCCCACCTTCCATAAACATACGTTCGTAATCTTCGGTATTAACTATGAAATAAATGTGAACATCATTGACAAAAGTAATAATCACCTTTAATATACCGTATAGGGTATATTATTAAAGATCATTCAATACGAACAGATAGGATCTTTCATGCTTGCAATAATTAGTCAATAAATGCAACTTCGTAATCTATATAATGGAGGGGAATCTTCATGCGAAAAATTGTAATTGTCGGCGGTGTAGCAGGGGGAGCCACCGCAGCGGCCCGATTGCGCCGGTTAAGCGAAAAATACCAAATTATTATGTTTGAGAGAGGCGAATACATTTCGTTTGCTAACTGCGGCCTGCCGTATTATATCGGCGAAGTCATTACGGATAGAAACAAACTATTAGTCCAAACGGTTGAAGGAATGGCGAAGCGTTTTCGTATTGATGTTCGCAATTTAAGCGAAGTCACAGTGATTCATCGTGACCGTAAAACTGTTACAGTAAAAAATATCCGCACTGGCGAGGAATACGAAGAAACATACGATACATTAATTTTGTCACCTGGCGCAAAGCCGATTATACCACCAATTCCTGGAATTCATGAAGCCAACGCGTTATTTACGCTTCGTAATCTATCTGATACAGATAAAATAAAAGCGTACGTTGATCACGAAAAACCAAAGAGCGCCGTAGTCATTGGCGGAGGGTTTATCGGTGTCGAGATGGCAGAAAACTTAGTCAAGCGCGGAGTGAACGTAACGCTTGTGGAAATGGCAAATCAAGTGTTGGCACCGATTGACTACGAGATGGCATCGATTGTTCACGCGCATATGCGTGAAAATGGCGTAAATTTGATTTTGGAAGATGGCGTGAAAGCTTTCGAAGACAACGGCCGACGTATTGTTCTAAATAGCGGCCGCACGCTTGAAACCGATATGATTATTTTGGCCATCGGGGTACAGCCAGAAAGTCAATTAGCGAAAAATGCCGGACTTGAACTTGGGGTGCGCGGCACTATCAAAGTCAATGAATATTTGCAAACATCCGATCCGAACATTTACGCCATCGGCGACGCTATCGAAGTAAAAAACTACATTCATGGTTTTGAGACATTTGTCCCTCTTGCATGGCCGGCGAACCGCCAAGGCCGCTTGGTAGCGGATCATATTCATGGGCTCGATGTGAAATACAATGGCACATTAGGAACTGCGATCGTGAAAATTTTCGAATTAACCGTCGCAGCAACAGGAAATAATGAAAAAACCTTGAAACAACTCGGCATCCCATATGAAGTTGTCCATGTTCATCCAATGAGCCATGCGGGCTATTATCCAAATGCAACACAAATGACATTGAAACTGATTTTTGACAAAGAAACAGGCAAAATTTATGGTGCGCAAGCCGTTGGAAAAGACGGCGTCGACAAACGTATCGACGTCATCGCAACCGCTATTAAAGGCGGCTTAACGGTTCGTGATTTACCGGATTTAGAGCTTGCCTACGCACCGCCGTTTTCTTCCGCGAAAGATCCAGTGAATATGGCCGGTTACGTTGCTTCGAACATTCTCGATGGAATGGTGGAAACTGTACAATGGCATGAAATTGATGAAATCATCGCAAACGGAGGCACGCTCATTGACGTTCGTACACCAAAAGAAGTCGCATGTGGAACGATTCCTGGTGCTATCAATATTCCGCTTGATGAACTGCGCGAACGTTTAGCGGAACTTCCGAAAGACAAAACCATTTACGTAACATGTCAAGTCGGCTTGCGTGGATATTTAGCAACACGAATTTTGCACGACAACGGTTTCCGCGCGAAAAATTTAGATGGCGGCTATAAATTGTATTCCTCCGTATTTGGTGCAAAACACTAAGTTCAAAATATGCCGCCGAAAGTCATAGAAAAATAATGAACCACTCCCACCTTCATTCCATGAAAAGGTGGGAGTTTCTTATTATCTCCAGCAAAGAAGTTTTGGCATAGAAAAATTCTTGTATAGAACTTTGTTTTTATACAAAAAAACCGCTGATCATCTTGCCCTTCCCTTCGTTTAGAGAAAGGAGGCTTTTCGGGAAAAAAGGGAAACGATCAGTAGTTTTTGGCGTTTATTTTACCACTTCATGAAACGTAGCTTCTGTTATGCTTTGTAAATCTTCCACGCTTAGTTCAATTAACAAACCAATTTTGCCGCCGCTAACGATGATATGCTCAAATTGACAAGCACTGGAATCGATAAAGGTCGGATAATGTTTTATCATCCCTATCGGTGAACATCCTCCACGAATATAGCCAGTCAATTTTTCGATATCTTTCATCGGCGCCAATGCGACATTTTTCTCTCCCGTTATTTGCGCAGCTTTTTTCAAATCGAGTTCCGATTCTACAGGGATGACAAACACATAAACGTTTCCGCTCTTCCCCTGTGTTACTAATGTTTTATATACCAATTGAGGGTCTTTCCCAATTTTTTGAGCAACCGATATGCCGTCAATTCTCCCATCCTGACTGTCGTAGGTAAAGACATTGTAAGGAATCATTTTTTTATCAAGAACACGCATCGCGTTGGTTTTTTCTGTCGCCATTTTTCTTCCCTCCAGTTCGTTTCAACAGTAAATGCTGGATAATCAACACACATGATACTACAATAAATATCCCAATTTCCACTTTGCAACATGAAACATTAAATCATTCCGATTCAACGTTCATCACATTCTCCCGCGATGGTTAGCTGCCCGGCAATTTCAACTTTTTTACAATCCACTCTATAGAAGTAACAATTGGCCCAAAAAATATAACAAACCCAGTTTATCACTGGGTTTGTTATATATACTTTCCTGATTTATTATTTCGTTAATGCAGCTTCTTTTTGTGCCTCATCTTTTTTTGGCATCTCGCGAACTCCAAATGCAACACGTTTAATGTTGAACAAATGAGTTACTGTAACGTTGTCAGATGTAACGTTGTTGCCGATTGCACCGCATCCAAGTGTCAAGGATGGCATTAAATTCACTGTAGCACCAATTCCACCAAATGTTGTACCAGAATTTACAATAATACGAGATGCTGGTTTATCGATTGTGTACGCTTCGATCACTTTTTCGTCTTCAGCGTGAATTCCAACTGTGTGACCGAGTCCGCCCACTTCAAGCAGTTTTAGTGCAAGCTCGCTTGCTTCTTCCATACCTTTTACAGTATAGAATGCTAGAATTGGAGACAACTTTTCGATTGAGAATGGATATTCTTTACCCACTCCTGTTTCTTCCGCTACAAGCACTTTCACGTCAGCAGGAACTTCAATACCAGCCATTTCCGCAATTACTTGAGGCGTTTTTCCAACGATCTTCGCATTTAACGAACCGTTTACCATGATGATAGAAGCTACTTTTTGTTTTTCCTCTTCATTCAAGAAGTAAGCGCCTTGTTGCTTTAATTCAGCAACAACTTTTTCTTTAATAGATTCATCAACTAAAAGAGCTTGTTCAGAAGCACAAATTGTTCCATTGTCAAAAGTTTTACTTTGGATGATTAGTTCAACAGCTTTTGCGATATTTGCACTTTCATGGATATAGACTGGTACGTTACCAGGTCCTACGCCATATGCAGGCTTTCCAGAGCTGTAAGCTGCTTTCACCAAGCCAGGACCGCCAGTTGCTAAAATGACATCGGTTAATTTATGCTTCATTAACTCGTTTGTTGCAGCCATTGTTGGTTGTGTGATGCAAGAAATCAAGCCTTTTGGAGCTCCAGCGCGCTCTGCCGCTTCTTGCATGATTCTTGCAGCCTCTACTGTACATTTTGCAGCTGCTGGGTGTGGGCTGAAAATAATAGCATTTCCTGCTTTAACTGCGATCAATGATTTAAAAATAACTGTTGAAGTTGGGTTTGTGGATGGGACGATTCCTGCAACGATTCCTACAGGTTGAGCAACTTCCCATACGCGATTTTCTTCATCTCGACGAATAACCCCGACAGTTTTCACATCTTTGATAGAGTTGTAAACGTCATTCGCCGCGAAAAGGTTTTTCGTCGTTTTATCTGCAACATTACCAAAACCAGTTTCTTCTACTGCCATAGCCGCTAAGCGTGCCGCTTCTTCTCTTGCCGCATTTGCCATGCTTTCAACAATTTTATCAATCTCTTCTTGTGTCATTTTTGCAAGAATTTTTTGCGCTGCTTGAGCTTCTTCAAGGTAATTTCTTACTTCTTGGATGGATTGCAAATCAATATCACGTAACACTTTTAATCCCTCTCCTTTAATGATTTTTATTTTTTATAATTTCCTATAACCGGTAGAATAATTTTGTCATGTCAATATTGCTCGTGTGAGCAGCAACGTTATCTTTTGCTTCCGCCATCACCTCCTCTAAGTGGCAATCACTTGGCGTTCAATAGCACCCTCCTTTCCTAGCAAGAATGAGGCAATATCGACCACACAAAACTGGCAACGGTTACATAAAGCGGTTACATAAAAGCCCAATATTCGACAGACAGGTTATTACGCTGCTTAGAGTATAGTTGATATTCTACGTCGCTTTTGTCCTGTACAATCTCAATTTCCTCTTTCTTCATAATCGAACTATCATCTCTTTTGAGACATACAACTCCTGTCCTGAATGTTTTCCATCATCCCCGTGGCATTTTTGAGTTGCTATAAAACTTTAAGAGGATTCATTTCTCTCAAACCAAGACTAGTAGACTAACAAGTAGAACCCGCGATTCCGATCTCAAGGTGGATTAGAACGGAATCGCGCGAGTTCTTAATATTTCATTTCCCTGAATTACTCCTCAGTTAATGCTGGAAAGTGTGGAACAACTTCTTCTCCTAATTCTTCAATCACTTCTTCAACAGGACGATGGCCATATTTTAAGTTGATAATTACGTGATTGACACCAATATTTTTAAGACTTTCCAAGAATTCAATGAGTATATTGCGTCCGACTCGGAACCCTAAATGAATAGGGATTGGCGGATGATTTGGGTCCTCCGTCAAATCTACATATAAGGATTGAGTGAACGGTTTAAACTGATCGGTATGAGAGCGCCAATTTTTAATCAATTCCGCTTGGAATCTCAAGTTTCGCGGATAATACATCCAACCATCGCCGTTTTCAGCAATCCATTCCACGGACTGAGAACTGTGGCCAGTTACCAGCACCGGAATGTCCGACAAGCGCGGTTTCGGCAAAAGATCCCCGCTCGACATATGAACTCTCGGCGATTCGATCACCGGGAAGCTCTCCTTCCACGCTTTTTTCATTACGAATACAGCTTCTTGAAACAAAGCGCTGCGCTGTTCAGGCTCGACTGAGAAAGCTGGAAATTCGATAGGGCGATCCCCAGTCGCCACCCCTAGAATCAAACGTTCGCCAGATAGTTTGTCAACCGAAGCGGCTGCTTTGGCAACATGCAAAGGGTGGCGCAAGGTGAGAATAATACTTGCGGTTCCCAAAGCAATCTTTTCGGTATGGGCGGCTAGATATCCTAAATAAACCCAAGGATCATAAATTTGACCTACATCTCCAAAATAAGGGTCATGTAATGGAACATCTCTAACAAACAATGCAGCAAAATTGAGCTCTTCTGCTCTTTTTGCCAGTTTCATTTGTTTTTCAATGTCCATCTTTGGAATGCTGCCCTCGTATGATTCAATTGGAAAGAACAACCCAAGAGTGAGATGGTTTTCTTTAAACATGCGTGAATATCCTTTGTGCTTTTCAAAACGATTCATCATCGTTCCTCCACATTTACATTTCTTTCTGCCAATCCCGTTGCTTTCGATGTCTTAATACTACCCCTAGTATTCCAAAGACAAAAAACAGTTCGACAGTCAGATAATGCGCAAATCTATATTTACCAAACCGATTTATTCCGTCTATTTTTATCCATTTTTATAAAAATATAAATATCTAGAATTATCGATATAAATCATAAAAAATAAAAGAGATTTAGAACTAATTCTATATTTATAGATATCTAGAACTATGAATATAATAATATAAAAATAAAAAGGATTCAAGCCCAAAATAATAATTGATGCTCACAATCTAAACGTGAGCGAAGAATTGGGGCTATAAATCCCTAGATAACAATTCGATTATTTTTTTGATGTTCTCCTCATCTCTTTTATAATAAGTCCATTGCCCAACCCGTTTTGCTTTTATCAATCCGGCGTTTTGCAACATGGACAGGTAAAGGGACACTGTAGATTGTGACAATCCAACTTTTTTATGGATGTCGCTTACGCAAACTCCATCTTCGTGTATATCCCCATGCTGCGGTTTTGGAAAGTGAATTTCAGGATTTTTTAACCACTGTACGATTTGCAGCCTTGTTTCATTGGACAAGGCTTTAAATACTTCTAAAAGTTCCATTGCTACCTCCAAGTTCGTCAAAATATATTATTGTTATATGTATATTATACAATTATAGATTGTAATTGAGTAAATTGATTAACATAAATTTATAAATGCACATAAAATCAAAAAACATGAACCAACTTTGGAATACGATATACAAGCAAAACGCTCCAAATACAGAGGTTTATGTCTCTCGTATGGATAGATTAGCACATCGCCAAGAAATCTACAATCCCCTATCTTCTTACAATGAAATCTAGAACTGCACAGCAGCCTTTTCTTGGGCCGTAAATATTGTAGTATCCAGTTGTTCAACACGATCTTTGGATTTACCAATTAATCAGAACATATTTAGCACTGATAAAATTTCCCTTCCAAAAAAGCCTTTTGATGGAAAAATCGAAACAATCGCTTGATTAATATTATTTATTTTGTCATCTTTCCCTATAAATGTAAAGGATCCTACTCTCAGAAGGGAAAGTCAGGGCTTTTTATGGGAGCTTTTCGGGACATGACAGAAACGGAGCCAAAAATATGAGCAATGCATAAAAAGAACCCGCATCATGGTGTAAAATGATACGGGTTCTAATGATCAAGAATTGTTTTTTGGAACAAAAGAAAACTTAGTCGTTGGAAATAATAACTTTTAATGCTTTTTCTTTTGCCGCGTTGCCAAATACCTCATAAGCTTTCATAATGTCAGAAAAAGCAAAGCGATGTGTAATTAATTGTTCCGGTTTTAATTTTTTCGACTGCACCGTTTTTAATAACATCGGGGTAGAAGTCGTATTGACAAGACCGGTTGTCAACGTAATGTTCCGTATCCACAATTTCTCAATATGAAACTCCACACTTTTTCCGTGAACACCTATATTGGCTATATAGCCGCCTGGTTTTACAATTTCTTGGCAAATATCAAATGTTACTGGAATTCCGACGGCTTCCATCGCGACGTCTACACCTTTTCCGCCGGTTAATTCCATAATTTTTTCCACTGCCTTACCATCAGCGCTATTAACCACTTGAGTTGCACCAAATTTTTTCGCAACTTCTAAACGGTTATCGTCTAAATCAACCATAATGATCTCTGCAGGTGAATAAAACTGAGCCGTTAACAGCGCTGCCATACCTACGGGACCAGCTCCGATAATGGCAACGGTTTGTCCAGGCTGAACCTTGCCGTTTAACACACCAATTTCAAATCCTGTCGGAAGAATGTCACTAAGCATGACGAGTGCCTCTTCATCCACGCCTTCCGGAATCGGATAAAGACTGTTGTCTGCGTGTGGAATTCTTACATACTCTGCTTGGGTTCCATCAATTAAGTGTCCTAAGATCCAGCCGCCATCTTCGCAATGAGCATATAATCCTTTTTTGCAATTTTCGCATTTTCCACACGAGGTAATACAAGAAATCAGCACTCTATCGCCTTTTTTAAAATTCTTTACGCCCGAACCAACTTCTTCGATAATTCCTACGCCTTCATGCCCTAAAATTCGACCTTCTTCTACAGTAGGAACATCCCCTGAAAGAATATGCAAGTCTGTTCCACAAATCGTTGTTTTTGTGATCTTAACAATTGCATCGGTTTCCTTTTCAATTTTCGGTTTTGGCTTTTCCATTACTTCTTTTTTTCCTGGTCCCAGATAGGTAAGGGCTTTCATTTTTGGTACCTCCCTGAATAGTTTCACTTTTTCCAATTTTTATTTTATAGAAAAATAAGTTGATATTTCAATGAACCATCAATAAAATATTGTGTCGAAATTTTGTCAATATTGTATCAATATTTTGTCGAAGATTTTTTCTGCTTAGGCTTTTCTCTTTGTGGATCTTCTCTCTCTCTTTGTGGATCTTCTCTCCCAAACAACAGTAAACAAGCTTTCTTCTACAAACATTTTTTACTAGGAAATCTTCTCTTATTCACACCGGATCATTATCTACGTTGCTGTAAGATTCAATCGCTTGATCAAGCGCCCGATACGCTTCGGCAAAAGCGTTCGTTGTCGACTCATCGCCCGCATTGGCAAGCTGTGCTTGCGCGTTTTTCGCGTGGGTGATAGCGCGAATGACATCTTCCATCATTTGTTGTTTGTCGCCTGCCGTCGCCTTTAACTGCTCGAGTTCGCGGAGACATTGTTCCAAATCGTAAGCGCCCGGATTGTCAAACGATTGTTCCAGCTTTTCTTTGACACGCTGCAATACTTCTTTCATTAACGCCCACACCCTCCTTGATATTTTCACCAGCTAGTGTGGGCGATTTAAAGCAAACTATACAGGGAAATGAAATGATTGAAATAAAATGCGGTTCATATTTATACTTGAAATTATAAAATATCAACCCAAATTTTTACGGCTGTCGCTAAAATTAAAAACGCTAAAATAACTTGCAATATTTTTGTATTCATTTTTTGGCCCATTTTTGCTCCTAAAGGAGAGGCGATTAAGCTGGCAATAACCATGATGATGGAAGGAAGCAGTTCCACTTGACCCGTTGTGATTTTTCCAAACGTCGAACCAATGGAGGAAATAAACGTAATCGCCAGCGAAGAGGCAATCGTCATTCGTGTTGGGATTTTTAACACAACAAGCATAGTAGGCACCAGCAAAAACGCTCCCGCTGCGCCAACGATTCCTGAACCAATCCCAATGACAAGCGCTAATGCAGCGGCAAGCCATTTGTTAAAGGTCACTTGATCGCTTGGAATATCGTCAATGCCTTTTTTCGGAACAAACATCATGACAGCAGCCAACGCGGCAAGAATACCGTACACGACATTAATTGTTCCTTCACTCATCACTTTTGAACCGAATCCGCCAAGGAAACTGCCGATCAAAATGCTAATCCCCATATAAAGAATTAATGTTTTATTTAAATAACCGCTTTTTCGATACGCCCAAACGCCGCCAATCGTCGCAAAAAACACTTGCACCGCGCTAATTCCCGATACTTCATGGGCGCTGAACGAAGCAAGCCCAAATAACGGCGGAAGATAAAGCAGCATCGGGTATTTAATAATGGACCCGCCAATACCAACCATGCCAGAAATAAATGAACCGATAAAGCCAATGAGAAAAATCACGATGATGAAATTCAATGTCAATTCCATCAATACATTACCCCTTTTGACTTTTCGAAAACTAGGGAGTACTTTATACGTACCCCCGAATGATTATTTTCTTTTAACCCAAAATTTCCATACACCATTTTCTTCTTTATAATCGACTAGCTCATGACCGCTTACGTTTATCCAAGCGGTTAGATCATTTTTTGCTCCTTGATCCGTTGTTTCGATTTCAAGTATTTGGCCGGGCGGTAAGTCATCGATAGCCTTTTTTGCTTTCACAACGATCATGGCACAAGATAATCCTTTTGTATCGACGACCTTATTCCCATTCATTTTTTCAACTCCCTTCAAATTAACGGGTATGATGCAGCGCACAACGGTTTGGGCCGATTTCGAGTTCTTGCTGCTGTTCGATGTCGACCGCTTTTAGCCCGCGGTTAATCGCTACGATATCTTCAAAGTTTGGCGGTGTCTCTGTATTCGCGTTTTGAACGACAATATCGATAAATTCTTGTTTTTTCTTATGCTGCATCATGTCGTTGCGGGCGCGAATGTTGCCTAATGTATCGCCGATATATCCCGCTTTGCTCATTTCTTCATCCAAATTAGCGTAATGGGCAGGCAGAACGATTACATCATCCGCAATCGCGGCTACTTTTTCGTATACCGTGTCATACAAATCCGCGGCCCATTCCGCCGCTTTTCCGCCTAAATCCGGGCGTCCGAGTCCGCCGACAAAAATTGTATCTCCAGAGAAAAGCAATTGATTATTCACGAAGAAGGAAACACTTCCCGGCGTATGCCCTGGCGTTTTCACCGCTAATACTTCTAATTGCACTTGCGCAAAATCAATGCGGTCATGTTTTTCCAGCGGTTCGAAATCAAACACCGCTCCTTCGCTTTTCATCAAATAGTATGTCGCTCCTGTCCGTTCCGCTAGCGCTTTTCCGCCGGAAATATGGTCTGCATGTAAGTGGGAATCGACGATATGCGTAATCGCTACTCCTTCTTCTTTTGCGACTTGTTCATATACATCAATAAACCGCGACGGGTCCACGACAAGCGCTTCTTTTCCGGAAATCACCATATAAGAGAGACATCCTTTTCCGACACGAATGAATTGATATACTTTCATCTTGTCATCTTCATATACTTTTGCTTTATGAAGATGTTCACTCCACGCTTTCATGCCGCCAACGAGCGTATAAATATTGTCAAATCCTGCTTCTACTAATTGTTCTGCAACAAACGCCGCTGAACCGCCTTTGGCACAAACGACGACAACCTCTTTTTCTTTTGGAAGGCGGTCGATTACCGAATTGACACCATCAATCAACTCAAAGTATGGAACATTAATATATTCAAAGTTCTCCCCTTCAATTTTCCAATCATGAAAATCGCTTTCGTTACGTACGTCAAAAATAACGAGATGTTCTTTATTTAATACTTTTTCTGTTAATGTTTGCACCGTCATTTCTTTTACCGCCATTTTTATACCCCCTATAGTATATTTTTGTTTTTTAAAAAACCGCTCAATCAGGATTGAGCTGTATCGAGCGGTCCTTCCCATTTTGACATGCCTGGGACGACATTCCATACATTAGTAAATCCTTTTTCTGTTAATTTTTGTGCCGCTAAATCGCTGCGCGTTCCAGTACGGCAAACAACATAAATCGTTTTATTCTTCGGCAACTCATGGATGCGGTCTTCTAATTCTCCAAGCGGAATCGAAATAGCGCCTGGTATATGTCCGAACGCATACTCCGCCGGCTCGCGGACATCTATAATGACCACAGAATCATCATTTATTTTTTCCGCCAGCTGTTCATTGGAAATTACATGAGAATATGTTGCTTCGCCTTTTGTCTCATGGTCACTTGCTTTACGAATATAATGTTTTAACACGTTTCCTTCTTCAATCGTTCCTAAGTATTGATGGCCGGTACTTTCCGCCCATGCTTTGATATCGGCTTTCGAACCTTTATCGGTTGCCTGTACTTCAAGCACTTGTCCCGGTTGCAAGTCATTGATCGCTTTTTTTGTTTTTACAATTGGCATTGGACAAGATAATCCCTTTGCATCGACTGTCATATCTACACGAATCATGCTGCATTCCTCCTTTTGCCGTTTTATTTATTCCACAGGTCCTTCCCATTCCAACATGCCGCCAGTCATATTGATCACATGATATCCATGACTTTCCAGCAGTTGAGCTGCGCGCCCGCTTCTTCCACCCGAACGGCAAACAAGGATATATTCCTTATTTTTATCTAGCTCATTCATGCGAAATTCGAGCAATCCTAACGGAATATTAATCGCACCAGGAATTTTCCCAGCCGCTACTTCATCCACTTCACGAACATCGATAATGTTCAGTTGTTTTCCTTCTTGAAGAAGTTTTTCAACTTCTTTTGCCGTTAATTGTTTCATCAACGATCCCCTCCTTTTTTTATGACCAAGCGTTCATTCCGCCTTTTACGTTTGTTACGTATTGGAATCCAAGTTTCTTCAATAGTCTGCTGGCTTTTGTACTTCGCATTCCGCTTTGGCAAATCACAATCACTTCTTTTTCCTTGGATAATTCGTTGGCACGTTTTGGCAGTTCATGAAGGGGAATATTTTTAAATCCGCGAATATGATTCGTGCGGAACTCCGCGGGAGTACGTACATCCACATACTGCACATCTTTTTTTCCTAATTCTTTCTTTAGCTCTGCTGTTGTAATCATCCGTACTCCACGCGGTGGAATGACGCGGATTGCAATAAACCAAGCGAGCAACAGGAATAAAACGATATTTATTACTGTTTGTGCCATTCGTAATCACCTTTAAATGAATAAGTTTATGTTCCCTTCTGACGCATCCGCCAAATACGTTGCCACTCCAGCAAACTCAATGCCATCGATCAATTCTTCTGGTTTCAACCCTAATAAATCAACAGTCATTTGACACGCGACTAACTTAACCCCTTGCTCTTTTGCCATTTCGATTAATTGTGGCAGCGGCATCGCGTTATGCTTTTTTATAACGTGTTTGATTAATTTTGGTCCGATGCCGCCAAAGTTCATGCGGGAAAGCCCCATGCGATCCGCTCCACGCGGCATCATTTTGGCAAACATTTTTTCCAAAAACCCTTTTTTCACCGAAATATGCCCGTCTTTTCGCAATGCGTTCAATCCCCAAAACGTATGAAAAATCGTGACGTCATGGTCATAAGCGGCGGCACCGTTCGCGATGATGTAAGCCGCCATCGCTTTATCGTAGTCGCCGCTAAATAAAATAATCGTTGTTTTTTTCTTTTGTTGCGACATTAAGTCCCCTCCTTCCATATACATATACTTATATAGGTATATGGACAGCTAAAAAATTACCCTTTTTGAATCCAAAACGTCAATACGCCATTTTCTTCTTTCATGTCAATAACCGTATGGCCGCTTGCTTTTGCCCATGCCGGCAAGTCGTTTTTTGATCCTTTATCCGTTGTTTGCACTTCGAGCACTTGCCCTGATGTTAATTCATCCATCGCTTTTTTCGCTCTTACAACCGGCATTGGACAAGCTAATCCTTTCGCATCTAATACTTTATTTACATTCATAATGGATAACCTCCTTATTATTTTACCATTACCCCTATAGGTATATTAATATGTGTAAAAGAGTGTGTCAACCCTTTTTTCAAGAGTTGACTTATCTGCTTTTTACTAATAGCTCTACCGCTTCTTTGACTAAATGTTCCGTTTTTTCTCCTTTTTCCATGCTTTCGCGCAGACAATTTTCTAAATTGGTACTTACAATGACCGCAATGGCGCGATCAATCGCATTGCGTGCCGCCGATAATTGCGCGACAACGCTTTTGCAGTCTTTTCCTTGTTCCATCATGCTAAGAACGCCTTTCACTTGTCCCTCAATCCGTCTTAAGCGGTTTTTGATTTCTTTATTGTATTCCATTTTTCATTTCCCCTTTCTCGACAAGGACAATGGATGATTGAATAGCTTTGTACGTCAAAACCGCGGCGTCGTAAAAAACGTACGCCTAAATTTTTTTCGATTTCATCGTTTGCAATAATATGAAGCGATTTACTCGGAATATTAGAAAAATGCCGTTTTAAATAAGCATACGGAATATGAAGAGAATTAGCAATAGGCGGTTCTGTTGTTTCGTTATAATCACGAATATCTAACACAACCATATCCTTGATTCGTTTATCGGCTATATCTATGCATGGAACACCGCTTACCGGATAATAACGGCGATACAATGCTATGAATAATAAACTGAAAATAATCAGGCTGATGATATACAATATAGCGATCACCTCGCTCCATCATTGATGTCTGTGTTTATTATATACCCTTATAGGTATATTATCAACTGTTTTATTTTAACAATATGTGGATAAATGATGTATCGTTCATCATCCCAACATGTATTGGGATAACCACTGTTGACTCAATACGTTAGCAATATACCGTATACGGTTGGATGAAAGGAGAAAAATTCCACATTCTGGTGTTTTGTTTTCATATATTCTAGCAATTGCTGAGAAGGAATTCTCTCATGAAGCGGCGGCCCCATTTCGCTTTCTACCGCTTCCCATTCAATGATCAGAAATTTTCCGTTCGGTTTCATCACCCGTTGTATCTCAGCAAGCACTGCGTCATGATCATCTACTTCATGAAACACGAACGACATGAGCCCCTTATCCGCCAATCGTGAAGGCAAAGACGTATTCGATACATCCTCAAGTATATATTCAATATTGTCCACTTGTTCTTTTTCTGCGTGTGTCTTTAAAAATTCCAACATTTCTTGTTGTACATCGACAGCATATACTTTTTCTTTCGTCATTTTCGCCATTGGCACGGTAAAATACCCATTGCCAGCTCCCAAATCAACGATGACATCTTGCGTTCCGATTTGCAATATCTCTATTGCCCGTTCTGGAGCAATGATTTCTTTTCGCTTCGGATCTAATAATTTTTCCGCCTTTTCTGGATGAAAACGATGCCCTGCCATCATAAATCCTCCTGTATTCTTTTTTTAATGATTATTATAATCAAAAAGCTTCGGAATCCATAATCCGAAGCTTTTTCTTGCTGATGCATTTTTAGCAAATTGCACAACGGTTTGGATCGATTTCCATTCCCCGTTGTTGTTCTTTATCTGCTTGAAATTTTCCCATATCCGTTTGACATACTTCCAATCGTATATGTTTCTTTCCTTCCATTTTTCAATCATCGAATATCTCTTTGTTGCATACATCAAGAACGAACCATTTCTTACCGTTAATCATTGTTGGAACAAGTTCTTTTCCAGCAATGACATCCCATATCTTGCTAACGTTGCAGTAATTGCATGATGGCGTCGGGATCAAATCCGATTACCCATTGACCATCGATTTCGATTTGCGGGACTCCGACTTGCCCTGTTGTTTCAACAAGTTTCCGAGCCGCGACAGGATCCCGTTGCACGTTGACTTCTTCAAACGGAACGTCTTGTTCACGTAAAAAGTTTTTTACCATTACACAATACGGACATGTCGTTGTCGTATATACCGTAACTCGTTTCATTTTCGTCCCTCCACTAGAACGTCAACGTAATGTCGGCGTCTTTTGCAAAGTTTAGAAATGTTGCAGCGCCAGCGACTTCAATTCCATCGACAAATTGCTCTTTGTCAAGGCCCATGACATCCATCGTCATTTGGCACGCAACTAGTTTCACACCTAATTCTTGCGCCATTTTTACAAGCTCTTCGATCGATGGAACATTTGCTTTTTGAAATCCTTCTTGGAAATGCTCTTTTCCTTCTGGAAGCGGTAAGTTTTTATGTGCTTCTTTATGAATGAGATTCAACCCTTCAAACGTGAAAAAAATGCCTACTTCCGCCTCAGATGCTGCTGCCGCTGTGGCAATATTAAATACTTTGTATGCGTCAAATAAACCACCGTTAGCTGCGATAATCGCTACTTTCATCATGAAGTCCTCCTTTTTCTCGATCATAGTTTTTACGAAATAAAATATTTTTATTTACATATACATGTATGGGTATTTAATCTAGTTCTTATAGTAATCGATTTTTCCATCCATGTCAACGAACAAATATAAAAAATGTCGAGCAGGAAGTCCTACTCGACTTGTTCGTCTTTCAATCCGGCCCAAAACGCAGCAACCACCGATAGCGCCACAATGAGAATTGGTGCATACATAAGCAAAAACGTTTGCATCGCATTCTCCTCCTTATAATTGTCCTTTTACGTATTTTTTGTTGAACAAAAATAGTTTTAACAACAGGTACAATGATGGAATAAGCAGCAAAAATCCCGCGATAAACGCGATAACAAGCGCGATCGCCATCGTTTTATTCGTAAATCCGTCGTAAATCGTCAAGTATGGGTACAACAAATACGGATAGTGAGAAATGCCGTATGCGTAAAACGCGAACGCGTATTGCATCACTAAGCTAACAAACGCCCATCCGAAATATCTCTTTTTCCAAAGCAAATAAACGGTCAACACGAAAAACAGAAATGATATGGCAAACATCCAAGCAACGTTTAACATGTTGCTATAATGCTCCGGATTATGGTGGCGCAGCTGATAAATGATAAGAAGCGCCGATAAAATCGTTGGCCCGCTCCAGCTTAGCGCATATTTCCGCAACAATTCACGCGCCTGCATGTCGCCTGCTTCGTTGGCATAATACGTAAGAAATGTCGCTGAAATGTACAATACACTTGTAATACTGAGCAGCACAACGCTCCACGTTAAAGGACTAACAAATAATGTTTTATATAATAGTGTCAACGTTTCTCCTTGCTTTTCGATAAACCCGCCTTCAGAAATCGTTAAAACGATCGATAATGACGCTGGAATGAATAATCCAGTTAATCCGTAAGCAAACAGATACCATTTCCGCTCGGTTCCTCCGTATGTGTTAAAGGCGTAATAGGAACCTCGAATAGCAAGCAAAAGAATGGCGATGCTGGCGGGAACGAGCAAAATCGTTCCGTAATAATACGCCGTTTTCGGGAAAAATCCAACGATTCCAACGAAGAAAAAGACAAGAAACACATTCGTTACTTCCCATACCGGGGAAAGATAACGCTGAATGATTTTATGCAAAATATGTTTTTTCTTCGCGATATCGCTGTACGCACTGAAAAATCCGGCACCAAAATCAATCGATGCAACGATGACATATCCAAATAAAAACAGCCATAAGACAGATATACCTATAATTTCTAATGTCATTGGGATACTACCTCCCGTTCAAGAGAGCGTTCCGCTAACTCTTTTTCCACCGGATTTTTTCGGAACATGTTAATCAGCACTGTCACACTTGCAATTCCTAAAATGAGATACAAAATCGAAAAAGCAACAAGCATCGTATCTACATGTCCCGATGATGTCGCCGCTTCAGCCGTTTTCATATAACCGCGCAAAATCCATGGCTGCCGGCCAACTTCGGTAAAATACCAGCCTGCTTCAATCGCCAGCATTGCCAATGGGCCTGTAGTGACAAGCAATGCTAAAAACCATTTATTCATGATAAATTTCCATTTCCACTGTTTACCAAGCCAATAAACAGCCGATACCATCGTAAGCAAAATTCCGATCGTAACCATTACATCAAATAAATAGTGGATATAAAGCGGCGGTATTTCATCTTCCGGAAACTCATTTAACCCTTTCACTTCCGCGCCCGGATGATTATGCGCTAAAATGCTTAACGCATATGGAATTTCGATCGCATTTTTTACATTGTTGTTTTCGTCTAACGTACCGAACAGCACAAGCGGCGCATGTGTACTCGTTTCAAAATGCCATTCCGCCGCCGCTAATTTTTCCGGCTGATATTCCGCCAAAAATTTTCCTGATAAATCACCGACAAGTGCGCTTGCAAGCGAAAAAATGAATGCCGTTTTCATCGTTAAATGCAGCGCTTTTTTATGATAAACATGGCGGTTGCCTCTCATCAAATGCCAAGCAGCGATGGACGCCAAGACAAAAGCAGAAGTCATATAGGCGGTTGTCAATACGTGTGCTACTTTCGTCGGCATCGCTGGATTAAACATGGCCACAAGCGGCTCGATATTCGTGATGACTCCATCTTTCAACTCAAAACCTTGCGGAGTATTCATAAACGCGTTTACCATCGTAATAAACATTGCCGAAGCCGAAGAACCAATCGCCACTGGAATCAATAACAATAAATGCTTCTTCTGATTCTCAAACCGGTCCCACGTATATAAATAAATCCCAAGGAAAATCGCCTCAAAAAAGAAGGCAAACGTCTCCATAAACAACGGAAGACTGATAACTTGACCTGCAAGTTGCATAAAGTTTGGCCATAATAATGACAACTGCAGTCCGATCGCTGTTCCCGTCACAACGCCGACGGCTACCGTAATAACGAAGCCGCGCGTCCATCTTCGCGCAAGTAGAATGTAATGTTCGTCATTTTTCCGAATACCTACCCATTGCGCAATGGCAATCATCAACGGAACACCGACACCAATCGTCGCATAAATAATGTGAAACGTTAACGTTAATTCCGTTAACAACCGGCTAAACAGCAACGGATCATATTTCCACATTGCCATATCCTCCCTCTATAAATGTTGATATATCAACGGTTGTAGCCGTTTCAGGGGTGTCAAAAAAATATTTTTCGACAAAGTTCCTCCTTTTATGAAAACAATTTGCCAACAATTGATAGAAACATAATCAGGGCAACAAGAAAACTAACGGTCACAAGCCATTTTTCTTGGCGTTTCCACACGGTTTTTCCTCCTTCTATTTCCGCCGTATTTACTTTATCAATAGTTAATACGGTACTTACTTTTTACTTTATCAATAAATCATGAAGAAATAACAAAATAACTTTGACAAGATAGTGACATTGTGATGTTTGTCACAAAATTGTCATGATTAACAGGCTTATAAATGTAAAAATGTTTTATACCATACAATTTTTGCACAGTATGCTTATGGATCCCAAAAAAATAAAATGGTTACTATCGGCAATGATGACAACCATTTCCTTATACTTAAAAATAATAACCAAACAACAGCGTTACAAACAACGTTCAAACACATAAAAAAAGAGCTGTCTTCAAGCAGCTCTTTTTATTGAATTTATATATATTTTCGATGCACTACTCTTCCATCATACGTAAATAATACAGGCTTCTCTTCCACGACCGTTTCCATATGAACAGCGCGTCCCCATAACTGATAAATATACGGAAGAACTTTTTCTAAATATTTTATATCTAATTCAATTCCTTCATACCAATGTTTTAAATACAGCTCACCGTTGCGCATATAATCTCCATCATTTACCGTAATGTATGGAAACCCGCCATTGACACGCATGCTGACGAGTTGGTCGCGAATGTGCTCCCAATCTTTATCGACGATTTTATACTCTCTTCCTTGCTTTTGAAATAAATACATATCTTCGCGCATCACTAATTCTTTTGTTAAATAATTACGCAAAAACGAAATATCGGATTCCAATTCGCGCACTTCGAAAATTTTTTCGCGACCCGACCCTGGCTTCACCCCAAGTTTTTTCATTTCCTCCGTTGGGTTGTTCCAACGTTCTTCAATATCTTCAAAAATTTTCAACCCCAAATAATATGGATTAATCCCTGTGCGAGATGGCTGCACGACATTGGCGTTTAATTTCGCAAATTCAATCGCCTCTTCGCTCGTTAAATCCATTTCCCGTAAAATCCGTTGATGCCAATACGTCGCCCAGCCTTCGTTCATGATTTTCGTTTCAAGCTGCGGCCAAAAGTATAGCATTTCTTCGCGCATCATCGTTAAAATGTCGCGCTGCCAGTCTTCCAGCTCGCGGCTGTATTCTTCAATAAACAATAATACGTCTTTTTCCGGTTGCGGCGGGAATTTCCGTCGCTTTTTACGCGGTGGCGGAGTCGGCTTATCTTTTTCATCGAGCGACCATAAATCATCATATGGCGACACTATTTTTGGCGGTTCTTCTTCGTATACTTCCGTATCTTCCAAAGTCCATGATAATTTCGGACGAAGCAGTGACGGATCGATATGCTCTTGAATTGCCAATACCGCATCTAAAAACTTTTCTACTTCCAATTTTCCATATTGATGTTCGTAATGTTTGATTCTCTCAGCGGTTGCTGCCATGCTTTCGACCATATCCCGCTTTGTGTTGCTGAAACGAACGTTATTTTTGAAAAAGTCACTATGCGCTAATACATGTGCGACGATCAATTTATTTTGAATCAGCGAATTTGTATCCAATAAAAATGCGTAACAAGGGTCAGAGTTAATGACTAGCTCGTAAATTTTGCTTAAGCCTAAATCGTATTGCAGTTTCATTTTGTGAAACTGCTTGCCAAAAGTCCAGTGGGAAAACCGCGTTGGCATGCCATACGCACCAAACGTATAAATAATATCCGCTGGACAAATTTCATAACGCATCGGATAAAAATCAAGCCCAAACCCTTCAGCGATTTCCGTAATCTCCGCAATCGCCCGTTCCAACTTCTTCAAATCATCTTGTCGCATGCACATCTCTCCCCCCTTTTCCCTCTTATCACAATGTATGAGAAAAAAGGAGTTTTGATACGTATAAGTCCATTCCATATCAATTGGTAATTATTTAGGGAAGAATTGGATTATGATTAAACAATATATGGATGAATATCGGGTACCGTCAAGAATTTTGCGTAATGCAAGATAGATAGGGTATCTCTGAAATGGATTTGGAATGGATAGGGGACTAGTTTCCTCCACACGAGGGACTGAATATTCAGTCTATTGCGCAGAAAGGGAGAATCCCCTTATCGTATTGGTTTGATATTTACATTATTTGGTTAATTGTAACGTTCTTCAAACATTCGCTCGAGGGCTTCCTGTGCTTCGGCAAATCCTCTTAACTTTCGCCCTGCCCATTTCTCATTAAAATCTTGGATGGTCAAATACACGACTTTTTCCGCGGCTTCTAAACTGCTCAAACTGTTCATCGGCTTTAGACGTTTCCGAATCTCTTTGATCGTTCGTTCGATGGCATTCGTCGTGTAAATCACACTTCGAATACTGCTTGGATAGTCCATAAATGAGAAGGACATCCAACTCGTTGGCCCAAGATTGAACTTCTCTCGAGTATTTACCAGACCATTTCGACTCAAATTGTTGAAACATCTCCAGTGCAATTTTTTTATTCGGAGATCGATAAATAAGTTTCAAATCTTCTGCCATTTCGAATTGGTCTTTTTTCCGAACACGGCTGAGGGTGTTGCGGACTTTGTGCACGACACAGCGCTGCACATCGGCTTTCGGATACACCGCCTTAAAGGCTTCCTCTAGCCCCGGAAGGCCATCGAAGACGCCTAAAAACACTTCCTTGACGCCTCTTTTGTAGTGCTGTTGGAGAATCTCCTGCCATACATAGGCGCTTTCCTGTCCTCCTATGAAGAAATCCAGAATTTCACGATCTCCTTCTTCGTTCACACCTAATACCACATAAATGACTTCTTTCTCTACCGTATCGCGGCGAAGTTTCACGTACAAGCCGTCCAAATACAAGACCGAATAACGCTGGTGTAGTGGACAAGCGTGCCATTTCTCGATGTCTTCCTTCACGACATCGGTAATCCGGCTGATCGTCGCAGGAGAATAGGTGCTTCCTAGAATTCGTTCGATAAACTTGCCAATTTCCCGTGTGCTCATGCCACTTTGGTACATCCTAATGATGTCTTCCTCCAGCCAGCCGGTGTGCCGTTGGTAAGGGGCAAACAACTGTGTTTGAAATTCCCCGTTTCGGTCTCTTGGAACCAAAAGACCCTCAATCCGGCCATATTGCGTATCTAGATTTCGTTGATAGCAGCCGTTTCTCATATTGGATGTGTCCGCCTGTTCGATTTCGAGGAAATGTTTGATTTCTTCCCGCATAATCAGCTCTAATTTTTCCTTCACAAACTGACGAATGACACTTTCCAGTTGATTTGCCCAGTCGACATTCGGTATACTTCTTTTAGACATAGGTAGGGTACTCCTTTCTCTAAGATTTTTGGTCCAATCAGAGAATACCCTACCTTTTTTCTTTTGTTCTAGCAAAATGCTTTACACAAACTTTTATACATCATCCTTTAAGCGCCAAGCATTTTTATTAAAATCCCATTTAATTAATTAAGATCTCTAAAATTTAGGTCATTTGTTTTGTTAGTTTTGACTGTTTTTAATCAGGACTTTGTTAAATTTCAATGTTGATTTTTAAACCACACAAAAAGACCGAAATAAATTCGGTCTTTTTGTGTGTCTTCTTCAACTATTGCATTATTCTTTCACATTTAGCAATCGCATGCTGTTTAATGTTACGATTAATGTTGCTCCCATATCCGCAAATATCGCTAACCATAACGTTAACCAACCAGGTACAATTAACAATAACGCCAGCACCTTAATGCCCAAAGAGAAGGTAATGTTTTGCTTAATAATTGCTAAAGCCTTGCGGCTTAATTTAATCGTATATGGCAATTTACTTAAATCATCAGACATTAAAGCAATATCGGCTGTTTCAAGGGCTGTATCGGTTCCAGCACCACCCATTGCCACACCAACGGTTGAAGCTGCAAGAGCTGGTGCATCGTTCACACCATCTCCAACCATCGCAACACTTCGATACTTGTCGCGAAGCTCTTTGATGAAATTCAGTTTATCTTCTGGAAGTAAATCGGCTTTAATATCGGAAACACCGACTTGTTTTCCGATGGCTTCGGCTGTTCTTTGGTTATCTCCCGTCAGCATCACCGTTTTTTCAATACCGACTTGATGAAGTTTTCGAATAACCTCTTTGGATGATTCTCTTATTTCGTCTGCCACGGCAATTAACGCCAGAATTTCTTTTTCCGTTCCTAATGCCATGACCGTTTTCCCTTGTATTTGAAGGGTTGTAATTTGTTCTTTTATTTCTGATTGGATGCCATTTGAAAGAAGTTCTTCAAAAAGACCTGGACTTCCGACATAATACATTGCGTTATTTACTTTGGCTTTGACCCCTTTACCTGTAATGGATTGGAATTCTTCAACCGATACATCATTAAAATTCAATCCATCTTCTTCTGCTTTTCTTATAATGGCGGAAGCAAGTGGATGTTGTGAGCCTTTTTCAATGGCTGCTGTAATGGTCATTAGTTCATTTTCATTGCCATTATAAGTGACTACATCGGTGACGGAAGGAATACCTTTTGTTAATGTTCCTGTTTTATCAAAAGCAATCACTTTTAAGTTTCCTGCTTCCTCTAAATAAATACCACCTTTAATTAACACACCGTTTTTCGCTGCATTTCCAATGGCAGTTACAATCGAAACAGGCGTGGAAATAACCAACGCACACGGACAACCAACCACTAATACAGCTAGACCTCGATAAATCCATTCGCTCCAATCAGCACCCATAAATAATGGAGGAATAACGGCTAGTAAAAGAGCAAAAATGATAATGGCTGGTGTATAGTATTTGGCAAAACGATCTACAAACGCTTGAGAAGGTGCTCGTTCTGCTTGAGCTTCTTCCACTAAATGGATGATTTTCGAAAGAGTTGTATCTTCCACTCGTTTTGTAACTTTTACTTCCAATAACCCTTCTTCATTCAATGTTCCTGCAAAGACTTCATCACCGACTGTTTTGGTTACTGGAACACTTTCTCCCGTAATGGCAGCCTGATTTAGCGTAGATGTACCCTTGATGACGATTCCATCCATCGCTAATTTCTGACCAGGCTTTACGATCATAATATCTCCGACTTGAATATCGTCAACAGGGACCATCATTTCTTCATTTCCGCGACGAATTAATGCTTCTTTTGGAGCAATATCCATCAACGATTCAATGGATTGACGAGCTTTATCCATGGAATAACGCTCTAAGGCTTCGCTAATGGCGAATAGAATAACAACCGTTGCACCTTCTCCCCATTCACCAATCGCTGCAGCTCCTAAAATCGCCACTGTCATCAGCGTATTCATATCAAAATTCAATCGAACTAGGTTTTTGAAACCTTTTATAAATAACGAATATCCACCGATTAAAATTGCTGCAGCATATCCAATTGTCGCAAAGATATGCTCTTCTCCGTATTGCTTCCCTAAAAACCAACTGATCACAAGCAAAACGGCGGAAATATACACTTTAATGTTCTCTTTTTGCTTCCAAAAAGGTTCACGCTTGACTGCTTTTTCTTTATCTTCCCGAACCTTTAAGTTTTCAAAAGCTCCTGCTTTTTCTAATTCTTCGATGGTTGTTGTACCCCAAACGGTAATTTTAGATGCTCCAAAGTTTACTTTAGCATCTTGAACACCTGGCAATGATTTTACATTATTTTCAAACTTTGCCGCACAGTTTGCACAAGTAAATCCTTGAACACGGTAGGTTTTCGCTTCTGATTTAGATAATTTTGCTTGTTGTTCAGACACGGACTTTCACCTCTTTATCATGTGCTAACGCAATCATGATTAACTGCTTAATATGGTCATCATCCAGCGAATAAAATGCTAGCTTTCCTTCTTTTCGATACTTTACAATCCCTTGTTTATAAAGAGTCCGTAAATGATGGGAAGTGGTTGCAACAGAAGCCCCAATGATATTGGCAATATCACATACACATAACTCTTCATCTTGGCAAAGTGAATAGGCAATTTTTGCCCTATTTTCATCTGCCAGTGCTTTAAACAACAGGACAACACTGGATATATCTTCTTTTTGCAATTCCCCTTGTATTCGATTGACTTTTTCTTCGTCATAACAATAAATTTCACATGTATCTTTCTTACTCATTCATTATCCCCCTTTCATATTCAAATTTCCGTTTGAATATATTATACCTCATTTCTTTTATTATTCAAACATTTATTTGAATGAAAAACAAAAAAGAATTGGATGTAAAAAATCAACCTAATATTTACCAGGCATTTCATTTAATTAGCTACATCAAAAAATTCTATTAGCTAAAAACAATAAACCTCATTATCCGCAAAAAGATAATGAGGTTTACTATTTCTTAACCAAAGAATGTTTGGAACAATAAATATGCGTTTAAGCTGATAATCACCATCGCTACCATCCAAGCAAGAACTTTCAACCATAATGGATTTGCGAACTCGCCCATTTTCTTTTTATCGCTAGTGAATTGAACGAGAGGCACTACCGCGAAAGAGAGCTGTAAAGAAAGAATAACTTGGCTCAAAATAAGTAATTGAGCCGTTCCGCTTTCGCCATAAAGAGCAGTTACAACAACGGCTGGGACAATGGCAATCAATCGAGTGATCAGCCTTCTTAACCAAGCAGGAAGGCGAATGTTTAGAAAACCTTCCATCACAATTTGACCAGCTAAGGTTCCTGTTAATGTGGAGTTTTGACCAGAAGCCAACAAAGCAACTCCAAATAAAATACTTCCAAGTGTTGTTCCAAGCAGTGGAGCAAGCAAGTGATAAGCATCTTCAATCTCCGCAACATCTTTCATTCCTGCTTTATGGAATGTAGCAGCAGAAACAATAAGGATAGATGCATTAATAAATAAAGCGAAAAAGAGTGCAATGGTTGAATCCCAAGTGGCATATTTGATCGCTTGTCGTTTACCCGAGCTGGTTTGTTCGTATTGACGTGTCTGCACAATGGAAGAATGCAGATAAAGATTATGAGGCATTACGGTTGCACCTAAAATACCGATTGCAATATAGAGCATGGATGGATTGTTAATAATCTCTGGGCTTGGAACAAATCCCTTCAATATGCCACCTACATCTGGCTTAGAAAGAAAGATTTCAGTCACAAAGCAAGCACCAATGGTTAGAATTAAAACAATTACCAACGTTTCAATATAACGAAACCCTTTATTCTGTAATAGCAATACGACCAGTACATCCAGAGCTGTAATAATCACTCCATATATTAACGGAATGCCAAACAACAATTTCAAAGCGATTGCCGAACCGATCACTTCGGCTAGATCACAAGCTGCGATTGCCAACTCGCATAAAACCCATAAGATCATTGCTACAGGCTTGCTGTAATGGTCGCGACAAGCTTGGGCTAAATCCCTTCCCGTTACAATTCCCAACTTGCCAGCCAATGCTTGAAGCAATATTGCCATTAAATTGGAAAGCAAAATAACGGAAAGCAACGTGTATCCGAACTGGGAACCTCCTGCGATATCAGTCGCCCAGTTTCCCGGGTCCATATACCCCACGGCAACTAAGTATCCTGGTCCAGCAAACGCAAGAAACTTTTTCATCCAAGAACCCGTTTTTGGTATACGCAAACTTCTATATACTTCGGGCAATGTTGGTTGTGTCCGTTTCTTTCTCCAACCTTCCTCAACGACTAACGGCAGTTTTTTTCTATTTTCACTCATGATGATCACCTCATGATTGGTTTTCGCTAAATATTTTGCATTAAGGAAACTTTTGGGGTAAAAAAATTTGCTCCTACAACTTAGAATTAGATATATGTAAGAGCAAAGAAAATGTTGCCTAAATAAATTGTACATCAGAAACTTTTTTAGTCAATGGAAACTTTTATCGTTTGTTAGTTTAAGATCGCTAAAATATTGAACAAGGTACTGACCTTGTTCAAACCATTTAATGATATTTGAAGCTTATGTTTGAATGAATACTCTCCCACTTACGCTAAGCTTAGAAGGGCTATAAAAAGTTCTAACCACAACATTGCAAGCACCTTCAATGGTTTAAAATATCATTTATCAAATACTCTGCATCGGCACCCACTCCTCCAATAAGAGCAGATCCCCTTCGATACTGCCACGGCAATCCCAAGAAGTACAATCCTTTCACAGAAGTTACCCCTCTTTGGTGAATGGGCTTTCCTCTATGGTCTAAAACATTCGGAATTTGAATCCAACTGTAATCAGAATAAAATCCAGTTGCCCAAATGACATTTTGAACTTGAATTTGACTGTTATCTGCAAAAGAAATAACATCTCCTAAAATACTTTCTGTTCTGGGTTTAATTTTAATTTTGCCTTCTTGTATTAAATGTTTCAGTTCTTTACCGAAAATAGGGTCACTTTGCTTACTGATAAACTGACCTAACGAGCTGTTGATATGGACATTTAATAAACCTAATTTTTTAAACCACCAGAAAATACTTTTACCCATTATTTCAAGTGGAAAGAACTTCATTTTATGACCTACAGATAAATAAACTTCTCTGTCTTCGGACAATTCAACAGCAATTTGTGCCCCTGAATTTCCCGCACCGACTACCAAAACAGAGCCTTCTTGTAATTGAGATGGATTCAAATAACGGGATGTATGCACTTGATACACTTTATCGGATAAGCTTTCTGCAAATGGTGGAATGTATGGCTTTTGGAAAGGACCCGTTGCTACAACCACTTTCTCTGCCACATAATTACCATTATTGGTTGTAACTTTAAAAATCTCATCTTCTTTTTGAAGGGAAATGACTTCTGTGTTCAGATGAATAGGTAATTCAAATTTTTGAGCATAATCCTCTAAATAATCGGCAATTTCATCCTTGGTTGGATATCCGTTCGGGTCACCCTTTAAAGCCATTCCTGGCAAAGAACTGAACCAGCGAGGAGTAAAAAGAACTAAGGAATCATATCGGTTTCTCCAAACATCTCCGATTCGATTTTCCTTGCCAACAATGGCAAACAATATATTATTTTGTTTCAGATAATATCCCATCACTAGTCCTGCCTGACTAGCACCGATAACCAGAACATCAACGATGTGTTGCATTTTATCACCTCTCTTCTGAAAAGGATTAAACTTTCATTTCCCCGTGATGGATTTGAGAGGTTTCAATTTGAATGGTTGCATGCTGAATTTTAAAGTGGTCCTCAATAAAATGGATCGCTTCTTGTAAAACCTTTTGGCTGTCTTGATGATCTTCAATCAAAATATGGCAACTTAATGAGTCTAACCCTGAAGTAATTGTCCAAATATGAAGGTCGTGAACGTTAATCACTCCTTCAATACTTTCTAAGGCTTTTTTCACTTCATTTTGGTCAATGGTAATTGGCGTTCCTTCCATCAAAATGTGAACCGTATGTTTAATCACTCCCCAAGCGCCTTTCAAGATTAATAAGGCAACCAAAATGGAAATAATGGGGTCAGCGACATACCAACTAAAGAGCCACATGACAAGCCCAGCGATGATAGCACCTACGGAACCCAAAGCGTCACCGATCACATGAAGATAGGCACTACGCAGATTGACATTATTTTTTACATCCCCTTTTTTCATTAACGCCCAGGCACTTAAAAGATTGGCAAAAAGTCCAATGGACGCAATCAGCATCATAGAGCCGCTAGCCACGGTTGGAGGATTGTAAAAACGTTCAATTGCTTCCCAAATAATAAATCCAGCGATAACAAACAAGGTAACTCCATTAAACAAAGCGGCTAAGATTTCAAAACGATAAAAGCCATACGTTTTATTGGGGGAAGCTGGTTTGGTGGCAAACCAAATTGCCACTAAGCTAAGAACAAGTGAACTAGCATCACTAAGCATATGACCAGAGTCAGAAAGAAGGGCTAGGCTGTTTGTGATTAAACCTCCGAAAAACTCTAACAACATAATTCCAGCGGTAATGAGAAGGGCAATTGTAAGCCCTTTTTTATTTCCTTCTCTACTGTGATCATGGTGATGTCCGTGGTGATGGTGATGACCATGGTGGTCGTGAGAATGATGGTGGTGATGATGATGCATGATAAAATACCTCCTTAATGATGTTCAGAATGGTCAATGGCTTGTTTTAATAATGAAATAACATGTTCGTCATCGCAGGAGTAAAACAGTGTTTTTCCTTCACGGCGATACTTAACCAGTCTCAGATTTCGTAACATACTAAGTTGATGGGAAACGGCTGATTGAGACATTTCCAACACTTCTGCAATGTGATTGACATTGCACTCTTCTTGCGATAACAAATAAAGAATTTTGATTCGTGTTGGATCGGCTAATACCTTAAATATTCGCGATACATTTTCAATGGTTTCAGATTTTAAGAAAGAATGGTCTTCCATCTTCATGATGATTCCCCTCACTTTATTTATTATATATGAGCATATGTTCATATGTATGTATCATATTTTATATTCATTTTTTTGTCAAGTTTAGGAAATGTTTTTTCATGAAAATGGGTTATTTAGCTCATAATGAATGGAAGGAGGATGATGACAACCGTTCAGGTGGAAAAATCGGACTTGCAACATGGCGATTTAAGGGTATAAAAAGGACAGCAGTGAGCTGTCCTTTCGAATATCAGCACATCTTTTGTAAATTCTTCTTCAAGTTCCCGTATGACGTTATCCTCAAGTTTTTTACAGAAAAAACAAGTAAAATGAAACCAATATAAAACCGATTATAGCCATGATAACACAGTATATTTTGGTAGATGCGCGTAAAGCTGTTCCAAAAATTTCTTTTCCCGTCACGGAAAGCATTACCCCCATCGCCAATGCGATAATCATTGCTACTAACCAAGGAACCCCCATTCCGTAATTGCTTCCGATGAATGCTCCAACTCCTATGGGGGCGGAGGCTATGGTTGCCCCAAGTATGATGCTGAGAATTCCAAACCCAGCCATCAGCAAGGGAGTAAAAACAGCAATACCTTCTGGAATATTGTGAAGCATAATCGCAGTCATCATTGGTTTAGTCAATGAATCGTGAGTATTGGCTCCAAGTGCGATGCCTGTTGGAAAATTGTGTAGGGCAATACTGAATGTTAAAAATAGACCAGAATGTACAAATAAGTCTTTTTTAGCGTCATTGGTAATAATGATCACATGATGGGAAACCTTTTCTAGATGCTTATAAATAAAATAACCAAAAATCAATCCGACAATAGCAATAAACCAACCTCCAATTTCTATGCTTTCAGGCAAAATTTCCATCGTGACCAGTCCAAATATCATACCACTACATACTGAAAAAATGGTTGGCGTTCCTTTTTGCCAGCCTTTAAACAACCAAGCAATCACTCCGCCAGATAACATTCCAATAGCAGAAGCAGAAAACCCTAAAAGCCAAAGTGAGTTCATCCATCATCCCCCTTGTACTAAGTTGTCTTTACTTTTATATCTGCCAAACTTATAAAATATGCCTTAAGAAAACAAAAAATCCTCCACCGTGGGAGGATTGTAAAGCCTTCGTTTTCGGAAAAGTGAGGTTTGTTTATTATAAAGGCATTGGAGTTTTAGTTGGTTTTGCGTAACCTTCTTTGTACTTTTCATCAATGTAATGGCGAATTTCCTTTATAGACTTACCTTCTTGTTTCATTTTAATGGATTCCGCTGCGATTTGTAAGCAAACACCACAACGAGTACCGTGGTCATCCCAGACAACAGAACCATCTTTATTGATTTTTTTGACAAAGCAATTCATACTACTTTTATGTCCCGCACTCTCGGCACAACCGCAATAACAAGGAATCCATTGTAACAACTCTATTGATTTGCCAGCAGCTTGATATACCAAGCGGACCTCTTCACTTTGACCTTTCAAAAAGGTCGGTAAAACGTCAGCAGAAGCAGTTTTTTCTTGCAAATCCCCATTGGAAGAATGCTCTTGATGTGATTGTTCTTTATTGGAACTGCAAGCCGAAATGATCAAAGTGAGCAGAAGTAAAACAATCATTCCCTTATATTTCATCCTTGTCACCTCTTATAACATTAGACATGACTAATATATCATAAGGGGTGGACATATTCAGCGTAATAATAAATTGTTCAAAATATTGTCAATTTATAAAGCTGGTACCGTCAAGAATTTTGCGTAATGCAAGATAGATAGGGTATCTCTGAAATGGATTTGGAATGGATAGGGGACTAGTTTCCTCCACACAAGGGACTGAATATTCAGTCTATTATGCAGAAAGGGAGAATCCCCTTATCGTATTGGTTTGATATTTACATTATTTGGTTAATTGTAACGTTCTTCAAACATTCGCTCGAGGGCTTCCTGTGCTTCGGCAAATCCTCGCAACTTTCGTCCTGCCCATTTCTCGTTAAAATCTTGAATGGTCAAATATACGACTTTTTCAGCGGCTTCTAAACTGCTCAAACTGTTCATCGGCTTTAGACGTTTCCGAATCTCCTTGATCGTTCGTTCGATGGCATTGGTCGTATAAATCACACTTCGAATACTGCTTGGATAGTCCATAAAGGTGAGAAGGACATCCAACTCATTTGCCCACGATTGGACTTCCCTTGGGTATTTGTGAGACCATTTGGATTGAAACTGTTGAAACATCTCCAATGCGATTTCTTTATTCGGAGAACGATAAATGAGTTTCAGATCCTCCGCCATTTCTAATTGATCTTTTTTCCGAACACAACGGAGATAGCAGCCGTTTCTCCTATTCGGTGTTCCAGCCTGTTCGATTTCGAGGAAATGTTTGATTTCTTCCCGCATAATCAGCTCTAATTTTTCTTTCACAAATTGACGAATAACACTTTCCAGTTGATTTGCCCAGTCGACATTCGGTATACTTCTTTTAGACATAGGTAGGGTTCTCCTTTCTCTAAGATTTTTGGTCCAATCAGAGAATACCCTACCTTTTTTCTTTTGTTCTAGCAAAATGTTTTACACAAACTTTTATACATCATCGAGAAATTTGTCTAATAACAATAAACCAGCATTAGGAATCCAGTATCCTAATGCTGGTTAAAAAGAGATCGTGTCATATATGCTTGTTTCGGATGATTTACTTGCTCCGGATATAGCAGTTCTAACTTTCCTTCCCTAAGCAATCGTGAAATGTACTTTTTGCGAAGAGGATCCATCTGCCTATTCAGTAATTGACTTAATTCTTTGAGCGTTAACGGCTTAATTGCACAAAGATTTAAAATGATCTCATCCATTTCGGAAGGATGTAATCTCTTTTTCTTCCTTGCTAATTCAGAAATATCCAATAGCACTTTTTCATGATCTTTTGTTTGTTCGTTTTCGTTAGGTCCGGAGTTAGCAGCGTTAGGTCCGGAGTTATTAACATTAGGTCCGGAGCTTATCCGATTATATCTGGAGTTCCCTATAGACTTTTGATGAAACATTTCCGTTAGCGTATATTTTGTACCTCTTCCTTGTCCATTTGGTTCTAAATATCCTTTTTCCACCAGTCCGGATAATAATTTGCTTATTTCATCACTCTTTTTATCTGTCAGGCTTTGCAATCTCGTATTAGTCACATAATTTTCTTGATGTGCCGTCACTAAAATTAATACTTCATCATTGGTTAAAAACTTATAATGTTTCCCAAGAACTGCTTTTAGAAAATCGACGCTTTCCTGTGGTAATAATGAAGTTGTTCGCAACGTAAGAATCGTGCGATCCGGCTGAAATTCTTCAATTAATTCCGGGGCAGTCCAATGTTGTTCTTTCCACGCCAAATGAATATTCTCAATCCCCGACCCTGCCCGTTCACCGAGCCCAATTAACATAAACATTTTAAAAATCGTTGGATTTCTCGGATCACTTATTCCACCTTTCAGTGCTTGTTGCAAAGGAATCCGAAGAACACCCGGGTTGGAAAATCGAAATAACATCTTTTCCTTTTCGACAACAATTCCGCGTTGCCCGTAGTAATCGGCATGAGCCAACGTATTGACTAAAGCCTCACGAAGAGCAGCGTGCACCCTTGTATCATCCTTGCGAAAAAGCCCCTCCATTTGAAAAGGAATGTTTAAATCATCCGTTAGTCTGCGGATCACTTTAAAATAAAAATCATACAAATTCCCCGACCAAGTACCGTCGGAAGAAATAATCCGATCTGTCCATCTCTCCCCCGGCACATCCGAACTCTTTTCCCGATATTCTAAGAAATACTGCGGTAAATACTCTGTAATGCTGCGCTCTTCCCCAAACATGAGCAACCCGGCTAATGTTAGCCCTTCCTCGTTGGTTTCGCGTAGCCTTCCCAAAGCTCCAATTTTATATAAAAATTCCTTCAGTTCTAAACCATTCCAAGGATGATCTGGTTTCAAAGAAGAAAAGCGATTTCGATAACTTCTCACCGATTCCATATTCAAATCATTTAAACCGTAATTGGGAAGAACTTTGCTGTCTTGAGGAATTGGCGACTGGTCCGCTATCATTCGTTGTACTTCTTCCTTAGTACATTTATAATCCCCTTCATAATTGCGGCGATATGTACCTGTAAAAGGATTATGACCAATATAAATTGGCTTGTCCTCACGCGAAGCCCTTGGAACATAAATTTTCACGATTTCTTTCCCATCAACTTCAACAATTTCTACATTTCGATCCACTAAGATATTTTTGCTAATTCTTTGTGGATTATTAATTCCGTCCCAAAAGTCTTTAACTAACTTTTTTGCATCAACATGGACTGGGAAAAACTCTTGTCCTTTTTGCTCGACCCCAAGCAAAATAATACCGCCATTTGTATTTGCAAAAGCAGAATACGTTTCCCAAACATCTTTCGGCAGACCACCTTTGGCTGCTTTACATTCCAATTCGGCATTTTCCCCATCGTCTATAATACGTAACAAATCCTTTGCGTCCATTCCGCCATATATCCCCTTTAAATTTCTAATATTATTTACTACAAATTATTTGACAAAGAAAAGAAACAATCCTTTTAACATTTAACAAATTATACAATTTCCCATTTGTCAAAGAAATCTATGGTTCACCAAAATGTATTACAAACGTTATTTTAGCATGATCACTAAACATTATCGAACCATGCAGCAAACCATTAATCAAATGTGCAATATTTAAACATTTTAACATCAAGAAAATAAAAAAATCACTTTCGTATACAAGTGATTTCTCATTTACATATTTAAGCTCCTTTGCGAAACGAAGCCCAGCCTTCGTTCATGATTTTCGTTTCAAGCTGCGGCCAAAAGTATAGCATTTCTTCGCGCATCATCGTTAAAATGTCGCGCTGCCAGTCTTCCAGCTCGCGGCTGTATTCTTCAATAAACAATAATACGTCTTTTTCCGGTTGCGGCGGGAATTTCCGTCGCTTTTTACGCGGTGGCGGAGTCGGCTTATCTTTTTCATCGAGCGACCATAAATCATCATATGGCGACACTATTTTTGGCGGTTCTTCTTCTTCGTATACTTCCGTATCTTCCAAAGTCCATGATAATTTCGGACGAAGCAGTGACGGATCGATATGCTCTTGAATTGCCAATACCGCATCTAAAAACTTTTCTACTTCCAATTTTCCATATTGATGTTCGTAATGTTTGATTCTCTCAGCGGTTGCTGCCATGCTTTCGACCATATCCCGCTTTGTGTTGCTGAAACGAACGTTATTTTTGAAAAAGTCACTATGCGCTAATACATGTGCGACGATCAATTTATTTTGAATCAGCGAATTTGTATCCAATAAAAATGCGTAACAAGGGTCAGAGTTAATGACTAGCTCGTAAATTTTGCTTAATCCCAGGTCATACTGCAGCTTCATTCTGTAAAACTGCTTGCCAAAGCTCCAATGAGAAAAGCGTGTTGGCATGCCGTACGCACCAAACGTATAGATAATATCCGCCGGACAAATTTCATAACGCATCGGATAAAAATCAAGCCCAAACCCTTCAGCGATTTCCGTAATCTCCGCAATCGCCCGTTCCAACTCCTTCAAATCATCTTGTCGCATGCACATCTCCTCCCCTTTTCCCTCTTATCACAATGTATGAGGAAAAAGGAGTTTTGATACGTATAAGTCCATTCCATATTTCGCGTTTAATCCATACGACTGATCAATCATATGTTTACTTTTCTTCCCCATCTTTATATAAAAAATTTCCTTCAACGTATGTATTGTTTATAATGGACATTAGCAAATAATAAAGCCCATTTATTTTCTGCTGACTCGCTTTGCTCATACTATTAAAGTGTGGTGATACAGTGGAGCATTATTTACATTATTTTATCGATCATTTTGGATATATCGGCATTATGGTCGTGTTAATGTTAGGAATTGTCGGTATGCCGATTCCGGATGAGCTGCTACTTACGTACATTGGATACCGAATTTCCACAGGTTCCATGTCATATCCTATCTCATTTGTTTTTGGCTTTATTGGTGCTATAGCTGGTATCTCCATCAGTTACTATTTAGGAGTAAAACTCGGATTGCCGTTTTTGCAGAAAATAGGTCCAAAAATACATATTACAGAAAAGCGAATAGAGCAAACGAAAGCATTATTTGCCAAACTAGGGCCATCGGTGCTGTTTATTTGCTATTTTATCCCTGGCATCCGTCATCTTGCTGCATTTTTAGCTGGATTTAACGCATACGATCGAAAAAAATTTATGTTATATGCCTATAGCGGAGCGTTTGTCTGGGTCTTCACCTTTCTCACAATTGGTAATTATTTAGGGAAGAATTGGATTATAATTAAACAATATATGGATGAATATCGCACTTTTTTTATGGCCGTATTTATTCTCCTCATTTGCCTGCTCACAATATATTGGTTTTATCAGCAAAAAAAGAAGTAAAACACCGGCACTTTGAAACCGGTAAATTTATTTTTTACCTTCTAACGTAACATTTACAGCGTAAAAAAAACAAGAACCATCATACACTAAAGACATCTCCTTCTATAAAGGAGGCATGAACTTGAACACCATCGATTATGACAAAGCATTATACTATACGCACCGCTCCGAATGGGATAATTTGCTTATTTTAATGGTGCGTACACAAGATGATTTGCTGTCGAAAAAAATTGAGCAATTTCTTCACGCCTACAATTTTGAATATGATTACTCAGTCATTCAAAAACGGCTAACCGCTCTGTTGCGTTATATCGACCATGCCCTTGAGGCAAGCGAACAAAAAACAGGAGCTGAGCAATACGCTTATTCGTAAATAAAAAACGGGGAATTGGTTCGATCCAATTCCCCATTATTTATCCTATCGATTCTCCGACCGATGTATAAGAAAAATCTCCTTTTATCCTTTCAGATGAAATTGTTCTTTTTTCACCGATTCTCCAGTCCTTAGCACCAATAGCCCGGAAATGATAAGCAATCCGCTTAATATGGCATATGGAATCAGGATATGCTGTAATGACACAAGACCAGTAAATACGCTTAACAAGATGGAACGAATAAGAAAACCGAGCGCTCGAAATAAGCTGTCTATCCTTCCGATTTTCCCATTAGGAATCCGTTCCATCATCAGCGAGCTGCGGGCCACCCTTGTCCCCGCATTGCCAAACGCCGTTAGGCTAACAAGCACATAAAATATCCACGTGTTTTTCACCAATAGAAACATGGTCATCGCCATCGCATACATAAAGACGGTAATGGTGATGCTTACTTCGGTTCCGATTTTCCTTAGCCATAACGGCACGATTAACCCTGCGAGCGCGGCCCCGATTCCGTATATCATGCTTTGAATGCCGTATACCGAACTATCTTCCTTTAAGACATCGGTAATATAAATTGGATGAAGATAATTGGTCATCATCACACCAATAAAGGGCATGAACGAAGCGAGCAAAAACCAAAACAACAGCGGACGAGCTTTCATATAATGGTATCCTTCGGTCATCTTCATCCAAAACGAATGTGTGTCTCCATTTCTGACAGAACGTTGATATGGGATAAAGAAAAGGCAAACAATCGCTACCACATACGTGCACGAATCTAGCCATAAAATCGAGTAAAGTGGCACTTTCGTAAGAAGCAGGCTTGCCGCTCCGCCGGAGATGACGGTAGCCAATTGTCCTTGAATCTCCATAATCCCATTTAACGTCTTATATTGATCAGGGTGAAATACTTCTTGGGTAAATGCAAATAGCGTCGGATAAAAGAGAAAATAATATAGGGAGCCGCTGGCAAATAAAATCACTAAATGCCATACGTGATACTCTGTTCCCATCATCCCATAAAGCGCAAACATAGCGGCAATCACTAGTCCCATTGCCTCTCCAAGCATTAACATAGCTTTTCGCGACATATGATCAATCCACATTCCGACATACGGTGTCAATAAAAACATGATGATCGTCATCGTTGTGGACATGTAGCCAAACCACGTTCCTCCGTCAGGTTTTTGCACAAGCAGCCAAGGAACGGCCGTCATCGTGATTCCTGTTCCAACGGAAGAAAACAAATTGGCAACGAGTAACAAATATAACCGACGGTCGCGATGCAGGCTGTTCATGCCTGCTCCCTCCACCACTTGGCTGCGTTGATATAACGCCGCAATTCGAAAAAGACATCATCCACCTGCAAAGCTGCCGGCTTCGTTAAATGATCGCCAGCACAACTAGGAGGATCTAAAACCAGCTGCTTCGGAATAGTATTCGCATGCAGGCTGCGCATCACCGTCCGCATGTTGTTTAAGGCATTAATTCCACCTTTTCCTCCCCCTGCTACCGCGATAAGAGCAACTGGTTTGTGTTCAAATTGGTCGCTGCTTAAAAAATCAAGAGCATTTTTTAACGCTCCACTCATGGCGCCGTGATACTCAGGCGAGCAAAGAATAACGCCATCTGCCTGTTGCATTTGCCGACGCAGATGAAGGACACTGGGCAATTCTTCTTGGCTTGCCTCGCCGTTATATAGCGGAATCGCTTCTTCGCTCAAATCAATCAGCTGAGCCTTGTATTGCTTTGCAATATGTCTAGCGACGATTCCCGTTCTCCCCGATTTGCGCGGACTTCCGTTCACGACAACAATATGCATATCGGTTCTCTCCTTTGCTCCTTGTTTTTCTGATTATAGTGTAAGCAAAAGGAGCTGTTTCCTACCTCATCAAATCGGGGGATCTTTTTCTACGGAATTGGCCAAAAAAAGAATACGACTAAAGTCTGAGATGTTTTACGGCATAAAGAGCTGCTTGGGTACGATCCGCAAGATTTAACTTGGCAAGTATATTGGATACATGCGTTTTGACTGTTTTTTCCGTAATCATCAATGCTGCAGCAATCTCTTTATTGCTTTTTCCTTTTGCAATTTCCGCAAGCACTTCTTTTTCCCGCTTCGTCAGCGTTTCAATAAGTTGTTCCTTACGATCCCCTTTGGACAAGTGAGTCATCAAATGAGCAGTGATTTTCGGATGAAGCTGATTTTCGCCTCGGTACACAGATATAATCGCCTGTACTAACTGATCGGGTTCCACATCTTTCAATTGATACCCCGACGCGCCGGCGCGAATGGCGGGAATAACATGATCCACATCAGAAAAACTGGTTAAAATGAGAATCTTCGTATGAGGAGACAGTTCCTTTATTTTTTTCGTGGCTTCAATACCATCCATGACCGGCATGACCAAATCCATTAACACGACATCCGGCTGCAGTTCTTTCACTCGTTCCACCGCTTCTTTGCCGTCGGCCGCTTCACCGACGACGTTGATTTCTTTTTGCGTCTGGAGAAAAAATACTAATCCTCGCCGAACAACATGATGGTCATCCACAATAAGTACGTTGACCCCATTATCCTCTCCCCTTTTTCAACGGAATGATGACATCAATCGTCGTTCCTTCCTCTGCGGCACTTTTGATATGAATGTCGCCATTTAACGATGCGACCCTCTCTTTCATACTATTTAAGCCGAGAGAAAAAGGATGTCCATCCGTCTTGGAAAATCCGCATCCCTTATCACGCACCTTCATATGGACATGGTGCTTTTGGGCGTGGATCGCCATATCGACCTCGGATACTCCCGCATGTTTTTTGCAGTTATTCAATGCTTCTTGCCCCACTCGCCATAAACATTCTTCGACTTCATTAGATAAATCGATCAGTCCGTTAATATCCACGGTTACTTTTAACCCGAGCATATCTCCGTAATGCTGAAAGGCGTTGGCTAGTCCATGTTCCAAACCGTGCGGACGAAGCTGCCAAATAAGCGCCCGCATTTCCTGAAGGGCTTCTTGCGCTAATTGCTGAATGTAGGCGAACATATCTTTTATTGTTTCATCTTCCGTCATTTCCTTTGCGCCACGCGCCGTCAACTGCAGCGAAAATAATAATTGGCTCACCGAATCGTGCAAATCTCTCGCTAAGCGGTTGCGTTCCGCGATTAACGCGAGTTTTTGTTCATTTTCCGCGAGCTTGATGCGCTTGATTGCTGTCCCGATTTGATAAGCAACCGCTTCTAATAATGCCAGTTCCTTATTAGAAAAGCTTGTTTTATGCGGAGCGGCTACATTGAGCACCCCAAATTTTTCGTCCCCCGCACGAAGGGGAATGCTCGCGTGGTGGGTGACGCCGTTGGTATCTCCCCATTGCTCTTCGATTGCCTTTCCAAGCCGTTTGCATTCAATAACGTTCGCAGCCCGCTGCAGCCGCCCATCTCTGTACCGTTCTAAACACCAACAGCCTCCTTCGCACATCGGCTTCTTATTTTCCCATGTCAGTGCAGGAGGTAATTGATAGTCAGCAATAAGAGAGTATCCTTCTTTTGGATGAACAAAAAAAATCCAGCCGCATTGCAGTTTCATCACTTGTATTAATTCCTTTAATACCGTCTGCAGCATTTCCTTTAAATCATTGCACTCATTCAATGTTTCGGCAATGGATTTTAATGTAAGCAATTCTTGAATATCCTGCTTGTCCTTGCTCATTTTTCTTCCCCCTTCGCTCCAATCGTATAGAAAAAAGACAACGCCGACCTTCGGCATTGTCTTTTTCGGCTTATGCAATAGGATACTGTTGAATGAGCGGATGAAGGACGATTTCATCGATCAGCATGTGCTTTGGAGCGCTTGCCATATAGACGACTGCTTTGGCGACATCTTCGGCTTTTAGCCAATCGCGTTTTTCCGGAACGCCTTGGACCGAATTGGCGAAGTATGTATCAACCATTCCTGGGTTAATCGTACCAACGCGAATGCCGTATTTTCTTACTTCCTGCGCCAGCGAACCGGAAAATCCTTGAACAGCGTATTTGGTCGCGGTGTATGCCGCTCCGTTCGGAATCGTGTAGCGGCCGACATCGGAAGAAATGGTAATAATCGTTCCCGATTTTCTTTCTTTCATATGCGGAAGCACGGCTTTTACTCCGATGAACACGCCTTGAACATTAACGGCAAAGATACGTTCCCATTCTTCCACAGTTGTCTCTTCCACTTCTTTAAAAAATCCGATCCCTGCATTGTTGACGAGAATATCGATTTGTCCAAACTCTTCTAATACTTCTGTCAACTACCCAACGGCTAAAGCCGTGGGCTTGCAACTAGCCTAATTGGCTGCCGCGTTCGGCTGGTTGACAGCAGCCCTGCGGATGTTTTCCGCAGCCACGTTGTCGGCAGGGGCAGCGTACCCACAAGCTCGACAACAAAACTGATCCCTTGACGGTCTGTTTTCTTTGGCCACATGTCCGCAAACCGGACAGGTGCGGGAAGTATTTTTTGGATGAACCAATACCACCGGCACGCCAGCGATCGCCGCTTTATACTCAATAAACTTTCTCAACTGATAAAAAGACCAAGAAGAGTGTTGACGACGCTGTTGCTTTTTAACCGTTTTCTCGGTGCGTTGGCGGATGCCCTTTAAATCTTCAAGGGCAATGCCGCATCCGAGTGCCTTTGCCTTTTCAACAATCTTCTTGCTAATGCAGTGGTTCACATCACGGGCAAATAGTTTTTCCTTCTTGGAACGCTTTTTAAGCAGGCGTTTCGCTGACTTGGTGCCTTTCTTTTGGAGTTTGGCGCGAAGTTTCGCATGGCGGCGGCGCAGCCCGTTGACCTTCGAGCCGGAAAATACCTCACCGGTGCTATCGACGGCGATATTAATGATGCCAAGGTCCACACCGATAAATCCGTTTTCGGAATTGGGCTGGCCTTCGGGAACGTCCACCACGAGCAGTAAATAAAAAATACCGTTTTGAAGGACTAAATCGGCTTGACCCCGAACACGGTTGCCGCACAGCAAACCTTGATGGTAGCGGCTAATGACCATAGGGATTTCCATTCTTCCTTGCAAGGTAAGGATGGAAGCATACTCTAACCCTTTAAAGGACAGGATTCTTTCATCATACACGATGGCACCGGTTTCTTTAAAGTTATGCAAGGTTTTTTTATCCAAACGATAGCTTTCCGACACTTTGCCGATGGCACGAACGGTCATTTGGGCAGAGAGGCCAAATTTTTCCCTGACGTCATAGTAGCAAAGCCGCTGGATTTTCGTTTTGGAAAAGGTTCTGGAGCGAAAAGCAATCTCGCTAATATAGTTGCATGCTTGGTTAAACCGTTTCATTGTTTCCAGCAGCGCATGAAACTGTTCAAGAGTTGGCATTAATTTAATCTTGAGAGTGCAGAGCATTCTTGATTCACCTACCTTTCTAAATCCAGTGTACTTATACTGAACGAAAAATTCAATATATATTGAAAATATAACCCCCGCCTTCCTCCCACAGCTAAAGCAGTGGGCTTCCGGCGGATGTTCTCGTGACCATCTTTTGCATTTGCTGTTCATTGGCAACGTCCACTTGGAACGCCTTCACATAAGAGAATCCTTTTTCTTTCAGCTCTTTTTCCGTTTCATAAACCTCTTGAGAACTTCCCACGAGCGCTAATTTTGCTCCTTGTTCCGCCAATTGAAACGCAATGGCTTTTCCGATTCCTCGAGAAGCTCCTGTGACAATCGCTACTTGGTTTGTTAACATGTGGCATGATCCTTTCTGTTATGTTTATTATTTAAGATAGCGAAGCAGTACGAAGAAAGTCATGAACTCGTTTCATCACTACATTGGAAAGTTGTTGCAGCTTTGCTTCACTGTCGGCTAATGACTTCCCTTTCACGCCGAAATATACTTTGATTTTTGGCTCTGTTCCCGAAGGACGCAAGCAAAACCATGAATCGTCTTCCAGCAAATACTTTAATACGTTGGAAGTTGGAAGTGTAATCATTGTTTTTTCGCCAGCCGCAGTATTTACCCGTTCTTTCGTTTTGTAATCCTCGATCACGGTTACTTTTTTTCCTGCTACTTCTACCGGAGGTTCATTGCGGAAAGATGTTAAGATAGCCTGGATTGTTTCCGCACCTTCTTTTCCTTTTAACGTTAATGACTGCTGTCCTTCACGGTAATAGCCGTATTGGTCAAATAATTGCAGCAATCCTTCATATAAAGACATACCTTGTTTTTTATAAAAAGCACATACTTCCACCGCTAATACCGCTGCTTGGACCGCGTCTTTATCACGTACAAAATCACCAATTAAATAGCCATAGCTTTCCTCATAGCCAAATTGGAACGTATACTGACCGGTCTGTTCATATTCTTTTATTTTTTCGCCGATAAATTTAAATCCTGTTAATGTATCCACCGTATCTAAGCCGAAAGATTGCGCAATCGCGCGGCCAAACTCGGAGGTTACAATCGTTTTTAGCACCACGCCATTTTGCGGCAATATCCCTTTTTCTTTCTTTTGGGATAGCAGGTAATGAAGCAATAAGCCTCCTGTTTGATTTCCGGTCAATACAACATAGTCGCCTTTTTCATTTTTTACGGCAATCCCTAATCGGTCGGCGTCAGGGTCTGTCGCAATTAACAAGTCAGCATTGACTTTTTTGCCGTACTCTATCGCTAACGCAAATGCCGCATGCTCCTCTGGGTTTGGCGATGCAACTGTGGAAAAGTTCGGATCTGGCTGCTCTTGTTCCTTAACAACAAATACATTTCGGTATCCAAGTTCCTTTAACGCGCGGCGAATCGGTTTGTTTGATGTGCCGTGAAGCGGTGTAAAAACGATGTGAATATCGACTTCTTCCGCAAGCTTCGGTTGAAGGGAGACCGTTTTTACAGCGTCAATATAAGCATTGTCCACTTCTTCGCCGATGATTTGAATGAGCCCTTTTTCTTTTAAAATTGCTTCGTCCTCAACATGGATATCAAGTTCATTTTCCACTTCATTGACGTATCGAATCACCGCATCTGCCGTGTCTGGAGGAAGCTGCCCCCCATCTTCTCCATATACTTTATATCCATTATATTCTGGCGGATTATGGCTTGCGGTGATGACGATGCCGGAAAATGCATGCAAATAACGAACAGCAAACGAAAGCTCCGGCGTCGGTCTCAGCTCATCAAATACATATGTTTGAATGCCGTGAGTGGCCAATGTTTTCGCTGCTTCCATCGCAAATTCCCGAGACTTATGCCGCGAATCATAGGCAATGACAACACCGCGTTTTTTTGCTTCTTCGCCAAAGGACTCTATGTATCGCGCCAAACCTTCTGATGCTTTCCGAATCGTGTATATGTTCATCCGGTTTGTCCCCGGACCAATTTCTCCCCGCATGCCGCCTGTGCCAAATTCTAAGTTTTTATAAAAACAATCTTCCAGCCATTTCAGGTCGTCTTGACGCTCTGTTAATAAACGCTTTAATTCTTTGTCTAATGACTTATGTGCTAACCATTGTTCATATTTATTTTTCCAATCCAACGGACATCCCTCCCTTTCTTTATGTATTCGTTATCATCATACAATATCCTTCATAAAAGAAAAAGGATGTCTCATATGTCAGAGACATCCTTCATTTTTTTATCCTTGTGGTTGCGACGGCTCAGAAATGTTTGTCAATGCTTGTCCCGCCGCTTGATCGGACGCGCTGTTTGTCGCGATATCGCCTAAAGCGACAATTCCTTGAAGTTGGTTATTTTCGACAATTGGCAAACGACGAATCTGATGTTGCGCCATCACACTTGCCGCCTCTTGAACGCTCATATTAGGCGTACCAGTGACCACACGATTCGTCATTATTTCCGATACAGGAGTGGAAGCTGGATCTTTTCCTTGCGCCGATGTACGAAGTGTAATATCACGGTCCGTGATCATTCCTTTTACTTGACCGTTTTCCACTACTGGAAGAGCCCCAATATTTTTTTGGCTCATGATTTGCGCAGCTTCTTGAACTGTTTGGTTAGGAGAAACTGTCGCTACATTTTTCGTCATAACGTCTTGAACTTTGTTGCTGTTGTTATTCATGTGATCCTCCCCTTTCACCGATTATTATGGGCGGATTGGCGGGAGGATATAGGTAGAAAATAATGTTTGCACCGTTTAGTATTGGCACCGGAAAAGCAAATGTTTCATGACAAACGGATTTTATATACGCGCGCCTCCCATGGACGCAGGCGAATTTCTTTCAGTTCTTCCGTTTCATCAACATCGTAATTGCTGATAAGCAGCTCTTTTGTTTTATAGGTGATATCATCCGGAAGCCGGAAAACAGGAGTTTTTTCAGAAAAATTAGTAATAACAATCAGCTTTTCATTTCCCAATGTGCGTGTGTATGCGTAAATATACGGATCGTCTTCCAAAATTAAGTCATATGTTCCATAGACAATAATGTCATGCTGCTTGCGAAGTTGAATTAATTTTTTATAATAATGAAACACCGAATTTGGATCCGCTAAAGCCTCTTTTACGTTGATTTCCTTATAATTTGGATTTACTGGAATCCATGGCGTCCCCGTTGTAAATCCTGCGTTTTCGCTGTCATCCCACTGCATCGGTGTGCGCGCGTTGTCACGTCCTTTGTAATAAATTTTTTCCATCACTTCTTGTGGATCTTCACCGTATTCTTCCACACGTTCTTTATACATGTTTAACGTTTCAATGTCCCGGTAGTCTTCAATCGACGGAAAGCGCACATTTGTCATTCCGATCTCTTCACCTTGATAAATATATGGAGTTCCTTGCATCATATGGAGAAATGTTGCAAGCATTTTCGCCGATTCCACACGATACTTTCCATCATCGCCAAAGCGAGAAACAGCGCGTGGCTGATCATGATTGTTTAAGTAAAGACTGTTCCATCCTTTTCCTTCTAGCTCTTTTTGCCATTTTGTCATCGTTGTTTTCAAATCGGCTAATGACCACGGACGAATATCCCATTTTCCTCCAGGCCCTGAATCTAAATCCACATGCTCGAATTGGAACACCATGTTTAATTCATGGCGAGACGGATCTGTATATAAAATGCCTTCTCTCGGAGTCACTCCCGGCGTTTCTCCAACCGTCATAATATCGTACTTTGATAACACTTCCCGGTTCATCTCTTGCAAAAATTCGTGAACGCGCGGACCGTTCATAAAATATTTGCTTCCTGAAACATATTTTTTTCCTTCCTGCGGTTCACCATCCGGTAATCCTGGTGTTTTCGAAATCATATTAATGACATCCATCCGAAAGCCGTCGACGCCTTTGTCAAGCCAAAACTTCATCATGTCATACACTTCGCGGCGTACTTTCGGATTTTCCCAGTTTAAATCAGGTTGTTTTTTGGAAAAAAGATGTAAATAATATTCTCCTGTTGTTTCATCATATTCCCAAGCAGAACCACCAAAGCATGACTCCCAATTGTTCGGTTCCTTTCCATCTTTTCCAGGCCGCCATATATAGTAGTCGCGATACGGATTGTCCTTTGACTTTCTTGATTCGATAAACCACGGATGCTCATCTGATGTATGATTGACGACTAAATCCATCACTAGCTTAATCCCGCGTTTGTGCATTTCCTCAAGCATTTCTTCCCAATCTTCCATCGTACCAAATTCATCCATAATCTCCCGATAATCGCTTATATCATATCCGTTGTCATCATTTGGCGATTTATATACCGGAGATAGCCATACCACATCCACGCCAAGTTCTTTTAAATAATCAAGTTTCGCGATAATGCCGCGGATATCGCCAATGCCATCCCCGTTGGAATCGTAAAAACTGCGCGGATAAATTTGATACACAACCGCTTCTTTCCACCATGCTCGTTCCAAATTTCTCACCTCTATGTACATATATGAAAACGATTGCACATAAGTATTGTACTATAAAACAAAAAGGAGCGGCTATATATATTCAAAATTTTACATTCTCCTTTTCGTCCAATATAATGAAAATGGCAATAAACATGAGAAATAAGGGGACTACAGTATGAATAACAATGCCAAAACATTGGAAAACGCGCTTATTGGCGCTTGGGGAATTTCATTGATCGCGACGCTTGGTAGCCTTTACTTTTCCGAAATTTTAAAATTTACCCCTTGTGATCTTTGCTGGTTTCAACGCATTTTTATGTATCCACAGGTGGTTTTGTTAGGGCTTGCGGCCATTCGGAAAGAATATGGCATCGCTCGCTATAGCCTTGCATTATCCATCATCGGTGGAACGATTTCGCTTTACCATTATGCTCTGCAAAAAATTCCGTTTTTCCAAACCCATGCGATTTCGTGCGGCCGCGTCCCTTGCACGGGACAGTACATTAATTGGCTTGGCTTTATTACGATTCCATTTTTAGCGTTAGTTGCATTTTTTCTCATTAGTGTATTAAGCATCTTCATTATTCGTAAAGAGAAAGAAGGGAAAATAAGTTGAAAAAGCTCCTTATCTTCGGATCGATTATTGTAGCGCTGTTTGCGGCGATCTCCTTTATCACATCGTATCAGCAAAAACAAGCTGCCAAAAATAATCCTTATCATAAAGAAGAACTTGACCCTGCAACTGTTGCGCAGCTGGATGATCCAAATTATCAAAACATCATTTTGCCCGACGAATTAGACCAGAAGTTAAAAAACAAAGAAACGGTCACCGTCTATTTTTACAGCCCGACTTGTCCGCACTGCAAAAAAACAACTCCGATCGTCGTCCCTTTGGCAAAACAAATGGGCATTGACTTAAAAATGTTTAATTTGCTTGAATTTGAAGATGGATGGGATAAGTACCATATTGATGGAACACCAACCCTTGTTCATTATGAAAAAGGGAAAGAAGTAAAACGAATCGATGGCTATCATGAAGAAGCCGTTTTCCGTGACTGGTTTTCTTCGATTCAACATAGCAATAAATAAGGAGCTCGCCCTGTGATGGACGAGCTCCATCTTACATTAACCAATCGCTTTGTGAAGGCAAATACATACTGCATGGGTAATGACGCTTGCTCATAAACTGCTCGATCATAAACGGAAACGCAATACCGTACCGCCTAAGTAATTTGACGTTCCGCTCAAATAGATCGCGATACCGCTTGCAATCTCCGCTTTTTCCTACATACTCAATCACAGTAATTAATGATTGAAGTGATGAAATAATTTGAAATGCTTCTTTCATTGTCCCATTGTATGTAACGTATTCCCTTGGTAATGAAAGGATTTTCAAATTTTCAAACTTATTAATTTGTTCATCATCAAAATAATACGGAAAAATGTTTGTGTAAAAATAATTGACTAAATAATTCATATATTCCTCTTGTTCTTTCGTGGCTGCATAAACCATTTTCATGTTCTTACCACCTTTTCGCACTTGCATAACATACTATAAAACGCTACTATGAGTGTATCATATCTGATACATATATTGAGGTAGAAAGTGTTTCCACTGTTTTGAAATTTTGGAGTGAAATAATGATGTGGTCTAAAAAAGGAGACTGGCTTGAATGCGTCATTCCTTCTTTTTGGGAAGGACGTACGATTGAATCGTTGCTAAAAGAAGTATGGTGCGCCTCTAAAAAGTTAGCTCATCAGCTGCGAATGGAAAAAGGAATCAAGCTCAACGGAAAAGAAGCATCATGGCAAACGCCATTAAAAGAAAAAGACCGCCTGCAGTTGCACCTTTATAAACCTGAACCTTCCATCATTATTCCTGAATATCGAGAGCTTTCCGTTTTATGGGAGGACGAGCATCTCCTTATTATTAATAAAGGCGCTGGAATCGATATCCATCCTTCTGAACCTTCTCAAACAGGGACTTTAGCGAATGCGGTCGCTTTTTATTTACAATCACAAGGGATTTTGACGAAAGTACGGCATATTCACCGGCTTGATCGTGACACATCGGGAACGATTTTGTTTGCCAAACATACGCTTGCAGGAGCCACGCTTGATCGGATGTTGGAGAGACGGCTCATCAAACGGACGTATGTAGCGCTCGTCCATGGCATCCTAAAAAATAAATCAGGAACGATTTCTGCACCGATTGGACGCGATCGCCATCATCCAACGAGGCGAAGAGTTTCGAAAACGGGTGCAAAAGCGGTAACACACTACCGCGTCTTACATACGTTTCCCGATGAACAAACATCGCTCGTAGAGCTTTCCCTCGATACCGGGCGCACTCATCAAATCCGCGTCCATATGAGTTACATCGGTCATCCGTTAGTCGGAGATGTTCTTTATGGCGGAAAAGAGACATTTCATCGACAAGCACTTCACGCCGTTAAACTATCGTTCTTGCATCCTTTTACGAACGAAATGATTTCATGCATCGCTCACGTTGATGATTTTCCTGTTGATATCGCTCGGTTTTACATGGATCCACCATAAAAGGCAGACGTCCTATAAACGTCTGCCTCATAAATGCAATTCCTCTTTTTCACCGAGTTCATGATCTGCCGCTTTCTCTTCTTTCTCCTGTTTTACTACTTCTATCGTCTTTACGTGGTGGCCGTCCATCTCTTTCACCGTAAACAAGTAATTGTCGATTTCGACGCTATCGCCTACTTTAATATCATAATGCTTCGTTAAAATCCATCCTCCAATCGTATCGACATCCTCATCATCAATGGAGAGGCCAAACAAATCATTTACTTCGCTAATCAGCACTTTCCCATCGATAATCGTACGTGTTTCATCAATTTTTTGGATCAACGGAATTTCATCTACATCAAATTCATCTTGAATTTCTCCAACAATTTCTTCTAAAATATCCTCGACGGTAACAAGCCCCGATGTTCCGCCATATTCGTCGACTAAAATGGCCATGTGGATGCGTTCTTTCTGCATTTTCACAAGCAAATCATGGATCGCGATTGATTCAATCACTTGAATGATTGGGCGGATATAATCTTTCATTTGTTTTTCTTCGGATGGATTTGTAACAAGATCGGTAAACACTTCTTTCACATTAATAAGTCCAAGAACGTGATCTTTATCGCCATCAATAACTGGATAACGAGTATATTTTTCCTCTTTAATAATTTCCAAATTCTCTTTCACGCTTCGATTAATATCGAGCGCAACAATTTCTTTGCGCGGTACCATAATTTCTTTTGCAACCCGATCGTCAAATCGAAAAATATTGTTCACATATCGATATTCTGATTGGTTAATCTCTCCGCTTTTGTAGCTTTCTGATAAAATAAGGCGCAACTCTTCTTCGGAATGGGCAATTTCATGTTCTGCAGCTGGCTTTAACCCAAACATTCTGGCGACGAGGCGCGCGGAATTGTTGAGCGTCCAAATAAACGGATACATCACTTTATAAAATAAAATAAGCGGTTGAGCTGTAAGCAGTGTAATCGCCTCCGCTTTGTGGATGGCAAACGTTTTTGGAGCCAGCTCGCCGACAACGACGTGAAGAAACGTAATCGTCGAAAAGGCAATAACGAAGGATAAAACGTGCGAAATCGACTCCGATAAATGAATACGTTCAAAAAGCGGTGTTAATATCCGCTCCACCGTTGGTTCACCGAGCCAACCAAGCCCTAGCGATGTAATCGTAATGCCTAATTGGTTCGCCGACAAATAACCATCAAGGTTGGAGATCACCTTTTTGGCAGCAATCGCCCGTTTATTTCCTTCGCTAACTAATTGGTCAATGCGCGAGCTGCGAACTTTGACAATCGCAAATTCCGAAGCTACGAAAAAAGCGGTACATGCAATAAGCAATGCCACCAGCAACAAATTAACTATGTCCAATTGGTTTCCGGACGCGGATAACGCGCCCGGATCACACCTCCTACAGACAGGTTTATATCCTTATTCTTCATTATTGTTACTCTGCGTAAAAATTAAAACGTATTTTAACAATTCTAAAACCGAAATGAGCGTTGCTGCCACATATGTCAATGCGGCCGCTCCCAATACTTTGTTGACGCCGCGCTTTTCATCCGGATAAATAATGCCTTCCGCTAACATAAATTTTTTTGCCCGCGAGCTTGCGTTAAACTCTACCGGCAACGTAATGAGTTGGAAAGCAACGGCAAATGAAAAGAAAATAATGCCTAATCCAATTAGCGAAAGCTGTCGGAATAAAAATCCCGCCAACAATAAAAATGGCGCCGCTCCTGATGCAAAGTTTACAATTGGAAACATGCGATGCCGAAGCACTAACGCACCATATGATTGTTGATGTTGTACAGCATGCCCGACTTCGTGCGCGGCAACCGATATGGAAGCGATCGAACGGCCGTAATATACCGGTTCCGATAAACGAACAGTGCGCGAAATCGGATCATAATGGTCCGTTAATCTTCCTGGCACCACTTCGACAGGCACATCATAAAGACCGTTGCGGTCCAAAATCATGCGCGCAACTTCCGCACCTGATAATCCGGAAGAAGCAGGAACTTGCGACCAAGTGTTGAAATTGCTTGATACTTTAAATTGCGCCCATAGCGAAATGCCAAAGGCAATGAGAATGAGAAAATCCATCGGATGGAATAGCATTGCAGCACCCTCCGTTATTTTTGTATCACATGTAAATGTGTATACTAATATTTATTGTACTTTAACGATCTTTCATACGTCAAATAATACAATTTATAAATGGTTAACATAAAAAATTTGAATATATATACAAATTTTGTTTTTGCAAAAAGGGACTTCTCGCAACGGAAAAGCCCCTTTTTCTCGCATCATAATTAAAAATCAAAGTTATCTGGATCTGGTCCGATTCGTTTGTTCAAATTTAGCGCGTCGATTTTTGCCATTTCCTCTGCCGTTAGCTCAAAATCAAAAACATCCGCGTTTTCCTTAATGCGTTGTGGCGTTACGGATTTTGGAATCGTGACAACTTCGTTTTGCAAATCCCAACGAAGGACGACTTGTGCTGGAGTTTTCCCATATTTTTCACCAATTTCCACAAGCGTTGGTTCTTGCAAAATTTCTCCTCTCATCAGCGGCGACCATGCTTCAAGCTGAATGCCGTGTTGTTTGCAGAAAGCATGGAGTTCTTTTTGCGTCAAGCGAGGATGATATTCCACCTGATTTACCATCGGTTTAATTTCGCAATCAGCCATTAAATCTTCTAAATGGTGAATTTGGAAGTTGCTTACGCCAATTGCGCGAACACGTCCATCTTTATATAGCTTTTCCAACGCTTTATACGTTTCTTTATATTTTCCTTTTACCGGCCAATGCACTAAATATAGATCTACATAATCAAGGCCTAACTTTTGGAGGCTTGTTTCGAACGCTTTCAATGTTGTCTCATATCCTTGATCGGAGTTCCATACTTTTGTCGTAATAAATATTTCTTCGCGCGGAATGCCTGATTCGCGAACCGCTTGCCCAACTCCTTCTTCGTTTTCGTAAAACGCCGCTGTATCGATATGACGATACCCAATTTCTAGGGCGGTGCGCACCGCGTTAATGACTTCTTCTCCGTTTTTCACTTTATAAACTCCAAGTCCAAGCCAAGGCATTTGCACTCCATTATGTAATGTAACACGATCTTGTAAATGTTTCATATTTTCTCACCTTTTCTAAAATTTATTTATTATTACTTTTATTATCTTTGTGTATATGGAAAAAAGCAAAATATATGCATAAAAAAAGATGAGGGCAAAACCTCATCCTATTGTTGCATTCCATTTTTTACCCATTGTGCAACTTGAACGGTACGGCGCGCTTGATGTTTCACAGCAGCTTCCGCATTTTCTACTATTTTTCCGTTTTGATCGACTGTCACACTCGTTCCGTATGGATTTCCTCCTGCAACAAAAGCAGATTGATCCGTATATCCAGGCGCTACTACGATCGCACCCCAGTGGTACATTGTTGTATATAGTTGTAAAATGGTTTGTTCTTGGCCGCCATGAGCATTTCCTGCAGATGCCATGGCGCTGACCACTTTATTGGCAAGCTTTCCTTGTGCCCATAATCCGCCGGTTGTATCTAAAAATTGCTTTAATTGCGAAGGAATATTGCCAAAGCGAGTCGGCACGCTGAAAATAATCGCATCCGCCCATTCTAAGTCCGCTAACGTAGCTGTTGGGACATCTTTCGTTGCTTCCGCATGAGCTTTCCACGCTGGATTCGATTCAATTGCTTCTTTTGGAGCGAGTTCAGGAACTTTTACTACTTTTACTTCTGCCCCTGCTTCCTTCGCCGCTTCTTCCGCCCATTTTGCCAATTGATAGTTCGTACCTGTTGAGCTGTAATAAATAATGGCTAATTTTACATTTTCCATCGTCTATTCTCCCCTTTACACGAATTTTTTCGTGGAAAAAATGAGTGTTTCACGGCCTTGCCGGATTTCCCAACTGTAATTTCTCCATTTTTTTGCATGCCATTCATTATTCTTGCAAGATCGTTATAAACACTGAATTCATAAATCTTGAATTCAAGATTTATGATATAAAAAATTAGATTTATTGTCAAATTTTTAAAATAAAAAATGCTTTTCTGCCATAAGCGGCAAAAATTTGCCTGCCTTCATATGTTGCATCGAACTGGCAGAAAAGCATAGGTGATGTCGAATTGCTAAAGTTTACTTTGCAACAACCATCTTCGTTCTCTCTGCATGTTGTTCTTCAGAAGGATGAAATTCATTTTCCATCTTAGAAACAACAACAGTCGCTACAGCATTGCCAATTAAGTTTGTAATGGCACGCGCTTCCGACATAAAGCGGTCTACGCCAAGCAATAACGCGATTCCTTCTACTGGAATCATCGGGAACGCTGCCAAAGTCGCCGCAAGTGTAATAAATCCGGAACCTGTGACCCCTGCTGCCCCTTTCGACGTTAACAATGAACCTCCCCCACTTATCGAAGTGGGGGTTTCCTGTTTTCCCTTCGGGGTGGATGCGTGATAGGATGGTTGGCAGCCTATCTGCAGGCAACGCCTGGCACCCGTCCCGTTGGGAACCACAGGCAACATGAGTATCCATGATACTCAAGGGCGGGAACTCGCCATCTACGACTTCTTGCTTATGCAATCCGTCGATACGTAAACGGTTTGACCGTAAATTCCAATGGTCGGATTTCACCATAATACACTTTAGTAAATAAATTCATCGCTCCGTGGATGTCACGGTGTTGACGATAACCACAAGAGCAACTATAATTTCTAGAAGAAGATTTGTTCTTCTTCCCGCAAACAGGGCATGTTTGCGAGGTATAACTTTCGTCTTTTTTCTCCAATTGGATGCCTTCGGCATTCAACTTATATTCCAAATAATCATATAACTTTCCAAAAGACCAATTGGATAACTTCTGATTGGTCTTTTTGTTTCGTTTCTTTTTCGTGTTCCGTTGTACTCCTTCGACATCCCCAATAACCACTTCTTTCACTTGGTTTTCCAAACACCAACGAACAAATTGTCTCGTGGTTTTGTGCAGTGCATCCTTTAGTTGTGCCTCTGATTTCGAAAGCACATATTGCTTGGCACGATTATACTTTTTCCATTGCTTCGAACCTTTTTTACAACGAGACATCAACTTTTGCAGCTCTTTTAATTTTTTGTTTCTCAACCGATGGATGCTTCTTATTTTTCTTCCCGTGATAATGAGGCTTTCCCCATTTTCACAAACGGCTGCGATGGTGTGAATTTCCCCTGGGTCAATAGCGACACGGTTTTGATTTTTATTCTCTTTTGGTTCTTTTCCATCTTCATACGATAAACAAAGCCACAAACCACGGTCATAGACCAACTCGATTTCTTTTACTTGTCCGTTTGGAATTTGTTCTTTATCGATTTGGACTACGAGCGGTTGTTGCCTTTTCCGTTTCCAAATTCCTAGCGACAGTTCCAACGTTCCCTCTTCATGCAAAACAAACCCATCTTTTGCCCATTTCGTGTTGAAATGTTTTTTCTTTTTGTATGGATATTTGATTTTTTCGCCTTTTTTCCGTGCTTCTCTCACTCCGTCTCTAGCAAAAATATACTTATGCACAACTGCTTGGATGCTTTGGCTGTGGATAGGAAAACGACCTTTTGTTGCTTTTTGCAGTTCCGTTTTGGTTATCCATTTTCCTGTTTCCAAATGATGTTCTTTCGCCAAACGAAGGCATTCGTTCCAAACTTCTGCGGAGATGCGATTGCATTCAAAAAGTTTGTCCATCACTTCTTTTTTCGCTCGAAAACGGGTTTTCAGCGTTCGATACATATTCTCACCCCCTATGTTTATTGTATTCTATCGAAAATCAAAAAAGAAGGGAGAAACAAAAAAGAAGCCATTCATCCCCCACCTGTAGAGGTGGGGGACTTCTGGCTAATTTATGTTAAAAATATTAAACCCGTAAAACTTCGCGATAAGTCCGAGTACGACAATAATAAATAGCGCCATCGTAATATACACAGAAGCCATTAATTTTCCAAGCGAAAGCAATGAACCGATTCCAAATGTGCCAATCGTATACGCCATCGCGCCGAACGCTGCAATTGGCGATACTTTCATGATCATATTAACAACACCGAAGAAAATGTCCGCCAAACGCTCAAATAAGGTAATAACCGGTTTGGCTTTTTCTCCTAATCCCGCCGCGGCAAGGAATTAGGCATTCGCGTCATCATCGACCGCCATAGCCGTCTGCATGCTTTTCCACCTGCACTAGACCATCATGATTTTGTCATTATTCTTGGAAACTTGATTGAAAACGCGTTTGATTCCTTTCAAGGCATTACGGACCGGGAAAAAGAAATATATGTAAGCATTGAACAAAATGAGGAAATTTGTTCTCTCTCGGTGGAAGATAACGGCCAAGGTATTGATGAAAAACATCTCGACCGTATTTTCGAGGAAGGATTTTCAACCAAAAGCGAAAACGGGCGCGGCATCGGTTTATATTTAGTGAAACATATTGTCGAAAAAGGGAAAGGGCATATTGATGTGCAGTCAGAAAAAGGAAAAGGAACGATATTTACAATTACCTTTGACATGTAAGGAGGAAGAATCGATGATAAGCGGAATATTGTTGATTTTGTTTCTATGTGCGATGGAATGGCTTGGAGCCCATATAGTTTTAGAAGCCAATCCCCAAGCAAAGCGAGAATATTATAATAATAACGATCCATTCAAAACATTATTCATGTGACGGTGGAACTTCGCGAAAAACGATGGCGGACCGATGAAATAAAAACAGGAATGATGGAGGCTTTTGCAATATGCTTATGCAACGGTTGCAAAAAATGATTGCATGCCAAAAACGTACGTACGCTACTAATTATAATTATTGTAACAAAAATACTTCCATCGTAACATTCCTCCTTCATGTTTCGACTGATATAATAAGTGATAGATAAATTAAGGAGGAATGATGGATGCAATTCACTTGGAAACCGTTTATAACTGCCATCATGGCGATCGCGCTTGTTTCAGGTTGTGGAACGAAAGAAACAAATGAAGTAAAACAACCGAATCCTTCTAATAAGGACACAACCCAAACGGAAACGACGCAATCGGACAACACAGGGAAATCAGAGACATCACAATCTTCTTCTAAAAACGAAAACAGCGCCTCTGAAAATGGCGGTGCCACTAATGAAGAAAACAAACAACAAACTAATGCAGAAGAAAACAAACAACAAGAAGAAGCGCGCCCTTCCGAAATGCAATTATCTTATATGGTCGATGGAAAAGAAGTGAAAGAAACTGCTTCTTTAAAAACAAGCGACAACCAAGGTTTTTCCTTATATGTACTAAAAGGATGGGAGCTTGAAGCTGAAGAGCCGCATTCCGACTTGTTGCTGCGAGATAACAGCTTTGTCAGAATCCGCCTTCTTCATGAAGAAGGGAATAAAATAGATTATGCGAAACTAGCGGAAGAACACGCACAAGCAGTGTCTTCCGATGCCGCTCGCCAGGACAGCGCAAATCTGCCAGAATCATTGAAAGGAGCCGCTTGGTATACCGCACAATCGGAAAATATGACGGTTCATGTCATCGCTACAAGCAGCCCTGTTCCTATGCTTGTAATGATTCAAACGCCAAAAGATAAGGAAGAACTTGCTCCTGCTTTAGCAATGATAGAAACAATACGAAAAACAGATTCAGCCAAGCAAGACAAAGAAGCGGCGAACCCAAATGAATCTGTCAGCTCGTCACAATAAGTCTCTCCCACCTATATTTAGAGGTGGGAGTTTCTTGCCATCTCCAGCGAAGAAGCTTCTGCGTAGAAGAAACTTTTACAAACAAACATACGTTCTTATTATTTGTCAAAAAAACTCCTAATTCAACTCCCTGCTTCCCTACATTTAGAGGAGGGAGACTTCTTTGGAAAAAGGTTAAAATACTTTCTTCATCATTCACCCATATCAAAAAGAAATTGGTCCTGTTTCTGCATGCAAACGGGGCCTTTTCTTATATCAGCAAACGAAAGGAAAAAACCCCCTATTCGAAACAGAGGGTTATACGAACGCCTTATTTTCTTCTTTCCGGAAAAATGTTTTCATCGCATGGAATACATCTGATTTTTGTTTGAGGATATAATAACGGAATTTTTCATCTTTGATGTTTTTGTAAGCAGACATTAGCGTCGAGTGGCGGTTATACTGATTTACTTCTCCATATCCAAACATGTTGGACACTTTCATTAGTTCTTGAACAAGTTTGACACAACGGGCGTTATCTGATGTCAAGTTATCTCCATCCGAAAAGTGGAACGGATAAATATTATAACGCGATGGCGAGTATTTCGTTTCAATGAGCTCCAACGCTTTTCGATAGGCGGAAGAACAGATCGTGCCTCCGCTTTCTCCTTTTGTGAAAAATTCATCTTCGGTAACCACTTTTGCTTCTGTATGATGGGCGATAAATGCGATTTCCACCGTTTCATATTTTGTACGTAAAAAGCGGGTCATCCAAAAGAAGAAACTGCGTGCCATATATTTTTCCCACAATCCCATTGAGCCGCTTGTATCCATCATCGCAAGAACAACTGCTTTCGAATCTGGCTTTACCACTTCATTCCATGTTCTATATCTTAAATCTTCACGATAAATCGGATAAAAACTTGGATTGCCATTCATCGCATTTCTCTTAAATGCCGCGAGCATCGTTCTTTTTTTATCGATATTCCCCGTTAAACCAGTACGGCGAATATCATTAAATTCAATATGTTCTACAACGTTTTGGTCCGCTTCTTTTCTTTGTAAATTCGGCAGCTCCAATTGGCTGAATAACGCTTCTTCCAATTCCATTAGCGAAACTTCCGCTTCATAATAATCTTGCCCGGGCAAGTCGCCGGCTCCTTGCCCTGTTCCAGGCCCTTGTCCCTCCCCTGATCCATCTCTTGCAACAACATCGCCAACTTGACTGTCTCCGTTCCCTTGACCAACATGTTTGTTTTTCTCATAATTATAACGAATTTTATATTCATCCAAAGAACGGATCGGAATTTTAATGACGTCACGTCCGTTTGACATAATGATGCTTTCTTCTGTAATTAAATCTGGCAAATTGTTTTTAATTGCTTCTTTTACTTTTTCTTCATGTCGTTTTTGATCGTCATGTCCTTTCCGATGGAGGGACCAGTCTTCTTTCGATATAACAAAGTTTCCTTTCATTTTTTCCCCTCCTCATTTAAAATGGGTATTGTCAAAAGTTTATCCTCCACACTCACTGTTTTTCATTGAGTTTCAACGGTTAGAATAAAAAAAGCTTGCCACCCCCGTTGTTTTAGGCCATCATTGAGGTAACCCCACACCCAACACCCAAAACAAAGGAGTGACAAGCTTGTTACCTCAATTATTAGCCTATTTGCTCGAAATAATCAAGTCCCAACATCAAATCATTGTCTATTTAATTGGTGCCTTATTAGGAAAATCCTTAAGCCGCAAAGACATGGACGAACCGGTTCGAAAACCGTACCGAAAACTTCAAGTCGATGACCTTCCCATCATCGATGTCCCAGAAACACTTGACTACCGGCAGCTTTTAGCCGACTACGAAGCCCGGCACGGCCGTCCGTTGCCGCCGATCCAACGCCGGGACAACGCTAAACACCGTGTTCCGGATTCGTTGACGTGTCCCCGTTGCCAGGCGCCGTCATCCTACCTGTACGCCAACAACGGCGGAAAAGGGCAGTACCAATGCAAAGTGTGCCAATGCCGGTTCAACCATCGAAATCGGTTCAAAAAGCAAGCGGTCTTTCGTTGCCCGCACTGCTTCCAAACGCTTGAGAAAATCAAAGAACGCAAGGACTACTACATCTACAAGTGCAAGAACAACGACTGCCCGTTTTACCAAAAGAACCTTCGCCGGATGAGCCAAAAGGAACGCCAACAATTCCAGCAGAACCCTCAAGCCTTCAAGGTGCGGTATCTGTTCCGTGAGTTTTTGTTTGACTTTCAACCATTGGCCCCATCGTCGCCGAAAAAGCCAAAGGTCGATTTGTCCCGTCTGGCGGTGTCGTCGCACACCCTCGGACTCGTGTTGACGTACTACGTTAACTATGGGATGTCCTCCAGACAGACAGCCGGAATCATGAAGGATGTGCATGGCGTGTCGATCTCCCATCAGACGGTGCTCAACTATGCCAATAGCGTCGCGCTCATGATTCAGCCATTTGTCGACCAGTTCCCGTACGAGCTGTCCGGCTCGTTCTGTGGGGACGAGACGTATATTCGCGTGAAAGGACGCTGGCATTACCTGTTTTTTATGTTTGATGCCGTGAAAAAAGTGGTGTTGTCGTATCGCGTCTCGCCCCACCGGGATGCGTTGTCGGCCATCCGGGCCATCGATGACGTCCTGCGAAAGCTGCCGTCCATCCCGGACGATTTGTCGTTCGTCGTCGACGGCAATCCCATTTACCTGCTGGCGCAGCACTTTTTTGCCCAGCACGGGATTCCGTTTGACGTCCGCCAAGTGATCGGACTGACCAATGAGGATCCGGTGTCCGAAGAGTTCCGCGCGCTCAAACAAATCATCGAGCGATTCAACCGGACGTTTAAAGGCAACTATCGGCCGACTCACGGATTTGGCGCGGAAGAAGGCTCGGTCTCCTTTGTCACGCTGTTTGTGGCGTATTTCAACTTCCTGCGCCCGCACGGTGCACTCGAAGGCCGGGTTCCTGTCGTCATCCCGGAGCTCGCCGACCTGCCCCATATGCCGGCCCGGTGGACGAAGCTGATCGCCATGGCTCAAGATTTCCTCCAACAAGAGGCAGCCTAACTTTTTTGTCCGCCGGAGCCCATGGATCAGAAGAACAGCCGGATTCGGCGAAGCGAACCCTTGACCAACCGAACCTCGTCAAAGGTAAAATTCGGTAAGGGCAAGGGCGGCTTTCCTATGCCCTCTTTTTTGTCCCCGTCGCCCTTGACGTCCCTTTCACACCTTTGGCGGGTGTTGGTCAAGGGCGAATCCGGCTCCAAGGATGCCTTACGATGCTCCATGGGATGGCGGATGTGGAGTTTTCATAAAACTTTTGACGCTACCTTTAAAATGTTTTCACACTTTTTTATCTTGAAGCATATATTTATGTTGGCGTCATAACAAACATAATGAATAAATGACGGTTTGTTTACTCTATCCTATGCAAAAAAACGAAATAATTGACAAATTATTACGAAAATGAACATGTAAATTTTTGTTGGACAAGCCTAAAAAAGTACAAAACAAAGAATATAAGCTTTTTCTTTTTTGATACATCATCAGACTGCTATTTGAGTAAAAAAGCATGCCTAACATTAGGCATGCTAACGATTTAATAAGCTGCCGACATAGCGAAGCAATTCGTTTGCTGACGTAGAATTATAGCCATATTCATCGATCAAGCGTGCCACTACTTCATTAATTTTCTTTAATTGCTGCTCATCCGGCGTTTTCGATGAAGTGGTGATTTTTACAATGTCTTTCAAGTCAGCGAATAGTTTCTTCTGAATCGCCTCCCGCAACCGCTCATGTGAGTTGTAATCAAACCTCTGTCCTTTTCGGGCATAGGCGGAAATACGAATTAAAATTTCTTCACGAAATGCCTTTTTCGCGTTTTCCGAAATGCCGATTTGCTCTTCGATCGAGCGCATGAGTTTTTCGTCTGGATTCATTTCCTCTCCTGTCAACGGATCGCGCAGCTTCGTTTTATTGCAGTATGCTTCTACATTGTCTAAATAATTGTCCATCAACGTTTTCGCCGACTCCTCATAGGAGTAGACAAACGCCTTTTGTACTTCTTGCTTGGCGATTTCATCGTATTCTTTCCGGACAAGCGAAATAAAGTTTAAATACCGCTCTTTATCTTCTTTGGAAATAGACGGATGCTGATCAAGCCCCTCTTTTAAGGATCGCAATACATCTAGCGCGTTAATCGATGGAACTTCTTTGCGAATAATGCACGAAGAAATTCGGTTAATGACGTAACGAGGATCGATGCCGCTCATTCCTTCATCCGGATGTTCTTTTTTCAATTCCTCTACATCTACTTCATTAAATCCTTCGACCATTTCGCCATCGTAGAGTCGCATTTTTTTAATTAAATCGACATCCGGCCGTTTCGATTCTTTCAATCTCGTTAAAATCGTAAACATTGCGGCAATTCGAAGCGTATGCGGAGCAATATGAACATCAGCTACATCACTTTCCCGAATCATTTTTTCATAAATACGCTCCTCTTCCGACACACGCAAATTGTATGGAATTGGCATGACGATAATCCGCGAGTGGAGCGCTTCATTCTTTTTGTTCGCGATAAATGAACGATATTCCGTTTCGTTCGTATGGGCGATAATTAGCTCATCAGCGCTAATGAGCGCGAATCGCCCCGCTTTGAAATTTCCTTCTTGCGTTAAAGAAAGCAAATGCCATAGAAACTTTTCATCACATTTTAACATTTCCTGGAATTCCATAATTCCTCGGTTCGCCTTGTTTAACTCACCATCAAATCGATAGGCGCGTGGATCTGATTCTGAACCATATTCAGCGATGGTTGAAAAGTCGATACTTCCCGTGAGATCAGCAATATCCTGAGATTTCGGATCAGACGGACTGAACGTTCCAATGCCGACCCGTTTATTTTCCGAGAAGAAAATTCTCTCTACCATTACATCTTCAATACGCCCGCCATATTCTTTTTCCAATCTCATCATGTTCAGCGGCGAAAGTTCTCCTTCAATGCGGATGCCATACTCTTTATAAAAATCATCGCGCAAATGAGGTGGGATTAAATGAAGCGGATCTTCATGCATCGGGCATCCTTTAATCGCATACACTGCGCCGCGTTCTGTCTTCGAATACTCCTCTAACCCCCGTTTTAGCAATGTAACAAGTGTTGATTTTCCGCCACCGACAGGACCCATCAACAACAAAATACGTTTGCGCACATCAAGCCGCTTTGCCGCTGGATGAAAATATTCTTCTACTAGACGTTCTAGCGCCTCCTCTAATCCAAATAGCTGATGGCTGAAAAACTTATATCGTTTTCTTCCATTTACTACTTCGACTCCAGCATCTTTAATCATATTATAAACGCGTGAATGAGCGGACTGAGCAACCCATGGCTTTTCTTTTAAAATCTCTAAATACTCTGCAAACGTACCTTCCCATTTTAACCGTTCCTCTTCTTCCCGATATTGTTCGATTTTCTTTAAAATATCCATAAAGGACCTCCTTATCCTTGATGTCTTAACAACAAGATTATTACAATGTATGCAAGGATGTCCCGAATCATTCATCGCAAAAAAAATTTTGTCTGACTGCCACGGCCCATACTTGCCATTCACAACGCTTGTCATATTCGCTATAATGAAGGAGATGAAGCAACCATTTCGTGAAGGAGGAATCGCGATGCGTACATTGCTTGTATTAGGCGTGATCATCGCTTTTTTAACCGCGATCTTTACAGCTGGCTACGAAGATAAACCAGGTGTAAAAAATTAATGCATAAAAAACGACCTCCTTTTCAGAAGGTCGTTTTTTATTTAAAATAAACCGTTAAATTTTTGCTGACGCAACGCTTCATAGACTAAAATAGCTGCAGTATTGGATAAATTTAAGGAACGGACTTTATCGTTCATCGGAATGCGCAGACAGCGATCCATATTTGCTTCAAGCAAATCTTTTGGCAATCCCGTCGTTTCACGTCCAAACACAAAAAAATGATCTTTTTCCATATCACTAAAGTCGAAAGAATCATAGTATTTTTTTCCAAATTTAGTGATAAAGTAAAATTCTCCGTTTGGATACCGCTCAAATAACTCTTCCAATGAATCATAATAAGAAATATTTACATATGGCCAATAGTCAAGACCGGCGCGTTTTAACATTTTATCATCGGTCGAAAAACCGAGCGGACGAATCAAATGAAGCGCTGTATCTGTTGCTGCACACGTACGTGCAATATTCCCCGTATTTGCTGGAATTTCCGGTTGATATAGTACTACATGTAGTGGCATATCGATCACCTCAAACTATATTGTTATTTTCGATCAATGATATGAAAAAACTTATAGCGAATATTAGGTGTATACGCCGTGGAATCTTCATATGACCAATAGCGCATGCGGCTATTTGTTGTATGAGCGTTCACTAACGGCATTCCGTTCGCATCCTTCGCTACAACAATCGTTGAGTGATTAAAACGACCGTCCCCTTCAAAGTCGTAACAAATCACATCTCCAGCCATCAATTGTTCTGGCGATGATACTTCAACCGCTTGTAATCCAACACGCGCTCCGCTCAAGTACCAACGGAAAGAATGTGCCACCGCCCAACTATAGCTCCAATTGTTGTTTTTGCACCACCATCCCTTTGCGCGATTCGGATACCCTGTCATCGGGGCTCCACCTGCGTATAAACATTGGGAGACAAAGTTCGTGCAATCTACTTCAAACCGTGGAAAAGCTGGATTGTAGCTGTTCCACCACGTTTCAGCATAACGCACCGCCTTTGCTCGATCATATTTATATGAAATTCTTTCATCCACTAACATCTCACGTTCTAAACGAGGCGGGACCATTTCCTCGCTCACAATTATTTTTTCATCTTTCACTAACTCTCCACGTTCAAAATACGCTCTTCTTTCCTCCACTTGTTCCTCAACGTACATCTTGCTGCCATGCTTTATTAAAAATTGATAATGAGCTAAATAAGCAAGCTTCCCCCCAGTTTCCATTACATGCTTGCTTACAATTTGGCTATTAATGGAACAGCGGACAATTTCTGCGCCGCGTTTCTCGAATAGCCGCTGCTTCCTTTCCACTGCTTCTTCTACATTGCGTTCGTCTTTAGACACAAAAAGTTGAGCTCTTTTTTCTAATAAATATTGCAGCTGTTTTTTCACATCGCTCACCGCTTTCTTTTTTGCTATTAACTTATGTGACAGGTGAGCGATTTTTTCCCTTTTCCTCATTTGACCGCAATAATTGTAGTCCCTTTTCGATTTCCGCAAGAACTTCCGGGTCTTTTTCCGTTTTGCTTGCTTCCTCTAAATCGGAAATAACGCGTGTATCACCAATTTTTCCAAGCGCCCACGCCGCTGTTCCGCGAATAACCGGACGGCTATCTTCTTTTAATAGTTTTAGTAAATCCGGAATGGCTGTTTGATCTTTATAATGCGCTAAAGCCAAAATGGCATTTCGCTGAATCGGCTTTTTCCCTCGCCAAGACCCAGCAATCGAACCGAATTTTTCCTTAAATTCTCGATTGCTTATATGCAAAAGCGGAATTAATTTTGGTTTTACCACTTCAGGGTCCGGCTCCATCTCTGGATGGAGATGAAAGTCTTTTCCTTTATTTTCAGGGCAAACCATTTGGCACGTATCACATCCATATAATCGATTTCCAATTTTATCACGAAATTCATCAGCTAAAAAACCTTTCGTTTGTGTCAGAAATGAAAGGCATCGCTGTGCATTCAATTGTCCTCCCTGCACGAGCGCTCCCGTCGGGCAAGCATCGATACACTTCGTACACGTTCCACAGCGGCTTTCAATCGGTTCATCAGGGGGAAACGGAATATTGGTAATCATCTCTCCTAAATAAACATAAGAACCAAACTCTGGAGTAATAATAGAACAATTTTTTCCGCTCCAACCAATTCCAGCCCGTTCCGCAACAGCACGGTCAGCCAGTTCTCCTGTGTCTACCATCGATTTTACTCTAGCCTGAGGAACTCTCTCTAAAATAAATGCTTCTAATTTTTCAAGACGTTCCCGCAAAATGTAATGATAATCCTTTCCCCATGATGCCCTGCAAAAAATTCCTCGTCTTTCTGTTTTTGTACCACGCGGAGCATTTTTCATTTTGGACGGATATGCTAAGGCAATCGCAATAATAGACTTTGCTTCTGGCAAAAGCAGGGAAGGATTGGTTCTCTTTTCAATATCCGGCTCTTCGAATCCGGATTGATATCCTAACTCTTGTTGGCGACGAAGCCGCTCTTTTAACTCGACAAACGGATCAGCACTAGCAAATCCAATTTTATCAATACCAATCGTTTTGCTATATTCAATAATCTCTTGTTTTAGAGCCGCCACATCCATCGTTATCCCTCCTTTCGCTAAAATTCGGAATCTATGTTACAATAAAGAAAAAGTTTCGAGGTGAAAGCAGATGGACGTAGTTGTCGCGGAAACAATAAAACAAATGATACCTGAATTTAAAGTAGGGATTATACTTTATAATCATATCGTTGTTGATGATTCTCCGCAAATGTTAAAAGGAAGACTCCAATTATTTCAAGAATCCATTTACTTTGATTTGCAGGAAACAGCGATTGCAGATATTCCTGAACTGGCGGAATGGCGCAGGGCATTTAAAACGATCGGAACAGACCCGAGCAGATATCGTCCTTCGTCGGAAAGCTTATATCGACGTATTCAAAAGAAAAACTTTATCCCAACTATCCACTCCGCAGCCGATGTGAACAATTTCTTTTCACTTTATTATAAAATTCCAATTGGCATTTATGATTTAGATAAATTGGAAGGACCGATTACCATTGATATTGGAACAGACCAAGACGAGTATATCGCTATCAACGGGCGCACTGTCAACTTTTCTCGCAAAATCGTATCAAGGGATATTCATGGGCCATTTGGCAGTCCGATTGTCGATTCCCAACGAACAGCTGTTACAAAAGAAACGAAAAACGCCGTCCAAATTATTTATTTATTGCCATCTATGAAAGAAGAACAATGTGAAAAACTGTTGCAGTCCATGCAAAACATGTTCATACAAATTCATGGCGGAGATGCAACCCTTCAACTTGTATAAAATAATCACATAAAAATAAAAATAAAAAACGCAATGCCTCGTTCTTTGAAGAAACGAAACACTGCGTTGTCCCCATAACCATTATTTGCGATGGAGCGGGTGATGGGAATCGAACCCACGACATCAGCTTGGAAGGCTGAGGTTTTACCACTAAACTACACCCGCATATTATTTTTTGTTCTTTAAATCTGTATACAACGCGCAGTTGTCATGCCTCTTCCTCTGCTAGCAAACTCAAAGATGATGGATGCATCGAGGCAACCCGCAATCAACTCTTCTTTTCGTTGTCCCTTCCTCTTCTAGCCGATTCAAGGTGTTTAATGCGTTGGGACAACTCGAAGCAAATTCGATGATGCATTGCTCGTGACTGAGGTTTTACCACTAAACTACACCCGCGTATACATTCTCCGAATACAAAACCGCATTGATCATGAACAACATTAAGTTAACGGTATTGATTATAACAGAGGATGTATTAGATTGCAACTATAAAACGAAAAAATTCGACAAATTTCGTTTTATGGAAAAAACAAAAGCACCAGCGTAACTGGTGCTTTTATGACCCGTACGGGATTCGAACCCGTGTTACCGCCGTGAAAGGGCGGTGTCTTAACCACTTGACCAACGGGCCACATTGAATGGCGGAGAAGGCGGGATTTGAACCCGCGCGCCGCAAAATTGCGACCTAACGGTTTAGCAAACCGTCCCCTTCAGCCACTTGGGTACTTCTCCGTATGGCTCCGCAAGTAGGATTCGAACCTACGACCTACCGGTTAACAGCCGGTTGCTCTACCGCTGAGCTATTGCGGAATAAAGAAACATGTAGCTATTTTTTTACAGAACATGCATTCAAAATTTCACTCTGCCTCTTCCTCTACTAGCGAACTCAAAGGTGTTGGATGTGTCGAGGCAACTCGTAGCAAATTCATAGAAGTATCGCTCGTCGCTGAGCCATTGCAGAACAAGCATGCTCCAAAGCAGATAAAATTCTTAAGTCTATTAATTATAATGGTGGGCCTAAGTGGACTTGAACCACCGACCTCACGCTTATCAGGCGTGCGCTCTAACCAGCTGAGCTATAGGCCCAAGAAGCGGGTGATGGGAATCGAACCCACGACATCAGCTTGGAAGGCTGAGGTTTTACCACTAAACTACACCCGCATAACATGGGGCGACTAGTGGGAATCGAACCCACGCATGCCAGAGCCACAATCTGGTGCGTTAACCACTTCGCCATAGTCGCCACAATCTGATGCCGGCTGCAGGACTTGAACCCGCAACCTACTGATTACAAGTCAGTTGCTCTACCAATTGAGCTAAGCCGGCATATGAAATTTGTCTAAATTATTTTCATTGCCTCTTCCTCTACTAGCGAACTCAAAGATGATGGATGCGTCGAGGCAACTCGGAGCGAGTTCATGGAAGCTTAGGCTCGTTGCTCCCCAATTGAGCTAAGCCGGCACATCAGACAGAAAAACTTAAGAGTGAGTGGTGGCTCGGGACGGAATCGAACCGCCGACACAAGGATTTTCAGTCCTTTGCTCTACCGACTGAGCTACCGAGCCATTTTATTATCTTAATATTCTGTGTTGTCTTGTCCTTTCCTCTTCTAGATTATTCAGCAATGTTAGATGCGTCAGGACAACTCGCAGCATATTCATGGAAGTATCATTCATCGTTACCGATCTATATACTTAGTTCATTGTGGCGGTCCCGACGGGACTCGAACCCGCGATCTCCTGCGTGACAGGCAGGCATGTTAACCACTACACTACGGGACCAATATTGGTTGCGGGGGCAGGATTTGAACCTGCGACCTTCGGGTTATGAGCCCGACGAGCTACCGGACTGCTCCACCCCGCGATGATAGAAAGTAATGATTGAATTACGAATAAATAATTTAGAAAGGTTTAATTCAAATCTTTGCCTCTTCCTCTGCCCGCGAATTCAAAGATGTCAAATGCGTCGAGGCAACTCGTAGCTTATTCGATGGAGCTTAAGCTCGTTGCTCCACCCCGCGGCGATATACTATAGTAACGAGTAACGATGTATGGCGGAGGAGGAGGGATTCGAACCCCCGCGCGCCTTGCGGCGCCTCTCGGTTTTCAAGACCGACCCCTTCAGCCAGACTTGGGTACTCCTCCATCATATTAAAGAACATGGTGGACCTTGTAGGATTCGAACCTACGACCGGACGGTTATGAGCCGTCTGCTCTAACCAGCTGAGCTAAAGGTCCATTTCAATGGCGGCGGAGGGGATCGAACCCCCGACCTCACGGGTATGAACCGTACGCTCTAGCCAGCTGAGCTACGCCGCCAAATTCTTTATTATTACTGGTGGAGCCTATCGGGATCGAACCGATGACCTCCTGCGTGCAAAGCAGGCGCTCTCCCAGCTGAGCTAAGGCCCCATATTTTCTAAATCGGGAAGACAGGATTCGAACCTGCGACCCCATGGTCCCAAACCATGTGCTCTACCAAGCTGAGCTACTTCCCGCTTCCTACATATTCATTAAAAGATTAACGCGCTCGAGAGGATTCGAACCCCTAACCTTCTGATCCGTAGTCAGATGCTCTATCCAATTGAGCTACGAGCGCATATGCCGAGGGCCGGACTCGAACCGGCACGGTAGTTACCTACCCCAGGATTTTAAGTCCTGTGCGTCTGCCAATTCCGCCACCCCGGCGGCATTAATGGAGCGGAAGACGGGGTTCGAACCCGCGACCCCCACCTTGGCAAGGTGGTGTTCTACCACTGAACTACTTCCGCACGCTTATAAGATGCGGGTGGAGGGACTTGAACCCCCACGCCGTAAGGCGCCAGATCCTAAGTCTGGTGCGTCTGCCAATTCCGCCACACCCGCAAAAGTGAGCCATGGAGGATTCGAACCTCCGACCCTCTGATTAAAAGTCAGATGCTCTACCTACTGAGCTAATGGCTCATGTAGTTAAAGGGAGACACTCGTTGTTTTTTCGATGCCTCTTCCTCTGCCAGCGAACCCAACGATGTTAGATGCGTCGAGGCAACTCGTAGCGGATTCATAGGAGCTTAGGCTAGTTGCTCTACCTACTGAGCTAATGGCTCGTGTGGTAAATAAAGACACTCGTTGTTTCTCGTTGCCTCTTCCTCTACTAGTGAATTCAAAGAAGCAGGATTCGTCGAGGCAACTCGTAGCGGATTCATAGGAGCTTAGGCTTGTTGCTCCCCTACTGAGCTAATGGCTCATACTATTACAGTGCCGGCTGCAGGACTTGAACCCGCAACCTACTGATTACAAGTCAGTTGCTCTACCAATTGAGCTAAGCCGGCATAAGAAAGAAGTATTGACATATACGTTTAATTTTTTGTGTCCCTTCCTCTTCTCGCTTATTCAGCGAAGTGATATGCGTCGGGACAACTCGCAGTGAATTCACGGAAGCTTAGGCTCGTCTCTACCAATTGAGCTAAGCCGGCATAAATATGTATTATCATGGTGGAGGATGACGGGATCGAACCGCCGACCCCTTGCTTGTAAGGCAAGTGCTCTCCCAGCTGAGCTAATCCTCCGTATGAATTGCCTAGCGACGACCTACTCTTGCAGGGGCGCTGGCCCCAACTACCATCGGCGCTGGAGAGCTTAACTTCCGTGTTCGGGATGGGAACGGGTGTTTCCTCTCCGCTATTGTCACTAGGCAAGTAATGGACAAGTTTTATTATATATAAATAGATAGTCTTGTCAAGATGGGGAATTCATTCCTTCAAAACTAGATAACCGTCTGTTTGGAAGAAAGCCGTTTTGCGCAGGCGGCTTCCGCTTTTCGCTTTGTCTAGCTCCGGACGCCATCGGCTCGCGACGCTTCGGTCCCGTTGCGGCGGCAACAGCCTCCTCACGGGCCCTCCAGCGCGTGTCGCCGATAGGCGGGCGTCCTCTGCTTTTCGCTTTGGTTAAGTCCTCGATCGATTAGTATCCGTCAGCTCCACGTGTCGCCACGCTTCCACCTCGGACCTATCGACCTCGTCATCTTCGAGGGATCTTACTCGCTTGACGCGATGGGAAATCTCATCTTGAGGGGGGCTTCACGCTTAGATGCTTTCAGCGCTTATCCCTTCCGCACATAGCTACCCAGCGGTGCCCCTGGCGGGACAACTGGTACACCAGCGGTGCGTCCATCCCGGTCCTCTCGTACTAAGGACAGCTCCTCTCAAATTTCCTGCGCCCGCGACGGATAGGGACCGAACTGTCTCACGACGTTCTGAACCCAGCTCGCGTACCGCTTTAATGGGCGAACAGCCCAACCCTTGGGACCGACTACAGCCCCAGGATGCGATGAGCCGACATCGAGGTGCCAAACCTCCCCGTCGATGTGGACTCTTGGGGGAGATCAGCCTGTTATCCCCGGGGTAGCTTTTATCCGTTGAGCGATGGCCCTTCCATACGGAACCACCGGATCACTAAGCCCGACTTTCGTCCCTGCTCGACCTGTCCGTCTCGCAGTCAAGCTCCCTTGTGCCTTTGCACTCTACGAATGATTTCCAACCATTCTGAGGGAACCTTTGGGCGCCTCCGTTACCTTTTGGGAGGCGACCGCCCCAGTCAAACTGCCCACCTGACACTGTCTCCCACCCCGGTAAGGGGTGCGGGTTAGAATTTCAATACCGCCAGGGTGGTATCCCACCGGCGCCTCCACCGAAGCTGGCGCTCCGGCTTCTCAGGCTCCCACCTATCCTGTACAAGCGATACCAAAATTCCATATCAGGCTGCAGTAAAGCTCCACGGGGTCTTTCCGTCCTGTCGCGGGTAACCTGCATCTTCACAGGTAGTATGATTTCACCGGGTCTCTCGTTGAGACAGTGCCCAAGTCGTTACACCTTTCGTGCGGGTCGGAACTTACCCGACAAGGAATTTCGCTACCTTAGGACCGTTATAGTTACGGCCGCCGTTTACTGGGGCTTCGGTTCGCACCTTCAGCCTTGCGGCTTAAGCGCTCCCCTTAACCTTCCAGCACCGGGCAGGTGTCAGCCCCTATACTTCGCCTTTCGGCTTCGCAGAGACCTGTGTTTTTGATAAACAGTCGCTTGGGCCTTTTCACTGCGGCTCTCTCGGGCTCATCACCCAAGAGAGCACCCCTTCTCCCGAAGTTACGGGGTCATTTTGCCGAGTTCCTTAACGAGAGTTCTCCCGCGCACCTTAGGATTCTCTCCTCGCCTACCTGTGTCGGTTTGCGGTACGGGCACCTCTCACCTCGCTAGAGGCTTTTCTTGGCAGTGTAGGATCGGGGACTTCGGGACCGATGGTCCCTTCGCCATCACGGCTCAGCCTTTGCGCCAGACGGATTTGCCTATCTGGCAGCCTAACCGCTTGGACAGGCTATTCCAGCAGCCTGCTCGCCCTACCTTCCTGCGTCCCCCCATTGCTCAAACGGTGAGGAGGTGGTACAGGAATCTCAACCTGTTGCCCATCACCTACGCCTTTCGGCCTCGGCTTAGGTCCCGACTAACCCTGAGCGGACGAACCTTCCTCAGGAAACCTTAGGCTTTCGGTGCAGAGGATTCTCACCTCTGTTTTCGCTACTCACACCGGCATTCTCACTTCTAAGCGCTCCACGAGTCCTTCCGGTCCCGCTTCGGCGCGCTTAGAACGCTCCCCTACCGATGACCAATGGTCATCCCACAGCTTCGGTGGCACGTTTAGCCCCGGTACATTTTCGGCGCAGAGTCACTCGACCAGTGAGCTATTACGCACTCTTTAAATGATGGCTGCTTCTAAGCCAACATCCTGGTTGTCTGGGCAACTCCACATCCTTTTCCACTTAACGTGCACTTTGGGACCTTAGCTGGTGGTCTGGGCTGTTTCCCTCTCGACCACGGATCTTATCACTCGTAGTCTGACTCCCAAGGATAAGTCGTTGGCATTCGGAGTTTGACTGAGTTCGGTAACCCGATGAGGGCCCCTAGCTCAATCAGTGCTCTACCTCCAAGACTCTTCCCTTGAGGCTAGCCCTAAAGCTATTTCGGGGAGAACCAGCTATCTCCAGGTTCGATTGGCATTTCACCCCTACCCACACCTCATCCCCGCACTTTTCAACGTACGTGGGTTCGGGCCTCCAGTAGGTGTTACCCTACCTTCACCCTGGACATGGGTAGATCACCTGGTTTCGGGTCTACGACGACGTACTTAACGCCCTATTCAGACTCGCTTTCGCTGCGGCTCCGTCTCTTCGACTTAACCTCGCACGTCATCGTAACTCGCCGGTTCATTCTACAAAAGGCACGCCATCACCCATGAACGGGCTCTGACTACTTGTAGGCACACGGTTTCAGGTTCTCTTTCACTCCCCTTCCGGGGTGCTTTTCACCTTTCCCTCACGGTACTGGTTCACTATCGGTCACTAGGGAGTATTTAGCCTTGGGAGATGGTCCTCCCTGCTTCCGACGGGATTCCCCGTGTCCCGCCGTACTCAGGATCCACTCGGGAGGGAACGAAGTTTCGACTACAGGGCTGTCACCTTCTCTGGCGGGCCTTTCCAGACCGCTTCGTCTACCCCGTTCCTTTGTAACTCCCATGTGAGTGGTCCTACAACCCCAAGAGGCAAGCCTCTTGGTTTGGGCTGTTCCCGTTTCGCTCGCCGCTACTCAGGGAATCGCGGTTGCTTTCTTCTCCTCCGGGTACTTAGATGTTTCAGTTCCCCGGGTGTGCCCTCCATACCCTATGGATTCAGGTATGGATACTGCCCCATTACGGGCAGTGGGTTTCCCCATTCGGACATCTCCGGATCAACGCTTGCTTACAGCTCCCCGAAGCGTTTCGGCGTTTGCCCCGTCCTTCATCGGCTCCTAGTGCCAAGGCATCCACCGTGCGCCCTTTCTAACTTAACCATGCGAAAACAGCTTCACGCTTGCCGCCTTCGCTTCTCGGCTTCTTCCACTGTCTAGCTTCGGCGCCTAGCTCTCTTGTGCCAAATAACCTTCCTCCCTCGAAGTGCAAGCACTTCTGCAGGTGAAGAACATTTAGCTTCGAGAGCTAATCGCGGCGCCTCCGCTTTTCTTCTCGGTTATCTAGTTTTCAAGGAACGAAGCTACTACTTTGAGTTCGCTTCTCTGCAGCTTTGTGCCGAGGAACCTAACTCCCTCGAACCTGCTTGTAGACGCAGGCACAAGACTGCTTCTGACACAAAGCCTCTGTTTTGAAAGAACATTAAACATGTTCCCTCAAAACTGAACAAGGCTACTGCCTTGAATCTGCTTCTCTGCTGCCTTGTGTCGAGGAATCCTGCTTCCTCGAATTCACTAGCAGACGCAGACACAAAACGTTTGAAGGAATGGGTAATGTTCCTTCAAAACTGAACAAGGCTACTGCCTTGAATCAACTTCTCTGCTGCCTTGCGTCGAGGAATCTAGCTTCTCTGAATCCACTCGTAGACGCAGACGCAAAGCACTTGAAGGAGTAGAATGCTCCCTCAAAACTGAACAAACCCGAAGCGCCCACCTTATTTCACACACATACAGTCCTTAGAAAGGAGGTGATCCAGCCGCACCTTCCGGTACGGCTACCTTGTTACGACTTCACCCCAATCACTTGCCCCACCTTCGGCGGCTGGCTCCCTTACGGGTTACCTCACCGACTTCGGGTGTTGCAAGCTCTCGTGGTGTGACGGGCGGTGTGTACAAGGCCCGGGAACGTATTCACCGCGGCATGCTGATCCGCGATTACTAGCGATTCCGGCTTCATGCAGGCGAGTTGCAGCCTGCAATCCGAACTGAGAGCGGCTTTTTGGGATTCGCTCCCCCTCGCGGGTTCGCAGCCCTTTGTACCGCCCATTGTAGCACGTGTGTAGCCCAGGTCATAAGGGGCATGATGATTTGACGTCATCCCCACCTTCCTCCGGTTTGTCACCGGCAGTCCCCCTAGAGTGCCCAACTGAATGCTGGCAACTAGGGGCGAGGGTTGCGCTCGTTGCGGGACTTAACCCAACATCTCACGACACGAGCTGACGACAACCATGCACCACCTGTCACCCTGTCCCCCCGAAGGGGGAACGCCCTGTCTCCAGGGTTGTCAGGGGATGTCAAGACCTGGTAAGGTTCTTCGCGTTGCTTCGAATTAAACCACATGCTCCACCGCTTGTGCGGGCCCCCGTCAATTCCTTTGAGTTTCAGCCTTGCGGCCGTACTCCCCAGGCGGAGTGCTTAACGCGTTAGCTACAGCACTAAAGGGTTTAACCCCTCTAACACTTAGCACTCATCGTTTACGGCGTGGACTACCAGGGTATCTAATCCTGTTTGCTCCCCACGCTTTCGCGCCTCAGCGTCAGTTACAGACCAGAGAGCCGCCTTCGCCACTGGTGTTCCTCCACATCTCTACGCATTTCACCGCTACACGTGGAATTCCGCTCTCCTCTTCTGCACTCAAGTCCCCCAGTTTCCAATGACCCTCCACGGTTGAGCCGTGGGCTTTCACATCAGACTTAAGGGACCGCCTGCGCGCGCTTTACGCCCAATAATTCCGGACAACGCTCGCCCCCTACGTATTACCGCGGCTGCTGGCACGTAGTTAGCCGGGGCTTTCTCGTTAGGTACCGTCACCGTACCGCCCTATTCGAACGGTACTTCTTCTTCCCTAACAACAGAGCTTTACGATCCGAAGACCTTCTTCGCTCACGCGGCGTCGCTCCGTCAGACTTTCGTCCATTGCGGAAGATTCCCTACTGCTGCCTCCCGTAGGAGTCTGGGCCGTGTCTCAGTCCCAGTGTGGCCGGTCACCCTCTCAGGCCGGCTACGCATCGTCGCCTTGGTGAGCCGTTACCTCACCAACTAGCTAATGCGCCGCGGGCCCATCCGTAAGTGGTAGCAAAAGCCACCTTTCAACCGAAGACCATGCGGTCTTCGGTGTTATCCGGTATTAGCCCCGGTTTCCCGGAGTTATCCCGGTCTTACGGGCAGGTTACCCACGTGTTACTCACCCGTCCGCCGCTAACCGAACAGAAGCAAGCTTCCGTTCGGTCCGCTCGACTTGCATGTATTAGGCACGCCGCCAGCGTTCGTCCTGAGCCAGGATCAAACTCTCCAAAAAGAAAGTTGATTGGCTTATTTAATTCGGCACTGACACCGAAGGTGTCAAGCCGCCTTCGCTTTTCGTATTGTCCAGCTTCAGCGCCTAGCTCTCTTGTGCCAAATAACCTTCCCCCTCGAAGTGCAAGCACTTCAGCGGGTGAAGAACATTTGGCTTCGAGAGCTGATCGCGGCGCTTCAGCTTTTCTTATTGTCTAGCTCCGGCTCACAACGCCTTGCGGAAAATAACCTTCCTTCGTCGACATGCAAGCATGTCTCGTCGGAAGAACATTTTCCTTTCGGCGTTAGGCGCTCGCCTTCGCTTTTCGTTGTGGACGCTTCGTTTTGTTCAGTTTTCAAAGAACATTTGTTTTCTTAAAGCGACTTTTTTATATTAACACTTTCATTTTTTATTGTCAAGTGTTTTTTTGCTAACATCATTTCGCAACTTTCTTGGTTGCGACAACGTTTCATAATATATCATCACTTTTTTAACAAGTCAATAACATTTTTGTATTTTTTTTAGGAAATAAACTCCATGAAGACCTCTCCCACCTTCACTCCATGAAGAGATGGGAGTTTTTATCGCCTCCATCGACAAAGCTTCTGCATAGAAGAAGGCAATCTCCTTCCACCTACATTGGAAGCCTTCTCGATAGATTCTGTAAGCAACGTCGACACCACACCGATGGGGCGGTCGAACCGTTCTACTACTTCTTGCTTACACAAGTAGATATTTTTAGGAATTAAAAAACTCCCGATCCCTCACCTTCCTTTACTTCAAGAGGAAAGGAGAATTCTCGGGAAAATGTTACAAACAGAATTGCTATATTCTAAAAAATAAAAGCGCAGCTCGAACAAACAGACAAAATAAAATCGCAGGTGCGATAAAACAAAAATTCTACTACTGTTCTTTATTTTGCAATGAATAGTAACGATGATATATATGGCGACTTTTTGTTGGCACTTCTTCTACAAACAAGACCTTTTTCTCTACTAAATATTCCAGCATGATGATAAGATCTACGGAATACGATGAAAGCTCTGGATGCTGCATAATTTCCGCAATGCTCCATGCTCCCTCTTTTTCCCTTAAAACTTTAAACAAATGGGCAGCTCCTGATGGGATTCGCGAATGGATTAAAAATTCACTTGCCAAAAATAAAAGCTCCAGCCGTTTCTGCAACGGCTCCTCACTGCTGACAAGTTCTTCATACAACTTATAAATTTGCGCATCCATTTGTTTTATTTGGTTCCATACAGTGACTTCGGGATAAAATCCTTGTTCGATGACAGCTAATCGCGCTAGATGATGCAATGCATGAATAACATGATTATACGCATCCAACAGTTGATCTGCCTCAAAAAATGCCTTTCCGTCCATATATCTGCGAATTAATTTGGCAAATTCTATTCCCATTTTTAATTGCCGCATCTCTTCCGGGAATTCTTTCATACGATTTCGGAGCTGATATATATAATCATTACGGTCAAATAAAATTTTCCCATAGAATATCCAATCAATAATCTTTCGATGGGAACCAAGAAGAAGCCATTCATTTAATTTTGTTTCATCGACCACATATAACGCCGCTTTTTCTTCTCCTGATACATAATGTTTCACAAATATAGGCGGGGCCATATTAGTAGTAACTACCAATAAAACGATATGAAAGGTGTCTGTCACAGCAGAATTGTTCGCTTTCTTTTCAATCATCAAAATCCCTAATGTATTACGATGACTGGCCCATTCTTGGTAGATGGGACGAATTAAATCCTCCATTATCGTTTCCTCCATCTCCTTCATGATGTCATGGTTATTCGACAAAAAAACAAAAAATCCTCTTTGTCGTTTCTAAACTTCCCGAAGATAGCGACACATTTTTCACCACTTTATGATATAGTGTTATGTATAGGAGGGACAATAAATGGGTATCAAATATTCGAGCAAAATCAACAAAATTCGCACATTTGCCTTGAGCTTAATTTTTGTCGGCTTTATTGTTATGTATATAGGGATATTTTTCCGTACATCTCCTTTTGTTATGACACTGTTTATGATTTTAGGCCTTCTTTTCATCATCGCAAGCACCGTTGTTTATTTTTGGATTGGAACATTATCAACAAGAGCAGTGAAAGTCGTATGTCCATCTTGTGGCAAAATAACAAAAATGCTTGGCAAGGTAGATTTATGTATGTTTTGCAATGAGCCGTTGACATTAGATCCAGAGTTAGAAGGAAAAGAGTTTGACGAAAAATATAACCGAAAAAAGAGAAAAAGCTGATAGCATTCCCACCCCGCTATCAGCTTTTTAATGTTGTTGGCGTGTCTTTTCTTGACAGTCAGGACATGTTCCGTAAATTTCCATACGGTGATGATCTACTTTAAACCCTGTTATATGAGCAGCAAGCTCTTCTACCTCATCTAATGCTGGATAGTGAAAATCGACAATCTTGCCACATTGTTCGCAAATAACGTGGTAATGATTGGATGTAACAAAATCAAAGCGGCTTGATGCATCACCATATGTTAACTCTTTCACTAATCCGACCTCTTTAAAAACGCGCAAATTGTTATAGACGGTTGCTACGCTCATGTTTGGAAATTTTCCTTCCAGCGCTTTATATATTTCATCTGCTGTCGGATGTGACATCGAATTAATTAAATATTCCAATATCGCATGACGTTGCGGAGTGATGCGTATTCCCGTCTGCTTTAACGTATCAAGCGCTTCTTTTAACTGCTGATTATCAGACACCGTCATGCACCTCGCTTCCTTTATAAAAATTATTATTTTATAATTTTTATAATTAGTCTACAAGTATTTTATGCTATTTGTCAATATTCGTATCATTAATATATGAACTTACCACATTTTTTAGCAAAAAAAATGTGCGGAAGGTTGTTCCGCACCAATATCGCTCTTTCATTCATTTGAGGAGGTTACTATCCATCGTACGTATTATCGGCTTTTTCGCATGGACTTTTACCTAGATATAAGGAAAATTACGTTAAATTTTCTAAAATATATTCTAACGCTTCTTCTACATGTCCTTTTACTTTAACTCCTCTCCATTCCTTTACCAATCTTCCGTCCCGATCAATCACAAACGTCGAGCGCTCGATCCCCATATATTCTTTCCCAAAATTTTTCTTTAACTTCCAAACACCATACATTTCTGCTACTTTATGTTCTTCATCGGAGAGCAATAAAAAAGGCAATTGATATTTCTCAATAAATTTTTTATGGCGCTCTACAGAATCCGTACTTACTCCTAAAATAACTGTATTTGTCTCTGTAAACTTTTCATAATGATCGCGAAAATCACACGCTTCTGTCGTACATCCTGGCGTCATATCTTTCGGATAAAAATATAATACGACATGTTTCCCGCGAAAATCAGAAAGGGAAACTATTTCCCCATTGCTTGCCGGCAATGTGAAATCCGGTGCTAGTTGCCCGATTTGCAAAGACATCGTTTTCCCTCCACTGTCTTATTCTTTCGTTTTTAGGGTAGCGAAAGATACAATAAATTGCAACGATTACCGCTCATCCCAGTCAAGCATTGTTCGAGCAACAAGTACAGCAGGCATAATATAACCCAATAAAGCTTCAATGATGGCAATCCATCTTCCAATCCCCTTTGGTGTAACATCTCCATATCCAACTGACAATAACGTCATCCCGCTTAAATAAAGGCTATCTTGAAGTATAGAAAAACATTCATTAGCCGTTCTATTCGCAGACGGGGTAAACACGTGATGCCCATTCATCTGAAGCACCATATATATAAGCCCAAAACCTAACATCATCGTGATGTACCATTGAATAAGAACAAATAAATTTTCTAAGGAAATACGACGGGTCGTTTTTATACTTGTCGTCCAAATAGACGCAATGCTTGCAAGCAACACCGTCGCTACAATTCCAATGAACGCATACTCCATCGCTCTCACCTCGTACTTGTCCATAACCATATATATGAAAACAGAAAGTCGATTATTCATATATAAGTGGATTCGATATAATAAAACCTAGAAAGAGAATGAAAGGGAGAAAACAAATGCATACGATTTTGATTGTCGAAGATGATGTTAAAATCGCCTTCATGCTTAAGGAGCATATTGAAAAATATGAATATCGCGCACATATTGCAGAACAGTTTGACGATATTAAAAAGGAGTTTATAAAGTATCATCCTCATCTTGTATTGCTCGACATTAATCTTCCTCGATTTGACGGTTTTTATTGGTGCCGGCAAATCCGCACGATTTCCCTTTGCCCCATTATTTTCATCTCTGCGCGCAGTCATGAAATGAACCAAATTATGGCGATCGAAAATGGTGGGGATGATTATATTACAAAGCCGTTTAATTTAGATCTAGTCATGGCAAAAATCAAAAGTTTACTGCGGCGAACATACGGTCCCTATGCCGCTCTTGCGCAGCCCCATGTATATGAAGTATCAGGGTTGTACCTGTTATATGATCGACATATGGTTCAATGGAAAGAGAAAACGATCGAGCTTACAAAAAAGGAGTTTACTTTATTAGAACGATTGGCGAAAAAATCTGGAAAAATTGTATCTCGCGAAGAACTACTCGAGTCATTGTGGGATGATACGGAATTTGTCGACGATAATACACTATCCGTCAATATTACACGCGTTCGCAAAAAACTGCAGCAAATTGGAATCGAACAGGCAATTGAAACGGTTCGCGGTGTCGGTTATAAATTGGTCGAGACATGGAGGGATTCATAATGAAATTGTTTTTGCGCGAGCATATCCCGCTGACCGTCTTTCATCTTCTTCATGCTGTACTTTTGTTATCGATTGTGTATTTATATATGCTCGAACAATCTTTCCATCCATCTTTTGGCATGTTTGTTTATCTTTTTGTTATCAGCCTTGTGTGCATCGTGATGTTTTTAACATGGCGTTATTGGCGTCAATCCCATGCATATCGTTTTTTATCGTCCAACTTGCGGCAGTTAGACATGAGCACTCACCCTTTTAGCGGGTCTCCGTTACTGCATGCTTTTCAAAAACTCCTCCACTCGCAGTATCGTTATTACACAAAAGAACTGCAAGCATTGCATAAAGAAATGGACGATGCATCATTATTTATGAACCAATGGGTACATCAGATGAAAACACCGGTTTCTGTCATGGATTTACTTTTGCAAAACTTTGACATTCAAGACCAATTCGACCGAGAATTTGTGAATAGCATGCGCGAAGAACTCGAACGACTGCAACATGGATTGGAGCTGGCCCTGTATTCAGAACGAATAAAACGTTTTTCTCATGATTTTCATGTAAAGCGGCTGCCGCTAAAAACAATGGTCAACCATGTCATTCAACATTACAAACGCTCTTTTATTCGCAATCGCATTCACCCCATCGTGGAAATTCCCGAAACGATTTTCGTAGAAACGGATCAAAAATGGTTTCAGTTCGCTCTTAGCCAAATCGTCATCAATGCCATCAAATATTCAAAAAACGTCAGCAACCAAATCGTGCTTTCTGCTGTTCAACGTGAAAACGAAGTGTTTTTGTCCGTTCAAGATTTTGGAGTCGGCATTCCAAAACAAGATATCGGACGCGTATTTGAACCTTTTTTCACTGGTATGAATGGGCGTAGGTTTCGCGAATCCACTGGAATGGGGTTATACCTTGTCAAACAAATTGTTGACCATCTTGGCCACGGAATTACCATTTCTGCTGAAGAAGGAAAAGGAACAACCGTCACGATCACTTTTTACAATGTGACAAAAATGTAAGAAAACAAGCAGACATTGTAAGAAAAATCGATATGTTCACATGTTCTCCCTCCGTATAATCGACAGTAGAAGAACATAAGGGAGGATTTTTTTATGACGATCCTGCAAGCAAACTCGATTACGAAAATATATCGTTCTAGCCAATCGGCCGCACACCGGGCGTTAGATAATTTCAGTTTATCGATTGAAAAAGGGGAATTTGTCGGAGTCATGGGGCCATCCGGAAGCGGAAAAACAACCTTGCTTAATATTTTGGCAACCATCGACCAGCCGACTACGGGAGAAGTGTTGGTAGAGGGGAAAAATCTATCGCAGCTTTCGAAAAAAGAGCTTGCTTTGTTTCGCAGACGAAAACTCGGCTTTGTATTCCAAGACTTCAACTTGCTAGACACGTTAACCATCGGAGAAAATATCATTCTTCCACTCACATTGGACAAAATTCCCGTTAAAGAAATGGAACAACGATTGCAAACAGTGGCTTCCACTTTAGGTATTGAAGGGATTCTCGATAAGCGGACATATGAGGTCTCAGGCGGACAGCAGCAGCGCGCTGCAATTGCACGGGCGATTATTCATGAACCGCTGCTCATTTTTGCCGATGAGCCGACCGGGAATCTGGACTCGAAATCTTCAAAAGATGTGATGGAAACATTAACAGCATTGCATCAGGAAAAGAACGTTTCCATCATGATGGTTACGCATGATCCTTTTGCAGCGAGCTATTGTGAGCGCATTATTTTCATCAAAGACGGCAAATGGTTCACAGAGATACGCAGAGGACATAACCGTCAGGCGTTTTTTCAAGATATTCTGGACATGCTGTCACTATTAGGAGGGAACGTCAATGACATTTCGACAATTCGCCCTTCATAATGTGAGACGTAACTTTAGCCGATATGCCGCCTACTTTTTGAGCAGCACTTTCGCCGTCACTGTCTTTTTTATGTACGCTGCATTTATTTTTCATCCTGATGTAGTGAATGGAACGATTCGTCCCTCAGTAAGAAGAGGAATCTTTGCCGCTGAGGTCATCGTCTTTCTTTTTTCTGTATTTTTCATTTTTTATTCGACAAGCTCGTTTTTAAAATTGCGTAAAAAAGATTTTGGCTTGCTGACGTTGCTCGGTATTACGCGCGGCCAGCTGAATAAATTAATCATAATCGAAAACTCAATTATCGCCCTTCTTTCGATTGCAACAGGAATGGTGTTTGGCGCCTTATTGACAAAAATCTTTTTCATGATGTTTTCTATTATGTTAGACTTGCCATCGCCGCTATCTTACTATATTGCTTGGAAAGCGGTCGCTTCTACCGCGATCTTGTTTCTAGTGACATTTGAGGCGATTACGATTATGACGCTCATCACGATCCGTTCTTCACAAATTATTGAGTTGTTAACAGCAGCGAAAAAGCCAAAAAAACCGCCTGTCTACTCGCTCTGGCTTTCGCTGCTTGCGGTTATCTGTCTGGCGATTGGATACTATTTAGCCTATACCTCCAACATCATGCAAGCGGGAAAACGCGTCCTGCCAATTTTACTGCTTGTCATTATTGGAACGTACTTTCTATATACGCAAGCGAGCATCGGGCTTTTGCGATACTATAAAAAGCAAAAGCACTCCTATTATCGCGGCACAAACTTAATTACCACCGCGGAACTGACATATAAACTGAAAGATAACGCAAGAATTTTAAGCATGGTGACTATTCTAACGGCGGTGACCTTTACTTCTACCGGGGTGCTTGCCAACCTTTATTTTGGCAAAAAAGCAGAAGCAGAAGCACGGTTCCCGCATGCGATTGCCCTTATATCAAAAAAAGAACCGAAAGCCTTTGAAAACAAATTGCAAATACTGAAAAATACTTTACGTGATGAGCATATTCCTTTCAAAAGTCATAAGGCCGCTTTCATCCGGGCATATAATCCTAAGAAATCTGAGGATTATGCAATGCAAAACCTTGTTCTTATGCGTGTAACAGATTACAATCGATTCGCGGATTTGGCTGGTCAGCCGCACATATCGCTGCCAGCAAATACAGCTGCCTATATGCAACCTACCCCTGACCAAGGGTACGAACCTATTAAAGGAAAACAAATTGCGATTGCCATAAAAAATAGTAATGAGACGATGGTGGTTCCATTGGCTAAATCGATTCCCCAGCCAGTCATCAATCCTTCAGGGGTTATCGGATATATGCTAGTTGTTCCTGATCATTTATATGATAAATTTCATCGTCTCGCGGCAGAAGAAACGATTCAATATTATGCTGGTATATCATATAAAAATTGGGAAGTAAAAACATCAGTAATCAAAAAACTGAACCGCTTGATTCAAAAAGATGATGTCGATTTCATCAATCGTTTAGAATTATTTAACCAAATGAAACAAGTTTTCTCCTTAATGCTCTTTATTGGTTTTTTCGTCAGTGTCCTCTTCTTTTTAGCTGCTGACAGCATTTTATATTTTAAGCTTTATAACGATTTGGAACAGGACAGCAAGCAATACGAAGCGCTATCCAAACTCGGTTTGACATGGAAAGAAATGAAGCAAATTGCGGCAAAGCAAGTAGCGATTCTCTTTTTCATTCCGTTTGTCGTTGCCACCGTCCATGCCGGCTTTGCCTTTAAAATGCTGCAAAACATGGTGTCCGGTTCTGTCGTGAAAACAAGCTCGCTTGTCATTATCATCTTTTTCGTTGTTCAACTTTGTTACTATTTCTTGATTCGTTCGCTTTACACGAAAAAGGTGGGGCAAGTAATGTAATTAAATGCGGCCTTTTTCCGGTACATAAATCGGAGAAAAAGGCCGCAGAATATATCCGCCTATACACAGTGCTTAACTTAATAACAAACTATACTAAATTCCAATGATCGAAAGAACATATGTCCATACTCCCACAAACAACAGCAGGATCAAGCTATAATAAATCGTCATTTTAAACAAGTTAGATTCTTTGCCTGTCTCTCGCACTGCAGCAGTTGCAATGGCGATGGATTGCGGAGAGATGAGTTTTCCCATCACTCCCCCGCTAGTATTGGCAGCAAGCAATAACGAAGAGCTTGTCCCTATTTGAGCCCCTGTAACCACTTGTAAATGGCCAAATAAAGCATTGTTGCTTACGACAGATCCTGTAATAAACACACCGAGCCATCCTAATAACGGGGAAACGAACGGAAATACATCCCCTGTCTTCGCTAATGCCAAACCAATCGTAGAGGATAAACCCGCATAGTTGGCTAAGTTGGCAAACCCCATGATAAAACAAATAGTCAATACAGGAATCGAAAGTTCTTTACATGTTTCTTTTAAACTTTGTATTCCCTCAGCGAACGTAATATTTTTGCTGAACATCACTGCCAACAGCACCGCTAATAAAATCGCTGTACCTGTTGCGGATACAAGATCCAGCTTAAATATAGCATCTAATGCCGTCTGTGCCGGTGCCACCGGAGGAGTTTTTACGACTTCTCCATGCAAAAATGGCACTTTAAACAAAAGCGTAGTTTTATGAAGCGCTCCACCTTCAGCAAACAGTGCTTTAAAACCCGGCAGACTCCAGATAATAACGATTAACGTTAAAATATAAAAAGGAGACCACGCACTGATGATTTCTTTCAAGCTGTATTTAGATTTTTCTACAGCTTCTTCATCCTGATTTACTCGATATATATGTGACGGCTGCCATTTTCTTAAGAAAATAGTTAATGCCCCCATACTGACAAGCGCCGCTAAAATGTTGGCCAATTCCGGACCGAGCACAATGATTGTCAATGTCTGTACAATGGTATAACTTCCGCTTACGACTAAAAGAGCAGGCAATGTTTCTTTAACGCCTTTCCATTTATCTAAAATAAACACTAATAAGAACGGAATGAGAAACGTGATAAATGGCAAAATCCAAGCAAGTGTACGAGATAACTCAATCGGAGTTAAATCTCCCATTTGTGCTCCGACAATAACCGGAATCCCAATCGCTCCAAACGCGCCAGATGCAGCATTGGCAATTAAACAAAGAGCGGCGGCTTTTAATGGATGAAATCCTAATTCCGAAAGTAAAGCAGCCGAAATGGCAATCGGAACGCCGAATCCCGCAGCACCTTCTAAAAATGCGTTAAAACTAAAACCGATGAGCAAGAGTTGAAGCCGCTGATCCTCAGAAATGTTTGCGATACTCCCACGGATAATATCAAACTTCCCTGTTTTAACAGCAATTTTATATAGCCAGACAGCCATGATCACAATATAGCCAATAGGCCATAAACCGTTCGCGATTCCATAGATGGAAGCAGCAATCGCCTTTGAAATCGGCATATGAAAAAACAAAACAGCTGTCACTAATCCAAAACAAAGAGTGAGAAAAGCGGCTTTTATTCCCTTCATTTTAAACACGGTTAAACATGATAAAAATAAAACAATTGGAAGCGCCGCAATGAGTGCAGAAAGATACGTATTATCGAAAGGATTGTAATGTTGTATCCACATGTTGCTCACCTTGTTATTATTCTAAGTCAGTATTTTATTACTTTACATCATCAAAATAACGTGAAAGAATGTCTTTTAATACAGTTACGCTATGATGAAATTGCTGTTGTTCTGTTTCATTTAACTTCAATTCCATTACCTCGCGAATACCGTTTCGGTTGATAATAGCAGGTACACCAATATAAACGTTTTGCTCATTATATTGACCATCTAGATAAGCAGAAACGGTTAAAATAGCATTTTCATTGTGCAAAATAGCACGTGTAATGCGGACGAGTCCCATCGCAATGCCGTAATAAGTTGCGCCTTTTTTCTCAATAACTTGATATGCCGCATCACGAACATTGACGAAGATATTTTCTAAATCCTCTTTTCTATAGCGATCGTTTTGCGACAATATTTGTTCGATTGGAACACTTCCAATTTCCGCATGGCTCCAAACAGGCAATTCTGTATCCCCATGCTCTCCGATAATATACGCGTGTACATTAGTCGGAGCTACTTGAAAGTATTCGCTTAGCAAAAAGCGGAATCTTGCCGTATCCAGAATCGTTCCCGAGCCAATCACTCGTTCTTTCGGCAACCCGCTAAATTTCCAAGTGGCATACGTTAAAATATCTACTGGATTCGTCGCGACAAGAAAGATTCCATCAAAACCTGATTTCATGACAGAATCGACAATCGTTTTAAAGATATTCATGTTTTTGTCAACGAGATCGAGTCTTGTTTCCCCTGGCTTTTGGTTAGCACCTGCACAAATTACCACCAAATCGGCATCTTGACAATCTTGATAATCTCCATGCCATATATTCATTGGCTTCGGCGCAAATACTTTTCCGTGATTTAAGTCCATCACGTCGCCCTCCGCCTTCTCTTTATTCACATCAATCAACACTAATTCATCCGCGATTCCTTGATTCATAAGGGCAAATGCATAGCTGGCCCCAACGAATCCTGTTCCTATAAGTGCCACTCGATTCATGCATTGTCTTTTCATAGTTGTCTGTCATCCTTTCCTAAAATTAGTTTGTGAAATTATTCACAAATATATTGTGCATTATTTCACAAACTTTATCAAGTATCAACTATAAGAGAAATTTGTCTTTTTTGTTAACATTTTGGCCGCACAACAGTATTTTTGTATCACTACATTCAGTTCCAGCAAGCAACCCAATAAACGAAAAAAAATGGTCTGTCATTATATTCACCATAATACATACTACATATACTCATTTTCATAAAAAATAAGAGGGCAATCCCTTTAAGGAATTTTTACCTTTCGGATTCTCCCTCTTTTTAATTCCCTGCACCTCGATATCGTTTTACCCCTGCGTTCCACAAAAACACGGAAATCGCAAAAAAGATGATGCCCATGACTGGAGTAAAAAACGCATATCCGTACCATTCTTTTTTGCCGAGAAAATAGGACGCCGGATACACGCCGACGAACGCAAACGGCAAAATCCACGTTAAAATATAGCGGATGACGCGATGATAAATATCAATTGGATAGCGCCCGTAGTTGCTGATGTTGTACATCATCGGCATGATGGATGTACGAGCATCTGCCCAAAAACTAATAGTCGCTAATGATACAAATACTCCCGCGTAAATAAGCGCTCCACCTAGTACAAGCAAAATAAACACAAAAACATCATACCAATGCAGCGAAAGATGCAAGCGTGCACCCGCATACGCCATAATGATTATGCCTGTTACTCCACCAAGAAGCGACTCTAACTCCATACGCTCAAGAATAATTTGAAACAAGCTGTGCACTGGGCGTGTCAATACACGGTCCATTTCTCCGCGCACAATATAACGCTCATTAAAATCCCATAAGTTAAAAAATGCCCCGAACACCGCATATGGCACTAAAAAAAAGCCGTAAATAAATAAAATTTCATCACGCGTCCAGCCGTGCAGCAGCGGCGTATGCCCAAATACAACGAGAAGAAACACAAGATTGACCGCCTGCGACATCAAATCAGAGATAAACTCGACAAGCAAATCAGCGCGATATTGCAGCTTTGTTTTCATATATTGCGCCATATATTGAAAAAAGATCGATACGTAAAACACCACTCACCCTCCTTGAATGACAAGCTGTTTTTTCGCCGCTCGCCACAACAGCTGAATCGGGATGAGCAACAGCACACACCATACAAGCTGAAACAAAAGGCCATCGATGATTGCTTGACCTTGAAAGCTTTCTGTCACAATCATGCTTGGAATATAGCTAATTCCTTGAAATGGAAAATATTTCATTACCTCTTGCGCCCAATCCGGATAAAAGCTGATTGGCAGAATAAGCCCGGAAAACAAGTCGATCACAAATCGCTTTGCGCGCAATAATCCTTCATTGTTAAGGGTAAAAAATGTGATGATGCCTGCAAGCAAATTCAACTCCGAATTAATAATAAAACTAAAGACAATCGACAATGTGAAAAACATCCATGTATGAACATCCGTTGGAAAACGGAGAGGCAAAAATAAAGCAACAAAAAAAATTCCTGGAAGCGAAAGAAACAACAAACGAAAGATTCCTTCCCCTAATCCTTGCATCGTTTTCATTCCGAGATAACTGTAAGGACGAATAAGCTCTGTCGCCACTCTTCCTTCTTTAATCTCCATGGCGATTTCACGGTCGATATTATTAAAATAAAACGCCCGCGCCATCCACGAAATGGCGACATACGTTGTCATTTGCTCCATCGACATGCCTTGCATCGTCGGTTTGCCGCCATAAATCGCCGACCAAAGAAAATAATACGCCGCGATGTTAATAGCATAAATGAGAATACCTGTGTAATAATTCGTCCGGTAAGCAAGCATCATTAAAAAGCGGATGCGAATCATTTCGATATATTTATCCATGCACAACACCTTCTTCATAGATGTTGCGGATAATTTCTTCCGTAGAAATTTCATTAATATTCATATCTTGAATCGAATAGCGGGAAACAACGCGGCTAATGACTTCAGGCAGAAGCGATGGCGCTATATTTGCTGTCCAGACGTTTGCTTGCTCCCCTTTTTTCCATGTTACTTGTAAATCGTCTGTCAGTTCCTTTAAAGCATCTAACGTAATTTCGCTTGCGAATGTAAATTGAATTTGTTTCCCTTCTCCCCAATTCTCTTTTAGCTTTTGCAGTGAGCCATCGTAAATGATTTTTCCTTCATCCAACATAATGACGCGTTCGCACAACGCTTCGATATCGGAAATATCATGGGTCGTCAATAAAATGGTTGTGTTGTATTTCTCATTAATTTCTTTTAAAAACTGACGGATTTTCAGTTTTACAAGCACATCCAAGCCAATCGTCGGTTCATCTAAAAATAAAAGCGGCGGGTTATGAATAAGCGCAGCGGCCAGCTCACAGCGCATCCGCTGTCCAAGCGACAGCTTGCGAACCGGCTTGTCCAACAGAGGACCGATATCGAGCGTTTCAATGACATGTTCCATATGTTCTTTGTAGTCTTGATCCGATACACGGTACACTTTTTTCAACAGTCGAAACGACTCTTGGACGGCGATATCCCACCAAAGCTGCGAGCGCTGCCCGAACACAACGCCGATGGTTCGAACGAACGCTTCCCTCTCTTTATGCGGATTCATGCCGTTGACAATCACTTTTCCGGATGTCGGCGTCAAAATTCCCGTCAGCATTTTAATCGTTGTCGATTTCCCTGCCCCATTTTCGCCGATATAGCCAACCATTTCTCCTTGCTTTACGGTGAACGAAATATCATTGACAGCGCGGATGATTTTATAATTTCGGGTAAATAAATCGCGAAACGCTCCGACTAAGCCAGAGCGGCTTGAATACGATTTAAATTCTTTTCTTAAGTTTTCTACTTCAATGACGTTCATGTTACACTCCCTCCACATAGGCAATAGTTTATCTGAAGTCACATCCCGAAACAAATGGTATGCTTTATGTTAAAATAAAAATCGGCAATGAAATAATAGGAGGATTTGAACGATGCAATTTACGAAATCAGAACAGCTTTATCAAGAAGCATTGCAGCATATCGTCGGCGGCGTCAACAGCCCGTCCCGCTCATATAAAGCGGTCGGCGGCGGAGCGCCGGTCGTCATGGAACGCGCGCAAGGCGCTTATTTTTGGGACGTTGACGGCAATAAATATATCGACTATTTGGCGGCATACGGACCAATTATAGCTGGCCATGCCCATCCACACATTACAAAAGCGATTCAGCGCGCCGCAGAAACTGGCGTCCTTTACGGCACACCCACGCCGCATGAAATTACCTTTGCAAAAATGTTAAAAGAAGCGATTCCGTCTTTAGAAAAAGTGCGTTTTGTCAATTCAGGAACGGAAGCGGTCATGACCACGATTCGCGTGGCGCGCGCTTATACGGGCCGTGATAAAATTGTCAAATTTGCCGGCTGTTATCACGGACATTCCGATCTTGTCCTTGTCGCTGCCGGCTCCGGTCCATCAACGTTAGGAACTCCAGATTCCGCAGGTGTGCCAAAAAGCATCGCCCAAGAAGTAATCACTGTGCCGTACAACGATATCGACTCGTTTAAACAAGCGATGGACGTATGGGGAGACCAAGTTGCCGCTGTGCTTGTGGAACCAATCGTCGGAAACTTCGGGATCGTTACACCAAAACCAGGCTTTTTAGAGGCAATCAATGAAATTGCCCATCAAGCGGGAGCCCTCGTCATTTACGATGAAGTGATTACCGCATTCCGCTTTATGTACGGCGGGGCGCAAAATTTATTAGGGATCGAACCGGATTTAACCGCGCTTGGAAAAATTATTGGCGGCGGTCTGCCAATCGGTGCATATGGTGGCCGCCAAGACATTATGGAACAAGTCGCGCCGCTCGGTCCGGCATACCAAGCAGGAACGATGGCAGGAAACCCAGCGTCGATTCTTGCCGGTATCGCCTGTCTTGAAGTGCTCAAGCAAGACGGCGTGTACGAATATCTTGACAAGCTCGGCGCGATGCTGGAAGAAGGCATACTTCTTCACGCAAACAAATACGGCATTCCTATAACAATCAATCGTTTGAAAGGTGCATTCACCGTCTACTTCACAACAGAAAAAGTCGAAAACTATGAACAAGCCCAACGAAGCGATGGAGAAATGTTTGCGAAGTTCTTTAAGCTTATGTTAAAGCAAGGCATCAACCTCGCTCCTTCCAAATATGAAGCATGGTTTGTTACGCTTGCTCATACCGAAGAAGACGTGGAATATACGCTCAAAGCGGTGGAAAATGCATTTAAACAATTAAAAAATGAATAATTATGCAATAATCCCAGGAGGAATCCCCTCCTGGGATTATTGTTAAGTTGTTGAAAACGTTTGCAAAAAACATAAAATATGATGAATATAATTATCCAAGAAAATGAATAAATAATTGATTTGGATATGCAATCATGATATTATAGGTTATAAATTCTGAAAATTAAGATCAAAATTGCCGCTTATGTTTATTCAACACGGGAGGTGAATGGCGAAAAGCAGGAACGTTCCCGCTTTGGCGCCGCTTACGTTATGAGACAACGTTGGAACCCTAACCATTTTAAAAACTTTCATCAAGTAGAACATGATGCTTGCGGCATTGTCGCCGCTATCGAAAAACGATGTATTCCAACCCGAGAAAACATTATGACATGTATTGACGCGCTTGTCAAAATGAATCACCGCGCCGGATTTATTAATGGCGAGGGAGACGGCGTCGGCATTCATATGGATATTCCAAGAAAACTTTGGATGGAAAAACTCGCAAACGTTGGTCAAAATCCAGAAATAGCAAACGACGAAAGTTTTACCGTCGGCCATCTTTTCATCGATCGGTCTGCTGATGTAGACCATATAAAAACGAAGATCAAACAGTTATTCAAAAAAACAGGTTTTTCATTGATTTTTGAATCTGACCGTGTGACCTCCTCCAGTGCGTTAGGCCCAATCGCGCTTCGGCAAGAACCGGTATTTTGGCAAGTCGCCTTATTGCCAAGCGACAATGCGCAGCTTACAAAACGATTGTTTGATCTAATGATTGAAATCGAGAAAGATGAAAATGTTCATGTTGCCTCTTTAAGCAATTTTCACGTTGTGTATAAAGTGATGGGAGCCGGAGATATTTTGCCAAAATACTATCATGACTTAGCCCATCCGTTTATCGCATCGACCATGACATTAGGACATAACCGCTACTCGACCAATACGCTGTCTAACTTTTTCCGCGTTCAGCCGTTTAGCGTATTAGCTCATAACGGCGAAATTAACACAATTGCAAAGCTGCGTGACGAAGCAGTGATGATTGGTGTCCCATTGACAAATGACGGCAGTGACTCCCAAGATTTAAACCGGACGATGGAAACGCTTATCTGCCGTTATGATTATAGCTTATTTGAAGCGATGGATATATTGTTCCCGCCTATTGTGAATGAAATTAAAGCGTATCCAGAGCACCTCCAAGACTTGTATACGTACATCCGCGAATCATGGGGGCATTTCGCCCAAGGGCCGGCAGCAATTATCTCCCGCTACGGGGACGAAGCGGTCTTCAGCGTCGACGCGCTCGGATTACGCCCACTTTGGAAATTAGAAACGGAAAAACGATTTGTTTTTGCGTCAGAACCAGGAATCATTCCGGCAAGCGAATATACGGGAGAACCAAAGCCGCTCGCACCAGGGGAAAAAATCGGCTTAACATGGTTCGGCGGCGTCATTCAAGTGTTGGAATACGAACAGTTTCAGGAAGAAGTATATGCCCGTTTTTCGAAACGGTTTGACATTACTAACCTCCGAAAACGTCTCGATGTTCCGAAACTGGAAAATCACGTATTTACTTTTGCCCCGACAAAAGTGCATAACGGTCAATATGCCGCGTTCGGCTGGGACAGAGAACATATTCAACTTTTAGAACAAATGGCGGAAAAAGGTGCGGAGCCGATTCGCTCGTTAGGTCATGACGCGCCGCTTGCGGCTATTAATCCGAATCGGAAAAATCTCGCAGATTTCATTAAAGAAAGCGTCGCCGTCGTCACCAATCCAGCCATTGACCGCGACCGTGAAATGGAACATTTTTCAACAAGAACTATCATTGGAAAACGGCCATCTCTCGTAGATAAAACAGAAACGTCATATGTTATCGAGCTAAGCTCGCCGATTCTCATCGAAGGAAAAATCGGAAACGACTGCGCGACAGAATTACATCATCCTTCGTACGACCAAATTGTTCATTCGTTCCGAGAAAAACAATTAGCGTACGTCCTGTCGGCGACGTTTACGGCGGAAGAAAACATTCCGCAGGCGCTAGAGCGTCTTTCTAACGAAGCATGTGAAGCGGTTCGTTCCGGCAAGACCTTGCTCGTCATTGATGATGCAGAAGCACATCAAAACGGAAACTTATGGATTGACCCGCTGCTCATCACATCGGCCATCGATCAATCGTTAACAAAACAAGACTTGCGCCGCGATTGTTCCATTTTGCTTCGTTCCGGCGCGATTCGCTCCCTTCATGATTTTGTCGTCGCCTATGGATTAGGAGCAAACGCGATCAGCCCTTATCTCATGTTTGCGACGGTTGCGTCGGAAGAGTCGACTGCACCTGTTGCCAACCTATTTAAAGCGCTCAATAAAGGATTAGAAAAAGTGATTTCAACGATTGGCATTCACGAATTGCGCGGATACAGCCGCCTCTTCTCATCGATTGGTCTGCATGATGAAATCGCCGATGTATTAAACATTGTCAACTTCTTTGGCTCTGACTCGTTGAAATACGATTTCGAAGCACTGAAACAAGACGCAATCTCCCGTGCCGAAGACTACGCCAACGAAAACGCCAAGCCGGGAAAAACGTTCCACCTCTTCCCTCGCATTTGGAAGGCGATTGGAGAGGTCGCCCAAACAGGATCATATGATAACTATCGAGAAAAAATGAACGAGCTCGAAACCGAAACACCGACAACGATTCGCCATTTGTTAGATATAAAGAAAACGGAAAAACAAGTTCCTGTCGAAAAAGTCGATATTAGTATCGGCGAACATAGCCTGCCGTTCGTCATTGCTTCGATGTCGTTCGGTTCGCAAAACGAAGTGGCGTTCCGCGCTTATGCGGAAGCGGCAGACCGCTTGAACATGGTCAGCTTAAACGGCGAAGGCGGCGAAATTAAAGATATGCTCGGCAAATACCCGCGTACTCGCGGCCAGCAGATTGCATCAGGCCGTTTCGGAGTGAACGCGGAACTGTTAAACTCTTCGAATCTATTGGAAATTAAAATCGGCCAAGGAGCAAAACCAGGTGAAGGAGGCCACTTGCCGGGGTCAAAAGTAACGGCAAAAATCGCCGAAGCGCGTAACGCAACCATCGGTTCGGACTTAATTTCTCCATCGAATAACCATGATATTTATTCGATTGAAGACTTGGCACAAATGATCGCTGAATTAAAAACGGCAAACGACAAAGCAAAAGTCGCCGTCAAAGTGCCGGTCGTGCCAAACATCGGGACGATTGCGGTCGGCATCGCCAAAGCGGGAGCGGACATTATTACACTAAGCGGTTTCGATGGCGGAACCGGAGCGGCGCGCATCCATGCGCTGCAACATGTCGGCCTTCCGGTGGAAATCGGGGTAAAGGCCGCTCATAACGCCCTTCTTGAAGCCGGTTTGCGAAACAAAGTCGAAATTTGGGCGGACGGCGGCATTAAAAGCGCACTTGACGTTCTCAAAGTGATGTTGCTGGGGGCCAACCGCATCGGCTTTGGTACGCTATCGATGATTGCGATCGGCTGTACGACGTGCCGCGGCTGTCATTTAGATACGTGCCATGTCGGAATCGCCACTCAAATCGAATCGGTTGCGCAAGCAAAAGAACACGGATTGCGCCGTTTTGTTCCGCGGCAATTCGAGACGGCAGTGCAAGGATTAGTCAACTTATTCACCGCGTTTGGAAACGAATTAAAAGCATTAACAGCTTCTCTTGGATTTACTCGCCTGCAAGATATCGTCGGCCGCTCTGACTTATTAGAGCAAACAAGAGGACTAGAGCAAATGAATCTATCAAACTTGCTTGAAGTGCTTGAAGTGGAGCAAATGGCGCAAAAAGAAGCAGCTGCAAGCGCAGAGGAACCATCATTGCTCGTTGCTGCTGGGGCGGAATATCTCGATTACCATGTGGAAGATTTGCATCGTTCCCGTGAATTTACGACCGTCACATCTGAACAGCGCGTTCTCGGCAGCCGTGTTTCTTGCCACCGCGTGCGCGGTCGTCTCGACGGATCGTACAAAAAATTGCCAGATGTCACATTGCGCTACAAAAACGGCTCGATTCCTGGAAACGGGCTCGGCGCTTACAACACTCACGGCATCCATATCCATGTCGACGGCGGCGGACAGGACGGCGTTGGAAAAACCGCGTTTGGCGGCAGCATTTTCATTTTGAAAGCAAAGGGAAAAGACGGAAAATTTTATAACGGCTCCGTTGGCAAAGGCTTCGGATACGGGGCGCAAAAAGGTTTGCTCATCGCGCAAGGAAACGCGGACGCACGCGCTGGCATTCGTCTGTCTGGTGCGGATATGATCATCGGCGGCCAAGTGACAACACCGATTCCGGAAAAAGAACATGGAAATATCGGCACACGTGCGAACATTAAAGGATTTGCCTTCGAATATATGACAAATGGACGCGGCATTGTTCTTGGCGACCCAGGTCCATGGATTTGCGCCGGAATGACAGGTGGAGTCGTCTACTTGCGCCACCAACCGGAAATGGGGTTAACGAAGGCGGCATTGGAACGCCGCATCGCAAAAGGAGCGCAAGTACGCCTCGAGCCACTGAACGAACGTGGAAAATCGGATGTACAAGAATTGTTATCGAAATACATTGAACTATTAAAAGAACACGGTCAGCACGAAGAAGTGCAATCATTACAGCCGCTTCTTGAAAAACCGGAAAACCATTTCTTCCAGGTGATTCCGACAAAAGAACAAGCCGATCCTTCCGTTTCAACAGAATGATCGAGTAGGAGAGGGTGATTAACCCTCGTCCTCTCACACCACCGTACGTACCGTTCGGTATACGGCGGTTCCATTAAGTCTGACGCAGAGATTCATATCGTTGATAAAGACTCTTCAGCCCTTGGCTCTCCCAATAGGAGTTGCCAAGGGCTTTATGCAAGATGGGACTAGCGGCCACTCTCCAATATTTCTTCCGAGTGTTTCCCCATTCATATGCTTTCTGCTTGGGCACTCCTAAACTTTGCAGTTTTCGGACTCTGGTTCTCGGAAGTTTCCACTCTTTCCATTGGCACATGCGCAGCCTTCGTTGAATCCATCCATCTAGTTCTTTGAACACACTTGGAGTCTCTGCTAACGAGAAGTATCCACACCATCCCAGAATGTACTGGTTGAGCTGTTCGATTCGCTCGAGCATGGGAATCGGTTTCGATCGACTCGTCATGGTGCGCATCCTTTGCTTCATGCGCCGAATACTTTCCTTTGCGATCCGGATTTTTGGCTCCTTATTTGGGGTGAAGCTAAAACCGAGGAATTTTCTCCTCCACGGTCGATCCACTGCCGATTTGGTTTCGTTGACTTTCAGCCGGAGTTTCTTTTCAATGAATGCCGTGATCGATTTCATCACCCGTTCCCCGGCCTTCTTCGTCCTTACGTAGATATTGCAGTCATCCGCATACCGTACAAATTTGTGCCCTCGTTTTTCCAATTCTTTGTCCAGCTCATCCAAGAGAATGTTGGACAAAAGTGGACTGAGCGGCCCTCCTTGTGGAGTCCCCTCTTGTGTTTCCATGACCACCCCGTTGATCATGACCCCTGCCTGTAAATACTTCCGTATCAACTTTAGGAGGATTTTGTCTGGAATTCGTTTCGCTAATATCCCCATCAGTTTGTCATGGTTGACTCGATCAAAGAACTTTTCCAAGTCGATATCTACCACCCATGTATATCCTTCCTGAATATACTGCTTCGCCTTTTTCACCGCGTCGTGTCCTCTTCGACCGGGACGAAACCCGTAGCTGTGTTCCGAAAAGGATGGGTCAAAGATCGGCGTGAGCACTTGGGCGATGGCCTGTTGGATGAACCGGTCTGTCACGGTCGGGATTCCTAGTAACTTTTTGAACAGGAATTTTGTTATTAACCGCCTCATATAATCACCTAGACCGAAAATCGTCATATCTATTTTTTTACCACCTGTGTTTATACATGCTAAACTGTATATGTAGCCTTTTATCTTTTCATTTGTTTTTTCGCACCTCTATTTGCACAGAGGAGATTTTAAACACCCAGTTAGCAAGCATCATACGTTTCCCTTCGTCATTTAAAAAACATTTCATGTATATTTTCCACTTGATATCATATATAAAAGCGTGTATAGTACTAAATTGTTTATAAGAACTAAGGAGGAAAGGTTTGAACATACAATGAAGCTCGGTGCCCGCATTTTCAAAACAGGAATCGCCGTTACATTAGCGCTTTTTCTAGCATCCCTATTACACTTTCCCTCTCCTGTATTTGCGGGAATTTCCGCAGTTTTTGCAATGCAGCCGACGATTTACCGTTCCTATTTATCATTGATTGAACAAGTCCAAGCCAATATCATTGGCGCTGCATTTGCCATTATTGCTGTTCTTTTGTTCGGACGTGACCCGTTCATTATCGGCCTTACGCTCATGATCGTTATCGCTCTTTGCTTAAAAATGCGCCTCGAGTCAACGATATCGGTAGCATTAGTTACCGTTATCGCGATTATGGAATATACTGACAGAGAGTTTATCAAATTTGCCGTTATCCGGTTTTCCACCATTATGCTCGGGGTATTCGCTGCCTTTATCGTCAACTTAATTTTTCTTCCTCCAAAATATGAAAAAAGGCTATATGCACAAATTAATGAAAACACGGAAAATATTTTAAAATGGATTCGCATCCATATAAGGCATGCGTCCGAGCACCATATTTTAAAAGAAGACATTGAAAAAATGAAAGAAGATATGACAAAACTCGAGCATCTTTACTTAATGTATAAAGAAGAGCGCACGTACTCGCGAAAAAATCGTTTTCAAAAATCACGAAAACTTGTGCTATATCGGCAAATGATCGTAGTCGCAAACAGAGCGCTCGATACATTAAAAATTCTTCATCGTTTTGAAAACGAGTTGTACCACATGCCGCTTGAGTTGCAGCAAGCCATCCGCTCACAACTAGACAGTCTGCTTCATTACCATGAACAAATATTGCTAAAGTTTATTGGTAAAACAAAATGTCATCCTCGTACAGAAACAGCGATGGAAACCCATCAAGAAAGAACACGTTTAATCGAAGCATTTTACGCACATCACCAGCAAAAAAACGAATATTACCTCTTTTCATTAATAGGAGCGATTATCGATTATAGCGAACAATTAGAACATCTTGATAAATTGATTGACAGCTTCCAACATTATCATCATGATGCTGCCTTAGTAAAAAATTTAGCTAGTCACTAAAAAGGCTATCTCCGCTAAAAGAGATAGCCTTCTTTTATTAGTTTTTCATGCGCGGATCCAACGCATCGCGCAATCCGTCGCCCATCAAGTTAAAACCAAGCACGGTTAACATAATCGCAAGCCCTGGAAAAATCATCGTCCATGGTGCTTGTGTCAAAAAGTCTTTCGAATCCGCTAACATTTTCCCCCATTCTGGATTCGGAGGCTGTGCCCCCAATCCGAGAAATCCGAGGGCGGCCGCTTCGATGATGGCCGTTGCAATCGCCAGTGTGCCTTGCACGATAATCGGTGCCATACTGTTTGGCAAAATATGATGGAACAAAATGCGCATATCGCTCATCCCAATTGCTTTTGCCGCCATCACGTATTCTTCTTGTTTAATGCTTAATACACGCGAGCGAATCAATCGTCCGAAGTTCGGGATATTAATCACCGCAATTGCAATCAGCGCATTTTGCAAGGAAGGTCCAAGCACCGCGACAATCCCAATGGCAAGCAAAATACTTGGAAACGCAAGCATAATATCAAACAAGCGCGAAATAATTCCATCAATCCAGCGCCCGTAATATCCTGCAATAATGCCAAGCATCGAGCCGACAATAACGGAGCCGAGCACGGAGAAAAATCCGACCCATAGCGAGATTCTTGCCCCGTAAATGACACGTGAGAAAATATCTCTGCCAAAATCGTCTGTTCCAAATAAATGTTTGGATGAAGGCGGCTGCAGCCGCTCTGCTAAATTTTGTTCTTTAAAGTCATAAGGCGCAAGCAGTGGAGCAAAAATCGCCAGCAAGATAAAAAAGACAACAATTCCCAATCCGACAAGGGCCATTTTATTTTTCCGAAATCTGCGCCATCCTTCTTTCCACAGGGAAGCAGATTCTTCCTTTTCTTCCACAGCGTGAATCGGCGTTTGATTACGGGCTAGTTCCGCCATATCCGCTTTCCCCCTTTAATTAGTTATATTTAATGCGCGGATCAATCGCTGCATATAGAAGGTCTACAATTAAATTAATGAAAATAAAAATCGTTGCGATTACTAAAATCCCAGATTGAATAACCGGATAGTCACGGTATCCAATCGCATCGTAAATGTAGCGGCCGATGCCTGGCCAGCTGAAAATCGTTTCCGTTAAAATCGCGCCACCTAGCAATAAGCCTGTCTGTAAACCTATTACCGTCAATACAGGAATAATGGCATTTTTTAACGAATGCTTGTACACGACCCAAAACATGCTTAATCCTTTTGCTCTTGCCGTACGAATATAATCGGATTTCATCACTTCGAGCATGCTTGAACGCGTAATCCGGGCAATGATCGCCATCGGAATCGTCGCTAGCGCTACGCTTGGCAAAATTAAGTGCTGCACGACTTGCATAAATTGCTCAGTATTCCCTGCTAGGAGCGTATCAATTAAATATAAATGGGTAATCGGTTCAATTGGATTTCGTACTTCTTCGCGTCCCGATGTCGGCAGCCAATCTAATTGAATCGCAAACACCCATTGTTCCATCAGCCCAAGCCAGAAAATCGGCATGGAGACACCAATTAAAGCTAATACCATCGCGATGTAGTCAAACCACGAATTTTGAAACCAAGCACTAATGATTCCTGCATTCACCCCGATCACAACGGCGATGATCATTGCCGCTAATGAAAGTTCTAAGGTCGCCGCTAAATATGGCCAAATTTCTTCTGATATGGCCGCTCCTGTTCGAATGGATTCTCCTAAATCTCCTCTCAGCAATCCGCCTAAATATTTGATGTACTGAACATACCACGGCTGATCTAATCCGAGCTCATGGGTTAATGCGGCAACCGCTTCTTTCGTTGCCTTTTGCCCTAAAATGACTTGAGCAGGGTTGCCCGGAATCGCGCGAATCATGAAAAAAACGACAAGAGACATCCCTAATAATACAGGAATGACCATTAATATTCTTCTTACTGTATAAGAAAGCACTTCTGTCACTCCTTTCACCGATCATGAAAAAAGAGGGAAGGATGCACTCCTCCCCCTCCACACGTTGTTATTCGAATTCAACTTTTGTAAATTTATCCGAACCGGTCGGATGCGGGTTATAGCCTTTAATGTTTGCTTTCCCAGCAAGCAGTGGCGTCGAGTGGACGAGCGGAATCCATGGTGCATCCTCTTTGATAATTTCTTGCGCTTTTTTGTAAAGGTCATTCCGTTTATTTTCATCGCTGATCGTTTGCGCTTCGACTAGAATTTTATGAAGCTCGTCATTTGAGTAATACGTATAGTTGTTGCTGCCGATGCTGTCCTTGTCGAGCAGCGCGTACAAGAAGTTGTCCGCGTCACCGTTATCTCCTGTCCAACCAAGCAAGAACGCATCTGCTTCCCCTTTTGCTGCTTTTTCTAAATACGTTGCCCATTCATACGTAACAATTTTCGCTTTTACACCAATTTTCGCGAAATTTTCTTGAAGTGCTTCCGCTATTTTTTTGCCATCCGGCATATATGGACGAGGCACTGGCATTGCCCATAATTCCATTTCAAAACCGTTCGGATAGCCTGCTTTTGCAAGTAATTCTTTCGCCTTGTTCAAATCAAACGGATAATCTTGAATTTCATCGTTATATCCAGGAATGCTCGGCGGCATCGGGTTTTTCGCCGGTTCCGCCTGGCCGGCATAAAATGCGTCAATGATCGCTTTTTTGTCCACCGCATAGTTCAATGCTTGACGGACTAATTTGTTTTTCAACGGTCCTCTCGTCGTCGTCAATCCGACGTAACCAACATTCATCGATGGACGTTTAAAAACTTGCAAATCTTTATTTCCTTCAATTTGTTTCAAATCGTTCGGATTCAAATCTTCCATTAAATCAATTTCGCCTTTTAATAGCGCATTTAGGCGAGCAGAGTTATCCGGAATCGAAACAAAGATTAATTGATTAAGCTTTGGATAGCCTTTTTCCCAATAATCTTTATTTTTTTCAAGGACAATGCGCTCGTTTCGTTTCCATTCTTTAAAGACGAATGGACCAGTTCCAACCGGATTTTCGCCAAATTTGTCTCCAGATTTTTTAATCGCTGCCGGGCTGGCAATCGCAAACGGCGGCATTGCAATGTTTTTCAAAAACGGAGCCTGCGGACGTTTCAACACAAATTGAACCGTGTAATCGTCCACTGCTTTTACTTCTTTGATGACATGGCTTTCATCGTTTTTATAGCCGCCAAACATCGAGCCGTAATACGGGAATTTTTCGGCGTTGCCGTTCGCCCAACGCTCGAAGTTAAATACGACTGCTTCCGCGTTGAAATCCGTTCCATCATGGAACTTCACGCCTTTGCGGAGCTCAAATGTGTACGTCAATCCATCATCGGAAATCGTCCATTTTGTTGCTAACGCCGGTTTTACCGTTGTATCGCCATCGTTATAATCTAGCAGTGTATCGAAAATGTTTTTCGTCACTTTTAACGATTCGCCATCGGTGACCGTAGCTGGATCGAGCGAGACGGAATCACCGCCGCGTCCATATACGAGCGTGTCTTGAGATGATGATTTGCCTTTTTCACCGCTGCTTGTCTTTTCTGATTTTCCACAGCCAACTAGTGCCATGGACAATACAAGCATCAATGCAAGCAATGTTATCCATATTTTTTTCCTCACCATAAGTTCCCCCTTTAGATTTCATTTTTATCATTTCGTTGCTTGCCAATGACTAATAAAGATGGCAAGCAACGTAATGGCCTTTTTCTACTTCTTTCATCTCCGGCCGCTTTTGCTTGCAAATATCCATGCAAGCGCTGCAGCGCGTATGAAATGCACACCCTTGCGGCGGATTTGCGGGATTTGGCAAATCGCCTGATAACAGCTGGCTTTCCTTTTTATATTCGGGATCTGGAATCGGAACAGCGGAAAGCAGCGCTTTCGTATACGGATGTTTTGGCGATTCATATAACTGATCGCTATCAGCCAATTCGACTAGACGACCTAAATACATTACGCCGACGCGGTCGCTAATATGACGGACAACCCCTAAATCATGGGCAATAAAAATATAGGTAAGCCCAAATTCTTTTTGTAAGTCTTCTAGCAAATTCAACACTTGCGCTTGAATCGACACGTCAAGCGCCGATACTGGCTCATCGGCGATAATGAGCTTCGGGTTGGTCATTAACGTCCTTGCAATACCGATACGTTGCCGCTGTCCGCCGCTAAATTGATGAGGATACCGCTTCGCGTGATAACGCCCAAGCCCAACGACTTCGAGCATCTCTTGCACGCGCTTTTTTCTTTCCTCTTTCGATCCTATTCCATGGACCACGAGCGGCTCTTCCAATATTTTTTCAACCGTATGGCGCGGATTCAACGATGCAAAAGGATCTTGGAAAATCATTTGCATATCGCGCCGCATTTTCCGTAATTCCGATTTAGATAGCTTTGTCACTTCTTTTCCTTCGAATACAATCGAACCTTCTGTCGGCTCAATTAAGCGAAGAAGCATCCGGCCGGTCGTTGATTTGCCGCAGCCGCTTTCCCCGACGATGCCGAGCGTTTCTCCTTTGTAAACGGTAAATGTGACATCATCGACCGCTTTCACTTCACCGATTTTTTTTCCAAATACTCCTCCTGTAATCGGAAAATATTTTTTAAGACCTTTCACTTGCAACAGCGGTTCGCTCACGATTTCGTTCCTCCTCTCCGAGCGGCAAAAAACAGCGAACACGATGCCCTCGTTCTCCCGCTTCATATAATTCTGGATCTTCGTGGAAACAGCGGTCAAACGCATATTCGCACCTTGCGGCAAAACGGCATCCTTGCCGAACCGATCCTGGTTTTGGCACATTTCCCGGAATGGAATATAATCGTTCCTTTTTTGTCCGAATATCCGGCACCGATTGAATGAGACCGATCGTGTAAGGATGTTTTGGGTTTTTAAAAATCGTCCGTACATCGCCTTCTTCCACAATTTTTCCTGAATACATGACGATCACGCGTTCACATACCTCAGCGACTACCCCTAAATCGTGCGTAATCATCATAATCGATGTGCGAAAGTTTTTATTCAGTTCCTTCATTAACGCTAAAATTTGCGCCTGAATCGTCACATCGAGCGCCGTTGTTGGCTCATCAGCAATTAATAATGATGGATTGCATACCATCGCCATCGCAATCATCACACGCTGACGCATCCCGCCAGAGAGCTGATGCGGATATTCATCGACAATCTGTTCTGCTCGCGGCAAGCCAACCAGCTTTAACATCTCGACGGCTCTTGCTTTCGCTTCTTTCTTACTCATTTTCGTATGTATGCGAATCGCCTCAATTAGCTGGTCTCCAATCGTAAATAGCGGATTTAATGAGGTCATCGGTTCTTGGAAAATCATCGCGATTTCATTGCCGCGAATTTGCTTCATCCGCTTTTCCGTTGCATGAACGAGATTTTCACCTTTGAAGATAATATCGCCATCAACGATGCGCCCGACCCCTTTCGGCAATAAGCCCATAATCGACAGCGAGGTGACGCTTTTTCCACATCCTGATTCTCCGACGACTCCTAAAATTTCCCCTTCGTTTATGTAAAAATCAACGCCATCAACGGCGGGAATTTCTCCTTCATCCGTAAAAAAAGATGTTTTCAATCCTTTTACTTCCAGCACTCGTGCATCTGCCATTATTTCACCTCTCTTCTAACGGAATTGATAGAATATTTTATTTTTTAATTTTAATCAAAATTATGCCACGAAAATTTCGATAAGACAATATAATATTTACAAAAAATTAAAATTATCTAAATAGAAAAAATAATAGTAATAAAAAACAGTCTTACAGCGTGTAAAAATTCTCTTCCTCCTAATTCTAAAATAATAATATTTTTCCTACTAATAAACAAAGAAAAGGAGGGAGAGGTTCATATTATCTAAATAAAAAACGGCCTTAACAACTTTGCAAGACCGTTTCTAACTCTTATTTTTCGATAATATAAACATTTTTCACTCCGTGTAATTCAATTGTTGAATCGTAAATAAGTGATAATATTGTCCTTTTCTGGCCATTAATTCATCATGTGTGCCGCTTTCAACAATCTTTCCATCTTCGATAAGAAAAATCCGGTCCGCGTGGGTAATCGTTGACAGGCGATGGGCAACGATAAACGTAGTCCGATTCTTCGCGAGCCGTTCCATTGCCTCTTGAATGTAATGCTCGCTTTCTAGATCAAGCGCTGATGTTGCTTCGTCAAAAATAAGAAGCGGAGGATTTTTCAAAAAGACACGGGCGATGGCGATTCGCTGTTTTTGCCCGCCGGATAATTTAATGCCGCGTTCTCCGACCTTCGTATCATATCCCTCCGGCAAATTCATAATAAAATCGTGAGCATTGGCTGCCTTTGCGGCGGCAATCACTTCTTCGTCTGTCGCACCTGGTTTTCCGAGCAAAATATTTTCTTTCACCGAATCGCTAAATAAAAAACTATCTTGGAACACCATCCCGATTTGATCGCGAAGACTGCGGACGCGTATGTCGCGAATATCTATGCCGTCTAATAAGATGCGTCCTTTTGTGACGTCATAAAACCGTGGAATAAGGCTTACTAATGTAGATTTTCCTCCCCCGCTCATGCCGACAAGAGCGATCGTTTCACCCGCTTTTACGGAAAACGAAATATCTCGAAGTACAGGCGGCTCGTTTTTACTATAAGCAAAAGTTACGTTTTCAAATACGATGTCCCCTTTTACTTCCTTGCAGTCCATCGCATTTGGCGCATCCACAATATCATATGTCTCATCCAAAAACTCAAACATTCGATCCATCGAGGCGAACGACTGCGTTAATGTCGTTGACGAGTTCACAAGGCGGCGCAACGGGCTATAAAGCCGATCAATATAACCGACGAAAGCAACCAATGTTCCGACGGTAATATGACCAAGCAATACTTGATAGCCGGCATAGCCAATCACAATGATGGGGGCAATATCTGTCACTGTATTCACAACAGAGAACGATTTTGCATTCCAGCTCGTATGCATAAGCGCCTTTGTTAAAAAATTGTTGTTTTGTTCGGAAAAACGTTTCTGTTCCTCTTCTTCGATCGCAAGACTTTTAATCACCGGCATTCCTTGTACTCGTTCGTGCAAGTATGCTTGCAGTTCCGCCAGCGCTTGGGAACGCATTCTCGTCCGTTGCCGCAAACGCCCGAAAAAGTATTTTACGGAAAATGCATAAAGCGGCAGCGTACTGATGGAAACGAGCGTTAATTTAATATCCATCTTCATCATAATGATAAGTGCAATAATAATCGTGGTCATATCTAGCCAAAGATTCATCAGACCTGTAATAATAAAATCTTTCGTTTGCTCGACATCGTTAATCACACGCGAAATAATTTCCCCTGTGCGATGGTTAGAGTAATACGTAAAGCTTAATTTTTGCATATGTGTAAATAATCGATTGCGAATGTCATAGAGCACTTTGCTTGCCGTCCACTGCGCAAAATATTGCCGATAATATTCGACAATCGGGCGAATGAGGACAAAAAACACTAACATCACAGCGATAGCCCACCAAAGACGCTCTGTCTTGACGGACATCGGCAACTTCGTATTTGCGATAATTTCATCAACGACATATTTTAATAACAGCGGAATGAGAAGCGGAATCGCAAACTTAATAATTCCGATGATCATCGTTGCGATAATATACCATTTATATGGACGCACAAATTGCATATAGCGGCGAATAATTGCCAAAAACATATCCCCCTTTAAAAAGCAGAAAACCTGTTTGCGGCAACGAACAGGCTTTTTTGCTTTCCCCTTTCATTCACTTTCGATATGAACGAAACTTTTCATACCACGTGTCAATAAAATCTGGCGCAAACGGACCTTTTCGTTCATGAATCCAACTGATCAGCTTTTTCACATTATTTTTTAAAATTCGATCGATCACATCTGGATAATTCATTTCTTTGCGATGCCGTTCATATTCATCTTCGTCGAGAAGAATATATGTCATATCGGGAAATACTTTAATATCCAAATCATAATCGATATATTTTAGCGCTTCCTCATCCCATACAAACGGTGAACTCAAATTGCAATAATAATAAATTCCCTCTTCCCGAATCATGCCAATAATGTTAAACCAATGTTTCGCATGAAAAAAACAAATTGCCGGTTCGCGCGTCACCCATGTCCGGCCGTCTGCTTCCGTCACCATCGTTTTATCATTCGCTCCGATAATACACGTAGACGTTCCTTTTAGCACGATCGATTCTTCCCATACTCGATGAATCAAACCGTTATGTTTATAACTATGAATTTGAATAATTTCTCCTTCTGCAGGATATCCAGACATCATTCTCCCTACTTTCCTATGGGAACTTCTCTTTTTTATTATAACGATTGAAGATACAAATGAAAACAAAAGAGAGCCATCTTAACGCGTTGAAGATGGCTCGCACGTACGGCGATACTGGTTTTGATATGTGAGAATGACTTCTTCCGTTTGCTTTTCAAACGTTTGTTGAATCTCTCTTAACTGTCGTTTCATTTGTTGGATTTCCTCTTGAATGGATTGGAGTTTCGCTTCTTGTTGCAGCTCGATTAATTGTTTTTCAATTTCTTGGCAGCGCTCGATTTCCGACTGTAAAAATAAAAGCCGATCCATCGTTTTTAGTTGCTCATTCACTAAACGTTCAAACAGTTCCACGTTCGTTCTCTCCCTTCCCTTCCGGTTATGTTTATTACATTCGGGAAGAGAGGAAAATTTCCTTTGACTATATATGGAAAATTATGATAGCTTTTGTCGATAAAAAATGGAGGCAGCTAGCTCTTTTCTGAGAAATCATTTTCCCAATCGACCAATGGGAAACGATTCTCTAAGAACTGGCTATATCGCCCCCGCTTTTTTAGCTGTCTTGCTTCGGCTCGCAACCTGTCAGCTACTTGAATTTGCATCTTCGCTGACATGCGCCGAGTAACCGCAGGTGCAGCTAGCGGGACAAATAACCTTCTCCCTTGGAGTGACAAACACCCCTGCGGGCGAAGAACATTTGCCCGTCGCGGTTAAACGGCTTGCCTCCACTTTTCTATGTTATTTGCTTGAATTTTGCGCTTTGCGAGCTTCTGCTTGCGCGTTTTGTTGTTTTACTTGTTGCACATTAGTTTCTGCAGCAAATTCAGTGCCGAATTGACCTGCTTGTGCAGATTGTGCGTTTTGTTGTCTTACTTCTTGAATGTTAGTGCCTGCAGCTGTTTTGTTTGGTTGTTGTTTTGCCATTGTTATCACCTCCACGTCACTTAATGTGCCCAGGAGGTGATCGTTTTATCCATCCAAATTACAAAAGTAAAGATCTCCCACCATCAACGATAATCGTTTGACCGCGGATCATTTCTGCTTGGTCGGACAATAAAAACATTACCGCGTTGACAATATCTTCAGGTTTTACCATTCGACCGGCAGGAGTTTTTGCTACTGCATCGGCTAGCAGTTCTTCCCGATTTGGAAAATGTTTTAATGCGTCTGTGTCGACCGCACCACCTGATACGGCATTGACAGAAATATTTTTCGGCGCTAATTCGACAGCTAAATAGCGCGTTAATGATTCAACCGCAGCTTTGGAAACACCGACAGCCGTATAATTTTCTAAATAACGGATGGAGCCGAGCGAGCTAATGCTTACGATTTTTCCGCCGCCGACTTTTTCCATTCGTTTTGCCGCTTCTTGCGCGCAAAATAACAGCGCTTTGCTGTTAATATCCATCGTCCAATCCCAATGCGATTCCGCAAGCTCCATCGCCGGCCGCAGCACGCCTGAAGCAGCGTTGTTAATAAGGACATCCACACGTCCAAACGCTTCATCCACTTGCGCGAACATCGCTTTGATTTTTTCGACATCACCGACATTCGCTTTCACGACAAGCGCTTTTCGCCCCAGCGCTTCGATTTCCTGCGCCGTTTGTAACGCCGCTTCTTTACTGCGTGCGTAGTTAACGACAATATCGTATCCTTCTTTTGCAAGACGAAGGGCAATCGCTTTGCCGATTCCACGGCTGCTTCCTGTGACTACCGCAACTTTTTCACTCATGTTTTTCTCCCCTTTATGTATAAATGAATGAGTACTTTTTTAAACTAGAAAAAAAGGAGGCATCCATCATGTACGTTGGCCGCGATATGACCGAACTTTCGATGATCCCAAAATCGGAATGGAAAGACAGCGAACTCGCTTTTTTCCACCATTCGTTTCAGCAAATTGCTCCTTATTTAAACGCAGAAGGACAAACGATCCACCGCGAAATCATCGAAGAAATCGAAGCTCGCGGCGGACTCAGAAAAAGCGAAGCTACCTATACACAAGGAACTAGACAATCGTATGACTGAAACAGGTGGATTATCCACCTGTTTCTTTCTCTTTATACTCTCGCCAAATTCGTTGATGGGAAGCAGGAAAGGCGTATAAACTGATTTCTCGCTCATCAACAAGTTTCAGCTGTTCTGTTTCCGTAAAACCATTAACTAGTTTGCCGTCATAAACAGTAATATTCCAAACTAAGTGAGAAAACACATGTTCTAAAACCGCAAAAGGTTTCTCAAACTGGACTATTGCCCCGTATTCTTCCTTCAAAAACTTTTCCAACTGTCTTTCCGGATTTTCCCGTGAATGGGCTACTTCGCAGTTCGGAAATTCCCATAAATTCGCAAGCAATCCATCGCTGTCCCGCTTATGGATCAGTACTTTGCCATGTTCATCTTTCAGCACCGCAGCTGCAATCGCCACTTGTTTAACACTCGTTTTTTTCGTTTTTACCGGAAGCTCCGTCTGTACCCCTTCTTGCAGCGCCCGGCAATGCGCTTGTACAGGGCAAAGGAGACAAGCCGGATTACGCGGTGTACAAATAATCGCTCCTAACTCCATCAACGCCTGGTTGAAATACGAAGGGTTTTCGCGTGAAATAATTTGCCGGATAATCGCTTCGAATAACTTTCTCGTTCCTGTTTTGGCGATATCTTCCCAGACAAGAAAAATCCGTGATAATACCCGCATCACATTGCCGTCGACGGCAGGTTCCGGAATGCCATAGGCGATGCTTAATACTGCCCCTGTCGTATACGGCCCAACTCCCTTTAATTTGGAAAACTGTTCTGGATTGTCGGGAATTTTCCCGCCATATTGCTCTTTCACTTCTTTTACCGCCGCATGCAAATTACGGACGCGCGAGTAATAGCCGAGCCCTTCCCACGCTTTCAGCACCTCTTCTTCGTCCGCTTCCGCAAGCGCCTCCAGTGTCGGAAATTGCTCGATAAACTTATTAAAATATGGAATAACGGTGTCTACTTTTGTTTGCTGAAGCATAATTTCCGACACCCATACTTTATACGGGTCGTTATCTTTGCGCCACGGCAGGTCACGCTGCTCTTTTTCAAACCAGCCGATTAAATCTAACTGAAATTGTTCGATGTTAAAGCCATCCAGCAACGTTCGTGTCTTCACCTTGTCTCCTCCATGCTGCTTTTATTCCATCTAGCATGTTTATTATAACAAATGATGCTGCTTGCCGCAGTACAAGGAGGGCTTGAATGGTGCCTCTTCTTTTTTCGCTATTCTTAAACAATTCACCAGAAGAAGGCTTGTTTATTAGATTGTACTTTTTTCTTCTGTAATTGACGGATATATAGATTGAGCATTTTTCTCTTGTAATTGACGGATATCAATGCGCACCAGCAGAGAAGCAGCCAAAGCGATAACAAATAGCCCTGCGAAGAAGGTTAAGCTGTCTTCATAAGAACCGGTAGTATCCTTGATGTAAGCGGCAAATAGCGGGCCTACAAGTCCTGCGGCTGCCCAAGCGGTCAAAATGTAACCATGAATGGCACCTAATTGCTTTGTACCAAACAAGTCTCCGATATACGCAGGAATGCATGAAAATCCTCCGCCGTAGCAAGTGTACACGATAATCAACATTCCCATAAACAACCACTTGACCGAAACGTCCGGCAAGAAAAAGAAGATAATAATTTGTAAAACGAAGAACGCTGTATAGGTATTTGGTCTTCCGATGTAATCAGAGGCAGATGCCCAGCCGATACGTCCTAAGCCGTTAAATACTCCAATGGCGCCAACCAATGCCGCAGCCGCAGCTTGGTCAATACCGATACTTTCCATGGCAAGCGGCTTTGCCACAGCCAAGATAGCAATGCCGCATGTTACATTGATAAACAACATCATCCATAAATACCAAAAACGTCTTGTTTTAATTGCTTCATTTGCGGTCAATTGTGATAAATCCATCGATGTTTTTGCTTTTCCAGCCTTCACTTTTTCTTTAAAGCCTTCAGGCATCCAACCTTCAGGCGGCTTCTCTAAGTAAAGAGAAGAGAAAGCCATAATCAAAAAGTAAACAGCGCCTAAAATATAAAACGTGTTACTAACGCCAACCGAACCGATCAAACTGTTCATCACAGGACTTGAAATGGCGGCGGCAAATCCGAATCCCATAATCGCAAGCCCCGTAGCAAAACCACGACGATCTGGGAACCATTTCACCAGCGTAGAAACAGGTGTAATATATCCTACTCCAAGACCAATTCCGCCTAACACCCCATAGAATAGGTAAAGCAAATGCTTCGATTCCAAAACAACCGCAAATCCGGAACCAGCAATGCCGATCCCAAAGAACGTTGCAGCAAGTAATCCTGCTTTTCTAGGACCGTGTTTTTCGACAAAGTGACCAAGGAATGCCGCTGATAAACCTAAAAACAAAATGGCAATGCTAAATGTTAGCGCAACTTCTTGATCCGACCACCCAAACATTTGTTTTAATGGATTCGTAAAATTACTCCATGCATAAACAGAACCGATGCAAATATGAATTCCTACTGCTGATAAAGCGATGAACCAACGATTTTTCATTTGTTAGTCCCCCTTTTTATTCGGTTATTTGATCGACATGCGTGTACACATTAAACGTTTGTCCGCGAATAAACCCTACAACCGTAATGCCTAAATCGTTCGCTAATTCGAGCGCCAATGTCGTTGGCGCGGATTTCGATAAAATAATGCCTATTCCCATTTTGGAAACTTTCAGCAATACTTCCGATGATACTCTTCCGCTGAACGCGATTAATTTGTCCGATAACTGCAAATCGTGCTGCAAGCAATATCCGTAAATTTTGTCCAACGCATTATGCCTGCCAATATCAGAACGAACGATGACTAGTTCGTTCGGTGTACAAAGCGCTGCGTTATGAATGCCGCCAGTCGCTTGAAAATCGGTGGATCTCTCTTGCAACAGCCGCATAAGACGAAAACATTGGTCAACACGAACGTTCGTTCTGTGCACAACCGTTTTGGCAGTTTTCATATCGTTGTAAAAATAAAATTGTCTGCTTTTTCCACAGCATGAGCCGATAAACCGTCTTGCATAAAACTCTTTTTGAATAGACTGTTTCGTAACAAGCTCAACATAGGCAAATCCGCGATGTTCATCCACGGATATTTCCTTTATTTCCTTGCTGGAACGAATCAGTCCTTCCGAAGCTAAAAAACCGATGACCAATTCTTCCAAATGGGTCGGAGTGCATACCATTGTTGCGAATTCTTGCCCGTCAACGACAATCGTAAGCGGAAACTCCACCGCAACCTCATCATCTAGCTCTTCAAAATGATCATTATGATACTTTACAATTTTTTGCTTACGAGTCACGAATGACTCCATCGACCCCACCCCCCGTTTCCGAATTTCACAAAAAGAAAACCGCCACATTTTCTATGACGAAGGCATACTATCCTTCGCGCACATAGAAAAGTGGCGGTAGTTTCAGCACAGAGCTCCTGTGACAAAACCAACGCTCTCGTCACGCTACAAGCGGAAACTTAACTACCAATCGCTCTTTCGCCATTGTATAGCTAAGCTTCCTACCATACTCACCATGTTAATCTGCTTTTAGCATATCATGAAAACGCATTCAAAAACAATACAGAATATTTCGACATATTATTTTTCTATCGGCTTTTCAAATATAAATACAGAAACAGCAATATCGTCTTCTACTTTAATATCGCTAAATAAATATAAAAGTTTGGACCCCGCCAGTTCCTCAAGACCTTCCGGCACTTTTTGCGCATATACTTCTTGAATCATGCGAGTACGGGCTGCATGAACCATTTCCTTTCCTTCCGGTGACCTTGCGATAAATTTTTCTGTCGGCGTTAAATTTCCTTGCAAGATCGTGATGGCCAGATTGTCGATAAAATATGTTTTAATCCGTTCCGGCCCCTTTCCAAACAGTTGCTTGCGAACTTTCCGCACTAAATCGTTGAATGTCGCTTCCTTTTTGGACATTGAAAAGCCCCTTTCCAACCATAAATTTGCGAAAAACGATGTCTTTACAGGTTGTTTTACGAACAATTCAGTAATATAATTATAATAAAAAAAATCAAAATAGACATAAACATAGTGGAAAAATAATAAGGCTTCCCTTGTTATTTTTCTACTAGTCTATTTGGATATGGATTGGTTATTTTAGTATCGTCATGCTAAAAAACTACTCCACCATGACTGAAGACCATCTTCATTCATGGTGGAGTTTTTATTTTACTGTGGAGGAGGTTTAAGCATGAGCGAACAATTGATAACGATTACAATAAACGGAAGCGATTACAGCGCAAAACAAGGAACGACGATTTTGGAAGTCATTAATGAAAACAACATCCCACATCCGCAAGTTTGCTATACTCCTGAGCTTGGAGCCATTCAAACGTGCGACACATGCATTGTTGAAGTGGATGGGAAACTGATGCGCGCCTGTTCTACTCCCGTTAAGGACGGCATGAACATCGAGCTTTCTTCCGAACGGGCGAAAACGGCGCAAAAAGAAGCGATGGACCGCATCCTAGAAAACCACCTATTATATTGTACTGTCTGTGATAACAATAACGGAAACTGTAAATTGCACAATACGGTGGAACTGATGGGAATTGAGCATCAATCGTATCCATACCGCCCGAAAGTAGATCCATCGGAAGTCGACATGTCCCATCCATTCTACCGCTATGATCCAAATCAATGCATCGCCTGTGGGCAATGCGTAGAAGTATGTCAAAATTTACAAGTAAACGAAACATTATCTATTGACTGGGAAGCGGAACGCCCTCGTGTTATTTGGGATAACGGTGTTCCGATTAACGAATCTTCCTGTGTCAGTTGCGGACAATGCGTTACCGTTTGCCCATGTAATGCATTAATGGAAAAATCGATGTTAGGCGAGGCCGGCTTTATGACCGGTTTAGATAAAGAAATTTTAAATCCAATGATCGATTTTGTAAAGGAAGTCGAACCTGGCTACAGCAGTATTATTGCCATTTCGGAAATCGAAGCGGCGATGCGCAAACAGCGCATCAAAAAGACGAAAACGGTTTGTACGTTCTGCGGCGTCGGCTGTTCGTTTGAAGTATGGACAAAAGGACGTAAAATTTTAAAAATCCAGCCTGTCTCTGAAGCACCAGTCAACGCCATTTCCACATGTGTAAAAGGAAAATTCGGTTGGGATTTCGTCAACAGCGAAGAACGCCTGACCAAACCGCTTATCCGCAAAGGTGACGTGTTTGTCGAATCCACATGGGAAGAAGCGCTTTCGCTTGTTGCAGAAAAACTTGGCGAAATCAAACGGAAATACGGCGGCAACGCCATCGGCTTTATTTCATCGTCGAAAACATCCAATGAAGAAAATTATTTAATGCAAAAACTTGCGCGGCAAGTGTTTGAAACGAACAACGTCGACAACTGTTCGCGCTACTGCCAGTCGCCGGCAACAGACGGATTGTTCCGCACAGTAGGAATGGGCGGCGATTCCGGAACGATTCATGATATCGCATCCGCGGGATTAGTGATTATTATCGGCGCCAATCCGGCGGAAGGACATCCGGTTTTGGCGACTCGCGTCAAACGTGCCCATAAACTATTTGGTCAAAAATTAATTGTTGCTGACTTGCGCAAAAATGAAATGGCGGAACGCGCCGATTTATTTATCCGACCAAAACAGGGAACGGATCAAGTATGGTTGATGGCCGTCACGAAATATATCATTGACCAAGGCTGGCATGACGAAGCGTTCATTCGCGAACGCGTTCATTTCTTCGATGAATTCAAAGAAGTGCTCGAAAAATATACGCTCGATTACGCGGAAGAAGTAACAGGCATTGCGAAAGCAGACTTAATCCGCATCGCTGAAATGATCCACAAAGCAGATGGAACATGTATCCTCTGGGGAATGGGCGTTACGCAAAACACGGGAGGAAGCGATACATCAGCGGCCATCTCGAACTTATTGCTCGCAACAGGCAACTATGGACGCCCAGGCGCTGGAGCGTTCCCGCTCCGCGGCCATAACAACGTGCAAGGTGCTTGTGATATGGGGTCCCTTCCTTCCTGGCTTCCAGGATACCAGCATATTACGGATGATATCGCGCGGGCAAAATTTGAAAAAGCGTACGGCGTCCGCATCGATGGAAAACCTGGTCTTGATAACATCCAAATGATCGAAGCAGCCGAACAAGGAAAATTAAAGGCAATGTATATCGTCGGCGAAGATATGGCACTTGTGGACTGCAACGCCAATCATGTCCAAAAAGTGCTATCAGAGTTAGACTTCTTGGTAGTACAGGACATTTTCTTATCGAAAACAGCGCAATTTGCTGACGTTGTTTTGCCAGCAGCTCCAAGCTTAGAAAAAGAAGGAACGTTTACCAACACAGAGCGGCGCATTCAACGTTTTTACCAAGCGCTTGAACCGCTCGGCGATTCAAAACCGGACTGGTGGATCATTCAAGAAATCGCCAAACGGATGGGTGCTGATTGGAACTACGCCGGACCGAAAGAAATTATGGACGAAATCGCAAGTCTTGCTCCGCTTTTTTCACAAGCGCATTACGAAAACTTGGAAGGCTGGAAAAGCCTTTGCTGGGGCAGCTACGACGGTGCAGATACGCCGATTCTTTATAAAGAACGCTTCAACTTCCCGGATGGAAAAGCGCGCTTTGCACTCGCCGACTGGGTACAGCCGGCAGAATATCCGGAAGAATACGATTTGCTTGTGAACAACGGACGATTGCTCGAACATTTCCATGAAGGAAACTTAACATACAAATCAGAAGGCATTCAAAGAAAATTCCCTGAAATATTCGTTGAAGTATCTCCGGAATTAGCGAAAGAACGCGGCATCAAAGACGGCTCGCTCGTTCGTTTAGAATCACCATTCGGCAGAGTAAAAGTGCGCGTACTCGTCACTGACCGTGTCAAAGGAAAAGAATTATTCTTGCCAATGCACTCGGCAACAAACGAAAGCGCCATTAACATACTTACCGGTCCTGCCACTGACCATCGCACGAATACACCGGCGTTTAAACAAGCAAGAGTGCGCATGCAAGTGTTGGAAGTCGACGGAGAATCTCCGCTCCCGCGCACCAATCCGCGATTTAAAAAGCGGAATCCAAAAAGAGGCGTCGAAGTCGATCGAAAATGGAAGCGTCCGGATTACGTTCCTTTAACGGATGAATGGAAGGAGGCACAGCCGCGTGGCTAAACCAATTACAACCATTCAAAAACAAAACATTACCGAAGAAGAAAAACGTGAGAAAACAATAGAAGAACTAAAAACTTCATTGACGGAAAAAGAAGAAGCGGTCACTGAACTGCTTTCTATTATAGAAGAACTGCATAAAAGCGGCATACTCGAAGCGGCAAATGCGATGCTTAAAGCAAAGGAAGATATCGTGAAAATCGTCATCGGCCAAGCAAATCGCAAACCGGTGACAACAGCGATTAATCATGTGATCGGGATGGCACAGCTGCTTGCCAATCTAGATCCGCAATTAACCACTAAATTATTGGAAAGCACCGCTTCCGGCATTGCCGAAGCATATAAGCAAACAAAAGAAAAAGATAAAAAAATCGGCATTTTCGATCTTTTAAAAGCAGTGAATGATCCTGACATTAACCGCGCCATCCGCTTTATTCTTTCCTCTTTAAAAGAATTTGGAAAACGTCTGGATGATGATAAAAGCTAAACATTCGCCTTTTTCAGCCATCTTTCCTAAACAGGAAAGATGGCTTTAGTATTCCCTTCCCTCGCCAATGCATTCGAAATGTGCTACACTGGCAATAAATACATCCTTGTTTTTATGTGCTTACTCGTCCAATGATCGAAAACGGACTGGATATACTAATGAACGAAACTAGCAAAGGAGGCTTATTTCGCTTGGATACAGGCACACACATTCTTATGGGGGTAGCGCTAGGCAGTATTGCCACATTGGACCCCACTGTCGCTCAAGACCCTTTTTTGTCTCATGCTGTGCTGATCGGAACATTAGCCGGCTCCCAAGCGCCGGATATTGATACGATTTTAAAATTACAAAACAACGCAAAATATATCCGCAATCATCGCGGAATTACCCATTCGATTCCTGCCGTATGGCTATGGTCGTTATTCATTACAGGCATTATCGTTTGCTTTTATTCATACGTCAATGTATTTCACTTATGGCTATGGACGTTCATTTCTGTCGCAGTTCACGTATTTGTCGATATTTTTAACGCTTACGGCACGCAAGCGCTGCGGCCGTTTACAAAAAAGTGGATTGCGCTTGGTGTGATCAATACATTCGATCCAATTATTTTTGCCCTGCATATCATCGGGGTTGGCCTGTTGTTTCTTGACCTTCATCCCGGCTATACGTTTCTAGCGATTTACGGTGTCATCGCCGCTTATTATATAATACGATTACGCCAACAGGCAGCGATTAAACAAGCCATCCGTGCTGAAATTGCCGATGTCGAACAGATTATTACCGTTCCGACGTTCCGCTTCCGCGAGTGGCATTTGGCGATTACGGCAAAAGACTACTTTTATGTCGCGAGGGCCAAAAACGGGTGCATCTATATATTGGACCAATTTGAAAAATGTCCGCTTCCTGATGACCCTGTCATCGAAGCAGCGAAAAAGGATGAAAACGTTGCTGCTTTTTTGTCTTTTTCCCCCGTCTACCGATGGGAACTTCATGAATATAACGATCATTATGAAGTGAGATTTACGGACTTGCGCTACCGCAGCAAAGGCTATTATCCATTCGTCGCCGTAGTGCAATTAGATCGCAATTTAAATATTGTCAGTTCGTATACCGGCTGGATTTTCAGCGAAGGGAAATTGCGAAAAAAACTGGACCTCATTCCAAACTGATAAAAATAGGCGGTCGTTTTGAAACAACCGCCTATTTTCAATGTTTTAAATAATCATTGCGATTTAGCAAATGTTGATATTTCGGATTTGTCGTTTGAAATTCATGTAATGTCGCTCCATACCGGTCAATCCATTGACGCACTACTTTTTCTGTCAGCTCTTTTCCTCTATATTCGTATCCAGCGCGGGCATATGTCGTTTCGAAATCTTCCCATAGCAATTCGACCCACGTTCTTGCTTGGGCATAAGCAAGCGACGGATTTTTCTCCAACAAATAGTTCGTCAGCCGTTCAAAATATTCATTCATCGTCATTTTTTCCACCTCTTATCCCAACAATTTGAACACATAAGAGAGCAAAATATCCTCATAATAAAAATACGTGTTGGCCATCAACACGAGCAATTGCAAAGGAGGGAATGTGCGATGCGGAATAAAGAACGCAACTTCCCAAACCAAAACAATAATAAATTCGAAGGTGAACCACGAGCGAAAGCGGAATATGCTTCAAAACGGGCAAACGGCACGACTAACACCCATCCGCAAGAACGCATGCACGCTTCCGGTAAACGCGATGACAATTTTTAAAAACTTTCTCTTATTTTGAGAGGTGTGAGACAATGGGTCGCCATTCGCACAAAAAATTTTATGATAACTTATACTCCAATCCTTTCCAGCAGCCATGGGCAAATCCAAAACATGCCCATGCACAAGTCAACGGAGAAACTCAACAAACACTTAACTTAATTATCCTTGAGCGTCAAACGCGGAAACAATCGTAACAAAATCGAACCTAGAGAATCTTCTCTAGGTTCTCTTTACTATAATTACGGCTTTCGCAACAACGAAATCGGCAATGCTTCTTCCTCCCCGTTTCCCTTTAACCGATAGCCCCAAGCAAATACTCCTTTCAAATAACGCACTTTAAAATATTCCCCCGGATCTCCCTCGATCTCATATATTTCTCCCGGCTGAAAATCATTCGGGTCAAGCAAATACGCTTTTGCCATCGCGATTTTTCTTTCATATACGGCGTATTCATTTATCATGCCCATCCGTTCTGCTTTGCGCGCTTTTTCCGTTAATGCCGCGATTTCCTGATGCAACTCTTGTTCCGTCATTTCACTATAACGCTTTTGTTCTCCTTGCGCTTTCATCGTTTGTCTCCCTCCTTTAATTTGTCCAAAAATTGCTCGATCATCTCCAGTGGGAAGCCTTTCCGGTACAAAGCCTGCTTCATTTTTTGCTCGTACATCGGACTATTATATTTTTCATAGCGACGATGCGCTTTTCTTCCTTGATACTCCAAAGCTTCCCACTCCTGTTCCTCCTTTTCGTCCCGTTCTGACAACAGCACCCGATCGATGACTTCCTGCGGAAATCCTTTTCGATATAAAAGCTGCCCGATCTGATATTTCCATTGCCGCAAAGACTGTTTTGCCCGCTGTTTTTTTGCTTTTTCATAAAGCGATTTTGCCGTTTCCACTTGCTCATCAAAGGAGTAAATAGCCAAGCTTTGTTCAATCCATTCTTCCGCAACCCCGAGCTTTTCCAATTCTTTACGGATGACATATGGCCCTTTTGCCGTTGTTTGCTTTTGCGTGCGCACATAAGCGAAGACGAATTCACGGTCATCAACATACTTATTTTCCCTCAACTTATGCAGCACGTCATCGATAATGCTCTCAGACGCCCCTTTTTTCTTCAAATAATCGACTACTTCCTGTTCGGACCGCATTCGATATGATAAAAAATATAATGCTTGATGATACGTTTTTTTTACTTCATCTGCATATACTATTTGTTGGAAAGAGTGTTCATCTATTTTCATTCCTTTTTTCAAACGAAACTGAAGAAGCACGTCTTGATCAACACTAAAAACAAGTGTTTCTCCATTTTCCTTTTGGATGGACACGTTAAAACGCTCTGGATTTTTTGTCTGAACCGCAATATTCGTAATGATCCCCATCGGTTTTTCCCTCCATTTTTTATCGTACCATAGAAGGTATTTCGTACACAAAAAGCGAAATGAATAAACTACCATAAAATCAGGAGGGAATATAATATATGAATATCGCCATTGCCGGCGGAACTGGATTTATCGGGAAAGCGCTTTCGAACCACCTTGCGTCACAAGACCATACCATTTATATATTGACGCGGCATCCTAAATTATCTTCTTCTAATATCCGCTATGTTTTATTCACGCCTGAAAGCCGCCCCCAAGCAGACTTTCCTGCCTTTGACGCCGTGATTAATTTAGCCGGCGAACCGATTAACCGCAGAAGATGGACAAAAAAGCAGAAAGAACGCATTGTCCATAGCCGTGTCTCCACGACCCAATGGATGATTGAACTGATCAAAGCATTGCCATCCCCTCCTAACGTATTTATCAACGCGAGCGCCATCGGGATTTACGGCACTTCACTTACCGCTTCTTTTACAGAAGAAAGTTCAGTTATTGGCAACGATTTTCTGGCACAAACCGTAGCAAAATGGGAAAAAGAAGCGAAACAAGCAGAGTCGTTAGGGGTTCGTACAGTAATGGCACGATTTGGTGTCGTTCTTGGCAAAAACGGCGGGGCGTTGCCGAAAATCGTCTTACCGTACCGTTTCTGGATTGGCGGTCCAATCGGCTCGGGACAGCAATGGATCTCTTGGATTCACGAGAACATCCGCCGGAAGCCCACTGCTTTAGCTGTGGAAGGAAGGCGGGGTTTATATTTTCAGTATATATTGAATTTTTCGTTCAATATAAGTACACTGGATTTAGAAAGGTAGGTGAATCAAGAATGCTCTGCACTCTCAAGATTAAATTAATGCCAACTCTTGAACAGTTTCATGCGCTGCTGGAAACAATGAAACGGTTTAACCAAGCATGCAACTATATTAGCGAGATTGCTTTTCGCTCCAGAACCTTTTCCAAAACGAAAATCCAGCGGCTTTGCTACTATGACGTCAGGGAAAAATTTGGCCTCTCTGCCCAAATGACCGTTCGTGCCATCGGCAAAGTGTCGGAAAGCTATCGTTTGGATAAAAAAACCTTGCATAACTTTAAAGAAACCGGTGCCATCGTGTATGATGAAAGAATCCTGTCCTTTAAAGGGTTAGAGTATGCTTCCATCCTTACCTTGCAAGGAAGAATGGAAATCCCTATGGTCATTAGCCGCTACCATCAAGGTTTGCTGTGCGACAACCGTGTTCGGGGTCAAGCCGATTTAGTCCTTCAAAACGGTATTTTTTATTTACTGCTCGTGGTGGACGTTCCCGAAGGCCAGCCCAATTCCGAAAACGGATTTATCGGTGTGGACCTTGGCATCATTAATATCGCCGTCGATAGCACCGGTGAGGTATTTTCCGGCTCGAAGGTCAACGGGCTGCGCCGCCGCCATGCGAAACTTCGCGCCAAACTCCAAAAGAAAGAGGCACCAAGTCAGCGAAACGCCTGCTTAAAAAGCGTTCCAAGAAGGAAAAACTATTTGCCCGTGATGGGAACCACTGCATTAGCAAGAAGATTGTTGAAAAGGCAAAGGCACTCGGATGCGGCATTGCCCTTGAAGATTTAAAGGGCATCCGCCAACGCACCGAGAAAACGGTTAAAAAGCAACAGCGTCGTCAACACTCTTCTTGGTCTTTTTATCAGTTGAGAAAGTTTATTGAGTATAAAGCGGCGATCGCTGGCGTGCCGGTGGTATTGGTTCATCCAAAAAATACTTCCCGCACCTGTCCGGTTTGCGGACATGTGGCCAAAGAAAACAGACCGTCAAGGGATCAGTTTTGTTGTCGAGCTTGTGGGTACGCTGCCCCTGCCGACAACGTGGCTGCGGAAAACATCCGCAGGGCTGCTGTCAACCAGCCGAACGCGGCAGCCAATTAGGCTAGTTGCAAGCCCACGGCTTTAGCCGTTGGGGAGTTGACCGCCCTCATTGGCTTCGCGTGCCAAGTGCGATGCTGCGCGCCCTCCTTGGTGAAATGAGCATGCTTGTGACCGAAGGACAGCAAGTCATTCCGAAAAAACTGATGGAAGCTGGGTTTGTCTTTTCCTTCCCTACGCTGGAAAAAAGTTTAGCCGATTTACTAGCCACATGACATTCGTTATCGAAAAATCAACAAATATATAAAAAAAATTTAACAAAAACCTATTTCTTTTTTCTTGATCATCGTGTATGATGATAAAGACCTATGCTACTCATTGCCGACAATCAGATAACGACGCAACAAAAGGGAAGGCAAATGGTGCGCCACCAGCGGATATCGCTGGTTCTAGTGGGTTCGATTCCCACCCCGGAATTTTTTGATGAATATATTAAAAAATTTCGAGGGTGGTTTCGCCCACAAGTAAACTGCCCTCGATATAAGGAGGGAAAAGTATGTTAAAAAAACGGGAGCTGCAAGATTGTCATGCACTCTACGAGCTGATGGTGCACCCGGACGTCTTCCCTTTCGTGCGCCAAAAAGCAAGCTCGTACGAAGAATTTTTATTTATGACGAAACAAATGATCGAAGCGGAAGAACGCGGTGAACTCATTTCCCGCACGATTTTAGATGAATGGGGAAATCCAATCGGCACAATCAGCCTATTTGACATACAAAATAACGCTGGATTTTTGGGCACATGGCTTGGAAAGCCATATCATGGCCAAGGATATAACCAACGTGCGAAAGAAGCATTTTTCCACGAATTATTTTACGAGCTTTCCATTGAAACTGTATTTATGCGCATTCGCAAAGTGAACATCCGCTCCATCAAAGCGGCAGAAAAATTACCGTATGTTACCCCAGCGAATGAGACAAGAAAAAGTTTGCTGGAACAAATCGGAGCTGATGTATATAATTTATACGAAATTACAAAAGATAACTATACATTATATACCCTTCGCCATCCTTCTCAAATCGAACAAGAACAACGCAAAGAAGCGTAACAGGGCTGTGTATAACAGCCCTTTTTCTATTATTCATGCATAAAACGAACAAACAGTGGAAAAACTAAAAATAAATCTTGATAAAAGTGAGGGGCAATAAATGGTGGAAAAACGAAGACAAGAAAAAACGAAAAGGACGTTAACGCGTGCACAAGAAATAACGTATTCCCGCGACTTTAAATTAGCCGACCAAGCAGGCGGCTATACAGCAAAAAAAGCGAAACATTAGAAAACATTGTTATTTATACTTTATCGAGCAAATGCCATCCTAAGTAGTGAATCGTCCGATTCACATTATTGCTTAGGAGGAATTGATGATGGGTCGATCTCGCGGACAAAAAACGCGTGATAAAAACAAAGCAACTCTTCCACAAGTACCAAAACAACTGAAATCCGACGGACTAGATGTTGAATATTCTCGCGAATTTGCGGATTACGAAGACCTAGAAGCAGAAGCGCGCGCTCAAGCAGCTGGCATTCGCCAAAGCAAAGCACGCAAAAAATAGAGCCTAAAGGCAGCGCAAATAAGCTGCCTTTAGGCTTTTTCCTCTTCAAATTCTAGAATATCGCTGTACTGCTTATAAAAAAATCCAAGCTCCCCTTTATAATTTTCCTTCCACGGTTTATCTTTGCCACAATAATGAATAAACACTGTATTTTTCTGAATCCAATGTAAATCATGCTTTGGATTTGGCAATAACTGAATCATATCGTAATATCGCGCATCGTAATTATAACGATAACAATCCACTGGCTTAATTTTGTCCCAATATAAAGCGTTTAGCACATCTTGATCCGGAAGCACAAGCTTAAACCGATTATCACGAATAAACTGGTAAATATCCTCTAACCGCACTTCTTTTCTCATTAGCGGCAAGTTCATCAGCATGACACCAGTGTTAAAGTAGCCTCTTGCATTCGGGGTTTTCAGCCTCAGCTTGTTAAATAAATTCGCTACTTTTGTCGAATGGGTATGCTCCGCGGCAATAAACATATTTCCTTCAAAATCCATATTATAAAAATCATCGATCGGATTAATCGCAACAATATCTGGATCAAGATATAAAACACGGTCCAATTCTTGGGGCAAAAACTGATGAGCAGCAAGCCGATAATACATTTCCGAAGTATAATGACGAAATACAGGAGCATCGGCAAATAATTGAGGATCGACATAAATCGGAATCAGTCGATGGCCTTGTTGTTCTACAAACCGTTTCAATGACTCGATTTCCATCTCGGGAATACGCGAATATAATAGGTAGAACGAAAATGGTTTATGATTGTTGCAAAACAGCGAGTTCATTAATACTTTTAATGGCGGAATATAGTTCGAATTTAACGTCACCAGTACATGAAACATAAGCAATCACTTCCTTGTCCTTACCGTATAGTCATACTATTCCCTTACATTATATAGTATGACTGAACCTCCCGATGGCTAAAGCCACGGGGTTCTTGTGTACTATAGAGCTTCTTCCATACCTTCACATGGACACTGACTCTAGTTCCACAAGACTTTCATGGGCAAACACCTTACTGATGCTTAGCGCCCTGTGCGCCCGGTTCAAGACGCTTTTTGTTATTCAAATTCCCATACTGCTTAATAATCTATTTCCGCTGTTTCTTAATCGTTCAATTTCTTTATCATGAAGGTGTGAGTAAAATGTTTGTGGGAGAAATTCTTAGAATTCCCCGATGAGGGGGTTGGGAACGTAGGTTCGCAATCCCCCTCATCGGGGCCACCAAGCAAAGCGCGGTAGGATCCCAAGCAGGAAACATGAAAAAAGGACTCTCTCCCTGGTAAGATATTCATTGACCACACTATCAAACAGGAGGAGAGAGTCCCATGAATATTCAACAACATCTTACCACAAATTCGTTGTCATGGAAAGAGATCGAACTTGATTTGTTTCGAGCCTTGCAAAACGCCTTCGCCGAGCTGTTTACGGCTCTGTTGGAGGACATCGACCGGCAATTGGCAGAGAATCGAGACAAGCGCCGATACCACTTGAAAGACAAACGACGCACCACGATTCAAACCCTGTTTGGCGAAGTCACCTTTGAGCGGAACTACTATTTAGACCGGGAACAAAACCGTTACACGTTTTTGCTTGATTCCTTTTTAGCGTTTGATGGATCGCAGTCAATCAGCCCTTGTCTAGAAGAAACGGCGGTGGGATTGGCGGTGGAGTGCTCTTCCTATCGCAAAGCGGCTCGTACGCTTGCTCAGATGGTCGGGTATCCGGTGATGAGCCTGAAACGGGAAGCCAGCAGCTGAATTACGCAGGAATTCAATATCCCAACATTCATCAAAAGCACCAATTTATCAAGCACTACAAGCATTGAAAGGAATTTGAACAAGTAGGGAAGCACACACAAACAGGATAAGAGAATCAGAAAACGATTACAAAATATACCTAAAAAATCAAAACCTCAAAAAAATCTCCCACAAAATCTTGACTCAACCGTATCATCGTTTTAGACAATAAAACGATAGGTCGATTCCCAACCGCTGCATCGATAAACAGTTCTTCCGACAAATGCGATATGCTCGTCCACATGCGAAAAAAAGCATGCCAACCTCTTGAAAAACAAACAGAGAGCCACCCTACGGCTCTCTGTTTTACAAATTTCAGCGATCAAAGAAACTTAATTTCGAATAAGGTAATCAAATGCACTTAAGGCTGCGGTAGCGCCTGACCCCATTGAAATAATGATCTGCTTATACGCGCTATCCGTGCAGTCACCTGCAGCAAACACTCCAGGGATGTTCGTAGCGCCATGCTTATCGACGATAATTTCGCCGAAGCGATTGCGTTCAATCGTTCCATCTAACCAGTCCGTATTTGGCACTAAGCCGATCTGAACAAATACCCCTTGCAATTCAATATGATGTTCCTCTCCGGTCGCCCGGTCGATATAAGTGATGCCATTTACTTTGTCCGTACCGGTAATTTCTTTTGTTTGCACGTTCTTTAAAACCGTTACGTTAGGCAGGCTATAAAGGCGCTCTTGTAAAACAGCATCGGCTTTCAGCTCCGGCATAAACTCAAGAACGGTGACATGCTTTGCAATGCCTGCAAGATCAATGGCTGCCTCAATACCGGAATTGCCGCCACCAATGACCGCAACATGTTTTCCTTCAAACAACGGACCATCGCAATGTGGGCAGTATGCGACCCCTTTGTTCTTAAACTCCGCCTCGCCTGGTACGCCAAGGTTGCGCCAGCGAGCCCCCGTTGCGATAATAACCGTCTTGCTTTTTAACACGGCGCCATTTTCAAGTTCGATTTCAATAAGATCTTTCTTTTCCAAGCGTTTGGCACGCTGTAAATTCATAATATCAATATCGTACTGTTTGACATGCTCTTCAAGGCTTGCTGCAAGCTTAGGGCCTTCCGTATATTTCACACTGATAAAGTTTTCAATGCCTAATGTATCCAATATTTGACCGCCAAAACGTTCCGCAACAATGCCTGTACGAACGCCTTTACGCGCCGCATAAATCGCTGCAGCTGCTCCGGCTGGTCCCCCACCGACAACCAGTACATCAAATGGTTCTTTTTCAGCGAAATGTGATGCGTCCAAAGTATTCCCCATCTTCGCCAAAATTTCCTCCAACGACATCCGGCCGCTACCAAAGAGCTCTCCATTTAGGAATACTGTTGGAACTGCCATAATTCCTTTTCTTTCCGCTTCGTCCTTAAAGGCTGCGCCATCGATCATCGTATGCGAAATGCCCGTGTTCAGGACGCTCATCAAGTTCAACGCTTGAACCACCTCAGGACAATTATGGCATGTCAAACTCACGTAAGTTTCGAAGTGATAGGTGCCTTTTATGCTTTTAATTCGGTCAATCACGTTCTGATCAACCTTTGGCGGTCTTCCGCTTACTTGAAGCAGAGCAAGCACTAAGGAGGTAAACTCATGCCCTAAAGGAACACCAGCGAATGTTATACCAGTATCTTCGCCGATACGATTAACACTAAAGCTTGGCGTTCTTTGCAACTGCGTTTTCTCTACTTTAATTTTTGGTGACATTGCGGCCAATTCATCGACTAAAGCAAGCATATCGCGGGAAACTTGATCGTCTCCCGCGCTCACTTTTAGAACAATGTCATTTTCCATCAATTGTAGATATTGGGCTAATTGCGCTTTTATCTCGGCATCCAATATCATGGTGTTACCTCCTTAAATTTTCCCTACAAGATCAAGGCTCGGTTTAAGCGTTTCAGCCCCTTCTTGCCATTTCGCTGGACAAACTTCGCCTGGATGGTTGCGGACGTATTGTGCCGCTTTAATTTTGTTAATAAGCGTGCTTGCATCACGGCCGATACCGTCAGCATTAATTTCCACCGCTTGGATGACACCGTCTGGATCGATGATGAACGTACCGCGCTGTGCAAGACCTTCCTCTTCATCAAGCACATCAAACATGCGACATAACTTTTGAGAAGGGTCGCCGATCATAATGTACTCGATTTTGCTGATTGCTGGAGACGTATCGTGCCATGCTTTATGTGTAAAATGTGTATCTGTTGAAACAGAATACACTTCAACGCCAAGCTCTTTTAAAGTCGCGTAGTTATTTTGCAAATCTTCAAGCTCCGTAGGACATACGAATGTAAAGTCAGCTGGATAGAAGCAAACTACACTCCATTTGCCTTGAAAGTCTTGTTCCGTAACTTCAATAAACTTCCCATTATGATACGCTTTTGCACGGAATGGTTGTACTTTTTTTCCAATTAGAGACATCTTTCATCTACCTCCTGAAAATAGTGTTGGAATGATCAATAGCCTAATTAAATCATTAATTAAATTATAATAATTTTAATTCTATACTTATTATCATGTAGTAGTATCTATTTGTCAATAGATATGATTTAATTTTTTTATTTTGGTTGAGTGCAATCTCCATATGGAATGCTTCTTTGTGATCCGCGTCCCTTCTTAGTATGGCAGGCGCCTATCACGAATAAACTGGTAAATATCCTCTAACCGTACTTCTTTTCTCATTAGCGGCAAGTTCATCAGCATGACACCAGTGTTAAAGTATCCTTTTGCATTCGGGGTTTTCAGCCTCAGCTTATTAAATAAATTCGCTACTTTCGTGGAATGGGTATGCTCCGCGGCAATAAACATATTTCCTTCAAAATCCATATCATACAAATCATCGATTGGATTAATCGCAACAATGTCTGGATCAAGATATAAAGCGCGATCCAATTCTTGCGGCAAAAACTGATGAGCAGCAAGCCGATAATACATTTCTGAAGTATAATGACGAAATACAGGGGCATCGGCGAACAAAGCTGGATCTAAATAAATCGGCACAAGCTGATGCTCTTGCGCCTCTCTACAAACTGTTTTAATAATTCGCTTTCTATCTCAGGAATGCGGGAATACAATAAATAAAACGTAAATGGCCGATTGTTATTGCGAAACAAAGAATTCATCAACATTTTGAGCGGTGGAAGGTAATTGACGTCTAACGTCACGAGAACATGAAACATTCATTATCACATCCTTGCCCATCATCAGTAAAAATAGACCATTCCCTCCTTACAATGTATATATAAATATCGCTTGATGTTTCTTCTTTTTCATGGTTTCCGGTAAATTTTTTAGTAACGCAAAGGAAACGCGTTTGATGCTTATGTGCAAGACATCACTCAATAGGCTAAAATAGCTATCCGATGAAGAGGCAATTCCCTTATGGATAAAAAATAAAAAAGCAGCTATAGGCTGCCAGCTAGTACATTAGCCACGGTGCGGACGGGAAAATCGTCGAAATAGTTTCATAATCAACAAAGATATCACCGAAGCCAGCACGGCAGATATAAACAGCATGCCAAAGTTTGGTCCGACAAATTGCACTTCCGCTGGCGCCTGCGCGGCTTCTAACCATAGTTTTGCCGGATCAGGCGTATACAGCCACGTCAAGACAATTCCAGAACCTATTTGAATCGCCATAAAAATAAACAGAAAACTAAACAAAAATACAATATATTTTTTCATTCTGTCCCTCCTTCCTTTCATTACGTTTATACGAAGTTTGTTTTTAAAAGTTTCGTGTTTCTTCCAAAAAAGAAACAGCAGCTTTTCCGCTGCTGTTTTATCATCCGTGAACGGCCGCAAACCCTGGCTCACCGTCAAATAAGTAAAGATTTTCTGTTTTAATGCAATCAAATCCAGCCGCAACAAGCTGGTTGTATAATTCGACAATCTGCCGATGTTCGATTGTTTCGCCAGGTTCTGCGTGGAAACGGCAGCGCCAATGGTCGGTGCAGAACGTTTCCAGAAGCCCTCCTGGATATACCTTCACTCCGCGGTTTGTAATAACCCGAAGCTTGAGATGGCCAACTTTAAATTGCTCCAATGCTTTGCCGAGTTCTTCCGCCGTCCCTTTATCCCAGTCAAGGAAAATGTCCACGCCAAATAATTCTTTCTTTTGTTTTTGCCGCGGTTTTAGCACCGCGTGAAGCTTTGGCGCTTCTTTATAAGAAACTGGAGAAAGTTTTTCCGGAAGCTGGCCAAGACGGTCGATGACCGCTTGGGCAAACTCTTTTGTTCCCACTTGCTGTTTGCTAATTCCTTCGCGGTAAATGTCAAACGTATGGATGCCATCTTCAATGGTTTTTAGCCAAGCGTTATGCACGCGCGATGCTACTTCCGGCTGGCCGATATGCTGCAGCATCATCACCGCTGCTAAAAGCAATCCGGATGGATTGGCAAGGTTTTTCCCGGCAAGCGGCGGCGCCGATCCGTGAACCGCTTCAAACATCGCACATTGATCACCGATGTTCGCCGAACCTCCAAGCCCGACAGAACCAGAAATTTGCGCCGCAATATCGGACATAATATCGCCGTATAAGTTTGGCATGACAATGACATCAAATTCTTCTGGGCTATTCGCTAGTTTTGCCGCGCCGATATCGACAATCCATGTTTCTTTTTCAATATCCGGATACTCTTTGCCGATTTCGTCAAACATGCGGTGGAAAATGCCGTCTGTCAGTTTCATAATGTTGTCTTTCACAAAACAGGTCACTTTTTTGCGTCCGTAGCTGCGCGCATATTCGAACGCATAGCGGATCACTTTTTCCGAGCCAGGCTGGGTAATCAATTTCAAGCATTGATATACTTGTTCCGTTTGGCGATGCTCGATGCCGGCGTACAAGTCTTCTTCATTTTCGCGAATAATAACGACATCCATATTTGGATGTTTCGTTTCGACAAACGGATAATACGCTACAGCCGGCCGGACATTTGCGTAAAGACCAAGCGCCTTGCGAATCGTTACGTTTAAGCTTTTGTACCCTCCGCCTTGCGGTGTCGTAATCGGTGCTTTTAAAAATACTTTCGTTCTTCTTAACGAATCCCATGCACTCTCCTCTAGACCAGTCGTTCCGCCGCGAAGATACACTTTTTCGCCGATTTCAATCGTTTCAATATCTAATTGTGCACCAGCAGCATCTAAAATTTTTAGCGTCGCATCCATAATTTCAGGACCGATGCCATCTCCGTACGCAACTGTAATCGGTGTTTTGCTCATGCGAATCCTCCCTTTGTTGTCTTTGTCGTTATAAAGTGATCTATTATACAACCCACTACTATGTAGCAGCGGAAGACCACTCTCTATCCCGCAACCGTTTCGTCTCCATGTGTATGTACCCAACAGAAATGGCCGATGTCATAATCATCCATATATGATAATAACAAAATATTATTAAAATTTCCTTAAAAAATTTAAATTTTTCCCTATACACAAATATTGACCTATTAGCCATCTCATAAACAAAGCAACAGACCATCGCATTTTTACATAATAATGTGAAGATGTGGCCATGTATAACGATTCGCATTCAAGCAACCGGCATAATATCAGTAAATTTTTTATTGCATACAAATATAATTTTACCATTTTTCTAGTATCCATATTTTTTATTTCTCCACGATCATTTCTTTCCCATTCACTGTTATTCATTACCTTTTATGTTATAGTTAATATAAATACCGTTAACTTCCAACATGTAAACAGCAAATATTATATGATTTAAACACGATTGGGGGGAAAATGAATGATCAAAAGAGGAATGGTGTCATTTTTCGTCATCATGATTAGTTCCATTTTATTATCTTCCTGCAGTGAAAAGCCTTCACCGCATGATGCATTGCAAAAATATACGAAATTGTGGACAAACCAACAATTTGAAGACATGTATGCGATGCTATCTAAACAAGCAAAACAAAACATATCAAAGGAAAATTTTATAAATCGCTATAAAAAAATTTATAAAGATATCAAAGTAACTAATTTATCGGTAAAACCATTGCCAGCAGAAGAAAAAAAAGAGGACGATAAGAAAGAACAAATCAAACTCCCTTTTTCCGTAAAAATGAACACCATTGCCGGCCCGATCCAGTTTGAGCATGAAGCATTGCTTGTCAAAGAAAAACAACACGATGACGAGCAATGGTATGTTCAATGGGATACGACATATATTTTTCCGCAATTACAAAAGGGGGATAAAGTTCGTATTGCCATTACCGCCGGAAAACGCGGGGAAATATACGACCGCAACGGGCTGCCGCTCGCGATGAACGGAGCCGCCTACGAAATCGGCATTGTTCCTGGAAAAATGGGCGAAAACGAGGAATCCATTAAAAAACAGCTTGCCGAGCTGCTCCATATCCCTGTCGAATACATTAACGAAAAATTAAACGCCTCTTGGGTACAGCCTGATTATTTTGTTCCAATTCAAAAAGTGGCAAAATCGGAAACCGCGCTATTAGAAAGCGCCCTCAACATCCAAGCTGTAGCAGTAAAAGAGGTAGCAGAAAGGGAATATCCATTCGCGGAGGCCGCTGCCCATCTGGTTGGATATATCGGCAATATTACAGATGAAGAACTAAGCAAATTAAAAAACAAAGGATATTCCGCATCTGACCGGATTGGAAAACGCGGACTAGAAGAGTTGTTTGAAGAGCGGCTAAAAGGAAAAGACGGCGCAAAAATTTATATTGAAAAAAATAACGGTTCTACCGTCACTGTCGCAGAATCAAAAGCAGAAGACGGCGAAACGATTACATTAACGATTGATGCGAAGCTGCAAAAAACCATTTATGAACAAATGAAAGGAAGAGCTGGAACCGCCGCTGCCATTCACCCGTTGACCGGCGAAATTCTCGCCTTAGTCAGCTCCCCTTCGTTCAATCCAAACGAGTTTGTACTCGGAATTTCAGCAGAGGAATACAAAAAATTAGAAAATAATCCGCTAAAACCGTTAATTAATCGTTTTGCCGCCACCTATGCGCCTGGGTCAGCCATCAAACCTATTATCGGTGCAATCGGCCTTGAAAAAGGCATCATTACTCCTGAACAAACAAAAACGATTGTCGAAAAAAAATGGCAACCGAAAGACGGATCATGGGGAAATTACTTTGTGACAAGAGTAAGCGATCGTTTACAAAACGTCAACCTCCAAAATGCGCTCATTTATTCCGATAATATTTATTTCGCGATGGTCGGCACCGACCTTGGACCAGATCAATTGAAAGAAGGATTGCGTTCGTTTGGATTTGAAGAAGAGTTGCCATTTCCATATCCAATTCCAAAATCGCAAATATCGAATAACGGCGCTCTGAAAGCGGGACCACAGCTTGCTGATACATCTTACGGACAAGGGCAAATGCAGATGAGCATTCTACATCTCGCCGCCGCATACACCCCGTTTATCAACAATGGTGATTTATTACAGCCGATTTTAGAAAAAAGCCAACAAAAAACCGTTTGGAAACAACAGATCATTTCGGCAAAAACTGCGAACATCATCGCAGAAGCGCTAAAACAAATAGTGGCCAATCCAAATGGAACCGCACATGGCGCTTATATGAAAGATATTATATTAGCAGGAAAAACCGGGACCGCTGAATTGAAAGATAAAAAAGGAGAAAAAGGAAAAGAAAATGGGCTGTTTGTCGCATACAATGCCGATCATCCTGACCTTCTCATTGCCATGTTAATAGAGGATGTACAAAATGATCATGGCAGCAAATACGTTGTAAATATCGTGAAAAACATTTTTCAAACGGTAAAATCACATTAACGGAGTTCCATCACGAGCTCCTTTTATTCCGGATAATTTTTTGACTATTTACAATTATAAATTTATTATTTATAATAAAACTTAACAAGCCGTCTCCCGTTGGTTTCGCGGCTGACGCTACACAGGCGGTATTAGCACGACGAGGACTCGACAATTTTATACTGCTTCATAATAAAGAACTGTTTCGGTCTGACCAGCATTTCTTTGCCGAAATGCTCCCTCAGGTCGTGAAAGCCGGTTCCTTTCTTCACGAAGAAAAGGAGCCGGCTTTTTTATTCGCTCGTATAGGAGGTGGACGAATGCCAGGAGCGTTAGACGGCGTCCGCATTTTGGATATGACGCGTGTCCTCGCAGGACCCTACGCCACGATGATTTTAGGCGATCTTGGCGCTGATGTGATTAAAGTCGAAGCACCGGGCGGATCGGATGATACAAGATTTTGGGGCCCTCCCTTTCAAAACGGAATGAGCGCCTATTACACTGCGGTCAACCGCAACAAACGAAGCATTACTGTTAATTTGAAAGAAGAAAAAGGAAAAAACATCATTCGTCATCTTGCCAAAACAGCAGACGTTGTCATTCATAATTTCAAAACAGGAACAATGGAAAAATTAGGACTTGATTACGACCATCTCTCATCCATCAACTCGCGACTCATCTATTGCTCGATTACCGGATTTGGAGAGACAGGCCCGTACCGTCATTTACCTGGATATGATTATATTATCCAAGCGATGAGCGGATGGATGAGCATTAATGGCACCGCATCATCAGGACCGCTTAAAGTCGGAGTAGCCATTACCGATGTCTTTACCGGTTTGTATGCGGCAATCGCTATTCAAGCGGCTCTCCTCGCCCGTGAAAAAACAGGACGCGGGCAAAAAATTGACCTTTCGTTATTCGACTCGGCGATCAGCGCGCTCGTCAACGTTGCGGCTAACTATTTAATGTCTGGCAACGTACCAACGCCTTTAGGAAACGAACATCCGAACATTGTTCCGTATTCAACGTACGAAGCAAGCGACGGGCCGATTGTAATCGCCGTTGGGAACGATCGGCAATTTCAGGCGTTTTGCGGGCTTCTTTCCGACCCGACAATAGGAACAGATCCACGCTTTCAAACGAATCCAAGCCGTGTTGCCTTCCGCGAAGAACTCAACAGACGCATTAATGAAGAAGTGAAAAAACGGACGCGGGCAGAGTGGCAGCGCCTGCTTGCCGAAAAAGGTATACCGTGCGGCCCGGTGCAAAATCTTGAACAATTGTTCCAGCACCCACAGACGCTAGCCCGCGACATGATCATTACGATGAAGCATGAAAAGGTGGGGCCTCTGCAGCTTGTCGGAAGCCCGCTCAAACTATCCGATACAAAAATATCGTACCGTCTGCCGCCTCCGCTTGCCGGAGAGCATAACGACGAAATTATAAGAGAAATCATGAATGAAACGGGGGAGGATGTATGATGATGAATTTCGATTTTACTCCGGAACAAGAAATGCTTCGCAGCACCGTGCGAAAATTTGTCGACAAAGAAATTATGCCGTACATCAAAGAATGGGATGAACGCGGATATTTTGATCCAAATATTTGGAAGAGGCTTGCCGAATTGAATTTAATGGGCGTCTGCATCCCGGAAAAATATGGCGGAATGGGAATGGATTATAACTCTCTCGCAATCGTCTGCGAGGAGTTAGAACGCGGTGATACCGCGTTTCGCACTGCCGTCTCCGTACACACAGGATTAAATAGCTTAACCTTGTTGCAATGGGGCACAGAAGAACAAAAACAAAAATATCTCGTTCCGCAAGCAAAAGGCGAAAAAATTGGCGCTTTCGGCCTGACGGAGCCAAACGCTGGATCGGATGTTGCCAGCATTTCCACAACAGCTGTTCGCGATGGGGACTACTACATTTTAAACGGGCAAAAAACATGGATTTCCCTTTGTGACATCGCCGATCACTTTATCGTATTTGCCTACACCGATAAATCGAAAAAACACCGAGGCATCTCTGCTTTTATTGTCGAACGGACAATGCCTGGCTTTTCATCAAAAGCGATTAAAGGAAAACTAGGCATCCGCGCCGGCAACACAGGTGAGCTGTTCTTTGACAACGTCCGCGTCCCGAAAGAAAACCTACTTGGCGAAGAAGGAGAAGGATTTAAAATCGCCATGTCTGCGCTAGACAACGGAAGATTCACGGTTGCTGCCGGAGCGGTCGGGCTTATTATGGCGTGTCTCGAAGCGAGCGTGAAATATTGCCATGAGCGCAAAACGTTCGGCAAAGAAATCGGGAGACATCAGCTTGTGCAACAAATGATCGCCAGAATGGAAGCAGGATTGCAAATTAGCCGTTTGCTCGTCTATAAAGTAGGGTTTTTGAAAAATCAAGGCCGCCGTACAACAAAAGAAGCATCGCTCGCGAAGTGGATCGCATGCGACTTCGCTAATAAAGCAGCCGACGATGCCGTCCAAATTCACGGTGCGTACGGCTACTCCAACGAATACCCTGTCGAACGCTATCTTCGAAATTCAAAAGCGCCGGTCATCTATGAAGGAACAAGGGAAATCCATACGATTATGCAAGCGGAATATGTGCTTGGCTACCGTCAGGATAAACCGCTGCGCAAAATGCTTCCGCCTTGGAATCCGGATTCGGTGAAACTTTAACATAAAAAGGCCCTCGCTTGTACGAGGGCTTTTTACTGTGTATTTTCCTGCATTTTGCAATATTGCTTGTATAAATCTTTTAGCGCCGCACACAACGCCGAATTCGCCTTTCCTAAATACCCTTCATTCAGCTGCTCTAAAATGGAATCAATCCCGTCCCTTAGCGAATGTCCTTTAAGCAGGCGTGCAACATAATCGCGCCCATGTTCTGTTGCCAGCGTACACGAAGCGTCGACAATCACCCCGTACTTTTTATCAATTTCCGCCGTAATCGTCAGCGTATCATATACGCTTTTTGCCGCCATTCCCGCCGGCAGCCGTGCGTGTCCTGCAATAAATTGCGTGTTCATCTTCCTCTCCCCTTACGTAAAGATGTCTACTATAAGATTATAAAACAACATTAATCATAATTTTTTTAAATATATCGACAAACTTTTTTGATCATAAATTTGCTTGCACTGTTGTCATCATCTATCGATTTTCTTATCCGCTCTTTATGGACGTGCAACAATAATGCTATAATGTGCTCAAACGAACGCCTCGGATGGAAAGTAAACGCAACGGGGGGCTTGTATGTCTCCATCCTTTAGCAAAAACATACAAGTCGTCAGAAACCCCGCTTCAAACGAAGTAAAGTGGCAGATCGTTCACTAGGGGTGGTAACATGGACCGATTTACTGTTTCCTCGATTGTAAAAGTGATGAATGAATTATTTCCTAAAGAAGCTTCTTTCGTGATTTCGGATGATAAGCGCTATATTTATTACCAACCAAGCAAACAAATTGATTTAAAAATTCGTCCCGGAGACAAAATCAAACCGGAATCGGTCACTTACAAAGCCTTGACCGTTCAACGGAAAATCGCAGAGCAAAAAGATAGCCGTGTTTTTGGCGTACCTTATTTCGGGATATCGGTCCCAATTTTAGATGATGGCAACCCGAAAGGCTGCGTTACCGCCATATTGCCAAGAAAGCCGCTGCTTACAATGCCGTATTTAACGATCCGAGTGATGGATCGTTGGCTGCCTGTTCCTTTCGAGAACGTGATCTATTTAGAAGCCCAAAATCGTAAAACATTCGTAAAATCGACTTATGCGGAAGGCTACCATAAATACAACTTAACCGAACTGGAATTTTCCCTTCCTGATGATATATTTGTTCGGTGTCATCGATCCTATATCGTTAACATTCATCACATTATAGAAATTCATCCAGATTCGCATTCTACTTTTTTATTGGTGATGAAAGACGGCTCAAGAGTACCCGTGAGCCAAACATATGCAAGCCATTTTCGGAAGCTGCTCTGCTTTTAATGTGTGTAACTGCACATCAAAACAGTTTCTTCCACTATACAGCTCCCTTCCTTTTGCCAATCTCTCTAAAGAGCTCATGGAAAGTGAGCTCTTTATTTATGGAAACAGCACGTTTTTCCATTACTATTTGGTAATGATTTTCCTTTCTTATCCCCTTTCAATCCGGAGTGGTTTTCTATTTTTTCTCCTTTATGTATTAAAAATTCTTTTTTAGTTGCAAAGAAAGCCCTTTTATTCACTTTTGAATGATTTTTCGTAACTAAATAGCTAGAATATTTTAAAAAATAAAATAAGAGGTGAGCAGCATTGGATAAACAAATTTTCGAATTAATCGGTAATTCTCGTTTAAGGAGCCGAATTGTAACAGCAGAAACAGCAGCTTCATGGATTAAAGACGGCATGACGCTCGGTTTGAGCGGATTTACCCGCGCGGGCGATGCCAAGGCAGTTCCTTTTGCACTGATTGAAAAAGCAAAACAACAACCTTTAAAAGTAAATGTATATACAGGCGCCTCACTAGGCTCAGACATTGATAAAATGATGGCAGAAGCAGGAATTATCAATAAACGGCTTCCGTTTCAGGCTGATTCTGTTATGCGCAAAAAAATTAATCAAGGGGAAATCTTGTTTATTGATCAACATTTATCACATACAGCAGAATTAGTGCGTGCAGACGTATTAAATCCTATCGATTTCGCAATCGTGGAAGCGGTTTCGATAACTGAAGACGGAATGATTATCCCTACTACTTCCGTAGGAAATTCTTCGATCTTTGTGAAAAAAGCCCGACACGTTATTGTCGAATTGAACACAGCCCAACCAAAAGAACTAAAAGGACTTCATGACATTTACGAAGTCGGCAACCAAGGAAAACGCGAACCGATCCCTTTAACAAAAGTAGACGATCGAATCGGAACAATTGGTATTCCGGTAGATGAAGATAAAATTATTGGAATTGTTTTGACAAACCAACTTGATTCCCCATCCACGATTGTGCCTCCAGATGCGGAAACAGCTGCTATAGCGAATCATTTAATCAATTTTCTACGAAAGGAAGTCGCAGCAGGCCGACTTTCTGAAAATTTAGCGCCGATTCAGGCAGGCATTGGTTCTGTTGCGAACGCTGTCCTTTACGGTTTATTGGATTCGGAATTTTCTAATTTGGAAGTTTATTCAGAAGTTCTTCAAGATGCCATGTTTGACCTCATCGATGCTGGAAAAGTCCGGTTCGCTTCCGGCTGCTCTATTACTTTGTCTCAAAACAAAATGAAACAAGTGTATTCCAATTTAGATGCTTACCGAGACAAGCTGATCCTTCGTCCTCAAGAAATTTCTAATCATCCGGAAATCGTTCGCCGTCTCGGACTCATTTCCATCAATACAGCCTTGGAAGCAGATATATACGGAAATATTAATTCTACACATGTTCGCGGCACAAACATGATGAATGGCATCGGTGGTTCAGGCGACTTTGCCCGCAATGCACGCCTTACCATCTTCGTGACAAAATCCATTGCAAAAAATGGGGCTATTTCAAGCATCGTTCCATTCGTATCGCACGTTGACCATACCGAACATGACGTGGATGTGATTATCACGGAGTATGGTTATGCCGATCTTCGTGGGTTGGCGCCAATCGAACGCGCACCTCTTATCATTGAAAATTGCGCACACCCGGATTACCGTCCGCAGTTGCGCGAATACTTCAAGGAAGCGCTTAAGCGCGGAGGCCAAACACCGCACGTCTTGGAAAAAGCGTTCTCATGGCATATCAATTATGAAAAACACGGAACAATGTTAGAACCGAAATATCAACTGCAAACTCAATGACAAAATATTAAAAGAGGGGGGAATCTTCACGAAGATACCCCCTCTTTTATCAAACCGCGCATATCCTATAAAAAAGGATTGTTCTCATGATTCTGTTTAGTATTGTGCATATAAGTTTCTACATAAATTCTCTCCGAATCTGAAGCATTCTTTGCCCCCTCTTCAGGATCTATTTTCATATTTCTTTTTTTGGCGATAAAATCGATAATGCCTCCCAAGAGAAGCAGTCCACCGATTAGTATAATCCAACCCATTTTATCACCTCCTGCTTTTATTTTAACACTTATTGATAACAACTCCATTTACTGGATAAAAAAAGTGCGACTTAATGTAGGGGATAGTGGAACAAAAAAGCAATCTCTTTAAAAGCGGGGTAGCCTTCAAAAGGATACTCCTTCATCAAACATCAAATGCTATAGTAGTCTATTTGTTATTGTTGTTCATCGGGCTCTTTCGTCACCTGAAACTGCTTTAGCATGTTGTCAAATCTAGCTCCGTGTCCTTCGCTCGCCTCGACAAAGTAATGCTGCTCGATGACGAACGTTCCTCCCTGGCCGTTATCGACAAGATAATACTTTGCTACTTCATCATTCCATTGCCGACCGCTTTCCCCGTGAGCATGCTGATCTACATTAGCCATGCGCGCATGATCATCTATATAATCGCTCATTGCCACGATTTTTGCTTGCTTTTTCATCAGCCGATTGCATTCATTAAGCAAAATCCGGTAAAACCAAGGCTTATACGCTTTGGCCGGGTCGAAGCGGTCAATATGATCATACACACGGATAAACGTTTCTTGCACCGCATCCGCGGCGTTTGCCCTGCTTTTGCTCATTTGGGCTGTCAATTGGGCAAAATGGCTGTGCCGGCATTTATCCTGCCATGCTTGCAGTAATGATTGCACCAACCGTCAACATCGATCCAACTTCTCTTTCCTTTATTTTGACGCTTATTCTAGTCGTTACCATAAGTTCGTTTGGGGTTGCAGGCGTTGGCGGTGGGGCTACGTTTGCGGCGATTTTAGTGCTGTCGACTATGAATCTACCAGTAGCATTAGCAGGATTGCTCATTTCCGTAGAGCCGTTGATTGACATGGGAAGAACTGCCCTAAACGTCAGCGGAAGCATGACTGCCGGTGTAGTCACCAGCCGCATCACTAAAGAATTGAATTTAAATATCTATAACGGAGAAACGCAAAAACTAGAAGCATAAGGCTTGGATATGTTTCTCGCTTTCCCACCACGTCAAAACTGCCAGCTGCACTTGCTCGGTAAATGAAAGAAGAAGGCCGAAATATGGTGAACTGGCATCTGTCAAACAGATATGTGTAAAAGAATTACGGTATGGGTTCAGTATTCAGCAGAACTCATGCCGTTTTATAATAATAATGGCTTGTTGCACTTCTGTAACGGTTTGCAGCGAAACTGAAACATGTCATGGCACGACAGATTATAGGGAAGAATAGAATTTCTTACATAATCTGTGGTTCTGCAAAGTGAGGTATGAGTGGTTGACGAGTGGATTTAGTTTATGAAGGAAGTTAGGATCTTTTTGTTGTAGTAAAAGGCAGTTATATGTAGTATTGACATTTAAAAAAGGATTATAATTTATAACAAAGCATTCAGAAAGCTGGTGAGAGGTTGTTCAGAATAACAGAAGATTTTCCTACCTTTATAAGACGATATCCAGTTACCACCCTAATTGTGGGAATCTGCACCATTCTGATGATTATTACTACATTCATGGGAGGGTATAATATCAATACAATTGCTCAATTAGGGGGATATGATAAACAACTGATTAATAGAGGACAGATATGGCGGTTATTAACTTATGCATTTGGTCATATGAGTTATGCTCATTTCTTTTTAAACATGCCTTTTATTCTAATATTCTCTCGTCCTCTTGAACGTATTTTAGGTAGCATAAAATTTCTTTTGAATTATGTATATATGAGTGTTTTTGCATCTATAATAATTCATTTCTTTTCTGATTATCCTATTCCATTAGCAGGTTCTTCTGGGCCCGGCTATGGATTATTGGGAATGTATATATTTTTAGTTCTTAAACATCGTAATAAATTTCCTACATACGATAAGAGGTTTATTATTACGTTTACTGTAATGGGTTTTATCATGACTTTTTTGATTCCCGGAATAAGTATTTCTGGTCATATAGGTGGATTTGTTGGAGGAATTCTTTTATCTCCTTTTGTATTTAAGAAACAAAAGAATTTGGAATTTAGCATTAGTGGATAACGTTTATATTTCATTAAAAGAGAACACATGATTGGCTTGATTCTTTAGGAGGTTACTGAAGGATCGGGTCACAATTTTTGATATCGCAGCGCTTACTGCAATATAATAAAAAGATGTGGTAGTGAATTTATCAGAATATATCCAATCTTTATCAGACATACTACTATTAAATGAGTGATATTTGGTATGATAACCATTTATTTCAAAAAATAAAAAATTAATGGAGTAAGGAAGAAGAACATGAATAAGAAAAGAATGTTTTATTTAGATCCACCTAAAATATTGGTATTAGGGTTTAGTTTCATTATTCTTATTGGTGCATTTCTTTTAACTTTACCTGCAGCAACAGTAGATGGGAAGGGGCTTCCGTGGTTAGATGCTTTATTTACGGCTACTTCTGCTACTTGTGTAACTGGCTTGGTCGTTGTGGATACTGGTACGACGTTTACATTATTTGGGCAATTAGTCATTCTAGCACTGATTCAAATTGGCGGATTAGGATTTATGACCTTTGCCACCCTTTTTGCTTTGATCTTAGGTAAAAGAATTTCATTAAAAGAAAGGTTATTAATAAAAGAATCATTAAATAATTTGTCAATTGATGGCGTTGTTCGGCTAGTGAAAAGAATATTGATTTTTACTGCCGTTATCGAGCTGATTGGCGGTATTTTGCTTGCGATTCGTTTTTCCTTTGATATGCCGTTGCCTAAAGCAATTTATTTTGGCTTTTTCCATGCCATCTCAAACTTTAATAACGCGGGATTTGACTTAATGGGTGATTTCAGAAGCTTGACCGGCTACGTGGATGATCCGCTGGTGACTCTCGTCGTATGTACTCTCATTACACTGGGCGGCATTGGTTTTATTGTTATGAATGAAGTATATGAGTACCGTCAGACGCGCCGTTTTTCTTTACATACAAAAATCGTGTTTGTTATGAGTTCGATCTTGGTTGTTTTTGGAACTATTCTTATTTTTATTTTGGAATATCATAATCCGAAAACATTGCAGCCATTATCACCATTAGGAAAATTTTTAGCATCCTTATACCAAGCGGTTACACCGAGAACGGCTGGTTCGAATACACTGAATATCCCGGATTTAACGCAGCCGACTCTCTTTCTCATCATCTTTTTAATGTTTATAGGAGCATCTCCTGGATCAACAGGCGGGGGGATTAAAACGACGACCTTTGCTACTCTGTTAGGCGCGGTTTGGTCAAATATAAAGGGCAAAGAAGATGTAATTTTTTTCCGAAACCGTATATTGTATGACACTATTTATAAAGCTCTGACCGTAACAGTAAGCGGCTTATTTGTTGTCATGATGATAACGATGCTTCTAACGATAACCGAACCGAATAAAGACTTTTTGATGATTTTGTTTGAGGCAACGTCGGCATTTGCTACAGTAGGGTTATCGATGGGGTTAACGCCCGAATTATCTCCTGTCGGAAAAATTCTTATTATATTAACCATGTTTGCAGGAAGGGTAGGACCTTTAACGATCGCTTATGCCGTTACTTTACATCGAAAACCGGATCCATTTAAATTTCCAAAGGGAAAGATTATGATCGGATAGTAATTTATATCATAAAGGGGGACGAAAGAACATGAAAGGACAATATGCTGTGATCGGATTAGGAAGATTCGGTTCTAGTCTGGCTACGACCTTGCACCAGGCTGGAAATGAAGTTTTGGCCATTGATCGAAATGAAGAACGAATTGAAGAATATAAAGATCATGTTACATATGCGGTTGTCGCTGACTCAACAGATGAAGAAGCATTAAAGAGTGTCGGAATTCGAAATTTTGACGCTGTCATCGTAGCGATTGGTGATGATATTCAAGCAAGTATTTTAACGGTGTTAATCCTTAAAGAATTAGATGTCAAGAAAGTTGTGGCAAAAGCCATTAATAAACGGCACGGTCAAGTCTTATATAAAGTGGGGGCTGATTGGGTTGTATTTCCGGAACGGGATATGGGAGAGCGGGTTGCAACCCAGCTCATGTCACCGAACGTGCTTGACTATATTGAACTCGCGAAAGATTATAGTATAAAAGAAGTAAAAGTCCCCCCGTCAATGATCGAAAAAAATTTAAGAGAATTAAATCTCAGGGCAAGGTTTAATATAACGGTCATCGCTATTATCAGCGATGGAAAAGTAAGCATTTCCCCTTCGCCTGATCGAATCATTAAAGAAGGAGATATATTAGTCGTGATCGGGGAAAATAAAGATTTGGACCGGTTTGAAAAGTTTAACTAAAAACGGTTTTTAGTAAAGTGGTTGAAGGATCAAATGGCAGGCGTAAAAAAAATGGGTGGCTTGATGGATTTTTTCGGGGACTCGCTCTTGGATCAAAATACCAGAAAGTCGATCTATTTTATCGAATTCAACAAAGAAGGCAATACATCAGGGCTCCTTCCACAAGGAGCTCCGTTTTCTTTAAGCCGTTACCGAAATTAATGTGAAAAAACATTTCCCCATTTTTTATTCATATTTTCAATAGCTCTCTTGATAATCGATTGAATCGAGCAATCTTAGCCACCCTGCATCTCTTTGCGGTACTACAGATTATGGAATAAATCCCCATTCCTCCACAGGAGCTAAACAAGTTTATAATTAAATTAACTTCTTCACAAATAAAACTCTATCTTGATTTGGTCCATCATAATCAGTATATACTGAAACTCCGTCAATTTCTTTATCTCCGTTCTTTTCGATTTCCAATCCCATTTTCGTATGAAATGCAATGGAAACCTTGTTCACTGGTGAAAGGTAAAAACACGCTCAATCATTTTTTAACACTAGCCGTGAAACACACTCCACATGCGCCGTATGCGGAAACATATCGACCGGCTGGATGTAGTCGACCGTGTAGCGTTCGGACAGCACATCAACATCGCGTGCAAGGCTGGATGGATTGCACGAAACATAAACAACGGTTTTTGGTTTCACACGGAGAATCGTTTGTAATAATTGTTGATCACATCCCGTACGCGGAGGATCGACGACGATGACATCAGGCTTCCATCCTTCCTTCACCCATTTTGGAAGCAATGCCTCCGCTTTGCCAGTGACGTACATCGCGTTTGTAAATCCGTGTTTTTTCGCGTTTTTCTTCGCATCTTCAATTGCTTCCGGAATTGTATCCATCCCGCGAATTTCGCCGGCGTCTTTGGCAAGCCAAAGCCCGATCGTGCCGACGCCGCAGTAAGCATCAACGACTTTTTCCGTTCCCGTTAAAGCGGCGGCCTTTTTCACTTCGTCGTACAGTTTCACCGTTTGCACCGGATTCAGCTGAAAGAACGCGCGCGCCGACAGTTCAAACGATAAATCCCCTAACACTTCTTGAATGTATTCTTCTCCTTCTAAAAGGAACGATTCTTCCCCGAAAATAAGCGACGTTTTTTGTCCATTAATATTTTGCACGATCGACTTTACTTCAGGAAGACGGCGCTTTATCTCGTCGATGAGCAGCTCTTTGCGCGGAATTTCTTTTTTTGTGGTAATAAGCACGAGCTGAACATCCCCCGTATGGAAACCGACTCTTGCAACGATCGTGCGGACAAGCCCTGTTTGTGCCCGTTCATTGTAAATCGGAATGCGCAAGTCTTGTAAAATCATTTTCACGATATTGGTAACGCGGTTTGTTGCCGGATGTTGAATGACGCATTCGGGAATATCGATTAATCGATGAGAATTCAATCCGTACAACCCGGCAATAACCGCTCCTTTTTTTGTGCCGACTTGAAACTGGCTTTTATTGCGATAATGCCATGGGTCGTCCATCCCGATCGTCGGGCGGATCTCCAGCGTTTCAATCGGAAGACGGCAATGCCGCTCAAACGCTTGAATAACGATATCGCGCTTTTCGCGAAGTTGCGCTTGGTAATCAAGATGTTGCAGCTGGCAACCTCCGCATTGCTCGTAGACAGGGCATCTTGGTGTGACACGGTACGGGGAGCGCTTGCGAATTTTTTTAATTTTCGCCTCCGCGTATTTCGGGTGGATGTTTGTCGCCTCTACGACGACTTCTTCTCCCGGAAGCGCTCCTGGGACGAACACCACTTGCTTTTTAAAATAGCCGACTCCTTCCCCGTTAATGCCGAGCCGTTTAATTGTCAGAGGAAACTGTTGTCCTTTCTTGATGGTAATGGTCTGCTTCGTCATGCTCTCCACTCCTCTATTCGATGCTTCTCCATAAGTATAAGGACGCATAGCTTAAATACGGCTCCCAGCGCTTGCTCAGCTCTTCCATTTGTTTTATCGATGGCTTTTGTGAAAGACCGAGCAGCCGCTGGATCGCTCGCTGCAACCCTATGTCCGCCTTCGGAAACACATTTGGTTTTCCAAGCCCAAATAAAAGAAAATTTTGCACCGTCCATGGACCGATGCCGCGAATCGATAACAATTGTTCCATCACTTCTTCCTCGTTTTGGTGTGCAAGTTCCTCTAATGAAAGCTTCCCTTCGGCAATAAGCCGTGATGTATCAATGATATACTCCGCTTTTCGTCCGCTTAACTGCAGCTGCTTCAGTTCATCATAGGAAAGAGAAGCAATATCTTCCGGCCGCGGGTAGAACCAAACGCCATCGATTTGTGTTCCAAACGTTTTCACAAACCGCTCTGTCAGGCGGTAAGCAACTTTTAAATTTAATTGCTGGTGAATGAGGCATTTCGTTAAACAAAAATAAAGATCAAAATCTAAAATAAGCGGCATTCCTTGATATTCGGTAAAAAGCGGTTGTAATTCGGTCCGCTGAAAATGTTCGTGAATCGGGGCAAGCGGTGTATTCCATTGAAACAGATGGGAAATCCGCTCGATGATTTTCTTTTTTCGTTCAGGATATGGCGCTGTAACAAGAAAACGCGGCTCCTCCTTTGTCCCAATGCTTTCGACCGTAACAGCGATTGGGATCTGTTGAACATAAAGCGGCACAACCACCTTCTGTTCCGCTATATCCACCGATATAAGAGGATCGAGGGCAAGCCGCTTCAGCGCTTTGGAAAAATCGTACGGAGGGGCGACCTCAATTTGCTGTTGCCACATACCTAATCACCTTTTTTCATCGTTAATACCCACATTATAACGAAAAACACCCCTTTGAACCAAACGTTCAAGGGGTAAAAAGCCATGGATGCAAATTCATTTTTTCGACCATCAGATCATCGAGGCTTTTAAACGTGTAGCCTTGCTTGCGCAAATCGTCAATCGCTTTCGCAAGCGCATCCGCATTGTCTTTCGAGACGGTATGAAGCAATAAAACCGCGCCCGGGTGAATTTGTTTCATAATGTTATCATATGCGTACTTCCACCCTTTTTGATTGTTCGTCTGCCAATCAACAAACGCAAGCGACCAAAACACATGGTAATAACCAAGCTCGCGGGCGACCGCCATCGTCCTTTCACTGAAAATGCCGCGTGGCGGGCGAAGATACATCATTCCTTTTTGTCCCGTCAACTCTTCCGTTTTTTTACGAACGGATTCCAGCTCTTTCCGAAGCTGTTCATTGCTCACTTGCGTTAAATCAGGATGATGCCATGAATGGTTGCCGACAATATGCCCTTCTTTCACCATTCGTTTCACTAAATCAGGAGCGGTATCTAAATAGTGGCCCGTCACAAAAAACGTCGCTGGCACTTTTTTCTCTTTTAAGACATCTAAAATTTTCGCTGTATAACCGTTTTCATAGCCATTATCAAATGTTAAATAAATTTCTTTTTTGTTTGGATTCCCTAAATAAAATGCATCATATTTGGCAAGCAGTTGATCTAACTCTTTTCCCGCGGAAGGAGGCTTATGGTTCTCGCTTCGCTTAAACCCCCAATGAATCGCTTTATTGCTTACAGCTTCAGCGGAAGCAGGAACAAACGATAAGATGATGACACATACTAACAGCCATATCGCCCATTTTTTCATCGGTCTTTCCTCCTTGTCGTGCTGCTAACCATTAGTTTTTTCCACCATTGCCACTTTAACCGCGCCATTTTTTGCATAAAAAATCACCGCCAGCACTGAGCTGACGGTGATCAATCCTTATTTAAAAACAGGCTCTTTGAACTGTGCAAGTTTTTCTAGTGAGGATTTTTCCACATCTTCGTGCAAGCTGTTGCCGTGAGCGTCCATCGTAACAACAGCGGTAAAGTTTTCAACGCGTAAATGCCACATTGCTTCTGGAATGCCGAATTCCAATAAATCGACTCCTTCTACCGACTTAATACAGTCTGCATAATATTGCGCCGCGCCGCCGATCGCGTTCAAATAGACGCCGCCGTGTTCTTTTAGGGCTTGGAGCGTTTTTGCGCCCATTCCGCCTTTTCCGATGACCGCGCGAACACCGAATTTTTTCATAATGTCTCCTTGATAAGGCTCCTCGCGAATGCTTGTTGTCGGACCGGCCGCTTTGACTTGCCAATTGCCGTTTTCATCTTTTAACATGACCGGTCCGCAGTGGTAAATAATTTGTCCATTTAAATCAACAGGAGAATCATGATCCATTAAATATTTATGAATCGCGTCGCGGCCAGTATAAATGACTCCATTGATGCGGACAACATCCCCGACTTTCAACTGGCGAATTTGTTCTTCCGTAATCGGCGGCTCGAGGACGATTTCGCGCACTTCGCCAAGTTCTGCCGTTGCGGCTGTTTTCGCTTTTTCCAATTCTTTTTCAAAATCGACGTCTTCTCCTTCTTGATATAACCATTCCGTAATTTCGCCTGTTTCTGGATCGATCTTCACGCCGAGACGGCGGAACGCCCAGCAGTTATACGCAACGGAAACGAAGAAGCTTGCCGGAATGCGGTGCATCACTCCGATTTTACAGCCTAATAATGTCGATTCGCCGCCAAATCCCATCGTTCCGATGCCGAGTTTATTAGCATTTTCCATAATATATTCTTCTAGGCGGCGAAGATCTTCGTTTGGATTAACATCGTCCACAGAGCGGAAGAGCTGATCTTTCGCCAGTTCATAGCCAGAAGCGCGGTCGCCGCCGATGCCGACGCCGATAAATCCGGCGCTGCAGCCTTGCCCTTGCGCTTGGTATACCGCATGTAAAATACATTTGCGGATGCCGTCTAAATCGCGACCGGCTCGTCCAAGCCCTTCCAATTCACATGGCAAGCTGTATTGAATGTTTTTATTTTCACAGCCGCCCCCTTTTAAAATAAGGCGAACATCAATGTAATCGTTTTCCCATTGTTCAAATTTAATAACAGGAACACCAACGCCAAGATTATCGCCGCTATTTTTTCCTGTTAACGAATCAACGGAGTTTGGGCGAAGCTTTCCTTCTTTTGTCGCCTGAACGATTGCGGCATGAATCGCCTCTTTCATTTTTATTTGGTTTGCGCCAACAGGCACTTTAATTTTGAACGTTGGCAATCCTGTATCTTGACAAATCGGTGATACGTTTTCTTCCGCCATTTTAATGTTGCCGGTAATTGTCGCCAGCGCCATCGCCGCCCGCGTTCCCGCGTTTTCTCTCGCTTTTGCCCGAGCGATCGCTCGACGCACATCCTTTGGCAGCTTCGTGGACGTTTCCACGATAAGTTCATACATGCTTTGTTGGAATTTTTCCATGTTCAACGTTCAACGCCCCTTCCCCTTTGCTCATCCTATGTATTACTATTTAGAATTGTCTTCCTATTTATTATAACCTTTTTTCTACTTTCGTGTAAAAATAAAAAGTTGCCATCGTATTTTTATTTTCAATATCTACAGTTGTTTGCATCTTCAATCAACTTGCGGCATAATTGGACAATCGAATTGACTATTGTCTGAACATATTAACGTACTATAGCAAATATAATTATCGCAAAGGAAAAAACAGTATATTGCTTGCCATTACAAAGCAATTGACAAGCACAGCAATTGTTTTTCATAATGAACGATGGTTGTAATTTAGAAGAAAAGAGGAGAATTATATGAATTCATTAACACTGAAACCTATTGCGCCATCGTTTGATCCGTGGGAAGCGTATCTTGATATAGAAGAATATGGGGAATTGCAACTAACAAACATTGAGTTTACGACGACAACATTATGCAATATGCGCTGCGAACATTGCGCAGTCGGTTATACATTGCAAACGAAAGACCCAGAAGCGCTGCCGCTTGATTTATTAATTCAGCGTCTAGAAGAAATTCCGCATCTACGTTCATTAAGCATTACCGGCGGTGAGCCGATGTTATCATTAAAATCGGTAAATAACTATGTCGTTCCGTTATTGAAGTACGCCCATGAACGTGGAGTGCGGACACAACTAAACTCAAACTTAACATTAGAGTTAGATCGTTACGAAAAAATTATTCCATATCTAGATGTGTTGCATATTTCGCATAACTGGGGAACGATCGATGACTTTGTCGAAGGCGGATTTGCGATGATGGAGCGCAAACCAAGCGTTGCGCAGCGTGAAAAATATTTTGAACGAATGATTGAAAACGCGAAAGCTTTGGCTAAAGCGGGAGTCATCGTCTCCGCAGAAACAATGCTAAACAAGCGGACAGTTCCACATTTAGAAAAAATTCATCGCCAAGTCGTTAATGAGATGCATTGCAAACGCCATGAAGTGCATCCAATGTACCCTAGTGATTTTGCAAGTGCGTTGGAAACGTTGAGCTTGGACGAATTGCGGGAGGCAATTCATCATCTTCTTGATATTCGCGACGAAAATGTTTGGATGTTGTTTGGAACACTTCCATTTTACCCTTGCAGCGATAACGAAGAAGATTTAGCGCTATTGAAACGACTTTATTCGAGTAAAAACGTAACCGTCCGCAATGATCCAGACGGGCGCTCCCGACTAAACGTCAATATTTTTACAGGGGATATTATTGTGACTGATTTCGGCGATGAGCCGGTGCTTGGAAACATCCGTCATCATACGCTGTTAGAAGCATACGAAAAATGGAAAAATTCCCCTATCGCAAAACAGCTTCTTTGTCATTGTCCATCCGTTCAATGTCTTGGGCCGAACGTACTTGTTAAAAACACCTATTATTCTGATATCGATTTTACGAAACGAAAAGCGCGAATCAAAAAATAAAACGTCAAGGTTATCACCTTGACGTTTTATCGTGGCTGTTCGCTTACAACATATGAAAAATACAGACGGTCCTGAACAGGAATCCATGCGCCAATTCCTCGTGTTGTTACATTTTTCACGACAATTTTCTTTTTATTTCCTTTAAGTACAACATACACTTCTCCATAGGTAACTTTCCCTTTTTCATTCACGGCTGGCGCATAAGCATACAAATAACCAAGCTTTTTGGCAGGCACTTGATATGGATGGTCTTTTTTCGTCCCAATCCCGACAACCGTACTAAACGCTAACGGCAAGTTCGTCTTTTTCATCGCCGCATTTAACATCATTTTTTGCACCGCTTCTTCGCTTGGAATTGGTGCCGTTAAACCGCCGCGCACATGCTTTTGCGTTTCCTGTCTGTAATATAGTCTTTGTGGAGCATTGCCGCCACGATTATCGAGAAAATTGGTATTGACCTTTTGATACTCCCAATTCGTTGACGTTTCTAACGATTGATAATTAAGCGGCCATTGTCCTAAATAAATCGTTGCCCGGTACCCAATAGCAAACGGCGTACTGGAAACGGAAGATTCATTAAGAAGCCGGATCAGTTCTGGATTCTCAATCTTTACGTTTGCTGAATCAAGGAGCTGTTTTGTAAATTTGCTTGGTTCTAGATACGGCAAATCTTGCGTCGGATTTGGATACGTATTTTCTTTTGTAATATCTACTACGGAGCTCGGCTGTGCTTGTTTGGAAGCCGCATCAGCGGTGAAAGTAGTAGCATACATCATAAAAGCACTAATAAAAAGGCAGATACTCCATTTTTTCATCATGCTGACTCCTTTCCATTGCTACTCTCACCGTTATTTTCTTTCAAAAAAATACGGTTTATCCGTATAGAAAAAAATTTATTAACAAAAAGGCTCTGCCGATTAGCAGAGCCTTTTTGGATAAACGAAAATACTCATGAGGATCAAAGCAAGTAAAAGCCGATTCCCATAATCGTATAAGCCGCGAGCAATGTCGCCCCTTCAAACCAGTTTGTATCCCCATCATTAGAAATGACAATCGTCAATAATACAGATGTCGCCATTGCGATCAATTCCGGAAGCGAAAAAACAAGCGGCATCTTTTCTGGAAAGAGTAAAGAAACAAGAACAAGCACAGGCGCAACAAACATAGCGATTTGTAACGTTGAACCGATCGCGATTTCAACAGCGATATTCATTCTATTTTTGTATGCCATAATAACGGCAGAGGCGTGCTCCGCTGCGTTTCCAACGATGGCGACAATGATAATCCCGATAAACAATTCGCTCCATCCGAACGATTCCGCCACCGTTTCAAACGTATGGACAAGTCTCTCGGATATGTAGGCAACTGCCGCGGTTGCTAGCGCTAAAATCAAAATCGCCTTTCCTTTTGTCCATTCTGGTTCTTCATGTTCTTCCACTACATCAGACTTTTGTTGATATACCCCGCGATGTGTGACAAGCTTAAAGTATAAGGCCGCTAAATATAAAAGGATCATAATAATCGAAATACCGACACTAAGAGATAGCTTTTCTTGACTAGACATGTTCATCGCAAACACTTCAGGAATCACAAACGCCACTAAAATGGCAAACGTAAGCAGTCCGGCGTTATGGCGGGCATCATATACATTGAATTCCTGCCGCTTGTACTTAAGACCGCCAACAAAAAAAGACAAGCCAGCCACTAATAATAAGTTGCCAAGCACCGAACCTGTAAGTGAGGCGAGCACTACTTCTACGAGCCCCGCTTTTAAAGCAAAAATGGAAATAATGAGCTCTACTGCGTTGCCAAACGTAGCATTAAGCAATCCCCCTATGCGCGGTCCAGCTACAATAGCCAAACTTTCCGTAGCGCGTCCCATATAGCTTGCTAAAGCAATAATCGTTAAGCAATACACCGCAAACATCAAGACCACAGGCCAATGAAGAAAACTGCCGATTACTGATAATGGAACGCCGATCCATACCATCAGCGCAAATACTTTATTCATCCGTTATAATTCCACCTTTCTCGTTCAGTTTATCTAGAACGGCTCATTATATTCGTTCGACAATCAATCAGAAAATAGCGTCATTTTTTGAACCATATGTTATGTATGACAATGGGATAACGGTCGTCATTATTATTCAATATTCTCCCAAATATATGTATTTAACACTTTACGTAAAAATCCCTCCTTTATTTTTCTTGCCTTATACAATCCACTTATGTACCATATTAAACGAGTGTTATGTTTAGAAACGAGGTATCAAGCAATGCGCTTTTGGATTTTAATCAGCATTGTCGCTATTTCTGGTTTATCACAAGGGATGCTGCTGCCGCTTCTTTCTATATTGCTTGAAAAACATGGATTTTCCTCTTCTGCAAATGGCATACATGCCACAGCGTTGTATATCGGTGTCCTATTGATCTCTCCATTTTTAGAAAAACCGCTGCGTAAATATGGATACCGGCCTATGATTATCCTTGGTGGTTTTATTGTAATATTATCGCTCGCCTTATTTCCAGCTTTTCATTCATTTTTGATTTGGTTTTTCTTGCGCCTTTGCATCGGAATTGGTGACCATATGCTCCATTTCGCAACACAAACATGGATTACCGATTTTTCTCCCGCACAACGGCGAGGACGTAACTTGTCGCTATACGGGCTATTTTTCGGCATCGGTTTTTCAGCTGGTCCGCTGTTAGCGTCACTCATTCAATTCCATGAATCGTTGCCGTTTTTCTTATCATCGCTACTTAGTCTTATAGGCTGGTGTAGCGTCTTTTTCTTGCCAAACGAACGGCCGCAGGAAAGCGAACAATCTGGTTCGGCACACACATTTCAACGCTTCGTTCATGCATGGAAATACGCGTGGGTTGCTTTATTGCTTCCGTTTACTTACGGCTTTTTGGAAGCATCGATTCATGCCATTTTCCCTGTTTACGCTTTGCGGGAACATATTGGTATAGAACATGTAGCATTTATTTTACCAGCTTTTTCACTTGGAGGTATCATTTTTCAATTGCCTCTTGGAGCATTAAGTGATCGTTTTCAGCGAAAACGAGTCATTTCCGTTGCTTTATTGATCGGAAGTGCCAGCTTTTTTAGTGCTTATTTATTCCATCACTCCCTTGTCGGGCTTGCCGTTTGTTTCTTTATTGCCGGTATGTTTGTCGGTTCTTTGTTTTCACTCGGGATTACGTATATGGCAGATTTGCTGCCAAAACAGCTCTTCCCAGCCGGAAACTTACTATGTGGTATGCTATACAGCATCGGCAGCATGATCGGTCCGTTTATGACCGGCTTAATGATTCAATTCGGGGCGAATCACAACTTTTTCTTTACGATAAGCGCACTTCTCTTCCTTGTCTTTGTGCCGCTGTTATGGAATAAAACAAAGAAGGTCACTCATGGATGACCTTCTTTTTTGTGTTTATTTTCAAAAAATTGTTGACCTTTCTTTTTGTTCTGTTATATAATAATGACAAGAAATCAATATCCTGTTTTAAAACAGAATAACCTGGAGGGGAGCGATAATAAATGCTTAGAGCAGAACGAAAAAATATGATTGAATTTATCGAAAAAGTAAGAGGAATTACAAGAGACCAACTTGTTTATATGACAGACGCAGAAATCGAATATATTTATGAGTTGTACTATTACAATCATGAAGAAATCGCAGAATAAAAGGACCGCCATAGGACAGTCCTTTTCTTTTTTATAATCTCTTTGCGCCACCGATAAAAACACTTTGTTGAGGCGCTGCAGAGGCTTATTGTCTTCGCGTAGATCCCCTGCAGCGCTTTTCTTTGTTTTTGGAGCATTATCCTCGCGGGTCCTCCAGCGCGTGTCGCGGAGTCAGGATGGCGACATTTCGCCGTTGCCCCCAGGACGCGGGCAGCTTTTAGGCGAAATGGGGCGCCTTACGCTTTTCTTATTGTCTAGCTCGGCGGCTAGCTCTCTTGTGCGAAATAACCTTCTCCCTTGAAGTGCAAGCACTTCAGCAGTCGAAGAACATTTCGCTTCGAGAGCTGTTCGCGCCGCCTCCGCTTTTCTTATTGTCTAGCTCGGCGGCTAGCTCTCTTGTGCGAAATAACCTTCTCCCTTGAAGTGCAAGCACTTCAGCAGTCGAAGAACATTTCGCTTCGAGAGCTGTTCGCGCCGCCTCCGCTTTTCTTATTGTCTAGCTCCAGGCGCCATCGGCTCGCGACGCTTCGGCCCCGCTGTGGCGGCAACACATTGAGTTAACTTCTCTGAGTAACCCACGCAAGGCCAAACTTTGTTTGGTCTGAGCCTCCTCGCTACGCTTTTCTAATGATATCCGTTTTGGCCGTTGGCGCTTCCGCTTGTTTTATGTTTTGGTCTGTTTTTTCCTTTTTGTTTTGTACCGCCGTCTTTTTTCGTATGTTTCGTCATCACAATCCCCCTCTCATCTTCAACAAACCTCTTACAGTCGTTACTATTTCCCTGAATTTGTTGTTTATGAAAGGAAGTTTGTGCATATTAACGCGTGCGTTTTCTTCCTTCCCGTTCACAATCAAAAATCGCGTTCATTTCTCCTCCTAAAACAATAATCATCCCTGATAAATAAAACCACACCATTAAAATAATCATTCCACCGAGGCTTCCGTACATGGCGGTATAATTCGCAAAATTGTTGACATAGTAAGAAAAAGCAAGCGACGTCATAATCCAGCCAACCGTCGCAAAGATTGCGCCGCGGACAATATTCGCACAACGCAGCTTCTTATTTGGCGCGAAATAATATAATGCGGTAAACACAACAAACAAAATGAATGAACTAATAACCCAACGCAGCGCATTCCAAATCGTTAAAAACGTTTCGGAAAAGCCGAATGCAGAAAATAAAAACAGCCCTATCATTTTGCCGAATACGGGTAAAACTAAAGCGATGATAATCACAAAAATCATTCCGATTGTAAGCAATACCGACATTCCACGAGCGATAAAAAAGGGGCGATTTTCCTCGACATCATAAGCGCGGTTAAACGCCCGGACAATCGCATTCATTCCATTTGATGCTGACCAAATCGCAGCGATAATACTAAACGATAACAATTTCCAGTTTTGGTCGTCCATCACCCGACGAATGTTTGCCTCGACTAAATGAAGCGCTTCTTTTGGAGCATATTGACGTATTATGGAAAGAATATCTTCATGTGGAATTGGCAAATAAGCAAGTAACGTAAATAAAAAAATAAGAAATGGGAACAGGGAAAGAAGGAAATAATAAGCTAATTCCGCCGACAGACGGGGAATTTCATCCTTTTGAAAACGCCGCACCATTTCACGAATAAACGTTAAATTAATCATCATTTCTCGTTCCCCCTTCATTATTTTATTCGGGGACGATCATCCTCTTTCCAGCTATATGCTTCTTTTATAAATTCGATAACTTCCGGTGTTTTTTCTGCAATATCTTTTATTTTTTCCATAATAAACGCCATGTCTTCCGCCATCTCTTCTACAGATTGGCGCCATTGTTTCAGCTTTATCGGCAATGAAAGACGGTCTTGCTTTTCTTCCCTTTTGATCAGCAAGGAAAATGCGGCTCCTACTGCTGCCCCGATCATCACACCTTTCCATACATTTCTCTTCTTCACTTATTTTTCCCCCTTTTTAAAGTTTTTTCTCTTTTATAATTGCTTCTAATAAATGTTCACACCCTTTTCGGATAAGCTCATATACTTCTGAAAAGTTTCCTGTGTAATACGGATCTGGCACATCAGCAATTTCGCTATTTGGAACAAAATCAAGAAGCCGGCCGATAAATCCTGTTTTATTGTATCCGGCTAATCGTCGCAGATTCCCAACATTTTCCGCATCCATGGCAATAATATAATCAAACTCCTGCAAATCTTCTTTACAAATTTGCCGAGCGCAAATTCCTGAAAAATCGATCTTATTTTTCTTTAATATCGTCTGTGTACCTTCATGCGGCGGTTCTCCGACATGCCAATTCCCTGTTCCCGCTGAATCAACGATGATTTTTCCTTCCAATCCTCTCTCTTTTACTAAATGTCGAAAAATCGCTTCCGCCATCGGCGAGCGACAAATATTCCCTAAGCAAACAAATAATACTTTTACCATTGTTTCACATCTCCTTTCGACCCCATTATATACAAAAATATTAGCGCAATGTATTCCCTTGTATGTTAAAATACATGTAACCTTTACAAGGAAGGAGCAAAAAAATGGATTTATCCAAAAAGTCGGCAGAAAACGTAGCGTACATGGTAGAAAAAATAAAAGAAAAGCTAAAAGTATTAAATTTTGATGCGATTAAACCTTCCCACTTCTCCGAGGAATGGTATGATGAGCTAAAAGACATTTATGAAATGGTGATGAGAAAAAATACGTTTAGCCCAAGCGAGATGCAGGCCATCGCCGAGGAGTTAGGAAACTTACGCAAAAAGTAAAAAATGCTGAAGGAAACGTCGCTTTTCAATGATTCATTATGTACAATACCATACTTACGTATCCATGTAAGGCGGAAACATCTATCGCTGTCCTTTTCGCTTTGGGCAGCGTTTTTTATTGGTTCTACTCAAATTATCTTTATTTTCGTATAATTATGTCTAAGTTCTAATGTTTTAAGGCGGGAGAGGAGAATAAAAATGATCTCTGGCGGTATTCATTACGTGTTATTTATCATTCTATTATTCTTCATTACCGTAATCGTTTCTTACATATTATTGAAAATACTATTCGCCCACACATTTCCTATTTACATGCTCTCTACAGCAGCAATCATATGCATCATCAGCCTTGTGGTTTGGTCAATACATTTTCCCCATATGGCGGATTCTTTCACTCGATTTTTGTTCAGCTCCATCGTTGCTGTGCTCAGCGCCTTTTGTTTGGCAGCGTCCGCATTTATCATTAGCCGCTTATTAAAAGAAAATAAACAATGTCATAAATGTCTTTTTTTCGAATACCCTGATGTGATTCTTCTGCTAGACATAAATGGGCTACTTATATCCGGCAACCCTGAAGTAAGAAAAATGCTTGGATACAAACCACGCGAATATATTGGCAAACATTTTACTCAGTTTATCGCCCCAGACCAAATTGAAAAAGCAAAAAAAAAATTTGAACGAACATTAAAAGGAGAAAGTTGTGAATATGATTTACAAGTAAAGCATAAAAATGGAAAAATTATTGACATGCATTTTAAAACCATTCCAATAATTCATGGAAATCGCTTGAAAGGAATTTATGTGATTGGCCAAAATATGACGGAACTCAATCGCTACCGAAAAGAGCTGGAAAACTTATATCATAAACATACACTCATATTAAATTCTATTGCTGAAGGAGTTTGTGGGATTGATAAACATGGAAATATCGTTTTCTGGAATCCAGCTGCAGAACGAATGACGGGATATAAAGCGGAAGAAGCCATTGGAAAAGCATCGCATGATATCATTCACCATACGAAAAAAGATGGAACTCCTTACTCTATTGATGAATGCCCAATTGATCTCGCCATTCAAGATGGGAAAACATATCATATTAGTGAAGATATTTTTTGGAAAAAAGATGGTACCCATTTCCCCGTTTCCTATACGGTAACGCCTGTTTTGGAAAATGGAGCCGTCGTTGATGCGGTATTGACATTCACCGATATTACCGAACTGAAAAAAACAGAAGAATTCATTCGAACATCGGAAAAGCTCTCAGTTGCCGGCCAGCTAGCGGCTGGGATCGCCCATGAAATTCGCAATCCGCTTACAGCCATAAAAGGATTTATACAACTATTGCAATTCGAACTTGACGTGAAAAAACCTTACCTTCACATTATTGAATCAGAAATTCAGCGCATTGAACTTATTTTAGGCGAACTATTAGTGTTGGCAAAACCACAAGCAACCAAATTTACAAAAAGTGATATTGGCGTTTTGCTTCAACATGTCACCACTTTATTAGAAACACAAGGTATTTTGCATAACATCCAAATTATTACAAAAATTGATCCATCTCTTCCTCTCATTGAATGTGACGAAAACGGATTAAAGCAAGTATTTATTAATTTCTTAAAAAATGCAATGGAAGCGATGAAAAGCGGTGGACATATTTTTATTGAGGCACAAAAAAAGGATGAATATTCCGTTCTTATCCGCTTTATCGACGAAGGCTGCGGAATTCCAAAAGAACAGCTAGAAAAAATAGGAAAACCGTTCTTTACAACAAAAGAAAAAGGTACTGGCCTCGGAATAATGATCAGTAAAAAAATTATCGAAGACCACGGTGGAACGATGTCGATTATGAGTGAAGAGAATAAAGGAACAACCGTCGAAGTAACATTGCCGATCCGCGTTTCTGCATCCTCTGTTTTGCATAATTCCCTATTATCCGGTTGACATGCATGGAAAAGGTCGGACAACAAACCGCCCTTTTCTTTCCTGATTTCTTTATTCCTCTACTGTGTTATATCAGCAAAAAATTAATTCCTATCGAAAAACTAGGATTGACTTTTGTGTGAATTATGTTAAAATTTTAATCAATTACATCAAACTTATCGAGAGTGAGGGAGGGAACTGGCCCGATGAACTCCGGCAACCTGCTTCATGAAAAAGTAAGGTGCTAATTCCAGCAAAATGGGTGCCATTTTGGAAGATAGGGTGAGTGTGCGACCTTTTCGCTCTTTCCAAAATGGGGAGCGTTTTTTATGACTGGACATAGCGCCATTACAGAAAATAGTCGTTTATTTTTATAACTATATAGCCGATTAATCCGCTTTACTTTATAGGATTTTTAAAGGAGGAGCAATATGCTGACTTATCACACATGGGAGCAAGAAAAACCTTCATTCCCTCACGACAATGAAACAAAAGGAGCGCTTGATGTTCTTACTTGGGCATACGACGAATATAAAGATGATGTTGTTTATGCCTGCAGCTTTGGAATTGAAGGGATTGTTTTGATTGACTTAATTTCGAAAGTGAAACGAGATGCGGAAATCGTGTTTCTTGACACAGGGCTCCACTTTCGCGAAACGTATGAAACGATCGAAAAAGTAAAAGAAAAATATCCTTTCCTCCGCATCGTGATGAAAAAACCAAGTTTATCACTAGAAGAACAAGCGCAACAGTTCGGGAATGAATTATGGAAACACAACCCAAATAAATGTTGTGAATTGCGAAAAGTCATTCCGCTGCGCGAAGTATTAACAGGGGTAACCGCTTGGATTTCCGGATTGCGCCGCGAACAATCGCCAACACGCAGCCATGTCGAATATATCAATAAAGATGACAAATTCCAATCGATTAAAATATGCCCGCTTATTCATTGGACATGGAAAGATGTATGGAATTATGTATACAAACATCATCTTCCGTACAATGTACTTCACGATCGCGGCTATCCAAGCATTGGTTGTGAACCTTGTACGTCCCCTGCACTCGATCCAAATGATTTACGCTCCGGCAGATGGGTCGGTCACGGGAAAACAGAGTGCGGGCTTCACATCACATAAGGAGAGGCATGATGATGCTCCTAGCAGTTGCTTTTATTGTTTCCTTCTTCTTTGCGATGAATATCGGAGCAAGCGGAGCTGCCGCTGCGATGGGAGTTGCTTACGGATCAGGCGCTATCCAACGTAAATCAACAGCTCTTCTTCTTTGCGGGTTAGGAGTTTTTCTTGGCAGTCTAGGCGGCGGCGAAGTTGTCAAAACGATCGGATCAGGAATCGTGCCATCATCTATATTGACGATTCAAATTGTCGTCATCATTTTGACAGCAGCGGCCATTTCACTATTTGCTGCCAACATCATGGGCATTCCGCTATCCACAAGTGAAATTACAGTCGGGTCCGTTGTCGGCGTCGGCATCGCTTATCAAGCAGTATACTTTCATCAATTGGTGTTTATTGTTTCTATATGGATCATTATTCCGATTATTGCCTTTGTTTTCACGTTTTTTATCGGTAAGTGGTTTTTAACGCTAAAGCAAAAATATCCACAATTAGAACAAGGCACATGGCAAAAAACGTTTATGACGCTTCTCATTATTACTGGCTTTTTTGAAGCGTTCTCCGCCGGAATGAACAACGTTGCTAACGCAGTCGGACCGCTTGTCGGTGCCGGTTTGATTTCCGTTTCATACGCGACTGTTTTCGGCGGGCTGTTTGTTGCTCTTGGCGCGATTTTACTGGGAAGACGAGTCTTAGAAACAAACGGGAAAAAAATTACGAACTTTTCTCCGTTTGAAGGCAGTGCTATCTCCGGCACTGGAGCGATACTTGTCATTGTTTCGTCCATTTTCGGACTGCCGGTGCCATTAACGCAAATTACAACATCAGCAATTATCGGCATCGGGACGGCGAAAAACGGTTTTTACATTTGGCAAAAACGAATCGTTATTCAGCTTTTAAAAGTTTGGTTCGTATCGCCGATTTTTTCGCTAGTCATTTCCTACAGCCTTGTCAAGCTGCTTCTTGATAGCGATCTTTACACGATCATAGCTATTTGCAGCGTTTGTCTTGCCACCCTTGGCATCATTAGCCTGAAAAAAACCATAACGGAAGAAAAACGATCGTTGCATGAAAACGGCGGTGGCATTTAATCATAAATCATAGTTTTCCTATATGAAATACTAATTCCAGGGGGTTATGAACAATGAGCTTAAGCATTCCACACGGAGGTACATTAATCAATCGATGGAATCCTGACTACCCATTGGATGCACTGACAAAAGAAATTGAGCTGACAAATGCCGAATTAAGTGATTTAGAACTGATCGGAACGGGAGCTTACAGTCCGCTTACTGGATTTTTGACCAAAGACGATTATGACTCTGTCGTTGAAACGATGCGCTTAACCGACGGTACCGTATGGAGCATTCCCATTACACTTGCTGTAACAAAAGAAAAAGCAAAAGAGCTTTCCGTCGGCGAAACGGCCAAACTCGTTTACAACGGAGAAGTCTATGGAGTCATTGATATTCAAGAAATCTATCAACCTGATAAAACAAAAGAAGCACTTCTCGTTTATAAAACGGATGAACTCAAACATCCAGGCGTACGGAAACTATTTGAAAAGCCAAATGTATATGTAGGCGGCCCGATTACATTAGTAAAACGCACTGATAAAGGGCGTTTCGCTCCATTCTACTTCGATCCGGCCGAAACACGTAAGCGTTTTGCCGAGCTTGGCTGGAAAACCGTTGTCGGTTTTCAAACGAGAAACCCTGTCCATCGCGCCCATGAATACATCCAAAAATGCGCGCTCGAAATCGTCGACGGTCTCTTTTTAAACCCGCTTGTCGGTGAAACAAAAGAGGACGATATTCCAGCAGACATCCGCATGGAAAGCTATCAAGTATTGTTGGAAAACTACTATCCGCAAAATCGTGTCTTTCTAGGAGTGTTCCAAGCAGCGATGCGCTACGCCGGACCGCGTGAAGCGATTTTCCATGCGATGGTGCGCAAAAACTTCGGCTGCACCCACTTCATCGTCGGCCGCGACCATGCCGGCGTCGGCAATTACTATGGCACGTATGATGCGCAAAAAATCTTTTTAAATTTCACACCGGAAGAACTGGGCATTACGCCGCTGTTTTTCGAACATAGCTTTTATTGCACGAAATGCGAAGGCATGGCGTCGACGAAAACATGCCCGCATGATTCAAAATACCATGTTGTATTATCCGGCACAAAAGTGCGGGAAATGCTGCGCAACGGCCAAGTGCCGCCGAGCACGTTTAGCCGCCCGGAAGTAGTTGCAGTATTAATGAAAGGGTTGCAGCAGCGCGAAGCTGTATCCCAATCTACTCGTTAAAGGAGGAAGAAAATTGAGCACGAACATCGTTTGGCACCAAACCGCGATTACAAAAGAAGATCGTCGCAAACGAAATGGGCATCATAGCTGCATTTTATGGTTTACCGGGCTTTCCGGCTCCGGCAAATCGACGATCGCCAATGCCGTGTCAAAAAAATTATTTGATCTTGGCATTCAAAATTATGTGTTAGACGGCGATAACATACGCCACGGTTTAAATAAAGACCTTGGCTTCTCTGCAGAAGACCGCACCGAAAATATCCGCCGTATCGGCGAAGTCGCCAAGCTGTTTGTTGACAGCGGGCAATTCGTCTTAACGGCATTTATTTCTCCTTTTGCTCAAGATCGTGAACTTGTTCGGCATTTAGTAGAAAAAGATGAGTTTATCGAAATTTATGTGAAATGCCCGTTAGAAGAATGTGAAAGACGCGATCCAAAAGGATTGTATAAAAAAGCAAGAAACGGAGAAATTCGCGATTTTACCGGGATTGATTCTCCGTATGAAGCGCCTGTCTCTCCGGAATTAACGATTGAAACACATCGCTACACGATCGATGAATGCGCCAATCAAGTGCTTGCTTACTTGCGCGATCGAAATTTTATCAAGGGGGAATTTTAAATGGCATACGAAAAAGTATGGGCAAATAACCCGAATTTAAACAAAACGGAATTAAAAAAGCTCAAAAAAGACGGGCTAAAAATTTTTGAAGATATTCCTTATTATGCAAAGCATGGATTCTCTTCCATTCCGCAAGAAGAATGGGATTATTTCAAATGGGCAGGGCTTTACCTGCAACGCCCAAAAGAAGATGGCTATTTTATGATGCGCGTTTGTGTTCCTTCCGGAATTTTATCTAACGAGCAGCTCGAAACGTTAGCAGGCATCGCCCGTGATTACGGACGCGGTTTGTTTGACATTACAACCCGTCAATCTGTTCAATTCCATTGGCTGCGAATCGAACAAATTCCTGATATTTTTGATCGTTTAAAACGGGTTGGATTATCTACCGCTGGAGCTTGCGGCGATATCACCCGCAACATCGTCGGCAACCCGCTTGCTGGTATCGATCCGGACGAACTGTTTGACACGAGAGAAATCGTTCGTGAAGTATATGAGTTTTTCCAACGTAACGAAGACTTCTCCAACTTGCCGCGCAAATATAAAATATCGATCAGCGCAAACGTCTACAACACAGTTAACGCGGAAATCCATTGTTTATCGTTTACACCGGCGAAAAAAGTGATCGACGGCAAAGAAGTGCTTGGATTCCACGTGAAAGTCGGCGGCGGTTTATCGTCTGCTCCATATCTTGCCCAAACGTTGGATGTGTTCGTGACGCCAGATCGCGTCAAAGATGTCGCTGTCGCTGTTACAACGATTTTCCGTGATTACGGCTATCGCGAAAAACGCCACCGCGCCCGTCTCAAATTCCTTGTCGCTGACTGGGGCGTCGATAAATTTAAAGAAAAATTAATGGAGCTTACTGGGCCGCTCCCATCGAAAGGCGAAGACGTACAAAAAGGCTGGAACCCCGGCTACTTCTACGGCGTTCATCGCCAAAAACAAGAAGGATTAAACTACATTGGCTTTAATGTCCCAGTTGGCCGTTTAAGCGCAGATGAAGTATTCGAAATCGCAAGAATCGCTCGTCAGTACGGCAACGGCGAAGTCCGCACCTGCAATTCGCAAAACATAATTATTCCAAATATTCCAGATAAATATGTTGACGCTGTATTACAAGAAAAAGTGTTCGAGCGGATTTCGATCCGTCCGAAAACATTCACCGGCTATTCTGTCTCTTGTACCGGCACTGAATTTTGCAATTTGGCGCTCGTCGAGACGAAAGAACGGATGCGGCGCGTCGCTGCATATTTAGACGAACATTTGGAACTGGACGTTCCAGTACGGATTCATATGGTCGGCTGTCCTAACTCATGCGGTCAACGGCAAATTGGAGACATCGGCCTACAAGGGATCAAAACAAAAACAAAAGACAGAGGCATGATTGAAGCGTTTGAAATTTACGTCGGCGGCACGCTGCTCAACGGCGGCAAATACAATCAAAAATTAAAAGGAAAAGTAGACGCGGAACGAATTTCCGAAGTACTTTTGCAGCTATTAACTTATTTCAAAGAAACCAAATTGCCGGGCGAAACGTTCTTAGCTTACTTAGACCGCGTCGGAATAGAAGCGCTGCAAACAGAATTAGACCGTATTTTATCACAACTCAGTACAGTAGCATAAAAGGTGACAGCCATGTTTCTTTATCGATTTGAAGTAACAACAAAAACAGAAATCATCTATGTCGTAATTGCTGCAAACGACGATGAACAAGCATTTCGCCTCGTTGAAGTGGAATTAGAAAAACATTTTTTAAAAGTTCCTGATTATACGGATATCTCTCTACATGAAAAAAAACCGATTCGTCGCGGCGGCGGGTTCGTTGTATATAGCGAACCCCGCCATTCTTCATAAAAACAAGCAAACGAGAAAGGGCTGAAATAAAGATGGGAAAAGTATATCTAGTTGGCGCGGGTCCCGGCGACCCTGAACTGATTACCGTAAAAGGTCTTAAATGCATCCAGCAAGCCGATGTCATTTTATACGACCGCCTCATTAATGAAGAGCTGCTATCCTATGCGAAAAAAGATGCGGAACTCATCTTTTGCGGCAAATTGCCAGGTTATCATACCATGCAGCAGGAAACCATTAATCATTTTCTCGTTCGGCACGCCAAAAAAGGAAAAATGGTCGTTCGTTTGAAAGGCGGCGACCCATTCGTATTTGGCAGAGGCGGTGAGGAAGCAGAGGCGCTTGTAAAACATGGAATCGAGTTTGAAATCGTTCCTGGCATTACTTCTGGAATTGCCGCTGCTGCTTACGCCGGTATTCCTGTCACCCATCGAGATTTCAGCTCTAGCGTTGCTTTCGTCACCGGCCATAAACGCAAAGGAAGCGAAGAAGATTTAAAATGGGAAAGTCTCGCAAAAGGAATTGATACGTTGGCCATTTACATGGGCATTAGCAATCTGCCGTATATTTGCGATCAGCTCACCAAATACGGGAAAGCACCTTCCACCCCCGTTGCGGTCATACAATGGGGAACAACGTCCGAACAACGGACGGTAACCGCTACCTTATCTACGATCGTCAGTGTTGTCGCAAAAGAAAAGATCGAAAATCCAAGCATGATTATTGTCGGGGACGTCGTAAAACTCCGCGAAAACATTCAATGGTTTGAACAGCTGCTTCCAAATGAACAAACCGTTGCCAATGCAGCATTATAATGAGGTGGAATATGCAAGCAATATTGTACGTCTGTCACGGCAGCCGCGTTGCAAAAGCGCGTGCGGAAGCGGGCGACTTTGTAAAACGGTGCAAGGCAAATATCGATGTTCCCATTCAAGAACTTTGTTTTATTGAACTTGCCTATCCAGATATTATCACTGGAATCGATATTTGTGTTCAAAAAGGAGCAACTCGCATCGTTGTTCTGCCAATTCTTCTTTTATCAGCAGGACATGCCAAACACGATATTCCAGAAGCGATCCGGCAAGCAAAGCAGCGTCATCCCCACTTGGAAATCGTGCTTGGAAAACCGTTTGGCGTGCATGAGACAATGATCGACATTGTTGTAGACCGGATAAAAGAACAAGCAGTGCCGTTAGATCATGAATCCATGATTCTTCTCATCGGGCGCGGCAGCAGCGATCCGGATACAAAGCGTGATATCACCGCGATCGCTAATCTGCTTCAAGCAAAAACAAACGTCCCGCGCGTTGATATATGTTTTTTAGCCGCCATCCGGCCAACATTGGAAGACGGTTTATATGAAGCAAGCCGTTCTTTCTACAAAAAAATTTTCGTCGTTCCTTATTTATTATTTACTGGCGTATTAATGAAAACAATTGAAAAACAGCTCCGTTCTCTTTCTTCATCCAATAAACAGTGGATTTTATGCAACTATTTAGGATACCATCCTTTTTTGCAGAATATGATCAAAGAAAACGCACAAATATTGTTACGAGCGAATAAGGGAGCTTAACATCGCCAAGCTCCCTTTCGCTTTTCGTCCTCCCTCTTATCTTACATCCACATATACAAAATCCCCTATCTATTGTATGATGAGAATAGAAAAAAGATGGCGAGGGGCGGACAGAATATGAAACGGTTTCGCTTAATCATTCATGGGCGCGTTCAAGGCGTAGGATTCCGATATTTTACTCAATATGAAGCGCTAAAACGGCAATTAACCGGCTGGGTCAGAAACAATGACGATGGAACAGTAGAGCTTGAAGTGCAAGGAAATGAAGAAGCGATACAATTATTTATAGACACAATCCGCGAAGGAACATTGTTTGCGAAAGTAACAGATGTTTCTGTACAAGAAATTCCGTGTATCCATAACGAAAAACAATTTCGCATTATGTATTGAGGGGCTGCAAACAGACCACAGCCCCTTTTTTGTTCGTATCGTAAATCATGTGGATATCATTACGCAGGAAGCGGATGTGTAGATGCATAGTGTAAACATGTTTCAATAATGCATCGATTCGCATGTTCATTTTTCCGATTGGCTTCGCGGCAAACGGGGTTAAATACATCAATGGAAGCTTGTGGGTATTCGCCGCATACATCAACACCCATCACCTTTTTATAGAATAATAGGTAACGCAGACAGGAAAGCAAAAACGAAAGCGGCATCGTCCCTTGATCCCAGTTCGTTACGGCATCATCACGGCAAAGTACATCTTTATCAATACTAATATATACACCATGAGTAGGAATCATTGAAAAAAGCATGTTAGGAGAAATATCGTAATGATCATTTGGGAAGACAGTAATGTTAGGAGATAAACGAAGATGCTGTTGCGAAGGTCTTGGACCGATAATGACTACCTTTTTTAAATAAGGATGCTTTAGCGCATGAGATACCCATGAACCACACGAAATAACAGGGTCATCTCCAGTTCCAACGTCCGTATGATGGTCAAATAAAACGAGAGTAAATGGCTCCTTTATTTCTTGAATAAGCAGATAAGAAACATAGTGATAGTTTCCGTTTCCGATTAACACCGCTCCTTTTTGTTTGCGAAGACGGATACGTTTTTCGATTTCACACAATGATTCTCGTTCACAATATAAGTTTGTATGTGCTAAATCGGTAAAATCGATCCATTCGTGTGGGAAATGAAAAAGCTGTTTTTGCGAGGAATACGTATTGTCAAAGTTTAAAAACGTTACACCATTTCCTTGAAAACTCATCAATAACACCTCTTCTTCATGTTGGTGCAAATTTTAAACTTGATGAGTCTCCGATGTCTGCCTTCTTTTATTATAATCAAAAAGTTCGACAAACGAAATGTTTCCGTTTTTTTGCTTGTTTCATGTAAAATAGTAGAAAATGAATGAGCAGGAGGGATTCGCTTGCAGCCGATTGATGTTCACGCAGTGCAAACCGCATTAAACCGCTTTGCCAATCAAGATGTATATATACATTTAGAAACAACAAACGGTGCATACGCTTCTCATCACAATGAAGGTTTCTTTTCCGCTGGTGCCTATATTCGCAACGGTGTTATTCGTTTCAGTCACGGGAAAATCACTGGAAACGGACCGTATCGCATTGGCTTAAAGCTCGATTTCGGCTGGGTGTATGCGGAAGGGTTAACGGACTGGGAACTAACAGAGAAAGGGCAATTGTTGTTAGCGGGACATGATTATGAAGGAAAATTGGCCGTTGCGCTGCAGTTAAGCCACGAGCCATTTTAACAGAGGGAGGGATTGTTCATGGAAAGACATGTATTAGTCGTATTCCCCCATCCTGACGATGAAGCGTTTGGAGTGTCTGGAACGTTAGCGCAGTACGCCGAAAACGGCATACCGATTACATACGCCTGCTTAACGCTTGGGGAAATGGGGAGAAACATGGGAGTGCCACCGTTTGCCAACCGTGAAACGCTTCCTCTCATTCGCAAAAAAGAACTCGAAGAAGCATGTAAAATAATCGGCATCCACGATTTGCGCTTGCTCGGCTACCGCGATAAAACGGTAGAATTTGAGGATGAAGAGTTGCTTGCCGATCGGATTGGCGAAATTATCGCTGAAACAAATCCATCGCTTGTCATTACGTTTTACCCTGGTTATAGCGTCCATCCAGACCATAATGCATGCGGCGCCGCTGTGATTCGCGCCCTTGGGCGTCTTCCGAAAGATCAGCGTCCTACCGTTTATTGCGTCGCATTTTCCAAAAACTGCGAACAAGATTTAGGGCAGCCTGATGTGGTTCGCGACGTCAGCGCAGTTATCGATAAAAAACTTGCTGCTATCCAAGCGCACCGCTCGCAAACAGAAGGATTGATGAAAGCGGCGAAAAAACGCGGCGGCGACGTGTTAGAATGGCTGAAAACAGAGCGGTTTTGGACGTATAAATGGGATGATTGAGAAGAAACAAGCAGGTCGATCTTTATTGAAGCAGACCTGCTTGTGAAATATACTTCTTCCCCCACATTCTGATAAAACAAGTTTTATGTTAAAATTCACGTTTGCGGTAAAACTGTAACGAAAGGAAAAAGGAAATCGTCAACAATGAAATCATCGCCACTATGACGATTGCCATCACTTCGACATCAGAAAGACGTTCAAGATAATGAACCACATTTTGAATAAATGGATGATTAGCTTGTTCAAAAAATTTTGGAACAAGCGCAAATGTGCCAAAGAATAAAGCAAAAATCACCAATCTAGAGTGAATAAATCCAACTTTAAAAAGCACCGGAAAGTAAATGCTGTTAATAAAAATGACAGCACATAACGCAACTATTATACTTTCGAGTGAAACACTGTGAACTTGGATAGAAGGACCTATCATTTGCAATATGTACGCAATCACTAGGTAATACGCAATAGCAATGATGGTAAAAACAAATATAGAACAATATCTTGCCATGACAATAGTCCGTCTTGTTAAAGGAAAACTATTTAACAAAATGTCAGCTTTGTTTTTATCGTCATGCGCACATGCTGATAGTATTAGCATGTAATTCACTGCAATAATACTAACAAGAAAAACGACTGTGCTATCTTGTTTTAAAAATATCATCATCGCGACAATATAAATTGCAGCAAATAAAAATATTTTTTTCAGAAGTAGTATATCTTTCAATATAAGTTGAAACATTGTTACATCCCCCTTTGAAAATACATGATAATATCTTCAAGAGAAGGTTTATCCACTATAATTTTGTCTCCTAACATTCTTTTTACTTGTTGCTTATCTTTCACTAATGCCTCAAATCCAAATTGATTTTCTTTAACACCAATGAAAAGCGGCTGTATATTACTATGCAACAGTTCCTTTGGCCCTTTAACAAGTCCGTAATTTTCAAATATTTCGTCTTTTGTGCAAGAAAATATAACTTCCCCATCATTGATAAATGTAATGTAATCCGCTATCTTATCTAAATCAGAAGTAATATGCGTAGAAAAAAACACGCCCTTGTTTTCGTCTTGTATAAAAGAGGATAGTATATCAAGCAGTTCGCCTCGAATAATTGGATCAAGCCCTGAAGTAGGTTCATCCATTATTAATAATTCGGCATGATGGGATAATGCTATTGCAAGGGAAAGTTTCATTTTCATTCCTTTTGATAGATGTTTAATTTTCTTTTTTAAAGGCAATGAAAATTCCTTTACATATTTATTAAATAGCTCGTTATCCCATTTTCTATAAAGAGATGCAACTACTCGTTTCACTTCTGATATGGTTAGTTCATCATAAAAATAGTTTTCGTCGAACACAAATCCGATCCGTTCTTTTATTTCTTTCTCATATTTCACATTATCCAGGCCAAAAACTTGAATTTCTCCCCCATCTTTATGAATAAGGTTCATAATAAGCTTAATCGTTGTGCTTTTTCCTGCTCCATTTGGACCGATAAATCCCATAATATATCCTTTTTCCAAAGCAAAACTAACGTTTTTTAATGAAAATCCTTGGAACTCTTTTCGCAAATTTCTGACCTCTAAAATAGGTTCCATATTATACCTCCTCATAAATGACTTTTAATATTTCCTGCATTTCTTCCATGGTTAAATTAATCGATTTTCCTGCTTCGACTGCTTCTGTTAACTTTTCCTCAATCATCTTTAGCTGATTTTCTTTTAATAACTCTTTGTTTTGAGCCGCCACAAAGGTTCCTTTTCCTTGCACCGTAACAATATAGCCTTCATTCTCCAATTCTTGATATGCCCTTTTCGTCGTAATAACACTTATTTGCAGTTCCTTTGCCAGAGTCCTTATAGAAGGCAGCATTTCATTTTCCGCCAACTCGCCTTTTATAATCAAGTTTTTTATCTGTTTGACAATTTGTTGATAAATTGGTTCATCTGATGAGTTAGATATAATAATATTCATTGTTATCACTCATTTCTTCTAAATAAAAACAAGCAATACTGTATATATACAGTATATACAGTATTGCTTGTTATGTCAATATTTTCTATTTATCTATTTGCCTAAGTAGATGTTTTAAATCTTCCTCCCAATCCCCCCTCTTCCGAAATGATTCATCAGCGATGGCTTTAAATAGCTCTTTTCTTTTTTGCTCATCGTGCACATTTCGTAAAATCCATTGCCGGCATTGGTAAAGAAAATCGATATACCGTCCGTAGTCATCATCGTACAGTTCCTCAAGCTGGCGGCGGATTTGTTGCGCGACGGTCGGGCTTGCGCCGCCTGTCGAAACCGCAATCGTCAGTCTGCCGCGTCTTACTACCGCAGGAACATGAAAATTGGACCGTTCCGGATCATCGGCAATGTTGATAAGCTGATAAGGCTTCGCCGCCTTGGCCACGGCTTCGTTGACGTCCCGATTGTTCGTTGCGGCAATCACAACCCACGCTTCGTCCAAATCGTCAGGTGAAAACGTTTTTTGTCGCCAAACGAGCGCTCCAGCAGCTACTAGCTGCTGAATCCCTGCTGTAACCGCAGGAGCCACGACAGTAATTTTTGCCTTTGCTTCTAGCAATCCATGAATTTTCCGTTCCGCTACCTTTCCGCCGCCAATGACAACAACGTGTTGGTTGGCGACATTCAGCATAATCGGATATCCCATAACTATTTTCCCCTTTATAAAAAACGACCGTGCATCAACACACGGTCTTTTTTCTACATTATATTATTTTTGCGTCGCTTCTTGAATCCATTTTGCCAACCGTTCATTTTCTTTTTTCATATGCTCTAGCCATTGCGGCAGAATTGCAGCAAGCGCCTCTTTATCGTTTTCTTTCATCGCTTCATATGTTTTGTGATGAAGCTCGCGTATTTTTTGCTTTTCTTCTTTTGACATCCACTTTTTCTTTTTATGTAATTTTTTCCATTCCTGCTTAAATTGCTCTTTCGTTATTTCTTTGTTAGCCAAACGGTCGATTAATTGGTCAAACGCTGCTTCTCTCTTCTTTTTCATTTCCTCGCATTTTGCCTTTAATGCCCGCTTTACTTGTTCATCTTGCATTTGTTTTCTTAGCGCTTTCCGCTCGTCAAGCACCTTTTGCCATTCATTCGCTTGGTCTGGCGTGTATTTTCTAACTATCTCCATCCATTTTTGTTCATCTAATTCCCCGTGTTTGAACATATGCCCAGCGAATGCCTGCACCATCACTTCTTCTGCATTTCCCTGTTCGAAAGTTGTTTTCTCATGCGCCGCAAATGCTCCTGTCGGGATGATGAACATCATCACTACAGCAAAGGAAATCCACATTCTTTTCATTCCATTTCCACTCTCCTTCAAGCATCATATGTTTCAATGAAATCAATTTCCCACAAGCCCATTTGTTCGCTTCATCAGACTCGGAAACGAATTCACAAACCTAACGATATTTTCCCCTTTTTTCTAAAAACTTTTCATAAAAAACAAAAAGCTTACTGTTTTTCCACAGCAAGCTTTTTCATCAATTAGCGAAATTTCTCATCAATTCGCCGCTGGTAGTCGCGCAGCGCCTGAGAATTTGTTTGCTGGCGCTTTTTCATGAGCGCATTCCACCGCAACAATTTCTCATTTAGCTTTTTCTTCAATTTCTCTTTTTCCTCTTCATCTTCACAGCAGCGCAGCAAATCTTCTAACGTCATTAAATCTTTTTTTATCTCGGCTTCCTCAGAAACGTAGCCTGCGTTTTTTAACATCAAATAACCGATCCGCAAGTCTTCTGGAATATGGGACAAATCTTCGAGTTCAAGCGGTTTTCCAAAACCAGGAAGATTATCAAATTCGCCATTTTTCATCGCTTCACGAATTTTATCTTCAGCAACTCTCCAAATAATATCCATCATTTCATCTCCTATGCGTGCAGCTCCCTATAGCGATGCTCATGAAGAAATATTATTAACTCCTCATATGATAACGGCTGCGCAAAATAATATCCTTGTGCTTCATCACAATGCTTATCCTTTAAGTATGCGACTTCCGCTTCCGTCTCTACTCCTTCGGCAAGCACCTTCACGCCAATATTATGCCCGAGGCGAATAATAGATGGCAAAATCGCCTCTTTTTTTCCTTGAATGTTTCGTACAAATGAACGGTCAATTTTTAAGCGGTCAATTGGAAGGTCGGTTAAATAGCTTAACGAGCTGTATCCCGTTCCAAAGTCGTCCATGCTAATCGTAACGCCGATCGATTTTAGCCGGTTTAAAATCGTAATCGCTCTTTCTGTATCCATCGTCATTCGTTCCGTAATTTCTAAATCTAAATGGTGTGGCGGAAGTCCTGTCTCCTCCAATATTTTCGTCAGCTTATGGACAAAACGGCGATTTTCAAATTCATACGGAGATAGGTTTACAGACACCGATAAATTTGGAAAGTCCTTTAACAATTGTTTCGTTTGCCGGCATGCCATGCGGATTACCCATTCGTTAATCGGAATAATCATTCCCGTCTGTTCCGCAACAGAGATAAACGCATAAGGTGATATCAGCCCTTTTTCTGGATGATTCCAGCGGATCAGCGCCTCCATTCCTGTCACCATACCGGTGTCTAATTGAATTTGCGGTTGATAATAAAGCACAAATTCTCCTTTTTCCAACGCACGGCGCAATTCTCTCTCCATCGCAATTTTTTCTTGAATCACTCGAGTCATTGGTTCTTCAAAGAACAAAAATTGACTTGCCGATTTTTGACGCAGTTTGTACCGTGCAATATCAGCTTTTCGAATTAATGTTTTTGGATCCACTCCATCTTTCGGATATATGCTAATTCCGATTTTTATTGTAACATACAGTTCACGTCCTTCAACCACCACTGGCTCATCAGCAATTTCGATAAACTGATTTGCTACATTTTTCGCCTTTTCTTTCGTACTTCCTGACAAAATGGCAACAAATTCATTTCCGCTCCATCTTCCTAACAAGATGTCTTCATTACTTCGTTTTTTCCATTCTTCTACGATTTGCAGTAAAACTTGATCGCCAACGGAATATCCGTAAAAGTCGTTAATCGTTTTCATACCGCTAATCTCAAGAAACATAATCGCCACTTCTTCCTGGCGATAGAACGCTTCTTGAATTTTTTCCGCAATGGCGTGATGCAGTGCTTCTTTGTTCAACAGCCCTGTCAAATCGTCGTGATTAACAATATAATCTATTCTTTCTTCATGTCTCTTTCGTTCCGTAATATCACGAATCGCAGTGACGTTTACCTTTCTGCCATCATAGTCATACTCACGTTGAACCACTTCCGCTGGAAAAACGGTCCCATCTTTTCTCCGTAATTGAATTTCGTATATTCCTTCTTGACGATCGTCATGTTCTATCTTTTTCAACGATTTAGAAATCATTAAATCTTGAATCGGCATATGGATAAGCTCGTTTTCTACATATCCGAGCAACCGGCATGCTGCCGTGTTAGCTTCAATTACTTTCCCGTCCGAATGTATGATAATCCCTTCTGTTGTAATTTCTGAGAATCGTTTGAAGCGATTTTCGCTGACTTCTAGTTCTTGCTTATGTCTTTCAAACAGCTTCCGCTCGATTTGCATATATATACCTAATAAATAAATCGCTTCCCAAACGAGAAAAACAAGAAAACTAATCAACATCCCTTTTTGCCGCTCTTTTTCTAATCTTTCTAAATACATCCTTGCATCATAATCAATCCCTAAAACCGCATCTACTGTTCCATTCTGTCTGAATACTGGCATAAACGCGCTGATGCTTTCTCCCCATTCATCCTTTGCAGGGGATTTTTCCATAGCAAATTTTCCTTGAAAAGCTTGTTCAAGCTCAGGAATATACGCGCGATAAACCGTACCAATCGGCACACGCTGTCCTCTCTTTTCATCGATCTTCCCATCGCGGTGATCATCCGCTGTAGAGACAACAACAAAGCAATGTTCCCCACGTTCATTCTTTTTTAACGTGTATATACTCAATATTTCTGGATGATCGTTTTGCCAGCGTTCCATCATTTGTAAAATACGCACATAAGTTTCATCATTTTCGTTTGTCCGCTCATTCAATCGCTCATGATGCATACTCGTCAAATCGGCAGCCAACACCCTCGCTAAACTGCTGGCAGCTCCTTCATATTCCTTATATTCTTCTTTTTCTAAATAATTGATATATATCATTCCGCCAAAAAGCAGAACTACAACAATGATATAAAAACTCACTGTTAACCGAGGCGCAGTTTGAAAAAGCGATAATGATAGCTTCTTTTTCACGAAACGATGAATCCAGAGCTGTATCACAATAACAATGAATACAGTAAACAATGCAAATAATGTATATTCGATTCCTTTCGACATAAACGATCACCATAAATTTAAATTCGACTTCCTCTTATGAATCATTATAGAGGCATTATTTCTGCCCTTCCTCCCCACCCCATTCCTATTTTTTCGACATTTTACGACATTATCGACATTCATTTGGTACATAAGTATTGTGCTAAACGTAGTTATATAGAAACATTTTTATTTTTTGTTCATGACAAAAACACTGCCTATAACAAGAAAGTTATACGAGAATTTAGTACCAAATCATATATTTGTAACTTTTCTGTAATATTATTTAATTCAACTGTAAAAAAAAAACGACAATTCCTCTGTTATACTATAGCCAGAGCAAGTCGAAACGGAAAATTTGTTGTCGGGGGTTTAGCGAAAATGAAAAAATTCGTTACACTGGTTTCACTATCTTTTCTAGTTATGTTTTCCTCATTATTTACAACCTCTTCCAACACAGAAGCAGCTGGAAACTCAAGATTACTGATCGCTGAAGCAAAAAAACTGATTGGCACTCCATATAAATATGGCGGAACCACACCAAAAGGATTTGATTGTTCAGGATTTGTTTATTATACACATAAAAAGATCGGAAACATTTTGCCGCGCACTTCCAAACAAATGTATCAAAAAGGAAAAACGGTACATAAATCAAACTTACGTGCAGGCGACCTAGTGTTCTTTAATACATCTAAAACCAAAACAGGCGTTTCTCATGTAGCAATTTACATCGGGAACAACCAAATTATTCATGCTACATCCAAAGGAGTAAAAATTGACAGTTTAAACAATTCTTATTGGAAATCAAAATATGTTGGAGCAAAACGGTTATAAGGGAAGCATGAAAAAACTCTCTGGCATATTAAGTAGACATACTTGATATGGTAGAGAGTTTTTTTATTTTTTACAAAAAAAGCGCCCTCCTTCATTTGGAGGGCATTCTATATATTCATAGGGGATCGGGGGAATACTTGGAAAACTTTACGCTACTATTCATTTCCCCTTTTTTGTTATTTTATACATGGAAATAAAAAATTTTTTCTGCGTTCATCAAAAATTCTCTTATAAAAGAACAGCCTCCCCGTTTTTTTCGCTGCGGAAACCTTCTCCACGACACATCTCGTTCCGTTTCTCCATGTATAGTCATAAAAGAGAGAAATACATCGAAAATTATATATGTACGAACTTATGCGTTATGCCTATTTCGTTCAAACTACTGTTGCTTCTTGTATAGAGTTTGAACAAATCCGTGTTTAAAGGCAGGTGTTGACAAATGTTCGGTTCGTCGGAGATTGGAATCGACCTAGGAACGATGAATATACTACTATATAGTAAAAATAAAGGAATTGTCTTTAACGAACCAGCGGTGATCGCTTTCGACGTCCAAACAAATGAAGTGCTTGCCGTTGGAACAGAAGCGAAAATGATGATCGGTAAAACACCGAATAATGTTGAAACGATATATCCATTAAAACATGGTGTTATTGCAGATTTTGACAAAACAGCCACAATGCTAAAACAAGTGCTTAAACTCGCTGGCAAACGCATCGGTTTTTCCATCAAAAAACCAAATGTCGTCATTACCACTCCATTTCATTCCACTTCCGTAGAACGCCGCTCTTTTTATGAATTAGCAAAACATTGCGGTGCCAAACAAGTATATTTGCTCGAGGAGCCAATTGCTGCGGCGATCGGTGCCGACTTGCCGGTAGATGAGCCAGTGGCAAATGTCGTTGTCAATTTAGGAGCTGGAAAAACAGAGGCAGCAATCATTTCACTAGGCGGAGTTGTCGCATGCCAGTCGCTTCGCATCGGCGGCAATCAACTCGACGAGGATATTATTCAATACGTAAGACAACATTATAATTTACTAATTGGCGAACGGACGGCGGAACGAATTAAAATCGAAATTGGCTATGCACCGGTTGCCCATGAAGAACAAACAATGGTCATTCATGGTCGCGATTTAGTGACCGGCTTTCTTAAAGCCGTTCCATTGCGCTCTACAGAAGTGCAAAAAGCGATGGAAGAATCGCTTTTGCAAATTCTTAGTGCAATTCGAACCGTGCTGGAAGAATGTCCTGCGGAACTTAGCGGCGATATTATTGACCGCGGCATTGTCTTAACCGGCGGCGTCGCCCTTCTTCACGGAATCGAAAATTGGCTAAGTTCAGAACTGCATGTTCCAGTCCATACTGCTCCAAACCCGCTTGAAGCAGCAGCAATCGGAACGGGGAAAGCACTCAGTACGGTTCAAAAGCTTATCAGCACCGTTCCGTAAAGCATCTTTCCAATACCCCCCTGCATTACGTCAGCTGTAATGCAGGGATTTTTTATGCATCAGACAGGGCATGTCCCCTCTTTGTCATAACCGTTATGACGTTTTGTGAATGCGCTCTTCATGTTCCGACGCCTGAATTCCCTCAGCTGCTTCAAGCAGAAAATCAACAATATGAACGGCGCGGACACGATCGGACAATCCCTCGCGCTCAATTCCAAGCCTCATTTGTAGCAGGCAGCCCGGGTTTGCCGTCACAATCGTTTTCGCCTTTGTCTGCTTTGCCATTTCCATTTTGTAATCAAGAATTTGCATCGCCATTTCCGGCTCAACGATATTATAAATGCCCGCGGATCCGCAGCAGCGATCCGCATCTTTCATTTCGCGAAATTCCACCCCTTGAATCGACCGAAGCAGCATTCTTGGCGATGCGGCCGTCTTCATGACGTTCCGCAAATGGCATGAATCCTGATATGTAACGACTTGCGGCTCTACTTCCAAGTGTTTTTTATGGAAATCCAATTCGACAAGCACTTCGGAAATATCTTTTATTTTTGCAACGAAGGCTTTTGCCCGTTCTCTCCACTCCGCCTCGTCTTTCAGCAAATGGTCATACTCCATTAAGAACGCGCCGCATCCGCCGGCGTTCGTCACAATATAGTCCACCTGCAATTGTTCAAACGCTTCGATGTTTCGTTTCGCCAGCTCTTTCGCTTTTTGCTTCTCCCCGCCATGCCCATGCAGTGCGCCGCAGCACGTTTGCGACGACGGAATAATAATTTCGCATCCCGCTAACTGCAATAAGCGCATCGTCGCATCATTCGTCGCCATAAACATTGTATCCATTAAACATCCTGAGAAAAAGGCGACCCGCCGTTTCGGCATCCCATCAGGTGCTAGATGCTGCGGCCGCTTTTTCATCTCTTTTAGCGGCGGTACAGGAGGCAGCACTTTTTCCATTTGTCGTAACGAAGAAGGCAAGAGGGTTAATAGGCCTGTTTTCCGCACGAATGCCTGCAGGCCGGAACGCTGGTAAAAACCGATCAGTCCTGTCAGCATTCTCATCCGCTCCGGATATGGAAACAGCTCATAAAATACAAGTTTGCGAACAAAGCGGACTAGGAAAGAATGTTTTTTATGCTGCTGAATAATGTCGCGCGCTTCCTCCAGCAAATGACCGTAGCGAACGCCGGAAGGACAAACAGGTTCACATGCCCGGCATCCTAAACACATATTTAACGAGCGCTCGACATCTTCATCCGGTTCGATAAGCCCATCAACGACTGCCTTCATTAAAGCGATGCGTCCTCTCGGAGAATGGGATTCCTGAAATCCCGATTCAATATACGTCGGGCATGTCGGCAGACAAAATCCGCAACGCATACAGTTCATAAGCTCGTCTTCGTCCATCCGTTCCTGAAACTTCTCCTGTATGATCGCACGTTCTTTTTCCGTCGTCATCGTGTCACCACCACTCGTTTTCTTGTGCTTTTCGCAAATACTTTACCAGGGTTCATAATATTATTTGGATCGAGCGCCTGCTTAATTGCCTTCATCGCGGCAATTCCCGCTTCGCCAAGTTTCCATTCCAAATACGGCGCTTTCATTGCCCCGACTCCGTGTTCTCCTGTAATCGTTCCGCCAAGTTCAATTGCTTTCGCGAAAATTTCCTCAAACGCTTTTTCAACTCTTTGCATCTCATCGCGGTCGCGCGCATCCGTTGGACACGTCGGATGCAAGTTGCCGTCTCCTGCATGTCCAAAAGTACATATTTTCACATTGTATTTTTCGGCGATCTCATTAATCGCTTTGACCATTTTCGCGATCTCGGAACGCGGCACCGTCGCATCTTCTAAAATGGTTGTCGGCTTGAGACGGGCAAGTGCGGATAATGCTGAGCGTCTCGCTGTTCGCAAGGCGTCCGCCTCTTCTTCGGAACGAGCGAGCTGCACCGAAACGGCTTGCTCATTTTTGCAAATTTCCGCCATTTTCTTCATATCGCGCTCCACGATTTCCTTCGGTCCGTCCTGCTCGATTAAAAGTACGGCTTTTACGTCGGTTGGCAGTCCAATTTGCGCGTATGCTTCAACTACTTCTAACGTCGGCTGATCGAGAAATTCGAGCGTCGCCGGAATAATTTTATTGGCGATAATTTTGGAAACGGAACGCGCAGCCGCTTCTAAATCTTGATACAGCGCAAGCATCGTTTTCTTTGTTTCCGGCATTGGAATCAGTTTCAGTGTTGCTTCTGTAATAATGCCGAGTGTTCCCTCAGAACCGACAAATAAACGGGTTAAATCATATCCAGCTACATCTTTCGCTAATTTTCCTCCGGTTCGGATGACCTCGCCGTTCGCCAGCACGACTTCCAACGCCAGCACATAATCGCGGGTAACTCCATATTTTAACCCGCGCAATCCTCCTGAATTTTCATTAATGTTTCCGCCAATCGTAGAAATTTTCATGGAACTTGGGTCCGGCGGATAAAACAATCCTTTCGCTTCCACCGCGTTGATTAAATCAAGCGTAATTACCCCTGGCTGGACAGTTACTGTTAAATTTTCTTCGTCAATTTCTAAAATTTTGTTCATATGTTTGAAAACAAGAACAATCCCGCCTTCAATCGGGCATGTACCGGCGCAAAGATTTGTCCCTGACCCGCGCGGAACGATGGGAATGCGGTGTTCATTGCAAATTTTTACAATTTGCGAAACTTCCTGTGTATTTCTCGGTGCAATCACCGCATCCGGAAGAGATTGAAATTGCGGTGTCGCATCGTACGAGTATACAAGTCTTCCCGCTTTTGAATCGTCATAATTTTCCGCCCCGACAATGCGGATGAATTGCTGTTTTACATCATTAGAAATCAATTTTCCCACCCTTTCGCATATTGTTTTTAAATTTCCGTCTATGAACATCCAAGTCTTTAATGCAAGCGGAAAAGGGACTGAGCCTAGCCGGCAATTCTTTTCGCCAGCTAGTCACCGTCCCTCCCTATAAACGTCATTATGGAATCATCCAAGATAAAATATTAGATTGCAAGAATACGAGTATACCAATCAAAATAATTAGGAAAATACTATGCTTTACCGTAAATCGGAATAAATCGGATTCTTTTCCGGTTAATCCGACGGCCGCGCAGGCTACCGCAATCGATTGCGGTGAAATCATTTTTCCGACAACCCCGCCGGAAGAGTTCGCTGCTAGCGCTAAAACAGGATCCATGCCAATGGAAGTCGCCGTCACTTTTTGTAAATTGGCAAACAGTAAGTTCGAGGACGTATCGGAACCAGTAATAAATACGCCGAGCCATCCTAAAAACGGGGAGAAAAACGGGAATAAGAAATTTGTCTTCGCTAAGGCCATCCCAAGCGTCGTGCTCATACCAGAAGAGTTTGTTACATATGCAAAACCGACAACCGAAGCAATCGTAACAATTGGAAACTTTAATTCATTTAATGTTTCGATAAACGTACTTCCCCAATCTTTCCAAGACATTCTTATAATAAATTTGGTTACCACCGCAGCCAGCAAAATGGCTGTACCGGCCGCACCAAGCAGTTCTAGTTTATATACTGCCGCAATCGGCTGGCCGCTCGCATTAATGATTTTATTGTTCAATCCTGGCACTTCCGGCATAAATGTCAGCTGATAACCAATTGCGTTGACTAGCTTTAACAGCCCATTCGTTCCCTCGTAATGTCCTGTCAAAGCCGCTTTCACTTGCGGAATTCCCCAGAGAGAAATGAATGCGGTTAGCACTAAAAATGGAGACCATGCCTTAAATACTTCCCCGCTTGTATAGGCAGCTTTATTTGCTTGGGCTGCTGCTGCCACTTCGGATTCCGTTGAAAAACGATACGTGCTTTTTGGCTTCCAATACCTTAAAAAGACGGCGAGTGCAAACATCGAAACTAAAGCCGATAAAATGTCCGGAAGCTCAGGACCTAAAAAGTTAGAGCTAACATATTGCGTAATCGCAAAGGAGGCCCCTGACACAATGATCGCCGGCAATACCTCCACTGTTTTTTTCCATCCAGCCATAATAAGGACAAGATAAAACGGAATAAATACCGATAAGAAAGGCAATTGCCGCCCTACCATTTTCGAAATTTCCATCGCCGGAATACCGGTTGGCCCTTCCATCGCAATAATCGGAATTCCGATTGCCCCAAAGGCAACTGGAGCTGTGTTGGCAATTAAGCAAATTCCCGCTGCATACAACGGATTGAATCCTAAGCCGACAAGCAGTGCTGCAGAAATAGCTACCGGCGCCCCAAATCCAGCTGCTCCCTCAAGAAACGCCCCAAATGAGAACGCTATCAATAATGCTTGTAGACGACGGTCTTCCGTGATCGACAACACGGAGTTGCGAATAATATCAAACTGACCGGATTTAACTGTCAGTTTATACAAAAAGACGGAAGTGATAATAATCCATCCAATTGGCAATAATCCATAAACTGCTCCTTGTGTTATCGACATCACTGCCATTCCGGCCGGCATCCTGTAAGCGATTACAGAAATTGCTAAAGCAAGAAGCAAGGTGGTAACTCCAGCTATATGGCCCTTCATCCGCTTGATAGCCAGCGCCCAGAAAAAATATAAAATTGGAATAAGTGCTACAATGGCTGATAACCAAAGCTGATCAGCAATTGGCGTAAAATCTTGCTTCCACTGCATGAACAAACCTCCTATATCTTCATTCATTTTTACTAATTTATTCTCGTGTTCTCACATTGCTGTAGTTGGAGATTCATTGACCAAGTCATCAGATGACCAGATAATAAAATGATGTTCGAGTTAAATTATAGAAGATAATGAACCAAAAAGGCAATATTGTTTTTTTAAATTTTTTAAATTTTTGTCTGTTTAGAAATAAATTTTATTCTAGTATTCTTTTTTAAAGAAAAAAGAAAAGTTCTTATTACTGCCCCATTATGTGTATAATAAAAACAACGTTAGTTCCTTTTTCTTTTACTTGTTCATTGAACATCCTAGCTAAATGACCTCTCCGCCAGCGAAAAAAGCTAGAGTTTATATCGAGGTGAATACATTGGAATTTAAACAAATTAAAACGAAAAAGATTTACGAGGAAGTAGCGGAAGCAATTTTTCATATGATCAAGACCGGTGTATTAAAACCTGGAGATAAATTGGACTCTGTTCAACAGCTGGCTGAGAAGTTTCAAGTGGGACGTGCCGCCATCCGCGAAGCGCTAACTGCTTTAAAAGCCATGGGGCTCATCGAATTAAAACAAGGAGAAGGCACTTATGTACGCGAATTTGATCCCACGATGCTCACCTTTCCGATTTCCATTGCTGTGCTTATGAACAAAGAAGATGTTTGGCATTTGCTCGAAGTTCGAAAGCTTCTTGAAGTCGGCGCTGCCTCTTTAGCTGCAGAAAAACGGACAGATGACGATTTAGCAGCGATGGAACAAGCTCTTCATGAAATGAGGGAAGGAATCGGAAACGATGAGCTTGGGGAAAAAGCGGATCTTGCTTTTCATATGGCCGTTGCGGCCGCCTCCCACAATCCGATTTTAGTCAGCTTAATGAACAGTGTATCGGAAATGATGATCGAAACGATGCGGGAAACCCGGCGTATTTGGCTGTTCTCTAAGCAAACAACCACGGAAAAACTGCTGCAAGAACATACCGAAATTTTTAAAGCAATAAAAGAAAAAAACGCCGATGCCGCGCAAGAGCGAATGCTTCAGCATTTAACCAACGTGGAAAATGTACTGCGCAAATATATATATTCTCGATAATCGCCCGGCAAAACAGCCGGGCATTTATTTTTTTTATAAATTAAAAAAAGTGCTTGATTTTTCAAATTTCAAATTTTCATAAAAGAATACCTTTCATCACTGAAAATGGTATATAATTATATACAAAGTCATCAGATGACCTGCTCACCTAATATGCTACTGGGAAGGGGATTCATAATGAAAGTTTCGTTATTCGTCACCTGCCTCATCGATTTATTCTATACTAATGCTGGAAAAGCAACGGTAGAACTATTGGAGCGATTAGGGTGCGAAATTGACTTTCCGGAGGCGCAAACATGCTGTGGTCAGCCAGCCTATAACAGCGGTTATGTAAAAGAAGCAAAAGAAGCAATGAAACATATGATTCGCACGTTTGAACATGCCGATTATGTCGTCACTCCTTCCGGCTCATGCGCAACCATGTTGAAAGAATATCCCCGCGTTTTTCAAGGAGATCGCGAATGGGAACCAAAAGCGAAAGCACTTGCTGATAAAACGTATGAACTCACCCAATTCATCGTAGACGTGTTGAAGATGGAGGACGTTGGCGCTAAACTTCAAGGACGCGCCACTTATCATACCTCGTGCCATATGACACGTTTGCTCGGCGTCAAAGAAGCGCCTTTTAAACTATTAAAAAATGTTAAAGGATTGGAGCTTGTTCCATTGCCGAATGCCCATCAATGCTGCGGGTTTGGCGGAACGTTTTCCGTGAAAATGGGACCGATTTCCGAACAAATGGTCGATGAAAAAATCGAACATATCGAAGAAGTAAATGCAGATTATCTAATCGGAGCCGACTGCGGCTGCTTAATGAACATTGGCGGACGCATAGAGCGGCAAGGAAAGCCAATCAAAGTAATGCACATCGCTGAAGTGCTAAACAGCCGATAAAAGGAGGGACCCCCACATGCCGATGAAAATTGGCGATGCAAATTTCCGCGAACGAGTCGAAACAAATCTTCACAACATGTTTATGCGCGGCGCTGTTGCAGGAGCGCAAGAGCGGCTGCATACAAGACGTCTCGAAGCGGCCGAAGAGCTTGGGAACTGGGAAGAGTGGCGCTCGCTCGGGGAAGAAATTCGTCAGCATACACTAGAAAACTTAGATTATTATTTAATGCAATTAAGTGAAAACGTTGCCAAACGCGGAGGACACGTCTTTTTCGCGCAAACCGCGGAAGAAGCAAACAACTACATTCGCAATGTCGTCATCCAAAAAAACGCGAAAAAAATTGTCAAATCGAAATCGATGGTGACGGAGGAAATCAACTTAAATGCTGTGTTGGAAGCAGCGGGCTGTGAAGTCATCGAAACGGATCTTGGCGAATACATTTTGCAAGTGGACGATCACGATCCTCCTTCTCACATCGTCGCTCCAGCACTTCATAAAAATAAAGAACAAATTCGTGACGTCTTTCGCCAAAAACTCGGCTACAAGCAAACAGAAAAACCGGAAGAGCTTGCGCTTCATGCCCGCAAAATGCTCCGTCATGAATACTTAACCGCCGATATCGGCATCACCGGCTGTAACTTTGCCATTGCTGAATCCGGCTCCATTACGCTCGTCACCAATGAAGGAAACGCCGATTTAGTTACTGCTCTTCCGAAAACGCAAATCACCGTCATGGGGATGGAGCGCATCGTCCCGACGTTTGAAGAAATGGAAGTGCTTGTCAGCCTTTTAACGCGGAGTGCCGTCGGGCAAAAATTAACGAGCTATATTACCGTATTAACGGGACCGCGCGATGAAGGCGACGTGGACGGCCCGGAAGAATTTCATTTAGTCATCGTTGATAACGGCCGCTCCAACATTCTTGGCACAGAGTTCCAGCCGGTATTGCAATGCATTCGCTGTGCTGCCTGTGTCAACGTATGCCCGGTTTACCGCCATATTGGAGGACATTCGTATGGCTCCATTTATTCCGGCCCGATTGGCGCTGTTCTTTCCCCGTTATTAGGCGGGTATGACGACTATAAAGAGCTGCCGTACGCCTCTTCCCTTTGCGCGGCCTGCACGGAAGCTTGCCCAGTTAAAATTCCGCTCCATGAATTATTGCTAAAACACCGTCAAGTGATCGTCGAGCGTGAAGGAAAAGCGCCGATTTCAGAAAAATTGGCGATGAAAGCGTTCGGTTTAGGCGCATCTTCATCCTTTCTTTACAAGCTCGGTTCTAAAGTTGCCCCAAGCGCCTTGACGCCGTTTACAAACGACGACCGCATTTCCAAAGGGCCAGGACCGCTGAAAGCGTGGACAGAAATTCGCGAGTTTCCTGCACCAAATAAAGAGCGATTCCGCGACTGGTTTCGCGAACATCAAAAAGGAGGAGAAAAATGATGCAAGCTGGCACGATTCATAATCGTGACAAATTTTTGCAAACCGTTGCCAATCGGCTCGGGCGCCATCAGCGCACATCGGGAGTATCCCGGCCGCATTGGCGCCATCAGCCGCAATGGACCGTATTTCAAGGCTATAGTCAAGATGAATTATTGGAAGCATTGAAAGCGCAATGTCCGCGCATTCACACCCAATGCGTCGAAACAACAGCTGTTGAACTAAAAGAAACGTTAAAGGAAGTGGTCGCCAAGCACGGGGGCGGCCCGATTGTGACATGGGACGATCCCCGTTTTGATGAATACGGATTAACCCGCTTACTGCGCAACGAATGGCCGAATGAAAACGTCGATGTCCACATTTGGGACGCTTCTGCCGGCAGAAAAAATATTGACTATGCCGAACAGGCAAACGTCGGTATTACATTCAGTGATATCACGCTTGCCGAATCAGGAACGGTCGTGCTATTTAGCGGAAATGGAAAAGGGCGCACCGTCAGCTTCCTGCCAAAAACGTATATTGCCATCATCGCGAAAAGCACGATCGTACCGCGCATGACCCAAGCTGCCGCTTACATTCATCAACAAATCGAAAAAGGGCATCTCATTCCTTCATGCATCAATTTTATCACCGGACCAAGCAACTCTGCCGATATTGAAATGAACTTAGTCGTTGGAGTGCACGGCCCGATGAAAGCAACTTACATTGTCGTTACCGACCGATAAACCTCTCCTATCTGCATTCCATTTAGAAGCAGATGGGAGCCTTCTCTTTTGCACTTTTTGATGCCAGCCTTATACGTTTTCATGTCACATCCATTATAAACGTATAAACGGGCACGTCCTTTTGGACTTGCCCGTTTTCAATATCCTTTCTGCACATCCACTTTGTTGCAAAGCGGTTCATCTGCTTCAATTCGCTGTAATGTTTGTAAAAAGCAGTCCACTGCCTCTTCAGCAGATGTTAATGCAGAAATATGCGGAGTGATGATGACGTTCGGATGCTGCCATAACGGTGATTCAGGCGGCAACGGCTCGTTTTCGAAGACATCTAAAACCGCAAGGCGGACATTTCGGTTTTCCAATGCGTCCCATAATGCTGCTTCATCAACAGTTGCTCCCCTGCCCACGTTAATAAAACTAGCATTATTTAAAAGAGCAAAAAACTGCTCATCAAATAAATGATACGTTTCGTTTGTCAATGGAAGCGCGGCAATGACCCAATCGGCTTTCGGCAGCACTTCGCTTGCTTGATCGACTGGAAATACTTTCACAAAATGTGGTTTCATCTGCCCGCTTCGTGAAATTCCAATCGGCTCAACACCAAACATGCACAAATAACTGGCAAGCTGCTGTCCAATATGTCCTGTTCCGTAAATAACCACACATTGACTTTGCAATGGCTGCGGGGAAATTGGCTTCCATTGCCGCTGTGATTGGTACCATCCATAAACATCATGACATTGTAAATCGCGAAGCATATAACTAAGGCAATATTCGCTAATTTGTTTACCGAACGAGCCGATCGTCCTTGTCAGCAGTACATCTTCTTTCCACTCTCTATTCCATAAAAATGAATCGACTCCTGCTCCGAGTGAATGCACCCAGCGAATGTTGCCAAATTCAAAACGAGGCGATGGACGAAATCCAACATACGCGTCCGCCCAAAAAAAATCGTCGCGGCATATTTCATTTTCAGCAACAAAGCGAAAATTTTTATTGACCCCCTTTTCTTGCAATAGTTTTGCCATCTCCGAATACAACCGCCCCGTTACTAAAATATTATGAACCTGCATAAACCTTCCCCCCTTACCATCAATCAGTTATGAAAGAAAAAGGGATATCCCCCGATGGAGAAATCCCTCCGTTTACATAATTGTTCCTTGTTCGCTTTCTGCTCTTTTATTTGTGATATATCCAGCAGCTAACACGAAAATCGTTAATCCAGCGCTAACAGCATACATTAACGGTCCTTCGCGGAAATGGAGAAGCTGCATAAATCCTTTGTCTTCCATCATCATTTTTCCGCCGGTCCATGCCAAAATTCCAGAGCCGACGTAAGCGATCCAGCGGTATTTCTCCATGATTTTCATAATCGCCTTTGCCCCAAAAATCATAATCGGAATGCTGATCGCCACTCCAAACGTAATTATGCCGATATGCCCTTCCGATGCCCCTGCTATTGCAACGACATTGTCCAAACTCATCACCGCATCGGCGGCAATAATAGTGGTGATCGCCTTCAAAAGGCGGTCAGACGATTGAACCGCTGTTTCTTCTTCATGCTCAATAAGCACTTTGTAGGCAATCCAAAGCAATAACAAGCCGCCTGCTAAATGGACAAACGGAATTTTTAATAAAAATACTATGATTGCCGCAAATAAAATACGCAAGAAAACAGCCCCGCCTGTCCCCCAAAAAACCGCTTTATTCTGCTGATGCTTCGGTAACTTGCGCGTCGCCATCGCAATGACAACAGCATTGTCACCAGATAAAATAATATCAATCGCTATAATCTTCAATAATGCCAACAGCGCTTCCGAAGATATTGCCAAATAAACGCACCTCTTCTTCCTTTGCAGCAAACTTTTCTACCCTTTTCTTTCATCTTATCGTAAATATGCTTTATCATCAACTTATCTATTATTGTTCCTTTCCACAAACCTTTATAAAAAGATTTCCATTTCTAAAATAAATCCGTTAACTAACACTGTACTATTAAAATCAATCATTCATAATATACATTACTCAAAGGTATAACAATATTTACATTTATTTCAAAAAGTGATATCATTTTAATATAAAATTGATGTTAAAGGGGGGCAGTTCATGAAAGAAATAAAGGCGTGGTATACGAACGGATTTGTTGGGATTGTTGGTATTGCCATACTGCTGATAGCAGCATTCATTAGTTTCCTTCTGCAGCAAATGATTTTTGCTGTTTTATTCCTTCTGGTTGCTGTTGTTTTTGCCAGCGGCATTACGATCGTTCAGCCCAATCAGGCGAAAGTATTGATCTTCTTTGGGCGTTATCTAGGCACTATTCGCGATAGCGGACTGTTTCTTACCATCCCGTTTACGATTCGGCAAAACGTTTCTTTGCGCGTCCGTAATTTTACCAGCAACAAACTAAAAGTAAACGATGTTCAAGGCAACCCCATTGAAATTGCCGCTGTTATTGTATTTCGGGTCATCGATTCCGCAAAAGCGACTTTTGATGTGGATGACTATGAAGAGTTTGTAGAGATTCAAAGCGAAGCAGCCATTCGCCATGTCGCAACTAAATATCCTTATGATACCTTTACCGATGATGATGAAATCACATTGCGAGGTAATGCAGATATTATTTCCGATGTCCTTGCAAATGAGCTGCAAGAGCGCCTAAAAGTAGCTGGAGTAGAAGTCATCGAAGCGCGCCTTACTCATCTTGCTTACTCTCCAGAAATTGCGAGTGCAATGTTGCAACGCCAGCAAGCAGCCGCAATTTTAGCGGCAAGGAAGAAAATCGTTGAAGGTGCGGTTTCCATGGCACAAATGGCGATTGAGCAACTTGACAAGGAAGGAATTTTAGAGTTAGATGATGAACGAAAAGCAAACATGGTTAACAACTTAATGGTCGCCATTGTATCTGAGCGTGCGACCCAGCCGGTGATCAACACCGGAAGTCTATACTAACGGTTGTGGAGTGCTATGGCAAAAAAGAAAAGTTTCCCCTTGCGAATCGATCCAGCCTTATACGAAGTCATTGAGCGGTGGGCACACGATGAATTTCGCAGCGTCAATGCACATATCGAATTTCTATTGCGCGAAGCCGCTAAACGAGCCGGACGACTTACGCAACGAAAAATAAATACAGACAATCCTCCAAATGAAAGAAGCTAGCATTTCCGATTTAGACGGAATTGCTAGCCTTTTTATTTTTGTCAATTTTGTTTTTGTTTGACGGCGGCGTCTATTCCGATAAAGCAATTGACGTCAGCCGCGCCGCCGCTGTGGATTGCACAGGACCGTACCATATCGAAAATGTGTGGTGTGATTCATTATGCGTGTATACGAATCATCCGTATGCCACCCCATTTCGCGGCTTCGGCCATAGCGAACAAGCTTTTGCCATCGAACGGGCCATCGACTTGCTTGCCGAAAAGCTAGGTATGGACAAATGGGAATTACGGCGAAAAAACGCGATTCGCCCCGGCCACACGACCCCGACACAAGTGCGATTAAACCGAAGCAATGTCGGCAATTTGCCGGCCTGCCTCGATCGTTTGCGCGAGCTAATGAAATGGGACGAATGGCAGCGCATCGAAATCGACGCTTATACCGTACGAGCAAAAGGCATCAGCTGCGCATGGAAAACGTCAACGATTGACACGGATGCGAGCTCCGGAGCCATTTTAACATTCAATCCGGATGGAAGTGTGAATGTAATCTCCGGTGTGGTGGAAATCGGAACAGGAACGAAAAATTTTTATTTGACCGCTACGAACGGGTGCTAAATCCGCAATTGCGCACTTATCGGCCAATTCGCTTTGGCGAACATCCGGAATATATTGTGGAGTTTATCGAAACGCCACAAATCGATGCGCCATACGGGTCACAATGAAGACTGCTTTTAGTTGAGATTTTTCCACCTAAAAGCAGCCTTTTTTTATCACTTTACATATCGTTTCTCTTTGATAACGACGCCGCGCTTTGCCATTTCCTTGATGTAGATGTCACCCGGAACGATTTGTTCTGGCGGGTAAACGCCTCGTTTTTCGATTGTTCCGTTTCCAATCATTTGTGCAACGACCGAAATAGTATTCGCTGTTGTCCGCGCCATTGCGGTAATATTCTTTTTGCGATCTTTAAATGTAACCATTTCATACTCAAAAATCGTTTCTTTATCGTTTTTTATTCCGCCAACAATCACCCTTAACAAGACGACATCCTCTTTATCTCTTAAGTCTAAAAGCGGGGATAATGTGGCTAAAAGCACGTCGCGCGGCTTCACTTTTTGCCCTTTCACTTCCACCTCGTAGTCATTTCTTGTTAAATTTAAATCGACGAGCAGCTTAAATTTTTCCGCATGGCCTGGATAGCGGATCGTCTTATATTCTAAACATTCTAATTGCGGATAGGAATAAGATAACGTGGATGTTCCGCCTGATGTATGAAATGCTTCTAGCGGTCCGAACTTATCAAAGTAGATTGTTTCAATCTCTGATAAAGATGGAATTTCTTGCTTCCGTCCATCCCGGATGATGAGAGACGGGTCTGTATAATGATCCAACAATCCTTCCAGTGAAAAGACATGGTTGTATTCCAACGGGGGCTCTGGACGCACAGGAATCCCGCCGACGTATAGTTTAATGGATTTCAATTCATCTAGTTTGCTAGCTCCGTAGCCAGATAAAATGTTAATCATTCCTGGAGCAACTCCTAAGTCAGGAATGATCGTCACACCAGCTTGTTTTGCTTTCTCATGCAATTGTAAAACGCGATCGGTAATATGTCCGATATGCCCGCCTAAATCAACAGAATGGGCACCGACTTGAATCGCTGTTTTCGCCACCATTTCGTTAAAAATATAAAATAACGCGTTGATGACAACATCATGTTCGCTCATTAATGCCGCTAGCTTTCTTTCATTCGATGCATCGACTTGTTTCGCCTCGATTTTACTAGAATATAACTGCCGGCAAACTCGCTCCGCCTTTTTGATATCGACATCCGCTAATGTGACGGAAGAAACCTCTTCACTTTGCACTAAATCGCGCGCCGCTTCTTTTCCCATCAATCCACATCCGAGTACTAACGCTCTCATTGTACGTGGCCTCCTTATCCTTGTATCCCATTTCGTACGCAGCCTTCTTGTCCTCCATTCCAAACCTTTTATAGATAATGCCCCCTTATTCATCAATATCGATTTGCGCCCGCTGCAATTTACCGCTAAAATCAATGTAAATGCTTTTCCATTCCGTAAATACGTCTAACGCCGCCACCCCGGAATCGCGATGGCCGTTTCCCGTTCCTTTCGTTCCGCCAAACGGCAAATGAATTTCCGCCCCTGTCGTACCTGCGTTCACATATACAATTCCTGTATCCAAATCACGCATTGCGGTAAACACTTTATTCACGTCGCGAGTGAAAATAGAACTAGATAATCCGTAGTCAACGCTATTGTTCACTTCAATCGCTTCTTCTAAGCTTTTCACAGGAATAATAGAAGCGACTGGACCGAAAATTTCTTCCCGCGCGATCCGCATATTTGGCATTACATCCGTAAAGAGCGTCGGAGCGTAATAGTATCCTTTGTTATATTCTCCTTCTTGCAAAATATACCCACCTGTCAATAGTTTTGCTCCTTCTTCTTTACCGATTTGCACATATCGGTCAATTTTTTGTAACGCTTTTTCATTGATGACTGGTCCAACTTTTACATTTTCATCTAAGCCATTCCCGATTGTTAGAGTTCGCATCGCCTCTAGCAGTCTATTTTCTAATTCTTTTTTTATATTTTCATGGGCAATAATTCGGCTGCACGCGGTACATCTTTGTCCAGAAGTGCCAAAAGCGCTCCATAAAATTCCTTCTACCGCTAAAGATAAGTCTGCATCGTCCATCACGATCACCGCATTTTTTCCGCCCATTTCGAGTGACACTTTTTTCAAGCTTCGGCCGCATTTTTCCGCAATTTTTCTGCCTACTTCATTGGATCCGGTAAAGGAAATCACCCGTACATCAGGATGTTCGACAAGCGCGTTCCCCGTTGTCGGACCGTCACCATTGACGACATTAAATACTCCTTTTGGCAATCCAGCTTCTTCAAAAATTTTTGCTAATTCCTGCGCCATAAACGGCGTTTCCAACGCTGGCTTCCAAACGACCGCATTACCGGCTACAATGGCAGGGAACGATTTCCATGTCGCGATCGCAATCGGAAAGTTCCATGGAGTAATAATGCCAACAACCCCTACAGGGGCACGGACACTCATCGCAAATTTATCTTTTAATTCGGAAGGAGTTGTATCTCCGAATAATCTTCTTCCCTCTCCCGCCATATAAAACGCCATATCAATTCCTTCCTGTACTTCTCCGCGAGCTTCTTCAATGACTTTTCCCATTTCCATGGTTAACATTCTTGCTAATTGCTCTTTTCGCTCCTTCAACAAATACCCTACTTTATATAACACTTCGGCGCGTTTCGGCGCGGGGACAAGCGCCCACTTTTTTTGCGCAGCCTTTGCCGCTTTTACCGCCGCGCCCACATCCGCTTCAATCGAAACCGTCACTTCTCCAATCGCATCTCCTGTCGCCGGATTAATGACCGGAGCGAATTGTTTGCTGCTCGATTCTTTCCACTCGCCATTAATAAAATTCAATACTTTCATCAGCGGAGTTCCTCCTTGCTCTTTATTTTCTATTAAAAATTTATGCATCCATGATGGTTGCTATTAATCAAATGAAATGATTATATAGAATCCACCCGCTTCCGCAATTGTTCAATTGTAGAAGTGACCGAAATTTGATTTGGATCCGTCATTATTTCAATAACAGTCGGTTTCGCTTCTTGCAGCGCCTGAATGAGGGCATCAGTAAATTCCCCTTCCGTTTCGACCCGAATGCCATTTGCATTGAAACATTTGGCTAATTCGGCAAAGGAAACCGTTCCTAAATCTGTGCCGATCACTCGTTTTGGGAAATGGAGCTCTTGGTGCATGCGAATCGTCCCGTACATGCTGTTATTAAACACAATGCTAATGATAGGAACATGATATCTAGCAGCTGTTTCTAACTCTTGAACGGTCATCATAAAACCGCCATCTCCTGATAGTGAAACTGCCACACGGTCGGGATATGCTAGTTTGGCACCGATGGCGGCCGGCATGCCATATCCCATCGCTCCGGATGTCGGGCCGATATACGTATGCTCTTCGGTAAACTGGAAAAAGGCATGGAGCCAGCCGGCGAAATTGCCAGCATCATTCGTAATGATCGAATTGTTTGGCAAATGTTCTTGCAGGCTGGCGATAATCGCTTCATTTAAATTCCGTTTTTCCACCGGAAGTATCGATACTTGTTCATATTGTTTCCTCCTTGCTGCTACCCAATCGCGCCAAGACGGCTGCACAACGATTTTTAGCAATTTTAAGAGCGTTTCTTTGCAATCTGCTAGGATGGAAATGTCCGGTGGATATACTTTTCCTAATACATCGCTGTCGATATCGATATGAACGAGCGTCTGATCCGGAGACAGCAAGCGATAATCTTGTGTCGTCACTTCCGATAATCTCGTCCCGAGCGCGATCACGACATCGGCCTGCTTCACTGTTTCGATAATGGATTTCGGCGTTCCTAATCCAAGATGGCCAACATAAAGCGGATGGTCATTCGGGAACACATCATGGCGGCGGAAAGCAGCCGCCACAGGAATGGAATATTTTTCAGCAAATAACCGCAACAGCTGTTCCGCCTTAGCCAGCTTTACTCCTCCACCGGCGATGACAATCGGCCGTTTCGCCCTTTGCAATATTTCCTGCACGCTCCGCACATCCTCTGCGCTTGGAGCAGGTCTCGGTATATCTACATTCGAAACGACCGCTTCGGCAATATCTTGGAGAAATATATCTTCTGGAAGCGAAATGACGACAGGTCCTGGCCTTCCCGTTTTGGCGATGCGAAACGCCCGCTGCACCAGCTCCGGTATTCGCTCCGCCTCGCGAATTTCCACCGTCCATTTTGCAATCGGCTGGAAAAACCGGTCTAAATCGACTTCCTGAAATCCTTCCCTGCCGCGGAAATGGCTGTGTACTTGCCCTAAAAATACGACCATCGGTGTGGAATCTTGTCTCGCCGTATGGACACCAATCGCTAAGTTAGCCCCGCCGACCCCCCGCGTCGCCAGCACGACTCCGGGTTTTCCCGATGCTTTTGCATAACCTTCCGCCATAAACGAAGCTCCTCCTTCATGGCGGGCCGAAATCAGTTGAAGCGAAGGTTCATCGAAAATGGCATCCATCAGCGGCAAATAGCTTTCTCCCGGCACGCAAAACACTTGGGAAATTCCCTCACGTTTTAAGCAATGAACGATTGCTTTCGCCGCGGTGGTGTTTCGGATCGTCTGTTTCACCGTTTCTATACCTCCCAATCAATTTGTTTCCATCGTTCAACCGCTTGCTGTAATCTCTCTATTGGTGCCGATAAGGATAACCGGACATATCCTTCTCCTGAAGGGCCAAATGCCGTCCCCGGCGTCACAATCACACCTGCTTCTTCGAGTAGCTTCGCGGCAAATTGTTCGGAGGAATACCCTTCGAAAACAGGAATCCATAGGAAAAAGGTCGCTTTCGGGCGCTGCACTTGCATGCCCAGCGCCTGCAGTTCCCCGGCCATCATATTCATCCGTTGCTCATAGATTCGGTTATTTTCTTGCACGGACTGATGGCTGCTCGCCAGCGCTGCCGCTGCAGCTTTTTGAATCGGAAGAAACTGGCACGTATCGGTGTTGCTTTTAATAATCGAAAGCGCTTTAATCATATCTTTATTTCCGACGACATAACCGATGCGGCAGCCCGCCATGTTGTAGCTTTTCGATAAGGAACCGAATTCGACCGCCACTTCCTTTGCCCCGCTTACTTGTAGAATGCTTGGCGCTTTAAACCCTTGGAAAGTCACAAACGAATAAGCGGAGTCATGGGCGATGAAGATGCGGTGCTTTTTTGCCAGCGAAACCGCCGCGGCGAATGTATCCATGCCAACAGTGGCCGCCGTTGGATTGCTCGGATAATTTAAAAACATGATTTTGGCTTTTTCATAAATGGCCGAAGAAAGCTTAGAAAAAAGAGGAACATAGCCATTTTCCGCATCGAGCGGCAAATAAACGCTTTTCCCCCGCGCGAAATGCACGGCCGTGCGGTAAACCGGATATCCAGGATCGGGAATCAACACCATGTCTCCCGGATTGAGCATAGCCTGCAACAAATGGACAATTCCTTCTTTTGATCCAATTAACGCTAAAACCTCGGCATCGGGATCCAACTGCACTCCATATTCCCGCTCGTAAAAAAGCGCCACCGCTTCCCGATATTCTTTGCATCCCGCATACGGCGAATACGTATAATTGGTTGGCTCGTTCAGCTCTTCTTTTAATTTTTCCACCACAAAAGAAGGAGGCGGCAAATCAGGAGCGCCGATGCCTAAATCAATGACATCGACCCCCTTCTTGATCAACTCTTCTTTTTTCTTTTGAAACTGCGAAAATAAATAAGGCGGCATCGTTTGGACGATATCGGAAAACACATTCATCCCTATCCCCTCGCATAAAATAAATACCTTCCCTCTTAATCTATGCTTTTGCTCGCTTATTTAGCTCACGGCATCCTAAGTTGACGAACCTAGAACCAAATTAACAGAAGCCGTTTCGTCCAAATAAAAAATAAGCGGCCAGCATCATCACGCAATGGTGAAACTGGCCGCTGTCTACGCATGCAGATCGCCGGCAAAGGCGCCGCAATAGACTACGCAGTTTTTCTACTATCATACTTATGCAACGAAGAGATCAGTCATGAAGATTTTTTATATCGCTGCTCTTTACGTCATGCTACAAGGATTGGATCCCCATCGATACATACTTCAATTCAACGAATTCGAAAATCCCTTCTTTGCCGCCTTCTTTCCCCAGCCCTGATTGCTTCACGCCGCCAAACGGCGCTTCGGCCACGGCTGGGAATACATCATTAATGCCGACGATGCCATATTCCAGTTTCTCCATTACGCGATAAGCGCGGTGAAGGGAGTCGGTAAAAATATAGGCCGCCAGACCGTATGGCGTATCATTCGCTTCGCGAATTACTTCCGCCTCCTCGGCAAACGGCCGCAGCGGCAGAAGCGGACCGAACGTCTCCTCGTTCATCACTTTCATCTCTTTCGTTACGTTCGACAACAACGTTGGTTCAAAAAAGTAGCCTCGGTACGGTCCTTCCCACCGTTTTCCGCCGTAAAGAACGGAGGCCCCTTTTTGCACGGCATCATCTAAATGGTCTTGCACTTTCTTTACCGCTTCCTCATTAATCAATGGCCCGATATCGGTTGTTTCATCCAAGCCGCTGCCAATGGAAAGCTGTTGTACTTTCGCTGTTAGTTTTTCCACAAAAGCGTCCCAGATCGTCTGCTGCACATAGACGCGGTTGGTGCAAATACACGTTTGCCCGCAGTTTCGGAACTTGCTTGCCAGCGTCAGTTCCGCCGCCAAGTCCAAATCGGCGTCCTCAAATACGATGACCGGCGCGTGGCCGCCGAGTTCCAGCGACAGTTTTTTTACTTGATCCGCGCTTCCTTTCATCAACAGACGCCCTACTTCCGTCGAACCGGTAAACGTAATCAGCCGCACATCGGGATGGTTCATCCAGCACTGCCCAATCGAAACGGCATCACCGGTGACAAGGTTGACCACGCCAGGAGGAAGCCCCACTTCTTCGAGGATCTTCACAATTCGATACGCGGTCAACGGCGTCTCCGGCGCTGGCTTTAACACAACCGTACATCCGGCGGCAAGAGCCGGCGCAAGCTTTCGCGCAATCATCGAAGCTGGAAAATTCCACGGGGTGATTGCGGCGACAACGCCAATTGGCTGCGGAATGACCATCAGCCGTTTATGCTTGTTCGAGGAAGGGATAATTTCCCCATAAAGGCGGTTTGCTTCTTCCGCGTACCAAAGGAAATAGCTAGCGGCGGAATCGATTTCGGCGCGCGCCTCTTTCAGCGGCTTTCCTTGTTCGGACGTCAAAATAGCGGCAAGTTCTTCTTTATGTTCCTTCATTTTTCCATAGGCTGCATATAATAGCTCGGATCGTTCTCTAGCTGTTTTCCCCGGCCAGACAGCAAACGCCTGACGGGCGGCACGCACCGCTTGTTCCGCGTCTCTTTCATCCCCATGAGGAACTTCTGTAATCGCTTCCAATGTGGCAGGGTTTTGTACTATCAATCTTTGGCCGCTATATGCGTCCATCCATTGACCATTAATAAAAATGGTTTTGGTATAATTGATTGTTTTCTCCATCATTTGGCCTCCTCAACTATAAAACTCAAAAATGGGAGCTGACTCAAAATATCATTGAGTCAGCTTCTTTACATTTAATTACGATTTTTAGATTTGTAAATTATTCATTACGGATATCATAGAATCCCGTAAAATCTGAAACATCTTTTGAATCTCTTGTTTATTAATAACTAACGGTGGAGAAAATACAATTGTATCTGCATCGCCAAATGTGACCGTCCGCAAAATTAATCCTCGTTGACGAGCCTCATTGATAATAATAGGCGCTAATTTTTTTTCAAACCGTTCGTTTGTTTGTTTGTCTTTTACAATTTCCAACGCCCCAATTAGCCCTAAAGAACGAACCTCTCCTACAATGGGCAATTCACTTTGAAGCATTTTTAATTGTTTGTGAAGTTCTTCTCCCATTAATCGTGAATTTTCCACCAAATTTTCTTCTTCAATAATTTGGATATTTCTTAATGCAACTGCACATGCGGTAGGATGTCCGCTATAAGTGAATCCGTGAAGCAGTGTTCCTTCAGATAACTCAATTAAATCTTTATGCAGCTTTTCATGAATAATAACTGCACCTAACGGAATATATCCGCTTGTGATTCCTTTTGCAATTAACATTACGTCCGGAACCACATTCCAGTGTTCGCACGCAAACATTTTCCCAGTACGGCCAAATCCCGTGATTACTTCGTCAGCGATAAATAAAATATTGTTTTCATCACAGATTTTTCGAATTTCTTGAAAATAGCTATCTGGTGGAATATTTACTCCTCCTGCCCCCTGAATCGGCTCAGCTAGAAAAGCTGCAATGTTTTCTGCGCCTTCTCGCTCAATAATTTCTCGAACAGAGTCAACAGAAAAAGTATCCGCATGGATAAACTCTGGAGCAAGCGCCGTCGTCATATTCTGGAAGTCTTGAATTCCCGTAGCGCTTGTCGCACCAATAGCTACTCCATGATAAGCTTTTTTCCGTGAAATGATTTTTGTTTTGTTTGGATAACCTTTTAATTTCCAATAATGTCTTACTAATTTGTAAGCAGTATCATTCGATTCCGAACCGCCGGATGTGAAGAAAACGGCACTTAAGTCTCCAGGGGTAATCTCAGCAAGTTTTGCGGCCAGTCTAATAGCAGGTTCGTTGCTAAAAGTAGCAAAACAAGAAGAAAAAGCGAGTTTTTCCATTTGTTCCTTAGCGGCTTCCGCAAGTTCTTTTCTTCCATATCCAACATTCACATTCCATAATGATGCCATTCCCTCTATATATGTTTTCCCATTGATATCTGTCACATAGACGCCATGTCCTTCTTTAAATATTGCAGCAGGTCCATTTTCTTGTTGTTCTTTAATCGAGGAAGTTGGATGAATAAAGTGTTTTTTGTCCAGTTCAACTAGATCAACAGTTAGAAGTGGTTGATTGTTCATTATGAATCTCTCCCTTTATATTTATTGGATATTTTGAATGTAAGAAATAGAACCCTACAATTAGCGAACATCGGAAAAACGAAAATAACTGTCATTGCGTCGGCGGCAGCTAATTTTTTGTTTTCTAACTGATCTGAACTGAGGCCTAATGATACACTAGGTATGATAAGGATGTACCACACGATGCAAACCAGACAAATAAGATCAGTATTTTGCCAATCGCTTTCATGGGAATATTCATCTCTTTGGCTGCTTGGGAAATAACACCGAATCCAACGAATTTTACAGACAATAAAAAGCCAATATTTTCAATTTCACTACAAATTGGTGAAATGAAAATACTGGCTTCTATCTGCTGGTACTAATCTTGCGGGATTAGTGAGCAGATTGAACAGTATTCGATATATATTTTTTTGTGGAGAATTGAAAACAGATTCGTTTAATTTCATTTAATAATTATTAAAACCTGCTTTGCTCATACTCGTTGAAACAAATTCGGTCAGAATTTGCACCCAATTTTAATATTGATGATAATAAATTCTAAATAATTTGTAAATAACATTTACAATTTAAATATTAAAAAATACAAAATATTACGAATAAAAATAATTGTTTGACTAGTCTATAAAAATGATGTAAAATTTAAAATTGAAAAATAAATAATGAAAACTGTGTAGTCTATTTAAGTCGTCTTTGCCGACGACCTTACAATAGACATCGGCCAGTTTAATCATTTTTACACAATGATTATGCTGGCTTTTTATGTTTTTCACCCAGAGGATTATAAGATTAGGAGGAGATGAAAATGAAAAAATATAGGGTAGCAGTAGATGTTGGAGGCACATTTACAGATGTTTTCGTCTTTGATGATCAAACAAAAAATATGTATGTCACAAAAACTTCTTCCGTCCCTGCTAGTCCCGAAAAAGGAATATTAGAGGGATTAGAAAAAGCAGGAATAAGGGGAAAAGATATTTTAATATTTTCCCACGGAACGACAGTCGGAACGAATGCATTGATTGAAAGAAAACTTCCTAAAACAGCTCTGGTAACAACAAAAGGATTTCGCGATGTAATAGAGATCCGTAGAGGAACAAAGCTGAATCTATGGGATGCATACGATGATGTAGCCCCACCATATATTAGACGGCGTGATCGGTTTGAATTAAAAGAACGTGTAGATTATTCGGGAAGGATAATAGAGAAAGTGGATGAAAAAGAGGCTAGAGAGTTAGCTAGAAAGTTGAAAAGACGTGGGGTTGAAGCGGTTGCGATATGTTTTATAAATGCATACATGAATAATGAGAATGAGTTAACAGTGAAGAAAATTTTTGAAGAAGAGCTTGAAGGGGTTTATATTTGCACTTCTAGTGAAACATTGCCGGAAATTTTTGAACATGAACGTATGAGTACGACTGTTGTGAATGCTGTGCTTGGTCCTATTGTTAGTAACTATATCAAAAAATTAGAAAATGAAATGCGTAGCCGTGAATATGAAGGTGATATTTTGGTCATCCATTCGGGCGGAGGAGTCATGACTAGCGAAACTGTTCCAAAATATGCGGCCCGTCTTGCTAGTTCCGGCATTGCTGCAGGTGCTATTGCAAGTAGATATATTGCTAATCTTTGTGGGTATAAAAACGCAATCGGGTTAGATATGGGAGGAACAAGCACAGATATTTCCCTTATGTATGACGGCAACTTAAGAATTACGAAAGATTGGTATATTGAGTATGGTTATCCGATTAGGTTTCCATCCATTGAAATTCTAACGATTGGAGCTGGTGGAGGAAGTATTGCTTGGATTGACAAAGGAGGATCTTTACGAAATGGTCCTCGGAGCGCTGGTGCTGATCCGGGCCCTGCGTGTTATGGAAAAGGTGGAGAGAATTGTACGAATACAGACGCTAATCTCATTTTGGGACGCCTAAGCGAAAATTTATTAAATGGTCAGATGAAATTGGATAAGCAAAAAGCTATTCAATCGATTCAGAGGATTGCAAGCGTTTACAACTACACTATTGAAGAAGCAGCCAATGCTATCTTAAAGGTTGCGAATGCGAATATGTGTGATGCATTGCGATTAATTTCGGTACGCCGTGGATACGACCCAAGAGAATTTGCTTTGGTTGCTTTTGGTGGCGCTGGCCCATTGCACGGTGCATATCTAGCAAAAGAGATGGAAATTCCAGTTGTAATTGTTCCACCGCATCCAGGTGTAGCAGCTGCGATGGGTTGCCTTTTAGTTGATGTCCAACACGATATCACTAAGACTTATTTAGCAGATTGTAGCAATGTTTCTGTTACGGATTTAGAAGAAGAATTTAGAAAAATGGAACAAGAGGCAAATCAGTTACTTGAAGAAGAAGGTATAGAACCGGATAATAGACAATTTATACGTTTTATAGAAATGAGATATGCAGGACAGTGGCGTTCTCTAGCTATTACTGCATCTAGACCATTACAGTCAATTGAAGAAGAATTAGAAAAGTTTCATAGAGAGCATGAACGGGAATTTGCATTTTCAAACAGAGAACAGAAAGTGGAAATATTCGGTTTACGTGTTTCTGCGATTGGAATGGTACCAAAACCAAGTATTCCTGTATTTAAATCGACTGGCCAACTTAAAGACGCATTAAAAGAGACTCGCCCTGTTTACTTCGAGGAAACAAATGGATACGTAGAAACACCAATTTATTTCCGACCAGATATACCAGTTGATTCATTAATTGAAGGACCGGCTATTATAGAGCAATTAGATTCAACAGTCGTTATTCCACCGGGATTTCATGCAAAAATAGACCAATACAAAAATATTTTAATTTATACAAGATAAAAGGGAGGAGAATTTGATGGATACAAAAGTTCATCAAAAGTTTAAAAGCAAGCTGGATCCAGTTACTTTTGAAGTGTTAAAAAACGCTTTTATCAATATTGTGGATCAAATGTCCGAGCAAATTTTGAGAACTTGTTATTCCTTTGTCATTTACAATCGAGATTTTAGTTCTTGTCTTTGTGATGCAGAAGGAAATACGGTTATGCAAGGAACACAAGATATTTCCGTGCACGTTGGAACCTTACATTTAACCGCGAAAGCAATTATCGAAGACTTTGGTGATGATATTCATCCTGGAGATGTGTTTATTATTAATGATCCCTATAGAGGAGGAACACATTTCAACGATACACGTATAATACGTCCAGTTTTCTATGATGGAAAACTTATAGCGTTTATGCAATGTAATGGACACTGGGCAGACGTGGGAGGATCAGTGCCCGGATCGTTTGATATAAAGTCTAAGGATCATTACGGTGAAGGAATTCGAATTCCTCCACTTCGCATTTATTCTAAAGGAGTATATTTAAAAGATGTTGGCAATATGCTTGTAGCGAATATGCGTGTTCCTGAAGAAAGACTTGGTGATTTAAGAGCACAGGCTGAAGCTACAAAAGTAGGTGAAAAACAATTATTAGAACTTGTAAACAAGTATGGTATTGATACGATACTTACTGCATTTTCGGAAGTACAAGATTATGTAGAACGGCTTACAAGAGCACAAATTCAGGAACTTCCAGATGGGACGTGGGAGACTGTTGATTATATTGATATGGACCCTGAAGCAGGAGACGGTTTAATTCCGATCAGAGTAAAAATGAAAATTGTAGGAGATCAAATAGAGTACGATTTAAGTGGTAGTCATCCGTATATTGGTTGTTTCCTGAATTCAGGGTTCGGTTCCTCCCTTTCAGCCGTGTATGCTGGAACGAAAACATTTTTCCCAGACATTCCACTTAATTCAGGATTTTATAGAGTTGTAAAAGTCCATTTGCCGGAAAACTCAGTTGTTAATGCACCATGGCCTGTTGCTGTAACTGGATTTTGTTCAGGAGCTTATGAAAAAATTCTAAACTCTTGTTTTGAAATTTGGTCTCACATCATTCCAAAGAAATCTTTAGCCTGCTCGTTTAATTTAGAGTACCTATTAATTGGTGGATGGGATAAAAGAGAAGGTGGAAACCGATATTTTATGTGGTATGATTGGATGGCTGGCGGACATGGAGGGCGATCCGACCGAGATGGTGCAAATGCTATGTCCCCTGTTTTTGGTGTGGGATTAAGTATTCAACCGTGTGAAGGCCAAGAAAGACTTTCGCCGGTTATTACAACTAAACACGAGATTATCCCTGATTCGGGGGACCTGGTAAATTTAGAGGAGGGTGCGGTGTAGAAAAAGGAGGAATTATAGCAGAAGCGCAAGATGCGGTTATGTCTTACTGTTGTGACCGCGCTAGATCGGTTACATGGGGAATTTTTGGAGGTCTCCCTTCTATTCCACATGGAGCGATTTTAAACCCTAATACAGAAAAAGAACGATATTTAGGTACTATTTTTTCAAATGTAAAAATACAAAAAGGAGATGTATTTACTCGTCCATCTGCAGGAGGCGGAGGGCTTGGCGATCCACTTGAAAGGGATCCAAAAGCGGTTTTAGAAGATGTAATCGATGGATATGTAACAATTGAACGTGCAGAGAAGGATTACGGAGTTGTTATTAAAGAAATTGATAAAGATATAGATCTTTATGAAATAGATGAAATAAAGACATATGAAACACGTGAATTCATTCGGAAAAATAGAAAAAGTTGGTTGGAAGAAGATCCGCAAAAAGTTTTAGATTTATATAATAAGGGTGAAATCGACAAGCTTGATTTAATTCGACGTTATGGAGTTATCATTGATTATGCTACAAATCAATTGCTTCCAAAGTCAACTTCTCAATTTAGAGAGATGCTAAAAAAGAGGGCCGTTAAATATTGGAGTTAATTTAATTTCTAAAATTTTTAATGAAGTTTTAAGTGTAAATTGATCGTAAGTAAAAATACTCCCGCTTTAGAACTATGTTCTTTCATAAGCGGGAGATTTTTTATCTCGAATCTGATATTAATAATATAAAATCTATCCTGAAAACACCATTTAAGACAAAAAAACGGACCCCACCTAGCCTTCGGAATCGGATTCCAAAGGAAGGTATTTCAGTATATATATGGTTAATAAGTGCTATGCACTCGTTTTTTCCAGTTTCACTTCGTACCCTAACCCCTCTAATCGTTTCACCGTTTGACGCACGATGCGCGCTTCTCGCTGCCGATCCCAGTAGTCGGCTCCCAACTCTCTATACGGTTCCTTTCGAGTTAAGATATAATAGATCATTTCTAAAATCGTTCTCCCGACCGCGACACTCGCTCGATTCGCTCCTCTTCGTTTGGCGATCCGATGATACTTGGCCGATAGGTACGTGTTCTTCGTTCGGGCGGCGGCACGGGCGCATTCCACGAGGCACGACCTCAGCTTCTTGTTCCCTTTCCTCGTTCGACCTGACAACCGTTTCCCTGCACTCTCATGATTCCCGGGAGCCATTCCGGCCCATGAGGCCAAGTGCGCGGCGGTAGGGAACCGGCTCATGTCCGTCCCGATTTCCGCTACAATTTGTTCCGCGCTTTGCCGCCCCACTCCCGGGATCGTATCGATGAGCTCCAGCGCTTCATGAAAAGGGCTCGTTCGTTCCTCGATTTCCCGATCCAACCGGGCAATCGCTTCATCTAAATACTCCACATGACGCCATTGCTCGGCCAGCATCATGCGTTGATGCGGCCCCATCACTCCTTTCAATGCGCGCCGGAGCTCTTCCGTTTTTTGTTTCAGCCGCCCTTTGGCGAGCTGGGCGAGGGCCGCCGGATCGTCCTTTCCTTCGATAAGGGCGCGAATGATGAGCCGGGCCGACATCCCGTTGATGTCGGATACGACCGAAGAAAGCTTGATATTGGCTCCTTCCAGCACTTTTTGGATGCGGTTGAGCTCCCGTGCCCGTTCCTCGATCAAACTGCGCCGATAACGGACCAGTTCCCGGAGCTCCCGCTGAGCCCGATGAGGGATGTAACTCCCTTTTAGCAATCCATGGCGAAGCAAGTCCGCGATCCATTCGGCATCTTTGACATCGGTCTTTCGCCCGGGAACCGCTTTGATGTGTTGGGCATTGACGACAAGCACTTCGATCGGCTCTGCTTCGAGGAGATTATACACTGGCTTCCAATATACGCCCGTCGACTCCATGGCAACGTGCGTCACCTTTTTTTCTTTCAGCCAATCCACCAACTCCTCGAGATCGTCGGTCAGCGTACCAAACGTGCGAATCTCTTTTCCTTCAGGGGTAAGGGCGCAAGCCGTAATCGATTGCTTATGCACGTCCAATCCGCAACAGCGTTCATACAAGACGCGCATCGGTCTCCCTCCCTGCTTCGTTCTCAAAAACAGCTGGTGCAGCAGTCTTTGTTCAAGCATTCTATCCTGCGTGCTTCCCTCAAGGGAGCGACATTCCGTGGTGCACCAGACTACTGGGGTCCGTCTATATATCGGACTTTTACGTACCATAGATACAACGACCTCATGACCCCAGCTGCAAGGAGACCATTCGACAGAAGGTTGTTTTCATCCTTCCGATGGTGACGAAATTTTTTTGTCATGGGAGTCTATATAATGACATTTGACACATTTTCGCATGAACGACGTCTCGCAAAACGAATGCTGACAATTTTTTCGGATATGGGCAATTTGCTGTTCCAATTTAAGAATTTTCTCCTTCAGTTCGGCAATTTCCTTTTGCAACTCTTGAACATTATCGATAGAGAGATGAGCCATTTTCGACAAACTCCTTCGCTTTTTGTTTCATCCCTTCTTCCCTCACCGTTTTTTGCAGCTCATGTGAAATTTTCATCGAGCAAAACTTCGGTCCGCACATTGAACAAAAATGCGCGACTTTCGCCCCTTCCGCCGGCAATGTTTCATCATGATATTCCCGAGCTCGATCTGGATCAAGCGAAAGGTTGAACTGATCGTTCCAACGAAACTCAAAGCGCGCTTTTGATAACGCGTCATCCCGCCGTTGCGCTCCCGGGTGCCCTTTTGCTAAATCGGCCGCGTGTGCTGCGATTTTATAAGCGATCACTCCTTCGCGCACATCATCTTTATTCGGCAGCCCTAAATGCTCTTTCGGCGTCACGTAACAAAGCATCGCCGTTCCGTACGCGCCAATGATCGCCGCTCCAATCGCGGATGTAATGTGGTCATATCCCGGCGCGATATCGGTCGTAAGCGGTCCTAATGTGTAAAATGGCGCACCTTTGCAAATTTCGATTTGCTTATCGACATTTTCTTTAATTTTATGCATCGGCACATGCCCTGGTCCTTCGATCATCACTTGCACATCATGTTTCCACGCGATTTCTGTTAATTCTCCGAGCGTCTCCAATTCAGCAAACTGTGCTTCGTCATTCGCATCGGCAATCGAGCCTGGACGCAGCCCGTCTCCAAGCGATACTGCAATATCGTACGTTTTCAAAATCTCGCATATTTCTTCAAAATGCGTGTATAAGAAGTTTTCTTCATGGTGGGCTAAACACCATTGCGCCATAATCGAGCCGCCGCGTGAAACAATGCCAGTCGTTCGGTTTACCGTCATCGGTATGTAACGAAGCAGCACCCCCGCGTGAATCGTAAAATAGTCCACCCCTTGTTCCGCTTGTTCGATGAGCGTATCACGGTAAATTTCCCACGTTAAGTCTTCCACGACGCCATTCACTTTTTCAAGCGCTTGATAAATCGGAACCGTCCCGACAGGCACAGGGGAGTTGCGAATAATATACTCCCTTGTCGCATGAATATGTTTTCCTGTCGATAAGTCCATAATCGTGTCTGCTCCCCAGCGCACCGCCCAAAGCATTTTTTCGACTTCTTCTTCAATGGATGATGTGACTGCGGAATTGCCAATATTCGCGTTAATTTTTACATGAAAACGACTCCCAATAATCATCGGTTCACTTTCCGGATGGTTAATATTCGAAGGAATAATCGCTCTGCCTGCGGCAACTTCTTGACGCACGATTTCCGGATCTATATTTTCGCGAATTGCAACAAATTCCATCTCCGGCGTAATAATCCCTCGTTTTGCGTAATGCATTTGCGTAACGGTTTTTCCTTTTTTTGCGCGCAGCGGTTTTCGCGCAAAAGGCAGAATAATCTCTGATTGCTTCCCATTACGGAATCCGTTATCTTCCGGTTTCACTGGACGCCCCTCGTATTCTTCAACGTCCCCTCTTTCTAAAATCCAGCGTTTTCTTAGCGGCGGCAATCCTTTTTGAATGTCCGGCTGAAAATCAGGATCGGTGTAAGGACCGCTTGTGTCATAAACACGAACAGGTTCATTTTCGATGATTCCTGTTTCTGTCTTTGTTGGACTTAACGTAATTTCTCTCATCGGAACACGAATATCCGGTCTTGAACCTTCGACATACACCTTTTTACTCGCAGGAAATTGCATGAAAGATTTGATGTTTTGCATGTAACTCCTCCTAGTTACTAAAATCTATAAAAATCGACTCATCGCGATGGAACCAGCCAAACAGCTTGCCGCTCAGGAAACACCTGAGTTCCATCAGGAAGGGAATCCTAATGTCTCACCGGCTGTGAAAGACAACCCGTGGTTCGCTGTCAGCGGCGGCTCCTGTCATGCACCATTTCTTCCATCGGTCAGTACACGACAGCGATTTTAGCAACCAGGTCTACACCTCCTTAAAATAATGGTTAGGACCTGAAGTTACACCAAAACGCGGGGCAAGATAGGAGACCATATGCGGAAATAAAAAATCGGGTCCTTTTCGGAACCCGATGGAATGCAAATAGCGAAACGTACGCAGCAAACGCATACACTCCCGCTATCTACTTCCCTACGCTGGTATAACCCAGATCAGGTTCAAAGGGTCAAAGAACTTAAGCGCGTTCTTTTCTCAGTCCAAGCTATTGGACTCCCCTAGTAGATAAGCGACAAATTTATTTAATTTTTCTTAATATTAACATATTTATATAACCATGTAAATACACTTTTTTACACGGTAAATCGTTTTAACATTGTTTGCATATTTTCCACCATTTTGCTTAATGATGATGCCGATGAAGCAATTTCCTCCATCGATGCCATTTGTTCTTGTGTTGCCGCCGAAACATTCGCTGATCCAGAAGAAGTTTGTTCCACAATCTCCGTCATATGTCCAATGGAAGCGGCCACCCGTTGCACGTTTTCTGTCATTTGCTCGATCGCTGTGGATACTTGTTCGATTTGGGCATTGACTTCGCCGATGGATTGGCGGATTTGTTCAAACGACTGTCCAGCCGTTTGCACAACATCAAGCCCTTGCGATACTTCGCTAACTACGGTTCCCATCGATTCGATCGCTTTTTCCGTTTCTTCTTGGATATAGCCGATCAGCTGCGAAATTTGCTGTGCGGATTGAGCAGACTGTTCCGCCAATTTGCGAACTTCATCCGCCACAACGGCGAACCCTTTTCCTTTTTATATTTCTAGTATATTACAAAACATAAAACAAACCGTTACCCTTTTTCATTACTACTTACTCTGCTCTTTTTCAAACACATAAAATGCCTATCCGAAACGAATAGGCATTTTCCTTATTTTCCGTATAACAACAATTGAGCAATGCCAATAAAATATTCTGACTCACGAATAATATGGTTCAGCACTACTTTTGCCGTTGGATTTTTGCTCACTGCTTTGCTTTCCGTTTTTATTTGTTGACACAGCTTAATAAAATCAAGACTTTGCTGCAAGCAATGAGACACTAGCTGCAACACTTGCTGGTAAAGCTGATAAGGAACGTAATATCCCGCGCGAACGACCGATTCAATAAAACGCACTACTTGCTGATGTGTTGCAGAAAGCGCCTCTTCCCATTTTTTCAACGCTTCGACATAAGCCGGCTCTAAACCGCTAACAAGCTCCCGAATAACGACCGTATGCTCCTCTTCTTGATGTTTCCAAAATTCCGCTTCGTCTAAAATACGCAGCGGCATTTGCTGGCCATAGTAAAATTGCATGAACATCCCCCCCATATTGCATGATATGGGGGAAAATGAAAAAGTATGAATATACAAACAAGCGTTCCTGTAATTCACCATAAAAAAACGGGCATCTCCTTCTTAGACACCCGTTCTTTATGATCAATATCCAATTATGCTGGTTTCTCTGTCGTCACATACGTTCCGGCAATAAAATCATGAATCGAACGTTTATCTTCGCGCGCCGCCACCATAATGGCGCTAATAATGAGAGCGATGCCAAGCGTTAACCCATAAACAAGTCCGCCGACAGCGAACCGTAAAAACATCGTCCCGATTCCGACTTTTTCGCCATTTACTTTTGCGATGCGAATGCCCAACAACTTTTTCCCCACTGTATATCCAGACCAAACCGCCGGCACAACTAGACCGTAAACGATGTTTGCTGCCGTAGTGAACCAATTCTCCTCCCAGCTTCCCGTAATAAGGTAGCCAATAAACACTAGCGGCAAACCGACAATAAGACCGTCTAATAAACCAGCCGCTAACCGTTTCCAAAATCCCGCTGGATTCCTCACCATGATACAATCCCCTTTCTTTCCCTTCGTCACTACAATGTATTCATCACCATTGCATCCGATTCATGGAAGATTATTATTTATCATACCGATTATTATTTATCATACCGGTTTATCTCTTTATTGACAATGCATGACATTATTTTTTCATTATCGAACTTTGAAAAACAGTTCAATTTAATGCAATTTCGCCACAACGACAGAAATATCATCGAGAAACGGATACTCTTCCTTAAACATTTTATTTATATGTACTATCATATTTTTGTTGTCTAAATGAATATATGGTTTTAGTTTTTCCCGGAACATTTCGATATTGGTTCTAACAGAACCATGGGCCCCTTCGACTACTCCATCCGAGTACAGCACTAACGTTGCTCCTGGAGCGTAATTTAGTTTTCCCGTTTCCACATGGAGATACGATAACAACCCGATCGGGGCACATCCTTGGTCCAGCTCCTCGACTAAACCGTTTGGATGAAATAAAAAGCCAGGAGGATGACCTGCCGAAGCATATTCAATGAACTTTTCTTTTGTGTTTACCATCGCATAAACGGCAGTAAAATAATACGTATTCATTGGCCCATCTTCATGGTACAACAACTGCATATGTTTATTTAACTCATGAAATACTTCTTGCGGATAAATGCATTTTCGAATAACCCCATTTAATAATGAACGAACGGACATACAAATGAGTGAAGCAGCTACTCCGTTCCCCATCACATCCATCAAAAAGATTCCGTATCGGTCGCTATCAATCCGATACCATGCATACATATCTCCCCCTAATTCTCCTGAAGGGACGTACATACCATATATATCAATCGCTTCCGTTTTAAGCGGCTTGCTCAATACACGTTTTTGCACTTCCTGCGCTAATTTTAAATCATCTTTTAAGCTTGTTGCGGTCTTTTCGTTTTTGATCATATCTGAAAATAGAAAAAGATAAAAAATCAGATGCCCTTCTTTATCATGAATCGCTGTAATCATCGTCTGTTGAGCATACACTTCCCCATTTTTCCGGCGCCCACGCAGACTCCCTCTCCACTGTCCTTTTTCAGCGACAGTTTTCTTAATGGTTTGATAAAAATGTTCATTGTAGTAACCAGAATACAAAAAGTCTAATGATAAACCGATTGCTTCTGACCCGTACCCCGTAATTTCTGTAAAAGCGGGATTAATAAATTGAATAACTCCATTTTCATCTGTAATCAATATAGCCTGTTGTACATGTTCGCACACTTTTTCCGCTAGTAAAAGCTTTTCATTCATTTTTTTTATCTCCGTAATATCCGTAATCACTCCACTTAACATTACTAGCTTTCCATTTTCATCAAATGCAGGAACCGTTTGATCCAAAACCCAACGAACCGTCCCATCCTGTTGATGAATAATGCGATATTCATGTTCAAGACAGCTTCCCTTCCAAAGAGCAGATTGCTTTTTCTCTACCTTTTCTCGATCTTCCGGGTGAATAACTTTTTTCCATAGCTCTACATCTTGATAAAAGGCTTCAGGCTGTATTCCGTAAATCTTCTCGCAAGACGGAGAAACAAAAATAACCCGCCTTTCCGCTAAGTTGGCTAGCCAATAAACTTGGTCCGCTTTATTACAGAGTGTGTTCCATTCGTCAAAAAGTTCCAATAATTCTTTTAACGAAACATTTTTGTCTTTCCTGATTTTTTGCAAATGCGTATGAATCATATCCCATTCTCCATAAAAAAATTAATCGCATCTTTTTCCGTATCGAAAAGTTTAATAAACGAAGCAAACTTAACAATATGGAAAATTTCTTGAAGTGAATCTCGAACCCCTGCGATCACCAGCTCTTTTTGCTGCTTTCTTGCCGTCATGACACTATTGGCAATAATGCCAAGACCAGCGCTATTAATATATTTCACTTGTTCCATATTTAATATGAGATACTCAGCTGGATTTTGAATAAACTTAGCCATCGCTTTTCGAAATTGTTCGGTATTGTTCAAAGTAATATCTTCATTCCATACGAAAACATCAATTAGTTCATGCTGTGCACCCATATTCCGTTCCTCCAACAGTCGTCAATGAGCTTTATATTTACACATATAAAACAATACGTTATTCCCTTTTTGTTCAATATAAACATCGTCTACAATATGAGTGATAAGCTGCAACCCCCTGCCGCGCAAGCCTTTGTTGACCTCATCCTTTCTTGTAATGTCAAATTTCTTTCCATGTTGCTTTACACCAATAATCAAATTCTCTTTTCCACATTTCCAAAATACTTCAAAAGGCAGCTGGTTTGTTTTTTGACAATATTCATACGCGTTCGTACACGCTTCCTCCGTTGCTAATCGAAGAAAGAGACAATCACGTGGCAAAAATCCCATTTCACTTGCGATTTGCTCGGTTATATCCATCGCTTTCATAATATCAGAACCTGCCATTACTGTGATATTTCTCCTTATACTTATACTTTCCATCAATATTCCCCCTATTTCTTCTATTAATATGTGTGCTAAATAGTACTTTTGTAAGTACGATAACACTTTCTATTCATAGGGGATGAGCATCTTTATAACAACACAGCAACATTGCACTATGTTCGCTTCTATATGTTTATTATAACTAAATACCTAGTTCTTATATACTATTAATGATTATAATACAAATTTATTTTGCTTCCTATTTCCTATATACCAAAACATTTCCATGTTAAACAAGCAGAAAATAAAAAAGGAACATCATCGATCCATAATTTTGTCTAATGATGTTCCTCATTGATAACTTTACGATTGTTTAACTGATATACAAGAGCAATTAGCTGAGAACGGTCGTTTACCCCTATTTTTTGAAAAATATTTGTAATATGGTTTTTCACCGTATGAATGCTAATAAATAATCGATCCGCAATTTCGCGGTTGCTGCATCCTTGGACTAATAAGTTTAACACATCCATCTCCCGGGTCGTTAAGCGTTCCGATAGCATATCGATATTCAATTCTTGCTTTGGCGTCTGATAAGTATTTTGCTTCATGACCATTGTGCCGATCCCTATTAATGCCGCAACATATACTTCCGCTTCTTTTGCAGCCTCGATATCTTTCAAATGAACAGCCATCACGCCGTGCACATGTTCATGAACCGAAAATGAAATTTCCATTACAGTCCCAAACTTTGTTTCACGCAGCTTCGGTATATTTTCTAGCAGTCTTTTTTCAGTAGAAAAGTAGCGTTGGCAAACATCTTCATAATATTCTGTTACTTGTTGTTCTGAAATGGCGCCACAATGAACCTTTACTTTCCTTTTATGATCGGCTAACACTGTAAATGCGAAATCACCGTACGCCAGTTCCGCAACAAAATCCGTCATCATCCGTATAATTTCATCGGTATCTTTTACAACATTCATTGCCTGGCCAATTTCTATTAACATCGATAATCTCATGAAATGTCGATCCATTTTTATGTAAGCTAATTCATATTTGGAATGTAATTGCCAATATTTCATGAGAATAGCGCCGATTTGGACTGCCTCTTTCGGTAATGAACGTTTTGTTTGACTGCCGATCACAATCCATCCTTCTACTTCATCGTTGTGCAAAATCGGATATACCACAACAGTACTCGGTTTTATTCCATTTTTCACGAAAAAAGCAAAACGTGGGTCAAGCGCGGCATTTTCAACACAAACAACATTGTGCGAATGAAATAGGGAGTTTGATAGTGGAGGAAAAGCGGTTTTTATCTGCTGATTCCAAAGCTGTTCTGCCTTTTCTCCCACAGCGTGTGCAACAACCCATTCGCGATTTTGCCGTTTTATATACAATGAAAAATCTATATCAGAGTCTATCTTTTGAAACATATGTAAAAAATCGTCCATATGTAAAGAAAACTGTTGCGCACGATCCACTGCCGTATCTAATAAATAGAAGTACTGTTCGTAATGTTGTTTTTGTCTATTATTGCTAATAAACTCGCCACATATTGTTGCCATTTTTTCAATATCATTTAACTTTTTTTCCACCGACGATATCGTTTGCTCTTTTGTTTGTTCAATGGCTTGAAGCCATATTTGTGAGTCAGGGAAACGAAAACACTGCTCCTTGATCATCAGTTTTGTCTCTTCTTCAATAAACGCACCTGCCCAAATCCAATACTCGACTTTTTGTTCCACTAGTACAGGTGCGACAATTGCCTTTACTCCCCAATACCCTGTCTGAACAACCATCGGACGTTGCCATTCGGTATAGTCATTCGGAAAACATGAAGGAGGAAACGGCTTATCTGGAGAAAAAAGTACAAGCTCCGCTAATTCCGTTATATTTGAGACTTTTGTAACAGGTTGATGCTGTAAATCAAGCATAATAATGCTTAACTCCGTGAGTGCTGCATATGCATCTTGAACATGCTGCAAAAAATCTTTAATATTCAATTCCTCCTCAACTCACTTACTTGTAATATTGTCATCCTTATCTATTATTTACGTATAAGTAAAGCGAAGTCAAGTTTAGGAAAATAAGGATAGATAATTCAACTATATAGTCCTATTTTCATATGTTCAATATCATAAGTCGATCTCTTAATAATCTTTTAGTCTTGAAATGCCGATGGATCAAAACCATCAGTTAACAGGCAAACAACCTCTACCATTTTCCATCTATTGTTTACGATTCTATTAATTCAATCTTTCATAACATATAAAAGGCCCGGCACGTTCGTATCATGCCAGGCTTCTGTATTCGTTACTCATGGCTCCATTGTTTTTCGGTCTGCCACCTCTTTATCAATGTTCCAATTTGATATTTGATGCTCTATTTTCTTTTTTATGATCCCGCATGTATACAAGGAATAACGAACTTGCAAACCATGTAATCAAACCAGAGATAAAACTTCCCCACCAATTTTGTGTAAGTTGTAGAGAAAATAAAACCGTTAACACACAAATGAAACCACCAATCATCCCATAAACAGATCCTTGTGCAGTTTTCGCTGCATCTTTAGAACCTTTCTTCATGCCAACCATCATCACAGCAATAACCATAACGGCTGGAAATGCGGCAAAAATTCCCCCGATAACTTTCCATGGTAATAGTTTTGCCGTTACATAACTTAACACAACAGCTGATCCTCCGAATAAAAAACGGAAAAATAAATCACGTCTATCCATACAATCACCTTTAATTAAAAATATCCTGAAATGACAGCAAAAATGATGGAAATGAGAAACCATCCAGCTATTGATTGTGTAAGTCCACGTTTCCAACCTTGCTTAGTACAAAAGTAAACGACCCCTATTGCACACATAATATTGATGAACATCCCAACAACGGCTCCTTGGGATAGAACAATCGACTTTTCCACTAATTCACTGCCCTTTGCATCGAGCCGAAGTGTCAGTAATGCTGCTAAAAATACAGCGGGAAAGGCAGCAAAAATTCCTCCTATTTTCGGCCCTAATTTTCTCGAGATAATGGTAGAAGCGACGACCGCGCCTCCCCCTAATAAAAATCGAATAACTATTCCACTAATTGATAATGACTCCAAGATAGATTCATCCTTTCTTTGGTGACCAATCTAGTGAGGTAAATATTATTTTTATATATTTATTTGTGATTATTTTCACGTATATATTGTAAACGATAATAAAACAAACGCTTGTGAACTTTTATTTAATTTTTTTCTTGTAACGCTTACACTTCTAAATTGTGACAAATATTTGAATAAAACTTATTTTTTTCTTACTCCCAACCATGGCGGCAAATATTTTTATAGTAAATCGATTTAATCATCATATGAACAACGTAAATGCAAACATTCAAAAACAGCATGGCTAGCTGGAACATCAATGAACATTCTGAACTGAAAAAATCTACAAGAGAAAGAGGGAATGCCTCCTTTTGGCTATCTTATCTCCGAATATTCAATATCCTAATTTTGGAAATACAAACGCTTAACCTACAACTTGTCTAATCAAACTTATTATTCTGCTCATATATTAATATCGAATCTTAATTAAATTAAAAGAGGGGAAACATATGTCAAAAGATTGAGGAGAAAAATGTAAAGATCACCATAAGCCAAAGATAAGATGTGGTTGTATTAATGGGCAAGCGGTGACAGTGAATGGACCTGCAACACCAGGACCTCCAGGAGCCGGTGCTATTATTCCGTATGCATCTGGAACAACTCCTGTTGCACTGTCTACAACTGATGTTGCAGGTGTAATAGTTAGTACTGGAGCTATCCTTGGATTCGGAAGTTCTGCGCCAACTGTTGACCTTAGTGCAGGAACACTAAATCTAGGCACCGCCGCCATAAACATTCCTGACTTCGCATTTGTGGTTCCTCGTGCCGGAACAGTCACGAGAACATCCGCCGGAAGCCCACTGCTTTAGCTGTGGAAGGAAGGCGGGGTTTATATTTTCAGTATATATTGAATTTTTCGTTCAATATAAGTACACTGGATTTAGAAAGGTAGGTGAATCAAGAATGCTCTGCACTCTCAAGATTAAATTAATGCCAACTCTTGAACAGTTTCATGCGCTGCTGGAAACAATGAAACGGTTTAACCAAGCATGCAACTATATTAGCGAGATTGCTTTTCGCTCCAGAACCTTTTCCAAAACGAAAATCCAGCGGCTTTGCTACTATGACGTCAGGGAAAAATTTGGCCTCTCTGCCCAAATGACCGTTCGTGCCATCGGCAAAGTGTCGGAAAGCTATCGTTTGGATAAAAAAACCTTGCATAACTTTAAAGAAACCGGTGCCATCGTGTATGATGAAAGAATCCTGTCCTTTAAAGGGTTAGAGTATGCTTCCATCCTTACCTTGCAAGGAAGAATGGAAATCCCTATGGTTATTAGCCGCTACCATCAAGGTTTGCTGTGCGGCAACCGTGTTCGGGGTCAAGCCGATTTAGTCCTTCAAAACGGTATTTTTTATTTACTGCTCGTGGTGGACGTTCCCGAAGGCCAGCCCAATTCCGAAAACGGATTTATCGGTGTGGACCTTGGCATCATTAATATCGCCGTCGATAGCACCGGTGAGGTATTTTCCGGCTCGAAGGTCAACGGGCTGCGCCGCCGCCATGCGAAACTTCGCGCCAAACTCCAAAAGAAAGGCACCAAGTCAGCGAAACGCCTGCTTAAAAAGCGTTCCAAGAAGGAAAAACTATTTGCCCGTGATGTGAACCACTGCATTAGTAAGAAGATTGTTGAAAAGGCAAAGGCACTCGGATGCGGCATTGCCCTTGAAGATTTAAAGGGCATCCGCCAACGCACCGAGAAAACGGTTAAAAAGCAACAGCGTCGTCAACACTCTTCTTGGTCTTTTTATCAGTTGAGAAAGTTTATTGAGTATAAAGCGGCGATCGCTGGCGTGCCGGTGGTATTGGTTCATCCAAAAAATACTTCCCGCACCTGTCCGGTTTGCGGACATGTGGCCAAAGAAAACAGACCGTCAAGGGATCAGTTTTGTTGTCGAGCTTGTGGGTACGCTGCCCCTGCCGACAACGTGGCTGCGGAAAACATCCGCAGGGCTGCTGTCAACCAGCCGAACGCGGCAGCCAATTAGGCTAGCTGCAAGTCCACGGCTTTAGCCGTTGGGTAGTTGACTTTTTATGGTCAATAAGTGACACGACATAACTGCAAAAAAGGAAAACGGCACCGTCCCGAACAGTCTACGCTGTTCGGGCCAGCGCCGATAATCGGTGATCCGATTTCAATCGTGCCCTGCATCACCATGTGATGGTCAAGTTAAGCGGCGGGTTGCTGAGTACGTCAGCCAGCTGCTGTTTGATATCGGCCAATGTCTCCGGCGACTTGGCTTCGGCGCGCAGAACAAGGATAGGCTGCGTATTCGACGGACGCACCAATCCCCAACCATCCTTGAACTGAATGCGGGCGCCGTCCACGTCCACGACCTTATGGCTGCTTGCAAACCGCTGTTTGACCGCGGCGATGGCTTCCGCCTTCTTCTCTTCCGGACAAGGCACGCGCGTCTCCGGAGTGGCTTGATATCGCGGCACGTCGGCAAATAGCTGCGACAGCTTGCGGTTATCATTGGAGAGTATGCGCAACAGCCGCCCCGCCGCGTACAAGGCGTCATCATAGCCGTAGAACTCGTCATTGAAGAACAGATGTCCGGACATTTCACCTGCAAACGGAATCTCTGGCCGGCTGCGCAGTGTCGCCTTAATATGTGAATGGCCAGTGCGATGGAAGAACGGTTTGCCGCCAAGCCGTTCGATTTCCTCGACCAACGCCTGCGAACACTTGACCTCAACCGGCGCTTCGGCTCCTGGATAGCTGCGGAGAATCTCACGCCAGAATAAAATCATCAATTGGTCGCCCCAGAGGATGTTTCCTTCCTCGTCGACGACGCCCAATCGGTCACCGTCGCCATCGAATGCCACACCGAGATCCGCCTTTTCCCGTCGCACCACGTCAATTAAATCCTTCAGATTCTCCGGCACTACCGGATCTGGATGGTGATTAGGGAATGTCGGGTCGGATTCGCAATACAAAGGTATGACCTCGCAGCCCCATGCCTCCAAGGCTTTCGGCGCAATCGCCGAAGGGGTCCCGTTGCCGCAATCGACCACTACCTTGAGCTTGCGCGATCCCAGCTGGATCTTGTCTTGCAGCATTTTCAGATAGGCTGGTTCGATGTCAAGCGTCTCCACATATCCTTCCTTCCACGTGTCGATGCGGTTGATCCCTTGTGAGTGGAGAATCCGCTCCATCGTCCGCCGCAGTTCCTGAATGCGCTCGCCATAAATGGTAGTCTTATTCATTGCAATCTTAAAACCGTTTTCGTCGCCTGGATTGTGGCTTGCGGTGATGATCATGCCGCACGGCACATTAGTGTACTCGAGGCTGTAGTAGAACATCGGGGTCGTCACCTGACCGATGTCAATCACCCGACACGACGCCTGGCTAAGCCCCGCAATCAGCGCACGGTGTAATGCAGGTGAAGAGATGCGGTTGTCGTGGCCAACCACCACTTTCTCCTCACCGGCTTGCCGTACCATTTCTGCAAACGCCAATCCTAACAAATAGGCAAAATTCTCGTCGAGCTCCTCTCCTGCGCGTCCGCGAATATCGTACTCTTTAAACACGTGCTTCGGTAGAACGGATCGTTGTTCCATCGAAAGACTCATTGAAAACCACCTCCAATTGCAAGGAATTTGCCATAGCTTCCGTCAATAAATAGGAAAGTGTCGACTCAGCCCCTCGATTCGGATTCGGCCCATCCGAATTTAGGCCGTCACAGCAGCTCCCATCGCTCAGATCGGCGAGGGGAACACCGAGGTCGTTATCGCCATAAAACCAATCGCGGCAGCGGCGAACGACTTCTCGGTACGTGTCGTCTCCCAATACCCGATAGGCCTCGCGGGCGGCCAAGGCCAGTTTCATCACATCAACGGGTTGCTGATCCCAGTCAGCGCGTCCGTTGCGGCTGCACCAACCGCGATTGCCGATAGGACGGATGACGCCTCCCTGGCCGCTCATCTTATCCAGCAGGAAGTCGAGGCTTTCTTTAGCTGCCTGCAGCGTCTCGACGCGGCCGTGATACCGATAGGCCACAAACAACGCCCACGGCAACAGCCCATTGGCGTAGGTGATTTGCGGCTCATACCAACGCCAGTCAGCCGTTCTGTTCATGTGGTAAGCGTCGAGCAAACTCCGCTCGAATACGTCCGCCAGATTGATGAGATCAGCCTCGGTCACACCAGAAGGCAAATCCAAACCGTCTCTCCGCTTAGACAATAGCAGACAGCAAGTCGCAAGAGCCCATGCCTGACCGCGCAAAAACCGCAACCCGCGGCTGGCCGAAAGCGCCCGGCCCAGGATCTCGGCGGCCACACATCTCCGGGCCTCATCATCGAGATTTACGTACGCCACTGCCGCAGCCCAGAGGGATCGGCCTAGGCAGTCGTCTGAGCGTGATTCTGATTCCGGCGTCCGGTCAAAATGAAAGTTATTCTGGAACCAGCCGTCCTCCCTCTGCGCCCAGAGCAAGAAGGCCAAGTATCGATCCAACAGCCGATATAGCCTGTTTTGCTCCTTGGACTCATCGTCTCCAAGTAAATCAAGCCACTCCATGCACACCCAGATGGCACGCGCATTGTCATCGGTTGAGTATCCCTCGCGTCGGCGCGGGATGCGCCCCAAGCTATGCTCAAGCAGCCCCGTGTCGTCAGTCATGCGTTCTAAATGATCGAACTTAACGACTGACAGAGGCAACGGGATTCACCTCTCCTTCCAATCGCTCTTTGGCTTTTTCATCACCGTCCGTTCCACTGCAGAGCTTTGCAAACAGCTGCAGGTGTTGCTCGCCTACACGAGGCCAGTGCGTCGTTTCACCAATCTTCCGAATCCGCTCTTCCCACTGCCGCAAAGCCGCATCATCCGCCAACAGCCGCCGCAACTGCCGCTCCCAGGCTTCAGTGTCGCCGTACGGCAGCAACAGTTCCTCGCATCCGCGCAACAGGTCGCGGGCATGTTCATATGGCGTCGAGAGAACCGGACGGCCCACGCCAACCGCATAGGCCAAGGTGCCGCTGGTAATTTGCTGCATCCCCGGATACGGAGTGACGTAAAGATCACACGCCGTCAAATAGGCGATGAGTTCCTCCTCGCTAAAATAGCGGTCGATCATTCGTACGTTCTCCTCCAGTCCGAGGCGACGGATCATCTCCTGAAGCTCCTCGCGGTACGCTTCCCCTTCGCGTTTTTTCACTTCAGGGTGTGTCTGTCCGGCGATGACATATAGCGTCTCCGGCACTTCGCGAACGACTCCCGGCAAGGCGGAGATCACTGACTCGATGCCCTTGCCGCGATTGAGCAATCCAAAAGTGAACATAACCTTGCGTCCTTCGAAGCCCAAGCGGCGGCGAAGGCGAACCCGTTCCTCACTGAGCGGCTTTGGTGAACCGTGCGGAATGTAGAAGATTTTACTCTCCGGCAAGTTAAACGCTCGTGTCAGGTACGAAATCGCCTGACGATTCATAACCACGATAGCGTCGCTCGCATCGGCAATTTCTTGCTGAATACGGCGATAAGGCGGTTGAGGATCAGCAAAGATGGTATGAAACGTCGTGACAAGCGGCTTTTTCAGGGCTCGGACGAAGTCCAGTATGTATTCACCCGCTTCGCCTCCGAAAATACCGAACTCGTGCTGCAAGACCACTACTGAGACATCGCTAAGATTAACCCGTTCCGCCATTCGCGTGTAAGCCGCTCGGTCCTGTGCTGCCAGCGGCCAAAACTTCGGATTGTTCCGGTACACTGAATCGTCATCGCTTTCGTTATAGAGCACAATCACCAGATCGACATCTCGTCGTTTGCCGGCGGCGCTCACGCTCTCAAGAAGATGCTCGGTGAACGTGGCAATGCCGCAACGACGCGGTGGATATGTGCTGACGTATGCGATCCGCTTCATGCCTGCATCACCTCTTGAGGTTGGTTGATAATGGAATTTTTGAACTCCTCGCCGGCAGGCGCCACGGTCCGATACCCGAAAATGCTGTTGCTGAGACGGCTACCATCGCGCACGACTGAACAATCCCAAAGGATGGAGTTCGAACAATGCACGCGAGCACCGATGTAGCAGTTATCACCAATCACCGCGTATGGACCAATCACCGCTTGGTCGCCTACTTTCACATTATTTCCAATTAATACTGGTGGCACCAAGAGGACGCCGGAACCTAATTCGACGCCTTCCCCTGTCCAAACACCTGGCTGAACCTGACGCCCTTGCATGGAAAGAGGAAAACGTCGGTCGAGCGCATCCCAATGGACTTGGCGATAACGTGCCGGAGTTCCCATGTCGCGCCAGTAGCCACTGCTTACCATACCGTAGACGCCAGCGTTTTCCTGAATCAAGCGCGGGAACGTTTCGCGTTCAATCGAGACCTCGCGTTGCGCCGGAATATAACGCATAACCTCCGGTTCGAGGATGTACAAGCCGGCGTTGATTCGATTTGACGGTGCCTCTTCAGGGCGCGGTTTCTCAATAAAACGCAAGATCCGTCCGGTATCATCCTGTTCAACTACTCCGTATGAAGAAGGATCATCTACTTCTGTCAGTGCAATGGTGGCAATTCCACCGTGCTGGCGGTGAAACTCAAGAAGAGGAATCAACTGTGGCAAGTGGACGATGTCGGCGTTGAAAACCAAGAACCGCTCATCGAGTAGTCGCTCCGCGTTTTTGATGGCTCCTGCCGTCCCCATCGGAAACGGTTCGAGAGCATACTCAATCTTCACTCCCCAGCGCCGTCCGTCGCCGAAGTAACGACGAATCACATCTGAGCAGTGGTGAGCGGCTATGACAAACTGATCGACGCCTTGTTCACGCAGATGAGTGATGAGGTGTTCCAACCATGGGCGATTTGCAATGGGTGCCATTGGTTTCGGTAGGTTTTCAGTTAGCGGACGTAAACGTGTGCCCAAACCTCCAGCTAGCAGCAATGCTTTCATTTTGCCATCCCTCCATTAGTTTCGAAATTCATAGGGTTTACTAAATTACTATGAAGACCGAAACAGATGGATGAATGAAAAAATGAAAGATGAGAGGTTGATTGTTAGCACTCAATATCACCGGTTGCTAATAATTAGTATACATAATATCCCCTGTGATGGCAAGTAAAACGCTCGTACTTTTGGTTGGACCACATTGAGTTTGCTCAGCGATCTCCATGCTGCTAAAGAGAAAGCCTGAGGATTTGGGACTTTGCGTCCCTCTGTGCTAAGAAGAACGCAAAACAGGAGCGCCAAAAGCTGCCTTTTCGGTATAATACAATTGTTGACATAATATAAGATAATAAGGATTCATACGAGATGAAGGAGGTAAAGATGCCATGCCTTATCCGCTCCCACCATATCGCGTAGGAATTGCCGGCGCAGGCGCTTTTGCTGAGTTCTTGGCCGGCGCTCTTGCTCCGTTGCCGGAATTTCAGTTGACAGCCGTTGCTGGCCATACTGACGAAAAGCGCCAGCGCGTGCTGGACGCCTATCGCCACCATCGATCCGATGCCGCTCCCCCGCGCGAATATCGGGAAGCGTCCGAGCTTATCCACGATCCGGACATCGACGTGGTGATCCTGACAACACCGCCTCACCTCCACGCACCGCTCGGCGAACTTGCGTTGACGAAAGGAAAGCATCTGTTGCTGGAAAAACCAGGGGCGCTGACTTCAGCGGCGCTGAAAAGCAATGCCCAGCTCGCAGCGAAACAACGGCGAGCGTTCGCCGTCAATCTGGTCTTGCGCTACAACCCGTTGGTGGAAGCGGTCGAATGGATGCTCCGTCACCATCTATTGGGTCGTGCGCACCACGCCAGTCTCCACAACGCCGCACACCGCGTCACATCTGGGCATTGGTTCTGGAACCGCGAATTGAGTGGAGGCATCTTCATCGAACATGGGGTTCACTTCTTCGAAGTCGGTCGCCACTGGTTTGGCGAACCTGTGGATGCGCGCGGTTTTGCCGCAACCGAAGCAAACGGCGAGCAGTCGCGCGTGTGGGCGAGTGTGATTCACCGCAGCTGCACACGTCAGGGCCATGTACAGAAAGCGCAATTGCCGACAAAAGAGGCAGGCGCCGAATCTCCGAACGAGTACGTACCGGTTCAGTACTACCACGGATTCACAATGGAGGCGGACGCTCCCGAATCGACACAATGGGAAGTCCACTGTGCCCAAGGGCGGATTGTGCTCGAAGGCTGGATTCCTCAACGTCTGTACGTCGAGGGCGTACTCACAGCAGAACAGGCAGAACTAATCGACGCTCTTCTCGACACCATACCTACGCAACCTGCGGCAAACGCTGGCGAACAGGTACGGACATGGGCCGCATCGCGGTTCCCGTCGTCCGATCGTACATCCTCTTCTTCCGTTTCCCGCCTACCATATCGGCGGACGTTATCATTAGTTGATCGACAAGGATGGTATGAGGCGATGGCTCAAGCCCGCTTCCTAGACTTTTGCCGGATGATCCAAGACCCGAACTGGAGCGGACTGGTAACGCCCGACGACGCCGCATCCGACCTAGCCCTCGCCGAAGCTTGCACGGTTTCGGAAGCTTGGCAGGAAGGCTTGAGTCGGGACTTTTCATCCAATCAGACGAGACCGCTTTCACCTTGATTCGCACCCAACCATCTCCTTTCTGGACATCATTAAATAATTCCATCTGTTGGGCGTACGAAAAAAAACCGCCAACCAGGGAAACGCCTGGTTGGCGGTTTCAAATTTTTATAGTTCTGTCGTTGGAAATCAAAACTACCCTATCGTCGTGAACCTTTCTCACCTATGCCACTGAGCCGAATATCATATTTGACAAATGATGCACAACAGGGATTAAGAGTAACCATTCTTCCCAAAATAACAACTGCCCGCTAATTTATCCGGCATCCACGTCGCCTCCCTTTCGCCAATACAATACAGAAAACTAAGACAGGCACAAATCAAAAGAAAAGATCCCTTCATCCATCTTAATAGAAAATAGATAACAAATAATAACATTAACAAACTTAATTTGCTAAAATAATAGAAAAAAATAAATTTTCAGGTGAGCAACTTGGAAAAGAAAGGTTTCTTTGAAGAACTATATCTCGCAAACAAAACATATCCCGAATCAAATATCATTCAACGTCTTTCTCCAAAAGAATATATAGAAGTCCTTATTCTTCATGCAGCAAAGCAGCTTGGAGATAAATTTAAGCGCCTTGCCGACGAAAATCGTTTTGATGAGATTATCCAGCTGACAGAACACATTTCCAATTTAGCATCCGATCATCAACAAGAATTTTCTTTACCGCTTTCGATGATTACATATAACTATTCCAACAGGGAATTACCTGTTATTGAAGATTTGTTTTTATCAAGATTGAACTTGCTGCATAATGACAAACACTCAATGAAAAACTTTTTTAAAACTCTTAAATATGAAATGTTGACGGCCGACTCTGTTGATTTTATGGTCAGTTTTATTCGTATGTCGGGATTACAGCTCATCATCCGGCCGCTATTAGAGCTTGAAAAACGAAACATACCGGTTCGCATTATTACCTCTACCTACTTAGGAATTACAGAAGTCAAAGCGCTCAAAAAACTCATGCAATTTTCCAACGTTCAAGTCAAGATGATCGATACGCAAACAGAATCATTTCATACAAAAGCGTATATGTTTCATAGAAATTCAGGATTGAATACGGTCATTATCGGCTCTTCCAATCTTTCTCATTCCGCTTTAATTAATGGGCATGAGTTGAACGTTAAACTCCCTGATACGAGTTTTCTGCCTATTTATGAACAAACAAAATGGATATTTGATCAAATCTGGAACAGCGAAGAAGCAGTTACGCTTGATAGCGAGTTTATTCGTTATTACAGTGAATTTATTGAAGCAAAACGAAAGCTCGAAAACTTCAGGAAAAAAGAAATGATAGCAGCCGAAACAAAAGAACACTATCAAACCAAACACAGCATTAAACCAAATGCCATGCAGGAAAAAGCATTAAGAAATCTTCAACATACAAGAAAAAATGGCAATAACAAAGGCGTCATCATAGCGGCAACTGGAACGGGAAAAACGTACTTGTCCGCATTTGATGTGAAAGCATTTAATCCGAAAAAACTTCTCTTTATCGCTCATCGGGAAGAGCTTTTAGATAATGCGATTAAGACATTTCAGCAAGTGATCCCGAAGAAAGAAATTTTCGGAAAAATTACTGGAACGGTCAAAGAATTTGATAAACCTTATCTGTTCAGCACGGTCCAATCCCTGCATAAAGACGAGATTTTAAAACGATTTAAGCGAGACGAATTTGACTATATAATTATCGATGAATTTCATCATGCCGAAGCACCGACGTATCGAAAAGTGATCGACTATTTTCAACCGAAGTTTTTACTAGGCTTGACCGCTACGCCGGAACGAATGGATGGACGAGATGTTTTAGCGCTTTGTGACCATAACATTGTCTACGAAATTCGCTTGAGAGAAGCACTAGAGGCCAATTTACTAGCACCGTTTCACTATTTCGGTGTATCAGACCATACCGTTGACTACAGTAAAATCCCTCTTAAAAATGGCTTCTTTGATGAAGATGCTCTTGTAAAAGCATTAAAAACCAATGAACGGACAGATTTTATTATCGAAATGATTAAGACCTACGGCTACCACGGTGACCGGATGATCGGGCTAGGATTTTGCACAAACATTGAACATGCGAAATATATGAGTGAGGAATTTAACAAACGTGGATATCATACAACCTATTTAACCGGTGAGCACAGCATCGATTATCGAGAAAAAGTCATTAAACAGCTAGAAGATGAAAACCATCCTTTAGAGTTAATTTTTACTGTCAATATTTTTAACGAGGGAATCGATATTCCAAAGTTAAATTTAATTCTTTTCCTTAGACCAACGGAATCTTCTACTGTTTTTATCCAGCAGCTTGGAAGAGGATTACGGAAAGTAGAGGGAAAAGAATTTGTCACAATACTAGATTTCATTGGCAACTACCAAAAGTCGTTCGTCGTGCCGCTCGCTTTATCAGGGCAAATCAATCATAAAGCCTTTGACAAAGATTCGCTCCGAGTCGCGGTCACACATGAATTTGCCGATTTGCCGGCTGGTTCTTACGTTGATTTAGATCCAATTACGCAAAAAGAAATTTTAGATCGTATTGATTCGATCAAAATGAATTCAACGGACATGTTGAAGTCCCTGTATCAGCAATTTAAAAATGAACTTGGACGAGCTCCAGAAATTTTGGATTTCTTATATTATGAACAATCCCCAAGTCTGACGTTTTTCATTTATAAATATCAATCATGGGTAAAAACAAAAGAAAAAATGAATGATGTAAATGAATTAGATAGAAAAATTTTGGGCCACCAGTTAATGAGTGAAATAGTAGAACGGCTCGAAAACCAGTTTCCAATAAAGTGGCCTTACGATTTCATTATTTTAGAATTAGCCTTTTTACAAAAAAATGTTTCGTATGCAGATGTCGTCAAACAGTTAGAAAAGAGATTTGCAACAAAAATTGACTTAGAAAAACATCAAACGCTTATTAGGCAGTCAATGGCCCGACTAGCAACCCCATATAAAAAACAAAAATGGTCGTTTGGCAAAGTCGTTGATGACAAATTTGTATTGAATGATGATATTCTTGCGGTAACAGAAGATCCAGAGTTTTATCAATACTTAAAGGATCGAATTGATTATGGAATTATTGAATTTAGACGAACGTATCATCCAGAAAGATTTCTCGCAAAAGGCGAAAAGCTTGTTCTTTATCAAAATTACACGAGAAATGACCTAATCTTCTTATTTGAAGCAGGAGTAAAAGAAGGTTCTTGGAGAGAAGGAGTAAGCCGAGTAGGCAACCATTATTTCTTGTTCGTAAACTTGAACAAATCAGAAAAAGTAGAAGAGCATTTGCAATATAAGGATTACTTTATCGATCAGCAGCATTTTCATTGGCAAAGTCAAAATCAAACGTCCCACGAGTCTTCTGTCGGGCAAAATTATATTTATCACAAAGAAAGAGGCATTCATATTCATTTGTTTGTGCGCAAGTTTGATCAAATGCACGGGATGACCTTGCCATTTATGTATCTTGGTGAGGTAGACTATGTATCCAGTTATGGCGATAAGCCAATGAACATTAAATGGCGGCTGCACCACCCCGTACCAGAAGACTTATACATTGACCTGATTCGTTAACAACATGGGGGCTTCCCCCACTGTGTTAAAACATTAAGGTGATGAGGGACAGCCCCCTTTTAATAAAGCTTGTACGGTTGGAATATCAGCGGGTGCCCATTCAAGAGAGTGTAATTCTTGAAGCGGCATCCATTTTAATTCCGCATGCTCTTTTGCGTTTGGCTCTCCTTCAATGATTTTTGCTTTATATGTAAGCAAATTAACAATCACATTCGGATATTCATGATGTACTTCTTCAATTTTTTCATACACTTCAATCGTGCATCCTAATTCTTCACGAATTTCTCTTACTAATGTCTCTTCAGGATTTTCTCCTTCTTCGATCTTTCCACCTGGAAACTCCCATAGATTCGGAAGTGACATTTCCGGAGAGCGTAGCGCGCACAAAATCTCATTTTGTTCATTATAAATGACCGCACCAACCACACGAACTGTTTTCTTCATCACAACCCGCCCCTTTTTCATGGTATTTTCTAGTTTATTTTAGCAAACAATTAGATTATGCAAAAACAAAAATTGGGTAGTGACAGGAGCATAATGATTTGAAAAGGACAAATCACACTCAAACAAAGACAAAGATCATCTCTTATTTTTGAAATATTTTCGAACTTTTTTCTATTAGAAAAAATAATATAAATTTTAATGATATAATAATAATGAATATAGAATGGAGAGGGGATATCTATGAAAGCAGCAAGATGGCATAACGCTAGAGACATTCGAGTAGAAGAAGTGGAAGAACCTAAAGCAGGAAAAGGAAAAGTAAAAATTAAAGTCGAATGGGCAGGAATCTGCGGAAGCGATTTACACGAATACGCGGCTGGCCCAATTTTTGTTCCTGTGAAAGATCCTCATCCCGTCAGTAAAGATGTGGCTCCTATTATCATGGGTCACGAATTTTCTGGACGAGTCGTTGAAGTCGGGGAAGGAGTTACGAAAGTCAAGGTTGGAGATCCTGTCGTTGTTGAACCTATTCTTCGCTGTGGAGAATGCCCAGCTTGCAAAAAAGGAAAATACAATCTTTGCGAACATTTAGGATTCCACGGTTTATCCGGAGGAGGCGGCGGATTCTCTGAATATACCGTGGTTGATGAATATATGGTTCACAAAATGCCTGAGGGCCTTTCTTTTGAACAAGGAGCACTGGTGGAACCAGCGGCCGTAGCTTTGCACGCTGTTCGATCAAGCAAAATCAAACCTGGTGATAAAGCGGCTGTCTTTGGAACAGGTCCTATAGGCCTTCTTGTTATTGAAGCATTAAAAGCAGCTGGCGCGTCAGAAATTTATGCAGTAGAAGTTTCCAAAGAACGTCTGCAAAAAGCGAAAGAACTTGGCGCCACATCTGTCATCAATCCAAAAGAAGAAGATCCGGTTCAAAAACTCCGCGAATTGACCGATGGCGGTGTCGATGTTGCGTTTGAAGTAACAGGAGTACCGGCTGTTTTACAACAAGCTATTGACAGCACTACATTCGAAGGAGAAACGATTATCGTTAGTATATGGGAAAAAGAAGCAAACCTTCAGCCGAATAATATCGTATTAAAAGAAAGAAATGTAAAGGGAGTTATTGCATACCGCGATATTTTCCCTGCTGTAATGGAATTGATGAAACGAGGCTACTTCCAAGCTGAAAAGCTCGTTACGAAACGAATTAAGCTAGATGATATTGTAACAGAAGGATTTGAAACGCTCATCAAAGAAAAAAACCAAGTGAAAATTCTAGTCAAACCAGAATAAAGACAGCTAAAAAATCACTTCAGGGATTAGTCCATGATGGATTAATCCCTTTTTTGTTTCAGAAGTCAAGCCGGATTCATTTTTGTTTCTTGAGCATATTTGCCAAAACATCGAATTGCGTTTTTTTCATTATCTGTATTAATTCCTCCAAATTAAATGTTTGTCTTATACAGACTCGCTATGTTTTGCATAGGATGTACTATCCTATGTAAAGCAGGAGGTGTACTAAATGTCAGGTGGCTTTCGATCCAACTTTGCTTTAATTGTGGTGCTGTTTATCCTTTTAATTATTGTTGGGTGCAGTTGTTTTTTTGGTCGTTACTAATCTAGAATCGGCTGAAAAGTTTTACAGGACGGGTCGTATAGATCTGTCCTTTTTTATTCAAGGCAACCCAATTACTCTTTTGTTTCTCTCCCTAATCCAAAAACTCATAAATATCTGTTAATTATCATATGTCTGCTTATAACAAAACCAAAGCGGTACTCTTGTCTCTTCTAGCTGCGCAAACTCCCTTTTAACCAGGCGCGGGGACGATAGGGTCCGATCGGGATTTGGATTAAGCTTGTTTTCCCTTGCGAATCGATCTTGTAAAGTTTATCGCATAAGTTTACATCAAATCCGAGAAGCGGGTGCCCACCCATCCCCATGGCAGACGCCACCAAGAGCAGTCGTTGCACGAGCATCCCCGCCTCCATCTGTTGAATGCGATATCCTCTGTACCCTAATTCCATTTGGAGGTGATCCCTGTCTCCTGCCACATGTAGACAGAGCGGTACTTGGAATAGATTTACATTGTCCATTGACATTCCGTATTGCAGGTAGTGTCGATAATCTCCGGAACGTATCCGACCTAGCGCATGAGCAGCACTGTCATAGTAGTAAGCTCCATCTGGAACGCCTTCAACGTTATAAAAACAGCCATACAGGGAGACACGGGACGGCGGCTTCTCGTGTTCTCCATCCAAATCATTTCGATACGAGAAAGAAAGCGTCGCCTCTTTTAGCAAAGCTGCCAATTGTTCTTGGCTTACCTTTCCCAAAACAAAATCCATATCTGGTGAATGCCGCTTCTGGCAGACTGACGCCAGATCATACGATAACCGCTTCACACAAGGCAGAACTACTGCTTGCATCCCACAGGCATCTCTCTTATCTCCCTTAATCTGCCGAAATGATCGCGGCGATTCCAACATCGATGCCTCATTCATTTTTCTCAGCATCGGATAGTCAATAATCCTCCGTGATCGAATATAGTAATGATGCTGAACTGCTGGCAATTCTCTGCACAATTCAGTGGCAGAGGCACTTTCTTTTGAGTTATTATCGTTATCAAACCAAGTGATCGAAGACTCCGTAGCTAATGGAATAACCGCATACACACTCTCCTCCTGTTCAGACAGTCCAAGCAGATGGTTGACGGCCCTGTCAAGAAATTGGAAATACACTGCCGATGCGAAGCCGAACCGTTTCGCCGCTTCCAACAGCTGTCCGATTAGCACGCCAGCATCCAGCCCTTGCAGACGGTAAGCAAAATTATTGTATTTAAAGAAATTCTTCCAAAACATTGTCGATACAAAAACAACACCGAAACAAGCCGATACGTCACAGCGATTGCCCAGCGCCCTAGTTAAATAGGAATCGAAATCGCCTTCCCGCAACAACACCAAGCGATGGTGTGCCACATCGTAATGGTACACTCCATCTGGAATATCCTTTATTTTCAAATACACGTATAATTCGTTTGGATACAACGCCCCGCCGGAGGGAACAAACCGCCGGTACAAGTGCATTAGGTTTACCGTTTGTTCTGTGGGACCCATGGAAAAGGCTAGCTGAGAAAATTGAGTAAGGCCGAAAACGTACCAGAGAAAATGACCTATTTCTTCTAGGCCGAGCTTTCCAGACGCTTCTCTTCCCTCGAGTGTTAACGGCACTTCTGGAGAAAGCGGAATCACTGGCAAGTTACGGTACAGCTTATACGCAAGCGGCGCATCTTCCCAATCTACCTCCCAATTTGGCGGCATAATCTTATCGATGTCAAAATGAAGATGGTGTAAAAATGTCTCTAGCTCCATCCTACTACCTCCTATGGGAACGGATGGGGATGTGGATTAAGCTGTTCAAGCGTGAGCGGTTGTTTTGTATACCCGAGTTCCATTGGTACCCGAAGCACCCTCTCCAGGCCTGTCACGCGGGTAAGATGATGCCCAAATGTCATCGGTAACATTCCCGGAATCAGTACTTTCACGCAATATAATCCGTTTCGTTTGATGACAGGTGTTGTCTGGTCCACGACAATTACCTCAAGGTTCAATCGTCGGAACTTCTGAAGAATAACCCGCAGGTCATCCGTCAAGTCTGCATTCTTCGTTTGCTGCTTGAATTCCTCTTCAAACGTTCGCAACGGACGATGATCATCCAACAAAAATTGCAGGCGCTCCTCTGCTTCCGGCAAACCGTACAGCATGCCATGGTCTTCCATCTGCCGTACTAATAGCGGATCATGCAACATTTTTTCATATTTCTTTCGGTTTGCCTCAAATTTCTCGTCAAGCACAAGCATCATGCCTGCTAACTCGTGAATCGAGCTTTTCACCGCCCGTATAGGGTCCGGATGAGCTCCAGCGGCACAGATTAGATTCAATCCCTTTTGTTTTCTGTTTTTCGCCACTGCCCAGACGCTTGGAATTCCGTGCTCCATCGTCGAGTTGAAAAAATACAGATCATATTCCGCCACCGCACGTACACGATCGACCATCAACTGTAATTCTTTATCGTTAGCCGAACGAAGATCAAGACGCGGAAGAGGCAGCTGCGCATACCAAGCCATCAAGAATGAATCGCGCTCCACCACCTCCAAAATGGCATGGAAAATCGCTTCTTCTAAACTCCCGCCTAATGCACATCCGTTGGAAGTTTCATAGACAAAGCCATCCCCACCTCCCAAACTGTAATATGCGAGCAACTCTGGAACCAAAATCGGACGCTCTTGTAAAAACGAATAGCCCCATACCCAATTCATTGGACGGTCAGGATCAAACGGTTTGAACGGAAAATCAGGCCGCGCATATTGTTCCTTCGCATGCACTCCTACCTTTACTGGGTTGAGTGCTTGATCTTTCAGGTTTCGGTAGCTGTCATGAATCACTGTCCGTTTGCCACGAGGTTCGATGCCACAATATCTCTCTAACCCCTCCAAAATGGCGGTTAACTCGCTAACCTCATAGGAATGAGTCCGGCCTGCTACTCCCTCGTCCCCTATAAACATTGGCATATTTACAACAACATCCGCAAACGGCAACGCGAAATTATGCATTTTACCATTCAATAATCCAGTTCGATAATCTAGATAATCTTTGATCAGAACTTCTTTCAGCTCCTCGATCGGACGGCAGCGGTAACTGTCAGCGCTGATCTTCGGACTTGGTTGCAGCGATATGCGGGCTGCTGCCGGCGAATCGTCAGGTAATTGGCTGCATACCGTACATAACGGGTCGGGCAGAAAGAAGTGACATGAGTTCTTTAATGTTTTCAGGTTGATTAGGAACAACCTTTCTTCTAAACGGGTATGACTGCCTTCCAACACCCTCTGCGTCTCCGCGACAATCAGGTGAGCCATCTGCAAAAGTCCTATTCGTGATGCCCATGCATCATGCTGTATTCCCCCTTGCACCGCCATCACCTGTTGCAGCTCCCACATTTCCTTGCGGTCGTATCCCGCTATAAGGCGCCGCATGTCAGCACACTGAGAACATCCTGGGGTATTAGGGCGAACTAGCGGACCGATCACGCCCTCCCCAAATGAAACAAAGCCCCGGAGCCATGGAATGCCTGACGATCGTAATGCCTCTTCCGCCTTGTGGTGAACGGAGGGATGCCAAGCATCGTGCAACACCAGAGCCAAACCTGTTTCTTCCGGAATTCCTTCCTCGAAATCGATTTGCCGAACTACCTGATATTGGACGGACAATTTTTCATACACAAAATCCGCCAACACTCCTTCTCCAACCATCAATACGCGAGCACCCATCAGAAATCCTCCTTTCTCAACAGCACGCCAAACACCCCTGCCAGTTCCTCTTTCAAAAAAGGTTCTATCGCTAAATCAAAGACGAAGAGCCGCATACGGTTTTGTTCCAAAACCTGCATGGCGGACTGCAAGAGCTCTGATTGCATCGTCTCTTCACAAGCGGGGATCTCCATTCTTAGTGGCTTCTCTTCATTTAGAAAAATGGATGATTCCTCCATCGCTTGTATTTGGAAAGAAGTCGCCTGATTTTGAGCGTCCATAATCGACTGCTCTAGCGCTTTCCGCAACGCCATTGTGATATTCAAACCTGCGCTGCCATACCAACGGCCGCCCGTGCCGACCCATACTACAGGAAAGCCTGACACCTTTTCTCCCAAGCCGATCGTCGGTGACCCATGCATCGTTGCCAGTGACTGCAAATAAAATCTGCAGTGTTCATCCTCCACCGCACCCAATCGTACCTGAAAAATAGGTTCTCTTCGGTTAACCTGCCGTTTGCTCAGCTCCTCATCCAAGCACTTTTGCAATCCCCGGCAAACGCCTTCCGCCATCGTTTCTCCTGCTCCGACACCGATAAATTCCTGTGGTGTGACCACACCAACCTCTTTTTCGGTGTTAACGAGTAAATCTATCATTCCCGATACATACGATTCAATCCCAGATAGCCCTGCTTCCCGCCGCGCCTCCTCATGTGTTAGACCTGCACAGACAACTTCTGGCAATAGCTCAGCCGGTCCCTCCGATAATGGGTTAACCGCTTGAACGCAGCACTGGGACAACGGAAGCTGATTCAAGTTCCTTTCCTCCCATATATGGAAAATTCCCGATTCTGCGGATGTCAATTGACTGAAATAATGAAATAATCTGCTCGAATCATCGCGGCTCGAATTTTGTTTAAGCCTCGAATCAAGATCTTGAATCAATTCAGCCGTCACACGTTCCGTCGTTGCCAGCGGATGTGGTATGAACGAATGCCAGTCACCTTCCAATGTTTCTAAGTCAAGAAGGAAAAATTGATTTCTCTGTTCTGATTTCGTCACTCCTGTAACTTTTTTAAATAATTCAAATACAATCACATTCGCCAACATTGCTCCCGCTGTTGCAGAAAAAGCTTGCACCAGCCGGTCTTCACGAAGCGCGGATCGGTGTATGCGGCGCCATGCGGACTCCCAGCATCCCTCAGAGTCCGGATGCACTAATGGACCAGCTAAACCCACTTGCTGCAAAGATATGGCAGGGAGAAACCCCTTCTTCTCCTCCCTGCAAACGGCATGAAGGGCCCGTAGTTCCTCTACATTGCCTTCCTGAGAGACATATAAAATCCACTCAAACGGTTGTACCACTTCTCGCCAAGAACTCTCCCCTGCTCCCCTGTGTAGAGATATTTCCTCTATTGCTACTTCGGAGTCCATTTTGCGGGCATGCTCCGCCAGTTCCTTCAACCGCTGTCGATTAGTAGGCATCGAGTCTGTAATCAGAACATGGAACTTAGGCAATCCAGATTCGATCAACGCCGAAACCAATGAGACCAAAAAAGGTCCAGAGCCGACTGCCAATACTTTAGATTGGCGATATACTTGAAAACGGAACGCACCGGAATCAACGAAACTTTCTATAAATTCAATTTGTGAAGCATACTTTTTGAGAATCTTGCTGTCCAATTGATGCGGACGATCTTGGTTCACATCCCGAACAAAGCCGTTTCGGTACAGAATTTCTGCGATTTCATACACCCTGTTCCGATATGGGGCCGATAATCCTTTTGTCAATTCTCCCAATGTGTGCTCTCCATTGAACATTGGCATTAGTTTTTCAATCCACTGATAGATTGTTTTGCCTTTCATACGAAATGAGCTGGAGTTATTCCTAAAATACACGCCGCCATTTGGATCAGGGAGAAAAAACGTGTCTCTTTTCACCTTCAGACGCGCGGAATCGTTCAGTTTTGACATCCTGCTCCCTCCTTATCCGTAGTTGTTCCTAAATGCGTAGTATCATTTTATGTATTTGTATTTGTCCTTTATGTTCATTTCATAGAAAGGGCCCCTGCAGAGGATTATGCAGGGGCAGTTCCTTCTTAAATTCCTCCAAAACAATGGCCAAAGCAATTGTGGCATCTAAAGCAATTGAAGCATCTAAAGCAGTTAAAACAACGTCCAAAACACTGTCCTCCACAACGTCCAAAACACTGTCCTCCGCAACGTCCAAAACACTGTCCTCCGCAACGTCCACCACAATGTCCACCGAATTGACGAGCATCATCGACAACATAGGTCTGGGTTTGAGGATCCCAAACCATCACCTCGTCCGCTACGAAATCATCCATACCTAACATTTGAAGTTCATTTTGGAAATTATACATTTCATACCATCTCCTTATTGTTACAAATTTGTTGTTTCCGTCGACGCAACCAAGAGTGGAGAGTAGAACGAAAGCAATCAGAAAGATATCTGTGAAGCAGATAATTCCACCGACTACTTCGAGTACTCTCTTCAACAAGCTATGTGCTCTGTTGGGTGGTTGTTACTGATTGAAGTGCCTATTTTGCTGATTGAAACGCCTATTTTCATTGAGACTTCGTAAAACCATACGAACCTCCCCACCTTCATTCCATTTAGATGATCGAGCAGCTGTATTGGAGAAAATCGCCTTTCGCCAATCAAAGACATTCATTCCAAACGCGTGCGGACTACCGATTGCAGGCGTACAATCGGTCCAAATCCGCTTTGAATGCCCGAAAGAACACTTTTTAGACAAGAATCATGTGAATTTCCCTTTTTCCTTGCCTGATGGATGGTTTTTATAGAACGTATGTTCGTTTATAGAGATTAAAAGGTCCTATCAATTTTCCTAGGTCGGTACCTACATAGTAAAATTTCGCGTCAGGCACCATCCAGAAAACTGGTTAATCTCATCAACTAAAAAAGCTCACTCTAATATTAATTAGAATGAGCTTTTATTCTATTTCCAAAATGTAGTTGTGCTACACACTCCACATGCCTTGAGTGGTAATCGCAAACAATTTTGATGTAGCAGTGTTTGCCTTTAACTATCAGCATGGCTTATCTTTATAAGCCATTTTCCCTTCTTATTTTCTCTATAAAATTTTCAGTAACCCACTCATTTTAGTATTTTATCGAAACTAGCAATATAAATTTGATTATTGCTTTTCATTTCATTAAGTTGTTTTTCAATTATAGGAAGTAATTTTCAAGCGCTAAATCTAACTCCTCTACACTCTCAAGGCCTTCCAACTTAAAAAATATTTCATTATTGTTAATACGTGTTACGATACTTATAGTTCGGTCGCGTTCTTCAACTTTCTTAGATGTCACTTTATAAAATTTTTTACCTTTTGTTTTTAAAACAACATATTTAACCATTGTCTTAAATCCATCCCACACCGCACTCGCACCTATTTACACACATATAATTTATCCATCACATTTCACTCTTTACTACAAGCATGAAAATAAAAACTAAATTTTTGTGCTGCATCTGCTAACGAGCCGATTGCATAATACCCTTCTTTGGTCTGACCTACACATCCAATTAAAGGAGAAGATAGAAACTCTAACATAGCATTTATCTCCTCTAATGATGGTGGACTAGAAAATTCCTTTTTATTTTTTAATATTTGATATATTTCTCGTGGTTGAATAATCCCTTCTGTAACTGGATCGTTGCTTTCTTCCGATAAACACTCTATTATCGCCCGAAGCAACTTCCCGTCCCTTAATAAACTTTCTCGATCTTCCTCAATTAAGGTTAAATCGGCAATTCCAGCCTTCATAAAAATCTTTTTGTAAGAATCCGCCTTTAATGGCACTTCCATATGAAAACGTATTAATTTTTCAAAACTATCTACATCAAGTAATACAACTTGGTGTTTCTCAGCTCTTTCTATTAATCTTTCCCCATGGAACTCAGGTCCTACAATTAAGGAGAAATTTGCATTGTGTAAATTTCTATGATCTGTTATAGTATCGAAATTAATATGTCCTTCTGTTATACCACCACTATAGGTTGATTTGGCATCAACAGCAACTGTATAAGCATATTTGGATACTGTTGGAGCTTGTATAAGAATATCTGTTTTGCCTGCCCCACCAAGCAATTCGGTTTTAAAACCTAGCAATTTGAAACCTTCTTCAACAGCCTTTTCAAAACGATTAGGATTTGATGAATCTCTAGAAGACAATCTTATTTCTTTTAAACATTCATCTACCTTTGATTTGTTATATTTTACAGGAGAAGCTTTTTGCGAAACATTAGTAGCCTGTTTATTTTCTTTCTCAGATAAATAAACATTTATTTCTTGCAAAAACTTTTCACCGCGTTTTGTTAAACTAAATGAATTCCCCCCTGCTTCTTGAATAAGTTGGGCATTTAATAAAATATGTAATCGTTTATGAATTTCACTAATATTTTCGGCTGGGAATTCATAAGATACTTTGGCAGTAACCGCAAGACTCTTAGCATCCAAACTTTTTTCTTTAAGCTCGTTTAATATTTCAAAAACAAATGCAAACTTGTTATGAATACAACAAGCAAAGTCAAGTGTTGAATTAGTTGAAAGAAATCTATTACCCAATTCTGTTATTTGAAATAATGTCCTTGTCTTCCTTTCTACAAAACCCATATTAACTAAAGCCGAAATAAATGATCTGGTTGAGGATTCTGAAATTTGATAATTTTTTCTTGAATATTCAATAATTATAGACAATTCGGTTGGTGAATTCATCAATAATAAGTAATCTGAAATGGTATTATGCATAGTTTCTATACTTCCCGGTATATATCCAATACTAATTTTTCGTGAAGAAAGTTCCGATTTTTCCATTTCACATAATTTATAAGCCCATTTTGAAATTGGAATGGTTTCTTCTTCTAAAGTCGGATCGATATTCTTAACTAATTCATCTGGTTTTACATACCCCGCTATTTCAAGAAACTTTTTTCCTAATTCTGTAATGGAATAGTTCATTGAAAAATCCTTATAAACAATTAAACCTAAATCTAGCAACCATTTTAACCTAGCATTCACTTCATTTTTAGTTTTCCAACTTAATTTATAATCTTCATTTGCGATATTTAAAATTTCACTCGCTGTATGTGGAACTTGTAGTATTGCAAGTACTTCGGAGAAAAAACGTATATTTGCATTAAGAAGTGCTGCTAGATACAAATCATCTCTCAATTCTAGCCAAGTTTTGGCTTCTGATGAAATTCCCCATCCATTTTTGTTTTTATACACAATCCCACTTGGTCTCAGAGCAATACAAAGTTTATCTAATGTCATTTGTCTATTACTACCAGGAATTGTAATAATAGTGTTGTAAGACATATTATTCTCTAAAGATTTTAAAATTATTTCTAATGATTCTTGATAACCATTTTTACCTCTAGGTATATTGGGCATTGCGAAGGCCTTCGTATTCCAGTCTCTGGGCTTTGGATATTCAATCTTTAGCATTACTTGCTCCTCCATTCTAATCTCCTGTTGATGTTAAGTTAACTATTTTTATGAATATATTATATACTTTTACAACATTTTAAATCGAATAAAAAAACGATTTTATTCATTTTTTACATTAAATCAAATTTATTTCCAAATAAGTTTTGTGTTTTCCCAAATATATTTTAATTTGAATAAGTAAGCAACATCCTAACAATATGAAGATAACTCTTCGTTTGTTAGATCTCTTAAACATAATAAAAAACCCGAAATTCGGAAATGATTTCAAGAAATCCGGATTAGGTAAATGATGTCATTTACTTTTTACTTAAGTATAAAAGCATGAAATTTTCCATCGGTATATTTTATGGCTATTCAGCAAATGATAAATAAAGCTCACTTGACATATCGTTTTTTAATCATTAGAGTAATTTTACGTGTCAGGAGGGATTGACGATGAATGTTTACCTAATCATTTTCAACGTTGCTATATTGCTATTATTGATTGGTGTTCTGGCCTATATGCAAAAGAAACACGTTTCCTTCTCCAAACGGGTATTTACTGCTCTTGGACTCGGAATCGCCTTTGGGTTCGCATTGCAGGCAGTGTATGGGGCTGGTTCCGCTATCGTCCAGCAGTCCACCCAATGGTTTGACATTGTCGGCACAGGCTATGTAAAACTGTTGCAAATGATTGTTATGCCATTAGTTTTCATTTCTATCGTTATGGCGTTTACCAAACTTTCTATATCTAATAATTTAGGAAAAATCGCCACGCTCATTATTGGGCTATTATTGGGCACTACGGCGATATCTGCTTCTATCGGCATCATGGCCTCATTAGGCTTTCAATTAGAGGCGGTGGACATTCCTTCGGGAGAGGCGGAACAGATACGTGGGCAGGAGTTAGAACAAAAATATGAACAAATTCAAAACCTGTCTTTCCCACAAAAAATAATCGAGCTGCTTCCGGCAAATCCATTTTTAGATTTCACGGGACAACGCAGCACATCCACCATAGCGGTTGTTATTTTCGCCGCCTTTGTCGGCATTGCTTATTTAGGAGTTGCCAAAAAACAGCCTGAACAGGCGGAAATGTTCAAAAAAATAGTGGATTCCCTGTACACGATCGTCATGCGCATCGTCACGCTAGTGCTGCGTCTAACGCCTTACGGAATTTTAGCCATTATGTCCCGAGTGACTGCGACAAGCGATATCAACTCTATTGCAAAACTAGGAAAATTCGTCGTGGCTTCCTATATTGCACTTTTCGTTATGTTTGCCGTTCATTTGCTAATTTTAGCGTTGTCCGGACTAAACCCTATTACTTACGTAAAAAAAGTGCTGCCGGTACTGTCGTTTGCATTCACTTCTCGTTCAAGCGCGGCCACTCTTCCATTGAATGTTAAAGCACAAACAACCGCGCTTGGCGTTCCCGAAGGCATCGCCAACTTTGCCGGCTCATTTGGGCTGTCAATTGGGCAAAATGGCTGTGCCGGCATTTATCCTGCCATGCTTGCAGTGATGATCGCGCCAACCGTTAACATCGATCCAACTTCTCTTTCCTTTATTTTGACGCTTATTCTAGTCGTCACCATCAGTTCGTTTGGGGTTGCAGGCGTTGGCGGCGGTGCTACGTTTGCGGCGATTCTAGTGTTATCGACCATGAATCTGCCAGTAGCATTAGCAGGATTGCTCATTTCCGTAGAGCCGCTGATTGACATGGGAAGAACTGCCTTGAATGTCAGCGGAAGCATGACCGCCGGTGTCGTCACCAGCCGCATCACTAAAGAATTGGATTTAAATATCTATAACGGAGAAACGCAAAAACTAGAATCATAGGGCTTGGATATGTCTTGCACTTTCCCGCCCACGCCAAAACATCCGGCTGCACTTGTGCGGTAAATGAAAGAAGAGAGCCTAAACATTATGAGCACCTGTCAAGCAGACACGCATAAAAAAATTACGGCATGGGTTCAGTATCCAACAGAACCCATGCCGTATTCATTTGTGCTTCTTCAACAATTTGCAGCGAAACGGAAACATGTCATGGCACCACAGATTATAGAAAAAATTCTGTTCTTCGACGGGAGTAAGAAATCGTTCACATTTTTAAATTCCATCCTGTATAAACACCTGCTAAAAATATTGTCGTAATCACAATAAAATGGAAGACAACCCATCCCCATCTTCTATAGCGAAAAGATTTAGATTGTATCGGTTTTCTTGAATGAGTTGGAACAATTTTTCCACCAATCCACTCAAAAAGAAGCAAATAAATCCACCACCATGTATAAGAGTCCCAAGCATCCCAGTTTTCTTTGTAATCCATTATCTTAACTGGGGGAATAACACGAAAATTTCTAAAAGCATCGCGATATGAACCATCCCCCAGTAAAAGGGGATCTTCCATCCCCATTTAGACGGACTATATCTCACTCCGAAAAGAACATAAAAAGGAATGACCGTAAACATTTCAATGATAGGTATCGGTGACATAGGGATAAGTCTAGCCGGAAAAGAGTAAAATCCGATAGAAACAAATACAAAACAAAGGAAAGCTCCCGTCAAACCGCTTATAAAATAGAGTAACCCATATCGTTTAAAATTGTTTCTTAATATAAAAAACTTCCAATAAGTAATATAAAAAACTTCCAATAAGACTAAGGATCACTGCTGTTATTTCCATCATTTGTGTCGCTTTTAACCCATATATCATCAGTACTTCCCCCTTTGCAATGACCTCATTTGTATAACATCCCCAATTATCAGCTATTTAATGAAACTGCTTAGAGTTGAGCATTCAACGTGAACCAGTCTATCTTAGTATTTCTAATGAATGCTTCTTCCCCTTCCCCATTATTCCCTAACAAAAAAAGAGAAACAGGAGCCCATCCCGTTTCTCTTGAAAAATTGTTTATTTTTCATCCTAACCAGTTCAGTCAACTGGATGGAGAAGGATTTTCCTTTTTCCTGTTATATTATCAAAACTTTACTTCGGTTTTGGCAAGAAGAGTTTTTTATTTTTAGCAAGAGTTTATTTATGCTCTTATCTTTAACACTAATCGAGCTACACTTTCTACATGCCTTGAGTGGTGATCGCAGATATTCAAGATAGTAGCAGTGTTCACCTAATCCGCTTTTGATAAGGAAAGAATAGCGGGAAACAAGACAAATCAGCCATGATAGAAGCATGATTCCAAAAACGAGGTAGTTCTTTTGGGATGTTTAGTGCAAAATAAAAGTGCAGAGATGCGCAAAACAAACGTTATACATAGGGTCTTTACATGGAGTAGTAGCCATGATGACCTGCTTAGGTTTGCCAAATCTGCTACAGCTGGCTGCTTAGCAAAAGAATCATGGCTGCAGAGGCTCCATATTAAGCCTTTAATAGCGAGAATTTGGTTGAATTTTTATTCAATATGACAGAATTTATATACTGAAATACTCTGCACTTTTTTCTTACAAAAAACAACAAAAGCTGAGCGATTGGTTGGCGATAACTTGTTCCTCTGTTGATGAAAACTCAATTATTTGTAAAACTCATTTAGAAAACTGCTCAGGAGGCATCATACGCTCCCCGTAGGAATTTCCCGCTTTGATACCTCAATTTGTTATTCGTAATTGTTAGCCGCTACAAAATTCACATCAGTACCCCTTTATAGTTTGCCTAATCCTTAACCGTTATTTATCAGATTCACGAAAATTGAATTAATTGTCGAGAGAGTTAGCCAAACAATTTTCATAAAAACCGGGAGTGTTATTTCACCGACACTTATATCTATTGAATGAGCCAATCTATTACGATAATTAAGGCCTACATCTCTATCCTCATGTAAAAAATAATATCTAGTCCAGCGATGATGGTGTTCACCAATTATATTGTCTAATACACCCACATTATTACTTGAAGTCCCTAGGATTGTACCAAGTGTTATCCTTGACCTTTCAAAAAAGGCATTCTCTTCAATACATATATAAATAAGTCTAAGCACTTTCTCTAGAAATGTGATCACAAACATTGCTTTCATATGGTAAAACACAGCTTTTCCAGTATCTCTATTATCACAAAGGATTGCTATTAACGCATCTATATCTTTATCCAAGTCATCATATTTTGTATCGTAACTCAGCACCTCGAGAATAGAGTCAATAACCATTTTCAGAGAATCCCTAAATTCGTTTACTCTATTCGGGTTCCTAAACCAGTAAAACAATGACATTGAATGGCTGGTGATCAGTAAATCCATTGCCCTGAACTTCCCATATGTAAAATACTGGTTGGAGTTAAAAGGTGTTCTTACCAAATCAACTAATGAAGGTTCATATCTCTTTGCCTCTTCCTCCAATATTGAACACCAGAGGTTATGAGCATTTTGCCGATGTGTTATTGTCATATATTTTGTAAAATAGTCTGATCCCATTTTATCTAATTCTTCCATTAAATTATCATATGAAGCTGTTGATAATTCAAAGTGGAATTCTTGGCCATTCTCTAACAAGAATTTCTCTGCCTCTTCGTTAATTCTTCTAAGATAATTCTCTATTTGTCTTGAATGTTCGGAACGTATAAAATACAGTGTTTTATTCGCTCTGTGAATGATGGTTTGCAAATAATAAACATGCTGTGTCCCGCTATTGAACTGATTCTCAATATACCTATATATTTTGTCGCCCAATTCACATGCAATGTCCCTAAAATTGCTTTGATATAATCTTTCAACCGTTTCACAAATATTTTCAAATCTATAGGCACAGAGTTTTTCAAAATTGTCATCATCCAGCAACAAACATCTCATTAATTCCCCATTATTATCCTTTAATATATTTGACAATGCACTAAACTTATCGTAAACAAAAATAGGCATTTCCCGTATCATATATTCCAAAATACCTGAGTTCTTAAGTACATTGTAAAATTTTATAATTAGCTGTATTGTCAAGTCTTTAACTCCACTTTTGAAATACTTATTATTATATCTAAAAATATCTTTATAAGATGACGCAATAAATTTTACTAAACTTGAGTTATTGACTTGATTCAATTTGCTTGCTGAATATTTAATAACCTGTTTTAACTGCCCCTTATAAGGCTCAAGCAAATAGTCAGAATCTTCGTTGTATAGGGTTACGAACTTCAAAAACAAAACATCAATGTAATCATTTATATCATCAATACATCCAAAGCTCTTCTTTTCATAATAACTTTTCATTTCCTCAAAATTATCAATTATTGTTCTAATCGTATGGGGAGTACTTAGGTCAGAGATATCATACTTTTCTAAAGTTATTAATACCTTTTTCTCATCGTATAAACTTGAAATAAAATTCATTAATTTAACCACCCTGTTACTTACTTGCGATCTCCGTACAAATCTAAAGAGCATGTTGCCACTTAATATATTTATTCGGCTAGTTGAACAATTAAGGCCCAACTAACCGAATATTCTTTAATAAGTTTAGATACCAGCAAAATGTTTTCAGCTAAGCCCCCACAATATCTTCTGAATTTCTGTTAATCTCATCGATAATGCTAATAATCCTCCGCGCGTCGTCCATGTTGTCTTTAAAGAGTTCAACAATGCTGCCGACGGTTTTAAATGGTTCTTCCTGCAGCACCCGCTTGTCCATGACCCCGTTTTTCACAAAGTAATCGACGATCAATTTGACAAAACGGCTTTGTTGGATGTTCAACCGTTCGCTTGATAAAAATTCGGAAAACGCCTCGTTGGCGGCCTGCGGGTCAAGGCCGACAATTTGGCGGACAAGCTTTGTAATCGGTGTGTCTCCGAATTCTCTTTTATAATCTTCCTGTGTGCCAAGCTCATTCCAAAGAATATGCTCCAACGTTTTTAAGTCTTGGACGGTTAGCTTTTTATTATTTCGCAACTTGTAAATGGCCATCTGATCGCGGTGTTCGTGCAGATAATGTTCCACCTTTTTCCGATAATTTTTCAGATCATTGACATTAAACATCGGGCCGTTTTCTTTGACCTCTAAAACTTGGTCTTTAAAGTTCGTATAGTAAATTTTTTGCGTTTCTTTTTCAAGGAATTTCACTAAATCACGCAACGCTTCGCGAACGGCTTCCAATTCGAAAATATCGGCTTCGCTCCAAAACTCTTCCGTCTGCACCTTTTCGATGATATATTTTTGTTCCACCACTTGAGGAATCGAACCGAGCTTAGATAACGCCTCTGCGGTGCGAATCACACTCCGAATCGGCTTTGTGGCATTTTTCGTTTGCAGCTTCGCCAATTCGATCGTGTACATGAGTAAATCAAAACGTTTCGCCAATTCATCATCGTTTAGCGGAACAATCAGTGGCGAAATATGTTCTTTGATTTCATTGACATCTATCGCTGTTAAGGAGTCCCATTTAGTCCGGTTTTTAAACTTGTGTACGTATTGAATATGTTGGCGTACGCGGAAGTTTTCTTCGTTTAACTTATTGATTTCCGCTAGCACCTCGTCAATCAATTCATTGCGATAGGCAATATACTCTTCTTCTTGGTACTGTAAATGCTGCAGTTCTTTAATGATTTCGATTTTGGCATTAAATAGACGCTCCGTTAAGCTTTCCACCGCTTTTCCTTCGATTCCTTTCGGATTTTCCCGGAAAAACTCAAAGTTGCCGCAATAGTCAAAAATAAGGAAATGCGTTTTATCTTGTCCGACTCCGAATAAGTCTTTGCATAAACGGGTTCCGCGCCCGATCATTTGCCAAAACTTTGATTTGGAGCGTACCTTTTTAAAGAACACAAGGTTGACGACTTCCGGAATATCCACTCCAGTATCGAGCATATCGACCGATACCGCAATCTGCGGCCATTTGTTGCGGTCGGAAAAATCATCGATTAATGTTTGGTAGTAGTTCACGCTGTAATCAATAACTCGTGCAAAGCCGCCCTTGTATTCAGGGAACAATTGATCAAAGCGCTCCACAATCCGTTCCGCATGACGATGATTTTTCGCAAAAATAATCGTTTTGCCGAGTTTGTCCCCGCCTTCGACGCGAATTCCTTTTTCCATTAAATCTCTGAGTACCGTATCAATCGTATCGTCATTAAACAGCCATTCATTTAACGCGGCACTGTCAATATCCTCGCCTACTTCATCATCAAATGTTTCTTCATATCGTTCTTTTTCTTCATCAGATAACTCATCGTAATGAATGCCCTCTTCCAAAAATTTGAGCTTTGTTTCAATGGTACGATAATCCACTAAATAGCCATCTTGAACCGCTTGATCTAACTCATAGGCATAGGTCGGCACACCGTTTTCCAGATCAAACACTTCATACGTATTGCGGTCAATTTCGTCTTTTGGTGTGGCGGTAAGCCCAAGCAATATCGCGTCAAAATAGTCAAAAATAGCCCGATATTTCTTATAAATACTGCGATGGGATTCATCGACGATAATTAAATCAAAATGCCCGACGGTAAAGAGACGTTTGCCGTCTTTTCGCTTCGCTTCGTCAATCGCGTTCATCATTGTCGGGTACGTCGAAAACACCATGCGGCTTTCCTCTGGATTGTCTTTGTTATCGAGCAAATTGCAAAGCGTCAAGTTCGGCAACAAATGGCTAAAGCTGTTTTTGGCTTGCGTTACCAGAGTTTTGCGGTCCGCTAAAAACAAAATATTTTTTACCCAATTATGACGGGTAAGAACATCGACAATCGAAATCGCCGTCCGGGTTTTGCCGCTCCCCGTCGCCATGACAATCAACGCTTTGCGCCGTTTGTTCTCGAGCGCGTCGCATACGGCTAAAACCGCTTCTTTTTGGTAATAGCGATTCGTTATGTTGTCATTGATTTGCACATTTTTTAGCGGCTTCTTCATCGTCCGACGATCAATAAGCAAGCTTAATTCTTCCTTATTGTAAAAGCCGGAAACTCTCCGCGCCGGATAGTTAAGGTCGTCCCAAATATACGTTTCAAAACCGTTTGTGTAAAAAATAATCGGACGTTGGCCATGCATTTTCTCAATGCAGTCGGCGTATAGCTTGGCTTGTTGCTTTCCTTTGTTCGGGTCAGCGGTTGTCCGTTTCGCTTCGATGACCGCCAGCGGCTTTCCGTTGTCGCCAAAAAGAACGTAATCGACATAGCCGACTCCTTCCTCATTCGGCATGCCAACGACAGGGTATTCCACAATAACGTCCTTTTTAAATTCCCAACCCGCCAACTTCAAATCTAAATCAATATATTTCTTTCTTGTTTCCCATTCGCTTAGTTCATCCACTTGGAAGTGATATTCTTTTGTATTCGCTTCCCGTTTGGCGGTGAGAAGAGCGCGAAGCTGTTCGTTTTCTTTCATCATTTCTTCGAGACGTTTATCTTTGGAGCTTAACCGTTCGTATAAATCTTTCAATTCTTCCGGACGCTCGCGCTTTTCCTCTCCGATTGGCAGCAATGATTCGTCAAAGTCCGTAGCCGTATATTCATCCGAATAACAATAATCAATCCAAGAGACGAACTGATGAAGATTATGCAGGGAAAGAATCGCTTCCTCTCTCGTAATCATCGAGTTCGTATGAACCGCGACATTTCCTAGTTTGACAATGTAACGCAACAACGGCAACAAGTCTTCATCAATAATGGACAAAAAGACGTTGTCATGAATCAAACTGGAAAGATTATCTTGATACGGAACTTTCAAAGCGCTGTCAAAGCTGTACACCCACTTCACCGCAAGCTCCAGCGCGCGGCGCGTCAAAATCGCGCACGTCGCCGGACTCACAACCAAACTTTTCTCCGCCTCTAAACACGCATTTGTAAAGCTCTCATAATGAGGTTTTCCTATTAAAAAATGAAAGTTAGATAACAACAAACACCCCTCCCTTGACCAGCACGAATTCCTTTTACATTTACTAATCGTTGAACAACTCTCCCTTAAACGCCCGTTGCATGAGGGAGTTGAAGTTATTCTCTAATTCATTTAATTGTTGTAAACATTTATTTTTCTCTGCTAGAACTTTATAAAAGATGTTGCTAAACTCCTTCTGCTTATTTATTGGGGGAACTGGTACTAATATTTCTTTAATTTGTTGAAAATCGAGATTATCAGCTGTAACTGATCTAACTCGGTTTAATAAAACTTTCTGGTAAAATTCAAAGAAATAAAGTAAATATTCAACAGTTATCTTATTTTTATCTACTACAAAAGCCTTCATATCCTGATTTACTGTCACTTCTCTAGTATTTATTGCTATAGGAAGCTTTTTCTTTAGAATCCCACTTCTGATAACCATCAAAAGTGAATTAGGTGGGATTAACTTAGCTGAACTATTTGCTATTGCATCCTCATTAATATGATCAATACTATCATTTATAACAATATCCTTCATATCCTTTGGGGTTACCCAAGGTATATTTCCTATATAGTATTCCGGATTACTTTTTGATGGTGTACCCCCTCCAAAAATATGAACACATAATTCATGAAGTGGTTCTGTTTTAAACCCTAAAGAATTTTTCACTGGATCCCCAAACATCTCCAAAAACACACTTTGCGTTAACTGGTCTAACGCTTCGATTTGGGCTTTTCGTTTGTCGATAAGTTCTTGGGCTTTGTCTAAAACGTCAACAACTTTGAGTTGATAATCTATCGGAGGTATCTCAATTTGGAAGTCTGAAAATTGCCTTTTATTAATAATTGGAACTACAGGTGCATTTGCTATACGCTGAAGTTTTTTCCTATCATTCCATATTTTATAAGCTAAGTACTTTTCATTGACTATATTTTTATTAGGGACAATAGCATTTATTTGTTGATTAAATGCAGCCATTTCTTGTTTTAGTATACCAACTTTACCTATAATTCCAATACATGTAACTAACACGCTACCTTGTGGCAAAATGCGAGCATGTTCAGCACCTTTATTAGATAAGTACTCTTTCGATTCGTTTAACATTGTTATTCTATCTATATACAAATCATCGGGTTTGATAAACATAACATCCTTTGAATCATAAAACTCACTATTACTTTTACTAGGTGTATTTCCTGTAATTACTTCACCTATATCTTTTAACTTATATGTTCTAAAATTCATAGAACTTCACACTACCCTCTAATCATCTTTTTCAACTCTTGTAATCCTTGCATAATCTCTTTTTCCAATGTTTCCACTCTTTCAAGTATCACACTTGGCGCTTCATACTGTACCTCTTCATACTCAATCTCTTTATATTTGTTAATCGAAAGGTCATAGTCGTTTTCACGAATTTCTTCCACCGGCACAAAGAACGACTGCTCCGTGCGTTTCCGTTCTTTCTCTGCTTCACGGTTATGGAAGCGGGCAATGATGTCCGGGATGTCGTTTTCTTCAATCGGGGTGCGCTTGTCGTCCAATGAATAGCCGTCCGCTTTCATATCATAGAACCATACTTGATCCGTACCGCCGACTCCCGTTTTCGTAAAAATCATAATCGCTGTCGATACGCCCGCGTATGGTTTAAATACGCCGCTTGGCATGGAAATAATTGCTTCTAATTTATGATTTTCCACAATTTCTTTGCGGATGTCTTTATGCGCCTTCGAGCTGCCGAACAATACCCCGTCCGGCACAATGCACGCGCAACGTCCGCCCGTTTTTAAAATGCGTAAGAATAATGCCAAAAATAAAAGTTCGGTTTTCTTTGTCTTTACAACTTTTAACAAATCATTTGAAACTGCATCATAATCTAATGAACCTTTAAAAGGCGGATTGGCAAGGACAAGAGTGTATTTGTCCTTATCTTTGTTTTGTTCCGACAAGGAGTCGCGATATTCGATATTCGGATTTTCAATGCCGTGAAGCATCATGTTCATCGCACCGATGCGCAACATCGTGCGGTCCATGTCAAAACCGTAGAACATATGGTTATTAAAATGCTCTTTTAAACTTTGCACTAAAAATAAGTCACTGCGATGTTTGCGCAAATATTCGCCCGCCGCGACTAAAAAACCTGCGGAACCTGCGGCTGGGTCGACAATAATATCTTCCGGTGTTGGTTTGACTAACTCTACCATCATATTGATAATATGACGCGGTGTACGGAATTGCCCGTTCGTGCCTGCGGTCGCGATTTTGGATAGCAAATATTCATATAAATCCCCTTGTAAATCGCGGTCTTTCAGCGGGAGCTTATCAATGCCGTCCACAATTTTGGAAAGCATTTGCGGCGTAGGAATCATAAAAATCGCATCGCTCATATACTTGGCATATGCGGAATTTTTATTACCATGCAAGCTTTTAATAAAAGGAAATACTTCCTTAGATACGATTTCATACATTTGTGAAGCTTCTAGATTTTTAAACTTGCTCCAACGCAAGTGTTGTTTATCTTCAGGAAAGATTCGTTCAAACCCAATTCCTAATAAAGCAGCCTCTTGTTCTCTTTGAGTTTCTGCTTCATCGAGTCCTTTAATAAATAAAAGGTATGTAAATTGTTCAATGACCGTCAGCGGGTTCGTAATTCCGCCCGTCCAAAACGTTTCCCATATTTTATCGACTTTGTTCTTTAATTCTCCAGTAATCATATAGCTGCCTCCTTATTATTTCCAAACTTAATTATACATAGTTTTATCGGCGTTAGAAACTTTGATTTCGCTGGATTCAATTAACTATCAAAAAAGGAAAATAATGATACCTAGACAGGCAATTAACCGAATAATGAATTTGCTCGATGGGTAAAAAACTGAAAAATGAAACCACCAATTTTTTTAGAAAAACCCTTAAAATATAAAAAAACAAAGATATAATGTATTCAAAATTAATCCTTAGAAAGATCTCCAAACAAAAAATTAAATACTGACTCCGTAACTCGACAAAAAGCGAAAACCGCAGAGGTTACTAAGCCACTTAATGTATGTGGATGTGGCTGGGTACTCTGCGGTTTTTATTTTTAGACTTACCTTTAAATGAAAGGAGCCAACTATCATGAAGAAACAATTAAATTCTATAGAACGCATTTATAGTGACCCTAAAGTAACCTTTTCTGAACTTATTAAATCCATTATTGAAATTAAAGCGGATAGAACTCCAAAAATTTTTTACCGATTCTCCGCTCCAAAAATTGAATAAAGCAGGAAACAAAAGCGTTTCCTGCTTAATTTTCTCTCAAAACGATCTGCGAGACACACTCAACGTGCGCAGTATGCGGAAACATATCGACCGGCTGCACTTCGATCGTTTGATAGCCGCCGTCTTCTAATATACGCAAATCGCGGGCGAGTGTGGCAGGGTTGCAGGACACATACACAACGCGCTTTGGTTTCATGGCGATGATCGTTTGCAAAAGCGTTTCATCGCAGCCTTTGCGAGGCGGGTCGACAACGATACAGTCCGCGCGGATGCCTTGTTCGTACCATTTCGGAATGACTGCTTCCGCCTCGCCGACGGCAAATTCGACATTGGTGATGCCGTTTAATTCAGCATTGCGTTTTGCATCTTCAATCGCTTCCGGCACCACTTCGACGCCGTATACTTTTTTCGCTTTTTTTGCTAAAAACAACGAAATCGTGCCGATGCCGCAGTAGGCGTCAATGACCGTTTCTTCTCCCGTTAATTGCGCGTATTCCAACGCTTTTTCATACAGCACTTTCGTCTGTTCGGGATTGACTTGATAGAAAGAACGTGCCGAGATCGCGAATTTAATGTCACCGATGTAATCGTAAATGTATTCGGCTCCCCACAATACTTTCGTCTCGTCACCCATAATGACATTCGTCTTTTTCGGGTTAATGTTTTGAATAATCGACTTTACATTTGGCACGGAGTCAATAATTTCCTGCACAATTTTCTTTTTGTGCGGCAACTCTTCCGTGCGGGTAATAAGGACGACCATCACTTCTTTTGTCACTGCCCCGTAACGCGCCATAATATGGCGGAGAACGCCTTTATGCGCCACCTCATTATAGGCAGGCACCTTATATTTTTCACAAATCTTTTTCACTGTCTGCACGACGACATCATTCATCTCTTGCTGGATGAGACAGGCATCCATATCGATAATTTCATGGCTGCGCTCTTGGTAAAAGCCAGCGACAAGCCCGCCTTCGCGCTCGCCGACAGGCACTTGTGCCTTATTGCGATAGCGCCACGGGTCTTTCATGCCGATGACAGGATGAACGATGACATTTTCCAATTTCCCGATGCGTGCCATCACTTCTTTGACATGTTTCTGTTTTGCCCGAAGCTGCCCTTCGTAGCTTAAGTGCTGCAGCTGGCAGCCGCCGCATTGCTTGTAAATCGGACACAGAGGCGCGACGCGGTCCGGGCTTTGCTCATACAACTCGATGAGGCGTCCGTATCCATATCCTTTTTTCACTTTAATGACTTTGATTTTCGCTTTTTCCCCCGGAAGGCCGTTTTTGACAAAAATCGGGAATCCATCGATTTTCGCAACGCCTAACCCGTCATGCGTCAAATCTTCAAAAGTGACGTCATAGTATTCATTTTTCGCAACTGGAGCTTCTACTTTTGTCATCGTTCCTACTTCCTTTTCGTGAAAATGCTGCAATGATTGTATCATACAATCGCTTCGGACACAAAAAGAGAACAGGTCACAGCACTGTTACCATATAGGGTGCCCGAGGCTGACCAAAAGCAAAGTGTCAGACCCCGCAACATCATATATCGTGAAATGGATGTGAGGTCAGACACTTATCAGGCAGCTCCAGCACCACTATGTGCTCCGCGCTAATATCCTGCTCTCATTTGTTCTGCTTTTTCCTTTGGTACAAATACTTCAAGATGTTGATACAAGTTGACGAACTCGCCAGGCAACAGTCCGCCGTACTCGCCATCTAAATTAAGCTGGATTTTGTTTGGCGAGGTGACTTTAATGCGGTTCGCCTTCGTACAAATTAAATGCGGATCGTTAATGTGCGCACCTCTTGCGGCAAGCGTGGCAATACGGATAAATTCCGCAAGATTTGTTTTCTTTAAAATAATTAAATCAAACATGCCGTCATTCAACGAGGAGTCTGGCGCCAACTTTTCAAAACCGCCGACAGAATTCGTCAGCGAAGCTAAAAACAGCATAATTTCGCCTTCATACACCTTGCCGTCATACTCAATGCGCGCCTCTGTCGCTTTAATCGATGGCAGCATTTCAATTCCTTTTAAATAATACGCCAGCTGACCGAGCATCGTTTTTAATTTGCTCGGCACTTCATACGTTAACTCGGTTAAACGGCCGCCTCCGGCAATGTTAATAAAGTAACGCGTCTTTCCTTCATTCGTCACACAGCCGATATCAATCGGCACCGCTTCACCGTTAATAATGATATCGCATGCTCCTTCAATTGTGCGCAGAACACCAACCGCCCGGGCAAAATCGTTCGTCATGCCAACCGGGATAATGCCAAGCTTCGGACGATATGTTTGATTGGCAATTCCATTCACTACTTCGTTAATCGTCCCATCTCCGCCGGCAGCGATAACAAGGTCAAATTTGCGCTCGACCACTGCCCGTTCCGCCTTTGTCGCATCCCCCGCTCCCGTTGTCGCATGACAAGACGTTTCATAACCGGCTTGTTCCAGCTGAATTAATACATCGGGCTAATGCTTTTTAAACAACTCACGTCCTGATGTTGGATTGTAAATAATTCTTCGCTCTTTTCATATCCCCATCATCCTATTTGCCCAAAGATTAAATAAATACATATTTTCCACTATTTAACATTATAAAAAAGGCTGTTGCAATTTTTTCGTCTTTAAAAAGGAAAGATGTTATAGCTGAAATATTATATCAAAAACGGACAAAAGCTTTCATTAAAAATACGCTGACACCTCGGTGGTTCTTAGTTACTTAATTTGACACATGCACCGCTGCATGCTGTGAATCAAAAACATAAATATGATGAGTTCCGTCCCCTAATTGAACCTTGCCTTTAAACGTTTGCTCCGGCAACGTTTTTTCTGTCTCTCTGCTTTCTCTTTGCCACGCGATATTTCCGTCTTCTAAACTCTCACGCGTCACAGCTGTTACGAGAATATCTGTATTTTTATCAAGGCTAATCTGAACATCCTCCGCTTTTGAAACAGTCCAATTGGCGGCAAGCTTCCGCGGATAAAGAAGCACTGAATTATAGTTCCCGCGTACTTCGAGCGAAAGATGCTGCGGAATAACGACAGTCGGGGTCATCGCGTTCACCGTATGAAACAGTCCTTCCTTCCGCGGCATTTCTTTTATAGTAATATACATCGTATCCCCGACAATATTCATCGCAACATAATCTTCCTGCTTTTTGATGTCGTTGGCTGAAAGAGATTGGTATGTTCCAAAGATTTGAATTTCACTGTTGCTGCCTCCTTCAATCACAATCGGTTGGCTCCCTGTTTGTAAGACAATTCTCTTCATCTCAGGCGAAACAGACTGCCGGACATTCGGCAGGTGAAAGACTTTCGTTTCTGCACTAACGACCGTGCGAATTTCTTGCCATATTCCTGTTGATGAAAGCAATACAAATAAAATGGCTACCGAACCGAGCACCCCGATAAAGATGATGCTCAAAAAATCATATTTGATCAATGTATTTTCCTGCTTCGAAAAATAAAGATACACAAGAATTTCAGCGCCAAGCAACACTAAGAGAAACGGCCACCAGCTCGCAAAAATGTCTGCAGCTCCCATTCCTTCCCATTGAGAAATAAACAACACGATGCCAAGCAAAATAAGGGAGGCGCCCATTGACACCGTCCCAACGCGCCATTTTCTCATTTCCTCTCCTCTCCTTTCTTCTCTTTACTGCCTAAAAGCAGCTTGAAGCCGCCGCCAATTAACAAAATGCAAACGATCGTTGTTTGGAAAAATTGATTGTACCAGTAATAAATATCGATTTGTAATAGCTTTGATAGATGCGAAGCAAATGCTGGAAGCAGGATGCTGTCAAGCAAATAATAAAGACCTAACAACAATAATCCGAATCCAACCCATCTTTGATGATTGATAAAGTAGGAAACGATCGGCTGATCCTCAAGCTCTTCTTCGCCATACTTCGACGCCTTCTGCAATGCGTCAAAAAAGCTGTAAAACCAAATGAGCGGAATAAGGAAGAAAAAGGCAGACAGTCTTAACACATCCATCACATAAATCGCCAGCAAAAAGGCGGCCATTAACTGCAAGCCTCTGCGCTGTAATCCTAAGTACATATGACCCGCACCCGGAAAAATCGAAAGGAGAGTCGCAAGTGTTTTGCTTTTCCTTCCATCCTCGCGTTTCGCTTCAAAATCTTCGAAAATCGTTCGATCGACCAGTGACTCGCCGTTTTGTTTTCGATTGAGCTGTTGAACAATATCAAACATGTTGTAAATCCAAACGATCGGCAAAATTCCTAAAAAAACTAAGAAGCTGCCTTCATGCAGCAATACCGTTACAAAAAATATCATGATCATAAGCCCAAAGAAGCTGATTAATAACGTTAACCCTCGGTTCATCAAGCCGAGCTGGAAATGCCCGAGCCCGGGAATGAAGGAAAGAAGAATAGTGTAAAACTTCTCGTTGTCCTGATTTGCCTGTAAACCCTCTCCTTGGACAAGTGTATGCTCCGGCTGTCTTTTGATGAGTGTAAGAATCATATCTAAAATACTGATCAACCAAATCAATAAAGAAAAGAGGACGATCGCCAGCGGTTCACTATTATATGTCAAAAAGACAAGACCGACCGCGAGCACAATCGGCGCAAAAAAGGAAAAGCTATAAAACACTCCCCTTGCTTTTTTATTTAAATAAAAATGCCCAGCACCAGGGATAAATGATAAAAAGAACGCAACTAACGAATTTTTGTTCATCGATTATTCACTTCCTCCTTTTGATTTACCTTTAGCCAATCGAGAAATGATAATGTTTTATCCATCCATTGTTCCGTATAGGCCGGCCTGTTTCCTGATAAATCTGTTCCAACAACGCCGGCATTTGTGACTAATTGAAAAATTCCCGAAGACATAAACCCAATCGTAATCGCAGCGGCAATTCCGTAATGAAGCAATTTTTGCTTCGTCTGTGTCTGCTTCGTACGCTTTGGCTTTTTATATTGTTCAACTTGTGCAAGGATGACATCGGCTGAAACAGCTTCATCGGAAGGATTCGGCAAGTCGGAAGCATTTTCTTCAATGAGCTCCATATATACCGCTAAGCATTGATCACAACTATAAAGGTGGCTCTCCATTTCCTCTCTTTTTTCCTCTGGCAGTACATCACAAATGAACTGCCGCCATTCTTCGTTCGTGTAATGACTCATTGAAAATCCTCCTCCCTCCAATGCTTTCTTAGCCAGCTGCGTGCTCTGTAAAGCTTTGTCTCGACCGTTTTCACTTCGACATTTTGTTCTTTCGCAATTTGTTGATACGATTTTTCATCTATGTAATAAGCGTAAATAACATCTCGATAGTTAAGCGGAATTTCCTCAAGACGTTGGCGGATTCGCTCTCGCTCCTCTTTTTTCATAACCGAAACTTCAACCCTTTCATCGGCTTCGGCCTCAATGGACTCCATTACTTCTTCACGCTGCCGCTGCATTTTCCGCTTGACATCAATCGCGTAGTTCACAGCAATGCGCGTCATCCATGTTTTAAAGCCTTGTGACTGATATCGGGGGAGTGAAAAATAAATCCGCACAAATACTTCCTGCGTAACATCCTCGGCATCTTTTTCGTTGCGAATAATCGAGTACACCGTTTTAAATAAATAATTGCGGTATTTCTCGATTAACAGGCGAAATGCATGCTCGTCTCCTTTCCTTGCTTTCGCGATTAATGCTTCGTCCTGAATCTCACTCTCCCCCTTTCTATCTGTCTTCACTTATATAGACGAAATCATTAGCCGTTTGCCCTACACTTTTTTGTAATTTTTTCTGTGAAAATAATGAATCCATGAGCGGTTATTTTCATGCTTGGGTGGCGAGTAAAAGCTTACTCATGGATGTTTTTTGTGTCAATTTTTGTGAAATAAAAAAACGCCTAGGAAACAGGCGCCCCATCTTTTTCTCCTTAAAACCAAACCAATCGTTCGTTCAGTAAATTTCTACCTTTTGGGTAACAACATAAACGCAAAATAAGTAAAAATAGCGAATAAGAGACTGAATCCAAATAGTATGCTTCCAGCAATGAGAAAGCTATGAATATAACTTTCTAATATGATATGATAACGCTCCGTACTCGCTCCGCCTTGCTTTGCTACCCATGAGTCTGCCATGTTTTAAGAGAAAAACATGATTCACCAATAGTCGAGAATCGCTGCTGAAAAATCGCTTACATTCCGCAATCCTACCCCAAGATAGGTCCGTTTCACTTCTCCGTATTGCAATAAATCTTCCACAATAGGCTTCACATCTTCACTCGGAATCGCAAAACCTAATCCCTCTACACCATCTTCTGAAATTTTGAGACTATTAATTCCAACAACTTGTCCAGCGCTATTAATCAATGCTCCGCCACTGTTTCCCAGGTTAATCGCTACATCGATTTACTTTGATAACTTTCACTTTCGCTTTTTCACCGGGCAAACCGTTTGGAACGAAAATTGGAAAACCATCGATTTTCGCCACCCCTGCCCCGTCGTGCGTTAAATCTTCAAATACGACGTCATAATATTCGTTTTTTGCTACTGGTGTTTCCATTTGTCTTTCCCCTTCCGCGAAATGCTGTCAAGATTGTAGCATAGTCGAACAAAAAAGAACAGGTTCACTCCCCTGTTCTCATTTGCTCAGCTTTTTCTTTCGGAACAAATACGTTCATATGGCGATATAAGTTAACAAATTCGCCCGGAAGCATGCCGCCATACTCGCCGTCTAAATTTAACTGCATGTTGTTTGGCGAAGTGACTTTAATGCGGTTTGCTTTCGTGTAAATGAGGTGCGGATCGTTAATATGCTCCCCGCGCGCCGCGAGCGTCACTAATCGGATAAATTCCGCCAAATTCGTTTTCTTTAAAATAATTAAATCAAACATGCCATCATTCAATGAAGAATCAGGCGCTAACTTTTCAAAGCCTCCGACAGAGTTGGTGAGCGATACTAAAAAGAGCATAATTTCTCCTTCAAACACTTTTCCGTCATATTCAATGCGCGCCTCTGTCGCTTTAATCGATGGCAGCATCTCAATACCTTTTAAATAGTAGGCAAGCTGACCGAGCATTGTTTTTAATTTGCTTGGCACCTCATAGGTTAGTTCTGTTAAACGGCCGCCGCCCGCAATATTAATAAAATAGCGGGTTTTTCCTTCATTTGTTACGGAGCCGATATCGATCGGAACGGCTTCTCCATTGGCGATAATGTCGCATGCCCTTTCAATCGAACGCGGCACGCCGATGGCGCGGGCGAAATCGTTCGTCGTCCCGACCGGAATAATGCCAAGCTTTGGACGATAATCTTGATCGGCAATCCCGTTGACGACTTCGTTGATTGTTCCGTCCCCGCCGGCAGCTACCACTAAATCAAATTCGCGCTCAACCGCTTTGCGGGCCGCTTCGGTCGCGTCTCCCGCTCCTTCCGTCGCATGGCAAGATGTTTCATAACCTGCTTTTTCTAATTTTACTAACACATCTGGCAAATGTTTTTTAAATATTTCTCGACCTGACGTTGGATTGTAAATGATCCTTGCACGCTTCATCGTTTCATCATCCTACTTTATTAATGTCAATTCCACTATTTAACATAATAGCGGAATTGCCCAGCAGTTGCAACGATGACGTCTTTCCATCAAGAAAGGGCTGATCTCTCAGCCCTTTTCATTATTGCCCTGCTGTTTTCCGTTGCTCCACCGCGTCTTCACTCTCTTGGATACTTGGCGGTTCCACATTTCCTTTTGCCGCAAAGTTTTCTAGCAATTGTTTCACATCGATCCCCGTGGAAGCTTTCAATGTTTCCTGCAGGCTGGCCATTAAATTGGTCGCATAGCCGGTAATGCGGTTCGCACCGCCGTTTGTGCTATTAGAACCCGTATCGACAATCGTAATTTTATCGATATTCGCAAGCGGACTTGCCACTTGTTTCGCGTATTCTGGAAGCATTTTGATAATCATATCGAGAATCGCCGCTTGACCATACCGTTCGAACGCTTCGGCGATTTTTTGTTTCGCTTCCGCTTCGGCCAATCCTTTCAAGCGGATAATTTCTGCTTCTGCTTCCCCTTTTGCTTTTTCCGCTTCTGCCTTAGCAAGCCCGTCAAGCCGGATTCGTTCTGCCTCCGCTTTTGCCATCGCTTCGACGCGGTATTTTTGAGCGTCCGCTTCCGCCATTAACTTCGCCTTTTCCGCCGCTGCGGCCTGCTCAATCGCATAACGTTCGGCGTCCGCTTTTTTCTTCACTTCCGAATCATATTGCCGTTCACGGCGCAAAATTTCTTTTTCTTCGAGCTCGATTTGTTTTTGCCGCTCGATAATTTTAATTTGCATTTGTTGTTCCGTAACTTCTTGTTTTGCTTTCGCTTCTTCTAAATGATAAGCCTGATCGGCTCGCGCTTTCGCGATATCTTGTTCACGACGGAATTCCGCTAATTTCAACTGATTAATTTTTTCTGCTTCCGCGATTTCCGTCAAGCGCTCTAGCTCCGCTTTGCGCGCTTCTTTATCCGCTTCCGCGCGTTTAATGCGCGTTTCTTTTTCCGCTTCAGCTGTCGCGATGTCGGCGTCGCGTTTCACTTGAGCAATGCGAGGTTTTCCTAATGCATCTAAATAACCGTTTTTATCGCGCACATCTTTAATGGTAAACGATACGATGACAAGGCCCATTTTCGCTAAATCTTGTGAAGCGACACGCTGCACTTCTTGTGAAAACTTGTCGCGGTTTTTATAAATTTCCTCGACCGTCATCGAACCGAGAATCGAGCGAAGATGGCCTTCCAATACTTCTTTCGCTTCATTTTCCATATCCTGGCGAGTTTTTCCTAAAAATTGCTCCGCCGCTGTAGCAATCTCGCCAATGGAACTGCCTACTTTAATGATCGCCACGCCATCCGCCATGACGGGAACGCCTTGTTCCGTATAAACTTCCGGCGTCTGTACATCTAGTTTAATAGAAAGAAGGCTAAGCGGCTCCGCCTGCTGGAAAATCGGCAGTACAAACGTCCCGCCGCCGCGGACAATTTTAATTTTATTTCCTGATTCATCGACATGCACATTTTTGCTTCCTAAATAACTTCCTGTCACAATGAGTGCTTCATCTGGTCCGACAGTGCGATAACGAAGCATAAAAATAGCTACTAATCCGATAAGAAGCAGTACGACAACGCCGATAACAATTAACATTGGCGTCATTAAGCATATCCCCCTTTATATAATGATGAAATATAATATGGATCGTGCTTCGCCACAACAGCGATGCCGTTTTCCATTTTCACGATAATCACTTCCGTCCCTGAGGCGATTTCTTCGTTGTCCATGCTTTTTGCTGGTTTCGAAATCGCTCCGCTCTTCCGCTGCAACAAAATCTCTCCAAACCCATCGGACGGTACAGTTACAATCACTTTCGCAAGCGACCCTTCCAAGTCCGTTTCCGAATAATTCAGTGATGTTTCCGCAGAACGGAGCGGAATAAATACGAAAAAGTGCAAAAGCAAGACGACAATGACAGCAATTCCTGCGCTAATCAAAACGATGAGCGCGCTAGACATCCCTGTATATCGTTCGAACAAAAAACCGGACGCACTTCCAACGGTAAAAAATGATAAAATAAGCTGTGGGCTGAACCATGGATGGTCCGGCATCTCAAAGATGCCGTCGATCATATCGCTTAGCAAAATATATAATAACGTCAAACTGCCGCTTACAATAAGCACACCCAAATACACTGTTTCTAGTGGATATCCGAACAATCCCCGCACCCTCTTTCCGCCATCGTCTATTTAATTATACGAAATGACGCGCGTTTCCGTTTCATTACTTTTCAGATGGATATTATATTTTTTCGACATTTCCCTACATATTTCCTTCTTTTTTCCAAAACAAAGGCACCGTTTCACAGCGTGAATCAGATCAGCCTCCTTTTCCAATATAAACAACTAGCCCTTCTGAATGGATCATTCAGAAGGGCTAGTTATCTCATTGACTCCGCTCGCTCAGTTGCAATGACACGGTCTTCTTTCTTCCATCCCTCCAAAGCTCTATTTGCACACGCTCTCCGATTTTCGTTTTCGTGTACAAATATTTCCGCAGTGCAGCGACACTATCCACTTTTTCTCCATTGACTGCCACAATGACATCTTTCGTCTGAATTCCTGCATCCGCCGCCGGAGAGAACGGTTCTACTGCTGTTACAGCCGCTCCTGTGGCAACACCGCTTGGCAAGTGCAGCTGTTCTTTTCGCACCGAATCAGAAAGATCGGCCACATCAACTAATTGTACACCGATATATGGGCGTTTTATTTTTCCGTATTGCATCAACTGCTCGACAATCGGTTTTACATCTTCGCTTGGAATCGCAAATCCTAATCCTTCCACTCCGGTTTGAGAAATTTTTAAGCTATTAATTCCCACCACTTGTCCGGCGCTATTAATTAATGCACCACCGCTGTTTCCCGGGTTAATCGCGGCATCTGTTTGAATAACGTTTAGCTCCCATTCCCCGGCAGAAGTAGAAACGGACATCGTGCGTTTTCCGCTGACAATTCCTTCTGTCACCGTTCTCGATAAATCTAAGCCGAGCGGATTGCCGATTGCCGCGACTTGTTCCCCTATGCGCAGCTTCGAAGAATCACCAAAGACTGCTACTTTTTTGACATGACTGCCATCAATTTTTAATACCGCTAAATCGGTTAACGGATCGACGCCGACGATTTCCGCTTTTACTCTTTTCCCATCGGCAAGCGACACTTCTACTTTATTCGCTCCTTCAATGACATGGTTGTTTGTTACGATGTATGCTGTATTTCCGTCTTTTTTGAAAATGACTCCCGAACCAGTTCCTGCTTCTTGATCTTGGACACTATCGGAGAAAAAGTCCGCCTGTTTTTGAATGTTGACCACTCCAACGACCGCGTCCGTGACATTTTCAATTGCCGCAACCATGTCATTATTAGACGTACTTTTCGTCGGTTGAAGAGGAAGCGCCTCCTTAGAAGTGTTTGTTTCTTTCATTTCTTTCGTATCTTTCGTTTCCTCCGTTGACGGTGAATGAGAATGAAGCCCAATCATTGGAGCTGCATACAACGTAATCCCGCTTCCAATGACTGCCCCTATGATCGAAGCGGCAACCCATGAAAAAAAGCGGCTTTTTTTACGTGGCTGTTCAGGTGGAAGTAGTTGTTCATATGGCGGTATGTTCATATGATCCATCATCCATTTCCCCTTTCTTTCATTTTTTATCGTCATTCTTGTTCGATTACCATACGCAATGCACGTTTTTTTCTGCTGTTTTTCTGTGCTATAAGCAGACGAATAGATAAATAAATTCCTGATAACGTCAACAAAATGATGCCAATAGCAGCGATCTCAATCGCCCACCTTACATCCAATTCCCCAATCCTTCCCTCATGCAGGCCTCGAATGATGCCAGCTAATGACTGGAATGACCCTCCTGCTTCCCGTCCTTTTTCTTCCATCCACCTGCTTTCAGGAAGTCCCTGCATATTTTCTGATGACGATGATGGGACAGAATTCCCACCTGGAAGAATCAGCGCGTGATGTTCGCCTCTTTCTTGTTGACCAATAAGCCAAGGCTCTGCCAGCAAAAGCCCTGTTACTGCCTCCACCAGTAAGAAAATAGATGTAATCAATCCGATCCATAAATGTGCTTGTCTTACTCGTTTCACTATTCATTCCTCCTTCTGTCTTGTCAAAAAACAGTGTAAAAAGCAAAGGTGAAAATAGGGTGAAAAATTACCCATTTTCATTTATTTTTCACGGTCATTTGTTATGATTGTTCATAAGAGAGACGGGGAAAATAGAAAGGAAGGAAACGAGATGAAAATTCTTCTCGCAGAAGATGATCTCTATTTAGGCGAATTAATCGTGCATATGTTAAAGAAAAAAGGCGTGGATCAAATCGATTGGGTGCAAGAAGGGGAAGACGCGTACGACTATGCTCTCTCCTCCTTTTACGATGTGCTGATTCTTGACTGGATGTTGCCGAACGGAGATGGAGTGGAAATTTGCAAACGGCTGCGGAAAAACGGTTACGCTGGCGCCATTCTCATGTTAACCGCAAAAGATGCCGTCCAAGACCGTGTTGAAGGATTAGAAGCCGGTGCGGACGATTATCTCGTCAAACCGTTTGAAATTGATGAATTAATGGCCCGCCTAAAAGCGCTCGCACGGCGCACGTTTGTCCCGCTTCAGGAAGAAACCGTACACTTTCATGACTTTGTTTTAAATCGAACAAGCCATACCCTTTACCACGGTAATGAAGAAATCTATTTAACCCCACGCGAATTTCAAGTATTGGACCTTCTTCTGCAAAACCAAGGGCATGTCGTGCCGCGCGAAACGATCCTTGACCGCGTATGGGGATGGGATGCAGATGTTTCCATGAAAACGATCGATGCGACGATTAAATTGCTGCGGAAAAAATTAAAAGGGGAGATCATTCAAACCGTGCGCGGGGTGGGATATAAAATTGACAAGTAAATGGAACGCTTTCTTATTGAAGATAAAAAACACCGATATGTTTCACCGAACGCAATGGCGCCTGACGGCATTATATAGCGGTATTTTAATGGTGTTTCTGACATTATTCATCGCGATCGCCTGCTTCCTGTTTTATATGATTGTCACAAACGACCAAGAGCGGCGGATTGCCAGTCTCGCCAATCAGGAAAGAAAAGCGATTGAACAATTTTTGATCAAACAAAGCGATTTCGATTTGATGAATGAGGAAAACGTTGTGTTTTTAAGCGAAGACCAATTCTTTTTTTATGTCGTCGGCACCGACGGCGAGCTTCTCATGGGCGATGAAGTGAACAAAAGAATGCGGCCGTTTCTATTAGAAGCGCTGCAAAATGCCGCGCTAAACGAAAATGAACTAACCTATATTAAAGTAAATTTTCCTGCCCATATGCATCCATTTTCCCGTTTTCATTCCCATGAGTTAAAGCTATTAACTGCCGCTCGTCCAATCGTCGTTCGCGGCCATTTGATCGGCATGTTATATATCGGCATGGATGTGACTTCGTTTTCTAACGTATTTCAATGGTTATTAATCGTTTTGGTCGGTCTTGCCATTTTATTTATCGGCGTTGCTTTGTTGTTAAGCTACTTCATGTCAAAACGGGCGCTCGTTCCTATTCAGGAAGCGTATCATCGCCAGCGGCAATTTGTTGCTGATGCCTCCCATGAACTGCGGACGCCGCTTAGCGTCATTTTTTCTTCTGTCGAAGCATTAGAGATGGAAGAAGAACTAACTAAAAATGAATTTACGCAAAAACTGCTGAATCGGCTTCGGGAAGAAATAAAACGAATGACAAAATTAATGAACGATTTATTGACGCTCGCCCGTGCTGATTCGGAACATGCCTCGCTGCAATTAGTTAAAGAAACGTTTGATTTTCGACCACATGCGGAACGAACATTGCATTTACTGGGAGAATTAGCGTCGAAAAAAAATATTCGCATGGACTTTCATTCTCCTGAATCTGTCATCATTACCGCCGACGCCGATAAGCTGACGCAGCTGTTATACATCTTGCTGGATAATGCGATCAAATACACTCCGAACGGCGGAGAAGTAACGTTAAGTCTTCGTGTCGAACCGTTCAAACAACAACGAATGCTCACCATCTCCGTCAAAGATACCGGAATCGGCATTCCCCCTGAATCACTTGACCGCATTTTCGACCGCTTCTATCGCGTCGATAAAGCACGTTCACGCCAGCAAGGCGGTCACGGACTCGGTTTGTCCATCGCCAAATGGATTGTCGACGCTCATGGCGGAAACATTCACGTACAAAGCGAAGTCGGCAAAGGATCGGAATTTATCGTAAAAATCCCTTGCTAAAATGCTTTCCATTACGGAAAGCATTTTTTATACTTTTTCACCTAATTTTCTCTTTTCTTTTTTACAATGCAAACTGTACAGAGGAAGGAACAAAGGCGATGTTCACTTGTTCGTCTCTTTGCCATCCTCCCTTGTAAGCGGCCCAAATGCCACCATACAAGCGCATGTTTACTTTATGACGGAAAGGAGGGGGCTTTCTTTAAAATGAATAACGATCATTCTTCTTCAACTACATTGACATCGCGGCGTATTTACTGGATTGTAGCTGGAATTACCTTCTTAACATTATTAGTTTCAGCAGGCGTACGTTCTACTCCCGGTGTTCTCATCGTTCCTTTTGAGCTATCGTTTGGATAAACCCGTGCAGAAGTTACGTTTCCTTTGGCTATCAATATAGCACTATATGGTCTTTGCGGACCATTTGCAGCAGCGTTTATGGAACGATATGGCGTAAAACGAATGATGCTCATTGCCCTATCGTTGTTAGTGATAGGTACGGGGCTTTCTGTATGGATGAAAACGACATGGCAGATGACATTGTTATGGGGATTTTTAGTAGGATTCGGGGCAGGGTTAACTTCCTCTGTTTTAGGATCTGTAATAGCAAATCATTGGTTCAAAGAGAAGCGCGGATTGATTGTAGGCGTGTTTTCCGCCAGTGGAGCAGCAGGACAACTTGTTTTTTTACCTTTATTCGCAAAAATTATCTCATCTTACAACTGGCAAACAGTTGTCCTCGTTACATCCTTGGCAGCGCTGATTACGATATTGTTTGTAGGATTGTTTATGCATGATCAACCTAGTGATGTAGGGCTTCTTCCGTATGGTGCAACAGAGCCGGTTGAAACGGCAGCTACTCCCCATGCGAATCCTTTCCTTTCTGCACTAAATGGATTGAAAATAGGAGTTCGCTCCAAAGATTTTTATATTTATTGTCGCGGGTATCCTTTGTGTAACAGCAGCCGGGTTTGTTCTTCAAATACATAGTAGAGAGAAGAACTCGACTGCCCAATCCGTATAATGTTGTAAGCAAAAATGAGGGTGACCCAAAAAGAACTAAAGGGCCACCCTTGATTTTATTACGAAATGAGCGACTGATTGGCATCCATAATCTGTTGTCCATACGCCGTTAACACGGCAAGAACGACCGCAAGCGCAAGGTATAAACATAGCCATATCCATTTCGTTTTCGCCTCGGCGCGATAGTAAACGGTTTTCTTTTCTATTTCCTTTTCGCTCTCTTTGATTTCTTTTTCGGCCGCATCAATGAAATCAAAAACAGCTTGTTCCTGAATCGCGCTCCGCTGTATTGTTTCTAGGAACTGACTATATTTTTCCACATATCGCTCCAAGCGGTACTTTTGCAGTTTTTGCTCATCTTGGAAAATGGGGATGTACCATGTTTTTCCTCGCCGCAGCTCCATCTCTTTGCGTTCGATCTCATCTTCCCAATGCCAATACATTTCTTGCCGTTCCTCTTCTGGTGAACTACCCCCACTTAATTTTCTAGCGAAAATTTGAAGTGGGGGCTTCCAAAGAAGTTTGACTGCTTCAAGCAATCCTTATTCTTTGAGGCGTGTCCACTTCGCCGCTAGAGCATAAGACACTCAGGTCTACAGCTTTACTTTTCTTTAAGATGTTTAATGCACCATTGACATCAGCATTAATTAGTTTGCCAGACTTTGTTCGATACAAGCCGCGCTTAATACGTTTGCCGCTGAACTTATATTCTTTTGGATTGTCGGCATTATATTCAGGAATCTCATCGCCGTCAAAAAAGCTGGCTTGAGACGTATATGATTCTTCCTGTTTCAAGAATTCAATGCCGTAAAATTTACAAAGATATTCTAGTTTTTCTTTTATGTTACCGAGAGGAATATTGACAAAGTTTTGATTTGTCTTTTTTCCTAGATTAATATTGCGTTGCCATGTTTCCGCATAGCCAATGACAAGTTTGCCAATTTGATTTTCAATACAGTAGTTAATGATGTAACGGCAAGTCTTGTTGATATAATCATTCACTTTATTATTGCGATTCATAGCAAGCAAAGCCTGTTTACGAGTGGTGCCTTTGATTTTTTGCTTATCTTTTATGCTTTGAAGTCTGGCATTTTCTTTGTTAAACCATTGATTAATACTTTTTAATCTCCGCCCATCAATGATGAATGATCTGCCGTCTGATGTGACACAAGTGGCAAGATTATTCACTCCTAAATCAATCGCCAGTGCTTTTTGGTCATTTAATTCTCTTTGATCTTCAGGCATTTCATATTTGTACTGAATCTCAAAGAACCTGGCATGATGTTTAGGAATGATTTCAATCTGCTTAATCTTTTTGTCCAGTAACACAGGCGGAATCGTTATCGTGATAGGCTTATGAGTCTTTTTATACAGATTCGAATACGGTATCGTGAATTTGTTGCCGTCTATACGAATTTGACCAATGATTAGTGAATGAAAGCCATCTTTTTTAAGATATTTTGGGATACTGATAGCCTTGTAGTCATATTTGCCTTGTTTGGCTAGTTTTACTAAGCCAAAGAAAGATTTAAAAGCCTCATTAACCTTTTTTAAAATTTGCTGTGCCATGTTGCTGTTCAACAGCTTATAGTTTTCGTTCGTTTTTGCAAGATGATAGTTTTTCTCATAATTAAGAAATTCCTTGTGTTCAAAATAGTATTGTCTGACATTGTACAATCCGACGTTGTACATGTTCTTGGCAATATGGCACAGTTCTCGAAGAGTCAAGTATTCTTCTTTGGTCAAACCATTTAGCTGTTGTTTGATACAAAAATACATTTTTTCACCTCCCATCTAACTATATGATACTATATTTTACTGAATCTATCCTATTTTCAGCAAAATATAATTAAGGCGATTCCTCTCCCACTTACTCCGCTTCGCTTCGTTGAAGTGGGAGTCTTCTCGCCTAATTAAGATAAAGCAAATACACGAGCGCCACCGCAAACTTCCATCCGTATACAAGCGCATATGCGCCGATCGAAATAAATAAGGAAATGAGAGAACTGAATTTTAAAAACTTAAAAATCGCCAGCACCCACTTCAGTTTTCCTGCCAGAAACAAAACAACAGTCAAAAACGCAAGCCACGCCTTTTTAAACTGCTTCAATTCTCTCAGTCTCCCTTTCCTTATTTCCGATGCATTTTAAACTGCAAAAACAGTTCATTATAATACGCCAACATCCGCTTGCCTAAATTCTCGTACACTTCCAAATTCCCGATCGAGTGAAAGTCCGGATAAAACCGTTTATCTTCCGTAATCTCTTTTGGCATATAATCCAGCGCCTTCTCATTTGGCGTCGAATAGCCGACATACTCCGCGTTTTGCGCAGCGTTTTTCGGATCAAGCATAAAGTTAATAAATTGATGTGCTCCTTCGATATTTTTCGCGGTTTTCGGAATCACCATATTATCGAACCATAAATTTGATCCTTCTTTCGGCACAACATAATCGAGCTTGTCATTTTCCGCAATGATCTCCGCCGCATCACCTGACCAAACAACCCCGATTGCCGCTTCTTCATTCACCAAAAGCATTTTAATCTCATCACCGACAATCGCTTTGACGTTCGGGGTGAGGCGGTCCAGCTTTTCCTTCGCTTCCTGCAAGTGTTTCTTATTCGTGTCATTTAGCGAATAATGCAGACTGTTGAGCCCCATGCCAATCACTTCACGCGCGCCGTCAACCAACAAAATTTGATTGCGCAGATCCTTGTCCCATAAATCGTTCCAGCTCGTGATTTTTTTTCCGCCAAGCATTTCCGGATTATAGACGATGCCGACCGTCCCCCAAAAATACGGGACGGAATACTTGTTGCCTGGATCAAATGATAAATTCAAAAAGCGCGGATTGATATATTTTAAATTCGGCAGTTTTGAATGGTCGAGCGGAATAAGCAATCCATCTTCTTTCATTTTACTGATCGCATATTCAGAAGGAACGGCAACATCAAACGTCGTACCGCCTTGGGCAATTTTCGCCATCATCGCTTCATTGGAATCAAACGTTTGGTAGATGACTTTTATGCCCGTCTGCTTTTCGAACTTTTTAATAAGCTCAGGATCGATGTAATCGCCCCAGTTATACACTGTCAACGTATTTTCTCCAGAATATCCTTCCGCTTTATTCAGCTGGGAAGATACGTAAAGCAGTACAAACGAGGCGAAAAAAACGGCCGCAAACAATGATATAAGCTTTCTCATTTTCGTCGCCCCCTCATTCCGTATAAGGAGCTGCTTTTCTGGCTAATAAAGTAGTAGCCAATCACCAGCACAACCGTAAACAAAAATAACAATGTCGATAATGCGTTAATCGACAGCGAAATACCTTGGCGCGCCCGTGAGTAAATTTCCACCGATAGTGTCGAAAAACCGTTGCCTGTCACAAAAAACGTCACTGCGAAGTCATCAAGCGAATACGTCAATGCCATGAAAAAACCAGCGAAAATACCAGGGGTAATAAACGGCAATATTACTTTCGTCAGCACATCCCATTGATTCGCCCCTAAATCGCGAGCCGCATCAATTAGTGTCGGACTCATTTCCTGCAATTTTGGAAGCACCATCAACACGACGATCGGAACGCTAAACGCGATATGCGACAGCAGCACCGATGTAAAACCGAGCTGAATGCCGATAATCGTAAACAAAATGAGAAATGAGGCGCCGATAATGACATCGGGGCTGACGATCAAGACGTTATTCAACGTTAAAAGCAGCTGTTTTATTTGCCGCTTTTTCACATAATAAATCGCGAGCGCTCCCAACACGCCAAGAATGGTGGAAACCGCCGCAGACAAAAGGGCAATCGTCAGTGTATTTAACACGATAATCCATAAACGGGTATCACCGATCACCTCTTTATACCATTCCAGCGTAAACCCTTCGAAATTATGCATCGTTCCGCCGCTATTAAACGAATAGTAAATTAAATAAATAATCGGGGCGTACAAAATGAGAAACACGAACACTAAATACGCGTTCGCCCACTTTTTATTGCCTCGCATCGCCTCACCCTCACTTCCGATTTCCTGTCGCAATGACGACAATAGCCATCGCGATAATTAAAAACACCGCAATCGTTGAGCCCATGCCCCAGTTTTGTGTGACAAGAAAATGTTGCTCAATCGCCGTACCGAGCGTAATAACGCGGTTCCCCGCAACTAAACGCGTAATCATAAAGAGCGATAACGACGGAATAAATACCGCTTGACATCCTGCTTTCACCCCGTCTAACGTCAGCGGAAAAACAACGCGACGAAACGTCGTCCAAGCCGAAGCGCCAAGATCGCGCGCCGCGTCAACGAGCGTTGGGTTCAGCTCCTCCAGCGAGTTAAAAATCGGCAGGATCATAAACGGGATAAAAATGTATACCGACACGAACACAAAACTAAAATCGGTAAACAAAATTTGTTTCTTGCCGATTCCAACCGTTTCTAAAATCGCGTTTGCCAATCCGTACGTGCCAAAAATGCCGAGAAACGCGTACACTTTTAAAAGCAAATTCACCCATGTCGGCAAAATAATAAGCAAAAGCCAAAGCTGTTTATGCTTCGTCTTCGTCAACAAGTACGCGGTCGGATACGCGACAAGCAACGAAAATAGCGTAATCAAAAACGCGTACCAAACCGAACTTGCCGCCATTTTTAAATAAATCGGCGTAAAAAACGTTTTATAATTGGCAAACGTCCAATTCCCGTCAATGTCAAAAAATGAATAATACAAAATTAATAAAATCGGCGCAACGACAAATAGCCCAATCCATATTACATATGGAAATAAGTAAACATTACGTACACTATTTTTCATCGGATCTCTCACCATCATCTTCGCTGATGCGCATGACATGAATGTCCTCTGGGTCAAAATAAAGCCCGATTTCTTCTCCTACTTCCGCTTTTTTCGTCGAATGGACGAGCCATTCATTCCCATCTTCGTCATAGCAGCACAACTCGTAATGTACACCTCGGAACAATAGCGAATCGACGCGCACTTGGAGCTTTCCTTGATCTTTTGTCGTAATGTCCAAATCTTCCGGACGGATGACAATATCGACTGGCTCGTTCGGGCGAAATCCTTTGTCCACGCACGTAAACCGCTTCCCAGCGAATTCGACAAGGTAATCTTCAATCATCGTGCCTCGCAAGATGTTCGATTCACCGATAAAATCAGCGACAAACCGATTAATCGGCTCATCGTAAATGTCTTTCGGTGTGCCGCTTTGCTGGATTTTCCCCTTATTGAGCACAAAAATTTGGTCCGACATCGCCAGCGCCTCTTCTTGGTCATGTGTGACAAAAATAAACGTAATCCCTAAGCTTCGCTGCAGTTCGCGAAGCTCATATTGCATTTCCGTGCGCAGCTTTAAATCAAGCGCCGACAGCGGCTCATCAAGCAGAAGCACTTCTGGTTCGTTGACAATCGCGCGCGCAATCGCCACTCGCTGCCGCTGGCCTCCGGACATTTCTTGAATACTGCGATTCTCGTATCCTTCTAAATTCACAAACCGAAGCGCCTGCTTTACTTTTTCCTCAATTTCCGAGCGCTTTTTCTTTTTAATCCGCAAACCAAACGCCACGTTTTCAAACACGTTCAAATGCGGAAACAAAGCATAATCCTGAAACACCGTATTCACTTGCCGCTTATTCGCAGGTACATGATTTACCGGCTTTCCGTGAAAATAAATCGTTCCTTCCGTCGGCTCCGTAAACCCCGCGATCAAACGCAGAATCGTTGTCTTCCCGCATCCCGACGGCCCGAGTAAGGTATAAAACTTCCCGCGCTCAATCTCAAAACTGACATCATCGAGCACGACTAACCCATCGTATTCCTTCGTCACCCGCTCAAAGCAGATGATCGCCTCTTTCTCCATCAGCCCCCACTCCTTGCTTCGAATATATCCTCTGCCAATGAAATCAATCTCTTCCTAATTCCCATCAATCACTATTAGAACATGCACACAATAAAAGTGCAATAAAAAAAACTCGTTTCTCCACTAGCATTATGCTAGAGAAAAACGAGAATGCGCCTATCGGTTAGAACGTGATATTGACATGGTGCAGGGAAAGCTGCCGGAACACTACGCAATTACTCGTAGGTGCGATAAAAACTTAATCTGTCCATAATGTTCACGATTTGATGTCATACATCTTCTGGATGTATGAACACAATGTTGCTTCACCCATCTGCATCATTTCGACGGCCGCTTTCTTGACTTCTTCTTTCACATTCGTCGTGATCACTCACGTTTGAAAGTACCATCGACAAAAAATTTCGTCCAGTTTGTCTATGTTGTCTTTGTTTTGAATCAGATGGAACACTTCATAAATGTTCATCTTTTCACCTCCAGTGTTTATTCATCGCTAGCGGTAAGCACAAGCGAATTTCCCGGTTCATCCGGCCAAGTTTGATCCCTTCTTCCAGGCCTTCTTGGATCATTTGCCGGATGATCACTTCCATTCATGAATTTGTCCGACTGTGACAAGCATTCAAATATCAAATTCGCATATCGATCCACACGACTGGTCAGGAATCGCCAGCCATCGTGGCAGTTTCAATTCCTCATAGGTAAGATAAAAACTGTCTGGTATAATCCAGACAATCCAAAGCCGCTAGAGTTTCAATTCCTCATAGGTAAGATAAAAACTTTAACTCGGAACGCTCAACCCTTAACAACCAACCAGGTTTCAATTCCTCATAGGTAAGATAAAAACGTTATCGAAAACAATGGAAAAGAAATTAGAAAACGGGTTTCAATTCCTCATAGGTAAGATAAAAACGGCCACGGCCCAGACAGTGATTGGATTGTTGAAAGCATGTTTCAATTCCTCATAGGTAAGATAAAAACACTGATGAAACATTCTCCAGACGGAAGCTCAACATTGTTTCAATTCCTCATAGGTAAGATAAAAACAATTCCGGAACAATCATTTCCTCTTGCGCCGGCTGGTTTCAATTCCTCATAGGTAAGATAAAAACATGAATAGAAAATTATCGAAACCGTATTGCGTAACCAGTTTCAATTCCTCATAGGTAAGATAAAAACAATGGTAGTGCCACAACCGTTGCTCGTTCAGACCAGTTTCAATTCCTCATAGGTAAGATAAAAACGCTGAAAGGCGCGACATTGAATGGTGTGACAGCCAAGTTTCAATTCCTCATAGGTAAGATAAAAACTTGCTGTTGCGCTTGTTTTTGCTGCGCTTGTTGTCGTTTCAATTCCTCATAGGTAAGATAAAAACTGTTCTTTCCGTTCTTGGTGTAGGGAGCTATCAAGTTGTTTCAATTCCTCATAGGTAAGATAAAAACGCTACACCCACAGCTTCAGCAACATCTTCAACTTTGTTTCAATTCCTCATAGGTAAGATAAAAACGGGGTGTGCAGAATGTGTACACCCTTTTCGTCTTGGTCGTTTCAATTCCTCATAGGTAAGATAAAAACGCCTTCTTCAATTCATCCATATAAAAATACTTGTCATTGTTTCAATTCCTCATAGGTAAGATAAAAACTAGCGTCTTGTGAGTGTCAAGGGGAAACGTTCCAGCGTTTCAATTCCTCATAGGTAAGATAAAAACTCGTTTCAACGCTAGGCCTTGTCAAATCGGCGGTGTAGTTTCAATTCCTCATAGGTAAGATAAAAACGGGTTTTCCTTTTCTTGGGTATTTGTCACCCACACGGGTTTCAATTCCTCATAGGTAAGATAAAAACGCAGCAGACTATGTGTTTGGGAACTTTGAAGAAGGGAATAGTTTCAATTCCTCATAGGTAAGATAAAAACGCACCTTGAAGATGAATGGCTGGAATTTGCGTTGCAACTAATTGTGGAGTTTTTCAGAAACGAAACGTATTTGATTAAAAACCCTAACTTCTCGATCGTTAGAGACTCCCAGGACTATTACACCCAAAGTGATTTTGCACGTTATCTGGAGGATAAAGGAATTCATTTTCCACAAAACAAGATTGCTGTTTACCGCAAAAGAGGAAAGTTTCCAAAGGAAGACTTAGTAGTAGCCGGAACGCCATACTGGTCAAAATATACCGTTGAAAGCTTTGCCAAGCATTTATTGGAGCAACAGAAGAAATGATCAGGGAAAAAATATAGCAAAATTTTGATTGAACAAAAGGGGATACGTTTTAAAAAGCCATAAATGCCCTATAGAGACGCTTTTTCTCTTCCGTATATAAAATTGAAGACGCGTTATACGCCAATCTGAGAAGCCGTTTTTTTAAAGGGGGGCTGAAAAATTCAGGATACCTCCTCCTTTGCCCAAATATTTGCGACAACGTTCTAACGCATCGGTAAACAGCTGAATGACATGGAAATAGTCGACGACATGTGTCGCCTCTGGGCAAACCCGTTGAATCGCTTTTTTCATCGCTGGAGCCAAGTCACTCACGACATACTGAACGGAACGAGATACATGAGCCAATGCACGCCCAATGGCTTCCTCGTTCTTTCCTGCTTCCATGGCATACACTTCTCCCGTTTCGGCATCCATGATCGCCACTCCATAGTCGTGCCCTTTTCGAAAAGCAAACTCATCGACACAAACCGCCTTTGGTTGGACGTCATTCGATAGGAAGGAAGGGGCATGGGTATAAAACCATCGTTCAACGGTCGTGTAAGGAAGCTTGAGCATACGAGCCACCGCCTGAATGGATGTTCCGATGCAAGATTGCGCGACCCATCGCTGAAACGCATCCGTCGCCACACTTCGAGGAGAGATGGCTGGATACGACGTGCTGAACGTCACGCCACACGTGCTACAACGTCTGCGCTCGACAGGAAGTTCGATCCAAAAATTCCGATTCGCTGAGCATAGCCATGCATCCATTGCTTCTTTTTGTCTGTCATTTTGATCGTGCGCTTCAAGCAGACAGGACATAACGGGCATTGTTCGGGTAGAGAAAGTTCGAAAATCCAACGTTCCCCTTCTTTTCGCACCTTTTGAATCAAAACATCTGGTAAATCGATGAGTTCTTTGATAAACTGAGAGTACATGCCAATTTCCCTCCATGGTTTGGTTTGGTCACCTTTACCATACAGGAAAATTCGCATTTTTTGTACCCTCTATGCACACCTACCTTAAATGATCAAGTACAACTTGTGGTGAAGAGCCAAAAATATGTAATAAAAGGAGATGTTTGTATGTTGAAAAAACTATTTTGTGGAGTTCTAGCAGGGGTTATTGCCTTTTCATCTTTCTCCATGTTGGGGAATACTTCAGCAAAAGCAGCGTCTAATCTACCTCCTTCGCCAGTTGTTCAAAAAGAAAAATCTGAAACTACATATTCACCAAGTTCACTAAGCGCACAAAGTTCAATTGAATCTGAGGTTCAACCATATGGAGCTAAAGGGTTCATGGTTAAACTTGCTATTCAAACTATAAAAGTTGCCATCGATAAGGGCGGTAGTGTTTTAAACTATATAATAAAATGGTTTGATAAAGATACAGCATCATACTTCACTAAAAATAAATCTAAAGTTATAAAAGCTTTAAATCAGTTAGAAGATTGGATTGATGATGCAAGTGATTTAACTCAAAGTACAATTAAAACTAAATTAAATTCCTTATTACGATCAGCAGGCGTACCGTCTACTTACTAACTATCTATTGCTGACGCAATTGCAAGAACTATTACTTGGTTAATACTTTAACTCTAATCAATTCTTCAGGGAGAAAGGAGAGTAGTATTTCATGAGAAAAATTTACGAATATATATCTATCGACGAAAAAAAAGAAGTAGTTGAAAAATTAAAAGCGGATCTAAAAGAGTTAGAGCAAGAGATAAATCAAAATAAAGATTCCTTTTCAAAATTTGTGTGTGAAATTTTGTATAGTACACGAGATAAATGGCGTTTAGAAATTGAAGAGTTAGAAAATGAAATAAAAGCTAATAGTTAAACCAAAAAAAGAGCACTCCTTCTGGAATGCTCTTTTTCACTCTATCACATAATTTTTTAACCCCACATGCCATCTTGCAATCACGTCAAATGTGCCATTGGCGACCTCATCCTCACCCGTCACATGTTTCAATTCCTCATAGGTAAGATAAAAACCCGGACCGCAGCCATGACCGTTCTGGAATCTTGAGTTTCAATTCCTCATAGGTAAGATAAAAACGGGCGAGATCTTTTCAATGATGACATTTCGTATAAGTTTCAATTCCTCATAGGTAAGATAAAAACAACTTTTCACCCGCGAACAAATCGCCCAAGCGAAGCGGTTTCAATTCCTCATAGGTAAGATAAAAACAGAAGGTGGAGCAGTTACAGCAAGAAAATGAACGATGTTTCAATTCCTCATAGGTAAGATAAAAACTTGCAGTGATTCCGGCTCCGGTTTTACATGGTCGGGTTTCAATTCCTCATAGGTAAGATAAAAACCCAATCTTGCTTTAGTCGCTTTATAACCTTCTTTTGGAGTTTCAATTCCTCATAGGTAAGATAAAAACGGATTGAAACGGTGATCGTTGGACGCTTCACCTTCTGGTTTCAATTCCTCATAGGTAAGATAAAAACAGCTTGGTGGGGTGAGAAGAAAATGAGTGAATGGCGTTTCAATTCCTCATAGGTAAGATAAAAACCCCTTTTTCGACTGGATACGATGTGGTCTGTACGCCAGTTTCAATTCCTCATAGGTAAGATAAAAACGCCGGAAGGCGGTGAGACAGAATGAATTTGCGAAACCGTTTCAATTCCTCATAGGTAAGATAAAAACGATTGAAAGTCCAGAACCGTTTGAAGAAGAAAATAGTTTCAATTCCTCATAGGTAAGATAAAAACATAACGGACATTGATGTCTGTGCTAATGTTTCCGATGTTTCAATTCCTCATAGGTAAGATAAAAACGTTTCTCTATGCGGCAAAACTTCTGTTCCTCTTGGCAAAGTTTCAATTCCTCATAGGTAAGATAAAAACGTCAAACTTGGAGATTTCAGCTATACTGTTGGTAGGTTTCAATTCCTCATAGGTAAGATAAAAACGTGTAACAGAAGGGTAGGTGTTGATTGTGATCGAATGTTTCAATTCCTCATAGGTAAGATAAAAACAGTCAACGGTCTGCATCAAAGCGGCAAGGCGTTCTTGGTTTCAATTCCTCATAGGTAAGATAAAAACCGCCTTGTGGTGGGGATTTATTTTACTGCTTCCGTTGTTTCAATTCCTCATAGGTAAGATAAAAACTCTTTGCCCGTCTTGTTAATGTAGTTCTGACGGCGGTTTCAATTCCTCATAGGTAAGATAAAAACCACTAGCACGGATTCCATTCGAGCAGAACTCCTAAAACTGTTTCAATTCCTCATAGGTAAGATAAAAACGCCACCGCGTTGTGTACCGGATTCCAGATGTCGTTGTTTCAATTCCTCATAGGTAAGATAAAAACTTCTGGCGCGTTGTACATAATCAAACAAAACTGATGTTTCAATTCCTCATAGGTAAGATAAAAACGGCTTAGGTGGTCTTGGCGTTTGTGGTGTAGATTTGTTTCAATTCCTCATAGGTAAGATAAAAACTAGATAAGCCGCTTGCAATGCTGCTGACGCTGCTTTGTTTCAATTCCTCATAGGTAAGATAAAAACAGTAGCGGCTCCTTTGATCGCTTCCCAAACCGTTAGGTTTCAATTCCTCATAGGTAAGATAAAAACAATGTGATCTTACCTGTTTGGTCGGCGCTTTCCGCAGTTTCAATTCCTCATAGGTAAGATAAAAACGCCGCGATTTCTTTTAAATTGATCTTTTTACTTTGTAGTTTCAATTCCTCATAGGTAAGATAAAAACCCCAACAAATACTAATATATCAAGGATGGAGAATAATGGATACATACAGTATACGTCAGTTTGAAAATTGCGTCAATATCGAAAAAGTGCTGATGGCTGTAGGAAGAAATGAGAAAATAAACATGTCGTCGATCCCCTGGGGGTTGTGCGCTATTAGGGATCGACGACAAAAGTATATGCTGCTATTCCATGAATTCAAACATGCCGAATCCCTGCGAATTTTTCGATCCGATGCCGACGTCATACATAAATTTCACGTAAGGAAGCGGTGCTTGAATTTCATACGTGCCATTCCACGCGTTAATGCGGAATCCTTTGAAGATAGTAATCACCTTATCCCTTTTCGTTACATTGATTGGTTTTATCACCATCCTCTCTGTTGGTGATCGATGAAAATACGCTTGAAATTTGTTATAAAAGTTTTTTTCTATCATATCAGAAAATACAACGTCAAATGGCGAAAAGAAATGCGTCCGCTTTTCTCCATATTGATTTTCATAAGTGCTGTAAACCGTAAGCGGCGATAGCATTCGAATTTGATACGAACGTTTTTCGGAAATCTCTAATCGTTTTACAGCTGTCTCCTCAATATGAATCGGCTGCCCGTTTAACATAAATTGTTCTTTCAATAAATAATTTTGCGCTAAATTAACAATAAGCGAATCTAATATAGAAGAAACGTACCATGTTACTTGATCAAAAAATTCAATTTTTTTCTCATGACGATGAATATGGTATGTTCCATACAAACGGCTAAATGTAAACATTTTAAACCGCCGCTTTTCTTTTGTATATCCAACATCATGCAAAAAATGCGCCAGTTCAAAATCTTGAATCGAGTGGTATAAAAATCCCTGCAGCACTTCTTCATAATTGATCGGCAGAATAAGTGCACCGTTTTTCGGTCTGAACTGAATTGTAAGCCTCATATCTATTACGCTCTCCTAGTCTTGTTTCTATTCAAAATTCACTCATGAGGTAAGTCGATGTTGACTCAGAAACCGTCCATCGATACATTAGACGATCCCTAGTTCTATCCCTATATACCCTAAACGTAGCAAAACACTGACTTTTCATGCAACATGCACACGGCTGATATCCCAGCCAAGTACATGACCATATTTCAAGCAGGTAAAGATCGCACATCTAGTGATTTATTCCCTTTATGACTTCCTACAAAATGTTATCTTCCCCGCCTTTGCGCAATCCCATCTCTTCCCGCTTCGAATATTTTTGCGTTCGAAACGTATAGAAAACAACAGAATCTACATCCGGATCCATAATATTCGCCAGCTCCGTTTTTAACTTTACATAGTTTGCTTCAGAAATCTCTCCTTCAAACACTGAATTCTGCACCCAGTATAAATATTTCCTTGCGATCTTTAAGGCTTTTGCGACACGTTTTTTCTCAAAATCATAGACAAGTATAACAAACATAACGACACCTACCATAACGAGCGATATGGCTCATATTCTTTTTCTCCGAGAAGATGTTTTTGAATTTTATAAAGTTCGAGGCGAATGAGACGACGGTATGAAACGGACTTGCCAAGATGCCGATGGTTTACCGTTGTTTTCATACGCTTGTCCAATTCTTCGATAAATTTTTTCCTCCCCTCTTCTGATAACAAAATCCCTTCCATATGTTTATCAAAATCTTTTTTCGTAATCATCTTTTTATTTACAAGAGTAAAAATGAGGCGATCGACCATAATTGGTTTAAATATTTCCGCTACATCTAAGTTCAACGAGAAACGTCGAAAATTTGTCGCGTGCAAAAAACCGATGCGCGGGTCTAGATACGTTTTGTAAATTTCGCTCAACACCATCGTATAGCAAATCTGATTTCCAAAACTAATCATTGCATTTAGACGATTGAGGGGCGGCCGCTTTGAACGCTTTTCGAATAAAAAGTCTGGGTTATGGTTTAAAATGTCGTCAAACATACTGTAATATTTCTCGCGAACATGTCCTTCTGTCGACATCATTTCCTCAACGCTCGTCCACTGCTCCAGTTTCGCCCGGCTTGATTGGAAATCCAAAATCATTTCCTTAAACTTATTGTTATTGGTCTTTACGCGGTTTTGATAATATTTCAACACTTGTATCATTTGCCCGATCGAACCATCGATGAACTTCCGCGCTAAAGCAAGGCGTTTTTCCGGATTTAAATACGCTTCTGCCTGCTTTAAAATGACATGGCCTGCATTTAAATGCTCGCGAGGGTAAAACGTTCCTGTATAATAGCCATAATGATTGAAATAGTGAATACAAATATGTTTTTGCGCCATAAGCTCCAAAAACTTCTTTGTGACATTTACTTCGCCGAAAATGTAAATATCATTAACATCTTCAACAGGCAATACCCGTTTTCGTTCGGCTGTCTCAAAACAAATGCTGTTGTCTTGACGAATCAGTTCACCACTTTGAAAAATATAGAGCGTCTTTTTCATCAATATTCCTCCGCAAAGCAATATTCACGATATGCGCAGCTTCGGCAAAACCCGATTTTCTTCGGCTCTGGCGGGACAGGCAAGCGGGCGATGCGGCGGATGTCAGCAACCGCCTCTTCCAATACCCGTTTTCCTTCTTCTGTCCATTCCACTTTCGTTACTTTCTTTTCTTTTGGGAACAAAAGCTCCCCTTTTGCCTCAATGCCCATTTTCCGCAATGTATCAAGATAGAACAACAATTGATAATAAGCGCTTTTTTCATATGTTGATGATTTCTTCACTTCACCGACAACAAGCGTATCCCCTTCGCGACGAATTCGGTCCACTTTAATATTGCCGATAAGCAATTCTTTTTTCTGGCGCTGATAGCTTATTTCCGAAATAAAGCGGCCAATTTCAAGGTTATCGTCCTCTTGGTCGGCGGCGATCTGATGGGCAATCAGCCAAACTTCGCGCTTGCAGATGAAGTAGTACCAAATATGCGTTCCATTGACATCCATTACATAATCCATGCATCCACCATCTCACTTGTGCGAATAAGTCCATATTCGCTGTTGTAATATTGGTTTAGTATATCATTGGATAAATGAATCATTCTCGTTTTTTCGTATAAATCCCTATCCAGATTCTTTACAAGTTTAATCGGGGCGGAAATGACATATTGGCGCACGTCTTTTTTCAGGCGCAAATAGTTCTCGAACCGTGTTTCGAAATCTTTCTCCTCAATCACCTGCTGAATATATTGCTGCCAAATGTCCATCGCTTGATCATCTACTTCGACAAACACATCCACTGCTTGATGCGCGTTTTCAATCAATTGAAATTCCGATACATATTTGGGCTTATTTTTGCTTCCCGACTTATCTTTTGCATCAAATTTTAGTTCTTCCATCGCGCTTATAATCCCATCGGAAGCATCGAACGATTTTTTGCCGCGCACTTCAGTAAAATATTGCATAATGATATCAAAAAATTGATGCTCAGATACCGGTGTTTTCGGTAGCACTTCCTTCGCTATATTTGTATGAACACCCTTATACACATATTGTGATTCTAACTTTCCCTCTCGCTCTATTGGCGTTATATACACCTTACCAAGTTCATGTAACTTTCCGTTACGATTGCAGCGCCCCGCCGCTTGGACAATGGAATCAATAGGTCCTAAGTCGCGATATACCACATCAAAATCAACATCGACTCCTGCTTCGACAACTTGCGTTGAAATAACAACGACTTTCTTCTTCTCTTTTAAAAGCTGTCTGACTTGTTCAATGCGGCGTTTCCGCTCACAAGGCACAATATTTGTAGAAAGGTAGATTACGTCATAACCGCGTTCTTTTAGCCATTCTTTTATCCCTTCATAAATTTCAATCGATGTTTTAATTGTGTTAAAAATCGCCAAATAAGTTTTTCCATCTTCAAAACGGTTTTGAAACAGTTCCATCCATTCTTCGGGACTGTATGCGCCTTTATCCCCTCCTAGCCAATGAAGCTCGACCCGTTCCATTTCTTTAAAAAAGTCAATTGGCTTTACCATTTCCGACTCCAAAAGTTCCACCGTTTCACCTTCGGGGAAAATAAGCGGCTGCGTTGCTGTTAACAACAAAATTTTACAGGAAAACAATTCTGCCATTTTGTACAACACGGAACGCAACAAAGGCCAATACTCTATCGGTACGTTTTGGATTTCGTCGAGAATGATAATGCTTCCGGCAATTTGATGGAATTTTTTTAACGCGCGGTTTTCATAGCCAATCAGTGTATGAAACAATTGCACAAATGTCGTGACAATCAGCTCGGCCTCCCAGTTTTCCGTCAGCAACAATGCTTTGCGGAGAGGCAGTTCCTCGTTTTCAGTTTTGTATTGAAACGCAGATAAGTGGTGATGCTTAACTAAATACCGCTGCTCATTTGCATGAAAATCATCCAACTGGCTTAACAAATCACGGATTACTTTTTCATTTTGATCGATAACGCTTGTAAACGGCAGAGCGTAAATAATTTTTGGGGTATATCCATGCTGTCGTTCTGTTTGCTCGCGCCATTTTAATGCCACAGAAAGAGACAGCAGCGTTTTTCCCGCTCCAGTCGGCGCCGTTAATGTGAACAATCGCTGTTCTGGTTTTGTTTTAAAAAGTTCCTCTATTCGTTCCATCACTACGTTGTACATCCGGTTGCGCCACCCGTTCGTCCCTTCTGTCACGTTCACATCAAAATTCGCTTCGCGGTACTGGTCGACAAGATGTGCTGGAATGTGAACGCGCGGTTTCCGTTCGATGTTAGCCGCCGATAATTTGTCGGCATCAATAAGCACAGAATATAGCAATAGCACATAATAATAAAGTTCCCTCGTCAATTCTTGTTTTCTTCGTTTATCGATCAAATAATATTGGCGGTATACCTCATCGAACGCTTTTTCATAATTTTGAAGGAAGCTGTGCAGTTCTGCTGAAAGAGACAATGGAATGGACAGTTCATCCCATAAAGGAGATAAATCTTCCACAATCGCAGAAGCATGGTTCTTTATATCATCGATTTGCTGTTTTAATGTATTGACTCGGTAATATAGTGAATCTTGTACGGTATTTTCCGCAATATGGCGCGATTTTGTTACATCTAAGGAAATATCGCGCAAATTCCCATGATGATGCATAACGACGAAATAGCCTAGTAACGGGGCAAATTCAGACCACGAAGCATTTAAATTCGCCGGATGGCGCAAAAGATGGGCGGCAAATACGGCGGAAATAAAAGAGTGATGATGCAAGTCGCCATTTGTCTCTCCAGTCCGTAAATAATCCTGAAAGTATGATAAATATTTACCGAAATCGTGCGCCACCGCAACAATTTTGCTTATATATTCGAGCATATCCCGGTTTTCCTCAGACAGCGGCACATGCTTAAGCATATCTTGCGAGTATTCGTATACTTCCTTTAAATGTACAGTCAATTTCTTGTCTGGATTATTATGAGACAAATACATACTACTTCACCCCCTAAAAAAAGCAGCGGTAAAACCGCCGCTGCCTACATCCATAAAATGTTTTCTTTTGCTTCACCATAAGCAACGGCTACATATGGTACAGCCGGACCAGCGATTAATTGCCGCGATTGTTCAAACAAGTAATAGTCTGTTTCTTGAATCATTCGCTCATTTGTAAACTGGCGTGTCATAAATTCTTTTAAAAAGCGGGTGTCTCTTGAAAATTGGATCGATCGCTCGCGTAAATCAGGGATTCGCACAACAGAATGAATCGACACCAAATCATTGCTTTCTTTTAACATTCCCTCTGCTTCGGCGACCCATTGTAACTGCCCGAGTAATTCAGAAAGCCCTAAATACGGCGGATAAACGTACCGTCCCGATTGTATTCGCTCTTTCACGCTTTCATAAACAGAGCGATCGGAGTGGGAAAAATAAATGCGATACCGCAAATTGGCTTCTTCTCCCCCGGAAAGCACAAATTCAAGCGGAATTTGCGTATGTCCTCCGCTATTGTTTAAATGGGCTTTGGATTTAACAAACATATAATTGACCGTTTGCATCACTTTGCGAATCGGCGTGCGCACAGATATCGCAATTTGGCATTGGTCCGGCGAAAATACTTCATAATAACTGTCGCGCTCCATTCCTAAAATACCAGCGATCATTCCAACAATCGTCGTTCTCGGGGGAAAAGCATATGACAAGGAAGAGGAGTTCGTATCGATTTTCCGGAAATGCCCCATCTTCCCGATAAGATCAAAAATAAGCATCTTCATAAACGTCACCCTTTTTACAATACAGAAACGAGTTTATCCGCCAACTCGGATGGAAGAAGATCTGCCAACAAGCCTTTTTGCCCTTCATAGTTCAGCGTTAAATTAGAATCTTGCCAATAATGGATGCGGGCAATTTTACCATTTACTTCCAAAAGTTTATTCACAAGTGCATCAACATGCAAAGTAACTTCGGAAATGCTGCGCAGCCCTTCTGTTTCTTCTAAATGCACTAAATCCCGCAAATCGCCGGCAATAAATTCAGGAGAGTGATATTCGACACGCACATACAAACGCGGATATTGCCCGACTTTGCTGCGGGTTGCGCTCAACGGAATTGCTTTCACAACCGCCTGATCAAACAAGTGGATATCTTCTTCCGTCAACCTCGTATGTGCCGCACGATGGCCACTTATAACGCCATGAAACGCCAAAAATGAATAATAGACGCGATAATCTTTACCGATATTGCCTCCGTCATTTTTATCATCGGAACCGAAATGCGACGTAATGCTTGCCGACTCAACAAGCGTCACTTTATTTAACGAATAACCCCAGTTAAACTGAATCGGACCAGTAAACGTCATGGAGCTTCCTTTATCCTCTGACTTAATCGGCATTGTCGCGCCGAACATACGGACATCAATAAATTGATCAAGCATCCAGTTTTGTTGTTCTTTTGATAACTTATTAATGTTCACCTTGCCGTCGTACTTCTCGAACAAACGTTTAATTCGTTCCGTTGCGTTAACCGTTTCCCCATCGACTTTGCCGACAAAAATTTCGTGACCGATCTGTTCTAAGTAGTCACGGATATACCGTTTCAAACGGACATCGCTCACTAAGTTTAACGAGCGTTCATAATCCATGCGCGGGCGGTTTTCTTCATCAATATCGCCGTTTGGGTTTGTTAACTTTGCATCATAAAGGAATAAAATATCGCTATTATTCATTTTCATTCCTCCTCATATATTAGTAAATTTTGCAGTTTATTGATCACGCCTTGACCATTTATTTGGAAGGAAGAGTTTCCCTCACTTTATACGGGATTGGGCTTTTTGATATTCCTCCAAATAAATTGAGGGAACCTCTTCTTCTTTGCCATTCGCAATGCTTTACTCTTCATTTTCAAAATCAGGGTCAGGATTATCCTTTTTGCTGCTGTTTAAAATCCGCTTTGTGCCATATGCGTAGCCGGATAACAAATAAAAAACGCTTTCACGATCGGATAAATTCCATTTTTCCTGCAACGCTAAATCAAAAAGACGTTTATGTTCTATATAAACAGTCTCATTTTGCAAAGAAGCGATTTTCAGTTGTCTCAGCTTGTCAAATACCTCGTGTGAAAGTAACATCAGCCTTTGCTTATTCATGCCATGATAATTAATTTTTGATAAAATCGGCTTATTTACCGTTTTGCCCCCCCAGGCTTGTCCAAGCGCTTCTGCACGTGCTTTTGTTCTCCGAACTTGTTCAGCGCCAATCTTCGCAATTAAATATCCAAGCAAAAATAGAGAGCTTTGCGCGACGTTATAATTCATGGTTTCCATATATTCGACCATGTGGGCATCAGGCAAGTCATATGTTACCTTTGTCATCTCCCTTTCCTCCTTAATTAAGTTAAGGTTTTGCAACATTTTTAAGAACAATTGTGCCCGCACCATCGCATTCACTAATCGAAAATCATTGGGTTCTTCCTTGTCGCTACTATATTGATAAAGGTTATAGTTAGCATACATATGCACTTTGGCAAGCTGCACAAATTGCGTGATCAGCCATTGGTATGAAAGCGGTTTATTTGTCAAAAGCGACTCGTATACTTGCAAAATTTTGCGTTTTTCAAAGTTTTCCCCGCGTTGAACGCGCATCGGAATTAAGTAGTAGATCGGTTCCAAGCCGAGATTAAATTTTTCGCTGCCAAAAAAGCGTTGCCCGATTTCTCCCGTTTTTCGCATTTCGAAACTTAGCCGGCGCAAATGAGTGAGCGGAACATCGGATAACAGCTTGTTCACCTTTAAAGCCGACTGCGCTTTTGTGTAAAAAAGAAAATGCAACGAAATATGGTTGTCCATTTGTTCGTCGAATTCTTTGTAATCTTCTATTTCCCTATGCAAATCTTCCGCTGTTTCAACCGTTTTGACAGTGCGGACAAACTGATGAATGTGCTCACTAATATCTTGAAACGGGACATTTGCAAACGGCACATCGTATAGAAAGTCTGGGATGATATAACAAGGAAGGCCGCTGAAACGAGTATTGAAGTTGCGGAGAATGTATGCTTCTCCTGCCATAATCGCTTGATAGGCATCTTTGCTGATAGATAAGTTTTTAACGAATGATTTTTTCTCAAGATCGCTTGCAAAGCTGATTTTATCATTGATATAATAATTGAACTTCAATTTTGTCGTTTCTCCGGTAACAAAGGCTTCTTTGTTCGTAAGGGCGCAAACTCCCTTTTTCGCATCTTCAAATACGCTTAGTTTTTCTGCGATAACAAGCCGTTCATATTCTGGCTGCGAAACTACGAGCTGTCCATTAATGGCGAGGGAATACAAAAGAACATCCTTTATATTGACATTAGCCTCTTTTTCCATAAAAGCTTGAAATTGTTTCGCTACTTCCTTAACGGCCTTTTTCCCCTCTGTTTCGGTCAACTCACCGCCGACATATGCCGGATTGAAAACATAACGGTATCGTTCATCCGATTTTTTTGCCGCGCCAAGATCCAGAAAAAAAATGTCTCGTGCTTCCTTTAGGAGAGAATAGTAGGAATCCTCTTGATTCCAACGCTCAAGGAGATTTGGAATTGTTTGACTAAGCAAATATTCGACGTTGCTCACCGTTCCATACCATTGTGGACTCGCTGCTCCATCAGCCGTACCAATCCATAACAATTCTAAAGATGTCGACTCTCCTATTTCTTTTGGTGTTAGTCTTACTCTTTTATCTGCAATAGAAAAATCAATATGAATGACATATTTGGTTGCACCATCTGACTTTGCGATCGGTAAGGTAATCGCTTGAATCATAGATGGGTTTTCCTCTGTTAAATATTTACTTCCAAGAGTGTAGATTGTTTTAATCACCGGCTGCACCTCCTTTAAAAGAAAGTATAAGTTTTTCTAAATCCGTGACTAACTTCGCTACAATTATTAAAAATGCCTACACTTCAACGTTTCGGCTCATTTTCGTCTTTTCATTCAATAGGTGAGGAAGAAACATGAAACTGCTTGGCTCAATGGACTTCTTGAGGAGTTGAGCAATATTTCATCACGGATTTAAGTATTTATTTAAATTTTACCAGAATTTACTGTTATCTCACTGTAGTTGAGCAATTTTCATTACAATAATTACCATGTAAAAAGAGACAAACGGAGTACCCCTTATGCCACATGAAGCTGTTTTTTAACGACATCAATGGGAATATCTTGTTTCGCTGCATCGTAAATAAACTCCACGAGGCTATGTCCTTTCTTCTTTCGAAGGAAGTCAAGCCCGGTAGAGAAATCGCTGTTGGATTCGACCATACTGTACACATAAGCGAGTTGCACCAAGATCCAATACCGTTTCACCGCCCGACGTTGACGAACGCGGTACCCATCGAGCTTCAGCTGGTCTTTCGCTTGTCGAAAAAAGCATTCGATCGACCAGCGTTGGGCATAGTGGAGCAAGATGTCTTCATCGCTTAGCTCCCGGTCGGTGCTCAAGACGCAGTGAAGATGTTCCGATGTCATCGGCTGATTGGCTTTCCAAGCGAGCAGCACCACCGCATGGTCGAGACCGTTGAGCGCTCCTTCGTAACGATAGACGCGATAATGCTCTTCTCCCACCGTGACGAGGTGAGTGTCATTCGGTTCGATGGAGCGGGCCAACTGCTTCGCTTGGACGGCAACGCCGTTCGGATAGAGAATCCGGTTCGTCTTGAGCATCGCGATGACGTGGAATCCTTTTTTCAGACAAGCTTCCACGAGCGCTTTCGATGGATACCACGAATCCATCGGCACATAAACGGGACGGCGTACATCCAACGAAGAAAGCATCTCGATCGCGAGTTCCCCTTTGCTTTTTCCCGCCGTCTTGTCGTAGAGGCGGAAGGCAAAGGGAAACGCCTGGGTTGCAGTATGAACCATGAACCAAACAAGAGAATGGCCCCAAATCGATTTTTTCTCTGAGTGAGAGTAGTGCCAATCACATCCCTGAATCGCGTGTGTTGCCCGTGACGAAGGCTTGGTTTTTTGGCAAATCGTATCATCGATCGAAACAAACAAGGGTTGATTCTCCTGTTTGGCGATGCGTTCGACACGACGAAGGATCCACTGCTGGAGTTTGCGAAGCAGTGTCTCTTCCTCCCACGGACTTTTCGTGAAAAAATGGCTGAGTGTCGTGCGGTGGTTCGGATGAAAGCTCCCATGATGAAGATCGGTCAATGTTCCCGAAAAGCCCTTCGTGATCATCGCATCCACGATATGAACGAGATGCTTCATAACAGGTTTTGAAAAATAAAGGGCCAACCCCAACATCGTGAAAAACTTGTGAATTCCTTGATGATGTGCTAATCTATTCATGAGACATGAACCTCCTTGTGAATGGTTTGGTGACACATCTATTCTAATCAAGGAATCGGGTTCATGTCTCCTTTTTTTGTATGGATGTAAATTTATGTTAGTGAATTTGCTCATCTACAGATAGGTAAGATAAAAACCTTTTCGCAAATTCCTTTTGCGAAGGCGGTCTAAAGTTTCAATTCCTCATAGGTAAGATAAAAACGTTTTTTGTTCCACACAATACGTCTGGTCACACCGGTTTCAATTCCTCATAGGTAAGATAAAAACACGGCTAATGCAACAAAAGCTGTCTCGTCGTGGACGGTTTCAATTCCTCATAGGTAAGATAAAAACGACATATATCGAGATGAAAAAGAGATGGGAGAAAGAAGGTTTCAATTCCTCATAGGTAAGATAAAAACGGCGACGCCGAGACTCGAGCAGAAGCGGATATGGTGTTTCAATTCCTCATAGGTAAGATAAAAACCCCAATTCCTTTTTACCTACATATTACCACATTTATATAGTTTCAATTCCTCATAGGTAAGATAAAAACAAGAAAATTTACTGCTAGAAAATCAGATTCAAAGATGTTTCAATTCCTCATAGGTAAGAACGTGTTGCAAAACGCATAACGAATGCATAAATGCACATAAAAAATCCACCACCTTGGAAATCATATACAGTGATCAAAAAAAAAAACAACTCTCCAAGGGGTGGACACTATTATGATTTCCAATTGGAACAGCGAACATGCATGGACTTATGAAATTGACCCAATTTTAGAAGCATTATTTCGGTATATCGACTCGCTATCATTGCCGGAAACACCGTATGTGACAGGAAGACCGCCGGTGTCGAAAAAATCGTTGTTGAAATGTTTCTTTTTGAAAACCTATTTTTCCATTGATTCCTTGCGAAAATTAGTGCGCATCCTGCAGCGTTTTCGCTGTTTTCAACGGGCCTGTGGGCTTGGTGAAGTCCCTCACCTTTCTACGTTTTCCCGTGCGGCGAAGTGGTTCCGGGAACAAGGATTTCCTGTTTTTCATGCACAGCTGCTCAAAGATCTAGAAGTACGTTATCCGCAAATCGTGCTGATCGACAGCACAGCCCTTCGAAGCAGTCTTTACGATTCACAGGCGAAGTGGGGAGTGTCCACCCGATATCACTGGTTTAAAGGATATAAATTCCATCTCTGCACCACCGCCGAGGGAATCATTTTATCTCATGTGTTGACCACAGCGAATCGAAATGATGCGGCAGTAGCACCAGAATTGCTTGTTTCTTTAAAGCAGTGGGATATCGAATTGGTATTGGGCGATGCCGCGTATGACAGTGAAAAGGTTCGTCAAACAGCAGAGCAGTCAGGAATCCTATTCATTTCCCCTATCAACCGCCGCAATAGCGAGGAACGAAAAGATGCCTATGGCCGGGTTCTTCCTGTCTTTTTGAAAACGAGATTTGGCCAATGGCTGTTTGGACTTCGTTGTGAGATTGAACGAGTATTTAATGAGTTAAAGAGTGACGGGTTGGAACAGCCAAGATGGTATGGATTTCATCGATATGTACTGCATGTGTTATGTTGCATCCTTATGCATAACTTCGAGTTTTTACTCTAGTTTTGCAACACCATCAGGTAAGATAAAAACTGTAGCTCTTTAAAACTGTCAAAATCGTCAACCGTGTTTCAATTCCTCATAGGTAAGATAAAAACATTCTCGCTCGTTATTTCTTCAATCTTTTTGCCGGTGTTTCAATTCCTCATAGGTAAGATAAAAACGCACAGGACGCGGCACAAATCAAATTGACGTTCGGGTTTCAATTCCTCATAGGTAAGATAAAAACCCTCATCTTGCTTCAGACTGTCAGGCAGTATATCGACGTTTCAATTCCTCATAGGTAAGATAAAAACCGTTCCGACTGGCGCGACATTAAGTGTAAAGGCTTGTAAGTTTCAATTCCTCATAGGTAAGATAAAAACTGCTCCAGCAATCGTTGCAGACCATTCGATGTCCGGGTTTCAATTCCTCATAGGTAAGATAAAAACTCTCGTATGTTTTGATCGCTTCCGTCACACGTGAATCCGGTTTCAATTCCTCATAGGTAAGATAAAAACCATGGATGAAGCAATGCGTGAAGCGGCTTATGCGTTGCGGTTTCAATTCCTCATAGGTAAGATAAAAACTATCAGCGAAGTCATCTACACTCTTGCCGGTTGCTTGTTTCAATTCCTCATAGGTAAGATAAAAACAAAGTATTAGCAATGGTTATCACGCGTCGATTACACGTTTCAATTCCTCATAGGTAAGATAAAAACGCCAACAAGCTTGTCTAGTGCCACAACAATGCCGGGTTTCAATTCCTCATAGGTAAGATAAAAACTCCATCAATAGTGCGATTTTCCAAAGCTAATGCCAGTTTCAATTCCTCATAGGTAAGATAAAAACTAAACAATGCATCGAAAGATTGAATGAATTGCAAAGTTTCAATTCCTCATAGGTAAGATAAAAACCCCAAAAAATCATTGATAAATCAACATTTTTCAAAATAGGTTAAGTCCAGTATAAAACATTTATAAAATTGCGTCAATAGAGTGGATCCTTGATGCCTGTAAGCAGGAGGGCGAAAAATAAAGTGTCGTCGATCCCCCGCACTTTTTGCATGATTGGAGGTCGACGGCAACAAAAACAGACGTGGTGATTAACTAAACTAATAAAGACTAATTTCGATTTGTTCACCGGCCAACATGCCGATGTTGCCGATTCGTCTAGACATACCCTTTGTTGTCATTGAAAAAGGTCATACGGAATAGCCTCACCAATTCGCCCGTTCCGTCCGGTTGTCGTCTCTGCCATTGTCAACGAATTTAAGATGGCTTCCTCCGTTGACTCGATGGCTGCTTGAAACAGCTCATTCATCAATGGATCATCATCGCGAATGAGCGGCGGAAGTTGATAATAAGATGACTCAGAAAAGTGGGGGATAGTGTATCCGTTCGAAAATGCGATGATGATATCTCCGCTTCCATGGTGAATATGGCTTCCTGTTCGAGCGAGCCCGAAGGCTGCACGTTTTGCCAGCCGCTTCAATTGACGAGAGCTCAAAGGAGCGTTGGTTGCGACAATAATCATAATAGAACCATTCGGAATTTCTGTTTCATCAAATGATGGTTTTCGATACTGTGCAATGCACAACTCTTCCCTTTTGCCAAAATTGCTAAGAACCAATGCGCCAACGGTGTAAATCCCTCCATGGATGATTCGCGAAGAACTGCCAATTCCCCCTTTATAGCCGAAACACATCGTACCAGTGCCTGCACCCACCGCACCCTCTTCGACATCAAAAACAGCCTGCTCTATCGCTAGTTTTGCATGTTCTTTTTCGATGACAGGAAAATGAACCGTGTTTAGATAGCTGTCATTGCATTCACCTACTACGATATTCACTGAACTAGTCGTATCCCCTATTTCTTGATTTTGTTCCATTAAATATTCCAATGTTCCTTGCCAGACTGTGCCCACACTGAACGTATTCGTAAGCATAATCGGTGATTCCATAACCCCTAGCTCTTCCACTTGCACTAATCCCGCTGTTTTCCCAAATCCATTTAAAACAAAACACGAAGCAGGCACCTTTTGCAAAAAAATATTGCCTCCATGAGGAAGAATAGCCGTAACTCCTGTTCGAATGACCGTCTTTTCATCCAACTCTTTCTTTAATGTTACATGTCCTACCTTAACTCCAGGAACATCAGTGATCTGATTATGCTTTCCCGTTTCCAGCGATCCAATTTCAATGCCTAATTCCCGAATCTTTTTTCTCATCCTTTTATTCCTCCTGTTGGTTTCAAGGAACAACCAGTATCCATTTCATTTTCCATAATACCCCTGATATCTGTTTTCGTCGAGGTCAGCTGAAACCCTTGCGTGCAACTATTCTTTATAAGAAAATATTGATGGATGTAAGCAAGAGGGAGAAAAAGAAACTGTCGTCGATCCCCCGCACTTTTTGCACGATTGGAGGTCGACGACATTTTTCACCACGAATGATAGTTTATATATACGATCGCATATCGTTATCCGTCTGTATTATAGGTTACTAAACATCCTAAAAGCTATATCCCATTTTTGATGCCTGTAAACTTTCTTTGCAAAGAAAGACGGAGTGATTAACTTAACTCCGCCTTTTCCTTCTCTATATCTTTCCGAAGCACCGGCAAAATCGCCTCCTGATACCCCGCTTTCTTGCACCGCTCGATCTCCTGCTTTACTGGCTGCAGTTTGGGAGAGGAAATCGATTGGAGCTTAGCCAGCCGCTCCTCAGAAAGCGACACACTCGGCATCGAGGCAAAGTAGTCCTCACACGTGAAATGCCAAAGGGAAAGATTCTCGCCGTATCGCCCGGCAAGCCGATCGGCCATTTTCAGACCTTCTGGATCAAAGTCGCCCGAATAATAAAGATGAGCGCCCGACTCCACAAGCAAGTCAAGAAGCAATAGCGTCGCCAAATTGAGTTGGCCGTTTGTGCTGACAAGCGGCATCGCTTCGTCTAGCAGTTCAGAAAAAACGCCGGCGTTTTCTACGACAAAGACGGCATTTCCTTTCGCTGGATACGCGCGGGTTAGTGCCACTATCTCCCTCAGCGGCACATTCAGCGCCATATTCGTTTCACAAGCGGCGGAAAATACGGGATGAATGCCCTCTTTCGTTTCTGCCAAAATTCCCGCGCACGTCACGAAATTGAGGATGTCTTCGCGCAATATGCCGAACGATTGCAATAGTTCATTGACTTCTTCTACAGACGAAAGCTGATATTTTTTTCGAGAGTAAAATTCCAATGCGGATAGCAGCAGTTTTCCTTGAAATGTGTGTAAATCAAACGCGTGCGGGTCTCCGGTTACTTTTTGCGCGAATAGCGGCAGGCGTTCGTACGTTCCTTGCTTCGGAAGCTGGCGAAGCGCTTCGCAAACTGCGCAAATGGAAGCATACAGCTCATCGCGCTGCTGGGCGTACGCTTGGTGAAGAAGACGGTATTCGTTCGGATGCTCCAGCGCTGCCGTAAGCCATTCCGCCCCACTCGGGTAAGCGGCGATCAGCCGCTGGAAAAACGCCGCTTTTTCCTGCTGTTCCGCTTCACGCCTTTCTTTGTTTGCGACGAGTGGTTCCCCAAAATAATGGACTAACAGCTCTTCCAGCGAAATACCTGCAAATCTTGTCTTATCCAGTTGTTTAGCAAACGCCTGTAGCGAAACGCGCGCCATTTCCTTCCCAAAAAACGCCGCAATCGCTTCTTTTTCTTCTTTCGTAAAATTCGTAAGGGAAATGGTGCCGCCAATGCGGCCGAGCGATTCGTACTTCTTTTTCATTTCGCAAAAAAGGCGGTGAAATCCAGCTTCACCGCGAAAAAATTGCACCGCTTCCGCCGCTAGTTCCGGCAATGATTTCATTGTTTCACCACCATTTCTTGTTCGTCCCAATCTGTCACAAGCCGCTTCATCGTTCCGTTCCAATAATAGCGGATCACGGTGACGTGCGAAGCGTTTTTCGGGCGCACAAGCTCGCAAATCGAAAGAGCCGGCACGGTGTCGTAATCTCCCCACAGCGCCTGCGAGTTCATGATGTAATTAAAGCCGAGCGATTCAACAAGATCGAACATATCGCGAATATTATTTTCATCCACACCGGCGAACGCTTCATCAAGGGAAATGATGTATGGCGCCTCCTCACTTGCTTCTTGATAGCGGGCATACGCGGCCGCAAAGAGCGGAATGTACATCGCCATCGCTTTTTCTCCGCCGCTAAACTGATAAAATCGCTGGTTCGTTAATTCCCGTTTTGGCTCATTTGTTTTTTGATAATAGAGCGTAAACGTAAACCATTTCCGGTAATCGAGCACTTCTTTAATGACTTGATGGAGCGTGTTTCCTTGCCCTTTCTCCTCTAACATTTCACGGGCGCGGTTAATTTTGGACCGGAAGTGCATCGTGACCCGCTGCAAATCTTCTTCTTTTAACAATCGCGAATTCATCCGCAACAATTCAACAAGCTCTTTCGTATCCATTTCTTCTTCTGTTTCCGCTGTTTTCGGTTTCCATTGAATGGACAACAATAATCCGGAAGAAGCATCTCGCTGTTGCATGAGCGCGTTCATGTCTTTCACCCAGCGTTCGGCACGCTGAATGCGGCTGCGCAAAATACGTCCGACCGTTTTTAAAATAATATCTTCGTACAACTCGCGGTCTTGTTCATTAATGTATTCCCGCTGAAGGAGAATGTCTTTTTCCATTTCCTTTAATAAATAGAACGGAGTGACGCGCTGTCCTTTGTAATCAAGCAAAAGAATGATCCGATCCCGTTTTTCTTTCCAATCGCTCACCTTTAACTCCATTTCTTCGTCCAAATCGATACCAGCAAACGGATTTTCCTCTTCTAATGCGACAGGTTCTTGAGATAGGCGGTATTCCACTAAATTCGCGCTTTCTTGGAAGAATACGCTATTCAATTTAGCAATCACGGATGAACGCGTTTGTTCTTTTCCGATTGATCCGTAGCGGCGAACAACATCTTTTGCTTGTTCATGCGGATCTACATTCTCCGCTACTTCGACAAGACCGTGTTCCGCTTCTGCGATAAACGATCGCTTCCATACTGCTGCAAGCGTGCTAGCAAATTGAAGTTTTCGCTCTAACTCTTCTAGTTGACGGTGAGTGGATTTGATCGTTTGTTCGATGTGAGCTTGTTCGTTTATCTTTTCCGGCAACGCCTTGTTTACCCATTCAAGGCGATCGCGAACGCGGGAGATTTCCGCGCGAATGTCATCCGCTCCCATCTGTTTTAACATTTGTTCCATATGTTGTATTTCTAAAAGGAGGCGTTGTTGCTCGCTGGCTAATATATTGATTTCGCCTTTTGCTTCATCGATTTCCGCTTGGACGGTTTCAAGCTGGTCTTGATGATAGCGACTGACTTGCAATTGATGGAGAAACGAACGGTGTTCCAGCACCAATTCCGTTAAATGGTCCGTATACAATTTCATCCATCGCCGCGCCTCTTCATACCGCTCTTTTGTAAATTCAAGATCGAGTCCTTCCGCTTTTTCGCGAAGCGTTTGTTTTACTTGTTGCCAGTCGCGGGCGATGCTATTCAATTTTTCGCTTTTTCGTTCCACTTCTTGTTGTTTGCTTGTGATGGCGCGTTTTGTACGGTCCCATTCGTCAAAGGCCGCGCGAACATCGCGGTCAGACGGGAACGTTTGAAACGCTTCATGGATCGAGGCAATTGTTGCTTCCACATGCGCAAGTTGTTCCTTTTTTTGCTGAAGAAGTTCATCTAGTTGTTGAAGCTTTTCCTCGATTTGCGCGATTTGGGAAAGGCGCCACCGCTTGCGGGCGTTGCGGCCGATAAAGATCGCTTGTTCTCGTTTCGGAGCATGGCCTTGAAGGAGCCCAAACGAATAATGGCCCGACTCGTCCATCGCAAATCGTCCTTCTTGCGCCTCATCAGAAATAAGAATGCTGCGAAGAACAGATTCAATGCGCTCGGCGGAAACACCGAGGTCTTCATCCACATCGGGACGCAAATATTCGGCAAGCGTATGTGCCATTTCCACAGGATTTGGCTTGAGAATACGGTCATGCACGATGGAAACGTCTGTTTCGGTCACTAACGCGTCCAATAGCCCTGCGTGGTATAACGATGACTCGATTCGTTCGCGCAACGATTCTGGCACGTGGTCGTAAAACTCGACGCTTGCGTAAAATGGCACGTACGCAACCCCTCGTGCTTGTAAAGCCGCGCGGGCTTGTGCGGTTTGTTCGTCATGCTCTAATTCAGGGTCTTTTTGTTCTTTCCAGCGGCGCAGCTCTTCTTCTGTTTCTGCGATTTCTCGTTTTACTAGCTCGATTTCGTGTTCCCATCTCACTTTTTCCGCTTTTTTCTGGTCCAACGCCTCATAATATCGGTCGGCAAACGGTTTCTTTACATCTTCAAAATGATAGCGTTCATATAGCTCGTTTAAATAACGCAAAAACGATTGGATTGTTTCTTCATCGATCGGAATATCAGGATGTGCTTCTTTCCAGGCAAACACCGCTTCCTGCAGGCGCGATTTTTCCATTTCCAATAGCTCGTGCCATTTTTTCGCGTCATTATGGAGATTGTCTAGTAAACGCTGCTGTTCTCCAAGCTCGTGGTATGCGTCTTCGTATCGGTGCTTGAGGTCATCATGGCGCGTCCAAAGCGACAATATTTCCTCTAACCGTTTTTCATACGCTTCCGCTTCTTTTCGCCAAAGCGTAAAGTCAAACGGCTCGTTTCGATGCCGCTGAAAGTCTTCTTCATTTAGTTCATGTGAGGCAAAGGCGCTTTCAAGCGCGGCATAGCGCAATTCTTCCAGTTGTTCGTCGATCGTTTGCGCAGACTGGTGAAGAACGTCTTCGCTTTTGGCAATCTCTTGTTTCAACTTGCGCTCTTGTTGTTGTTTATCATCAAGATAACGTTCTTTTTTCATTATTTGATCTTGCACGTTCGCAAGGCGCTGTTTCGTTTCCCGATATTTTTCTTCGGCCCGAAACACTTCGTGGCTCGCTAAATCCAGCTCCCGTTTGCGAAGCACCGCTTGCTCATTTTGTAAGCCCTGAATTTCCGTTGCCAGCTCTTCTTTTCGTGCTGCATACCGCTCTTGATCGCGGAGGCACTGCTCGCGCTCTTCCGTTAATTTTTCCTCTTGTTTTGCTGCTTTGAGCCATTCGTTCGCTTTTTCCCATATCATATATTCGTTATATTGCTGATAGTGCTGGCAGAGTCGACGCAGCGACGCTTCATCCCGTTCCAACTGTTCCAGCTGCTGCTTTGCTTGGTCCATGTTTTCAATCGTTTCCGATAAATGTCGCAATTCGTCATCCGTCAACGCCGGCAGCGAGCTTTCGAGAATTTCGTAAATGACTGTCGGCTTGAAATCTTTCGATAATTTCGGACTGCGAAGCTGAATCAAAAGCTCGATCAATTCTTGAAACGCTTCGAGCGATTCGAAACGGAAAATATATTTATTGACAAGCTCCATATACTCTTTTTGCGTATCGACAACCGTTCCGCCGTCGCCAAGCACCGTGATTAATTCTCGTTTTGTCAGCGGGATTTTTTCGCCCGTTTTTTCCTTTTTGTACAATGTAATATCTTTACCGATGCGGCGGTTGTCAAAAATGACAAATCCCCAAAAATCCATGCCTTTCTGGCGTTTCGCCCTTAAACCGATTCCGGTTGTGATATAATGGTCGCTATGTTTTCGTTTATATTCTAAAAATAAATAGCCTGTCCGTTCATCACGATCAACTAATTCCTTTTCCCCAAGCAAATAATCTTCCATGCGGCGCGCCCGTGACCCAAACGGATCAAGGCGGTCAGGGGTTTTCTTTCCGTCAAGCAAAACAGGAATCAAGCTTTGCATCGTCACTGATTTTCCCGAACCGTTGCTGCCGCGGAGAAACAGCCTGCCGTCCGCAAAATGGAAATATTCTTCATCGTAATACCAAAAATTTAATAGTCCCGCGCGATGGAGCACCCATTTATTCGTCATCATCATCCATTCCTTTCTTCATAAAATCGGGAGGATAATGGCCAACTATCCGTCCGAGCAGTGGATATAGCATGATCATTCCCGTTTCTTTTTCCACATCCGCCATTTTCCACTGTTTTAATTCCTCCAACAGCACCGATGTTAGCTGCGCTGGAGTCATGTCGCGATACGTTTTTCCCCATCCTTCTCCATAGCGCTCCTTGCATATTGTAAGCAGCCGCTGAAAATCCGCTTGTGTCATTCTGATTTTCCCGTATTCGTCTGGTGGATAATCTAGAAGATGTTCACGGACAATAGAAGCGAAATGAAGAATAATATCTGACGTTCCTTTTTGGTTGGGAAACAGCGTATATACGTTTTCCCGTTCCGGAAGGGTGAGCAAAGCGGCGTTTTTATACAGTTCGTAGCGAAAATCGCTATGCGCTTCAATATCTTCGCGCAATCGATGGCGAAAGTTGCGCAAGTAATAAAAGTCAGGATCGTCTTTTTGTTGTCGATAAACAACTGGAGATAAAAACAGTTGCCGATAAATGCGGTGGCGCCGATAATCTTGCGGAGCGGTTTTCCACTCTTCTTCTAACAATTCTTCCATCGTTTTGTACTGCGTCAAATCTTTCGGATAGGAACGCATAAAATAACGGGAAAGCACGGGGACTTCATATAGCGCTTCATGGTCTTCCCGCTGGGCGAATCCTTCGATTTCGCCGTCCACCCGCTTCACGACCCCAAGTTCTTCAGCGGTTTTTAATACACGGATCAGCGCGCGCCGCTGCTGGTAGTTCGTCCAATCAAGCGGAACTTCCCCTGGATACATCGCTTTTATTTCCTCACAGACATCCGACAGCAAAAATTTTTCTTCCACTTCCTTTCCTTCTAAATATGCCATCAAGCAACAAAACAACGCGTAATCAAGCGGTTCTTGAAATGATTCAATTCCCATCCATGCCTCAGGTTCCGCCGGTATTTTTTCAAGTTTAGCAAAATAACGGTGAACAATGAGGCGATAACCGAATTTTTCTTGCACATAACGTTTTACGATATTTTCTCGTTCGCGAATCAGCTGAAACAATTCCGGGTCACGCTCGCGGGTAATCCAAAAGTTTTCCAGTAACACTTTTAGTGCTATTTTCGCCTTTTCATCAAAATCACGCTCCACTCACTAGCTCCTCCCTACTCTCAAGAAAATGAATTTCGTAATTCGGCATGATCATCGTTCCGTCTTCCGCGTGTAATTCAATAAATGAATCGTCTTTTTTGACAATTTTCACCTTCCAGCCAATTTCCGTTTTCACGACTCGATCTTCGCGCGTCATCGCTTTCGCAATCCAGCTTAATAACGTTTTGCGAACATGGGGAGCGACAACCGGCAACTCGCGTAAAATAATTTTGCCGTCTTGAACCAACTGTTTGAGCTCTTCTTCTTCACGCTGTTTTTGCTGTAAAAACTCCACCATTGTTTGTTTCTTTTTATTTTCATTGTCTACGATTGCCTGCGGCTTTTTCTTTTCCTGGTAATAGCGGACGCGCGGCTTCACCGTCCATTCGCTTGGTGCTTCTTCCCAAATGTCGCGATACATATCTTCGGTCGCATCATTGTCCGTCACCACATGTTTTGTGTGAAAACAGCCAAACACAACTGATGACAATTTATGCGCATCTTCTAGCGAATCGAGTTTAGAAAACCATTGTGCTAGATACAAATAATCTTTTTTTCGGCTGCGAAAATGATGGTGCCGCTCGCCAAGCCGCTGCACAACCCTTGTAATACGGCGGATCGCCTCGTTCGTTTGTTTCTGCAAAAACGCCAATTCACTGTCATGCCCGTTCCGGCCTAAAAACCATTCTTTTAAGCTGCGCCATGTTTCCATCCGTTCTTCCACCATCTGCTCTCTTGTAAGCGAAAGATCTTCCCAACGCGGAATCGTCATTTGATAGTCTACGACATGATGAACAAACTGACGTACTTCTTCTTCCTGCAAGTCTTCGAGCAGTTTTTCAATTTGCATCGATGTTTTTTGCAACGCGAGGATAAAATCCCGTAAATATGTCGTGAACTTTTCCTTGTATACGAGAAACGCATCCGACATCATTTGTTCTTCCATGTTTTCGCTGTTCAAGTAAGCGATATAGTCGGCGGAATTTTGAATGATTTTTTTGAAATAGTCAAATGTTTCTTCCCATACTTGGTTCATCTCATCTCGTTTTTCCGCAAATCCATTTTTGATAATTGTTTCAATGCGGACAAGCGAGGTATACAGGCGGTCAAATCGCGTTTTTTCCAATGACCCGCCAAACGAATCGCCAAGCTGCTCGAGCGCGCGGATCATACGCTCGATTTCGACCGTGTACGGGCTGCATTGATAGCGAAACCGTTTCTTTTTAAACTCTTCAATCGTGCGAATGTGCGTTGTTTCTTGTCTCGCAATCAAGTTTTTCCATTTGACGAGTTGATCTAAATCTTGCTGCAGATCGTCTTCTGTATAATCCCGAAATTCATCGTGCTGTTTTAAAAACGCATACACTTCTTCTGGAAACAAATATTGCCGCATCCGTTCGTGCTGTGTGTAAAAATAGCGCAAAATCGCGCGATAGCGATACGCATTGTCCACCGCTAAATACTTTACCTCCGAAATCGGCTTTAGCCAGGAAGCATCCATGTCCATTCTCCTTATCGTTCTTCAGATCATCTATTTCCATTGTAATAAATGTCGAACAATTACTCCACTAAAAATCTATTCCATTCGACATGGCATTTGTCGGAATGTTTAATGTATAATGAAGGATATAAAGGAGGTGAGTACATGGTAGAGGCGCTGCTGCAAGAAATTCTCCAAGAGGTCAAACTCACGCGCAACGATATCCAAACGTTAAGCAATCGTGTCGACAAATTGGAAAAGCGGATGAGCCGTGTCGAAGAGAGAGTGGCTACCTTGGAAAAAGACATGGCCAGCGTGAAGGAGCGTTTAGCAAACGTCGAAAGCACCGTTATTGTTCTTGATGAAAAAATCACCGAAACAAAAGCGATCAGCGAAGCCGTCCGCCATGGCCAAGAAGTCCTCACTGCAAAATATGACGCACTCTCACTTAACGTCCACGAATTGAAAGGAAAAGTCACTCACCTCACCAACGTGCTCGAAGACAAAGTCCTTCCTCTTCTCCATGACCATGAATCCGGCATTCAAGTTCTCAACAACCGCGTTTTTAAAGTCGAAAGCACGCTGCAACGGTTAGTCAGCCCGTAAACATTGTAAGCGGCATGACGCTTTTAGGCGCCATACCGCTTTATTTTTACATACATGTACAGCGAAGAATGGCAGCCGATTGATGGAGCAAGAATAATCATAAAAAAGTTGCCAACAAACTCGGGATGGCATTTTCACATTTTGTACTGCCATTCCTTATTTTCATGCATTGCTATTTTGTTTTTTTCTCATAATTCCTATCGAATCTTGAGGATACAGGAGCATATCGGAGCATTTCTAAGGATGCGGAATCTGCTTCTAGGTCAGCATGGCAAGTCCGTAAATATGCAAATATATAGTGCTATACCAAATTTGTAAACAACATCCAACTGACGATACAATATTGTCGTGACGGTTCCCACCCGTTATTTCCTGGCCTCTCCTTGCCGCTACATATCATTTCAGCGCAAATCTATATCAAGAACGTATGCACAATCACGTAAAGGAGGAATTTCATTGCGAAAATTCATGTTTCTATTTTTATCCGCTGCCATGCTGTTCATTTTAACCGCCTGCGGAGCTGGCGAAAAAGCGGAGACAGGGAAAATTGTTGTCACGGGCAAAAAGTTTACCGAACAGGTGATTTTAACCCACTTGCTTGCCGAATATTTGAAAGCGAACACCGATTTAGACGTGGAAGTAAAAGATAGTTTAGGAGGCGCGTTTGTGCTGCAGCAAGCCATGGAAAAGGGAGATGTCGATTTATACGTAGAATATACGGGTACTGGTCACTTAAACATCTTAAAAAACAAATACGACCCATCGAAAACACCAGAAGAAATTTATGAAGAAACGAAAAAGCAGTATAAAGAAAAGTTTAACATCACGTGGCTGAAGCCGCTCGGCTTTAACAACACTTACGCCCTCGCAATGCACAAAGAACTTGCTGACAAGCTAGGAGTAAAAACGTACTCCGACCTCGCCAAGAAATCTGATCAGCTTGTATTCGGCTCCGATGCGGAATTTTTTGAGCGAAGCGACGGGTATGACGGGTTAGTTGAGACATATGGCTTTAAGTTTAAGAAAACTGCCAACATCGATCCTGACTTGCAGTATGAAGCGGCAAAAAACGGCGATATCGATGTCATTACCGCCTATACGACCGATGCACGCATTAAAAAATACAACCTCGTTGTGCTGAAAGATGACAAACACTACTTCCCGCCTTATCACGCTGTGCCGATTATCCGTCAAGAAGTGCTTGATGCCAACCCTGGATTGGAGAAAGTTTTGAATAAACTCGAAGGTGTTTTAACCGATGAAAAAATGATGGAACTCAACGCGCAAGTAAATATGGAAGGAAAAAGTCCAAAACAAGTGGCCATTGACTTTTTGAAAGCAGAAGGATTGATAGATTAATGTTTTCTCATAGCAAAGGTGGGATGAAGATGATTCGCTTTGAAAACGTATGGAAACAATATGACGACGGTTTTGTCGCATTGAAAAATATTAATCTCGAAATTCAAAAAGGAGAATTGGTCACTTTAATCGGGCCAAGCGGATGCGGAAAAACGACGACGATGCGGATGATTAACCGCCTGACTGAACCGACGTCTGGAACGATATACATTGACGGGCAGGACATTGCAAAAATGAATCCAGTGGAACTACGACGCAACATTGGCTATGTCATCCAGCAAATCGGGCTGTTCCCTCATATGACGATTGCGGAAAATATCGCCTTAGTTCCGAAACTAAAAAAATGGGAGCCGTCCGCCTATCAAAAACGGGTTGACGAACTGCTTGATCTTGTCGGATTAGATCCAGCGATGTTTAAACATCGCTACCCGTCGGAACTTAGCGGTGGCCAGCAACAACGAGTCGGCGTTATTCGCGCCCTTGCCGCAGAGCCTGACATCATTTTGATGGACGAGCCGTTCAGCGCGCTCGATCCGATCAGCCGCGAACAGCTGCAAGAGGATATTGTGAAATTGCAGGAAGAAATTCGAAAGACAATTGTGTTTGTCACACATGATATGGATGAAGCGATTAAAATTTCCAACCGTATTGCAATTATGAAAGACGGAGAAATCGTGCAATTTGCTACGCCGGATCAAATTTTGCGCCGTCCTGTCAATTCATTCGTACGCGACTTTATTGGAGAGAACCGCCTTGCACAAAGACAAACGGCCGTGCCGACAGCGGAAGACTTAATGTCCCATTCCATCGCTACGATATCGCCGAAGCGCGGATTAGCCGAGGCCTTCCGGTTCATGAAAGAGAAAAAAGTAGACAGCTTAATCGTTACAGATAAAAAACAATCCTTTCTTGGTGTCGTGACATTAAAAAAACTAGAAAGACATTATCAGCAGGAACATCTTCTTGTGACCGACATCGCTGATTTCGATGTGACGACACTAACAAAGGATGCTGATGTGACGGAAGTTGCGGAAATTTTCCAACACCAAGACATCAGCGCCATCCCTGTATTGGCCGGGAATCGCCTTGTCGGCGTTATCACGAGATCGAGCATGATGCGCGGGCTGGCGGAATGGGAGTTTCAAAAGCAACCGTGAAGGTGGGATGAGAAATGAATTTGCTAGACATAATGATAGAACGAAAACAAGAGATCTGGATCGCTTTCCAAGAACATATTTTGCTTTCCGGAACCGCGATGATCATTGCGATTTTAGTCGCTGTTCCGCTCGGCATTGTCCTGACAAGGCATAAAAAGCTAGCCGAACCAATCATCGGCATCGCTGCTATTATTCAAACGATTCCAAGCCTCGCTTTATTAGGATTTATGCTTCCGATCTTTGGAATCGGAAAATTGCCGGCCATTATTGCGTTAACGTTATATGCATTGCTTCCGATTTTGCGCAATACGTACACAGGCATCCTTGGCGTCGATCCCGCGCTTGTCGATGCCGGCCGAGGAATGGGGATGACATCGCGACAAATTTTATGGATGGTCGAGCTCCCCCTTTCCTTGCCAGTGATTATGGCAGGCGTACGAACGGCTACTGTTTTGACGATCGGCGTGGCGGCGCTCGCGACCTTTATCGGCGCCGGCGGCTTAGGCGATCTCATTGACCGCGGACTGCGGATCGCCGATAAAAATTTGATTTTGGCCGGTGCCATCCCAGCGGCGGTTTTAGCGATTTTATTTGATCTTTTATTGCGGAAGCTAGAAAATAAAGTAACGCCAAAAGGCTTAAAATCGTAGCAAAAAAAGAGGAAGGGCCGTATTAGACTGCACCCATGCCGGGTACACTAAAAAGAGCCTCAAGGAAATCCTTGAGGCTCGAAGGATTTAATAAAGTATTTTTTCTAACACTTTTTCCAAGTTAAGAGCATTATCATTAAGTTCGATTAACATTGTATCCTCATCATCCGCAGGCTCGTAACCTATTATAACTTTAGGAATATCATATTTCATTTTTAATTTCACTAGATAATTAACTAACTTTTCAAACCTCGATTTAACTTCCTTTTTATCATCTACGAATATTTCGCTTTCTGGGAAGTTAAAAACGATATCTCCGTATTCCTCGTCGAAGGAGAAAACTATTACCACATCTTTTAGTGTTATCCCTAATTGCAATTGTTCTAGAACAATATTACCCGTTCCTTTTGGTGATAATATCTCTTTCATATTTTTCACTTGAGGAAGAAAGTTCTTCCATTGTTTTCTGAACGACGGATAGTTTCGATGATTGGTTCTTTGATGACTTGGTGATAGATCGTTTGGAAGAACGATTTGATTTTATCATAATGGAGGACGTTTTTCGTTTTTGAGATCCATTTCGAAACATCCGCTGTTATCCTGGCTGATTTCGCTCCTTTGATTCCCACTTTGCCAGCGATTCCTATCCCTTTGATCAGAGGAATAAAAGAAGCTAATAGCATTCCTCCCGCAAGCAGGCGGTCCCATCCGGATATCCGTTCTCCAGTAATTGGATCGTATTCTCCAAACAATCGCTGCAAGTCATACCAGCCAAGAAGCTCTAAGCCGAATTCTTTCATGTTCTCGGCAAGCGTTTGGTCTGCCTGGCGCATTGCCGCGGCCGTCCGATACAGCAGTTCCTCGGCTTCATTCAGCTTTTCTTCAGCCAATGAATCAGCTCGTCTTTAAGCTTATGGATGGCGGCAGAGTCGATTCCGGGAATCTGCACGGCTAAAGAAGGAAGTGTCCAAGAAAGAGATTCCTGCACACGCTGGCAAGCGTCTTCTGCATCGGGAACATGCTTCGCTACCGTTTCCAGCTCCTCTGGTTTGACTCGAATCGTCGTCATTGCCGTTCCTCTATCTTTTGGAGAATCTGGGCGATTTCCCTGCTTATTTCATGAAAAAGATCGTCTGCGGCCGCATAAATCCATGCCTCGATTTGCCGCAAGTCCCCGTATATCGACTCATACGCTGCCCTCGATTCTCCCTGCCAATGCGGAACATACTCGTCATTTGCGCGATAAAAGGCACGAGTGCCATCTTGAAATTCCTCGATCGCTTCTTCGACCTGCCCTTGATAGAACTCGAGGCAATCGATCATCGTCTCATAGGCCTTGCGTTTCAATTCTTTTTCTATCGATTCCAATAAAGACGACACCTTGATTTCCTCCCCCCATTTACACGCTACTTAAATGGTAGCACAAGGAAAATAAGGATATATCATGATATATTCCTGTTTTTCAGATGACGATAAGGACTTTTTTCTTATCTATCATTCTGACATGCTAAACATATTAAAGCTCTTTCGAAAATAATCTGTTTACGGAACAAACTTTTTGTGAAGAGAATGACTAGAAAGCCGGACGGCCATGGATGAAACGATGATGATATTGTTTTTCACCACATCTAATGGTTGACGGGACAGAACAGATTGTGTTTGCTGTATATGACGTTGACGAGAGAAAAGTAGCTGCATAAGCAAGAGTTTTTCCTTCTGTTTAACGCACCCGTTTTCTTGACATAAATGGCCAACGATATGAAGGCACGAAAATATATTTATCTGCTTTCCGGAGATACGGAAACAAGAAGCAATAGTACAACCGCGCATAATAGAAACGAGTCGAGCCGGTGAAATAAAAAGACCCATTCCAACATTCTTGGAATAGGTCCACATCATTTTACTCATAAAAAATATGGAATCTTTCCCAAATTTCTTCTAAATCAGATAAATGCTTTTCGACTTCGCTGCGCTTTCTCCGGCCGACTTCGGTAATGAGTGCGTTCACTAAACTTAACGGCGCAACGAACGAGTCAATAAACGACGGCATTTCCGTCGGAGCACATAACGTGACGTCTCCGTACGATACCAGCGGTGATAATAGATGGTCCGTAATGACAATAATTTTTGCGCCGCGGTCTTTGGCGAAAGCGACCGCTTCAATGGTACTTTTTGTGTAGCGAGCAAAACTTAAACCAATAACGACATCGTCTTTATTAAGGCGAAACAGTTTTTCCGATATGCCGTGCGGATTACGAATGAGCTCCGCATTCTCAAACAATATGTCGAAATAAAATTCTAAAAACAGTCCTAATGAAACCGCGCTTCGGTTTGCGATAATAAATATTCGTTTCGCGTCGGTAATGTATTGCACCGCTTGATAGAACAAATCCATGTCGATTTGCACCGACATTGCTTTAATTCTTTCGATGTCTTCTTGAAACATTTCGAAAATCGATTTGTCTTCCGAATCGTACACTTCTTCGGAAATTTTCAATCTCTCCACCGTTGTCAATTGCCGCTTCATCGATTCTTGCATCGCCTGTTGCCACTCTGGATATCCCGAAAATCCTAAAAACGTTGCGAAGCGGACAACAGTCGCTTCGCTCACTCCTGCCATTTTCGCAAGCTTTCCGACCGTGAAAAACGGAACCGCTTCAGGATTGTTTAATACGTATTTCGCGATTTTCCGCTGTGCTCGACTCATTTCTGGCAGTTTTTCGGCGATTAATCGATACACTTCATTCATCGTTTTCCAGCCCTTTTCTCACAACGATTTGTTGGTGTGTCCATTATAAACGATTTTTTACCTTTCGAATAGCTTTTTCATGCGCTTCTATCGTCCATGCGATATCTTCTTCCGTATGAACGACGGACATCGAATAGCGATTGCCAGGTTTCGTATACACGCCGTGTCCCAACAGTTCGTAATCGATTTCTTCCCGCAATTTCATATTTGCTTTTGTTAAATCGCGATAATTTTTTACATCTTGTTCGGTCAAGACGATGTTGAAGATGCTTCCTAATCCGACCGTTTTCATTGGTATGCCATAAGCACGGTACACCGCTTCCAATCCTTCGCGGAGCATGTTCGTCATTTGTAATAGACGCGGCATCGTTTCCGGCTGCTGTAAGACGTCTAATGTTGCCAGCCCTGCCGCTAAAACAGTCGGATGACCGTTATACGTGCCGCTATGGAACAGGACATCCCCTTTGTTCGCTTTATCTGTTTCTATTGACAGTGCGTCTTTGCCGCGACGAGGGTCCATTTGTTCCATAATTTCTTTTTTCCCTCCGACCACTCCGATCGGGAATCCACCTCCTAACACTTTTCCTAATGCGGTAAGATCAGGCGCGATGCCGTAAACCGTTTGTGCCCCTCCGTAAGTGATACGGAATCCCGTTTTTACTTCATCGAAAATAAGGACGATGCCAAGTTCTTTCGTTATGGCGCGAAGCTCTTTCATAAAAATTGCATCTGCCGGAATAAAGCCACCTTGAACCGGCTCTAAAATAACTGCTGCAAGTCGATTTTTATGTTTCCGCAAAATCGCTTCCGTTGCCTCAACATCGTTAAACGGCAAAATAATCGTTTCATCCGTATATTGGGGAGGGATTCCTTTCGACTCAGGCACCGCTTTCGGCTCTTTTTCGTCTCCCGCTTCGGTAACCGACGGATTTACACTAATTAACACTTGATCATATCCACCGTGATAATGTCCTTCGAATTTTGCGATAGCTGTTTTTCCCGTGAACGCTTGTGCTAAGCGAATGGCAAGTAATGTAGCTTCTAAACCGGAATTTGTATAACGAACCATTTCCATGCTTGGAAATGCTTGAATAATTTTTTTCGCCATCAACGTTTCGAGCATGTGTGGCGCGCCAAATACGGTCGTTCCGTCCGTAATAATCTGTCTCATGATCGATTCGATTACTTTCGGATGGCCATGTCCTAAAATAAGCGCACCGTAACAAAGTAAATAATCGACATATTCGTTTCCATCGACATCGACTAGGCGGCTGCCTTTTCCTCTTTCCATGATAATCGGGTGCGGCGCGAAATATTTAATATTTGCCGTGACGCCTCCTGGTATGACTTCCTTCGCTTTTTCATACAAATGAAAGGAGCGTTTCATGCTACTAGCAATCGCTTCTATCTGCTCGATTTCCACCATGAACACCTCTTTGAAATTTATTTTTCATTTTATAAAATTATATGAAATTTTTATTTCATATTACAGGATTTTTGCCTATATGTAAATAAAAAAAAGAGGATGATCAAAAATCACCCTCTTTCCCTTCAATACTACATGATCGCGGTGAAAAGGTTATTTGTTTCTTTCGGTCTTCTTGATTGAATCACAGCAACGGCAATTAATAGCACGCTTCCAATTACACTAAACGTAATATTTGGCGAGATGAGAAGAAAACCAGCGATAAATAAGACAATCCGCTCCCAAACATACGCCTTTCTGACAAGGTAACCAACCATGGCGCTGCTTACACCGATCATGCCAATAATCGCTGTGACCACGCAAATCGTTAAAAACAGCGGTTTAACGTCAATTAAAATCATTTGCGGGTTCATAACAAATACGTATGGGATGATATACGCCGCCGTCGCCAACGAAAACGCCCTTACTCCTGTCATAAACGGGTTCGCTCCCGCCAGTCCCGCACCCGCATATGCTGCCAAACAGACAGGCGGCGTAATATCAGCGACAATTCCGAAATAGAAGACGAACATATGAGCAGCTAAAACTGGAACGTCCAACCCTAATACTAACGCTGGCGCAACCATCGTCGCGGTTACGATATAGTTTGCCGTTGTCGGCAACCCCATTCCCAAAATAAGGCAGGCAATCATGGTAAAGAATAACGTTAAAATTAATGATCCTCCACCTAACGTAATAATGCCATTTGCTATTCTTCCGCCTAATCCCGTTTGGACGACAACACCGACAATAATTCCCGCGGCTGCACATGCTGCGATGACTGGAAGCGCGGTTCGAGCACCTTCCTCAAGCGTTTTTACAATTTGCCATGGTGTCATTCTTGTTTCTTTGCGTACTAAGCTGACAAGAAACGCGACTAAAATCGCCACTAAAGCAGCGCGCATCGGCGTTCTACCAGTCAGTAATGTGTAAAAAATGACTATAAGCGGCAAAATCAAATATCCGCGTTCTGTCATCAGTTTCCGAAAGCTTGGCAACTGCGATTTCGGTGTGCCGATAATCCCCTGTTTTTTCGATTCGAAGTGTACGCCTAAAAATACACCGAGGAAGTATAAAATGGCAGGAATGATCGCAGCCAACATGATTTGGCTATACGGCGTGTTTGTATACGAAGCCATAATAAATGCGGCCGCTCCCATTACTGGTGGCATAATTTGCCCACCGGTTGATGCGGAAGCTTCTACAGCTGCGGCAAATTCCGGCTTATAACCCGCCTTTTTCATCATTGGAATCGTAAACGCTCCCGATCCTACCGTGTTCGCGACAGAGCTTCCCGAGACCATTCCTTCCAAGGCGCTCGCAACAACTGCTGCTTTCGCCTGTCCTCCAATAAATCTTCCTGTTAACGCAAACGCTACGTCATTGAAAAATTGACCAACTCCAGTCCGAATGAGCATCACTCCGAAAAATAAAAACAAGAAGATAAATGTGGATGACACTTGAATTGGCGTACTAAATATTCCTTTTGTCGTTAAATACAAATCAGTTGCTAACTTTTCCCATGAAAATCCACGATGGGCAAACATTTTCGTTGGAATATGATTTCCGTATAACGCGTATAAAATTGCTACACCCGCTACTGCCACGATTGGCAAACCTACGCATCTTCTTGCCGCTTCAAGCACTAACAGTACACCAAGGGAAGCAACAATAATATCCATTTGCGAATACCCAAACACGATTTTTTGCGCTACAAGCTCCTCGTAATTAATCACATTATAATAGCCAACCCCGAGCGCTGTGAAAGCAAGCACGACATCATACCAAGGAACTCCCTTTTGTTTCCGATGCAATCCTTTTTTAATCGGATAAAGCAAAAAAATGAGGCCTAAAGCGGTTCCTAGATGTATAGGACCTTGAATTCTCGCTTCAAACGCGCCGCGATACCCTGTGTACAAATGGAACAACGTTAATGATACACCTAAAAAGAGGACAACCCATGACCATTTCCCGAGATTTTTTCTGTAGGAACTTTCTCGGTCATATTTTTCTAGTATTTCCTCTTGAGACAATTCTTCAAGCGGCTTTTCTTTCATATCTTTTTTTTTACGCCATTTCATCGTCATCACCACCTAAATGAAGTTAATTACTTGTTACCGGTTGAAATAGGCAACAGTAAAATCATAGGGAGCACATCGTTAAGATTAATGGAAAAACAAGAGATTTTGTGATAGGAGAATTATTGAAAAAAGGACCAGGACGCTTAGTCTGGCCCTTTTTATTACTTAAGGATACCAATTTCTTTATAGTATTTTTCTGCACCTGGATGAATTGGTAAATTTCCGCGTCCATTCAATGCGTTTTCTTTTGTCATATGTTTTGCCTGTTGGTGTGTGTTTTCATTTGCTTTTTCAATCATTACTTTCGCAAGCTGATACGCTGTCTCATCATCCACTGTATCTGTATTAGCGACTAAAATCGCAAACGCGGAAACAGTACTGACATCTTTTTTCAACCATTCATATGAACCGGCTTTCATCGTATATCGAGTGTAGCCGCTGTTCTTTTCAACATAAGCCAGTTCTTCACCAGTAATTTCTAAAAGTTTCACGTCTTTTACAGATGCTTGCAGTTCATCAATTCCGGCATCAGGCAGGCCAAGCAATCCGAACGATGCGTCAATCGTGCCGTCTTGCAGCTTCGCTTTCGCATCACCGAAGCCTTCTTGATAAGCTTCATAGTCACCGTCTTTAATACCGAAAGCTTCTAATACGATTTTTGCGGCTGATTGCGTACCACTTCCTGGCGGTCCGATTGCGATCCGTTTTCCTTTTAAGTCAGCGATAGAATTAATCCCGAAACTTTCTCTCGTCACAATTTGCAATACTTCTGGATAAATATGGCCGATAAACGCGAAATTCTCTACTTTTCTTCCTTTAAAATCTCCTTTTCCTTCGTAAGCATCATATGCCGGAAGGTTTACAGTCATCCCTAAATCGAATTCTCCATTAGCAATTTTGGCGAGGTTTTCAACAGAGGCACCAGATTCAGTGGATGTAACATTGATACTTTTAATATTTTTATTCCAAACATTGGCCATTTCTGCTCCAAGTGGATAATATGTCCCCCCTTGGCTTCCTGTCCCCATCAAGAGGTCAGCCGTATCTCCGCTTTTCCCACTGCTTTTTCCTTTATTTTCATTTTTCGCTTCATTGCCGCCACCGCTGCAAGCAGTAGCAATAATTAACATAATTGTACACAATAAAGTAAGCAATATGGATCTTTTCCTCAACATCCTCATCCCTCCTATTGTTATTTTTTTACATAAAAGTTAATAATTCTGCTTATAATATAGAATAACATAAATAGAAAAACTATTGTATATTTTTATAATATTCTTTTTTTATAAAATTTTTCTATCATTCCCAAGAACATTCCACGCTAACATTGGGTTTTAATAACTTGTTATTTAAAAGAAAAAAGACGAATTTATCATGAAAAATCCGACTTTTCCTTCCTATATCTTCTCAAAGCATCGGCAAAATCGCCTCTTGGTATCCCGCTTTTTTCGACTTCAAGCTTAACTGATTGTAGCATCATAAAATTAAGATAAAAATAAAAAGCTGGCTTGATGCAGCCAGCTTTAACTTGTTTATCGTTTGTTAATTTCTTCTACTAACAACTTATTGACAAGCGGCGGGTTGGCTTGTCCTTTTGTCGCTTTCATCACTTGGCCGACTAAGAAACCAAGCGCGCGGTCTTTTCCGTTTTTATAGTCTTCAACGGATTGCGGATTAGCATCCAATACTTCGATGACGATTTTGCGCAATGTCGCCTCATCGGAAATTTGCACAAGCCCTTTTTCTTTGACAATCTTCTCTGGGTCTCCGCCTTTTTCGACGAGTTCTTTAAACACTTTTTTCGCGATTTTCGACGAAATCGTGCCGTTTTGAATGAGCTTAATCATGCCCGCTAAGCTTTCTGGCGTCAGCGCGATCTCATGCAGTTCTTTTTGTTCTGCGTTTAAATAGCCAGATACTTCAACCATGAGCCAGTTGGACGCCAATTTCGGATCTGCTCCGTTTGCGACCGTCGCTTCGAAGAAATCGGCCATTTCTTTCGTCAGCGTTAATACTTTCGCATCGTATTCCGGCAAGCCAAGCTCTTCGATATAGCGTTTTTTGCGCGCGTCTGGAAGCTCTGGAATCGAAGCGCGAACGCGTTCTTTCCACTCGTCGTCGATATATAGCATAACAAGGTCTGGTTCTGGGAAGTAGCGGTAGTCTTCCGAACCTTCTTTGACGCGCATGAGCACCGTTGTTTTTGTCGCTTCGTCAAAGCGACGCGTTTCTTGCTGGATGACGCCGCCGGAAAGCAAAATTTTCTCTTGCCGCTTTGCTTCGTATTCGAGCCCCATGCGCACAAAGTTAAATGAGTTTAAGTTTTTCAACTCTGTTTTCGTGCCGAATTTGTCTGAACCAATTGGACGAAGGGAAATGTTCGCGTCGCAGCGAAGCGAACCTTCTTCCATTTTACAATCGGAAACGCCTGTATATTGGATGATCGATTTTAATTTTTCCAAATACGCATACGCTTCTTCTGGCGAACGAATGTCCGGTTCTGACACAATCTCAATTAATGGAGTGCCTTGGCGGTTGAAATCGACAAGTGAATATCCATCTCCGGTATGCGTCAGTTTCCCTGCGTCTTCTTCTAAATGAATGCGGGTGATGCCGATTTTTTTCTTTTTGCCGTTCACTTCGATTTCAATCCAGCCGTTTTTGCCAAGCGGCTGGTCATATTGCGAAATTTGGTACGCTTTTGGGTTATCCGGATAAAAATAGTTTTTACGGTCAAATTTCGTTTCGGTCGCGATTTCGCAGTTTAGCGCCATCGCTGCCTTCATCGCAAATTCTACCGCTTGTCTATTCAATACCGGAAGAACCCCTGGATAGCCTAAATCGATCACGTTCGTTTGCGTGTTTGGGGGCGCTCCGAACGCATTTGGACTACTGGAGAAAATTTTCGATTTTGTCTTTAGCTCAACGTGAACTTCAAGACCAATGACCGTTTCAAAATTCATCATGTTTCCCCCCTTATAACGCTGGTTTTTGTTTATGATAGTCAGTCGCTTGTTCAAACGCGTGAGCGACGCGGTAAATTGTGCTTTCATCAAAATGTTTGCCGATAATTTGCAAGCCGACCGGCAAGCCGTTCACAAATCCGCACGGTACGGAGATTCCAGGAACGCCGGCAAGGTTTACTGGAATCGTTAAAATGTCGTTTGCGTACATGGTTAACGGATCGTGTGTTTTTTCGCCGATTTTGAACGCTGGTGTCGGCGTCGTTGGTCCGATAATAACATCGTATTTTTCAAATACTTTTTCGAAATCTTGTTTGATTAATGTCCGCACTTGTTGCGCCTTTTTGTAATACGCGTCATAATATCCGGCGCTTAACGCGAACGTCCCAAGCATGATGCGGCGTTTCACTTCGTTGCCGAAGCCTTCGCTGCGCGTTTGTTTGTACATATCGATCAAGTTTTTCGCATTATCCGTGCGGTATCCGTAACGCACACCGTCAAAGCGGGCAAGGTTCGCGGATGCTTCCGAAGAAGCAAGCAAATAGTAAGTCGCCAGCGCATACTTCGAGTGCGGAAGTGATACTTCTTCCCATGTCGCTCCTAATTTTTCCAATACTTTTAATGCATCAAGGACGGATTGGCGAACCTCTTCCGCAACACCTTCGCCTAAATATTCTTTCGGCACGGCGATTTTTAAGCCTTTAATGTCGCCGGTAAGCGCCTCTACGTAATTTGGCACTTCTACGTTTGCCGATGTCGAATCCATTGGATCTAAACCAGCGATGACTTGCAATAAGTAGGCGTTATCCTCTACCGTACGCGTAATCGGGCCGATTTGGTCAAGTGAAGAGGCAAACGCGACAAGCCCGAAGCGCGATACACGGCCGTATGTAGGTTTCAGCCCGACAACTCCACAAAATGCCGCCGGCTGGCGAATCGAACCGCCCGTATCAGAACCTAAAGCAAACGGTACTTCGCCTGCCGCTACCGCCGCAGCGGAACCGCCGCTAGAGCCGCCCGGTACGCGCTCTAAATCCCACGGGTTGCGCGTGAGCTGAAAACCGGAGTTTTCCGTAGAAGACCCCATGGCAAACTCGTCCATGTTTAATTTTCCAATCGTAATCGCACCGGCTTCGTTTAAGCGCTCCATAACCGTTGCGTCATAAATTGGGTCAAAGTTATATAAAATTTTGCTTGCACATGTTGTGCCCAATCCTTTTGTTACAATATTATCTTTAATGCCAATCGGCATGCCAAAAAGCACGCCAAAATCGTTTCCTTCTTTCGCTAGCTTGTCATCTAACTCTTTCGCTTTCGCGCGCGCGTTTTCTTCATTTAGTGTTAAAAACGCTTGCACTTGTTCTTCCACTTCGCCAATGCGGCGGAATGATTCATCCACTAAATCGGAAACAGAAATTTCTTTTTTATGTAATAAACGATGTAATTCGGAAATTTTATGGTCAAATAATGACATTGCTTCCCCCTCCTTACTCTAAAATGGCTGGTACGCGGAATTGCCCGTCTTGGTGGTCCGGCGCGTTTTTCAACACTTCTTCAAGCGGGAGCCCTGGTGTTGGCACATCTTCGCGCATGACATTCTTCATATCAAGTACATGAGATGTTGGCGGTACGTTTTCTGTATCGAGCTCGTTTAATTGCTCAGCGAATGTAATAATCGCGTCCAACTGCTTTGTAAACATTTCTGCTTCTTCATCCGTAATCGCCAAACGCGCCAAATGCGCCACATGTTTTACTTGTTCGATGGAAATTCTTGACATCTTTTTCACCTCCAATGAGTTCGACCTACCACAATACTATGATGATACCAAACTTTCATTGAATGAAGCAACATTTGCCGCGCGTTCTGTGCAAGAATACAAAAACGGCTTTCCACCATATTCTTGATAGAAACGAACATATGTGCTTTAATATTTTTAAATAACCAAAGCATGTGTGAATGGGGGATTTTTATGGACGAAACAGTTCTCCAGCAAGTGCTTGACAGGCTTGGCAATATCGAAGGTACATTGCATAATCTTGTCGAAGGGCAAAAACGGTTAGAGGGAGAACAGCTGACTATCCGAAAAGAACAACAAACGATCCGCCGGGAACAACAAATACTGCTCCAAGGGCAAAAACGATTAGAAGAAGAACAAGCTTATTTGCAATCCGGACTAAAGGAACTGAACGAACTAATGACAGCGCTTCTTCACCGTCAAGATGAAACAGATTCCAAACTCGAAGCCCTCGCAACAGACGTACACAACATCCACGGTGAAATCACTTCTCTCAAACAAGGCCTTCACAAACTTGAGGAAAAAGTAGATTCCCACTATCAAAAACTGAATGAACAGCTAGACAATATTCAGCTTGATATCGATTTTGCCGTTCATAAAACGACGGAGAATGAGCGAGAGATATATAAAAATAAAAAGCAGGCTATTTTAAAATTTTTGCTAAAAAGGAGAAGAAAACATGAATGTCACATTTGATCATATCGTTCACTATACAGAAAATCCGGAAGAAGCAAAAACCGCATTTCAGCTTATCGGATTTCACGCTATAAACGGTGGAAAGCATCCTTCTTGGGGAACGTATAACTGCCTGAACTACTTTACCGAACTGCGCTACATTGAATGGATCGGCTTTATGGACTTTGATAAAGCAAAAACTTCCGACAATGTATTGATCCAGCAAATCGTCGCGGATTCCTATAAAGGAGAAGGCTTTTCGCAATTGGCATTCCGCACAGACGATATCTATTCTGTCATTGCCCACATTCAGGCAAAAGGGCTAAAGCCGATTGGTCCGTTTTCCGGGAGCCGAAAACGTGAAGATGGTAAAGTATTAAGCTGGTCGATGCTGTTTATCGAGGACAAACAAGATGACACATGCCGCTACCCGTTTTTTATTCAGTGGGGCGAACCGGAAGAAGCCCGCGCGACGGAAATGGCACCGCTTATGCAGCACAGCATCGGAACCCCGTCTCTTTCGTATATTGGAATAAATGTAAGCCGCCTTGACGAGTCGTTGCAAAAATATTGCCATTTATTCGATGTACCCCGCCAGTCTGTAACGCCAAGCAAGGATGAATTTGGCGCCTATTTCGAACTCGCTATCGGAAACATAGCGATCCGCTTATATGAAGCAAAAAGCCTCACCGCTCCAATCGACTATGCTCTTATCAACCGTCCGTTTTTATGCGGAATCACGGGGATGCCGGAAAACAAAACCGTCCATATAAAAAACGGGGTATATCAGTTTACCGTTTAAGTTGCTTCCACTCAACAAGAGGGAAGCCTTTTTGTTTTGATTCCGAATGATGCGGCGACTTCTTAGGTGCCGGGCACTATGAACAACACCGCGTTTTAACAGCTCATGATGCACTTCTACAGCATTGCCGACAAGTCCGATCGATAGCGGTTCGCCTTTTTCTTTCGCCTCATATGCCCAAAGAAGCGCTTCATCCAATGAATAGGTCATGCGATCGCAGTATTTTGTATCCAGCCGTTTTTGAATGCGGCTTGGGTCGACTTCAACCGCAATGACAACCCCTTCATTCATGGTTACTGCAAGAGGCTGCGCACCTCCCATTCCGCCTAAACCAGCTGTGAGCGTTAACGTCCCTTTTAACGTTCCGCCGAAATGCTTTTTTGCCACTGCAGCAAACGTCTCGTATGTTCCTTGCAAAATTCCTTGCGTGCCGATGTAAATCCAACTGCCCGCTGTCATTTGTCCGTACATGATTAATCCTTTTTTATCCAACTCACGGAAATGATCCCAGTTTGCCCATTTTGGAACAAGGACCGAGTTGGAAATAAGGACTCTCGGCGCGCGTTCATGCGTTTTAAAGACACCAACCGGCTTTCCTGATTGAATGAGGAGCGTCTCATCTTTTTCAAGCTCTCTTAACGTTTTTACAATCGCGTCAAACGCTTCCCAGTTTCGTGCCGCTTTCCCAATGCCTCCGTATACAATAAGCTCCTCTGGTTTCTCAGCAACTTCCGGATCTAGATTGTTATAGAGCATACGAAGAACAGCTTCTTGTTCCCATCCTTTGCACTCTAGCTCAAGACTTTTTTTGCTTTAATGTTGCGCATCATCGTTTCCCCTATGAATATTGATTGGTTGGTGTGATGGTTTGAAGAAAAAAGGGCCAGTCAACACCTTTCAACCATTGCGCTGTTGCTTCAATATCTTTGGAAAAGATGCGATCTTTTGTAATGGATGGAACGATATTTCGTACTGCTTCATAAAGCTTTCTCGTCTTCGGTGCCATGTTTTCCACACCGCGATACTCAACAGCTTGCATGGCACAAATCAGTTCAATCGCAAGCACCCGCCTTGTGTTTTGTAAAATGGCATACGCATGGCGGGAAGCGATCGTACCCATGCTTACATGATCTTCTTGATTCGCAGACGATGGAATCGAATCGACGCTTGCCGGATGAGCGAACGTTTTATTTTCAGATACGAGCGACGCTGCAGTATATTGCATAATCATCGCTCCTGACTGCAAACCTGGAGCCGGGCTTAAAAACGGCGGCAAATCATTTAATTGCGGATTTACCAGCCGTTCTATTCGACGCTCTGAAATGTTCGCAAGCTCAGCAATAGCAATTTTCATAAAGTCCATCGCAAACGCAATCGGCTGACCATGAAAATTCCCGCCGGAAATCACCTTCGCTCCTCCTTCAAAAATGAGCGGATTGTCCGTTGCTGCGTTGATTTCAATTTCCAGCTTTTCTTTTACATAATCAAGCACTTGCCAAGAAGCTCCATGCACTTGCGGGATACAGCGAAGCGAGTAAGCGTCTTGCACACGCAACTCGCCTTGTCTTGTCGTCAATTTGCTGCCCGCTAAATAATCGCGAATTCTTGCTGCTACTTCCACCTGCTGCCTGTAACCGCGGACGAGGTGCACATGTTCATCAAATGCATCAATAATGCCGCGCAAGCCTTCGATCGTCATAGCGGCAATCGCTTCGCTTTCATACGCCAGCTGTTCCGCTTCTAAATAAACCACCACTCCCATCGCCGTCATCGCCTGAGTGCCGTTAATAAGCGCCAATCCTTCTTTCGCCTTTAACGTAATCGGCGCAATGCCTTCTGCTGATAATGCTTTTATAGCGGGAACTCGCTTGCCTCGATAAAACACTTCTCCTTCTCCTAAAAGGGCAAGCGCCAGATGGGAAAGCGGAGCGAGATCGCCGCTTGCCCCAAGCGAGCCTTGTTGTGGAATGACCGGATGGATTTTGGCGTTCAATAAATCCAACAGCCGTTCAATAACGATTGGACGCACACCGGAATACCCTTTTAAAAGGGCATTAGCACGAAGAAGGAGCATGGCGCGAGACACCTCTTCCGGAAACGGCTCCCCCACGCCGCATGCGTGCGAATGAATTAAATTCCATTGCAGCTCTTCGACGTCGCCAGCGGCAATCAAGACGTCGCTGAACTTTCCGAATCCTGTATTAATGCCATACACCACATTTTTATTCGCCACAATCTCTTCCACCGCTTTTCTGCTTCGCTCCACCGCCTCCATACTCTCTTTGGAAGCAATGACCAATTCATCACGATACAATACCCGTTTTACTTCTTCTAGCGTTAACGTATGACCGGTTAAAACGACCATGTTTTCCCACCCTCTCCATCGCGCTTTAGCGAAATAAAGAAGGAGGCTATATCCGCAATACACACATTGCGAATGCAGCCTCCTCATAACTAAAAAACTATAGGCTTCCTATTTTAAATATGGTTGATTCCTAATCCAATCGTTTCATGTTCGAGCCCGCGAATCGGGGCGCCAATTGTACCATATAAGGCAACGGCGATCCATTCTCCTTCTTTGCTGTTTTCATACGGGTTTCCTCGGACAACAGCGAAACGAAGACCGACGGTTCTCATTAAATCTCCTAGCTCGACCTGTCCTCTCGTTACGCCTTGCACCGCCTCAACTACCGCATGATACAGCGCGTGCATTTCTCGATATAGCTCGCCGTTTACAACATTGTTTCGCTTCGCTGCCGTTTCAACGGAAGCAACAATTTTTTGCAGTTCCATTGAACCGACTTTACCTTTGCAATAACGCCATTGCAAGTTGTCTAAATGAGCGGTGATTTTTCCTTCTTCTTCCTCTTCAAAAAGCGCTAAGAGCACCGCATTGCGGCCAATTCTTCCTTTTGCCTGCTTCAACACGCAAATCAGCACCTATTTTTAAAATTTTCTAAACAAACTAATAACTTACTATTATTGTAACGGCTTTGTTTTTTTATTGTCAATTATTTTTTACCATATTTTAACAAGTTAGCAAAGTAATGAATTAACAAACTAAAAGGGAAGAAATTTGTATTGTATTGGCGAGGCTGGGAATTAACATGATGGAAAAGAAAACATCACTAAGTTAACGCCGACATCGGTGATCATAGTAAAGACCTCTTTTCTGTCATAGGCAGCAATATTTTTCTTGAGGACCTGGACATGTCGATCCTGAACCGTGAAACGCATGGCGAACAAATTTATTGTCCGATGGCGTTTTCATTCAAGGAAATGGCAAAAAAGCTTGCTCATGTCGGAATTTTAATCCAAACCTAACTTGCTGACAAAATGACAAAAGAAATGAATAACATGTAATGCGAAAAATCTTCCTGCTTTAATTTAGATTGATGTATTTTGGAGGAGATGTTTTCGCACAAACGACAAGTCCATCGTAACAAGCAATAGGCTTGATAAGATTTAATTGCTTCCCTTCATGCATCGTGTAAGTATGCTTGAAAAGCCAACGATTTTGAGGCACTTTTCTTTGCCGCGAGATATCTAAAAAGCCAATTTCATGTCCTACTTGCTTGATTCGAAACTCGATGCTGTCTTGATCAGGCTGCTGTACTTCATATACACTGCGATTATTTACCGCTGCTTGTCCACTATACATAAAAAACCCAATGGTATAGGAGAATTCCTTGATTTTGGGAGGTAAATAAGAAAATGTCGATAGAAACCCTAGTAATCTCCTAGATTGCTTCATTATATGCCCATTGTGCGCCCATATTATTATCTTCTCATTCGGAAACATCTCTTGTGCCAGCCACGAAATATTGTCAGCCATTGCCTTATTTCGGATTTTTATCGCTTTCATGAAATGAGAAGAGATCATCTGTATAAGGGAAATTCGGTTTTGCAAAATTCGGTTCACAAGCAAAAAAGCGTCTTTTCCAAACTTATTTTGTAATTCAAGACTGTTTTTATCTAATAAAAAGAGGAATTCTTGATAAAGAGCCATCAATTCTTTGCATTTTCGCTTACGTTCCTTTTTGGAAATTGACGGACTACGGGAATTGACATATTGGTAAAGCATTTCTTGTTCCAACTCTACTATTTTCTCACCATAGGCCTTATCCATATTTGAAAACATTTTTGAGAGAAATTTGCCAGTAATATGATCGTTTGAGGCAGGCTGAATATCCAATCCTGTTAAGATGAGAGGCTGATTGGATAATTGTGTTTCCTTCACATAATGAAAGAGAGTCTCGACTTCCTCCGTATGCCAGACTTTAAACAAAGAATGTTTCATCCATTGCCTTATATCCAGTTGATCTTGTTGATAAAAGCATATGCTGCAGTCACTAAAACTGCTTTCGAATGCTAAAACTCGAAACCCCAATTCTTTATGTAAGTACTTAATCATCTTTGTTTTAATCAGGCTATGTTCCGCCACACCGTGGCCATTCTCTCCCAAAAAAACGATCCGTTTATTTTGCAGTAAAGGTTTTAAAAAATACAAATCGGAATGACCATCTAATTCATGCAATTGTATACTGTATGTATGATCTTTTAGCCAATCGATTTCAGAAGAAATATTATTTTTACGGTAAAACATGTGTTTATCTCCTTTTTAATAAGTCATATATAATTATGTGAAAAGGTTCTACCCCAAAGCCTGTAAAACGGTCAGACAAACATCTTAAAAGTTTTCATTTGTTATCGTTCCTCTCTCGCTTTTTTAATGGAAGACCCGTTATCAAAATCAAACCGTATGCCCATAATAGCCATGAACCAAAATATCGATCAGATTCTACTGGTAAATTAGTAAACACATCTGTAAAGACAACTAATACAATCGTATCAATGAACATGCCAGGAAGTACGATAAATATAGCAGCTTTTAAACGCTCATCTTTTGTTAAACCTTTAAGTTTGTATAGAGGATACGTTAATAAAAAAATGAGTGGAACAACAAGCAGATAGGATAGCAAAAGAAGCAAAGCATTTTCTGGGTTGAAGAAAAAATGTCCAAACAATCGGAAAATAAGCGTGGCTCCTAGCCAAACAAGAAAGCCCCAAATGAAAAAATACAAAATACATGGACAACACCTCAGTTTCTATTTTTTGTTCATTTAATTTATGATTAAAAACTTGCGTAATGTTGGCCCCAATCTACGACGGAGAGGAATACAAAGCCGACAATGGTTATCTCACCACCCATCTCCTCTCCATTTGTTGAATTAGATTCCTGTTACTGATCATCAACCAAACTCAATTATCGGAGAATATTCATTTTCTCAATGCCCTTCAACGATTCCACCTATCGATAAACTTAGAATGTGAACTCTAAATGGTCTTCTAACGATAACGAGGCGGTGAAACATTTTTGATAAAGAAAACGCCGTTATGTGGTTTTGCAACACGTTCAAGAAGTCAATTAGCAAAAGAACTAAAAACTTTTTAAACTAATTGTTTTTTTGGATACTAAATTGATACTGATTAAACTTTAAGCGGAAACGATGTAACAGAACAGTCACTAGACTTATTTAAACTTCCGCCATAATTGTATTGCTGATAATAAAATGCCTACCCCTAGTGATAAGAAGGTAAGCAGAATCGAGATGTCACCGATGGGTTCCCGAAAAATAAATAGATGTGGCCATGGCATAAAAGTACCTTGCGTCGCTACTTCCATAAAGGTATAGGTCGCTACAATCGCTAGCGCAATATCTAAACTTTGGACGGCACTTAAAACCGCAATCCCTATAATTTGGTAAAAGATAAACAGCATGATGAGGTGCACAATTAAAGTACTGGTGAAGAAATCCGGCCCATTTATCCATACGGTCAAACCAACTAGCAGTGAAATAAAAATCGCGTGTAAGAGGGCGTAACGTATAATGTCGATGACGAGAACCTTGCGATAATAAACGATTAACGTCTCCCTTGCTCCTTCTTCATAAAGGCTGTTATACAGAAAGACCAAATGCCAGCCAGCTATCGGCACAGCGATGCCTTGCACGACGATATACGGCATAAATGAAGCATCGGATCGCGATCCGAAACTTAGCATGAGCAAAACACACAGCGCGTAAGCCACGAAAGGAAAGCTATATAAATAGCCTAGCAATTTTATATCAAATTTGAATAAATGAACGAGCTTATTCATAGGGGGCCGCCTCTTTTAAAAGGGCTAAATATCCATCCATTAACCGTGGGCTGACGCGCTGACCAACAGGCTCATCCGATAATACACGCACCACAACGTGAGAAGGTTCCTCGCTCATCTGTACAACCTCTTTCGTCGCCATGATTTCGTCGAGCTCTTCAAATGGAACATTGATTTCATATGTGCAATGGGTCGCTTTTTTCTTTAATTCCTCCGGTCCCCCTTCAAATAGAACTCTCCCATTTTCGATAATGCCGATTTTCGTGCAAAGAAACTCGATATCTTCGACAATATGGGAAGAAATAATGACCGTATGGCGCTTTCCGAGCTGCTTCAACAGATTGCGAAAACGCACGCGCTCCCGAATATCGAGCCCCGCCGTCGGCTCGTCAAAAATGAGAACAGACGGCTTGCGCAATAAAAGCTGGGCGATGCCGACCCGCCGACGCATTCCGCCGGATAATTCCCGCATTTTTTTATTCACATGGTCAGATAAATTGACTTGTTCGACCACTTCCTTGATTTGGTGGTGATACGAAGTGGAGGGCTTGCTTCCTTGAAGAATGGCGATATGCTCGAGCACCTCATACACGGTGAGTTCCGGGTAAATCATAAAGTCCTGGGGTAGATAACCAATATGGTCTGTTCGCCTCACGTAGGTGTTTGTGCTGATCAACTCCTCCCCGAGAAACACACGCCCTGCATTAAAATCCGTCAAACCGGCTAATATCTTCATTAAGGTCGTTTTGCCAGCACCGTTCGGCCCTAGCAACCCGTAAATCCCTGAAATAGAAAGCGTAACATTGGATAATATTTGTTTCTTTTTGATGACCTTCGTCAATCCCTCAATGTAAATATCCAATTGACCCCGACCCCTTTACTAATTCCAGTACTTGATTCCATGTCCACGTTTCGTCCATTTCTTGATACCACTGTCGTAGAAATTGCTGCTGTTGCTCTAGGCTTAATTGGTGAAAGTAATGATAAACGGATTCGATAAGCTCCTGTTGGGCTTTCGGTAAAACATCCGATTGGAAACTTCTTCCAGTAGGGATAAACGGCAAGCCTCTTTTTTGCATCAGAAATTGAGTTGCCATATGGATCCATTCACTATACATAATGTACGAACCTTTTCTTTGCAACGAAAGCCGAAGCATTTGTTCGTAAAAATCTTGTCCCATGTGGTATTTATCTATTGCATATGAATTTTGTGTGTTGTATACGAGGTGATCGTTCGCCATTAAAGAAGACAGACCGAAGCTAGAAAACACAATGGCTTTAGGCAACGATTGGACTGTTGTCGGCGCAAGCTGCTGCACTTCATGCAATGCCTTCTCTAATTGCGGTACCACCGTTGAAATCCTCTCTTCCATTTTGGGCCAGTCCGCCGGATACGTAATATGGTAATCCTCATATACCAACTGATTGCCTTGCCCCTTGATAAGAGTAACAGCTTGTGCTTTGCCGCTGTAAACCGTTCCGCGCCTCGGTAAATTGCAGAATAGCACCTCGTCATCCACTTCCAATGTAAAGAAATAGCTTTCTTCAGGCAAGAACCTCTCAGTTAATTCCATCGGCGATATGCGTTCATTTGTTCCATAAATTTTAAATTCATATATTTCATACATTTGCGATGCTCTCTTTTTCGGATACCATGCTTTATCTGCCAGAAGGGCAGTTCTGCCATTGGTATACGGCACAAAGTTTGTATCAACGATTTCGTAATGAAAGGTGAGGGAAGTCGTGCTTGCTGGCAAGTGAACTCTAAGGATATCTCCTTGTCTTTCAAACTTGACTCGTTTATGATCTGCTTTAATCCATTTCACCGGATAGGCATGATACAGTTGAAAGGTCGGCTCCACTGTGTCCATGCGGGAAAACTTCACCTGCACGGTTGCTTGTTTTTCTTTCAATGAAATCGAATATGATTCAATGTCATAACGCAAGTCAGTTTCCATTTCATTCATTTTCATCTTCCGATAGTAATTTATCTCCGTCGTATTGTCCGCTCTGCTAAAGGCCTTTGTACTTAACTCAACAGCGCCATAAGCTGTAGCGACAGTGAGAAATGGCAGCACCAGCAACACTTTGATGACAAGATTTCGCTCCCTAGTTGTAAGTGTCAAACGAAGCGACAAGATTAAAATGATTCCGGAAAGGACTAGAAACCATGTGATGAGTTTCAGCTCATTTCCCCAATGCACATCGAATCCAATATAGGAGTTATAAACATGCTGCACAGTATTCATTCCGATGAAAAGCAAAGATTTCCATTCATTCGCATGAACCATTTTAAAGAAATCAATAAATAATTCCGTATTCATACTTCCAGTGGCAATCCATACGACCAAAATAACAAAAAAGCTGCTCTTTTTTGTCCCAAGAAGCATCGCCACAATTAAGCCATACATCATACTGAGCAATAACGGGGCGAACATATATACCATTAAAAATCGAAACAAAGACAAATAAAAGCCCGAAGGCTCTATCCCAACAACGAAATAAATAACCGAAAAAATGCTATATGCAACAACTGCCATGACCCCTTGACACAAAAAATGGACGGCAAACATCGCGCTCATTTTCTCCATCATAATTCGGTAACCGTCCACAAAAAACGACTGGACGCCATAAAGAAGTTCCTTTGAATGAAGAAGATAGAAAAAAACAATGTAAAAAATCGATACCATTTGTACAAGCATGGCTATTTCATGCGGCAGTTGTCCGTAATCTTCCATATCATATGGATCTGAAAAGAACAAAATGAGCCTGCTGATTAGCAAAATGAAAAACAATACACTTGCCCCAATGTATAGCTTACTTTTAAATATTTGTTTGATATAAAAAATAAATAGACGCTTCCATCGCACTTCATTTCACCCGTTTCCCTAAAAGGTGCCTCAAAAAGATAAGAAATCTCCTCAAAAAAATAAGGAGAGGTATGTCTGTATGTTCCTATTATCAAACGTTCTACTTTCCTCAAATATGTGTCTTCTCTAAGTGATGCTTTTTGTATTCCATATTGGTTAAATCAGGGAAGTGCCGTAAGTTAATACGCACATCCCTGATTTAGCTATATTAATGATCATGTGTGTTATTATTGGACTGTTATTGTCACACTTCCTCTAGATCCAACTGTTTGACCAACGATTTGACCGTAATACTTATCTCCTTTTGTTTGAGTAAAATAGCTTCTTTCAGCTTGTCCCGGATTTAACCAGTTGGTAGATGCAACAGTACTATCTGGCCAGAAATCAATAGACCTATAACCATAACCCCTGGTTTGCGTGTTTGCACCAGTATTTGTAGCATAAATATTTCCTGAAGAACCATTAGTTGCAGTAATAGTACCTGCTTGAACCGTCTAAGGATGCCGATTTTGATGCTGCACCCACTGCACCAGCAGTTGCCATCAATGCCGTTACAAGTGATAAAGAGACCAATTTTGATTTCCACTTATTTTTTCTGTTCACTAGCATCTTTTCATCTCCTTCAATAAGTTCTGATTCCTTGTAATTGTTAGATGTTACTAGTAGATTTTTAATTAAATGTTTTCTATGAGCCATTACCTGCAGTAGAGATCCCTCAATTTCGTAAAATTACATTATCGGCAATACGTTTGGTTGAATGAAGAAGCCTTTGGAATCGTCTCCTTCGCCGCCTGTCATGAGTCTGCCTTCTTTCTTGCCGATTTCGATATATTCCATAATTTTGTTGTTGGTCGATAGGTGCCTAGCACCATGGCTAATGTACCGTATGTCCAAGTATACATTCTTATACATAATTTTGAGTTTTTACTCTAGTTTTGCAACACCATCTTGATTATCCAATTGTATTCGAGGGTTTACCTTTAGAAGCTGACGAATAAATTCTTCTTTGTTTTTCGGAGATATGGTGATAAATTCATATTTTCCGTAACTAATCTCAATCCTGTCCATAGATAAAGCAGGTGCTGTAAAGGGATTTTTGGTGTTACGTACTTTATTGATTTCATCTATATTAATAGTTTTTTTATAGGGACCGCTTTGAATCTCTAGTTTTGAGTTTTCAATTTTATAACCAGTTCCAAACCATATCCATGCTAATAATATAGCAGGAACAACCATTATGACTGTTGTAACCGGTTTAGTATCCAAAATTGATGGTAGCATGATGACTCCTATAGGTTCGATAGATAAGATAGGAGGTATGATACACGCTAATATGACTGACCAAATGATTATAGTCATCCATAAATCCTTTTTTGAAGGAAAAAACATTTTCTTTCTCCTTTCTTTTTATGATCCTCACGCCCTAGGTTAACTTTATGCGTCATTATACATTTTTTGTAAAATTAATACAGCGCCACGGGAATAATCATCATTACTTTGAATTCAATAATGAGAGATACTGTGTTTAGATATCTCAAAATGATTGGAGAGATTGCTTACAATTAGTTTTTTCCTTAACAATTCCAAGATGACTCTTCTCGTTGGATTTAAAATCGTTCTAAATAACAGAAGTTCTTGATAATTATCCAGATATGTAATTGTATTTCATTAGTAAAAATCATCAGTCAGGAAATTCTTAACCTAAAATACACTTTTTAATTGAACTATCCTATAAAAAAAGAGAAGCTTAAATATTCCTATTCTAGGATCTTTTCTCTTAATTTTCTTGAGGGGATTATACAATTATTCTGTTTTCCAAAAATTATATATCTGTATCTAGCAAACAAATCGTACATCCAGTCCCTAAACTTTCTAGGTATTAGACCAAAAATACCCGGTAATATTCCTAGTGCGTTCAATTCTTTCAGAATCATTAATATGGCATCTGATTTAAAATAGAATTTTTCGTTAGCATAAAGAATAATTGAATCAGGAATTCGAGGTTGATTATTTAGGGTTACTTTTGCAAAGGAACTATCTAAGTGGGCAAATCGTAAACGGTCATGTTTATCCTTTTTGATTAAATAAATGATAAACTTATTGCAAAATGCACAATCTCCATCAAAAAAAACGATTTGATACGATTTCTTGCTCATTGTTTATTCTCCTTTGTTTGAAAAGACTAACTGTAGTTTAAAAGGTCACTTTTAGTATAATTGGAAAGAGTACATGCAAAAACAAATCAGCTGCCATATGGGACAGAATTGCATACTCTAATCCTTTTTTCCAATAAAGATATCCAAACCATATTCCTAATATTCCATTAAGAACAACCGTTCTAAGAACAAGCATTAGACTCAGTTCGCCAAATATACCTATAACAGACGGTAAGTGTGATATTCCAAAAAATATCGCTATCCCTATAATTCCAATCCAATAACAGACAGAATGGATATTTGTCTCTTTTTGTCGAGTTACTCGAGCTAAAATCCATATAATAAGAGTCATACCAAACAAGCGCATCATAATCTCTTCTGTAATACCGCCATAAAACACGGCTAGCAGACCCTGCCACCAATTAGGAGGTTGTTTATCAAGTTCCTTTGTATCGATATTCGGCATAAATACATACATATCAAGAAGTATAATAAGAAGGCTACTAAAAAGCGTTACAAAAATCCCTATCCCCAGCCATCTCCATGAAAATGGAGGCTGTTCCGTTTTGCTCACCCATGCACGTAAATGAGGAATATCTAATTTAGTGCTTTTTTGTAGCCTGATTCCCAAAAAGGTGCAGACAAAAACAATGAATGTGTTCTGAAGCACTCCTAATATGGTAAGCATCATTAACTGTGAATCATCTAATTTAATGTTTTCTCTAAGCTTGGCAAGTTGATAAGGAATAATAGATATTACCCCTATCACTCCTAAAAGGGTTAATAAAAAAACCAATTTCCATTCATTTTTCATTCAATCTCCTCCATGATATGTTTGTATACAATTTTGCCTTTTAAATTTTTGGGATGATTATTAGTTTATTACATATATTGGATACAGAATTTCTCATAGAAAAAACGCAAAAAAGCTCAAACCTAAAAATAATTAGGTTTGGGCTTTTTTCGATATTTAATATTTCAATTAATGAGCTAATGTAGTTATAACATCATGAACCATTTTTTCATTTTCTAATTTATTTGTTGCAGAGGATAACCCAGGTCCTGCTGCCGCAGCCCAAAGATAGAAAGTCAATAATGCAGCGTGGCTATATATTGCCACCATGGTGATACCAGCAACAAGAACAGCTGTCAGTCCCTGAGCATGTGCATCACCGAGGTCTCCATTTCTTGCAATTTCAACTTTATTCTTCTCCTCGGCTATCTGAATAAATTTCTTGGCACCTTGGTGGAAGAGATTTTGAGTTTTTAAGTAGTCTTTACTATAGATAGCCTTTTTTAGCGAATTAAAGTAAGTAGGATCTTCCTTCTTCATTTGTTTTATGATATCATTTGTGAATTTAATATTCGCTTCATTGTTTGCCTGCTTACGAATTTCGTCAGGCCACATTTCTTTAAACATCTCAGCAACTGGCCCTTGTCCCAATAAAACTCCCCGAAATATTTCTTCTCCACTATAAGTTTTATCCATTTTTTTATTTAAAGCTGCATTAGTGTTAAAAGGAAAGCTTCCTATAAGTAAAGTAAATGCTAATAAAATCGATAAAATGTTCTTCTTTTTCAAAATCATTTCCCCCTTTCGCTTATTTAACAACAACAGAGATATTCAATAATTTGTCAAAAATCGATTTCCTATTTTTCGAAAATCACCTCCTTTATTTTAAAATTTGGAGGGAAGTAATTATGCAACTTCTTTATCAAACAAACCCTTCATTTTCCCCTTAAAGATCCTTTTTATTCCCTTAAAGTTAAATATTTCCTCAACCGGTCTAAGATACAAGATAAGAGCAGCAAACATGATCATCGAAAATGAGATTAAACCTAAGAAAATAGCAAATATTTCATGCATTAATATAGCCAATATTAGGAAATACCGCCAATACTTTTTTGGCGCGATCAAAGCTGCGAAAAGGAAGAATTGGAGTATAATAGTTCCCCAGGTCGGTACAACTATCCAAGGAGAAGCCAAAAACATCTTGAAGAAATCGAACATTACTGGATGGAGACCTAACATTGGGGATTGAACGTAATACCAAACAGCTGTACCATCTACCCATTCTTCCTGAGCTATTTTTGCTACTGTGGAATGTAAATATAAAATCGCCACCTGAAAACGTATAGCTACTAGAGAAACGAGTGCGATTAGTTTCATGTACAATATTTTGTTTTCTGTAATACCTTCATTGAAAGTTAATTGACTCCAGTGCCACTTTCTAGGATCGGTTAGCGTAATGGGTATTAGTAAAAAGGTGATTACAGCTGCAACATATTCTCCCCCATCTATCGTAGTGGCGGAATGCATGAAGCTAAAAGTTATCCACCAATGAAGAATTCCAGTGAATCGAGGACGCCAGCCAGAAGCAACTACCAACAGTAGAACAACGCATAGTAATCGAGTGGCATTTAAGTATATATAATCATTAGGTACAAAACAAAATATGCTGATCCCATTCTCGCATTTAGGATAATCTAGAGAGTCAGATGTAGGTCTAAAAAATATCCTGGCATCATTAAAGGCTAGAGTCATAGCTGTTGATAAAGCTAAGATACTTCTAGCTAACCCATATACATTAGTCCAAGGCATACTTAAACTTGTCCAATTTATTAAATACTTATTCAATTTCTCTATTTTTGACATATAACAGACACCCTTATCACTTTAGACGGCATATTAATTTTAGTTTCGGCTTTTGCCCATGCCCAAGGAATGGGCTGTTCGCTTGTTATCCCCCAATCCCCGCAAATAGTCGGGTTGGGAGTTGGGTTCTTAATTGTGAATTTTACCGGTATTTCATCTAAACATGATTTAACATCTTTATTACATTGTGAATATTCTGACTCAGGAATTTTGGCAATTAACGTACCTAACTCAATTCCTTGTGCCCTTCCAGTTCTACGGAGGCCAAACCAATTTTTCTGGTGCATGTTTGGCCAAACAAGATTTTCACCATCAGATTCTAGTGGATAAGCATTTAACATAGGATCTCTAGGGTCCTTACTGAAAAACCCCCATCCTTGTGGAAGAATTTTATGAATAAATCTTTGATGATCTTTAGTAAATGAGAGTGGGTTGGTTGGTAAAGCGGAAACTATGGAACTACCTAATAAAAGAAAATAAGAAATACAAACCCCAAAAAACACCATAACTAATCTGTACTTCTTGAAAATAGTAATCCCCCCTAGTCAATTAAAGATGGAAATAAGTTTTAAATATTATTGATCAATGTTTGTTCATTTTTATTTAGTGGTCACACCTTCATCTCTTATCCAAAATTATATAATCTACTTTCTCTTCTTTTTACCACCAACATCGTGTCGGAACCCCGCCATTTTTTGGCGGAATACCGACACGAGATGGAGGACTCCCAAAAAAGAAAACGCCCTCACCGATCCGATGAAGGCGTTAACAACATATGAAACTCTGGAATGAGCCCTAATTGTTTTGCTTTTTCCACGGCTTCTACCCTCGAAGATACATGCAGCTTTGTGAAAATGCGCGATAGATGCCGTTCTACACTTCGTTGGCTTATATAGTGTTTTTTAGCAATATCTTTATTGCTTAAACCGTTGGCGACCTCGAATAATATTTCTTGCTCAAGCTGGCTCAGCGCAACCTGTTTTTCATTTTCCTCCATACTTGCCCTTACTTCGCAAAGATGCAGTTGACGCAGTAAATGCACAGGAATGACCGCTTCATCTCTTAATGCACAGCGAATCGCCGTAATCAATTGTTCGCTTGTTGCCGTTTTGCTGACAAAGCCTGTAATGCCTGATTCAATTAAATAATTAAAAAAAGGAGCGACATCATACCCGGTATATATGACAATTTTCGCATTTGGCTGTTTTTGGAGAATCCGCCTGCTTAATTCGATACCGCTCATATCCGGCATACGCCAATCAAGCAAAAACACATCATATGTACGTTGTTCCATCATCTGTTCCGCTTCTGTGCCAGATGTAACAAGTTCTACTTGAAAATCTTGTTCGCTCTCGAGCATATTCTTTGTCCCTTCACCAACAAGGCGATGATCATCGACAACCAAAATGTGAATCATCTAGTCATTTCTCTCCTTCCTATGCTTATAATGGAATGGTGATCCGTATATCTAGCCCCTCGCCAAGTTGCGATGTCATCTCGCATGTTCCACCTAAGCCTTGCACGCGCTCTTTTATGCCAAACAAACCAAGCTTTCCATCATAATGATTTAATTTTTCCATGTCTATACCTATACCATTGTCAACGTAATGAAGTTGAACCTCCTCATTTTGAGCCTCCAATGTTAGTTGAATATACGATGCCTGCGAATGTTTCAGCGCATTGTTTAATAATTCTTGGATAATCCGATAAATAGCAAGCTCCTGTTCTTCTTCTAATTTGGCTAATAAATGAACATTCCATTCTACCTTTATATTCGCACGTAATTGGAACCGTTGGATTAACTGTACGATCGCTTCCTTTAATCCGATTTGACTCAAAAATGGCGGTCTTAATTCATGGCATATCTCTCTTGTTAAATCAATCATATCTACGATTTCTTCTTCGATGTCGCTTAGCTGCTTTTTCATTTCATCCATACGCATATTTTGAACGCGCAAACTCTCTACTTTCCGTTTTAAAACAATTAAATCTTGAAGAATCGTATCGTGCAAATCAATCGATAACTTTCTTCTTTCCTTTTCCGACCATTGAAAGATCAAACGAGTGAGCCAAATAGAATTTCTGCTTTCCTTTAGATTGTCTAACTCTTTTATTAAATCCTCTACTTTGGCCATATTTCCAATCGTGATGCTGGTATAATAGACAATAGTCGATAACCAATCTGTTTGTTCTGCCGTAAATGGAATAGGATGTTTCTTTTTTCCTATTAATAGTAAAGGACTTTGTCGGAACGAGCCTACAAAAACCGCAAACAAACGCTTATTTTCAATGATTTTTCCAATCGAAAGTGGTTGACCATCCATCTTTTTGGTTAATTTCATCCACTCTTTTTCATCGCAATGAAAAGGTGCTTGCATATTTTTAACCGCTAATTGTACAAGAACCAGATTCTCTATATCTAATACTTCCCTCACTTCTTTTTCCAGACATTGTATCACTTCTTGCATGTTTTTCTGTTTTTTTAACGTTTCACCGATCCGATATATACTTTCTTGATAAAAGTTTTTTTGTACATATAACTTCGCTCTTAATGTTCCATCAAAATATCCTTTTGAATAGAGAGCAAGGATATTTATTACATAAATCAGTAAAAACAACAAAGCGAGTTCAGCAAATCTCCTTGCTTCATTAACAAATTTGGCATAAAGCAATGTAACAAGAAAAGCCGGAAGTAATGATAAAAGAGCATAGTATACAAAGTGATTGATGGAAAACTGCAATCGAAATAGCCGATCCGTACAAATCAAATAAAGAAAGACGGATGGCAACACAAAAAGCGAAGTAACGGTTAATTCAGCTGGTAGTACCCATTTTCCAATGATTAGAACCGGGAGACTATAAAATAAAACAAATGGTGCGGCAGATAACCCAATGGCTAAAAGCAAACCTTTGACCGTATTTTGCTGTTCATCTTTTTTAAGATAAACGAATCCTTTTCCTAACAAAGCAAGAATGATAACTATATTGATAAAAAATGTAGTCAATAGCACTTCCACTTCACTTATCGAACGAAACGATAAAGATATGAGTGAGGCAACGAACATCACAAAGTTAAAACCATAAAGAGAAAAGACGATTTTTTTCGCAAACCATACTTTCTTTTCTTTTTCAAAATAATGATAAACGAAATGCAAAAAGACGGCAGGCAATATTAAAAATATACCGTTAAACATTTGCCGCCCAAACGGTGCATATTTCGCTGATAAGCTGGCACTTATATAACAAATCCCTATCAATAATAAAAAGCAAATAAGCACGGTTGCCGATTTGTCATCCGGCCGCAGACGAAGCAAAAAAATGCTTAAACTAACAGCGAATAGAAAAAAACCCGCCGGCAAGGCAATATAATACAGCCATTGTTCCGTTCCATGCGATTTATAGTCAACCGTCAATGTTTGGATTTGATTTTCTCTCTGAATCGTTATTGTTTTCGCTTGTTCAATTGTTTTGTATTTCCGGACAGTAAAATGGGAGAGCGGAGGCTTTCCATCCACTTTCAGCACTTGATCATTAATATGAATACCATGTTTTTTTGCCCAACCAAACTCGTAAATATCGTTAACAATAATATCACCATTCTTGTTTTCTACTACATCCATACCGATCAATGGATGCCTAACATTTAAAATGGTTAAATATAGCGCTACAATCAAAGCAACAATCATCGCAATGACTGTTCGATTCATCGTTATCTACTTCCAATATCCAAGCGGCTCCGTCGATTCACTAAATACCTTTACAACCGCTTTTACCTCTAACTCACTTAAACCTATCAAGCTCACCGTACCATTTTGTAATTTTTCGATGACTTCTGGATGTTCTACTAAAAAGCGAATGATTTCTTGCATCGCAGATCCCCCTCCAACATTACAAAATAATTGTTTTCAGTGCGGATTTGTACCTATCGTCTACATCCAGTTTCTCGATTTCTTGCAAAGCCTTTTCCTTGTAAATCTGGCTCATCACTTTAGCATAATAAAACGCTCCTTCCTGTTCCATTTGCTGAATCACTTTTTCTTTTTGGGCATAAAGCTCATTGTAATCAATATGATTGCTAAAATACTGTTTCAATAAGTTATCCCGTTTACTTGCCAGCATGTACAATACCGGAAGCGACTTCTTCTTTGCTTTGATGTCGTTCTTCTCATCCCAACGATACAACGCATCGATATCATTGTCGATTTGCGCAGCGATTCCTATATCATTGGCATACTTTTCAATGATGACAGTGTTTTTTTCAGCGCCTGCCAATGCAGTTCCGACGAAACACGCCATGGCTACTAGAGAACCTGATTTTTTCTTCAGCATCTGTAAATAATCCGTTTCCGTCTGTATGTCATTTGTGACATCCATATGCTGCCCATTTAAACTTTGAAGCAATCGAGATAAAATATATGACTGTGCCCTTACTTTTTTATCATCATCGATAGGCAAATCCGCAATTGCTTTTTGTCCTGCTAACAATAATCCGGTGGCCATATGAAGTGAGGTTGTAAGAGGTGCTTTGCTCCACGAGGTTTCCAAGCTGTCTTGATCCATGAGGTCATCGAGTATATATCTCCAGCCAGCATCAGCAGTTCTACAGCCGCTGCAATTCGTCCGCTTGTCTTCACGTTTTCAGAAAGCATCTGCATCTGATAATGCACACCAGCTAAGCGGCCGAAAAAATCGCTTTGTTTTGCGTGTCCTTCTATTGATATCCATACCGCTTCTTTTCAAGACGGCACAGAAAAAGATGATTCGGAAATCTCTTCCATTCCATCTTCATCGTTTCTTTTTTCATAATTTTTCAATATATTAATATAAATATTTCCAAATAGATAAATCAAAATAAAATTTGTAAAATTCCTTCTCCATATCGACAAAACCCCTTTGCCATTTGCAAAGAGGCCCTTAGGTTTTAACCATTCATACGCTATTTTTGCTTGGATGTGCATCTCATTTGAGTTAAAAAACCCATACCTTACAATACGATCCACCTACTTGATTAATTTTATAATGGGCTTTCATGAAACAGAATTGTTAAAAACTTTTGAATAACTTAGTATCTAAACTTTTATTAATTTCAATATTTTTTGTTTTTATTGATTCTTTAATGGTGCCTGAAGAATCAAAAACCTCCATTTGTATCATTATTCCAGTGTTTGGCTCTATATTTAATTTGAAAGTTTTTGCGTTATATCGTTTTGAATACTCACTATTCAGTTTACCTTCTATTACTACCGTCTTGACTCCTGCTATATTTTCCTGCCCTGTAATATCCCATAGTGTATCATCTGCTAAAAATCCCATTGCTATATCTTCTGGAAATAAAGAAGTCTTCGCTATCCCCATATAGGACGGATCTATTCTGTGTATGTAGGCTTTTTCTCCATCTACTGTAGTAATCCGTTCATGGATGCTTGCGTTTTTTAAATAATTACGTTCCTTTTCGCTTACTTTTCCCACTTTTACTACAACTTTTGTAGGAATATTGCTTTTAGTAACACTATTCGTTTGATAATCACTAGAACCACTATTGTAATTAATCAAATTTTCTCCATCATATACACTCACTTCATAGCCTGGTTCAGCTGCAGTAGTTATACCATTATTATTTTCTGTAGCCAGCCCTCGCACTTTTTCATAAGATTTGGGGCTGTCAGAAAGATCTGTTTGATAATCTACAATGATATGGAACTTACCTGATTCACTAAAATATTCAAACGATCCTTTTGCAGTTTTATAATGGTCAATAGAATTTAACATCAAGGTTTGAAGTTTAGTTTTTTGTTCACTTGTATTTTGCACTTTTACTTTTTGAATATTTGCGCTTGCCCGAGCCACGTTGTCTTGGTTTCCAGCAATATCTGTACCATTATATACCACCAATGAAACGGCTAATACCACACTAGCAACTCCAGCAATCAAAAATTTTTCCTTCAAAGCACTCACCCCTAATTAATAAGTAATTTTTGTAGCATCTGCTCCCACATTTCCTAACTTGGTAGTTAAAGATGTGTTAATTACAATCATATGATTCCACTCTTTATGGGTTTTAAGAAAATTCCAACCACCAGGTGCTGTATTTTGGTTAATATAAACAATACCACCAAACTCATCTATTTGATAAGCTGTTCTTGGATTTGTAAAATCTTTATTGTTTAAGTAGACATAATGAGCGGCATTTTTGTCGTGTGCATAAAATCTCCAAATATACGCATAATCAGTATCAAAGCCATTAACGGTTGCTGAAACGATCCGATAATCATTGTAGTATCCAGAACCTGTCTTGTAGGTCCAATTTCCCTTTTGTTCAGAGTATCCAGGGGCACTGCTTAAAGCATCATTATCAACGATATCAGTAGCTGCAAAAGTATTAGTTGAGAAGAAAGTGAATCCCATAACTAGCGAAAGAATAGATAAATAACCTTTTTTGAACATAAAATCCCCTCCCTTGTTCGTTTTTTTATGATTCCTATACTATAAATGTAAATCAAAACGATCATTTTTTCACCACCAACTTGTGGCGGAACCCCGCCATTTTTGGCGGAGTATGAGCACAAAATAGTGTTTTACGCCATAACATAAAAAAGCCCCTCCCTATAGCAACAGAGAAGGGCCAATCCGCGCTTTTAAACTTTTTCAAAAAGGAGGAAGCCTCGATAGGTTCATTAAATCACTTCATTGCGATCTCTTGGCTTGATCACCATATTCCAGGAAATGATTCGGAATCTTTTTTTGCAAATGATGCAGCGGGAGAATGCAATGGATTATCCATTGCATTGCTTAGCAATGAGAGTAAAAATTGAACATCTTGCAGTAAAGTGGCAGAAGAAGACTTGAGTATAAAAGTGTTTAACATGGAAGCCGCACCCGTCCTCCTTTTTATGGTTGCTCCAATATGGTTTGCAGTTGTTGTTCGGCCAGTTCTCTGTAGAGCGGATGGGTTTGCAGCAATTCGCTATGTGTTCCGACTCCGGTGATGGTCCCATTCTCTAATACAACGATTTGGTCTGCGTTGATAACGGTTGAGAGCCGATGAGCAATGACAAGTGTTGTTCTTCCTTCCATTAGCCGCTGCAAGGCCTTTTGAACAAGAACTTCTGATGAGCTGTCTAGGTTTGAGGTTGCTTCGTCAAGGAGAAGAATTTTTGGATTGCGGATAAGAGCGCGGGCAATGGCAATTCTCTGCCGCTGTCCACCTGATAATTTGATTCCCCGTTCCCCAACTTCCGTCAAATATCCGTTTGGAAGCCGCTCGATAAATTCCGCTGCATTTGCCAGTTTGGCTGCTCGTTCTATTTCTTCATCGGAAACGTCTCTATTGAGCCCATAACAAATATTGTCACGTATCGTTCCTGACATCATTGGACTTTCTTGTGAGACGTAGCTGATTTGACTGCGCCACGAATACAAGTCAAAATCTTCAATATTGGTTTCCCCTAGCAATATTTCTCCTTCATCTGGCGTGTAAAATCGTTCTAACAAAGCAAACAATGTCGTTTTTCCGGCGCCGCTCGGACCAACAATAGCTGTTGTTTTCCCTGAAGGAATAGTGAGCGTTACTTGTTTGAGTACAGGCTCCCCCTTTTTATAAGAAAAGGAAACATTTCGGAAATGTATGTCTTGCTCAGGATTTTGCACCGCAGGCAAGCTGCCGTTTGGTTCTTTCTCTAAGGATAAAATGCGTTGGATTCGTTCTGTTGCCCCCATTGCTTTTTGAAATGAGGTGAAAAATACAGCCATCTGACTAAAAGGGACAACGATTTGAACCATGTAAATAATGATGGCGACAAGAGAGCCGGATGAAAGCGTGCCTGAGGCTACACGAACGCCGCCATAACCGATCAAAATGACTAAAACAAACATCATCACAAATGTCATAAAAGGGGAAATGACAGCTTGTATTCTTGCTTCTTTTAGACCGAATTGAAAAAGATGAAGAATCCCTAGTTCCCCGTTTTTTTGCTCTTCTTTCTCTGCACAATACGCTTTTACAAGTCGAATATCGGATAACACTCTGCCAAGATTGGCTGAAAAACTGGCCATTTCATCTTGGGTGGCTTTTGAAATTTTGTACATTTTTTGCCCAAGCGGCCAGAGAATAAGGATTGAAACTGGGACAGCCGTCACCATCATAAGGGTCATTTTCCAGTCGATAATAAGCAGGATGCTAACAGCCCCTGCAACGGAAATGAATCCAGTCAGAAATGTAACTAAATGTTGGGTGATTAGCATTTTTACCGTGTTGGTGTCTTGAGTAATTCGGCTCATCGTTTCTCCAGATTGGTGATTGTCGAAAAAAGAAATAGGCAATAATAAAACTTGATTCCAAAGCTTTTTGCGAATTGCTGCAACCACATATTCTCCAATATAGGTGAGAAAGTAATAAGAAAATCCGGAAGTGATCGTTTGCAAAATAAATGAAGCCGCAAGTAAAATAATAATCGATGGTTCTACCGTAGATGCAGCGATCTGGTCAACAAGAGATTTCGTAAACCATGGTACGATGAGTCCAACCCCTGTCTCGATCAAACTAAGAGTAATAGCAGTGACAAAAACCCATTTTGGCGGATTCGTGCTCTTGATTAACTCCCAGAAAGATTGCCAATTGTCTATCGGCATATCACGATTCTTCTTCATTCCAATCTACTCCTTTTTTCTCTAAAAATATCTTCACCGCTTTTGCCACCCATTCCTCTTCTTCTTTGAAAAGCAAGCGATTCTTTTAAATCCCATTTCTCTTCTTGCATGAAACTTTTGATTTCTTCAAGGGAAAAACCTAAAAACTTCAGTGCCACAATCTTTTGCAATGCAATGATCTCATCTTCACTGTAAAATCGGCGTCCAGAACTCGATACATGCGACGGTTTCAAAATTCCTATTTCATCATAATAGTCAACTACCCAACGGGCTAAAGCCGTGGGCTTGCAACTAGCCTAATTGGCTGCCGCGTTCGGCTGGTTGACAGCAGCCCTGCGGATGTTTTCCGCAGCCACGTTGTCGGCAGGGGCAGCGTACCCACAAGCTCGACAACAAAACTGATCCCTTGACGGTCTGTTTTCTTTGGCCACATGTCCGCAAACCGGACAGGTGCGGGAAGTATTTTTTGGATGAACCAATACCACCGGCACGCCAGCGATCGCCGCTTTATACTCAATAAACTTTCTCAACTGATAAAAAGACCAAGAAGAGTGTTGACGACGCTGTTGCTTTTTAACCGTTTTCTCGGTGCGTTGGCGGATGCCCTTTAAATCTTCAAGGGCAATGCCGCATCCGAGTGCCTTTGCCTTTTCAACAATCTTCTTGCTAATGCAGTGGTTCACATCACGGGCAAATAGTTTTTCCTTCTTGGAACGCTTTTTAAGCAGGCGTTTCGCTGACTTGGTGCCTTTCTTTTGGAGTTTGGCGCGAAGTTTCGCATGGCGGCGGCGCAGCCCGTTGACCTTCGAGCCGGAAAATACCTCACCGGTGCTATCGACGGCGATATTAATGATGCCAAGGTCCACACCGATAAATCCGTTTTCGGAATTGGGCTGGCCTTCGGGAACGTCCACCACGAGCAGTAAATAAAAAATACCGTTTTGAAGGACTAAATCGGCTTGACCCCGAACACGGTTGCCGCACAGCAAACCTTGATGGTAGCGGCTAATGACCATAGGGATTTCCATTCTTCCTTGCAAGGTAAGGATGGAAGCATACTCTAACCCTTTAAAGGACAGGATTCTTTCATCATACACGATGGCACCGGTTTCTTTAAAGTTATGCAAGGTTTTTTTATCCAAACGATAGCTTTCCGACACTTTGCCGATGGCACGAACGGTCATTTGGGCAGAGAGGCCAAATTTTTCCCTGACGTCATAGTAGCAAAGCCGCTGGATTTTCGTTTTGGAAAAGGTTCTGGAGCGAAAAGCAATCTCGCTAATATAGTTGCATGCTTGGTTAAACCGTTTCATTGTTTCCAGCAGCGCATGAAACTGTTCAAGAGTTGGCATTAATTTAATCTTGAGAGTGCAGAGCATTCTTGATTCACCTACCTTTCTAAATCCAGTGTACTTATATTGAACAAAAAATTCAATATATACTGAAAATATAAACCCCGCCTTCCTTCCACAGCTAAAGCAGTGGGCTTCCGGCGGATGTTCTCGTGAAGAGTTCGTATTGTTTGGCCTGTTTTTTTCGCAAACTCACCGATTGGATACACCTTTTTCATCGTTCTCCCCCTTCTGACACTATCATAAAACTTCACGTAACGTTAGAATCAATAAAAAATGTTTAAATTCAAGGAACCGCACCAGCACAAAAAACCCTCCCTGCCTGCGCAGAGAGGGTTTTTCATTAAAACATTTCCGATACTGTTTTTGCTTGCATATGAAGAATTAAGTAATCAGGACCGCCCGCTTTCGAGTCCGTACCGGACATGTTGAAGCCGCCGAACGGTTGGTAACCAACGATCGCACCCGTGCAGCCGCGGTTGAAGTAAAGGTTGCCGACATGGAATTCTTCGCGCGCTTTTTCAAGGTTGGCGCGGTTGCGGGAGATGACGGCGCCAGTTAAGCCGTATTCGGTGTTGTTGGCAATTTCAAGCGCATGATCGAAATCTTTCGCTTTCGTAAACGCGACAACTGGACCAAAAATTTCTTCTTGCATGATGCGAGCATTTGGATCGACATCAGCAAATACGGTTGGTTGAATGAAGAAGCCTTTGGAATCGTCCCCTTCGCCGCCTGTCATGAGACGTCCTTCTTTTTTGCCGATTTCGATATATTCCATAATTTTGTTGTATGCCGATTGGTCGATGACTGGACCCATAAATGTGCTTTGTTCCGCTGGATCGCCGACTTTTAATTGCTTTGTCAACTCGACAACACGATTTAATACTTGATCATACACATCTTCGACGATAATGGCGCGCGAGCAAGCCGAACATTTTTGGCCGGAGAAACCGAACGCCGATGCGACAATCGATTGTGCTGCTAATTCTAGATCCGCTTCCTTGTCGACAACAATACCATCTTTACCGCCCATTTCGGCGATAACGCGTTTGAGCCAAATTTGGCCTGGATGCACTTTCGCCGCACGCTCATAAATGCGGATGCCGACATCTCGGGAACCAGTGAAGCTAATAAAGCGAGTGCGCGGATGGTCTACTAAGTAATCGCCAACTTCCGCACCGCTTCCTGGAATGTAGTTTAATACTCCCGCAGGAAGCCCTGCTTCTTCTAGTACTTCCACAAATTTATAAGCGACAACTGGTGTGGCGCTTGCTGGCTTCAAGAGAACGGTGTTGCCAGTGACAAGCGCTGCAACTGTTGTTCCCGCCATGATCGCAAATGGGAAGTTCCATGGTGAGATCACGACGCCGACGCCAAGCGGAATATAGAAGAAACGGTTTGTTTCCCCAGGACGGCTTTCTACCGGAACGCCGTCTTTTAATTTCAACATTTGGCGAGCGTAATATTCCATAAAGTCAATCGCTTCCGCCGTATCCGCATCTGCTTCTTTCCACGGTTTTCCTGCCTCTTTTACCATCAATGCCGAAAATTCATGTTTGCGGCGGCGCACAATCGCAGCAGCGCGGAACAAAATATCGGCACGCGCCTCTGGTTTGGTTTTGCTCCACCATTTAAACGCTTCATCGGCAACTTTCATCGCTTTTTCCGCAAGTTCTTTATTCGCTTTCGACACACGGCCGATTACTTCTGTCTTATTCGCAGGGTTAATTGAAACGATTTTCTCGTCGGTTGTAACCCGTTCACCGCCAATAATTAAAGGATAGTCTTTGCCAAGTTCCGCCTCGACTTTTTTCAACGCCTCTTCAAACGCTTTTCGATTCGCTTCTACGGTAAAGTCTGTAAGTGGTTCATGCTTATAAGGTTGTACCATCAATGATTTTCCCCCTTTGGTCAGATTACGAAAAAAGCGTTTACAGCCTACATCTATCATTCTAACGGGTGAACTACCCCCACTTAATTTCTAGCGAAAATTTGAAGTGGGGGCTTCCAAAGAAGTTTGACTGCTTTAAGCAATCCTTATTCTTTGAGGCGTGTCCACTTCGCCGCTAGAGCATAAGACACTCAGGTCTACAGCTTTACTTTTCTTTAAGATGTTTAATGCACCATTTACATCAGCATTGATTAGTTTGCCGGACTTTGTTCGATACAAACCTCGCTTAATACGTTTGCCACTGAACTTATATTCTTTTGGATTGTCGGCATTATATTCAGGAATCTCATCCCCGTCAAAAAAGCTGGCTTTAGACGTATATGACTCTTCCTGTTTGAAGAATTTAATGCCGTAAAATTTACAAAGATATTCTAGTTTTTCTTTTATGTTACCGAGAGGAATATTGACAAAGTTTTGATTTGTCTTTTTTCCTAGATTCATATTGCGCTGCAATGTTTCAGCATAGCCAATGACAAGTTTGCCAATTTGATTTTCAATACAGTAGTTTATGATGTAACGGCAAGTCTTGTTGATATAATCATTCACTTTATTATTGCGATTCATAGCAAGCAAAGCTTGTTTACGGGTTGTACCTTTGATTTTTTGCTTATCTTTAATGCTTTGAAGTCTGGCATTTTCTTTGTTAAACCATTGATTAATACTTTTTAATCTCCGCCCATCAATGATGAACGATCTGCCGTCTGATGTGACACAAGTGGTAAGATTATTCACTCCTAAATCAATCGCCAGTGCTTTTTGGTCATTTAATTCTCTTTGATCTTCAGGCATTTCATATTTGTACTGAATCTCAAAGAACCTGGCATGATGTTTAGGAATGATTTCAATCTGCTTAATCTTTTTGTCCAGTAACACAGGCGGAATCGTTATCGTGATAGGCTTATGAGTCTTTTTATACAGATTCGAATACGGTATCGTGAATTTGTTGCCGTCTATACGAATTTGACCAATGATTAGTGAATGAAAGCCATCTTTTTTAAGATATTTTGGGATACTGATAGCCTTGTAGTCATATTTGCCTTGTTTGGCTAGTTTTACTAAGCCAAAGAAAGATTTAAAAGCCTCATTAACCTTTTTTAAAATTTGCTGTGCCATGTTGCTGTTCAACAGCTTATAGTTTTCGTTCGTTTTTGCAAGATGATAGTTTTTCTCATAATTAAGAAATTCCTTGTGTTCAAAATAGTATTGTCTGACATTGTACAATCCGACGTTGTACATGTTCTTGGCAATATGGCACAGTTCTCGAAGAGTCAAGTATTCTTCTTTGGTCAAACCATTTAGCTGTTGTTTGATACAAAAATACATGTTTTCACCTCCCATCTAACTATATTATACTATATTTTACTGAATCTATCCTATTTTCAGCAAAATATAGTTAAGGCGATTCATCTCCCACTTACTCCGCTTCGCTTCGTTGAAGTGGGAGTCTTCTCGCCTAATTAAAAAGAAAAGTTATTCAATTTTTTGCAAAAGCAAAAAAATTATTGGTAAATATGAACAAACGGTTGATCTGCCTTCGCTTGACGAATAATAATGCTTTCCGGTCCACCTACAGAAGAAATATAGACGTTTACATTAATATAATTCGGAAACTTTTCCATGACCAAGCCTGTCACATATTGGGTAAATCCTATCACTTCCGCTTTTCCGTAAAACGGCATCGAGATGTTAATCGTCAGCTGTTGCAGTTGATCATTACGGTATAGCGCTTTTCCGACAACTCCTGTGTAATTTGGGAAAAATTCCTCAATATCCGATTTAAAATTGTTAAACTTTAACCAGTCATCCCGATGGTTTTTTTGCGCTTCATCGGATGGAAATAAATAGTACTCTTCATGAATGGCTTTCCATTCGTCAATCGTATCGCTTCCTTCATCCACATGCGCAACAGCGAAAAAGTTGCCTGGAATAACCGAAGATTTTGGCGCTTGTTTGAACAGCGCGATCGTAATCGGAACCTCTTTCAACTCTTTGATATGGCGAAGGCGGGAAAGAACTTCCGCTGCGATTCGTTTTCCTTCCTTTTCAATAACATCATCTTTGATTTTTACCTCGCGCGGATAGCCTTGTTCCGTTTCGTAGTAATGAACGGAATTTAATGCTAATCCAATGGCTACTCCGCCTAATTTTACTTTATTGTCACTCGTTTTGACTAAATAATCATGCTCCAAAATGCTTGCTAAATAAATCGGGCTTTTTTTATTTTTTTCTTCATTCGTTCCGCTGTCGCTAATAGGTGGATTTAAGCCGACGTTTTCGGAAGGCTTCATCTTTTCTCTTTTCAGCTGACTAGGAGTCCGTTCTCTTTTCAGCCAACGTTTCACCGTTTTTTTATCTAAATATTGCCCTTCTTGGAATAAATATTCTTCTGGAGAAAAGCGGTCTTGTGCTACACGCATAAGCCCTGTTTCAAATTCATCCACATCCAAACGGGTATTTAAATCTTCTACTACTTCTCCCCGTGCTCCTGAGACTTTAAACGGCAGCACAACACGGTAATAAGAATCGGAAATGTTATATTTTGGAATCACTGCTTTTTGCTCCTTATTGTCTTTCTTCTGTACTACCTCTTCCTCATCAAATTTTGGAGCGCAGGAAGAAAGGAAAAGAAGAAGTGCAGTGAATATGATCATCCGTTTCTTCATTTTTCCACACCTACTTATTTTGTTCAATTTCTTGAAGAAATCTCGCTTCATCCCAAATCTCGATGTTAAGCTGCTGTGCTTTCGCAAGCTTCGAGCCTGCATCTGCTCCGGCAATGACTAAATCTGTATTTTTGCTCACACTGCCAGTGACTTTGCCGCCAAGCTGTTCAATTTTTTCTTTTGCCTCATTGCGCGACAATGATTCGAGTTTTCCTGTTAATACAACTGTTTTTCCTGCAAAATATGAATGAACATCGCCAGGTTTTGGCGTTTTCGGGCCCTTGTATTCCATGTTGACACCGTAAGCGCGCAGTTCGTTTAGAAGTTCTTTTACTTCCGGTTTCGCAAAATACGTGACAATCGAATCAGCCATTTTTTCACCAATCTCGTGAATTGCCATTAATTCTTCTTTTGTCGCTGTTTGCAGACGATCCATTGTTTCAAAATGTTCCGCTAACACTTTGGCGGCTTTTGCGCCGACATGGCGAATGCCGAGACCGAAGAGAAGACGTTCTAGCGAATTTTGTTTGGACGCTTCAATGGCATGGAGTAAATTGGCTACCGATTTTTCCCCCATACGTTCTAAAGGGATGAGCTGCTCCTTCGTCAATCGATAAATATCCGCAACATCATGAATGAGTCCTTCACGGAATAGCTGGGAAATGACCTTTTCGCCAAGTCCCTCGATGTTCATCGCTTGACGTGATACGAAGTGAATTAATCCTTCGCGAATTTGCGCTGGACATTTCGGGTTAATACACCGGAGCGCCACTTCACCATCTAAACGAACTAGTTCACTTGCACATTCCGGGCAATGGGTCGGCATGACAAACGGCACTTCTTCTCCCGTCCGCCGGTCTGGCACGACATTCACTACTTCTGGAATAATATCCCCCGCTTTTTTGATGATGACCGAATCACCAATGCGGATATCTTTCTGGCGAATAAAATCCTCATTATGAAGGGTGGCGCGTTGTACCGTTGTACCTGCTACACGTACCGGCTCTAAAATCGCTGTCGGAGTAACGACTCCTGTGCGTCCGACGCTTAATTCGATGCCAATCAGTTTCGTTACCACTTCCTCAGCCGGGAATTTATAAGCAACGGCCCAACGTGGACTTTTCGCTGTCGCACCTAGTTGTTTTTGCTGCTCAAATGAATCCACCTTCACTACAATCCCATCGATTTCATAAGGTAGATGCGAGCGTTTTTCATGCCATTCATTCACAAATTGAATGACTTCATCGATATTAGCACAGCGGCGGCGTTCCGGGTTTGTTTTAAACCCAAGCTGCTGCAAATAATCGAGCGCCGCGCTATGAGAATCAATTCCTAATTCTTCCGCGTTGGCGAGACTGTATACAAATAAATCCAGGTGACGCGATGCGGCGATTTTCGGATCCAACTGACGCAAAGAACCTGCGGCGGCGTTGCGCGGATTGGCAAACAGCTCTTCCCCGCGATTGCGTCGCTGTTCGTTCAATCGCTCAAACGACGCTTTCGGCATGTAGGCTTCGCCGCGCGCTTCCAACGTCACGGGTTCGTTCAGACGAAGCGGCAAGGAACGAATCGTTTTTAAGTTCTCCGTAATATCTTCGCCGGTCACCCCGTCGCCGCGTGTCGCTCCTTGGACAAAATAGCCGTCTTCGTAGCGGACGGAAACAGCCAGCCCATCGATTTTCAGCTCGCACACATAGGCGACATCATCGCCGACTTCTTGACGCACACGGCGGTCAAAATCGCGCAAATCACCTTCGTTAAACGCGTTTGCGAGGCTTAGCATCGGCGTGCGATGTTCCACTTTTTGAAACGCATCTAACGCCTGCCCGCCCACGCGCTGCGACGGAGAGTCTTTCGTTTTTAAATCCGGATATTGTTCTTCTAATGCGATGAGCTCTTGCATCAGCCGATCATATTCCGCATCCGGTACAGACGGACGGTCCAGAACATAGTATTCATAATTGTATTTATTTAAAAGCTCTCGAAGCTCTTCGATTCGTTTCATCGCAGCTTGTCGGTCCATTTTCGGTTTCTCCTTTCTTACACCTTTGTAATCGGAGCAAATTTCGCAAGCAGCCGTTTAATACCAATCGGGCTTGGGAACGCGATGTCAAGCTCTTTATCATCTCCTTCTCCGCGAACGCTGACAACGGTGCCGATTCCCCATTTTTTATGTTCGACTTTATCTCCAACTTTCCAAGGGATCGCTTCTCCGCCAGTAGAAGAGGCGATTGCGATTTTACGGACAGTCGTTTGTTTTCCCGCCGCGGCCGATGTCCATGGCGTTCTTTTGTTTACCCGTTCCACTAGCTCTTCTGGAATTTCGCGAATAAAACGGGATACCGGATTTATATTTGTATATCCAAACAATGTCCGCATTTGCGCGCTCGTTAAAAACAGCTCTTCTTCCGCGCGGGTGATCCCGACGTAAGCGAGGCGACGTTCTTCTTCCATTTCGTCTTCATCGTCAAGTGAACGGCTATGAGGAAAAATACCTTCTTCCATCCCGATTAAAAAGACAACCGGAAATTCCAGCCCTTTTGCCGAATGGAGCGTCATTAACACTACCGCATCCTGATTTTCGCCGTTTGTTTCATTTAACTGATCAATGTCAGAAATTAATGCCAAGTCTGTTAAAAACGCAATTAATGACTTATCTTCGCTTACATTTTCAAAATGTTTCGTTACCGATAAAAACTCATCGATGTTTTCTAATCGGCTTTGCGCCTCCAACGTTTTTTCCGCTTTCAGCATCTCTCGATAACCAGACTTGTCCAACACTTCTTCGACTAGTTCTGTGACAGAAACATATTCTTGCAGCTGCGCCCATTGTTCGAGCTGACGTCGAAATTCGATCAATGAAGCAGCGGTGCGGGCAGAAAGTCCGATATGTTCTAGTTCACCGAGCGCTTCAAATACCGATAATCCGTTTTCGGAAGCATAGCTTACGATTTTATCGATCGAGGAAACACCGATGCCGCGTTTCGGCACATTAATGATGCGCAGCAAACTAATATCATCATTCGGGTTTGCAATCACCCGCAAATATGCCAAAACATCTTTAATTTCTTTACGGTCATAGAACTTCAAACCGCCGACAATTTGGTAAGGAATGTTCGACTTCAAAAGCACTTCTTCCATGACCCGCGATTGAGCGTTCGTGCGATATAAAATGGCAAAATCAGAATATCGGCGTTTTCCGCTGTCCACATATTCTTTTATTTTACCAGCGACAAATTGCGCTTCATCCGATTCGTTCATCGCTTCGTAATAGACGATTTTTTGTCCTTCCGGATTTTCCGTCCATAGTTTTTTCGGCTTACGGTTCACGTTGTGTTCAATGACTTCGTTTGCCGCTTGCAAAATCCGCTTGGTGGAGCGATAGTTTTGCTCAAGCAAGATGACTTTCGCGTTCGGATAATCTTTTTCAAACGATAAAATGTTTTGAATATCTGCTCCGCGCCAGCGGTAAATCGACTGATCCGCATCGCCAACGACACATATGTTTTTAAAACGCGACGCAAGCATTTTGACAAGCACATATTGCGCCCGGTTTGTATCTTGATACTCGTCAATATGAATGTATTGAAATTTATATTGATAATGTTCCAACACTTCCGGCACACGCTCAAACAATTGAATGGTTGTCATAATTAAGTCGTCAAAATCGAGCGCATGGTTGCGCAAAAGCCGCTTCTGATATTCTTCGTATACGTCGCTGACGATTTTTTCATAGTAGCTGCTCACCTTTTTCGCGAACTTTTCAGGGGTGAGCAATTCATTTTTCGCATTGCTGATCGTGCCGAGTATCGCGCGTGGATCAAATTTTTTCGGATCGATGTTTTTTTCTTTTAAAATATTTTTTAAAACAGAGAGTTGGTCGGTCGTATCTAAAATGGAAAAATTGCGGTCAATGCCGATGCGATCAATATCGCGGCGCAAAATGCGGACACACATGGAGTGAAACGTGGAAATCCAAATTTCCTCGGCTGCTCCGCCAAGAAGTCCCTGCACGCGTTCCTTCATTTCACGCGCCGCCTTATTTGTAAATGTAATCGCTAAAATATTCCACGGTGCGACGCGTTTTTCCGCCATTAGATAAGCGATCCGATGCGTTAATACACGCGTTTTCCCGCTCCCCGCCCCCGCCATAATGAGAAGCGGCCCTTCCGTCGTCTTTACCGCTGCTTGTTGCTGTTCATTTAAGTTAGCGAGTAATTTTTCCGACAAAAAATTCATATTGATCACCACCAGAAAACATATGTTCTATTTTACACCACTTTTTTCATATCGACAAATTTACTGTTTCACTGCTTTTACGGTCGCAAGCGCCTTTTTTATATCTTCGTAAATGACATTGCCTACGACGATCGTGTCAGCATATTGTGCCATTTCTTTTGCCTGTTTTTCCGTTTCGATTCCGCCGCCGTAAAACAATTGCGTTTGTTTCAACACTTGTTTTACGCGCTGTACTAGCTCAGGATTTCCGTATGAACCGCTATATTCTAAATAAAAAATTGGCAGCCGATACATATGCTCCGCTATGCGCGCATATGCAACAACATCATCTTCTTGAAGTTCCGTATTCGCATCCGTAAGCATTGCTGCTTTGCAATTTTTATGTAAGATGCAATACCCTTCCATAAAAATTTCATCCCAGTTCATTATGTCGCCAAATTGTTTTACCGCTTCATGATGCAAATCGATAATCCATTTCTTTTCGCGGCTGTTTAGTACCATTGGGACAAAATAAAAATCAAATCCCGGTGTCACTGACTCAAGATTTGATATTTCCAGGACACATGGAACGGAAAAACGGCGGATTCGCGCCAAAAGCTCCAGGACGTTTTCCAATGTGACATCGTCCGTTCCGCCGACAATGACTGCATCTGTTCCTGATTCACAAATGCGTTCAAGCTGTTCGTCACTAATTTCTTTGTTTGGATCTAACTTAAACACATGACGCCATTGGCGAATATCGTACATATAGAAAAACCTCCATTGATTTATCCATTTTTTCATTATAACAAATCGGCAAAAAGAAAAGGAGTTCCTTTTCTTTGGAAGGAATCTCCTTGCTTACTTCTGCTGTGCGTTATTTGCTTCTTCGGAATGTTGTTTCTCTTCTTCTTTAATGCGGTCTAACGCCATTGCATAAGCGTCGTTTCCATAGTTTAAACAACGTTTCACGCGTGAAATCGTCGCGGTGCTCGCTCCTGTTTCCGTTTCAATTTTATGATACGTATATCCTTCGCGAAGCATACGCGCTACTTCTAGGCGCTGTGCTAGCGATTGAATTTCATTGACCGTGCATAAATCGTCAAAAAAGCGGTAGCACTCCTCTAAGTCACGCAGGGAAAGAATCGCTTTAAACAGCTGGTCCACTTCCCTGCCGCGTAATTTATCGATTTGCATAACATCTCCTCCTTTACCACTTTACTATGTTTAAGTCCGGAACAACATTGATCCACGTTTTGCCTGGCATAAAGCCGACTGGTGCTCCATTTTCATATGGCAAAATGCGCCCGTTCACATTTTTCCATTCGATTTGTTTGACGATTCCGTTTTGAAATAAATATCCGCTTCCGCCAGAAACTAGATCAATACTGCGTCGCCCCGATGAATCGATAACATTATGCTTCGCCGCAATAACCAATACGTTTTGAATTTGGATAGGATCATGCGTATCATAATCAATGGTTTGTTCGCCCGCACTATAGCGGAAATAGCTTTTTTGATCCGGCACATATTTGTACTGCACTTGAGCATAGCCACGGTGAGAATAAATAATGTCGATCTTGTCCGCCTGTTCTCCTTTCGGGGCATCGATGCGAAACGGAAGCGGATCAATATGATCTTGAAGCAAATATCCTTTCTCAGCCGCCCCCTTTTTGATATTGGCAAACGTAATATATGAATTATGCGGCGCTGTTCGAAAGGAAACACGCTTAAACAATGTTCCGTCGTAGAACAAACCGTTTAAATAATCGGTTGTCCCTGATTCCAGCATCGCTTTTGCCTCTGGACTCCAACCGTGGCAAACGTAAAGAGCATGATAACCATTGCTAAGCTCGATATAGTAGTCGCGCGCACTGCGCACAGGGCCTACTTTTTTCGGAAATTCGCTTTGATATAACGCTAAAAGCCGTGTAATATCCCCTTCAGCGAGCACCTCATAAACGATATCTGCCTTTTGCAGTCCTGACTGCGGCCGCGCTTTTGGATGATTGTTCACCATTACCGCAATAACGCGATGGTTCACCGCTCCTTCCGCTGGCAGCCCGGTTAGCGGAAACACTTCCTGTGTGGAAATGTCCGGTTGTTTTGGTGTTTCCACGGGCGACGGATTCGGCTGAGGTGCTTTTACTTCATGCATACAACCGCCCATGAAAAGGCATAGTGCACTAAATAAAATAAGCCAATGTTTTCTCAACAGCCACACAACCTTTTTCTTTTCTATTTTAACGCATTATCGGCGGAAAGAGTACTGTTTTGTTCATTACATCATAAATTCCCCGTTGTGTAATACGCACATACGGCAAATGTGTCGATTGTAAAAAGAATAGCGAATAAATTGGGTCCACAAAACGATATCCGCGCTGTTTTAATAATTCAACGAACTTTTTCTCCTCATCGATCAACTCTTCTACGCTTTGTTTCGACATCATGCCATGGAGAGATAGCGGAATTTCATGAATGATTTCACCATTTTCCACCAACACAATTCCACCGCCGATTTCACGCATTCGTTGGAAAGCAAGAAACATATCCTTCTTGCTTTTTCCGATTAAAATAATATCCCCTGTAGTCGAATAAGAGCTAACAAGCCCGCGGACATTCGTAGCAAACCCTTTCAATATCGTATTGACACGCCATTTCCCATGGCGATCCATCAGTGCTAAAAAGCTTTCATCATGATCGGTGGACAGTTCGTCACGAGAAGTATCGATCGAAATTGAATATGGCTTCATAATCACCGAGTTTTCCATATACATTCCTATTGGCATCGAAAATTGTAGATCATCCATTGTTAAATGCCAAGATAAGCGAAGCGGCTCTATTCCATAGTCGCTCCACGAGATCGATGGCCATGTAATTGAGTCTTCTCCTTCTCGCTTTACCCATTGTCCTTTCGCAAGCACTTGCACAGGGGCCGGGGCTTCTTTCGCACGCAAAAAGTTAATGTTTGCTATTCTACCTGTCGCAATGCTGCCGTGAAGGTGCTCTATTCCGTAATGGCGAGCGACGTTCACCGTAGCCATATTGTATGCGTCAATAACAGGAACATCATGCTCCAACGCAATGCGAATCAAGCGGTCCATGACCCCTTCTTCATAAAACGATGGCGGCGATCCGTCTGTCGTGAGAATGAACTTATCATACTGATGAATGCCAAGTTCCTTTATTTCTTGTAAAAGCATCGGTAAATCCGGACGAATGGACGAATGGCGTAATGACACGGTATATCCGTGCAAAAGCCGCATATATACTTCTTTGCCTGTCATCGCTTCATGATCGCTATCAGCACCAAGAAGCATCATTTTTGTAAGCGTTTTCTCAGAAGCGCCAGGAAAATGCCCTTCAATTTTTCGTCTTAGCCGCTTTGCTTCTTGAATCCAATGAAGTATCAGATCATCCCCAGCAAGAAGCTTCGGCCAGCCTGTTAGCTCGCCACCTTGCAATACCGTTTCCTGTTCCAGCCACCGCTTTACTCTGGCGTTGGATAACTGTTCTTCTTCTTTCTCCAGCTCCGTCTGTCCATCCAATCGACACCACCAGTACATCGATGACGGAAGCGCATTCATTTTCTTTAAAAAAGAAAAGGCTTGATCATCTGATAAGTGCAACAAAAAGAATAAATTATCGTTAATCAATGTTGTCGTTCCATATTTCGATGCATAGTGCGCAAACGAATGGGGATTATATAATTGAAATGGATGTGCATGTGGTTCAATATAACCAGGAACTAATATATAACCGCCGCAATCGATGATTTCACATTGATCATCGACCCGATCGGGAAACCGTTCCCCGACATACACAATTCGATCATTGTATATCCAAATATTTCCTTTCAACCATTCACGAAAATACGAATGTAAATAAGTCGCGTTCGTTAACACTTTTGTCGGTGACTTTTTTCCATCAATAATCGCAACATGTTCACGCAATTCGTAGCTTTTCCAACGATAACGTTGTTCGCTCATCTATATCTCGTCCCCTTTTTTCCTAATCATGCCATGTAATCATTTTACCGCATTAAAGTCGCTTTCACAATGAAAAAGGAGGGAAAAATGGAGATGGCTAATATCGGTATCGTCAATGCGCTCATTCGTATTACTTTTGGTTTGACCATGCTTGCATGGGCAACGGCAAAAATGACAAGACGGCCTTGGTGCGCTTCTTATCTCATTGTTGCGCTGCTTGCCGCAATGAAAGTAGGAGAAGGGATTACACGTTTTTGTCCAATGACCGCTTTATTTGAAAATAATCGCCGTGAGCAATCGATACGTATAAAAGATGAAACGATGTTCAATCCTACTTAAAAAAGAGACTGGCGCTTGATGACGCCAGTCTTTCCGAAGGAGTGTTCGAAATGTTACTCGAATATATAACAGATATGTCATTTGTACTTGCATCCCTCATCGGCGGTATTATTGCCCTTGCATTTGTGTACGTGCGGAAAAAGCGCGTTCGATAGCTTTATTTCCAATGTCGCGGCGATAAAACAGCTGATCGCATGTAATATACGAAATTCGCTCATATACCGTTTGTTGTGCTTGCTTTAGCGTCTCCCCTTTCGCCGCAACAAGCAACACGCGTCCTCCGTTTGTGCATAACGCGCCGTTTTCCATCATCGTTCCCGCGTGGAACAACAGTGCGCTTTCTCCTAACTGTTCCCATCCTTTAATAACTGCTCCGCGCTCGTATTTTCCTGGATAACCTTTCGCTGCTAAGACAACGCCAATCACTGCTTCTTCTGACCATGTAAGCTCTATTTCACGGTCCGCAAGCAAGTCCAAAATCACTTGAATCAAATCGTTTTGTAAACGCGGCAAAACGACTTGCGCTTCCGGGTCGCCAAAGCGCGCGTTAAACTCGATGACTTTTGGTCCTTGTTTCGTTTCCATTAATCCAGCGTACAGCACGCCGGTAAACGGCCTGCCTTCCGCGGCCATCGCTTTCGCCATCGGCTTGATAATTTGCGAAAGCGCCGCATCAATCGTTTGTGCTGAAATTTGCGGTACAGGAGAGTATGCCCCCATTCCGCCTGTATTTGGTCCTTGATCATTGTCATATGCCCGCTTATGATCTTGGGCAATGACCATCGGATAAACGCGCTCTCCATGGACAAACGCCATGAACGAAAATTCTTCGCCCTCCAAATATTCTTCAATTACTACTTGCTTGCTCGCTTCGCCGAATCGTTTTTCGACCATCATCGCGCTTAGTGCTTCCATTGCTTCCGGCAGCGTTGCAGCAACGATAACCCCTTTTCCTGCCGCTAATCCGTCCGCTTTAATGACAATCGGCGCTCCTTTTTTCTCGACATACGCTTTTGCTTCTTCATACGAAGTGAAAGTTGCATGTTCCGCCGTTGGAATGCCGTACTTTTTCATCATCTCTTTCGCGAACGCCTTGCTTCCTTCGATCAATGCCGCTTCTTTGCGTGGCCCGAAAATGCGCAGCCCTTCCTCCACAAAACGGTCGACAATACCGGCAAGCAACGGGGCTTCCGGACCGACGATCGTAAGATCGATACCCTCTTGTTTTGCAAACTGAACAAGCGCTTCGACATCCTGCTCATCAATCGAAACGAGCTCGGCGACTTGAGCGATCCCCGGATTGCCTGGGGCGGCATATAACCTACTTACGAGCGGGCTTTGCGCGGCTTTCCAGGCAATCGCATGCTCCCTGCCGCCGCGTCCGATAATAAGCACTTTCATGTTATTCCCTCCAACTTAATGTTTAAAATGGCGGATTCCTGTAAAGACCATGGCAATTCCGTATTCATCTGCTTTTTTGATCGAATCGGCGTCGCGAATCGAGCCGCCTGGCTGGATGATTGCTGTGATTCCTGCTTTCGCTGCCGCCTCCACCGTATCATCCATTGGGAAAAACGCGTCAGAGGCAAGCACGGCTCCTTTTGCTTTTTCCCCTGCTTGTTCAATCGCAATTTTCGCCGCGCCGACGCGATTCATTTGACCGGCACCAATGCCGATGGTCATTCCGTCTTTTGCAAGCACGATCGCGTTCGATTTCACATGTTTCACCACTTTCCATGCAAACCGCAACGCTTCCCATTCTTGTTCCGTCGGCTCGCGTTTCGTTACAACTTTAATCTCCGCGTCATCGAGCGTATGCGTATCCGTTTCTTGAACAAGCAATCCGCCTTGTACGGAAACAAGCAGCTTCTCTTTCGTGTTTGGCGCCGTGAAATCAACGGTAAGAAGGCGAATGTTTTTCTTTTGTGTTAAAATATCAAGCGCTTCTTTGCTAAACGATGGGGCAATCACGATTTCTAAAAAGATTTCATGCATTTTTTCGGCAGTTTCTTTATCGACCTCACGGTTTAAAGCGATAATGCCGCCAAAAATCGAGGTTGGATCCGCTTCGTACGCTTTGGTGAACGCTTCGTAAATCGTTGCGCCAACACCGACACCGCACGGATTCATATGCTTCACCGCCACCGCGGCTGGTTCGGTAAATTCTTTGACGATTTGCAATGCCGCATTCGCATCGTTAATGTTGTTATATGACAATTCTTTTCCATGCAGCTGCATTGCTTGGGCAATCGAGAAAGATGCGCCTAACGGTTTTTTGTAAAACGCCGCAGTTTGGTGAGGGTTTTCCCCATAACGCAACGCTTGTTTTTTCTCGAAAGTGATCGTCAATGATTCCGGATACTCTTCTCCAGTTTTATTCGTTAAGTACTCCGCAATCATCGCATCGTACGCAGCTGTATGGCGAAATACTTTTGCCGCAAGCTTTAATTTCGTTTCTACCGAGACATCTCCGTGTTTTTTTAGTTCTTGCACTACCGTATCATAGTCGGCCGGGTCAACGACAACCGTCACATATTGATGGTTTTTCGCCGCCGCCCGCAGCATCGTCGGGCCGCCAATATCAATGTTTTCGATCGCTTCGGCAAACGTCACATCGCTTTTGGCGATCGTTTGTTGAAACGGGTACAAATTGACGACAACAAGGTCAATTGGGGTAATGTGATGCTCGCGAAGCTCGCTTTGATGGCGCTCATTGTCGCGAATCGCAAGAAGTCCCCCATGGATCATCGGATGCAATGTTTTGACGCGCCCATCTAAAATTTCCGGAAATCCGGTAACATCAGAAATGCCTATGACAGGAACTCCCGCTTCTTCTAACGTTTTTTTCGTTCCGCCTGTTGAAATAATTTCCACACCGAGTTCCACTAACTGTTTCGCCAATGATACGATTCCTTCTTTGTTCGATACACTTAATAATGCCCGTTTTACTGCCATTATTCTCGATCCTTTCTATCATGTTCGAGTAATGTTTTTAATACAGCTGGATATAGCTCATGTTCCACTTCATGAATGCGCTCCTCTAGCTGTGCTAGCGATTCTCCTTCGTGAATGGCAATCGCGCGTTGCGCAATGATTGGTCCTGTATCCATTCCTTCATCAACATAATGGATCGTCACACCAGTTATTTTCACTCCTGCGCGGTACGCCTGCCCAATCGCATCTTTTCCCGGGAACGCCGGCAACAGCGAAGGATGAATATTGACGATTTTCCCTTCATATGCATCAAGCAATGTTGGACCAATGAGCCGCATATAACCGGCAAGAGCGATAAATTCGATCTCGTGTTTTCGCAACTCAGCTAAAATCGCTTGTTCAAATTCGGCTTTTGAGTCGTAATCTTTCGGAGAAAAAACGAACGTAGGGATTCGCTCCCGCTCCGCCCGTTCGATCACTTTCGCTCCCGGCTTGTCGCATACTAATAACGCTACTCTTGCTGGCACAATTCCGTTTTTCACCGCGTCGACAATCGCTTGAAAATTCGTTCCGCTGCCGGAAGCAAATATGGCGATATTTTTCATGACATCGCCCCTCCGGCAAACGAAACGCCTTCTCCTTGTTTCACGCGGCCGATTAAATACGCTTTCTCACCAAGTTCTTCTAAGCGTGCGATCACTGGATGAATCATTTCACTATCTACCGCCAGCACCATGCCAATACCCATATTAAAAATCGAAAACATATCACGGCGAAGAAGGTTTCCTTTTTCTTGCAGGAGGTCAAAAACCGGCGGAATCGGCCACGAACCGTAATCAATTTCCGCACCTAATCCTTTCGGAAGCATACGTGGAATGTTTTCTATAAAACCGCCGCCAGTAATATGCGCCATTCCTTTGATTTCAAATTGTTTCATCACACGAAGAAGCGGCTTTACGTAAATGCGCGTTGGTTTTAATAGTTCTTCTCCTAATGGAACACTAAGCGGTTCATAGACGCGATCAAGCGCAAGTTTCGCCTGCTCGAAAACGATGCGGCGAACGAGCGAATAGCCGTTGCTATGAATGCCGTTTGATGCAAGTCCGATGAGAGCATCTCCCGCTTGAATGGCACTGCCGGTAACAAGCTTCGACTTTTCGGCAATACCGACCGCAAAGCCGGCAACATCATATTCATTTTCGTCATACATTCCCGGCATTTCCGCCGTTTCTCCCCCAATAAGAGCACAGCCGGCCTCGACGCAGCCGTCCGCGATTCCTTTGACAATTTGCGCGATTTTTTCCGGTATTGCTTTGCCGCACGCGATATAGTCAAGGAAAAAGAGCGGCTCTGCTCCTTGCACAACGATATCGTTGACACACATTGCCACACAATCGATTCCAATCGTATCATGGCAGTCCATCATAAACGCGATTTTCAGTTTTGTCCCCACTCCGTCCGTCCCGGAAATAAGCACCGGTTCGCGATAGCCGAGTGAAGATAAATCGAACATCCCGCCAAAACCGCCTAATCCGCTGAGCACTTCAGGGCGCATTGTTTTTTGCACATGCTGCTTCATCAAGGAGACCGCCTTATACCCTGCTTCAATATCCACACCCGCTTGTTTATATGCTTCTGCCACGTCGAGTCCCCCTTTTTTACTTTGTTGCCATAAACAGCGACCGCGCTTTATGAATATCTGTCGGATAGTTTCCGGTAAAACATGCCATACATTGCCCGCGTAATGGTAGATGAGGAGGGCGCCCAATCGCTTCTAACAGCCCTTCCTGACTTAAAAACGCCAAGGAATCTGCTCCGATGATTTGGCGGATTTCTTCTACCGTATGCTTAGACGCAATCAATTCCTCTTTTGTGGATGTATCAATCCCGTAAAAACAAGGATGAGTGATCGGCGGCGAGCTGATGCGGACATGCACTTCCGTCGCTCCTGCTTCGCGAAGCATCGCAACAATGCGTTTGCTTGTCGTGCCGCGCACGATCGAATCATCGACCATGACGACGCGTTTTCCCGCGACAACGCCGCGTACCGGGGAAAGTTTCATTTTTACTCCTTGTTCGCGAAGTGACTGGGACGGCTGAATAAATGTACGTCCGACATATCGGTTTTTAATGAGCCCAAGCTCATACGGAATACCCGTGGCTTCCGCGTAACCAATCGCAACGGAAATGCTTGAATCAGGCACGCCGGTGACAATGTCCGCTTCCACCGGAGCTTCAAGCGCCAGGCGTTTCCCCAGATTTTTTCTTGCTGTATGAATGTTGATGCCATCGACATTGCTGTCTGGACGAGCAAAATAAATGTATTCCATGCTGCAAATCGAACGTGATTGCGCTTGTGCAAATCGTTCAGAACGCATTCCTTCCGCACTGATGATGATTAGCTCTCCCGGTTCCACTTCCCGCTCATACGTCGCGCCAACGACATCAAACGCGCACGTTTCGGAAGCGATAACATATGCATTGCCAAGCCGCCCGATGGAAAGCGGGCGGAACCCATGCGGGTCGAGCGCCACGTACAACGCTGTTTCCGTCAATAGCAGGAAAGCGAACGCTCCTTCAACATACGTGAGCGCTTCTTTAATTTGCTCTTTGAATGTCGGCGCATGGCTGCGGCGAATGAGATGAGCAAACACTTCCGTATCCGATGTCGTTTGGAAAATGCTACCTTGCTCCTCCAGCTGAAGCTTTAAGTCCATCGCGTTGACGAGATTGCCGTTATGTGCAAGCGCAATGCTTCCGGTTTGCGAACGGAACAGAAGCGGCTGAATGTTTTCATAGCCGCCTCCTCCCGCGGTTGAATAACGAACATGACCGATGGCGGCCGATCCTTTTAGCGCTTGAAGCTCTCCGTTGCTGAACACTTCGGTAACAAGCCCTAATCCTTTATGTCCTTGCAACATTCCTTGATGGGCGACAACAATTCCCGCTCCTTCTTGTCCGCGATGCTGAAGACTATGCAAACCGTAATATGTTATTTGCGCCGCATTTTCGTGTCCCCAAATGCCGAAAACACCACACTCTTCGTTCAATCCTTTGATTTCAGCAAGCATGGAATAGCTCCTTTCCAAACGCTTCTCATTTGCTCGACTGAAAGCTGGATGACAACTTCTCCGCTCGCTCGTTCAACAAGAAGCGTGCCATCGTTTGTTACTTCGCCAATAAGCTTCGCTTCCACAAGCTTTTCAAACTTTTCTTGATTTTCTTTTTTCACGGAAACGATGAAACGAGATTGTGTTTCACTAAATAATTGAGACGTTATATCCCCGTCCACTGTTACTTTCGCGCCAAGGCCGTTTGTGCTCATCACGCATTCCGCCAGAGCGACCGCAAAACCGCCTTCTGCGATATCGTGCGCGGATGCGACGACTCCTGCTTGAATCGCCGTCAGCAATTCTTGCTGCCGCTTTGCTTCCGTTGCTAAATCAATTTCCGGCGCTTTTCCAAAAATGCGGCCTTCTAGCAATTTTTGCAGCTCGCTTCCGCCGAACTCCTGCTTCGCTTCCCCAATCACATAAATGAGATCGCCTGCTTGTTGAAACGCTTGTGTAGTAATATGACGAATGTCCTCCACGAGTCCAACCATGCCGATAACAGGTGTCGGATAAATGGCTTCTCCATTTGTTTCGTTATATAAAGAAACGTTTCCACTAATGACTGGAGTTCCTAACACTCGGCAAACTTCGCTCATTCCGTCAACGGCTTTTTCTAGCTGCCAAAAAATTTCTGGTTTCTCTGGATTGCCGAAATTTAAGCAGTCTGTAATCGCCAGCGGTTTCGCTCCTGAACAGACAATGTTTCGCGCCGCTTCCGCCACGGCGATTTTTCCACCCGTTTCTGGATCTAAATAAATGTAGCGCGAGTTGCAATCGGTCGTCATCGCCAGCGCCTTGTTCGTGCCGCGGATGCGCAAGACCGCAGCGTCCGATCCTGGGGCAACGACCGTATTTGTCCGCACCATGTAATCGTATTGTTGATACACCCATTCTTTGCTTGCAATCGTTGGCTGGGCTAATAACGAAAGCAGCGTTTCTTCATAGTTGGAAACAGCCGGAACATACGGTTCCATCGCTTGAAATTCGCGATAATATGCTGGTTCTTTCGACGGTTTATGGTATACTGGCGCATCTTTGGCTAAGGCGTCGACCGGGATTTCGGCGACGACTTCCCCACGAAAATAAAGGCGGAGCATTTTGTCATCGGTCACTTTGCCAATCGCTTTCGCTTCGAGCCCATATTTTGCAAACAACTCATAAATTTCTTGCTCGCGTCCTTGTTTGACGACAAGCAGCATCCGTTCTTGCGATTCGGACAGCATCATTTCATACGGAGTCATGCCTGCCTCGCGCTGTGGAACAAGATCTAAGTTCATCTCGATGCCAAAACCCCCTTTGCTCGCCATTTCCGCCGAAGAACTCGTCAAGCCCGCCGCTCCCATATCTTGAATGCCAACAAGCGCATCGGATTTTACTACTTCCAAGCACGCTTCAAGCAATAACTTTTCCATAAATGGATCGCCGACTTGAACAGCCGGTCGTTTCGCTTCTGATTGCTCGGTCAATTCCTCGGAAGCGAACGTCGCTCCATGAATGCCGTCGCGTCCTGTTTTTGCTCCGACGTACATGACCGTATTCCCTACACCCGATGCGATTCCACGCTGGATGTCTTCATGACGGATGATGCCGACACACATGGCGTTAACGAGCGGATTTCCTTCATAAGCCGCATCAAATTGCACTTCGCCGCCAACGGTTGGAATGCCAACGCAATTGCCGTACCCAGCGATTCCCGCAACGACATGCTCAAATAAATATTTTACGCGCGGAGAAGTCAATTCCCCGAACCGAAGCGAGTTTAACAAAGCGATAGGGCGCGCTCCCATCGAAAATACATCACGGATGATCCCGCCGACACCAGTCGCCGCTCCTTGATACGGTTCAATGGCGGACGGATGATTATGGCTTTCGATTTTAAACGCCACCGCCAGCCCATCACCGATGTCAACGATGCCCGCTCCTTCCCCTGGACCTTGAAGCACATGTTTTCCTTCCGTCGGAAACTTTTTTAGTACAGGTTTAGAATTTTTATAGCTGCAATGTTCTGACCACATGACCGAGAAAATTCCCGTTTCTGTATAGTTTGGCAGACGTCCAAGAATTTTCTCGATCATCGCGAACTCTTCATCCGTTAATCCCATTTCCCGATACAGTTTTTCTTCTTTAATCATTGTTGGGGTTGGCTCAAGCAGTAACGACATGTGTTTCCCTCCAATATTTCACGATCGATTGAAACAATTTTAATCCGTCAGCGCTGCCAAGAAGCGAATCAACAGCTCGCTCCGGATGCGGCATCATTCCAAGTACGTTCCCTTTTTCATTGACAATTCCAGCGATGTCGTCCAAGCTTCCATTTGGGTTTTCCCCATGATAGCGAAAGACGATTTGCCGATTTTCGATCAGCCGCTTCAGTGTTTGCTCATCACAGTAATAATTGCCTTCACCGTGGGCGATTGGAATCGTAATCACTTCCCCTTGTTTGTAAGCGGACGTAAACATCGTTTCGTTATTTTCGACTCTTAATGAAACCGGACGGCAAATAAATTTCAAACTGTTATTGCGGCGCATCGCTCCTGGAAGCAGTCCTGCTTCTAGCAAAATTTGAAACCCGTTGCATACGCCTAGCACCGGCTTTCCTTCATCTGCCGCTTTTTTCACTGCTTTCATGACATTGGAAAAGCGGGCGATCGCTCCGGAGCGAAGATAATCTCCATAGGAAAATCCTCCTGGAAGCAAAATGGCGTCAAATCGATCAAGGTTTTCCGCATCATGCCATACATATTCCACTTCTTCTCCTAATTCATCGGCAATCGCATGATACATATCGACGTCACAGTTGGAACCTGGAAACACAATGACCGCGAATTTCACTGTACGACTACCTCCTCAATTTCATAGCGGTAGTCTTCAATCACTGTATTCGCTAGGAGCTTTTCGCACATTTCACGAACAAGGACATCAATATCGCGCTCGCTTTTTTCGATGACAAGCTCCATAAATTTTCCGATTCGTACATCCTGCACTTCCTTATAAGACAAGCTATGGAGCGCTCCCTTCACCGCCGTTCCTTGCGGGTCTAGCACACTTTCTCGTAACGTAACATATACTTTTACTTTGTACATGCTGATTCTCCCCCTAATCGTTGTAAAATCGTTTCATAGGCATCCGTTAAGCTTCCTAAATCACGGCGAAATACGTCTTTATCAAGCTTTTCGTTCGTTTCCATATCCCACAAACGGCAAGTGTCTGGGGAAATTTCATCGGCAAGCAAAATCGCTCCTTCTGCATCAACGCCAAACTCTAATTTAAAATCAATTAATCTCACACGGCAGTCTGCGAAATGTTTCGTTAATACGTCATTCACTTTTAAAGCTAGTTCCTTCAAAACAGCAATTTGTTCTGAGGTAGCCAGCTTTAAAATCGCGATGTGATCTTCTAATAAGAGAGGATCACCGAGGTCATCGTTTTTGTAATAAAATTCAATGAGAGGCTTTTCCAAGCGGGTTCCTTCTGGGATGCCAAGCCGTTTTGCTAGACTCCCAGCAACAACATTGCGGACAACCACTTCTAGAGGAATAATCGTCACTTTCTTGACAAGCTGCTCCGTAGCAGATAATTTTTGAATAAAATGATTTGGAATTCCTGCTTCACAAAGCTTTGAAAATAATACACTTGTAATTTCGTTATTAAGACGCCCTTTCCCCGCAATCATCGCTTTCTTTTCCCCGTTAAACGCAGTGGCGCTATCTTTATACTCGACCCATAATACGTTCGCATCATCAGTCGTATACACTTTTTTCGCTTTTCCTTCATATAGCAATGCCAGCTTTTTGACCATCAAAAAGGCCCCCTAATCCAGAATATTGGGAATTTTTTTAGTTGTACATCGGCAAGGGATTCCTTGCCGATGTATCATTACGACAATCCTAACCGTTCAAAAATCGTATCCACATGCTTTAAGTGATAGTGATAATCAAAACAGTCATCGATTTGTTCTTTCGTTAAGCGGCTTGTAATCCGCTCATCCGCTTCAATGAGCGAACGGAACGGCACTTGTTTTTCCCATGCCTCCATCGCTTTTGGCTGCACTAAGTCGTACGCTTCTTCGCGCGTCATGCCGGCATCAATTAACGAGAGCAATACGCGCTGCGAATAAATAAGCCCTAATGTGCGATCCATATTTTTCTTCATGTTTTCCGGATAGACTTTCAAGTTTTTCACGATGTTCGTAAAGCGATTTAGCATATAGTTCAACGCGATCGTCGCATCCGGCAAAATGATGCGCTCAGCAGAAGAATGGGAAATATCACGCTCATGCCAAAGAGGCACGTTTTCATAGGCCGTTAACATATAACCGCGAAGAACGCGCGACATTCCTGTCATATTTTCCGAACCGATCGGATTGCGTTTGTGCGGCATCGCCGAAGAACCTTTTTGACCTTTGGCGAAAAACTCTTCCACTTCGCGTACTTCGCTTTTTTGCAAACCACGAATTTCAACAGCGAATTTTTCAATCGACGTCGCAATGAGCGCCAACGTCGCCATATAATACGCGTGGCGGTCGCGCTGCAACGTTTGTGTGGAAATCAACGCTGGTTTTAACCCGAGTTTTTCACATACGTATTGTTCAACAAACGGATCAATATTTGCATACGTTCCAACCGCACCGGAAATTTTCCCGACGCGCACCGTTTCCGCCGCTTGTTTAAAACGTTCTAAATTACGTTGCATCTCCGCATACCAAAGCGCCATTTTAAGACCGAATGTTGTCGGTTCGGCGTGAACGCCGTGCGTGCGCCCCATCATCACCGTATATTTATGTTCCTGCGCTTTTTCTTTCAATACTTGAATAAAGTTTTCTAAATCTCTCAACAAAATCTCGTTCGCCTGCTTTAACAAATACGATAACGCTGTGTCAACGACATCGGTAGACGTTAAACCGTAATGCACCCATTTTCGCTCTTCGCCTAGCGTTTCCGAAACCGCGCGCGTAAAAGCAACCACATCATGGCGCGTTTCTTCCTCAATTTCTTTGATACGCTGAATATCAAACGATGCATTTTTGCGGATAAGCTCGACGTCTTCTTTTGGAATTACCCCAAGCTCCGCCCATGCCTCACAAGCTAAAATTTCAACTTCAAGCCATGCTTTGAAACGGTTTTCTTCCGTCCAAATCGCTCCCATTTCCGGTCTTGTGTAACGTTCAATCATACGTGTTCCAGCCTCCGATCATTCCAAATTTGCCATGAATCAATCATTTTAAGTGCTGCATTGACATCTTCCGCGAGCACCGTTACGTGCCCCATTTTTCTTTTCGGTTTTGCTTCTTTTTTGCCGTAAAGATGAAGGTGAACGTGGCTTAGTTTTTCGATATTCTGAAGGATTGGTTCCATATGCTCACCTAAAATGTTCACCATCACGGCTGGTTTTAGCAGCTCTGTGCTTCCTAACGGCCAGTTGCAGATGGCACGGACATGCTGCTCAAATTGAGATGTCACACAAGCATTAATTGTATAATGACCTGAGTTGTGCGGTCTAGGGGCAAGCTCATTAATATAAATATCCCCTTCTTTTGTTAAAAACATTTCAACCGCTAACGTTCCGACGAGCCCAAAATAGCCAGCGAGCGTTTCCGCATAACGAACCGCTTTTTGCGCTATGTGCCCGGAAATTCGTGCTGGAACAATCGTTTCGTGCAAAATATTATCGACATGAATATTTTCCGCGACCGGAAATACGGCCATCTCCCCAAGTCCATTTCTTGTTACGATAACGGAAATTTCTTTATCAAACGAAAGCCAGCGTTCTAATACACAAGGGCCAACCGCTAATAAGGATAGCGCTTCCTTGACATCTTCTTTGTTGCGGATGACGAATTGTCCTTTGCCGTCATAGCCGCCGCGGCGTGTTTTGAGTACACAAGGAAGACCGACCGTTTCAATGGCCGAAACCAGCTCCTCTTTGGATTGCACTTCGACGTACGGTGCAACAGGAAGTCCCGCATCTGTAATCGCCTTTTTCTCCATCGCACGGTCTTGCGTAATGGCAAGCAGCTTGCTTCCTTGCGGCACATACGCGTGTTCCACGAGCCAATTTAAAGCATTCGCATCAATATTTTCAAATTCGTACGTAATGACATCACTCACCGCAGCAAGCTTTCGAATTGCTTCAAGATCGTTATATTCTGCCGTAATCTCGATATCCGCCACTTGGCCACATGGAGAATCTGGGGTTGGATCAAGAACGGCAACGCGAAATCCCATTTCTCTCGCAGCGATTGCCATCATCCGCCCAAGTTGTCCACCGCCAATAATTCCAATCGTTTGTCCAGGAATGATTTGTCGATTACACAAGTTGATCACTGCTTTCCATTACTTGTTTTCTTATCGTTTCCCTGCGTTTTTTTAGCGCCTCCATGTACTGCGGGTAATGAATGCCTAACATCGAGGCTGCTAAAAGCCCCGCGTTTGTAGCTCCCGCTTTGCCGATGGCGACCGTCGCCACTGGTACACCTCCCGGCATTTGTACAATGGACAAAAGCGAGTCTAATCCGTTTAACGCTTTTGACTGCACTGGCACACCAATCACCGGCAGCGTCGTTTTAGCAGCAACCATCCCTGGTAAATGCGCCGCTCCCCCTGCTCCGGCAATAATGACTTTAATTCCTCTTTCTTCCGCCGTCTCCGCATACTCAAACATGTAATCTGGCGTTCGATGGGCGGAAACTACTTTTTTTTCAAACGGAATTTGTAATTCTTCTAATATATCGCAAGCATATTTCATTGTCTCCCAATCCGATTGACTTCCCATGATCACACCAACAAGCGGCTGCATGTGGCATTCACCTCTTTGATTCTCTTCATATAAAAAACCAGAACGAACGTTCCTCCTATTGATAAGGGAAAGCATCGTTCTGGGCATACCTCGGCTATAAGGTGACGAAAAAAGCCAATACGATCCTTTCCCTCATAGTCCAATAATTTACGGTTATTGGGTAGAGACTTTTGGGCCATATTCCCAAAATTATATGAGGGTGATTCACTTTATGAAGTTACTATTATCTTACCAACCTTTTTCAGAAGATGTCAATATAAAATCGAACATTTAATTTATTTATACTATTAATGTTCGTGTTTTCTATTCATTCTCACAAAACGGTATAGAAAACATATGATGAAATAGCGGAGGAGGGAGTTGCCGTGAAGTCAAACCCGTTTAACTCGTTTCCCGAATGGACAAAACAATGGGAACAGTTTTTTCAAGGAGATTTTTGGGGGAGTTTCCAATCATTCTTACCGACAACGAAAAAGCAATCTGGCATGAATATATACAAAAAGGACAACGAGCTATTAATCGTTGTCAGTTTACCGGGATTAGAAAAAATGGAAGATGTTGAACTTTATGTGTACTATAAAACATTAGAAATTAAAGCAAATATTAATTTGCAATTCAAAGGGTTCGAATTAATCGAAGAAGGAATTTTTCAAGGAGAATGGGAAACAACGATCCCGCTTCCCTTTGCAGTAAAGGAAGATCGAATTGAGGCAACATATCACAATGGTCTATTGTTTATTCATCTTCATCGCCTAATTCCTGATGGGACAAAAAAGAAAATCGAAATCAAAAAAGGAGAATAGTTTTTTACATTCGACATGTTTTCAACTACCGTAAAAGCGCAATAAAAACATGATCATTCAAAAACAAACCAATCATTGGTAAGAAAATATGTATGATAAAAATGAGTTACAGTACATCGCTTTCCCTGCAAGTGATCACTCCTTTCTCCTTCTAAATATAAAAAAGGGAGGGTGTCCACAAATTTTTGGGACACCCTCTTTTCACAGCTTCCGTTTCCTATACTAAATCAAAAAGGGGGTCTAGGAAACGATGATAACGCTTCTAGTTTTGGGGGAGAGGATTTAAATGGCGTCATTAAAAACTCAATGGTTTTATATAAGCTGAGCAAAAAAATTAGAGAACTTGTCAGCTCTCTAATTTTTTGCCTGCCTAGCAACGACCTACTCTTGCAGGGGCGCTGGCCCCAACTACCATCGGCGCTGGAGAGCTTAACTTCCGTGTTCGGGATGGGAACGGGTGTTTCCTCTCCGCTATTGTCACTAGGCAAGCACTTCAATTGGCCACATATTATTATATTCCAATCATCACGTTTGTCAAGAGGGATTTCGTTCCCTCAAAACTAGATAACCGTCTGTTTGGAAGAAGCCGTTTTGCATAGGCGGCCTACGCTTTTCGCTTTGTCCAGCTCCGGCTCGCAGCGTGTCAGCTACTTAAATAAGCATCTTCGCTGACATGCGCCGAGTAATCGCAGGCGCAACTTGCGGAAAATAACCTTCCTCCGTCGACATGCAAACATGTCTCGTCGGAAGAACATTTTCCTTTTGGCGCTAAGCGCTCGCCTCCGCTTTTCCGCTTGGTTAAGTCCTCGATCGATTAGTATCCGTCAGCTCCACGTGTCGCCACGCTTCCACCTCGGACCTATCGACCTCGTCATCTTCGAGGGATCTTACTCGCTTGACGCGATGGGAAATCTCATCTTGAGGGGGGCTTCACGCTTAGATGCTTTCAGCACTTATCCCTTCCGCACATAGCTACCCAGCGGTGCCCCTGGCGGGACAACTGGTACACCAGCGGTGCGTCCATCCCGGTCCTCTCGTACTAAGGACAGCTCCTCTCAAATTTCCTGCGCCCGCGACGGATAGGGACCGAACTGTCTCACGACGTTCTGAACCCAGCTCGCGTACCGCTTTAATGGGCGAACAGCCCAACCCTTGGGACCGACTACAGCCCCAGGATGCGATGAGCCGACATCGAGGTGCCAAACCTCCCCGTCGATGTGGACTCTTGGGGGAGATCAGCCTGTTATCCCCGGGGTAGCTTTTATCCGTTGAGCGATGGCCCTTCCATACGGAACCACCGGATCACTAAGCCCGACTTTCGTCCCTGCTCGACCTGTCCGTCTCGCAGTCAAGCTCCCTTGTGCCTTTGCACTCTACGAATGATTTCCAACCATTCTGAGGGAACCTTTGGGCGCCTCCGTTACCTTTTGGGAGGCGACCGCCCCAGTCAAACTGCCCACCTGACACTGTCTCCCACCCCGATCAGGGGTGCGGGTTAGAATTTCAATACCGCCAGGGTGGTATCCCACCGGCGCCTCCACCGAAGCTGGCGCTCCGGCTTCTCAGGCTCCCACCTATCCTGTACAAGCGATACCAAAATTCCATATCAGGCTGCAGTAAAGCTCCACGGGGTCTTTCCGTCCTGTCGCGGGTAACCTGCATCTTCACAGGTAGTATGATTTCACCGGGTCTCTCGTTGAGACAGTGCCCAAGTCGTTACACCTTTCGTGCGGGTCGGAACTTACCCGACAAGGAATTTCGCTACCTTAGGACCGTTATAGTTACGGCCGCCGTTTACTGGGGCTTCGGTTCGCACCTTCAGCCTTGCGGCTTAAGCGCTCCCCTTAACCTTCCAGCACCGGGCAGGTGTCAGCCCCTATACTTCGCCTTTCGGCTTCGCAGAGACCTGTGTTTTTGATAAACAGTCGCTTGGGCCTTTTCACTGCGGCTCTCTCGGGCTCATCACCCAAGAGAGCACCCCTTCTCCCGAAGTTACGGGGTCATTTTGCCGAGTTCCTTAACGAGAGTTCTCCCGCGCACCTTAGGATTCTCTCCTCGCCTACCTGTGTCGGTTTGCGGTACGGGCACCTCTCACCTCGCTAGAGGCTTTTCTTGGCAGTGTAGGATCGGGGACTTCGGGACCGATGGTCCCTTCGCCATCACGGCTCAGCCTTTGCGCCAGACGGATTTGCCTATCTGGCAGCCTAACCGCTTGGACAGGCTATTCCAGCAGCCTGCTCGCCCTACCTTCCTGCGTCCCCCCATTGCTCAAACGGTGAGGAGGTGGTACAGGAATCTCAACCTGTTGCCCATCACCTACGCCTTTCGGCCTCGGCTTAGGTCCCGACTAACCCTGAGCGGACGAACCTTCCTCAGGAAACCTTAGGCTTTCGGTGCAGAGGATTCTCACCTCTGTTTTCGCTACTCACACCGGCATTCTCACTTCTAAGCGCTCCACGAGTCCTTCCGGTCCCGCTTCGGCGCGCTTAGAACGCTCCCCTACCGATGACCAATGGTCATCCCACAGCTTCGGTGGCACGTTTAGCCCCGGTACATTTTCGGCGCAGAGTCACTCGACCAGTGAGCTATTACGCACTCTTTAAATGATGGCTGCTTCTAAGCCAACATCCTGGTTGTCTGGGCAACTCCACATCCTTTTCCACTTAACGTGCACTTTGGGACCTTAGCTGGTGGTCTGGGCTGTTTCCCTCTCGACCACGGATCTTATCACTCGTAGTCTGACTCCCAAGGATAAGTCATTGGCATTCGGAGTTTGACTGAGTTCGGTAACCCGATGAGGGCCCCTAGCTCAATCAGTGCTCTACCTCCAAGACTCTTCCCTTGAGGCTAGCCCTAAAGCTATTTCGGGGAGAACCAGCTATCTCCAGGTTCGATTGGCATTTCACCCCTACCCACACCTCATCCCCGCACTTTTCAACGTGCGTGGGTTCGGGCCTCCAGTAGGTGTTACCCTACCTTCACCCTGGACATGGGTAGATCACCTGGTTTCGGGTCTACGACAACGTACTAAACGCCCTATTCAGACTCGCTTTCGCTGCGGCTCCGTCTCTTCGACTTAACCTCGCACGTCATCGTAACTCGCCGGTTCATTCTACAAAAGGCACGCCATCACCCATAAACGGGCTCTGACTACTTGTAGGCACACGGTTTCAGGTTCTCTTTCACTCCCCTTCCGGGGTACTTTTCACCTTTCCCTCACGGTACTGGTTCACTATCGGTCACTAGGGAGTATTTAGCCTTGGGAGATGGTCCTCCCTGCTTCCGACGGGATTCCCCGTGTCCCGCCGTACTCAGGATCCACTCGGGAGGGAACGAAGTTTCGACTACAGGGCTGTCACCTTCTCTGGCGGGCCTTTCCAGACCGCTTCGTCTACCCCGTTCCTTTGTAACTCCCATGTGAGTGGTCCTACAACCCCAAGAGGCAAGCCTCTTGGTTTGGGCTGTTCCCGTTTCGCTCGCCGCTACTCAGGGAATCGCGGTTGCTTTCTTCTCCTCCGGGTACTTAGATGTTTCAGTTCCCCGGGTGTGCCCTCCATACCCTATGGATTCAGGTATGGATACTGCCCCATTACGGGCAGTGGGTTTCCCCATTCGGACATCTCCGGATCAACGCTTGCTTACAGCTCCCCGAAGCGTTTCGGCGTTTGCCCCGTCCTTCATCGGCTCCTAGTGCCAAGGCATCCACCGTGCGCCCTTTCTAACTTAACCATGCGAAAACAGCTTCATGCTTGCCGCCTTCGCTTCTCGGCTTCTTCCTATGTCTAGCTTCGGCGCCTAGCTCTCTTGTGCCAAATAACCTTCTCCCTTGAAGTGCAAGCACTTCTGCAGGTGAAGAACATTTAGCTTCGAGAGCTGATCGCGGCGCCTCCGCTTTTCCTTCCGGTTATCTAGTTTTCAAGGAACGAAGCTACTACTTTGAGTTCGCTTCTCTGCAGCTTTGTGCCGAGGAACCTAACTCCCTCGAACCTGCTTGTAGACGCAGGCACAAGACTGCTTCTGACACAAAGCCTCTGTTTTGAAAGAACATTAAACATGTTCCCTCAAAACTGAACAAGGCTACTGCCTTGAATCTGCTTCTCTGCTGCCTTGTGTCGAGGAATCCTGCTTCCTCGAATTCACTAGCAGACGCAGACACAAAACGTTTGAAGGAATGGGTAATGTTCCTTCAAAACTGAACAAAACTCCGCGCCCACTATATTCACGTTTATCATCCTTAGAAAGGAGGTGATCCAGCCGCACCTTCCGGTACGGCTACCTTGTTACGACTTCACCCCAATCACTTGCCCCACCTTCGGCGGCTGGCTCCCTTACGGGTTACCTCACCGACTTCGGGTGTTGCAAGCTCTCGTGGTGTGACGGGCGGTGTGTACAAGGCCCGGGAACGTATTCACCGCGGCATGCTGATCCGCGATTACTAGCGATTCCGGCTTCATGCAGGCGAGTTGCAGCCTGCAATCCGAACTGAGAGCGACTTTTTGGGATTCGCTCCCCCTCGCGGGTTCGCAGCCCTTTGTACCGCCCATTGTAGCACGTGTGTAGCCCAGGTCATAAGGGGCATGATGATTTGACGTCATCCCCACCTTCCTCCGGTTTGTCACCGGCAGTCCCCCTAGAGTGCCCAACTGAATGCTGGCAACTAGGGGCGAGGGTTGCGCTCGTTGCGGGACTTAACCCAACATCTCACGACACGAGCTGACGACAACCATGCACCACCTGTCACCCTGTCCTCCCGAAAGGGAGGAACGCCCTGTCTCCAGGGTTGTCAGGGGATGTCAAGACCTGGTAAGGTTCTTCGCGTTGCTTCGAATTAAACCACATGCTCCACCGCTTGTGCGGGCCCCCGTCAATTCCTTTGAGTTTCAGCCTTGCGGCCGTACTCCCCAGGCGGAGTGCTTAACGCGTTAGCTACAGCACTAAAGGGTTTAACCCCTCTAACACTTAGCACTCATCGTTTACGGCGTGGACTACCAGGGTATCTAATCCTGTTTGCTCCCCACGCTTTCGCGCCTCAGCGTCAGTTACAGACCAGAGAGCCGCCTTCGCCACTGGTGTTCCTCCACATCTCTACGCATTTCACCGCTACACGTGGAATTCCGCTCTCCTCTTCTGCACTCAAGTCCCCCAGTTTCCAATGACCCTCCACGGTTGAGCCGTGGGCTTTCACATCAGACTTAAGGGACCGCCTGCGCGCGCTTTACGCCCAATAATTCCGGACAACGCTCGCCCCCTACGTATTACCGCGGCTGCTGGCACGTAGTTAGCCGGGGCTTTCTCGTTAGGTACCGTCACCGTACCGCCCTATTCGAACGGTACTTCTTCTTCCCTAACAACAGAGCTTTACGATCCGAAGACCTTCTTCGCTCACGCGGCGTCGCTCCGTCAGACTTTCGTCCATTGCGGAAGATTCCCTACTGCTGCCTCCCGTAGGAGTCTGGGCCGTGTCTCAGTCCCAGTGTGGCCGGTCACCCTCTCAGGCCGGCTACGCATCGTCGCCTTGGTGAGCCGTTACCTCACCAACTAGCTAATGCGCCGCGGGCCCATCCGTAAGTGGTAGCAAAAGCCACCTTTCAACCAAAGACCATGCGGTCTTCGGTGTTATCCGGTATTAGCCCCGGTTTCCCGGAGTTATCCCGGTCTTACGGGCAGGTTACCCACGTGTTACTCACCCGTCCGCCGCTAACCGAACAGAAGCAAGCTCCCGTTCGGTCCGCTCGACTTGCATGTATTAGGCACGCCGCCAGCGTTCGTCCTGAGCCAGGATCAAACTCTCCAAAAAGAAAGTTGATTGGCTTTTAATTCGACGCCGACACCGCAAGGTGTCGCTCGCCTTCGCTTTTCTATTTGGACGCTTCGTTTTGTTCAGTTTTCAAGGAACATTTGTTTTGTCCTCTAAAAGCGACTCTTATAACATATCATTTTCAGCTTAACATGTCAATATCTTTTTTATTTTTTTCGCCGCATCGAAGCGACCTTATTAATATAACATCGTTACTAGCAAAAAGTCAATACTTTCGTACTTTAGATTTTGAAGGACTGTATTCAGTATTCCAAGAGCCGTAAAAAAGAAATACACCTTTCGCGCTCTCCAACGAATTAAACCACCATCTGCTATAAGATATAGAGAGACTCCAAAAAGAAGGACAATGATGTCCTTCTGACAGACATTGCTGATAAAAAATATCCTTCTATAGAATTTTAGAACGATGATTCCAAAAAATAAAATTGATATCACAAACGACAGGGCTATTATGCTGCTTGCCAAAACAACAGCTAAAGCAGGGAATCGGAGAATTCTTTAATATAAAATTCAACGGTTGCCCCGCCCTTTTCGTTATTGTAAGCCCAAATCTCCCCACCATAATTGTTAACAATTTTTTTAGAAATATAAAGGCCTAAACCAATATGATTTCTATATTGTTTATCTTGATAAAACGCTTCAAACAAAATGGATGTATCCTTTTGCCTAAACCCGATTCCTGTATCCATGCATTTAAAATAAATTTTATTGCCATGTTCGTCCACTTCATCATGTACTTCAAGTTTAATTTCTCCACTCATTGTAAATCTTAGGCTGTTATATAAAATATTATCCAAAACCCTCCCTAACATTGACTCGTCAAGTAAATAAAATTGTTTATTTAAATTGATGTCAAACTTAATAGCTAAGTTTCTTTTATTATGAGCCACCGCTGATATCTCTTGCTTCTTCTCCATAAGCATTTTATTCAAATCAATCTTCTTAATATTTAATAAAAAATCCGCCTTTTCTACTTTATATAATAGCGATAAATTATCTGTAAGCATGACCATTTTATAACAATTATTGCGGATAATATCTAGATGGGGAGTGATATCGAAATTATCTTGGTTTTTCAAATCAGCAATCAAATCCATTTGTCCTTGGATCACGGTCAAAGGGGTTCTTATGTCATGGGCAATCGATGACACCATCATCTTGCGTTCATCATCTATCTTTGATAGATTTTCAATGGTTTCTTTCAGTGCGTTGATCATGGTATTGAAAGAATTTTGGATTTTGATAAATTCATCTCTTCTAAGCCCATGAACCTGAAAGTCAAAATCTCCATTCGAAATCTTATCTGCAGCCTGAAGCAATACTTTGATATTATTAAACAATGACTTATATAGTTTAGATGTAAATAAAATCAAATAAATAATAAAAAATAGTAATGGCGAGATCAGCAGTAAAATATAAATAAATACTGCTCCGGGATTGTCCTTTATATTATTAATAAAAAAACCAAAAGGGGCCTTAATGACATACACAGCTTGGATAGAATTATTATGCTGGACAGGTATATATCTATAAACATACTTTCCTTTCACAATCTCATGATTGATGACTTTGCTGAAATCGATTCTGCCGTCTACAATTCCCTTATCCCCATACATATGATTACCGTTGATATCCAAAACTTCACCTTGGATATTTTCATGATAGGACTTTAAATCAATTAATTGTCCCTTTAAAATTGATGATGAATTTTCTTTGATCTTTTTTTCAATGGAATCGATGTACTTAACGTAATAGTTAGATGGCTTGATAGTATTGTTATTCGTTAGCACAAATATAAACAAAAATAAGCATACGTACGTGATAAACGTTGATATAAGAGTTGATAGGAAGACCTTAACAACCAATAAATAAAAATCTCTTTTTATCGTTTTATCCTTTTTCATATGTCACATCCCATTTATATCCTAATCCGTACAGTGTTTTTATATAAGAATGTTCCGGATCTAGAGAACGAATTTTCTTTCTAATGTTTTTGATGCTCTCTGTAACTGTTTCTAATTGACTTTCTGAATCCAATCCCCATACGCTTTCAAAAATTCTCTCTTTCGAAAAAACCATATTTTTATTCAACATTAATAGTTTAATAATTTCGTATTCTTTTTTTGTTAAATGTAATTTAACACCTTTACAAAAAACTTCATTAGCCAAAAGATCGATAGTAATATTTTTAGAGCTCAGAAGCTGTCTTTCATTCGATCTTATTCGCTCTTCCCGTCTTAAATGGCAATCTATTCTTGCCTTTAACTCCTTCAAGCTAAATGGTTTGCTAATATAGTCATCTCCACCCACGGAAAGGGCTTGAATTTTGTCTTCTTCCAACGTTTTTGCACTTACAAATATTATCGGACAATCCACCCTGTCGCGGATCATGCTGCACAATTCCATTCCATCAATGCCTTCCATCATAATATCCAATATAATTAAGTCAAAATTATTATTAATAATTCGTAGTAATGCCTCACTCCCGCTATGAACAGCTTCAACAAAGTAATGATAAAGCTCAAGGTATTGTTTTATCGTGAGGCAAATATCTTCATTATCATCAACGACTAGGATTTTCTTTTTATTCATCTCCCGACATCCTCACATGTAGACCGATTCATTAGGATCGTTCCTCAATTATAACATCCCAGCGGCTATTTCTCTAAAAACAATACCGAACATCTTTGCAATCTAAAATATAAATAGAAAATCTAATGTTTTTCTAATATTTTTTATATTCCATAAGAAAATAATAAAAAATCATCATTCATTATAAAATCTTTATAATTGCAGACTAATATCAAGCTGTACATCTAATAAATCCATACAGCAGGGGCAAGTGAGGAAATTAAAAAACTATGGGCGTGCTTAAACTAATACAACATGTTTGCAAATTTCCAAGCCATGAAAGGGGAATAGAAATGGAAGAATATATTTTGCAAACCAATAAATTAAGTAAATCTTTTGGTAAACAGTTAGCAGTAGACAATGTTTCTTTAAAAGTAAAAACAAACACCATCTACGGACTGCTTGGACCAAACGGAGCCGGCAAATCAACGACTTTAAAACTGTTAACAGGGCTTTTACATCCTACATCTGGCGAAATTATATTTAACGGTCATCCATGGAGCAGAAAAGACCTTAAAGACATAGGTGTACTTATTGAATCACCGGCTCTTTATGGCAATTTGACCGCTTATGAGAATCTTCTCGTTCACACAAAAGTATTACATTTACCAGAATCAAGAATACAAGAAGTGTTGAAAATAGTTGGTTTAGAAAACACCGGGAAAAAGAAAGTATCGCAATTTTCTTTCGGTATGAAGCAAAGATTAGGCATTGCCAAAGCACTTTTAAATCATCCCAAGCTTCTTATTCTCGATGAGCCAACAAACGGACTTGATCCACTAGGTATACAAGAATTGCGCAAGCTTATAAGATCCTTCCCGTCACAAGGAATGACTGTCATTTTATCAAGTCATATTTTATCAGAAGTAGCACAATTGGCAGACCACATTGGCATCATTCATCATGGAAAACTCAAATATCAAGGTGAAATAGAGAAAAACAAAGATTTAGAAAAACTGTTTATGGATGTAGTCAGTGAAAAAGCGAAATAGGGAGGAGTTAAATAATGCTAAATATGATACAATCAGAAAACTTAAAATATAAGCGTACATTTACTAAAAAAATTGTATATATTTCCCCCTTATTTTTTATATTATATGCCATTATTACAATGCCTTCTATTCATTCAAAATATAATTACTTTGAATATACGGTATTCAATTGGTGGCCATTAATATTTATGCCGTTAGGGACAGCGCTGATATCTTCACTTTCTGCAATGAGGGAAAAAAAGTCAGGAAACTATAGAGTTTTGCGATGTCATGATATCAGTATCGCACATATGTGGTTCAGCAAAATCATTGTAGTTGCCCTTTATACACTGTTATCATCTATCGAACTCATCCTCTTATTGTTCATATTAAAATTTTTTCTGCCAAGCAGCATTACATCAGCAGTCGTAGTAATACAAGCAAGCCTTGCTGTTTGGGTCACATCTTTAGCATACATCCCTATAGGCTTGTTTTTCGCAGAACGATTCGGAACAGCAATTTCGATTATTGTTAATGTTTTAGGCATTGTCATAGGAGTAGTGATGGCCCCAGAGCCTTATTGGATTTATATTCCGTGGAGCTGGGGAATGAGACTGATGTCTCCCATTGTTGGTGTTCACCCAAATGGAACCCCGCTGGAAACAGGAAGCCCATTGTTAAATCCTTCCGTCATTCCATTGGGAATTGCCGTCTCTATTGTATTTTTTATTATGCTGTCATTTGCAACAGCGATTTGGTTTTCGAAAAAAGAGGTGAACTGAATTGTCATTTCTTCAAGTTCTATCTTCCGAATGGGTAAAGACGAAACGTACATCGATTAGGCTTATCGTGTTTGCCATACCAATCGCTTATCCAGTTTGTATGTTATGGTATTTTTCTAAATACAATGATCCTTTATCATGGCAAATGAAGATATACAGCGGCTTTTTTGAGGTGCTAACCGTCTCGTTACCTGTCATTGTTTCTCTGCTTACAGGTCTTATATCGCATCAGGAAGAAAAAGCAGGAAATTTTGTTGGCCTGTTAGCAGCACCTGTTTCAAGAGCACAACTTTATGTCAGTAAACTAGTTTTGCTGATTTTATTAGCAATTATGGATATATTTTTGGCAACTTCCCTTATGCTGTTAGGAATGGATTATATATTACATGTAGACAATGTTTATTGCGGATTATTTTTGCAAGGGGCACTGTTATCTGTGATTGGTTCACTCATTCTTTTTTCCATGCATATATTCATTAGCTTTGCATATGGGATGGGAGCATCTATAGCTATTGGCGGAGGCGGTTTCCTTGTTTCAGCTATCATTGGAGCAACTGTGGTGGGGGATGACATTTGGCCATTTATCCCTTGGGCTTGGGCTGTCAGACTTTCGAAAATCCCCATATTGTTGATGCCTGAAGCAAAGCTGGCAGATGGGATACAACCATCAGAGCTCTTTCTTCAAGAACTGGTAAAAGGCATTATGCCATCGATAATATGTTTTGTATTGGTAACAATCGGTGGAATCATGTGGTTTAATCGGTGGGAAGGAAACAAGTCGTACGAATAATAACAAAAATAATCTTGTTAAGTATTATGAAACAGGAAAGGAGAAATATGTATTGAAAATAAAAAATTCTATATTATCTCTTTTATTGATCGCTTCAACCTCCTTAGGAGGGTGTTCGCTTATCAGTGAGCTGAAACACACAGCATCAAAAAATATGGCGATTGATAAAAGATTACCGATATATGAATTAAACAAACAAAACTTTAAGGAAATAACCTACAAAGATAAGACTTATATTATCCAAAAATCAGTCATTAAACCTGGCAGTTTACAAAAACCTATTGGGAGAGTTTCCCAAAGCATTACAATTAATGAGAAAAATGAAATACTAAGCAAAAAAGAACTTAGGGAAGTGGAAATTCTCCCAAATAAAAAAGAAGAGAAAAGGTTTCATTTAAACTTTGGCTGGGTATATAGCATAAAAAATATAAGCCCAGACGAAAAAATTGCAGTTGTAGTCAATAATGAATATCGTGTCGCAAAAATAAAAAAATAACTGTACTGGTTTTGCGGACACTTTTTTTATATCGTCATCAAACAGTTTTTCTTCGTCAAAAAGGATGCCACAAAAGATCATCGTGTGACATCCTCTTCTTATTCGCTTAATGTTTCCATTCTCTTGCAAGCATTCCATACACCACATGGTCGACGAAATGGTCGTAAAGCCATTCTGCTTCCCGGATCGTCCCTTCGTTTGTAAACCCTAATCGCTCAGGAATTGCCCTGCTTCGTTCATTTTCCACTGCGCAACGGATTTCCAAACGATGCAATTTCAATTCATTAAAGGCATAGTCGATACACGCTTTGCACGCTTTCGTCATTAATCCAAGCCCTTGAAACTGCTCCCCCAGCCAGTAGCCAATGCTTGTTTTTTTATTCGCGCGATCAATATAATGAAGTCCAATGACTCCCGCTAATTGTCCTTTATGCCAAATCCCTGCTTCAAAGCCGTTTCCAGCGGCAAATTTCTGCAATCCCCCCGCGATAAACGCTTTCGAATCCTCTACTGTTTTTGTTGAATCCACCCACGGAAGCCACTTCCGCAAATGCGGACGGCATGAATCAACTAACGCAAATAACCGTTCTGCATCTTCCACTGTAAGCAACTTCAGCCACGCTTCTTCATCCAGGCGGTGGATAAACATAGCGTCCCCCTCCCAGTTTTATAAATTTTTTCTACTATTATACCAAATCCAAATAAAAAAGCCCGCCGTTTTGGCGGACTCTTTTTCTATTCCCTTAAAAAGACAAAGTATAAGATAAAGATGACAAATAGCGCATATAAAATCGGATGAACTTCTTTGCCGCGTCCTTTTAAAATCATCGTAATTGGATAAAAGATGAATCCAACCGCAATCCCTGTCGCAATGCTATACGAAAGCGGCATCGTAATTAACGTGAAAAACGCCGGAATTGCAACTTCGAGTTTTTTCCAATCGATTTCTCCAATCGAAGATACCATTAACACACCAACAATAATCAACGCCGGGGCGGTGACAGGCGCGGTAACAACACTTAATAACGGCGAGAAAAATAGCGACAGCAAAAACAAAATTCCTGTTACTACCGCAGAAAAACCGGAACGGCCGCCAGCCGCGACCCCTGCCGATGATTCGACATAAGAAGTCGTCGTCGATGTTCCAAGCACGGCGCCAACCATGACCGCCGTTGCATCAACAAGCAATGCTTTCCCCGCGCGAGGCAGTTTATTATCCTTTAACAGCCCTGCTTGATTCGCTACTGCTAATAGCGTCCCTGTTGCGTCAAAAAAGTCGACAATGAAAAAGGTTAAGATGACTCCGAGCATTTTCAACGAAAAAATGTCCGGTAAATGCTCAAGCGCAACGCCAAACGTCGGAGAAATATCCGGAATGGCACCGACGATTTGATCGGGCACTTTAATTAAACCGAAAATCATGCCGACAATCGCGGTAATGACCATACCGTAAAATACGCTGCCATTTACTTTTTTGACCATCAATATTATCGTCACAAACAAACCAAAAATAGCTAATAGCGTATTTCCGTCTTTCAAATCGCTCAAACTTACTAGTGTTGCCGGATTATCTACAATGATTCCCGCATTTTGCAGTCCGATAAACGTAATGAACAATCCGATTCCGGCGCCGACAGCGTATTTCAGCTCCACTGGAATCGCATCAATAATTTTTTCGCGGATGCCTGTCAAAGATAAAATCGTAAAAATAACCCCTGATACGAATACTCCCGCCAACGCCGTCTGCCATGGGATTTGCATATGCAAAACAACTGTGAATGCGAAGAATGCATTTAGTCCCATCCCTGGCGCTAGCGCAATCGGGTAACGCGCTAAAATCCCCATTAAAATACATCCATACGCCGCAGCAAGCGCGGTCGCAACAAATACCGCACCTTGGTCAATCCGCAGTTCGTCTGGAAAATCTTTTACTGCTCCTAATGACAGCGTAAACGGGTTAACAAACAAAATGTACGCCATCGACAAAAACGTTGTAAGCCCAGCGATGATCTCTGTACGGTAATTCGTGCCGAGCTCTTCAAACTGGAAATACTTTTTCATTTACTATCCCCCCTATAAAAATAAAAACGCTTCTAGTAAGCTACCAGAAGCGTTGACTAAAGAGGGATAATGAATATAGAGAGGACAAAAAATGCACTCTCTACCCCATTATACCTCGTAGTCAAGCTATTTACGGTAGCTTGGTAGAAACTCCCGAGCCATATTCCCGGGATTATACGACGTATTTTGACAATATTCGTGTTTTATGTACATTTTATCAACAGAATAACTATATGTCAATAAAAAAGACGAACATTTAACGATAAATGTTCGTCTTTTGTTCGTTTTTAGAAATCATTCCCATTCGATTGTTGCCGGCGGCTTACTTGTAATATCGTATACAACTCGATTGACATGCGGCACTTCATTGACGATACGCGTAGAAATTTTCTCAAGCACTTCCCAAGGAATGCGCGCCCAATCCGCTGTCATGCCATCCACCGATGTAACAGCGCGAATGCCGACCGTATAGTCATATGTGCGGGCATCACCCATCACACCGACGCTGCGAATGTCCGGAAGCACCGTGAAATATTGCCAAATTTCCCGATCAAGTCCCGCTTTTTTGATTTCTTCCCGTAAAATCGCGTCCGATTCACGGACGATTTCTAATTTTTCTTCTGTCACTTCGCCAAGCACGCGAATGCCTAATCCTGGTCCTGGGAACGGCTGCCGCCAAACAATTTCGTCTGGAAGGCCTAATTCCGTTCCGAGTGCGCGCACTTCATCTTTAAACAGCGTATTAAGCGGTTCGATGAGTTTGAATTTCATATCTTCCGGCAGACCGCCGACATTATGATGAGACTTGATCGTCTGTGCTGTCGCCGTGCCGCTTTCGATAATATCCGTATAAAGCGTCCCTTGTACTAAAAACTCTATTCCTTCTAATTTTGCCGCTTCATCGTCAAATACGTAAATAAACTCGTTTCCGATGATTTTCCGTTTTTGTTCCGGATCGGTTACCCCTTTTAATTTTGATAAAAAGCGTTCTTTCGCATCCACTTTAATAACGTTCATATGGAATCCTTCGCGGAATGTTTTCATGACGCTTTCTGCTTCTCCTTTGCGAAGGAGCCCGTGATCGACAAAAATACATGTGAGTTGATCGCCGATGGCGCGGTGCACAAGCACAGCCGCCACGGAAGAATCGACACCGCCGCTTAACGCGCAAAGCACTTTTTTATCTCCAACAAGCTCGCGAATTTTGCGCACTTCGCTATCGATAAAGCTTTCCATTGTCCAATCGCCTTTACATTGGCACACGTCAAATACGAAATTTCTTAAAATATCGTTTCCGTAAACGGAATGGCGCACTTCTGGATGGAATTGCACCGCGTAAAACTTTTTCGCCTCATTGCTCATTGCCGCAATTGGACAAGAAGCGCTAACAGCATCTACAGTAAATCCCTCTGGCGGAGCAGTGACTAAATCGCCGTGGCTCATCCAGACCACTTGCTCGTCTGGGAGACGCTCGAAAAGCGCTGAAGTGTTCTTTACTTGAATCGTTGCCTTTCCGTACTCGCGATGTGTCGCTTTTTCCACTTTTCCGCCTAAATGATGGGTCATTAGCTGCATGCCATAACAAATTCCTAAAATCGGCAGCCCAAGCTCAAAAATTTGCGGATCACACGTAAACGCATTGTCGTCATATACACTGTTTGGGCCGCCGGAAAAAATGATTCCTTTTACATTCATTTCTCGAATTTTTTCCGCTGTAATCGTATGCGGATGCAATTCGCTGTATACCCCAAACTCGCGAATGCGGCGAGTAATTAATTGGTTATACTGGCTTCCAAAATCTAGAACAATAATCATTTCCTGTTTTTGTTCCATGTCATCACCTCATCGCAAAATAAAAAACTAGAATCGCCCCCGACAACTATAAAGGCAAAATTCTAGTTAATTCCGCCTTCATAGTCGGGTCGTTTACGGCGACCCGGTAGAGACTCTCGGACCATATTACCGAGGATATATGAAGGTACATATGATGATTTCATTAAATTTTAATCCATTCTATCAACTCTATCTATCAGCGGTCAAGATGCCGTTTTTTTAATTAAATTTTCCCATAATTCTTTCACTTCCGCCCATTCAACCCGAACGGTTTCTTGTTGATAAATCACCTTTTCATATAACAATGTCAACTTCGTCATTTCCTTTGTTTGAAACCAATCGTCGACATATGCGGCGTATTGTCTTAGCGTTTGATCTTGTTTCCGTTTTAATCCATAATCATCCAAGTGACGGAGTAAAGAAAGATACGCTTTCGTAAATCGGTCATTACCCCGCTTGTATTTGAATAGAAACAATGTAACATACGGCCACCATTTCCGTCTCGTTTTGTACAGCACTAATGCACAAGCAAGCAATATAGACACTACAATCGTGATGCGCTTCCATGACCAAATGTCTAAAAAGCTGGCGAATGTTTCTTTCACACTTGATGAAGAAGACCGATCTTGCTCCATCACATCTTTTATAGGAACACGGCCTTGCTCGAGCCTACGCTGTCGAGGAACCGGCGCTGTTTCCGGCGTAGATTGCAAATCGGTAAACTCATATGGGTTCGCAAACCCTTGCGTTGGCTCAAACGGAACCCAGCCGATTCCGGAAAAATACACTTCCACCCATGAATGCGCATCCTTGTTCGTCACTTGATATACATTTTTTCCTTCTTCCTCTCCCAAAGTTGCTCCTTCTATTAGTTGCCCCGACGTATATCCCTTCACCCAACGTGCTGGAATACCAAGAGAACGTAGGAGCACAACCATCGAAGTGGAAAAATTATCACAATATCCTTTTTTTGTTTCAAATAAAAACTGATCGACGTAGTCATCCTTTTCCCCTGGAATAGCAACATCACTCGTTTCATACACATATCCGTTCATGTGAAAATATTGCTCAATTGCTTTTACTTGTTCATACTGTGTTTGCTTTCCTTTTACGATTTGTTTCGCCAAATCGCGCACTCGTTTCGGTACGCTTTCAGGAAGCTGCGTATATCGCTTTTTTAACCCCTCATCTTGCACTGGCGGTGCGGCGTTTAATTTATCAATGGAGAACGTCGGATATTCATAAGTAATATTATATGTCCTTAACATAATCGCATAAGCTGAACGATCAGTTGCATACATTTTTTCCGTTGCCGTGTCCAAACGAAACACAATGTCTTCAGGCGTATCTATTGCCTTTAGCCCAAGAGGGTAAACAATATGGAAATAAGGCTCCTTTATATGGATGCTAGCTGTCATCGTTTGTTTTTTCACCGATAGATTCCACCAAGAATAACCGATATCTGTATTTTTTTCAAATGTTTTTACTTGCACACTATCCGAGCTTTCCCATCCTTTTCCTGTATAAATATCTTTCGTTTCGACACGCCAATAATGCCGCTTTTGGTCTTCGGCAATAAAAACGACCGTATCATCGGCAATAAATGGACCGCCAAGCCGCGAATCATTTTGCCCATAGCCGATTTTTTTCACCTTCGCTAAAGCAGGATCATTCCGTTTTTCCTCTTGCGGGGCTGCATCACTTCTCACAAACGCCACCGGATCCGGCCATTTAGGCGGCAGTTTGGGACTAAAATATCCGCAGATGAAAGCTAGTCCAATTAGGCATAAGCAGAAAACCGTCCATTTTCTGATTCCGCCTGCAATCGATGCCTTTTCACGCAACCGTTCTATATGCAGGAAGCTTAAGAGGAAAAAACCAAAGACGACTAAACGAATAATCGCACCGTTTCCACGAAACATGGTAAACGTATCTAGTACCGTAATGTACGTAACAGTCAGGACATAAAAGAAAAACAGCCGTTTTTGCGTAAATAGCCAATAATGCAGTAAATACGCCATCATCCATAACAAAAGAAAAAAAAGAAAGCTGCGAAACGAGTTGGTCAGTTCCGCCCAACGCATCGAAAATAAAATAGGGACGTGATCAACAATTTCCCGAACAAGCAGCTTCAGCACCTGCAGATAAGAAACATGGTAAAACAATGTGTTTAACGCACAGACCATATATGCAATCTTTATAAAAGCAGAAAGCCACACTGGAATCCGCAACAAATAAAGAAGAAAACAAACAGACACAAACCAAATAAAGACTTGCACATTCCTGGTATCAGACACCGTTTCTAGCGGAAGAAGCCATTCGATCAGCAGCCAGCAAGCCAACCCATATATAAGCAGATTCTTCCCGAGATTTTTAATTGCATTCACCATTCATCCCTGCCTTTATGCAAGGTCGTCATTATATTTCGCGGCGATACGACCACAACATGGATTCCTTTGTGGCGCAGCGCTTCCATCCAGTTCCGCTCCTCTTTCGTCAAATCATCCTTGATAAGAAACACGGTTCCCTTATGGCGGCGTGCAGACATTTCGCCTAACGTGAAAACCAGCTCTTTCTGTAAATAAGAAGTAACATAGCAAAAAGCAACGGTCGCTCTCCAGTTTGCTCTTTCATTGGAAATAACGCGCGCAAATGGCTCATGACTATCACAAGCTGCTTTTGCTAAATGATAAAACAAGCGCTGTAGATGCTCCTCACCATTTCGAGCAGGAAAGATGGTGCGGTCGCTGCCAACGGATACAAGTCCTGTCTGCACCCCTTGTTTAATAGCGGCCCGCAAAAAAGAAGCAACAAATGTCACGATCTCTTCAAACAATGATGTTGGTGTACGATCAAGTACAACGATCAAATCATCCCGCTGCCGTTCTTCAAACTCTTTTGTCATCAACCGTTGCTTGCGGGCAGATGCTTTCCAATGAACCCATGAAAAGCGGTCGCCTGGCGCATATTCCCGAACCCCCACAGCCATCGTCATATCTCGATGAATCTGTAGCAAGGAAGCGGCCATTCCTTGGTCAAACTGTTGTCCCGCTTTTCGGTACATGATATCGATATAGCGAGGATATACTAAAATCGTTTCTTCTGCGAAATGGATCGAATTCTTTTCTATCAGTCCGAAAAAGTCCGTAGCGGTAAGGCGAAGCGCGGAAAATACATGTTCCCCTCGCGGCAGCTCGCGCAATTCATACGTGTAAGAAAACGTTCGTTTCCAAATAAATGGAATCGTTACTTTTGTCTGTTCCATCTTAAGTAAAGGAACATCGGCTTCCTCCATCGTCAACGCCACAAATGGAAACCAAATCGGAAAACGCACTTCGACCGTTGCCGTAAGCGAATCGCCGGCATGAAACTTCCGCTGATGAATCACTCGCCTCACAATGACGCGATGAAACGGATAGACGGCAATTGCTAGTGAATAAAGACCAAATGGAAGAAAACTATAAAACAAAAACCAACTGACAAAGCCTCCCTGAAACATCGCATATGAAAAAAGGATCACAAATAAACTACATAAACCAAAAACTTGCCGAATAAAGCGCGTTCGTTTTCTCATCCGTTTCACTACCTTTGAATTGGAACAGGAGTTCTAGCGATAATTTGGGCGACAATCTCTTCCGCTGTGAGCCCGTCAAACTTTGCTTCTGATTTAATAATCATGCGATGAGACAATACATATGGCGCTAAAAACTGCACATCATCAGGGACAACGAATTCCCGTCCGTGCATAAACGCATACGCTTGTGCCGCTTTCATCAGCGCAACAGACCCCCGCGGACTTACTCCTAGGTAAACGGACGCGTTCGAACGGCTTCGCTGCACGATGTCAACGATGTAACGCTTAATAGGATCGCTAACGTATACTTTCGTCACCTGCCGCTGCAGCTCCAGCAGCTCATCCAAAGCCATTACAGGGCGAATTCCCTCAATAGGCGGCGCTTTTTCCACTCGGCTTAATATTCCCACCTCTTCCTCAGGGGATGGATATCCCATGTTTAGCTTCAATAAAAAGCGGTCCAACTGGGCTTCCGGGAGCGGATATGTTCCTTCATATTCAATCGGGTTTTGCGTTGCCATGACGAAAAACGGACGCGGCAACGGTCTTGTCGCCCCGTCCACTGTAACGCTTCCCTCTTCCATCGCTTCCAAAAGCGCCGATTGCGTTTTCGGCGACGTACGGTTGATTTCATCGGCCAGCACGATGTTCCCCATAATTGGCCCGGGCTTGTATTCAAATTGCCTCTCTCTCGGGTTATAAATAGACACGCCTGTTACATCGCTCGGAAGCAAGTCAGGGGTGAATTGAATCCGCTTAAACTGCGCGTTGATCGATTTGGCCAGCGCGCGCACCAGCATCGTTTTGCCGACGCCGGGAACGTCTTCCAAAAGCACATGTCCTTTGGCCAGCAGTGCAACAAGGCTTAATATCGCTACGTTTCTTTTCCCCACAATCACTTTCTCGATATTTTCTACAACTTGTTCTATCGAAGGCTGTAACATTTCTTTTACCGTCATGAATGAAGCTCCTTTACTTTTAGGATGGCAGTCATATTGTTATGATGATAAAACTTTTGGCTGTGGACATTTCATTTCCTCAATTATTTAATATTATAATAACTAATATACATAATTTTTGAAATAATTTTTATTAAGGATCCCTCCTTTACGCGCTCGGATTAATCGGCGGCGTCGGCGGCTCGATTACAATGGCATCATACGGCTATTGGATTCAAGAAAACGGCTGGAAAGGACCCTCCTACATTTCGCCGATGCGCTATGATTCCGCTATCGCTTACATTGTAACAGCGATTTTTACGTTGTCGCTACTTGTGCTTGGTGCCGCCTTGTTATACGGAACAGACACAAGCATCAGCGGCGAGCAAGGGCTTGTCTCCTTCGCCTCCATTATGGGCAATGAGCTGCATCCGGCAGCGCGCTGGCTGTTTTTGCTTGGATTTTGGTCTGCCTCCTTTACGTCGGTAATCGGCGTATGGAACGGAGTGTCATATTTGTTCGCCGATTTTATCCGCAATGTACGAAAATTGAACATTGATAAAGAAAAACTCAATCAAACAAAAGCATTCCGCTTTTACGTCTTTTGGCTCACATTTCCACCGATGCTTTTGCATTTTATCGGCAAACCGGTTGGATTAATTATCGTCTACGGTGCGTTAGGAGCATTATTTATGCCATTTTTGGCGATTACACTACTGTGGCTTTTAAATTCGAAAAAAGAGCTACCGGAAGGAAGACGCAACCATTGGCTGTCCAACTTATTGTTGATTCTTTGCCTCGTCTTGTTTGCCGTATTGGCGGTGAACGAACTGCGCAACCTTTTTGCCTGAATAAAAAAACATCCTGGAGCTGCCAGGATGTTTTTTTCTATCGTCCACATAATGATTTTTTATTGTCTTTCGTGTAACGCAAAACAAAGGAAAAGATATAGAAAGGCGGGGCAACTGACATATGTATTTCCCTCTCGCCTGCCTTCAAACAGTCAACCAAGACAAAAACAGTGAAAAGAACCTTTTTTACTGTTATAATAACTATAACCCAAATAGATAACAGGAAAGGGACCATTTGTTGTAAGAATTAGATATAAACAAAAATGGTATTTAAGTCCGGAAAAAACATTGTAGTTGGTGGCACCATCTATGTCATAATGAACTTTGTTTTAGGATTGCTTTACGGCAAGGCCGTCGGAATGCCATGGATGGAAACGCTTCTGATTGCCGGGCTCCTCAGTGTATCATCAAGTGCCATCGTGGCTAAAGTGCTTGTCGATTTAAAGAGAACGGCCAATCCTGAAACAGAGCTCATTTTAGGGATGATCCTTTTTGATGATATCTTCCTTGCCTTATTTTTGACGACGATGTCAGGTGTTTTGCTAGCTGGCTCCACCTCCCTTTTTGGAATCAGCCTATCTGTTTTCACATCTGTCGCTTATATGTTGCTATTTTTTATCATCGCTCGAAAAGGTGCCCCTCTACTGAACAAATGGTTAAATATCAAATCCGATGAAATATTTATCATCGTCATCTTTGCTACTCTCTTCTTTGTTGCCGGTTTTTCCGAAACGATTCACGTCGCTGAAGCCATCGGAGCCTTACTGCTCGGGCTTGTCTTTTCGGAGACGGAACACCGTGATCGAATCGCACATTTAGTTGTTCCATTCCGTGACTTCTTTGGAGCGATTTTTTTCTTTAGTTTCGGTTTAAGTATTGAACCGTCAACCTTAATTCATGCGTTTTGGTTATCATTAGGGGCCGTTATCGTCACTCTAATAGCAAATATCGTGGCAGGGACGATCGCTGGGAGAAGGGCTGGATTGTCCTACAAAGCCTCTACAAACATTGGTTTGACGATCACTGCGCGTGGGGAATTTTCCATTATTGTTGCGAATCTGGGGATTACAGCGGGGTTAAACCCTATATTAACTCCTTTTACCGCACTTTACGTTCTCATGCTCGCGATATTGGGGCCGCTCTTTGCCAAAGAAAGTAAAAGTATATATAAACTACTCAATAAAGTATTTAAATGGGATAAGAAGGTAATAAAAGAGAAGCAGAAGGAACAACTGGAAACTGCAGAAAAATAATAGCATCTGCAACGCCTTCTTTACCATTCGCTTACTTCAGATCCATCTCTTATTTGCTTCCCCCCCGAGTGGACGCTCAGTTACCGGACAAGCGGCAACTCAGGGACGTATTCATGCAACCGATCGGTCTAAAAGATGTTTACATTCCAAAAGAAGACCTCTCTATGCAAATACTGTAGACTCCGTTTCTTCTCTTCCCTCTATCCAAAAAGAAAAGGAACACCGGGGTCACTCCCAGTGTTCCTTGTTTTTTATAGGGATTACATCATTCCGCCCATGTCAGGCATGCCTGGGTTGCCGCCTTTGTTTTCTTCTGGTTTGTCAGCAACAACTGCTTCCGTTGTTAAGAACATAGCGGCAACAGAAGCTGCGTTTTGAAGTGCAGAACGAGTTACTTTTGTTGGGTCAACGATACCAGCTTCAATCATGTCTACCCATTCACCAGTAGCAGCGTTGAAGCCGATACCAGGTTTTTCTGTTTTTAAGCGTTCAACAATGACAGAGCCTTCCAAACCAGCGTTTTGTGCGATTTGGCGAACTGGCTCTTCGATTGCGCGAAGAACGATTTTCACACCAGTTGCTTCGTCGCCTTCTGCTTCGATCGCAGCAACTTTATTGTATACGTTCATTAATGCTGTACCACCGCCGGCTACGATACCTTCTTCCACAGCGGCACGAGTAGAGTTAAGCGCGTCTTCAATGCGCAATTTGCGTTCTTTCAATTCTGTTTCTGTAGCCGCACCAACTTTGATTACCGCTACGCCGCCAGCTAATTTTGCTAGACGTTCTTGCAATTTTTCGCGGTCGAATTCCGAAGTAGTTTCTTCTAATTGCGCACGGATTTGGTTGATGCGGGCTTTAATGCGTTCAGAATCGCCAGCGCCTTCTACGATTGTTGTATTTTCTTTTGTTACAACAACTTTTGAAGCGCGGCCAAGTGATGCGATTGTTGTAGATTTTAAGTCACGGCCTAGTTCTTCGGAGATGACTTCACCGCCAGTTAAGATTGCAATGTCTTCAAGCATTGCTTTACGACGATCACCGAAGCCAGGAGCTTTAACTGCTACGGCAGTGAATGTACCGCGAAGTTTGTTCACTACTAATGTCGCAAGTGCTTCGCCTTCGACATCTTCTGCGATGATTAATAATGGTTTGCCTTGTTGAACTACTTGTTCTAAGATAGGCAAGATGTCTTGGATGTTAGAGATTTTCTTGTCTGTGATTAAGATATATGGATTTTCAAGCACTGCTTCCATTTTTTCAGTATCTGTAATCATGTATGGAGATGCATAACCGCGGTCAAATTGCATACCTTCCACAACATCTAATTCTGTTGTGAAGCCTTTTGATTCTTCTAATGTGATAACACCGTCGTTACCAACGCGTTCCATTGCTTCTGCGATTAATTGGCCAACTTCTTCGTCAGCTGCAGAGATAGCCGCAACTTGAGCAATCGATTCTTTTCCTTTGATTGGTTTGGAGATTGCTTTTAATTCTTCTACTGCCACAGCGACCGCTTTTTCAATACCTTTACGGATGCCCATTGGGTTAGCGCCAGCTGTAACGTTTTTCAATCCTTCGCGGATCATTGCTTGCGCTAAAACTGTTGCCGTTGTTGTACCGTCCCCAGCAACATCGTTTGTTTTGCTTGCAACTTCAGCAACAAGCTTCGCACCCATGTTTTCAAATGGATCTTCTAATTCGATTTCTTTCGCGATCGTTACACCGTCATTCGTAATTAATGGAGAACCGAATTTTTTCTCTAATACAACGTTACGGCCTTTTGGACCTAACGTTACTTTTACCGCATCAGCTAATTTGTCCACACCACGTAACATCGCACGACGAGCTTCTTCGCTGAATTTAATTTCTTTTGCCATACCCCGTTACCTCCTTATGAAATAGAATCGTTAAGTATTTTGTTAAGTATTATTTTTGCATATCTATGTTATCAACGCTATATTAACCAATAACAGCTAAAATATCGCTTTCACGTAAAATTAAGTATTCTTTGCCATCATATTTTACTTCTGTACCAGCATATTTCGAGAAGATAATACGATCGCCAACTTCTACTTCTGGAGCTACACGTTCACCGCTGTCAAGCACGCGACCTTTACCAACAGCAACTACTCTGCCTTCTTGTGGTTTTTCTTTCGCAGTGTCTGGCAATACGATGCCGCTTGCAGTTTTTTCTTCTGTTTCAATCACTTCAATGACAACGCGATCACCTAATGGCTTTAACACGGAAAACAACCTCCTTGATAATAATTTTCTCCGTTCTTATTAGCACTCGTCTTAACTGAGTGCTAACACACTTATAATATTAATGAACTTCTCTTTTTTTTGCAAGTGGGAAACACCAAAAAATAATATGTTTTTTCTCGTTTCCTGCCCTTTTTAATTATTTCACATTTCCACAAATCTAAACAACAACAATCCATTCTTTTTTTGTCATTTTTTATAGAAGATATGCTACAATACGGGAAGTATCACTATATTATTTTATCGGCAAAGGGGTAAGTTTCATTGAAACGACGCTACTGGTATGTCATTATTACGTATGTCATCATGCAGCTATCAGGTATTGCAGGGGTCCCATTGTTGCATTTTCTCGGTGTTGGAAAACACGCAAAAAATGACTTTGTGGCAACAGAGATCGCCTCTGGCTATTGGGCGGTTATCAGCTTTTCTATTGCCTTCTTCATCATTCTCTTTTTCTTGCGTGAAGATATAAAACAGCGGCACACCCGTTATAGCGTTCCGTTATCTGCAGCATGGATGTGGGCCATTGGCGGCGTCTTTTTAGCCTTGTTTGCCCAAAGCATTGCCGCCAATATTGAATGGCGCTTGCTCGGCATCGAGCCCGGTTCAGAAAATACAAAACGAATTGTCGAGATGATTCGAGTCACCCCATTATTGATGGTCGTTACTTCTATCATCGGACCGATTTTAGAAGAAATTATTTTTCGCAAAATTATTTTCGGAACACTATATCAAAAATATAATTTCTTCATTTCCGCACTAGTTAGTTCTCTTTTATTTGCGGTTGTCCATATGGAGTTCGAACACCTGCTGCTGTATGCGACAATGGGATTTACCTTCGCGTTTCTTTACGCGAAAACAAAGCGTATTTTCGTTCCGATTTTTGCCCACGTCACTATGAATACGTTCGTCGTATTAATACAAACGATATTTGCGGATGAGATAGAAAAAATGATGCGGCAAACAGAACAGATACAACTCATTATTGGAGGCTTTTAGTACGATGAAAAGGTCACCATTACAATTCGCTTTTTTCTATTTCCTTATGGGCATCTTATTCACTTACTTGTCGATTCAAAGTGCGGATGAAACCATTTGGAATTTTTTCACGATCGTTCTTGCGATAATAGCTACGCTTGATTTTGGAACTGCGATACGTCTGTTAGTACTTTACTTTAAAAAATGAACCTCCCGCCGCATTCACGGGAGGTTTTCTTGTTCCGTCTGCGCCAATAGCGCTTTGCGATAAGCTATTTTCGAAATCCAAATGCTCACTTCGTATAAAATCGAAAGCGGAATCATGACAATGACTTGTGACAGCACATCTGGCGGCGTAATGACCGCCGCTAAAATCAATAATGCTAAATAAGCATATTTGCGCACCTTTATTAATAGCATCGGTGTAATCAAGCCAAGCCTTGTTAAAAACATTACAACTACCGGCAGCTGAAATACAATTCCAAATGGCAAGATCAGATGAAGCAAAAATTCAAAGTATTCATTAATCCCTATCACCTGATGAATGCCGAGACGGGACGCTAAATTTTGCATAAAACGAACGACGAAAGGAAATAAGATGAAATACGCAAAACTAATGCCAGCTAAAAAGAGAAAGATCGAAATCGGAATGTAGCTTAACGTGACTCTTCGTTCCTTTTCATACAGCCCAGGACTGACAAACGCCCAAATTTGATAAAGCAGAACTGGCGCGGTAAGAACAAACGCAAGAACAAACGCAAATTGAAAATAAATTTTTATTGGATCTGTTAAACGAAAGGCGTTCATCGTTAATTCTTTCGCTTCGTCCGTTCGCTGCAAATATAAAATGACGGGCTCCACGAAAAAGAAACTAGCAATAAGGGCAATGACAAAAAACACAAGAACAATAATAAGTCGCTTTCGTAATTCTCCCAGGTGTTCATACACCGACATTTCTTTATCGTCCATACTTCAATCATCCTAACAAATCATAATTGGTCTGGTTTTTTTTCATCCTCGTCTGTTAATCCTTTAGTGGCATCCTTAAATTCCCGCAGCGATTGACCGAGCGATTTGCCCAGCTCCGGAAGTTTTTTCGTCCCAAACAATAATAAAATAACAAGCACAATTAACAAATATTTCACTTTTTATTCTCTCCTTTATCGGCCGGATAATTTTTTAAGAAATAAACTAATGATTGTAATTCAACCGCCAAATCAATATGATGGACACGAATATGTTTCGGTACGTTCAATCGAGCAGGTGTAAAGTTTAAAATTCCTTTAATCCCTTTTTGAACGAGACGGTCCGTAATCCATTGAGCGGCAGGAGCCGGTACGGTCAAAATCGCAACAGGAATTCCTTCGTGAAGGCGATTTTCCAATTCATCCAAATGATATACTGGCACACCGCCAACTTCTTTTCCTACTTTCTTTTGATCGACATCAAATGCCATCACAATTTTTGTATTATTATTTTTTGTAAAATTATAATTTAAAAACGCTGTCCCTAAGTTCCCGACTCCAAATAACGCCACTTCGGTAATTTCATCTTGATCAAGCGTCTTGCGAAAAAAAGATAATAAATAATTGACATTATATCCGTATCCTTTTTTGCCAAGCGCACCGAAATAGGAAAAATCACGACGAATGGTCGCGGGATCAACTTTTACTGCCTCACTTAATTCCGCAGAAGAAACTCGTTGTTTTCCTGAAGCATGTAAATTTTTCAAAAAGCGGTAATATAGTGGCAAACGTTTTGCAGTTGCTTGCGGAATTTTTGGTTGTTCATTGTTCATTCGCAAATCCCCCAACACTACTGTTTTCTCGTTGATAATGGCCTGATTTCCCACCTGATTTTTCCACTAAATAGGTTGGGCCAATCACCATCCCTTTGTCTAGCGCCTTACACATATCATACACGGTCAGTGCACAAACAGAAGCAGCCGTCAGCGCTTCCATCTCCACACCTGTACTTCCTTTTGTTTTTACCGTTACGGTGATCAGCAATTGGTAAAGCGCTTTTTCTTCCTCGACATGCCATGCAAATTGGATGTCGACACCTTTTAACATAAGAGGGTGGCACATTGGAATTAAATCAGACGTTTTTTTTGCGGCCATAATGCCGGCTACTTGCGCAACAGCAAGCACATCCCCTTTTTCAATCATGCGATTTGTCATTTTCTCGTAAATTTCTTTATTTACGGTCACGCTCGTTTGTGCTACCGCTACTCGAATGGTATCCTCTTTTTCCGTAATATCGACCATTTTTGCACGGCCTTGTTCATTAAAATGCGTAAATGATGACACACATATCTCCCCCATTTATAAACTATACACTATTTTTAGACATCTGTCTTTTATCGTTTTGTTTTATTGCGATAAGAAAACAAATTACGCTACACTATTATTGTTAAACGAGAGGTGAACAACAATGATTATTTTACAAGTCAATCAACTAACAAAATATTTCGGTGCTGACCTTATTTTATCGAATATAAAATTAGAAATACAATCCAAAGATAGGATTGCGCTCGTCGGAAGAAACGGAGCAGGAAAATCGACACTGTTAAAAATTATTGCTGGTGAGATGTCTTACGATAGTGGAGAAATCATCAAACCAAAAGAAGTATCGATCGGATATCTTGCTCAAGATAGCGGTCTACACTCCTCTTTATCCATTTGGGAAGAAATGATGACAGTATTTGCTCCTCTAAAAACAATAGAAAAACAATTGCGCCAGATGGAGCTGCAAATGGGAGACCCTGATCTAATCGCCGATTCTTCCCGCTATGAAAAATTATTGAAAGATTATGATGCATTGCAAGAACGCTATAAAGAACAAGGCGGTTATCAATACGAAGCGGATATTCGTTCGATTTTACACGGCTTACAATTTGCGAAATATGACTATATGACGACTCCCGTTCAATCGTTAAGCGGCGGACAACGAACTCGTCTGGCGCTTGGAAAACTGCTTTTAATGAAGCCTGATTTGCTTATTTTGGACGAACCGACAAACCATTTAGACCTTGAAACATTAACATGGCTCGAACAATACTTGCAAACATATCCTGGCGCTATTCTTATCGTATCCCACGACCGCTACTTTCTCGATAAAGTTGTCACCCAAGTATATGAGCTGTCACGGACAACATTGAAACGATACACAGGAAATTACAGCCGTTACTTAGAACAAAAAGCAGCCGAATATGAACGAGAACGAAAACTGTATGAAAAACAACAAGAAGAAATCGCAAAACTCCAAGACTTTATTCAACGCAATATTGCCCGTGCCTCCACAACAAGACGTGCGCAAAGCCGGAGAAAACAGTTAGAAAAAATGGAGAGAATGGAAAAACCAGCAGGAGACGAAAAAGTTGCTTCCTTTTCTTTTGACATCGAACGGCAAAGCGGAAATGACGTATTAATCGCTGAAGATGTCGCAGTCGGATATGATGAGAACAAGCCGCTCATTCGCAACATTCGTTTCCGCATCACGCGCGGGGAAAGCATCGCCTTGGTCGGACCGAACGGAATCGGAAAGTCAACGTTGTTAAAAGCGATTGTAAACAAACTTCCGCTGCAATCAGGACATTTCCGTTACGGTTCGAACGTGCAAATCGGCTATTACGACCAAAACCAGGCTGATTTGTCCTCGAATAAGCGCGTGCTCGATGAACTTTGGGATGAATACCCTGACAAAACGGAAAAAGAAATCCGCACCGTGCTCGGAAGCTTCTTATTCTCTGGAGACGATGTATTAAAACCTGTATCGGCCTTAAGCGGCGGTGAAAAAGCGAGACTGGCGCTTGCCAAACTGATGATGCAAAAAGCCAATTTCCTTATTTTAGACGAACCGACAAACCATCTTGATTTAGACAGTAAAGAAGTGCTCGAAAATGCCTTAATCGAATATCCCGGAACTATTTTATTCGTTTCTCACGACCGCTATTTTATTAATCGAATTGCCACGAAAGTATATGAGCTTTCTAGTGACGGAATTACCGAGTATTTAGGCGATTATGACTACTATGTCGCAAAAAAGGCGGAAATGCTGGAGCTAGAACGTCTCGCTTCCGAGAAACAAACAGGCCGTTCTCATGAAGAGGCATCATCGAAACTGAGCTACGAACAGGAAAAAGAGGCGAAAAAACTAGAACGACAGCGCAAGCGGCGCATTGAAGAAATTGAAACAGAAATTAGCGAATTAGAACAGCAAATCGCATACATCGACGAACAATTATGCGATCCAGAAATTTATCAAGACCATGAGAAAGTACAAAAATTAACAAAAGAGAGTGACGAAATGAAGGGAAAATTAGAAAAATTACTAGAAGAATGGGAAACACTTCATACATTACAATAATAATTGCGAAAAAACATCCACGGTTGTGCATACCCGTGGATGTTTTTTAGTTAGTCACATACCCACAAACTTATCCCCAATTTTTTTCCCACAATTTAAGTTATTCACGGATTTTTCCACATTATCCACAAAAAAAGCCGTTTTTATATGAAAAAATTTGTGGTTATTTCATCCCTAGTGAACTACCCCCACTTAATTTTCTAGCGAAAATTTGAAGTGGGGGCTTCCAAAGAAGTTTGACTGCTTCAAGCAATCCTTATTCTTTGAGGCGTGTCCACTTCGCCGCTAGAGCATAAGACACTCAGGTCTACAGCTTTACTTTTCTTTAAGATGTTTAATGCACCATTTACATCAGCATTGATTAGTTTGCCGGACTTTGTTCGATACAAACCTCGCTTAATACGTTTGCCACTGAACTTATATTCTTTTGGATTGTCGGCATTATATTCAGGAATCTCATCCCCGTCAAAAAAGCTGGCTTTAGACGTATATGACTCTTCCTGTTTGAAGAATTTAATGCCGTAAAATTTACAAAGATACTCTAGTTTTTCTTTTATATTACCGAGAGGAATATTGACAAAGTTTTGATTTGTCTTTTTTCCTAGATTCATATTGCGCTGCAATGTTTCAGCATAGCCAATGACAAGTTTGCCAATTTGATTTTCAATACAGTAGTTTATGATGTAACGGCAAGTCTTGTTGATATAATCATTCACTTTATTATTGCGATTCATAGCAAGCAAAGCCTGTTTACGGGTTGTACCTTTGATTTTTTGCTTATCTTTAATGCTTTGAAGTCTGGCATTTTCTTTGTTAAACCATTGATTAATACTTTTTAATCTCCGCCCATCAATGATGAACGATCTGCCGTCTGATGTGACACAAGTGGCAAGATTATTCACTCCTAAATCAATCGCCAGTGCTTTTTGGTCATTTAATTCTCTTTGATCTTCAGGCATTTCATATTTGTACTGAATCTCAAAGAACCTGGCATGATGTTTAGGAATGATTTCAATCTGCTTAATCTTTTTGTCCAGTAACACAGGCGGAATCGTTATCGTGATAGGCTTATGAGTCTTTTTATACAGATTCGAATACGGTATCGTGAATTTGTTGCCGTCTATACGAATTTGACCAATGATTAGTGAATGAAAGCCATCTTTTTTAAGATATTTTGGGATACTGATAGCCTTGTAGTCATATTTGCCTTGTTTGGCTAGTTTTACTAAGCCAAAGAAAGATTTAAAAGCCTCATTAACCTTTTTTAAAATTTGCTGTGCCATGTTGCTGTTTAACAGCTTATAGTTTTCGTTCGTTTTGGCAAGATGATAGTTTTTCTCATAATTAAGAAATTCCTTGTGTTCAAAATAGTATTGTCTGACATTGTACAATCCGACGTTGTACATGTTCTTGGCAATATGGCACAGTTCTCGAAGAGTCAAGTATTCTTCTTTGGTCAAACCATTTAGCTGTTGTTTGATACAAAAATACATTTTTTCACCTCCCATCTAACTATATGATACTATATTTTACTGAATCTATCCTATTTTCAGCAAAATATAATTAAGGCGATTCATCTCCCACTTACTCCGCTTCGCTTCGTTGAAGTGGGAGTCTTCTCGCCTAATTAAGATAAAATAAGGTTCTTTCTCTTTTTCTACAATATCCACAATTTGTGGATAAATATATTCACAATGATTATTTTTTGATAAAAAAATTTGTTTCTACTATTCCAAACAATTACAAGAAGACCTGTTCCAATAAATCTGTCCAAAACTGCTTTCCATCTCGTCCTTCCTTTCACTTCCATCAACGAGAATAATCAAATTATACAAGGACTTCTTTCAAAATATATCTGAAAGAAGCCCTTCCCACCGCTTAATCTAGCTCTAAACTTGGATCCGCGTTTAACGCCATATCTGCGCGTTTGCCTTGTTCAAACAAAACAGTTCCTGCCGCCGCAATCATCGCCGCATTGTCGGTACAAAGCGATAAAGGCGGAATAACCAATTCGATATGGTCTAATTCAGCCATTTTTCGCTCCAACTCCGCTCGTAATCCTCTGTTTGCGGCGACTCCGCCCGCAAGCAGCACTTGACGGACATTATATTCTTTTGCTGCGTTGACGGTTTTGGTCACAAGCACATCGATTACGCTCGCTTGAAAGCTGGCTGCCATATCTTTCGGGTCGATGATTTCTCCACGCTGATTCGCGTTATGAAGCGTGTTTAATACCGCCGATTTCAACCCGCTGAAGCTAAAATCATATGACCCTTCTTCCAGCCATGCACGAGGCAAATCAATGGTCGCCTTTCCTTCCTGTGCAAGACGGTCAATATGCGGTCCGCCCGGATAAGGAAGGTTTAATGCCCTCGCCACCTTGTCATACGCTTCTCCCGCCGCATCGTCTCTCGTTTCGCCGATGACTTGAAACTTGCCATGCCCCTCCATGTACACAAGCTCCGTATGTCCTCCTGAAACCACAAGAGATAACAACGGAAATTTCATTTCCGTAACAAGCCGATTCGCGTAAATATGCCCGGCGATATGATGAACGCCTACAAGCGGAAGACCATGGGCAAACGCTAACGCTTTCGCCGCGTTCACACCAATCAAAAGAGCGCCGACTAATCCTGGACCTTGCGTCACTGCAATAGCACTCAACTGTTGAAACGAAACATCCGCCTTACGCATCGCTTCTTCAATAACGAGCGTAATCTGCTCGACATGGTGGCGCGAGGCGATTTCTGGTACGACTCCGCCAAATCGTTTATGGCTTTCCATTTGGGAAGCCACAATATTAGACAAAATTTCCGTTCCATTTTTCACAACTGCCGCCGCGGTTTCATCGCAGCTCGTTTCAATTCCAAGAACATATATGTCATGATTCATGATAATTTCACCCACATTACAAGAGCATCTTCTAAATTATCTGGATAATAATGTCTGCGGATACCGCCATTAAGAAATCCTAATTTTCGATATAAAGATTGGGCTACATGATTAGAAACACGAACTTCTAATGTCATGGTGACAGCCCCAAGTTGCTTTGCTGTTTCCATTAATTTGCGCATTAGCGCTTCCCCTAATTTTTTGCCGCGATATTCAGGCAATACAGCTACATTTGTAATATGCGCTTCATCAATGACGACCCACATTCCCGCATAGCCAATGATGTGGCCGTTATGTTCCATTACGATATATTTGGCATAACGATTATAAACAAGCTCATTATAAAATGCTTCTCTGCTCCAAGGAGACGTAAAAGAAGCATGCTCCACTTGCAATACTGCATCAATATCATTTAAGGTCATTAAGCGAAATCGAATTTTCATCCCCATATTTGTTTTCCCCTTTTTGCTTGGCAAGCCATTTTGCTTCTGCCTCGGCAAGGCGAACGTAATTAGGCACAAAAGTATGAGTATTCTCTTTTTCTTTATTTTTTCCAAGCAGCGCTAACTCACCTGGGCGAGGCAATTGTAACGAAGACGGCGCAAATTCCGCAAAATCGCCAAGTTGTTGCTGAAACGTTTCTTTATATAAGGCGATATCGGCTCCGATAAATAACACTTTCTCCTGTCTTTCCTGCAGTTTGTGCGCCCATTCATCGGCCAAAACGATTCGGTCACTTTCTATACACTCTAGTTGTACGCCGTTATAGCGATATAATCCTGTATAAATTTGACCTCTTCTCGCATCAAAAAACGGAGCGATAACACCCGAAAAATACCTTCCGTTCGCTGCTAACACTTCAAGGCTAGATACTCCTACAATCGGGATCTTTAATGCCCATGCTAATGTTTTTGCAATCGTTACTCCGATGCGCACTCCCGTATAAGACCCGGGTCCTCTCGCAACAACAATTAACTCTAGTTCACTGGGAGATACACCGCAATCTTTCAATAAAGACTGGATTGCCGGCATTACGCGCGTGGAATGGTCTTTCTTTATATTTGTCACTATTTCTCCTTTTACGATATCGTCTTCCACTAATGCGACTCCCATTACCACATTTGATGTATCAATCGCTAATATTTTCATGACTCTAAAATCCCCTTACATAACTGTTCATATCGTTCTCCGATTGGTTCAATCACTAATTTTCGCTCATCATTCCCATGGTGAAACAGATAAATGTTCAATCTTTCCGGTGGTAGCTGTGGTTCGATAAGATGTGCCCATTCGATGACAGTGACACCATCACCATGAAAATATTCGTCAAAACCGAGATCCTCCATTGTATCTTCTAAACGATACACATCCATATGATAAAGGGGGAGACGCCCTTTATATTCCTTCACAATCGTAAAAGTAGGACTGCTAACCGTTTTCCTTACTCCCAATCCTTTGGCTAATCCTTTTGTAAACGTCGTTTTTCCCGCGCCTAAATCCCCTTCTAACGTAATGACATCTTTTGCTTTTAACTGTTCTCCAAATCTTGAAGCAAGATGCATCGTTTCCTCAGGAGAGTGCATAATCAGTTCATAACGTTTCATCACGTTTCACCTTTACATTTTTATAATGATAACCTTCGCTTCTGAAATTTTATCATATTCTTATCACTTGTTACCACTTTCCCTGCTAATATTTAATATTATTGTTGAAAAGAAGCATCTATGCCTCTACACAATGACTAAAGTTATCGGCTTCCTTCGTCAATCTTCTTAAAGGATGAGTCCAACCTGCAGTAAGCTAGTTGCACATCTAAAAAAAAATAAAAAAACCCTAGGAAGCCACTTCCTAAGGAGAAATAAAAAAACGAAACAAGGCTGTTTCGTTTCCTACGCAAGAATTTTATTAAAATGCATTCAACCTTAAGCGGTCCCGACGGGACTCGAACCCGCGATCTCCTGCGTGACAGGCAGGCATGTTAACCACTACACTACGGGACCAATATTGGTTGCGGGGGCAGGATTTGAACCTGCGACCTTCGGGTTATGAGCCCGACGAGCTACCGGACTGCTCCACCCCGCGGTGATAGAAAGGAATGATTGAATTAGGAACAAATGATTTGGAAAACTTTAATTCAATTCGTTGCCTCTTCCTCTACTAGCTAATTCAAAGATGTCAAATGCGTCGAGGCAACTCGTAGCTTATTCGATGGAGCTTAAGCTCGTTGCTCCACCCCGCGACGATAGAAAGAAATAAATTAATCATATAAATAGCCTAGCGACGACCTACTCTCGCAGGGGCGCTGGCCCCAACTACCATCGGCGCTGGAGAGCTTAACTTCCGTGTTCGGGATGGGAACGGGTGTTTCCTCTCCGCTATTGTCACTAGGCAATTATCTCAATTGGACATTTATTATTATATTCCAATCATCACGTTTGTCAAGAGGGATTTCGTTCCCTCAAAACTAGATAACCGTCCGTTTGGAAGAAGCCGTTTTGCATAGGCGGCCTACGCTTTTCGCTTTGTCTAGCTCCGGACGCCATCGGCTCGCGACGCTTCGGTCCCGTTGCGGCGGCAACAGCCTCCTCACGGGCCCTCCAGCGCGTGTCGCCGATAGGCGGGCGTCCTCTGCTTTTCGCTTTGTCTAGCTCCGGTGCCTAGCTCTCTTGCGCCAAATAACCTTCTCCCTTGAGGTGCAAGCACCTCTACGGGCGAAGAACATTTGGCTTCGAGAGCTAAGCGCGGCACCTCCGCTTTTCCGCTTGGTTAAGTCCTCGATCGATTAGTATCCGTCAGCTCCACGTGTCGCCACGCTTCCACCTCGGACCTATCGACCTCGTCATCTTCGAGGGATCTTACTCGCTTGACGCGATGGGAAATCTCATCTTGAGGGGGGCTTCACGCTTAGATGCTTTCAGCGCTTATCCCTTCCGCACATAGCTACCCAGCGGTGCCCCTGGCGGGACAACTGGTACACCAGCGGTGCGTCCATCCCGGTCCTCTCGTACTAAGGACAGCTCCTCTCAAATTTCCTGCGCCCGCGACGGATAGGGACCGAACTGTCTCACGACGTTCTGAACCCAGCTCGCGTACCGCTTTAATGGGCGAACAGCCCAACCCTTGGGACCGACTACAGCCCCAGGATGCGATGAGCCGACATCGAGGTGCCAAACCTCCCCGTCGATGTGGACTCTTGGGGGAGATCAGCCTGTTATCCCCGGGGTAGCTTTTATCCGTTGAGCGATGGCCCTTCCATACGGAACCACCGGATCACTAAGCCCGACTTTCGTCCCTGCTCGACCTGTCCGTCTCGCAGTCAAGCTCCCTTGTGCCTTTGCACTCTACGAATGATTTCCAACCATTCTGAGGGAACCTTTGGGCGCCTCCGTTACCTTTTGGGAGGCGACCGCCCCAGTCAAACTGCCCACCTGACACTGTCTCCCACCCCGATAAGGGGTGCGGGTTAGAATTTCAATACCGCCAGGGTGGTATCCCACCGGCGCCTCCACCGAAGCTGGCGCTCCGGCTTCTCAGGCTCCCACCTATCCTGTACAAGCGATACCAAAATTCCATATCAGGCTACAGTAAAGCTCCACGGGGTCTTTCCGTCCTGTCGCGGGTAACCTGCATCTTCACAGGTAGTATGATTTCACCGGGTCTCTCGTTGAGACAGTGCCCAAGTCGTTACACCTTTCGTGCGGGTCGGAACTTACCCGACAAGGAATTTCGCTACCTTAGGACCGTTATAGTTACGGCCGCCGTTTACTGGGGCTTCGGTTCGCACCTTCAGCCTTGCGGCTTAAGCGCTCCCCTTAACCTTCCAGCACCGGGCAGGTGTCAGCCCCTATACTTCGCCTTTCGGCTTCGCAGAGACCTGTGTTTTTGGTAAACAGTCGCTTGGGCCTTTTCACTGCGGCTCTCTCGGGCTCATCACCCAAGAGAGCACCCCTTCTCCCGAAGTTACGGGGTCATTTTGCCGAGTTCCTTAACGAGAGTTCTCCCGCGCACCTTAGGATTCTCTCCTCGCCTACCTGTGTCGGTTTGCGGTACGGGCACCTCTCACCTCGCTAGAGGCTTTTCTTGGCAGTGTAGGATCGGGGACTTCGGGACCGATGGTCCCTTCGCCATCACGGCTCAGCCTTTGTGCCAGACGGATTTGCCTATCTGGCAGCCTAACCGCTTGGACAGGCTATTCCAGCAGCCTGCTCGCCCTACCTTCCTGCGTCCCCCCCATTGCTCAAACGGTGAGGAGGTGGTACAGGAATCTCAACCTGTTGCCCATCACCTACGCCTTTCGGCCTCGGCTTAGGTCCCGACTAACCCTGAGCGGACGAACCTTCCTCAGGAAACCTTAGGCTTTCGGTGCAGAGGATTCTCACCTCTGTTTTCGCTACTCACACCGGCATTCTCACTTCTAAGCGCTCCACGAGTCCTTCCGGTCTCGCTTCGGCGCGCTTAGAACGCTCCCCTACCGATGACGGGCGGTCATCCCACAGCTTCGGTGGCACGTTTAGCCCCGGTACATTTTCGGCGCAGAGTCACTCGACCAGTGAGCTATTACGCACTCTTTAAATGATGGCTGCTTCTAAGCCAACATCCTGGTTGTCTGGGCAACTCCACATCCTTTTCCACTTAACGTGCACTTTGGGACCTTAGCTGGTGGTCTGGGCTGTTTCCCTCTCGACCACGGATCTTATCACTCGTAGTCTGACTCCCAAGGATAAGTCATTGGCATTCGGAGTTTGACTGAGTTCGGTAACCCGATGAGGGCCCCTAGCTCAATCAGTGCTCTACCTCCAAGACTCTTCCCTTGAGGCTAGCCCTAAAGCTATTTCGGGGAGAACCAGCTATCTCCAGGTTCGATTGGCATTTCACCCCTACCCACACCTCATCCCCGCACTTTTCAACGTACGTGGGTTCGGGCCTCCAGTAGGTGTTACCCTACCTTCACCCTGGACATGGGTAGATCACCTGGTTTCGGGTCTACGACGACGTACTTAACGCCCTATTCAGACTCGCTTTCGCTGCGGCTCCGTCTCTTCGACTTAACCTCGCACGTCATCGTAACTCGCCGGTTCATTCTACAAAAGGCACGCCATCACCCATGAACGGGCTCTGACTACTTGTAGGCACACGGTTTCAGGTTCTCTTTCACTCCCCTTCCGGGGTGCTTTTCACCTTTCCCTCACGGTACTGGTTCACTATCGGTCACTAGGGAGTATTTAGCCTTGGGAGATGGTCCTCCCTGCTTCCGACGGGATTCCCCGTGTCCCGCCGTACTCAGGATCCACTCGGGAGGGAACGAAGTTTCGACTACAGGGCTGTCACCTTCTCTGGCGGGCCTTTCCAGACCGCTTCGTCTACCCCGTTCCTTTGTAACTCCCATGTGAGTGGTCCTACAACCCCAAGAGGCAAGCCTCTTGGTTTGGGCTGTTCCCGTTTCGCTCGCCGCTACTCAGGGAATCGCGGTTGCTTTCTTCTCCTCCGGGTACTTAGATGTTTCAGTTCCCCGGGTGTGCCCTCCATACCCTATGGATTCAGGTATGGATACTGCCCCATTACGGGCAGTGGGTTTCCCCATTCGGACATCTCCGGATCAACGCTTGCTTACAGCTCCCCGAAGCGTTTCGGCGTTTGCCCCGTCCTTCATCGGCTCCTAGTGCCAAGGCATCCACCGTGCGCCCTTTCTAACTTAACCATGCGAAAACAGCTTCATGCTTGCCGCCTTCGCTTCTCGGCTTCTTCCTATGTCTAGCTTCGGCGCCTAGCTCTCTTGTGCCAAATAACCTTCTCCCTTGAAGTGCAAGCACTTCTGCAGGTGAAGAACATTTGGCTTCGAGAGCTAACCGCGGCGCCTCCGCTTTTCCTTCCGGTTATCTAGTTTTCAAGGAACCAACTTATTTCCTGCATCCGCTCATAGACGCAGACGCAAGGCGACTACTTGAGTATGCTTCCTTGCAGCCTTGTGTCGAGGAATCCTGCTTCCTCGAATTCACTAGCAGACGCAGACACAAAACACTTGAAGGAGTGAAATGCTCCCTCAAAACTGAACAAACCCGAAGCGTCCACTTCCGACTAGCCCATAAGGGCAGTCGCTTCCGCTTTTCTGCTGTCTAGCTCCAGCGCCTAGCTCTCTTGTGCCAAATAACCTTCCCCCTCGAAGTGCAAGCACTTCAGCGGGTGAAGAACATTTGGCTTCGAGAGCTGATCGCGGCGCTTCCGCTTTTCGTACTGTCTAGCTTCGGCTCCTAGCCCCTCGGGCCGCTTCGGTCTCGCTGCGGCGGCAACAGCCTCCTCGCGAGCCCTCCAGCGCCTGCCGGGGCTAATCAGTCGCCTTCGCTTTTCGTATCATCCTTAGAAAGGAGGTGATCCAGCCGCACCTTCCGGTACGGCTACCTTGTTACGACTTCACCCCAATCACTTGCCCCACCTTCGGCGGCTGGCTCCCTTAAAGGGTTACCTCACCGACTTCGGGTGTTGCAAGCTCTCGTGGTGTGACGGGCGGTGTGTACAAGGCCCGGGAACGTATTCACCGCGGCATGCTGATCCGCGATTACTAGCGATTCCGGCTTCATGCAGGCGAGTTGCAGCCTGCAATCCGAACTGAGAGCGGCTTTTTGGGATTCGCTCCCCCTCGCGGGTTCGCAGCCCTTTGTACCGCCCATTGTAGCACGTGTGTAGCCCAGGTCATAAGGGGCATGATGATTTGACGTCATCCCCACCTTCCTCCGACTTTTAGCCGGCAGTCCCCCTAGAGTGCCCAACTGAATGCTGGCAACTAGGGGCGAGGGTTGCGCTCGTTGCGGGACTTAACCCAACATCTCACGACACGAGCTGACGACAACCATGCACCACCTGTCACCCTGTCCCCCGAAGGGGGAACGCCCTGTCTCCAGGGTTGTCAGGGGATGTCAAGACCTGGTAAGGTTCTTCGCGTTGCTTCGAATTAAACCACATGCTCCACCGCTTGTGCGGGCCCCCGTCAATTCCTTTGAGTTTCAGCCTTGCGGCCGTACTCCCCAGGCGGAGTGCTTAACGCGTTAGCTACAGCACTAAAGGGTTTAACCCCTCTAACACTTAGCACTCATCGTTTACGGCGTGGACTACCAGGGTATCTAATCCTGTTTGCTCCCCACGCTTTCGCGCCTCAGCGTCAGTTACAGACCAGAGAGCCGCCTTCGCCACTGGTGTTCCTCCACATCTCTACGCATTTCACCGCTACACGTGGAATTCCGCTCTCCTCTTCTGCACTCAAGTCCCCCAGTTTCCAATGACCCTCCACGGTTGAGCCGTGGGCTTTCACATCAGACTTAAGGGACCGCCTGCGCGCGCTTTACGCCCAATAATTCCGGACAACGCTCGCCCCCTACGTATTACCGCGGCTGCTGGCACGTAGTTAGCCGGGGCTTTCTCGTTAGGTACCGTCACCGTACCGCCCTATTCGAACGGTACTTCTTCTTCCCTAACAACAGAGCTTTACGATCCGAAGACCTTCTTCGCTCACGCGGCGTCGCTCCGTCAGACTTTCGTCCATTGCGGAAGATTCCCTACTGCTGCCTCCCGTAGGAGTCTGGGCCGTGTCTCAGTCCCAGTGTGGCCGGTCACCCTCTCAGGCCGGCTACGCATCGTCGCCTTGGTGAGCCGTTACCTCACCAACTAGCTAATGCGCCGCGGGCCCATCCGTAAGTGGTAGCCGAAGCCACCTTTCAACCAAAGACCATGCGGTCTTTGGTGTTATCCGGTATTAGCCCCGGTTTCCCGGAGTTATCCCGGTCTTACGGGCAGGTTACCCACGTGTTACTCACCCGTCCGCCGCTAACCGAACAGAAGCAAGCTTCCGTTCGGTCCGCTCGACTTGCATGTATTAGGCACGCCGCCAGCGTTCGTCCTGAGCCAGGATCAAACTCTCCAAAAAGAAAGTTGATTGGCTTCTTTTCAGCTTCAGCACCGACACCGCAAGGTGTCAAGCGCTTCAGCTTTTCACATTGTCCAGCTTCAGCGCCTAGCTCTCTCGTGCCAAATAACCTTCCCCCTCGAAGTGCAAGCACTTCAGCGGGTGAAGAACATTTGGCTTCGAGAGCTGATCGCGGCGCTTCAGCTTTTCTTATTGTCCAGCTCCGGCTCGCAACGCCTTGCGGAAAATAACCTTCCTCCGTCGACATGCAAGCATGTCTCGTCGGAAGAACATTTTCCTTTCGGCGTTATCTGCTCGCCTTCGCTTTTCTATTTGGACGCTTCGTTTTGTTCAGTTTTCAAGGAGCATTCCCTGAAACATTAGTTGTTAATTATGGAGCGGGTGATGGGAATCGAACCCACGACATCAGCTTGGAAGGCTGAGGTTTTACCACTAAACTACACCCGCATGTTTATTCATTAAGATTAAATAAATCGGGAAGACAGGATTCGAACCTGCGACCCCATGGTCCCAAACCATGTGCTCTACCAAGCTGAGCTACTTCCCGAAATGGCGCGCTCGAGAGGATTCGAACCCCTAACCTTCTGATCCGTAGTCAGATGCTCTATCCAATTGAGCTACGAGCGCAAATATTGATTTTGGAAACAACGAATTATATTTTAGCACTTCCTGAAATAAATCACAAGTATTTTTTGTATTTATGCGGTCGAGAGGACTTGAACCTCCACGGGGTTGCCCCCACTAGGCCCTCAACCTAGCGCGTCTGCCATTCCGCCACGACCGCATATTTATTAAGTTAGTGGTGCGGGTGGAGGGACTTGAACCCCCACGCCGTAAGGCGCCAGATCCTAAGTCTGGTGCGTCTGCCAATTCCGCCACACCCGCAAAAATGAGCCATGGAGGACTCGAACCTCCGACCCTCTGATTAAAAGTCAGATGCTCTACCTACTGAGCTAATGGCTCATGGCTGGGCTAGCTGGATTCGAACCAGCGCATCACGGAGTCAAAGTCCGTTGCCTTACCGCTTGGCTATAGCCCAATGTAAATAAAGTATCTAAATGGCGGTCCCGACGGGACTCGAACCCGCGATCTCCTGCGTGACAGGCAGGCGTGTTAACCACTACACTACGGGACCATCAATAAAATGGGGTTGGTGCTTTATAGACCCCAACACCCATCAGCAGTGACCCGTACGGGATTCGAACCCGTGTTACCGCCGTGAAAGGGCGGTGTCTTAACCACTTGACCAACGGGCCACGACAAAATATATCAAAAGTGGCGGAGAAGGCGGGATTTGAACCCGCGCGCCGTAAAGACACGACCTAACGGTTTAGCAAACCGTCCCCTTCAGCCACTTGGGTACTTCTCCAATGGCTCCGCAAGTAGGATTCGAACCTACGACCTACCGGTTAACAGCCGGTTGCTCTACCGCTGAGCTATTGCGGAATAAAGGGAAATGTAGTTATCTTGTTGCAAAACATCATAACTTTCCAGTTCGTTGCCTCTTCCTCTGCTAGCGAACTCAAAGTTGTTGGATGCATCGAGGCAACTCGTAGCAAATTCATAGAAGTATCGCTCATCGCTGAGCTATTGCGGAATAAAAATCACAGCAAACTTTTTCGTCGCTTCCTAATTACTTATGGACTTGGACAATCGACATTCTTTATTATATTGAGCTGAGTGATGGTTGTCAATAGCTTTTATAATCATTTATCATCCATCGCCTTTTGGCGACGGCTTTTATAATTTAGCATATACAAACAATAGCTGTCAACACTTTTTTAACAAAAATATTGTTTGTTTTTTTAGGCTTGCCTATAAATGCACAAAAATGAAACTACGGCAAACGTGCTTTCATATTTCTCCGCCGTTATCCAACATTAGTTTTCCGCCACATTGTCCACAAACATACTTGTCTGTATTGACCCGCTTTTTCCGTCTATATTTTAAACTGCACTTAGAACAAACATACACGTAAACTTTTTTTGTTCTTTGTTGTGCTTGCTGAGGGAGTGGCCGACAATAGCGGGGAGCCTGAACTTGTCGTAATAAATCACGAAAGTCTTGGTCACGATGTCGATATCCTTTTCCTTCCAAATGAAGATGGTAATGGCATAATTCATGCTTAATAATGGCAATAAGCTCTTCTTCTCCGAACACTTCGTAATATTTTTTATTTAGTTCAATGTTATGAGTTTGTAATATGTAACGTCCTCCCGTTGTTCGAAGCCTTGGATTGAATGTCGCTGTATGTTTGAACGGTTTTTTGAAAAATTGTAAAGACACTCTTTCGACAAGCCGTTGCAAATCACTTTGTTTCATTTTCGTTACTCCTTACTTTTTTGACACAGGACAGACCAACCATACATACATTATATACTAACCTTTCTGTTACAGGAGGTCGACTGTTATGCCAACATGGTTAAAAAATCAAATGAGACGAGCCTATTATGAAAAAAATCGTTACCAAATCAAATTGCTAAATCAATGCTGGTTTTTTTATCAGAAAAAACACTGCTCATGAAAGCAGTGTTTTTTCTGATTCTTCCGGTGGAATCATAGATAAAGAAATTCTTCCTTTATCGAGATCTACATTGTCAACCCAAACTTTTACCACATCGCCTACTGATACAACGTCAAGCGGATGACGTACATATTGCTTGCTTAATTTTGAAATGTGAACAAGCCCATCCTGCTTAACCCCAATATCCACAAACGCTCCGAAATCGACGACGTTCCGCACCGTTCCTTCTAACTCCATTCCCCTTTTTAAATCTTCCATTTTTAAAATGTCTTTTCGTAATAACGGCTTTGGCAGCTCATCGCGAGGATCACGTTCTGGACGAATTAAAGCGTCGATAATGTCTTGTAATGTCAATTCTCCGATGCCAAGTTCAGCAGCCGTGTCAGGAATGGAAAGAGATTGCAATGCCTGACGAAGCTCTTCACTTCCGATATGTTCAGTTGTAAAACCAATTTGGTGCAACAGCCTTTTCACTTCTTCATACCGCTCAGGATGAATCGGCGTACGGTCGAGCGGTTCGTCTCCATCAATAATGCGTAAAAATCCGATACACTGTTCATATGTTTTAGCACCAAGCCGCGGTATCGATTTTAATTCCTCGCGGTTTTTAAATTTTCCTTGTTCCTCACGGCGTTTTACGATATTTTCCGATACTGTTTTCGTAAGCCCTGATACGTATTGCAATAAAGAGACGGAGGCAGTGTTGACGTTGACGCCAACTTGGTTAACAACGGTTTCCACGACAAACTGCAATGATTGCGCTAATTTTTTTTGTGAAACGTCGTGCTGATATTGGCCAACTCCTACTGATTTTGGATCAATTTTCACCAGTTCGGCAAGCGGGTCTTGTACACGCCTTGCGATCGAAACTGCGCTCCGTTCTTCTACCTGTAAATCTGGAAACTCTTGACGGGCAAGGTCAGAGGCGGAATAGACGCTCGCTCCCGCTTCATTGACAATAAGGTAAAAAATTTCTTTATCTACTTGTTTTAAGGTGTCCGCCACAAATTGCTCCGTTTCCCTTGAGGCAGTTCCGTTCCCAATGGCAATCATTTCGACATGATATTCTTCGATAATGCGGATTAACTTTTCTCTCGCTTCTTCTATCTGTTGCTGCGGGGGATGAGGGTAAATGACATCGATTTTCAGCAATTTGCCTGTTTCGTCGACCACCGCCAGCTTGCATCCCGTTCGATAGGCAGGGTCTATACCAAGAACAATCTTCCCTTTTAACGGCGGCTGAAGCAATAGCTTGCGTAAGTTCTCCGCAAAAATATGAATCGCCCGCTCTTCCGCTTTTTCGGTTAATTCATTGCGAATATCCCGCTCGATTGACGGTTCAATAAGCCTTTTGTAGCCGTCCTCAATCGCTTCAGAAAGGAGGGAAGCGGCGGGAGATTGCGGATTTGTAATAATGTGCTTTTGTAAGTATGTCATAATATCTTCTACCGGCGCCTGAATGGAAACACGCAACACTCCTTCTTTTTCGCCGCGATTGAGCGCTAATACACGATGCGGAACAATCCTATGTACTGGCTCTTCATATTCGTAATACATTTCATATACTTTTTTCTCATCATTTTCCGACTCTTTGACAGTCGATATGATCACGCCTTTTTTCCATGTGTGCTGGCGAATCCATTGGCGAAATTGTGCATCATCCGATACCTTTTCAGCGATGATGTCTTTCGCACCTTGAAGCGCCTCTTCGACGGTACGTACTTCTTTTTCTGGTTGAATAAACTCTTGCGCTTTTTCTTCCGGCCGCGGCCTCATTGGACACGTCCATAACCATTCCGCAAGAGGCTCTAACCCTTTTTCCTTGGCAATGGTGGCTTTTGTACGTCGTTTTTGTCTATAAGGACGATACAAATCTTCCACTTGCTGCAGTTTCGTAGCATTGATGATCGCGTTTTTTAGATCATCCGTTAGTTTTCCTTGTTCATCAATAAGGCGAAGGACTTCTTCTTTCCGCTGTTCTAAGTTTTGTAGGTAATTCCATTTCTCCAAAATATCACGAATTTGCACTTCATCTAAGGCGTCTGTCATCTCTTTCCGATAGCGGGCAATAAACGGCACCGTATTTCCTTCCTCAGAAAGAGAAATCACATTGCTAACTTGCTTTGTGGACAAATGTAATTCATTCGCTATCAGGTCCATCAACGCTTCTCTATTTAACAAATCCTTACCCCTCCATGACTAAAAATAAAAATAGCTACAATGATGCAGCTATTCCTAACGAGTCGTATATGAATAAAATAGTTGGACAGATCGATTGTTTGCGACCTGCCCTTTTTTGCGCATAGCAAACTACCCACCACTTTTTATGAAACGGAGGCGATAGGTGGCTCAGTGCATTCTCTCATGGTGAATGAGACTTATATATCCTGAAGGCCGTTTCCGTCTATACTCTTGCTGCAAAAACGGAGCGGGGGTTTCACGAAACAAGTTTTGTTTCGGAGAAGAGAAATTTAAATTTCGAGCGCTACTGTTTAAAAATCTATAAGTCCTAAACTAATTTGCAGCGCTTCGTCCACCTTATCCATCATTTCATCGTCCAAGTGAGTAATTTTGTCTGTTAGCCGCTGTTTATCAATTGTCCGAATTTGCTCTAGCAGAATGACAGAATCCCGCTCAAACCCGTAACGTTTTGCATCAATTTCGACATGCGTTGGCAGCTTCGCTTTTTGAATTTGTGCTGTAATTGCCGCCACAATCACCGTCGGACTAAATCGATTCCCAATGTCATTTTGAATGACCAATACCGGACGAACGCCTCCTTGCTCTGAGCCCACTACCGGGGAAAGGTCCGCAAAATAAACGTCGCCACGCTTAACAATCAAAGCATTACCCCCCGCTAACTAAACGTTCAACGGTGTGGTCGGCCTCGTATTCTGCAAGAAACGCTTCTGAAGCAATGGATAAATTGATTTTGGCCATTTCCATATAACCGCGTCTCATCGCTTCACGGATTTGACGTTTTTTTCGCTCGCGAATATACATTTTAGTCGCTTGATAAATAAGGTCATTGCGGTTGCCGTTTTCCTGTTTTACAAGCACATCTAATTCGGTTACCAATGCTTGAGGCAAACGAACGACGATTTCTGTTGTTGCGCTAGATTCCGACACGAACATACACCTCCACGAACTGCAGCCGATTCATTACTTCCATTTCATAATACCACTAAATAAAAACGCTGCAAAGTCATTTCTGCTTTTTCTACCTATTATCTTCTGAAAAGTCTTTCAGTTTATACTTAATCATTGCCATCCAAAACAAAATTTCTCACTTCCATTATACTCTTATTTCTGAAAAAAATACGGGGAACGCGATAACTTATTGTACAAGGAACCTCATAGTTAATCGTTCCAAGATATTGAGCCACGTCATCAACAGAAATATATTCGTCGCCTTGCCGCCCAATCAGCGTCACTTTCGTTCCAACAGGCATTTGCTTCGGCAGACGGACCATTAATTGATCCATGCAAATTCTTCCGATAATCGGCGCTTTTTCTCCGTTCACAAGTACATGGAAATTTTGCAGTTTACGCAACCAACCATCTGCATATCCAATCGGGACCGTTCCAACCCACTGCTCCGTTTCCGCCGTATATGTCGCTCCATAACTCACCTTTTCTCCAGGCTTTAACTTTTTCACATGAACGAGACGGCTATGCAATGAAAAAGCTTCTTTTAGCTCATACGGCAAATATTGTTTGATTTCCGGTGAAGGAGATAGCCCATACATCGAAATGCCAAAGCGCACCATATTAAAGACTTTATCCGGAAACCGTAAAGCTGTCGCACTGTTTCCGCAGTGGATAATCGGCGGTTTATATGGAAGCCATTCAAGCATTTGCAAAAAATTATCGTATTGAAAAGAAAAATAATCCGTGTTTATTTCATCAGCTGTAGCAAAATGAGTATATGCTCCTTCCAATGAAAAATACGGATGTCGGTCAATTTGTTCAATGACGCGCTTTGTTTCCGTTTCCTCCCTGACACCTAACCGTCCCATTCCTGTATCCATTTTTAAATGAAATAAAACGGGACTCGTTTCGCTGTATACGTTTGCCGCTTGTTCTATCCATTCCGGCTGAAACACAGTGAGCGTAATCCGATGCTTTGCGGCAATATTAATATCGCTAGGCCGGCAAGCCCCTAGCACAAGAATAGGTGCAGTAACTCCTTTTTTCCTTAGCGCAATCGCTTCGTCTAAAAACGCCACTGCTAAATAAGAAGCACCTGCTTCAAGCGCTGTTTTTGCCACTTGTACATCACCGTGGCCGTATGCGTTTGCCTTCACTACCGCCATAATGCGGATGTCGTTTTGCAAAAAGTTTTTTAATTGTGAAACGTTGTAGTAAATGGCATCTAAATCAATTTCTGCCCAAGTATCGCGGTAAAACAAATTGCTCATATCTCGCTGCACTTCCTTGTCTATCAAAATGAATGCAAATACATTGAAAGATATTTACTCCAACTTTATCTTCCTATCTCGATAAAATAAAGCATTCCATCTTTTTTTAGTTTACCACTTGCAAAGCAATGAAGGAATATGTACTTATCGTCAATATTTAAGTTCCCCAGATTTTTTAGCAAACAAAAAAGGCCCAGCAACTGCTGGTCCGTGCCAATAACGGTTATTTCATTGCTTTTCCTTGTACAGAACGAGCAACCATTATCATTTCTTCTGGCGTTAAGTCTTTCGAAGCGAGCGTAAATTCGACTCCTTTATACGACCATGTAAGAGTCTGATCTGTCAACGCGCCGATCGCAAAACCTAAATCAATCGGTTCGCCATTGACAAGTGTCGGAGTGCTTGTTGCCGGCAATACTCTCGCTTTCTCTTGGACTAACGTGAATGATTTTTCGCCTCCAAATGTCATAATAATCCGTTTCCCATCTTCGGCAGCAACTTCTTTTTCATCTATTTGTTTTACCCCTTCCGGTAAATTGACCGGATACATTACTTCAATCGCTTTGTCTTCCGCTTTTGCCATCGTTGGTACTTCTAAGCGTGCTCCTGTCATGTTTTTAGAGGTATCAAACGCATCATCATCAAATTTTTTATTAAACTCTACTTTTGAAAATTGTACGGTTAACAAGGCGTTCCGGTCTGTATCCATCACTTTGACGGATACCGGCGATAAATCTTTTTTGTTTAACGTAATTTCTTGCTTTGGAATCATGTTGCTGTTCGGATAGTTTGTTTTCGTTTCAAATACGTAATGATTTTTCGTCGCTTTAAAACCCGCTTTCGAATCGCTTAAAATGTCTTTGACCAGTGACTCATACAAATACGCTTGACTGCTGTTTTTCGGCCAATCACTTTGGAAACGGAAGCTTTTGTTTAGCGCCGGAGTAAAAACAAAAACCCCTTCATCGTTGCGTAAAATCATCTGGCTTTGACCTTTGTCGGCATTTTTTAAGCTGACACGGTAGTACGAAGGCTGCTTATACCAAATTTCAACATGGTATACTTGCGGCTTAGATCCTGTTTGAAAGGTCATTTTTGCCTCTGCTTGGTAACTTGTCATCTCATCCATCTTTTCATCCAGCGCTTTCATCACGTCTTCTTGTGATTTTGCCCCGCAGCCAGTTAAAGCGACAAGCAGTATGATGCCCATAAATACACTAAACACTTTTCTCCTCATCGTTTCAACCCCTTTGTCTCATATCGATTTCCATCTGTGCATTACAATATATGAGACAACTTAGGGGAATATGCAGACTAGCTATGACAAGCGCTCAATAATGACTTGAGCAATCGCATAATCGCGGCTATGAGAGATCGAAACGTGAATGCGGCAATCCTTCCCATTTGAAACAACGATCGGTTTTCCGTTATCGTCATTCATAATTTGGATATCATGAAATGATACATTCTTTCCGATTCCTGTTCCAATCGCTTTTGCATATGCCTCTTTTGCCGCAAACCGCCCTGCCAAAAATTCTACTTTTCGTTTCGGTGATAATTGAAAAAAAATCCTTTTTTCTTCCTCCGTTAAAATTCGATCAATAAATTTTTCATTTTTCATCATTAGTTGTTCAATCCGTTCCAATTCTACAATATCGATCCCAATCCCGATAATCATCGTTCTTCTACCCTCTCTATGTACATACATTTTAATAAACGAATAAAGGAGCGAAGTTTATGTTTGCGCGCATGGAAAATGCCCATACATTTTTTCGGTTTTACCCTGCCGTTTCCATCCTTGTCGCCCTTCACGTAGTGATTTGGTTCACGTTTTTTTTACGCATTCCTATAGCCGAGCCATTATGGGAAAAAATGATTGGTTTTAATGCCGCTGTACAGAACGGGGAGTATTGGCGGTTAGTAAGCCCGCTTGTTTTACATGTACGGTTTGAACATATGATCATTAACTCCATTTCTCTTATTTTATTCGGACCTGCTTTAGAAAAAATGTTAGGGAAAAGCAAGTTTCTGCTTCTTTATATTGGCAGTGGAATATGCGCCAACATTGCAACATTTTTTGTTCTGCCAGCGATGTATAGTCACGCTGGAGCTTCTGGGGCCATTTTCGGTCTGTTCGGCATGTATGGATACTTGATCGTATTTCGCCGTGATATAATCGAAACACAACACGCGCGACTTCTTTTTGCCGTCATATGTATTAGCCTATTTATCTCATTTACTGCCCCTAATGTAAATATGGTCGCTCACCTGTTTGGTTTTTTAGGCGGTGGGATCATTGCTCCTTTCATTTCTTCCCATCTGCATCCACATCAGCCTTTTCTTCTTCATCGCTAAGATTCCGCTTTCTTCATTCATGAAAGCGGGATCTTATATTACCGAATGAGAAATATTGGATCGCTCAAATAAAAAACGGCGCTTATGCGCCGTTTTTAACGGGCAACGCGCCGTTTTTTTGTACGCTCTTTCGGTTGACTGCCTTGACGGTTCCCGCGCTTTTTCTCCCGTTTTACCGGAAGCGGCGGCTCTTCCGTTAATTGCACTGGCGTTGCATCAGGCTCTTTTGTCAACATTTTAATGCACGCGGCGACAAGCGACACGGAATCATGTTCTTCCAATAACTCTTCGGCAGCTCGTTTATAAAAAGAAAGATTTTCCGATTCGACAGTCGCAACCAGCTTTTCCACAGCGATACGCTGTTGGCCTTCTAGCGCCTCATCAAGCGTCGGCGGCTTCATCCGTTCCATCTTCCGTTTTGTCGTGCGCTCAATATTATGAAGCTGTCCAATTTCCCGCGGCGTAACAAACGTCATCGCTACACCTGTTTTTCCAGCGCGACCGGTGCGGCCGATACGGTGAACGTAGCTTTCCGGATCTTGCGGGATATCAAAATTGTAAACGTGCGTCACGCCGGAAATATCCAATCCACGTGCCGCTACATCCGTAGCGACTAAAATTTCAATCGAACCTTCTTTAAATTTACGAAGAACGGATAACCGTTTCGCTTGGCTCAAATCGCCATGAATTCCTTCGGCAGCGTACCCACGCAAGTTGAGCGCTTCTGCTAATTCATCCACGCGCCGTTTTGTACGTCCGAAAACAATGGCTAACTCCGGCGCTTGAATATCCAATAAACGCGTTAAAATATCGAATTTCTTCTTTTCTTGCACTTCTAAATAATATTGTTGAATATTTGGAACCGTCATTTCCCTCGCTTTTACTTTCACAATGTGCGGCTCATTCATAAACCGCTCGGCAATGCGGCGGATTGGCTCCGGCATCGTTGCGGAAAATAATAATGTCTGCCGTTTTTCAGGAACATTGCTTAAAATCGCTTCGATATCGTCGATAAACCCCATATTAAGCATTTCATCCGCTTCATCAAGCACAACGGTGTGCACGTTTTCTAACCGAAGCGTCTTACGGTTGATATGATCAATAATTCGGCCAGGCGTTCCTACAATGATGTGCGGGCGTTTTTTTAACGCGCGAATTTGCCGCTCAATATCTTGCCCTCCGTAAATCGGCAATACTCGAACACGCTTGACTGCGCCAATTTTATAAAGCTCTTCCGATACTTGAATCGCCAGCTCCCGTGTTGGTGCCACGACAAGCCCTTGAATGGCTTCGTTTTTTACATCTACTTTTTCGATGAGCGGAATACCAAAAGCAGCCGTTTTTCCGGTGCCAGTTTGCGCCTGTCCAATGACGTCTTTATTTTGCAGGCTTAACGGAATCGTTTCGGCTTGGATCGGGGTTGTTTCCTCGAATCCCATCCGGCTAATCGCCTTCATTAATTCGTTGCTTAATCCTAATTCATGAAACGTTGTCAATGTTATTCAAACTCCTTTAATTTCCTTACTATCCGAAATGAATCGAATAAAAATATTTAACATTTATCATACCATTTTCACGTTCTTTTTTCAATAAATACCATTTTCTAACTATTTTCCCGTAAAAATTTTTCTACTTCGCGAAATAATAGATGGCGGTCAGGGCCGTGGCAGACATGATGATATGACTCTTGTAAAACTAACAGCTTTTTTTGTGATGAACCGATCTTATTATATAAATAATAGGCGCTTTTCATCGGAACGATGCTGTCTTTTTCACCTTGAACAATCAGCGCTGGAATATGTACATTAGGCAAACTCGGCCGGACTTCATTGACTAATTTTCGGAACTCTAATATGGCTGTAAGCGGCGTTGCTAAAATTTTATTTTTGTAACGGATAAAAAGCGGATTTTCGCGAAGACGCCTCCTCCATCCATCACGAACGATTTCATGGATATCTTTTATTAATTGACGCGGATTGACATAATAAAAAGCGGCGCTTAATAGCACAAGCTTGTCAATCTTATATTTTTCCGCCAAATATACTGCGATTACTCCACCCATCGAAAAGCCGATGACATAAACCGTTTCGCATATTTCCATTAATGCTTGCAATTCCCTTTCTGCCGCTTGAAACCATTGATCATAAGTAATTCCTTTTAGTTGCAGCCGCTTTCCATGTCCGGGAAGTGTCGGTGTTTTGATCACCCAGTCCGTTCGTTTTTGTAAATATTCCGCCAGCGGAGCTACTTCATCAGGGCTTCCCGTAAATCCGTGTATACATAGACACCCAATCATCATCATCACCATTTTCCAAAAAAAATCAAAAGCGGCAGTTAGAAACGCCGCTTTTATTTTTTCACGGTTGTTTTCATTTTACACAATGATGTGGTTATTGCAAATCAGGAAGCAACTCTTCTAGCTTCATTCCACGTGAAGCCTTCAGCAAAATCACATCGCCAGAGGAAACAACCGCAAGCAAGTCTTTTGCCAAAGACTGCTTATCTTCATATGCTTTCACGCGTCCATCTGGAAAAAACGGCTGTGCCGCGAGCGCAATATGGCGTGCTAACGCTCCATACGTAAATACATAATCGACCATTTCCGGCCGCAGCATCGCGCCGATTTCCCGATGAAACTCCACTTCTTGATCGCCAAGCTCCAGCATGTCTCCTAACACAGCAATTTTTTTCTCATATCCCGTCAATTCGTGAAGCAATTGTAACGCCGCTTTCATCGATGTTGGGTTAGCGTTATACGCGTCATTAATAATCGTCCAGCCTTTCTTTGTTTCGATTAATTCCATGCGCATACGCGTCACTTGCAATTGTGAAAGTGCTTCTTGAATCTTCTCCCAGCTTACATTAAAAAAGCGAGCTACAGCAATAGCAGCCAACGCGTTATATACATGATGCTTCCCTAAAATCGGAAGGAAAAAGGAGCGATTTGGCGCTTGATGAACGGTAAACGTAGTGCCATTGGCCTGTACATGGACCGCTTTCGGATAATAATCGTTGTCGCTTCCTTGTCCAAATCTCAAGACGTGCTCAGGCAGCGGCAAGTCTGGAACCCGGTTCACCAGCAAAGGCTCGTCTCCATGATAAACAAAAAGGCCGTTCTTTTTTAAACCCGATAAAATTTCTAATTTTGCTTGAGCAATCCCTTCGCGTGAACCTAGTTCTTGCAAATGCGATTCGCCAATATTTGTAATAACTGCCGCATCCGGCTCGGCAATGTTGGATAATAATTCAATTTCGCCGAAATTGCTCATTCCCATTTCGACGACAGCCATTTCCGTGTCTTCTTCCAAACGGAGAAGCGTCAATGGCACTCCAATATGATTGTTCAAATTTCCTTCCGTCTTTTGTACTTTATATGTTGTTGCTAATAGTGCTGCTACCATATCCTTTGTCGTCGTTTTGCCATTGCTTCCCGTAATGCCGATGACTTTTACCGAAAGCTGCTTGCGATACCGATGCGCGAGGCGCTGGAGCGCGCGCAACGTGTCGTCCACGATAATCACCGGCACATTTCTCGGCGGGGTTCCTTCCGTTTCCGCCCAAAGCACAGCGCTCGCCCCTTTATCGATCGCATCTTGAACAAACGCATGGCCGTTAAACTTAGCTCCTTTTAATGGAACGTACAAATTGCCTTGTTGAATCGTTCGCGTATCGGTCGAAACCCCGTAAACCGTGATGTCGAAAAACTCGTTCGCCAACCCGCGGCCGTCCACCATCGACTGTATATCGCGCAATGTACGAGTGATCATTTCTTTCACCTTCATTTCTATTTCTCAAATGTGTACGTGATCGTTTGCTTTTCTTCATGGCGTTCGATCGCTAATTGTATGAGACGTTCAATCAGTTTTGGATAGGAAACGCCGCTATGTTTCCACAACAAAGGAAACATGCTATACGGTGTAAATCCAGGCATTGTATTAATTTCATTAATATACGCTTCGCCATCTTCCGTTAAGAAAAAGTCGGCTCGTACGAGTCCAGAAAGGTCAAGCGCCTTAAACGCGGTAATCGCCATTTGTTTAATCGTTTCGTACTGCTCTTTTGTAACGTCTGCCGGAATAATTAATTCCGTATTACCGTCTTCATATTTCGCTTGATAATCGTAAAATTCTTTTTTCGGGACAATTTCTCCAACAACCGAACAAATTGGATCATCGTTGCCGATGACGCCGATTTCGATTTCACGCCCAACAATCGCTTCCTCAACAATAATTTTTCGATCATACTTAAACGCCTCAGCAAAAGCTGCTTTTAAATCATCGCGCTGCTTGCATTTCGTAATCCCAACGCTTGATCCCGCATTCGCCGGCTTGACGAAACAAGGATAGCCAAGCTCTTGTTCCACCTTGTCATAAGCCGCTTCTTCGTTTCTACTCCATTCCCGCTTCGTAAACGATACATATTTTGCCTGACGTAATCCTGCCTGGGCAAATAAGTTTTTCATCACCACTTTATCCATCCCGACTGCGGAGGCAAGCACACCGTTTCCAACGTATGGAATATTAAGGAGCTCAAGCAACCCTTGCACCGTGCCATCTTCTCCGTTCGGTCCATGCAATAATGGAAAAATGACATCCACTACCGCTTCCTCTTGCTTTTTCCCGTCCGCAACCGCCGGCGTTTGATTTAACGCTACCGGTATAATGGCTTTTGCGTCAGATTGAAACTGCAATTGCTTTATATCATTTACTTTTCCAGTCAACCGTTCTCCCTTGATCCACTGTCCTTCTGTTGTAATATAAATCGGAATGACGTCAAATTTATTTTTATCAATGGCATTCATCACCGCCATCGCCGTTGATAAAGATACGTTATGCTCAGGCGATTTGCCGCCGTATAAAATTCCAACTCTCGTTTTCATTTAGGCTCCTCCTCTTTGTTTACCATAGTTTCTATTTTAACACGTTTCTGGCACAATCGTATGGTATTTTATATGAGTAATATAGGTTGTTTCGTCACTTTGAAAACAGTAAAAACACCATCTAACCCATTCGTTAGATGGTGAAATCGCTATTTCCAGAGAGCGCGGTATTGTCCTTGGTACATTGCCACAATCTCTTTTAATGCGTCTTGCGCCGTTTTTTCAATCTGTGAAAAATATTCATGCACCCGTCGATAAAAATGATTTTTTTCTATTTCATCCGTGAGTACATGAATGATTTTTCGTTCGTAATAACGAAACCCTGTCAAATTATAAATCAATCCATGTTTTTCAAGATATTGCAAATTAATTTGTTCTTGACCAGGCAAGTAACCAACCGTAAAAACAGGCAATTGTTTATGCAGCACTTCACTTACCGTAACGCCGCCTGGTTTTGTAATTACCGCATCTACTTCATTATACAAACGATTCATCTCTTGTGGGCTAGATATGTATGAGAAAGGGCGAATATGTGGTTGCTTCCAGCTTGCGATTTCATCATATAACTTTTTGTTCGTTCCACATAGTACCGAATAGCGAAATAAACGGGAATCTTCTACTTTCTTAAAAAAATCGACAATATTGCCTAGTCCTTGGTTTCCTCCCGCCAACAGCAAATGAAACGGGCGTCTTTTCCCCCTCAGCTCGGAATGTTTCGTCATAAACACTTCATGGACGGGAATACCTGTCACAATAATTCGTTTTTCATCAATATGATATTTCGTCATTAACTCCTTTTTTGCGTCCGCATGTGGAACAAAATGATAGTCGATGTCCCGTTTCCCCCATACGCTATTGATGAAAAAATCGGTATATACGTTGATTACTGGTATTTGAATCAGCTTCTTCCGCTTTAGCCGTTGCAAAATGCGCGATGGGAACGAATGAGTGCAAATAATGAGTGTCGGTTTCTCCTTCTCCAACATTTTTTTCATTTTATTTTCAAAATAAGGCAGCCATGGCTCAAAAGAAACGAATTCTAACCGATGAACATCATAGTACATAAACGCCTTATAAACACGATGATAGGAAGCTGGATGAGAGCGAATCCATCGTAAATACATTTCAGAAACCATTTTTTCCATCAGTTCATTACAATAGCTTAAAAAGTCGATTTTTTTACAGTATATATCTTGAAATTGCCTTTGCAGAAAATCAATCAACGTATCGGCTACTTTATGATGGCCTGTGCTCATTTGGAACAACGGTAATACAAGAATTTTCATCATCGTTAGCTCCCTTTAATTTTCAAAAGATTTTTTGCGAAATTGCTGTCCAACCCACACTCCAAGCAGAAACAACAAAAATAAAACAATCCCGATCATCGGAAAATAAATCAGTGGAATTTGCACATGTTGACCAAGCAGCATTCCAACAACGATGATGGGAATCACCCATATCGCTGCGCCAACGGATGCAAGCAATAAAAACAAACGGAAAGGAAAGCGGATCACACCGGCCATATACGGAGAAATTTGCCGAACGCCGGGGACGTAATAGCCAAATAAAATGACCCATTTTCCATATCGATGAAACAACTTTCGTGTTCGCTCCCATTTTTCCTCTTTCATCCCTACATACTTTCCGTACCTTTTAATAAATGGCGCTCCTAAAAAACGGCCGATGCCGTAGGCGACGATCATTCCTATAACAACACCGCCCCAGCTTACGATAAAACAATATTCCCATAACAGCTGCTTCCTGGCAATAACAATCCCTAGAAAAAACAGCAAACTCTCTTCCGGAGCGGGAATGCCGACAATGCCAAAAAACAGAAACAGAAAAATAATCACATATCCATATGATTGCACGTACGAAAAAAGAATGCTCGTATCCATAGATCCCCCAATTATATCGATGAAATTTGTTTATTAGTTTGCTCGTTCAGCAAATCTGTAATCGTCACCCAGCGCATATTTTTCGCTTCTTCTTCCTTCAATAACAATTCCAACGCCGAAAGCATTTGTTCTGGAGCCAATTCATCAGCGCCAAACGTTTTCCCGCTATCATGAAGAACAATCACCGCTCCATCTTTCATGCTGTTTTTCAGCCGCTTAAACAATTCCATTGTACCAATTTTGGCATTCCAGTCGCCAAGAATGTCCGTCCACATCACCGTTAAATATTTTTTCTGCAAAAACGGGGTGAACAAATTAAAATGCCCCCACGGCGGACGATAATACATCGGCCGCGTTCCCGTAATTTGTTCGATAATATCTGCTGATTTGCGCAATCCTTTTCCTAAAAAAGGAGGGAAAATGAACCAGTTGCTAATATGCCGGTAGTTATGCATCCCAATTTCATGGCCTTCATCATGCATTCGTTTCACAATATAAGGGTATTGCTTCGCCTTTTTCCCAACAACGAAAAAGGTTGCCTTCACTTGATGTTTTTTCAACAAATCTAACAGTCTCGGTGTATAATATGGGTCGGGTCCGTCATCGAACGTTAACGCGATCATTCCTGGTTGTGTTCCTTTGCGGTAAATGCGAAAATTTGTTTTTCGAATAAGAACTGTTGGAACGATGCCGTATAATATCATTACTCCAGCGAACAAAACGATCCATAGCATCGTTTTCACCTCTTTATTTGTACTTTACCAGTACTCTTTTTCTTTGAAAATAGAAAATTATAATCCTATTTATCTTTATATATCATTTTCACGTAATCATTTCCAATTTTACACTTTTTATTAAATGAATAAAATCAGTCATATGTTATATACCGCAAGCACTTTCATAAAAATAAAAAAGAAAAAGATACAAACATTGCCTTGATTCTTCTCCATCTAACGAAATTTTCATGTTTTCGCACCTCAAGCGTCAATTTGCTATAATACAATACGATATTAAAGATAGTAATAATCGTTTTTAAAAGGAATGTAAAATTTCAATATGCTCAAAAAGATAGGTGATTACATTGAATAAAAAAATTATTCTTACCGGCGGCGGAACAGCCGGGCACGTGATGGTCAATTTAGCGCTCATTCCCAAGCTAAAAGAACAAGGCTGGGATATCGCATATATCGGTTCCCACCAAGGTATTGAGCGCGAACTAATTTCGAAGGTGGAAGGCGTGCCTTATTTTCCGATTTCGACAGGAAAACTACGCCGCTATTTCGACTGGAACAACTTTAAAGATCCATTTAAAGTCCTCAAAGGTACATTTCAAGCGTACCGCATCATTAAAAAAGAAAAGCCGAGCATCGTATTTTCCAAAGGTGGATTCGTTTCCGTCCCCGTCATTATCGGCGCATGGTTAAATGGCGTCCCATCCATCATCCACGAGTCCGATATTACCCCGGGACTTGCCAATAAAATTGCGATGCCGTTTGCGACCAAAATTTGCGTCACGTTTCCAGAAACACTCCGCCATGTCAAAGAAGAAAAAGGGATTTACATTGGCGCGGTGGTGCGTGAAGAATTAAAACGAGGAAACGCCGACAAAGGGCGGGAGTACTGCCAATTTGAAAAAGGGAAACCCGTTCTTCTCGTCATGGGCGGAAGTTTAGGCTCGAAGCGGATTAACGATGCACTGCGCGCCAATTTACAAACGCTTCTTGATGATTTTCAAATCGTCCACATTTGCGGAAAAGGAAATGTCGACCCTCAATGGACGAACAAAAAAGGCTACAAACAGTTTGAGTACGTTCATGAAGAGCTTCCTCATCTGATGGCAATGGCGGATATCGTCTTATCACGAGCTGGCGCAAACTCCATTTTCGAGTTTCTCGCATTGCGAAAACCGATGCTGCTCATTCCTCTTTCCAAAGAAGCAAGCCGCGGCGACCAAATTTTAAACGCCCGCTCTTTTGAAAAATCCGGCTACGCGGAAGTGCTGATGGAAGAAAACTTAACGAACGAATCGCTGCGCAATGCCATTTATCATCTTTACCAAAACAAAGACCGCTACCGGCAAAACATGGATCGGTCCGATGCGGGAGATGCACTGCAAAAGTTGCTGACGTTGATTGAGGAAGCAAGGAAAAGTTAAGTAAAAAAGACGAGGTTGACTCAAAAGGTTGCTAAATCCACCTTTTGAAGTCAGCCTCTCTTTCCCATTTTCCCTATTTTTTTATTATCTATTATTTATTACACTTACTAATTCCTTTAGTGTGTCATTAATTGGTATAGTTGAAAACCTACAAAAAGACACCAATTGCTACTAGAGACAATACTTGTCTTGATTCTTCACTGGGTACGCTTCGCGGCCACTACTGGTTAAATTTGGTTGTAGTGGGGGGGAAGCGTATGGGATGCACCGTGGATCTCTGCATCGCTGATGATGACGAACCCTCCCATGTCTCTTGCCATCCTTGTGCCTACATTCCTTCGTTCGGTCTAGTCATCAGGCAGAGGCCGGCTAAGCTCCTTTAGGGACTCAAGGTCGAATGGATGATATCGCGCCAGCTTCTCCGTGTCATCCTTGTTGTCTAGAGAATCGAGACTATAGGCATCAAGCAGCCGTTTCGAGGCCAAAGATGTCCTGCATCATTCGCTTCGCATCGAACGCTTGGTGCTTCGTACATACAGCGTGCAATACCTTCAATAATTTTCCGCATAACACCACAATCGATTGCTTCTTCCGCAACGGATTATCAGGACGTGTCGTGTAATAGTCGTGCAGCTGCCGAAACGCTTCGTTGTGGCGGATCATCGGCATCATCACCCGGAACAGAAGGGCGAGCAACCGCCTTCTTCCACGCTTCGAGATCCGTTTTTGCCCTTTGTGTTGGCCGGAGGAATGTTCCCGCAGCGTCAGGCCCGCTAATTGGATAAGCTGCCGCGGATCCTGATAATGGGAGAAACTCCCGATCTCTGATAACAGTTCCACGATGGTCGCATCACCTAAGCCCGGAACGATCTTCAACCATCGTACTCGACCGATGTCTGTACGAGTTCGATCAGCTGCTCTGTCAGTGCCTCGATTTCTTCTTCCAGTTGGCGGTACCGGCGGACAAGCGTGGCAATTTCGATACGGGCCATCTGTTGTCCTTCCGTTACGCCAATGGAGTGTTGGGCCAGTTCTATGAGCTTCTTCGCTTTCGGTTTTTGTGGCGACTGTAATCCCTCACTTTGCCGGTAAAGGGCCAGCACCTCTTCTAGTTCTTTTCCTGCCAGATCACTCGGAAATGGCGTATATTCCAGCACCGCGAGCGCCATTTTCCCAAATGACGGGAAGACTTGGAAAAACTCCGGAAAATATCGATCAAGCCAGCGAATCATTTGATTTCGAATCGCTCCCTGTTCTTCCACCAATTTGGAGCGAAATGTCGCTCCCACGCGCAGATCCGCCTCCATCCCTTTCAGAATGCGCGGATAGCTGAATCGGCCGTCTTTCACTAACCGGGCAATGACGAGCGCATCTTTCGCATCATGCTTGGTTGGAAGGTTATCGTTCAGCTCTTTGGATCGCTTCACGTGCATCGGGTTTGTCATGACGAGAGGGATGCCTTTCTCATCAAGAAAATAGGCGAGATTCAGCCAATAATGTCCCGTTGGTTCGATGCCAACGATCACCTTGGTTTTCCCGAATTCCTTCATTGCTTCCACGATGCACTGGTACAACCATTCCAATCCTTCTCTCGATTGCAGAACGGGAAACGGCTTTTTTAACACCCTCCCTCGCTCATCCACAAAGCAGGCATAATGTTTTTTCTTTGCGATATCCATCCCAACAACCAGCGTTTGATCGGTGACTTGATTAATCTTCTTGTTTGAGATAGAATTCATGTATAGTCCTCCTTGGTATCCAAATTAGGGGTCAATTCGTGCGATTGACACCCCCGAATCATATCAAGAGGGCTTTTTTTATTCAAGTCCCCGGAAAAACTTCTAACAGGAATGCTCCTTTTATAGATACTTTCCACATGAATTTAGAATGCTTGGTAGTTTAAAGTCCTTCAAACACTTTCTCCATTTCATCTATCACACGCCCCATTGTCACTACGATTATAAAAAATAACCTTTATCGTGTGTCCGGGGGCTAATGAGTAAAAACCCTATTTTTAGTATATATTTCACGTAGAAACTAATGATATTCATGCCATTGTATTGTCCTTAGATCATCATATTGTTCATCTTTAGAAAAACCATAGTAATATTTTGGCTTTTTATCGGCAGAAAGAGCTATTGGGTTGATATCTCTTTCATTAAACTTCCCTTCCCAGTAAAAAATCTCGATATTCCCTAGATGCATTGGACGCAAAAATCTTTCTCCGTCCGGACCAGCTTCAACATATTTAATGTCATTTGTATTTGTTTTAAAAGCCAACATAAGCATATTAATGGTTTGATCATTTATCTTGGCGTAGCCAACTGTTTCAATATCATTTTTTAAATTTGATTGATAATTAAATGCTATCTCACTTTTCCAGAATGGTCCAAAAGGCTTAGATATGACAGTTTTATAGGATTGATCGTTATCCTGAAAAATATATATTTTGTTTTCACGAGCGTTTATTTCTTTTAGTAATACAGCATTCTTATGTATATAATTGTTTTTCTTAGCAGCGTTTAAAGGAGTAAGATATAAATCCAAAAAAAATACAGTACATGCAAATACAAAAACTAATATAAAAAAGACGATACCTATAAGCTTTTTAACAGGTTTCCTTTTGTTCATAAAGATCCCTTCCTCATTCATTATCTTGTCAAGCCGCTCAGCTTCCCCCCATTGTATCAAAACGAATTAGAAAAAACATCCGTATTTACCGCAAATTTGATTGCAGAAAATGCGGATGTTTAAGGATATCCATGAGATTGAACAATCGGTGGCAGCATTTTAGCGTACATCGAGCATCACAAAGAAAAGTTTTTCAGTGCTTAGGACGTTTCACTTGAGAAGCAACAAGCAGAGGGAGCTTGATCTATTATTTTCTAATTTTTAAGAAAAGTTTTTACTTCCTTTCCCATCCCTTGTTCTTCAATGATCCTGAAAAAGCGCAAGCAGCAGCTCTATATGCTACTGAGGTTTCCTGTCTGCTCTCTGAATGAAAATAACTGTTGTAAAGGTTCTTACGCTAATTTGGGGAGATGACTTTCTATTAACTACATGGGTACAATAAAAATAAAGGGGTTCATAACGATGATTAACCTTTCTTGGTCTCCTCTTGATTCAACTATCGAGTTACTAGATGTGTCTGATGCCGGTGATCATTTACGTTTAACGGTAAAAAGCAACCGAGAGTCTTCTTCCTGTCCTGCCTGTCATCATGCTTCCTCCCGCCCGCATAGTCGGTATACACGTGTGATTCAAGATCTTCCTATCGCTGATCAGCCTGTTCGACTCCTGCTTATTTCTCGAAAATGGTTTTGTGATGATTCTTCCTGTTCCGTTAAAGTGTTTACAGAGCGTTATGACTGGCTAGCGCCGCATGGCCGTCGTACGCTTCGGGCAGAACACACTTTGCGTTAAATTGCCTTTTCCACGAGTTGTTTAGCTGCGGAAAAGATTGCACAGGCGATTCTCATCTGCCTATCAGCCATGATTCATTGTTAACGATGATTCACAAAACTCCTATTCCTGTAGAGGTGTCTCCCTTTCCTCGGCGTCGATGATTTTGCTTTTCGAAAAAGCCATACGTATGGAGCGATAATTTGTGATCTTTGCAGTCATCATCCTGTTGCTCTCTTGCCAAATCGGCTGCCGCAAACACTTACTGAATGGCTGAAAACCTATTCCCATGTACAAGTGATGAGCCGGGATGGATTTACAGGATTCCGTCAAGGGATTGCCAATGCCAATCCTTCCATCCTTCAAGTGTACGATCGATGGCATTTTATCGGGAATGCGAAGAAGAGACTAGATTTCCTTCTTTTATCCCTCGTTCCTTCTGTGATGACATGGAGTGAATCGAACACATCTGTTCGTGAAATCGAAATGACAAAGGCAGAAAAGAGGAAAAAGCAGCGCCAGGAACAAAAATGGACACTCATTCAAGAAATCCAAATGGCTCATCAATCAGGCAAGAATATTTCTAGGCTTGCGAAGGAATATAAGCTGGATCGGAAAACGGTGAAAAAATATCTCCAGTTGACAACTCCGCCACTGATTCATCGACGAAAAAGAAAAACACCGATTTCCCCTTTTTTGAACCGTGTCATCGAGTTAGAAGCGCAAGGTCATACCATTCCGTCTACTGATTCTATTCTTTCTATTCTTCGCAAAGAAGGATATTCCGGCACGTTTTCGGCGGTACGAACCACGGTAGAAAAGATTCAACGGAACCGAAAGAGGAATGATCCATCGATGCTGGAACATCGTATCTCAAGGAAACAACTCGCTTATTAGATATGGACTCCGCGTCATCAACTTTCTGAGAAGGAGATCATGGGTTTGGAACGATGTCTGGAAAGTTACTCCAATGTTCGCCCCATCTATGAAATGGTTCAAGATTATCGCGAAGCGATTCGTCAAGCAGACTACGATCGTTTTTTGCGTTGGCTGCGTCATCAGCTTTCGGATTCAAAACAGCCGTTTTATCCATATACTCGGCGTTTGCGCAGCGATTTGCAGGCAGTAAAACACACTTTTCTTCTCCCATACAGCAATGGTGTGCTGGAAGGGCAAATCAACCGGTTGAAAACTATTAAACGAATGATGTATAGCCGAGCTGGATTAGCTCTGTTAGAAAAACGTGTTCTCTATAGACTGTAATCATAATTTTAATAAAACAATAAAAATCTCCAACAGGATGATAGGTAATCATTCACCAAAAGAACGTAAGAACCCGTTGAATAATTGAATCACATGAAAGTGGTCAAGAACGTGAACGGCTTTTGGACATACCTTTTCAATGGCTTTTCTCATGGCAGGAGCCAAGTCACTGACAACATACTTCACTTTGGAGCGACGGGTTGAAGCGCCTCCACAATGGCTTCTTCATTTTTTCCAGAAGCAATGGAAAGGACATTCCGAGTCTGTGTGTCCATCACCGCTACTCCGTAATCATGTCCCTTTCGGAAAGCGAATTCATCCACATATACTACTGTAGGATTCGATGTTGGTAAAAGAGCTGGGGCATATTGATAAAACCAGCGTTCTACTGTTGTGTAGGCGAGTTGTAACAAGCGAGCGACTTCTTGAATCGTTTTTCCGATGCATAACTGGGCGACCCATTGTTGAAACGATTCCGTTGCGATACTGTGAGACGAAAGTCCCGGATAAGAAACGGTGAACATCAGAGAACAGGCTTGGCAACGCCGTCTTTCTATGGGAAGTTCAATCCAAAATAGACCGACCGTATTGGTATAGCCATGAATCCATTGTTTTCGTTTCGATGACATTTTGATGGTTCGTCCAAAGCAAATAGGGCAGACCGGACAATGAGAGGGAAGAGAAAATTCGACAATCCAGCGTTCTCCCTCTTTTCGTTCTCCTTGAATAAGAAAGCCTGGTAAAGCGATCAAATCTTTGATAAACTGAGATTGTATGCGAAATTTCCTCCGTGGTTGATGGTTTGGTCACCTTTACCATACAGGAAATTTCGCATTTTTTGTACCCTTAATCAGAAAACAACCTGATTGTCAAGTACATTTTGTGGTGAAGAGCCTTTTTAATGTAATTAGTCCATAATATGTAAAAATTAAGTTTTGATCATATCTATCGCATCCCTAGATGTCCGATCAAAGAAAATATCTTCTAGTGTAGCTTTTTCCGTTTTTACTTCATATATATCAATGTTTTGGCTGGATAAATAATGAATCAATTTAGGTATATCAGCTTCCTTATACAGATAACAATATAAATATTGGTCTTTTACTTGTATATCAGAAACATAATCGACTAAATTATTTTTCATGGAATGGGCAATAAAAGAATCCTCTTTCTTTATTTTGATGGAAAGTCGTATAGTACGTTGATGTAAAGCTCTTAATTCTTCCATGCTCCCGATTTTAGATATTATACCGTTTTCCATAATAGCTATTCTGTCACAGATTCTCTCAACTTCAATAAGATTATGTGAAGTTAAAAAAATAGTCATGTGATCTTGAGATAGCTCTTGAATAAGTTGCTGAATTTCAACGGCTGACTCCGGATCTAAACCAGAGGTAGGTTCATCCAGAAAAACGACTTGTGGCTTCCCTAGAATAGCCTGGGCAATTCCTAGCTTTTTTTTCATACCAAACGAATAACTGCCAACCTTTTTCTTTTCATGACCTTTCAGCCCTACTCTCTCCAATATAGCAAGCAAATCACTATTTTTCATTTTTAATTTTTTTAATTTCGAAAAAAATATGAGATGTTCAATAGCAGTTAAATCATAGTAATAGTTTGCAGCATCAGGCATTACTCCAATGATCCTCTTGATTTGATCGATTTCTTGATTCGTTTTTCCACCTATAGTAAAACTGCCTTCAGTGGGCAAAATAATACCTGTTAACATATTCATTGTTGTCGTTTTTCCCGCTCCATTTTTACCTAAAAACCCGAAAATTTCACCTTTTTTTACATCAAAAGTAACACCTTTCACGACATAATGATCTTTAAATTTCTTTTTTAGGTTATATACCTCTATGATTTTCACTACAAATCTCTCCTTTGAAATATAGCCAAAGCTATCAACAGCATAAGAATAGAGAGAAAAAACGGAAAAATGATATAGTAACCGCCTTTAAGAATATAGTAATACGGGAGTATATACTTAATGATTTCCGATATGAATTTAGTCGAGCTAACAGACCACAATCCTAAAACAGGTAGCGCAATACCTAACAAAATACTTACAAATGTAGTATGAGACGGTTTTTTTATTACTAAAGATATCAAGATGGTTAGACTGACAGCATAGGCAATGAAACACATAATTTGCAGAAAGTCAAAAACAAATATCTGCTTAGCAAATAAACCAATAACAATAAATGAGCATAAAATACAAATCAGCCAAAACAAAAAAATCCCTAAAAACTTTCCAATAACAATAGAACTTCTAGAGGATTTAGTAACCAAAAAGCGGATCGTTTGGTTTTCAACTTCTCGGTTGATTGCATCATGGGATAAAGACAAGACAAAGAGAAACCCTAAAAACATAACTAGCCCTCGAATACTAGAGACGTAAGCTGATTCAGCATGATCTTTTTGTAATATATCCAGGTTATTACTGAAAAATTTAGAAGCAGCAAAACACACTACAAGAAAAAATGCAATCACAGCAATAGACTTAAAACCTTTGAACAAGCTTTTAAATTCTTTCTCGACAATTGCTTTCATAATAGTCACCTATTTTTGCTTTCCTTTGGAATTAAATACAGATATTAAAAGTAACGCAATAATTGCTATAAATATAAAATTTTGTGGAGACTGGTTACGATAAATAAAATAGGCAATGGTAGCAGCAATTAGTAAAACGTACTTCATAGTGTATTTTCAGTCCTCTCTTCTCTATATATTTTGTAATAAGTGAAAATACATAAGATTATTAAAACTAAGATATTGAAGAATATCCCTAGTTCCAACAACATTAGACCAATAAATAGGCATAAAACAATATATTTAATTGAAGTAATAATTATCCCTTTCTTTGTTGCAGATTTTCGTACTTTAAAATAAACACTGATAATATAAAAAACACAAGAAATTGTCAAATTAGTTAACATAATAGATAAATCGACTTTTAACAAAATGCTATAGAAGGCCAAAGCTAATAAACTAAACAAGATATTTAAACAACCTGCAATAAAATCGATTGAAATAGTTTTATAGCGATTTAATATAGGAAAAAAGTCATCAAGATCATTCGAATAGAGTAATCCTAACATTCTAATTTCATAGAAAAAATAAAAATTCATCATAAGAGTTAAATAAAAGCTAGAAATTTTATCTTCAGAACCTTGAAAAGTGTAACTAATCCAAGAATATATTATAGATAAAGTGGTGATTACTAAATATTTAAAGAGTACGAATTTATCTCTTATGTATATCTTTATGTAAGTTTTAATAATGTTCTTTAACTGCTTATTAAATAATACTAGACTGCTCACTCCTGCTATAATATTACTTAGCTTTATAATTGGTGTAGGGATACTAGTCTTTTTAGTGTTTAACAATTTATTAACAAAAAACGGACTTATAACTAATAATATAATAAATCCTAATAAAATGATATCATCGTATAATTTTATTAAATTCTTTAATAAAAGATTAATACTAAAAAAGTATGGTTCTTTTTTCCCTAATAAAAATAAAATAAATAATAGAAGCAAAGGAACCAAGAAGCGGGAAAAATATTTTTCTTTTACTACGCACACCATATACTCTATAACTTGAGAAATCATTATTAGAAAAAAGATTCGAAAAAAATAGAGTCCTATTAATGATAATGGGATTTTAAATGCAATCAACACAAAAAAGCTACAGAAATAAAAACGAATTTGGTCTTTACTGAATAATTTACACAGAAAGTTAAAGACAATAATAGTAAAAGGGGGTATAGGAGTTGTCTTTAAAAACGCAAATAATAAGTTGATACTTTCTCTTTGATTTTCATTCATAAATATTGCAACTAGATGTAAAAGGAAAATGACTGCTGGAACACCCTTTAATACAATGTCATCTTCAAACATATATAACATAACGGCTAACATTCCACCAAAAAGGAAAGCTGTACCCCACGATAGTAATTTATTAACATGCCCTTCTACTAATTTCGAGTAAATTTTAAAATATTGGTTTATGAGCATGCTATCCTATAGCACTCCTTTTTGTGAAGTGTCAACTTCTATAATTTTTCTATCCACTATTTGATAACATTTATCCGTAATAGTGATGGCCTCATCATATAAATGAGTGGTAAAAAGAATAGAATGTCCGATTTTTTTCTTGTTTAAAAACAAATCTTGAACTTCTCTTACAGATTGTTCATCCAATCCTTCGAAAATCTCATCACAAACTAGAAGAATAGGATCATACAATAAGGTGCCTATCAACACAATTTTTTTTCTTGTACCAAAGGATAAATTCTCAATGAGTTCATCTAGATAGGGCTGTACTGCTAACTTCTCAGCTAAATATTCAATTTTTTTCCTTGTTTCTTTATAAGGTAAGGAAAAAACACTTTGTATAAACGAGAAATATTCATTAGGGGTTAACAATTGGCAAAATGAGTAATCATCACTTGGAACAAATCCACTGTATTTTCTTATCTGCCGTCTTTCCCGTATATTATAATCTCCAATCTTAACCACACCAAAATCAAAATCTGTATAACCTAGTATACATTTTAAAAATAGGCTTTTCCCCGTACCATTTTTTCCAAAGAGGGAACATATCTCTCCTTTTTTTATTGTAATGTTACACTCTTGTAAAATAACTTTATTATTTATGGATTTTGTTAAGTTGCGTACATATAATACATTATTACTCATTGACATATTACAAAAACTCCATTATAATTATTATTAATAAATGGTTTATATTTAGATGTAGGCTAGAACGCATCGTTTTTTGTGAATTAATTGTGAGTTAACGATGTGTTCTAGTTATTCCGGCAAATTTGGATTGGCTCAAAAGAACTTTCATAGAGTTCTTTTGTAGCCAATTTTTTTATAGACCTAATAATTTTGCAATAGCTTCGATAACGGCAGATGATAAGGTAGAAAGATAATTAATGAGCGCATTAAGACCTCGAGCAATCGCGTCTACAATTGCACTACCCGCGAGAGTGATGATAGCCTGTTTTAGCCAGTTGCTCATTTTAGGCCAGTATTTGAGTAAGTATTCTGCGATCTTTCTAATTACACTTGACATTTTTCATCCTCCTATTAAGATGCGTTCATAGCCTACGACTACAATTTACTACATTTAAAAACAAAAAACATCCGTATTTTCCGCAAATTTGATTGCGGAAAATACCTATTTTTTAGAAAATGATGACAAAAGCTGTAATATAGTGTAAAATTTTGATGAAAATATTGGTTGGAGGTAGGTATTATGAACCAAAACTTATGGAATGTTCTTCAAACACTACTAGGGAAAGATTCCATCGGAACAACGGAACTTGCGTTAGCAAGGGAGAATTTAAGCCCAGAAGTCTTCTCAGCATTAGTGGAGTCTCTGCAAGATGGATGGAGATCAACAGGTATCAGATAAATATTGTCGGAAGAAGCGAAATAAAGACTTTTTGCAAAATCATTTGTCCACTAACTGCATGTTTCACCCATGAGTGGCAAAACGCTTGTAATGGACAGTGGAGAGATTTACATTTTGTCATTTCTGAACATGTTCCGACAGAAGACGATTATTTTCGTATTATCAAACAAAAGTCCTCATCCTTAGTAAAACTAGTTTGCGAACTCAGCAATATCCATAACCAAAACATATGGGGACCCATTGCAACTGACATCGGCATTGCCGGCCAACTGAAAAATGACGCAAAAGATATTCTTTCTGATTATAAGAGTGATTTAACGAACAAAAAGGCCACTCTTCCTTTCATTAAAGCCGTTGAATATAGTATCGAAAAAGATAATGGATGGCTGCTAAAGAAACTTCATCAACTGAAAATAAATGATCACAATTCCCTATTAAAACAGGAGATTAAGAATTATATACGTAAAACCGGAGCAATCGACTACTGTTTCATTCTCTCCAAAGTCTATATGAATAAAGCATTGGAGCAACTTACTGCCTATTTTCCCGAAAAACAAGTTCAAGTGAATCGTTTAAAAAGCTATCTAGAAAGCTAGGGATAACATGAACAAAAAAGCTTTTCCTTTTGTCATGCTATTCATTTCTGTCTTCATTATTTGTTATACTCTATTAAAAATATACAATGAGCACTTTTCTTTTCAGCATTATTTCACGATATTCATTGGAATGGCGTTTTTGTTCATTGGCATCTATAGCTATGTGCAAAAACCGAACTCCATCGTTGTTCAACATTTTTTCATGTTAATGTTGATTAGCGGGCTGGCGATTGCTTTGTCAACACCTTCTAGCTGGAACATAAAACCGGCAAAAGAATTGGAAGTAATCGCTGTTTCTTTTGCCCCGTATATTCTTATGAAATTTTTTGAGCATTTTCCTTCGTCTACAAAACCGACATTTTTTCGTCAAGTGCGTATGATCACATTATTGATTGCCATCTTCGCAACGCTCATTTATTTCTTAATAGGCATTCGTCACGATGTCATCGTCAGCACGATCGTTCGGCCATTCATTGTCGCGAACATGGTTCTATCGTTACTATCTTGTATTGTCTTATTTTATTTACACCTTCAATCCAATTCCGATAAAATAAAAAATCAAATGTATCTTTTAATCTCTGGCCTGATTCTATCGTTTGCTCCTGTTGTCATTTTTAGCTTAATTCCAGATGCGTTTCTTTCTTTTTCGGGCGTTCCTTTTCATTATAGTCTTAGCAGCATCATCGTCTTTCCTATGACACTGTCATATCTATTAACAAAGCAAGAAGTCGTTGATTTTCGAGAAATCTTTCGAAAAATTAGTTTTCAATTATTAGCAGTGATTTTGAGTTTAGTTGCATTTAACCTATTATTGGCTATGTTTTACAATATCCACTTAAAGTCAGCAATTTTAATAAACACCTTACTGGTATGTACCTTCGTTGTTTACGACCTGATCCACAAAGGATTGGAACCTTTAAAAATGAAAAAATGGGATCTTAAGAATCAAGAAATACAAAAAGAAAAATTGCTCATCCTTCAGCAATTACTGAACGGGAAGCATTTGGAATATTGCGCAAAGCTCATTGCTGATTTAATACATAAAACGATCGATGTTAGCGGAGTATGCCTGATATGGAAAAACGATAACATCCCTATGGTCTTGCATAAAACAGGAGTTTTTCTCCATTTTAACGATGCGGAACTACTGACTTGCGTTCATCCAAGCTGCCATCCTGAAAAAATGAATATCAATGGAAAGAACTTCTTTTTCTATCCTATGAATATGGAGGATGTAACGATCGGATGGGTCATCATCGGAGAGAAAACGAACGCGACGGTTTTTGAAAAAGAAGAAATCAAACTCATCGAAAAAATTCGAACCGACGCGACAGAATTATTTTCCAGTTCGAAATCGTTACAGCAAATCGAAAAACAGTTAAAGGAAACAATGAAAGAATCTCAAGATTATAAACAATTTCATTTGCTGCTGATTAATGAACAAGAAGAGGAAAAAAAGAAGCTATCTGTTTTTCTCCATGATGAGGTGTTGCAAAATTTAATCCTGCTTTTTAATAAACTTGAATTGCTAAGCAAAAATAAAGAAATGGATAACGGAGTTTTCGAAGACATTAAAGAGTCGCTCCGCAACAGTATTTTTGAAATAAGGGAAATGTGTCATGAGCTATATCCGGTTATAGTCGAAGATTTGGGATTGGAGAAAAGTCTCTATTCATTAAAAAGAAAATGTCAAACGAACCATAATGTGATCATTGAGATTGATTATAATACGAATCTGAGAGTCATTCCCGCTTCCCTCTCTATTCAAGTGTTTCGAATGATCAAAGAATTGGTTTGCAACGCTATCAAGCATTCTTCGTCAAAGAAGGTTTTCGTTTCTGTTGTAGAAACGAACAATTTCCTAAACATAAAAGTAAAAGATCATGGTATTGGATTTAAGGTGCCGAATCGTTTATCAGAGTTATCGCAAAACAATCATTTAGGATTGATTACGATTCAAAAACGAGTCAATCAGTTCAAAGGCACACTTGACATCCAATCTGAACCGGGAGCTGGGACTTGCGTTTCGATAACTCTGCCAATAGATGGGGATGGAACAAATGAAAATCAAAGTATTACTAGTGGATGACCATTTATTAGTGATGCTCGGGATTCAACAATTGTTAGAAAATGAAGCTGATTTAGAGGTTGTAAATACGATTTGTCATCCCGCCCGTTTAGAGGAGGAAATCATCAAGCACAACCCTGACGTCATTGTCATGGATATAAGAATGAAAAACGATAACGGAATTGAATGGACGAAGAAAATCGCTGAAACATATCCAACATGTAAAGTCGTTATTTTATCAGGGTATGACTATGACGAATACATTCACGCTGCTTACGAAGCTGGGGCTTATGCGTTTGTGACAAAAGAAAATTCCGCCTTTGAATTGGCCAATGCGATTAGGCAAAGCCATTTAGGAATCAAATCTTTTCCGATTGACCGATTATCCAATTATAATTCTCCTCTCACAAAAATAGAATTAAACATTCTCCAACTCATTTCCGAGGATAGAACAAACGCAGAAATTAGCGAGCTGTTAAACATCAGCAGAAGAACGGTCGAACACCACGTATCTTCGATTTTGCGAAAATTGGATGTCGACTCACGGGTCGGAGCGGTTGTCAAAGCGATGAAGCTTGGGATATTGGAATAAAAACAGCCCGATGGAATGTTGTCCATCGGGCGTCAGTTAAATAATTTCTAGAAATACACGATGTAAATAACAAGCGCCAAAACAATACGGTACACCGCAAACGGCACGAGGCGGATTTGGTTAATAAGCTTTAAGAAAAAGCGAATCGAAATGAGTGCGAACAAAAACGCGCTAATAAAGCCGGCGGTGAAAAACGGCAGAGCGTCGATCGTAAAATACTGCCAGTTTTTCAGCAAAGAGAGCACGCTCGCTCCCATCATAATCGGAACGGCCATAATGAACGTAAAATCGGCTGCCGCCCGGTGGCTCATTCCCACCAATACCCCGCCGGAAATCGTCGAGCCGGATCGGGAAAATCCTGGCCATAAGGACAAACATTGAACAAGACCGACGATAAGCGCCTGCTTATATGTAATTTGGTCCACCGTTTGCGCTTTCGGAGTAGTCTTTTGGGCAAACCAATCAGCCACAATCATCAACAGCGCTCCGAGCACCAATCCGATTAACACTGTTGCGGTGGAAAACAAATGTTCATCAATGTAATCCTCAAACAAAACGCCTAATACCCCAGCAGGAATCAACCCGACAATGACTTGCGCCAGCTTCAATCGCGGCGCCCCGTCATGATGACGTCCCCGCAATCCTAACAAATCAATAAACCGGTCTTTAAACACGACAACGACCGCCAAAATCGAGCCGAGCTGAATAACGACCTTAAAAGTATTTGCTGCATATTTTCCTAAAAATTCCTGCGATTTCAGCCACATATCATCGACAATAATCATATGACCCGTTGAGGAAACCGGGGCAAATTCCGTTAATCCTTCGACCATTCCTAAAATAATGGCCTTTATAATCTCTACAATGTCCATCCTCTAGCATTCCTTTCTTTTCGAAATTATGGCTGTCCTTATATAACATATTTCTCCGCTATGCCAAAATATCACGATTCTCTTCTTTTTACATCACTTTTTTGCTTTTACCAATCGATACACACCAAAAAGTCAGCACGCCTTATTTTACTATAAATCTTCAATTTCTACCACCGCCAAAAGAGGTATCTATCTGCCATAAGCCATTCACCGTTTAAGCTCACGATGATTGACGCAGAAAAAAGGGTGTCCCCTTTCGCTTTTGGAAACACCCTCTGTAATGATTATATAATATCGTCTCCACCGTCGAACCAATCGCCGACATCCAACATGTCTCCTAGGTCATGGTCATCGAGCGCTTCCTCAATGACATCCTCCAGCAACTCCTCCGCTGCCATACCTGCAAGCATTCCTGCCGCAAATCCTCCAATCGCTCCCGCCATTCCATGTCCGTGGTGATGAGATACGTGCCGCGGAGGATAGGAAGCATGTGGAACGTACGATGTGCCAGCATAAGAACGTGGCTGCTCGATCATTTCTTCGATAGCTGTGTGCAATTTTTTCGCTGTTTCTTCCACATCCTCTATTTCTTCATCGCTCAAGAAGATTTCTCGTTTTATTTCTCTTTCATGGAAGCCGCCAAATCCGCTCCATACATCCACTTCAAGGAACAATCGAATACCGTTTTCTTCGATGAATGCTGAAAATTCTACTTCTTGAACAGTGCCTTTAAACACTTCCGTTGGGAAAAACGCAAATTCCTGACCATATGCAGTTATTTTCCCAGATGAAGGCTTTTCGCGGAAGCCGAGCTTTTCAAACGCATGAAATAGTTTCTCGAGCGATAGTGGAGGAAGAATACGGATCGCATCTTGGTCAAAAGCATCGACTCCGTCTGCAATATCTAAACGTGTTACAAACGTATAGCCCACGCTAGGACGAGTAATTGGCAAATGCAGTGGAAGCACATACGAAAACGGCAATACTTTTCTTTCTCCAGGCTGAATCGTAAATGAAGGGGAAACCGGAATGACAGCAACCGTTCGGCGATATGCTTTTCCATTCGTCTGAACGATAAGCTGTAGTTCCACCTCTAATTTGCGAATGAGTTGTTCTACTGTTCCTCCTTCAATAAAAAACTCCCCTTCCAACTTCTCCCCAAGGCGCACGTGAGGATGATGCAGCACAAGATCGACTTTCGCAGCTCCTACTCCAAGCTTGGACAAAAGCTTTTTCAACATGGCACCGATCTCTCCTTATGGAATAATGTTTATTTCAACAATGGTTACGAACCAACCGGCAAAAAGGATTCAACATAATAAATCCTAAAGGCAAATAGTACCTTTAGGATGTTCTAAAAAATATTTTGACAATCCCAAGAAAGATTAAAATCATCCCAGGGATGACAGTTGCTTTTTTCATTACCTTTGTCTTGGCAAACATATTTCCGACCCTGAATCCTAAGCGAATGAAAATGACATTCCATATACATACAAGCAAAGCAAGCATAAACGGCGAATAGCCTAAAAACGAGGCGCTTAATCCGGCTCCAAACGCATCCATCGATAGCGCGAAACCAATAAGCAATGCTTCTTTTATACTAATGCTTCCTGAACGATCTAAATCCGCTAACATTGGGCGTTTCAGCACTTGAATAACGATACCAAACCGTTTTAAATCGAATCGCCATACTTTGATTCTAAGTCGTTTTGGCAATGGTTCGGAATAATCGCATTCATCCTCATCTTTTTTAATAACATTATAAATCGCCCAAATGCCGAGCGCAATTAGCAGACATGAGGCGATCCATCGTTCCGCTTGCACCGGTAAAAACAATAGAAGAAAGCTGCCAACATGCATAGACAGTAGTAACATCACACTGGACATACACGCAATAATCATAACGGATCGAAGCGGAAATTTAATATTTCTCATTCCATATGTCACACCGACACTGAAACTATCCATACTCACGGCAAAAGCTAACATGAACATCGATATATATTTCCACATAATTCGTTCCTCCTGCGTTACTATATGCAAACAGCAACGCAGAGGAAACCATTTTGTTTCATTCGACACATATCGATTTCCAAGGAAATATTTCCGCTTTTATCGACACATTACTCTTTTAAATGATACGGCAACGTCGCAATGACAATATCTTTTTTCATAATAAAGAAAAAGCGCAAAATAATCGCTGTTTGGTTGTGCAGAAGCGTATGCCACCATTTTTTTACGATGAATTGCGGCATTAAGATCGTAACCGGTGAATCCCATTAGAAAATACAAGACGATCGCCGCGAGCCGATAAGCTCCTTGGCAAAAATCGATCATTGGCAATAAAGGAATTTTGCTTATTTTATGGCTTGCTGTTTTTTCTTTCTCACTCTTTTGCTTATTTTTCGCTTCTCGCTTAACCAATCATCATTTTTTTAGATAACAAAACGAATCATGTTTGCGATGCAATGTGGCCAGCCTAAGGCGATCGGTCCAACTCTTCCTCGCAAATATTGTAATGTTAAATCACCAGCATTCAATGTATCCAATCCAGCTGTTCGCGGTGCTGCGGCCTGATAAAGTCCGCATAGTTGTACATCAACCATAGAAAAACATACAAGTACGCTCAATTTTTCATTGCTTTATTTTTAATCATAATAAGCAATTCCATTAATAAAATGATTAGAGGGCATGACCATTCCTTTATTTTATAAATTTTACATAAATCATGAAACTATTTGTCTTCCATTTTCGTCTATATAAAATGGAAAGAAAAATGCTTGGTTTTAAAGGGGAGGCTCACCGCAAGAAGCAAAAAATGGGGTGGAAATATGATAAAAACATTCCAATTGACTTTATATAAAATAGATATTATGCTACTTGACGTAGAGACTTTTCAATGTAAAATGGTGACATAACGTTTTTTTGCATGCTGCACGGAACTTTGTGCAGCTGTTGGTCTTATATTCATATATTCGTAGTTATTTGCACCAGACGTTGGAATAACGAATAAGGAGGCGAAGAGGACGTGAAGAGGATTGGTGGAAAGCTATTAGAAAAATACCGTTCTCTCCCTAATCAATATACTGTTTTTTTTATTTTTACCGTATTTTTATTTTGGATGAAAACATATGCAGCTTATCAAGCTGAATTTAATTTAGGCATTAGCAATTCCTTGCAGGAATTTCTATTATTTATCAACCCGGTTAGTTCGGCAATTTTCTTTTTTGGATTAGCGTTACTCGCGAAAGGGAAACGAACATATACTTGGCTCATTATCATTAATTTCATTTTATCGTTTATTTTATACGCCAATATTGTTTATTATCGTTTCTTTAGCGATTTTATTACGTTTCCGACGCTCACACAAACGAAAAACTTTGGCGATCTTGGCGGAAGCATTTGGGAACTAATAAAGTGGTACGATATTTTCTACTTTTTAGATACGATTATTTTAATTGCTATTGTCGTTTCGAAACGTTTTTCGTTGCCAGCAGTTCCGGTCGGACGTTATAAAAAAAGCATTGTGTTCGCCATTTCTGCTCTCATTTTCAGTGTAAACCTTGCACTAGCGGAAGCAGACCGTCCACAATTGTTAACAAGAACGTTTGATCGCAACTATATCGTGAAATATTTAGGTGTTTACAACTATTTGATTTATGATGCTGTACAAAGCATGAAATCGTCGACACAGCGTGCTTTTGCGAATAAAAGCGATATCACAACCGTTCTGAACCATGTACAAGCAACATATGCAAAACCAAATCCAAAGTATTTCGGTGTAGCAAAAGGAATGAATGTGATTTACATTCATTTGGAATCATTCCAAAGCTTTTTGATTAACTATAAATTACATGGTGAAGAAGTAACGCCATTTTTGAACTCGCTCGTTCGTGATCCGAATACGTTTTACTTTGATAACTTTTTCCATCAAACAGGTCAAGGGAAAACATCCGATGCTGAGTTTATGCTAGAAAACTCGTTGTTTGGATTGCCACAAGGAGCCGTGTTTACAACCAAAGGACAAAACACGTATCAAGCAGCACCGGCAATTCTCCGCCAGTATGGATATACGTCGGCGGTGTTCCATGGTAACTATAAAACGTTCTGGAACCGCGATGAAATTTATAAATCGTTTGGTTTCGACCATTTCTTTGACGCAAGCTACTATGACATGAGCGATGAAAATGTGCTTAACTACGGGTTAAAGGATAAACCGTTCTTTAGAGAGTCGATTCCGTTGTTAGAATCATTGAAAGAGCCGTTCTATGTAAAATTTATCACGTTATCGAACCACTTCCCTTATCCAATCAGCGAAGAAGAGGCAACAATTGAACCAGCTGAAACGGGAGATGGCTCGGTAGACCGTTATTTCCAAACGGCTCGCTATTTGGATGAGGCATTAAAAGAGTTCTTTGATTATCTCAAAAAATCCGGTTTGTACGACCGTTCCGTCATCATTTTATATGGTGACCATTATGGAATTTCCGAAAATCATAACAAAGCAATGTCACAAGTGTTAGGAAAAGAAATTACACCATTTGAACATGCACAATTGCAGCGAGTGCCTTTATTTATCCGTGTTCCGGGTGTCAAAGGCGGAATTATGCACCAATACGGCGGACAAATTGATTTATTGCCAACGGTTCTTCACCTATTAGGAATCGATACGAAAAACTATGTTCATTTCGGTACAGACTTGTTGTCACCGGAACATCAGGAAATCGTACCATTCCGTAATGGTAACTTTGTCACTCCGACAGTGACAGCAGTAAATGGAAAATATTATGATTCGAAAACGGGCGAACCAATTAAAGAAACACCGGAAATTAAACAGCTTGAGCAAATCGCCCGTACAAAACTCGATCTTTCGGACAAAGTCGTATACGGAGACTTACTGCGGTTCTACACACCAAAAGGATTCAAACCGGTCGATCCTACAAAATACGATTATAATAATCGTGAAGATAAAGAAAAGGGAAGCGAATAACAGCTTCCCTTTTCTTTTTTATTTTTTCAATAACTCAATCGCCCTTTTCGCATTGACATATCCCGCGCCATATATATTTGGGTCACGATCTTTCCATAAGACTGCGCCTTCTTTTAGCGCGCTTTTTATCTCATCTGGCGTTGCATTCGGTTTATATTCGAGCATTAAAGCAACAATGCCAGCGCAGATTGGCGTCGCCATCGATGTTCCTGACATGCTCGTATAGTATTGCCCAATGCGATTTTGCTTTTGATATTTATCGAATGTTGATTTTGGCGCACGTAAAGAAATAATGTTTACTCCTGGAACGACAATATCTGGTTTCCTAACTCCATAATAAGTCGGCCCACGGCTAGAAAATTCCGCAATTTCATCATCTTCTCTTGTCTCTGCTGTATCGCGGTCATCTAGCGCTCCAACTGTAATAATTTTATCGCTAATTCCAGGGCTTGAAATCGTTTTATATTCCGGCCCCTCATTTCCAGCTGCAGCACAGACGACTATGCCCCTGTCCCATGCCTCTTCCACTACTTGAACAAGCGGATCGTCATTTTCCGCTGGAAACGGCTGTGATTCCCCACCCAATGACAATGAAATAACATCGATCTTTCTATCTTTATTCGTTTCATTATATTGGATGCACCATTCAATCCCGCGAATAATCGTATCAAGCGTGCCAGCGCCTGTTTTATCCAACACTTTTACTCCAACCACATTTGCCTCATACGCCGGTCCCGCATACAATCCGGAAGAAACCGAACCATTCCCTGCTGCGTCCCCCGCGCAATGGGTGCCATGTCCATTATCATCATATGGAGCTGTACGCCCATTGACGAAATCGACAAACTCGACAATCCGTCCTTCTAAATCAGGATGCGGATAAATCCCTGTGTCGACAATCACAATTGTCACTCCTTTTCCGCTTAACGTTGTCCCGTTCACCGTCACATGCTTCGCATTCGCTGATGGAACAGCGTTATTTAATAGCGCGCTTACTTTTCGGTTTAAGTATACTTTTTTCACATCAGACCGCTGTAAAATTTGTTCTAACACTTGCGGAGTCACTTCGGCACTGCACGAAGAGATATAGCGGAATTGATGGTGGATTTTCATGCGGAAGTGTTGTTTTTCAATTTCCTGGAGAGCAAAAATACTATTCTTTTCATGAAAATGAATGATAACCGGAATTTTTTTTGCCTTTTTCATCCATCTTTCTAGCTGCTTATGAATCATACAAGGAGTATACATAAAAGGCTTATACATACTTACCATAAAATGGCGCAAAGGACGGTCTAATTTATGTGTATAATTGCGCGCTAGTTGAACGATAGAATACCCAAACATTCGATCTCCCCCTCTTGTGAAACCTTGATATACTCTATGAAAAAGGAGGAGCTTCGCAACGGCTTGTATCTTGCGACAAACCAATCAAAAAAGCCTATCACACTTCATAAAGTGCGATAGGCTTGCTATACGAATTTATCTTTTCACTCGTTCCAACTCGATTTTATTAGCCTTTCCTAAATAGTACTCAACTTGTTTCAATACATTTTCTTTTTTCTCATAGGCACCGATTTGCTTTCCATCAACAATGACACGAATCAAATCGTTCGAATCCGACTTTTTCGTTAAATGAAAAGCTTTCTCTAACCCATTCACATGTCCTCTTGCGATCTTTTGAAGAAACGCAGGGTCTTTCAACTTTTCCGCATCTTCTTTTCGATCGACAAATCCGTTTTCCGTAAGTATCGCTGGCATGACCGTTTCTCTTAGCACGTAAAAGTCTGCTTTCTTTTTCCCGCGATCATGGAATCCTGTCGCCCGTATCACTTCTTCGTGAATCATGTCGCGAATCCGTGCTGTTGTTGAGTGATCCGAAAGTCCTTCATAAATGTAATCCTCATACCCCGTTCCTCCGCCAGCATTCACATGAATCGATACGTAAACATCGGCGCCCCAGCGGTTCGCTTTAGCCGCCCGCTCGCTTAACGGCACGGCTATATCGCTTGTTCGACTTAATTGCACAGATACGCTTTCATATTCGTTTTGCAATATACGCCGCATCTCCAATGCAATGGACAACGTAATATCTTTCTCTTGCAGTCCGTTTCCAAGTGCGCCTGTATCTTTTCCGCCATGTCCCGGATCAATAAAAATTTTCAGCATATGCTCCCCCCTATCAATTCCATGACAGAACCTCACTATTAGAATAAGCACAACGATGAAAATCGCAACGCATCATCGTCTATGATAGAAAAATAAGGCACAACGGAACTAACATTGAAATGGATGAGGAAAGCGTTTGTCCCTTGATCGCTATAATTTTCCTTTATGATGGCGAATGCGATACAATGCGTTTGCGGCCAATGCAGCAGGCCAATTCAATATGTTTCCTTGCATATGGAAGTGTAATTGTTCTTCTTCAAACGACATGTTTTCATACATTTGTTCTTGCGAAAGCTTCGATTTTCTTGCCCGTTCTTTTATTCCCGATATATACAAATATTGAATTGGAACCATCACAATAAAATAGAACAATACAACGATGCCAAAAAACAACCACGCCGATGTCATCCTCATTCCCCCCTTTGTTATATTTACGAACCATATTTCCAAAAGTTTCATTTTTATTGTAATGGTGAACCATGATTCTATAAATGCATGGCAGTGCCATCAAAGTGGAAAGCATCCTGGGACAAGGTACAACATTATCGTAAAGCTTCCTTATTAACAACTTCCAATTCCCTTATGATATAATCAAAATCAAGAATGAAGAAAAGGGGAGGCATGTTCATGAGCCGAGCACAGCAATTCGTGCAACACTTTTTATCCCATCGCAATGTCACGGTGGAGTTAATTAATAAAATCGAGGAAAAGCATTATGACTACAAACCGACACCAACGTCGATGTCGGCAAAAGATTTAGCCACTCATATTCTTTTTAGCTTTTATAAATTCGCCAACACCGCAAAACAAGGGGATCCAGCGTTATTTACACAAAAAATCGAGGAAGCGGAGACCAATTTGCAAAAGCTTGCTGAAACATATACAGAAAAAACGAAGCAATTGCTCGAATCCCTTACCGATGAAGATTTCGAGCGCGTTTTAGATCTCACAAACGTATTTGGCGCAAAAATCCCAACAGCGCAATTTTTGCAAATGGCGATGGACCACGAAATCCATCATAAGGGCCAGCTTTTCGTATACGTCCGCGAAATGGGGCATACCGACTTGCCATTGTTTGTCAAACGAGGATAATGAAAAAAACAACCAGGCGTCTCTCTCCAAAGACCGTCTGGTTGTTTTTTCATACGCTTACCTATTCGATTTTGCAACTGCCATCAGCACATTGACCACCTGCTTCCATCGCCAGCGGCTGCAATGGAGAGTTTGCGTTTTCCTCTTCCCATACTTTTTCAAGCGCCTGCATAAACACTTCGGTCGGCTGTGCGCCGGAAATCGCGTATTTGCGGTTCAGCACAAAGAATGGCACACCGCGGACGCCGAAACGAGCCGCTTCCGCTTCGTCTTTTCTCACCTCATCAGTATAGCGGTCGCTTTCAAGAACTTGTTTTACTTTATCGCGATCCAGCCCAGCTTCGCCTGCCAACTCGATAAGCACGTCATGGTCGCTAATTAGTTTCGAATCGGTAAAATACGCTTGAAACAGCCGCTCTACCATTTCCCGAAGTTTTCCTTGTTCTTCGGCATATTTGGCAAGACGGTGGGCGTCAAACGTATTCGTCGGTTTCATCGTGTCAAAGCGGAACGTCAGCCCGACGGACTCTGCCTGTCTGCCAATATCGGCATTGACCCTTTTCGCCTCTTCAACTGAAATACCATATTTTTGCGCAATGATTTCGTGAATCGTCATATCATAATGTTTTTTCGCATTAGGATCCAACTCAAAGCTGCGAAACACCACTTCGACTTCGTCTTTATGCGGAAACTGCTCAAGCGCTTTTTCCAACCGGCGTTTCCCAATATAGCAAAATGGGCAGACAAAATCAGACCAAACTTCTATTTTCATCGTATATGCACCTCGGTTTAAGCTCTCCGTTGCATAAACAACAAGAAAGCAAAATTTCATGTTTCCACTTTATTGTAGCGAATCGCCATGCCGGCATCAAATAAATGAACTCGGCATGCGTAAAGGAAATGCCGCTCACAACTATTTTGTAATGCGAAACTTCTTATTGAGCGACCATGTCATAGCTAATACAAGCAAGCCGACAAGGATGCGAACCATTCCTCCCGCTTCAATGCGGTAACCAAATTCAGGGACAATCCTTTCCGCTAGGACAAATATACCGATGACAAGGCAAAAAGCAATCAAGACAACCAAAAACTCCTTGACCTTGCTGCTAAAGGTGCTCGAAACATCACGGAAAACGAATTTTCTAACCGAGTGCATGACAAGAGCAACCACTAACAAAATAACAGCAAAGTCAATAACAAAAAGAACAAACACTTTTCCGAGATACACGGTATCATCCACATCTGTAAACAGCTCTGCTGCTAGTTCCACCGCACCTGTCGCCAAGGCAATGAGAGCGAATAAGCGGATCGCTAAATAGCCAATAAAAGCATATATATTTCTCTTTTTTTCCTTTGGCAGCTGACGAATCAACTCATCACAATACGCTTTCGGATCTTTGCCGAATACATCTTCCGCACTTTTGCCATGCTTCTGTGCCTCCAATAAATGATCTAGCAATTCCATCAACAATTCTTCGCTTTGCTGTTCCGATAGCAACAAATGGGAACGGATATAAACGAGCATATCTTCATAGTAGTTTCGATTATGTTCATTTAACTGTTTCCGCTTCTCATTGTTAAGTTTGACCAAATCTTTCGCGTTCATGTTACCTCTCCCCCTCGTAAAATCGCCTCTACCGGCGTCCGAATACTCTCCCACTCGGTGATGAAGTCTTGCAGCGCTTTCTCCCCTTTTTCTGTCAGATGATAATATTTCCTCTTCGGACCTGAAGGGGAGTCACGCATTTCTCCCTTAATCAACCCCGCTTTTTGCAGGCGAAGCAAAAGCGGATAAATGGAACCTTCGCTTACGTCATTGAGGCCAAATTGCTGCAGCTTTACTGACAATTCATAGCCGTACACGGATTCTTGTTTAATAATGGCCAAAATGCATCCTTCCAGCACCCCTTTTAACAACTGGCTTCTTAGCGACATGTTTTCCAGCTCCTTATATACCTTGTAATGCAAGATAGTCAGCAAAAGAAAATGTATCTTGCAATGCAAGATACCTACATGTTTATTATATATCCACTTCCATCTGAATTTCAACCAAAATATTCCTTACATTTCAGTGTTGATTTTAGACCGCAGACAAAAATAGATCTTGTTCAACGAAACCCCCGTTAGCCAACTATGCCACATTTCATGGCACCACAGATGATGGAAGTTAATTCATTCTTCCAATTGAACATAGTATCCTCTAATCATTCTAGTTTTAATTTTTAAAAGGGCTTATTTAAAAAAATGAATGTCTGTTTGGATTTTTTTGCTGACGTTCTAATGATCGGACAAGCACATATTTTTGCAGGCCTCTTGCGGAAGAAATAGCGAGATGGCCAAGCTGTTCCGCCTCTTTTTTGTCTCCTTGGCGAAAAGCCTTTTCTGCCTCCAATACATAACGGAGCACTCGATTTGCCACGTTGTTCTTTGCCTGTGCAAACTGCTCCTCTTTCCCTTGCATGAGGGCGACGAGCGCCTGGTTATAATAACGGACGGTATCATTCTTGATTTCATTCGCTATGTCAGCGGCTTCTTCCAGCTGATTTTTCTCTATTTGAATATTCGCCAGCGCCGATTTTCGCGCTTCTTCATACTTTCCCGTCAGTTGTTCGGCATATCGCTCCGCCTTCTCAAGATCCCCGTTTGCCAGCGCCAGCATCAAAGCGTAATAAGGCTGCTTCTTTCGCTTCTTGAGATATGCTTCGACGAACTGGATATTCTTTGTCCAAAAAAGAACATACGCATGATGACCAACAATGACAACGACCAGCGCAATTACGATTCCGACGGCGGCCCAATCCGGGATCTGCACTCCCGTCATCCCGAGCATCCATCCTATTGCGGCTCCTACTATGCACCAAATAATAATTGTTCTCATTTCCAAACTCCTTTGCTATGTTTTCAACATTTATAAAAAACAACCTTATGGAGCGTCCAAATCCATTAGGGGTTAATGAGGAAACAACTCTGTAAAAAAAATTAACTCCATTTTTATATCCTTTTATTACGATTTAATACTTGGAAATAAGTTATTATAGCTATTACAGTACACAAAGATCCACTCACTAACCAAATATAAAAAAAGATTTTTCCACCTATTGAAGTAGAATCAATAAAAAAATAACTAAGTAGGAGTAAGCCTCCTCCTAAAATTAATAGAAAATAAGCAAATCTTTTATGCTGCAGTTTTAAGAAATAGTACCCAATAAGAATTAATAAGTATAAACTGCTTATTGCCATGATACTTGGAAAAATAGGACGGAATTTAGCCGCGTATACAAAGTAGTCAAGTTGTGAAATATGGCTTTCACTATGTACTTGACCGTATAGCATTTGGGAAAATGGTGTTGAATGCTTCCATTCCCAAGGATTATCTAATATTGCACTACCTTCATACCAAGCAGCTAGAGTAGAAAATAAAAGTAAAATAGTGACTAATCCAAATTGAATAATAATCCTCAAAGCAATAATCCCTCCCCCTAAAACGTAATCTTATAATTTCTTCTATGTCTTGGACTGTTGCTTTACGAATTTCAAATTGCAAATTCATTATAAACCCTCCCTTCATTCATTATGTACACATAAAAAACTTCTCTAAAGACAATTCTCCCTACAAACTTGATATCCTTCTTCAAGAAAACTGCCTATTTACAGATGCTTTTTTTATGCTCACGAGAACATCCGCTGGAAGCCCACTGCTTTAGCTGTGGGAGGAAGGCGGGGTTTATATTTTCAGTATATATTGAATTTTTCGTTCAGTATAAGTACACTGGATTTAGAAAGGTAGGTGAATCAAGAATGCTCTGCACTCTCAAGATTAAATTAATGCCAACTCTTGAACAGTTTCATGCGCTGCTGGAAACAATGAAACGGTTTAACCAAGCATGCAACTATATTAGCGAGATTGCTTTTCGCTCCAGAACCTTTTCCAAAACGAAAATCCAGCGGCTTTGCTACTATGACGTCAGGGAAAAATTTGGCCTCTCTGCCCAAATGACCGTTCGTGCCATCGGCAAAGTGTCGGAAAGCTATCGTTTGGATAAAAAAACCTTGCATAACTTTAAAGAAACCGGTGCCATCGTGTATGATGAAAGAATCCTGTCCTTTAAAGGGTTAGAGTATGCTTCCATCCTTACCTTGCAAGGAAGAATGGAAATCCCTATGGTCATTAGCCGCTACCATCAAGGTTTGCTGTGCGGCAACCGTGTTCGGGGTCAAGCCGATTTAGTCCTTCAAAACGGTATTTTTTATTTACTGCTCGTGGTGGACGTTCCCGAAGGCCAGCCCAATTCCGAAAACGGATTTATCGGTGTGGACCTTGGCATCATTAATATCGCTGTCGATAGCACCGGTGAGGTATTTTCCGGCTCGAAGGTCAACGGGCTGCGCCGCCGCCATGCGAAACTTCGCGCCAAACTCCAAAAGAAAGGCACCAAGTCAGCGAAACGCCTGCTTAAAAAGCGTTCCAAGAAGGAAAAACTATTTGCCCGTGATGTGAACCACTGCATTAGCAAGAAGATTGTTGAAAAGGCAAAGGCACTCGGATGCGGCATTGCCCTTGAAGATTTAAAGGGCATCCGCCAACGCACCGAGAAAACGGTTAAAAAGCAACAGCGTCGTCAACACTCTTCTTGGTCTTTTTATCAGTTGAGAAAGTTTATTGAGTATAAAGCGGCGATCGCTGGCGTGCCGGTGGTATTGGTTCATCCAAAAAATACTTCCCGCACCTGTCCGGTTTGCGGACATGTGGCCAAAGAAAACAGACCGTCAAGGGATCAGTTTTGTTGTCGAGCTTGTGGGTACGCTGCCCCTGCCGACAACGTGGCTGCGGAAAACATCCGCAGGGCTGCTGTCAACCAGCCGAACGCGGCAGCCAATTAGGCTAGTTGCAAGCCCACGGCTTTAGCCGTTGGGTAGTTGACAATCATTTTCTCCTTTCCCTGCTTGATAGGATGGTTCTATTATAGAACATACGTTCACTTTTAGGAATCAAAAATTCCCGATTCATCTCCCCCCTTCCCTTTATTTTGAGGAGGGAGACTCCTCGGGAAAAATGTTAAACTACCTGCAGAGCCTGCCATACATCCGCTTTCAGGTCCTCGATGTGTTCGATGCCGACCGAGAATCTCACGAAATTGGACGGAATCCCAGCTGTCTTCATCTGCTCCTCGGTCATTACTCCTTCCCACATCGCCGCTGTATGTACCACAAGGGAATCGATCCCTCCCAGACTCACCGCATTAGGTGGTAGTTTCAATGCGGAAACGAACCGCTGAGTTTCTTCATAACCCCCTTTAATGGCAAAGGCAATAACCGCTCCGAACCCTTTCATCTGCCGTTTTGCCAATTCGTGTTGCGGATGGCTAGGAAGGCCAGGATAATACACACGCTCTACTTGCGGCTGCTCCTCCAAAAACTTTGCCAATGCTAAGGCGTTGGCATTAATGCGTTCCATCCGTATCGGAAGCGTGCGCAGACCGCGCAATAATAGCCATGCATCCATTGGCGAGAGGACGGAGCCGATGGAAATATGCGTATGCCAAATACGCTCGGCTAACTCCTCGCTGGTGCAGATGACACCAGCTGTCAAATCATGGTGTCCACCCAAATATTTTGTCGCGCTATGAATAACGATATCAACGCCTAGATCGTGAGGACGCTGATTGATCGGAGACGCGAAGGTGTTATCAGCTACGACGATAATTCCATGCGGGCGCGCCAACTCCACCACAGCAGCTAAATCGGTCAACACCAAAGTCGGATTAGCTGGCGTTTCTACCATGATAAGCTTTGTGTTAGGCCGTATCGCTTCCGCAAAGGCGTTGATGTCCGCTTGTTCGACCAGAGTCACTTCCACACCAAATCGCGGTAACATTTCATCCATGATCTTGGCGGTGCTCATATAATGCCGTGTCTGTGCAATCACATGATCTCCTGCGCTGACCAAAGCCAAAATGGTCGTAGCAATTGCCCCCATCCCGGAGCCAGTTACCATTGCAGTTTCTGTACCTTCCAGTTCAGCCATAATCTTCGTTACACGCTCATGCACTGGATTGCCGTAACGCGTGTAATACCGAGGATGACGGGGTGTTCCCGCCATTTCCGCAAATTCACTGGAATTATGCGCGCGAAACGTAGCTGAGTAATAAATTGCCGGAGCTATCGTCCCATCATTAGTTACCCAGTCATCGCCATGCACGACCAATGTTTCGGTTCGGAGTCCTTCAAGGTTCATCTCTTTACGATTTTCACGTTTGTTCATCTATTCTCTCTCCTTTACTTTTCTAGATAAGCGGCGCCGGTCTATTATTGGGCCTATATGGATCTACTTCAAAATTAACATAACCTTCATTTATTTCAGAATTTAATAGATATTATATAATTTTTCTTAAAAAAAAGTAAACCCATCGTTATAGATGGATTAAGTCAAGAGGGCGTGTGATATTCTCCCTTTCTCCTTTTTGTTTGCCATTGTGTTTTATTGCCTGTATCACCATCTACTTAAGCAAAAACTTATTTTGCGGTATAAGCAGCGAAAGCAGAGCAATCCCCTGCTTTTGTTCACATTATTTTCTTGTTTTGTATGAAATATCACTGCGTTATATAAGAATAAATGGTGTATGATAAGGTAGAAAGCGCAACTTGCCTCAACAGAGAGGAGGATTCTCATGACATCACTTTATAAAATTCTTGTTTTTATACATATTTTTTCAGCGATATTAGGTATGGGACCGGGTTTTATTTTAATGCATGTCGTAAAACCCGCGAAAACAATGACGCAACTTAAATATGCTTACGCAATTAGACGGCAGCTGCATACCTTCACTATGATCGGAGGCACACTTTTACTTATTACAGGTTTGTTAATGGGATTTTTAAATAGAAGCTTATTTCAGATGGGCTGGTATGTGACAAGCCTTGTTCTCTTCTTAATTGCACTCGCGATGGGACCGCTTGTATTAGCGCCTAAATCAAGACCAATAAAACATTTGTTAGAAACTTATAAGGGAGAAGACATACCAGAGGAATATACGCGTTTATCCAATCAGCTTTTTCGTTATGAGCGCATAGAAAACGGTATTTTTTTAATCATTATTGCACTTATGATTCTAAAACCATTTTGAGCATGTGGTGATATGCAGAAAAATTCATAAATAGCCTTTTTCCTTCATCCGTCTATTTAGCAAAACCCGAACTCTCAAATTACCAGTCTGAACAAAAGCGGGGCATTGCCCTGCTTTTGTTCACATCATTTTTTGTTTTGATCCGCAAAGACTGCCATGGCATCGCGCATAAATTTTGCCAGGCCTTCTCCAAATTGGTCGATGTTTTTAGTGAAGCGTGCATCGTCCACGTACATTTGCCCTAATCCTTTGAACGCTTCGAGCGAGTAATTGCCAAAGTTATTGTTCAAAAAGTCATACCATTCTTTAATTGCCGCTTGCGCCTCTTCTGATTCAGGCGAGCCGTGGCGAAGGGCTGCAAGTTTTTGATAGATCGAATTCATTGTTTGAACCATAGCTTTTTGTTCTTCTTTAGACATGCTCCCGATTTTAGCGTTTGCTTTATCGACCGCTTCATCTCCCCAACGTTCACGTGCTTCTTGTTCATATGGATTATGACGAAAATCAAAACCTTCAAATTTCTCTTTGTTTGTCATTTGAATTTCTCCTTTCATGTGCTGAATGGTCTTATCAATTGTCGCAATCATTTTATCGAGCCGCCTGCGTTTCTCCAGCAGCATTTTCCGCTGCAGCACCAACGCCTCATATCGGTCAAACGAAGGATTATTGATAATTTCTTTGATCTTTTTTAAAGGGAAGCCAAGCTCTTTAAAAAATAAAATTTGTTGCAATTTCTCAAGATCAGCATCTGTATAAAGGCGGTAACCAGCTTCGGTTGTCTTCTCTGGGGTTAATAGCCCGATTTCATCATAATAATGCAGTGTGCGCACACTAATGCCAACTAAATCCGCCACTTCTTTCACTCTCATTGCCATCGTTTTGGCCCCCCTTCACCATTCACTATAAAGTATCACGCAACGTGAGAGTCAACATGAGTTTTGAAAAATAAACGTATAAAATATGCATAACACCGTTCAGAGATCCGAACGGTGTAAAAAACAGCAATTTCTTCTGTTTATGTGGCTTTCTAAACAAAGCCATATGGCCTTATTTTTTTCCAACTAAAATATCTAGATCGATGGTTATTTCGGTTAAATTCATATTTAACAATGCCTCTAAATGCACTTCATTTTTTATCCATTCACTAATCATCTTGTATAACGGTTCAAAAAATCCATTTTCAGCAATAATCTTACGTGATTCAAATAATTCCTTATCGTACTTCGTTGCGAGAGAACGAGTCATCAAATTTACATATCCCTGCTTAGCGATATCAAAAGTATGGTTGTTAGAGCAAACCAAACTTTTCAAGTCCACGGTTCCCATAGGGGACGAACAAATAGGACATTGAAAAATCCCTTCAAATTTATTCATAAGTTTTGCGCTTATTACTTTTCTGTTCATTTGGACAAAGACACCTCAGATGATGTATAAAATTTTGTGTAAAGCATTTTACTAGACCAAAAGAAAAAAGGTAGGGTATTCTCTGATTTGGACCAACACATTCCAGAGAAAGGAGAACCTTACCTCATACCCGTCAAGTTTAGCGGTATAAAATTTTTAAGACGATACTCGTGTTCATCCCCGCAGTGAATGATGGGGATCACATCCATTATTGGGCATACCAAATACCCCTCCAGAAGAGGGGTATTTGGTATTTATATCCATATCTAATTCTACCATATCTCTAATTTCGTTAAGATATCTGATGCCGTTTCTTCCCCTTTCCTTCGACCTTTCTTGGCATGTTTTCGTAACAGGGAAAGGAGAGAGAAAAGGTTGATTTCCGCCATATGCGAACGCAAAAGCAACTGGTGCAATACGATTGGAGAAGATCGAGCGCTTTCCGTTCACTGATTTCAATGTCTTCCTTTTGATGCCAATACATCCGAGCTTGAAACAGAAACGTCTGGGTGACCAAAATGGCAATCAACGTCCCGTATAAATGGCATTCGAAATGTTCTTTTTTCATCTCCTTGACTTTCTCCAAATCAAATACGGATTTCCAGGCTTTAAACAACAATTCAATTTGCCAGCGCAGGGAATAGAGCTCATAAACCTGTTGACCATCAAACGACTCTTGTGGTAAATTCGTCAGTAAGATGTGGTATTTCTTTTGTTCGAGGGTTTGGCGTGCCAGCGCCTTCCCTTTTCTTTTTTCCTTTTTCCGCACATACGCCATCCGTTTTTGCCATTCTTCCGCCGTCAGACGGCGGAAAACCAACCGTGGAACATACAAGCGTTCATGTCCGATGTATACATGTTCCATTTCCACTGATTCCCCTTCCTCTAATTGATTCCCAAGGGATTCCCAATCCCATTCCTTCCACTGGCCATTCTCCTTGATATACACTTTCATATCGGAACGGAGCCGAGTAATATAATACGCTCCGCGGGCGTCGATCTCGGCCAGTGCGGCAACGGAGAAAAAGCCCAAATCCCGAATACATAGGTCATTCGGTAAAATCGTATGCTGGGCATGATAGGCAAAACGAGCGTCCGAGTCATTGGCCGATTGAACGCATAGCTGAAGGCAGGCGCCGGATAACAAGTCATATTCAAACTGAATTTTCACCCCCGACGAAACGGAACCTCGATAGTCTTCCCCATAGTCAGCGGGAACCAAAAAGCTGGTTGAGTCCAAAATCCGCAGGCGGGTAAAACAAGTTCGATAGGTCTCCATGGCTGACAAAAGCAATGGACGTTGATGCAGGAGGAGAAGGAAAAACACTTCTCGCAAAAATGCCACGGCCCGATCGGTAAAACGCTGATTCAAGCCTTCGCTTGAAAGGGAACAGCCATGCCAGAGCGTCAAGGCCGCACACAACCGCTGAAGCGACTGTTTGGCCAGTGAGCCATCTCCCCATGCACAGAGAGTCAGAAAGGCTTCCGCCGTTAACGAACGCTGCCGCCGGATAAAGCCTGTTTTCCGTGCGAGACGGGTTAATTCTTCGGGAGAAAAGAGTTGACGAATGGTTTGAATCCATGCTTTCATTTGTTTTTCCATGAAAAAAATCCTTTCTAACGTGGAGTGTTCGTTAGAAAGGATACCATGTTTTTGACGATGCACAAAGACCAAAATTCTTAACTTGATGGGTATGGAGTTTCTCACCCTTTTTTTCATGAATAATGATTGTTTGGATTTTGAAGTGTAATCAAACAAATATTAGGTAATCTTTTAGCTAGTTGCTCTAAAATCTTCGTCAATTAACATAAGGCTTAGTTCTTTAGGATTTTTAATTCCCGTACTAATTTCAATTTCTTCTGACTGATTTATCAAATATACATAAGGTGTACTATTCACTTTATATGTATTAAAGAGATATGCAGCTTTGATATATATTATTGATTCATCGATGTTTTCTAAAACAAGCTGATCATTATTACTTTCATCGTTGTTTATTAATATAATTTTAAAGTTAGCTCGATTGCTAATGTTAGATAACTCTTTCACGACTCTCTTACATGTTGGACAAGCACTACTAATAAATAATAACAGGGCTTTTTGTTGTTTCAATATTTCTTTTAAAATCACTTTTTTGCCTTGATAATCTAAAGCACGAAAAGCTGGAGCTTTGTCTCCATTTTGTAAACTTCCAAACTGGATCCCTCTTACAGTTCTAATCTCGGATAAAAAAGTTCTCACAAGTTTAATAATAGAGTAAATTATATATGATTGAATAAGTAAAAGTGTCATTACTAAAAAAAGTAGAGTATTTGAAAGCATAACTATCATCCTTTCTAAATTCTAGTGAATATATTTAAAAACAAATCGCATAATCTCGCTTATTTTTTTGAGTTCCTTTAAAACTTGAACATATATTAAAAATACACTTACGATAATGAAAGATAATAAAGTTTGAACGGTAAAATAATTGATGGAGTATTCAGATTTAAATAAAACGTAACTATTCAGCCACATCATAAAGTGAGCTGAATATTTTCTTCTTTCCTTGTCTATGATGTGAATATTGATAGACAAGGAGGTGAATCGCATGTTGACGGTACAACAAGCTGTATTTACAGTTGAGAGCTTAATCGGCAAAGTTCAACAACAAAAACAGCTCATTCATCAACTCATTCAAGAAAATGAACATTTGCGTCACGAAAACAAACAGCTACGCAAAGAAAATGAACAACTGAAGTACCGTGTTCAAGAGCTGGAAGCACGCACGAAAAAAAACAGCTCCAATAGCCATTTGCCCCCATCTTCTGACCGTTTTGAGAAAAAGCGTTCCTCCCGCGAGCCGTCTGGCAAAAAGCCTGGTGGGCAAGAGGGACATGAGGGGAAGACGCTCCGTCAAGTGGAACATCCACATCATCGTGTCGTCCACCGTGTGCATACGTGTCAAGGATGTGGAGCTTCTTTGCGTGAAGTCAAACCGTTCAAAGTCGATATCCGTCAAGTGTTTGATGTCCCTCCTGTGGCGATCGAGGTGACACAACATGAACGTGAAGTGAAATCGTGTCCACATTGTCGATGCGTGCAACAAGCCGAATTCCCATCCCATGTCACGAATCATGTGCAATACGGTCCACGGCTCACGGCGCTCGTTGTTTATTTACATCATATCCAATTGATCCCGTACAAGCGTTTAAGTGATACAATCGAAGCGTTATATCAACACTCGATTAGTACAGGAACCCTTGCCAATATGGTGAAACGAGGACGCGAAGCGCTGGAATCAAATATGGACATCATCGAAGACGCCTTACTTGAATCCAACATCCTGCATGTCGATGAAACGAGTTTGCGCATCAATGGGAAACTCGCATGGGTGCATGTCGCGTGTACATCGAGATATACATACTTGGCTCCTCACGCTTCTCGTGGAAAAAAAGCGACCGATGATATCGGGATTCTTCCCCGATATGAAGGGACGATGATGCACGATGCGTTCGGTACGTATCCGAAATACACACATGCCACCCATGCCCTTTGTCATGCCCACCATTTGCGTGAGTTAAAAGGATTCATCGAACAGGGGCATACGTGGGCGATGCGCATGACCACGTTTCTGTTAGCCGCCAAGCAAGCCGTCGAAGCCCATCACGGTGCACTTTCCGAAGAAGAAGCGAGACGGTGGGAACGAGTGTATGATCGCATCCTAGAAAGAGCACAACACCGATTAGAAACGATGACGCCTCTTCCGAAAAAAGCACTCGCTTTTGTTCGACGCCTTCAAAAACGAAAGGAAGAAGCGCTGCGTTTCTTACGTGAAGTACATGTTCCCTTTGATAACAACCAAGCCGAACGCGATCTTCGCATGGTCAAAGTCAAAGAGAACATTTCGGGTACGTTTCGCGAAGAAACATTCGCGCAGTCGTTTTGCATCGCAAGAAGCATCGTTTCCACACTGACGAAACACGAAAAAAACGTGTGGGATTCGTTATGTCTTCTGTTGGCAGGCGAAACGATCGATCGAGTTCTTTCCGCTACCTAGGGCATTTTCTATGACCGAAATGCCCTATTTGTGCTGGGCTTTTTTATACACTAGCACTGGGGTGAATAGTTACAAAATAAATAAGCTGGCGAATACGCCAGCTTATTTATTTTAGCTTAATTTCTTAATTTCGGAACATTCCAGCATCAGCTTGTTCAAATTGCAATCTGTATGACGAAGACGAATAATTTTTTTTGGACAAAGCTCCGAAAACAGGGGGAACAATAATAGTGATAAACAGTGCGATCATAAAAATGGCAAATGAAAAAGGATTTATCCGTTTTCCAACTTCATCCTCGTATTTTTTCACAAAACTTTTTATTTGAGCATTCTTTGTGACTGATGCAGAATCGATAAGTTTCTGCTCATCTAGATCATAATAGTATATCTGTTTTGCATCAAAATAAAAAATGCTGTCTCTAACTTCTTTTCCTTCTGCCAATACCACCTTAATGTTTTTGGTTTGTTTTGTATTTCCTTCAGTGACTTCGGCAGAAGTTGTTATACTGTCGAGTATTTTAGCAGAATTATCCTTATAATAGGTAAGAGTTTTTTTGAACTCTTCGTTAATTGCCCCTGTAATATCTTGGTTGTTTTTTGCCAATGCTGTGAAAGGAGCAATCCATAGCAGCGATAAAATTAAAAAGAAAATGAATTTTTTCATCTTATCACCTCTTTTGAATATTTTTTATAAATTATACCACATTTTTCATCTGGATAAACTCCTTATATGTAAAATTTTTGTTGGAGTTTTAATTCTTTCCTTCCCAATGCATTGTTTTATCAACTGTATAGTCCATCACTTTGAAGCTGATTGAAATTTTACGCTTTATTATTTGTTTGCGCCTCTAATATCGTTAGGAATGTAACAACATTAGCAAATTGGGATCAGGAGCAACCCTTGCGAATGTGAGAAGTTACTTAATGGTATCTTTCAACAGAAAGCTTCCTCCACCCACAAAAATGGGATATTGAAATTTTGAGGTGACAATCTTTTTAAAATAAAATATTTGACGACTTATTTCTTTAAAACATCAAGTCTTAAAGTATATTTTGTAATGAAAGTTAAAATATGTTATTATATTGGGTGAATAATATTTACTATTGTACAGAGTGATTATTGCAATCTTTATAAGTTGTGTAAAATTTTTAACAAAAGTAAATATTATATAGAATACCCAAAAAGTGTGGATTAAAAAATTGAAGTTATAAACAGTACGTTTGAAAAAACAAACTAACCACACTTAATAAAATTTCGGAAGACGATGAATTCTAATGAAGTTAGAAACTTACTTTATCAATATTATCAAGGAGAGCGGGGGGAGGAACTTCGATGAATTTTCAAGATGATTTTTGGAAACGGAAAATCGAAAAATCGATGGATCACATCCAAGTTCCAGAAAGCATTTTTACCTTTGCCAAAGAACTTCCTTTCCAAATGGAAAAGCAACAAAATCCGAAACTCAATTTCCCATCGTTTTTACCTCGAAAGTTAAATACCAAAAAATGACAAACGCAAATGAAATATAGTTTCGAAAAAAGGCAGTTCCTTTATTTGCTATGTGCAAACAAAGGAACTGCTTTTTGTTTAAATGCGCATGTTATGAATATCGATTTACAAAGTTAAAAATTAATTGGGAAAGAATATCTTGTATCTTCAGGTGAGGGAATTTCTGTTGACATACTTTAACGAACTGATTGTACAGATCATCGGAAATTCGAAAATTTTTTGTTGAAATTTTTGAGGATGTGTCGAAAATACGTTTATCGATAAAGAAATCCTCTCTATTTTCGTATTGTTCAATTATCGACTTTAGTGTATGAAAGTGATCTTTGATATATGTGAGTTCGTCATTATCAGTGTTGATCGAATTAGGAGAAATTTGGCTTTCGTCCCTTATAAATTTGTAGTATTGATTTTCACGCTTGATATAGACGTAATCATCTTCCTGCATCAATTTCGTAAAAGTAGAGTAGTTTATATTGAAGTAATCTGCAACTTTTTGTAAATCAAAACCTTCCTTTTTGAGTAGTTCGTTGACGATTTTTACACGTTCTTTGCTACTCATTGCTAATAAGTTGTCTTTGTTCATGTATACGCCTCCTTTCTTTTTGTGTTGCTATATTATAGATTTTTATTTTATGTTTATAACTCTATTAATGTTATATAATCAATTTATTTTTTGGTAAAAAATAATTGACAGATATCTTACTCAAGAGTTATAATAAAATTTTTATTTACTTATAAAATCAGGTGTGGTATATTTGTGGTATACTAACTTGGAAGGAGACTTTACAATCAATGAAACAAAATAAAAATGAAAGTAAGGGAATATATGCATTTGCAAACAAAATTTATGAACTTCGAAATGAGAAACAGATGGACTACTTTGAATTGTCACGAATTACAGGCATTAATGATGTGGAATATTTATCGAAGTTAGAAAGTGCCAGCATAATAAATCCATCTGCTGGTAAAATAATCAGAATTGGACAGGCGTTAGAAGCAGATATTTTCGAGTTATTAAGTTTGGCAAAAAACCGTGAAGAAAATGAAGGAATTCAATTAAGAATCGAAGTAGATAATAGAACGATTTCCTTCATACTCAACAGGACGGTATGCAAGCAGTCATTGAATTTATAGTTAGGGTTCCAGAGAAAGTTGAAAGTGCTGAAAGTTTGGCAAAACTCCTTTGGCTATATTCGCAAGGGGAAGTAGTTTAATCAAGAATATTCGCAATAGAAAATATATATAGAATGGATTGTATTGACAGCAGAGACTTATGTTAATATAGGATTACTCATAATTAAATAGATGGATTTAATTTTTTAATCGATTGGAAAAGTATGTAGAACAAGGTACCGTCAAGAATTTTGTGTAATGAAAGATAGATAGGGTATCTCTGAATGGATTTAGAATGGATAAGGAGTCGGTTTCCTCCGCACAGGAGACAGAATATTCTGTCTCCTGTGCGGAAAGGGAGCATCCCCTTACTTTGTTATTTACAGTATTTGGTTAATTGTAACGTTCTTCAAACATTCGCTGGAGGGCTTCCTGCGCTTCGGCAAATCCTCTTAACTTTCGCCCTGCCCATTTCTCGTTAAAATCTTGAATCGTCAAATACACGACTTTTTCCGCGGCTTCTAAACTGCTCAAACTGTTCATCGGCTTTAGACGTTTCCGAATCTCTTTGATCGTTCGTTCGATGGCATTGGTCGTGTAAATCACACTTCGAATACTGCTTGGATCATCCATAAATGTAGGGAGGACATCCAACTCATTGGCCCAAGATTGAACTTCTCTTGGATATTTGCTGGACCATTTCGACTCAAACTGTTGAAACATTTGTAACGCCATCTCCTTATTCGGCGCGCGATAAATCAGCTTGAGATCCTCGGCCACTTCGAATTGGTCTTTTTTCCGAACACGGCTGAGGGTGTTGCGGACTTTGTGAACGACACAACGCTGCACATCGGCTTTCGGATACACCGCCTTAAAGGCTTCCTCCAGCCCCGGGCATCCATCGAAGACGCCAAGAAGCACTTCCTTGACGCCTCTTTTGTAGAGCTGTTTGAGAATCTCCCGCCATCCATAGGCGCTTTCTTGTCCTCCCACAAAGAAATCAAGAATTTCGCGATATCCTTCTTCATTCACCCCTAACACCACATAAATGGCTTCTTTCTCCACGGTTTCGCGACGAAGTTTTACGTATAAACCATCCATAAAGCATTTTTTACAAAGGCTGTGTTAAATAATTGCAAATATTTGCTACAATATACAAATGGGAGGTGTTGAATTTGAATAATAAAAATATAGGTTTTGTTTTCGTGTTACTTGGTTTTGTTTTCTTAATGTTATCGTTAACTCTTACCTTACCTACCCCTATATGGAGTGTATTGATTGGAATAAGTATAATTTCAAACATTATAGGAACTGCAATTTTAATTCGCTTTATAAAAACTTCGCAAAAAGTATAAGATAGTTTTTAAAGCGACCTTTCTTAGTATGGTCGCTTTTACTTTTTTAAATTAATCAACAGTATTGATTAACAGAGCCAAAAAATAAATACTCAAATCGTCGCCCTAAAAATTTTAATTAATCAAAATCGAGTATACAACTTTTTTGTCACTCAACATCATCTCCTACCTACACTCTGTTTTAGAGGTGAGAGACTTCTCGGTAAATATGTTAAAAGGATGAAGCAGGCGGAAAAAGCCTGCTTCATCCCATACATGCAGTGGTTTTCATATCCGTTCCCTTCGCAACCGCTTATAACTGGCTTATACGTTAGGAGTCGCCAAATTACCCCCCGTAATAAAATCCGGTTTCCTTCAGTGTCAGCGGATCGCCTTCCCGATGCACACCCGCATTGATTACTTCGCCTACATAAATATAGTGATCGCCTTTTTCTACTTTTTCGACGACTTTGCACTCAAAGAAACTGAGCGCATCTTTAAAAATCGGGCATCCTGTTTCTTCGGTATAGAATTCGTACCCTGCCAGCTTATTTCCTTCCGGTTCTAAAGATTTAAAGAAAGCGGTGACCATATCCTTTTGGCCTGTTTCTAAAATATTGACGCTAAATACGCCGCTTTTGGCAATTTGCTCTTGGGAACGGGTGCCTACTTTCACTGCAACCGCTACCAATGGAGGATTAAAAGACGTTTGTGTCAGCCAGTTTCCCGCAAAAGCATTGGCAGCGCCATTTTCATCTTTTGTGCCGACAATGTATAAACCGTATGTAATTCCGCGTAAAGCCGTTTTTTTCGCCTTGGCATCCATGTATGGAACTCCTCCTTCCGTAAAAATCGCGTTTTTCAGTTGTGTAAATGTTCTTATTTTCCATTTTATTCAAACTAATAATATATGTCCAGCTTTTTATTTTTAGGAGACAAGGGAAATTTCACAACTTAGAATACAGCGGCCGAACACAAGTTTTCAAGAAAACGACAGATGGTATAATCCTTTATTGGAAAAGAGAATGGAAGGATATTCCTTAAAAAAGAGGGTGTCCCAAAAGCAGAAAATGGGACACCCTCTTTAAAAGACCCAGTATACTGTTGAGTGACAAAAAAGTTGTATACTGAAAAGTTCATTGAAAAAGCAAAACACCGTTCAGAAATATGAACGGTGTAACAAAAAAGTTGTATACTTATTTTACAATTTTTTGAATCAGCCAATTAAAAAGTGACAAAATTGTTGTATACTCAAATTCCTTTATTTGTATTTAAGATTCTCCCGAAACTTGTTGTATTTATTATACAAATACAGATTAACTAAAGTTATTTCACCACAAAATTACATTATTTTACTTCAACAATGACCTCTATGTAATAACATTTAAATTAAAGGATCTGTTAAATTGTTTTTGGCGATTAGAAAATGTACCAAATGGCAAATAAGAGTATTGGTTTGATTGAATATTAAATTATACGCTACGTTACTTGACATATGGCCTCTGCGGTCATGATTCCATGCAAAGAGGTAAATTTATGTGGCTTTTTAGGCAAAAGAGCCTATCATGACCGCCACTCCATATCAAGTTATAATTATGCAAAATAGATGCATACAATTAATTACCAAACTGTACAAACTGTACATTTTCTGATTGCCACTAACAGTTAAATTTTATTGTTGATTTTTTGACTAAAAGAAAAAGATCACTTTTTATTATGGTCTTTAGTTGTTTTTATTCAAGACAAACAGCCGAACAAGCAGGAATCCTATTCATCTTCCCCATCAACCGCCGCAATAGCGGGGAACGGAAAAATACTGATAGACTGGTTCTTCCTGTCTTTTTGAAAACGAGATTTGGCCAATGGCTGTTTGGGCTTCCGTGTGAGATTGAACGGGTATTTAACGACCTAAAGAGTGATGGGGTGGAAGGTACGGATTTCATCGATATGTACTGCTTGTGTGATGTTACATCTCACATTTCGCACCCCAGCAGTGCAGAAACAAAGGATTTTTTATTCATTTTTTTAAAATATTTTTTGAGCCAACACAACAAGCGATGGCAATCCTTTTTTTACCATCGCTCATCATTCCTTATGAGATTAGACATAAATGCTTTCGTCCATTCCCAACTCTTGCAGAATCCTTCGCTGCTCGTAGGTGAGCGGTTTACCTAACGCGCGTTGGATTTTCCCATCCGGCAGCTCCAACAGGACGACTTTCACATACCAGAACAACTGAAAAATCGCCTGCCCGGTCGGACGGGTCAGCTTGCGGCCCCCTACGCCCTTTAACGGGCGCTCCGGCGTAATAAACTGACGCACCCGGCGCTGGAAGACGCGGTAAATGGCCAATGCGAGGAGAAACAAATAGCCCAACACCGCCACTCGTTCCGGTTTTTTCACGTAAATCTCGTCCGTAAAGAACGGATCTTTCAGGAAGGAGAAGTTCATTTCCACCGAGATCTGCCCTTTATACAGCTTCAAGATCTCTTTCGCGTCCATTCGTCGGTCCTTCCACTCCTCCGGCACCGTCGTGACGAGAACAAACCGGGACGCTTTCCGTCTCGCCTGTTCCCACGCGTCTTGGTCGAATTCCACGCTCAGGCGAAGGATGTACAGCGTCTCCATTTCCGGTTCCGCCCCTTTTTTCGGCCGTCCGCGCCGTTTTTTCGGACGCACGATCTCTTCGATGACGGCCTCCACTCGATGGAACCGGGGACGAAGGGATGCCTTGAGGGATGCCAAGGCTTGTTCGGCGTCTTCCCGGCACGAAAACGGGTGGCGCTCCCAACGGGCTTGTTCCTCGTGAAGAAACTCCGCTTCTTGTGCTCGTTCTTTTTCGAGCGTCTTTCCTTTCCGTTGGTCGAGGGCGCTCGATTCGACAACGACCAGCCGAACCGGATGGCCTTCATACATCGATGCCGTTTCCCATACCCGATACGTGGCGCCGTTTTTCTCCGCCAGCGAAAATGGATCGCTCCACGTCGTGTCCCTGGCATCGGCTTCGGCCAGCGCGGTTTTCACGATCCGGAGCGACGACGGGCCTCTGGTGATCAAAAAGGCGTTCGCCGCTTTCGTTTGCGCCAGCGTGTCCTTCGTCATCGCGGCGGAATCTGCCACGTAAATCCATTCGTCCTCGATCTTCGCTTGCTTCAGCTGCTCATGGACACGGGACAGCACCTCGGGATTCCACGTTTTGTCCGGCAGGTTGCCGTCGTGCACATCTCCATAAAAAGGAACGCCATCCTCGTTGCCGATCAGTCCGAAGCCGATCTGCTTTTGCCAACGGTGTTGTCGGTTGTAGCCATGGGCAATATGCAGGGTATCCGGCGAGGCCGATTCATACGTGCCGTAAACAGATACATCGGTCGTATCGGCATGGAACACCCGAAGGGGGATGCCTTCCTTCTTGTAGATCTGCACAAGGCAAGCCGAAATGACTTGATGGATGTTGGCATCATACAGGCGATCCAGATGGCGGGCGATGGCATCGTCATTGAACCAAGAAGGCTGGAGCTCCGGCCGGATCAGCTTGGGCAAATCGATTTCATGCGCCCATCGTTCCAAATGAACCAGCGCTTGACGGCCGCTTAAGATATCCAGGATGAGCAGCCAGACCACATCGCTGGCTCGGGTGTGGCATTGGGGATCCACCGGAACCAGCCGGTCAATCAGCTGGGGGAGGCCAAGATCCTTGAAGATGGCACTTATTATATTCAAATAGGAACTTTCATAAATAGCACGAATTCGAACGTCCATGGTGTGGAAACTCCTTTGCTTTCCTTGTGTACCAAGGACCTATTCAACATCGGGATGAAAAAATCCTCCCGATTTTCGTCGGGAGGGTGCGAAATGTGAGTTACATCCTTATGCATAACTTCGAGTGTTTACTTTAGTTTCGCAACACCATCATAGTTTATAAAAAACGGGTACATCATCATGTACCCAACTGCTTTTTCTGCTCCCGATTGATATTCGGTATGCGAAAAGTACTAACTAAATACAATCCTCCGATGAAAACAATTGCCCCAATACTAAAGATCATCCAGTTAACCGGCACAAACTGTAATAAAGCTGTGACAATGGTAATGCCTAACGGCTGTCCCCCTCTTATCAACACTTGGATCATCCCGAACACTTTTCCTAAATGATCTTTTTCAGTATTATTCATGATTAAAGTAGAAAAATGGATACTAGCTATGGATAAGGAAATGCCAACGAAAGAAAAAACGAATAAACTTAAGATAAAGCTTTTGAAAAATGTTATGAAAGATAAGGCAAAACCAAACGTAACAACAGCCAACGAAATGGCAGTTTCGGGATTAAGCTTTTTAATAACCTTTATATTGGTTACTACACTTCCAATTAAAGAACCGACAAGTATCGCAGTTAACATTATCCCGTATTTTTCCGACCCTATTCTTAATATATCATGAGCCCACATAGTGATTAGCATTTCTAATGAAGCAGAAGCGAGGTTCACAATGAATATGGTAATAATCAATCTTCTAATGATGCTGTTTCCAATTACTACTTTAACTCCTTCCAGAAATTCCTTTTTAAATTCTTTTTTGGCTTGATTCACTTGAACTTCATTGGATTTCACATATTTCATCTTCCATATGCATAACCCGGACATGAAAAATGATATGCCATTAATGAAAATGATGTATTGAAAACCGAGAAGACCGATTAATACCCCACTACAGGCAAAACCGATAATGGATGTTGCATTTTCTATCATTGTTAGGTACGAATTCGCTTTTAAATATTGATCTTGGCTCGTTATACTTGGGATGATAGCAGCAGAGGATATATTGTAGAATTGCCCGAGCAGCTCAATGACAAACACAATGACGATGACAGGCCAAAAAAAGTGAAAGGCCACTTCGTTTATGTATAAGGCAATACATAGAAAAAATCGTATGAAGTCAGAAAACAGCATCATTCGTTTTTTATCATATCGATCAACAAATACCCCTGTAAAAATGTTAAAAAGAACAGGTAAAACCATAACAAGCGAAATAATCCCTATTTTTGTTGATGATCCATGATCGGAATCAACGGAAAACCACAAAATTGCCGGCAAAAAAATCTTATCACCGAGTTGGGAAATGAATCTGCTTAACAACAATAAAAAAAAATCAGAATTTACCAATACGGTTTGAAGTTTTTTATACATCTCATTTTGCAACTGCTACTCCCCCCTTTTATATGATAATAGATCCTATTCTCTTTTTCTTAACGCATAGAGGGTCATCACCACAAAATGTACTTGGCAAACAATCAATTGTTTGAAATAGGTGCACTCACTTTTTACTTTATATTATCCTTTATATTATCTTATCATCTAGATCTACGCACGCCTTCAGCATCATTCTGTTAAAAAATCAAGTACATCTCTTAATGAATACCCAATATATGTATTTCATCGGTATATTATCCCAATACTACAAATAGTAATTTTCCAACATATGCAAATCACTTTGACCGTTCCCTTAATCGACTCAAACATCTTGCTTATGTCGTTTTTTAATTTGAACTTAATAAATTTCTTTTATGTCACGTTTTCAATCTGAATTTATAGGGAAGGGCTCGGGGAAGTTACCCCTGCACTTCCCTTGAGACAACAAATTATTTTAGCATCCACTTCCACATACTGCATTTTTAATGACATCCATTACTGGTTCACCATGCTTAATCCACTCCATTTTTATCACCTCCTCCCTCTATAGAAATAGTCTTTCAAAAATTAAAATCCTTTGAAAATTCTAGTCTGATAACTATATAAATTCAGATTAAAAAACCGACATAAGCAATACCGTTTAAATCGACTAAAAACGATCAAAATGGTTTGTATATGTCGGGAAATCAATCTATATTAATAGTGTGCTAAACTTTTTCGTTGCATTTTGCTTAAATTTTTAGTTGCAGAAAACAACTGTGACCGAAGTACCCTGTTAGCATATTTGGTAAGGATCATTATTCAGTATAGAAATTATAACCACCATAATATTTAGAATATATAAACTCAATCCATATTTCCTACTGTCATTGGTTCAGCAGCTTTACCCGGAAATTTTTTATGCTGTTCCCATAGAATTTTTAGAACTTCCTTAATACTTTCTTTTTCTTTTGGACACGGTCTTGTCCCAGATTCTATCCTTACTAAAGGACAAGCAGAGCCATGACAAGATGGTCTGAAGAAACATTTTTGACAAACATCGTCTTCTTCCGCTTCGTTTAAAATCCACAGAGCATACTTATCGTAATCAATATCCAGATCACCATTCTTATTAATCTTACCTATTTTATTAAAATCACTTTCTAATGCAACTGTGCATTTATAAAGGGTTCCGTCAGCACCAATTACTAAAGAATTTGGTTTAGCTGCATAACATATAGAACCAAGTGGTTGTAAAAACTCATTCAAAGTGACTATAGGCAACCCTTGCTTAACAGCCTTCATATCAGCTTCCAACATTATTTTATTTGCTTCTTTACCTTTACAAACTTCTAAATTTTCATCGTTTTCCCCACCCCATTGCCCAACAGGACGGAAATACACATTGAAACGCAAATCTCCTGAAAACTCTTTTTGTAAGAATTTGATAAAATTATCTATATCAGTTTTAGGATGAAAGTTATTTCGAATGTTAATTTTAAAGTTTATATCTGTATTTTTTAGTTCTCTTAAATTATTAATAATTGTATTAAAACTTTTTCCTCCTCCCTTTAAAATCCTAGCAAGGTCATGATCTTTCTCTAAACCATCTAAAGTAATATTAAAAGTTCTTATTCCTCTATCCACGAGTTCTTTACATAATTCGGGTGTTAAATAGTAGCCATTTGTTGTGACACTAGATTTATAATTGATATTATATTTTTTTATCGAAGGAAGAAAAGAGTCAGTAATTTCCTTTATTATATCTGGCTCCATCAATGGTTCTCCACCAAACCAACTGATAGCTAAATTACGTATGCCCTGAATACGTGAACTTATGAGATTTTTTACTCCTTCTATTACCTCAGCCTCCATTCTTCCCCTCGGAAATGTCTCATAACAGTAGGTACACCGAAAGTTACATTCTTCGGTAGGCATAATTATAAGGTGCAAGTAATCCGATCTATATAAACCTCTTTTTAATAATTCAGCACGTCGAAACTCATTCGTGCCCTTTTTAACAAGCATTCCTCCTAAAACTAAATCCTTTGCAATTCCCTTTGGTTCCCCCACATATCCTTTTCTTAAAATATATAGGGCCTCCTTCTCTTTTTCATTAGGAATTCCTCCCATTGCGCCAGTAAAACTATTATAAATAATTAAAGTACCATCTTCCCCACGGCTAATTACATTAAACCTTGATGCAACCCATTCGTTATCTCTCACATCATAAGGATTATTCCTAATATTTAATTTTCTTTCAGGCAATATTTCGTCCCTCCTTATACATGTTGGAATTCCGTTTCATAATCAGTCCTTAAATAATCGTAATATCCGTTTTATACGAACATAGACGTAGGGATAAAAAGTGACAAAATTCCTTGTTGCAATCTAATATGGAATGCCATAGAGATTCTGAGTAGGATTGTTTTTAAACAGAGCAGGCAAGAAATCGAGGGTAGATAAGTAAGTAGAATAAATAATTTAATAATCAAAAAATATAAAACAGTTAATAATTTCATACTTATAATAACAAAATTAGTAACTATTCAGCCACATCATAAAGTGAGCTGAATATTTTCTTCTTTCCTTGTCTATGATGTGAATATTGATAGACAAGGAGGTGAATCGCATGTTGACGGTACAACAAGCTGTATTTACAGTTGAGAGCTTAATCGGCAAAGTTCAACAACAAAAACAGCTCATTCATCAACTCATTCAAGAAAATGAACATTTGCGTCACGAAAACAAACAGCTACGCAAAGAAAATGAACAACTGAAGTACCGTGTTCAAGAGCTGGAAGCACGCACGAAAAAAAACAGCTCCAATAGCCATTTGCCCCCATCTTCTGACCGTTTTGAGAAAAAGCGTTCCTCCCGCGAGCCGTCTGGCAAAAAGCCTGGTGGGCAAGAGGGACATGAGGGGAAGACGCTCCGTCAAGTGGAACATCCACATCATCGTGTCGTCCACCGTGTGCATACGTGTCAAGGATGTGGAGCTTCTTTGCGTGAAGTCAAACCGTTCAAAGTCGATATCCGTCAAGTGTTTGATGTCCCTCCTGTGGCGATCGAGGTGACACAACATGAACGTGAAGTGAAATCGTGTCCACATTGTCGATGCGTGCAACAAGCCGAATTCCCATCCCATGTCACGAATCATGTGCAATACGGTCCACGGCTCACGGCGCTCGTTGTTTATTTACATCATATCCAATTGATCCCGTACAAGCGTTTAAGTGATACAATCGAAGCGTTATATCAACACTCGATTAGTACAGGAACCCTTGCCAATATGGTGAAACGAGGACGCGAAGCGCTGGAATCAAATATGGACATCATCGAAGACGCCTTACTTGAATCCAACATCCTGCATGTCGATGAAACGAGTTTGCGCATCAATGGGAAACTCGCATGGGTGCATGTCGCGTGTACATCGAGATATACATACTTGGCTCCTCACGCTTCTCGTGGAAAAAAAGCGACCGATGATATCGGGATTCTTCCCCGATATGAAGGGACGATGATGCACGATGCGTTCGGTACGTATCCGAAATACACACATGCCACCCATGCCCTTTGTCATGCCCACCATTTGCGTGAGTTAAAAGGATTCATCGAACAGGGGCATACGTGGGCGATGCGCATGACCACGTTTCTGTTAGCCGCCAAGCAAGCCGTCGAAGCCCATCACGGTGCACTTTCCGAAGAAGAAGCGAGACGGTGGGAACGAGTGTATGATCGCATCCTAGAAAGAGCACAACACCGATTAGAAACGATGACGCCTCTTCCGAAAAAAGCACTCGCTTTTGTTCGACGCCTTCAAAAACGAAAGGAAGAAGCGCTGCGTTTCTTACGTGAAGTACATGTTCCCTTTGATAACAACCAAGCCGAACGCGATCTTCGCATGGTCAAAGTCAAAGAGAACATTTCGGGTACGTTTCGCGAAGAAACATTCGCGCAGTCGTTTTGCATCGCAAGAAGCATCGTTTCCACACTGACGAAACACGAAAAAAACGTGTGGGATTCGTTATGTCTTCTGTTGGCAGGCGAAACGATCGATCGAGTTCTTTCCGCTACCTAGGGCATTTTCTATGACCGAAATGCCCTATTTGTGCTGGGCTTTTTTATACACTAGCACTGGGGTGAATAGTTACCAAAATTATAATTTTTTTGCAACAACACCTTTTTTATATAAGAACGTGTTGCAAAATCCATAATGGATGCAAAAAATCCACTCCCTTTTTGGAAATTATATATAGTGACCAAAAACTCATTTCCAAGGGGTGGACACTATCATGATTTCCAATTTCGTGATCGAACTTGCGTGGACAGATGAAATGGATCCTTTATTAGAGAGGCATTATTTCAATACATTGACCAACTTCCTTTTCTAGAAACATCGTAATGTGACAGGAAGACCACCGGTATCGAAAAAAGCCTTACTGAAATGTTTCTTTTTGAAAACTTACTTTGCCATTGACTCTTTACGACAGTTGGTGAATATTCTTCGCCGGTTTGGCTATTTTCGACGAATTTGTGGGCTTTCAAAGGTTCTCCATCTGTCGACATTTTCCCGAGCCAGCCCATGGTTTCAAGAACAAGGATTTTCCGATTTCAACGCCCGACTCCTAGCGATTTAGACGTTCAAAAGCCAAACGTCGTCGTCATCGACAGTACCACTCTCCGAAGCAGCCTATACGGTTCCCAAACCAAATGGGGGATGTCCATTCAGTATCGTTGGTTCAAACGCTATCAACTTCATCTTTGCACGACCACGGAAGGAATTATTTTATCGCATGTCATGGCAACAGCCAATCGACATGATGCGGCAGTGACACCGGAACTACTTTCGTCTCTACAAGGATGGGACATCGAGTTTGCGTTTGGTGATGCTACCTATGACAGTGAACAGATCCGTCAAACAGCCGAGCAGGTAGACATCTTTTTAGTTTCTCTAATTAACCGACACAATAACGATGACGAAAAGATGCCTATGGCCGTGTGATTCCTGCCTTCTTGAAAACCCGATTGGGAAAGTGGTTATTCAGTCTCCGTCGTGCCATCGAACGAGTATTTAATCAGTTAAAGATCAACAGATTGGAGCAACCACATTGGTATGGGTTTCTCTGTTATCGGTTACATGCGCAGACATGCATACTTATACACAATTTTAAGTTTTTACTCTAGTTTTACAACACCATCAGGATAGTTTAACAAGAAAATCAGCAATAAAATTTAACAGAGACAAATTAAAAAGCCTACCTAGTTATAGTCATACTATATAAATCCAGTTTGAAATTCCGACATGTTTAATCAACCTGCATCCTTGTCTATACTGCTCCTAAATGAGTAAATCAAAGGAGCGGAAGAAGAATGAGGAAAAAAGGATTACAAATTACAAACGATCATGGTTGGACGATCGAACGTCTTCAAGAACAGGAACGCAAAATGAAAAAGGCGAACATGGCAAAACGAATTGCAGTCATTCGTCTGATTATGCAAGGCTATTTGGGGATCCAAGTCGCTGAGCTCTTGAATCTCCACCGTGAGACCGTTTCGATTTACGTGCAAAAGTTTAATCAAGGTGGGATGGATGCGCTATTAGAACGTCGATACGCCCCGGGCAGAAAGCCGTATCTATCTCCAGAAGAAGAACGGGAATTAAAAAAAATGCTGGAAGAAAGCACTCCTGCCGATGAAGGATACGGCATTGAAACGGGCTGGAATACCCGGATTATTCAACATGTGTTAGAAGAGAAATTTTCTGTCACCATGTCCCGTGGCGGTATTGGTGATATGCTTCATCGATGGGGATTTCGCTATACACGCCCTACGTATACCCTCAAACGGGCCAATCCACAAAAACAAAAAGAGTTTCAACAGGAGATGGAACTCATAAAAAAACTTGTCCGACAACATGGTCATCATCTATGAAGATGAAAGCCATATTCGGGATTACCAAACTCTACGGGCCACATGGAGTGTGAAAGGGCGTCAAAAACAAATCCCTACGTATGGACATCACGCAACCGTTAGCTTATTAGGCGGTGTGAATATCAAAACGGGGGAATTTCACTGTATGGAAACCAATCAATGCAATGCACAGGCTTTTCTGCAATTTCTTCAATACACATTGGACCAGTATCCGGATAAACATGTCGTGATGGTCTTGGATAACGCAAAAATTCATCGCGCCAAAATTCTTCAGCCTTTTCTACATGAGCACGAAGAACGGTTGACTTTGATATTCTTACCTCCGTATTCACCGAATTTAAATTTGGTCGAACGGATTTGGGGATGGCTGAAAGAGAGCGTGATTGCCAATCGGTTTCATGCCAATCGAAAAGAGTTGCGGGAATCGATTGTTTCGTTCTTGGAGCATCTCACTCAATTTCCAGAAAAAGTGCTCCAACGCATTGGACAGATAGTTATGTCGGAAAATTAATCTGAATCTATATACAATAATCAAAAATATAGAAAAATATATGACGGCTATCATTATTTGGTGTATTGCTTTCATTTCTATTTATAATTTGGATCAGTATATATCAGAAAACTACCATCTTAATCATAAACCTGTGCACGTTCAAAACACTAACTCAAACTTTATTCATTTAAAAGATTCTAACTCTTTAAAAGAATTCTTAAAAGATAATAATCAACAATTGGATCAAATAAAAGAAGGTTTATTGGAAAACAAGTATGTAAAGGTTGTAGTACTATCAGATAATCAAAATAATAACTATCTGTAGATGAGCAATTTTCATAACAATAATTACCATGTAAAAAGAAACAAACAGGGTACCCCTTATGCCACATGGAGCTGTTTTTTCACGGTATCAATGGGAATATTTTGTTTCGCTGCACAGTAAATGAACTCCACGAGGCTATGTCCTTTTCTCTTGCGCAAGAGATCGAGCCCATCAGAAAAATCGCTGTTCGACTCGAATAGGCTGTATACGTAAGCAAGCTGCACCAAGATCCAGTAGCGTTTCACCGCCCGAACCTGACGAACACGGTACCCATCGAGCTTCAGCTGGTCTTTCGCTTGTCGAAAAAAGCATTCGATCGACCAGCGTTGGGCATAGTAGCGCAAGATCTCTTCATCGCTTAGCTCCCGGTCGGTGCTCAAGACGCAGTGAAGATGTTCCGATGTCATCGGCTGATTGGCTTTCCAAGCGAGCAGCACCACCGCATGGTCGAGACCGTTGAGCGCTCCTTCGTAACGATAGACGCGATAATGCTCTTCTCCCACCGTGACGAGGTGAGTGTCATTCGGTTCGATGGAGCGGGCCAACTGCTTCGCTTGGACGGCAACGCCGTTCGGATAGAGAATCCGGTTCGTCTTGAGCATCGCGATGACGTGGAATCCTTTTTTCAGACAAGCTTCCACAAGCGCTTTCGATGGATACCACGAATCCATCAGCACATAAACGGGACGGCGTACATCCAACGAAGAAAGCATCTCGATCGCGAGTTCCCCTTTGCTTTTTCCCGCCGTCTTGTCGTAGAGGCGGAAGGCAAAGGGAAACGCCTGGGTTGCAGTATGAACCATGAACCAAACAAGAGAATGGCCCCAAATCGATTTTTTCTCTGAGTGAGAGTAGTGCCAATCACATCCCTGAATCGCGTGTGTTGCCCGTGACGAAGGCTTGGTTTTTTGGCAAATCGTATCATCGATCGAAACAAACAAGGGTTGATTCTCCTGTTTGGCGATGCGTTCGACACGACGAAGGATCCACTGCTGGAGTTTGCGAAGCAGTGTCTCTTCCTCCCACGGACTTTTCGTGAAAAAATGGCTGAGTGTCGTGCGGTGGTTCGGATGAAAGCTCCCATGATGAAGATCGGTCAATGTTCCCGAAAAGCCCTTCGTGATCATCGCATCCACGATATGAACGAGATGCTTCATAACAGGTTTTGAAAAATAAAGGGTCAACCCCAACATCGTGAAAAACTTGTGAATTCCTTGATGATGTGCTAATCTATTCATGAGACATGAACCTCCTTGTGAATGGTTTGGTAGCACATCTATTCTAACCAAGGAATCGGGTTCATGTCTCCTTTTTTGTTTCGATGTAAATTTATGTTAGTGAATTTGCTCATCTACAGTAACTATAAAAAACTATTAGAATTCCTCCATACATATAATATTAATGATATTGAGATAATTGAAATAAATGACAATACGTTTTCAAATTTTGGTATAATTTTATTAGAGGAGGGAGAGTAAATGAAAAAGCCATATATTATTAATTACGCTGAAGAATACTACTTAAAGAAGGTTCCAGTTCTGTATTATGACAATGAAACACAAATAAACTATATTGATGAGCAAAAGAACATAAAAGCATTAAGAATAGGTCCAGAAACAACAATAATGACAGAGACAACTGAAAACATCGATCCAGACGAGATGTATTTCGGCCCAGAAACAACGCGTCAAACAGCAACAATTGAGAATAGTGATGAAAATGAGTATTTTATAGGTCCCGATACCACTAAACGCACCTTTACTATCGAGAGTGAAGATAGAGATGAAGTGTATCTAGGTCCAGATACTACAAGGTTAACAAAAACTATTGAAAATAGTGATCCTGATGAAAGTATAATTATGTGATTTTAAATTGCCAAAAACATCTTGACAGATAGCTAAAAATTTTTCTTTATTCCTCACATTTCGCACCCTAACAAGGTCAAAACAAAGGATTTTTTATTTAGTTTTTCAGAATAACTTTTTGACCAACACAACGAGCGATGGCAATCCTTTTTTTACCATCGCTGGTCGTTCCGTATCACGTTACACGTAGATGCTCTCATCCATGCCCAATCCCTGCAGAATCCTTCGCTGATCAGGGGTAAGGGAGCGATCCAGTGAGCGTTGGATGCGCCCATCCGGCAGCTTGAACAGGACGACGTTCACATATTGAAACAGCTGAAAAATCGCCTGTCCCGTCGGCCGGGTCAGCTTGCGGCCTCCAGGACCCTTCAACGGGTGTTCTGGAGTAATAAACTGACGCACTCGGCGCTGAAAAACGCGGTAAATAGCCAAGGCCAACAGAAACAAATAGCCTAATACTGCGACCCGTTCTGGTTTTTTGACGTAAATCTCATCCGTGAAAAACGGATCTTTCAAAAAAGCGAAGTTCATTTCCACAGAGATCTGCCCTTTATACAGCTTCAAGATCTCTTGGGCATCCATGGGTTGGCCCTTCCATTCCTTCGGAACGGTCGTGACAAGGACAAACCGGGACGCTTTCCGTCTCGCCTGTTCCCACGCGTCTTGGTCGAATTCGACGTCAAGGTGCAAGAAATACAGCGTCTCCACCTCGGGTTCCGCCCCTTTTTTCGGCCGTCCGCGCCGTTTTTTCAGGCGTACGATCTCTTCGACCGCGGCCTCAACCCGATGAAACCGGGGGCGAAGGGACGCCTTGAGGGACGCCAAGGCTTGTTCGGCATCTTCCCGGCAGGAGAAGGGGTGACGCTCCCAACGGGCTTGTTCCTCGCGAAGAAGCTCCGCTTCTTTGGTTCGTTCTTTTTCAAGCGTCTTTCCTTTTCGCTGGTCGAGCGCGCTCGATTCAACAACGATCAGCCGAACGGGGTGGCCTTCATACGTCGAGGCCGTTTCCCATACCCGGTACGTGGCGCCGTTTCTCTCCGCCAACGTAAAGGGATCGCTCCACGTCGTGTCCTCAGCATCCGCTTCGGCCAGCGCGGTTTTCACGATCCGGAGCGACGAAGGGCCTCTGGTGATCAAAAAGGCGTTGGCCGCTTTGGTTTGCGCCAGGGTCTCTTTCGTCATCGCGGCGGAATCGGCCACGTAAATCCATTCGTCTTCGATTTTGGCCTGCTTCAGCTGTTCATGGACACGAGACAGCACCTCGGGATTCCATGTTTTATCGGGCAGGTTGCCATCGTGCACATCGCCGTAAAACGGGATGCCGTCCTCGTTGCCGACCAGTCCGAAACCGATCTGTTTTTGCCAACGATGATGGCGGTTGTAGCCATGTGTGATTTGTAAGGCCTCTAACGAGGCCGATTCATACGCGCCGTAAACGGTCTTGTCCGTCGTATCGGCGTGGAAGGCTCGGAGGGAAAGGCCTTCTTTTCGATAAATATGAATCAAGCAAGTGCTGATGACGTTGTGAATGCCAGCCTCATACAGGCGATCGAGATGACGGGCCAACGCATCGTCGTTCAACCAGGAAGGATGGAGATCGGGACGGATGAGTTTCTCACAATCGACCTCCTGAGCCCAATGTTCCAAGTGAACAAGGGCTTGCCGGCCGTCAAACACATTGTAGAGGATGGCCTGAACAGCATCGCTGACTCGCGTTTGGCACTGCGGATCGACGGGCACGAGATGGTCAATCAATTGAGGCAGACCCAGTTTCTTGAATAGGGCACTTATTATATTCAAATAAGAATTGCGATAGACCTTTTTGACTTGAACGTTCATAAGTGAAAAACTCCTTTACGTTCCTTGTGTGTCAAGGATTCATTCGACATCGGAACGAAAAAATCCTCCCGATTTTCGTCGAGAGGGTGCGAAATGTGAGTTATTCAATCTAGATCTTCCTCCTAAAAATATAGCCTCTAACGTTAAAACGTTAGAGGCATAATTTTTTATTTAAATTATTATCCTAAAATATTTTGGCGAATCAAAATGGAGTATACAACTTTTTTGTCGAGTATACGACTTTTTTGTTCAGTATACAACTTTTTTGTCACTTAACAAATACGAGACGCGTATTTCTATCTTTTATTCCACCGTCACGCTCTTTGCTAAGTTGCGCGGTTTGTCGACATCGCAACCGCGATGCAATGCCGCGTAGTAGGCGATGAGCTGCAGCGGCACGACAGAAACGAGCGGTGTAAGCATTGGATGAACCGCTGGAATGACGTAGCGGTCTTCGTCTGTTTCTAAGCCTCTCATCGAAATGATGCAAGGGTTGGCGCCGCGGGCGACAACTTCTTTAACGTTGCCACGAATGCTTAAGTTGACGTGTTCTTGTGTCGCCAAGGCGATTACTGGGGTGCCGTTTTCGATAAGAGCGATCGTGCCGTGCTTCAATTCTCCGCCAGCGAATCCTTCTGCTTGAATGTAAGAAATCTCTTTTAATTTTAACGCGCCTTCCAAGCATACATAATAGTCAACGGTGCGGCCGATGAAGAAACAGTTGCGCGTTGTTGATAAATACTCGAGAGCGATTTTTTCCATTTCTTCTTTTGCATCGCACAACATTTCCATTACGTTAGCGATAATACCAAGCTCTTTTTTCAAGTCAAAGTCAAGCGCAATGCCTTTTGCTTTCGCCGCAGCTGTCGCTAAAATCGCAAGCACAGCGATTTGGGCCGTATATGCTTTTGTTGATGCAACAGCGATTTCCGGGCCGGCATGAAGCAATAACGTATAATCCGCCTCACGGGAAAGAGTAGAACCTGGTACGTTCGTAATCGTAATCGCTTTGTAGCCAAGTTCTTTCGTTTGGACAAGCACCGCACGGCTGTCCGCTGTTTCCCCGCTTTGAGAAATGTAAATGAATAGCGGTCTTTCAGACAACAGCGGCATATTGTACGAAAACTCGCTTGCAACATGCACTTCGACAGGGATTTTCGCCCATTTCTCGATCAATTGTTTTCCGACTAACCCCGCGTGATAACTTGTACCACAAGCGATAATATATAAACGATCCGCATTGATCACTTCTTTGACTATTTCTGGATCAATCGTAAGCTGACCATTTTCGTCTTGATATTTTTGAATAATGCGGCGCATGACAAACGGTTGTTCATCTATTTCTTTTAACATGTAATGCGGATATGTTCCTTTCTCAATATCGCTTGCGTCTAGCTCCGCTGTATATGGAGCGCGCTCGATAATGTCACCGTTTAAGTTTTTAATTGTAATGCTTTCTCTTGTCACAATGACCATTTCTTTATCCATAAGCTCGACAAATTGTTTTGTCACTTGCAGCATCGCCATCGCGTCGCTCGACACAACATTGAAACCATTGCCGAGTCCGACAAGCAACGGGCTTTTATTTTTTGCGACATAAATAACTTCTTGATTTTCCCCATCAATCATTGCGATGGCATAAGAACCTTTCAACAATGTTAATGTTTTGCGGAACGCTTCTTCGACAGAAAGACAGTCGTTTACAAATTTTTCAACAAGCTGCACGATAATTTCCGTATCCGTATCACTCTTTAGCGTTACATCTTGTAAATACTCCTGTTTTAAAAGCGCATAGTTTTCAATAACTCCATTGTGCACTAATGTAAAGCGGCCAGAAGCGCTTTGGTGCGGGTGCGCGTTGATGCGGCTCGGAGCACCGTGTGTTGCCCAGCGTGTATGGCCGATTCCAAGAGTAGCACTTACGCTCGGATCAACGACATTCCGCAAATCGGCAATCCGTCCTTTTTCTTTAAAAAGGTGAACTCCTTCATCATTTAGTACCGCAATGCCTGCAGAGTCATACCCGCGGTACTCCAATTTTTCTAATCCGCGCAGTAAAATTTCTTTTACGTCCTGTTGACCGATGTAACCGACAATTCCACACATAGATCCGTATCCTCCTTAATATTCAGGAAGACTGTCGCACAAAGGAATTCCTCTATTATTTTTTTGTCAAGGAACGTTGTCAGGTGTCTGACCCCTTTTGCGCGGACAGACTCCCCATTTCCGTATTTTTGCGATTATATCCTTCCCTTTGTCCAAAGAGTCACCTCTTTGTTTTAAGAAAGGACTTGCGGTTGTAATCGCAGCAACCGGGAGGCATCCGCCGAAACCTCGATAAACCTCCTCCTCGTCAACTAAGCGTTTTTCCGTCCACGCTTAGTCCAGGCGCTTTTTTAAAAAATGCAAATGAAAAACCTCTACCCACCTTTCTTTTTAGAATAACAACAAAATAATATTACAGTACGTCTTTAAAAGCGTCAACTGTTAGAATTATTTCATAAAATAACCTATGCATAAATAGAACAGAATGTTCCATTTATACATAGGTTAGTTATGAGCGTTTTATTTTATTCGACTCCCATTTCTTCGCGAACGACAGAGGCGATCCGTTCGACATAATTCCGGCATGCTTCTTCCGTCGGCGCTTCTGCCATCACACGTACAACCGGCTCCGTTCCAGACGGACGAACAAGAACCCGGCCGTTTCCGTTCATTTCTGCTTCCACTTCTTGAATAACAGCTTTTACTTTTTCATTTTCCATTACTTTATGCTTATCCGCTACTTTTATGTTTACCAGCTGTTGCGGATATTTTTTCATTTCACTGGCAAGCTCAGAAAGCGGTTTTTCTTTGACTTTCATAATGTTCACAAGCTGCAATGCCGTTAGCAATCCATCTCCTGTTGTATTGTAATCGAGGAAAATAATATGCCCTGACTGTTCTCCGCCTAAGTTATAACCATTTTTTCTCATTTCTTCTACGACATAACGGTCGCCAACAGCTGTTTGTACACTTTGAATTCCTTGCGCCTCAAGCGCTTTGTAAAATCCGAGATTGCTCATCACAGTGGAAACGACGGTTTGATGTTTAAGACGGCCAGTTTCTTTTAAATATTTCGCGCAAATGTACATAATTTGGTCGCCATCCACAATATTTCCGTATTCATCTACCGCAATCAAGCGATCCCCGTCGCCGTCAAAGGCAAGTCCAACATCTGCTCCTTTTTCTTTCACAAACGCCGCTAATGCTTCTGGATGTGTTGAGCCAACTCCTTCGTTAATGTTAAGACCGTTCGGTGATGCTCCCATTGTAACAACATCCGCTTCCAAATCGGCGAATAAATGAGTGGCAAGAGACGAAGTAGCTCCATGCGCACAATCGAGCGCAATTTTCATTCCGGAAAAATCTTCGTCAATGGTCTGTTTTAAATACTGCAAATACTTTTGGCCGCCTTCAAAATAATCGTTCACTTGTCCTAATGCTTTTCCTATCGGTCTTGGCAACATATCTTCCGGGCTATCAATCAACGCTTCAATTTCTTGTTCTTGTTCATCGGAAAGTTTAAAGCCGTCTGGACCAAAAAACTTGATTCCATTATCTTGAACAGGGTTATGTGATGCGGAAATCATAATTCCCGCTTGCGCTCCCAACGCTTTTGTCAAATAAGCAACACCTGGTGTAGAAATCACACCGAGGCGCATCACTTCCGCCCCGATAGAAAGCAGCCCAGCGACAAGCGCTCCTTCAAGCATATGACCAGAAATACGTGTATCACGACCAATTAATACTTTTGGCCGTTCTTCGCTTTTTGTTAATACATAACCGCCGCAGCGGCCTATTTTAAATGCCAGTTCTGGCGTCAACTCACGATTCGCTACTCCACGAACACCATCAGTGCCAAAATATTTACCCATTATACACTCTCTCCTTACGCAAATGAAATTATCGTTCATTAATTTTAATTTTTACTTTTTCTTTCGGTAATTGCCATTTGATATTTTGTGGACCATTTAATTCCGCTTTTACTTCATGTTCACCAACGCCTAAATCACTAACATCTATATATAATTGAATATCGTCTTTTGTTATATCGCTTAATACATTCGGTGCCCCATAAAGCTGAACATCCATCGCCCCTTCTTGCAGATCTACAAAATCAACCGTATATTGATCTCCTAATCCTACTACATGAATCGGTACATCTTTTAATGTTTTCGATTCTTCTTTTTGTACATCAATGACTATTTTTATTTTAGAAGGATCCACACTTTTTACTCCTGCAGGCAACGGAACATTCACTTCCAATGTCTTATCTTCTGTAATTTCATCTAAATGAATCGTAATACCGTCAATAAATTCAATGGAATTGATTTTTTCTTTTGAGCCAAAAATAGTTACTTGATTTGGGATGGTTTCTATTTTTACTATACTTAATCCTTTTCGCAGTGATCCTGTCCGATTAATTTTCAGTGGAACCGTTTTGCTTGGGCTTTTAATCGGAACGGTTACTTCTACTACGGAAGGCTGGACATCTACATTAAGTACGTTGCCTCTTTTGTCATAAACGGTTACGCTCGATTCCTCTGTTACGGTATCTGTTGCCCTATCTAAATCAATTCTAGCTTTTACCGATGATATACTTTCAATTAATTCTTTGGCACCCGTAATAGTAACGGCGTTTGGTTTGACAATCGGCTTTTCAATCAAATAGCCTTCGGGCACTTTATTTTTATTGATCAAATCAACCCCGACAGGGAAATTTTTAGAAACTTTTTCTTGAATCGTTACTTTTGCGACTGAAGGGTGGATGTTGACCTTTAGTTTATCAGATATATCTTTATATTTAATTGGAACGGTATACGTTCCTAACGGTAAATTCGTTAAGTCGATATACACTTCAAAATTGCGCTGTAAAGCAGTCGGCTTAACAATACTTGCGGGCCCTTGCAAAGTGACATTCACATATTTCGGAATACCGGAGACAACTAAATTTTCCTCATCATAATAAACCACTACAGGAACATTTGTCATTGTTTCCGTATCCTCTTGTCCTACCGTATTGCGGGTAATCACTCCCGATTTTGTTTCTTTCTCAATATTCGCTGACATATAAAGCATAATCGCTAACAGTAAAGAAAATATTTTAATAAACCAATGATTGTTCATTAACTTATCCATGTTTCTTCCCCCTCCATTGCCAACGGGATGAGGAAGTCGCCTTTGTGGATGGCACTAGCTCCTTTGTAAGCAACTCCCGAAACTGCTCCGGGGTTAAATCTCTGTGTAGCTCCCCGTTTTTTGTGACCGATACCGCACCGGTTTCTTCTGATACAACAACCGTTATGCTATCTGTCACTTCACTAATTCCTAATGCAGCGCGATGCCGAGTCCCAAGCTCTTTCGAAATAAAAGGGCTTTCTGAAAGCGGCAGGTAACAGGCCGCTGCTGCGACATGGTTTTTTTGAATAATAACAGCCCCGTCGTGCAACGGAGTATTAGGGATAAAAATATTAATTAATAGTTCAGAGGAAACACGGGCATTCAAAATAATGCCTGTTTCAATATAATCTCCCATTCCTGTTTCCCGTTCAATGGAAATTAACGCGCCTATTCTCCGTTTTGCCATATATTCCGTCGCTTTAATAATCGCTTCAACCATTTTTACTTGCTCTTCGTCCTCATTCGAACTACTTCGAGAAAACAGCTTTCCCCGTCCTATTTGCTCAAGCGCACGCCGCAATTCCGGCTGGAAGATAATAATAATAGCGAGAAACCCCCATGTGATTGCTCGATCCATTAGCCATTGCAGCGTGTTAAGACCGAGAAAGTTACTAACAATATGCACTAGTATAATAAGAATAATTCCTTTTAGAAGCTGGACTGCCTTCGTCCCGCGAATCATCATGATTAATTTATATATAACATACCAAACAACAAGAATATCGACGGCCTTGCCTAAATAACTTAAAATCGGGAGCTCTCCGAAAGGCATTTTCACACTTCCTTTATCATTCTAATTCAAACATAATTTTATTGAAACAACCCTTCTATTATAACATATCATATAAAAAAGCCATCAAAAAAGATGGCTCTCTATTCGAACGCTTCCACCGCATCCTTGATTCGTTCCTTAATATTATACCAAATCCACTCAAATACTTGGTTAATTTCTTCAATTTCTCCTGTTACTTGTCCTGCAGAAGCTAAATATTTTTCTCCATGAATCACGGTGACATTGCCCTCGACTTTCCCTTCTATCTTTATAGAACCGTTGCGAACGACAATATCTCCTTGAACGACTTCTCCTTTCGGAACAATGACAGTATGACCGCGAATAATGACATTTTCATGTGTGGAAACAGAAAATTGTTTCTGTGTGTTCCATGTGGTAAATAGACTGCCTATCGTCAACATCATAAATAACGATGCAGCGGTAATAAACGGATGGGTTTGCAGCCACCTTCTAACACGAATCATCTTTCTTTCTTTCGGTAGCTGTGCCATCACACGGGCCGTAAAATCCGAAGGAGGGGTGAGATGGGACGCATGCTGAATGAACGCGACTGTTTTCTCTAGTCCATTAAAATGATCAGCGCATGCTGAACATTGTTGCAAATGCTCCCTTAATATTTTTTCATCATGCGGCCCAATATCACCATCTAAAAAATCATGCATAAGGTTTACAATGTTATGCGGACATTTCATGTTCTTCACCCTCTCATAAATGACCCAAATGCTTTCGCAACGCTTCTCTGCCACGGTGAAGTCTCGTTTTTACCGTGCCGAGCGGCAAGTCTAAAATTTCGCTAATCTCCTGTAATGATAGCCCTTCTATATACTTCAATACAATAACACTACGATATTTTTCTGGAAGTTGTTCAATTGCTTTCTGTACTGTTTCCTGTAGCTCCAAACTTTCTAATGTTTCTTCCGGAGAAGCTTCGCTAGAGGAAAGCTGTGAATACATTGTAAGCCCATCAGTACCGCTTATCTCTTCGTCTAAATAGGCATCCGGTTTTTTCTTCCGAATCTTATCAATCGCTAAATTGGCGGCAATTCGGTAAAGCCACGAGGAAAACCTCATATTTGGATTATACGTATGAATATTAACATAAGCGCGGATAAACGCTTCTTGCGCAGCATCTTCCGCCTCATGGCGATTTCCTAGCATACGATAACATAAACGGTATATTTTATCTTTATAAAGGTCTACAATATCAGCATAGGCATTTTGATCGCCTTTTTTGACCGCTTTTATACGTTTTTTCACAAATATCTCCATAATAATACGTACCCCCGCTCACTGCGGCTACAGTGTATTACGTTCACAAATAAAAAAAGTTTCATGCAAACATGCACCATTTATTTTATCATATCCGCCTAATCTTTCCTAAGCAAAATAAAAACAGCAGATTCTGTAAAATCTGCTGTTTTTACACCGTTACACCAGCTTTTCTCCAAAAAGGGACCCCATCAATCCTACAGCAACAGAAGCAGTCTTATTGCGCTCATCTAAAATCGGATTCACCTCTACAAATTCCGCTGATGTAATTAGTTTTGCCTCTGCGAGCATTTCCATTGCCAAATGGCTTTCACGATAAGTAAGACCACCGATAACTGGCGTACCCACTCCCGGTGCATCGTTCGGATCAAGTCCGTCTAAATCAAGTGATAAATGCACTCCATCCGTTCGTTCTTTTAAATATGCAATCGTTTCTTCCATTACTGTCGTCATGCCGAGACGATCTATTTCATGCATCGTATATACTTTAATCCCTTTTTCACGGATTAACTGCTTTTCCCCTTCGTCCAGAGAGCGAATGCCAATAAGAACAATGTTTTCAGGTTTCACTTTTGGGCTATAACCGCCGATATTCGTCAAATATGGATGTCCTAAACCAAGACTCACAGCCAGCGGCATGCCATGAATGTTTCCGGATGGAGAGGTTTCTGGCGTATTTAAATCACCGTGGGCGTCATACCAAATAACTCCTAAATTCTTATAATGCTTCGCAATACCAGCTAATGTACCAATGGCAATGCTATGATCACCGCCCAACACGAGAGGGAAGCGCCCCCTTTTGATCACTTCGTCCACTGTTTTTGCCAATTTTTCATTCGCTTCTGCAACCGCTTTCAAATTTCGTAAGTTGAGCCGTGATCCTTCATCATCAGGATGTTCTGTTTTTCCAATTGGAATATCGCCTAGATCTTCAATTTCATAATGAAGACGTTCTAACCTCTCGATTACCCCTGCATAACGCATGGCACTCGGCCCCATATCTACACCACGACGTGTCTGCCCTAAATCCATCGGTACACCAATAATCGATACCGTCTTCATGTTTCCCTCTCCTTCCCATTGTGCTACTTCAATTGTAGACAAAAATATCATATTGACTCAACTCGACAGTTTTTTGAATATTTATTCTTATAAAAAAAGAACAGTCTGCAATCACAATAAACAAAAAATCCCACTTCGGAAAAAACGAAGTGGGATGTTATATTAATGGAGCCTATCGGGATCGAACCGATGACCTCCTGCGTGCAAAGCAGGCGCTCTCCCAGCTGAGCTAAGGCCCCAAACTATCTTGTTGTAAAAGAGCGGAAGACGGGACTCGAACCCGCGACCCCCACCTTGGCAAGGTGGTGTTCTACCACTGAACTACTTCCGCATGACAATGAGCCATGGAGGACTCGAACCTCCGACCCTCTGATTAAAAGTCAGATGCTCTACCTGCTGAGCTAATGGCTCGTGTAGTAAATGAAAACACTCCATGTTTTTGTTGCCTCTTCCTCTGCTAGCCAATTCAAAGATGTTGGATGTGTCGAGGCAACTGGTAATCAACTCTCCTGCTCGTTGTCCCTTCCTCTTCTAGCTAATTCACAGAAGCAGGATGCGTCGGGACAATTCGTAGCGAACTCATAGAAGCTTTGCTCATTGCTTCCCTGCTGAGCTAATTAATGAGATTATGGCTGGGCTAGCTGGATTCGAACCAGCGCATCACGGAGTCAAAGTCCGTTGCCTTACCGCTTGGCTATAGCCCAATAATATTGGAGTACCTAATGCTACCCAAAAATATTATTTCACATAACATAAAAATTATACTTCATTTCAGCTAATTACTCTATGTATAAGGTGGTGGAGGGGGACGGATTCGAACCGCCGAACCCAAAGGGAGCGGATTTACAGTCCGCCGCGTTTGGCCACTTCGCTACCCCTCCATATTATGATGCCGGCTGCAGGACTTGAACCCGCAACCTACTGATTACAAGTCAGTTGCTCTACCAATTGAGCTAAGCCGGCATAAGAAAGGAGTATTGACATATATACTTAATTTTTTGTGTCCCTTCCTCTTCTCGCTTATTCAGCGAAGTGATATGCATCGGAACAACTCGCAGGGAATTCACGGAAGCTTAGGCTCGTCTCTACCAATTAAGCTAAGCGGGCATTAAAAATGTCGTGGTGGAGGATGACGGGATCGAACCGCCGACCCCTTGCTTGTAAGGCAAGTGCTCTCCCAGCTGAGCTAATCCTCCACAAAAAGAAAGTGACCCGTACGGGATTCGAACCCGTGTTACCGCCGTGAAAGGGCGGTGTCTTAACCACTTGACCAACGGGCCAAAAAATCACAATACGAAAGCTTCCAACCGGGCTTGAACCGGTGACCTCTTCCTTACCATGGAAGTGCTCTACCAACTGAGCTATGGAAGCATGGCTCCGCAGGCAGGATTCGAACCTGCGACCAATCGGTTAACAGCCGATTGCTCTACCACTGAGCTACTGCGGAATAACGGGTTGTTGGTTTATACTCAATTTTTTCGTTGCCTCTTCCTCTACAAGCTTTTTCAAAGAAGCTGGATGCGTCGAGGCAACTCGCAGCTTATTCATAGAAGCTTATGCTCGTTGCTTCCCACTGAGCTGCTTTGGAATATTCAACTTGCCTAGCAACGACCTACTCTTGCAGGGGCGCTGGCCCCAACTACCATCGGCGCTGGAGAGCTTAACTTCCGTGTTCGGGATGGGAACGGGTGTTTCCTCTCCGCTATTGTCACTAGGCAAGTTGTCAGCCAAATATTATTATATCCAAACAAATAAGCTTGTCAAGAGTGAATTTTCATTCCTTCAAAACTAGATAACCGTCTGTTTGGAAGAAGCCGTCTTGCATAGGCGGCCTACGCTTTTCCGTTGTCTAGCTCCTAGCGTCCTCCGCTTTTCACTTTGTCTAGCTCCGGACGCCATCGGCTCGCGACGCTTCGGTCCCGTTGCGGCGGCAACAGCCTCCTCACGGGCCCTCCAGCGCGTGTCGCCGATAGGCGGGCGTCCTCCACTTTTCGCTTTGGTTAAGTCCTCGATCGATTAGTATCCGTCAGCTCCACGTGTCGCCACGCTTCCACCTCGGACCTATCGACCTCGTCATCTTCGAGGGATCTTACTCGCTTGACGCGATGGGAAATCTCATCTTGAGGGGGGCTTCACGCTTAGATGCTTTCAGCGCTTATCCCTTCCGCACATAGCTACCCAGCGGTGCCCCTGGCGGGACAACTGGTACACCAGCGGTGCGTCCATCCCGGTCCTCTCGTACTAAGGACAGCTCCTCTCAAATTTCCTGCGCCCGCGACGGATAGGGACCGAACTGTCTCACGACGTTCTGAACCCAGCTCGCGTACCGCTTTAATGGGCGAACAGCCCAACCCTTGGGACCGACTACAGCCCCAGGATGCGATGAGCCGACATCGAGGTGCCAAACCTCCCCGTCGATGTGGACTCTTGGGGGAGATCAGCCTGTTATCCCCGGGGTAGCTTTTATCCGTTGAGCGATGGCCCTTCCATACGGAACCACCGGATCACTAAGCCCGACTTTCGTCCCTGCTCGACCTGTCCGTCTCGCAGTCAAGCTCCCTTGTGCCTTTGCACTCTACGAATGATTTCCAACCATTCTGAGGGAACCTTTGGGCGCCTCCGTTACCTTTTGGGAGGCGACCGCCCCAGTCAAACTGCCCACCTGACACTGTCTCCCACCCCGATAAGGGGTGCGGGTTAGAATTTCAATACCGCCAGGGTGGTATCCCACCGGCGCCTCCACCGAAGCTGGCGCTCCGGCTTCTCAGGCTCCCACCTATCCTGTACAAGCGATACCAAAATTCCATATCAGGCTGCAGTAAAGCTCCACGGGGTCTTTCCGTCCTGTCGCGGGTAACCTGCATCTTCACAGGTAGTATGATTTCACCGGGTCTCTCGTTGAGACAGTGCCCAAGTCGTTACACCTTTCGTGCGGGTCGGAACTTACCCGACAAGGAATTTCGCTACCTTAGGACCGTTATAGTTACGGCCGCCGTTTACTGGGGCTTCGGTTCGCACCTTCAGCCTTGCGGCTTAAGCGCTCCCCTTAACCTTCCAGCACCGGGCAGGTGTCAGCCCCTATACTTCGCCTTTCGGCTTCGCAGAGACCTGTGTTTTTGATAAACAGTCGCTTGGGCCTTTTCACTGCGGCTCTCTCGGGCTCATCACCCAAGAGAGCACCCCTTCTCCCGAAGTTACGGGGTCATTTTGCCGAGTTCCTTAACGAGAGTTCTCCCGCGCACCTTAGGATTCTCTCCTCGCCTACCTGTGTCGGTTTGCGGTACGGGCACCTCTCACCTCGCTAGAGGCTTTTCTTGGCAGTGTAGGATCGGGGACTTCGGGACCGATGGTCCCTTCGCCATCACGGCTCAGCCTTTGCGCCAGACGGATTTGCCTATCTGGCAGCCTAACCGCTTGGACAGGCTATTCCAGCAGCCTGCTCGCCCTACCTTCCTGCGTCCCCCCATTGCTCAAACGGTGAGGAGGTGGTACAGGAATCTCAACCTGTTGCCCATCACCTACGCCTTTCGGCCTCGGCTTAGGTCCCGACTAACCCTGAGCGGACGAACCTTCCTCAGGAAACCTTAGGCTTTCGGTGCAGAGGATTCTCACCTCTGTTTTCGCTACTCACACCGGCATTCTCACTTCTAAGCGCTCCACGAGTCCTTCCGGTCTCGCTTCGGCGCGCTTAGAACGCTCCCCTACCGATGACGGGCGGTCATCCCACAGCTTCGGTGGCACGTTTAGCCCCGGTACATTTTCGGCGCAGAGTCACTCGACCAGTGAGCTATTACGCACTCTTTAAATGATGGCTGCTTCTAAGCCAACATCCTGGTTGTCTGGGCAACTCCACATCCTTTTCCACTTAACGTGCACTTTGGGACCTTAGCTGGTGGTCTGGGCTGTTTCCCTCTCGACCACGGATCTTATCACTCGTAGTCTGACTCCCAAGGATAAGTCGTTGGCATTCGGAGTTTGACTGAGTTCGGTAACCCGATGAGGGCCCCTAGCTCAATCAGTGCTCTACCTCCAAGACTCTTCCCTTGAGGCTAGCCCTAAAGCTATTTCGGGGAGAACCAGCTATCTCCAGGTTCGATTGGCATTTCACCCCTACCCACACCTCATCCCCGCACTTTTCAACGTGCGTGGGTTCGGGCCTCCAGTAGGTGTTACCCTACCTTCACCCTGGACATGGGTAGATCACCTGGTTTCGGGTCTACGACGACGTACTAAACGCCCTATTCAGACTCGCTTTCGCTGCGGCTCCGTCTCTTCGACTTAACCTCGCACGTCATCGTAACTCGCCGGTTCATTCTACAAAAGGCACGCCATCACCCATGAACGGGCTCTGACTACTTGTAGGCACACGGTTTCAGGTTCTCTTTCACTCCCCTTCCGGGGTGCTTTTCACCTTTCCCTCACGGTACTGGTTCACTATCGGTCACTAGGGAGTATTTAGCCTTGGGAGATGGTCCTCCCTGCTTCCGACGGGATTCCCCGTGTCCCGCCGTACTCAGGATCCACTCGGGAGGGAACGAAGTTTCGACTACAGGGCTGTCACCTTCTCTGGCGGGCCTTTCCAGACCGCTTCGTCTACCCCGTTCCTTTGTAACTCCCATATGAGTGGTCCTACAACCCCAAGAGGCAAGCCTCTTGGTTTGGGCTGTTCCCGTTTCGCTCGCCGCTACTCAGGGAATCGCGGTTGCTTTCTTCTCCTCCGGGTACTTAGATGTTTCAGTTCCCCGGGTGTGCCCTCCATACCCTATGGATTCAGGTATGGATACTGCCCCATTACGGGCAGTGGGTTTCCCCATTCGGACATCTCCGGATCAACGCTTGCTTACAGCTCCCCGAAGCGTTTCGGCGTTTGCCCCGTCCTTCATCGGCTCCTAGTGCCAAGGCATCCACCGTGCGCCCTTTCTAACTTAACCATGCGAAAACAGCTTCACGCTTGCCGCCTTCGCTTCTCGGCTTCTTCCACTGTCTAGCTTCGGCGCCTAGCTCTCTTGTGCCAAATAACCTTCCCCCTCGAAGTACAAGCACTTCTGTGGGTGAAGAACATTTGGCTTCGAGAGCTAATCGCGGCGCCTCCGCTTTTCTTCTCGGTTATCTAGTTTTCAAGGAACGAAGCTACTACTTTGAGTTCGCTTCTCTGCAGCTTTGTGCCGAGGAACCTAACTCCCTCGAACCTGCTTGTAGACGCAGGCACAAGACTGCTTCTGACACAAAGCCTCTGTTTTGAAAGAACATTAAACATGCTCCCTCAAAACTGAACAAGGCTACTGCCTTGAATCAACTTCTCTGCTGCCTTGCGCCGAGGAATCTAGCTTCTCTGAATCCACTCGTAGACGCAGACGCAAAACGGATTGATTGAAGAGAACATAAACATGTTCCCTCAAAACTGAACAAAACGTAAGCGTCCTTCGCTTTTCGTACTGTCTAGCTCCAGCGCCTAGCTCTCTTGTGCCAAATAACCTTCCCCCTCGAAGTGCAAGCACTTCAACGGGTGAAGAACATTTGGCTTCGAGAGCTGATCGCGGCGCTTCCGCTTTTCGTATCATCCTTAGAAAGGAGGTGATCCAGCCGCACCTTCCGGTACGGCTACCTTGTTACGACTTCACCCCAATCACTTGCCCCACCTTCGGCGGCTGGCTCCCTTACGGGTTACCTCACCGACTTCGGGTGTTGCAAGCTCTCGTGGTGTGACGGGCGGTGTGTACAAGGCCCGGGAACGTATTCACCGCGGCATGCTGATCCGCGATTACTAGCGATTCCGGCTTCATGCAGGCGAGTTGCAGCCTGCAATCCGAACTGAGAGCGGCTTTTTGGGATTCGCTCCCCCTCGCGGGTTCGCAGCCCTTTGTACCGCCCATTGTAGCACGTGTGTAGCCCAGGTCATAAGGGGCATGATGATTTGACGTCATCCCCACCTTCCTCCGACTTTTAGCCGGCAGTCCCCCTAGAGTGCCCAACTGAATGCTGGCAACTAGGGGCGAGGGTTGCGCTCGTTGCGGGACTTAACCCAACATCTCACGACACGAGCTGACGACAACCATGCACCACCTGTCACCCTGTCCCCCGAAGGGGGAACGCCCTGTCTCCAGGGTTGTCAGGGGATGTCAAGACCTGGTAAGGTTCTTCGCGTTGCTTCGAATTAAACCACATGCTCCACCGCTTGTGCGGGCCCCCGTCAATTCCTTTGAGTTTCAGCCTTGCGGCCGTACTCCCCAGGCGGAGTGCTTAACGCGTTAGCTACAGCACTAAAGGGAAAACCCCTCTAACACTTAGCACTCATCGTTTACGGCGTGGACTACCAGGGTATCTAATCCTGTTTGCTCCCCACGCTTTCGCGCCTCAGCGTCAGTTACAGACCAGAGAGCCGCCTTCGCCACTGGTGTTCCTCCACATCTCTACGCATTTCACCGCTACACGTGGAATTCCGCTCTCCTCTTCTGCACTCAAGTCCCCCAGTTTCCAATGACCCTCCACGGTTGAGCCGTGGGCTTTCACATCAGACTTAAGGGACCGCCTGCGCGCGCTTTACGCCCAATAATTCCGGACAACGCTCGCCCCCTACGTATTACCGCGGCTGCTGGCACGTAGTTAGCCGGGGCTTTCTCGTTAGGTACCGTCACCGTACCGCCCTATTCGAACGGTACTTCTTCTTCCCTAACAACAGAGCTTTACGATCCGAAGACCTTCTTCGCTCACGCGGCGTCGCTCCGTCAGACTTTCGTCCATTGCGGAAGATTCCCTACTGCTGCCTCCCGTAGGAGTCTGGGCCGTGTCTCAGTCCCAGTGTGGCCGGTCACCCTCTCAGGCCGGCTACGCATCGTCGCCTTGGTGAGCCGTTACCTCACCAACTAGCTAATGCGCCGCGGGCCCATCCGTAAGTGGTAGCCGAAGCCACCTTTCAACCGAAGACCATGCGGTCTTCGGTGTTATCCGGTATTAGCCCCGGTTTCCCGGAGTTATCCCGGTCTTACGGGCAGGTTACCCACGTGTTACTCACCCGTCCGCCGCTAACCGAACAGAAGCAAGCTCCCGTTCGGTCCGCTCGACTTGCATGTATTAGGCACGCCGCCAGCGTTCGTCCTGAGCCAGGATCAAACTCTCCAAAAAGAAAGTTGATTGGCTTATTTTCTAAGCTTCGGCACCGACACCGAAGGTGTCGCTCGCCTTCGCTTTTCTATGTGGACGCTTCGTTTTGTTCAGTTTTCAAAGAACATTTTTTCCTCTTTGCGACCTTTTTATGCTAACACATTCATTAACAAGATGTCAATATTATTTTCTCTATCACTTAGCGACGTTAGACAATTTACCACAGCAAATTTTTATTGTCAATACTTTTTATGTATTTTTTATTAATATGTTTATCGGTACCGACAATAAAACATGGTTTGAAAATATTTTTCATAACACCCGGGGTGACAAGCATAAGATGGTGACAGAACAACTTTAGGATAAAGGGGGAAAAATAGTGAGTTTTTTCTATGCATTAAATGGACGTTCCTTAAAAAAGGCACTTATTATCGTTCTATCTGCATTTTTTACAGCCACTATTTTATATGCCCAAGGAATCAATAATCCCACGCTTTCTCTCTCTACTGGGCCAAAAGCGGTCTATAAAATAGAAAAAAGTAAACATGAGGTATCACTAACATTTGATATCAGCTGGGGGGATCAAAACGCCTTACACATCCTCGATGTATTAAAACAAAATGACATAAAAAATGCAACATTTTTTTTATCTGCCTCTTGGGCGGAACGTCATCCGAATATTGTGAAACGAATTAAAGAAGACGGTCATGAAATCGGAAGCATGGGATATAACTTTGTTAACTACACAGAGTTAGAAAGCCCGAAAATACGTCAAGATCTTATGCAGGCAAAAAAAGTATTTGACACGCTTGGAATTAAAGAAATTACATTATTGCGGCCTCCGGGCGGCAACTTTAATAAGAATGTATTAAAGATTGCTGATTCGCTAGGTTATACCGTCGTTCATTGGAGTATTGACTCAAAAGATTGGCTTAACCCTGGAGTAAAGACAATTGTTGAAAATGTCGTAAACGACATGGAAGCCGGAGATATTATTTTACTTCACGCATCAGATTCTGCTAACCAAACAGCAAAAGCACTTCCAAAAATTATTGAAGCAATGAAGGAAAACGGTTACCGTAATGTTAGCGTTTCACAACTGATCGCTAATGGCGATGTAAATAGTAAAGAAATAAACTAAACTGAATTTCCGCGTGATTAAAGTCGCGGACTTTCGTGGTTAGTTATCCTGTAAACATAAGCACGCGCAAAAGAAAGGGAGGTATCCTCCTCCCCTTTATGACTTTGGAACACCTGTTAGTTTATGCAGTATAAGAAGCTGATAAGCGTTACAAACTAATAATGGAAATAACATTAAATAAAGCCAATCTTCATTGTTAATACGCAATGCTGGAAACCACTCAATAACCGTTACGACAACCATAAAAAATAATGCTGGTACGAATGCCCCTTTATTCGTTTGTGCACTTTTTATATAAGCAACAATAAGCCCGACAATCAAAATAAATAAAGCGACTAGTATATAACTGACAATAGACTCCCCTTCCACAGCAAACACTTGATAGCGGAAATATACTAAATCGAAAAGCACAAACAAAATTAGCACAACTTGTACTGAGTTCCAAAGAGAGTCAGAACGAAAGATCCCAAGTCCAAAGCGATGAATGGTTAAATAGGCGAAAAACCCCATTTGACTAATGACACTAAAAATAAAGCCAACACCAATGTGCCACACTAACACCGCAATAATTTCCAATACGTCCGATCGTAAAAACAGTTTCTCGTATTCATTCCAGTTAAGTATAATCCCTATAATCGCTGTTGTTATTCCTCCAATAGCTAATGTTGTTAAAAATAAACGCACCCATTTACGGCTGTTCACAACTTCATCCTCCATTATTTTTTTCAAACTGATTCGTTTAAAATTTTATCAACCACTTTGGAAAAAAGCCAGCTTAGAATAAGGTGAATGCATATTTTTTTGACAGAAATTCATATTAAGGGTAAGGGATTTTTGCAGAAAGGAGCTTATTTACACATGAAAAAAAGCGCATTGCTCCTATTATTTAGTTATTTCCTTATCCTTAGCTCTTGTGCTCCTCAAGAAATTAGCCCACCTCCCCCGGATTACGATCAAACGAAAAAAATGGTCGTTGATATTTTAAAAACAGATGAGGGGAAAAAGGCTATTCAGGAAATTATGACGGATGAAAAAGTGAAACAACAATTAGTAATGGAGCAAACCGTTGTCAAAGAAACACTCGAACAAGTGTTAACGTCGGAAAAAGGAATAAAATTTTGGGAAAAAGCACTGCAAGATCCAAAGTTTGCAGAAAGCTTTGCAAAAAGTTTAAAAACAGGGCAAGAAAAAACGATCAAAGCGTTAATGAAAGACCCTGAATATCAAGGGATGATGATAGATATTTTAAAAAATCCAGAAATGGAAAAAGCGATGATGGACGTGCTAAAAAGTAAAGAATTTCGCAAGCACCTTCAACAAGTCATAACAGAAACGCTGAATAGTCCATTATTCCAGGCAAAAATTCAAGACATATTAATAAAATCCGCTGAAAACATTCAGCAGGAAACAAAAAAACAAAATGAAAATCAAGAGGGAGGAGAAGGAGAGGAAAGCGGCGGCGATCAGCAAGGGCAAGGAGGAAGTTAAAAAGGAGCTATCTCCGAGCGAGATATGCTCCTTTTTTCTTTAACACTTTTCAATAATTTTTCGCGCAATGTCCATATATATTTTCCCAATAGGATGATCTTCCGCATAAACAGATGGAGCAAAATCCTCATCGTTCCAATCTGGTTGTTGGAGTGGCAGCTGCCCTAAAAGTTCCGTTTGTAACTCTTTCGCAAGCTTTTCGCCGCCGCCTTTGCCGAATACATATTCTCTTTCGCCTGTTTTGCGGCTTTCAAAATAGGACATATTTTCAATCACACCGATGATTTCGTGTTCCGTGCGAAGCGCCATTGCACCTGCGCGCGCCGCGACAAACGCCGCTGTCGGATGCGGGGTAGTAACAATGATTTCTTTACACGAAGGCAACATGGTATGTACATCTAACGCAACGTCCCCCGTTCCCGGAGGCAAATCTAATAATAAATAATCTAAGTCGCCCCATTCGACTTCTTTGAAAAAGTTGTTTAACATTTTTCCTAACATTGGACCGCGCCAAATAACAGGAGCGTTATCTTCGACGAAAAAGGCCATGGAAATAACTTTTACGCCGAATCGTTCAACCGGAATAATTTTATCGCCGCGCACGGTTGGTCGTTCGACAATGCCCATCATATCTGGAACACTAAACCCATAAATATCGGCATCAATCAGCCCTACTTTTTTCCCAAGACGAGCGAGAGAAACAGCAAGGTTCACGGAAACGGTCGATTTTCCAACGCCGCCTTTTCCGCTAGCAATCGCAATGTATGTCGTTTTCGATGTTTCCCCTTGATATTTTGCTACTACTTCTTCAGGGAGCTGCGCAAATCGCAAACCGACCGAAGCAGCGCCAGCATCTTTTAGTAGCTGAACAATCGTTGTTTGGATGCGAAGCTGCTCGGCTGTCCCTGTTTTTGCTAATGCGATTTTGACGCTGACGTGCTTTTTATCTTCCTTGATTTTAATTTCTTGAATCGCATTTGTTTCTTTAAACGTCTTGTTTAAAAATGGGTCTTTTATATTTTCTAACAATCCTCTTACATCATTTTCTGTGAGCATCGGCCATCACCAATCCTTATGTATGTATTCCCTTTCATACTTTTACTATAACATATATAACCATTGCGCATCTATCATGTAAAAAAAAGGAATCCTCCCTATTCAGGAGGATTTTTTTCATTCGAAAAATATCGCAGTACCCCTTTATATATCGATGCCGCTAGCTTCGTTTGATAACGATCAGAAGCTAAAAGTTCCCGTTCCTCTGGATTAGATAAAAACCCCACTTCGACAAGCGCACCTGGTTTTTTCGCATATTTCAACAAATAAACGGTATCGATTATTTTGGCAGTACGATTTGTATTTTCAAGATTGCGCCGCAATTCCGCTTGGATAAACTTAGCGATCCGTTCATTTTCGATCAGCGAGCCGTAATAAAACGTTTGCGCCCCACGCCAACGCGGAGAGGGAATGGCATTAAGATGGATACTAATAAATAAATCTGCCTCCGATTTATTAATCAACGCAACACGTTTTCGTAAATCTTCCGCCTTTCGACGGCTATAGCCACGTGTGTCTTTATCGGCAAGGTCGCTGTCCGTTTCCCTTGTCATCAACACGAGCGCACCTTGCTGCTGCAAGTAGTCTCGCAATTTCTCCGCCACTTTCAGCGTCACTTCTTCTTCTACCACATCACCGCCGACAGCTCCTCCGTCCGGCCCGCCATGACCAGGATCTAAAATGATAATCCTTCCAGAGAGAGGGAGGTTCCACGATTTAGTTGAAGTCGTATTCGCAAAGATATATTGGAAAAGAACAATAACAATAATGGAAATAATGAGAGCACCCAACCATTTTACTTTCATTGTTTCTCCTCCTGCGTTTCCCCTTCTCTATCATATGGGACAAGAGGCAAAAATAGAACTTTTTAGTGAAGTTTCAGTCGTCGACGTTTTTTTCCTCTTTCAAATCCTTCCGTCCACCAATAAACAACGTAATGTTCACAGGCATAATAAAGCGACTCATTGGCTAAACCATCATCAATGTTTCCCCAAAAGCAAAGAAAATCAAATAATGTATCAATGAAATATTTTTCTTCTTGCGCGCACCGTCGTCTTACACTTTCTGCTGGTTCTCCATAGTAACCGAATCGACTGTAGTTCGCACCAAGTAAATACGCTTCAATAGCGATATCGATACATCCTTCTTCAATGACGGATGGGAATGCACGGTACATTGGATAAAAAGGACTAAAATGCTTGATCGCCTTTGTTTTCAGCTTTTCGAAAGACAACTCACGCAACATTTTTCGTTCATATAACATTTGTTTTTCCTGCTTCTTTTCTTTAAATGAAGTGATCACACTCATGTTCTTTCACACCCCTTTAGGATGTAGTTTTTAACGATTCATCCTAAACATGCGTGAATAAAAAAAGAGGGAGAAAAGAAAAAAATCCCAGCCGATATCGGCTGGGATTTTTGGAAAAATACCATTAACGTTTTGAGAACTGTGGAGCGCGACGAGCACCTTTAAGACCGTATTTTTTGCGTTCTTTCACACGAGCATCGCGTGTTAATAAACCTGCGCGTTTTAATACTGGACGGTAATCTGGATCTACTTGCAATAACGCACGAGCGATTCCATGGCGAATCGCGCCTGCTTGGCCAGAGAATCCGCCGCCTTTTACGTTTACTAACACATCGTAATTTCCTAATGTTTCTGTTAATACTAACGGTTGTTTCACAACTTCGATCAACGCTTCCGATGGAATATAGTCACGAATGTCACGATCGTTAATCACAATGCGTCCGTCGCCTGGAACGAGGCGCACACGTGCGACAGAGCTTTTACGACGGCCTGTGCCATAATATTGTACTTGTGCCAAAATAAAGCCCTCCTTCTATTGATTATCCGCGAAGTTCATAAACTTCTGGTTTTTGTGCTTGATGTGGGTGTTCGCTTCCACGATATACGTGCAATTTTTTAAACATTTGACGACCTAAGCGGCCTTTTGGAAGCATTCCGCGTATAGCTCTTTCAAGCATTTGCTCTGGATAATTTGTACGCATTTCTAACGCCGTTCTTACTTTTAATCCACCTGGATGCAAGCTATGACGATAGTATAGTTTCTTTGTTAATTTCTTTCCAGTTAGTTCAATTTTCTCAGCATTGATAATGATGACATGATCACCACAATCCACATGTGGTGTGAATGTTGGTTTATGTTTGCCACGCAAAATGGCTGCTACTTCACTTGCAAGGCGTCCTAACGTTTTACCAGCAGCGTCGACAACGTACCATTTACGTTCTACTTCATTCGGCTTCGCCATATAAGTTGTACGCATACTTTTCCCTCCTAAATAAAAAATCAACGAACATCATCTATTTATCTCAACACGATTACTTTCCGGGGCTAATCGTGGAAAAATACATACCATATGATATAATATCTCTTTAGCATATCAATGTCAAGAAAATGTTACACCAGGACTAGTTGCCATAATATACTTTCCATAAATATAATCCTTGCGGTGGAGCCGTTTTGCCAGCAAACTGGCGATCTTTTGCCTCAAAAGCGTGTGAGATGCTATCTATACTCCGTTTTCCTTGCCCAACTTCCAAAATCGTTCCAACGATAATCCGCACCATATTATATAAAAACCCGTTGCCAATAAAGCAAAACTCCAATAAATCATCATGCATCGCCATATCTGCTTTATAAATCGTGCGTACACGATCATCAACATCCGTCTTTGCTGAACAAAAGCTAGTAAAGTCATGCGTGCCCTCTATAAGTCGCAATGCATGTCTCATCGCTTCCATATCAAGTGGATAAGGGTAATGATAGCAATAATTACGTAAAAATACGTTACGTTCTTGGGCAATTCGTACTTTATATCGATATTCTTTTGCTTTGGCACTAAAACGCGCATGAAAAGAAGGATCTGCTTCTTGTACATCTTTAATCACTATATCATCCGGTAACTGGGCATTTAATGCTTTTTTCCATTGATCTGGAGAAAGCGATAAGAACGTATCGAAATGAATTACTTGCCCGTATGCATGAACACCCGCATCTGTCCTTCCTGAAGCAGTAACACGAATCGCTTTCCCTTTATGCATTTGTTCGAGCACTCGTTCTAACTCGCCTTGCACCGTTCGTTTGCCAGGCTGAATTTGGTAACCGAAAAAATGTGTACCGTCATAGGAAAGCGTGCATTTGATCCGTTTACTCATTTTTCTCACCCTGTTATGAGCGTAGTATAAACAAAACAACTGCTAATAATAACACTGCCGCTAAAAAAGCTGTATCTGTCCATTTCCATACAAGCAGACGAAATTTCGTCCTTCCCTCGCCGCCGCGGTAACCGCGTGCCTCCATCGCGGTCGCCAATTCTTCGGCACGTTTAAACGAACTGATAAACAATGGAACAAGCAAGGAGACGATTGCCTTGATTCTTTCAGAAAACGGCCCCCCTGTAAAGTCGACACCGCGTGCGGTTTGTGCTTTTATAATTTTCTCCGTCTCTTCCATTAACGTCGGGATAAAGCGAAGCGAAATAGACATCATTAGCGCCAGTTCATGGACAGGGACGCGCATTTTCTTCAACGGCGCCAGTAGGCTTTCCACTCCGTCAGTCACTTCGATCGGGGTGGTTGTTAAGGTTAATAAAGTAGTAATAATAATGAGCAGCAGAAAACGCAGCGAAATAAAAATTCCTTGCTTGACGCCGCCTTCGTAAATCGAAAAGGAACCAATTTGGTACAGCACATCTCCTTCTTTTGTCATAAAGACATGCAGCAAAAAAGTAAAGACGATAACCCATATAATCGGTTTTAAACCTTTAATCACAAACGATAACGGAATGCGTGATAATGCTAAAAGACTAAACGTAAATATCGTTAAAACAGCATAAGTAGCACTATTATTCGCTAGAAAAACAATGAATACGTATATAAAGATGATTAGCAGTTTCGCGCGCGGATCCATGCGGTGAATCACGGAATCGCCTGGTACATATTTGCCGATAATCATGCTATTCATCATGGGCGTTCACCTTGGAAAATAATTTTTGAATGGCGTCTACGGTCTGCTCGATCGTCAAACATGGAGACGGCACGGTGATCCCTAACTTTTTCTCCAATTCTTTTTTTAGCCGCACTGTCTCCGGCACATTGAGCCCAATTTTCGCCAAAGAATCGCTATCTTGAAAAATTTGCTTTGGTGTCCCCGTTTTCCACACTGTTCCTTTATGCATGACAATCATATAATCTGCGTATGCGGCAGCATCTTCCATACTATGAGTAACTAACACGGTCGTCAGCTGTTTTTCACGATGAAGGCGATAAAACATTTCCATAATTTCTTTGCGGCCGCGTGGATCTAAGCCAGCAGTTGGTTCGTCTAACACAATCACATCAGGTTCCATCGCAAGCACTCCGGCAATCGCAACACGGCGCATTTGCCCGCCGCTTAAATCGAATGGTGATTTGGTTAGTACGTCTTCTGAAAGCCCGACTAACTTAATAAGCTCCTTTGCTTTCTTTTTTGCTTCCTCCTCAGAAACGCCGAAATTCATTGGTCCGAAACATATATCTTTCTCCACCGTTTCCTCAAACAGTTGATGTTCCGGAAATTGAAAGACAATGCCAACTTTTTTTCGGAGCGGTTTTAAGTCCGTTTGTCGTTTTTTATTCGTAATCGTTTGATTTCCTATCATCACTGTTCCGCTTGTCGGCTGAAGCAAACCGTTTAGATGCTGAAGCAGCGTTGATTTTCCTGAACCAGTATGGCCGATAACCGCCACATAAGAGCCGCTTTCAATCATGATGTCTACATCGTACAACGCTCGGCGGGCAAACGGTGAGTTGGCATTATATACATGCTCTACCTTTTGGAATATAATGTCCATAATTCTTCCACCAACTCCTCTATCGTAAAGTAGCTTGAAGATAGCGGGATTCCGCACTGCTTCAGCCGGTCTCTTACTTTTACCGCAAACGGCAGATCTAAACCAATTCGTTCTAGTTTTGTCCCAAGCGCAAAAATTTGTTTCGGCGTTCCTTCTGCCATGATTTCTCCCCTATTCATAACAATAACGCGATCGGCCTTAGCGACTTCCTCTAAATCATGGGTAATGGACAATACAGTGATACATTGCTTTTTGTTTAAATCACGGACCGTGTCTAATACTTCCTGCCTTCCTTTCGGATCTAGCATCGATGTTGCCTCATCTAAAATGATGAGATCTGGCCGCAATGCAAGGATGCCTGCAATTGCAACACGTTGTTTTTGACCACCAGAAAGGTGATGCGGTTCATGATGCAAAAACTCTTCCATACGAACTAGCTGTATAGCTTCATGCACTCTTTTGACCATTTCATCGCGAGGAATTCCATTATTTTCAAGAGCAAAAGCGACATCATCTTCTACCGTTGTTCCAACAAACTGGTTATCGGGATTTTGAAATACCATGCCAACACGGCGACGAATCTCCCAAACCGTCTGTTCATCGAGTACAGTGTGAAATAGTTTAATCACACCGCTTTCCGGTCTTAACAACCCGATAAGCAATTTAGCGATCGTTGATTTTCCTGAACCGTTATGACCGACAATCGCTAGCCATTCCCCACGTTTCACTTGAAAGGTAACGTTTTGTACCGCGTAATCTGATTGATTCGGATATCGAAAGTATAGTTTTTCTACGGATAAAATGGTTTCTTCCATCATTTCTTCCCCTTGTCTCTGACATTCTCATCTCTACTCTACTAAAAAAGGGTAAATAAAAAAAGGGCATAGATCCAGTTCAAAACAAACTGTCTCGCCCTTGTTAGCCAACCGAATCGTTTTATACTAACTCGATAATCACCATTGGTGCCCCATCACCACGACGAGGACCAAGTTTCATAATACGAGTGTAACCGCCTTGGCGATCTTGGTAACGCGGTGCAATGTCGCTAAATAGCTTTTGAAGTGCATCTTGACCTGTTTCGCTATTTGCTACTTCTTTACGGATAAATGCAGCAGCTTGACGGCGTGCATGCAAATCACCGCGTTTACCAAGCGTAATCATTTTTTCAACAACAGAACGCAATTCTTTTGCGCGCGCCTCTGTTGTTTCAATACGCTCATTAATGATTAAATCTGTTGCTAAATCACGAAGCAATGCTTTGCGTTGAGCGCTTGTACGTCCTAATTTTCTGTATGACATGAAGTGTCCCCTCCTTTTTAGCATTTTCACTACAAATCTCATTTCAGAAATGATACTTTATACGATCACGTCTATTTTTAGAAACGTAAGCGTTCATGTATCTAGTAACATGAAAATACTAGTTAAACAAACGTTAACTAGTCATCTTTACGCAAACTGAGACCGAGTTCAGCAAGCTTTGCTTTTACTTCTTCGAGAGATTTGCGACCGAGATTGCGCACTTTCATCATATCTTCTTCCGTTTTTTGCGTAAGCTCTTGAACGGTGTTAATACCAGCACGTTTTAAACAGTTGTAGGAACGAACAGAAAGATCAAGTTCTTCAATTGTCATTTCGAGCACTTTTTCTTTTTGATCTTCCTCTTTTTCTACCATGATTTCGGCATTTTGTGCTTCGTCTGTTAGGCTAACGAAAATATTTAAGTGCTCGGTCAAAATTTTTGCGCCGAGAGCAATCGCTTCTTTTGGTCCAATGCTCCCATCTGTCCACACATCTATCGTTAACTTATCATAGTCTGTCACTTGACCGACACGCGTATTTTCTACTTGATAAGAAACGCGTGAAACCGGTGTATAAATCGAATCGATAGGGATAACGCCTATTGGCTGATCCTCGCGTTTATTGGCCTCAGCTGGAACATACCCACGCCCTCGTTTTGCTGTCATTCTCATGCGTAAGCGCCCGCCTTCTGCTAACGTAGCAATATGAAGGTCCGGGTTTAAAATTTCTACATCGCTGTCGTGAGTAATATCAGCAGCTGTGACAACTCCTTCGCCCTGTGCATCAATTTCCAACGTTTTTTCTTCGTCAGAATAAATTTTCAACGCTAATTTTTTTATATTTAAAATAATTGCTGTCACATCTTCTACGACGCCATCAATCGTTGAGAACTCATGCAGCACACCATCTATTTGAACCGATGTCACAGCAGCACCAGGGAGTGAAGACAATAGGATACGACGTAAGGAGTTACCCAAAGTTGTACCATATCCACGCTCAAGCGGTTCGACAACGAATTTGCCATATTTGGCATCTTCGCTGATTTCAACCGTTTCGATTCTCGGTTTTTCAATTTCGATCATTAGTTATTATACCCTCCTTCAAAACGTCGAAACCCCGACCAAACGATAAACGCCTAATCGAAATTCCCCCATGAATAAGTTCCCAAATGTGCGAATGGCTGAGCAAAACTTCCCTGTAATTTAATACTTATCATATCCCATTATTGACAAGGATACAAATTCTATACAGGGGTATTACACACGGCGACGTTTTGGCGGACGGCATCCATTGTGCGGTATAGGAGTTACGTCTTTAATTGCTGTAATTTCTAATCCAGCTGCTTGTAATGCACGAATCGCTGCCTCACGACCAGCACCAGGGCCTTTTACATTTACTTCTACTGTTTTCATTCCATGTTCCATGGAGGCTTTTGCAGCTGCTTCTGCTGCCATTTGTGCCGCAAACGGCGTCGATTTACGAGAGCCTTTAAAACCTAATGCTCCAGCACTTGACCAAGCAATCGTGTTACCGTGAACGTCAGTAATTGTTACGATCGTATTGTTAAATGTTGAACGGATATGCGCAATACCAGTCTCAATATTTTTTCTTACACGGCGTTTGCGTGTATTTGTTTTACGTGCCATTCGTGGAATTACCTCCTTTGCTTAATTATTTTTTCTTGTTTGCTACTGTACGGCGTGGACCTTTACGTGTACGAGCATTGTTTTTCGTATTTTGACCGCGAACTGGCAAGCCGCGACGATGACGAATACCGCGATAGCATCCGATTTCGATTAAGCGTTTGATATTTAGCGATACTTCGCGACGAAGATCTCCTTCTACTTTCAAACGACCAACGATTTCACGAATTCTTCCTAATTCTTCTTCTGTCAAATCACGAACGCGTGTATCTTCGGAAACGCCAGCCTCCGCTAAGATTTTTTTAGCAGTAGATTTACCGATTCCGTAGATATATGTTAACGAAATGACTACACGTTTGTCACGAGGAATATCTACACCTGCAATACGTGCCATACTATACACCTCCTTAAAGATTACCCTTGTCTTTGTTTATGTTTTGGATTTTCGCAAATTACCATAACTTTGCCACGTCTACGAATAACTTTGCATTTTTCGCAAATAGGTTTTACAGATGGTCTTACTTTCATGTCCTTTAACCTCCTTGTTGATGCGGAGTCCTTTATTTATAGCGGTACGTGATCCGACCGCGAGTCAAATCATACGGAGATAATTCTACCGTAACTTTATCTCCTGGTAAAATTCGAATGAAGTGCATGCGAATTTTGCCAGAAACGTGTGCCAATACCGTATGACCGTTTTCTAATTCTACACGGAACATGGCATTGGGCAATGTTTCGACAACGGTGCCTTCCACTTCAATTACATCGTCTTTAGCCATCGAACGGCTCTCCCTCCTTCGAATGAGTAACATAGTGTTAGGAAAAAACCGAACGCATACTATATCTACGAATTGCTACACGACCAGTTCCATCATGATTATATTAGAGAGTTGTTAAAATTTCATAGCCATTTTCTGTAATGGCAATCGTATGCTCAAAATGAGCACACATCTTTCCATCTACTGTAACGACCGTCCAGTTATCGGCAAGTGTTTTAACATAACGGCTTCCCGCATTTACCATCGGTTCAATACATAGCGTCATTCCTGGTTTCAAACGTGGCCCTTTATTTGGCGGACCATAATGCGGTATTTGTGGGTCTTCATGTAAGTTTTGACCAATTCCGTGCCCAACATACTCGCGGACAATCGAAAAATGATGGGATTCGACGTACGTTTGTATAGCATGGGAAATATTAGACAAACGGGCACCTGGTTTTGCTTCTTCTAATCCTATATATAAGGATTTTTCCGTTACTTCAAGAAGTTTTTTCGTTTCTTCCGCAATTTCCCCAACAGGATACGTCCATGCAGAGTCGGCATGATAACCATTATATTGGGCCCCGACATCAATGCTAATAATATCGCCTTCTTTTAACACCCGGTCACCAGGAATACCGTGAACGAGTTCTTCATTTACCGAAGCGCAAATGCTGCCAGGGAATCCGTTGTATCCTTTAAACGAAGGAATTGCCCCATGTTTCCGTATAACTGCTTCAGCAATCGCATCCAACTCTTTTGTCGTAATTCCAGGACGAATATGTTTTTCTAACTCTTGGCGAGTCAAAGCAACAATTTTTCCTGCCTCACGCATGATTTCAATTTCACGCGGAGTTTTGCAAATAATCATTATTGTAATCCCCCAAGAAGTTCACGAATGTCCGCAAATACTTTTTCAATGTCTTGCTGTCCGTTAATGTGGCGTAAATACCCTTTCTTTTCATAAAACTCAAGCAATGGCTGCGTTTGTTTTATATTGACTTCGAGACGGTTTGCCACCGTTTCCTCATTGTCATCTGCACGTTGGTACAGTTCACCGCCACATTTGTCACAAACACCAGACTTTGCTGGTGGGTTAAACACGAGGTGGTACGTTGCACCACAGTTTTTACAAATTCTTCTTCCAGTTAACCGCTCCATTAAAATATCTTTGTCGACTTGAATATGGATGACATAGTCGATCGAACGATTTAATTCCGCTAGAATGTTTTCTAATGCTTCCGCTTGAGCAACGGTCCGCGGAAACCCATCTAGCAAAAACCCTTTTTGGCAGTCATCTTTGCTTAAACGCTCGCGAACGATCCCAATCGTCACTTCATCAGGAACTAGATCGCCGCGGTCCATATACTCTTTCGCTTGCAGTCCTAATGGCGTCCCTTCTTTAATGGCAGCACGAAACATGTCGCCAGTCGAAATATGCGGAATCCCATATGTTTCAACAATTTTCTCCGCTTGAGTACCTTTCCCAGCGCCAGGCAATCCCATTAGTACTAAATTCATCCTCGCTCCCCCTCAGCTCTATAGAGGTTAGGGTACCCTTGACCTCTTTATTTAATAAAACCACGATAGTGACGTTTTACAAGCTGACTTTCAAGTTGTTTCATTGTCTCAAGCGCAACACCGACAACAATGAGCAAACTTGTTCCACCGATTTGAGCGGAAGGCGGCAATTTAGCAAATTCCACAAAGAAAACAGGAAGAATTGCAATAGCCGCTAAAAATAGCGAACCGACGAAAGTAAGCCGGTAAAGAATTTTCGTCACATATTCCTGCGTATTCTTTCCTGGACGTATTCCTGGGATGTAACCACCTTGTTTTTTCAAATTGTCCGCCATCTGTTCCGGATTAACTTGGACAAATGCATAGAAATACGTAAACGCAATAATTAATAGGACGTAAATAACCATGCCAACTGGTTGTGTATAATCAAATGTTTTCCGAATCCACAATGTTACATCATTCGAACCAAAAAACGATGCAATTGTCGGTGGAGCAACAAGAAACGACACAGCAAAAATAACCGGAATCACTCCCGCCGGATTTACTTTCAGCGGCAAGTGAGTAGAATGCCCGCCAACTGGGCTGCGTCCTTCCAGTCGTTTTGCGTATTGAATCGGAATTTTCCGGAATGCTTGTTGAATGTAAATAACGCCAACGATAACAACAACTACCGCTAACGCAACAAGCAGAAGCGTAACAATTCGTAAGAACAAATCTTCGCCGACGTTTTCAAATTGTTGAGCATAAATTTGGTTTAACACGGCAGGGATACCGGAGACAATCCCGGCAAAAATAATGATCGAAATGCCGTTTCCAACACCTTTAGCAGTAATTTGTTCTCCAAGCCACATTAGAAATGCAGTTCCGGCTGTTAACACCGTTGCAATTAACAGGTATGTCGGTATTCCAGGATTTTTAATGAGCGCTCCTGAAGCCAAGTTATTAAAACCGTATGACATTCCGAGCGCCTGAATAAAACCTAAAACGACCGTAAAATAGCGGGTAAACTGAGCTAATTTACGTCGTCCAACCTCACCTTGCTTCGACCACTCCGTAAATTTAGGAACAACATCCATCTGCAAAAGCTGCACGATGATGGATGCTGTAATATACGGCATGACGCCCATCGCAAAAATGGAAAAGTTTTGTAATGCTCCGCCGCCGAATATGTTCAGAACACCGAAAGCGTTCATTTGGTCTTGCACTTTTAATACATCCGCATTCACATTCGGCACAGGAATAAATGTCCCAATTCGGAACACGACGAGCATGAGAAGAGTAAAAATAATTTTTTTTCTTATATCACCGACGCGCATAAAGTTGGAGATTGTCCGAAACATTAAATCACCTCAGTTTTACCGCCAGCAGCTTCAATCGCTTCTTTCGCAGAAGCAGAGAATTTATGAGCTTTTACCGTTAACTTTTTCTCGATTTGGCCTTTTCCTAAAATTTTCACACCTGATTTCAATTTGCTGATTACGCCAGTTTCAAGCAGCAATTCAGGCGTTACTTCTGTACCGTCTTCAAAGCGATTTAACTTATCAAGGTTGACGATCGCATATTCTTTGCGATTAATGTTGGTAAAACCGCGTTTTGGAAGACGACGGAATAAAGGAGTTTGACCACCTTCAAAACCAAGGCGTACCCCACCGCCAGAGCGTGCATTTTGACCTTTTTGACCTCTACCAGACGTTTTACCTTTACCAGAACCGATACCACGGCCCACGCGAGTGCGTTCTTTGCGGGAACCTGGTGCTGGTTGTAATTCATGAAGTTTCATCGCGAAGCACCTCCTTATGATCATTATTCTTCAATTTCTTTTACTTTGACAAGGTGAGCGACTTTGTTAATCATCCCGCGAATCGCAGGATTATCATTATGAACGACGGTTTGGTGCATTTTGCGTAAACCTAACGTTTTCACTGTGATCCGTTGATCTTCTGGACGACCGATGACGCTGCGAGTGAGGGTAATCGCCAATTTTTTTGCCATTGTATTTCCCTCCTTATCCTAACAGTTCCTCAACTGTTTTACCGCGCAATCTCGCTACATCTTCTGCACGTTTTAATTGTTTTAACCCGTCAACAGTAGCGCGCACCATGTTAATTGGCGTGTTCGAACCGATAGATTTGGATAAAATGTCGCTAATACCCGCTAACTCTAATACAGCACGAGCTGGGCCACCAGCGATAACCCCTGTACCTTCGGATGCAGGTTTCAAAATGATTTTCCCTGCTCCAAAATGACCGATCACTTCATGAGGAATCGTTGTTCCAACAATCGGTACTTCAATTAAATTTTTCTTCGCATCTTCAATCGCTTTGCGGATCGCATCAGGAACTTCTTGTGCTTTTCCTGTGCCAAAACCGACATGACCGTTTTTATCGCCGACCACCACTAATGCGGAAAAGCGTAAACGACGTCCACCTTTTACTACCTTTGCAACACGGTTCACCGCTACTACGCGCTCTTCAAGTTCAAGTTTATTTGGATCGATACGACGCATCATTGTCCCTCCTTTATAATTAGAATTCTAAGCCAGCTTCGCGAGCAGCATCAGCAAGTGCTTTTACACGTCCGTGATATAAATATCCGCCGCGGTCGAAAACGACCTTTTTAATTCCTTTTTCTAACGCACGTTTTGCGACTAATTCGCCAACTTTTTTTGCTGCTTCGATATTTCCAGTCGATTCTAAGTCAAATTCTTTATCTAATGTAGAAGCGCTGACAATCGTTACTGCTTTCATATCATCAATAATTTGCGCATAAATGTGTTTATTAGAACGGAACACATTTAAGCGTGGACGTTCAGCAGTTCCAAATATTTTTTTGCGAACGCGCGCATGTCTTTTTTTACGAACTGCGTTACGGTCAACTTTTGTGATCATTTATGTCACTCCTTTCATTTCGCTAAGCTGCATTATTTGCCAGTTTTACCTTCTTTAAGACGTACGACTTCGCCTTCGTAGCGAATACCTTTGCCTTTATATGGTTCAGGTGGACGCACAGCGCGAATATTCGCGGCAAGTTCGCCGACACGTTGTTTGTCTGCACCTTTTACAACGATTTTTGTTTGTGAAGGAACTTCAATTTCTAATCCTTCTTCCGGTTCAATTTCTACTGGATGAGAAAAACCGACGTTCAGTACAAGTTTTTTACCTTGTTTCGCCGCACGATAACCGACACCGACTAATTCAAGCGCTTTTTCGTAACCTTTTGATACACCTTCAACCATGTTTGCAAGCAAACTGCGAGTCGTACCATGAAGAGCACGATGGCGTTTTTCGTCGCTCGGGCGAGTAACAGTGATTACATTATCTTCTACTTTAATTGTCATATCTGGATGAAAAGTGCGAGTCAATTCGCCTTTTGGTCCTTTCACTGTAACGGTATTGCCGTTAACCGTTACTGTTACACCAGACGGAATTTCAATTGGCTTTTTACCAACACGTGACATGCATAAACACCTCCATTCTTAGCAAAATGAATTACCATACGTATGCGATTACTTCGCCGCCAGTTCCTTTTTGACGTGCTTCTTTATCTGTTAAAATGCCTTGAGATGTAGAAAGGATCGCAATCCCTAAACCGTTCAATACGCGAGGCACTTCATGGGCTTTAACATAAACGCGCAAACCAGGTTTGCTGATGCGTTTCAAACCGGTAATTACACGTTCGTTATTTGGGCCGTATTTTAAGAAAATACGAAGAATGCCTTGCTTATTATCTTCAATGTATTCAACATCACGAATAAATCCTTCGCGTTTTAAAATTTCCGCGATTTCACGTTTCATTTTCGAAGCAGGCACTTCGAGCTTCTCGTGACGTACCATATTCGCATTACGAATGCGAGTGAGCATATCTGCAATTGGATCTGTCATCACCATATGTTTTACCTCCTTCCCAATTCATGGGTTTATTACCAGCTTGCTTTTTTAATGCCTGGAAGTTGACCTTTGTATGCTAATTCACGGAAACAAATACGGCAAAGTTTAAATTTGCGATAAACCGAATGCGGACGACCGCAGCGTTCGCAACGGGTGTACGCTCTTACTTTAAACTTTGGCGTACGTTTTTGTTTCGCGATCATTGATTTTTTAGCCACGATTTCGCCTCCCTTATTTTACAGATGGGATTCATTATTTTTGGAATGGCATACCGAGTAATGTTAATAGTTCACGAGCCTCTTCGTCCGTTTTCGCTGTAGTAACAATAACGATATCCATACCGCGAACTTTATTTACTTTATCGTAATCAATTTCAGGGAAAATCAATTGTTCTTTAATTCCTAACGTATAGTTACCGCGACCATCAAACGACTTTTTCGATACTCCACGGAAATCACGAACACGCGGAAGAGATACAGAAATAAGTTTGTCTAAGAAATCATACATGCGTTCTCCACGCAATGTCACTTTCGCACCGATTGGCATTCCAGCGCGAAGACGGAATCCAGCGATTGATTTTTTCGCACGAGTTACAACCGGTTTTTGACCAGCGATTAATGTTAATTCTTCTACAGCACTATCAAGTGCTTTTGGATTTTGTACCGCATCACCAACACCCATGTTGATGACGATTTTTTCGATTTTTGGAACTTGCATTATAGATTTATAGTTGAACTTGCTCATTAAAGCAGGAGTCACTTCTTTTAAATACTTCTCTTTCAGGCGGTTCATAAGAGTACCTCCTTTCTGACATCACAATTATTTATCTAAAATCTCACCAGATCTTTTTGCATAACGTACTTTTTTGCCATCTACAATCTTATATCCAATACGTGTTGGAAGTCCCGTTTTTGGATCTAAAGGCATTACTTTAGATACGTGAATTGGTGCCTCTTTTGTGATAATACCGCCTTGTGGATTTGCTTGAGATGGTTTTGCGTGTTTTTTAACGATATTGACACCTTCAACAATCACACGGTTTTTCTTAGGAAATGAAGCAAGGATCACGCCTTGTTTTCCTTTATCTTTGCCGGAGATTACTTGTACTTTATCACCTTTTTTTACATGCATCGCAGTTCGCACCTCCTTAAAAGGCTTTTCCTGTCCGTTAAATTACTTCTGGAGCTAAAGAAATGATTTTCATAAAGTCTTTGTCACGTAATTCACGTGCAACAGGTCCGAAAATACGTGTGCCACGCGGGCTTTTATCATCACGAATAATGACGCAAGCATTTTCATCAAAGCGGATATAAGAACCGTCAGAGCGACGAACACCACGTTTCGTACGAACAACTACCGCTTTCACTACTTGACCTTTTTTAACAACGCCACCTGGTGTCGCTTCTTTAACTGTCGCAACGACCACATCGCCAATGTTTGCGTAGCGGCGACCAGAACCGCCTAATACTTTAATGACAAGCACTTCACGTGCGCCTGAGTTATCAGCTACTTTTAAACGAGATTCTTGTTGAATCATTGACGAAACCTCCTTTCGGAATTATATCACGATCCGAACATAGATAATGATTAAACGATAACTGCTTTTTCAACGATTTCTACTAAACGGAAACGCTTCGTTGCAGAAAGCGGGCGAGTCTCCATAATTTTTACGATATCGCCGACTTTTGCGATGTTGTTTTCATCATGCGCTTTATATTTTTTTGAATATTTCACGCGTTTGCCGTAAAGCGGATGTTTTTTGTATGTTTCAACAAGAACAGTAATGGTTTTATCCATTTTGTCGGATACAACGCGGCCTACGTACACTTTGCGTTGATTGCGCTCACTCATGTCGCAAACCTCCTCTCAAACGGTTATTTTTTTGCGCTCGCAGCAATCTCTCTTTCGCGGATAATCGTTTTCATACGTGCGATATCTTTACGCACTTGACGGATGCGTGCTGTGTTTTCTAATTGCCCTGTTGCCAATTGGAAGCGAAGGTTGAATAATTCTTCTTTTAACGCTTTAATTTTTTGTTCGATTTCGGCAGTGGTAAGTTCACGAATTTCTTTAGCTTTCATTTGCTTCACCACCAATTTCTTCACGTTTTACAAACTTGCATTTAATCGGAAGTTTGTGAGAAGCAAGACGCAATGCTTCACGTGCTACTTCCTCAGAAACACCGGCAACTTCAAACATCACTTTACCTGGTTTTACAACAGCTACCCAACCTTCAGGAGCACCTTTACCGGAACCCATCCGTACTTCCAATGGTTTTGCTGTATATGGTTTAGAAGGGAAAATTTTAATCCAAACTTTACCGCCACGTTTCATATAACGAGTCATCGCACGACGAGCAGCCTCGATTTGTCGGTTTGTGATCCAAGCAGATTCTAGCGCTTGTAATCCGTATTCACCGAAATGTACTTCCGTACCGCCTTTTGCGCGCCCTTTCATGCGTCCGCGATGTTCACGACGATATTTTACGCGTTTTGGCATTAACATAATTATTTTCCTCCTTCCTCAGTTTTCTTTTTTGTCGGAAGGACCTCTCCACGATAAATCCATACTTTTACACCAAGTTTTCCGTATGTTGTATCTGCTTCTGCAGTTGCATAATCGATGTCAGCACGAAGCGTGTGGAGTGGAACAGTTCCTTCACTGTAATGTTCAGAACGTGCGATATCCGCACCGCCAAGACGACCGGATACCATTGTTTTAATCCCTTTTGCTCCTGCGCGCATTGCACGTTGAATCGCTTGTTTTTGCGCACGACGGAACGAAACGCGGTTTTCAAGTTGGCGAGCAATGTTTTCGGCAACTAGTTTCGCATCTAAATCTGGCTTTTTGATTTCAACAATGTTAATGTGAACACGTTTGCCAGTTAATTGCGTTAATGCCTTGCGAAGCGCCTCTACTTCTGAACCACCTTTTCCGATCACCATGCCTGGTTTCGCTGTGTGAATCGTAATGTTAACGCGGTTTGCTGCACGTTCAATTTCAATGCGAGATACTGCAGCGTCTTGTAAACGTTTATTAATATACTCACGGATTTTTAGATCCTCATGTAAAAGGTCCGCATAATCTTTTTCAGCGTACCATCTAGAGTCCCAGTCACGAATAATGCCGATGCGGAGACCGACCGGATTCACCTTTTGACCCACTGATTATCCCTCCTTCTTTTCTGAAACAACGATGGTGATATGGCTTGTGCGTTTATTAATTGCGCTAGCACGACCCATTGCGCGCGGACGGAAACGTTTCAATGTTGGTCCTTCGTCAACGTATGCTTCCGTAATCACTAATTTGTTGACATCCATATCGTAGTTATGTTCAGCGTTTGCTACTGCAGATTTTAAAACTTTTTCAATAATCGGAGAAGCAGCTTTTGGTGTGTGGCGAAGAATTGCGACTGCCTCACCAACTTCTTTTCCTCGAATTAAGTCAATCACTAAACGTGCCTTACGAGGAGCAATACGGACTGTTCGTGCAACAGCTTTAGCTTGCATGTGTTGAACCTCCTCTCATTAACGTTTTGTTTTCTTATCGTCGCCAGCGTGTCCTCTGAACGTACGTGTTGGTGCGAACTCACCAAGTTTATGTCCTACCATATCTTCTGTGATATAAACCGGTACGTGTTTGCGTCCATCGTATACGGCGATCGTGTGACCAACAAATTGTGGGAAAATAGTGGAACGACGAGACCATGTTTTAATCACTTGTTTTTGTCCTGTTTCATTTAATTTTTCGATTTTTTTCATTAAATGCTCATCACAGAATGGACCTTTTTTTAAGCTGCGACCCATAAATGAACCTCCCTTCGTGATTGCTCTACGGTTCTTAAGAACCGTAGTTCAACCCCGTTATTTTTTACGACGACGTATAATGAATTTATCCGATTTGTTTTTCTTTTTTCGTGTTTTAAAGCCAAGTGTTGGTTTACCCCAAGGAGTCATTGGAGATTTGCGTCCGATTGGTGCTTTACCTTCACCACCACCGTGTGGGTGATCAACAGGGTTCATAACCGAACCGCGAACTGTCGGGCGAATACCTAACCAACGAGCGCGACCTGCCTTACCGATCTTCACAAGCTCATGCTGCTCATTGCCTACTTCCCCAACTGTTGCACGGCAAGCACCTAAAATCATGCGGACCTCGCCAGATGCAAGACGAACAATAACGTATTTTCCTTCTTTACCAAGCACTTGCGCAGATGTACCAGCAGCGCGGACCAATTGTCCACCTTTTCCTGGTTTTAGTTCGATATTGTGCACAAACGTACCAACTGGAATATTTTCAAGCGGCAATGCGTTACCCACTTTAATATCTGCATCTGGTCCGGACATAATTTCCATGCCTACTTTTAGGTTTTTCGGCGCAATGATATAACGTTTTTCACCATCTGCATAGTGAATTAACGCAATGTTTGCAGAACGGTTTGGATCATACTCGATTGTAGCAACGCGGCCTGGAATTCCATCTTTATCACGTTTAAAGTCAATAATACGATATTGACGTTTATGACCGCCACCTTGATGACGTACCGTAATTTTTCCTTGGTTGTTGCGGCCAGCTTTTTTCTTTAATGGCGCAAGCAACGATTTTTCCGGCTGATCTGTTGTGATTTCTGAGAAGTCAAGAACTGTCATACCACGACGACCATTTGACGTCGGTTTATATTTTTTAATCGCCATGTTTGTTTCCCTCCTTCGCTTTTAAACTATACTTCGAACAATTGGATATCCTTGCTGTCTGGCGTTAACGTTACAATCGCTTTGCGGCGACGGTTTGTATAACCGCTGTAACGACCAACGCGTTTGAATTTTCCTTTATAGTTCATGATGTTTACTTTTTCTACTTTAACACCAAAAATTTTTTCTACTGCTTCTTTCACTTCTGTTTTATTCGCTTTTACATCTACTTCAAACGTATATTTTTTTTGAGCCGTTAAATTCATCGTGTTTTCCGTGATGATGGGGCGCTTAATAATATCACGAGGATCTTTCATTATGCAAGCACCTCCTCTACTTTCTCCACGGCCGCTTTCGTGATTACAAGTTTATCATGATTTAATACATCAAGAACGTTAATGCCGTTCGCTGTAACCACGGTAACGCCAGGAATATTGCGTACGGATAATGTGAGATTTTCGTTCACATCATCAGTTACAATTAACGCTTTGCGATCAACAGAAAGGTTATTTAAGATTTTCACCATTTCTTTTGTTTTTGGAGCTTCTAATGTTAAGTTATCTAAAACAACAATGTTGTTTTCAAGAACTTTAGAAGATAACGCTGACTTAATTGCTAAGCGACGAACTTTTTTCGGCAACTTATAGCTGTAGCTACGCGGAACAGGACCAAATACCGTACCACCACCACGCCATTGTGGAGCGCGAATAGAACCTTGACGAGCACGTCCTGTACCTTTTTGACGCCATGGTTTGCGGCCGCCGCCACTTACTTCAGCGCGATTTTTTGTTTTGTGCGTTCCTTGACGCAAAGAAGCACGTTGCATAATAACCGCTTCAAATAACACATGTTTATTTGGCTCAATGCCAAATACGGAATCGTTCAGTTCGATTTCTCCGATTGTTTCTCCGCTCTGGTTATACAATGCTACTTTTGGCATTGGATAGTTCCTCCTTTCCTAGCAAAGTATTATTTTGCTTTTGCTTTCACTGCGCTTTTAACGATGACTAATCCTTTTCTTGGACCAGGTACGTTTCCTTTAATAAGAAGAAGGTTGCGTTCTGGATCCACTTTGACAATTTTTAAGTTTTGGATTGTTACACGTTGGCCACCCATGCGACCTGGCAATTCTTTTGATTTAAATACACGGTTTGGAGCAATCGCACCCATTGAACCAGGACGACGATGATAGCGAGAACCGTGTGCCATTGGCCCGCGAGATTGTCCATGACGTTTGATTGCGCCTTGGAATCCTTTCCCTTTTGAAATTCCAGTAACATCAACAATATCGCCTTCAGCGAAAATATCTACTTTGACTTCCTGACCAACTTCATATTCATCAATATTTGCGCCGCGAATTTCACGGATGAAGCGCTTAGGTGCAGTATTCGCTTTCGCAGCATGACCGATTTGCGGTTTATTGGCGCGTTTTTCGCTTATATCTTCAAAACCTAATTGAATCGCTTCGTAACCGTCTTTTTCAATTGTTTTCTTTTGCAATACCACGTTTGGAGTCGCTTCGATGACGGTTACAGGAATTAAGTCGCCGTTTTCCGCGAATACTTGCGTCATACCAATTTTTCTCCCTAAGATTCCCTTGGTCATTCGTCACACCTCCTGCTAAATTAAAGTTTAATTTCAATATCAACACCAGACGGTAAGTCAAGACGCATTAATGAATCTACCGTTTGTGGAGTAGGATTTACGATATCGATCAAACGTTTATGTGTACGCATTTCGAATTGTTCACGAGAGTCTTTATACTTGTGAACAGCACGCAAAATCGTATAAACAGTTCTTTCCGTTGGCAACGGAATCGGACCGGACACTTTTGCCCCGGAACGTTTCGCTGTTTCTACGATTTTCTCAGCAGATTGATCAAGAATTCGATGATCGTAAGCTTTTAAACGGATACGAATTTTTTCCTTTGCCATTGTTTTCCCTCCTTCTTCGCCTATTTTGAAAATAGACATTCTCCATGGAAATTTCCTGCACACTCGCCATGGCAAAGCGACCGGGTGTGTCAGCAACCTTCCACTTCATCGCAGTCAAAGACCAACATTTGATATTATACAGATATGTAAACGAGATTGCAAGCAATTTCTTTGTTTTTTCTACACACTTATTATATTATACATAGCTAATGAGCATTTTCAACTTGTCAAAAAATTGCGCAAACAAAATAAAAGCAGGTTTGCAAACGCAAACCTGCTTTTTAGTAGGGCTGTTATTATTCAATAATTTCAGATACAGAACCAGCGCCTACTGTACGTCCGCCTTCACGGATCGAGAATTTTGTACCTTCTTCGATCGCGATTGGCGCGATTAATTCTACTGTCATTTCAACGTTGTCGCCAGGCATAACCATTTCAACGCCTTCTGGAAGCGTGATGATGCCTGTTACGTCTGTTGTACGGAAGTAGAATTGTGGACGGTAGTTAGAGAAGAATGGAGTATGACGTCCACCTTCTTCTTTCGTTAAAACGTAAACTTGTGCTTTAAATTTTGTGTGTGGTGTGATAGAGCCTGGTTTTGCCAATACTTGACCGCGTTCTACTTCATCACGAGATACCCCGCGAAGAAGTGCACCGATGTTGTCACCAGCTTCTGCTTGGTCAAGAAGTTTCCGGAACATTTCTACACCAGTAACCGTTGTAGATTTTGGCTCGTCAGAAAGACCAACGATTTCTACAGCGTCACCAACTTTTAACGTACCGCGTTCAACACGGCCAGTTGCAACTGTACCACGACCAGTGATCGAGAATACGTCTTCGATTGGCATCATAAATGGTTTGTCAATTTCACGTTGTGGAGTTGGAATGTATTCATCAACTGCATTCATAAGTTCAATAATTTTTTCTTCCCATTGTGGATCGCCTTCAAGTGCTTTTAACGCAGAACCTTTGATAACAGGTACTTCATCGCCAGGGAAGTCATATTCAGATAATAGATCGCGAACTTCCATTTCAACTAGTTCTAACAATTCTTCGTCGTCTACCATATCGCATTTGTTCAAGAATACAACGATGTATGGTACACCTACTTGGCGAGAAAGAAGAATGTGTTCGCGAGTTTGTGGCATTGGACCGTCAGCTGCAGACACAACAAGAATTGCGCCGTCCATTTGCGCTGCGCCTGTGATCATGTTTTTCACGTAGTCAGCGTGACCAGGGCAGTCAACGTGAGCGTAGTGGCGTTTATCAGTTTCATACTCAACGTGTGCAGTAGAGATTGTGATACCGCGTTCGCGTTCTTCTGGAGCAGCATCGATTTGATCGTATGCTTTAGCTTGTGCTTTACCTTGTTTTGCAAGAACTGTTGTAATTGCAGCAGTTAACGTAGTTTTACCATGGTCAACGTGGCCGATAGTACCAATATTGACGTGTGGTTTCGTACGTTCGAATTTCTCTTTAGCCATTATAGTATCCTCCTTAAAATTAGAATAATTAATTTTTAAATTAAAAATTAAATTTATAATTATAGAATGCCCGGGAGCAAACACTTGTCATATTTGCTCCCAAGTCTTACATAAGTATTTATAGCGAAACTGCAGACAGAAATCAATTATTCACCCTTATTTTTTTTGATGATTTCATCTGCAATGTTTTTCGGAACTTCTTCATAATGGTCAAATACCATCGTGAATGTTCCACGTCCTTGTGTGTTAGAGCGTAGCGAAGTAGCGTATCCAAACATTTCCGCTAGTGGAACCATCGCGCGAACGACTTGCGCGTTGCCGCGAGCTTCCATACCTTCTACGCGTCCACGGCGGGAAGTGATATCACCCATAATATCGCCAAGATATTCTTCTGGAATAATTACTTCGACTTTCATGATTGGCTCAAGCAACACAGGGTCACATTTAGTCGCAGCGTTTTTCAATGCTAAAGAAGCTGCGATTTTGAACGCCATTTCGCTGGAGTCGACATCATGGTAAGAACCATCAAATAGTTTCGCTTTGATGTCGACCACTGGATATCCGGCAAGAACCCCGTTTTGCATTGCTTCTTCAAGACCTGCTTGGACTGCCGGTATATATTCTTTCGGAACAACCCCACCGACAATCGCGTTTTCGAATTCGAACCCTTTTCCGCGTTCGTTTGGCGAGAATTCAATCCAAACGTGACCGTATTGACCGCGACCACCAGATTGACGGATGAATTTCCCTTCCACTTGCGCCGATTTGCGGAATGTTTCGCGGTATGCAACTTGTGGAGCGCCAACATTCGCTTCCACTTTAAATTCACGGCGCATACGGTCAACGATGATGTCAAGATGGAGCTCACCCATACCAGCAATGATCGTTTGGCCAGTTTCCGGATCTGTCCAAGCACGGAATGTTGGGTCTTCTTCTTGTAACTTTTGCAATGCTTGGCTCATTTTATCTTGGTCTGCTTTTGATTTTGGCTCAATGGCTACGTTAATAACTGGTTCAGGGAATTCCATTGATTCTAATACAACAAGGTTCTTTTCATCACATAGAGTATCGCCTGTTGTTGTATCTTTTAAACCTACAGCTGCCGCGATGTCACCGGCATATACTTTCGAAATTTCCTGACGGTGGTTCGCATGCATTTGTAGGATACGACCGATACGTTCGCGTTTGCGTTTTGTCGAGTTCATGACATATGAACCAGAATCAAGCGTACCAGAGTACACGCGGAAGAACGTTAATTTACCAACGTAAGGGTCAGTCATGATTTTGAACGCTAATGCTGCGAACGGAGCGTCATCGTCTGCTTCACGAACTACTTCTTCTTCTGTATCCGGAACGACCCCTTTAATTGGAGGGATGTCCACAGGAGAAGGCAGATAGTCTACAACTCCGTCAAGCAATAACTGAACCCCTTTGTTTTTAAATGCGGAGCCGCAGAATACAGGGAAGAATTCCACGCTAATCGTCGCTTTACGAATCGCAGCTTTCAATTCTTCTTTTGTAATTTCTTCCCCTTCTAAATATTTCATCATAAGCTCTTCATCTAATTCCGCAACTGCTTCAATGAGCTTGTTGCGATATTCTTCCGCCATATCGCGGTAATCTTCTGGAATTTCAATGCGCTCAATATTTTTGCCAAGCTCATCATGATAATGGTACGCGCACATTTCCACAAGGTCAATAATGCCGGAGAATTGGTCCTCCGCGCCGATTGGCAATTGCACAGGATGCGCGTTTGCTTGCAAGCGGTCATGAAGCGTTTTTACGGAATACAAAAAGTCCGCGCCAATTTTATCCATTTTGTTAACGAATACGATACGTGGAACCCCGTATGTAGTCGCTTGGCGCCATACTGTTTCTGTTTGCGGTTCTACACCAGATTGCGCGTCAAGAACAGTGATCGCACCGTCAAGTACACGAAGAGAACGTTCAACTTCTACCGTAAAGTCTACGTGCCCTGGTGTATCGATGATATTGATGCGATGCCCTTTCCATTGTGCTGTTGTCGCAGCAGATGTAATCGTAATCCCGCGCTCTTGTTCTTGTTCCATCCAGTCCATTTGGGAAGCACCTTCATGAGTTTCCCCAATTTTATGAATACGGCCAGTATAGAACAAGATGCGCTCTGTTGTTGTCGTCTTACCAGCGTCAATATGCGCCATAATCCCAATGTTTCGAGTGTTTTCTAAGGAGAACTCTCTTGCCATGGTGGTTATTTTCTCCTTCCTTCAAATAAGTATCATGTGATATTCGCTAATACAAAATCATAATAATATAGGAATATAGGTGAATTGGCGGCAAGTTTCCCGGCCACCATCACCTATTCTCCCTTGTAGATTATCAATAAAGAACCGTAATTACCAACGATAATGTGCAAACGCTTTGTTTGCTTCTGCCATTTTGTGTGTATCTTCGCGTTTTTTCACAGCTGCGCCAGTGTTGTTTGCAGCGTCCATAATTTCATTCGCAAGACGCTCTTCCATCGTTCTTTCACCGCGGAGACGAGCATACTGCACTAACCAGCGAAGACCTAATGTAACGCGACGATCTGGGCGAACCTCAACAGGAACTTGATAGTTTGCACCACCAACACGACGTGCACGAACTTCAAGCACAGGCATTACGTTTTTCAACGCTTGCTCAAATACTTCCATTGGATCTTTACCCGTACGCTCGCGAATAATATCAAATGCCGTATAAAGAATTTTTTGCGCTTTTCCTTTTTTACCGTCAATCATAATTTTATTGATAAGACGGGTCACTAGTTTTGAATTGTAAATTGGATCTGGTAGTACGTCTCGTTTTGGAACTGGACCTCTACGTGGCATATTTTTTCCTCCTTTCAACAAAAAATCCTATTTCATATTATTTTTTCGATTCTTTTGGTTTTTTCGCGCCGTATTTTGAACGACCTTGCATACGGTTCGCTACACCTGCTGTATCTAGGGCACCACGAATAATGTGATAACGCACCCCTGGCAAGTCTTTTACACGTCCGCCGCGAATTAACACGACACTGTGTTCTTGCAAGTTATGACCGATACCAGGGATATAAGCCGTTACCTCAATACCGTTCGTTAAACGAACACGCGCGTATTTACGAAGCGCAGAGTTTGGCTTTTTCGGAGTCATCGTGCCAACACGTGTACAAACACCGCGTTTTTGCGGAGAAGGCACGTTTGTTTGTATTTTTTTGAAGCTGTTGTACCCTTTATTTAATGCAGGCGATTTTGATTTTACCACTTTTTTCTCGCGACCTTTGCGAACTAGTTGGTTAATTGTAGGCATATTAAATTTCCTCCCTTCACATACAAACTCAAGCCCACATATCCAGGCGGTTCATTATTTATGCAAAAACAAAGTTTTTGTAGTAAAAACCACAAAAACGGTTTTTAACGAATGATCGCTACAGCAGCTGCTCCTACTTGAATTTTGCATGCTTTCCCAAGTTTCTTCATGGAATCCACTTTCGCAACTGGAACGTTCGCTTCTTTTGCCGCTTCCATCACTTTATCGATAATGGATGGATCAGCATCTTCCGCAACGATAACTTCCAGCGCCTTTCCTTCTTTCAGAGCTCTTACTGTTTGCTTTGTTCCTACAACAATTTTTCCAGCCTGCAATACTTTTTCATAAGACATGTAACATATCCTCCAAAGTACCAGGTTTTCGGAACACCTTTATTAGACTATCATTTTCATAAGACATTGTCAACTATATTTTTAAACAATTTGTTACCAGCAAAGGAATCGTCCTTTGCTGGTAACAACCAATTATTTAGAAGTAACCGCGTCCTCATTTGCTTCTTTCTTAATTACCGGTTTTACTTTACGATAGCGCGCCATTCCAGTTCCTGCTGGAACAAGCTTGCCGATAATAACATTTTCTTTTAAGCCGAGCAACTCATCCCGTTTTCCTTTGATCGCCGCATCGGTTAAAACGCGTGTCGTTTCTTGGAACGATGCCGCTGATAAGAACGAATCAGTTTCTAGCGATGCTTTTGTAATACCAAGCAATACTGGGCGAGCCGTTGCTGGACGTTTTCCTTCAAGAAGCGCTTTTTCGTTCACGTCCGTAAATTGATGCACATCTAATAACGTTCCAGGCAGGACGTCTGTATCCCCCGCATCAATGACGCGCACTTTACGAAGCATTTGACGAACCATTACTTCGATATGTTTATCGCTAATTTCTACCCCTTGCATTCTATATACCTTTTGTACTTCACGCAATAAATATTCTTGAACGGACGTAACGTCCCTTACTTTTAATAATTGTTTTGGATCAATGGATCCTTCGGTAAGTTCTTGACCACGCTCTACTTGTTGCCCTTCCTCTACTTTTAATCTTGCGTTATAAGGAGCAATGTAAGAGCGTGTCTCGACCTCGCCTTTTACGACAATTTCATATTGACGATCACGCGTTTGGTTAATCGAAGTGACGATTCCGTCAATTTCTGAAATAACCGCTTGCCCTTTCGGATTACGTGCTTCAAACAGCTCTTGAACACGCGGCAAACCTTGGGTAATATCGTCGCCGGCAACACCGCCTGTGTGGAACGTACGCATCGTTAACTGCGTACCAGGTTCACCGATCGATTGTGCAGCGATAATACCGACCGCTTCGCCAACTTCCACATCCGCACCTGTCGCCAAGTTACGACCGTAACATTTTTTACATACACCGTGTCTTGTATTACATGTAAAGGCAGAGCGGATCCATACTTCTTTAATGCCTGCTTTAATAATCGCGTTCGCAATATCTTCGGTGATCATTTCGTCTTTGCGAACGAGTATTTCGCCTGTTTCCGGATGTTTCACCGTTTTTTGCGCATAGCGACCGACAAGACGCTCTTCTAGTTTGACAATGACTTCTGCACCGTCCGTTAATGCTCTTGCAAGAATACCACGGTCCGTACCGCAATCCTCTTCACGAACAATGACATCTTGCGCCACATCGACAAGACGTCTTGTGAGATAACCGGAGTCTGCTGTTTTTAGTGCGGTATCAGCAAGCCCTTTACGCGCTCCGTGTGTAGAAATAAAGTATTCCAATACCGTTAATCCTTCACGGAACGAAGATTTGATCGGCAATTCGATGATGCGTCCCGCTGGGTTTGCCATGAGACCGCGCATTCCGGCAAGCTGCGTAAAGTTTGATGCGTTACCGCGAGCTCCAGAATCGCTCATCATAAAGATTGGGTTGCGTTTATCGAGCGATTTCATCAGTCTGTCTTGAATTTTGTCTTTCGCTTCGCTCCAAATCGAAATGACACGTTCATAGCGCTCTTCGTCAGTAATTAAACCGCGTCGGAATTGTTTTAAGACCGTGTCGACTTTTGCTTGTGCTTCTTCAAGAATTTCTTGTTTTTCCGGTAATACGACAATGTCGGCAACCCCAATCGTAATGCCGGCTTTTGTTGAATATTGGAACCCTAAATCTTTCATGCGGTCAAGCATCTTCGATGTTTCTGTAATTTTGAACCGCTTAAATACCTCAGCGATAATTTGTCCGAGCACTTTTTTCTTAAACGGTGGAACAAGTTCGCGCTTGCGAATTTCTTCTTTTACATTTGCACCTTTATCGAGGAAGTATTTATCCGGTGTCCGCCCTTCGATATTTTCAGTTGTCGGCTCGTTAATATAAGGGAATGAGTTTGGTAAAATTTCGTTGAAAATAAGTTTTCCAACTGTTGTAATAAGCAGTTTGTTATTTTGCTCTTCCGTAAACGTTTCATTTTTCAATGAACCGGCATGAACGGCGATTCGTGAATGTAAATGGACATAACCATTATGATACGCAAGCAACGCTTCATCCGTATCTTTAAATACCATTCCTTCACCGATTGCTCCTTCACGTTCCATCGTTAAATAATAGTTACCTAAAACCATGTCTTGCGAAGGAGTAACAACTGGTTTTCCGTCTTTCGGGTTCAAAATATTTTGCGCGGCCAGCATGAGCAATCGCGCTTCTGCCTGAGCTTCCGCGGATAGCGGAACGTGCACGGCCATTTGGTCTCCGTCAAAGTCAGCGTTATATGCTGTACATACAAGCGGATGCAAGCGAATCGCGCGACCTTCAACAAGCGTTGGCTCGAACGCTTGAATACCTAATCGGTGAAGAGTTGGGGCACGGTTAAGTAATACCGGATGCTCTTTAATCACATCTTCTAACACATCCCATACTTCCGGATGGACGCGCTCAATTTTCCGTTTTGCACTTTTAATGTTGTGCGCTAATCCACGTTCGACAAGCTCTTTCATCACAAACGGTTTAAAGAGCTCAAGCGCCATTTCTTTCGGCAAGCCGCATTGATACATTTTCAAGTTCGGACCGACGACAATAACCGAACGGCCTGAATAGTCTACACGCTTACCAAGCAAGTTTTGACGGAAACGACCTTGTTTCCCTTTTAACATATGAGAGAGCGATTTTAGCGGACGGTTCCCAGGTCCTGTTACCGGACGTCCCCGTCGACCGTTATCGATTAACGCATCGACCGCTTCTTGAAGCATCCGTTTTTCGTTTTGCACAATAATGTTTGGTGCACCAAGATCTAATAAACGTTTTAAGCGGTTGTTTCGGTTAATGACACGGCGATATAAATCATTGAGGTCTGATGTCGCAAAGCGTCCACCGTCTAATTGCACCATCGGCCGCAATTCAGGAGGAATAACAGGAAGCACATCAAGCACCATCCAAGCAGGATCGTTGCCTGAATTCCGGAACGCCTCTAACACTTCCAATCGCTTAATAATGCGGGCGCGTCGCTGCCCCTGTGCTGTTTTTAACTCCTCTTTTAACGTTGCCACTTCTTTTTCTAAGTCGATATCTTGAAGAAGTTTTTTAATTGCCTCTGCACCCATGGAGGCTTGGAACGATTGCCCGTATTTTTCACGATACGCACGATATTCTTTTTCGGAAAGCAATTGTTTTTTCTCCAGTGGCGTATCACCTGGATCAGTCACAACGTATGAAGCGAAATAAATCACTTCCTCTAACGCACGTGGCGACATGTCCAAAACGAGTCCCATACGGCTTGGGATTCCTTTGAAATACCAAATATGTGAAACAGGAGCTGCTAGTTCAATATGACCCATCCGTTCACGACGGACTTTCGAGCGAGTCACTTCGACACCGCAACGGTCGCAGACAACACCTTTATAACGTACGCGCTTATATTTTCCACAATGACATTCCCAATCTTTTGTTGGTCCGAAAATACGCTCACAAAATAATCCGTCTTTTTCTGGTTTCAATGTACGATAGTTAATCGTTTCTGGTTTTTTTACTTCACCGTACGACCAAGAACGGATTTTCTCCGGTGAAGCGAGCCCGATTTTCATGTATTCAAATTTATTTACATCTAGCAAGGGGTATACCTCCCTCTTTATCACTCGGTTTTGCCTCGATTGCTTTTATGAAATAAAGGTTAGTAGTGAACGTTCTTTTGTGAGTCATAACATCTTGAAAGTGATGGAGGATCAACTCCCCCATCACCGTTCAATAAGCTTATTCTTTTGTGACGACATCTTTTTCGTTCTCTGTCGACTTCACTTCTGGAACAATGGCATCCGCACTATGATCATCATCTTCATCAAAGTTTTCCATGTTAATTTCTTTTTCGTCGCTAGTCAAAATGGTTACATCCATACCTAAGCTTTGCAGCTCTTTAATCAACACTTTAAACGATTCCGGCACACCTGGTTCTGGTATGTTCTCACCTTTGACGATTGCTTCATATGTTTTCACACGACCGACGACATCGTCCGATTTGACTGTAAGTATTTCTTGCAATGTATATGCAGCGCCATAAGCTTCGAGCGCCCACACTTCCATTTCGCCGAAGCGCTGCCCGCCAAATTGCGCTTTACCGCCAAGTGGTTGCTGCGTAACGAGCGAGTACGGTCCCGTTGAACGGGCATGAAGCTTATCGTCAACCATGTGAGCAAGCTTAATCATGTACATAATACCGACAGATACGCGGTTATCAAACGGCTCACCCGTTCTGCCATCGTATAAAACCGTTTTTGCGTCACGCGGCATTCCTGCTTCTTCTAAAATGTTCCATACGTCTTCTTCCATAGCCCCATCAAATACTGGCGATGCAATATGGAGGCCGAGCTTCTTCGCTGCCATACCGAGATGCAATTCGAACACTTGCCCGATATTCATACGCGACGGAACGCCTAAAGGGTTTAACATAATATCAATTGGAGTACCGTCTGGTAAGAACGGCATATCTTCTTCCGGTAAAATTCGCGAAATAACCCCTTTGTTTCCATGGCGTCCTGCCATTTTATCGCCTTCGGAAATTTTCCGTTTTTGCACGATATAAACACGGACAAGCTGGTTAACACCTGGCGGAAGCTCATCTCCGTCCTCGCGGTTAAAGACCTTCACATCAAGGACAATACCGCCGCCACCATGTGGAACTCGAAGAGACGTATCACGCACCTCGCGCGCTTTCTCACCGAAAATAGCATGTAACAGCCGTTCTTCTGCTGTAAGCTCCGTCATTCCTTTCGGTGTTACTTTACCAACGAGCAAATCACCGTCTTTTACTTCCGCGCCAATGCGGACAATTCCACGTTCGTCCAAGTTCCGTAGCGCGTCTTCACCAACGTTTGGAATATCGCGCGTGATTTCTTCCGGACCAAGTTTTGTATCACGGGATTCTGCTTCATACTCCTCGATATGGATGGACGTATATACGTCTTCTTTGACAAGACGTTCGCTCATGATAATCGCGTCTTCATAGTTGTATCCATCCCATGTCATAAAGGCAACCAGTACGTTGCGGCCGAGTGCAAGCTCACCTTTATCCATGGATGGACCATCTGCTAAAATTTCGCCTTTTTCAACGATATCGCCTTTTTTCACAATCGGGCGTTGATTGTAACAAGTCCCTTGGTTCGAACGAACGAATTTCAAAAGACGATATTTATCAAGATCACCTTTTACTTCTTTTCCGTCCACTTCAATGAGGCGGCGAACCCAAATTTCCTTTGCCTCCACTCGTTCGACAATGCCGCGATGTTTACAAATAACAGCGGCACCGGAGTCTTTTGCGGACACATATTCCATTCCTGTACCGACAATTGGCGCTTCTGGCTCTAACAATGGAACTGCTTGACGCTGCATGTTCGCTCCCATAAGCGCACGGTTCGAGTCGTCGTTTTCCAAAAATGGAATGCAGGCTGTCGCTGCTGATACAACTTGTTTTGGCGATACGTCCATATAGTCGACGCGGTCGCGTTTTACGACAATGTTTTCCCCGCGGAAACGAGCAACTACATTTTCTTCTAAGAACGTTCCATCTTCCGCTAGAGGGACGTTCGCTTGTGCTATAACATAGTTATCTTCTTCATCGGCTGTTAAATAATCAATTTGATCGGTAACTCTTCCTGTCTCCGGATCGACACGTCGATATGGCGTTTCGATAAAACCAAATTTATTTACTTTTGCATACGTAGATAGTGAGTTGATCAACCCAATGTTTGGACCTTCAGGTGTTTCAATCGGGCACATTCGTCCATAGTGTGAATAGTGAACGTCACGCACCTCGAAACCTGCGCGTTCACGAGTTAAACCACCCGGTCCTAACGCAGAAAGGCGGCGTTTATGCGTCAATTCAGCAAGCGGGTTCGTTTGGTCCATAAATTGTGAAAGCTGTGAGCTTCCGAAAAACTCTTTAATCGCTGCAATGACAGGACGAATGTTAATCAGCTGTTGCGGAGTGATCGTGTTTGTATCTTGAATGGACATGCGCTCACGAACCACTCGCTCCATGCGTGACAAGCCAATCCGGAATTGGTTTTGCAATAATTCGCCGACAGAACGAAGACGGCGATTTCCTAAATGGTCAATATCATCCGTGTCACCGACTCCGTGTAATAAGTTAAAGAAATAGCTAATCGAAGCAATAATATCCGCAGGAGTAATATGTTTCACATCTTCGGCAATATAGCCGTTGCTGATGACATTAATAACTTTTTCTCCATCCGCGTCGTTTGGTGAATAAATTTTAATAGACTGTAACGCAAATTCTTCATCTACTACGCCACCGACAGGTTTATAAACTTGTAATCCAACGCCGTTTTCAAGGTACGGTAAAATTCGATTTAACGTTCTTCGATCAATAAGCGTTCCTTTTTCCGCAATGATTTCACCAGTTTCCGGATTTACCAATGTTTCGGCAAGACGTTGGTTAAACAGACGGTTTTTAATATGAAGTTTTTTGTTAATTTTATAACGTCCAACGCTTGCTAAGTCATAACGTTTTGGATCAAAAAAGCGGGAGATTAACAAATTTTTCGCGTTTTCAATCGTCGGTGGTTCACCTGGACGCAAACGCTCGTAAATTTCAATGAGCGCTTTTTCAGTGCTATCCGTATTATCTTTTTCAAGCGTGTTGCGAAGATATTCATTATCACCGATTAAATCGATAATTTCCTGATCGGAACCAAACCCGAGCGCACGAAGAAGCACCGTAACTGGTAGTTTACGAGTGCGATCAATACGGACATATACAACATCTTTTGCGTCTGTTTCGTATTCTAACCACGCACCGCGGTTCGGAATAACCGTTGCCGAATAACCGCGTTTTCCGTTTTTATCAACCTTTTCACTATAATAAACGCTTGGAGAGCGGACAAGCTGTGACACAATAACACGTTCCGCCCCGTTAATGATAAACGTTCCTGTTTCTGTCATTAACGGAAAATCGCCCATAAAGACATCTTGTTCTTTTACTTCACCAGTCTCTTTATTAATTAAACGTACTTTTACGCGAAGTGGTGCGGCATATGTAACATCGCGTTCTTTTGCCTCTTCAACAGTATATTTTGGCTCCCCTAAACTATAATCAATAAACTCAAGAGAAAGATTACCGGAAAAGTCTTCAATCGGGGAAATTTCTTTAAACATTTCCCGCAATCCTTCATCAAGAAACCATTTATAAGAGGAAGTCTGAATCTCAATAAGATTTGGCAATTCTAGCACTTCACTAATACGCGCGTAACTTCTTCGTTGGCGGTGTCGTCCATATTGAACTAGTCGGCCTGTCAACTGATTCACCCCTCAAAATTTAAACATTAATCAAAATGGAAGGTAAACCTTCAGCTATAATGGAGAAAAAAAGAAAATGGTTTCTATTATAGAAAACCATATTTTTACCTGTTTATTGATTTTATCATTCTTCCCATTATGGATAAAATTATACGTCATATCCTTGCGATGAAATGTACATATTTAGCATTTTATAATACTACCACAACCATAGAATACTGTCAACATTTTTTTGACTTTATGATATAATATCCTTTTTTCTTTGTCACAACTTCTACATACGAGAATATTTCCTGCAGTTTTTTTAATGCAGAAGGAGCCCCTTGTTTTTTCTGAATCACAACCCATAATTCTCCGTTAGGATAAAGATGGGCAGCACTTTGTTCAAAAATGGCATGAACAACACGTTTCCCAGCGCGAATCGGTGGATTTGTCAAAATCGCAGCAAACTTTTTATCTCCTACTTGCGCAAATAAATCACTTTCATAAATGGAAGCGTTGGTAATATGGTTAGCATGTTTATTTTCATTTGCCAGCTCAAGAGCACGTTTGTTTATATCAATCATGTCTACATGTCGGTTTGGAAATGCCTTGGCAATAGATAAACCGATCGGACCGTATCCGCAACCTACATCTAAAAAATCACCATCTACTTTCGGTTCTTCAAACGTTTCAATAAGCAAGCGTGTCCCAAAATCAACTTCTCGTTTCGAAAATACACCACTATCTGTCGTAAACGTCAGTTCATTGCCCCGCAATGTAAATGCCCACGTATGGGGATTGCTTTCCGACGATGGAGTGGAAGAGTAATAATGTTCGCTCAATGACATCACCCTTCTATTTACTGATTTATTTTCATCATACCCATTTTCTTATAAATAAAAAAGCCCGCTGGTTTCAGCGAGCTTTTTCTGCGCGAATGACAATTATTTCACTTCTACGCTAGCGCCAACTTCTTCAAGTTTCGCTTTGATTTCTTCTGCTTCTTCTTTAGAAACGCCTTCTTTAATTGGTTTTGGAGTGTTATCAACTAAGTCTTTTGCTTCTTTCAAGCCAAGGCCAGTGATTTCACGAACAACTTTGATAACTTTAATTTTTTGCGCACCAGCGTCAGCAAGAATAACATCAAATTCAGTTTTTTCAGCAGCAGCATCGCCGCCAGCAGCACCGCCAGCAACTACTACAGGAGCAGCAGCAGTGACGCCGAACTCTTCTTCAATTGCTTTTACTAATTCGTTTAATTCTAATACAGTCATATTTTTAACCGCTTCAATGATTTGTTCTTTTGTCATCATCAGTTCCTCCTTAATATCATTATGGTTTTATAGCATAAACGAAAGAGAAATTATGCGCTTTGTTCCTCTTTTTTGTCCGCAACTGCTTTTGCAACAAGCGCAAAGTTGCGAATTGGAGCTTGAAGAACGCTAAGCAACATAGAAAGCAAGCCTTCGCGGGAAGGAAGTTTTGCAAGCGCGTTGATTTCTTCAAGTGTTGCAATGTTGCCTTCAATGACACCTGCTTTAATTTCAAGCGCTTCATGGTCTTTAGCAAATTCGCTTAAAATTTTCGCAGGCGCTACAACATCTTCTTTGCTAAATGCAATCGCATTTGGCCCAGTAAATACATCATTTAATCCTTCTAAGCCAACTTCCGCTAACGCACGGCGAGTTAATGTGTTTTTATACACTTTGAACTCAACGCCTGCTTCGCGAAGTCGCTTGCGAAGTTCTGTAACTTCCGCTACGTTTAAGCCGCGGTAGTCTACGATAACCGTAGATTTGCTGGCGCGGAATTTTTCAGCTATCTCTGCTACAATTTGTTTTTTGAGTTCGATCGCACTGCTCATTTTTACACCTCCTGTGGAAGATAAAATGAAAACACCACTTATACCGCATCAACAAAAAACCTCCATGCCACGTAGACATGGAGGTATCGTAAAACGCGCAAAATGACCTTGAACGCGTTTTTCTATCGTACAAATACCTCGGTAGGATATTAAGCTCCTAAGAGCACCTACTGTCTACGGTACAAATGATATTCATTTTTTCAGACAAAAAACATTTTACTAAAAGGATTGAAAGAAGTCAATATTTATTGCGCTACCGCTACTGTAGACGGGTCTACTTTGATGCCAGGGCCCATCGTTGAAGTAATCGTTACGTTTTTCACGTAAGTACCTTTTGCAGCGGCTGGTTTTGCTTTTAAAATCGCCTCGTAAATCGTAGTGAAGTTTTCTGCCAGTTTCTCGTTATCAAATGACACTTTACCAATCGGTACATGAATGTTGCCGGCTTTGTCAACGCGGTATTCTACTTTACCAGCTTTAATTTCTTGCACCGCTTTCGCAACATCAAATGTAACAGTGCCTGTTTTCGGGTTTGGCATTAACCCTTTCGGACCTAAAATACGTCCTAATTTACCAACTTCACCCATCATATCTGGAGTAGCGACAACAACGTCAAAATCGAACCAACCTTGTTGAATTTTGTTGATATACTCTGTATCGCCAACGTAATCAGCGCCAGCTGCTTCCGCTTCTTTTGCTTTTTCGCCTTTCGCGAATACTAATACGCGTTGTACTTTTCCTGTACCATGAGGCAATACAACCGCACCGCGAATTTGTTGATCGGCTTTTTTCGGATCAACACCTAAACGGAACGCAACTTCTACTGTAGCGTCGAATTTCGCAATGTTTGTTTTCTTCACAAGTTCAATTGCTTCTGCAATCGGATACGCTTTGAAGCGATCCACAAGCTTTGCTGCTTCTAAATATTTTTTCCCTCTTTTTGGCATGTAAAATTCCTCCTTATTGTGGTTTTAGCGGAATGACCTCCCACGAATAAAGGTTGCGAAAAGGATTTCTCCTTATAGTCGCAACCTCCTCAGCCAACTTTATGCACATTAGTCTTCGATAACAATACCCATGCTGCGGGCTGTACCTTCAACCATGCGCATCGCAGCTTCGATGCTCGCTGCGTTTAAATCCGGCATTTTCATTTCGGCAATCTCGCGCACTTTATCGCGTTTGATTGTCGCTACTTTATTACGGTTTGGTTCACCAGAACCAGATTCAATGCCGGCCGCTTTTTTCAATAATACTGCAGCTGGCGGAGTTTTCGTAATAAATGTAAATGAACGGTCTTCAAAAACCGTAATTTCAACCGGAATAATTAAACCCGCTTGGTCAGCTGTGCGAGCATTGAACTCTTTACAAAATGCCATAATATTAACACCGGCTTGACCTAACGCTGGACCAACTGGTGGTGCCGGATTTGCTTTACCTGCAGGAATTTGTAGTTTCACGACTTTTATAACTTTTTTTGCCACGAGACACACCTCCTTAAGTCCGTGATGTGGTATTAGGGATTGTCCCTCCCACTCATAAGGCTAACTATAGCCCTTTTCCGTATTCTCTCGTTTCGGTTGAGAGGATCTGCGTGTTAGAAAAACGCTCCCTTATACAAACTTGTATAAGTTCATTGCCAAATGCAAACCAATTGTTTGCCTCGATTCACGAGACATACTGACTTTAAAATATTATCACTTTTCTATTTCGATTGCAAGTTGTTTTCCATTATATTTTTTCAATTTGTGAAAACTCAAATTCCACTGGTGTTTCGCGACCAAACATATTGACAAGCACTTTTACTTTTCTCTTATCTAGATCGATCTCTTCAATTTTACCGGTAAAGTTAGCAAAAGGACCTTCTTTCACCCTTACCGTTTCATTTAATTCATAGTCTACATCGATCTCCGTCAACGGCATACCCATTCGTTTTAAAATCATTTCGACTTCCTCTTCAAGAAGTGGCGTTGGTTTTGAACCTGCCCCGCTTGATCCAACAAACCCTGTTACTCCTGGCGTGTTGCGTACTACATACCAGGAATCATCGGTCATCACCATCTCCACTAACACATACCCTGGAAATACTTTTTTCTTTGTTGCCTTCTTCTTTCCGTTTTTTGTATCTGTTTCCGTTTCTTCAGGAACGACGATGCGAAAAATTTTATCTTGCATACCCATTGATTCCACGCGCTTTTCCAAGTTGGCTTTTACTTTATTTTCATAGCCTGAATACGTATGAATGACATACCAATTTTTCTCCATCGATGAGGACTTGACTGTCCTTTCCCTCCCTAAATCGGTTTGGTTTCCTTTTTTAAGCAAAACAAAAACCCGTTACCGGGCTATACGTTCGCTTTATTATCTTTCATTATATCATATGGGCAAAAGACTTATTCAAAAACAAGACGAATTAATTTAGAAATACCTAGATCAACAATAGCGAAAAAGACCGTAAAAAACACAACGGTGGCCAATACAATAGCCGTATAATTGACAAGTTCTTTTCGGCTTGGCCAGCTTACTTTTTTCATTTCCCGTGCTACTTCTTTAAAAAAATTCATTATTCGTTGCATGATTAGTAACCTCCAACAAACGTACGAGCTGCCCACATTGCTTTATTTCGTTTCGCGGTGGGTCGTATGCATATTGCAAGTTTTGCAAAATTTGCTCGTTTCAAAGCGTTCTTGACAACGGTTGACGTTTTTCATTGTAACATAATTTCGACTATTGCATTGACTGCAAGCTAAAATAATTTTTTTCCTCATGAATGTCCCACCGTTCTAAAGGATGTCCATAAAAATTTACCATACACGTATTCCTATGTCAATGACTTCAGGAAAATAAAAGTCTTCTCCTAAAGACTAATTTCACGATATTCCAAATATTTTTCCAGTTTTCTTTTTACGCGCTGAAGGGCGTTATCAATCGATTTGACATGGCGATTTAGCTCTTCAGAAATTTCTTGATATGAGCGACCATCTAAATATAAAGCAAGCACTTTCCGCTCTAAATCGCTGAGCAGTTCGGTCATTTTCACCTCGATATCATCGACTTCCTCGCGATTGACGATCAGTTCTTCTGGATCCATCGCTTTCGTTCCAGAAATGACATCCATCAGCGTCCGGTCTGATTCATCATCATAAATAGGTCTATCCAAAGATACATAAGAATTAAGCGGAATATGTTTTTGTCTTGTCGCTGTTTTAATTGCAGTGATCATCTGCCTTGTAATACAAAGTTCTGCAAACGCTTTAAAAGAGGAAAGCTTGTCCCCTTTAAAATCGCGAACCGCCTTATATAAACCAATCATTCCTTCTTGAATGATATCTTCCCGATCGGCGCCGACTAAAAAATAAGAGCGCGCTTTGGCACGTACAAAATTTTGATACTTATGAATCAAAAAATCTAGCGCATCTCCATCCCCTTGATGTACAAGTTCAACTAATTGCTCATCTTCCAAATGTTTATAGTTTTTATATGTTTTTTCTTTGAAGCAATCGCACACGCTGATCCCCCCGACCGCATAAATCGCTAGAATTTATTATACAGTACAAATTTTTACAGCGTCAACCGCTCATTTTTGCCCTCTTCGCCATCTTTCGAAAATTTCAGCAATTTCATCTGTCAATGGAACTTTAGACATAGGAGTTTGTTCTTGTATATTTTGTATTTTTTTTGAAATAGCCTTTTCGATAGACTCCATTTCGACTAAAAGTTCACGTGCCGACTTACGCAACGCCCCTTGACTAAAAATCGTCCATTGCTCCGTATAATCCGACGTGGCGACATACACCTTTGTTTGCACATTAATTAAGCTTTTTGCTAACCTTTCAATCCGCTCATCCGCTGTCTCATTTTCTTTTGTAAAAATAACTTCAACTTGATGATCTTTATATTTTTTCTCATTCCCTTGTATGAGGTGCGCATCGAAAACAATAATGACTTGATCACCGGTAAATCCTTGGTACTCGGCCATTTTGGAAATCAATAAATCCCTTGCCGCAGCAAGGTCATCCTCCTCTTTCAGCTTGCGAAGCTCCGGCCAAGCACCGATCATGTTATAGCCATCGACAATCAGAATATTCATCGATTTATTCTCCTTGCGGATAACGTTTGCGGTACACCTCATACATGAGAAGACTTGCAGCGACAGAAGCGTTCAATGACGTAACATGCCCTCTCATCGGCAGGCGAATGAGAAAATCGCATTTTTCTAAAATGAGCCTTCCGATTCCTTTTCCTTCACTGCCAATGACAAGAGCCAGCGGCATCGTTCCGTCAAGGGAGCGATAGTCATCTTTTGCTTTGGCATCTGTTCCAACAATCCATACACCGCGCTCTTTTAATTCATCAATTGTTCTTGCTAAATTCGTCACTCGTGCAACAGGAATATATTCGATCGCACCTGTCGAAGCTTTTGCGACCGTTGCCGTCAATCCGACAGAGCGGCGTTTCGGGATAATGATTCCGTGGGCGCCTACAGCATCAGCCGTTCGCATAATCGAACCTAAGTTATGTGGATCTTCCAATTCATCAAGAATGAGAAAAAATGGCGGTTCGTTTTTTTCGGATGCTCGCGCAAATAAATCATCCACCTCGTAATAACGGTATGCTGCAACTTGAGCGACAACTCCTTGGTGCGCCCCTTCCACCATTTGATCAAGCTTTTTTTTCGGAACATATTGCACAAGCACACCATTTTGCTTAGCAAGCTGAATAATCGGTTGGATAGAGTTGCGCTGCACACCTTCTGCTATCCAAATCTTGTTAATTTCCCTTTCTGATTTCAATGCCTCGATAACAGGATTTTTTCCAATAATAAAATCCATTGCTACAACTCCCTTTCCTCACCTTCAATAATCGCAAAAGAACAGCGAATAATCTCCTCAACTCGTTTTTCATTATTTCCTAAAAAATGATAGCCAATAAGCGCTTCAAATGCTGTACTATATCGGTACGTCTGCACATCCGTGTTTTTGGGAATCGTACCAGATTTGGCGTTTCTCCCCCGGCGAACGACCGACTGCTCTTCTTCTGTTAATAATTCATTTTCTAATAATGTTAACAACACTTTTGCTTGTGCTTTCGCTGATACATATTGAATCGCTTGTTTATGAAGCTGATGCGGCTTCACATTTCCGTTTGAAAGAAGGTGATGCCGTACATAAAGTTCGTATACGGCATCCCCAATGTAAGCAAGCGCTAATCCGTTTAGTTGTTTTACATCTTTGATCGGCTGTAAAAGACTCATCGCATCTTATCCTCTTTTCCATCTCGTACCTTGCGGCGTATCTTCTAAAATAATGTTTTTCGCCTTTAATTCATCACGAATTTGATCCGCTAAAGCAAAATTCCGATTTTTTCTCGCTTCGTTCCGCTTTTGAATAAGCGCTTCGATTTCCTCGTCCAATAATTCCTCTTCTTGCAACGTAATGCCCAGTACATCTAACAGCTGTTCAAATTCACGCAAAAATGCATGAATGACGCGTTCGGACGTATTTTTTTCCAGCAAATATAAGTTCGCTTGTTTCGATAGCTCAAATAACACGGCAATCCCATTGGCTGTGTTAAAATCATCGTCCATCTCCCGAATAAATGCCTCATGTTGCTCTTGAATGCGCGCAAGCCATTGATCATCATCATCGGTTAAGTTCGTGCTGCTTTGCAATCGATGTTTTAAATTAAAATAGGACGTTTTTAACCGTTCCAATCCTTTTTTCGCGCTTTCTAATAATTCTTCACTATAGTTAATCGGATGTCGGTAATGAACAGAAAGCATAAAGAACCGTAATACTTGCGGATCGATTTGCTGGATAATATCGTGAACGAGCACAAAATTACCTAGCGATTTTGACATTTTTTCGTTATTAATATTTAAATATCCGTTATGAAGCCAATATTTCGCAAACGGTTTTCCTGTTAACGCTTCTGATTGTGCAATTTCGTTTTCATGATGAGGAAACGTCAAATCTTGACCACCGGCATGAATATCAATCGTATCCCCTAAATATTTACGCGCCATTGCCGAGCACTCGATATGCCATCCCGGACGCCCTTTTCCCCACGGGCTATCCCAGCAAATTTCGCCTTCTTTTGCCGCTTTCCATAACGCAAAATCAAGCGGATCTTCTTTCTTTTCCCCTACTTCAATGCGCGCTCCCGCTTTTAGTTCATCAATAGATTGATGCGAGAGTTTTCCATATTCTTTAAATTTCCTTGTACGATAGTACACATCCCCGTCTACTTCGTATGCATAACCTCTATCGATTAATGTTTGAATAAATTCAATAATCGTATCTATATTTTCCGTTACGCGTGGATGAACATCCGCTTTTTTGCATCCAAGCGCTGTAATATCTTCAAAATACGCTTGAATAAAACGCTCCGCGATTGTCGGCACATCTTCTCCTAATTCGCGCGCCGCCTTAATTAACTTGTCATCCACATCCGTAAAATTGGAGACGTATTTCACTTCATAACCGCGAAACTCTAGGTAACGGCGAATCGTATCAAACACAATCGCGGCGCGGGCGTTCCCAATATGAATATAGTTATATACGGTTGGACCGCATACATACATTTTTACTTTATTCGGTTCTAGCGGTTCAAACAGTTCCTTTTTTCTTGTTAACGTGTTATAAAGTCGAATGCTGCTCATCTTCGACCTTCCTTTCCTTCTTTAAGATTTCAATTTCTTCACGCAATCTTGCAATTTCTGCTTCTAACTCTTTAATGCGATCGGCAACCGGATCTGGCAAGTCCGTATGATTTAAGTCTTTTTTCACTTTCACACCATTGCGGACAACCACTCGTCCCGGAATGCCAACAACCGTGGAATTCGGTGGAACGTCTTTCAACACAACAGAACCTGCTCCGATTTTTGAGTTTTCTCCAATCGTAATGGAACCGAGCACTTTCGCACCTGCTGCAATTAAGCAGTTGTCTTTAATCGTTGGATGGCGCTTTCCTTTTTCTTTCCCTGTTCCTCCTAATGTTACACCTTGATACACAGTTACATTATCTCCAATTTCACATGTTTCGCCAATCACCACACCCATGCCATGATCGATGAAAAAGCGGCGGCCGATTTTCGCTCCCGGGTGAATTTCAATGCCTGTAAAAAAGCGGCTAATTTGCGAAATAAGGCGGGCAAGAAAGTAAAATTTACGCTTATATAATGCATGAGCAATACGGTGCGCCCAAATCGCGTGAAGACCAGAGTATGTTAAAATAACTTCTAAATAGCTTCTTGCTGCTGGATCTTGCTCAAAAATCACCTCAATATCTTCCTTAAGTGTTTTAAACATATGAACCTCCCTCCACTTTCATCAAATTTGCGGAAAGTACATCTATGAAAAAAGCGTCTCTGTGCCAATGACACAGAGACGCTTCTAGGCGCGGTTCCACTCTGTTTAGCTAAACGATTCGTTTAGCTCACTCCAATCTGATAACGGAGAAACTCCGCTCCTATCTACTACAGAACGTCTCTGCTCTGGTTCGAAAGGAGGCTCCGAGGGGCATTTCAAAAACATCGGTCATGAATCACTTCCAGCCAAGGTGATTCTCTCTGGAATGCCAATGTTTTCTACTTCTCCTCGTCAACGCTTTTTCTATATTTTATTTTTACTATATGAAAAACGGATAAAAAGGTTAATGAATTACTTTTTCTAATCGGCTTATAACTTTTTCCTTTCCTAATAATTGAATCGCAAATGGCAGTTCCGGGCCGTGTGTTTGCCCTGTTACCGCAACGCGAATCGGCATAAACAATTTTTTCCCTTTTTGTCCTGTCGCTTTTTGCACCGATTTAATTGCCGCTTTAATATTTTCTGCCGTAAACGGCTCAAGCTGTTTCACTTCTTCTAAAAATGTTTTTAACACATCAGGGACTTGTTCGCCAGCTAACACTTCTTTCGCTTCTTCATTATACTCAATGTCTTCTTTAAAGAACAACTCCGATAGCTCTACAATTTCCGCTCCATAACTCATTTGTTCTTGGTATAATGCAATTAAATCACGCGCCCATTGACGTTGTTCTTCACTCATTTGTTCTGGCAGGCGGCCGGCTTTAATCAAGTGCGGCAATGAAATTTCCACTAATCGGTCTAAGTCTAGTTTTTTAATATATTGGTTATTCATCCATGTCAACTTTTTCGTATCGAACATCGATGGTGATTTGGACAATCGGGAAACATCAAAAATACGAATGAGTTCCTCTTTCGAGAAAATTTCTTCTTCCCCTTCTGGTGACCATCCTAATAGTGCAAAGAAGTTAAACAACGCTTCTGGCAAATAGCCAAGCTCTTTATATTGAGAAACAAATTGAATAATCGATTCATCACGTTTTGAAAGTTTTTTGCGATTCTCATTTACAATTAACGTTAAATGAGCAAATTTCGGCGGCTCCCACCCGAAATAGTCGTAAATCATTAACTGTTTCGGCGTGTTCGATAAATGTTCTTCACCGCGGAACACGTGGGTAATTTTCATTAAGTGGTCATCAATAACAACAGCAAAATTGTATGTTGGGATGCCGTTTGCTTTCATAATGACCCAATCGCCAATATCTTTTGATTCAAACGTCACTTTTCCACGTACGATATCTTCAAATTCATATACTTTTCCTTCAGGTACTTTTACACGAATCGTATACGGCTTTCCTTCTGCTTCCAATTGTGCGACTTGTTCTTTCGTTAAATGGCGGCACTTTCCGCTATATTGCGGCGCTGCAATTCCTGCTGCTCGTTGCGCTTCCCGCTCTTTTTCCAGCTCTTCTGGCGTGCAGAAACATTTATACGCATATCCTTTTTCTAAAAGTTCATTCACGTATTTACGATATATATCGAGACGTTCCGTTTGGCGATATGGACCGTATCCGCCGTCTTTATCCACCGACTCGTCATAATCAATGCCTAACCATTTTAGGTTTTCTAACTGCGACTGTTCGCCACCTTCTACGTTTCGTTCGATATCCGTATCCTCAATACGTACAATAAATTTTCCATTATGATGACGAGCAAATAAATAGTTAAATAACGCCGTTCTTGCACCACCAATATGTAAATGACCGGTTGGGCTCGGTGCGTATCGCACTCTCACTTCTTGTGACATCGTCAATAACCCTCCAATATCTAATCAAACTTGTACCACTATTGTACATTTTATATGAGCAAAGTTCAAAATGGATTGTTTGAGGCTATACAAGTAAGCAATATGATGTTTATTTTATTTTTTTTGCAATAATACGACCGCTTGAGCAGCAATTCCTTCTTCTCGGCCAGTAAAACCTAACTTTTCCGTCGTTGTTGCTTTGACATTGACTTGTGACAGTTCTCCTTCTAACAAATTCGCAATGTTTTCTTTCATTTGCTCAATATGTGGCGCCATCTTTGGCTTTTGTGCGATAATCGTGCAATCGAGATTAGCAAGTTCGTATCCTTGCTGCTTGACTAATTCCCATACTTGTTTTAATAATAGCGCAGAATCAGCGTCCTTATAGCAGTCATCGGTATCTGGAAAATGCTTGCCAATATCACCTGCAGCAATTGCTCCTAAACATGCATCTGCGACCGCATGCAACAATACATCGGCATCGGAATGGCCGAGCAACCCTTTTTCGTATGGAATGCGAACGCCTCCAATGATGAGGGGACGGCCCTCGACAAGCTGATGAACATCAAATCCTTGACCAATGCGAAACATGTAGTTACCCCTCTCGTTATGAAATTACCCAACTTGATAAAATCGCTTCAGCAAATAATAAATCATCCGGTGTCGTTAATTTAATATTGCGGTAATCGCCTTCGACAATTTTTACTTTCCCGCCAATTCGCTCTACAAGACTTGCATCATCTGTGCCAATATAACCATCTTTTTGTGCCTGCTCATGTGCCCTTAAAACGAGAGAAACATGAAAAGCTTGTGGAGTTTGTACAGCCCACAAGCTAGAGCGTTCCACCGTTTCCTCAACAAACTGATCGCGCGCCTTTTTGATAGTGTCTTTAACGCGCACAGCCGGAATTGCCGCACCGTGTTCCTTCGCTTCTTTTACTAATTCATGAATGTGCTCTATAGTAACGAACGGACGCGCACCATCATGAATAAGCACAATATCCCCATTTTTCACCGCTTTCAGTCCATTGTACACGCTGTGTTGTCGCTCTTTTCCACCGCTTACGATCGCAGTGATTTTTTTAATATGGAAACGAGAAAATAATTGTTCAAACTGTGTTCTTTCCGCTTCATTAATCACAACAATAATACCACGGCACCATTCATCGTTTTCAAACACTTTTAATGTGCGCACAATTAGCGGTTCGTTTTGAAGTTCAATCAATTGTTTATTAACTCCTGCCTTCATTCGCTTTCCTTGCCCGGCTGCAGGAATGACTACCTCATACATCATCGCTGTTTCCCCTACTCATTCGTTTATAACGCTTTTTGCAATAGCTTTAGCTTCGCGAAAATCATTCTCCCTGCTGATGTTTGTAACACGCTTGTCACCAATACGTCAACCCGTTTGCCTATATAATCTTTTCCGTCTTCCACGACAATCATTGTTCCATCATCTAAGTACGCCACACCTTGATTGTGCTCCTTGCCATCTTTGATCACATGAACGTTTAATTCTTCCCCAGGGAGAACAACCGGTTTCACCGCATTCGCTAAATCATTAATATTAAGGACACGCACATTTTGCAGCTCACATACTTTATTTAAATTGAAATCATTCGTGACGACAACACCTGATGTTAATTTTGCCAACTTCACCAGCTTACTGTCTACCTCTTGAATATCGTCAAAATCACCTTCATAAATTTCCACTTTCATGTCCAATTCCTTTTGAATGCGGTTTAAAATGTCAAGTCCACGTCGGCCACGATTGCGTTTTAACACATCGGATGAATCGGCGATATGTTGCAATTCTTCAAGCACAAAACGAGGAATGACAATCGTTCCTTCTAAAAAACCTGTTTGGCAAATATCCGCAATTCGGCCATCAATAATTACACTTGTGTCTAAAATTTTTACAGGACTGTCTTTTGATAAGCCGGTCTCTTCTTCTGTCCCCTTTTTCTTTGCCATTCGATTGGAAAGAGAAAATAAATTCATTAATTCATGCCGTTTTTTAAATCCGACTTGAAATCCTAAATAACCAAGCAGGATCGTCAAAAATATTGGCAGCACCGTATTGACGACTTGAAACTGAAACGATTGCAGCGGCATGACGACTAAAAACGCAATAATAAGGCCGAAAATAAGCCCTAAACTGCCAAATAAAAGATCAGCAACAGGCACTTTAACGAGCGATTCCTCGACCCAGCGAATCATATCTACAATATAATCTACTAGCCAAAAAGTCATCATAAAGAAAATAAGTGCTCCTAATACCGCTAATGTATATGAATTATTTAATAATGAAATGTCGCTTATATTCATAAGGCGCAACAAATTTGGCAAGAAAACAACACCTAATGTTCCTCCAACAACAAGAAAAAACAACTGAACGATACGTTTTACCATTTCTTTATTTTCACCTCCCTATTTAACATTATAAACAGTTTCCAATGTTTGAAACCAATCTTTAACATAGTTTTTAATATTTTTTAAATATTTGACATGTACTTGTAAATTTTACTGCAACGTATGTTCAAGTGCCTCGGCAACGTGGGACACACCGATCACGGTTATATGTTTTGGCGGATTCCATCCTGCTAAATTGTTTTTAGGAATAATGATGCGAGAAAACCCTAATTTTACTGCTTCTTGCACCCGTTGTTCAATACGGGAAACACGGCGTACTTCCCCAGTTAAACCGACCTCGCCGATAATCACATCGGACGGGTTGGTTGGCTGATCGCGGAAACTTGAGGCAATGCTTACGGCAATCGCCAAATCAATCGCTGGCTCGTCTAATTTTACTCCCCCTGCCACTTTCAAGTAAGCGTCCTGATTTTGTAAAAGCAGGCCGACCCTTTTTTCCAATACGGCCATTAATAAAGAAACACGGTTATGGTCGATTCCTGTTGCCATCCGCCGCGGGTTGCCAAAACTCGTTGGAGATACTAATGCTTGAATTTCGACTAATACAGGACGAGTTCCTTCCATTGCCGCGACAACGGTTGAACCTGCCACCCCTCGGGAACGTTCTTCTAAAAACACTTCTGAAGGGTTTTCGACCTCGATAAGTCCTGAATCTCTCATTTCAAAAATACCAATTTCATTTGTGGAGCCGAAACGGTTTTTCACCGCCCGTAAAATACGATACGTATGGTGACGTTCTCCTTCGAAATAAAGAACTGTATCCACCATATGCTCTAAAATTCTTGGACCGGCAATCGCTCCCTCTTTCGTTACATGGCCGACAATAAAAATGGCAATTCCTTTTGTTTTGGCAATTTTCATCAGTTCCGCTGTACATTCACGGACTTGCGATACACTTCCTGGTGCGGACGTAATATCTGCACGGTAAATCGTTTGAATCGAATCAATCACAACACAAGCGGGGCGAACATTTTCGATTGCTTCTGCAATATATTCCAAATCTGTCTCCGCTAATACATACAATTGGTCGGAAGCAATGTGAAGGCGGTCAGCGCGCAATTTCGTTTGTTTTACGGATTCTTCGCCGGATATATATAATACTTTATGTTGCATAGCAGCAAGTTGCGCAGAAACTTGCAAAAGAAGCGTTGATTTTCCAATGCCTGGATCCCCACCGATTAAAACGAGCGAACCTTTCACAATTCCCCCACCTAATACGCGGTTAAATTCAGAAATATTCGTTTGTATGCGCGGCTCTTGCGTTGTGGTCACGGTAGTAATTGGAACTGGTTTTGAGATGATATCATCCGTGGAATGCACAAACACTCCTCTTGTCATTGGCTTTGTCCGCTCAATTTCCTCGACCATCGAATTCCATGTACTGCATCCTGGACATCTTCCAAGCCATTTCGCTGATTCATAACCGCATTCTTGACAAACAAACTTTGTTTTCTTTTTCCCCATCGCTAGAAAACCCTTTCTTTTTCATCGTTGAAACAAAAAGGTATGGGCAGTGAGCCGCCACATACCTTCCATCAAGAAAACGCCGATTACATCACCGCTTGCTCTGATAAAACGACGAACTCTCCGTCTTTTACGTCTACAACGACTTTTTGCCCTTTGCCAATCGTTCCTTTTAACAGCTCTTCCGACAAACGATCTTCTACATGTTTTTGTAGCGCGCGGCGCAATGGACGAGCACCGTATTCTGGGTCATATCCTTCGGAAACAATTTTTTCAATGGCCGCATCCGTTAACTCTAAATCGATATCTTGTTCTTTTAAGCGTTTTACAAGCTGTTCTGCCATTAGTTTTACAATTTCTTTTAAATGTTGTTTTTCAAGTGAATGGAAGACAATAATTTCATCAATTCGGTTTAAAAACTCCGGACGAAATGCTTTCTTTAACTCGTCCATGACTTTTCCTTTCATGTCTTTATACTTCTGATCTTCATCTTGGATATTAAAGCCGACGTATTTATTCCGCTTTAACGCATCCGCACCGACGTTCGATGTCATAATGATAATCGTATTGCGGAAATCAACCGTTCTTCCTTTCGAATCAGTTAAACGCCCGTCTTCCAACACTTGCAGCAAAATGTTAAATACGTCCGGATGCGCTTTTTCCATCTCATCTAACAACACGACCGAATACGGTTTGCGGCGCACTTTTTCCGTTAGTTGACCGCCTTCCTCGTATCCGACATAGCCAGGAGGCGAACCGATTAAACGAGATGTCGAGTGCTTCTCCATATATTCCGACATATCGATGCGAATAAGTGCGTCTTCATCACCGAACATCGCTTCTGCAAGCGCTCTTGCTAATTCTGTTTTTCCAACACCAGTTGGACCGAGGAAAATGAACGAGCCAATCGGGCGTTTCGGATCTTTTAATCCAGCGCGCGCACGCCGAACTGCTTTGGCAACTGCTTTTACTGCTTCATCTTGACCAACGACGCGGGAATGTAAAATTTCTTCTAGTTTCAATAATCGTTCTGTTTCTGTTTGTGCAAGTTTTGACACCGGAATTCCTGTCCAGCTTGATACAACCATCGCAATGTCTTCCACTGTTACTTCAGAGTTTTCCTGCCCCTGTTTTTCTTTCCACGCGCGTTTCGTTTCTTCTAATTCTTCACGTAAACGTTGTTCCATATCACGCAAGGAAGCAGCTTTTTCAAATTCTTGGCTTTGTACAGCAGCATCTTTTTCTTTGCGTACTTCCTCAAGTTTTTGCTCAAGCTCCTTTAATTGTGGAGGAGCAGTAAACGAACGAAGGCGAACTTTCGAACAAGCCTCATCGATTAAATCGATTGCTTTATCTGGAAGGAAACGGTCAGTAATATAGCGGTCAGATAATTTTACTGCCTGAATAATTGCTTCATCCGAAATAGATACACGGTGATGCGCTTCATAGCGATCGCGCAATCCTTTTAAAATTTGAATCGATTCTTCTACCGTCGGTTCATCGACGTAAATTGGTTGGAAACGACGTTCTAATGCCGCGTCTTTTTCAATATATTTCCGATACTCATCCAATGTAGTCGCACCAATGCATTGCAACTCCCCACGGGCAAGCGCTGGCTTCAAGATGTTCGATGCGTCAATCGCACCTTCTGCACCACCTGCGCCAATAAGCGTATGGAGCTCATCAATGAAGAGAATGATATTTCCTGCTTGACGAATCTCATCCATCACTTTTTTCAGACGATCTTCAAATTCACCGCGGTATTTTGTACCAGCTACTACCGTTCCCATATCTAACGTCATTACTCGCTTATCGCGGAGTGTTTCTGGAACCTCATTATTTACGATTTGTTGCGCAAGACCTTCAGCAATGGCTGTTTTCCCAACCCCAGGTTCTCCGATTAACACCGGGTTATTTTTTGTACGACGGCTTAACACTTCAATAACGCGCTGAATTTCCTTGCTTCTGCCAATAACAGGGTCTAATCTTCCTTCACGAGCAATCGCCGTTAAATCGCGAGCTAAGCTGTCTAATGTTGGTGTACTTACGTGTGAAGCACCGCCTCCTGAATGACCGGAAACAGACTCATTGCTTCCAAGCAGTTGCAACACTTGTTGGCGCGCTTTATTAAGACTTACTCCCAAATTGTTAAGTACGCGGGCCGCAACTCCTTCACCTTCACGAATAAGACCTAGTAAAATATGTTCTGTTCCTACATAGGAATGGCCAAGCTTTCTCGCTTCATCCATCGATAGTTCAATTACTTTTTTCGCACGCGGCGTATAATGGATCGTATGGGAAACTTCATGGCCGCGACCGATTAACGATTCTACCTCTTTTTGAATTTTTTCCGGCCCAAGCCCTAAAGCCATTAATGCTTTTGCTGCAATTCCTTCCCCCTCGCGAATTAAACCTAATAAAATATGTTCCGTTCCAATGTTATTATGGCCAAGGCGTATTGCTTCCTCTTGAGCTAGCGCCAATACTTTTTGCGCCCGCTCCGTAAATCTTCCAAACATCATTATTCATCACCCTCCATCGCTTTTCTTTCTTCCATTTTTAGACGTTCGCGGATTAGTGCCGCCCGTCGAACATCCCGTTCTTCCGGTCTTAGCACACCGCCTGCATACTGTTGTAAAAATCCAGGTTGAGTTAAAATCATCAGCTCATTTAAAATATTGCGCGAAATATTTTTAATATATCCTAAGTCAATTCCTAAACGTACATCAGACAAACATTGCGCTGCTTCTTTCGAGTCAATAACACGGCTATTTGCTAATATCCCATAAGAACGGAATACTCTGTCTTCTAATTGTATGTTTAAAGTTTTGACTAATGTCTCCCTCGCCATTCTTTCCTGGGCAATTAATTGTTGAACAACGCTTTTCAAATCTTCCACAATATCCTCTTCCGACTTTCCTAATGTAATTTGATTTGAAATTTGGAAAATGTTACCTAACGCCTCACTGCCTTCTCCATATGTTCCGCGTACTACTAATCCTAGTTGGTTGATTGCTGGAATAATGCGGTTTATTTGCTGTGTTAAAACGAGAGCCGGGAGATGCATCATAACAGAAGCGCGCATCCCTGTTCCAACGTTTGTCGGACAGCTTGTTAAATATCCGAGTTTTTCATCAAACGCATAATTGACATGTTCCTCAATCCAATCATCAAGCTCATTAGCCACTTTTAACGCTTCTGTTAATTGAAGACCAGGAAATAAACATTGAATACGAATGTGATCCTCTTCATTAATCATAATGCTTATTTCTTCATTTTCTGAAAGCAAGCACGCCCCAAAAGGAGAATCTTCTGCCAAATGCGGGCTAATTAAATGCTTTTCTACCAATACCCTTTTTTCAATCGGTTGAAGCTCTGACATTTTTAACAATTCAAAACGACCGACAGACGGGTAAAAACGATGAGCAAATGTTTGCTCAAACAATGAAACAATTTGCTGTGCTTCCTCATTGTTAAATACTGTTGGAAACTGAAAATCAACAATGTTTCTTGCTAAACGGATACGGCTGCTTAACACGATATCAGAATCAGGCCCCTCTTGACTCATCCAAGAACTGACCGCCGTATTAAAAAACTTCTCAAACGACATATAACTACATCTCCCCCCCTCGACGTTGATGCAACTGATATTCAAGAGAGCGAATTTGATCACGAACCTCTGCCGCCTTTTCAAATTCTTCTCTCGCCACAAGTTCTTGCAGTTTTTGTTTTAACATAGCAATTTGCTTGCGCAGATGGAGTGTTCCACCTTTTCGTTTCGGTATTTTTCCAGCATGGGTTGTATTTCCGCTATGGAGTCTTTTTAATATTGGTGGTAAATATCTAGCAAATGTGCGGTAACAGTTTGAACAGCCGAAACGACCTGTTTTTGTAAACTGATGATAAGTCATTGCACACTTCTCACATTGTAAAATATCGGTGCTTTGGAACGGGCTTGACGTCATTTCTTTCATTGGAGATGAAAAATTAAGCAGGCCAGCTAATAAATTATTAAAGGAAAAGTCATCATTTCCGTAAAACATAAACATATCACTATTCTCTTGAGCGCATTGTTCGCAAAGATGAAATTCGGTTTTTTCGCCGTTTATAATTTTCGTAAAATGCACTGTTGCCGGTCTTTGATTGCATTCCTGACATATCAACTTTATCCCCTCCCTAGTTATATTTTAGCGATATCAACATCGCTCTTAGCATGCGTGCTCTCAATTCATCACGCTGGGGCAAATCGATGTATAATACAGAACGGTCCATTACGCTTAGCATAATCTTTGCTTCTCGTTCGGTAATTACTTTTTCCTCGACAAGACGATCAATAATATCTTCCGCATTTGATTGACTAATCCGATGCTGGATTAATTCTAACAGTTGATCAATTAACTGTGCTTTACTTTTTGTTTTCACTTTCATAATGCGGATGTAACCACCGCCACCGCGCTTACTCTCAACAATATATCCTCGCTCTAGCGTAAATCTTGTATTAATAACATAATTAATTTGTGAGGGAACACATTGAAATTTATCAGCAATTTCACTTCTTTTGATTTCCACAATGTCTTTACCGCTCATATTTAATACCTGTTTTAAATATTGCTCAATAATATCAGAAATGTTTGGCACTCTACCTCCTCCTTACAAACCAAGTTGACTTTGACTATATTTGACCTTACTTCTACTATATAGTTTATTATAAAAAAATGCAAGGGTCACTCACAAAAATGGCTAGTCATATGATTTCCTTTTTTTTTCGAAAATGAAACATGATTTTAGGTAATAAAAGGAAAGGGTAAGCAAATATAGAAAAAAAGAAGCATGCCTTTCATTAAGGCATGCTTCTTTTTACATTGCCTAGCAACGACCTACTCTTGCAGGGGCGCTGGCCCCAACTACCATCGGCGCTGGAGAGCTTAACTTCCGTGTTCGGGATGGGAACGGGTGTTTCCTCTCCGCTATTGTCACTAGGCAATTATCTCAATTGGACATTTATTATTATATTCCAATCATCACGTTTGTCAAGAGGGATTTCGTTCCCTCAAAACTAGATAACCGTCTGTTTGGAAGAAGCCGTTTTGCATAGGCGGCTTCCGCTTTTCCGTTGTCTAGCTCCGGTGCCTAGCTCTCTTGCGCCAAATAACCTTCTCCCTTGAGGTGCAAGCACCTCTACGGGCGAAGAACATTTTCCTTTTGGCGCTAAGCGCTCGCCTCCACTTTTCGCTTTGGTTAAGTCCTCGATCGATTAGTATCCGTCAGCTCCACGTGTCGCCACGCTTCCACCTCGGACCTATCGACCTCGTCATCTTCGAGGGATCTTACTCGCTTGACGCGATGGGAAATCTCATCTTGAGGGGGGCTTCACGCTTAGATGCTTTCAGCGCTTATCCCTTCCGCACATAGCTACCCAGCGGTGCCCCTGGCGGGACAACTGGTACACCAGCGGTGCGTCCATCCCGGTCCTCTCGTACTAAGGACAGCTCCTCTCAAATTTCCTGCGCCCGCGACGGATAGGGACCGAACTGTCTCACGACGTTCTGAACCCAGCTCGCGTACCGCTTTAATGGGCGAACAGCCCAACCCTTGGGACCGACTACAGCCCCAGGATGCGATGAGCCGACATCGAGGTGCCAAACCTCCCCGTCGATGTGGACTCTTGGGGGAGATCAGCCTGTTATCCCCGGGGTAGCTTTTATCCGTTGAGCGATGGCCCTTCCATACGGAACCACCGGATCACTAAGCCCGACTTTCGTCCCTGCTCGACCTGTCCGTCTCGCAGTCAAGCTCCCTTGTGCCTTTGCACTCTACGAATGATTTCCAACCATTCTGAGGGAACCTTTGGGCGCCTCCGTTACCTTTTGGGAGGCGACCGCCCCAGTCAAACTGCCCACCTGACACTGTCTCCCACCCCGATCAGGGGTGCGGGTTAGAATTTCAATACCGCCAGGGTGGTATCCCACCGGCGCCTCCACCGAAGCTGGCGCTCCGGCTTCTCAGGCTCCCACCTATCCTGTACAAGCGATACCAAAATTCCATATCAGGCTGCAGTAAAGCTCCACGGGGTCTTTCCGTCCTGTCGCGGGTAACCTGCATCTTCACAGGTAGTATGATTTCACCGGGTCTCTCGTTGAGACAGCGCCCAAGTCGTTACACCTTTCGTGCGGGTCGGAACTTACCCGACAAGGAATTTCGCTACCTTAGGACCGTTATAGTTACGGCCGCCGTTTACTGGGGCTTCGGTTCGCACCTTCAGCCTTGCGGCTTAAGCGCTCCCCTTAACCTTCCAGCACCGGGCAGGTGTCAGCCCCTATACTTCGCCTTTCGGCTTCGCAGAGACCTGTGTTTTTGATAAACAGTCGCTTGGGCCTTTTCACTGCGGCTCTCTCGGGCTCATCACCCAAGAGAGCACCCCTTCTCCCGAAGTTACGGGGTCATTTTGCCGAGTTCCTTAACGAGAGTTCTCCCGCGCACCTTAGGATTCTCTCCTCGCCTACCTGTGTCGGTTTGCGGTACGGGCACCTCTCACCTCGCTAGAGGCTTTTCTTGGCAGTGTAGGATCGGGGACTTCGGGACCGATGGTCCCTTCGCCATCACGGCTCAGCCTTTGCGCCAGACGGATTTGCCTATCTGGCAGCCTAACCGCTTGGACAGGCTATTCCAGCAGCCTGCTCGCCCTACCTTCCTGCGTCCCCCCATTGCTCAAACGGTGAGGAGGTGGTACAGGAATCTCAACCTGTTGCCCATCACCTACGCCTTTCGGCCTCGGCTTAGGTCCCGACTAACCCTGAGCGGACGAACCTTCCTCAGGAAACCTTAGGCTTTCGGTGCAGAGGATTCTCACCTCTGTTTTCGCTACTCACACCGGCATTCTCACTTCTAAGCGCTCCACGAGTCCTTCCGGTCTCGCTTCGGCGCGCTTAGAACGCTCCCCTACCGATGACGGGCGGTCATCCCACAGCTTCGGTGGCACGTTTAGCCCCGGTACATTTTCGGCGCAGAGTCACTCGACCAGTGAGCTATTACGCACTCTTTAAATGATGGCTGCTTCTAAGCCAACATCCTGGTTGTCTGGGCAACTCCACATCCTTTTCCACTTAACGTGCACTTTGGGACCTTAGCTGGTGGTCTGGGCTGTTTCCCTCTCGACCACGGATCTTATCACTCGTAGTCTGACTCCCAAGGATAAGTCGTTGGCATTCGGAGTTTGACTGAGTTCGGTAACCCGATGAGGGCCCCTAGCTCAATCAGTGCTCTACCTCCAAGACTCTTCCCTTGAGGCTAGCCCTAAAGCTATTTCGGGGAGAACCAGCTATCTCCAGGTTCGATTGGCATTTCACCCCTACCCACACCTCATCCCCGCACTTTTCAACGTGCGTGGGTTCGGGCCTCCAGTAGGTGTTACCCTACCTTCACCCTGGACATGGGTAGATCACCTGGTTTCGGGTCTACGACGACGTACTTAACGCCCTATTCAGACTCGCTTTCGCTGCGGCTCCGTCTCTTCGACTTAACCTCGCACGTCATCGTAACTCGCCGGTTCATTCTACAAAAGGCACGCCATCACCCATAAACGGGCTCTGACTACTTGTAGGCACACGGTTTCAGGTTCTCTTTCACTCCCCTTCCGGGGTGCTTTTCACCTTTCCCTCACGGTACTGGTTCACTATCGGTCACTAGGGAGTATTTAGCCTTGGGAGATGGTCCTCCCTGCTTCCGACGGGATTCCCCGTGTCCCGCCGTACTCAGGATCCACTCGGGAGGGAACGAAGTTTCGACTACAGGGCTGTCACCTTCTCTGGCGGGCCTTTCCAGACCGCTTCGTCTACCCCGTTCCTTTGTAACTCCCATGTGAGTGGTCCTACAACCCCAAGAGGCAAGCCTCTTGGTTTGGGCTGTTCCCGTTTCGCTCGCCGCTACTCAGGGAATCGCGGTTGCTTTCTTCTCCTCCGGGTACTTAGATGTTTCAGTTCCCCGGGTGTGCCCTCCATACCCTATGGATTCAGGTATGGATACTGCCCCATTACGGGCAGTGGGTTTCCCCATTCGGACATCTCCGGATCAACGCTTGCTTACAGCTCCCCGAAGCGTTTCGGCGTTTGCTCCGTCCTTCATCGGCTCCTAGTGCCAAGGCATCCACCGTGCGCCCTTTCTAACTTAACCATGCGAAAACAGCTTCACGCTTGCCGCCTTCGCTTCTCGGCTTCTTCCACTGTCTAGCTTCGGCGCCTAGCTCTCTTGTGCCAAATAACCTTCCCCCTCGAAGTGCAAGCACTTCTGCAGGTGAAGAACATTTGGCTTCGAGAGCTAATCGCGGCGCCTCCGCTTTTCTTTTCGGTTATCTAGTTTTCAAGGAACGAAGCTACTACTTTGAGTTCGCTTCTCTGCAGCTTTGTGCCGAGGAACCTAACTCCCTCGAACCTGCTTGTAGACGCAGGCACAAGACTGCTTCTGACACAAAGCCTCTGTTTTGAAAGAACATTAAACATGTTCCCTCAAAACTGAACAAGGCTACTGCCTTGAATCTGCTTCTCTGCTGCCTTGCGTTGAGGAATCCAACTTCCCCGAATCTGCTAGAAGACGCAGACGCAAAGCAATTGAAGGAGTGAAATGCTCCCTCAAAACTGAACAAGGCTACTGCCTTGCATCTGCTTCTCTGCTGCCTTGTGTCGAGGAATCCTGCTTCCTCGAATTCACTAGCAGACGCAGACACAAAACGTTTGAAGGAATGGGTAATGTTCCTTCAAAACTGAACAAAACTCCGCGCCCACTATATTCACGTTTATCATCCTTAGAAAGGAGGTGATCCAGCCGCACCTTCCGGTACGGCTACCTTGTTACGACTTCACCCCAATCACTTGCCCCACCTTCGGCGGCTGGCTCCCTTACGGGTTACCTCACCGACTTCGGGTGTTGCAAGCTCTCGTGGTGTGACGGGCGGTGTGTACAAGGCCCGGGAACGTATTCACCGCGGCATGCTGATCCGCGATTACTAGCGATTCCGGCTTCATGCAGGCGAGTTGCAGCCTGCAATCCGAACTGAGAGCGGCTTTTTGGGATTCGCTCCCCCTCGCGGGTTCGCAGCCCTTTGTACCGCCCATTGTAGCACGTGTGTAGCCCAGGTCATAAGGGGCATGATGATTTGACGTCATCCCCACCTTCCTCCGACTTTTAGCCGGCAGTCCCCCTAGAGTGCCCAACTGAATGCTGGCAACTAGGGGCGAGGGTTGCGCTCGTTGCGGGACTTAACCCAACATCTCACGACACGAGCTGACGACAACCATGCACCACCTGTCACCCTGTCCTCCCGAAAGGGAGGAACGCCCTGTCTCCAGGGTTGTCAGGGGATGTCAAGACCTGGTAAGGTTCTTCGCGTTGCTTCGAATTAAACCACATGCTCCACCGCTTGTGCGGGCCCCCGTCAATTCCTTTGAGTTTCAGCCTTGCGGCCGTACTCCCCAGGCGGAGTGCTTAACGCGTTAGCTACAGCACTAAAGGGAAAACCCCTCTAACACTTAGCACTCATCGTTTACGGCGTGGACTACCAGGGTATCTAATCCTGTTTGCTCCCCACGCTTTCGCGCCTCAGCGTCAGTTACAGACCAGAGAGCCGCCTTCGCCACTGGTGTTCCTCCACATCTCTACGCATTTCACCGCTACACGTGGAATTCCGCTCTCCTCTTCTGCACTCAAGTCCCCCAGTTTCCAATGACCCTCCACGGTTGAGCCGTGGGCTTTCACATCAGACTTAAGGGACCGCCTGCGCGCGCTTTACGCCCAATAATTCCGGACAACGCTCGCCCCCTACGTATTACCGCGGCTGCTGGCACGTAGTTAGCCGGGGCTTTCTCGTTAGGTACCGTCACCGTACCGCCCTATTCGAACGGTACTTCTTCTTCCCTAACAACAGAGCTTTACGATCCGAAGACCTTCTTCGCTCACGCGGCGTCGCTCCGTCAGACTTTCGTCCATTGCGGAAGATTCCCTACTGCTGCCTCCCGTAGGAGTCTGGGCCGTGTCTCAGTCCCAGTGTGGCCGGTCACCCTCTCAGGCCGGCTACGCATCGTCGCCTTGGTGAGCCGTTACCTCACCAACTAGCTAATGCGCCGCGGGCCCATCCGTAAGTGGTAGCAAAAGCCACCTTTCAACCAAAGACCATGCGGTCTTTGGTGTTATCCGGTATTAGCCCCGGTTTCCCGGAGTTATCCCGGTCTTACGGGCAGGTTACCCACGTGTTACTCACCCGTCCGCCGCTAACCGAACAGAAGCAAGCTTCCGTTCGGTCCGCTCGACTTGCATGTATTAGGCACGCCGCCAGCGTTCGTCCTGAGCCAGGATCAAACTCTCCAAAAAGAAAGTTGATTGGCTTATTTAATTCGCCACTGACACCGAAGGTGTCAAGTCGCCTTCGCTTTTCTTATTGTCCAGCTTCAGCGCCTAGCTCTCTTGTGCCAAATAACCTTCCCCCTCGAAGTGCAAGCACTTCAGCGGGTGAAGAACATTTGGCTTCGAGAGCTGATCGCGGCGCTTCAGCATTTCTTATTGTCCAGCTTCGGCTCCTAGCCCCTCGGGCCGCTTCGGTCTCGCTGTGGCGGCAACAGCCTCCTCGCGAGCCCTCCAGCGCCTGCCGGGGCTAATCAGTCGCCTTCGCTTTTCGTTGTGGACGCTTCGTTTTGTTCAGTTTTCAAAGAACATTAAATTTTTAAATAAGTGGAGCCTATCGGGATCGAACCGATGACCTCCTGCGTGCAAAGCAGGCGCTCTCCCAGCTGAGCTAAGGCCCCATATTTTCTAAATCGGGAAGACAGGATTCGAACCTGCGACCCCATGGTCCCAAACCATGTGCTCTACCAAGCTGAGCTACTTCCCGTAATGGCGCGCTCGAGAGGATTCGAACCCCTAACCTTCTGATCCGTAGTCAGATGCTCTATCCAATTGAGCTACGAGCGCATATGCCGAGGGCCGGACTCGAACCGGCACGGTAGTTACCTACCCCAGGATTTTAAGTCCTGTGCGTCTGCCAATTCCGCCACCCCGGCGATTAATGGAGCGGAAGACGGGACTCGAACCCGCGACCCCCACCTTGGCAAGGTGGTGTTCTACCACTGAACTACTTCCGCATCTTCAATATAGAGTTATAGAGTGCGGGTGAAGGGACTTGAACCCCCACGCCCGTAAAGGGCACTAGACCCTGAATCTAGCGCGTCTGCCAATTCCGCCACACCCGCGATCAAAGAGTGAGCCATGGAGGATTCGAACCTCCGACCCTCTGATTAAAAGTCAGATGCTCTACCTACTGAGCTAATGGCTCATGTAATAAATGAAAACACTCCTTGTTTTTTTGTTGTCCCTTCCTCTTCTAGCTAATTCAATGATGCTGAATGCGTCGGGACAACTCGGAGCATATTCATGGAAGCTTAGGCTCGTTGCTCCCCTACTGAGCTAACGGCTCATCATTTAAGAAAAACCATTTATTCTGTTGTAATAAGTAATGGTGGAGGATGACGGGTTCGAACCGCCGACCCCTTGCTTGTAAGGCAAGTGCTCTCCCAGCTGAGCTAATCCTCCGTATAAACTGCCTAGCGACGACCTACTCTTGCAGGGGCGCTGGCCCCAACTACCATCGGCGCTGGAGAGCTTAACTTCCGTGTTCGGGATGGGAACGGGTGTTTCCTCTCCGCTATTGTCACTAGGCAATTATCTCAATTGGAAATTTATTATTATATTCCAATCATCACGTTTGTCAAGAGGGATTTCGTTCCCTCAAAACTAGATAACCGTCCGTTTGGAAGAAGCCGTCTTGCATAGGCGGCCTATGCTTTTCCGTTGTCTAGCTCCTAGCGCCAAATAACCTTCTCCCTTGAGGTGCAAGCACCTCTACGGGCGAAGAACATTTTCCTTTTGGCGCTAAGCGCGGCACCTCCACTTTTCGCTTGGTTAAGTCCTCGATCGATTAGTATCCGTCAGCTCCACGTGTCGCCACGCTTCCACCTCGGACCTATCGACCTCGTCATCTTCGAGGGATCTTACTCGCTTGACGCGATGGGAAATCTCATCTTGAGGGGGGCTTCACGCTTAGATGCTTTCAGCGCTTATCCCTTCCGCACATAGCTACCCAGCGGTGCCCCTGGCGGGACAACTGGTACACCAGCGGTGCGTCCATCCCGGTCCTCTCGTACTAAGGACAGCTCCTCTCAAATTTCCTGCGCCCGCGACGGATAGGGACCGAACTGTCTCACGACGTTCTGAACCCAGCTCGCGTACCGCTTTAATGGGCGAACAGCCCAACCCTTGGGACCGACTACAGCCCCAGGATGCGATGAGCCGACATCGAGGTGCCAAACCTCCCCGTCGATGTGGACTCTTGGGGGAGATCAGCCTGTTATCCCCGGGGTAGCTTTTATCCGTTGAGCGATGGCCCTTCCATACGGAACCACCGGATCACTAAGCCCGACTTTCGTCCCTGCTCGACCTGTCCGTCTCGCAGTCAAGCTCCCTTGTGCCTTTGCACTCTACGAATGATTTCCAACCATTCTGAGGGAACCTTTGGGCGCCTCCGTTACCTTTTGGGAGGCGACCGCCCCAGTCAAACTGCCCACCTGACACTGTCTCCCACCCCGGTAAGGGGTGCGGGTTAGAATTTCAATACCGCCAGGGTGGTATCCCACCGGCGCCTCCACCGAAGCTGGCGCTCCGGCTTCTCAGGCTCCCACCTATCCTGTACAAGCGATACCAAAATTCCATATCAGGCTGCAGTAAAGCTCCACGGGGTCTTTCCGTCCTGTCGCGGGTAACCTGCATCTTCACAGGTAGTATGATTTCACCGGGTCTCTCGTTGAGACAGTGCCCAAGTCGTTACACCTTTCGTGCGGGTCGGAACTTACCCGACAAGGAATTTCGCTACCTTAGGACCGTTATAGTTACGGCCGCCGTTTACTGGGGCTTCGGTTCGCACCTTCAGCCTTGCGGCTTAAGCGCTCCCCTTAACCTTCCAGCACCGGGCAGGTGTCAGCCCCTATACTTCGCCTTTCGGCTTCGCAGAGACCTGTGTTTTTGATAAACAGTCGCTTGGGCCTTTTCACTGCGGCTCTCTCGGGCTCATCACCCAAGAGAGCACCCCTTCTCCCGAAGTTACGGGGTCATTTTGCCGAGTTCCTTAACGAGAGTTCTCCCGCGCACCTTAGGATTCTCTCCTCGCCTACCTGTGTCGGTTTGCGGTACGGGCACCTCTCACCTCGCTAGAGGCTTTTCTTGGCAGTGTAGGATCGGGGACTTCGGGACCGATGGTCCCTTCGCCATCACGGCTCAGCCTTTGCGCCAGACGGATTTGCCTATCTGGCAGCCTAACCGCTTGGACAGGCTATTCCAGCAGCCTGCTCGCCCTACCTTCCTGCGTCCCCCCATTGCTCAAACGGTGAGGAGGTGGTACAGGAATCTCAACCTGTTGCCCATCACCTACGCCTTTCGGCCTCGGCTTAGGTCCCGACTAACCCTGAGCGGACGAACCTTCCTCAGGAAACCTTAGGCTTTCGGTGCAGAGGATTCTCACCTCTGTTTTCGCTACTCACACCGGCATTCTCACTTCTAAGCGCTCCACGAGTCCTTCCGGTCCCGCTTCGGCGCGCTTAGAACGCTCCCCTACCGATGACGGGCGGTCATCCCACAGCTTCGGTGGCACGTTTAGCCCCGGTACATTTTCGGCGCAGAGTCACTCGACCAGTGAGCTATTACGCACTCTTTAAATGATGGCTGCTTCTAAGCCAACATCCTGGTTGTCTGGGCAACTCCACATCCTTTTCCACTTAACGTGCACTTTGGGACCTTAGCTGGTGGTCTGGGCTGTTTCCCTCTCGACCACGGATCTTATCACTCGTAGTCTGACTCCCAAGGATAAGTCGTTGGCATTCGGAGTTTGACTGAGTTCGGTAACCCGATGAGGGCCCCTAGCTCAATCAGTGCTCTACCTCCAAGACTCTTCCCTTGAGGCTAGCCCTAAAGCTATTTCGGGGAGAACCAGCTATCTCCAGGTTCGATTGGCATTTCACCCCTACCCACACCTCATCCCCGCACTTTTCAACGTGCGTGGGTTCGGGCCTCCAGTAGGTGTTACCCTACCTTCACCCTGGACATGGGTAGATCACCTGGTTTCGGGTCTACGACGACGTACTAAACGCCCTATTCAGACTCGCTTTCGCTGCGGCTCCGTCTCTTCGACTTAACCTCGCACGTCATCGTAACTCGCCGGTTCATTCTACAAAAGGCACGCCATCACCCATGAACGGGCTCTGACTACTTGTAGGCACACGGTTTCAGGTTCTCTTTCACTCCCCTTCCGGGGTGCTTTTCACCTTTCCCTCACGGTACTGGTTCACTATCGGTCACTAGGGAGTATTTAGCCTTGGGAGATGGTCCTCCCTGCTTCCGACGGGATTCCCCGTGTCCCGCCGTACTCAGGATCCACTCGGGAGGGAACGAAGTTTCGACTACAGGGCTGTCACCTTCTCTGGCGGGCCTTTCCAGACCGCTTCGTCTACCCCGTTCCTTTGTAACTCCCATCATGAGTGGTCCTACAACCCCAAGAGGCAAGCCTCTTGGTTTGGGCTGTTCCCGTTTCGCTCGCCGCTACTCAGGGAATCGCGGTTGCTTTCTTCTCCTCCGGGTACTTAGATGTTTCAGTTCCCCGGGTGTGCCCTCCATACCCTATGGATTCAGGTATGGATACTGCCCCATTACGGGCAGTAGGTTTCCCCATTCGGACATCTCCGGATCAACGCTTGCTTACAGCTCCCCGAAGCGTTTCGGCGTTTGCCCCGTCCTTCATCGGCTCCTAGTGCCAAGGCATCCACCGTGCGCCCTTTCTAACTTAACCATGCGAAAACAGCTTCACGCTTGCCGCCTTCGCTTCTCGGCTTCTTCCACTGTCTAGCTTCGGCGCCTAGCCCCTCACGGTCGCTTCGGTCCTGCCGTGGCGGCAATAGCCTCCTCGCAGACCCTCCAGAGCCTATCGGGGCTAATCGCGGCGCCTCCGCTTTTCTTTTCGGTTATCTAGTTTTCAAGGAACCAACTCATTTCCTGCATCTGCTCATAGACGCAGGCGCAAGGCAACTACTTGAGTATGCTTCCTTGCAGCCTTGTGTCGAGGAATCCTGCTTCCTCGAATTCACTAGCAGACGCAGACACAAAACGACTGAAGGAGTGAAATACTCCCTCAAAACTGAACAAGGCTACTGCCTTGAATCAACTTCTCTGCTGCCTTGCGCCGAGGAATCCAGCTTCCTTGAATCCGCTGGTAGACGCAGGCGCAAAACGGATTGATTGAAGAGAACATAAACATGTTCCCTCAAAACTGAACAAGGCTACTGCCTTGAATCTGCTTCTCTGCTGCCTTGCGTCGAGGAATCCAACTTCCCCGAATCTGCTAGAAGACGCAGACGCAAAGCAATTGAAGGAGTGAAATGCTCCCTCAAAACTGAACAAGGCTACTGCCTTGAATCAACTTCTCTGCTGCCTTGCGCCGAGGAATCTAGCTTCTCTGAATCCACTCGTAGACGCAGACGCAAAACGGATTGATTGAAGAGAACATAAACATGTTCCCTCAAAACTGAACAAAACGTAAGCGTCCTTCGCTTTTCGTACTGTCTAGCTCCAGCGCCTAGCTCTCTTGTGCCAAATAACCTTCCCCCTCGAAGTGCAAGCACTTCAACGGGTGAAGAACATTTGGCTTCGAGAGCTGATCGCGGCGCTTCCGCTTTTCGTATCATCCTTAGAAAGGAGGTGATCCAGCCGCACCTTCCGGTACGGCTACCTTGTTACGACTTCACCCCAATCACTTGCCCCACCTTCGGCGGCTGGCTCCCTTACGGGTTACCTCACCGACTTCGGGTGTTGCAAGCTCTCGTGGTGTGACGGGCGGTGTGTACAAGGCCCGGGAACGTATTCACCGCGGCATGCTGATCCGCGATTACTAGCGATTCCGGCTTCATGCAGGCGAGTTGCAGCCTGCAATCCGAACTGAGAGCGGCTTTTTGGGATTCGCTCCCCCTCGCGGGTTCGCAGCCCTTTGTACCGCCCATTGTAGCACGTGTGTAGCCCAGGTCATAAGGGGCATGATGATTTGACGTCATCCCCACCTTCCTCCGACTTTTAGCCGGCAGTCCCCCTAGAGTGCCCAACTGAATGCTGGCAACTAGGGGCGAGGGTTGCGCTCGTTGCGGGACTTAACCCAACATCTCACGACACGAGCTGACGACAACCATGCACCACCTGTCACCCTGTCCCCCCGAAGGGGGAACGCCCTGTCTCCAGGGTTGTCAGGGGATGTCAAGACCTGGTAAGGTTCTTCGCGTTGCTTCGAATTAAACCACATGCTCCACCGCTTGTGCGGGCCCCCGTCAATTCCTTTGAGTTTCAGCCTTGCGGCCGTACTCCCCAGGCGGAGTGCTTAACGCGTTAGCTACAGCACTAAAGGGAAAACCCCTCTAACACTTAGCACTCATCGTTTACGGCGTGGACTACCAGGGTATCTAATCCTGTTTGCTCCCCACGCTTTCGCGCCTCAGCGTCAGTTACAGACCAGAGAGCCGCCTTCGCCACTGGTGTTCCTCCACATCTCTACGCATTTCACCGCTACACGTGGAATTCCGCTCTCCTCTTCTGCACTCAAGTCCCCCAGTTTCCAATGACCCTCCACGGTTGAGCCGTGGGCTTTCACATCAGACTTAAGGGACCGCCTGCGCGCGCTTTACGCCCAATAATTCCGGACAACGCTCGCCCCCTACGTATTACCGCGGCTGCTGGCACGTAGTTAGCCGGGGCTTTCTCGTTAGGTACCGTCACCGTACCGCCCTATTCGAACGGTACTTCTTCTTCCCTAACAACAGAGCTTTACGATCCGAAGACCTTCTTCGCTCACGCGGCGTCGCTCCGTCAGACTTTCGTCCATTGCGGAAGATTCCCTACTGCTGCCTCCCGTAGGAGTCTGGGCCGTGTCTCAGTCCCAGTGTGGCCGGTCACCCTCTCAGGCCGGCTACGCATCGTCGCCTTGGTGAGCCGTTACCTCACCAACTAGCTAATGCGCCGCGGGCCCATCCGTAAGTGGTAGCAAAAGCCACCTTTCAACCAAAGACCATGCGGTCTTCGGTGTTATCCGGTATTAGCCCCGGTTTCCCGGAGTTATCCCGGTCTTACGGGCAGGTTACCCACGTGTTACTCACCCGTCCGCCGCTAACCGAACAGAAGCAAGCTTCCGTTCGGCCCGCTCGACTTGCATGTATTAGGCACGCCGCCAGCGTTCGTCCTGAGCCAGGATCAAACTCTCCAAAAAGAAAGTTGATTGGCTTATTTAATTCGTCACTGACACCGAAGGTGTCAAGCGCTTCAGCTTTTCACATTGTCCAGCTTCAGCGCCTAGCTCTCTCGTGCCAAATAACCTTCCCCCTCGAAGTGCAAGCACTTCAGCGGGTGAAGAACATTTGGCTTCGAGAGCTGATCGCGGCGCTTCAGCATTTCTTATTGTCCAGCTTCGGCTCGCAGCGCCTTGTGGAAAATAACCTTCCTCCGTCGACATGCAAGCATGTCTCATCGGAAGAACATTTTCCCTTCGGCGCTAGGCGCTCGCCTTCGCTTTTCTATGTGGACGCTTCGTTTTGTTCAGTTTTCAAGGAACATTTCTTTTTTAAAGCGACCTTATCAATATACCACTTTAAAATCCCATTGTCAATGACTTTTTGTTCTATTTTTTGTTTTTTAAAAGCGACGTCTTTTAATATATCAATTACGTATATAAAAGTCAACTACTTTTTTAAAAATCTTATGTCCCCTATGATTCTTTTGATCATAGGGGACATGATATCTTATTTATTACGCATTTGCGGGAATAACAATACGTCACGAATAGACGGTGAATTTGTTAATAGCATAACAAGTCGATCAACGCCAATACCTAAACCGCCTGTTGGTGGCATTCCATATTCAAGCGCTTCAATGAAGTCCTCGTCCATCTCGTGCGCTTCGTCATTTCCTTGCTCTCGCTCTTTCAGCTGTGCCTCAAAGCGCTCACGTTGGTCAATCGGATCATTTAACTCAGTAAATGCATTCGCGTGTTCACGACCAACGATAAACAATTCAAAGCGATCTGTGAAGCGCGGATCGTCTGGATTTTTCTTCGCTAACGGCGAGATTTCTACCGGGTGTCCGTAAATAAACGTCGGTTGAATGAGCTTGTCCTCTACTTTTTGCTCAAAAAACTCATTAACAATATGACCAAACGTCATGTGCGGCGCTATTTCAACACCATGCTCTTTTGCCAATTCTCTAGCCTCTTCATCGCTCATTTGTTTCCAAAAATCGACACCTACGTATTCCTTAATCGCATCTACCATATGAAGTCGTTTCCACTCAGGAGTTAAATCAACCGTATGCTCTCCATATTGGATTTTTGTCGTTCCTAATACCTCTTGCGCGATATGAGCAATTAAATTTTCTGTCAATTTCATAATATCGCGGAAATCTGCATATGCTTCATATAGCTCAAGCATCGTAAATTCCGGATTATGTCGAGTAGAAATCCCTTCATTACGGAACACGCGCCCAATTTCATATACCTTTTCTAATCCGCCGACAATTAAACGTTTCAAATGAAGCTCGATCGCAATCCGCATATATAATGGCATATCCAACGCATTATGGTGAGTGATAAATGGACGAGCTGCTGCTCCTCCGGCAATGGAATGCATCATCGGTGTTTCTACTTCTAAATAGCCGTGGCTGTCCAAGTAGCGGCGCATCGCTTGAATAATTCGGCTGCGAGTGATAAACGTATTTTTGCTCTCCGGATTCATAATTAAATCTAAGTACCGTTGACGATAGCGTTGTTCAACATCTTTTAGTCCATGGTATTTCTCTGGAAGTGGACGCAATGCTTTCGTTAAAAACTCATAAGAAGATACTTTAATGGACAGCTCTCCTACTTTTGTTTTAAATACTGTTCCATAAACACCGATAATATCTCCTAAGTCAGAAGTTTTGAAAAGCTCGTATTGCTCCTCACCAACTGTATCTTCACGAACGTAAATTTGAATTTGCCCCGTAACATCTTGAATATGGGCAAATCCAGCTTTCCCTTTGCCGCGTTTTGTCATAATACGTCCAGCGACGGAAACTTTTATTTGTTTCTCTTCCAGCTCTTCTTTTGATAAACCTCCATATAAATCAAATAACTCTTTTGCTTTATGTGTGCGCTCAAACCGTTTTCCAAACGGATCAATTCCCATTTCTCTCAATTTATTTAATTTTTCCCTACGGACTAGTAATTGATCGTTTAATTCTTCATGACTCATATGGCCTTCACTCCATTTAAAAAAGTTTTTATGAAAAATACTGCCAGCAACGGCTGGCAGTGAATAACCGCAATCTTTTATTGATCCATTTACACAGCCTGTGCATTCGCCTGTTCTTTGCTTTCTACTTCTTCGGCAAAGTTAAGTAAAAGGGTGGCAAGCTGTTCACGAGTGTCACATTCATTAATGGCATTGCGAATTTTTGCGTTACCGCGCACCCCTTTTAAATACCATGCCGCATGTTTCCGCATTTCTTTTACTGCAATATGCTCGCCTTTTAATGCAATGAGGCGATCTAAATGTAAAAGACATACTTCTATTTTTTCTCTTACCGTTGGTTCCGGGATTAATTCCCCTGTTTCTAAATAACGGACTGTGCGGTAAATCATCCATGGGTTTCCAAGTGCAGCGCGTCCGATCATCACGCCGTCCACGCCTGTTTCTTCAAGCATCCGCTTTGCATCTTGCGGTGTTTTTACATCCCCATTTCCAATGACAGGAATATTCACTGCTTCTTTTACTTGTTTAATGATATTCCAATCTGCTTTTCCTTCGTACATCTGTACTCTCGTTCTTCCGTGAACCGCTACTGCCTTACCGCCAGCGCGTTCTACAGCTTGCGCGTTTTCTACTGCGTAAATATGATTTTCGTCCCAACCGATTCGCATTTTTACTGTCACAGGTTTTTCCACTGCATCTACAATGGCGGCAACTACATCATAAATCTTATTTGGATCTAAAAGCCATTTCGCACCCGCATCGCATTTCGTGACTTTTGGAACAGGACATCCCATATTAATATCGATGATATCCGCATTCGTATGTTTATCGACAAATTTTGCGGCTTCTACAAGCGTTTCCTTTTCTCCGCCAAAAATTTGCAAACTTAATGGTTTTTCCCGTTCATCAATATATAACATGCCTAGCGTTTTTTCGTTATTGTACACGATCCCTTTATCACTTACCATTTCCGCGCAAACAAGCCCTGCCCCAAACTCTTTTACCGTGAGGCGGAATGCCGAATTGCACACACCGGCCATTGGAGCAAGAACAACACGATTTTTAATTTCTACATCTCCGATTTTAAACATCGGTTTACCCTCCTTTCTTATTCCCTAGACTCTGAACGTGGCGGTGCAAGCTCTTCTACAGATATATTTAACCGTTCGGCAATTTTCTCTATTAATTGTTCCGACGGTAAGCGATTTCCACGCTCAACTTCTCCTAAAATGGACACAGATACCCCCAGATCTTTTGCCAATTTTTCCTGTGTATATCCTTTCAGCTTTCGAAAAGCGCGAATACGTCTTCCCCATTTTTCTGCTTCCATACACGAACTCCTTCTTTGTCAGGTAGTCGATCTATGAGGCACGCTAAACGTTCAGAAATATTTGGAAAATGGATATCGTGATTTAATTCCAATAACGGAATCATAACAAACGCCCGCTCTGTCATACGCGGATGAGGAATGATAAGTTGTTCTGTTTCAATATTTTCATGATTATATAATAAAATGTCAAGGTCTAACGTTCGTGGTCCCCACCGTATTTCCCTTTTTCTCCCAAGTTTTTGTTCGATATTTTGCGTGACGTCTAGCAATGCAAAAGGAGAAAGAGTTGTATAAATTTTTATAACCATATTTAAAAACTTATCTTGATTCACATAACCGACCGGTTCCGTCTCATAAATAGATGAAGCAGCAGTGACGGAAATTTGTTCATGTCTATCCAACATTTTGACAGCTTCCCGCAGGTAATATAGGCGATCACCGATATTAGAGCCAAGAGCAATATACGCATAATTTTCCATCTAACGACCCCTTACAATTTCTACTGCTACAAATTCATAATGACCTTGAATGGGTGGATTTGGTTTTGTCACTTTAATCGTACAACGAGCAACGGTTGGAAAAGAAGATAAAATTTGCTCCGCAATCGCCTCTGCTACTGCTTCGATTAACGCAAATCTCCTTTTCTCGACAACATTTCGGCAAATATCATACACTTCCGCATAATTAATGGTATCATCTAACCGATCGCTTTTTCCAGCCTTTTGTAAATCCGTTTCGAGAATGACATCTACAATAAAGCGCTGTCCAAGCACATTTTCTTCGGGAAGGACGCCGTGATATCCATAAAACTCCATCCGATGAAGATAAATTTTATCGATCGTTCTCCACTCCTTTTCCAAGCATTGCATCCATCATTTTCGACATTCGCGCAATCGGCAATACATCATGAACACGGACGATGTGAGCTCCCTTTACGATTCCGAGGCATACGGTCGCTCCTGTTCCTTCGACTCGTTCATTAACCGGTAAATCAAGAACATGGCCGATGAATCGTTTCCGTGATGTTCCCAATAGCAGCGGGTATCCCAGTTTGGCAAATTCATCTAAACGCCGCATGACTTCTAAGTTATGTTCCAATGTTTTCGCAAATCCAATACCTGGATCTAAAATAATGTTTTCGTCTCTCACCCCTGCGCGTTTTGCGATTGCAACACTTTCCATTAAATCAGAAATCATGTCGGAAATTAAATCACGATATTGAAGATCATGACGGTTGTGCATTAAAATAATCGGAACATCGTAAAAAGCGGCAACTTCTGCCATCTTTGCATCCGCTTTTGCTCCCCATACATCGTTAATAATATGTGCTCCCGCTTCGATCGCTTGCTTTGCAACTTCAGCTTTATACGTATCAATGGAAATAGGAACATCGATTTCTTGAGCGACTGCTTTCACCACAGGAATGACACGCCGTAATTCTTCTTCAAGCGATACCTTTTCTGCACCAGGGCGGGTCGATTCCCCCCCAATATCAATAATATCTGCCCCATCGGCAACAAGACGTTTTGCATGCTCTACGGCACGATCGATATCATAAAACCGTCCGCCGTCAGAAAAAGAGTCTGGCGTTACATTGACAATGCCCATGATCATGGTCTTTTTCCGTAAATCTAACTCGTAATCCCCGCAGCGAAGTACAAAAGAAGCTGCATTTGTTGTACCCATCATTCATTCAATCCTTTCTGCCAACTCATGTCTTGTCCATAAAAATGGTGTGAAGCGCTTGTAATACCTTTGCAAAAATGAAGTAACAATCCCATCAGCACCTGGATAAGTACGACCATTCATTTGATAAATAGGGACGATTTCCTGAATGGAATTGGTCACAAATATTTCATCCGCTTGTGTACGAAACGTTTCAAATACACCAAGACCATACAAAAAACCGTGGTCAAACGGCGAAATACGCGCTTCGTCTTTATGAACGACATCTCCATTGATATATACATACATACTGTTATCGAACCCTTTTATATGTTTGAATAAAGTTTTCCAACAGCTTCATCCCGTGACTCGTCATAATTGATTCCGGATGAAACTGAACCCCTTCAACCGGCAATGTTTTATGGCGAATCGCCATAATTTCGTTTTCTTCTGTCCAAGCGGAAATTTCAAAACAATCTGGCAATGTTTCTTTTTCAACAATAAGAGAATGATAACGAGTGGCCGTAAACGGGCTAGGAACATTGGCGAAAATGGTTGTTCCATCATGGAAAATTGGCGACGTTTTACCGTGCATTAAACGGTCAGCACGAATGACTTTTCCCCCAAATACTTGAGCAATCGCTTGATGCCCAAGGCAAACTCCAAAAATCGGAATTTTCCCTGCAAAGTATTCGATGGCTTCCATGCTGATGCCCGCCTCATTAGGAGTGCAAGGACCAGGCGAAATCATAAGAAAATCAGGGCTTAGTGTCTCTATCTCCTTAATCGTAATCTCATCATTTCGTTTTACGATTAATTCTTCCCCTAACACACCTAGATATTGCACTAAGTTGTATGTAAAAGAATCGTAATTATCAACCATTAAAATCATCGATCTCACCTCATGCTCTCAATAGTTTCTCTGCTTCGCTCAGCTCTTTTGCTTTCCAAAGGGCTGCCGCCTTTTTCAAACATTCCTGATATTCATGTTCAGGGTGGGAATCCATAACAATTCCAGCTCCCGCTTGCACATGAGCTATTCCGTCTTTAGCAATCATCGTGCGAATCGCAATATTGAATTCCATATCCCCATCGAAGCTAATCCACCCGATGGAACCAGTATATACACCACGACGTACCAGCTCCAGCTCTTCGATAATTTCCATTGTCCGTACTTTTGGAGCACCAGTAATCGTACCGCCAGGAAACATTGCTTGTATAATATCAAATACATCTTTTCCTTGCTGCAATTTTCCCGACACATGGGACACAATATGCATAACGTGGGAATAACGTTCGATTGTCATCCATTCGTCTACTTTTACTGTACCATATTGGCATACACGTCCTAAATCGTTGCGCTCTAAATCGACGAGCATCGCATGTTCTGCTATTTCCTTTTCGTTTTTTCTTTTGTTTGGATGATACCCGCAGGAGTTAAACCAATAATACTATATCGTCCGCCCTGACCGCTTTCTAGCAGAGCATGATACGGCTCACCAGCGGCAAGCATCTTATATTGCCGAAACCAATCATGTTTCGAATAAGGAATCGTTCGCCTCTTTCTATTTCTCCATTTCCGCACAGCGATATCACTCCCTTTATTAGCCATGCATATTCTTATTGTACAATGAGTCGCGGAACATATCATTACAAAAAAATTTCGACAGGGGTCCTCCCCTGTCGAAATAGGATGCTTACTCCTCAAATTGATAAAGCGGTGTACTTAAGTAACGTTCTCCATTACTTGGAATAATTGCCAGCACTTTTTTTCCTTTTCCAAGCTCTTTGGCGACCTTCAATGCAGCATGAATAGCGGCACCAGAAGAAATTCCGCCAAGTATTCCTTCTTCGCGAGCAGCGCGGCGAGCAGCGGCGAACGCTTCTTCTGTTGTAACGGTAATGACTCCATCATAAATGCTTGTATCTAAAATGTCCGGCACAAATCCGGCGCCGATTCCTTGAATTTTATGAGGACCTGGTTTTCCGCCCGATAATACTGGTGAATCAGCAGGTTCTACGGCATAAATTTTAATGTTTGGATATGTTTCGCGAAGCACTTGTCCTGCCCCTGTAATCGTTCCGCCAGTACCGACGCCGGCAATAAACGCATCTAATTGGTCACCCATTTGCTCAACAATTTCTTTTCCAGTCGTTAACCGATGGATTTCTGGGTTTGCCTCATTCTTAAATTGTTGTGGCATAAAATAGCCATGCTCTCTTACTAGCTCTTCCGCCTTCGCAATCGCGCCGCGCATTCCTTCGCTTCCTGGTGTCAACACTAATTCAGCGCCATATGCGCGCAACAAATTGCGACGTTCTAAACTCATCGTATCTGGCATGACTAAAACCGCTTTATACCCTTTTGCCGCGGCAACCATCGCCAATCCAATTCCGGTGTTTCCGCTTGTCGGCTCTACAATCGTGTCACCAGGTTTTAATTTTCCGGCTTTTTCCGCCGCTTCGATCATCGCTAAGGCAATACGGTCTTTGACGCTGCTGCCAGGGTTCATAAATTCCAGTTTTAAATATACATCGGCGCTATCTTCATCAACAATGCGGTTTAATTTCACTGCAGGCGTATCGCCAATAAGCTCTGTAATGGAGTTTACTGTTCTTGCCATCTTTCCACCCCTAATCCCGATTAATTTTATCGAATTTGTTTAAAATGTATCAGTTATTGATGGAATTGTCAATCATTTTAATTTTTTGCTTCTGCAAGTTGTTTTAATTGTTCGAGCTCTTCTTTTGTAAAATGATACGTTTCATTACAAAAATGACATGATGCTTCGGCATACCCTTCTTTTTCCATAATGTCTTGAATTTCTTGTGGACCTAAACTAATAATCGCATCGGCAATTCTCTCCCGCGAACAGCGACATACAAACGAAACAGGAAGTGTTTCAAGTACTTTGACATTTCCCTTTCCAAGCAGTTCCTCTAAAATTTCTTCCGGTGTTAGCCCGCTTTCAACCATTTTCGAAACTGGAGGAATCGTTTGTAAACGCTGTTCGATTTGTTCAATCGTCTTCTCTTCCGTTCCCGGCATCAGCTGGATGATAAAGCCTCCTGCCGCCAATATCGTGTTGTCTGGATTCACAAGTACACCAACCCCGACAGAAGACGGAACTTGTTCCGAAGAAGCAAAATAGTACGTGAAATCTTCACCAAGTTCCCCGGAAATAATCGGCACTTGTCCTGTAAAGAAATCACGCAATCCTAAGTCTTTTACAACCGTTAACATGCCATTTTTGCCTACCGCCTTTGCCACGTCTAATTTCCCATGTTCGTTTAAATCAAAGTGAACGTGTGGATTTGTGACGTATCCACGCACCTCTCCCTTGGCGTTGCTGTCGACCAAAATGGTGCCGATTGGACCGCCGCCATCAATTTTAATCGTTAATTTATCGTCTCCTTTTAACATGGCTCCCATCATGACCCCCGCCGTAATAGCCCGGCCAAGCGCTGCGGAAGCAGTCGGCCATGTTTGATGGCGGCGCTGTGCCTCGCTAACGGTATCTGTTGTTCGTGCGGCATACGCTCTTACTTGTCCATCATAAGCTAAGGCTTTCACTAAGTAGTCTGACATACACACTCAACCTTTCATTGTTTTTTATCAACGTTTTTCTCGTATAAAATTTTTAATCCTGTCAGCGTCAAAAACGGATCAACAATATCAATCACACTAGATTCGCTGGCAATTAAGGACGCTAACCCTCCTGTTGCAATCACTTTTGGAGGAACAGAGCTTTTTGCTTTCATCCGCGAAACAATGCCCTCCACTTGCCCCACGTATCCATATAAAATTCCAGCTTGCATCGCACTAACAGTATTTTTCCCAATAATGTCATCCGGACGGGCAATTTCGATACGAGGCAATTTCGCAGCTCGCGCGAAAAGCGCTTCCGTGGAAATCATAATCCCTGGAGCAATAGCGCCCCCCATATATTGTTTATGTTCATTAATATAACAATACGTCGTTGCCGTACCAAAGTCGACAATAATGAGAGGGCTGCCATACAAGTGAATGCCGGCAACCGCGTTCACAATTCGGTCTGCCCCTACTTCTCGCGGATTATCGTATTTAATATTCAGTCCTGTTTTAATCCCTGGCCCGACGATAATCGGCTTAATATGAAAGTATTTTAAACACATTCGCTCAAGCGCAAACATAATCGGCGGCACCACGGAAGAGATAATAATACCATCAATGTCGGAAAACTGAAGCCCGACATGGTTCAATAACGCCTTGATCGTCATGGCGTATTCATCTTCCGTTTTGCCCCGGCTCGTTTCGATGCGCCAATGATGCTTTAATTCATCGCCATCATATACTCCTAACACCGTATTGGTATTGCCAACGTCTAACACAAAAATCATCGTTTCATCACCACTTCTCATAAATTGTTACTTTCTACATCATATCATATCTTGTTTTTACTCGGATAAAAAAAGATGTCCCTTAAAAAGAGACATCTTACTCATCTTTCTTTTGAATATTTATTTTGACGTCATTGTTATCCTCATTATTTTTATTGTCATTGCCATTATTTGCATCACGGTTTGGCAATGTTCCATGTTCGAATAAATGTTTAATTTGTTCTGCATCTAACGTTTCTACTTCTAGCAATGTAGTAGCGATTAACTCCAGTTTATCACGATGTTGTGTTAAAATGTTTTTCGCCTTCTCATAACATTCTTTAATAATCCGTTGAATTTCTAAATCAATTTCATATGCAATTTTATCGCTGTAGTTTTGCTCATTGTGCAAGTCACGCCCTAAAAACACTTGCCCGCTCGGCTGCCCAAATTGCAATGGACCAAGCTTCTCACTCATTCCAAACTCGGTGACCATGCGGCGAGCAATGTTCGTCGCACGTTGGAAGTCATTATGCGCCCCTGTGCTCACTTCGTTAAACACAATTTCTTCCGCAACGCGCCCGCCTAATAAACCGGTAATTTTATCTAACAAGTCTTGCTTTGTCATAAAATAGCGGTCTTCTTTCGGAAGCATAACCGCGTAACCACCGGCTTGGCCACGTGGAACGATCGTCACTTTATGCACCATTTCCGCATTATCAAGCACCATACCAATGACGGTATGACCCGCTTCATGGTATGCAACAATGCGTCGCTCTTTTTCTGAGATGACGCGGCTTTTCTTTGCCGGTCCGGCGATGACACGGTCTGTCGCCTCATCGATGTCGCTCATATCAATTTTCTTTTTATTCCGTCGCGCCGCAACAAGGGCCGCCTCGTTCAACAAGTTTTCTAAATCAGCACCAGAGAAGCCTGGTGTACGCATTGCAATCGCTTTTAAATCAACGGATTCATCAAGCGGCTTATTGCGAGCGTGTACGCGCAATACCGCTTCACGCCCTTTTACGTCCGGACGGTCTACCGTAATTTGCCGGTCAAAACGACCTGGACGTAACAATGCTGGGTCTAAAATATCCGGGCGGTTTGTCGCTGCGATGATAATAATTCCTTCGTTTCCATTGAATCCATCCATCTCGACAAGCAATTGGTTGAGCGTTTGTTCACGCTCATCATGTCCGCCGCCAAGACCTGCTCCGCGTTGACGGCCAACCGCATCAATTTCGTCAATAAAAATGATACATGGCGCGTTCTTTTTCGCGGTTTCGAACAAATCGCGCACACGTGACGCACCGACACCGACGAACATTTCTACGAAGTCGGAACCGCTGATGGAGAAAAACGGTACGCCAGCTTCTCCTGCAACCGCGCGCGCAAGCAACGTTTTCCCTGTCCCCGGAGGCCCAACAAGAAGAACTCCTTTCGGAATACGGGCGCCAAGCTCCACAAACTTCCGCGGATCTTTTAAAAATTCCACAATTTCCACAAGCTCTTGTTTTTCTTCATCCGCACCAGCAACATCGCGGAAACGAACTTTTTTCTTGTCGTCCGTATATAAGCGCGCCCGGCTTTTTCCAAAGTTCATTACCCGGCTGCCGCCGCCTTGCACTTGGTTCAACAAGAAGAAAAACAAGATAAAAATGATGACAAACGGGATGATTGAAGTGAAAAAGGTGACCCATCCGCTCGTTTCATCCGCAGGCATTACTTCCACTCTTGTTCTTTTCGCTGCAGCGTCAATACGGTTCAGCACCGTATCGCTGTTCATGACATAAGTGGAAAAGTATTGATCCTCACTGTACGTTTTGAGCTGTCCCCTTATCTCATACACACCGCGCTCCGGTTTCATGGAAAACGATTTAACATCGCCATTTTCTAAATGTGTAATAAAGGCATCGTATGTCATCGGTTCCGTCCGTTGATTGCTTCCGTTAAAGAAGCTGACTACACCGATCACAACGAGAAAAATCAATAAGTAAAATATGGTATTTCGGAAGATCCGATTCATCTCTTGCCTCCTCCCATATGAAACACACTATACTCAATAGTATCATAGAAAATTGTATAAATACAAACAATTCGCTAGCGGCTGAAAAAGCAAACTACTTATTGTACACTTCCGGTTTCAGCACTCCGATAAAAGGAAGATTACGGTATTTCTCACAATAGTCTAAGCCATAGCCGACAACAAATTCGTCAGGAACGATAAAACCGGCATAATCTGCTTGAATATCCGCCTTGCGTCCGGAAGGTTTATCTAATAAGGTAACAATTTTAATCGAGTTCGCTTTCCGATAACGGAATAAGTCGACTAAATAACTTAATGTTAAACCACTATCAATAATATCCTCGATAATTAAAATGTCACGCCCTTCCACAGAAGTATTTAAATCCTTTAAAATTTTCACTTCGCCGGATGATACCGTCGCGTTTCCATAACTGGACACATCCATAAAATCCATTTCTAAATATGTATCGATATGCTTTAACAAATCTGCCATAAACGGCATGGCCCCTTTTAGTACTCCGACGGCTAACGGAAAACGCCCTTCATATTCTTCTGTCAACAGCTTGCCTAGCTCCTTTACCTTTTCTTGAATTTGCTCCTCCGTAATAAGTATTTTTTGGATATCGTCTTTCATCCCCATCTTTCTTTTCCTCCTAGATGTTCATTGCTCTTTATAGTGTAATACAATGTAGCTTGCTTTTGTAACATTTGTTGCTTCAAAATTTGATTTTTTTAACTTCGGAACCCATAAAATATTTCCTTGCGCGTCTTCTACAATTGGCCAGCGATCCCTTTCATATAAAGGAATTTTCGCTTCAATGAAAATTTCCTTAACCTTCTTTGTCCCTTTTGTCCCTTTCAACGTCATCCGGTCACCAGCGCGGCGTGTTCGTACTCGTAACGGAAGACGAACCGCTTCCGGATCAATAATAAATACATCGTTTCCCTTCTGTTCTTTCGGATAGTGTTCCCAAAATTCACTAATGATTACATGATTGTTTGGGAGGGGCAATACAGCTGGAATATCCAGCTCGAATGCATAGCTTATATCTTCTTTTTCCTCTCGAAATGTAAACAAGCAACGGTCATAAGAACGAATGACTTTTAAGCCATGCGGAAAGTCTAATCTTCCTGAAGGATGGTCGCGGTTTAAAAACGTAAATATATTATGGATATGTACAGACGAAAGGGAAGAAGGGATGTCTTTATAAAGATAGTTCAATATTAGTTGAATCCCTCTTCTTTGTAAAGGTTTTGGCATCGCCTGAAATGGTTCAATTTTTAATGCAACCGTATCATGTTGTTTTTCCATTACTTTATTCATCGCATCTTTCGCTAATTCCTCTAAAAATAACTCATCTTCCATTACCATTTCACTATACGATTGGAACCGCTCATGAAGACGCGGATTTTCCTTTTTTAAAAATGGAATAACATGGTGGCGAAACCGATTTCTTGTATAATCATCTTTATCATTACTAGCATCATGACGAGGCGTAATTTGATGTTGTCGACAATACGCATCAATATCTGCACGGCTGATCGCCAAAAACGGGCGAATAATATATCCTCCGTAAAATGGGCGCTTTGCCGGAATACCGGCATAGCCTTTGCTAGTACTGCCGCGCACAAGCCGCATTAAAATCGTTTCAACTTGGTCATCGCCATGATGGCCTAAAGCTAAATAATGCGCTTTATATTTTTTCATCAGTTCACCGAAAAAACGGTAACGGCATTGACGCGCCGCCTCTTGAACACTTAATTTGGACTCGCGCTGGAATGCCGGAACATCCATTTGCACCGCCTCACATATAATACCGCGCGCCGCGCAAAAATGTTTCACAAAATTCATATCTTCCTCTGACTGTTTACCGCGAAACATATGATCTACATGTGCGGCGATCAACGTGATATTCCATTCTTGTCGAATCGACCAAAAAAAATGCAACAGCGCTAGTGAATCCGGTCCTCCCGATACGCCAACAATGACCATCGAATTCGGAGTGAGCAGCTCATGTTTTTTTATAAACTCGTACACTTCCGCAATCATTCGGAAAAACCCTCTTTATAATAACGTAATTCTAAAATTCATCGTACCATTATTACAATATTTTCTCAAAAATCTCGCCCAATTATTTTATCAAAAATAAACATCATAGCGATAAAAATTTGTCAAGGAAGTACTTGATGGTATACATATATTGCGTATGCGCATAAAAGTACGGCAACGATCAACGCTGTTTCCAACACTCCCTTTGTTTTGCTGCGTTTTCTTTTTTTATTTCGGCGTGTTTTTTGCATCGTTCTCTGGAAAGTACGCTGGTTGGAATGAGAATGATAAGAACGCTGAAGAGCGGTCAAAAAGTCTTGTTTCATTTCGGAAGCTCTTTTATATTTCCCATCAATCGCTTTCATCAACACCGTCTGATATGTCCGCAACGTATCATCTGCCTGAATGATGGAGATTAGCTGACGGCGTCCATCTCCTTTCCGCTCAAATTTGATTGGATAACAAGCTTGGATCATGATCATTGCCACAGCAAATAAATCATATGAAGGCTCTGCTTTTCGTGACCCCACTCCCCAATAACCGCGATCGTAAAATTCGGTAAACTCTTTAACAGCTCTTCCTTGCAACGTTGTTCCTCCCACATCAAGAAGACGGACCGTCGGCGGCGGACCTGCAACTAACAAGTTTTCGGGCTTCAAATCGCCAAATACCCATCCTTCTTGGTGAAGCTGGTCAAGGGCAGATAAAAGCTGTAACAAAAGAACGACTACCCACTCTTTTCCACGTTTGCGAATAAACGTAAAAAAATTTTCTCCTTTGATATATTCCATCACATAAAAAGGAATCGTTTTATTCATCAAAGGATTTACCCAGTCATCAACATCTAGTAAAGAAGGTCCAAGGGCAACTCCCTGGACCTTGGAAAATCGACGTAATACATTGACCTCTGATGCGATCGCCGCGCTATTATCGCTTAACTTTAAAGCAACAAGCCCCTTCGTGCTTTCCGCCAAATAAACGACCCCGTTAGCTCCATTTCCAAGCGGTTTTACCAGCTTGTACGAATGGCGGTGCCACTTTCCTGTCACGACCGTCCCTAGCGGAAGATTACATAGATTCTTCAAAGTATGATTCATCATCACGAATCAAACCCCTTAACGACCGCTTTTTCTCAAAATATGTTAATGCTTCGCGCAAGGCCGGTCCTGTCGGTGTCAATCCTCCCGATGTTAATTTTGGAAAAACAGTGGAAAGCTCCTCTATTTTCGGCGTCCAGTCAACAATTTTTTCTACATTTCCTCGTTTCCCCGGAAATACAAACACAGCGAAACGATTATCACCGATACGTGCATTAAGGCTAAGGGACAAATCAAGCAGTGCCTCTTTCACCGTTGGCAATTTCGTTTTCATACTCCCGCTCGTATCTATTAATATTAAAACTTCTAATTCCACTGTTTCTCCAAGTTCATCGACGACTTCCATCACCTCTCCTCGTTTTTCCGGAGGCAAATCTTCAAGCGACACGTTCGATCCTAATATTTGCTTCAATTCTCTATTCACGACACCTTGAAGCGTTTGTGTCATTGCCTTTCTCGTTACCATTTGCACCGTTTGAGACAGCTGTTTGGCATAGACAACTTGGCTGATTCCACCTCCCGATAAAGCGATCCCTTCAATTTCACGCAATCCACTTTCATCAATCGTATCTTGGTCAAGAACACCGATCACATTCACCGTAATCCCTTGTTCTTTTGCTAAAGAAGCCATCGCAATCGGGTCTTCTCCATGATTGGAACAGCCATCTGTAATAAGCAAAATTTGCCGCAACGTTCCTTTGCGCATCTGATCTTCCCCTCCTCAGCTAATGTATTACAAGCATCGCCGGAGGATGGGGATTTTATACCATTATTGCGCTTTTTTTGTATACATATAAGCTGGAATCGTCGCCCATTTTGGCGTGTTATGCTTGATTTTCGCAACGACTACCGTCATGTCGTCTTCAATTCTTCCAGAACGGCTTCGGATCACTTCTTCCATAATTAAGTCTGCCACTTCTTGCGGGTCGTTCGTTTTCAATTCTTTAATTTTCCGCTTCATCCATAAATCGTAATTTTCTACGTGCGGCGGTCCTTCAAACACCCCATCGCTCATCATAATAAGCAAGTCGCCCGCTTTTAATTGTTCACTGACAATCTCAAAGTCCGCTTCTTTAATAATTCCGATTGGCAAGTTGCTTGCCTCAATTTTCATGACTTTATCCCCGCGTTTGACAAAGCTTGGCGTGGAACCGACTTTTAAAAACTTCGTGACAGCGTTTTGCAAATCAATAATGGCTAAATCTAATGTAGAAAACATATCTTCTGTCGTCCGTAATGATAAAATGGAATTAACGGATTTAATGGCAATAGATTCATCAATTCCTGTTTGTAAAATTTCTTGTAAAAGACGCAACGTTTCATTGCTTTCGTTATGTGCACGCTCTCCATTTCCCATTCCATCGCTGATCGCAATCGCATATTTTCCTGTTCCGAGTTCAATCATGGAATAGCTATCACCGGAAACAAGACCGCCGCCTTTTGCCGCAAACGCTACGCCTGTTTCTACGACGAACGCTTTTGTTGAGCCGAATGCTACTCGGCAATAACCGTTCGGGTAAGCGGCGCATTCTTCGCGCTTTACCACAATCGTTTCTCCTAAAATATCGGATAGCATCGGCGCAATTAATTTTTCACATTCGCCGCGGCCTTCACAATATGGAATGCTCATTTCAATATCGATATTTCCTTTTTCTAAGCTATAAATATCAACGTGTCCGATTTCAATCCCGAATTCTTGCAAGGCGTGAAAGATTTGTTCCTCCTGCAAATAATGATTTTCACGCTCCCGCTGAATTTCCTTAGCGAAATCTTCCATCACTTGCGAGACACCCAACAGCTGTTCGGCAACCAACTTTCTGCTTTCATTCATTTGTTTGCGCAGTTTACGATTCGCTTGATAAAACGTCACGTCTTTTTCAATCATGTCGACTACTTTGCTTGCTTTTACGCAATGGTTGTCCCATTCTCGCAATAGTTTATGGTTATGTTCCAAAATTCCCGCATCTGCTTCTAGCATAATTTGCTTCATATATTCATATGTTGTATCAAAGTTGTATGACCAACATTGTTCTTTTTTAAAGCAAGTTTGGCACGTTTTTTCCGTAATATCGCTTAAAAAGTAATCAATTTCCCGTTCGCTATAATCTTCATCAGAAGAAATTAGACTCTTCGTTGAAAAGCTATTGGCCAGCGCTTGAAATACGTGAGAAAATTGGGAAACGCGCTGTGCAGTCACATCGCGAATTTTGCGGACATACTGCTGCTGTTCATTGGCATATTCTGCTGTACCAGGAATGTGTTTTGCGATTTTTTCCGTCAATGAGCGAGACGTAAATGCAAATAGAATAATCGCCAAGAACGACTCCATCACTGTTGGAATAATTTCTGCCTTACCGCTCCCATATAAGCCAATCAGCAAGGTAGCGATGAGCAATCCGAAAGACACGCCGGCTTTCTTTCCTTCTTTTAATAAGCCTCCTAAAAGACCAGCAAACGCTAACAAACTCATTTCGTATAAATTACCGACGTTCGCTAAACTTAAAATAAGCCCTGTTACTACTCCTACTGTAGAGCCAATCGTCGCTCCTGCCACAAACGCAAAAATTAACACAAGATAGCGGGACATTACATGTTCAAGTGAAAGTCCATAGAACGTCCAACCGATCATCCCCGTTAACATCGACGCAATTAAAATAATGAGCGAAATAATTTCTTCGGCTCTTAACGCTTGTTTATATTTGCGAATCATTAACAACGGGATGCTTTGAATAAAAATAAGTGTCAATACAAATGCGAGCCCTGCTTCGACAAACGCCATCATTGCATCATATAGCGTCCTATTTCCCAACAAATAATAGAAAATGGCTAATTTTGTAGAAAATGATAGACAAAATACAACAAAAGGCACCATTTTTAACGACTCACTAAAAAACTTCCTTATAAATGCATTCACAACCAGGAAACCGAATATTCCGACAAATACAAATAACGTTGCCTCAAACGATAGAGTAAGTGAACCTGCAAGCAATGCAATAAATGCTAGTGCTGCTTTATCGCGGCGCAACATATAAACAGCGGCAAAAAACGGTAAAGCAAATGGAGTTAGCTTGGATAGAATAAGAGCTCGTCCAAGCAGAAAACCGATAATAAGAAGAAGAAACCCCTTATGAATAAATAAATGTCCGACTCGCAATTTCACATGGCGCACCCACCGCGACAACACAGCCTGTGTCTCATGAATAGGCACTTCTGAAATTTGATTCATAAACCTTCTTTCTACTCTTTCCACTCCGATCCCACTCCTTTGTTTTTCTGTTGCTCCTATTATACATTTCCAATAGTCAAAAATTTGTCAAAAAAAGAAAAGCAACCAAAAAAACCGTTCGACGTATTTCTTGCTAACATGCCATAAGTTCACATTGAACTACCCCTACTTACCGGCTAATGACGGTGGAAGGGGGGATTCTTGTTTCCTTTGGCTGTTGTTGCTCAAAGGTCCCAAGAATCCCCTCCGTTCATTTATGACAGAAGAAGAACGTTCTTCAACTATTAAGATTACTAAAAAACAAAAAATGCCGATTCATCCCCTATCTATGCGCTGCTTAGAGGCGGGGCCTTCTCGGCAAAAAAGATAAATTCCCAAAAAACATAAAAAACGAGGGCGCCTCTCTTTCGAGAAACACCCTCGTTTTTTAGTGACCCGTACGGGATTCGAACCCGTGTTACCGCCGTGAAAGGGCGGTGTCTTAACCACTTGACCAACGGGCCTCATATGGTAGCGGCGGAGGGAATCGAACCCCCGACCTCACGGGTATGAACCGTACGCTCTAGCCAGCTGAGCTACGCCGCCACGCAACAACATTTCTTATAATAATGATAAAACATGTGATTGTCAATAGCTTTTCTACAGGAAATATATTAGAAAAATTTGTTGTGAAACAATATAAAAAATTCCACATACACGAACGGCAAAATACATCTGCCTTCTCGCTAAAAAATAAGAAAAAGCATCCATCACCGTGGATGCTTTTTAGCTGTTATTCACTATTATGATATGATCATCCTTATACATTCAGCAGCAAGTTACCCACGTCTCGCGCCACGACCTCCCCGCTTTGATTCCATATGGCGTCTAAGAGATGCTAGACGATCTTCACTTTCTTTAAGAAAGCGGCTGATTTTTTGTTCAAAGCTTTCTGTTGCGGCTCGATCATTGGCCTTATAGCGTGGACGCTGCGAAGGTTGCGTATCTTTTGCTTTTTTAATGGATAAACCAATTTTTCCATCTTTCTCTACGTTAATGACCTTGACATTAACGATATCTCCAACTTTAAGATGATCGTTAATATCCTTTACGTAATTATCCGCTACCTCACTAATATGAACTAGTCCAGTTACACCTTCTGGCAGCTCCACAAACGCTCCGAATTTCGTAATCCCCGTTACTTTGCCTCGTAACTTGCTGCCTACTTCAATTGACATAAAAAAAGTGCTCCTCCTTAAAAAACTTTCAAAATTATTTCCTTTATTATAACGAATGTAAAAAACAAGTGTCAATAAGATGAGTGCCTGAATTTATCGAACATCACAGGACAAAAGATTATTTTTCGGGGACGACAAAAATAATCTCCCCATCCTTCGATAAATAATATTTTTTTCTTGCTAACTCAGCGATATATTCATCATCATGCAATTTTTTAATTTCCTCTTTCAGGTGTTTTTGCTGTTTCTCGAGCTTGTCTAGCTGCTGCTCAAGCTGCTTTTTATCTGCTAATTTCGCTTCAATGTCCTTTGATTGAGAGTGGAGGGTGTAAAGAAATATCGAAGATAACGCTGCTAATACAACGCTAAAAAACGTAAAACGAACGACGGCGATTCGTCGTCTTCTCGACGCTTTCTCCCTCTTTTCTTCCTGAACTGATATGTATGAAGATTGTAACTTTGTTACATTTGTTTTATGCGGTACGCTCACTGTTTTCACACCTCCACCCTTACTTTCGCCGTTTTATGAAACTATCTTTCATATTCTTCACTTGGCGAATAATTCCTGCTAAATAGCTGAAAATTTTTTCTAGCGGCTGTTTCCAATGTTTTGGAATTCCTCTCCAAATCATAAAACCAATCCAGCGAACCGGAGCAAATAATATCTTTACACATTGATACAAAATATGAAGGAAAGAGGAAAACAATTTCCATACAAAAAACGAAAGTGCCAATAATATTTGAAAAAGCAATTGAATCGGGCGAACGATGGAATAATAGCACAACTGAACAAAAAAGCGGTATAACCGCACCGCAAACCAAATCGTCCATTCAAGCACTTTTAAATATATCATACGGAACAAACTTTGATAAGCAGCATACCCACATAAAATCGCTAGAAAAATATAAAAGCGCAGCTCGCCTTCATTGACGAGCAGTAAAACGTAAAAAATAATCAAACCTTGAACAATCCAAAATAAAATATCATTAATAAAAACGATCCAATGGGCGCGGTCCTGTCGTTTTAAAAAGCGGTTATACGTATCGAGCGCGGCGCCAAGCCAGCTGCCCATTCCGATCATCGCCAGCATTGTCGCCAGCTGCGTCGTTAAACTCATTTGAACAACTTGCTAAAGAATCCTTTAGCCTTCTCCTGATGGTCATCTAAATAAACAAGGTCAAAAATTCTCCCTTTAATTGAAACGACCCCTTTATCCACGTCTAAGTTTTTCATTTGCAAATTTTGTCCGCGAATCGATAAAAACCCCATCACCGTTTCAAGCAAAAATTCCTCATTATCAAAACTTTCCACTTGCTTGACTCCCGTAATATCAAGGAGTCTTCTCCCCCGCATAATGACGTCATGCTCTTGGACAGGACCTTTATTCGTATTGCCTCCAAAATCATAATGTTGGCTCATGTTCATCCCCCGCATTCATATTGAAATCGAGTCAAATGAGAGTCTATTTCCTATCCGTGTTTGTACCATATGTATGAATGCAGGGGAAATTTTAGAACAAGCCTATCCGTATAAATTGAAGCTATCCATTACTCTTTCGTCGTGGCATCGAGCTGTTCTTCTCGAATCACTTCATACAAACTAGCTGCTTCCTCTTTTTTTGTCGTTTCCTTCAAATCAGTCACTTTCACCGTTAGCTTCTTCTGTCCAAATTGAATCGTTAGTTCATCGCCAACTTTCACTGTAGAGCTTGCTTTTGCAACGGCGCCGTTAATCATAATACGCCCTTGATCCGCTACTTCTTTCGCTAACGTGCGGCGTTTAATAAGACGGGAAACTTTTAAAAATTTATCTAAACGCATATACGTCTCTCCCCTTTACCATCCTTTTTCTTTTGCCTCTTCCCAAAAACGGTCTAACTCTGCAAGCGACAACGATGTAAGCGCTACGCCGTGCTTTTGCGCCTGCTCTTCTATATAGGAAAAGCGCTGATAAAATTTTTTGTTTGTTGAGTGCAACGCTTCCTCTGGGTTGATGTCGTAATAACGGGCAATATTGATAAGCGCAAATAAAATATCGCCAAATTCGCTAATGAGACGAGAACGGGTATTTCGTTCCGCCAACGTCTCTCGCTTAAATTCGGCAATTTCTTCTTCTACTTTTTCCCACATCGGTTTGACATCATCCCAATCGAACCCTACTTTTGCCGCCTTTTTTTGGAATTCATACGCTTTTAAAATATTTGGCAAGCTTTTCGGAACGTCATCAAGCAAGGAATTAGAGCGGTCTTTCTTTTCTTTTTCTTTAATTCGTTGCCAATTTTCTACAACCTGTTCTGCATTTTCAACGATAATGTCACCAAATACATGTGGATGGCGACGAATCATTTTTTCTGTAATCCCGCGAATGACGTCATCAATGGAAAACATTCCTTCATCTTCACCAATTTGCGCATGAAGCATGACTTGCAAGAGCACATCGCCAAGTTCCTCAATCATATGTTCATCATCATTTTCATCGATCGCTTCAAACAGTTCATATGTTTCTTCAAGCAAATATCGTTTGAGCGATTCATGTGTTTGCTTGCGATCCCACGGGCAGCCGTTCGGCCCTCTTAATGTCGCAATGACGCGCCGCAACGTTTCAAAACGGTGATAAAGCAATTTCTCCTCGCGAACAGGCGGGACATATACGCTCGTTAAATTGTTCAATGTCGCAGAGCGGTCCAGCTCGTATAATGGAATTTTGGTTACTTTCTCTTCCTTGCTTCCCGCCGCTGTTACGATATAGACAGGATAATCATCAGGAAGCTGCTCCATTAATGTCAATTTCACCTCAGAGGCAATAAACGAATCATATACTTGGCAAAAAATCGTATGCTTTGTTAATTGCCATTCATCTCCTTGAAACGATGTGGCGTCAATGAGCTGAAACCCTTCGATCGGATCAATTTTTAACGTTGTAAACAAAGCATCTAAAAAGCTTTGACCTCCCTCGATGACGACGCGGCATTCCTTTCGCCGCTCCGCTTCTAATAAAAGCTGCACGGTCTTTTCTGCCACAAGCGGATGGCCAGGAACGGCATAAAATATATCACGTTCTTTTACTTGTTCCAATAAAATGGCTGTTATTTCCTCATATACGTCTTCAAATTGTTCATGTTTTTCGTAAATGGAGTCAAAGGATGTAAACGAAACTCCCTCGTCCTCTAACGCAGCGACCACCGGATGTTCCTTTGTGCGGAAAAAAAGCGGAGAAGCCGTCTTTAACTTTCGATATACACCTAACGGCAGCTGCTCAATATCACCAGCGCCTAAACCGAAAATATAAATCGTATTCATCGTCCATCACCTGTTTCTAATAATAAACGTAGTTTGTTTCCAAATGGGAAAAATGATAATTCTTGTTGTGAGAATACATTTCCTTTTATGACCATTATAATATACGTAGCGCCTCCAAGCAGCACTCCGACTAGCGCTTCACCAGTTGCGAACAAGCGGCTGTCGATCCACCTTTCCGCAAGCATTGTGTACAACTGCAAAACAACGACCATCGCTATCGCTGATTTCATAACAGGATATAAATACGTTTTCTTTGGAAAGCGAATATGTAACTTTCGTTGCAACATGACATATAAAAAGCATGCCATTGCGGCATAAGACAACGTCGTAGCAGCAGCCGCACCGGTTGTTCCAAATAAAGGTATTAATAGCCAATTGCATGCAGTTTTTCCTGCTACCGCTACACATACTCCCGCTACTGCAATCCATTCATACCCCATTCCTTGCAATAACGCCGAAAGCGTAAGCGCTAATGTCGTAAAGAAAATCGAGGCAGCCAAAATTGCCAGCGGAAGTGAACCAAGATCATTTTCAAATAACATCACGTTCACAGGACGTATCAGACACATCAATCCTAATGCAGCTCCTAATCCGATGACAGTGGCGATGCGTAATGACAAATCCGTCTTTTCATAAATAAATGGTTCGTCATTGCGTTTTCTCGCTCCGGAAATGAGCGGAACAAGCGTCAGCGAAAAGGAAGTCGCAACCACGGTGCCAAGCTGGATCAAAGGTTGCCCACGATCGTAAATTCCCTTCCATATTTTCGCTTGTTCGAGACTTTCCTTGCCACGTTCAACAAGCAATGATAATAGGGAAAAAGAGTCCACCAGTTGAATGAGCGTTAATAACATGTTTGTAACACAAATAATAAACCCTTCGATGAACAAATAAGAAACAATGCGCTTTGTATCCGCGCTTTTCACTGCTATATGTATTTTCCCTCTATTTTTTCTCCTCATCCAATACGCTGTCAATAAAAGAAGTGCGGTCAATCCCCCGGCGAATGCACCAAACATTGCGGCTGCTCCAGCTTCATATGCGTTGCGTCCGCTTTTGATAAACCAATACGACAAGAAAATAATCGTTGTTACACGTACAAACTGTTCTCCAACTTGAGAAACAGCGGTTGGAATCATATTGTGATTACCTTGAAAATAACCGCGCAACAAAGCGATAAACGGAAATAGTAAAAACGAAAAAGAAAGGAGGCGAACAAGCGGAGCAAGTTCCCCATCTCCCATCCATATCGCGATTTGTTTCGCTCCTATATAGAGAATAGAAAAAATAAGCAAGCCGAGCGAACATAAAAACAAAAGCGAAACTTGCAAAACAGAAATAACACCTTTTTCGTCATGTTCTGCTGCACGCTCTGCCACTAACTTTGAAATGACAATAGGATAGCCATATAACGCTAACGACATGACAATGCCGTAAATCGGATAAACTTGTTGATAAATATAAAAACCGACATCACCAACAATATTTTGATACGGAATGCGATAAAAAGCGCTCAATATCTTCGTCACAAAGGCGGCAATGGCTAAGACGGCCGCCCCCCTCCATATTCTCTCTTCCGGCGATCTCATCGCGTTTCTCCTTCCGCATGTTGGATTCTCCCCACAAGTCTTATCGATGGTTTCTAGTAATTGCAGTATTCCACACGTCAAACTTATAACGTTTGCTATTATAACGCAAAAGAAAAAGGCAGCATAGCAGGCTGCCTTTTTATTCATGTTTTTTATTGTCTACTATTGCTCCATTTGTCGAGCCAAGAAGCTAGCAGCTGTTTCGACTGCTTTATGTTCTACTTCACCAAGCACTTTATCTTTTGATAAAATGACAACGGCGCCAATCGGATCTCCGTTTGCTACAATCGGTCCAATTGTATACGATTTTAACATTTCAGAAACTCCGTCAACGAGTTCGGTCTCTCCTTCTTCTGTGTGAAGGACAGAATTTCGTTCTTCCATCGCTTTTTCCACTAATGGACCGACATTTTTGTTCAAATATTCTTTTTTCGAAACACCCGCTACTGCAATAAAAACATCTCGGTCGCAAATCAACACAGGCTGTCCTAAACTGTCAAACAACGCCTCTGCATATTCTTTTGCAAAATCACCTAATTCACTAATTGGCGAATATTTTTTTAAAATAACTTCTCCGTCACGGTCAACAAATATTTCAAGCGGGTCCCCTTCTCGGATACGCAACGTTCTTCGAATTTCTTTCGGAATGACAACCCTTCCTAAATCATCAATTCGGCGAACAATACCAGTTGCTTTCATCTACAGATGCCCTCACTTTCACCTAGGATTTGAAGAATACACGGATGAATCCTTGTTATGGAGAATTCACCATTGCTGTGATTAGTATCCTTCATAATCCCAGTTATATACATGATGAAAGTGATTTTTTCAATTTTAGATAAAATTACCCATCATTCATTATCGACCATCTTTTAGAAGCATAAACTTATGCAATAATCGATTTTTCACCTTTTACGCCCGAAAGCTCTTTTAACGTTTCATATAAAATCATTAACCATTCTTGTGGCTTCAATTCTTTAATGTATAAAACAATTTTTAATTTGGAACCTTCCATTCCAAAACCGAATAAGCGACCGTATTGCCCGCCGATTTTCGATAAACGCTGAATTTCCACATCTTTTGATGCGTTCTCATCAAATAAAATTTCAATTTGCTGTTTCTGTTGTTTAATCGATTCTACTCCTATTTGTTTCGCATATACTTTAATTTCCGCAATTTGGAATAAATAAGCGACTTCATCCGGATATTCACCAAAGCGGTCAAGCATTTCATCCCGCAATGCTTCCACGTCTTCCATCGTTTCCACCGCTTTAAAACGCTTGTACATATCAATTTTTTGTAACCCGTCAGAAATATACGTATCTGGAATATAAGCGTCGACTTCTAAATCAATCGTTACTTCAGGTTTTGCTTCTTCCTGTTTGATTCCTTTTCGTTTTTCGATTGCTTCTTTTAACATTTGTGAATATAAATCAAAGCCGACAGAATCAATGAATCCATGTTGTTGCGCGCCTAATATATTCCCAGCGCCGCGAATCGATAAGTCACGCATCGCAATTTTAAACCCTGAGCCAAGCTCGGTAAATTCTTTGATTGCTTGTAAACGTTTCTCAGCATCCTCATTGAGCACTTTATCTTTCCGATACGTAAAATACGCATAAGCAACGCGATTAGAACGTCCGACGCGACCGCGCAGCTGATACAATTGCGATAATCCCATGCGATCTGCATCATAGACAATTAATGTGTTCACATTTGGAATGTCAACACCTGTCTCAATAATCGTCGTTGTGACAAGCACGTCATACTGGCCTTCTAAAAACGCCAACATCGTGGACTCCAACTCATTTTCTGTCATTCGCCCGTGCGCATAAGTAACACGCGCTTCCGGTACGAGCTGTGAAATTTCTTCCGCTTTGGCATCAATATCTTCAATACGATTGTATAAGAAAAAGACTTGGCCATCTCTTGCCAGCTCTCGTTCAATAGCCTCTCGTATAAGTTCAGGGGTATATTCCATCACATACGTTTGCACCGGGAAACGATTTTCCGGCGGCGTTTCAATAATGGACAGATCGCGCACTCCGATCATGGACATATGCAGCGTTCTTGGAATTGGTGTTGCCGTTAATGTCAACACATCGATATTTGCCTTTAGCTGCTTGATTTTTTCCTTATGCGTGACGCCAAACCGCTGCTCTTCGTCAATAATGAGAAGCCCTAAATCTTTAAACTGCACATCTTTCGATAATAGGCGGTGCGTGCCGATGACCATATCAATCGTTCCGTCTTTCAGCCCTTTGATCGTTTCCGCCTGCTGCTTTCTCGTCCGAAATCGATTTAAAAGCCCAACATTAATCGGAAATCCTTGAAACCGCTCACGAACGGTTTCGTAATGCTGCTGTGCTAAAATCGTCGTCGGTACAAGAAACGCGACTTGTTTCCCGTCCATAATCGCTTTAAACGCTGCCCGCAGCGCAACTTCCGTCTTTCCGTAGCCAACGTCGCCGCAAAGAAGACGGTCCATCGGCTTGTCGCTCTCCATGTCGCGTTTAATTTCCTCAATCGAACGCAGCTGATCTTCTGTCTCCTGATACGGAAACGCTGCTTCAAATTCCCGCTGCATTTCTGTATCCGGGGAAAACGCGTATCCTTTGCTTGCTTCGCGTTCCGCATATAACTTAATTAAATCTTCAGCAATATCTTGGACGGACGACTCGACTTTCTTTTTGACTTTTTTCCATTCGGACCCGCCTAACTTATAAATTTTCGGCTCTTTTCCTTCTGAACCAACGTATTTTTGTACTTGATCAATTTGATCCACAGGCACATATAACGTATCGCTGCCCTGATATTGAATATGGATATAATCTTTATGGACACCGTTAATCTCTAATGTTTCGATTCCCAAATATTTACCGATACCGTGGTTGACATGAACCACGTAATCGCCCACTTGCAGCTCCGAATAACTTTTAATCCGCTCCGCATTCGATAATTTTTGACGGCGAATTGGTCTTTTCGCCCGCTTTTTAAACAATTCTTCTTCTGTAATCACAGCCAGCTTTTGCATTGGCAGCTCAAATCCTGTATTTAAATCTCCCTCGAGCATTTGATATTTGCCGTGCATCAGCATTGCTTCATCGCTTAGCGGGGCGACATCGATTTCGTAATCTTCAAACACCGATTGCAGTTTTTTCATCCGTTCCGCATTCGGTGCTAAAAATACAACAGCATAATTTGCTTTTTTCCATCTCTCTAGCTCAGACTTAAGCAAAGACATTTGTCCGTGGAAGTTTTGCATTTGCTTACACGAAATATTGACAATGTTTTCTGGATGTGTATGCGGAACATGACGTAGAAAAATGGATAAATAAATCCGCTGTTTTGGATGTTTTTGTAATAATTCAGAAAAAGAGTGAGAAATTGGAACATCATGGATGATTTTTCCCTCGCTAAGTAAGCTTGTATACCATTCTGCTTCTTCTTTATCTAAACTTTCTGCCATCTCTTGTAATCTGCTCATTTCATCCATCAACAATATTCCATTTTCCGGCATGTAATCTAGCAAACTAGCAGGCTCGTTATAAAAGAGCGCCGTATATTTATATTGTTGTTCAATTTCCTGCCCTTGTTTTAACTGCTCAAGCTCTGACGACACATGTTCTAGCAATAATTGTTTGGCTTTCTCATCTTTTAATTTGTTGAGGCTTTCCGCTAATCCTGCTTCAATTCGTTCGATTCCCCGCTCCAGCATCTCCCCGTAAACAATCATTTCATCAGCAGGTCCAATGGTTACTTGTTGGACTTCATCGCGGGAACGCTGATCATCCGCGGTAAACGTACGAATCGATTCGATTTCTGTATCAAATAGCTCAATCCGATATGGAAATTCTGCCGTTAATGGATAAATATCAATAATACCGCCGCGAACACTAAACTCCCCAGGGGTTGACACAGTTGCAACACGCTTGTATCCCATTTGTACGAACCGTTGCTTATAATGTTCAACATCTATATGATGATGAACCTCCAATGTCAACATATGATCTCTCCATAATGACACAGGAGGAAGTAGACGTCGTAATCCGGCAACAGGACAAATGACAACACCTTTGTTATGTTTCAGCCAATAATTCATCACTTCTAAGCGCTGAGCCTTTAATTCTGGACTGGCTATCGCCATTTCTGCGGCAATTACTTCGTTTACTGGATAAAGAAATACCTCTTCCGCCCCAAGCAGTTGAACAAGGTCATCATATATTTTTTGTGCTTGAAACAAATTGTGTGCAATCACTAAGAGCGGCCTTTCTGTTTCTCTATATAACGACGAAATGAAAACAGACCGGGCAGAGCCGGATAACCCGACAACAAGCTGTTCTTTCAACCTAGCTTTCACGCCTTCGATAATGGAACGGACATCTTGATTCTCAACAAAATAGCGATGCAACGAAAGCACCCCTATTCTCCCTCCTCTCAACAAAATAAAAACGTAAACCGTTTTTTTTTATTTCCCGCTATTATATCTATTATATCCGTCTATTTTGCGCGCAAATGCGGACATTTTCAATAAAGTGATCGTAATGGACAAAGTTTTTTCAAGTGTAGGAAAGATAAAAAAATACAAAAATGCTTTGGTTGCCCAAAGCTTGCTAATGTATAAATTTCTCATATTGATGTAGTTCCGGATTTCTCGTCAGCGCCTCTTGACAATCCTCACAAATCGTTTTTACGTGAATATCACCATTCGGTTGATACGAAATCATCTCCAATCGTTCTTCCTCTGTCAAATGGTGAAATCCTAATTGTTCGCTATATATGGAGACTCTATCAATCGTCCCTATTTTTGTTCCGCAATGCCGGCAATAATAATGTAATGCCATTGCAACAAACCTCCTAATGGGCGTATTCCATATCTTCATTTTGCACCAATTAGGAGGAAAATATTCATGCGTTAAATTCATTCATCACTTGCAGAAATGGCGTCACCACTGCTTTTTCACATGCATCCGCCGCGCGTAAAATCGCCTCCATTACCGCGTCGCTTTCTTCTTTAGTAAAGCGGCCCAACACATAATCGGTTATCTTTTGACCATTTGCCGGGCGCCCAATCCCGATGCGAACACGTTTAAATTCTTGCGTGCCTAGGTGATGAATTAATGATTTAATGCCGTTATGTCCACCGGAGCTTCCTTTCATGCGAAGGCGAATTTTCCCAGGGGGAAGGTCAAGGTCGTCGTATATGACAATGACATCATCGACATCAATATGATAGTAATCCATTAACGGCCGAACACATTCCCCTGATAAATTCATATATGTCAGCGGCTTACATAATGCCACTTTTTCTCCGAAAATGACGGTGGAGGCCATCATTCCATGAAATTTTGTTGTTTGAAAGGAAATATTCCAGCGCTTGGCAAGCTCATCAATTACCATAAATCCAGCGTTATGCCTCGTTTGTTCATATTCCTTTCCAGGATTTCCAAGCCCGACAAATAGCTTCAATACTCGGTCTCCTTTCTTTGCGAAGATACTACAAAAGACGTAACCGAAAACGGTTACGTCCGAATTTATGACTCTGGAGTCGTTTCTCTTCCCTCTTCTGCATCAGGGTGACCAGGTTCTTGCTGTTCACCGCTATGAATTTCTTCCTCCTGTTGTGGCGGCAAGATCGTCGCAATCACTTCAGAAGGATCATCGATAATTTCGTATTTTCCGCCCGTGTTAATATCTCCCACCGTAACCGTATCGCCTATTTGAAGGTGCGAAATGTCAATATCAATCGACGGTGGAATATTCGCCGGCAATACGCGGATCGTTAATTGATGCAGATTTTGTTGCAATACGCCGCCGTCTTTTTCTCCGGCAGCTTCGCCGATTAAGCGCACATCAACATCAATATCTACTTCTGTCGACATGTCTACTGCTTGAAAATCAGCGTGAAGAATATTGCCGCGCAGCGGATCTCTTTGGATCTCGCGCAACAGGACGGAATAATCTTTTTCGCCTATTTTCAGCGTCATTAAGCTATGGCGCCCACCTTCGCGGATCGTTTTTTCAAGTGCTACGCCACTAACAAAAATCATTTGATTGTCAATATTTTTCCCATATAATATTCCAGGAATATTTCCTTGTAAACGAATGCGTCGAAGTGTGGAATGTTTTTTATCTGGGCGTTCTTTTGCTTCTAGTACTACAGCCATGTTTCCTCACCTTCCTGAATTAGAATTTTAGAATCAATTAGAACCTAATTGATACTTTATCCTAAAACAAGAAGGTCTAAACATGCTTTTCCATTAATCAAATAACACACTGACAGATTTCATTTCATATACGCGTGTAATTGCCTCCGCAATAAGCGGTGCAACTGACAGCTCTACAATTTTATCAATTTTCTTCTCTTCTGGCAACGCAATTGTATTCGTTACAACAAGTTCTTTAATTTTTGAATTTTGAATGCGCTCAATTGCCGGCCCTGACAATACTGGGTGTGTACAGCATGCATATACTTCTTTCGCTCCGTTTTCGATCAGTGCGTTGGCAGCTAATGTAATCGTTCCGGCCGTATCAATGATATCATCAATTAAAATAGCAGTTTTCCCTTCAACTTGTCCAACGATATTCATGACTTCCGCCACATTTGGCTTTGGCCGGCGCTTATCAATGATGGCGATCGGCGCTTTTAAACGGTCAGCAAGTTTTCGTGTCCGCGTTACTCCTCCATGGTCTGGAGAAACGACAACAACATCATCAAGATTTTTATTTTTAAAATATTCAGCTAAAATCGGAACTCCCATTAAATGATCAATCGGAATATCGAAAAATCCTTGAATTTGCGGCGCGTGCAAATCAAGTGTAATGACGCGGGAAGCTCCTGCTGTTTCTAAAAGATTTGCCACTAATTTTGCTGTAATCGGCTCGCGGGAGCGTGCTTTTCGGTCTTGACGGGCATACCCGTAATACGGCATCACAATATTAATCGTTTTTGCGGAAGCGCGTTTTAACGCATCAATCATGATTAATAATTCCATTAAATGCTCATTGACCGGGACGCTTGTCGATTGAACAACGAAAACATCATCGCCGCGGATGCTTTCTTCAATGTTAATTTGGATTTCCCCATCGCTAAAACGGGAGACAGAGCATTTGCCCAATCCAATTCCCATAACTTCCGCAATTTCTTCCGCCAATTTCATGTTAGAATTTAACGCAAACAGTTTTAGTTTGTGGTGACACTCAGACATTGATAAACCTCCATTAAGAATTTTTCTTGATCGAAAGACGATCCACATAATTCTCTTTATTTACCTGCCGCGCGCGGGCAATCGATAACGCGTTTTCTGGAACATCATCCGTAATCGTAGAACCGGCGGCAACATAAGCCCCTTTTCCAACCGTCACAGGAGCAATTAAATTGGCATTACAGCCAATAAACGCCCCATCTTCAATTTTCGTTATATGTTTATTTTTCCCATCATAGTTTACCGTAATCGATCCACAGCCAAGATTAACGTTGACGCCGACTTCCGCATCGCCGATATAGCTTAAATGCGACGCTTTGCTTCCTTTTCCAAATGTTGATTTTTTCACTTCGACAAAATTTCCGATGCGGACCTCATCATCGATTTTCGACGATGGACGAATATGGGCAAACGGTCCAATCGTGACATCGTTCCCAATTTCGCTGTCATGGGCAACGGAATGACGAATCGTTGTGCCGTTTCCAATCCAACAATCTTTAATTTCCGAGTTTGGTCCAATCGTACAATCTTCACCGATTACCGTTTTTCCTTCAATGACCGTACCCGGATAAATCACAGTGTCACGGCCGATTCGCACCTCAGCCGATATATACGTATGAGCAGGATCAATAATTGTTACCCCGTTCATCATATGTTTGCGACAAATCCGCTCGCGCATAATTTTTTCTGCTTCAGCGAGGGCAACACGGTCGTTTACCCCGATCGTTTCTTCAAAAGATGGGGCTTTGTACGCGGAAATGATACTGCCATTTGATTTTAAAATTTCAATGACATCAGTTAAATAATATTCGCCTTGTGCGTTATTGTTTGATACATGTGTAAGCGCTTCAAACAAAGACTTGTTATCGAAACAATATGTCCCTGTGTTAATTTCCTTGATGGCACGTTCTTGTTCGCTTGCATCTTTATGTTCGACAATTTTCTCAACATTTCCATGAGCATCGCGAACAATGCGGCCATATCCGGCAGGGTTATCTGCAACTGCTGTCAAAATCGTTGCTTTTGCATTGGTCGCAAGATGATGATCAAGCAAAGCTTGCATCGTTTCAGCAGTAATTAATGGTGTATCTCCGCATACAACGAGCGTTACTCCATCTTTTTCCTGTAAATAAGGGGCTGCCTGCATAACCGCGTGCGCCGTTCCTAATTGCTCTTTCTGAAAGGCATATTCGCTTTGGTCGCCAAGCTGCGCCTTTACTTGTTCTGCTCCAAATCCAACAACCGTAATAAGCTTTTCTATTCCCAGCTGTAAAACTTGGTCCACCACATGCTGGACCATTGGCTTGCCGCAAACAGGGTGCAATACTTTATATTGCTTCGACTTCATCCTTGTCCCCTGTCCAGCCGCCAATATGACCGCATATCGTTTTACCATATATAGGCCTCCAATTACCTTTTTATCCATAATTGAATATATCTCAATTAGTAGTGTATTTCAAGGAAACATTCATTTTTCCAAAAAAAAGAGCCTGTTCATTTAGAACAGACTCTTTTCCATATTTTTATGAAGCACCAGCTTCTTCAAGTTCTTCTTCCAATTTACCTAAACGGTGATACTCAGCTAATATTGCCTCTTGAATTTTTCCACGTGTGGCTGAGTTAATCGGATGTGCAATGTCGCGAAATTCTCCATCTGGAGTGCGCTTGCTTGGCATTGCGACAAACAATCCGTTATTGCCATCGATGACGCGGATATCGTGGACAACGAATTCGTTATCCAATGTGATAGAGGCAATGGCTTTCATACGTCCTTCGGTATTTACGCGGCGTAATCTTACGTCAGTAACTTCCATTATGTTCACCACCTTTTCCCTATATCAGACTTGATTATTTTTATTCCACATGTTTTCACTTTTTCCTTCTTTTTTTGAAAATTTTTTATAATAAATTAGCTAGTACGCAACGTACAGCATCCTTGACTGTTTAGGGGAAAAGGCAGATGATGTAATTTATCGAATCAACGCGACTACTTCAATTTCGACAAGCGCGTCTTTCGGCAGTCTCGCCACTTCCACGCACGAGCGCGCCGGTTTATGGTTAGTGAAATATTCACTATATACTTCATTCATTGCCGCAAAGTCATCCATGTTTTTCAAAAACACCGTCGTTTTGACTACTGTATCAAGCGATGCGCCAGCCGCTTCCAAAACGGCTTTTAAGTTTTGAAATACTTGATGTGTTTGTGCTTTTATGTCGCCTTGTACCATCTCTCCTTCAGGAGTGAGCGGAATTTGCCCCGAGCTGTAAAACATGTTATTGACGATAATTCCTTGCGAATACGGACCGATCGCTTGCGGCGCTTTATTCGTTTCTACCTTTTTCATTTTGTTTGCTCTCCTTTCTCGTTTATCTATTCCATAAAATGGATATAATTTCCTGCTTTTACGGTAATTTGTTTTTCTTTAACATCGACAGAAGATAATTTTACGAGCGAAATATATTCATCAACAAGTCGCTCTTTCGTTTCTTCCGATTCGACAAGAACACCGATGCCGGAAAGTTTGGCGTTAAATTCATTTAATAAATTCACCATGCCGTTTACCGTTCCGCCGGCTTTCATAAAATCATCGATGATTAACACATTGGCTCCTTCGGCTAAACTCCGCTTGGCTAGCACCATCGTTTGAATGCGTTTAGAAGAACCGGAAACATAGTTAATGCTGACCATCGACCCTTCTGTCACTTTATTGTCATGGCGTACAATAACGACAGGAACATACAAAAAATGAGCTACCGCATAAGCAAGCGGGATTCCTTTTGTTGCAATCGTCATGACGACATCCACCGGCCGGTCGGCAAAAATGGACGCATATAGACGGCCGATTTTGTTCACAATACGAGGGTCGCCAAGAATATCGGTCATATACAAATATCCGCCAGGCAACAGCCGATCTGGGCGTGATAGTTGCTCACATAAATATGTAACAATCTCTTCCGCTTCCTGTTTCGACATTTTCGGAATATATTGCACTCCGCCCGCTGCGCCTGGCAATGTTTTGATCGTTCCGATTCCTTGCTGTTCAAACGTTTGTTTAATAATGGCTAAATCCTCACTAATCGATGACTTCGCCGATTCATAACGATCTGCAAAAAAAGTAAGCGGAATAAGCTGATGAGGCCGTTCGAGAAGATAATGGGTCATATCGACTAAACGGCCGCTGCGCCTTAACTTCATAGAGGCCTCCTAAAACCGAATGTTTTAAAGTAAATATACCAAAAATGTACGTATTTAATCAAGTGAATGGCGTTCGCCTAATATACGGACAGCAAACACTTGATCACAAAAACCGCGGAGTCCGTTATAAATTCGCTGCAATCTTGAATCGTGCTGGACTAACCCGAACACCGTCGGCCCGCTGCCGCTCATCAATACCGCGTCTGCTCCAAACCGCTTCATTTGCTCTTTAATATGCGCTACTTCTGGATATTTTTTTAATGTTACTTCCTCTAATACGTTTCCAACCAGTTTACAAATAGCCGCATAATCTTGGCGATAAATCGCCTCTACCATTCCGTCCACATCCGGATGTGGAATCTCATCAACCTTTAAATTTCGATACACTTCAGCAGTAGAAACACCGATCGATGGTTTGGCCAAAATAACCCAGCATGGCGGTGGAGCAGGAATCGGTGTAATTTTTTCGCCCCGTCCTGTTGCAATCGCGGTTCCACCGTAAACGCAAAATGATACGTCAGAACCGATTTTTGCTCCTAGTTCTGCTAACTCATCCAGTGTAAGGCCTAAATTCCAAAGCTTATTTAAACCGCGGAGCGTCGCGGCGGCGTCGCTGCTTCCTCCCGCCAGCCCAGCCGCTACTGGAATATTTTTTGTAATAGAGATCGCTATGCCTTGTTTAATCGCAAATGTATCTTTCAATAACTTTGCAGCCTGATACGCCAAGTTGCGGTGGTCATCGGGAACGAATCGGTTTTTTGAAATAATTTGTATGGTATCATCCATTTGTGGAATTAATTCGATCCGATCTGCCAAATCAATCGTTGTCATGACCATTTTCACTTCATGATACCCATCCGGCCGCTTATGTAACACGTCCAATGATAAGTTGATTTTTGCTGGTGCTTTGACTAACAACCTCAAACGTTCCACCTACTTTAACGACTTCAAACTTCTCATAAGATCCATTTACCATATTAGCATAAATGATGTGTGTTCCTGAACAAAAAGAAAAATATATTCATCTGTTGAGTTATGGCAAACGATACCAAACAAAAGCCGAAGCGATGCTGCTTCGGCTGTCGCGGTCGTTTTTGTTTTCCTTTACACAAGTCTACGCTATTTCATGTTCTCGGCTAGCTGTCGTTCCGCTTTTTCAATCGCTAATTTCACCATATTTCCAGCATCTTTCGCGCGGATCGCGCCCCATCCTTCTCTTTGAACGACATCATAAAAGCCTAATTCTTTCGCCAACTCTTCTTTAAAGCGTTGCGACATAATTCCACGACGTCGACCCAATGTCAACAGCCCCTTTCAACCACCGCGACAGTTTTAGTATGAAAAAAAACGCATATCTTTATGTTCACCTATTTATGACAAAACAAAAAGCAGCAAACAAATGTCTACTGCCTACCCGCTTGATCGTCATCTAAAAACGTCAATTGTACTGTTTCTGTTAACACATCAGCGTAACTAAACGATACCCGTTCAAACGCATTTTCTTTTTGGTCGAGTTCAATAACAAATACCGATGGATACGTTTCAGCTAAAATTCCGCATCGTTCAATCGTTTTTCTTCGCCCGCCGTTTGCGCGCAATGTCAAACGTCTGCCGATATTAGAATCCAACGCTTTTTTAATATCGGATAAAGTTTTTGCCATTCGCTATCCACCTCACTGTTTATAATTATAACAAAGTTTTCTTTCAAAGTCAAAAAAATTAAAATTATATCAGTGTTTTTTCGTTACTGTCAATGCATATTTTTCTACAAAATCCTTCTTTATTATGTATATTATGGTTTTTTATGTGAAAAAATATGTATAAATTGTAGAAAAAATAAAAAAACCGCCTTTTTGATGGCGGCTCTGTTAATCGCTCATTTCACCAATGGAACGAAAAGGCATTCCCGTGCGCAATACTCCTTTCGTTTCTACTCCTCCAAGTCCTTTTTCTCCAGTTAATGTATTGCGAAGTACATCCCAAACATCTACCGTTTCCATAAAAGGGGTAAAACTAATTCTCGAGACGACATAAACTGGGTCCAGCGCATGAATGTTTACGCGTGCGGGGGAGCTGGCAAAATTGGCCCCGGCGCGAATAAGCGATTCAAAATGGGATTGACACGCCCCCGCAAAAATAATCAGCTGGTCAAGATGAGGAACTTTTTTACGTGCTTCTTTTACTGTTTGTACAAAATGTTTTGAATGGCGATATGCCTTTAAATCCGTTACTTTTCCTTTTGAATTGGAATAAGAATCATGGCCGGTAATCACTAAAATATCAGGGCGGAATCGTTCAAGAAGCTCACCGACTTTTTCAGACATTTCGCTTTCATCACAATAAATTCCGTATACCGGCACTCCGATTCGTTCATATAAATCTAAACACTTCCGCAAATATAAAGGGTCACCGTCCAAATGAAGGACGCGCCCCGGAATTTGAAAAAAATCTTTTTCCGTTCGGTATCCTCCCGTCGCCCGGTATTCTGTTTTTTGCTTCATTACATGGTAATCTTGCCGGAATAGCTTATACGATTGTTCTATAAGCTCTATTTCCTTTTTCTTTCTTTCCTGCTGTTCCCGTTCACCAATAATGACTAAATCACTGCATGGGGCATCGGCGATCAGTCTGACATCTTCGCCATATAAAGTCGCTTCTTTTTCCCCATCTTTTTCTTTCACATCTATTACACGAAACAATAAATCACAGTTATACGACTTTCTTGCAACAATATCGCCGACCTTAACGTCCATCACCGTTCACTCCATTAAAACAAATTGTTTACTTAAGTAACATATGCACATCTCGACAATAGGTGATAGACATAGGTCTTTTCTTTCCCAAACCAACCAAAAAAGTGCTTACATACTTACAAAACGTGCCGCAGCGCATTGCTAAGCGCGGCAAACTCCTCCATTGTCAGCGTTTCTCCGCGGCGGCGCGGGTCAATGTCTGTCTCTGTTAAGACACGCTCTATTTGCTCTTTCATCGCTTTTCCGTTTGGCAAATTGTTTACTAAATTGTTTAAAATCGTTTTCCGGCGCTGCGCAAAGCTTGCCCGCACCACTTGAAAGAAAAACGCTTCGTCTTCCACTTTAACAGGCGGCTGCTTTCGCTTTATTAACCGAATAACAGCAGAATCCACGTTCGGCTGCGGGATAAACACCGTTCTTGGGACGGTCATGACCGTCTCCGCTTCTGTATAATATTGAATTGCAATCGACAACGAACCGTAATCTTTCGTTCCCGGCTTTGCGGCTAGACGGTCCGCCACTTCTTTTTGCAACATAACAACCATGCCGCGAATCGGCAAGCGATCTGTCAATAGCTTCATAATGATCGGTGTTGTGACGTAGTACGGCAAATTTGCCACTACCATAATATCGGTCATGCCGGTAAATTCTTCGGAGATCACGCGGTGAATATCCGCTTTTAAAACATCTTGATGGATAATACGGATGTTTCCATACGGTGATAATGTATCCTCTAAAATCGGCAAAAGCCGCTGATCAATTTCAAACGCGACTACCTTTTTCGCACGGCGTGCCAGCTGCTCCGTTAAAGCACCGATTCCAGGACCGATTTCAATCGCTCCTGTTTCGTCCGAAAGCTCGGCAAAATCGACAATTTTCCGCAAAATATTGGTGTCAATTAAAAAATTTTGTCCTAAACTTTTTTTAAATGAAAACCCATACTTTTCCAGGATTTCCCGGGTTCGCCCCGGTGTGGCAATGTCTTTATTCATCATTTGCTTCCTCCTGCAATACTTGCTCTAATGCTGCATAAAATGTTTCTTTAGAGATTTGAAATACTTGCAATCGCTTATAAAGCTGCTTTCCGTTTGTATATCCTATTTTTAAAATTTCACCTAAATGTTGGCGCCGCTTTTTCGCTAATTCTCCACCGATTAAACCAGCAGCAACGAGTTCATCAAACGTAATCTCTTCCTTCCACTCTGTTGTTTCCTCGTACACGTTTTTCAACGCTTGACGGATATCTTCCACAGACGCATGTTCTACGCCAATTCCTTTCCCATTTTTCGCAATAGCCGCTTTTCTTGACAAAAAAGCATGTTTGCAGCCTGGAACACGCTCTGTAATCGTTTTGCGAATTTTTTCACCTGGAAAATCAGGGTCCGTAAAAATAATTACGCCACGTTTTTCTTTTGCTAATTTAATTCGTTCAATCGTTTCTTCACTAATTGCCGACCCGTTCGTTTCAATAGTATCTGCATCAACGGCGCGCTGAATCGCCACTGTATCGTCTTTTCCTTCCACAACAATAATTTCTTTAATCTTCATCACTATTGCGCAGAAATCGTTCACTCATTCCACACGGAATAAGTCTTTTTTCCTATTTCTGCGATGCCCCCTTTCCTGTAAAATAATTGTTGAAAGAGTTTTTTGCTGCTAAAAATGTTAATTTATTTTTTAAAATAACCGAAACTTTTTTCGATTTTTTTCGTCTAAATGAGTAGGAAAATATCTTTCTTCATTATAACGAAAAAGCAGAGGGCAAAAAACCCTCCGCATCCTTTTCCTTTATTGAAGAATTCTCACTTTCACACGCTTTCTACCCCAACGAAGTGCATCCGATTGCTTTGGAATAAACACGTCAATTTCATAACCATTAATACCTGATCCTGTATCAGCAGCTATAGCATATCCGTATCCTTCTACGTACACTTTTGATCCAAGCGGAATAACGTTTGGATCCACTGCGATTACTTTTACAGAAGGATTTGCACGCAAGTTAATTCCCATTCTCGTTGTTCCTGAACATCCTTGACAATAAGCAGTATAGGCGCTAGCAACAACATAAATTTCTCGCGCTGCATGCTTTTGGCCGCGCGATACGGTCTGAACAGAGCGGCTTTGCGTATGAGCAGGTCGGCTTTTAGCCACTTTCGTACCGATAGCAACAATCCGATTTTTACTTTCTTTTATCATCTTTGTCTCAATTAATTTCCGCGATACTTCTTTTCCATTTTCGAGCACTACTTCATACTTTTTCGAAACTCGCCCTTTTTCTCCAGGGCTAATAATACGTTGTTCTCCTTTTGGCAATTGTGCATCTTGTCTAGTGACGACTGCAAAGTCAACTGGTTCTTCCACTACATCGGTGACTTTTTCAACTTTAATCACTTTTACGACCATATTTTCTTTTAGTTTGTCCTGTAAAGATGGCTCTACACGGTCGAGTTCATCTAATTTTACATTTTGTTGTTTTAAAAAGTCAGCGACAGTAGTCGAAGTTGCCCACACTTGTTGCTGTTTACCGCCGACATTTAATTGAACTGGGAATGCCTTTTCTATGTTGACTTTCATTCCCTTTTTAATTTTTGTATTTGGTGCTGGGGCAATTTTGTCGTGCTTTTCGATTTTAATATGTTGTGAGTTTAATAGCTCGGCAACGTTCTTTGCAGTCGTCCATATTTCTTGTTTTTTTCCATCTACTGTCAAAGTGACTTTCTTGCTCGCTTCCCAAACGATGTTTAAATCATCTGTAATCGGCGTATCTAACGATGGATAGACGCGATCTTCTTTCCTTGGCTTAATATTTTGCTCCTGTAATACTTCTTTTACCGTTTTTGCATGAGTACGAATCTCTTGTTTTTTTCCGTTTGCCGTTAGTGTCACATCATCTTTGGCTATTTCGTACCCAGCAAATCCCGTTGTTGCTGACAAAGCTATAAAACTACTAGCAGTAACAGTGAATTTTTTCCTCAATGAACCGGAAATCTTCTTCATATTGGGTAACATTATGCAAAACGCCTCCTTCTCTCGCTAAATTCCCCTCTCCCTCTAACATGTACGCGTAAACACACTCTATTATGCAGAAAATTCGGTTAAAAGGGAAGGAAGACTTGTCGACAGTTTATACTATGTAATGTTCTAAATTTGTAGAACTTTTTTTACCTCGATCATATTAGACAAGTCTCCTTACCATTTGACAAATAATTTTAGCGATGGATGCCGAATAATCTTTTTGCATTCTCTGCCGTCGCTTTTGCTACTTCCTCAAAGGAAATACCTTTAATCTCGGCAATCGCCTCCGCTACATATTTGACGTAGCTTGGTTCGTTTCGTTTTCCGCGGAAAGGGTGAGGCGTTAAATACGGACAATCTGTTTCAATCAATAAATGCTCAAGCGGAATTTGCGCCGCTACTTCCTTCGGCTTTTTCGCATTTTTAAACGTTACCGGACCGCCAAGGGAAATAAAGAAGTTCATATCAATGCATTGCTTCGCTACTTCTACACTTCCGGTAAAACAATGCATAATTCCACCCACTTCGGCGGCATTTTCCTCTTTTAAAATTTGCAATACATCCGCTGTTGCTTCCCGATTATGGATAATGATTGGCAGTTTTACCTTTTTCGCTAAAGCGATTTGCCGCCGAAATACGTCATGTTGTATTTCCTTTGGTGATTTATCCCAATAATAATCTAAGCCCATTTCTCCTAACGCCACCACTTTTGGATGGGCAGTCAACTCTTCAATCATGTTTAAATCCTCATCTGTCATATCGATTGCATCAACGGGATGCCAACCGACGGAAGCATAAATAAAATCATATTGCTCCGCTAGCTCTATCGCCCGCGCAATCGTAGGGCGGTCAAAGCCGACGACGACAATATGAGAAACTCTTTCACTAAGAGCGCGATCAATCACTTCTTGTAAATCATCATTATATTGAACGGCATTTAAATGCGCATGTGTGTCAAAGAGCATAACAATAACCCCTTTTCTACCTTGGTGTTAAGTGTAACATAGAAATCCATTACATATATCACAAGTTGTTAACATTTACTTTACAAAATGACAACAAAGAGGTGTCGTGTACGATAGACACCACACCTCTTATGTTTGTCATTATTTTATTTTTGTCCCATTTGGAATCGTTTTATCAACGGTAACAAGAGAAAGCACCCCGTTTTCTTCCCCGGCGAGAATCATACCTTCGGATAGTTCACCGCGCAGTTTCACTGGTTTTAAATTGGCGACGCAAACCACTTTTTTGCCGATCAAATCCTCTGGTTTGTAAAATTGCGCAATTCCTGATACGACTTGACGTTGTTCATCGCCAAGATCAAGCTTGAGCTTCAGCAGTTTATCCGCATTTTTTACCGGCTCAGCGTGAAGTACTTCTGCAACTCGCAAATCAACTTTCATAAAATCATCAATCGTAATTTCTTGCACTTCTTGTTTTGGTTTTTCTTCCGTTTGTTTTGCCGGTGCACTGCCCTGCATATGGGCTTTAATATATTCCACTTCTTTTTCAATGTCTAGACGTGGAAATAGCGGTTCACCTTTTGTTACTTTCGTGCCTTCCTTGATGAGGCCGAACTCATATAAGCTGTCCCATTGTTTTAATTGTTCATCAACAATGCCAAGCTGCGCGAAAATTTTTTCCGGCGTGCGTGTTAAAAACGGCTGCAACAAAATCGCAACATGACGAAGTGATTCTGCCAAATGGGTCATTACAGACGCCAATTGTTCTTTTTTGCCTTCATCTTTGGCAAGCAGCCAAGGTTGCGTTTCGTCAATATATTTATTCGTTCGGTTAATCAGCTGCCATACGGACGCAAGCGCAATGGAAAATTCCATTTTCTCCATCGCTTCTTCATATTGTTTCACCGTTTCTTTTGCCTTTTCGACAAGATCGTTGTCGAATGCTGTTTTCGCTCCACGATATGGTGGAATCATGCCGTCAAAATATTTTTCAATCATCGCTACCGTGCGATTTAACAAGTTGCCTAAATCGTTTGCTAAGTCGTAGTTAATGCGTTCGACAAATCCTTCTGGAGTAAACACGCCATCGGAGCCAAACGGAACTTCGCGAAGCAAATAATAGCGAAGTGCATCCAATCCATAACGGTCGATTAATGTTACCGGATCAACGACATTTCCTTTTGATTTCGACATTTTTCCGTCTTTCATTAACAGCCAGCCATGGGCAAACACTTTTTTCGGAAGCGGCAAATCGAGCGCCATTAACATTATTGGCCAGTAAATCGTATGGAAGCGGACAATTTCTTTTCCGACTAAATGAACGTCTGCCGGCCAGTATTTTCGAAACTTCTCATCGTTATCCGTGTCATATCCTAATGCCGTAATATAGTTCGTGAGCGCGTCAATCCATACGTAAATGACGTGTTTCGGATCACCCGGAACTTTAATGCCCCAATCAAACGTCGTGCGTGATACCGCTAAATCCTCAAGCCCTGGTTTAATAAAGTTGTTAATCATTTCATTTTTGCGCGACTCCGGCTGGATGAACTCCGGATTTTCTTCATAGTATTGCAAAAGCCGATCCACATATTTGCTCATTCTAAAGAAATACGATTCTTCTTTTACTTTTTCTACCGGACGGCCGCAATCCGGGCAGTTTCCATCAACGAGCTGCCGCTCCGTATAAAATGATTCGCACGGTGTACAATACCATCCTTCGTATTCACCTAAATAAATATCACCTTGTTCGACAAGACGCGCAAAAATCTTTTCTACTACTTTTTTATGACGTTCTTGCGTCGTACGGATGAAGTCATCATAAGAAATATCAAGCTTTTTCCACAACTCTTGGATGCCTTCGACAATTTCGTCGACATATTGCTGCGGTGTTACTCCTTTTTCTTCCGCTTTTCGCTGAATTTTTTGTCCATGTTCGTCCGTACCAGTCAAATACATGACATCATAACCGCGAAGACGCTTATAGCGCGCCATCGCATCGCCTGCTACGGTCGTATATGCATGGCCAATATGTAATTTCCCGCTCGGATAGTAAATCGGGGTCGTAAGATAAAACGTCTTTTTCTCCATCTTCATACCTCCCTATTCTGAACAAAAGCCCCCGCCCAACGGACGAGAGCGATGTTACTTCTATTTTACATAATTTTTTTCATTCTACAAAAACATCTATTTCTCTTATTGAAAAAAAATATACATACAAAATAACGCCATATTTTATAAAAAATAGTCGAATAGTTATAGAAGAAAACAATCGTCTTTCTTAAAAATACATTTTTTTTTAATTTTACATATAAAAGGATTGACGTATAATGGAAATACTGATATGATTAGGATGTAGGAAATTTGTCGAATATTGACGAATAAATCCTAGCAAAATAAAAAACTATTTTATTATAGAGAGGGGGAGCGTTCCGTGAAATCAACAGGCATTGTCCGCAAAGTGGATGAATTAGGCCGTGTCGTAATTCCAATTGAATTACGCCGCACGTTAGATATTGCTGAAAAAGATGCGTTGGAAATCTACGTAGACGACGATCGCATCATTTTGAAAAAATATAAACCAAATATGACTTGTGTCGTCACTGGCGAAGTTTCCGATGACAACTTCAAATTAGCCGGCGGCAAAATCATTTTAAGCCGTGAAGGCGCGGAAATTCTTTTAAAAGAAATCCAAGAGCATCTACAACAATCATCTGACAATAATGATAAATAAAAGAGTTTCTCTAGCATTTTTAGAGAAACTCTCTTTTTTTATCGATGATGATATTGCTGATAAACGTCCCGTTTCGACATATTTCGATCTTTTGCGGTTTGTTTAATAGCTTCTTTTGACGTAAAATTTTTCTCCCGAATATAATATTCGACATGCTCCACCGGTGCTAGCGAATGCCACCATTCCTCTTTCTCTTCGATCGTTTCCTCCGCTCCTTCCACAATAATGCAAAATTCTCCGCGAATTTCATTCGTTTCTGCCCATTCGACCGCCTCCCGCAAAGTTCCACGAATGAACTCCTCAAATCGTTTGGTAAGCTCACGGCATATAGCGATACGGCGATCGCCAAACACTTCATACATCATCGCAAGCGTTTCTTTTAAGCGATGAGGTGCTTCATAAAAAATCATCGTTTCACGAACCGTTTTTAGTGATTCCAACTGTTCCTTTTTTTCTTTCTTTGTCCGTTCGAGAAAACCGAAAAAATAAAAGTGATCGGTCGGCAGCCCCGAGGCAACCAGTGAGGTTAACGCCGCGTTCGCTCCTGGAAGCGGAACAACTGAACACTGCTCTTTGAGCGCGGAAACGATCAGCTCATATCCTGGGTCGGAAATTCCCGGCATTCCTGCATCACTGACAAGCGCTACCGATTTTCCTTCTTTCAGTTGTTCGACAATTTGCGGCCCGCTTGTATATTTATTATGTTCATGATAACTAATGACCGGTGTATGAATCTCAAAATGGTTTAACAGTTTTTTCGTTTGCCGTGTATCTTCTGCGGCAATGATATCTACTTCTTTCAAAATACGTACCGCCCGAAATGTCATATCTTCAAGATTGCCAATCGGTGTCGGGACGATATATAGAGTTCCTTTATTATCGCCGGCAAAACTTTTTTGCTGCCAAAGCATCGCTTCTGCTCCTTTACGATGGGATAATTCCATATAATAGCTGCTTCACTTCATCTGTATATTCATTATTGTCATGATACACAATAAGCGGCGGCAATACTTTTAAATCCGGATTGCCATCTTTTATTCCTTCAATCAAAATCGTATTGGCCTCTTTTCCGATTTTCGGATAAACAAACCGCAGCCGTTTTGGCTCTAACCGATACTTGCGCATTAGTGTAATAATATCGAGCAGCCGTCCCGGCCGGTGCACAAATGCGGCTTTGCCGCCTTGCTTCAACAGCTGGCTGCTTACGCGAATCACATCTTCAAGCGTACAATAAATCTCATGGCGAGCAATGGCCAAATGAATATTTTTGTTCATTTCTTCCTTGCTGATCGTTGGAAAATAGGGAGGATTGCACGTGACGACATCATATTTACTGTATCCTAACTGCTTAGGCGCATCTTTAATATCCCCGTGAATAATTTCTATTTGTTTTTCCAAACCGTTATATTGTACGCTTCTTTTTGCCATATCACAAAGCCGCTCTTGAATTTCTATACCGATAATTTTTCCCTTTGTTCTCATGCTTAATAACAATGGAATAACTCCATTTCCGGTGCATAAATCGACAATTTGCCCTTTTTGAATCGGCATATAAACAAATTTCGCAAGCAGCACCGCATCAAGGGAAAAGGAAAACACAGACGGACTTTGAATAATGCGAATATCTTCATTTAAAAGATAGTCAAGCCTCTCATCATCATATAATTCCACCATCGTGTATTCCTCCTTATTTTCAAAAAAATAACCTCTCCTTATGTGGAAAGGCTATCGTTATGCTTACTTTTTATTTAAAAAGGATAAACAAAATAGGCAATCGCCTTCTTTTCGGACGCTTCCATAATGGACATGACAAATATGGAACCCTTCCTGATAAAGACGCGCTAAATTATCATATCCTTCGCCAATGTCAACTAATTTTCTTTCATGACCATGCTTATGATCTTTTTCTTTTTGCTTTTCCTCTGCCAATTCACTGGTCACTTGTTCGAGCCGACGGCGCAAATGATCATTTTCTATTTGCAAATGATGATTTTCCTCAAGCAGCTGAACTACATGTTCCTTTAATTGTACAAGCTGGCGGTACAAATGGCTCAGTTGTTCCTCCATGCTCGTTACTGACTGAAAAATCTCTTTCTTATCCACGTCAATCCACCCCAATTAGTCTGTGGCTTGGACTGGTAACGTTCCATCTTTCATCAACTCGTCGAGCGTATATTCCACGACCCGTCCATGTTCCGATAATTCCACTTGCAATACTCGTTCTAAAATATTTAATCCGATCACTTTTCCAAGACCATGCGGAGTTTCCACATACTCCCCTAAATCAGGGAGCTGCTCTTTCGCTGTTTCATATTCATCATTTTCGTATTTTAAGCAGCACATTAACCGGCCGCAAAGACCGGAAATTTTCGTCGGATTGAGCGATAAGTTTTGGTCTTTCGCCATTTTAATGGATACTGGTTCAAAATCTCCTAAAAATGTTGAGCAGCAAAGCATTCTTCCGCACGGACCGATCCCGCCAAGCATTTTTGCTTCATCGCGAACACCGATTTGTCTTAATTCAATGCGCGTGCGAAAAATGGCTGCCAAATCTTTGACAAGTTCACGGAAATCCACACGCCCGTCTGCAGTAAAATAAAAAATCACTTTATTGCGGTCAAACGTATATTCCACATCGACTAATTTCATTTCCAAGCCATGCTCTTCTACTTTTTTTAAGCAAATATCGTACGCTTCCCGTGCCGCTTTTTTGTTTTCCTCAACAATTAATTTATCTTTCGCGTCCGCGACGCGAATCACTTTTTTCAACGGCAAAACGATATCATTTTCGTCGACTTGTTTGTTGCTAATGACAACTTTTCCATATTCGATCCCTCGAATGGTTTCTACAATGACGAACTCCCCAGCAGAAATCGACAATTCTCCAGGATCGAAATAATAAATTTTTCCCGCTTTTTTAAAGCGAACACCGACGACATTATACAAACACTTTTCCCTCCTTTAGATCAAGGATAAGTTGTTCCATTAAAAGCTGTACGCTCATATTAGTTGTATTTAAACGCGCCTTCGCTTGTAAAATCATTTCCATGCTTTTTACGATCTGTCGTTGAGAACAAGAAAGCGCCCACTGCTGCAAATCATCGATTTTATCCCGATAAATGATTTTATCTTGCTGTCCTAATTGAATGTGCAACATATCTTTATATATATATAAAAGCAAATCTAATCCTAAATCGATTTGCTGCTTTTCTTGAAAATGCGGAATCCATTGATCATGGATGAAAAAAAGCGCCTGCAAATCATTTTTCTTTAACATTTCATATAATTGTAACACTATTTTTCTCGCCTGCGCAAACCAATCATCTCGACCTAACTCGAGTGCTTCTTCATGACTGTTTGTCACATGTGCGGCAAGGAGAGCAATATGAGGCGGGATTTGCTGCTCTGCTAAATAATTGGCAAGCAAAGCAGGTGGTATTGGCTTAAACGAAAACACTTGGCAACGGGAAATGATCGTTTCTAATAGGCGGTGATATTGTTCTGTAAGCAATATCGCTACCGTCCCTGGACGAGGTTCTTCTAAAAATTTTAACAAGCTATTCGCTGCATTCGTTGTCATTTTATCAGCGTGCTCGATAATATATAGTTTTCGGTCTGATTCCACCGCCATTTTTGCAAACTCTTGCTGCAACATTTCAATTTGTTCTTTTTTAATTGATTGCCCATCTGGTTCAATGACATGTACATCTGGATGATTCCCGGAATCGATTCTGCGGCAATTTCGGCATTCATTGCAAGGCTTTATTCCGGAACGATGTAAACAAAATAAGCTTTTTGCCAATAAAAGACTCATTGCTTTTTTTCCCGTTCCGCGTTGCCCCTCGAATAAATAAGCATGAGAAATTCGCCCTTTTTCAAGACTTTTTGTGAGCATTTTCACTACTACAGGCTGATATCGTTCCAGCTGCTCCCAGAAAATCGCCACTTTCATCACTTTCCTTTAATTTTTATTCTAACATGTCTTATCCTTTTCATCATGTTCTGTTTCATGGAAACATCACTGTTATCTTCCTTCTATTTGATCCATAACCGCCGCTATGGTCATTGCAAACACTTCATCGACCGGTTTGGAAGCATCAATGACAATGATACGATCAGAAAAACGTTCTGCTATCTTTAAATACCCTTCTCTTACTTTATAATGGAAAGATAAACTTTCCATATCAAGCCGATTAATTTCCCGTTGCTTATTTTTTTGGATTCTCTCTAATCCTATTTTAGGATCAATATCAAAATAAATCGTTAACGAAGGAAAAAAACCATCAATCGCAAACTGATTAATTTGTAATATTTCATCGATGCCTAACCCTCTTGCAAATCCTTGATAGGCTAACGAACTGTCGACAAACCGATCGCACAATACAATTTTGCCGGCTTTTATCGCAGGAATAATTTTTTCTAAAAGATGCTGCCTTCTCGCAGCGGCGTAAAGCAACGCTTCCGTACGACCATCCATTTCCGTATGTTTTGGGTTCAAAATAATGGAACGAATTTCCTCGGCAATACGAACTCCTCCTGGTTCTCTTGTCGATAAAACGTCAAACCCTTTTTCTCGCAAAAATGATTCCAGCTTTGTAATCATCGTCGTTTTTCCTGCTCCATCAGGTCCCTCGAAAGAAAAAAAACGGCCTTTCATACGCTAATCCCCCTTATTTTACTGGTACATACACTTCTATTTGATTAGAAGATAAAAACTTTCCTCCTTGAAACCGCGCATGGTATTTTAACTGTTTTATTTGTTCAATATGCTCTTTACTAATTGATTCTCCTATAAATAATAAAGGCACTCCAGGTGGATAAGGTGTGATCGTTTCCGCGGCAATAAATCCTTCCGCCTTTTCTAAGTTAACCACTTTTTTCGGCAATGTCTCTAGTTCCTTATAAGAAATCGGATTTGCAGATGCCAAGAAGGAAAAAGAACGGAACGAATTTAGCAACTCTTCGCTATAGCTTAATCCGCGAAACGCCCGTTTTAATTTTTCGATCACTTCCTCTAAATGATCGATAGCAGCAAGCGGATACACGAGCAAAACGTTAAACGGATCGGCAAGCTCCGCAAAAACGCCTTCTTGCTCCAGCCGTTGTTGAAGCTCATAACCGGACAACTTACTTCTCGTTTGAACGGTAATTTTCAATAAATCCGTCTTTATAAGCGGATGTTGCGAATGAACTACCGCAATCCCTTCTATCTCATCGAGGGCATCTTTCAACCGTTGAATTTGTTTTAAAATATTTTCTACATCTCCCTTTGTTAAACGAGCGAGGTAACTTCTCGCCAAATCAAGTGAAGCCATAATCGGATAAGATGGGCTGCTTGACTGAAACACTTGTAAAAAATATTTTAGTTTCTCTTTATCTATTAATGAACTATTTACATGTAAATACGACCCCATTGTCATGGCTGGCAATGTTTTATGCGCTGACTGGACAACAACATCCGCCCCGCACGCGATCGCTGTTTTCGGAAAAGGCTCTCCTATAATAAAATGGGCCCCATGCGCTTCATCGACAAGCACAGGAATACGATAGCGGTGTGCGATGTTTACAACTTCCGTAAGATCCACCGCCATTCCATAATAATTCGGATTAGTCAACACTAATGCTGCGGCATCTTGGTGAAGTTCAAGCGCCTTTTTTACCGTCTCATACGCAACATAAGAGGCGACACGGACGTCTTCATCCAATTCCGGAGGAAGAAAAATAGGGGCAGCTCCAACTAATTGAAGCGCATGCATAACCGATTTATGGCAATTTCGCTGCACAATTACCTTTTTCTTTTCCCCGCAAACAGCAAAGATCATCGCTAAATTTCCAGCCGTAGAACCGTTTACGAGAAAAAACGTTTCTTCTACATTATACAGCTTTGCTGCTAAAGATTGCGCCTCGGCAATAACCGATTCCGGTTGATGTAGATCATCAAGCCCGCTTAATTCAGTCGCATCTAGTTTTAGTAACTGCTTATAATCATTTTTCGCTTCTATAGGAAATACTGTACCATATTTGTGACCTGGTACATGAAATGAAAACGGATGAATGGCATCATGACGTTTTAAAGCGGTATATAAAGGAGTTTGCTGTTGATCCATAAATGCCCCTCTTTTCTTTTTCATGATAAGGAAATTTAGAACATTGTTTTTCTGACATAGACAACAAGATATATATTATCACTAATCTAATTGCCTTGAATAGAAATACATAAGAGATAACATCGATTTTCCGATACCACTCCAAATCAAAAAAGAAAAAAGCGTGATGAAAGTTGAACATATAAACAAAATAGGCCCTATCAATAGGACCCTATGAATATATTTTTGAAGATATAATTTTTCTTAACTGCTTTACATAAAAACGGTATTTCGGATCGGTCGTGTCCGTTTGCACGATCTCCCTTTCGCAATCAAGACAAAGAAACTGATCATAAATTTGAATTCCTTCTTGTTTTGGCTGCTCACAAACGATACATACTCTTTCGATAACATCTTTACCCGTAATCAGTGAACCCACCTTCTCCACCTCCCCCCCTTTATCTTTCCCACATTAATAAGTTTCTATAACTAATAGATGAAAATAAAATTTTATAGATGCTTAGGTAAAATAATAAATACCAAAAAATAAAATTTTATAACACCATGAGAACAAGATAGGAGAGTTGCGCATTTTTCTTCGTTTCAGTTTAATAGAAAAAATGGATACACACAGAGTGAGAGGTGAAGTGGAGATGTTTTAAGGTATATATAAAAACAGCTGATTAAGCTTCATGCTTAATCAGCTGTTTTCTGTAATAATTGCCTAGCAACGACCTACTCTTGCAGGGGCGCTGGCCCCAACTACCATCGGCGCTGGAGAGCTTAACTTCCGTGTTCGGGATGGGAACGGGTGTTTCCTCTCCGCTATTGTCACTAGGCAATTATCTCAATTGGACATTTATTATTATATTCCAATCATCACGTTTGTCAAGAGGGATTTCGTTCCCTCAAAACTAGATAACCGTCCGTTTGGAAGAAGCCGTTTTGCATAAGCGGCTAGCTTTTCGAAGTGAAACGGCCGCTTCTGCTGTCCAGCTCCGGACGCCATCGGCTCGCGACGCTTCGGTCCCGTTGCGGCGGCAACAGCCTCCTCACGGGCCCTCCAGCGCGTGTCGCCGATAGACGGGCGTCCTCCGCTTTTCCGCTTGGTTAAGTCCTCGATCGATTAGTATCCGTCAGCTCCACGTGTCGCCACGCTTCCACCTCGGACCTATCGACCTCGTCATCTTCGAGGGATCTTACTCGCTTGACGCGATGGGAAATCTCATCTTGAGGGGGGCTTCACGCTTAGATGCTTTCAGCGCTTATCCCTTCCGCACATAGCTACCCAGCGGTGCCCCTGGCGGGACAACTGGTACACCAGCGGTGCGTCCATCCCGGTCCTCTCGTACTAAGGACAGCTCCTCTCAAATTTCCTGCGCCCGCGACGGATAGGGACCGAACTGTCTCACGACGTTCTGAACCCAGCTCGCGTACCGCTTTAATGGGCGAACAGCCCAACCCTTGGGACCGACTACAGCCCCAGGATGCGATGAGCCGACATCGAGGTGCCAAACCTCCCCGTCGATGTGGACTCTTGGGGGAGATCAGCCTGTTATCCCCGGGGTAGCTTTTATCCGTTGAGCGATGGCCCTTCCATACGGAACCACCGGATCACTAAGCCCGACTTTCGTCCCTGCTCGACCTGTCCGTCTCGCAGTCAAGCTCCCTTGTGCCTTTGCACTCTACGAATGATTTCCAACCATTCTGAGGGAACCTTTGGGCGCCTCCGTTACCTTTTGGGAGGCGACCGCCCCAGTCAAACTGCCCACCTGACACTGTCTCCCACCCCGATAAGGGGTGCGGGTTAGAATTTCAATACCGCCAGGGTGGTATCCCACCGGCGCCTCCACCGAAGCTGGCGCTCCGGCTTCTCAGGCTCCCACCTATCCTGTACAAGCGATACCAAAATTCCATATCAGGCTGCAGTAAAGCTCCACGGGGTCTTTCCGTCCTGTCGCGGGTAACCTGCATCTTCACAGGTAGTATGATTTCACCGGGTCTCTCGTTGAGACAGTGCCCAAGTCGTTACACCTTTCGTGCGGGTCGGAACTTACCCGACAAGGAATTTCGCTACCTTAGGACCGTTATAGTTACGGCCGCCGTTTACTGGGGCTTCGGTTCGCACCTTCAGCCTTGCGGCTTAAGCGCTCCCCTTAACCTTCCAGCACCGGGCAGGTGTCAGCCCCTATACTTCGCCTTTCGGCTTCGCAGAGACCTGTGTTTTTGATAAACAGTCGCTTGGGCCTTTTCACTGCGGCTCTCTCGGGCTCATCACCCAAGAGAGCACCCCTTCTCCCGAAGTTACGGGGTCATTTTGCCGAGTTCCTTAACGAGAGTTCTCCCGCGCACCTTAGGATTCTCTCCTCGCCTACCTGTGTCGGTTTGCGGTACGGGCACCTCTCACCTCGCTAGAGGCTTTTCTTGGCAGTGTAGGATCGGGGACTTCGGGACCGATGGTCCCTTCGCCATCACGGCTCAGCCTTTGCGCCAGACGGATTTGCCTATCTGGCAGCCTAACCGCTTGGACAGGCTATTCCAGCAGCCTGCTCGCCCTACCTTCCTGCGTCCCCCATTGCTCAAACGGTGAGGAGGTGGTACAGGAATCTCAACCTGTTGCCCATCACCTACGCCTTTCGGCCTCGGCTTAGGTCCCGACTAACCCTGAGCGGACGAACCTTCCTCAGGAAACCTTAGGCTTTCGGTGCAGAGGATTCTCACCTCTGTTTTCGCTACTCACACCGGCATTCTCACTTCTAAGCGCTCCACGAGTCCTTCCGGTCCCGCTTCGGCGCGCTTAGAACGCTCCCCTACCGATGACCAACGGTCATCCCACAGCTTCGGTGGCACGTTTAGCCCCGGTACATTTTCGGCGCAGAGTCACTCGACCAGTGAGCTATTACGCACTCTTTAAATGATGGCTGCTTCTAAGCCAACATCCTGGTTGTCTGGGCAACTCCACATCCTTTTCCACTTAACGTGCACTTTGGGACCTTAGCTGGTGGTCTGGGCTGTTTCCCTCTCGACCACGGATCTTATCACTCGTAGTCTGACTCCCAAGGATAAGTCATTGGCATTCGGAGTTTGACTGAGTTCGGTAACCCGATGAGGGCCCCTAGCTCAATCAGTGCTCTACCTCCAAGACTCTTCCCTTGAGGCTAGCCCTAAAGCTATTTCGGGGAGAACCAGCTATCTCCAGGTTCGATTGGCATTTCACCCCTACCCACACCTCATCCCCGCACTTTTCAACGTGCGTGGGTTCGGGCCTCCAGTAGGTGTTACCCTACCTTCACCCTGGACATGGGTAGATCACCTGGTTTCGGGTCTACGACGACGTACTTAACGCCCTATTCAGACTCGCTTTCGCTGCGGCTCCGTCTCTTCGACTTAACCTCGCACGTCATCGTAACTCGCCGGTTCATTCTACAAAAGGCACGCCATCACCCATAAACGGGCTCTGACTACTTGTAGGCACACGGTTTCAGGTTCTCTTTCACTCCCCTTCCGGGGTGCTTTTCACCTTTCCCTCACGGTACTGGTTCACTATCGGTCACTAGGGAGTATTTAGCCTTGGGAGATGGTCCTCCCTGCTTCCGACGGGATTCCCCGTGTCCCGCCGTACTCAGGATCCACTCGGGAGGGAACGAAGTTTCGACTACAGGGCTGTCACCTTCTCTGGCAGGCCTTTCCAGACCGCTTCGTCTACCCCGTTCCTTTGTAACTCCCATGTGAGTGGTCCTACAACCCCAAGAGGCAAGCCTCTTGGTTTGGGCTGTTCCCGTTTCGCTCGCCGCTACTCAGGGAATCGCGGTTGCTTTCTTCTCCTCCGGGTACTTAGATGTTTCAGTTCCCCGGGTGTGCCCTCCATACCCTATGGATTCAGGTATGGATACTGCCCCATTACGGGCAGTGGGTTTCCCCATTCGGACATCTCCGGATCAACGCTTGCTTACAGCTCCCCGAAGCGTTTCGGCGTTTGCCCCGTCCTTCATCGGCTCCTAGTGCCAAGGCATCCACCGTGCGCCCTTTCTAACTTAACCATGCGAAAACAGCTTCATGCTTGCCGCCTTCGCTTCTCGGCTTCTTCCACTGTCTAGCTTCGGCGCCTAGCTCTCTTGTGCCAAATAACCTTCCCCCTTGAAGTGCAAGCACTTCTGTGGGTGAAGAACATTTGGCTTCGAGAGCTAACCGCGGCGCCTCCGCTTTTCCTTCCGGTTATCTAGTTTTCAAGGAACGAGACTACTTCTTGAGTCTGCTTCCCTGCAGTTTTGCGTCGAGGAATCCAGCTTCCCCGAATCTGCTAGAAGACGCAGACGCAAAGCACTTGAAGGAGTGAAATGCTCCCTCAAAACTGAACAAGGCTACTGCCTTGAATCAGCTTCTCTGCAGCTTTGTGCCGAGGAACCTAACTTCCTCGACCCTGCTTGTAGACGCAGGCACAAGACTGTTTCTTAGGTTTATTTTCAACTCTGCATCGAGGAATCCAGCTTCTCTGAATCCACTCGTAGACACAGACACAAGGCTACTTCTTTGAATTTTCAACTTAAATGGTGGAGCCTATCGGGATCGAACCGATGACCTCCTGCGTGCAAAGCAGGCGCTCTCCCAGCTGAGCTAAGGCCCCACATAGAAAGGGATGGGCCTAAGTGGACTTGAACCACCGACCTCACGCTTATCAGGCGTGCGCTCTAACCAGCTGAGCTATAGGCCCGTCATATTTAAATTTTAAATTAGAGAAGGAACATGAAGCTCCTTCAAAACTAAACAAAACGACAAGCGTCATTATAACTTATTTTAGGATTATTGTCAATAGGAAGTCGCCTTCGCGCTTCCGCTTTTCGTACTGTCTAGCTCCAGCGCCTAGCTCTCTTGTGCCAAATAACCTTCCCCCTCGAAGTGCAAGCACTTCAGCGGGTGAAGAACATTTGGCTTCGAGAGCTGATCGCGGCGCTTCAGCTTTTCGTATCATCCTTAGAAAGGAGGTGATCCAGCCGCACCTTCCGGTACGGCTACCTTGTTACGACTTCACCCCAATCACTTGCCCCACCTTCGGCGGCTGGCTCCCTTACGGGTTACCTCACCGACTTCGGGTGTTGCAAGCTCTCGTGGTGTGACGGGCGGTGTGTACAAGGCCCGGGAACGTATTCACCGCGGCATGCTGATCCGCGATTACTAGCGATTCCGGCTTCATGCAGGCGAGTTGCAGCCTGCAATCCGAACTGAGAGCGGCTTTTTGGGATTCGCTCCCCCTCGCGGGTTCGCAGCCCTTTGTACCGCCCATTGTAGCACGTGTGTAGCCCAGGTCATAAGGGGCATGATGATTTGACGTCATCCCCACCTTCCTCCGACTTTTAGCCGGCAGTCCCCCTAGAGTGCCCAACTGAATGCTGGCAACTAGGGGCGAGGGTTGCGCTCGTTGCGGGACTTAACCCAACATCTCACGACACGAGCTGACGACAACCATGCACCACCTGTCACCCTGTCCCCCGAAGGGGGAACGCCCTGTCTCCAGGGTTGTCAGGGGATGTCAAGACCTGGTAAGGTTCTTCGCGTTGCTTCGAATTAAACCACATGCTCCACCGCTTGTGCGGGCCCCCGTCAATTCCTTTGAGTTTCAGCCTTGCGGCCGTACTCCCCAGGCGGAGTGCTTAACGCGTTAGCTACAGCACTAAAGGGTTTAACCCCTCTAACACTTAGCACTCATCGTTTACGGCGTGGACTACCAGGGTATCTAATCCTGTTTGCTCCCCACGCTTTCGCGCCTCAGCGTCAGTTACAGACCAGAGAGCCGCTTTCGCCACTGGTGTTCCTCCACATCTCTACGCATTTCACCGCTACACGTGGAATTCCGCTCTCCTCTTCTGCACTCAAGTCCCCCAGTTTCCAATGACCCTCCACGGTTGAGCCGTGGGCTTTCACATCAGACTTAAGGGACCGCCTGCGCGCGCTTTACGCCCAATAATTCCGGACAACGCTCGCCCCCTACGTATTACCGCGGCTGCTGGCACGTAGTTAGCCGGGGCTTTCTCGTTAGGTACCGTCACCGTACCGCCCTATTCGAACGGTACTTCTTCTTCCCTAACAACAGAGCTTTACGATCCGAAGACCTTCTTCGCTCACGCGGCGTCGCTCCGTCAGACTTTCGTCCATTGCGGAAGATTCCCTACTGCTGCCTCCCGTAGGAGTCTGGGCCGTGTCTCAGTCCCAGTGTGGCCGGTCACCCTCTCAGGCCGGCTACGCATCGTCGCCTTGGTGAGCCGTTACCTCACCAACTAGCTAATGCGCCGCGGGCCCATCCGTAAGTGGTAGCAAAAGCCACCTTTCAACCAAAGACCATGCGGTCTTCGGTGTTATCCGGTATTAGCCCCGGTTTCCCGGAGTTATCCCGGTCTTACGGGCAGGTTACCCACGTGTTACTCACCCGTCCGCCGCTAACCGAACAGAAGCAAGCTTCCATTCGGTCCGCTCGACTTGCATGTATTAGGCACGCCGCCAGCGTTCGTCCTGAGCCAGGATCAAACTCTCCAAAAAGAAAGTTGATTGGCTTTTAATTCGGCACCGACACCGAAGGTGTCAAGTCGCTTCCGCTTTTCTTATTGTCCAGCTTCAGCGACTAGCTCTCTTGTGCCAAATAACCTTCCCCCTCGAAGTGCAAGCACTTCAGCGGGTGAAGAACATTTGGCTTCGAGAGCTGATCGCGTCGCTTCCGCTTTTCTTATTGACGCTTGCGTTTTGTTTAGTTTTCAAGGAACTTCGCACACTTTTTATATTATACATACTGCATTACATGTTGTCAACTTATTTATTCATTTTTTAACAACGACGTTTTTTAATATAATACATATAAAAATAAAAGTCAATATGTTTTTTCAAAAAATAAAAAAGGCGCTGATGGAAAACAACGCCTTTTCGTCATCTCGCTTACAAATGAAACATATCTTCCTTACATAACGATATACTTTTCGATGATAACTAAAGCTGCCGCTCCCGGTATCCCGAGAAATCCACATATGAATGCTGTTATGAAATTAATGGGGACATGAAATTGAAACGCTCCGCCAATTGCATTAATAACAAATAATACTAGTGCTCCAACGATTAGTTTAATCGCCCCATATCCTAAAAATTTTAATGCTTTTAATCGCGCTCCTGCTAATAATAAAACAATAATCATAGATGATAGCAAAATAAGTACAAATTTCGGTTCCATTTTCCACGCTCCTTTTTATTGCTTGTACTACAAACTTATGATGAAAGACGGAAAAAAGAACAAAAAAATAAAGGAAGCTATTTCACTCCCTTTAATGATACACGTCGATATTTTGCTTCACGGATTAAAAAAAAGTATTTGGCCTCTGTAACATTTAACGCCATTAGTACTTCTTCTGAAGGTTCTACACACTTTTCAATCAGCCGTTTCTGTTCATACCATTCGTCTCTCAGCGCTTGTAATTCTTCTACTAATTTTAAATCAAATTGCTTTTTTAGCCAGCCTTTCCGTCGCCATAACAAGTGACCCCCACCTCTTTCTCTTTCTATAACTCTCGACGTCCTTCCAAGGCTTTTGAAAGCGTCACTTCATCGGCATATTCCAAATCTCCGCCCACCGGTAAACCGTGGGCAATTCTCGTTACTTTTATTCCAGTTGGTTTTAGCAAACGCGATATATACATCGCGGTCGCTTCCCCTTCAATGTTCGGGTTTGTCGCCAAAATAACTTCTTGTACAGCTTCATCTTGCAATCTTTTTAATAACTCCGCAATTTTTATATCTTCTGGGCCGATGCCCTCCATTGGAGAAATGGCACCATGCAACACATGGTAAAGTCCATTGTATTCTTTCATTTTTTCCATAGCAATAACATCTTTTGGATCTTGCACAACACATATTGTTGTTCGATCTCGTCTTTCATCTTTGCAAATATTACAAGGATCTGTATCGGTAATATGCCCACAAACCGTACAATATCTAATATTACGTTTGACATCAACAAGCGCTTTCGCAAATTCCAACACAGTATCTTCCTTCATCGTCAGAACAAAAAACGCGAGACGAACAGCTGTTTTTGGTCCGATTCCGGGCAGCTTCATAAAACTATCGATTAGTTTAGATATTGGTTCTGGGTAATGCATAAAACTCCTCCTAGAATAATCCCGGAATATTCAATCCTTTTGTAAATTGTCCCATCATTTCGGCTGCTAACTCATCTGCTTTTTTCAAGGCATCATTTGTTGCTGCCAACACTAAGTCTTGAAGCATTTCAATGTCTTCTGGATCCACCACTTCTTCTTTGATTTTGACTTCCAAAATTTGTTTATGACCGTTCGCTATAACGGTCACCATACCGCCTCCTGCAGTGCCTTCTACCGTTTTTTCTGCTAATTGTTCTTGTGCTTTCTGCATTTCTTTTTGCATTTTTTGCATTTGTTTCATCATTTTTTGCATATTTCCCATTCCGCCACGCATCATTGTTTTTTCCTCCTTAATATGGTTATTCCTTAATTTCAATTAATTCCTCACCAAACAGCCGCTTTGCTTCCGCGATTAGTGGATCTTCTCCCTGTTCTTGTTCGCGCTTCGCTCCTTTTTCGCGAATGAATTCTTCTCTTATTTTGCTCCATTCTTCTTCAGGAACTGCCACCATTTCAAAACGTTTTTTCGTTAGCTCAAATAAAATCGCCTCTAAATTATCTTTCACATAATTCGTATTGTCAGCGGCCATTTTACAATGGATTTCATATTTAAACTTCAACACAAAAGCGTTTGGGCTTGCAGCAACTGGCTCGCTTTCCTGCAATAAAGCTGCATGGGATACTTTATGTTGCTTCCTTAATGTATCCAGCATCTCAGCCCAATGGCTTTTGATAAGCGATAAATCTTGATGGGTCGCTTGCTTTAAGATTTCATAAATACGGCCAACCGGCGTTTTATATCCTCCTGTTTTTAGCGTCTTTGTTTGTTTTTTCGTTTGCGCAGGGGCGGTTGTTGCGACAGATGCATGATGTTCTTTTAAACGGCGCAGCTCCGCTTCCAAATATTCCAGCTTTTTTGCGAGCGATTGAATTTCTTCAGAGGACGGTGATGGATAGGAAGCTTGTTGATGGCAAAGCTTCACCAGCGCAACCTCTAAAAAAATGCGCGGATGATTCGTCCATTTCATTTCTTGCTGGCTTTTATTTAACACTTCAATCGTTTCGTAGATGTCAGATAATGGAACTGACTGAGCTAAATGTTGAAACGTATCGTCAACAACTGTGCCTTTTATCGCCCCTTCTACATGGGGAGCCGTTTTATAAAGCAAAAGATCCCGATAATATAAAATTAAATCTTCAATAAGGCGATTAGGATCTTTTCCTTGATCCATCATTTCCTCAAGCAGCTGCAATGATGTTGCCGTATCTTTCTCATATATAGCCCGAACAAGAGAAGCCAATGTCGCGGAAGATACGGATCCGGTCATGGCAAGGACATCTTCAAGCAGCAATTCTCCATCACTAAATGAAATAGCTTGATCAAGCAAACTTAACGCATCACGCATTCCGCCGTCGGCCGCGCGAGCAATCGCAAACAAAGCCTCATCTGAAGCTTTTATCCCTTGCTGTTCAATAACTTGCCGCAACCTTGCGACAATAGAATGCAATGGAATTCGCCGAAAATCAAAGCGCTGACAACGGGAAATAATCGTAAGCGGAATTTTATGAGGCTCTGTTGTTGCTAATATAAAAATAACATGCTTTGGAGGTTCCTCTAACGTCTTTAATAACGCATTAAAAGCGCCAATTGAAAGCATATGTACTTCATCGATAATATATACCTTATAGCGAACAGATGTCGGCGCAAATTTCACTTTATCACGAATATCCCGAATTTCATCCACCCGGTTGTTCGAAGCCGCATCAATTTCCAATACGTCTGGAATGGCGCCATTCGTAATCCCGATGCATGCAGGACATTCGTTGCATGGTTCTGCCGTCGGTGCATGCTCACAATTTACCGCTTTTGCTAAAATTTTCGCAGCGCTCGTTTTTCCTGTACCACGCGGACCAGAAAACAAATATGCATGAGATATTTTATTTTGAAGCAGGGCACTTTGCAATGTTTTCGTCACGTGTTCTTGACCGACAACATCTGCAAACCGCTGCGGCCGAAAAACACGATATAAAGCTTGGTATGTCACGAAATGGCCCCCCTCTTTTTCTCATCTTATTTATTATATAATGTCTTCGCCTTTTTTCAAAATAAGAAATAAAAAAACTCACTCGCAAGGAGTGAGTTCTATGTTCTCTTTATGTAGGCCGTGCACCTTCTGTCGATTAGCTGCCCCAAGCGTTGCTCAAGCAGTTAGCTCAGCCCAGGCACCCCCGCGGCACATGGGAGAATCCGCTTACTGCTGCTTCCTTCCGGACCTGACAGGGTTCACGGAATCCCATTGCGCGGGACCCAGACGTCAACACCACTTACTTGAGACAGACCTTACGGCAGACTAACCTCGAGAAGGGATTCAGCCTCGCTAGAGCGGATTGCGAGTACAGGGCACCGCTACCTCCCCGCTTAGCACGGCAATATAAGTATATCGGTTTTTGAAACAAAATGCAATGACTGACCTCGATCATTTAGCTGGAACTTTGCCCAATATTTTTCTTTTTTTCGCGGAGCTTTCGAAAAAAGCTGCTTAACATTTGCCCGCATTCTTCTCCTAATATCCCGCTTGTCACTTCCGCTTGATGATTAAATCTTCCTTCTTGCAACAAATTCATCAATGTTCCTGCGCAGCCTCCTTTTGGGTCACTTGCGCCGAACACGACCCGCTTAATGCGGGCAAGTACAATGGCACCAGCGCACATCGCGCAAGGTTCTAATGTGACATACAATGTCGCGTCTTCTAAGCGCCATGATCCTACTTCCTTACACGCTTTATCAATCGCTAAAATTTCGGCGTGGGCAATGGCACGCTGTTCCGTCTCCCGCAAATTATGAGCGCGAGCAATAATACAGCCATCTTGGACAATGATCGCACCAATTGGAACTTCTCCTATTTGCTCTGCTTTTTTCGCTTCTTCTATAGCTAAACGCATATAGTATTCATCGTTTACCATTGCTAAACTCCTCGTAAAAACGGTCATTTCTGCTCTTTTTTCATCATAAAATAAGAAGAACGAAGACGCAACTAGGAGGTAAAGTATGCAAATTCACGTTGTACAAAGCGGGCAAACGTTAAGTGGAATTGCTCAAGCGTATAATACGACTCCTGAAGAAATTATTCGCGCAAACGAGCTCCCAAATCCAAACGATCTTGTTGTAGGTCAAGCGATTGTTATTCCAATTGTTGGAAGCTTTTATTGGGTTCAGCGCGGCGATAGTTTATGGTCCATCTCCCGGAAATTTTCCATTCCTGCGCAGCGTCTTGCGGAAATTAACCGCATTTCCTTAAATAGCCCGCTGCAAGTTGGACAACGTTTATACATTCCGCCAAAAGCAAAACGGAGAGCCGAGTTTAACGGATACATTGAGCCGCGAGGAACGACTGTCAGCCCAGCGCTGGAGGCAAGTGCTCGTCAAGCAGCCCCATATTTAACATACTTAGCTCCGTTTCAGTTCCAAATTCAGCGAAATGCAGCACTCAAAGAACCTCCATTGAATAATTTCCCATCTATCGCTCGCGCCAATCGCGTTACTTTAATCATGGTCGTTACCAATATCGAAAACGATCAATTTAGCGATGAACTAGGAGCGCTTATTTTAAACAACGAACAATTACAAAACCGTCTATTAGAAAACATTGTAACAACAGCAAAAAAATACGGATTTCGCGATATTCACTTTGATATGGAATATTTGCGTCCCGAAGACCGCGAAGCGTATAACGCGTTTTTGCGAAAAGCAAAACGGCGATTTGAACGTGAAGGGTGGCTTCTGTCTACCGCGTTGGCGCCAAAAACAAGCGCGACACAAAAAGGCCGCTGGTATGAAGCGCATGATTACCGCGCCCACGGACAAATTGTTGATTTTGTCGTCATTATGACATATGAATGGGGATATAGCGGTGGACCGCCAATGGCGGTTTCTCCAATTGGCCCTGTTCGGCAGGTGATCGAATATGCCATTTCCGAAATGCCCGCTTCTAAAATTATGATGGGACAAAACTTATACGGATACGATTGGACGCTTCCATACGTACCGGGTGGACCATATGCACGGGCGATTAGTCCGCAACAAGCGATCCGTCTTGCTGCTCAATACAATGTCGCCATTGAATATGACACCAAAGCGCAAGCTCCTCATTTCCGCTATCGGGACGAAAACGGAAAAGAACACGAAGTTTGGTTTGAAGATGCCCGTTCGATTCAAGCAAAATTTGACTTAGTAAAAGAACTCGGCCTACGGGGAATCAGCTATTGGAAACTAGGATTAGATTTTCCGCAAAATTGGTTGCTGCTAACAGATAACTTTACTGTTGTAAAAAGGTAAATAATACTTTTTTCAATCGCACTTGGTTGTTTTTCCAAGTGCGATTTTATTTATCTATGTGTTAAAATAAATTTTATCTGTCTAAGGAGAAGGGGGAGCACAGATGGGAATGGTTCCATTTATCGCGGTAGAAGGTCCCATTGGGGTTGGGAAAACTTCATTGGCAAAAGCGATTTCCGAACACTTCCGCTATCATTTAGTGAAAGAAATCGTCGATGAAAATCCATTTCTCGGGAAATTTTATGAAAATATCGAAGAATGGAGCTTCCAAACGGAAATGTTTTTCCTTTGCCATCGTTATAAGCAATTAGAAGAAATTGATCGTAACTTTCTTCAACAAAAAAAACCAGTTGTTGCTGATTACCATATTATGAAAAATGTAATTTTCGCCAAAAGAACGTTAAAAGAACATCATTATAAAAAATATATAAAAATTTATGATATTTTAACAGATGGTTTACCTCAACCTAATATGATCATTTACTTACATGCCAGCCTTGAAACGCTATTAACACGCATTCATCAACGCGGCCGCGACTTTGAGAAAAGAATGGATCCGGTCTACTTACAGCAGCTAGCCGCTGATTATGAAGAAGCGTTTGCTCTATTCGAACAAGCAAATACACATATTCCAGTTCTTCGGTTCAACGGGGACTTGCTCGATTTCGTTCAACGAAAAGAAGATTTGCACTACATACTCGAACAAGTAAAAACTGTCGTAAAAGGGGTTTCGCAACGATGAACTTACGTGAAAAATATCGTATTCCAGATAACGCGATCATTACGATTGCCGGAACAGTCGGTGTCGGTAAATCAACCATGACAAAAGCATTAGCCAAAGCGCTAAATTTTCGCACTTCCTTGGAAAAAGTAGATACAAATCCATATTTAGACAAGTTTTATGATAATTTTGAACGTTGGAGTTTTCATTTACAAATTTATTTTCTTGCGGAGCGATTTAAAGAACAAAAGCGGATGTTTGAATATGGCGGAGGATTTGTTCAAGATCGGTCTATTTACGAAGACGCGCATATTTTTGCAAAAATGCACTTTGAAAATGGAACAATGACGGCTGTGGATTACGAAACATATACAAGCTTATTTCAAGCGATGGTCATGACACCGTATTTCCCGCATCCTGATTTGCTTATTTATTTGGAAGGAAGTTTTGAGGAAGTGATGAAGCGCATTCGTGAGCGCGGGCGTCCAATGGAACAGAAAACACCTATATCATATTGGAAGGAAATGTATGAACGTTATGAGAAATGGATTAATGAATTTAACGCTTGCCCAGTTCTTCGCGTAAACATTAACGAATACGATATTGTCGAAGACGAGCAGTCCATCGAACCAATTATTAAAAAAGCTTCAACGATTATTCACGAGTATTATCGTATAAAAAAATAACCGCCACTATTAGGCGGTTATTTTTTGCTTTGGAAAAATAAAAATTCGTTACAAAATGTAACGAATCGTCTCGGATAACAATCTCCACTTATGCGCGTTGGTATTTTCAATTCCTTTATGGCGGAGGAGGAGGGATTCGAACCCCCGCGCGCCTTGCGGCGCCTCTCGGTTTTCAAGACCGACCCCTTCAGCCAGACTTGGGTACTCCTCCGTACTGACATCATTCAATATAACATCACTGAAGATAAAAGTCAACACCTTTTATGGCAGAGCGGGCGGGCAAATCCGCCCTGCTCTTATTTATCGAATAACTTCTAGATTTCCCATGTACGGACGCAGTACTTCTGGAATGACAACCGTTCCATCTTCCTGCTGATAGTTTTCTAAGATGGCGGCCACCGTGCGACCAATCGCCAACCCTGATCCATTGAGCGTATGCACATATTCCGGTTTCGCCTTTGGTTCGCGGCGGAAACGAATGTTAGCACGCCGTGCTTGGAATGCCTCAAAGTTGCTGCACGAAGAAATCTCACGATACGTTCCATAGCTTGGCAGCCATACTTCAATATCATATGTCTTCGCCGATGAGAACCCTAAATCACCGGTGCATAAACATACAACACGATAAGGAAGTCCAAGCAGCTGCAAAATTCTCTCTGCTTGATTTGTTAACTTTTCTAATTCGTCATATGAATCTTCCGGTTTCACAAATTTCACCAGCTCTACTTTATTAAATTGATGCTGGCGAATAAGCCCTCTTGTATCACGTCCAGCAGAACCAGCTTCGGCGCGGAAACATGCACTATAAGCAACATAGTAAATCGGCAAATCTTCCGCGGATAAAATTTCATCACGATGTAAATTTGTCACAGGCACCTCTGCTGTCGGAATTAAAAAGTAATCGTCTGTTTCGATACGGAATGCGTCTTCTTCAAATTTTGGCAATTGTCCTGTTCCCGTCATACTCGCCCGATTGACAAGGTACGGAGGCAATATCTCTTGATAGCCAAACTCCTCGATATGAACATCAAGCATAAAGTTAATTAACGCGCGCTCCAGGCGGGCGCCGAGTCCTTTATAAAAGACAAAGCGGCTTCCTGTTACTTTCGCGGCCCGTTCAAAATCAAGAATACCGAGCTGTTCGGCAATATCCCAGTGCGGTTTCGGTTCAAACGAAAACGAACGCGGTTCCCCCCATTTGCGGACTTCGACATTATCTTCTTCCGACTTTCCGACGGGCACCGATTCATGCGGGATATTTGGAATAGACAATAATAACGCATTTAGTTCCTCTTCCACTTGGCGGATTTCATCATCCATGGCTTTAATGCGATCCCCTACATCCCGCATCTCGGCAATGAGATGATCAGCATCTTTTTTCTCGCGTTTCAATACGGCGATTTGTTGGGATACTTCATTTCGTTTATTTTTTAGTTCTTCTGCTTTTGCGATTAATTCGCGGCGCTTTTTGTCTAGCTCTTCAAAGCGATCGATATTTGTTAAATCTTCGCCGCGCTTTAGAAGCTTTTCTTTTACTTCTTCAAAATGATTGCGCAAATATTTGACATCAAGCATCAACGATACCTCCTTTTTTATTATTATTATAAAATAAAAACTCCCGTCCCCAAAAAGGGACGAGAGTAATCCCGCGTTGCCACCCTAATTGAAGACGAGGCTGTCTTCCGCTTGAATCGATAACGGCGAAAAGCCGAAAATGCTTACTAGCTTGCGCGTTCGGCATTTTACTCCAGGATGGATTCACAAGTGTTTCCCATCGGTTTGCACCACCCACCGACTCTCTGAAGAGAAACGACCTTGCTACTAGTTCCTTTCATCGCTTTAGCGCTATGCGATTTTCATATGCCTGTTTGTACCAATAATGTACTATAAGTTTTTTTGAAACGCAACTCTTTTTATGCTTTCGCTTCTTTCACCATATTGAGAAAATATTGTGTCATACGATAGTCATCGGTCAATTCAGGATGGAACGAGCATCCTAGAAACTGCCCTTGTCTTGCCGCAACAATACGTCCTTCATATTTCGCCAAAACTTCGACGTCCTCTCCTACTTCCACAATATGTGGAGCGCGGATAAATACACCGATAAAATCATCGGCAACGCCAGCAATCGAAAGCTCGGCTTCAAAACTTTCACGTTGACGGCCAAAAGAATTGCGTTCCACCGTAATATCCATCAATCCTAGATGCGGCTCATCATAACCGACGATTCGTTTCGCTAACAAAATGAGGCCAGCGCACGTGCCGAACATCGGCTTTCCCGCTGCAGCAAACTGTTTTAACGGCTCGATGAATCCGTATTTATCCATCAAACGGCGCATCGTCGTACTTTCGCCGCCAGGAAGAATAAGGCCGTCAATTTCCTCTAATTGCTCTATTTTTTTTACGACCACTGCCTCAGCACCGCACGCTTCAATGGAACGAACATGTTCTTGTACGGCGCCTTGTAAGCCAAGCACTCCAATTTTCATCATAACGTCTACTCCTTTACTTACCAACCACGCTCTTGCATACGTTGTTCTGGCAATAGTGACGCGACATCAATACCGCGCATTGCGCTACCTAATCCTTTGGATAAATGAGCGATCAGCTCGTAATCTTCATAATGAGCTGTCGCCTCAACGATCGCCCGCGCATATTTTTCTGGATTTTCCGATTTAAAAATGCCAGAACCGACAAATACCCCATCTGCACCTAAATGCATCATCAATGCCGCGTCAGCTGGAGTCGCGATACCGCCTGCGGCAAAGTTGACGACAGGGAGGCGGCCTAACCGCTTAATTTCGCGCAATACTTCGACCGGAGCACCTAAATTCTTCGCTTCTGTCACAAGCTCGTCTTCACTCATGCTGACAACTTTGCGTATTTGCGCATTTACTTTGCGCATATGACGCACTGCCTCGACAATGTTTCCTGTTCCTGGTTCTCCTTTTGTGCGAAGCATCGATGCCCCTTCAGCAATGCGGCGCGCCGCTTCTCCTAAGTCGCGACAACCGCAAACAAACGGAACGGTAAATTGTCTTTTATCAATATGGAATTCTTCATCAGCTGGTGTTAATACTTCACTCTCATCAATATAATCAACACCTAACGCCTCAAGGACGCGTGCTTCGACGTAATGACCGATACGCGCTTTGGCCATAACAGGAATCGATACGGCCTTCATCACTTCTTCAATGACCGTTGGATCTGCCATGCGCGCGACACCGCCAGCGGCACGAATATCAGCAGGGACGCGTTCCAATGCCATCACCGCTACTGCACCGGCTGCCTCTGCGATTTTCGCCTGTTCCGCATTCACCACGTCCATGATGACGCCGCCTTTTTGCATTTCCGCCATTCCCCGTTTTACACGATCTGTACCTGTAATTGCCACTTGTCATTCCTCCTTGTTTCACTATGCCGTTACACTGTGATGGTTAACCCTAAAACACCACAGTGTTTACAATGGATGATTACATTTTTTTATTTTACCTCAATTTTTAAAAAAATCACAATAGAAAAAAGCTCCCTAAAAAGGAAGGAGCTTTTAAAACCAGCCTTTGACCGTTTTTACTACGCTTGTCCATACATCGCCAAACAGCCCGCCAATTCCTCTCACTGCAAGCACAAACCAGTTTGCTTTTTCGACGCTTTTCTTTGTAACAATATTTACTTTTACATTATTTTTCATTTCTGGACTTAAAAAGCTATACTCCTCTGTGCCTTTGTATTGCAATGTCATATATCCGACTTTTTCACCTTTTTTTATAGGTGCGACTAATTCACCTTTGTCTGTTAATTTCTTTTGATCAAAAACATATACAGGACGATAGTTTTTTTCCTCTCCGTTTTTCACGACAAGAAAAAACGGCTTATCGGTTACGATGGCAACCGACTTTTCTTTTCCTTTCACTACCGGTAGCGTCGATTTTCCTTTTAGTTGATATCCTTTCGGGTATAGCTTTTTGATAGAGTAATTGCTAAATCCATAGTGAAGCAGTTTTTCCGTTTGTTCAAATCGAGCTTCGATGGTCGATTTTCCGTTGCTTTTTGCATTCATCACTACTGTAATGAAACGAACGCCATCTCGTTCCGCTGTTCCGGTAAAACAGTATCCAGCAAATTCGGTATAACCTGTTTTTAATCCGTCTACCCCTTCATATTCGCGAACGAGTCCAGGCAGCATCCAGTTCCAGTTATCCATCTTAATTTGATCATCGGTTCCTTCGCGAAATATTTTCCGAGGAGTACTTGCTGTTTCCAATACTTCTGGATATTCTTTCAACAAATGATACGCTAGTGTGGCGACGGAACGGGCAGACATCACATTCTCTTCTCTCTCGTTCGTTCCTTCCGGATGAAACCCTTTTAAATCTTCATTGCTTAATCCCGTGGAGTTGACAAATTTATATCCCTTAAGTCCTAATTGTTTCGCCTTTTCATTCATCATTTTGACAAAGTTTTGTTCCGAACCACCGACAATTTCGGCAATAGCTACCGTTGCAGCGTTGGCGGAATAAATCGCCATCGCTTCGTAAAGCTCACGAACAGTGTATTTTTCGTCTTTTCGTAAAGGAACGTTGGATAAAGAGCGATCTTGCGAAAGACGATAAACGTAGTCGCTTGGTGTATATTGCTGATCCCATTTTACCCGTTTTTCTTTAATTGCTTCTAACAGTAAGTACTCGGTCATCATTTTGGTCATACTAGCAATACCGAGAACTGTATCAATATTTTTTTGATACAAAATTCTCCCTGTATTTGCATCAACAAGTATCGCCGCATCTGCTTCGATATTTAGCGGATCGCTTGCTGCTTTTGCCACACGAAATGGCAACAGGCTCAAAAATAGAGAAATAATAAGTAAACTGATCAACATTTTATGTTTGATGTTTTTCACTGTCACACCCTCCTCACACAAACGTTATTGTAACACACTCCAGTGCAAAAAAATAGACGGAGAAGCTTTTCTCCGCCTAAGTTAGGTCAATAGACATATATTAAGAAAGAGAATAGTTTGGTGCTTCTTTCGTAATTTGCACATCATGCGGATGGCTTTCTCGCAATCCGGCACTCGTCATGCGAATAAATTGCGTCTTTTCTCGTAGTTCTTCTAAATTTCTTGTTCCGCAATACCCCATTCCTGCACGTAAACCGCCGACAAGCTGATAAATCGTGTCAGCTAAAGGTCCTTTGTAAGGAACGCGCCCTTCAATTCCTTCAGGAACAAACTTTTTATTATCCTCTTGAAAATAACGGTCTTTGCTTCCTTTTTCCATCGCAACAACAGATCCCATTCCGCGATACACTTTAAATCTTCTTCCTTGATAAATTTCCGTTTCTCCAGGGCTTTCTGATACTCCGGCTAAAAGGCTGCCCAACATGACCGCGTGTGCCCCTGCTGCCAATGCTTTTACAATATCGCCGGAATATTTAATTCCGCCATCAGCGATGATCGGGACGCCATATTTACGGGCTTCTGTCGCACAGTCGTATATTGCCGTAATTTGCGGTACACCGACTCCCGCGACAACGCGCGTCGTACAGATCGACCCAGGGCCAATTCCGACTTTAATGATGTTCGCTCCTGCCTCGATCAAGTCGCGTGTCGCCTCCGCTGTCGCGACATTTCCAGCGATAATATTTAAGTCTGGATATTGTTCGCGAATTTTACGCACCGTTTCAAGGACGCCTTTGGAATGGCCATGCGCCGTGTCCACGACAATGACGTCAACATTTGCTTCTACCAGCTTTTTCACGCGAATCATCGTATCAGCTGTAACACCAACAGCTGCCCCTACAAGAAGCCGTCCTTTCGCATCTTTTGCAGAATTTGGAAACTCGATTACTTTTTCAATATCTTTAATCGTAATAAGTCCTTTTAGTACTCCGTTTTCATCGACAAGCGGCAATTTTTCAACTTTGTACTTTTGTAAAATCTTTTCTGCTTCTTCTAGTGTCGTTCCGACCGGGGCTGTGATTAAATTTTCTTTTGTCATTACATCGGCGATTTTAATGGAATAGTCTTGGATGAAACGCAAATCACGATTTGTAATAATGCCAACGAGCTTTTGCTCTTCCTCATTATTGACAATCGGCACGCCAGAAATACGATATTTGCTCATTAAATGTTCCGCATCGTATACTTGATGTTCAGGGGTTAAGAAAAATGGATCCGTAATAACTCCTCGCTCCGAACGTTTCACTTTGTCTACTTGCTCTGCTTGCTGCTCGATGGACATATTTTTATGGATAATCCCAAGCCCACCTTGTCTTGCCATGGCAATTGCCATTTCTGCTTCGGTTACCGTATCCATTCCTGCGCTAATAATCGGGATGTTCAACTGTAATGTTTCGCTTAACTTTGTAGTCACATCTACATCACGAGGCAATACATCTGATTTTGCAGGAATAAGGAGCACATCGTCAAACGTTAATCCTTCTTTAGCAAATTTCGATTCCCACATGTTTTCTCCCCCTTGTCCGGAAAATTATTATTAGTAGCTTATCAACTGGTTAAACTACTGTCAAGGAATAGAGAAAATGTTCAACTTTTCAGTTATTTTGTTAAAAAATTCATGGTAGGGGGATAGAAATGTTGGATGACAGAAACATTCCAAACAAATTTATCGTATTTCATTCGGCAGATATAGCTCAACAACTGCTTTATCAATGCTATGTAAAACAAGAAAGAGAAGATGCTATGCAAAAAAGCTACACGAACTGCTATCCATTTCTTTATTATTTAGAACACGGCCAAAACTTTTATTCAACCGCACGCCATGCGCCTTTATCGATTAAGCCTGTTCTTTTATTTTACGGAATGGTACAGCTTTTAAAAGCTTGCCTGCTTACTGTCGATGCAGATTATCCTGAGTCTACTTCCGTTTTAGCACACGGAGTCTCAACAAGAAAAAGAAAAAAACAAGGATATGAATTTTTAGATGACGAAGTAAAGGTACAAAAAAACGGCTTGTTCACTCATTTTTCTGAAAAAATGTTTCATGTGAAACAAACAACAGGAGAAAAATTTCGAATGGTTACGTTACTGCAAAGAATATGCGAACTACATGAATCACTTTCCATATTTAACGATAAAAAAATATTGTCTATAGAAGTTATACATAACTCTTCTCTCCATTCCATTGCGATTCCGATAGAAATTTTAGATCATTATCATATGACGTTAAATCGCTTTATTCATTACATAGAGCATGAATGGCATTTTTTAAAAGCTACTTTTGTGAAAGAAGAAGATCGTTTTATTCACATCGGCATCGAATCGCCACTACAGCCAATTGGATGTGAACCATTTATGTTTCATTTGAATGGAACATACCGTATTCCAATAAAGAGAGAAAAAATATTTATGCTTCCGGAAGTAATCGCTCATTATTTATTACTATATAACTTAAGTATGATTTCACGATATGAAACGGAATGGTGGAGTGAGTTATTACACTCTTATTCAAGTAACGCATATACATTGATTGTTCAATTTTTATCTTTGACTGCAGAAAAAGTACCGTTATTGCTTTATGAATATTTGATACAGCGGCTGTTTCCAGCATAATGAAAAAGCACCCTGCCTTATTCTAGGCAGGGTGCTCTATCAGTGAAATCTTGCCTAGCAACGACCTACTCTTGCAGGGGCGCTGGCCCCAACTACCATCGGCGCTGGAGAGCTTAACTTCCGTGTTCGGGATGGGAACGGGTGTTTCCTCTCCGCTATTGTCACTAGGCAATTATCTCAATTGGACATTTATTATTATATTCCAATCATCACGTTTGTCAAGAGGGATTTCGTTCCCTCAAAACTAGATAACCGTCCGTTTGGAAGAAGCCGTCTTGCATAAGCGGCTAGCTTTTCGAAGTGAAACGGCCGCTTCTGCTGTCCAGCTCCGGACGCCATCGGCTCGCGACGCTTCGGTCCCGTTGCGGCGGCAACACATTGAGTTAACTTCTCTGAGTAACCCACGCAAGACCAAACTTTGTTTGGTCTGAGCCTCCTCACGGGCCCTCCAGCGCGTATCGCCGATAGACGGGCGTCCTCCGCTTTTCCGCTTGGTTAAGTCCTCGATCGATTAGTATCCGTCAGCTCCACGTGTCGCCACGCTTCCACCTCGGACCTATCGACCTCGTCATCTTCGAGGGATCTTACTCGCTTGACGCGATGGGAAATCTCATCTTGAGGGGGGCTTCACGCTTAGATGCTTTCAGCGCTTATCCCTTCCGCACATAGCTACCCAGCGGTGCCCCTGGCGGGACAACTGGTACACCAGCGGTGCGTCCATCCCGGTCCTCTCGTACTAAGGACAGCTCCTCTCAAATTTCCTGCGCCCGCGACGGATAGGGACCGAACTGTCTCACGACGTTCTGAACCCAGCTCGCGTACCGCTTTAATGGGCGAACAGCCCAACCCTTGGGACCGACTACAGCCCCAGGATGCGATGAGCCGACATCGAGGTGCCAAACCTCCCCGTCGATGTGGACTCTTGGGGGAGATCAGCCTGTTATCCCCGGGGTAGCTTTTATCCGTTGAGCGATGGCCCTTCCATACGGAACCACCGGATCACTAAGCCCGACTTTCGTCCCTGCTCGACCTGTCCGTCTCGCAGTCAAGCTCCCTTGTGCCTTTGCACTCTACGAATGATTTCCAACCATTCTGAGGGAACCTTTGGGCGCCTCCGTTACCTTTTGGGAGGCGACCGCCCCAGTCAAACTGCCCACCTGACACTGTCTCCCACCCCGATCAGGGGTGCGGGTTAGAATTTCAATACCGCCAGGGTGGTATCCCACCGGCGCCTCCACCGAAGCTGGCGCTCCGGCTTCTCAGGCTCCCACCTATCCTGTACAAGCGATACCAAAATTCCATATCAGGCTGCAGTAAAGCTCCACGGGGTCTTTCCGTCCTGTCGCGGGTAACCTGCATCTTCACAGGTAGTATGATTTCACCGGGTCTCTCGTTGAGACAGTGCCCAAGTCGTTACACCTTTCGTGCGGGTCGGAACTTACCCGACAAGGAATTTCGCTACCTTAGGACCGTTATAGTTACGGCCGCCGTTTACTGGGGCTTCGGTTCGCACCTTCAGCCTTGCGGCTTAAGCGCTCCCCTTAACCTTCCAGCACCGGGCAGGTGTCAGCCCCTATACTTCGCCTTTCGGCTTCGCAGAGACCTGTGTTTTTGGTAAACAGTCGCTTGGGCCTTTTCACTGCGGCTCTCTCGGGCTCATCACCCAAGAGAGCACCCCTTCTCCCGAAGTTACGGGGTCATTTTGCCGAGTTCCTTAACGAGAGTTCTCCCGCGCACCTTAGGATTCTCTCCTCGCCTACCTGTGTCGGTTTGCGGTACGGGCACCTCTCACCTCGCTAGAGGCTTTTCTTGGCAGTGTAGGATCGGGGACTTCGGGACCGATGGTCCCTTCGCCATCACGGCTCAGCCTTTGCGCCAGACGGATTTGCCTATCTGGCAGCCTAACCGCTTGGACAGGCTATTCCAGCAGCCTGCTCGCCCTACCTTCCTGCGTCCCCCCATTGCTCAAACGGTGAGGAGGTGGTACAGGAATCTCAACC
>NZ_CP041632.1:3470000-3477599 GCF_007197795.1 Geobacillus sp. E263
TAGGAGAGCCTGACTGCCAAGATTGAAATGCTTTTTTATATTTTTGAACCGCTTTCAGATAAAGTGATATCGGCTGCTCATTGCTAGTGTTATCGCCATCATGCTGTCCAAGCAATTCAGCTGGTCTAAATGGATCGCCATTTGCCAGAACTGGTTCGATGCACACTTCCTCAATCAAAAATTTTTCCAGTACATTTAATAACGCTGGCGTCAATACAGTATTTTTGGGCATAATTGTCTTTTTTGTTTTACCTAGTACATCTTCAGCAAGAATACATCCTTCTTGCAATTGATGAAGTTTCGCCCGGATCATTGTGCTACACTCCTACTTTCGTCCTTTATTCCATAATCTTATACTAACATTGATGGTACGATAGTTGTAGTGGTTTACATAAAAAATGGCTCAAAAGGTAACACCTTTCGAGCCATTACAGTAATTAATGATTCTCTTCTTCGTCTACTTCATTTTCTTTCTCTTCTTTTGGAACTTTCGCTACGGTAGCAACATATTCATGTTCATCATCGTCGGATAAGCGAATTAATTTTACGCCTTGTGTATTTCTTCCCATTCGTGAAATGTCACTGACCGCGATACGAATAAGAATGCCGCCTGCAGTAATGAGCATTAAGTCTTCTTCACCAGTCACCGTCTTCACCGCAACAACCGAACCATTTTTCTCTGTAATGTTGCACGTTTTGAGTCCTTTTCCGCCACGGCTTTGTATACGATACTCCGAAGCCGGGGTACGCTTGCCATAGCCGTTTTTCGTAACGACTAATACATCGCAATCATCTTCTAAAATTTCCATGCCAACAACTTCATCGCCATCTTCGAGGGTAATCGCTTTAACTCCTGTTGCGCTTCGTCCCATTGTTCGTACATCGGTCTCTGGAAAACGAATGAGCATTCCGTTTTTTGTCCCGACAATAATATGTTTCGAACCGTCGGTTAACTTAACGGAAATCAACTCATCTTCTTCACGCAAATGGATGGCGATTAGACCATTGTTACGAATATGGGCAAACGAAGATAATGGCGAGCGTTTGGCGATTCCTTGTTTTGTTGTAAAGAACAAATATAAATTATCATCAAATTCATTGTTAATAGGGATAATGGTGTTAATCCACTCGTCTTTATCGAGTTCTAAAAGATTAATGATTGGAATTCCTCTAGCGGTTCGACCAAATTCAGGAATTTCGTATCCCTTCGCCCGGTATACTTTCCCTTTATTTGTAAAAAATAAAACAGTGTCATGGGTCGATGTAATCAAAAGATGTTCCACAAAGTCATCTTCGCTCGTATGCATTCCTTGGACGCCTCGTCCGCCTCGTTTTTGGCTTTTATACGTTGAAACAGGAAGACGTTTAATATAGCCTTTATGCGTGAGCGTAATGACGATGTTTTCGCGCGGAATTAAATCTTCATCGTCAAATTCTTCGATTCCTCCAATGACGATTTCTGTTCTCCGCTCATCGTTAAACCGCTCTTTAATTTCCGTTAATTCATCGCGAATAATTTGTAAAACTTTCTCTTCATCGGCTAAAATTGCTTTTAATTCGGCAATTAAGCGAATAAGATCTTGATATTCTTGTTCGATTTTTTCTCTTTCCAATCCTGTCAATCGTTGCAAGCGCATGTCTAAAATCGCCTGTGCCTGTCTTTCGCTGAGCGAAAATTGCCGCATAAGTCCTTCTCTAGCGATTTCTGTCGTTTGCGAGCTGCGGATTAAGTTAATCACTTCATCGAGATGATCAAGAGCAATACGCAATCCTTCTAAAATATGGGCACGCGCCTCCGCCTTTTTCAATTCATATGCCGTGCGGCGGCGAATGACGGTTTTTTGATGATCTAAATAATGTTGCAAGCATTCTTTTAAGTTTAATACTTTCGGCTGGCCGTCAACAAGCGCGAGCATGTTAATACCAAAGTTCGTTTGCAGTGCCGTATGTTTGTATAAATTGTTTAATATTACTTTCGAGTTCGCGTCTCTTCGCACTTCGATGACAATTCGCATTCCGCTGCGATCCGATTCATCGCGCAAATCAGTAATGCCGTCAATTTTCTTTTCACGGACAAGCTCGGCAATGCGTTCAATTAATTTTGCCTTGTTGACTTGATAAGGGAGCTCGCGGACAATGATCATTTCTTTCCCGTTTGATTGTTGTTCAATCTCGACTTTGGCGCGCAATGTAATCGAACCTCGGCCTGTTTCATACGCTTTGCGGATGCCGCTGCGTCCAATGATTTGCCCTGCTGTTGGAAAATCCGGTCCTGGAATATATTCCATTAAATCCGCTACAGTCATATCAGGATTTTTACTTAACGCCAAAATCGCGTCGACCACCTCGCCGAGCTGATGCGGCGGGATGTTCGTGGCCATCCCGACAGCGATCCCTGACGAACCGTTTACTAGTAAATTTGGGAAGCGCGACGGCAATACGACAGGCTCTTTTTCCGAACCATCATAGTTATCTTGATAATCAATTGTATCTTTGTTAATGTCACGCAGCATTTCCATCGCGATTTTGGACATGCGCGCTTCCGTGTAACGCATCGCTGCAGCCGCATCGCCGTCAATGGAACCAAAGTTTCCATGACCATCTACAAGCACATAACGATAGTTAAAATCTTGTGCCATGCGAACCATCGTATCATACACCGCTGCGTCACCGTGAGGGTGATATTTACCGATGACTTCACCGACGATGCGGGCAGATTTTTTATAAGGCTTGTCCGCGGTCATTCCGAGGTCATGCATTGCATATAAAATACGGCGGTGCACCGGTTTTAACCCATCGCGTACATCAGGTAATGCGCGCGATACGATGACGCTCATCGCATAGTCAAGAAACGAAGAGCGCATCTCTTGGCTAATATTGACTTCGCGGATGCGCGGATTTTGATTTTCTGACATTCATAAAACCTCCCTTATAAAAAATTTTCGGCGGGGAGGGTGATTGCTCAACACTCTCCGATTAAATGTCTAAGTTTTTCACATATCGCGCATTTTCTTCAATAAACTGCCTTCTCGGTTCTACTTTGTCTCCCATTAAAATCTCGAATGTTTCGTCTGCTTCAATCGCATCTTGCAAACTAACTTGAAGAAGCGTTCTTGTCTCTGGATTCATCGTTGTTTCCCATAATTGTTCCGGATTCATTTCTCCAAGACCTTTATAACGTTGAATCGTCGGTTTCGGATTTTCCGGCAATTCCGCAAGAATTTTTTCAAGCTGCCGGTCATTATATGCGTATTTTACCTGTTTGCCTTGTTCAATCTTATAAAGCGGAGGCTGGGCGATGTATACATATCCCCGCTCGATAAATTCGCGCATATAACGATAAAAGAAAGTAAGCAATAATGTGCGGATATGTGCCCCATCGACATCAGCATCTGTCATAATAATGATTTTATGGTAACGCGCTTTCGTAATATCAAAATCTTCACCAATTCCCGTACCTAACGCAGTGATGATAGCGCGAACTTCATTGTTCGATAAAATTTTGTCAAGCCGCGCTTTTTCGACATTGATAATTTTCCCGCGCAACGGCAAAATCGCTTGAAAATGGCGGTCTCTCCCTTGCTTTGCCGAACCGCCGGCAGAGTCTCCTTCGACCACATACAATTCACTGATAGAAGGATCTTTCGAGGAACAATCCGCTAGTTTCCCAGGCAAGTTAGAAATTTCAAGAGCGCTTTTTCGTCTTGTAAGCTCACGCGCTTTTTTCGCCGCTAACCGTGCCCGCGCCGCCATCATGCCTTTTTCCACAATTTTTCTTGCTATCGTTGGATTTTCTAATAAAAATGTTTCAAATTGTTCCGAGAAAATTGCATCGGTAACCGCCCGTGCATCACTGTTTCCAAGTTTTGTTTTTGTTTGTCCTTCAAACTGCGGGGACGGATGTTTAATCGAAACGATCGCTGTCAATCCTTCGCGAACATCTTCTCCGGTTAAATTAGGGTCATTATCTTTCAAAATTTGATGTTTGCGTGCGTAATCGTTAATAATGCGCGTCAATGCTGTTTTAAAACCGGATTCGTGCGTTCCGCCTTCATGTGTGTGAATGTTGTTAACAAAAGAATAAATATTGCTACTATAACTATCGTTATATTGGAGAGCAATTTCCACATAAATACCATCGCGCTCACCAATGATATAAATCGGTTCCTCATGAAGCACTTCACGCGTCCGGTTTAAATGTTTAACATAAGATTTAATACCGCCTTCGTAATGATATTCGTTTTTCCGATTTTCTACTCGCTTATCTTCAAGCGTAATTTTAAGGCCTCGATTTAAGAAAGCAAGCTCGCGAAGACGGGTTGCCAACGTTTCATAATCAAATTCTGTCGTTTCCGTAAAAATTTCCGGATCAGGCTTAAAACGAACGGTGGTACCTGTCCGATTCGTTTCTCCAATCACTTCTAAATCCGTACAAGGTACGCCGCGTTGATATTTTTGATAATGGATTTTCCCATCCCTGTGTACATATACTTCCAGTTCTTCGGATAGAGCGTTAACGACAGAAGCGCCGACGCCATGAAGTCCGCCCGACACTTTATAACCGCCGCCGCCAAACTTTCCTCCTGCATGAAGCACGGTCATAATGACTTCGACAGCAGGGCGCCCCATTTTCTCTTGAATATCAACAGGAATGCCACGGCCGTTGTCCGTAACAGTAATGCTATTATCTTTTTCAATCGTAACGTTAATTTCTGTACAGTAACCAGCTAAAGCTTCATCGATGCTATTATCTACAATCTCCCATACGAGATGGTGCAGTCCTTTTGGACCCGTGGAACCAATATACATCCCCGGCCGTTTACGGACTGCTTCCAGCCCTTCTAATACTTGAATTTGGCTCGCATCATACGTATGTTCGATTTTTTGTTCCATTGTCATGCGAATCACCTACGCTTTCTTTCCAAACGTTCAAAAGATTAATCACAAAGAGGGGCGGTAATGTGACCGGAATGGACTTTGTAAATTGCTGCTTCCTTGATGATGTCATGTTCGATTCCTTCAATGCTTGTTGTCGTCACAAACGTTTGCACTTTTTTCCGAATTGTATCAAGAAGGTGGGTTTGCCGAAAGTCATCTAGTTCAGATAGCACATCATCAAGTAAAAGAATGGGGTAATCGCCAATTTCGGAAAAAATCAATTCGATTTCTGCCAACTTGATGGATAACGCTGTTGTGCGCTGTTGCCCTTGAGAACCAAATATTTGGACATCTTTTCCGTTCACGCTAAATGCAATATCATCACGATGCGGACCAGCAAGCGTCATTCCTCGCTGGATTTCTCTTTCTTTTATTGTAGCAAACTTTTCACTATATGCTTCTATTATTCTAGACAATTCTATCTTTTCTGATACATCAACAGAAGGTCGATATTGAATTTGTAATGTTTCTAATCCGCGGCTAATTTCGTGATGAATTGGCGCCGCCCATTTTTGCAGCAAAAGCAAAAATTCATACCGCTTTAGCGTGATTTTAGCTGCCAGCGGAATGAGCTGTTCTGTTAAGATATCTAGTACTGTTTCATCTTGCTGCTCGCGCGTTTGCAACATTTTTAAATAATGGTTTCGCTGCTGCAAAAGCTTTTGGTATTGGCTCAAATCATGTATATAAACAGGGGATACTTGCCCAATTTCCATATCGACAAAACGCCGTCTCACTTGCGGGCTTCCTTTTACTAAATTTAAATCTTCCGGGGCAAACATCACGATATTCAAATGACCAACATATTGACTTAATCGCTGCTGTTCAATATGGTTGCATTTCGCTTTTTTTCCTTTTTTTGAAATAATAAGTTCAAGCGATAGCGCCCCATTTTTTTTCATTGCCTTTCCTTCTATTTTAGCATAGTCTTCATCCCAGCGAATGAGATCTTTGTCGTTTGTTGTCCTGTGCGACTTCGCCATCGCCAATACATAGATGGCCTCCATCATGTTTGTTTTCCCTTGAGCATTCTCCCCTAAAATAATATTTACGTTATTGGCAAACTCTATCGTTTCACTCTCATAATTACGATAATTTTTTAGCGATAAATGTGTTAAAAACAACGGCCCTTCACCTACTCTGCCCTTGTTACAATAAACGTTCCAAGTCCTTCGACTTCGACTATATCCCCATTTTTTAATTTCCGTCCACGCCGATTTTCTCTTTCTCCGTTGACAAGCACCTCATTGGTTTGCAGAAACCATTTCACAGCACCGCCTGTCCCAACGGCTTGAATGAGTTTTAGCAATTGACCAAGCGTAATCGTTTCTGTCGTAATCGTTACTCTTTTTTCCATTCATCATCGCTCGCTTTCTAAAAACTGCCCATCTCTTTATTTTAACGAAAAAATAAAATATTAGCAAAGAAAGCTGCTAGAACTTAGCAGCTTTCATAAACGTTAATACGTTCTTACTGGTAAAATAAGCTGAAGCATAGAGTCGCTATGGAGAGGACGAAGTAAAAATGGACGCATTGCACCAGTAAAGCTAATTTGAATGTCGGTGCCATCAAGCGCTTTTAGTGCATCCATCATATATTTTGCGCTAAAGGAAATCTTTAATTCCTCTCCTTCGATCGATTCACTTTGAATTTCTTCCGTTACTTTTCCGATTTCCGGAGAAATAGAAGAAATTTCAATAATGCCGTCATTTAGCGTTGTCAGTTTCACAACATTGTTTCTTCCTTCTCTTGCTAATAAAGATGCGCGGTCAATGGCTTGTAAAAACTCTTTTGCGTTAACGATAATATCGGTTTTGCTATCTGTTGGAATAAGCCGGGTAGTTTCTGGATAATTTCCATCAAGCAATCGAGAGAAAAACAATAAATGTTTTGTTTTAAATAAAATTTGATTCGCCGTGATGACAATATCAACCGGGTCGTTGCTATCATCTAAGATTTTGCTCAATTCATTTAAACTTTTTCCCGGAATGACAACGTTATACGATTGCTGGTTTTCCGTTTCTATTTTTGCTTTTCGTAATGCAAGACGATGGCTATCTGTTGCAGTACAGATTAATTCCCCATTTTCGATTCTCCAGTTTACACCTGTCAAGATCGGTCTTGTCTCTGAAGTAGAAACAGCAAATACGGTTTGACGAATGATTGTTTTTAACAAGTCAGTAGGAATTTTAAAAACATTTTCTTCCTCAATTTGAGGAAGTCTTGGATACTCTTCCGCGTCAAGCCCGTTTAAACTGAACTCCGCTTTTCCGGAACGGATCACCGTTAAAAAATTAGGCTGTACTTCAATTTCAATCGTATTTTCCGGTAGTTTTTTTACGATTTCTGAAAAAAAGCGAGCTTGCAACACAATACTGCCGGTTTCTATTACTTCGACAAGCACTTTGTCTTCTTCTTCTGTAGGAATAAAAGATTCAATCGAAATGTCAGAATCGCTGCCTGTTAATGTTACTCCTTGTGGAGTTGCCGCAATTTTAATTCCAGTCAAAATCGGAATTGTCGTACGGGGGGATACAGCTTTCATAACATCTTGAACACTTTGAACCAGCGCTTCTCGATCAATTTTGATTTTCATCATGTAAGGCCTCCTACAATGATTAGGGAAATAAATTATTTTTTTATAATAAAAATATCGTAATA